>NZ_CP029481.1:0-2400000 GCF_003151255.1 Microvirga sp. 17 mud 1-3
GGCTTCTCCAGGCGGGCCACGAGACCGAAGATCCGGTCGAGACCCGGCAGCTTGCCGTGGGGGATGGCGATGCCCTCCCCGATCCCGGTGGAACCCAGGCGCTCCCGCTGCAGCAGCGCTTCGTAGATGGTGTTCTCGCTCAGGCCGACCAGCTTGGCCGCGTGGGCGGAGATCTCCTGCAGGGCCTGCTTCTTGCCGCTGACGCGCAAGGCTGGCAGGACGGCCTGGGGATCAAGAAAATCCAGCAAAGGCATCGATCGCGCTACATCCGTTGTGAGGCCGATGCGGCCCGGGCCCTTCCAAGCAAATCTCGGGTCAAAAAGGAAGGCAGCCTTACTTTTGACCAAGCGGCGGATCGACCCACCCGATCGCCCCGTCGCTGCGGCGGTATACGACGTTCACGCGGCCGGTGCTAGCATGGATAAATACGAGCGCCGGAGCCCCCGTCAGGTCGAGCTGCAGAACGGCGTCGCTGACCGAGAAACGATGCAGCGGCTTCGTGGTCTCGGCAATGACCACAGGGTGGTATCCCTCCTCCTGGACCGATTCGTCCGTCGGCGCCTCGAAGACCGCATAGGGGGCCTCGAGCCCCGAATCGCGCCCGTTGCGGGTGAGGGGATGCTCCTTCAGGCGCTGCTTGTAGCGACGCAGGCGCCGCTCGATCCGCTCCGCGGTCTGGTCGAAGCTCGCATAGGCATCGTTGGCGGCGCCCGAGGCCTCCAGGGTGATCCCCGTGGGCAGATGCAGGACGCAATCGGTCCGGAAACCGGTGCCGTCCCGGGTCACAGTGACATGGCCCTTAAAGGTCCCGTCGAAATATTTGGTCAGCGCCGTCGCCATCCGCGCCTCGACCTGGGTTCTCAAGGTCTCGCCAATATCGAGATTCTTGCCGGATACCCGCAATGTCATGTCATTCCACCTCTCTTCGTTCGTGCCGGAAAAAAGCCGTCCGATGGGCGACAGAGACCCGATGATGACGCTTCCTGCGGCCAATACAAGACTTGACCGCGCCGCTCATATGGGCCGTCGACGGCGGGAGACAGGCGGGATTCGCAAGGTTTCACGGTATTTGGCCACGGTGCGCCGGGCCACGCGGATGCCCGCCTCGTCCAGTTTCCGCGCGATGTCGCCGTCCGAGAGGGCCTGTCCCGGCTCCTCGGCCGCCACGAGCCTGCGGATGCGCTCCTGCACGGCGCGGGCCGCGTGCGCCTCGCCGGACGTGCCCGTCAGAGCAGCGCCGAAAAGGAGCTTCAACGCGATGGTCCCCCGCGGCGTCCCGAGCGCCTTGTTGGCGACGACCCGCGAGATCGTGGATTCGTGCAGGCCGACCTCCTCGGCGATGGCCCGCAGGGTCAGGGGGCGCAAATGATCGGCGCCCTGCCGGATGAAGGCTTCCTGGTGCCGCACGATCGCGGCCGCGACCTTCAGGACCGTATCGGCGCGCCGGTCGAGGCTGCGGGCGAGCCATTGGGCGCTCCGGAGACACTCCGTCAGGAAGGTCCGGTCCGCCTCGCTGCGGGCCGCCGGCCTGACGCGAGCGTAATAGGAGCGGTCGACGAGAAGGCGCGGCAGGGTCTCGGGGTTGAGTTCCACCGCCAGGCCGCCGGCCGGGTCTTCGCGCACCAGCACGTCCGGGACGAGAAGATCGAGGGCGGCGGACGAGAAGGCGAGGCCGGGCTTGGGATCGAGGCGCCTGATCTCGGCCAACCGCGCCCGAAGCTCCGCCTCGCCAAGGCCGCAGAGGCGCGCCAGGGCCGCAAGGTCTCCCTTGGCGACAAGGTCGAGCCGGGCGAGGAGGATCTCCATGGGCCGGTCGAGCCGACCGCGCTCCCGCAGCTGCAGAGACAGGCATTCCGAGAGGCTGCGCGCGCCGATCCCGGGTGGATCGAGGCTTTGCACGAGGGCGAGCGCCGCTTCCACGTCCGCAAGAGGCCGGCCGAGGCGCCGGGCGACGGCGTCCGTCTCGTCCCGGAGATAGCCCGCCTCGTCCAGGCTGTGGACGAGATCGTGCCCGATGGCGCGCAGGACCGGATCGGCAGTCGCGAGGGCGAGCTGGGCGTCGAGATGCGCTGCGAGGCTTAAGGGTTGCGCCGCGACGGCTTCCAGATCCTCCCGTGCCTCGCCGGGGATTGAGCCGCCCGAAGATCCGGCGCCCTTTGCCATGGCGGCCTCCCGGCGCCGGGCCGGGACGAATGGAAAGAGCCGGCCGGTCCCGTCGACCTGGGACGCTGGCGGAGCAGAGGCAGGTGAAGATACGGGCGGGGCCGCATCGACCTCCGCCTGTTGGAGCAGGGGATTGCGCTCCAGCTCGGCCTCCACGAAGGCGCAGAGTTCCAGATGGGAGAGCTGGAGAAGGCCGATCGACTGCAGGAGCTCGGGGGTCAGGGTCAGGGCCGGGCCCTGGCGCAGCTCCAGCCGTTGTGTCGAACCCACGGCATTCATGGCATCCTCGGATCCACGGCCCTCCGCGCATCGGGGCAACAGCGGCCTTGCGGTCCGAGGTGTAGCGTGCCGCCCGGGCAGCGTCAAAGCCGGGCGACCCGGGGATCGGAGCCGGAAGCGTTAAGGCCTCGGACGAGAGAGCGAACTCACGCCCGATCTTTCAAGTTTTCGAGCATCTTTTCACGCAAAACCGGTTCCCACTTTTGCGTCCGATGCTCTAGAGCCGGAAATCCTCGCCGAGATAGAGGCGGCGCACTTCCTCGTTGGCCACGATCTCGTCCGGGTGACCTTCTGTCAGGACGCGGCCGGAATGGATGATGTAGGCCCGGTCGATGAGGCCCAAGGTCTCGCGGACATTGTGGTCGGTGATCAGCACGCCGATGCCGCGCCGGGTCAGGTGCCGCACGAGGTTCTGGATGTCGCCCACGGCGATCGGGTCGATGCCCGCGAAGGGCTCGTCGAGCAGCATGAAGGTCGGCTCGCCCGCAAGCGCGCGGGCAATCTCGCAGCGCCGCCGCTCGCCGCCCGAGAGGGCGATGGACGGGGCCTTGCGCAGGCGCGTGATGTTGAACTCGTCGAGCAGCGCATCGAGCTTGCGCTCCCGCTCCTTGCGGCTCGGCTCCACGATCTCAAGCACCGCGCGGATGTTGTCCTCCACGTTCAGGCCGCGGAAGATCGAGGCCTCCTGCGGCAGGTAGCCGATGCCGAGACGGGCGCGGCGATACATGGGCAGGTTCGTCACGTCGTGCCCGTCGAGGCTGATGAGGCCGCGATCGGCCGAGACGAGGCCGGTGATCATGTAGAAGATCGTGGTCTTGCCGGCGCCGTTGGGGCCGAGAAGGCCGACGGCCTCGCCGGCCCTGACGTTGAGAGCGGCATCGTGCACCACGGTGCGGCCGCGATAGCTCTTCTGCAGGCCCTTGACCGCGAGGGTACCCGGTCCGCCGAAGGTGGCGGTGCCCCCGCGCGGGTCGAAGGCGAGCACATCCCGGTCGGGACGTGCGGCGAAGACGGGCGCCTCGGCAGAGGCGGCGGGAGAGCGGTTGAAGAAAGGTTTCACGGGAACGGATCGCTGCGGAAGGGCCAGGGGAAGCGACGTCAGTTCGTCGCCGGCTTCTGTGACTTCGGCTTGGCGTTGCCGGCCCCGCCCGCAGCGCCTTCCGCGTTGCCGCTGCCCGGGACGAAGAGCGCACGCACCCGGCCGCCGGGCTTGGTTTCGATATTGGCGATGCCGCTATTGAGATCGTAGACCACCCGCTCGCCGCGGGTGACGTTGGGGCCGTCGCTCAGGGCCGCATTGCCGGTCAGGTAGATCTTGTTGGCCACCCGGTCGAAGGAGGCGTTGTCGCCGGTCGCCACCTGGGTCTTGGACACGATGGTGACGGGGCCTTTGCAATCGATCTTCTTGATGGCGCTGTCGTCGGCACCGGGCGCCGCGGGGCCGCTGTTCTGGCCGTCGCGCTTCTGCTCGTAGAGGACCGTCATCAGGCTGCAGTTCATGGTGCTTTCGCCCTGAACCGCCACCACGTTGCCCGTGAAAACCGCCCGGCCTTCCTTGTCGTAGACGTCGAGCTTGTCGGCATCGATCTTGATCGGCTCCTTGCTGGCGCCGAAATTGCCGAAGCCGGCCGCCCGCTCCTTGGGCGCGGCTCCCTGCGCAGCGGCAGCCTGGATCCCGGCCGGGACCGAGAGGGCGAGTGCGCTCAGGAGCGCCACGGAACGGAATGTCTTCGGGGACGGGATCATGGGCGGAGACTTGTCGGTTGCGCTGGCGGGGCGGCGACGCCCGCGGCGGGAGGAGTGGAACCGTCGGAGGAGCCGTTCGCGAAGGTCGTGCGGACGCGGCCCTTGAAATGCATGATCTTGCCGTTCTCCGTTACCTCGAGTCCTTCGGCCTCGATCAGGCCGTTGCTGAGGGTCACGGTAACGGGCTCCTCGGAGAGGACCCGGCCGGCCTTGAAGTCCACGAAAGCGGAGCGGAGATCCACCTGCTGGCCCGCATCCGTGTGGACGCGGACCTCCTGGCGCAGGTTCATCTGCTCCTTCTGGGTGTCGAGCACGCCGAAGGCCGCCTGCAGGCGGGCGGCGCTGCCCTTGTCGTCGGTGACGATGCGGGCGCGCAGCTCCTTGAGCTCGACGAAATTGGGCTTGCGCACGTCCTGGGTCGCCTGGGTGGCGGTCACCTCGTAGGGGCGATTGTCGTTACGGAAGCCCGTGAGCTTGGGGCTCTCCATGGTGACCTGGGTGCCGTTGACCCCGATGGCGCCGACCGACAGGCCCTCGATGTTCCGGAACGGATTGAAATACGCGAGGGTGACGACGATTCCGAGGGCGATCAGGGAGCCCAGCGGGATGGCGATCTTAGCGAAGCGGACCCAGCGGGAATGGCGGCGCGCCTTGGAAAAGTCGCGCAGGCGCGAGTCCGACCGCGCGGCCGGACCGGTTCCCATGGTGATTCCCTTCGTTCCCGCCACGCTCGAGCGCCCCTTTCGGTCAACCGTCGTGCAAAATCGTGATGGCGCGCCATGGCCGATGGCCGTGGCGAAGTTATGACGGATGTGGAGGTTATATCCTCAAAAGTTTAAGGGCGCGTCAACTATGCGCGAAGATGTCCGTCTCGGGCCAGCCGAGAAGGTCGAGCTGCGCCCGGGTCGGCAGGAAGCTGAAGCACTGGTGGGCGATGCCCAGGCGGTTCTCCCGCTCGAGCATCCCGTCGAGCTTGTCCTTGAGGGCATGGAGGTGGAGCACGTCCGAGGCCGCATAGTCGAGCTGGGCCTGGGTGAGCGTCCCGGCGCCCCAGTCGGAGGATTGCTGCTGCTTCGACAGTTCCACGCCCAGAAGCTCCCGCGCCAGGTCCTTGAGGCCGTGGCGGTCCGTATAGGTGCGCACGAGCCGCGAGGCGATCTTGGTGCAGTAGACCGGGCGGGGCATGACTCCGAAGGCGTGGAACAGCACCGCGAGATCGAACCGGGCATAGTGGAAGATCTTGAGCACGCTCTCGTCGCCGAGCACCCGGATCAGGTTCTCGGGGGGAGGGCCGTCCTTGAGGATCTGCACCACGTCGGCATTGCCGTCGCCCGTGGAGATCTGCACGACGCAGAGCCGGTCCCGATGGGGATTCAGGCCGAGGGTCTCGGTGTCGATCGCGATGGCCGGGCCGGGCCGGTAATCGGCGGGCAGGTCGCCGCGATGGAAGCGCGTGGTCATGGCAGATCCCGATGGCAGTCGTTCAAGGTCGGAAAGACAGTCCGACGCTCTAGCCTTTTCCCGCCGCCGCATCAACGCGCAAGAGCGTTCGATCCCGTCGCCATGCATTCGCTGCATGACCCTTACGGAACGGAGTCCCGCGCGCCACGTTGACCGGGCCTGACGTTCCCTTCCCGTTCACGACAAAGGAGACTTGTCATGCGCGTTCCATTCCTGGCCACGGTCGCCGTAGCGGCCCTGACCCTGAGCATTCCGGCCTTCGCCCAGACGGGCTCGGGCACGTCCGGAGGCGCGGCTGGCGCGGCCGGCGGAGCGGCTTCCGGCAGCGTCTCGGGCGGGACCTCCGGTGGGGTTTCGGGTGGAACCTCCGGCACCACCTCGGCACCGACCATGAAGCCTTCGGGCGGCACGGGCAGCACGGCCGCTCCGGCGCCGAACACCACCGGCAGCACCTCGGGTAACGCCGCCTCTGGCACGTCCAGCAAGGCCCCGTCCGGAGCAGCAGGCGCGACCACATCGGGCAGCGCCGCGACGCACACGAACACGACCAATGCGCCGCATACGACGGGCAGCACCGCAACCAATGTCACGGTATCGACTGAACAGCGTACGGAGATCAGCCACGCCTTCCGGTCCGTGCATGTGGAGCCGCTCAGCAACGTGAATTTCACGGTCAGCGTCGGGTCGGTCATTCCGACGACCGTCACGACCCTGCACACCTGCCCGAGCGATGTGGTGCGCATCCTCAACGGGCTTCCCGAATGCCGCTACGTGGTGGTGCGCGACAAGATCGTCATCGTTGAGCCGAGCACCCGCAAGATCGTCACCGTGATCGAACGCCAGGGCTGACCTGCGCCGTTTTCACCTCTGCATGCGAGGCCGCGGAACGAGTCGTTCCGCGGCCTTTTTCGTGTCCGCGAGGCTGGAAAAGATCGCCTCTTCGGCGGATTCCGTCCCAGCATGGGACCATTTATCCGGAACCCCTCACGGGTCTCGGGTCTTGTCTCTTCAGAGCAGACATATCGGAGAAACGGCATGAAAACGCTGATCGTTGCGGCCAGCGCTGCAATCCTGGCTGTGTCCGGCCTGTCGGGCGCAGCCGAAGCCAAGCCAGGACGCGGCCACGGCCACGCTTATGGACATTACAAGCATCACAAATACCGGGCCTATGCGCCGCCTCGCGGCTATTACGCGGCTCCGCGCCATGCCTACCGGCGTTCCAACAACGCGGCTATTGCGGCCGGCGTGACGGGCGCCATCATCGGCGGGGCCTTGAGCGCGACGCAGCCGGCTTATCGCTACCGCGCACCCGCCTACGAAGCGCCCCGCCGCTATTATCGCGAAGATTACGATTACGACGCCTGGTAAGCCTGGGCATCGATGGGCGCGGACTCGCTCCGCGCCCGTCGCGCAAGATCCATGAGCGCAGGCCGCAGATCCTCCGTCTGTGTGAGGATCTGCGGGAAAGCGAGACGCAGGATTTCGTCTCCAAGCGCGAGCTGAATACCCTCCGGATCGAGACCGATCAGGCGCCAAGCCCCCTCCCGGGCATGGCAGAGCCGTGTCGCATAGAGCGCGACCGTATCGGAATGGTCTGCGTTCATGTGCGCGACGGCCTCCGCCTCAATCTCCCGGAGCCTGGGCAGGGCCCGGGACTCCACCAGGAGATCGTCGGGGGCCATGCGGTAGGCACGGCCGAATCCACCGTTGAGGCTCCCGGACAGGATCGAGAGACGCCAGAAGGCGAAATCCGGAAAATCCACATAGAGCGCGGCCTTGGGATGCTGCCGAAGGTAGCGTTCCCGAATGCCGGAAGTCGCCTCCCGGTCGAGCCGGGTCGCCTGTGCCGAGAGGGTCAGGCGCGGATGGGCCAGGGGATCGCCCTTGCCGACCGAGGCAAGCAACAGGGAGCAGCGCGGATCGGCTTCGAGCAGGCGCGTATGAGTGGACAGTCCGGAGGTGAGGATCACCGGCGACCCGTCCAGGTCCGTACCGACTGAGACCAGGCTCGCGAAGGGCCCGCCGGTCTCGCGATCGTTCGTCGCCAGGCTGCCATAACGCGCCGTGCGCATGAGCGCTTTCGCACACAGGCGCGCCTCCGGGTCGACGGGCAGGAACGCATCCTTCATCATGCGGCTTCATCCGCGGCTGCACGATAGCGGTCGCACAGGGCCTCGAAGCGGGCGACCTGGTCCTCCTTGAGGCTGCGGTCGGCATTGCGGCCGACGAAGACCTTGAACATCACGCCGCCATCCTCGTTCACGAACTGCACCGAGCAGGAGCGCCGGCCGAAGAAGGGCCGGTCGACGAAATAGACGAACCGGCAGCGGTCGGCCCGCAGGTGCCCGCCGATGGGGCTGTCGCCATGGATGTTGAAGGAGCCGCGCCCGAAAGTTCCGGGCGGAAGGCTGCCCTTGCACTCGAAGACGCCGTCGCGGGTGTGCACGATGAACATGATCTCGCCCCACCCGGTCAGGTCGTTCCAGATCTCCTCGAAGAGACGCCCCGGCGCCCGGATCGCGGCGCCGTCGGGCAGGCGGTCGAGCACCGCCTGCAAGGACACTCCATGGGCTTCCGCGACCGCCTCCAAAATCCCGTCCGGCTTTTCGGCGAGGGCCTGCCGGATCGGATCGTTCGCAATCTCGGTCATCGCGCTTACTCCGCCGCCCGGAGCTTGGGCGTGATGGTCTGAAAAACCTCGAAGCCCTCGAATTCCGGATGGCCCAGCGTGAGCGCCTTGCCGCCCGTGCGGGCGTGAGATGCGCGGAACTGCTCGGAGCGGGTCCAGGCCTCGAAATTCTCCCGCGAGGCCCAAAGCGTGTGCGACGAATAGAGGATGTGGTCCTCCCGCTCGGGGCCGCGCAGCATGTGGAATTCGAGGAAGCCTTCGAGCTCGTGCAGGCGGCTGTCCCGGGTCAGCCAGCGCTCCTCGAACTCGGCGGTGGCATCCTTCAGGACCTTGAAGCGGTTCATGGCGATGAACATGAGAGATTCTCCGTTGCTAGTTCAAATCGAAAACGAGAGGGGCCGTGAAGCTGGCGATTGCCTGCCCGCTCTCGGGAGGAATCGCCGGAAAGGGTGAGGCGCGGCGCACCCAGGCCAGGGCTTCCGCATCGAGGAGCCCGTGGCCGGATGAGCCGGCGAGGGTGACGGCGGTCACGCGGCCCGCCGTGTCGAACGAGAAGGTCACGAGGACCCGCCCCTGCAGCTGCTGGCGGTGGGCGGCCTCGGGGTAGCGCTTGTAGCGGGCGAGATGCGCCATCACGCGGGAGCGGAAGCTCGCCGAGAAGCCGCTCCCGGCCGCGCCGTTCCGGCCCTGCGACCCGCGCGTTGCCGCAAGCGCCGAGGCGGAATCCTGGCCCTTGCCAGTCTCTCCCCGTCCGGGCGCGGCGGGACGCGGCAGCGTCTTCGCGGCGGCTTTCTTCGCGGGCGGCTTGGGCGCGACCTTCCGCTCCGGGGGCTTCGGCGTCGGAGGTGTCGGCGGCTTGGGAGGCGGGACATCCGCGACGGTCTCCTCGGGCTCGGCCTTCGCCTCTTCCTTAACCTCTGGCTTCTCTTCCGGAGGCTTTTCTTCAGAGATCGCCTCTGCGTCCGGCGGGACGCTGCGGGCCTCCGCCACGGGCTCGGGCGGGGTCACCTCGCGGGCCAAAGCCTCCGCCGGATCGGGAACAGGCGGAACGGGAGGAATCTCGGGCACCGGGAGAAGATCGGTGTCGGCGAGCGGCGGCAGTTCCGGCGGCAGCGGGATCTCGGGCAGCGTTTCTTCGGTGGGCTGCGTCTCGGCCGGCGAGGCGCCGGACTCGGCGAAGGCGGAGTCGAACGCATCGGCGCTGATGATCTCCACCTCGATGGGCTCCGGCGATCCCGGCGGAATGCCGTCCTGCACGGGGATCAGCAGAAGGCTCGCCGCAAGGGCGGTTCCGCCGTGCAGGACCCAGGACAGGAGAAGCCCGGCCCAGCTCCGGCGCGCCCGGGTCGGCACGGGCCAGCGTGCGCCCGCATCGACGCGCGGCTCGACCGGCTCCGGCGGCCGCAGGCCGGTGCTTCGGGCGCTGAGGCCGGACGGCGCCTTCTTGGCGGCCGGCAGGCCTTTCGAGACCGGCAGATGCAAACGCCTGCCGCCCGGCCGGACGATGCGCCGTACGGATGCTCTTGCGGCGCCCATGGCTCACCGACCTCCGGCCGCGCCGGCCATCGGGCGCCGGCCCGCGACTGCGGCGGGGGCGTCCTGAAGGACGGCGGCCGTCGTGACGGGAACCATGGGCATGCACTCCATTTCGGTGACGGATCAGCGGCTGGCGAACTTCACCGTGAGGCCGAACTTCGCCGTGAGGCCCGGGCTCGCGTTGCTGTTCCGATACTGGGTGTATTGCCGGTCGAAGACGTTCTGGATGCTGATGTCGCCGCTGATGTTCTCGTCGTAGCGGTAGGACGCGAACAGATCGACGAGGCCGTAGCCCTTCTCGGGATTCGAGACGTTCCACTTGGTGTCGTCGACGAAGGTCAGGCGCGTTCCGACCGTGAGCGTCTCGTCGAGGAGACGGAAGCCGATCGTGGTGCTGATCCGGTTCGGTAGGACCGTGTTGAGCGGATCGCCCGTGACGGTGTTCCGGCCGTCGATGAGCGTGCCGGCCACGGACACGAACCCGCCGCCCCAATCGTATGCGGCCTCGAGCTCGGCGCCCTGCAGGCGCGCCCTGGCGATGTTCTGGTACTGCTGGTCCTGGATGCCGATGGCGCACAGTCTCGGCACGAAGGCGCAGACCTGCACCGGCATGCCCGGAACGACCGGCACGTTGTAGACCGGGCCGACCGCGACGCTGTCAATGTAGTCGTCGATCTCGTTGTGGAACACCGACGCCTTGGCGCGGAAGCTGTCGCCGGCCTTCAGGACGCCGTCGTACTGGACGTTCACGCCGCCTTCGAGGTTGTGCGCCACTTCCGGCCGCAGGTCGGGATTCGGCAGGATGTTGAAGATCGGGAAGGGGTGCGATCCCTGGATCAGCGTCTCGGTGATCGAAGGCGCGCGATAGCCTTCCGCATAAGTGCCGTAGAACTCGATGCCCTTGAAGGGCTCGATGCCGATTGTGAGCTTCGGCGAGACGCGTGACCCGTCGGACGTGACGCCGCCCCCGCTCAGTTCGTAGCTGTCGAAGCGCAGGGCGCCGACGGCGCGCAGCCAGGGCGTGAATCGCACCTCGTCCTGCATAAAGCCGCCGAACAGATTGCGCGTGCCGGACGGCGTGAACGCCGCGCCATATCCGCCCGCGCGGTCGCGGGTATGCGCATCGTCCTGCGCGCCGTCGATACCGAATGTCAGGGCATGGTTCAGCCCGAAGGTCTCGAAGCGGGCGGTGTTGCTGACGTCAAACCCGGCCGTGTCCATGCTGTAGGACAGGGGTGCGCCGGGCCTCACGCCGAGGGAGCCGTAGGTGGTGGTCGGAGTGATGACCCGCTTCCGGTCCTCCGTGGTGGTGTAATAACCCTTCAGGCTCAGATCGAGCCAGGGAATGTCGGGGCGGTTGAAGCGGTAGCCGAGCGTGAAGGTGTTGGCCGTGACGTCGTTCCTGAACCGCGTCCCGACGCCCGTGTCGCCGTTATTGGCAAAGTCGTAGTTCTGCAGCAGGGCGGAGCCGCTCACCGTGTGGCCATCCGCCGGATAAAGGTTGAACTTGAACAGGCCGGAAGTGAGCTCGGACTCGGAATCGCGCACCTTGTCGCCGTTGCCGTCCCGGTAATTGCCGGTGTTGCGGTAGAGGAATTGGCCGAACACGTCCGCGGCCGTGCCGATGCGCGCACCCGCCATGCTGTTGGTCACGATGCCGGCGCCGTTCGTGCCGGCGCCGAATTTCTGGACCGCGCCGTAGGTCTCGTCGGGCTTGAGGATGTCGTCGATGGTGCGCGTGCGGAACGACACGACGCCGCCGATGGCGCCCGAGCCGTAGACGGTCGAGACCGGGCCGCGGGTGATGTCCACCTGACCGATCAGCTCGGGGTCGAGATAGAAGGTGCCGTTCGCGCCGTGGCCGCTTACCTGGTAATCCTGCCGGGCTCCGTCCACGAGCACGTTCACGCGGCCGAAATCCTGCAGGCCGCGGATGTTGACGGCCTGGCCCGGATCCGTCCCGGTTTCCTGCACGGCCACGCCGGGCACGCCCTGCAGGGCGTCCGAGATGCGCGACGATTGAAAGAGGTCGATCTGCCGGCGCGTGACGACGCTCGATCCGGCGAGGTCGTTGATCACCTTGTCCCCGGTCTTGCCGGACGTCACCGTGATGGTGTCGAGAACCACGGCGCCGTCCGGCGCCGGAACGGGTTGGGCCGCGTCCTGCGCATGAGCCGCCGTGAACGGAAGTCCGGCCAGAGACGCGAGAAGAAGAGTCCGAGGGGATGTGGACGCGCGAAACCCTTCGCGCAGGAAGGTAATCATCCTGACGATTCCAGTCTTTAACGATGTTTTTCTTGGTGACTGGCTGGCTCGCGGAAATCTTATTCGCGCTGGCTGGCTATCTCTTTCCTCGTCGTGGCGAAGAGGATTTGCATTCGATATCCAAATCAAGTAACGGCGTCAATAGAGACTCAAGGCATCGTAGTTGTACACAATTCTAAACTACGAATACATAAAGTTTCATAAAAATACTCAATTTAGAACGCATCAAAACTGGAGACAGCCGTGCACAACCCGCCTCCGCCACCGGACGACAAGGGCGACAGGACGAGAGACGCCAGGGAAATCGACGTGGCGAGCCTCATCGGGAGCGACCGCGAGGTGGTGCTGCTGCATCGCGGCGAGCGCTACCGCCTGCGGGTTACGGCGAACGGCAAACTGATCCTCACCAAATGAAGGCCCGACCCATGACCGCATTGTCCCGCCGCGCCCTGCTGCTCGCACCGGCTCTCCTGGCCGCGCTGCCGCGGGCCCGCGCCGCCGAACCGCGCCGGATCGTCAGCATCGGCGGCGCCGTGACCGAGATCCTTTACCGCCTCGGGCGCGGCGACGAGATCGTAGGGGTCGATTCCACCAGCCAGTATCCTGTCGAGGCCCTGCGCATGAAAGCCAATGTCGGCTATGTCCGGGCGCTCGGCGCGGAGGGCATCCTGTCGCTGCGCCCCACCCATGTTATCGCCATCGAGGGTGCAGGACCGCCCGATGCCCTGCGCCTCGTGGAGCAGGCGGGCGTGCCCGTCATCCGCATTCCCGAGGAGCCGAGCCCGGCCGGGATCGCAAAGCGGGTCGAGATCGTCGCGCAGGCGGTTGATGCGTCCGCCGAAGGAACGGCCCTTGCGGCCGAGATCGCCGAGGGCTTCGCCAGGCTCACGGCCGCGCGCGAAAAGGTGACGCGTCCCACGCGGGCGCTCTTCGTCCTGTCGCTCCAGAACGGGCGGCCCCTGGTGGGCGGCAAGGGAACGACGGCCGATGCCATGCTGGCGCTCGCCGGCGCGACGAATGTCGCCGAGGGGCTGAACGGCTGGAAACCGCTCTCGGACGAGGGCCTGATCGCGGCCGCGCCTGAGGCCGTCGTCATGATGGCGCACGGCCCAAGCGGCGATGCGCCCGATCCCTTCGCGCTGCCGGCCTTCGCGGCCATTCCGGCGGCCGCACAGAAGCGGCTCGTCGTCATGGACGGGATCTATCTCCTGGGCTTCGGGCCGCGCACGCCCGCGGCTGCCCTCGATCTCATGGCCGCGCTCCATCCCGACCAAGCCGGATCGATGCAGCCATGAGTGTTGCGGCCGCGCCCTCACGGCCCCTGGGCCGCACCCGCCTCCGGGAGCTTTTCCCAGGGCGCCGGCCGCTGCTGTTCGCCGGCCTCGCGGCGATGCTCGTTATGGTCGGCATTGCGGCCCTCGGGCTCGGCGCGACCGGGATTCCGGCTGCGCGCGTCGTCGCGATCCTGGCGGAGGCTGCCGCGGGGCGGCCGGCTCAGGGTGGGGATGCGCTCATCGTCTTGCAGGTCCGTCTGCCGCGCCTGCTGCTCGGGCTCCTGGTCGGAGCGGCACTCGCGTCGTCCGGCGCCCTCATGCAGGGGCTGTTCCGCAATCCGCTGGCGGATCCCGGTCTCGTCGGCGTCTCGGCTGGGGCGGCGCTCGCGGCGGCTGCCACCATCGTCCTGGGCGACGCGCTGCTGACGCCCCTCCTCGGGGCCCTGCCGTTCGGCCTCCTGCCGGTTGGGGCCTTCGCCGGAGGGCTCCTCACCACGCTCGCGCTCTATCGCATCGCCACCCGCGGCGGGCGCACCTCCATGGCGACCATGCTTCTCGCAGGGGTGGCGTTCGGCGCGCTCTCGGGCGCCGTCATGGGGCTGTTCTCCTATGTGAGCGACGACCGGCAGCTGCGCGATCTCACCTTCTGGTCCCTCGGCTCCCTCAGCGGCGCCACCTGGACGAAGATCGCGGCGGCCGCGCCCTTCATCCTGCCCGGTCTTGTCCTCACGCCGTTCCTGGCGCGCGGCCTGAACGCCCTCACGCTCGGGGAGGCCGAGGCCTACCACCTCGGCGTGCCGGTGCAGCGGGTCAAGGCGCTCGCGATCCTGCTTGTGGCGGTCGCGGTCGGCGCCTCGGTCGCCTGCGCGGGCATGATCGGCTTCGTGGGCATCGTGGTGCCCCATGTGCTCCGGCTCCTGGCGGGCCCTGACCACCGGATGCTGCTGCCCGCCTCGGCCATGCTGGGCGCCGCCCTGCTGGTCGCGGCCGACACGGTGGCGCGCACCATCGCGGCCCCGGCGGAGCTGCCCATCGGCATCCTCACGGCCGCCATCGGGGCGCCGTTCTTCCTCTGGCTCCTGCTGCGCCGCCAGGGAGGACTTGTCCTATGAGCGCGATCCTCGAAGCCGCACGCGTGACCTATGAGCGTGGCGGGCGCCGGCTCCTCGACGACATCGACCTTGCGGTCGAGGAGGGCTCCTTCACGGTGATCCTCGGACCCAACGGGGCGGGCAAGTCGACCCTCCTGCGGGTTCTGTGCGGCGAGCTCGCGCCGGATGCGGGCGAGGTGCGGCTTGCGGGAGAGCCCCTTCGGGCGATCCCGCCGTGGCGTCTTGCCCATCGCCGGGCCGTCATGCCTCAGGCTTCCGATCTCGCCTTTCCGTTCACGGCCTTCGAGGTCGCCTCCCTCGGCGTCGAAGGGCTCGGGCGCGGCCTGTCCCGGGCTGACCGGCAGCGCCTCGCTCTCGAGGCACTCGACCGGGCGGACGTGGCCCATCTGGCGCGGCGGGACTACCAGACCCTTTCGGGCGGGGAACGGCAAAGGGTCCATTTCGCCCGCGTGCTGGCCCAGCTCTCCGCAGGCCGGACCCTGGAGGCGCGGCAGGTCCTCTTCCTGGACGAGCCCATCGCGAGCCTCGACCTGAAGCACCAGCTTGCGCTGCTCGACGTGGCGCGCGGCCTCGTCCGTGAGGGCGTCACGGTCATCGCCGTGCTTCACGATCTCCAGCTCGCGGCCGGCCTGGCTGACGAAGCGATGCTCCTCCAGGGAGGTCGCCTCGCGGCGCGGGGCCGTCCCGACGCGGTGCTGACGCCCGCGCGCCTGGCCGACATCTTCGGCGTGGCCCTGGCCGGGCCCGGCCTTCCGCCCCATCCCTGGAGCCTTGCACCTCATCCGGCCAGTTGAGACAGCGATCCTGACGGCTCGCTGGAGGGCATTTCGTGCGAGGGATTTCAAAAACGGAACCTTTCGGGCGGTGCCATCGTCATCCCCACGATGCGGTGTAGTCTCAGGCAGGAGCTGGGCTGATGGAACGGCTGGCGACGAACGGCACCAATCCCCGATCGACGGCGAGCATCGCGGGACATCCGATCCACCCGATGCTCATTCCCTTTCCCATCGCCTGCTTCGTCGGCGCGCTGATCACAGATATCGTCTACTGGCGGACGGCCGAAATGATGTGGTCGACCTTTTCGGCCTGGCTTCTCACCGTAGGACTCGCGGTTGGCGCCGTGGCAGCGGTCTTCGGATTGATCGATTTCCTCGGCAGCCGCGCTATCCGGGCGCAGGGCGCAGCCTGGGCCCACATGATCGGCAACATCCTCGTGCTCGGATTGTCCCTGATCAACGCCTTCGTGCACAGCCGCGACGCCTGGACCTCGGTCGTTCCGACAGGGCTGATCCTGTCCGCCGTCGTGGTGCTCATCTTGCTGTTCACGGGCTGGATGGGCTGGGCCATGGTCTATCGTCACCGTGTGGGAGTGTCCCCATGACGCGTCTTGCTTTGCTATGCGCCTCGCTGCTTGTCCTGGCCGGTTGCCAGGAGGAATCCTTCGACATTCAGAGCCAGATCGGGCCCGATCCGGTCCTGCCGGAACCGCAGCAATACCTTCTTCCTCCCATGAAGATCGCCAAGGTGGTCGGCTGGGCCCAGGGCGAGAAGCCGAATGTCGCAAGCGGGCTTAAGGTCGAGGCCCTGGCCACGGGGCTGGAGAGCCCGCGCAACCTGCTCGTGCTGCCCAATGGGGATGTGCTGGTGGTGGAATCACGGGGCCCGAACCTGGAGCCGACCACGCGGCCTAAGGATCTGATCATGGGCTGGATCATGTCCTACGCCCATGGCGAAGGATCGGGCGGCAACCGTATCACGCTGCTTCGCGATACGAATGGGGACGGCGTGCCGGACGTTCGGACCGTCTTTCTCGACAACCTGTTCTCGCCCTTCGGCGTCGCTCTCGTGGGGCAGGATCTTTATGTGGCGAACACCGATGCCATCATCCGTTATCCTTACGTGCCCGACGAGACCAAGATCAGCTCACCCGGCACCAAGCTGACCGACCTGCCGGGCGGACCGATCGACCACCACTGGACGAAAAGTCTTGTGGCGAGCCCGGATGGATCCAAGCTCTATGTCGGGGTCGGTTCCAACAGCAACATCACCGAGAACGGCATGGAGGCCGAGAAGGGCCGCGCCGCGATCTGGGAGGTCGACCGGGCCTCCGGCCGGTCGCGCATCTTCGCCAGCGGCCTGCGCAATCCGAACGGCCTGACCTTCGAGCCGCAGACCGGTGCGCTCTGGGCCGTCATCAACGAGCGCGACGAACTTGGACCCAACCTCGTGCCCGACTACATGACATCGGTCCGCGAGAACGGGTTCTACGGCTGGCCCTACAGCTATTACGGCCAGCACCTCGATCCGCGGGTCATGCCGCAGCGGCCCGACCTAGTCGCCACCGCCATCGTGCCGGATTATGCCCTGAGTTCCCATGTGGCGCCTCTGGGAATGGCTTTCTCGACCGGCGACAGCCTGCCGCCCGCCTATCGCGGCGGCGCCTTCGTGGGTGAGCACGGAAGCTGGGACCGCTACCACTTCAACGGGTACAAGGTGGTGTTCGTCCCCTTCAAGGACGGCCGACCCAATGGCAAGGCGCAGGATGTGGTCACAGGATTTTTGAACGAGAAGGAAGACGCGCGCGGGCGGCCTGTCGGAGTTGCCATCGACAAGTCCGGCGCCCTGCTGATTGCCGACGATACCGGCGGCGTCGTCTGGCGCGTGACCTCGGCACAGTGATCCGCGTGCTCAACTGCGCATGCCCACCGCGGATCCGGCGAAAGAGCCTCTATGGCCCGCCGGGGCGCCACCATAGAACCGATTCATGGTCGCTTTTCTGCCGGCTCTTCTGATCGGCATCGTCGCGGGCCTGCGCGCGATGACCGCGCCGGCGGCCCTGAGCTGGGCAGCATTCTTCGGCTGGCTGCCCCTCGATGAAACCTGGCTTGCCTTTCTGGGCTATCGATTTTCACCTTGGATCCTGACGCTCCTGGCCGTCGGTGAGCTGATCGCCGATCAGTTTCCGTCCATACCGAGCCGCAAGAAACTGCTCCCCTTCGCCACGAGAATTCTGGTGGGTGGCGTGTCGGGAGCGGCGGTCGGCGCCGCAGCCGGGTCCCTTCCGGTGGGTCTCGCGGCTGGAGCCGCCGGCGCAGTCCTGGGCACGTTGGGAGGAGCGGCCGCGCGGTCCCGTCTGGCCGCAGCTTTCGGCAGGGATCGCCCGGCAGCGCTGCTGGAGGATCTGATGGCTATCGGGGGCGCTCTGCTCGTGGTGTGGCTCGTGTCATGACCCGGTACCCTGGCCCGTGTCCAGGGGAGCATCCACGGTGCATATGACCCCGGCCGGCGTGAAGCCGATCTGCGCCTGACCGTTCAGGTCATGGGCAAGGCTGCGCTCGATCAGGCGTGTGCCAAAGCCCCGGCGACTCGGCGCCGAGACCGGCGGGCCTCCCGTCTCCGTCCAGACCAGATGCAGGCGCGGCTCATCGCTCCCGGTCACGCTCCAGCGGACTGTGACCTCGCCTTTGTTATTGGACAGGGCGCCGTATTTCACCGCATTCGTGGCGAGCTCCTGCAGTGCCATGGCGATGGCGAGCGCCATGCGAGGGGACAGCCGGACGATCGGTCCGTCCATGTGCAGCCGCTCCTCCCGCGCATGGCGATAGGGTGCCATGGCTTCCTCGGCGATTTCCCGAAGGTCCGCGCTTTCCCAATTCTCCCGGGTGAGCACGTCATGGGCGCGCGAGAGGGCGAACAGGCGCTCCTCCAGGGCCGCATGGGCCTCCGCGACCGTGCCGGCATTGCGCAGCGTCTGGGTCGAGATGGATTGCACGGTCGCGAGGGTGTTCTTCACCCGATGGTTCAGTTCGTTGATGAGGAGCCGCTGATGCTCCTCGGCCTTCTTCTCCTGGTCGATATCCACGATGGCGACGACGGCGGCGACCGTGCCGCCGCTGGCATTGCGGACAGGGGCGGCCGCAAGGCGCATCCAGGCCATCGTCCCGTCGCCGCGCCGATAGAGATATTCCTCGTTTCCGGTCGCCTCACCGGTGAGGAGCGCGCGCGCCACCGGGTAGTCCCGCGGCGGCACAGGCGTCCCATCCGGGAAGTGGAGCCTCCATTGCGCATAGGCGTCGAAGTCGGGCGTCGGCAGGATCGGATGGCGAAAGATGTGCTCCGCATGCGGGTTGCCCATGGCCACGCGCCCGGTGGGTGCTTCGGTGATGATGATCCCGACGGGAGCGTTCTCCAGCACGGCCTTGAGCCGCGCCTCGCTGGCCCGAAGGGCCTCCTCGGCCCGTTTGGTGTCCGTGATGTCGCTGCCCTCGGCGAAAATGCCGAAGATCTGCCCGTCGGCATCGCGGATCGGCTGGTAGACGAAATTGACGAAGCGCCGCTCGGGCTGTGCATCCGGCTTGCGCTGCAGCATGACCGGAAGGCCGCTGCCGACGAAAGCCTCCCCGGTGAAATAGACCGTGTCGAGGATCTCCTTGAAGCCCTGCCCTGCCAGCTCGGGCAGGGCCTCGAGCATCGGTTTGCCGAGGAGTTCCCGGCGACCCACGAGCTTGTCATAGGAGGCGTTCACCATCTCGAACCGGTGCTCCGGCCCGATCAGCATGGCCATGAATCCGGGCGCCTGATGGAACAGCTCGCGCAGCCGCTCCCGCTCGGTGGCGACGCGCCGTTCCGCAAACACCTTCGCGGTTGTCTCCATGACGGCGCAGAAGAGGCCCGCGGTCGCGCCGTTGTCGTCATGGACGGCCGTGTACGAGAAGGTGAAATAGGCGTTCTCCCGGTAGCCGTTCCGTTCCATCGGGATGAGCATATCTTCGTGCCAGATCGCCTCGCCCGACAGGGTCCTGTCCACGAGGGGCCCGATCTGGTCCCAGATATCCGCCCAGACCTCTGCGAAGGGCCGTCCCAGGGAGTGGGGATGCTTGGCGCCGAAGATCGGCGCGTAATCGTCATTGTACAGAAAGGCGAGTTGCGGGCCCCAGGCGATGAACATGGCCTGCTTGGCATTGAGCATCAGGCGAACGAGGGTGCGCAGGGATTGCGGCCAGGTTCCCGGATCGCCGAGCGGGGAGCTGGACCAGTCGTGGGCTCGCATGCGCGCGCCCATCTGGCCGCCGCCTGCCAGGAAATCGTGTGTTGCCGGGGCCGCCTCCACGGGCAGAGCGGCGCTCATGAACGGGTACAGGCGCGACGCGGACGGTCCGGCGCAAAGGCAGTCGGGAAGGAGCCGTTGCCGGCCGGCGCCGTGAAACCATGTGAGGCGGGAAAGAATGTCATGGGTCGGGAGTAGCCTGGAAAGGACAATGCATCAACGCTTCCCGCCCCGCACAGGTTTCCTTGTTCTTCCCGCGTCTGAGGCGGCCGACCGCCGCGGCGACCTGCAGGAGGGCCTTATGCTCCTTGCTCAGAACAGGTTTTTACAGGCGCTCGCCGCGTAGGAACCTCTCGGGTACGAGGACTGGCCGCAGGCAAGGATCGCCATAAGCCAGTATTCCGCCAGCAAATTCAAGGTGTTGCCAGACATGCGCCAGGGGCGTTCAGCGCCGTTCCCGGGCCCGTCGCAGGTGCTCACGCCCTGATGCGCCTGACGACCTCGACTGCGTGGCCACATTGGAGCACCTCTGCAACGGGCTTGGCGCTCTCGGCCACCTGCCACGGCTTTCTTGCCTGAATGTAAATTATCTTACATCATGGAAGGTAACCGAAAGAGCGCTCATGACCTTCTCTTATGCACAACTCAAGACTGTCGCCGAAATCCTGCAGAGCGCGGCCCGAACTGAAATTCTGCCGCGGTTTCGGCAACTTGCCTCCGACCAGGTGCGACAGAAATCCTCCATTCATGATGTCGTGACGGATGCAGACGTCGCCGCCGAGAAGGTGATTGCCGACGCTCTGGTGAGGCGGTTTCCGGGTGCGGTCGTGATCGGCGAAGAAGGAGTGTCGGCCGACCCGTCCATTCTCGGACGCCTTGCGGGCGCCGACTTGGCCTTTCTCGTCGATCCCGTCGACGGAACGAAGAACTTTGCCTCGGGGCTTCCTCTTTTTGGAGTGATGGCCGCCGTTGTCGCCTACGGGGAGGTCGTGGGCGGTGTCATCTATGATCCGATCCTGGACGATTTCGCATTCTCCCTGCGGGGGGAGGGGGCCTGGACCGAGAGTGCCGACGGCGTGACCAAAGATCTGCGTGTCGCGTCGCCATGCGGCATTTCGGAGATGAACGGCTTGGTCTCATGGACGGCACTGCCATCCGACATGCGCCGGGTCGTCTCGGCGAACCTTCCTGCATTCACGGCCTCGAATTCCTATCGTTGTGCGGCCCACGAATATCGTATGGTCTGTACCGGGCATGCGGATTTTCTCATGCATGCCAAGTTGATGCCTTGGGATCACGCAGCCGGCGTCCTCATGCACCGGGAGGCCGGAGGCTACGCTGCGCGGCTCGATGGTAGCCCTTATAGTCCGAGATACACGGAGGGCGGTATTCTGTGTGCCGCAGACCAAGCCACCTGGGAGGCGGTCCACGAAGCCCTATTCCGGCGGCCGCCTTCCCGCTGAACCATCGATTGCAAGGACGGCGCGAGCGAAGCCGGTCGAGACAGAGGCTCCCTTATGGCTCCCACCCAAACGGCTCACGACCAGCGGCGTGTGACACGGCGCCAGAGCCAGATTCTGGAGGCCGTGCAGCAGCATGGCTTCGTCACGATCGAGGTTCTGGCGCGTCAGTTCGAGGTGTCGGGCCAGACGATCCGCCGTGACATCATTCAGCTGGAGAAAGGCCACTTCCTCCAGCGGTTTCACGGCGGCGCCGGACTCAGGGACAACTCGGTCCGCCTCGGCTATGCCCAAAAACAGGCCATCGCCAAAAGCGGCAAGGAGGCGATCGGGCACGCCGTCGCTCGATTGATCCCCGAGGGGGCATCCGTCTTCCTGGATGTCGGGACGACCGTCGAGGCGGTTGCAAGAGCCCTCCTGCAGAAAGCCCGCCTCCAGGCATTCACCTGCAGTACAACGGTTGCGTCGATTCTCAACGGGCATCCGGGAATCACGACCTTCGTGACCGGTGGGATCCTGCGCGGGGCCAATGGCTCGCTCACCGGGAGCGCAACGGTCTCACAGATCAGCCAGTTCAGGTTCGATTTCTCGGTCATGAGCTTCGGCGGCTTCGATCGGGACGGAACGCCCATGGATTTCGATCTCGAGAAGATCGCCGTCAGACAGGCCGTGATCGCCCATTCGAGCCATGCCATTGCGGTGGTCGATTCATCCAAATTCGATCGCAGCGCAGTGTGCCGCCTGGCCCCTCTGACGTCCTTCTTCGCCCTCGCGACCGACGCGGAGCCACCACCCAATCTGCGGCGCGCCATCACGGAGGCGGGAGCCAAGTGCATCGTGGCCAATGCCCACGGGGAACAAACGACTTGATCACTTTCGATCATTGTGTTTGATTTCTTCCAACGCTGTACAAGCCAGTAATCGGCGGCAGCTTTCCCGGGAGGAAATCATGTTGAAGGCCATTATGTCCCTCGCGGCTGTCGCATTCGTTGCGGCTGTCGCTCAGCCGAGCGTCGCGAACGCACAGGACTGCCGCAATAGGGGGACCCTCGATGCCCGCTATTGCGACGACGACGGTGATCTTCTGGCGGATCTGCCCAAGGACAAAGCCAACTGGAAAGATCCAAGCACGCTGATCTTCAGCTACACCCCCGTTGAAGATCCGGCCGTCTACGAAAACGTTTTCGAAGATTTCATGGTTCATCTCGGCAAGCTCACCGGCAAGCGCGTGCGGTGGTTTGCGGCTGAATCCTATGCGGCGCAGATCGAAGCCATGAGGTCTGGCCGCCTGCACATCGCAGGCGTTGCCAGCGGCGCGACACCCTACGCGGTCAATCTTGCAGGCTTCAAACCGCTGGTCGCCATGGAGAAGAAGGACGGCACAATCGGATATACGCTTCAGCTGATCGTCCCGGCCGCCAGCGATATCAAGTCCGTCGCCGACCTCAAGGGCAAGCGGGTGGCCCACGTGGCGCCGTCTTCCAATTCCGGCGATACGGCGCCGCGCGTGCTCTTCAAGGAACAGGGCATCGAGCCGGGCAAGGACTACGAGATCCTCTACTCCGGCAAGCATGACAATTCGATCATGGGCGTCGTGAACAAGGATTACGACGCAGCCCCCATTGCGTCGAACGTGATGGAACGCATGGTCGCAAGGGGGATGTTCCCCAAGGATGCGGTTCGGGTCGTCTATGAATCCAGCCCCTTCCCCCGCACCGCGTTCGGGGTGGCTCACGACCTCGATCCCGAGCTGCAAAAGAAGATCCTCGAGGCGTTTACAAGCTTCGACTTCCTGAATTCAAAACTCGCAAAGGAATTCAAGGACGAGAAGGGCTTCAAGAGCGTCGACTACAAATCCGACTGGTCGGCCATTCGGACGATCCAGAAAGAGACCGGCGTGACCTACACCCAGGAAGGTCTCTCGAAGCTGAAGAACGAATAATGGGGTACGCTGCTGCACCTCTCAGCGACAGCACAGGAGCCGTCAAGGCTTCTGTGCCGCTCCTGGAAATTCAGGGCCTTTCGAAGGTCTATAACACCGGCAGAAAGGCCCTGGACAACGTCAGCCTCGTGATCGATCGACCCCAGGTCGTGGCCATGATCGGATCATCGGGCGCAGGGAAAAGCACTTGCATCCGCTGCATCAATCGCCTCGTTGAGCCGACGTCCGGCCGTATTCTGCTGAACGGCCAGGACGTTGTCGCTCTGGATCGAAGAGAGCTGCGTCTCGCGCGGCGCCGGATCGGCATGATCTTCCAGGAATACAACCTGGTCGAACGCCTGTCCGTCATGCAGAACGTGCTGTCGGGACGGCTGGGCTATGTCGGGTTGCTGTCATCCCTACGCTACCGCTTTCCGCCTGAAGATATTCGCGCCGCCTTCGAACTGCTCGATCGCGTGGGTCTCGCCGGATATCACGATCGGCGGGCCGATGCCCTGTCAGGCGGGCAGCGTCAGCGCGTCGGCATTGCACGCGCCCTGATGCAGCGACCGGATCTTCTCCTGCTCGATGAGCCGACCGCCAGTCTCGACCCGAAGACATCCCGCCAGATCATGTTGCTCGTCGGAGAGCTTGTCGCAGAGCGAAAGACTCCCGCGATCATCAACATTCACGATGTCGCCCTGGCAAAGGCACATGCAGATCGGATCGTCGCTCTGAAGGACGGTGTTCTCGTCTTTGACGATATTCCAGAGAACCTGACCGACTCCGCCCTTGCGGCGATCTACGGAGACGAGGACTGGGCAGCGCCTCACAGCATGAGCGAAGCAGGCGCATGACGACAAGCGCGATCATGCATGCAAATCAAGCGGCGGAGTGGCGGCCGCCCACCATATTCGGAACGCGGCGTCGCCGCGCCATCGTCTGGATCGGCTTTGCCCTCTACATCGTCTGGTCGGTGACGAGCCTCGATGTCGACGCACAGCGTATCCTGGCAGGCATACCTCGCGCCTTCGACATCCTGGCGCGGATGTTCCCGCCCAACTTCGAGCGGTGGGAGATTCTGCTCTCGGGGATGATCGAGAGCATACAGATCGCCATTGCGGCGAGCATCGCCGGCTTGGTCCTGTCGATTCCCATCGGGATCTGTGCCGCTCGAAACCTCGCTCCCAAGCCGATCTATCTTGCCGCGCGCGGCCTCATCGTGGCCGGCCGCACCTTTCACGAGGTGATCATCGCCATTTTCTTCGTCAAGCTCTTTGGCTTTGGCCCGGTTGCCGGCCTGCTGACCCTGGCGTTCGCCTCGGCCATCTTCCTTGGAAAGATGCTGGCTGAGGATATCGAGAATATGAAGGAGGGGCCGGTCGAAGCGGTGCGTGCCGTAGGGGCGAGTTTCGGCCAGGTGATCTACTATGCGGTGCTGCCGCAGGTGATCGTGAAGTCTCTCGGCGTGTTTATCTATCGGCTCGACGCCAATCTCCGGCACTCGACGGTGATCGGCATTGTCGGCGCAGGCGGCATTGGGCAGACCCTTTCCGCGTCGTTCTCTCGGTATGACTTTGACTTCAGCAGCGCCATTCTGATCACCATCGCGCTCATGGTGGCGGTCGGAGAATGGTTCAGCGATTGGGTTCGACGGAGGCTGCGGTGAGCGGGAAGCAATATCCAAGCGTCTGGCAGCGGTACTCCGCCGGCGAACGGCTGGTTCAATGGCTCTGGATTGCAGGGGCAGCTCTTGCGGCTGCGTGGTCCGTATCGGCTCTCGAAATCGAATGGGCGTTCTTCGCTGACGCCCATGAACAGGCGGCCGATCTCATCGAGCGGATGTGGCCCCCGCGCTGGACCTACTTTCCGGTCATTGTCAGGCCGCTCATCGAGACCATTCACATCGCCACGCTCGGAACGATGATTTCGCTGGTCTTTGCGGTTCCTATCGCATTCCTGGCTGCCCGCAACACAACCTATAATCAGATTACCTGGCTGATGGGCCGCGCGCTCCTCGTTCTGTCGCGATCCGTCAACACGGTCATCTGGGGCTTGGTTTTCGTTGCAATTTTCGGGCCAGGACCTGTTGCAGGCATCTGCGCCGTTGCGGCCCGCTCCGTAGGATTCATTGCCAAGCTCATTGCCGAGGCGATCGAAGAGGTCGACCATGGCCAAGTCGAGGCGATCGAAGCGACCGGCGCCAGTACGCTTCAGACCTATTCGACCGCGATCCTGCCGCAGGTGCTCCCCGTTCTGATCGGAACGACAATCTACCGGTGGGACATCAACGTAAGGGAAAGCAGCGTCCTTGGATTCGTCGGTGCAGGAGGCATCGGCCTTTACCTCTATGCATCGATCAATCAATTCGCCTGGCCCCAGGTCCTGGTCATCCTGCTAGCGATTTTCGTCATTGTTATCTTCAGCGAGGCCCTGTCGGGATATGTCCGCTCACGCATTACCTGACGGTTCGCGGTCGCCGAACGGGGCATGTCGCTTTGAGATCCTGGAGGGAGTTTCCTCCCTCGGGCAGCGCTATGACGGCTTTCTTCTCGATCAATGGGGCGTGTTGCACGACGGAGCGAATGCATATCCCGGCGCCATCGAGGCCCTGTCCGCATTGCGTCAAGCCGGAAAAAAGATCGTCATCCTGTCCAATTCCGGTCGGCGTGGGAGCGAGAACGAGACTCTGCTGGCCAGGATGGGCTTCGCCCGATCGCTTTACGATGTGATCGTCTCCGCCGGCGACGATGCGCGGGACGCCATTCTCAAAGGAGAGTTCGATTTCGAACCCGGCGCAACGTGCTTCCTTCTCTCGCGGGACGGTGAGAACCATCTTGCGGATGGGCTGGGTCTGGAGATAACCGGCGATATCGGCGAGGCGGACTTTATTTTCAATCTGAGTATGGATCCCCCGCATCAGTCCGTCGCAGGTTGGATGCCGACATTGGCCGAAGCCGCGAAGCGGGGGCTGCTGATGATTTGCGGGAATCCCGACTACGTCAGAGTTGCGCCCGACGGCACGCTTCTCGAAGCGCCAGGGGCTGTTGCGCGGGCATATGAGAAGCTGGGCGGCACGGTCGCCTATCATGGCAAGCCATATCGGCGGATCTACCAGACGTGCCTGGAGATCATGCGCCTTCCCAAACATCAGGTCATCGCGATCGGTGATTCCCTCGATCACGACGTGACGGGTGCACGGCATTGCGGAATCGACAGCGCTCTTGTTGCGGGCGGTATCCACCACGGTGAGTTCGCGTGGCATGCGGGCAAGCCCCAGGCAGAGAGTTGCAGCCGCCTGTTCGAAACGGCTGCGATCAGCCCTGATTTCGTCGTTCCGGCCTTCAGATGGTGACGGCCTGAACAGCCGAAGGGTTCCGGGTCTTCATCCCCTGCTGAAACGGGCTGCGGCAAGCCCGTTGCCACTAAGGTGCGATGGACTGGAAAGACATCTCACGCCACGAACTGATGCTCGCCGATGAGATGGAGCGTGTCAGGCCGGATCTATTCTTTCGAAGCATTCCGCACGTTCATCTTATCGAGTGCAGCGCGAAGGCCGGTTGCGAGCTCCTTGGGCTGCCCGACACCCCACCAATGCATGAAAAACAACCGCGGCTCCTCGCGGACCATGTGGTTATGCAAGGCGTTCACGGTCATCCCATGCTCCGTCAGGGCCTGGAAGACGGGGTTGACCTCGTCGGCGACGAGGATCATCTCGCCGTAGCTCACGGCCTTGCCGTCCTTGAGCATGTTCAGCTTGACCTCCGGAGCCGTCTCCAGCGCGTCCGTGGACGGCATTTCATGTCCCATCATCGAGAGCTTTTCGGCCCGCTGGAAAGCAAACTCGATCATGGTGCCCTCGGTCTCGGCGGGCTTGCCGAGCACGGACGTGACAGCTGACCAGTCTACCGTCGACTTCTTCTTTTCCGGCTCCTCCCCGGTCGGCGCCTTGGTCCGGGCGAGAACCGCCTTGGCTTTGCGGGCGAGATCCACGCCGTCGCCCATGCCGGACATATGGGTGAAGAGGATATGAGGCGTCTCTCCGGCGAGGTGGTTGTGGATCGCCGTGATCTCCAGCCCCTGCCGACGCACCTCTTCCAGCACGCCTGCGAGTTCGCTCTCCTGCACAACCGTATCGCCCATGAGCATCATCTTGCCGTCCGGCTGCGGCCAGAAGCCGTACCAGGTGTCCAGGGCCAGATCGGCCGGGACCGGGATGCCCTTGAGGCTCACCTTCAGGTCTGAACGCGGGAAGGTGATCCGCAGGATGCCCTCGTCGACTTTGCCCTTGCGGCCCAGCACGTCCTGGATGGGTTTCCAGTCCTGGGCCGAGGCGGCCGCGGTCGACAGACCGAAGAATAGTGCGGCGAGTAGGGGGATTTTCCTCATGGAAGTCGTCCCTGTTTCCAGATGGGTGGTACGCGGATGGGGCTACGAACCGCATGTTCCGGCCGGACACATCCTTCCCGGCCTGGCTCTGACCGGGCTCAGCGCTTCCAGGCGGCCTCGTTCTTCTGTTCGTAATCGCGGAAGGCCTTCTTGAGCCCGCCGAGCACTTCCGCCGCCGTCTCGAACATCGCCTTGAGCTGCGGCTCGTCGACCTTGCCGATATCCTCGCGCAGATGGTCGATCATTTCCTGCAAGCGGGTCTGCATCTTCTGGGTATGGTGCCGCGGATCGCGGTCGGCTGCGCTGACCATGGCGGATCTCCCTGGCCGGAGGTCACAATCCGCCGCTCACCCGTCACGCAGGATCTCTCGCACGCGGATTGAAAAGCCAACCCGGGTCCTTACTATCGGTTCCCGACAACAAACTTCGATGGCGAATGCGGGGGCGCATGGAACGTGGACGGACGGGAATATCAGAACCATACCTCCGGGTTCGACCGATCCATCTCCCTGTAAGAATGCAATGGCCATGAATACCCATGAGGCCGCTCCAGGAGCGGCGAAGAGACCCCCCGGTCGCCCGGGCGAAGTCTTCGCGGCCTTCCTTAAGCTCGGTCTGACGTCTTTCGGCGGCCCCGTCGCGCATCTCGGCTATTTCCATGACGAGTTCGTGGTCCGGCGGCGCTGGTTCGACGAGCGCGCCTATGCGGATCTCGTCGCCCTGTGCCAATTCCTGCCGGGGCCTGCCTCGAGCCAGGTCGGCATGGCCATCGGTCTGTCCCGGGCCGGCTATCTCGGGGCGCTTGCCGCCTGGACGGCGTTCACACTGCCCTCGGCCATTGCCCTGGTGCTGTTTGCCTTCAGCATCGGGTTCTTAGGGCAGGCGCTTGGCTCCGGCTGGCTTCATGGCCTCAAGGTCGCTGCCGTCGCGGTGGTTGCCCTGGCGGTGTTGGGCATGGCCCGGACGCTGGCGCCGGACCGGGAGCGCGCCACCCTGGCCGTGGTAGCGGCAGCCATCACCCTGGCCTTGCCCTCGGCCTGGGGGCAGATCGGCGCCATCGTGCTCGGTGGTGTGGTAGGCGTGACTCTCCTCAAGGGGGGAGGGCCTATCGCCCACGCCGAACTTCCCCTCTCCGTGAGCCGGCGGGCCGGAATCGTTGCCCTGGTTGCCTTCTTCACCCTGTTGATCGGACTGCCGTTCCTGGCAGCCGCGACGGAGAGCCAGGGTGTTGCCCTGTTCGAGGCCTTCTACCGGGCCGGCTCGCTGGTCTTCGGCGGCGGCCATGTGGTCCTGCCCCTGCTTCAGGCCTCGGTCGTGCCGCCGGGCTGGGTCTCGAACGACGCCTTCCTGGCGGGTTACGGCGCGGCCCAGGCGGTGCCGGGCCCGCTCTTCACCTTCTCGGCTTATCTCGGCGCGGTCATGGGGCCGGAGCCGAACGGCTGGGCCGGGGCAGCTCTGTGCCTCGTGGCCATCTTCCTGCCGTCCTTCCTCCTGGTCGTGGGCGCCCTGCCGTTTTGGGAAGACCTGCGGCGCACGCCGACCGCGCAGGCGGCTCTGAAGGGCGTCAACGCGGCCGTGGTTGGCCTGCTTCTGGCCGCCCTGTACCATCCGGTCTGGACAGCCGGTATCCTCGGCCCCGCCGATTTTGCCCTCGCGGCAGCCGCCTTCCTGCTGCTGTTCATGTGGCGCGCACCGCCGTGGCTCGTGGTGGTTCTGAGCGCCATCGCCGGCGGAGCCATCTCTGTCTTGTAAGGGGGCTGCCGGCAGGCCGGGAGAAACGATCAAGCCGTCAGGCTTTCATCCGAGACCCGGGGCGCGCGCTCCCTGCCTCCGCCTTCTGAGCCGAGCTCTCCTCGGGGGTCGGATAGACGCCAGCCAGCACCTGATTGAAGTGGCGCCGCAATGCGTTGTTGCAGCCGCACGACAAGGTATCCAGCCTCTCGAGGTCCCGCACGCGCACGCTGCCGCGACGTGTCTCCAGCAGATGCCGGCGCTTCAAGGACTGAATGACCCGGCTGACATAGCTCCGACCGACACCCATCATGCTGGCCAACTGCTCCTGGGTGAGGGGAATATCGTGATCACCCGTGCGGTCAATGGCGGCCAGCAGCCATTTCACCGTTCGCTGCTCGATCGTATGAACCGCATTGCATGCCACCGACTGAAAGACCTGTGCCAGTATGCAATCCGCATATCGGGCAAACAGGTGTCGCAGGCTCGGAGACCGGGTTTCGAACTCCTCGAGATCCGCAGTCGAAAGGCGCAGGAACGGACCCGGGAACTGGACCTCGGACCGGGCAAAGGCCGGAAGGCGTCCCTGGCTCACGATTCCGCCGACCGCTCCCTCTCGCCCGATCAGGGCCGTTTCCACCGTGAGGCCATCCTCGAGTTCGACCACAAACGAGACCAGACTGGGCCCACAGGGAAAGTAGACGAATCTGACTTCGTCTCCAGGCTGGTAGAGCTTCGATCCGGCTTCGCCCTCCCACTCCTGGAGCGAAGGCGCCACGATGGCGAGATCTTCAGGCCTGAGGGCACTCAAGAGATTGTTGCCCGAAATCCGTTCCTTAAGGCGCGACGAGACCATGGCAGGCTGCATCAGATGTCTTTCCTCCACTCCTTTGGCAGGTCCAACGCGCTAGGGCGGCTTGTGTTCACCTGTGAACATAACCGGGTCGTTATGTGCACATGTAGACAGACAGGCCCGAGGCGCACGACTACAAGGGCACATAAGTCCCCATCCTGAGGGCGTCATCGAATCGATGAGCCTGACATCGGACCCGTTGAGCAGCGTGGGAACCGGGACGTTGACTCAAACGTAACCGTAACCGCTGATCCATTGAGGCTTTTTATGACGCTTCCGACGCTCTCCGATGCCGCCCCGATCCCGACAGGTGTCCCAGGACTCGATGAAATTCTCGCCGGTGGATATGCAGCCAATCGCGCTCACCTCATCGAGGGACGGCCCGGTTCCGGTAAGACCACACTGGGGCTGCAATTTCTGATCGCAGGCGCAAAGCAGGGCGAGACCTGTCTCTATATCACCTTGTCCGAGAGCAAGCGGGAGCTCATGTCCGTGGCCTCACGCCATGGCTGGACCCTCGAGGGCATCGAGATCTTCGAATTGGTTCCCCCGGAGCTGAGCTTCGATCCGCATCAGCAACAGAGCCTTGTCTACTCTTCCGATCTTGAATTGGGCGAGACGGTCCGCATGGCGATGGCAGAGATCGAGCGGGTCAAACCCAGCCGTGTCGTCTTCGACTCGCTCTCGGAGATCCGGCTCCTATCGCAGGGATCTTTGCGCTATCGGCGGCAGGTGCTGGCCCTGAAGAGCTATTTCCTGCTCAACGACGCCACCGTTCTTATGCTCGACGACCTTACATCCGAGCAGGACGATCTCAACCTGCACTCAATCAGTCATGCGGTCATCCGCCTGGAGCAGGTCGTTCCGGCCTACGGATCCGAGCGGCGCCGGCTCACCGTCACCAAGATGCGGGGCACGGCCTTCCGGGGCGGCTACCACGATCTGGTGATCCAGCGCGGCGGCCTGCGAATCTTTCCCCGTCTCGTGGCGGCCGATCATCACACCTCATTTGCGTTCGACGCGATCCCCAGCAGCATCCATGAGCTCGATACCATTCTCGGCGGGGGACTGAGCCGCGGAACCAGTACCCTCGTCGTCGGACCCTCCGGCGCAGGCAAGTCAACCCTCGCGCTCGGGTACCTCTGGGCGGCTCTGGAGCGGGGCGAGCCCGGCCTGATGATCAGCTTCGATGAAACGACCGGTATCCTGATGCAGAGAGCAAAAGGAGTCGGCTTTGACCTGACGCCCCATGTGGAAACCGGGCGGCTGCGTATCGAGCAGATCGATCCTGCCAACGTTTCGCCGGGTGAATTCTCCGGCCGGGTAAGGGACGCCGTTGAGCAGGGCGGAGCGAAGGTCGTCGTCATCGACAGCCTGACCGGGTATCTGAATGCCATGCCGGAGCAGCCCTTCGTCGTGCTTCAGATGCATGAACTGCTGACCTATCTCAACCAGCAAGGCGTCGTGACGATCCTGATCCTGGCGCAGCATGGGATGGTCGGCCAGATGATCTCTCCGATCGACCTCACCTACTTGAGTGATGCGGTCGTGCTGCTTCGCTTCTTCGAGGCTGAAGGGCGCATCCGGCGAGCTCTGTCGGTCGTCAAGCGACGGACGGGCCCCCACGAGGACACGATCCGGGAGTTTCGGATCGACAGCCATGGTCTGCGCGTCGGTCCTCCGCTAGAAAAGTTCCGAGGCGTATTGACCGGCGTACCGACATTCGAGGGCCAGCGCGCCTCGCTTCTCGAGGAGCGCGAGACCGACGATGACACAGGCCGATGACATGTCCGTGCTGATCCTCGCTCCGCATGGGCGAGACGGCACGGTCGCAGCGGCCATTCTAAGCGAAGTCGGGATCAAAGCCACGATCTGCCCGAGTCCTGAGGCGCTTGTGGCCGCCTTGGATCGATCGGCCTGTGCGGTGATCACCGAGGAGGCGCTTCTCAACGCGGATCGGCGGGAGCTTGCAGATTGGATCAACCTGCAGCCACCCTGGTCCGATATGCCTTTCATCCTGCTGACTCACCGGGGCGGGTCGCCGGTCGAACATCTGACCCAGATGCTGGGAAACGTGACGATGCTGGAACGGCCCTTCCACCCGGCCGTTCTGGTGAATGCCGTAAGGTCGGCCCTACGGGCGCGCCAGCGTCAGAAGGAAGTGGAGGTTCATCTTCAGGAGCGGCAACGGACGCATGAGCGTCAGGCGCTGCTCATCCGCGAACTGCATCACCGGGTCAAGAATACTCTGGCGACCGTGCAGGGGCTGCTCGGGGCCACGGCCCGCTCGACTCACTCCGTTGAGGAATTCTACAATTCGTTCGCGGATCGGATCGTCTCTCTGTCGAATACGCACAATCTTCTCACGGAAGACTATTGGCAGACGGCGCCGCTGATCGAGATGTTCAAGAACGAACTGTCTCACTACGATGATGGCGCACAGCGGCGGATCACACTTGATGGACCGCCCGTCGAACTCTCTGCCGATCTGGCCGTGCCAGTCGGAATGGCGGTGCATGAGCTGACGACGAATGCTGCCAAGCACGGGGCGCTATCGGTCCCGGGAGGGCAGATCGCCGTCGTCTGGAGAGTCCAAGAACTAGGCCCCGGCCGCCGACTTGACATCGACTGGATCGAGCGAGGCGGCCCATTGGTGGGACAGCCCAACCGCAAAGGGTTCGGCTCTACACTTCTGCACCGGGTCCTGACTCATCAGTGCCGCGCGGCCATCAATATCGTCTATGAGCCCAAGGGTCTGGCCTGCCATATGGAGATCCCGCTCGTGGAAGAGCGCCTCGTGCCTGAATACTGAGTATAGCAACACCTTGGGTATGGACTTCCGCCTCCGCCAGATCTTGGCCGTACACTGTGCAGCAAACCAGCGTCAGGGCAGATCCTTAAAGGCCTCGCCTTCAGGATACGAGTAAGACCGACGAAACATGCCGTCATCGGCAACTGTCGCCGGCCGCGAAGATTGAGCGGCTCGTCATATAACGTGGAGCGACATAAAGCGTGCTGCTGGGCTTCATTCTCATGATGGAAGCATCGCTATCTGACCTGCAAACTCCAATGTCAGCACGAAGCCTATAGCGGTTCTTAAGCGAGGCCGTGTGATCTGCACGCCACCGCTTGTACAACCTTGACCGGCTCGTCCGATAACTCATCCAAGCAGGCTAAGCCTTCTGCCACATGATTTCGCGGCCGGTGTCGCAAAAGGTTCAGGCATCGTCTCATTGGGTCAAGCAAGGCGTGGTTGCCTGTGATTTTATCGGCTTCCTTGAGACAGGACAGAGGATTCATCACGCTTGGGCTCTGACTGAGGGATATAGGGCGCCCTTCATCGCAATGGTCCCGCTTGTCGTTCCCGAGGGAATCAAAGCCGCCAGCTCGGCCAAGTGACTATCCAAGTGACTATCATAGACCCGCAGAATGATCCCTTTCGATCGACGTAATGACCAAGAACGGGATTGGTCGCCTCATCGGGCGGAGCATCTGCGGCGGTAGAGCCAGGCCATTAGACCTTTGGGGCAAACGGATTCGAGGAGGCCTTTTCATGTCTAACACTGCGAATATCGGCACGTCGGCTCCGGGCCGTGCAGATCAGGGGCTTGAGCCCCTCCGTGTCAAATGGGGCTGGATCGTCGCACTCGGCGTGGTCTTCCTGATTGCCGGCCTTATCGCACTCGGCAGCGTCGTGATGGCGACCGTGGTCTCGGTGGCTGTCGTCGGCGCCATGATGCTGCTCAGCGGGATCGCCGAAATCATCAACGCCTTCGGCATGAAGAGCTGGGGTAAGTTCTTCCTGTGGGCCCTGCTCGGGGCGCTCTATGTGGTCGCGGGCATCGTGACCTTCCAGAACCCGCTCCTGGCCGCAACCGTCCTGACGCTGATGCTCGGCGTCGCTCTGATCGTTTCAGGGTTCCTTCGCATCTTCCTGGCGACGCAGATGGCAGAGGGCGCGCCCTGGGTCTGGGTCGCGCTCTCGGGTGTCATCACTCTGCTCGTGGGCGGCATGATCCTCGCCCGCTGGCCAGTCTCTAGTCTGTTCGTGCTCGGCATCTTTCTCGGTATCGATCTGGTCTTCGCCGGGATCGGCTGGATCGGCATGGGCCTCGCCCTGAAGCATCGGACCTGACGCGGCTTCAGAAGAACGCGCCGGAACGCCACCCTCTTGAGGCCAAGGGCAGCGGAGGAATTGGCAGTGGGGGAATTCGCAGGAGGAACTCTACATGAACCACACTGAGAAATCCGCTGGCTCGTCAAGAAAGGGCCGCAGACAAGGCGCGCCGGCTTCACCATCACCGCAGGTGCCCCGCCCGGATCGCTTTGCCGTGACGCTGGATGCCAAGACCGGCGAGATCATTCAGATCGAGGGTATCGACGCCACCGGAACGCGCCATGAGCTCTCGAAGGATGAGAGAATCAGCCTGGCACAGGGCAATGGCCAAGCCAGGCTGGAGGAGCTTCTGGAGCAGGTCTTCGAGGCTGGGATCGCCTGCGTGCTGGGTGGCGAGGACGAGCCTGACGAGACCAAGGAGGTCAAGGAGGATGCCGATCTGCGCCGCATCCTGCTGAAGCCGCTGATCGAGGAAAGCCCGGCCGCGCGCCTGATGCGGCGCGACGTGCTCAACCGGGCCATCGTGGAAACGTTGCTCCACCACAGCCTCAAGTCCCGTTCCCAGGGCCCCAATGGAGGCCAACCGAAGGAGCCGGACCCGGATCGTGCCGCCCCGAAGGAAACCCCATGAAACAGAGGAGACTATCATGGCATTAAGCGCTCGTGATGAGGACCTTGCACGGGTCCTGATCGGCAGCCGCGTGCTGAAGCGTCAGCGCATGCGCCGCCTGTTGCTCGCCCATCTTCTGCGCGAAGGACGCGAGGACGAGGATGAAGATAACGGTGCGGAAGACATCGGTGAGGACGAAGGCGAGGACGAAGGAGACATGGGCCGCATCCTGCGTCTTCCGTTGGCTGCCCGCGCGCTGAGACGCCGGCGCATGCGCCGCCTGCTGCTTGCCCACCTCCTGCGCGAGAAACGTGGTGAAGAGGAAGGCTTCGACGAAGAGGATGAAGGCGAGGAAGGCGAGGAGGGAGGCGATGATGAACGCCGTATCGTCCGGCTTCTGATCGCCAGTCGCCTGCTGCGCCGGCGGCGCATGCGCCGTGTGCTCCTGGCTCACCTCATGCGCGAGCGGCGTGAGGACGGAGAGGAGGAATACGGCGAGGAAGAAGAAGGCGAAGAGGGTGGCGATAAGGAGCGCCGCATCCTTCGTCTTCTGATCGGCAGCGCGATACTGAGGCGCCGGCGCGTCCGCCGCATGCTTCTCGCCCACCTCCTGCGCGAGAAACGTGGTGAAGAGGAAGGCTTCGGCGAAGAGGATGAAGGCGAGGAAGGCGGCGACGACGAACGCCGGCTGATGCGCCTCCTGATCGGCAGCCAGATACTGCGCCGCCAACGTGCGCGCCGCATGCTTCTCGCCCACCTCCTGCGCGAGAAGCGCGAAGCGGCCTGACCCGCACGTGGAACAGCGGCGGCGGCGCGGTGCGGGTGGGCCGGAGACTTGGTCTCCGGCCCATTCCTGCTGGATTGATCCATGCACGCTTCGAACCCGGCGAAGGGCGCGTTGAATCGGCGTGTGCATTCTGGACGAAGGTGAGGCCCGATGTCGGATGCAGTACCGCTCACCCGCAAAGATAAGGCCCTCTCCGGCCTCAAGCGCTTCGCGACCATTTTTCTCTATTTCTGGGGCCTTCTTGCCGTCTCGGCTCTGCACAAGTCGCTGATCCTGGCGGAAAGTGGCATTCATTACCGGCAAGGTTTCGCCGTAGTGAATGCTCTTGTACTGGCGAAGATTTTGTTCGTAGCGGAGGAGCTGAAGATAGGTGAGCGCTACGAGCGGGAGCCGCTGGTCTATGCAATGGCATTCAAGGCAGCGGTCTACTCGGCTCTGCTGGCGGCCTTCGAGATCATCGAAGGCCTCGTTATTGGATACTTCCGCAGCGAAACCCTTTCCGAGAGCCTGTCCGATGTCGGCGGTGGCGTCCCGTTTGGCATCGTCACGACGACATTGCTACTCTTCTTCGCCCTGCTGCCCTTCTTCGGCTTCCGCGAACTCTGTGCCGTGGTTGGCGAACCGGAGCTCCATCGTCTTCTCTTCGTCAAGCGGGGACGGTTGACGGTTACTGACGAGGGTTGAACTCCGGCCCTCGCCAGGAAATGGTTCCCGACCGGCAGGGAAATGGTCGACCATGTACCAGGATATGGCCATCCTCTTTTCCTTTGCGTTCCTTTACGCCCTTGTTGCGGCTCGGCTCGAACGTACGCCGATTGCGGGCGCCCTGGTGTTTACCGCCTTTGGGCTTGCCGTCGGCCCGAAGGGTTTGAATTGGCTTGTCCTGGATATTCATGCGCAAAGCCTTCGGGTTCTGGCCGAGCTCACGTTGGCGCTGGTCCTGTTCACGGATGCGGCCAATGCCGATCTCAGGGTTCTCAGCCTCAACTATGGAATTCCGGAACGTCTCCTGCTGATCGGCCTGCCGCTCACGATCCTTCTAGGAGCCGCTATGGCCTCGTTGCTCTTCCCAACGCTTGGAATGATCGAGGCTGCGCTGCTTGCGACCATGCTGGCACCCACTGACGCGGCTCTCGGGAAGGCGGTCGTGGTCAACCCTTCCGTTCCTGCCCCCATTCGCGAGGGTCTGAACGTGGAGAGTGGCCTGAATGACGGCATCTGCGTGCCGGTTCTCCTGGCTCTGCTTGCGATTGCGGCTGAGCCCGTCAGCGGTGCCGGATCCTGGAAGCTGGTGCTTCATCATTTCGTGCAAGAGATCGGGATCGGCCTTGCCGTGGGCGCAGGATTTGCGTTGATCGGCGTCTGGGTTCTCCGGCTTTCCGCCAAGCGAGGCTGGCTGTCCACGGTCTGGAAGCAGCTCCCTGCGATCGCGCTGGCATTCGCGACCTTCTCGGCCGCTCAGGCGCTGGGCGGAAGCGGCTTCATCGCTTCCTTCGTCGGGGGAATCTTGGCCGGCGGTATGGCTCGACACCAGGAGCAAAAGCACGTGCTTCTGCTCACGGCCGAAGGCGCCAGCGACCTCTTCGGCCTGCTGACATGGGTGCTCTTTGGGGCAGTGGTTGTCGGCCAAGCGCTCGACCGGTTGACCTGGGAGGTCCTACTCTATGCCATTCTGAGCCTCACCTTGGTGCGGATGGTGCCGGTCTGGCTCGCCTTGGTGGGCACGGATCTAGGCGCCGACGGCAAGTTCTTTCTGGGATGGTTTGGACCCAGGGGCCTGGCCAGTATCGTGTTCGCCATTATCGTGCTCGATGCGAACCTGCCAGGAAGCAGGATCCTCACGGCAACTGTGGCCTGGACGGTGATCCTCAGCATCCTGGCTCACGGCCTGACCGCGAGCCCGCTGGCCAATGCATTTGCTCGGCGCATCGGCACTTTGAGGACCCACGTCCCATAGTCTCGTAACCGGTGTTGACTCACACGCTCGCCAACAACCTTCAGGGCGAACATGCAGGATAAGCATGGCCGGTATTGCGGTGAGCGGTGCGCGACCTGCCAGCATTGCGTAGCAAGGCTAGAACAAGGCCGATCGAGCTTTGCAGGAGAGATCCGACGCTTGGCTGTCCGCTGAATCCTGAACGGCGATAAATCAGGAAATGGAGTGTCTTGGCCACAGAATTGCCATCGCGATTCAGCAACGGATGTTAAACTGCGCTTCTGGCGTTCTTGATCGATGCTTAATATCCTGACGCATGCTCGCCGAGCCGTGCGCTGCGCGCTTCGAGGGCCCTGTTCCCTGGAGGGTCGCTGATGGAGACGGCTGCTCGTCCGGCCTCGCTAGGATTGAAGCGCTTGGCTCCGGCTTGGCTGATGGATGCCAAGGCAACCCGCGCAATTGTCGGCGTCCTCGTCTTGATGATGGTGGGCCTCCTCCTGAGCGCCACGCTCATGCGTCAGCTCAGAGAGACATGGGATTGGGTGTCTCACACCCGTGAAGTCCAGAGCAAGATCGATGAGGTCGCGTGGGACGTTCTTGCGCTCCAGGCCGGCTTACGCAGCTATATCCTGACCGGAGATGAGGCGCAGCTTGCCCTGCGCAACCAGGCACAGGCCGAACTCCTGCCGGACCTCCGTGATCTTGCCGCTCTGACTCGGGGCGATCCCATCTCCCAGCAAGAGGTTGAAAGCCTCCGCGCACTGGCGCAGGAACGTCTTGCTCATGTCGACGCACTGATTGCGGTGCGTCGACAGGATGGGTTGGAGGCAGCCCGCACCCTGGCCGCATTGGACAGCGATGCCCACCTGACGGCCGCAATTGCTCGGCTCCGGCAGGAAGAGGATCGTATCCTCAAGGACCACCTGGCCCGCGAGCGGCAGAGATCCTGGCTCGTGTTCGGAGCTCTCGGCCTGACGGGCGCCCTCGCCATAGGGCTTGCTGCCGTCGCGGCCTTCATGCTCAACCGTACTCTAGCCCTGCGCGAGACGGTCCTGGTCGAGCAAAAGAACCTCTTGGCGCAGAAGGATCTGATGATGCGCGAGGTCGACCACCGAGTGCGCAACAGCTTGACGCTGATCTATACCCTACTGACCTTGCATCGACGTCAGGTGGCCGAAAACCCGGATCTGGCACGGCACCTCGATGATGCTGCACATCGGGTGATGACGGTTGCCAAGGTTCACGAGCGCCTCTACCGGTCGGAGACACCGGATCAGATAGAGATCGGAGGCTATGTTCGAGAGCTCTGCCGTGATCTGGCCGGATCCCTGGCACAAGGCAGTGAGGATTTCCTCCGAGTGCAGGCTGCACCGGCGACGATGCCGGGCGAAAAGGCTGTTCTGATTGGCCTTATCGTGACCGAGCTTGTCACCAATGCGTTCAAATACGCTCATGTCAGCGCCATGGCCCCCGTCACGGTCAGCCTGGAATCCTCTGCCGACGAGCTTCGTCTGAGCGTAGCCGATCAAGGTCCGGGTCTGCCGGAGGACTTCCGCTTCGAGGCCAGCGGTGGACTTGGCATGCGGGTAGTCTTGATGCTTGTGGGTCAGCTCGAGGGCCATCTGGATGTGAACCGCGAGCATCCGGGTGCACGCTTCGTCGTGACGATTCCGGCCTTCACCAAAACCGGGGCGCCACATCAAACGCGGACAGAGACGCCAGCGGCCGGCTAAAGCATCGGACCCAAAAGTGGATTTGCACTTTTGGGACCCATCCGATGCTGTCTCCTTGGGTAAGAGCATCGTTGACGCGGCCCTCTGGGTCCGCACGATGCTCTAAGGCTGGGTCCTGAATAATCCATCCTGCCGATTCCTCCCGGTAGGGCAGGGGGTAGTTCCCCACCATGCTGCAGCTCGTCAGCGCATGTTCCCCGTATGCCCAAGCGAATAACGTCCCGGCTGCGGCCAGACCGTGAGGCCGTGGGGACTCCTGCCGACCGGAATGGTTTTCGTCTCGCCGGTCGCGGTGTCGATCACATAGACCACTCCGTCGTAGCGGCCGGACAGCCAGAGCCGTTTGCCGTCCGCGCTGACATTGCCCATGTCCGGGCTGCCGCCGCCGGGGATCGGCCAGGTGGCCTCGACCCGGCGGGTCGCGAAATCGATAACCGAAATGCTGCCCGGGCCGTGTGGTGGTCCGTCGATCCTGTGGGAACCCCGGTTCGCCACATAGAGCTTCGTGCCGTCCCTGCTCGGATAGAGGCCGTGCGTGCCGAGCCCCGTAGGGATGAACCCGGCTTCGGTCAGGGATTCGCCGTCCACCAGGAACACGCCGTCGGCCCACATATCGGCCACGTAGAAGACCTTGCCGTCCGGGGAAATCCGAATGTCCTGAGGCATGCCGCCCTTCGAGAGCTGCAGGGCGCCGGAGACCAAGCCCCTGCCGAAATCGACCTTGATGAGGCTGCCGCCGAACTCGCAGGTGAAGATCGCATAGCGCCCGTCGATAGAAAAGTCGGCGTGATTGAGCCCTTTGCATTGTGGCGTCGGGATGGAGCGACGAAGGGCCATGGTCCCCGGATCCCGAAGTTCGAGCTGTCGGCGTGACTCGGCAACCACGATGGCGGCGGAACCGTCCGGCATGAAATACATGTTGTAGGCATCGGGCACCGGAATCGGGGAGCCGGGCTTACCGCTGACAGGGTCGATCGGGAGGAGGCTGCCACGGCCGTGCCGACGATCGGCACTGTTGGTGACCCACAGGGTCTTGAGGTCCCAGGACGGAACCACATGCTGCGGGCTTTGTCCCGCCTTGAAGCGGTCTACGACCTCGAGTGTTTCGGGATGGATCACGTGCACATCGCCGGATTTTACATTGGGCACGTACACCCTGGGCAGAGCCGAGGCGACGGCCGGGCTCAGCCGGTCGGCCGATGCTTCGCCGTAGAGATTGGATGGGTCGATCACGGGCGGCATCCCAGGCACGACATCGATGGCCGCCGCGGCCTCCTTCACGTCCTGGGCCCAGGATCCCTGCGCCACACAGGTAAGGAGTGCGGCTAGGCACGAGATCGCAAAACCGGATCGGTCCGGACGGGGCATCGGATATATGAGCCGCATCAGAGTGCTCCTCTGGACTCGGATTCTGCCAGCGTCCGCGATGATGACGCCCTTCTGGAAGAGCGCGTCATCCAGGAGGAAAGGCGGTCGAGATAGAGGTAGATCACGGGTGTCGTGAACAGGGTCAGGGCCTGACTCACCACCAGCCCGCCGACCATGGCATAGCCCAGAGGCTGGCGGATTTCGGCGCCGGCCCCGAAACCGAACATGAGCGGCACCCCGCTGAGAACCGCCGTCATCGTAGTCATCATGATGGGCCGAAACCGGAGCAGGCAGGCCCTCCGGATAGCTTCTTCGGGCGAGAGTCCTTCCTCCCGCTCGGCCTCGATCGCGAAGTCCACCAGCATGATGCCGTTCTTCTTGACGATCCCGATCAGCAGAATGACCCCGATCAACGCGATTAGACCGAAGTCGAAGCCGAAGAGCATCAGCGTCGCAAGGGCACCCAGGCCTGCCGACGGCAAGGTGGAGAGAATGGTGAGCGGGTGAATGTAGCTTTCGTAGAGAACGCCGAGGATCACATAGATGACGACGAGGGCTGCTGCGATCAGATAGGGCGTGGACCGTGTCGATTGCTGGAAGACCTGGGCATTGCCCTGGAAGTTTCCAATAAGCGCCCCCGGCGATCCCATCTCCCCGCGGACCCTCTCGATGGCCTGGGTGGCCTGACCGAGCGCAATGCCCGGCGCCAGATTGAAGCTGATGGTAACCGCCGGGAACTGCCCCTGATGGCTGACGGACAGCGGAGCGACGGGACGGGTCGTCCACTTGGCGAGCACCGAGAGAGGGACCTGCTGGCCGGTCAGAGGAGAGCGCAGATAGATCTGATCCAAGGTATCCGGATTGCCTTGCAGCTCGGGCAGGATCTCCTGGATCACGTGGTAACTGTTGAGCTGAGTGAAGTACTGTGCCACCTGCCGCTGGCCAAAGGCATCGTAGATGATGTCGTCGATGAATTGCGGATCGAAGCCGAAACGGGATGCCTGATCTCGGTCGATCTCGATCGTTAGGGTGCCGCCATTGGTTTGCTGGTCCGTTGCGACATCCTGCAACTCGGGGAGCTCTTTGAACCTGTCGAGAAGCTTCGGGGCCCATGCGTTGAGCTCCGCCAGATCGGCATCCTGAAGTGTATACTGGAATTGGGTTCGCGCGGGCCGGCCGCCGACATTGATATCTTGCGCAGCCTGCAGAAACAGAGCGGCTCCCTGTACTCTGGCAAGCTGCGGACGTAAGCGGTTTATGATGTCAGCCGCCGAGGCCTGTCGCTCCCCGCGCGGCTTGAGAGAGATGAAGATTCGACCGTTGTTGAGGCTTTGACCGCCCCCCGATCCGACGAACATCGCGACGGTTGCAACATCCGGGTCCCGGGCGATGATCGCGCCGAATTGCTGCTGGATCTGCATCATCTCGCGAAAGGAAACATACTGCCCCGTTTCCGAGATGCCCGTGAGGAGGCCCGTATCCTGCTGTGGGAAGAAGCCCTTCGGGATGACCATGAAAAGGTAGATCGAGGCCCCGGCCGTCGCAAAGAAGACCAGCAGAGTCAGGAACGAGTGCCGCAGCACGTGATCAAGTCCGACCTCATAGGCTCGAATGGTTCTGTCGAACAATCCTTCCATGAGCATGTAGAGACGGCCGTGGCGGACATGCCTCTCATCTCGAAGGAAGCGGGACGCAAGCATCGGCGCAAGCGTCAGCGACACCAATGCCGAAATGGCTATGGCCATCGTAACCGTTATGGAGAATTCGCGAAACAGGCGGCCAACCACGCCTCCCATGAGCAGCAGCGGGATGAACACAGCCACAAGCGACAGGCTGATCGACACGATGGTGAAGCCGATCTCCCCTGAGCCTTTGAGAGCAGCCTGCATGGGTGTCGACCCGCTTTCCAGATGGCGGACGATGTTCTCCGTCATCACGATGGCATCGTCGACGACGAACCCCACCGCAATCGTGAGCGCCATGAGGGACAGATTGTCGAGGCTGTAGCCGAGGACGTACATCATGGCCGCGGTCCCGAGCAGAGCCAGGGGAACCGTCACGCTCGGGATGATTGTTGCCCATAGGCTTCTCAGGAACACGAAGATTACCGCAATCACCAGAGTGATCGTTAAAAGGAGCGTGACCTGAACGTCCTTAACCGAAGCCCGGATGGTCTGCGTGCGATCACTTAAGATGTCCACCTTGATGCTCGGCGGGAGCGCAGCCTGGAGGCGCGGCAATTCGGCCTTCACCCGGTCGACCGTCTCGATCACGTTGGCTCCGGGCTGCTTGAAGACGATCAGGAGAACGGCCCGTCGGCCATTCGCCCAGGCGGCTTTCAGGGCATCCTCCGGGCCATCCACGGCCCGTCCGATATCGCGGATCCGGATCGGTGCCCCGTTGCGATAGGCGACGATGACGTCGTTCCAGGGCGCCGCGGCGGTCAGTTGGTCATTCGTGTAGATCGTGAACGACCGCGTCGGCCCATTGATGCTGCCCTTTGGGCTGTCGACGGTCGACACGCCGATCCTGGCCCGCACATCTTCGAGCGACAGTCCCTTGGCGGCCAGGCGGGCCGGGTCGATCTGGACGCGAACGGCCGGCTTCTGCTCGCCGCCGATATTCACCTGCGCGATCCCCGGCATCTGGCTTATCTGCTGGGCGAGCTTGGTATCCGCATTGTCGTCCACTTCCGTGAGCGGCAGAGTATCCGAGCCGACGCCGATGATGAGAATGGGCGCGTCGGCGGGGTTCACCTTGCGATAGACAGGTGCGTTCGGAAGGTTCTTGGGAAGTTGTCCGCTGGCCGCGTTGATGCCGGCCTGGATATCCTGCGCAGCCGCGTCGATGTTGCGGTTGAGTTCGAACTGCACCGTGACACTTGTCGTCCCAAGCGTGCTCGTCGAGGTGATCTGGGCGACGCCGGGGATCTGCGCAAACTGTCTCTCCAGAGGCTGCGCAACCGATGAAGCCATGGTTTCAGGACTTGCGCCCGGCAGTGCCGCACTGACCTGGATGGTGGGGAAGTCGATCTGCGGCAACGGTGCGACGGGCAGGAACGGATACGCGACCATCCCGACGAACAGGAGCCCCAGCATCAACAGCGATGTCCCAATGGGTCGCCGGATGAAGGGACCTGAAATTCCGGTGCGGCCGTTAGAAATGTCCGCCCTGTCGTTGCGGTGATCATGGGCCATGGGAATTGTCTCCCTAATCCTTGGCGAGGCTCCGGGCTTTCGTGGTGCCGTCCGCTGCCGCCTCCTGCGGCGGCCGATCAGTCGCAACATGCACCTTCGCTCCAGGCTGGAGCCTGTATTGGCCTGCGGTGACGATCCGCTCGCCCTCGGACACTCCATCCTCCAGGACCGCGAGCCCCTGCGTGATGGGGCCGACCTTGACACTGCGGAACTCGACCGTGTCGTTCGCTGTCACTACGTAGACGGCAAGTCCCTGCTGCGTTCTCTGCACCGCGTCAGCCGGGACGGTCAGGGCATCGAGGGTCTCGAGCAAAGTCCGGACGGTCACGAATTGCCCCGGCCAGAGGGCTTGATCCTTGTTCTCGAACGACGCCTTCAGCTTGATGGTCCCGCTGGCCTGATCGATTTCGTTGTTGATCAGCGTCAGAGTTCCTTGGCCGAGCACCGTCTTTCCATCCTGCCCGATCGCCCACACCGTGACCGGGCCTGCGGCCTGCGCCTTCTGCACAGCCGCCAGGCTCTGTTCAGGCAATGCGTAGAGAACGGAAATCGGCTCGATCTGCGCAACAGTCACGATGCCGCCCGTGTCCGTTGCGCGGACGATGTTGCCCTGATCGACAAGGCGCAGGCCCGTCCGGCCGGCGATGGGAGACCGGATCGTCGTGTAGCCGAGCTGGGTCCGGGCATTGTCGATCTGAGCCTGATCGCCTTGGATCTGGGCACTCAGCTGATTGACTGTTGCCTGTTGGGTGTCGAGCTGTTGCCTGGAGGCAAAACTGCGGGTCGCGAGTTCGGTATAGCGGGCAAGGTCCGCTCTGGCATTGGCGAGCTGAGCCTCATCCTGCGCCTTCTTGGCAAGGGCTTGGTCCAGCATGGCCTGGAACGGACGGGGATCGATCTGGACGAGAAGATCGCCGGCTTTCACCATCTGCCCTTCCTGAAAGGCGACCGTCTGCACTTCGCCGTCCACGCGCGAGCGGATCGTGACCGTGTTGTAAGCCTGAACCGAGCCGAGCCCTAGGGCGTAGATGGGAACTTTGGTCCGGCTCGCTGCCGCAACCTGTACGGAAGCGGGAGGCAAATTTGGCCGCGCGGCGTTTCGGTGAGTGTCGGGTCTGCCGGCGTAAAACCAAAGCCCGAATGCGGCGGCTCCGAGGACCAGGCAGGCGAAGAGGAAGCGGATCGCTCCGCCACGCCGTTCCGCTCGAGGCCGTGAGACTTTCGCCATGCGTGCACCAGCCGTCGTGCCCAACCTCACGCTTGGCACCGAAATGTCGGTGAGAGGGAACGCTCAGAGGCGGGCATATAGACCAGCAACGCGGCGACGCCAGGGAATAAGGGTCACACATCCGTGACTTCACCGTCCTCAACGCAGGCCTCTTGATCAGCCTATGGATCCTGGCCGCGAACCGGATCCGGCGTCGCCGGGGACGCCTATGCGGCGCCAGAAGGTTCCGGTCCTTCCAGGGCCGCGATTTCGAAAGGGCTAAGTGTCCCCTTTGGAGGAGAGCCATCTCCACACGGCCGAGGCCTGGGCTTGCCAAGCGGGCCGTGGGACGGCAATCTCAGCTCGGCAGGACACCCAGCGGGCGTGCGTCGGAGTATTTTCTCGTCGGGCAATCGGACATAGGAAGCGGCCAAATCATGATCATGAATGGTGGGAATGCCGACGCTGGGGAGATGGGCGAGGACATTTTGCTCGGGCGACGGGCAGAGCTCCTCAGCCGCCGGTCGTTTCTGATTGGCTCGGCCCTCAGTGCCGGCGCGCTGGGGCTGGCCGGTTGCGCGACATCCGACGGCATGAGCTTCGCCGAGGCGTCGAGGCTCTACGGGCCGGTGCCCGATGAGAAATTCCCGGTCCCGGCCATCGATGTCAGCAAGGTCGATCCGAAATATTACCGCCGGACCGTTCGCTACGAGACCAAAGAGGCGCCCGGGACGATTATCGTCGACCCCGGCAATTACTACGTCTACCGCATCGAGGATGGTGGTACCGCCACCCGCTATGGTGCCAATGTCGGCCGTGACGGGTTCCGGTGGAGCGGGGACGCTTATGTCGGGCGCAAGGCCGAATGGGCGACCTGGACCCCGCCCAAGGAGATGATCAAGCGCCAGCCCGAAGCCGCTAAATACGCCGGCGGCATGCCGGGCGGCCTCGACAATCCGCTCGGCGCCCGCACCCTTTATCTCTATCAGAACGGCGCCTACACGCTCTACACGATCTATGCGAGCCTCGATGCCGAATCGATCGGCAAAGGCATCACAAGCGGCTGCGTCGGTCTGCTCACGCAGGACATGATGCATCTGTATTCCCGAACCCCGGTCAAGACGAAGGTGGTCGTCCTTCCGGCATAGCCGCGGCGCCAGCCCCGGGCAGGGCGCTGGCGTACAGGCCGCGCAAAGGGCAGGGCCTGCCTTTGAGGCTGCGCGATTGTGCGGGTAGTGATCCTGGACAGTCGACGACGCGGCCGTTGTTCTCACGCAGGGATCTGGCCTTCGTCCCGGCACAGAAGCTCATGGGCACGGTGATCGCCACACTCAGCGCCTCCGTTGAGCCTCCAGGTCGACCTGCGCCCTGAGGTTTTCCCGCTACGCCGTTACGCGCCTGAGGACTGGGCTTGGATCCGAGGTTGCCATAGCCTGAAGGCCGGAGCGCTTTTGCGGGGTCAGGCAATCTCAGTCTTGAGATGCTTCCGAAGACGCGACATCGAAAGGTCCCACTGGACCATTCGGCTAGCCTGAACTTATTGATTTTGCTGGAATTTTTTGTGCATCAATCCCTTAGGGAAGGGATGGTGCCCAGGAGAGGACTCGAACCTCCACGGTGTTACCCGCTGCTACCTGAAAGCAGTGCGTCTACCAATTCCGCCACCTGGGCATGCCTTAACGGCGAGCTCCGTTTAAGGCCATGCGGGCGGCGCGTCAATCGCCCAAAGCGATCCTTTTTTCATTCCGCCGTTCCGCGCCCCTTCACAGGGGTGCGGGCTTTGACTAGAGACGTGGCAGGTTTCACACGAAAGGGCCGGCGGCCGGGCTTCCGCCGCTGCCGGCCCCCTGCCAGGTCCATGAGGACAGGAGGTTTTCATGATCGGCCCGATTCGTACGCCCGCGCAGCAGCTCGTGACGGTTTTCGGCGGCTCGGGCTTCCTGGGGCGCTATGTGGTGAGCGCGCTCGCCAAGCGCGGCTATCGCATCCGGATTGCGACCCGCCTGCCCAACCGGGCGAACTTCCTGCCGCAGGGCATGGTCGGGCAGATCCACGCGGTCCAGGCTAATCTGCGCAACCGGGATTCGGTCGCCCATGCGGTCGCCGGGGCGGACCACGTGATCAACCTGGTGGGCATCCTCAAGGAGAGCGGCCGCCAGCGCTTCGACGACCTGCAGGCCGAGGGGCCGCGCCTCATCGCCGAGCTCGCGCCGCCCCGGGCCACCCTCATCCACGTCTCGGCCATTGGGGCCGATTCGTCCTCCGAATCCGCCTATGCGCGCTCCAAGGCGGCCGGCGAGGCGGGCCTGTTCCGGGCCCGTCCGGACGCGATCGTCCTGCGGCCGTCCCTGATGTTCGGACCCGGCGACAGCTTCTTCAACCGCTTCGCGGCGCTCGCCCGCATGCTGCCCGTGCTGCCGCTCGCCGGCGCCGAGACCCGGATGCAGCCGGTCTATGCGGCCGACGTGGCGGAGGCCATCGCCCGCGCCGTGGAGGGCAAGGTGGAGCAGGGCCGCGTCTATGAATGCGGCGGCCCGGAAATCCGCACCTTCCGCGAGCTGGTGCAGTTCGTCCTCGACGTGACGGAGCGGCGGCGCCTCATTGTGTCCCTGCCGACCCCGGTGGCGCGGATGCAGGGCTCCGTCCTCGGCTTCCTGGATACCCTGTCCTTGGGCCTCCTGCCCGACGCTTTCGTGATGACCCGGGACCAGGCCATCATGCTTGAGACCGACAATGTGGTTTCAGAGGCTGCAAAACGCGAGGGGCGCACCCTGGAAGGCCTCGGCATCCTGCCGGATTCCTGCGAGGCCATCGTGCCGTCCTATCTCGTGCGCTTCCGCAAGACCGGCCAGTTCGACCTGCAGCGCAACACCGTGCCGTCCCCGGCGCCGGACCTCATGCGCGAGGAATCAAAGGGGCCTGCCCCGGGCGTCCAGACGCTCGGGCCCGTGTCCCGCGGCGACACGGCGGGCCATTAGGCCCTTGTGCAGGTGGACCATCATCGCGGCGCCGAAGATCGGGATGAAGAGGTTCACCACTGGGACCAGGACCAGGGCGGCGAGCACGCCGCCGCCCGCCAGCACCGTCAGCCGGTTGCCCGTGCGCAGCCGCGCCACCTCCTCCTGCGGCCAGAAGCGCCCCGCCGCGAGCTCGAAATATTCGCGGCCGAACAGATAGGCGTTGGCGGCGAAGAACACGATGATATTCGGGCCCGGGATGAAGAACAGCAGCAGCGCGATGAGGTTGACGAGGAGCGACAGGCCCGCGAAGCGCAGGCCGTAGAGCAGCGCCTGACCGAAGGGCAGGGCCCGGCCCGGTCGGTCGGCCGGGTAATGGCGGGCCTCCACTGTCTCGGCCACGTCGTCCAGAAAATAGCCCGCCACGATTGCCGAGACCGGTGGCAGGAGATAGGCGAGCCCGATGAAGATGCCGGCACCCGCCAGGAAGGACGCGATGCCGTCGACGATCGGATAATCGGCGCTCAAGGGATGCCCCTGGAGGAAGAGGCCGATCAGATGCGTCAGGCCCGCCCAGGCGAGGGCGAGCAGCACGACCGTCAGCGCCAGGGATTTCCACAGGATACGCCTGAGCGGCTTTGAGAACACATCGCGGGCCGCCGCGAGGATGGACGAGATCAGCATGAGACAATCTTCTCGCGCGGCGGGCGGGCAACGGACGGGGCGGTCATGAACTCTCCTGAAAGGCGGGGCGGACTTTACTTATGAACGCTCCCTCCGCAAGACGAGGGGCGGAGGGTCCGATGCCGTTATCCAGCGCGCCGATGCCGAAGGAGCCGTCCGGAGAGGTCGATGTCGTGGTCCTGGGGGCCGGGTCGGCCGGGATCGCGGCCGCACGGCGCCTTCTTGCGGCCGGGCTGAGAGTGGCCGTGCTCGATGCGCGCCGGCGCGTCGGCGGGCGCGCCGCGACCGTTGCGCTCAAAGGGCATCCGGTCGATCTCGGCGCCCATTGGCTCCATAACGGCCCGATCAATCCTCTGGTCCGCCTCGCCCGGGCGCGGGGCGAGCCCCTGCGGCAGGCGCCGGGGGAGCGCCACCTCGTGATCGGCAGGCGGTTCGCGACGCCGCGCGAGAGCGCCTCCTTGATCCGCACCTTCGCGCAGGCCGATGCGGCCATCGGCCGGGCCATGCGCCGGGAAGAGGACCAGGCGGCCGCGCGGGCGCTACCGCCCCTCGGGCCCTTCGGGCGCCGCGTCCTCACCGTCGAGGGCCTCGTCTCCGGACGGCCCTTCGACGAGGTGAGCCTGCACGACGTGCCGGACATGGATTATGCGGACAATTTCTTTATGGCCGGCGGCCTGGGCGCCTATGTGGCGCGGCTGGCCCGGCCCGTGCCGGTGCGCCTCGGCATCGCGGCGCGCGTCCTCGACTGGTCAGGCAAGGGCGTCCGGGTCGAGACCGACGCCGGCTCCCTGCGCGCCCGGGCAGCCATCGTGACCCTGCCCATGGCCGTGCTGCAGCGGGAGGGCCTGCGCTTCACGCCCGGACTGCCCATTCCAGTCCGTGAGGCGATCCACGGCTTCGTGCCGGGCGTATACGAGCACGTGATCCTGCACTGGCCCGATGCGCCCTTCCACGGCCCCGACCGCCTGGCAATGCTGCTCGGCGGGCGCGAGGAGCCGCCGGGCCTCCTGACCCGGATCGACGGCACGCCGTTCCACTTCTTCGAATTGGACCTGCCGACCGCGTCCCGCTTCGACGGGCGCGATCCCGACGCCCCGGGCCGCTACGCCCGCGCGGTGCTTGCCGACCAGTTCGGCCACCGGGCGATCCGCACCCTGCAGGTCTGCCGCAGCACCGCCTGGCGGCACGATCCTTTTTCGGGCGCTTCCTGGGCGGTCGTGCCGCCAGGCCTCGTGGCGATCCGCGATCGGCTCAAGGCGCCGGTGGCGGACCGGGTCTGGTTCGCCGGGGAGGCCCTGTCTCGGGCCCAGTGGGGCACGGTCGGCGGCGCCTGGGAGGAGGGCGAGCGGGCTGCCTCCGAGATCGCGGCCTACCTTGGGCCTAAGGGGTCTGATCCGGCATTTTCTTGACTTTGTGCCGTTTCACCCTTACGTGCTGACCTCAAATCTGTAGAGCGAGCCCTTATGAGCCGCCGACCAGCCCGAGAGGCTGGAGGTCAACGCCCGACAGCGCGATGCGCCCTCGGGCGCGTTCTCATTTGGGCTTCGGCATGAAGGGTGACGGATGTCGGACGACGCCTTGCGCATCGAAGACGCGATCAACGAGACCTGCCCGTGGTCGGGAAAGCCGATCGCGGCGGATTCGCTCACCCGTTACCGCGGAGCGGTCGTCGGCTTCTGCAACCCGGGCTGCCGCGACAAGTTCGCCGCGGCCGTCGACCACTTTGAAAAGGCCCTTGCCGAGCGCGATGTACCTCTCATCGCAAAAGGAATTGATTGACCATGTTCGAAGGCCTTTCCGACAAGCTCTCCTCGATCCTCAACGGGCTCACGCGCCGCGGCGCGCTGACCGAGGAGGATGTGAACGCCGCCCTGCGCGAGGTGCGCCGGGCCTTGCTCGAGGCCGACGTCGCCCTCGAGGTCGTGCGCTCCTTCACGGACAAGGTGCGGGCCCGTGCGGTCGGCGCCGAGGTCATCAAGTCGGTTTCGCCCGGCCAGCAGGTGGTCAAGATCGTCCATGACCAGCTCGTCGAGATGCTGGGCGCCGAGGCTGAGGTCGTCGATCTCAACGCGGCCCCGCCGGTCGGCATCCTGATGGTCGGTCTCCAGGGCTCGGGCAAGACCACCACCACGGCCAAGATCGCCAAGCGCCTCACCGATCGCGACAAGCGCAAGGTGCTGCTCGCCTCCCTCGACACCCGCCGCCCGGCAGCCATGGAACAGCTCGCGGTGCTCGGCAAGCAGGTCGGCGTCGATACCCTGCCGATCGTGGCCGGCCAGTCGGCCGTGCAGATCGCGCGGCGCGCCATGGAGGCGGCCCGCCTCGGCGGCTACGACGTGGTCATGCTCGACACCGCCGGCCGCGTCACGGTGGACGAGGCCCTGATGACCGAGGCCGCCGACGTGAAGGCGGCCACGAACCCGCACGAGGTGCTCCTCGTGGCGGATGCCCTAACGGGTCAGGACGCGGTCAACACCGCCCGCGCCTTCGACCAGCGCCTCGGCGTCACGGGCATCGTCCTCACGCGTATGGACGGTGACGCCCGCGGCGGCGCGGCCCTGTCCATGCGTGCCGTCACGGGCAAGCCGATCAAGCTCGTCGGCACGGGCGAGAAGGTCGATGCGCTGGAGGAGTTCCACCCCTCGCGCGTCGCCAACCGCATCCTCGGCATGGGCGACATCGTCTCCCTGGTCGAGAAGGCGGCCGAGAATATCGACCAGGAAAAGGCGATGGCCCTGGCGCAGAAGATGCGCAAGGGCAAGTTCGACCTGGAAGACCTGCGCGACCAGCTCGCCCAGATGGAGAAGATCGGCGGCATCGGCGGGATGCTCGGCATGCTGCCGGGCATCGCCAAGATGAAGTCCCAGCTCGAGAACGCCAATCTCGACGACAAGGTCATCAAGCGCCAGCGCGCCATCATCGATTCCATGACCCCGGCCGAGCGCCGTAACCCGGACATTCTCAAGGCCTCGCGCAAGAAGCGCATCGCGGCCGGCTCCGGCATGAAGGTCGAGGACATCAACAAGCTGCTCAAGATGCACCGCCAGATGGCCGACGTCATGAAGATGATGGGCGGCGGCAAGGGCAAGGGCATGGCGGGCGCGCTCGGCAAGATGTTCGGCTTGGGCGGCGGAATGGGCGGCATGCCCCAGCCGACCCCGGAGCAGATCGAGGCCCTGCAGAAGCAGATGGGCGGCAAGCTGCCCGAATTCCCGGGCGGCGCAGGCGGCCTGCCGCCGATGCCCAAGGGCATCCCGGGCCTTCCCGGCCTCGGCGGGCCCAAGATCCCCGGTCTTCCGGGGATGGGTGGCTTCCCGTTCGGAGGCAAGAAGAAGTGAATTTTTGAATTTCGCCGTCATCCGGGGCCGCGCAGCGGCACCCGGGATTCATCACCACTGCCGGTTGCCGATCCGGCGCCGTCAGCGGTGATGGGTTCCCGCCTTCGCGGGAATGACGGGGAGAAGGTTTGATCGAAGGACACTGACAGGAGAAACAACATGTCCCTCAAGATCCGTCTGACCCGCGCTGGCGCGAAGAAGCGCCCGTACTACCGCATCGTCGTGGCCGACTCGCGCTCCCCGCGCGATGGCCGCTTCATCGAGAAGGTCGGCACCTACGATCCGATGAAGCCGAAGGACGACGCCGGTCGCGTGGTCCTCGAGACCGAGAAGGTCCAGGCCTGGCTCGCCAAGGGCGCCCAGCCGACCGACCGCGTCCTGCGCTTCCTCGATGCCGCCGGCCTCCTGAAGCGTTCGCCGCGCAACAACCCGCAGAAGGCCGTCCCGGGCAAGAAGGCCCAGGAGCGCGCCGAGGCCAAGGCCGCCGCTTCTGCGGCCGGCGAAGGCGAGGCTGCGTAAGCACCATGACGAAGAAGGAGCGCTTCAACCAGCGCTCCACTTCACCCCTCCCCCCTGTGGGGAGGGGCAGGGGTGGGGGTGCCAGCGCAAACCGATCCAAGGGTGCGCTGACACCCCCGCCTCCACCTCCTCCCCACAAGGGGGAGGAGAGCAGGTCGGCGCCTGCCAGAGACGACCTCGTCCTCGTCGGCGAGTTCGGCCGTGCCCACGGCCTCAAGGGCGAGGTGCGGCTGAAATCCTTCACGGGCGATCCGGCGGCCATTGCCGGTTACGGCCCGCTGCTCACGGCCCAGGGCCGGAGCATCTCCATTGAAAAAGTCCGCCCGGTCGGCGGCGGAGCGCCCGACATGCTGATCGCGCAGGTCAAGGGCGTGACCTCCCGCGAGGCCGCCGAGGCCCTGAACCGCGTTCCGCTCTTCGTAGAGCGCGCAAAACTTCCTCCTCCCGAGGAGGAAGACGAGTTTCTTCTCGCCGATCTCATCGGCCTTGACGTCGTGGACGAGGCCGGAGCGCAGATCGGCACCGTCGTCGACGTGCCCAATTACGGCGGCGGCGATCTTCTCGACATCCGATCAGCCGGGACGGGCGCCACCGCATTGCTGCCCTTCACCAAGGCTTTCGTGCCGGCGGTCGACATTCCGGGCCGGCGCATCGTCGCGGCCCTGCCGGAGGATTTCTTCGCGCCGGCACGGCCGGAGCCCAAGGACGAAGCGTGACCTTTTCGGCGACCATCCTGACCCTCTACCCTGAGATGTTCCCGGGGCCTCTCGGCCTGTCGCTATCCGGCGATGCTTTGGCGCGGGGCGTCTGGTCGCTGGAAGCGCGCAACATCCGCGACCACGGCCTCGGCCGCCACCGCAACGTGGACGACACGCCGGCCGGCGGCGGCGTCGGCATGGTGCTGCGCTGTGACGTGATGGCGGCGGCTCTCGATGCGGCCGTGGCGCCGGACGATCCCCGCCCGAAGCTGCTCATGAGCCCCCGCGGCCGGCCCCTGACGCAGGCACGGGTACGCGATCTTGCGGCCGGTCCGGGCGCCGTGATCGTCTGCGGGCGGTTCGAGGGCGTCGACGAGCGGGTGATCGAGGGGAGGGGACTGGAGGAAGTCTCCATCGGCGATTACGTGCTCTCGGGCGGCGAGATCGCGGCCCTCGTCCTGCTCGACGCCTGCGTGCGGCTCCTGCCCGGCGTCATGGGCAAGGAGGCCTCGGGCCACGAGGAGAGCTTCGAGGGCAATCTCCTCGAATACCCGCAATATACCCGGCCCCGGGAATGGGAGGGGCGGGCGATCCCCGAGGTCCTGCTCAACGGCAACCATGCGGCCATCGACAGGTGGCGACGGGCGGAGGCGGAGCGGATCACGCGGGAACGGCGGCCGGACCTGCTGGACCGGTAGCCCTTCGCCTCAAGCGACGGCCTCCCGTTCGAGCTTGGCCCCGAAGGTCTTCAGATATTTCATGCCGGTGTCGCACATGATCGTGACGATGGTGGCATCGGGCCCGAGATCCTCCGCAAGCCGCAGGGCCGCGATCACGTTGGCGCCCGTCGAGGTCCCGGCGAACAGGCCTTCTTCCCGCGCCAGCCGGAACGCCATGGCCATGGCCTCCTCGGTGGAGACGCGCTCCATCCGGTCGGCGACCGCCTCCTGCCACAGGGGCACCACGTAGCCGGCGCCGATCCCGTCGATCTTGTGCGCGCCCGATGGCCCGCCCGAGAGCACGGCGGATTCGGCGGGCTCCACGGCCGTGATCCGAATCCGTCCATCGTGACGGCGAAGGCCTTCGGCGATTCCGCGAAGGGAGGCCGCCGTTCCGACGCATTGCACGAAGCCGTCGATCCGGCCCTGCGTCTGATCCCGGATCTCGTCCGCCATCCTGTGATAGGCCGCGAGCTGGTCCCGGTTCTTCATCTGGTCGGTCCAGAAGGAGCCCTTCGCGGCCGCGATGATCCGGGCTTCCTCGATCATGTCCTTGGTCAGCTTCTCGGTCATGCGGCCGCTGTCGCTTCTCACGATGTGAAGCTCCGCCCCCAGGAGCCTCATATGGTCGAGCTTCTCCTGGGCGAAGGCGTCCGAAGTCACGATGTCGAGCGGGTACCCCTTCACGGCGCAGACCAGCGAGAGGGACACGCCCGTGCTGCCGCCGGTATATTCCACCACCGAGCCTCCCGGCTTCAGGCGCCCGTCCGCCTCCGCGGCCTCGATCATGGCGAGCGCCATCCGGTCCTTCATGCTGCCGGTGGGGTTCTCGTTCTCCATCTTCAGCAGGATGCGGGCGCCGTTCGCCGGCACGATATTGCGCAGGGCGATCAGGGAGGTGTTGCCGATCCCGTCCAGAATGGTCTGCGTTTTGCTCATGGTGCCGGTCTCGGTTAGCCGGGGCAGGGCCCCTTTCTGCCCTTCGTTAGAACCGGGCCGCGCGCCTGTCAGGTCCGGAATCCGGACTTCTCCCGTCGGGTCGGCCGTGCTAGCGCTGCCTCATGACGGGTCATGGTCAATTCTGTGCCGTAGCGCGCGCCCACGAGGCCATCGGAGGGCGCTGGACCCTTTTGATCGTGCGCGAGCTCCTCTGCGGGAGCCGGCGCTTCAACGACATCCGCCGGGGTATTCCCCGCATTTCCCGCACCATGCTCTCGGAGCGCCTGCAGGAGCTCGTATCCATAGGGGCCGTTGTCCGGACGGAAGGCCCGCACGGTCCTGAATACGCCCTGACGGAAGCCGGGCAGGATCTCATGTCGGTCGTGAGTGCCCTGGGAAACTGGGGCCAGCGGTGGCTGCCCCGACGGGCCGAGGACGAGGATCTCGATCTGGAGCCCCTGCTAGTCGACATGCAGCGGCGGGTCCGGTCCGAGGCTCTCCCTGCGGAGCCGATCGTCGTGCGCTTCGAGATCGAAGGGCAGCGGGTGCCGCGTTTCATGCTGCTGAAAGGCACGGAGGTTTCGCTCTGCACGCAGAACCCGGGCTTTCCGGAGCCGCTGCGGGTCCGGGCCCGGCTTCCCGCCCTGGCGGCCTGGTGGCGGGGGGACGTCACGTTCGCGGAGGCCCGGCGCATGGGCTTGGCCTTAGAAGGGCCGAAGGCGCTTGCCAGCGCCTTTCCGACCTGGTTCGCGCGCTACCTGTTCGCCGAGGTGCGCCCCGCGCGGTCGGAGAGCCAGCTTCCTGCCAGGCACACCGCTCGACAGGGGGGCGAAATTCCTGTATAGGGCGCGCCTCAACTGAAAACAGGACGCCGAAATCCCGCTGACCTGGACGCCCTTGGGACTTCCAGGATCAGGCAACGGCAGGAGTAAGACATGAACCTCATCCAGCAGCTCGAACAAGAGCAGATTGCCAAGCTCGGCAAGACCATCCCGGACTTCCAGCCCGGCGATACCGTGATCGTCAACGTGAAGGTGAAGGAAGGCGAGCGCTCCCGCGTTCAGGCCTACGAAGGCGTCTGCATCGCCCGTTCGGGTGGCGGCCTCAACGAGAGCTTCACGGTCCGCAAGATTTCCTACGGTGAGGGCGTCGAGCGCGTCTTCCCGATCTATTCGCCCATGATCGATTCCATCAAAGTCGTGCGTCGCGGCGCCGTCCGCCGCGCCAAGCTCTACTACCTGCGCGACCGTCGCGGTAAGTCGGCCCGTATCGCCGAGCGCACCGACCGCCAGGACAAGGGGCAGAAGGGCGCCACTCCGGCCGCTGCCGAGTAAAACCCTTTCGCCGCAAGGCCGATTTCGAGAAAGCGCGGTTCGAAAGGCCGCGCTTTTTGCATATGGCGCCCTGGCTGCTCCAAGCGCGAAAAATTTTGTTGCGCCGCGCGGCCTGCCCGCTATGCATTGATTTCAATCCCGTGCGCTCGTAGGACGCCTTTTCGTCCTTCCCGAGACCGGCTAAACACCCAACTGCCTTTTTTGACGTTCGTTGGATCGAGACACCATGGCCACACCCCGTACCCTCTACGACAAGATTTTCGACGACCACGTCGTCGACCGGCAGGACGACGGGACGTGCCTTCTCTACATCGACCGCCACCTGGTCCATGAGGTGACGAGCCCGCAGGCCTTCGAGGGCCTGCGCATGGCCGGCCGTCAGGTGCGCCAGCCCGCCAAGACCCTGGCGGTGGTGGACCATAACGTGCCGACCACGGACCGGTCCAAGGGCATCGACGATCCGGAATCCGCCACGCAGGTGGAGACGCTCGCCCTGAACGCGAAGGAATTCGGCGTCGAATATTACGACGAGCGCGACACCCGCCAGGGCATCGTGCACGTGGTGGGGCCGGAGCAGGGCTTCACCCTGCCGGGCATGACCATCGTGTGCGGCGACAGCCACACCTCGACCCATGGGGCCTTCGGAGCCCTCGCCCACGGCATCGGCACCTCGGAGGTGGAGCACGTGCTCGCCACCCAGACGCTGATCCAGAAGAAGGCCAAGAATATGCGCGTGACGGTGGACGGGCAATTGCCCGCCGGCGTCACCGCGAAGGACATCATCCTGGCCATCATCGGCGAGATCGGCACCGCCGGCGGCACCGGCCACGTGATCGAATATGCCGGCGAGGCGATCCGGTCCCTGTCCATGGAAGGCCGGATGACCGTGTGCAACATGTCCATCGAGGGCGGCGCCCGCGCCGGCATGGTGGCACCCGACGAGAAGACTTATGCGTATCTGAAGGACCGGCCCAAGTCTCCGAAGGGCGAGGCCTGGGATGCGGCTCTGCGCTACTGGGACACCCTGCGCTCGGACGAGGGCGCGTTCTTCGACACGGAAATCCGCCTCGATGCCGCCAACCTGCCGCCCATCGTGACCTGGGGCACGAGCCCTGAGGACGTGATCTCGGTCACGGGCGCGGTGCCGAACCCGGATGAGATCCAGGACGAGAACAAGCGCCGCTCCAAGTGGCGGGCCCTCGATTATATGGGCCTCAAGCCGGGGCAGAAGATCACCGACATCACCCTCGACCGCGTTTTCATCGGCTCCTGCACCAACGGCCGCATCGAGGACCTGCGGGCCGTCGCGGCGATCGTTGAGGGCAAGCGCGTCGCCGAGAGCGTCAACGCCATGATCGTCCCGGGCTCCGGCATCGTGAAGATGCAGGCCGAGGCCGAGGGCCTCGACAAGATCTTCAAGGCCGCCGGCTTTGACTGGCGCGAGCCCGGCTGCTCCATGTGCCTCGCCATGAACGCGGACCGCCTTGCGCCGCAGGAGCGCTGCGCCTCCACGTCGAACCGCAACTTCGAGGGCCGCCAGGGCTTCAAGGGCCGCACGCACCTCGTCTCGCCCGCCATGGCGGCCGCGGCCGCGATCGCCGGACGGTTCGTGGACATCCGCAGCTGGGGCTGATCTTCAATTCCTCAAGAAAAAGGCGGCAATCCTCGCGGGTTGCCGCCTTTTTCGTGTTTGGGCCGTAAGAACTCAGTCCACATAGCCTCGCCGTCCGACGACCTGACGGCAGACCTCTGCCGGGCGACGGACGACCACGCCGTTGGGGCGCACATGCTCGCGAACGACCGTGCGGCACACAGTACGCGACCGGGCAGGACGCTCGACCACACGCCGTTCGATGACGCGTTCGCGATAGGCGGGGCGATGATGCTCGCGCTCGATGCTTACGCCACCGGGGCCAACACGCAGATTCATGTCCTGAGCCGAGGCGACGCCCGGGCCGAGAACCACCAGCCCGGCTGCCGCCAGGATTCCGAGAAATTGACGCATGAGAACCTCATCTCTGCTAAACGATAGTCGGGACGGTCAACGCCAGGCTTGGCAACACGTTCCCTTGCGTCGGCCTGCGAAAGCAAGCCGGGAGTGGCTTCAGGAGGGCTCCATGGCAGACAGGAAGGACGAATCCCGCGAGATCCTCGACCGGGTCGCCCGCGATTCGGAGACCCTCGGCACGTCCTCGCTCGGACGCGCGAGCCGGCGCATGGCGGACCATTTCGGCGGCCGCGACGCCATCGGCGAGGCGGAGGGCGGCGGCACCGATCCCGTCGAGCTCTGGGGCCGCCGCATCGGGCGCTCCCTATCGGTTGTCGGCGTTATCGTCCTCGCCTATTGGCTCGCCGTGCAGCTGCGCCTTCTCTGAACGCCCGACGATGACAACGCATCCCCTCGCCTCTCTCCATGCTCCCTCCATCGCGGATTTCGAGGCGCTCGCACACGAGGCCTATGAGCGCCTGCCCGAGGCATTCCGGCAGCTCTGCAAGGGCGTGGTGATCCGCATCGAGGATTTTCCCGATGACGAGACCCTGCGAGAGATGGAATGCGAAAGTCCTTTCGATCTGCTCGGCCTGTTCCGCGGCATCGGCCTCGCGCAGGGGAACGCTGTCATGGAGACCGGACAATTCCCCAACATGGTCTGGCTCTATCGCCGCCCGATCCTCGATTACTGGGCCGAGCACGAGGAAAGCCTGGGCGACCTCGTCACCCATGTGCTTGTGCACGAGATCGGCCACCATTTCGGCCTCTCGGACGACGACATGGAAGCCATCGAGGCGGCGGCCGGATGAGAAGGCAGCTCAAAGGGTGGTAAAGGATGAAGACCGATAAGGACTTGCCCATGACGCAGGTCGCAAGGGCGCTCAATCAGATCGCCGCGTTTCTGGCGCTCGACGATCTGTCCGGCGGAAACTCTAAGGCACATTTCGACTGCATTATCCTTGCCGGAAACAGCGTTCTTAAGACAGCCGAAGGAGCCTTCGGCTTAGTGCGAAGCGGTCGAAGCCCTAGGCTCCTGATTTCGGGTGGCGTCGGTCATTCAACGGAGTTGCTTTGGCAAGTCGTGGCTGAGCATCCCGTGTATCGGACGGTCCCTACGATCGGACGACCCGAAGCGCATATTCTCCGTGATATCGCCACGAACCATTGGGGCCTCGATCCGGCCCGCATTCTCATCGATGACGCATCAACCAATTGTGGTGAAAACGCTTCCTGCTCCCGGAAGGTGCTTGAGCAATTGGATCAGGATCCAAAGACGATCCTGCTAGTTCAAGACCCAACCATGCAGCGCCGAACAGATGCAACGTTCCGTAATGTCTGGAATGACAGGGATGACATCTCGTTCGTGAACTGGCCGACCTTCACGCCTAGTCTGTGTCATCGGGGTGATGGCCTGATGTTTGAGAACTCTGGAGCAGCCGGTCTCTGGCCCTTAGAGCGCTTCATCTCCCTCGTGTTAGGCGAAGTTCCGCGCCTTCGGAACGATGCGTCAGGCTATGGTCCCAAGGGAAGGGGCTTTATCGCGGCGGTCGACATCCCCGAAGATGTAGAGGAAGCCTATGCCTTTTTAAGAGAAAGCCTCGGACAGCGCTTCGATACTCGGGCGAGAGTTCCGATTGCCGAGGCTTGATGCTTGTCAGGATCAGGTTCGCTCTCAAGGTGAGAGCAGCCGATAGCTCACCGGATCGTCCGGGCAGACATTCGGGCCGCATTCCACGAAGGTGCCGGCCACGTTCGCGAGGGTGAGCGCGATGACGAGGAACACCGCCGTGGTGCCGAAGGCGCCGAGGCGCGGTGTCTCGATCGTCTCCTTGAACTGCCGGTCCGAGAGGAGCATCGCGGCGGTGAGCAGGAGAGCGGCCGCGAAGCAGACGAAGGCCCAGCTGTAATAGTGAAGGCCGAGGAGCGCCGAGCCGTAGCCGGGATCGCCCGGCATGATGTGCAGGAGGATCTGCCGCATGGCAATGCCGGCGCCCAGAAGGGCCGCGAGCAGGGACAGGGCGTAATGGCTGGGGCGCGGGCCGAAGCGCAGGTTGAGGATCGGCCCCACGGCCAGGGCCGCGAAGGCGACCCGCTGCAGCAGGCACAAGGGGCAGGGCAGCTCGTGGAGCCAGAACTGCATCGCGAAGGCAACCGCCAGGATTGCCGCGATGGCATAGAGGCCGAGGGCATTGAGCGTCATGGCAAGGCGCGGCGTCAGCATCTCGATGACCTCAGAAGGAGAGCGGGAGCGCGTCGGTGGCGTGGTGGAAATAATCCGCGACGCTCAAGACGAACGACAGGCCGAACAGGGCGAGCGCAAGGCTCCTGTGCCCGAACCAGCCCGCCAGCATCGCCAGTGCGAAAAGAAGAAAGAGAACCGCCTGATCCATGACCTGCCCCGTCAGCCCCCCTGGACCTAGCATATATTCCTTAACGGAAGGATGCGGGAAGCACACCATTGCTCTCCTCTCCGAAGGATCCCGGGCGGGCGCGGGAGGCGCCGACGTGCCCTCTCCCTCCTTGTGGGGGAGAGTTGGAGAGGGGGGTGTGAGCGCCGACCTGGATTCAGTCCTGCGCTCACACCCCCACCCTGACCCTCCCCACAAGGGGGAGGGGAAGCGCGGCGTGCCACATCGCAGTTGCGCGATCTTTCCTTGAGGGAGAGGAAAAGGCATCGCCCGCTTTTCTCGAGCCTGTCATGCCAGGGGCGCGACCGTGTTGGGTCTAGTCCTGTGGCGGCGCCTTTGGTATGAGGCTCCAACGGCGGATCTGCCGCGCGAAGGATGGGACCACGATGGACAAGTTCACTGTGCTGGAAAGCGTCGCGGCGCCGCTGCGGATCATCAATGTCGACACCGACATGATCATCCCCAAGCAGTACCTGAAGACGATCAAGCGCACGGGGCTTGGCAAGGGCCTCTTCTCCGAGATGCGCTATCGCGAAGACGGGTCCGAAAACCCGGATTTCGTGCTCAACCAGCCGGCCTACCGCAATGCGCAGATCCTGGTGGCGGGCGACAATTTCGGCTGCGGCTCCTCCCGCGAGCATGCGCCCTGGGCCCTGCTCGATTTCGGGATCCGCTGCGTCATCTCCACGAGCTTCGCGGACATCTTCTACAATAACTGCTTCCAGAACGGCATTCTGCCGATCGTCGTGAGCCCCGAGGATCTGGAGAAGCTCTTCGACGATGCGGAGCGCGGCGCCAATGCGACGCTCACGGTCGACCTGGCGAACCAGGAGATCCGCGGTCCCGACGGCGGCACGGTCAAGTTCGACATCGACCCGTTCCGCAAGCACTGCCTGCTCAATGGACTCGATGGCATCGGCCTGACCATGGAGAAGGCCGGAACCATCGACACCTTCGAGCAGAAGCTCAGCCAGCGCGCCTGGGCCTAAGCCGGGCCCGCCTTTCCCTCTTCCGCGGACTCCGGAACCGTTCCGGGGTCTGGTTTTCTTTCCATGAAAGCCCCAAGGGCTCCTTCGCCCTGCCTTACAGGTTCAGGCGCCGCGCCCAGTCCTTCGGGGCGATGATGCCGGTCAGGCCGAGCCATTCCGCCATCAGGCGCAGCTCCGCGCTTAAGGGCGCGGCGATCTCGTCCGGGTGGATTCCGTCCTCTGGATGGACCGAGTGCACCACGAGCCGGCCCGCGGCACGGTCCGCCTTCAGGTCGAGCCGCGCCACGATGCGCTCGCCGAGCAGGAAGGGCAGGCAGTAATAGCCGAATTCCCGCTTTTCGGCGGGCGTGTAGATCTCGATCCGATAGCGGAAATCGAACAGGCGCTCCGTGCGCGTGCGCTCCCAGACGATGGGGTCGAAGGGCGAGACCAGGGCCCGCACCTCCACCTTTCGCGGCAGGCGCGCCTGCGGGTCGAGATAGACCGGGCCGTTCCAGCCCTCCACGGTGACGGGGATGAGGTCGCCTGCTTCGACCAGTTCGGGAATGCGCGCCTTTGCGTCCGCCGCCTCGAGGCGGAAATAGTCCCGCAGGCAGCGCTCGCTGGCGATGCCGAGCGCCCGGATCGACAGGCGCAGCAATTCCCGCTGCGCCTCGTCCTCAGGTGGGGTCGGCATATCCAGGATCGGGGAAGGCAGCACCCGCTCCGGCAGGTCGTAGAGGCGTTCGAAGCCGCGCCGGGTGGCGGTCGTGACCTCGCCGGCCCAGAACAGCCATTCGAGCGCCCGCTTGCCGTCGCTCCAGCCCCACCAGGAGCCCTCTCCCTTGCCGCCGATGGACAATTCGCCCGCCCCGATGGGGCCTCGGGCCTCGATCTCCCGCCGCACCTCCTCGATGAAGGCGCGCTTCTCGTGTCCGAACCGGGCGATCCCGCCATAGATGCCCTCGCCCCGCGCGGCCCGCGCCATGCGCCAGCGGAACAGGGGATGCAGATCGAGGCGGATCAGGGAGGCCTCGTGGCCCCAATACTCGAAGGTGTTGCGCTTCCGGCGGTGATAGGCGGTCTTTTCCAGAAGGTCCCGGTCGTAGGCGCCGAGGCGGGAGAAGAGCGGCATGTAATGGGCGCGCACCAGCACATTGACCGAATCGATCTGGAGCAGATGCGAGCGGCCGAGGGTGCGATTCAGGTGGCGGGAGGTGGCCGCATCGGGGCGGGCCTCTGCGAAACCTTGGGCGGCCAGCGCGATCCGGCGGGCCTGGGCGAGGGTGAGGCGTGTCCGGGGCATCGTGAACATTTGCAGAACTTCGCCCAGCTAGCCCGAACCCGGCCTTTCCGGCAAGCCCGGGCGGCGCGGGTCCACATGCAATTTCCCCAAGGAGATTCCTGCCCCACCTGCCTTTAGGGCACGCTGCCGGTGCGGGGAAACACAGCCGGCCCATTCCGGCGGTGACAAGCTCGGCGGTCTCGGATAGACGCGATTTTCGAAACCCGATGAGGTGCGAAGTGAGATTCGGACCGTGGTTCTGGGCCGGGGTGGTTCTGATCAGCGCCGCTGCCGGCGCACTGTACGGCCTGCTTTTCGGCAGCGTCCACCCGGCCATCTCGGCCGTCTATGGCGCCTGCACGGGCACGCTCCTGTTCGTCTTCGAGCGGCGCCTGATCCTGTCCGGCCTCCAGGCGCGCTTGCGGCGTCTCTCGACACCCCTGTACCTCGTCGGGACCGAGGCCTGTTACGTCGTCCTCATCGTTCTCGGCAACGCGGCGGCGGGCAGTGCCCTCTGGGCCGCTGGCCTGCTCGACGAAACCCTCGCGGACGCGACTCTCCCGACGATGCGGGTGATCCTCTATTCCCTGGCCGTCGCGGCCATCGTGGGCTTCGTGCTGCGCATGCGCGACCTGATGGGCACCGAGATGTTCATCAATCTCCTGATCGGCCGCTATCACAAGCCCGTGACCGAGGAGCGCGTCTTCCTGTTCATCGACCTTGTCGGTTCGACGAGCCTGGCCGAGGATATCGGCGACATGCGCTTCCAGGAGCTCCTCGGCGATTTCATGGCCGCGCTCGGGGAGCCGGTCCGTCGCTATCGCGGCTCCATCGACGATTATATCGGCGACATGGCCATGATCACGTGGCCGCTCGCGCGCGGCATCAAGGATGCGCGGTGCCTTCATGTGATCCGGGCGATCCGGGAGCAGTTCGACCGGGAGGCCGCTGTCTGGCACGCCAAGTTCGGCCTGAAGCCCCATTTCCGGGTGGCTCTGCATTGCGGGCCCATCGTCACGGCGGATGTGGGCGTCGAGAAACACAAGATCGCGTATTTCGGCGACACCGTGAACACGACCTCCCGCCTGGAGGCGCTCTGCCGGGATCTTCGGGAATCGGTGCTGGTCTCCTCGGATCTCCTGGCGCGCCTGGAGATCCCGGCGGGCTTCGAGTTCGAGGATCTCGGGCCCCGTGCATTGCGCGGCCGCGATCAGCCGCTCGGCCTCTTCGCCCTGCGCTCCCTTCCTTAAGAGGTTCTGGCCGGGAACCGGTCCGGGGTCTATACGCATATCAGGCTTGCGGCGGGTTGCGGGACAAGGTGGCCCCTGTTCCCTAAGAAGGCCCGCAGCCAAGCGATGGAGCCCATGGACCAACCCGTTTCACCTTCCCGGCCGCAAGCGCCAGCCCTCACCCAGCGCGAGATCCGCACGATCATCGTGGGCATCATGCTGGCCCTGCTCCTGGCGGCGCTCGACCAGACCATCATCGCCACGGCCCTGCCGACCATCGGCCGGGAGCTCGGCGATCTGGAACACCTGCCCTGGGTCGTGACCGTCTATCTCCTCGCCGCGACCGCCGTGACGCCCCTCTACGGCAAGTTCAGCGACAGCCATGGCCGGCGCATCACCCTTCTGATCGGCATCGTCGTGTTCATCCTGGGCTCGATCGCCTGCGCGCTCGCCCCCACCATGCTCGTGCTCATCCTAGCGCGGGGCGTGCAGGGCCTGGGCGGCGGTGGGTTGATCGCCCTCTCCCAGACCATCGTGGCCGACCTCGTGTCGCCCCGCGAGCGCGGGCGCTATCAGGTCTATTTCGCCAGCGTGTTCATGACCTCGAGCCTGCTCGGCCCGGTGCTCGGCGGTTTCTTCGCAGAGCATCTGCACTGGTCGGTGATCTTCTGGATCAACCTGCCCCTCGGGCTCATCGCCCTGCTCATCACCTTCCATACCTTGAAGAAGCTGCCGCGGTTCGACCGTCCGCACAAACTCGACCTCCTGGGCGCGCTCCTCCTCGTGAGCGCCACCGTGTCCCTGCTCCTGGCCCTGAGCTGGGGCGGGCTGCGCTTCCCATGGGCTTCGTTCCCGATCCTCGGCCTCGTGGCTGCCTCGCTGGTGCTCTGGTGCCTCTTCGCCCTGCGTATGCGCTTCGCGCCCGAACCCCTGATCCCGGCCGGCGTGCTGCACAACCCGGTGGTCCGCACCGGCACGCTCGCGGCCTGCTTCGGCATGGGCACCTATATCGGCCTCACCATCTACCTGCCGGTCTATTTCGAGGCGGTGCGCGGCATCTCGGCCAGTTCGTCCGGCCTGGCGCTCATTCCCCTCATGGCCGGCACCGTGGTGGGCGCTACCCTCTCGGGCCGCGCCATGGTGAAGGTGACCCATTACAAGCGCCTGCCCATGGTGGGCCTCGCCATCGCCATCGCGGCGACGGCCATCCTGGCCTTCTTTGGCGACAGCCTCTCGTTCCCGGGCATCGAGGTGATTCTCGCCGTGATCAGCATCGGGCTCGGGACCCTGCTGCCGGTCTCGACGGTCGCGATCCAGAACGCGGTCGCGCCGCACGAGCTCGGGACAGCCACCGGAACCGCCAATTTCTTCCGCTCCCTCGGAGGCGCCTTCATCGTGGCGATCTTCGGCGCCATCGTGCTGAGCGGAACGGGCTTCGGCGGTGCGACCAGCTTCGAATCCCTGGCCGGTGTCGCAGCGCAGAGCGGGGTCGATCTGGCCGGCGTGTTCTCCCATGTGTTCATGGCGGCCGTGGTGGGCTTCGCGCTCGCCTTCGTGTTCCTGCTCGCCATGGAGGAGCGGCCCCTGCGGGGCGGCGCCGTCAAGGCGGCCGGCGCGGCCATCGCGGACTGACGGGCCCGAACTTCCGGTTCAATCGAGGGTCTGGCGGAAGCGGGCCACCGCGAGGCCCATGGCCGCCAGGGCGAAAAGGCCGAGCGCCAACACATCGGCCTGAAGGTCCACGAAGCCCGCGCCCTTCAGCATGATGCCGCGCACGATGCGCAGGTAATGGGTGAGGGGCAGGATCTCGCCGATGGCCTGCGCCCAGCCGGGCATGCCCCGGAACGGAAACATGAAGCCCGAGAGCAGGATGCTGGGCAGGAAGAAGAAGAACGACATCTGCATCGCCTGAAGCTGGCTCTTGGCGATGGTCGAGAAGGTGTATCCCACCGACAGGTTCGCCAGGATGAAGAGTAGCGTCAGCACGACCAGGAGCCCAAGGCTGCCGACCACCGGCACGTCGAAGAGCAGCCTGGCGGCGCCCAGGATCAGCCCTGCCTGCAACCCGCCGACCACGAGATAGGGCGCGATCTTGCCGAGCATGATCTCCACGGGCCGGATCGGCATGGCGAGCAGGCTCTCCATGGTCCCCCGCTCCACCTCGCGGGTCACCGAGAGAGCCGTGAAGATCAGCATGGTCAAGGTCAGGATCGTGCCCATGAGCCCGGGCACGATGTTGAGCCGGGTCTCGCCGGCCGGGTTGTAGCGCCGGTGGATGCGCAGCTCGAAGGGCGGAGGCTGCGGCGCCCGCGTGGCCGTGGGGCCGACGAGCTCCCGCGAGAAGACCGTCGCGGGCAGGCCCTGGAGCGCCGTCACGGCGCCGCCCGCCGCCACAGGGTCGCTCGCATCCGCCACCACGAGCAGGGCGGGCCGCTCCCCGCGGATCAGGTCGCGCCCGAAATGCGCCGGGATCTGCACGCCGAACTGCACCGTGCCGGACAGGATCAGGTGGTCGAGTTCCGCCTCGCTGCGGGCTGTCGTGACGATGTCGAAGTAACCGCTCACCCGCATGGCCGCCACGAAGGAGCGCGCGAAGGCGCTATCGTCCTGGATCAGGACGGCGGTCGGCAGGTTCTTGGGGTCTGTGTTGATGGCGTAGCCGAAGAGGAGGAGCTGCACGAGCGGGATGAAGATCATCGTCGCGAAGGTGATCCGGTCGCGGCGCAGCTGGAGCAGCTCCTTGAGGAAGGCCGCATAGACGCGCCCCATCGCGGCGCGGAAGCCCCGGGTTCTGCGGTCAGGGGCGGCTCCGGCGCTCATGCGAAATTGTCCTTCGAGCGGCTCATCAGGTCGATGAACACGTCCTCCAGGGTCGGCTCGCCCGGAGCCCAGCTTTGCGGCCCTCGTTCACGCAGATCCTGCGTGGCCGCGTCGAGCCGCGCCTTGTCGCGCCCGCTCACGTGGAGGGCCGTTCCGAACGGGGCCACCATGTCGACCCCCTCGCGCTTTTTCAGGGTTTCGGCCAGATCGGCGAGGTCGGGGCCTGTCACGATGTAGGTGGCCAGATGCGCCTCGGCGACCACCTCGTTCACATTGCCCTGCGCCAGGAGCTCGCCATAGGCGATGTAGGCGATCTCGTGGCAGCGCTCGGCCTCGTCCATGTAATGGGTCGAGACCAGCACGGTCATGCCCTGATGGGCGAGGGCGTGGATCTCGTCCCAGAAATCCCGCCGTGCCTTCGGGTCGACGCCGGCGGTAGGCTCGTCGAGGAGCAGGAGCTGAGGCCCGGGCAGGATGCAGGCGCCGAGCGCGAGGCGCTGTTTCCAGCCGCCGGACAATTCCCCGGCGAGCTGGCCGGCCCGGTTCTCCAGGCCGAGGCGGCGGATCGCCCCGTCGGCGGCCGCACGCGGATGCTCGAGGTTGTAGACGCGGGCCACGAATTCCAGGTTCTCGCGGATCGACAGGTCCGCATAGAGGGAGAAGCGCTGGGTCATGTAGCCCACGTGGCGCTTGATCTCGGCCGATTGGGTGAGGATGTCGTAGCCGAGGCAGGTCCCGTGCCCGCTATCGGGGGTCAGCAGGCCGCAGAGCATGCGCAAGGTCGTGGTCTTGCCGCTGCCGTTCGGTCCGAGAAAGCCGTAGATCAGGCCGCGATGCACCTGCATCGAGAGGTTCCGCACCACCGGACGCCCGCCGAAGGACTTGGTCAGCCCCTCCACGTCGATCACGATTTCGGCGGCCGGGCCGCTCACGGCCGGGCCTCCGGAAGCTGCGGAATCACGCTCACCGGCAGGCCGAGGGGCAGGCTCGCCCCATCGAGGGGCTGGGCCTCGAGACGGAACACGAGCTTGGCCCGTTCCTGCTCGCTGAAGATGACCGGCGGGGTGTATTCCGCTGCGTCCGACATGAAGCTGATCCGTGCCTTGAGAGATGAGGCGCAGCTATCGCAGGAGATGCCCACGACCTGCCCGAGCGAGAAGGTGTTGAGCCGCGGCTCCGGCACGTAGAAGCGGATGCGCCGGTTCGCCGGGGGCAGGAGCGCCAGAACGGGCTGTCCGGCATTCACGGTCTCGCCGGCCCGGAAATACACGTCCTGAACCTGCGCACCCGCGGAAGCGTACACCCGGCGCTTGGCGAGCCGGGTCTCAGCCTGGCCGAGCGCCGCCTCGGTGGCGGTCGCCGCCGCCTTCGCAGCCTCGATCTCGGCCGAACGGCCGGCGATCTGGCCCGCCTCGATCTGCCGCCGCACCTCCTGCAGGGCGGCCTTGTCCCGTTCGAAGGCGGTCTTCGCCTGATCGAACTGCGCCTTGGCCGATATCCCGCGATTGTAGAGGGTCTGCTGGCGGTTGAGCTCCGCCTGGGAGAGGTCGAGCTGCGCGGCGGCGCGCTCTTCCTGGGCCTGCAGGACGGCGATCTCCTCCGGGCGCTGGAGCGAGGCCTGCAGGTTGGCGAGCTGCGCCTTCGCCTGTTCCCAGCGCGCCTTCGCCTCGTCGCGCTGGGCCGTCTGGAGAGAGGAATCGAGCGTGAAGAGAACCTGACCTTCCGTCACTTGGTCTCCTTCCCGAACGGCCAGGCTGTCGATCCGGCCACCCTCCTCGGGTGCCATGAAGACCAGGTAGCCCTCCACATAGCCCTGGTAGCGCTCGGGCCCGTCGCCCCTGTGCCCGTAATACCAGAAGGCCGCTCCGGCTCCGGACAGGGCCGCCAGGACGATCAACGCCACCAGGATCCGCCGGGTCATGAGGATGGCCCTTTCAGCGCCTGCATCATCAGGGCGAGATGGGTGTCCAGCATTCCCTCCACGTCCAGCGGGTCGAGGCGCTGGAAGAAAGCGGTCCACAGGAGGGCCAGGACCCCCGGCGCGACGGCAAGCTGGGGAAAGCGCACGAGGGCGTCGGACTGGAATTCCCCCGTGGCGATGCCCTGCTCGGCGATGCCGCGCAGGAGCCGCATCCCCGTGGCGACCACCTCCCGATGGTAGATCTCGGCGAGTTCCGGAAAGCGCCCCGCCTCGATCAGGATGAGCCGCACGATATCCACCCGGCGGGTGCCAAGGATCTCCTTGCGCAGGAACGAGAACAGGGCCCTGAGCTTGGCCTCCGCCGGAGCGTCGAGGGACAGGATCCGCTGCTCGATGGTGCCGATGGGGCCGCCGATTTCGGAACGGATCAGGGTTTCGAGCAGGGCCTGCTTGGACGGGACATAGAGATAGATCGTTCCCTTGCCGACCCCGGCCCGCGCCGCCACGTCCTCCAGCCGCGCTTCTGTGAAGCCTTTCTCCAGAAACACGTCGAGGGCCGCATCCAGGATGGCCTGGAGCTTGGCCTGTCGCTCCTCTTCCTTCCGGGCCGGAGCCCTCCGGGGGGCAGGGCGCTTCGTTGGCATGGAGGCAGGTCTCCCGATATGTGACTGACCAGTCAGTCAGCATCATAAACCTGTTTGTCGCCAAGTCGAATCGTTTATGAAGGGACTGTCCACGATCCTGGAGCAGCGTCGACGAGGTAGTTTCGCGGTCTCTCGGGTCTCCTGCGGCCTCTTGGCTGGGGATAGGGCCCGGAAGGCTGTGGAGCATTCCGGCTTTTCGGGCACTTCCCGGGACCCTGCCGTGTTAGGACGGCACAGGATTCAGCCAGGAACGAGGGAGGCGCATGAAGGTCGGCATCGATATGGGGCAGGTCTCCTCGGGGCATGGGGTCGGCGCCGCGCCGGGCAGCCCCGCCATGCTCGACCTTGAGGAGCTTCTGGCGACGCGTCTGCTCGTCCAGGGCAATTCCGGCTCCGGCAAGTCCTATCTCCTGCGCCGCCTTCTGGAACAGAGCGCCGCCATGGTGCAGCAGGCCGTGATCGACCCGGAGGGGGATTTCGTGACCCTTGCGGACAAGTTCGGCCACGTGGTGGTGGATGCGGCCCGGAGCGAGGGCGACATCCAGCGGATCGCCGCGCGGGTGCGCCAGCACCGGGTCTCGGTGGTGCTGAGCCTGGAAGGCCTCGACGCGGAGGCGCAGATGCGCTGCGCGGCCGCCTTCCTGGGCGGGCTCTTCGATGCGGACCGTGACTTCTGGTATCCGATGCTCGTGGTGGTGGACGAGGCGCAGCTCTTCGCGCCGGCCGCGGCCGGCGAAGTCTCGGACGAGGCGCGCAAAGTATCCCTCGGGGCCATGACGAACCTCATGTGCCGCGGCCGCAAGCGCGGGCTTGCGGGCATCATCGCGACCCAGCGCCTCGCCAAGCTCGCCAAGAACGTGGCGGCCGAGGCCTCGAACTTCCTCATGGGGCGCACCTTCCTGGACATCGACATGGCCCGCGCGGCCGACCTTCTGGGCATGGAGCGCCGGCAGGCCGAGATGTTCCGGGATCTGGAGCGCGGTCATTTCGTGGCCCTGGGCCCGGCCCTGTCGCGCCGGCCGGTGCCGATCCGCATCGGATCCGTGGAGACCTCGGCCCGCAGCGGCAATTTCAAGCTGGTGCCCCTGCCCGAGAAGCCCGCCGAGGATGCCCGGGACCTGATCTTCAAGGCCGGCGACGACGAGCTCGTCGCCCGCCCGGTCATGCCGCGCCGCACTCCGCCGCCCCCGCCGCCGGCCACGAACGACCTTCTGGCCCAGCTCGCCCGCGCCCGTCCGGCCGCCGCTCCCGAGCCGGAGGCCGAGCCTTCCGCGGAAACCAAGGCGGAGCGCGATGCCGCCCTCGACGGGATCCTGCGCGAAATCCTGGAGGATCCGGAGGCCGCCTTCCGCACGGTGGCGGTGCTCTATCAGGACTTCCTGGTGCGCTGCCGCATCCGCCGCATCGGCGGCGATCCTCCGAGCCTGCCGGCCTTCCGCCGCCGCCTCGCGGTCGCCCGGGCCGGAGTCGACACCCAGACTGCCGAAGGCTCCGAATGGGACCGGGCGGTGGCCTTCGCGGCCGATCTTGCGGAGGATATCCAGGGTGTCTACCTGCTCCTCGCCCGCGCGGCCCTGGAAGGCGCGCCCTGCCCGCCGGACGGGGAGATCGCCCGCGCCTGCGGCAGCCGCTCGCCCGGCCGTGCCCGCCGTCTCGTGGCCTACATGGAAAGCCGCAACATCGTCGTGACCCGCAACGACCCGCGCGGCCTGCGCATCATCGCGCTGCCCGATCTCGGCTGGGAAACCGGCCCCGGCGACCCGAATGCATTCGAGGAGCCGCTGCCCGTCTCCGACAACCAGGACCTGTTCGCGACGGGCTGAGGCGGCGTCGCGCAGATGACCGCACGGGTCGAATCGCCCGGGGTGTCACGTCGATGCTGTGGGAATACTGACCGAATACCACGCCGGTCGATTTGAGCAAGCCGCCCCGGCGCATGCGTGATCCGCCGCGCATGGTGCTTCTCCCGCTCCGTTTCCGAGGACAGATAAGGCCGAGGAGGGAATGGAATGAAAAGCAGCGATCGTCTCAAACTCATCCGCATTCTCGGCATGCTGGGCTCCGATCAGCCAGGGGAGCGCGCTGCCGCGGCCCTCGCAGCTCACCGCCATGTCAAAGCTCTGGGCGCCAGCTGGGCCGACCTCGTCACTGCACCACGGGCGACGGAAAGGCGCGAGGTGGTGGTCAGGACCGTCTACGAATACGGCATTGACCATGTCCGCGCGGCCGAAGCGCGAATGCGTCAGCTGCGCCACGAGATCGTGACGCTCAAGCAGGAGAATGCCCGCCTCAAGAACCGCCTTGCGGTCAGGGCCGACCAGGAGCGGCGGGCCCGCATGGCCGACGGCCTTGCGCATGACCGGCCGCTTTGACTTTCCCGTCCGTCAAATCACCGATAGGTTGCGGGCCAATTTCTGAAACGAGAGAACGAAGAATCATGCACAACGACCGCCTGAGCCTCGACGAGATCGCCCGCCGCGTGGACGCTAAGGCGCAAGCCTTCTGCGACTCGAGCGACCGCATCTGGGCCATGCCGGAGCTCGCCTTCGAGGAGCACCGGGCGGTCGAGGAGCAGATCAGGATGCTCGAGGCCGAGGGCTTCAGCATCAGCCGCGCGGTCGGCGGCATGGCGACGGCTTTCGTGGCCGAATGGGGCAAGGGCGGGCCGGTGGTCGGCATTCTGGGCGAGTATGATGCACTCCCCGACCTGTCGCAGGAATCGGGCGCCACGGGTCACGCGCCCCTGACGTCCGGCAAGCCCGGCCACGGCTGCGGCCATAACCTCCTGGGGTCGGGTTCGGCGCTCGCGGCGGTGGCCCTCAAGGATGCGCTGGAGGCCGAGGGCATCGCCGGCACCGTGCGCTATTACGGCTGCCCGGCCGAGGAGAGCGGGTCGGGCAAGACCTTCATGGCGCGCGCCGGCCTGTTCGACGATCTCGACGCGGCCTTCTGCTGGCATCCGAGCGTCGTCAACGAGGTGCAGACCACCTCTTCGCTCGCCTGCATCCAGGCCTTCTTCCGCTTCAAGGGCCGCGCCGCCCATGCGGCCGCCGCGCCCCATGTGGGCCGCAGCGCGCTTGATGCCGTGGAGCTGATGAATGTGGGCGTCAACTACATGCGCGAGCACATGCCCTCCGACGCGCGGGTGCATTACGCGATCACCAACACGGGCGGCGACGCGCCGAACGTCGTCCAGGCCTATGCCGAATCCCTCTATCTCGTGCGCTCGCCGCACCTGCCTGACGCCGAAAAACTGTTCGAGCGCGTGAAGAAGATCGCCGAGGGCGCGGCGCTCATGACCGAGACGACGGTCAGCGTGCAGATCACGGATGCCACCTCCAACGTCGTCCCCAACAAGGTGCTGCAGGAGGCCATGTACGAGAACATGCGCCGCCTCGGCCCGCCCGCTTTCGACGAGGCCGACTACGCCTTCGCCGAGAAGCTGCGCAAGGCGGCGCTGACCGAGGAGGACATCCTGGCGAGCGTGAAGCCGCACGATCTCTCGCTCCGGTCCAAGATCCTGCACGACGCCGTCCTGACGATGCCGACCCGCGAGGAGGTGATGATGGGCACCACCGATGTGGGCGATGTGAGCTGGATCGTCCCGACCGTCCAGTGCCACGCGGCCTGCTTCGCCATCGGCACGCCGTTCCACACCTGGCAGCTCGTCGCGCAGGGTAACCTGCCGGCGGCCCACAAGGGTATGGTGCTGGCCGCCAAGGCCATGGCGGCGACCGCGGCCGATGCCCTGCGTAGCCCCGATCTCATCGCCCGCGCCAAGGCGGAGCTGCGCGAGCGCACCGGCGGCCGGCCCTATCTCTGCCCGATCCCCGAGAACGTGACCCCGGACGACCTGCGCACCAAGGCGGCGTAAGGGGCCTGCGAGTGAACCAGAGGGAGGAGATTCAGCCGATGAAACAAGACAGTCCACTCGGATCGCAGAAGATTCCGCTCGCGACCCTGCCGACCCCGCTCGAGCCGCTTCCCGCCCTCACGCGGGCCCTCGGCGGCCCCGAGATCTGGGTGAAGCGCGATGACTGCACCGGTCTTGCGGGCGGCGGCAACAAGGCCCGCAAGCTCGAATACCTGTTGGCCGAGGCCCTGAGCCTCGGCGCGGACACCATTGTGACGGCCGGCGGGATCCAGTCGAACCATGCGCGCCAGACCGCCGCCGCCGCGGCGCGGCTCGGCCTTCGCTGCATCCTCGTCCTGACCGATTCCGTGCCGGGCCGCAGCCCAGCCTACCATGGCAACGGGAACCTGCTCCTCGACCGCCTGTTCGGCGCCGAGATCCGCTTCTTCGACGGGGATACGGATCCGGATCGCGTCATGGCCGAGATCGCGGCTTCCTGCGAAGCCGAAGGCGGCCGTCCCTACGTGATCCCGGTCGGCGGATCGAACGCCGTGGGCGCCAAGGCCTATGTGGCGGCCGCCGACGAGGCGTATGAGCAGGCGACCGCTCTCGGCCTCTCCTTCAGCCACGTGGTCCTGACGACCGGAAGCGGCGGCACCCATGCGGGCCTCGCCCTCGGCTATGCAGCCCGCGATCCCGACCTGCGGGTGCTTGGGATCAGCGTCAGCCGCGCCCATGAGGCGGCCGTCCAGCGCGTTCAGGACTTGGTGGAGAAGACGGCAGCGTCCCTCGGGACGGACCGTCTTCCCGAGATCCTCATCGACGACCGGTTCGTCGGTCCGGGCTACGGCCAGCCGACGCCCGCCATGGTGGAGGCGGTCGGCCTCGCGGCCCGCTCGGAGGGGTTGCTGCTCGATCCGGTCTATACGGGCAAGGCCATGGCCGGCCTGATCGCCCTCGTGCGCGAGGGCCGCTTCACGGCCGCGGACAGGATCCTCTTCTGGCATACCGGCGGCAGCATCGGGCTCTTCGCCTATGAGGAGGTCTTCGCGAAGGACCGGCCGGAATAGGCTCGCCTCGCCGGAATTGTGGTGAGTATGCACTAACGCAAATTAGATTTGCCGTTTGTGGCGTCGTGTTTGCGTCAGAGCAATCCTATCTTCGGATCAACCGAGATGAAGGAGAGCATCCATGAAACTCACCGGAATTCACCACCTGACCGCCGTGACGGCGAATGCCAAGGGCAACCACGATTTCTACACGCAGGCGCTCGGGATGCGCCTCGTGAAGAAGACCGTCAACCAGGACGACGTGAGCGCCTATCACCTGTTCTACGGCGACGGCCGGGCCTCGCCGGGTTCGGACATCACGTTCTTCGACTGGCCGGTGGGGCGGGAGCGGCGCGGCACCCACAGCGTCGTGCACACGGCCCTGCGCGTGACCGGCGAGAAGACCCTGGCGTGGTGGAAAGAGCGGCTCGACGCGCACCGGATCGACAACAGCGGCATCGTCGAACGGGACGGGCGCCTGTGGATCGATTTCGAGGATCCGGAGGGCCAGCGGCTCGGCCTCGTGGACGATGGCGGTCGGGGTGACCCGTCCCATGCCTGGGAGCGCAGCCCCGTGCCGGCGGAGCACCAGATCCGCGGCCTCGGGCCGATCACCCTCAGTGTGCCGACCATCGAGCGCACGGCCCTCGTCCTGACCGCCGGCATGGATATGCGGGCCGCGCGGGACTACCGGCGCGGCGAGAGCCCGGTGCATGTATTCGAGATGGGGGAGGGCGGTCCTGCGGCGGAATTGCACGTGGCGGTCGAGCCCCATCTGCCGCCGGCCCAGCCGGGCGCGGGCGGCGTGCACCACGTGGCCTTCCGCACGCCGGACGACGAGACCTATGCGGATGCGGCGCAGCGCCTCCAGGCCATGCGGGCGCCCTCGAGCGGCCCGGTGGACCGCTACTATTTCCGCAGTCTCTACTTCCGCGAGCCGAACGGCATCCTGTTCGAGATCGCGACCGACGGTCCGGGCTTCGCCACCGACGAGCCCATGGAGAGCCTCGGCGAGCGTCTCGCCCTGCCGCCCTTCCTGGAGCCCCGGCGGGCCGAGATCGAGGCCGGTTTGAAGCCGCTCTGATGATCAAAGCCTCGGACGGGCGTTGAGCGCCTGCCCGGGGCTTTGAGGGTCCGGGATCGAGCATCTTTCCGCGCAGAACCGGTGCCCGCTTTTGCGCTCGAGGCTCTAGCGCCGCCAGTTGACCACAGCGACACCGATGAGCGCCATGGCCCCGCCGACCGCGCCGAGTGCGGTCGGCACCTCTCCGAGCCAGAGGAAGCCCAAAAGGGTGGCGACCGGCGGCACGCAATACATGAAGTTCGAGGCGCGGCTCGCCGGCAGCCGCGACAGGGCAACCGCCCAGGTGCCGTAGGCGACGAGGCTCGGCACGAGGCCGAGATAGACCACGGCCCACAGGCCCTGCGCGGAGGCGGACGAGAGCTCGGCGGAGGCCGGGACCAGCCAGGGGCTGAGGACGAGGGCGCCGAGCGCCATGTTCCAGGCCGAGACGGCGAGGGGCCGGTGGCGCGTAAAGAGAGGCTTCTGCACCACCGTGGTGACGGAGGTGCACAGGGCGGCGCCGAGGATCAGCAGCGCACCCGTGTCGATGCTGAGGCCGCCGCCTTCGCCCAGGGCGATGAGGCCGATCCCCAGGAACGACAGGGTCGTGCCGGCCCAGGCGCGGGCCCCGAAGCGCTCGCCCAGCACCAACATGGCGAGCCCCGCCGTGATGATCGGATTGGTGTTGATGATGAAGCTCGCGGCACCCGCCGAGACGGTCGTCTCGCCCATGTTGAGGAGCGCCGTATAGAGCGCCACGAACAGCACCCCGCCGGTGGCGAGCCGCAGGAAATCCGGCAGCGACGGCCATCCCGGCCGGGTCACGAGCAGGAAGATCGCGGCCGGAACCCCCGCGATGGCGAAACGCAGGGCGCCGAGCTCCACGGGCCCGAAATCGTGCAGGCCCGCCCGGATGGCCGGAAAGGCCGAGGCCCAGGAGAGGATCGTCACGACGACGGCCGTGGCCGTCACCATGTCGAGGGAAGTCCGTTCGGGCCGGCAGGCGGCAGCGGTGCTCATAAGGTCTGTCTCGCGGCAACTGGATGGGCGCGACCATCGGGGAGAGGCGGCTCGTTGACAAGCGAACAATTCGAGGGTGAGCTGTGCGTATGGATCACATCTCGCTCCCCCTGCCGCCGCTCGACGCCCTGCGTGCCTTCGAGGCTGCGGCCCGCCTGGGGAGCTTCTCGGCCGCCGCCGCCTCCCTCAACATCACCCACGGCGCCGTCAGCCGTCAGGTGGCCAAGCTCGAGCACTGGCTGGGACAGAGGCTCTTCGACCGGCAGGCCCGCGGGGTCGTCCTGACGCCCCATGGACAGCGTCTTCACCTGCGCACGAGCGAGGCCTTCGCGCTCATCGCCGACAGCTCCGACCGTTGGATCGAGCGCCGGGGCGCCGGGATCGTGCGCCTGACGTCGATTCCGTCCGTGAGCAGTCTCTGGCTGATGCCGCGTCTCAGGGCCTTCGAGGAAGGCGACCCGGCCCTGCGGATCGAATTCGTGGTCGAACACCGCGCCATCGACCTGGAGGCGGAGGGCATCGACCTGGCGATCCGCTGCGGCCGCGGTGCCCTGCCGGGCCGCCTGTCCGTGCGCCTGTTCGAGGAGCATTGCCAGCCGGTCGCCTGCCGGGCCATCGCGGAGCGGCTGCCGCCGGGGCCGCCGGAGCGCCTGCTGGCCTATCCCCTGGTCCACGATTCCGACACGTCCGCCTGGCGGGCCTGGTTCGCCGCCCAGGGAATCGACTATCGCCCGCGGCCGCAGGACCGCCGCTTCGAGGATTACAACCTCGTCCTCGACGCCGCCGCCCACGGGCTCGGCCTGGCCCTCGCCCGGCCGCCTCTGGCCGGGGAGGCGCTGGCCACGGGCCGGCTGGTCCCCGTCGATCCCAGGACCGTGCTCAACCCCGTCTCCTATTGGCTCGACCGTCCCCAGGGGCGCCTGCGGCCCATGGCGGCTGAGCTTGCGCGCCGGATCATGGGAGCTGCGGGCCTCGATACGGCAGCCGCGGCAGCATTCCTGAAAGCCTGAGCGCTCCGGGCATGGGCCGCAGGGGCCGGAAGACTTTCCTGTTTTGGGGCCCTTCATCGTTGAACAGGCAGGGCAAGTCTGCCACCATCCCGCCGCTTTCTATCGGGCTGCAATCTGCGTGGGGGTGTGGGGATGTCGGTCGTTCAAGGCTTGCGGGCTGTCCTGTCCGCCGCAACCATCGTCATGGCGGGCACCGTCGCGATGCCGTCCTGGGCGCAGCAGGCGCCCAATGCGCAGGCGACCGACCCACAGGCGCTTCGGGCGCGGATCGACGGGCTGATCCCCGCGTTCGAGACATACTTCCAGGACGGGATGAAGAGCTTTCAGGTACCGGGCGCCGCCATCGGCATCGTCCTGGACGACAAGCTGATTTACGCCAAGGGCTTCGGCGTCAAGGAGCAGGGCAAGCCGGATCCCGTCCGGCCCGAGTCGATCTTCCAGATCGGCTCGACCACCAAGGCATTCTTGAGCGCCGCGCTGGCGCAGGCCGTGGATGCGGGGCGTCTCGCCTGGAGCGACCGGGTTTCCGACCTGATGCCCGAATTCCAGCTCAGCGACCCCTGGATCGGGCGCGAGTTCCGCGTGCTCGACCTTTCGGCCCAGCGCAGCGGCCTCACGCCTTACGTGAACGACAGCCTTGCCGTGCTCGGCTACGACAGGACGAGCCTCATCCGGTCCTTGCGGACAGCGCCCATCACCCTGTCGTTCCGGTCCGACTTCACCTACACCAACATTACCCACCTGGCGGCGGGCGAGATCCTGGCGCGCAAGGCGGGCCAGGGCTCCTGGGCGGATGTGGTGAAGGCCGGCATTCTCGACCCGCTGGGCATGACGGCTACGAGCGCGACCGCCGAGGCCATCGCGCAGGCGCCCGACCATGCCATGGGCCACCGGGTCGACAAGGATGCCCCCGTCCCGGTGCCGTTCCATCCGGCCTTTCCCTATGCGGTCGGCGCGGCCGGCAACCTCAATTCCAACATCCCCGACATGGCGAAATGGCTTCGCCTGCAGCTCGGGCGCGGGCAGTTCGAGGAGCGCATCGTCGTCTCGGAGAAGAACCTCGACGAGACCTGGACGCCCCGCGTCGCGCTCGGTGAGCGCCTCTCCTACGCGCTCGGCTGGCTCGTGAGCGCGACCCCGAACGGGCGCATCATCTGGCACAATGGCGGCACCCTGGGCTTCGGCGCCCATGCGGGCTTCCTCCCCGATCGCGGGGTTGGCATCGTCATCCTCACCAATGCCCAGAACAGGGGCTTACCGGATGCGGCCGCGCAATGGCTTTACGACCGGATCCTGGGGAATCCGACCGTCGACAATGTGGCGCTCGCCCTCACGGCGACCCGCGAGAGGGAAGCGGAGGAGCAGGCGAAGGCGAAGGCCTCGCAAGGAAAGGTCTATGCGGAGCAGGATCTCGCGTCGCTCGCCGGAACCTACGGGTCCCCGGTCCTGGGCGATGTCTCGGCGAGCATCGAGGGCGAGACGCTCAGGCTCCGGCTCGAGGAGACGGAGGCCGTCCTGGTCCTCACGCCCGTCGACCGGGACACGTTCGCGGCCCGCCTCGTGCCGGAAGGCGCCTATGAGCCCGTGGCCCGGATGGCGGGAGACGAAGTCCTGACGCGGATCCGCTTCGAGCGGGACGAGGGCGGCCAGGTCCGTCGCATGCGCTGGCTCGATCCGAGCCTTCCTCAGGTTCTGGAGCGGCAATGATGGCCGACGGGAGCACCGCCATGATCCGGAAATATCTCGCTCTTCCTCTCGGCCTTGCGACGGCCCTTGCGCTGACGGGCGGTGCGGCCGCGCTCCCGCACATGGTGCCGATGCCTGGCGGGGGAGTGGTGCAGCCGGCACAGTTGAGCGGCATCCTCGACCTGTTCGCGGATGACGACGATTACGTTCACGACCGGCATTACGACTGGGAGCAGTATCGCAATTCCACGAGCCGCAAGGAACGGATCAGGGATTATTACCGGATGCAGGAGGAGGCCGAGAAGGATTACTGGCGCGCCCAGAAGCAGATGCAGAAGGACATGATCAAGCGCCAGCGAGGCTGGTGAGGTCAGGCGCGGAGAATTCCCTCGACGATGTCCACGACGGCCGCGGCCTCCCGGAAGGTCGCAAGGCGGTTCGGTCGTCCGGCGATGAGCTTCCCGAATTCCGCGACCTGATGCGCATCGGCGCGGGCAGGCGCCATCTCCTCGTCGCCGTATTGCAGCCGGTACCATTCGCTCAGCACGGCCTTGCCCTTCGGGCCCGTGATCTCGAACCGGTTGAAGTCGTCGATCTCGCCCTCCACGGCGCCGTCGATGGTCATGCGGCAGGCCGCGAAGCCGAGGGTTGCGCGGATGCGGGTCTCGGTGCCGGTCGGCCCCCGCTCCACCTCCTGCGCCTCCAGCCGCCCCGGCCCGAAGAGCCGCAGGGCCAGAAAGACCGCGTGGGAAACCACCTCGCGGGTGAAGCCGCCCTGTTCGGGACCCGCGAGCCAGCCGGCGGCCCCGTGCTGCCAGCCGCGCGGCCATGTCCTGAAGCGCAAGGTCAGATGGGCCGAGAGCCCGTCGCCGAGGGCCCCGCCCGACACGATCTCGCGCAGACGGAGGATGGCGGGAGCGGTCGCAAACGGGAAATTGACGGCGGCCCGCACGCCTGAGCGTTCCACTGCGTCGATGCAGGCCCGGGCCTCCTCGACCGTCGCCGCCAGGGGCTTCTCGCACAGAATGACCTTCCCGGCCCGGGCCGCAGCGGAAACCAGCGCCGCGTGGGTCGCCGGCGGGGATGCGATGTAGAGCCCGTCGATGGAAGGGTCGGCGAGGAGCGCCTCGACGCTTCCGGCGCGGGGCACGGTGGCCTCGACCGGAGCCGGGTCGTAGCCGGCCACGATCCTGAAATCCGGGTTGGCCGCGAAGCTCTCGATCATCCTGCGGCCCATGATGCCGAGTCCCATCACGCCGATGCCGTAAGCCATGCCGTCCTCCCCTGCTCCGGCACCCTATAGAGGCTTCGAGCACGCGGCGCGAGAGCCGGGATGGGCTTCGAGAGCCCGTTTTACGGGCCTTTAACCCTCCTGCGAGATCGCTTGCTGCAGAAAGGGAGTGTCAAGGAAGCGCCCGTAGAGCTGTTTCCCGCCGGACACACGGAGGCAGGGAAACGCCGAGGCGGGTTCTTTGCAGTCGGATGCCGGTCGATTCCGTGCCTTCCTCATGGTAAGGCTGCCCGCCCGACGCCGTTCGACTGCCTTCGTCTTAAGGTCAGGACAGCGTTCCCCGCAATTTCAGGAAGCCTCATGCGCCTGTCGACCTCTCTTGCTCTCGTGTCTCTCCTGGCCGCCGGTTCCCTGGCGGTGCCGGCGCAGGCGGCGGATCTGTTCTCCCCGGTGCCGTTCGTGCCCGAGGGCTGGATCGTGACGCTGAAAGGCAACCTCAGGGTCGGCCCGTCCTATCCGGGCGCGGACGATTTCAGCGTCATCGGTTTTCCGTCCTTGAGCTTCCGTCGCGCCGGGACGCCCGAGCGCTTCGGTGCGCCGGACGACGGTCTCAGCTTCTCGCTCCTGGAGGAATCGGCCGTGCGGATCGGCGTCGTCGGACGCTTCCAGGGCGGGCGCTATCTCAAGGACGACCGACGCCTGTTCGGCCTCGACAAGGTCAACTGGGCGGTCGAGCCCGGCGTCTTCGTGGAATACTGGCCGCTCGCGTTCCTGCGCGCCCGCGCAGAGCTCCGGCATGGCATCAACGGCCATCACGGCTTCGTGGCCGATTTTGGCCTCGACCTGGTGCAGAGCTACGGAGCCCTGACCCTCTCGGTCGGTCCGCGTCTCGCCCTCGGCGATTCCAGCTTCGCCCGGACCTATTTCGGCGTCACGCCCCTGGAGGCCGCCCTCAACGGCCAAGTGACACCCTACAGGCCGTCAGGCGGCATCACGTCGGTCGGCGCGACCGCGGGTGTGAGCTACACCTGGTCCGAGCAGTGGTCCACCACCGCCTTTGTCACCTACAAGCGCCTGGTGGGCGACGCGGCCGACAGCCCGATCGTGAAGCGCTTCGGCTCCGAGAACCAGTTCGGCTTCGGCCTGACCGCGTCCTATTCGTTCGGCGCGGGCCGCTGATCGCCCAGGACGTAACCTGAACCGGGCGGGAAGCCGCCCGGCATCATGGCGGGCCCTCAGCGGGAATAGATCGCCGAATTGCCGCTGTGCTCCTTCACCTCGACGCTTTCCAGCCAGACCCGGCCGCCGGTCTCGCGCTGAGCGAAATCCGCCACATGGTCGAAAACGTGCTTGGCCGTGGCTTCGCAGCCGACCGAGGGCAGGATCCGCAGGTCGACGAGGCCGTCCCGGTGCATTTCCTCGAAGCGTGCGAGTTCGGGATCATCCTCGGCCACCAGCATGGTGTGGTCGAACATGTGCTTGAGCCAGGCCTTCACGGGCTTCAGCCCGCCGAAATCGAGGCACCAGTTGCGCTCGTCGAGCTCATGGGTCGCGAACACGAACCGGAAGGCCAGGGCATAGCCATGGATCAGGCGGCAATGGGAGTGGGTCGCCCGCCATTGCCGGAAGCAGCAGGACAGGCCCTCGTTATGGTCGTAGGTCTTGGTGGAGCGGTAGATCTCCCGGGCCTCGGGACGGCTGCCCGATCCGTGGCTGGTCATCGGGACGGATAGGGTCATGGAAGCCGATCTCCGAGGTGTGTCGTCTGGCAGGGGCTAAAGCGTCGGGTCGATGTCAGGCGTCAATCCGCCTGTTCCCGGTCGAGAATGGCGCATTCGTGGATGAATTCGCGCTTGAGATCCGCATCCGTCGCCAGATTCCCCCAGTAATAGGTATTGACCATGCGGCTGCGCCGGCTCGCCCGGACGCCCCGATGGGTCTTGCACATGTGGACGGCGCTGATCCGGACCGCGAGGCCGCGCGGCGCCGTCATGTCGACGATGTACTGGCCGATCTGCTTGACCATCTCCTCCTGGATCTGGAGCCTGGAGGCGAAGTGCTCCACGATCCGGTCGTATTTCGACAGGCCGATGATCTTTCCGTCGGCTGCCGGCAGGATCCCGATATAGGCCTGCCCGTAGATGGGCATGAGATGGTGCGCGCACATGGAACGCACCTCGATGGGACCGGTGACGATCAGCTGGTCGTAGGCCTGCACATTGTCGAATTCGGTGATGCGCGGCGGTGCCGTATATCGCCCCTCCAGGATCTCCTCGACGAACATCCGCGCCACCCGCATGGGGGTCTCGCGGGTGTTGTGGTCGTTCCTGTGGTCGACCCGTAGGATATCGAACAGCTCTTCCACCTTCCGGGCCGCCGCCGCGATCATGGCAGTCCGCGCTGCCTCATCCAGGGGCTCGCTGAGGGCCTCGTTGGACAGGCATGGCGGGGGCATCTCGCGCGGGTGAAAATTCATGATTCGCCTATAGTCGTACTGATCTTCAAGTTGCCGCCCAATCTCCCAACGTAGCATGTAATATTACGCGGCTGATATTGAGGCGTCCGGAGCTAGCTATAACCAGCTTTTGTTGGTATCAAAAATGTTAACGAAGCTTTATTTCAATTTTACGCCAAATTACAGATTGCGTAGCCGGTCGTCGACTGGAAACGGGGGAAAAGATGTCGATTGCAAAGATGAAATATAGTATCTTTTCGGCCCTCTTCGGTCTTCTGGCCTTGGCGGGTGCAGGGGCGGCCTTTGCGGAGGGTCTGCCGGCCCCAACCGAGAAGCCGATCCTCACCGTTGCGGGCAAGATCAGCACCACCAACAAAGACGGCGAGGCTCAGTTCGACAGGCCGATGCTCGAGCAGCTCGGCCTCGTCACCGTGGAGACGAGCACGCCCTGGTACAACGGCCCGGTCAAGTTCGAGGGCGTTTCTCTCGACAAGCTCATGAAGCTGGTCGGCGCCTCCGGCGAGCGCGCCGTCGTCGTTGCGCTCAACGATTACAGCAGCGAGATCCCGGTTGCGGATTTCGCCAAATACAACGTGATCCTGGCCCTCAAGCGAAACGGCGAATACATGCCCGTGAAGGACAAGGGTCCGCTCTTTGTGATCTATCCTTTTGACAGCATGCCGGAGCTGAAGAGTCAGACTTATTATGGACGGGCCGTTTGGCAGGTGGCAAAAATCATCGTCAAGTAACCGTGGAGGCGAGCGCTCCCGATGAGCTTTGAAGGACCGTCCGTGTCCCTGCGAATCCTCAAGGCGGTGCTCGCCATCGTAATCGCCTGCTTTCTCCTGTCCGCGGCCTATATCTCGAGCCTGGTCGTCGAGCGACAGGAAGCCCTGAAGCAGGTCTCTCGCTACAATACCTCGTGGCTCGCGAGCCAAGCGGTCTCGGAATTCACCCGGCTGGAGCAGCGGCTGAGCGCCTTTGCGGCGCCGGGCGGCGGCGTCGATGCGGACGAAGTGGCGCTGCGCTACGACATCCTTGTCAGCCGGGCCAAGCTGCTCGACAACGGTGAGTTCCAGGATTTCGTGAGCCGCGATCCGGAACGCGTGGCGACGGTCGAACTCCTGAGCCGCTCGCTCGCGGCGATCCAGCCCCTGATCCAGACGCTCGACGAACCGGGCAACGCCCTGAAGGCGCTCACGATCCTCCAGCCGCTCGAGACGAAGGTGACGGCGCTGGCCTCCGCGGCGAACCATTACGGGGCGCAAAGGGTCACGGAGGATCAGCACGAGCTGATCCGCCTGCACTGGCTGTTCTCCAGCCTAGCGGGCGGCCTGATCGTCTGCGGCTTCATCCTGCTCGGCCTCCTCGGCTGGCACAACCGCCTGCTCACGCGCGCCCATCACGATCTGCGCTTCCTGGCCGAGAACCTGCAGCGGACCTCCGAGGAGCTGAAGAAGGCCAACAAGGCTCTCGGCAACGCCTATGCGGAACTCCAGCACCAGAACGGGGTGCTGCAGATCCAGGAGATCGAGCTGAGGACGCAGAACGAGCGGTTCAACGCGGCCCTCAACAACATGTCCCAGGGCCTGTGCATGGTGGACGGCTCCGGCCATATCATCGTGTTCAACGCCCGCTTCGCGGATCTCTTCGATTTGGACAACTCGGTCCGCCCCGGCACGACCCTGAACGAGCTGATCGCCCATGCGGATGCCCGCGGGCGCGAGGGAGCAGCGGCCCTCCGGCAGATCTGCGTCGAGCAGCAGGACCTGATCCGCAACCGGCGCAACGCCACCTTCGTCCAGGGCCAGCCGGGCGGGCGCACCATCGCGGTCTCGCACCAGCCCATGAGCGACGGCGGCTGGGTGGCCACCTATGAGGACATCACCGAGCGCCGTCAGGCGGAAACGCAGATCGCCTACATGGCCCATCACGACGCCCTGACGGGCCTCGCCAACCGGGTCCTGTTCCGGGAGCAGATGCTGCGTGTCCTCGCCCAGGCCCAGCGCCAGAGCGCGCACACGGCCGTGCTCTGCCTCGATCTCGATCGGTTCAAGGACGTCAACGACTCCCTCGGGCACGAGATCGGCGACGAGCTTCTGAAGGTGGTCGCCCAGCGTCTTGGGCACTGCGTGCGCGAGGAGGACGTCGTCGCCCGCCTCGGCGGCGACGAGTTCGCCGTGCTCCAGATCGCCGTCCATGGGCCGCACGACTGCGCCGTGCTCGCCATGCGGATCGTCGAATCCTTGAGCGCGCCCTACGAGATCAACGGCCAGGAGATCGTTATCGGCACCAGCATCGGCATCGCCCTCGCCACGGAAGGCAGCCTGACGCCGGATCAGCTTCTCAAGCACGCGGATCTCGCGCTCTATCGGGCCAAGGCCGTCGGACGCGGCACGTTCCGTTTCTTCGAGCCCGAGATGGACGCGCAGCTCCAGGCGCGGCGGGTTCTCGAGATCGACCTGCGCAAGGCGCTCCCCAACGGAGAGTTCGAGCTCTTCTACCAGCCGCAGGTCGATATTCGGAAAACGGTGATTACGGGCTACGAGGCGCTGCTGCGCTGGCGGCATCCGGAGCGCGGCATCGTCTCGCCGGCGGAATTCATCCCGATTGCCGAGGATATCGGCCTGATTTCGCCCCTGGGCGAGTGGGTGGTCCGCGAGGCCTGCCGCGAAGCGGCCCGGTGGCCCGCCCCCATGAAGGTCGCGGTCAACCTGTCGCCCGTGCAGTTCCGGAACCGCAATCTGGTGCAGTCCGTCAGGCAGGCCCTCGAAAGCTCGGGTCTCAGCCCGAGCCGCCTGGAACTCGAAATCACCGAGTCGGTGCTGCTGCAGGACAACGACACCACGCTCGCCACCCTTCACCAGCTGCGCAAGCTCGGCGTGCGGATTGCCATGGATGATTTCGGCACCGGCTATTCGTCCCTGAGCTATCTCCGCAGCTTTCCCTTCGACAAGATCAAGATCGACCAGTCCTTCGTCCAGGGCTTGTCCACGAGGGCCGACTGCCTGGCCATCGTGCAGTCCATCGCAGGCCTCGGCACCAGCCTCGGCATGAGCACGGTGGCGGAGGGCGTCGAGACGGAGGACCAGCTCATGCAGCTGCGCGCGGCGGGCTGCGCAGAGGCGCAGGGCTATTACTTCGGTCGTCCCAAGCCCGCCCGCGATCTGACCCATACGCTCGAAGGGTTCGGCCCGACAAAGGCCGCAGGCTGAGGCTCCGGGCTGCGGCAGGGTCCCGCGCCCGGATCGGATATTCCCTGCCCCCGCAAACGTGCCCCTTAGGGAACCCCACTCCGACCTGCTCCCCGCCCGGCGCCGAACGCGTCCGGCCAGCCGAAGCAGCTTCCATTTGTTTCACCAAAGGTATTAGTGAAACACTTGTTGCAAGGTCATCGGTTCCGGCTAGACTGGCACGATGTCGGACGCCCCCATAGCCGAAAGGCTGCTCGCCATCTTCGACGACCTGCCGGCCCAGCACCGGGTCGCGGCCCGCTGGCTGCTTGACCATCCGGACGACGTCGCCCTTTTATCCATGCGCGAGCAGGCAAAGCGGGTCGGCGTGCCGCCTGCGACCATGACGCGGCTGGCCCAGCGGCTCGGATACGAGGGCTTCGACGAGCTGAAGGAGGTCTATGTCGCGTCCCTGCGCGGGCGCTCGGACCATTTCGCCGGCCGGACCGAGAAGCTGCTGCAGCGCCGCGCGCTCGACGGCGATGCCGCCTTCACGTCGGACCTGCTGGCGGGATTGGCCGGGCACCTGAAACTCCTGTCCAGCCTCGATACCCTGACGGCGGTCGCGAAGGCTGCCGATATCGTCGTGGAGCGGGATCGGCTCTTCTGCATCGGCGCACGGTCGAGCTTTTCCAGCGCTCATCTGGGGGCCTATCTCCTCTCGCTTATCGGGGAGCGGACGATCCTCGTCGACGGGGCCGGTGCGATCGGGCTCGACACATTGCGCGACATCGGCCCCCGCGATGCGCTGCTTGCGCTCACCATCGCGCCTTATACGCGCGTCACCGTCGAGGCCGTTGCTTTCGCCCGAGAGCGCGGAGCGAGCATCATCGCCATCACCGACAGCACTGTCTCGCCCATTGCGCGCCAGGCCACGGCGACGATCGTCGTTCCGACGAGCACACCCTCGTTCCTGCAGACGGTCGTGCCGGCCCTGATCGTCGTCGAATGCATCGCGGCGCTCGTTGCGGCCCGGCGCGGCAAGAAGGCCGTCTCGGCCATCGCGGCGGCCGAGGCCCATCTGGAGCGCTTCGGCTCCTACTACACGGACAAGACAAGCAAAGGACAGACATCGTGACGAAAGACCGGCCCGACGGCGCAAGAACGCGCATTCTGCACCGGCAGATCGCCGGGAGCGACCGGCTCCCCATCGCGGTTTCGGGCCGCGGCATCGAGATCGTCGACAGCACGGGCAAGGCCTATATCGATGCCTCGGGCGGCGCGGCAGTATCGTGCCTGGGACACGGGCACCCGCGCGTCAACGAGGCTCTCAAAGCCCAGATCGACCGTCTGGCCTATGCGCACACGTCGTTCTTCACGACCGAGGTTGCCGAGGAACTAGCCGACCACCTGGTTGCCCATGCGCCCGCGGGTCTCGACCACGTCTATTACGTGTCGGGCGGCTCGGAGGCCATGGAGGCCGCGCTGAAGATGGCGCGGCAGTACTTCATCGAGAAGGGCGAGCCCGGCCGCGTCAACTTCATCGGCCGGCGTCAGAGCTATCACGGCAACACGCTCGGAGTCCTGGCGGTCGGCGGCAATCTCTGGCGCAGGCAGCAATTCGCGCCGATGCTCTTCGACAGTCACCACGTCTCGCCACCCTACGCCTACCGCGACCAACGCTCCGACGAAACCGCGGAAGAATACGGCGAGCGGCTCGTTGCGGAGTTCGAGGCGAAACTGACGGAGCTTGGGCCCGAAACGGTCATCGCCTTCGTGGCCGAGACGGTCGGCGGAGCCACCCAGGGCTGCACCACCGCACCGCCCGGCTATTTCAAGCGCATGCGGGAGATCTGCGACCGTCACGGCATCCTGCTCATCCTCGACGAGGTGATGTGCGGGATGGGCCGCACCGGCACCCTGCATGCCTGCGAGCAGGAGGGGATCTCGCCCGACCTGATGGCCATCGCCAAGGGGCTCGGCGGCGGCTACCAGCCGATCGGGGCGGTTCTCTTGAGCGAGCGGATCTTCGCGGCCTTCCGGGACGGGAGCGGCTTCTTCCAGCACGGCCACACCTATCTCGCCCATCCGCTCGCCTGTGCGGCAGCGCTCGCCGTGCAGAAGACCATTCAGGAGGAGGAACTCCTCGCCAATGTCCGCAAGCAATCCGCCCATCTCGAACGCCGCCTCAAGGAACGGTTCGGCAATCATCACCATGTGGGCGACATTCGCGGCCGCGGCCTGTTCTGGGCCATCGAATACGTGACGGACCGGGGAACGAAGGACCCCTTCGACCCGGCCCTCAAGCTCAATGCCCGCGTCAAGCGCGAAGCCCTGGCGCGGGGTCTGGCATGCTACGCCATGCCCGGAACGATCGACGGCAAGACCGGCGATCACAACATGCTGGCGCCGCCTTTCATCTGCACCGGCCAGGACATCGACACCATCGTCGAGCGCCTGGGCGATGCGGTGGATGCGGCCATCCAGTCCATCGCCTAACCGGCAATAACGGCATTCAACCAGAGGGGAAAAAACCATGAATGCGAAACTTGCAGGCCTCCTTGCCCTGGGGCTCTCCGTCGGGCTGTCCGTGCCCGCCGAAGCCCAGCAGAAATTCGCGACCATCGGCACCGGCGGCGTGACCGGCGTCTATTATGCGGTCGGCGGTTCCATCTGCCGGCTGCTCAACAAGGATCGCGCGAAGACCGGCATCCGCTGCTCGACGGAATCGACCGGCGGCTCGGTCTTCAACGTGAATGCCATCCGCTCGGGCGAGCAGGAATTCGGCATGACCCAGTCGGACGTGCAGTTCAATGCCGTCAACGGTCTCGCTCAGTTCAAGGATACGGGCGCCGACAAGGACCTGCGGGCGGTCTTCTCGGTGCACCCGGAACCGTTCACGGTGCTCGCGCGCAAGGAGGCGGGCGTCGAGAAGTTCGCGGACTTCAAGGGCAAGCGCCTCAATGTCGGCAATCCCGGTTCCGGAACGCTCGCGTCGATGGAGGAGCTTCTCAAGGAACTCGGCTGGAGCAAGGCCGATTTCTCCCTGGCGGCGGAATTGAAGGCGGACGAGCAGGGCACCGCGCTCTGCGACAACAAGATCGATGGGTTCTTCTACGGCGTCGGCCACCCGTCCGCCGCGATCCAGGATCCGACCACCGCCTGCGGCGCGAAGCTCGTTTCCCTGCAGGGCCCGGCCGTCGACAAGCTCGTGAAGGAGAAGCCCTACTACGCCAAGGCGACGATTCCGGGCGGCATGTATGCCAACAACCCCAACCCGACCGAGACTTATGGCGTGGTGGCGACCCTCGTCTCCTCGGCGAAGGTCCCGGACGACGCCGTCTATGCGCTCGTCAGGTCCGTCTTCGAGAATTTCGAGGAGTTCAAGAAGCTGCACCCTGCCTTCGCCAATCTCGACCCCAAGGCGATGGTGAAGAACGGGCTCTCGGCGCCGCTGCATCCGGGCGCCGTCAAGTACTACAAGGAAAAGGGCTGGATGTAAGCCACGGCGAGGGGCGGGCCGCGTGAGCGCGGCCCGCCTTTTCTTCTTCAAGGGGGAACTGCGATGACGCGCATGCACGAAAGCGCCACGGCAACACGCGCCGAGCTGGAAGACATGGTGGCGGAGGCCGATACCGGGGGCCGTAAGCCGAAAGGGATGACCCGGATCTTCATCTTCTGGACGGCCGTCGCATGGTCGCTGTTCCAGGTCTGGTATGCGTCACCCATCCCGTTCATCATCAGGGCCGGCGTCTTCAACGATTCCGAGGCTCGCGCCATCCACCTGGCCTTCGCGATGACGCTCGCGTTCCTGACCTTCCCGCGCGGGAAGGCGTCGCCGCGTTCCTATGTTCCTGTCTACGATTGGGTCCTGGCGGCGCTCGGCGCAGCCTCGGCGCTCTATCTCTTCTTCTTCTACCGTGAACTCGCCCAGCGCCCCGGCCTTCCAACCACCCTCGACATCGTGGTCGCCGTCACGGGCATCCTCGTTCTGCTGGAGGCAGCAAGGCGCGCGGTCGGCCCGGCGCTTGCGGTCATCGCCGCCCTCATGCTGGCCTATATCTTTGCCGGCCCCTGGCTCGGCGGCCTTTTCGCCCATCGCGGCGCCTCCCTGGGGCGGGCCGCCTCCCAGATGTGGCTCACCTCGGAAGGCGTGTTCGGCGTGGCGATCGGCGTCTCGACCAGCTTCATCTTCCTTTACGTGCTGTTCGGCACGCTGCTCGAAAAGGCTGGCGCGGGCCATTACTTCATCCAGCTCGCCTATTCGCTGCTCGGGCATTACCGCGGCGGACCGGCCAAGGCGGGCGTCGTCGCCTCGGGCATGACCGGGATGATCTCCGGCTCATCCATCGCCAACACGGTGACGACCGGCACCTTCACGATTCCGCTGATGAAGCGGGTCGGCTATCCGGCCGTGAAGGCCGGCGCCATTGAATGCGCGGCCGGCGTGAACGGCCAGCTCATGCCGCCCGTCATGGGCGCCGCCGCCTTCCTGATCGCCGAATATGTCGGCATCTCCTATGCCGAGGTGGTGAAGCACGCCTTCATCCCGGCGCTGCTGACCTATGGCGCCCTGTTCTACATCGTCGACATCGAGGCGATGAAGATGGGCCTCGTCGGCGGCACGCGCGTCCAGCGGCATCCCCTGTCGCAGCGCCTCGTCAAGGCGCTCGCGACCTGGTGCGGCCTCATCATCCTGGCGGGAATCGTGTATTTCGCGCTCGGCGCCGTAAAGACGGCCTTCGGAACCGGCGCCCCCTGGGTGACGGGAATTGGGCTCACGGCCGCCTATGTCGGGCTCCTTTGGAACAAGGCCCGGCATCCGGACCTGCCGGAGGACGACCCGGCGGCCGCCACGATGGCGGTGCCGGATTTCTACGAGACCGCCCGGACGGGCCTTCACTACCTGATCCCCGTCGTGGTGCTGATCTGGTGCCTGCTGGTTGAGGAGATGTCTCCCGGCCTAGCGGCCTTCTGGGGCACCATGACGCTGGTCTTCGTCGTCCTGACCCAGCGGCCCATCGTCGTCTGGTTCCGTGGCCACGGCGATGTGGGCGAGGGGCTGCGACGCGGCATCCGGGAGTGCATCGACGCGCTGGAGGCAGCGGCCCGCAACATGACGGGTGTCGGCATCGCGACCGCGGCCGCCGGCATCATCGTAGGCACCGTCGCGCTAACCGGCATCGGTCTCGTGATGACCGAGATCGTGGAGGCACTTTCGGGCGGCAACCTCATCATCATGCTGCTGCTGACGGCTGGCATCTGCCTTGTTCTCGGCATGGGCATGCCGACGACCGCGAGCTATGTGGTTGTCGCGACGTTGATGGCACCGGTTCTGATCGAGGTCTCGGCCCAGAACGATCTCGCGGTGCCGCTCGTCGCAGTCCACCTCTTCGTCTTCTATTTCGGCCTGATGGCGGACGTGACGCCTCCTGTCGGACTTGCGGCCTATGCGGCTGCGGCGATCTCGGGCGCGGATCCCGTAAAGACCGGCATCCAGGGCTTCAAATACGAGATCCGGACGGGACTTCTGCCCTTCATCTTCATCTTCAATGCGGAGCTCCTCCTCATCGACATCCGAAGCTGGTGGCAATTCACGCTCGTGCTCGTCTGCGCGACCATCGGCATGGCCTGCTTCGTGGCCGCGAGCCAGAACTGGCTGCTCGTCCGCAACAGGCTGTGGGAGACGCTGGCGCTGATCCTCATCTGCTTCACGCTGTTCCGCCCGCATTTCTGGCTCAACATGCTCGAGCCCGCCTATGAACCCAAGGGGCCCGACGCGATCGCTACCTATGTGGACACGATCCCGAGGGACGGTACGCTGCGCTTGCGAGTCCTCAGCCAGAGCCGCGCCGGTGACGACGTCGAGAAGCTGGTCCGACTTAGCCTGCGAGCCGAGGGAACGCCCGAACAGCGGCTCGGCGAGGCAGGCCTTATCCTGGCAAAGCAGGGCGACGACATGATCGTGCGCTCCGCGAAACTCGGCAGCGAGGCGGCGCAATACGGGCTTCAACCCGGCGACACGGTCAAGTCCGTTCTCGTTCCCACCGAACGGTCGAGTCCCTATTGGGCGACCCTGCCGGCCCTGGCCCTGCTCGGCCTGATCATCGTCCTGCAGCGCGGTCGCCGGAGGGCGGCCGCATGAGGATCGCGCTCATTCATGCGCTCCGGCACTCGCCGCCGCCGATCGAGGAGGCGTTCCGGCGGCTCTGGCCCGAGCCGACCCTCATGAACCTCCTCGACGATTCGCTGTCGGCGGATCTCGCGCCGGACGGCGCTCTCACGCCGGCCATGACGGAGCGTTTCCTGCAGCTCGGGCGCTATGCGCGCGATACGGGCGCCGACGGGATCCTCTTCACCTGCTCGGCCTTCGGGCCGTGCATCGACGCCGTGAAGGAGGATCTGCCGGGCATTCCCGTGCTCAAGCCGAACGAAGCCATGATCGAGGAGGCTTGCGCGGCAGGATCCCGCATCGCGCTCCTCGCCAGTTTCGCTCCAACGCTCGTCTCGATGCCTCCCGAGTTTCCGCCTGGCGTGACGCTCGTGCCGAGACTGGTCGAAGGCGCGCTCGCGGCTCTCGACCGCGGCGACGGCACCACCCATGATCGCCTCGCAGCCGAAGAAGCCGCGAGGCTCGGCGAATGCGACGTGGTCGCACTCGCCCAGTTCAGTCTTGCGCGTGCGGCCGGTGCGGTCGCGGCGGCATGCGGCCGGCCGGTGTTCACGACCCCCGACAGTGCAGTCCGGAAGCTGCGGGCACTCCTTGCGTGAAAGAGCGCCGGCCCCTCCCTGAACGACGGAGGGCGCGCCACTGGCGCGCCCTCATCAGGCAAGAGATCGATGGGTCGGGATCAGTACGTCCCGAAGCGCCAGACGAAGTTGCCCTTGACGGTATGCTCCTGCGCCCGTGCGCCGATCTGCCCGGCATAGCTGACCCCTAAGCTGATCGCCTCCGAGGCCCGCCAGTCGAGACCCGCCTCGGCCACCAAGGCGTCCCGGTCGACCGGCACGCCCGCCACCGTGAACGGGCTTGCTCCGCCCGCAAAGGCCAGCAGCGCCTCGGGCGCTACATCGCCATAGGCATGCCGCCAGCCGAGCAGGCCGCTCAGCGTCAGCGGCACCGTCTCGCTCAAGCGCGCCTCGGCCCTTAACCCCACGGTCGTGGTGCCGAGATCATAGGTCCGCCCGAACCCGGTCAGCGCGGCAGCCCCGCCCTGCTCCTGGAAGCCGTCGGTCGACAGCCGCAGCACGGACGCGCCGACAAACGGCTCGAGCGCCAGCGCGCCGAAGCCGAGCCGGTAGCCAAGCTCGCCGAAGGCCTGCAGGGTCGAACCGTCATAGGAGGCTTTGACCGCATCGGCATAGCCCGGGAACGTGATGGTGCGGCTCAAGTCGATGTCGTGGCGGGCATAGGCCGCGCCGAGGCGCAGGGTGAGGGCGCCCCATTGGCCGGAGCCATAGAGGGCACCGAACACGCTCTCGTTGGAGCCGGAGGAGAGGCGGGCATCGACATCGAGCGCGGTGCGCAGATAGCCGCCGGCAAGGCCAAGGCGCCAGCCGTCGGTGACCTGAGCATCGGCGCCGATCAGGAAGCCGCCGGTGGAGGTGTCGAGCGAAGCGGCATTGCGGTCGGAGCGGGTTTTGCCCCAGGCCCCGAAGCCTTCCCCCCACAGGGCATAGCGCGGGGCGATGGGAGCGGGCGTGACCGCGACCGGGGCCACGGCTTGGCCGGGCCGGTCGGCCGCGAAGGCGGCGCCGTAGGCGCCTTGGGCGAGCAGCGGCAGGGACGTGAGCGGCTGGCGCAGGCGGGTGAGGAGGGTGGTCTGGATCAGCCCGGCCTGGGCATAGCCCGCCGTTACGGCCGAGCCGTGCGCCTCGCCCGAGAGGAGGTCGATGGCGCGGTCCACGGAGGCCGCGTCGAGCCGAAGGATCGCATCGTCCAGCTTGCTATCGGTCCTGATGAGCGCGTCGATGGCGGCCGCCACGTCCTTCCGCTCCGGAGACGTCTCCGCATCGGCGAGTGGCACCGCATTGCGCTCGAAGGTGACCGTGACGCTGTCGCCCACGTAACGCAACCGGGGGTCCAGGAAGGCCGACACGCTGTTGGTGCGCAGGGTCCCGAAGACGCCCGTCGCACCGCCCGCGGAGTTGACGATCTCGAGCGGCGTGCCGATCGGCGCCAAGCCGTCCGCGAGGACCAGGTCGAGGGCGCCGCCCTCCAGGGTCGTCGTGCCGCCGACCACGAGCCGGTCGTGATTTCCGCTTGCATTGGCATCGACCCGATAGGTCGAGCTCGACAGCAGGGTGGCATCGCCCGTGACCGTCAGGGTGCCGAAGGTGCCGGCAACGGCCGAACCCGGCTCCAGGGTACCCGCAAGGGAGAGCGGAGCCTGGATCGTGCCCGTTCCCCGCAGGGTTCCGGAGGTCCCGACCGTCATGAACGAGGCGACCGAGCCCGTGAGGGTGAGTGCGCCGCCCAGCACCTCGGTGCCGCCCTCATAGGTGTTGGCACCGGTGAGGAGGAGGTTGCCGTCTCCACGCTTGATGAGACCGCCGGTGCCCACGATGTCGTTGGACCAGGTGGAATCGTAGCCTTTCGTGTTCACGTCGAAGACCTGAGCGAAGCCCTCGGCCCCGAACTCCTTCGGACCCCTGACGGCCCGACCGAGATTGAGGAGGCCGCGGCCATAGATTTCCGCCGGACCGATATCGTCCGTCGTGGTCAGCATGACTTCGATGATCTGGCGCGCCGTCATGTACGGGAAGGCTTCCCGCAACACGGCCGCGCTGCCCGCCACGACGGGCGCCGCCATGGAGGTGCCGACCATGGGCTCGTAGGTGCTGAACGGATAGGTCGAAAGGATCTCGTAGGTGTTCCGATCCTGCCCGGCCCGGGCGTGGTCACCGCCCGGCGCCGCCAGACACCATAGGAAGGTCACGCCGCAGCGGTTGCTGTAGCTCGCAATCTTATTGTTGCGGTCGGTCGCGACGACCGCGATCACGCTTCCCTGGAGATCGGAGAAGTCGAGCTGGCCGAAATAGGGATCGTTGGGGTCCGCATAAACATAGGTCGCCGGATCGAGGATGCTCTCGCCGCCCGTAAGGAATTTATAGGCGCCGGCCCGCGTGTTGCTCGGGGTGATGAAGGGCAGGAAGGCAATCCCGTCGGGGCTTCCGGCGGAAATCGGCTGATCCCCATAGGCGTTGCCTGCCGAGAAGACCAACACGATGTCCGCATCCGCCGCAGCCTTGGCGGCCTTGTATTCGGCCTCGAGACCTCCGCCGTAGACGATCTTGTCCGGCATGACTTCGTGATAGGGGTTCCGGCTGTAGCCGCTGGGCGAAGCGGGATCCTTGATCCACAGGGGCGGAAGGGCATTGGGGCCGTAGCTGCCATTGAGGACCTTGGCGCCGGACTGGGCCGCATAATAGAGCGCCGAATTCGACGGGTCGTGGATACCGTCATTGGCAACCTCGATGGCCCTCAAGGGCATGAGCGTCGCGTTATAGGCCACGCCCTGGGTGCCGACGCCATTGCGTGCCGCACCGATGATGCCGCCCACATGGGTGCCGTGTCCGGCGATCTGGCCGTCCGGCTCGAGGTCGGTCATGAAGCCGATCGGCTCATCCATCGCAAAGGAGCGGAAGAACGGTGAGATTCGGCCCGAAAACTCCGGATGGTCCATGTCGAGGCCCGTATCGACGATGGCGACCGTTACGCCCTTCCCCGTGTAGCCCAGCGCATAGGCCTCGGACGCATGGATCTTCCCGAGGAACCAGGAGCGCTGGTACTCGTCCGTCTCGAAGGAGGCGGCACTGGCGGACGAAGAGATTTCTGACGCGAGCGGAACATTCAAGAACGTCGGGACGCGGGTGCCCGGGTAGTCGGCCGCGAAGGCGTTCGGCAGGCCAGCGAGAAGCCCGGCCGTCGCAGTACCGGCCATGAGGCCGGCGACGAGCAGGCGCGTCGAAACAGAGCGGCGCAAAGCGCGCCTCAATACGGAAGAAGTCATCGTGCCCCCAAAGCATCCGTGCGGGCAGCCTTCCACGGCTGTCCACTTTAGGAGCGAAGACTTAAGAATTAAGGCCTGAGCGTCCAGCAGTTTCCTTTGCGGAATTCGTCCTTCCTGACGAGTGTTACCGAGCGGCAACTATAGATCGCTCAGATGGTGTTCCGTTATTACCTAAAGGAAATTTTGTTATAGCCTCGACTGATCAGCGGGTGACGACCACACTTTTGATATTGACGAATTCGTGGATCCCGAAGTCGGAGCACTCGCGTCCATAGCCGCTGTCCTTGACGCCCCCGAAGGGCATCCGCGGATCGGAGCGCACGTTGCCGTTCACGAAACTCATGCCGGATTCCAGCTCCTCCGCGGCGATCCTCTCGCCTCGCGCGGGATCCCGTGTGAGGACACCGGAGCCGAGGCCGAACCGGGCCTCATTGGCGATGCGGATCGCGTCCGCCTCGTCCTTGGCCTCGATGACGGCCGCCACGGGGCCGAACACCTCCTCGTCATGGGCCGGCATGCCGGGGCGCACATCGGTCAGCACGGTCGGCGGGTACCAGGCCCCGGGACGATCCGGGATCGTGCCGCCTGTGAGAAGCCGTGCACCGCGCTCCACGCTGCGGCGAACCTGCTCATGGATCTGGTCGCGCGCCTTGACGCTTTCCATAGGCCCCAGCTTCGAGCCCGGATCGCGCGGGTCGCCCATGAGGTAGGTTTCCATTTCGGCCGCGAGAGCGCGCTCGAAAGCTTCCCGCACCTGGCGCACGGCGATGAAGCGCTTCCCGGCAATGCAGCTCTGCCCGCCATTGACCATCCGGGCCGTGGCGCAGACCTTCGCGGCCTGGGCGATATCCGCATCCTCGAGCACCAGATAGGCGTCCGAGCCGCCGAGCTCGAGCACGCTCTTCTTGAGCGCAGCCCCCGCCGCGGCGGCCACCTCCCGGCCCGCTTCCACGCTCCCCGTGAGCGTCACGGCCGCGATGCTCGGGTCGTCGATGAGGGCTTTGACCTGGGCGCTGGGGATCAGGAGGGTGCGGAACACGTTCTCCGGAAAGCCCGCCTCGCGGAAGACGCTCTCGATGGCAAGCGCGCAGCCCGGGACGTTGCTGGCATGTTTCAGGACGGCCGTGTTGCCGGCCATCAGAGTCGGTGCCGCGAAGCGGAAGACCTGCCAGAACGGGAAATTCCATGGCATCACGGCCAGGACGGTTCCCAGCGGGTTGAAGGTCACGAAGGCCCGGCTCCCGTCGAGATCGACAGGCCGGCGGGCGAGGAAGGCCTCCGCATTGTCGGCGAAATAATCGCAGTTGAAGGCGCATTTCTCGACTTCCGCCCGCCCGTCCGCGAGGAGCTTGCCCATTTCGGACGTCATGATCTCAGCGAAGTCCGCCTGGCGGCGGCGCAGGACGGCGGCAGCCTCCTTCATGAGGCGCGCGCGCTCGGGAAAGGGCGTCCGGCGCCATTCCCCGAACGCGGCGCGCACCTGGCGGGCGATGGCCAGCGCTTCGTCAGGCGTATGGCCCTCATAGCTGCGGCCCGGTCTGCCGGTGGCAGGATCGAGCGTCTCGAAGCGGGGCTTGCCGGTAGCGGCAGGGCGTCGGTCGGTCAGGGAGCTCTCGGCCATGGGACATCCTTTCGGGGAGGCGGCTCCTCGTCATGATGAACGAGCCGCCCCGTCTCCAAAAGCCCGGCGCCCGAACCCGGTTCCGTGCCGGGCTGCCCATTGTCCGCTTCGTGTTCCCGGCCTGAGCGTCAATGGGCCATGAGGAGCGGCATCTCGGTTCGTTCGAGCATATCCCGGCTCGTGCCGCCGAGGATCCATTCGCGCGCCCGCGAGTGGCCATAGCCTCCCATGACGATGAGGTCGGCAGACATGCGTCGTGCCTGGTCGAGAATCACTTCGCTCACCGCCCGACCGTTGCTCGGAACGAGATTGACTTCGACTTCCGTGCCGTAGCGCTCCAGGTGCCGCGCGATGTCGAGATCGAGCGTCGGCTTCCCTCCGGCATCCTCCGGGTCGACCACCAGCACGCAGGTGCGGGCCGCCTTCGCGATCAGGGGGGCGGCCTCCGCAATCGCCCGCGCGGTCTCGCGCGTCTCGCGCCAGGCGACGAGAACGCGCCGGATCGCCTCGGCCGGCTTGCGCCCCGGCGGGACGATGTAGACGCCGCGTCCGCTTCCGAAGAGCACCGATTCGAAAAGGTCGTCCCAGGCCGACGATCCGTTGCCGTCATAGGGCCTTTGCGCCACGAACAGGTCGGACCGGCGGGCTTCGGAGACGGCCTGTTTCATCAGCTGGCCGGGTGTGCCATCGAGCCGGCGAATCTCGTTGGGAACGGACAGGCGCATGAAGCGCTCCGCGAGGCGCTGCTGCGTCCGGTCTCCACTACGCCGGGCCTCCTCGTCGAGCTCGGCAAGCACTTCGGCCGCCGCCGCGCCGCCGTCCATGGGCGTCATCAGGGCGAAGTCGGGAAGCGTGTTTGTAAAGAGGCCCGTGATGCGGGCTTCGCTGGCGGAAGCAATCGCCTCCGCATGAGCCAACCGCAGCTCGTCGTCGTCGCCTCCGTCCAGATGAACCAGTACGTCTTTGATCATGATGCTCTCCCTGCTTCCTCCGTCGAGGAGGACTGCGCTCGCGGCCTTTCGAACGCATTTCATGTCGGTCGTGGCATATTGTCCTTGATTTTGCGCAATGTCCTCTGTCGTTTCCGCGGCAGATCAGTCTTCCAAGGCGCTCTCAAGGGTGAAAAGCTCCTGGGGACGCTTGACGCCACGCAGCGCGTATCGTCCCACGGAAACGAACGCCCTGCGGTCCTCGTCCTGGGCGGCTGCTTGAAAGGCCGAGGAGACGAGGACGCTTCGCTCCACCGAATGGCACAGAGCGGCAATCCGGCTCGTTTCATTCACGGCAGGCCCCACGACCGTAAAATCGAGGCGCTCCCGGCTCCCGATATTGCCATAGAAAACCTCGCCCACATGAAGGCCTAGATATGCTTCGGTCGTGGGAAGCCCTCGCGCGCCGCGGTCCCGGTTGAGCTCCTTGATCCGTCGGCGCATGGCCTCCTCGGCCGCGAGGGCCTGCCGGCAGGCGAGGCTCTGGTCCTTCGTCTTGAAGATGGCCAGCGTGCCGTCGCCGATGAGCTTGAGCACGTCTCCTCCGGCCTCATGGATGGAGGAAATGATCGCTTCCGAATAATCGTTGAGGAACGGGATGATCTCGTCGGGCGCTGAGGTGTCGGCGATGTGCGTGAATCCGTGCAGGTCGCTGAACCACAGAACGGCCTGGATGCGGTCCGTGACGCCCCGCGCGATGCGCCCGTTCAGGACGCGCCGCCCGGCATCACGGCCGAGATAGGTCTCCACCAGCGTCTCGGCGATCCGCGTGAGCGAGCTGCATTTCATGGCGAGCGCCAGGGAGGGGACGAGCCGGCGCAAGGTCTCGATCTCGCCATCCGAAAAGCCCTGCGGTACGGCAGTCGTCCAGGACGAGAAGATGCAATCCATCTCGCCAATGGCGCCCTGCGCGGAGAATCGCTGCATGAGAGCCACGTAGTCGGTCTGTCCCTCCCGGTGCAGATCGTCGAGAATCGCGAAATCGCAGGGGTGATCGGGCCCGATCCTGCGGCGGAGGATCTCTTGATCCTCCTGGTAGAGATGGAAATAGGGGCTGCGCCGCCAGCGCTCCTCCGCCTGCGTCCCCTCGACGAGGCGCCCGTATTCCGAGATCGGCTCGAACTCCGCATCGTGGACCCAGCGGAAGATCCGTCCTTCGAGGACCGGATGGAGCGTGTCGATGCCCATATTGGCGCGCGCGACCGGCAGGCCGGCCTCGACGAGACGGCTGCAGAAGCCGCGCATCAGCTCCGTTTCGGCCATGCCGGCGAGGCCCGCTCCGGTGACCCATTCCACGATGCGCGTCGCCTGGGCAGCATCCATGGAAACCTCCTTGGGAAGGGTGGGGCGGAATCGGCCGCATCATGGCCGGGGGGCAGGACGGATATCAAGCGGCGCGGCTTTCTCCTCTTCAGGACTCCTGCTGCTGCGCTGGTGCTTCCACCTTCGACGGGAGCGGGAACAGGGTCACGAAGCGCTCCGCGAGGGCGCGGTCGCCCTCGATTCCAAGCTCGCCCTTCGCCTCGAGGGCCGAGAGGGGTATGCCTGCATACACGGCGGCCGCTACGACAGGGGCAGGGCCCGTGACGATCAGATCCGCTCCGTCCACGGGGCCGCGGCGGATGTCGATCCGCCCTTCCGCCAGATGAGCCAGATAGGTCTCCTCTCCGATACGAAAACCGATCCGCGCATCGATTCCGGCTGCCCTCTCCGGATCGAGCATCGTGCGGAAGGACAGCATCAGCGAAACGGCGCTGAAAGGCAGGGTCGGATCGTGATGGGGGGAGCGGGCCGCCCAGCGGCCGAGCACCTGGAAGATCGGCTCGCTCTCATATCCCCAAGGCGTAAGCTCGTAGACCTGCGTCGCAGCCGGTGGGGGAAGCCTGCGTTTGACGACAATGCCGGCGGCCTCCAGCCCTTCGAGGCGCTGGGTCAGCACATTGGCGCTGATGCCCGGCAGGTTGGCCCGCAAGTCGCTGAAGCGCCGCGGGCCCATCATGAGTTCCCGAATGACCAGAAGCGCCCAGCGCTCGCCTACCAGATCGAGCGCATGGGCCGTCGCGCATGCATCGTCGTAATGACGACGGGCAGGCGGCTTCGGATTATTGGTTACTTTTTCTAACTTCATAGTTGCTTTTTATAACTAGATGCGGCATGGATGTCAAACCGGATGAACGGAGGAACCCATGTCCAGGCTGATTTTCGTAAACCTTCCCGTAGCCGATCTCGAGCGCGCAACCGCCTTCTATGAGGCTGTGGGCGCGACGAAGAACGCTCAGTTTTCCGACCATACGGCGTCCTGCATGGTTCTCTCCGAGACGATCCACGTGATGCTGCTGACCCACGACAAGTTCCGCCAGTTCACGCCCAAGGCCATTGCGGACGCGAAGACAACGAGCGAGGTGCTCATCTGCCTGTCGGCGGAAAGCCGTGAGGCTGTCGACGCAACAATCGACAAGGCGGGCGCGAGCGGCGGGCGCATGGATCCTGGCCCGAAGCAGGATTACGGCTTCATGTACGGCCGCAGCTTCGAGGACCTCGACGGTCATATGTGGGAAGTGATGTGGATGGACCTGGAAGCCGCCATGGCGGCCCAATCGGAAATGGCGCCGGCCTGACACACATTCGGAAACCGGACACACGGAACATTGCCATGAATGCACATGCGACCATCCAAGGGCCTCCCCTTCACGAGCTGTCCATTACCCGCACGATCGATGCCCCGCCCGAGACCGTTTACCGCGTCTGGACGCAACGGCTCGGCGAATGGTGGGCGCCTCGGCCTTATGCAACCCCCGTGGTCGAGCTCGACCTCAGGCCCGGCGGCCGCGGTCTCATGGTCATGGAAGCGCCCGACGGCACGCGATTTCCCAACGAGGGTGTTTTCCTGGACATCGTGCCCAACCGTCAGATCGTGTTCACCAATGCGTTCACGGCCGGATGGGTGCCGCAGGACCCCTTCATGGTCGTGATCATCACGTTCGAGCCGGAAGGATCCGGAACCCGCTATACGGCGCGCGTGCGCCATTGGAGCGAGGAGGCCCTCAGGCGCCACGAGGCGATGGGCTTCCAGGAAGGTTGGAGCATCGTGGCGGGTCAGCTCGCCGAGCTCGCCGAGAACGAGCGAATCGCTGCGTCTGCCTGAAAAGCAGGACGGCCGCACCGAGGGCTTGGATGCCCCGATGCGGCCGTCATCACGTTTCGATCCCGACTGTCCGGCTCCATGCCGGATTGGCCGGGATGCAAAGCAGCTGGCTCGTGTGGAAGCCTTATGACTTCTTCCCGCTGGCGTCGAACTGCTTGAGATAGGCGATCAGGTCGTCGATCTTCTTGTCGTCCTTCAGACCGGCATAGATCATCTTGGTGCCCGGGACCTTGGCCTTCGGGTCCTTGATGTATTCGCGGAAGGTCGCCTCGTCCCAGGTCAGGCCGGAGTTCTTGTTGGCGGCCGAATAGTTGTAGCCCTCCACGGAGCCGGCCTTACGGCCGATGACACCGTTGAGTTCCGGGCCGACGGCGTTCTTGGCAGTCTCGCCGATCTGATGGCAGGCTTTGCATGGAGCGAAGACCTTTTCGCCTGCAGCTGCGTCCTGAGCATTGGCCGCCATGGGGCTGAAAGCCAGGACGAGGGGGACGAGAACGACGAAACGCATAATGGCTTCCTCTCTTTGAAGGGTATGAGCGGGATCTAGAACCCCGACACCCGGTTTGTAGCGCTTTCCGGGACAGGGCTGCAACATGGACGCGTCAATCCGGTTCGGATTCGCGATGCCCATCCTGCCGTCAACTCATCAGATACCTGATTGGATCCGCGCCAAAGCCGGTTACTGGGATGAGGCTCTTCTGTTCTCGTCCGGCGGGAGGATCATCATTCCGGATATGGGCTCGATCCAAACCATCTGATCCGTCACCGATTTCACGCCGGGAACGTTTTCGGCAATGACGCGGGCGGCCGTCCGCTCCCGTTCGTCGAAGATCGATCCGGCGAGTTCGACGACACCGTCTCGGACTTCGACCTGGACGAATCCGCAGCCCCAGTTCTGTTTGGCGAATTCCGCCAGGATGGCGGAGCGGATCTGCTCGTCGCCGACCGCTCCCGGGGCCGCCGTCGGAAGAGCCTTCGCCAAGGCTCGCAGAACGTCGGAGCGGGTCACCACGCCGACCAATCGTCCATCATCGACCACAGGAACCCGCTTGATGCGGTAACGGCTCATCGCCTCGATGACGTCGTCGAGGGGCGCATCGCGCCGGATCGTCACGACATTCGTCGACATGACCTCATCCACCTTGCGGCCATGAGTGCGGACATATTCGTCGGCGATCCTGCCGGGACCAATCAAAAACTCCAGCCATCGCGGCCGCTTGCGCTCGGTACCGAGTTCGCCCCGGCGCAGGAGGTCCCCTTCGCTGATCACGCCGCGGAGCCGGCCGTCCCGCTCCACAACCGGGAGGCCGCTGATCCGATGCGTAAGCATGAGTTTGGCCGCGTCGCCGATCGAGGTCGAGGGCTCGACGCTGATGACCGGAGCGGTCATGACATCCTCAACAATCATCGTCCATCTCCTGAGATCGAAACCTTTCGGGCGATCCAGGGGATTCGCCCTTGAAGATACTGTAACGGCCTGCGCCCGTAAGGCTCACGAAGTCAGGCGAGGGTACATGCGCGCCGCAATGCCAACGAGCAGTGCCGTGACGGCAATCAGCACCGCAGCGTCGAACCCAAGCCCGTATTTTGTCGTTCCGCCGGTCAGCATGAGGGCCCGAAGGCCGTCAACCTCATAGGTCAGCGGATTGGCCGATGAAATCGTCTTGAGCCATGGGGGCATCAGTTCGATAGGATAGATGGCATTGCTGGCAAAGAAAATCGGCATGGTGAGCACCTGGCCGATCCCCATGAAGCGCTCCCGCGTCTTCACGATGCAGGCGATGATCAGCGAGAAGGTCGAGAACAGGGCCGACCCGATGGCGATGAAAATGGCAACGCCGAGGATATGCGCCGGCCTGAACGAAACATCGATGCCGATGAGAACGGCGAGCCCATAGACGATGACCGCCTGGGACAGGCCTCGGACGGCCGACGAGGCTGCCTTGCCGAGGACGAGCGCGCTTCGAGGGGACGGGCTGACCATGAAGCGGTGCAGGACGCCGAGATCCCGCTCCCAGATTGCCGCAATACCATAGAAGATGGCGGCGAACAGGACGCTTTGCGCCAGAATGCCGGGAGCCAGAAAATCGAGGTAGCGCCCGCCGTCCGCAATACCTCGCACCTGGGCCATCACCTGCCCGAACAGGAGCAGCCAGATCGCCGGCTGGAGGGCCCGCGTCAGGAGCTCGCTCGGGTCGTGCCGGAGTTTCTGAATTTCGGCATCCGCAACCGCATAGATCTGGGTGTAATAGCCTGTGATCAGGGACAGCGGAGCGGGTTCATGAATGGACGCGAGCGCTGGCGCGGGTCTGTCTGACATCGCGATAGGATCCTCCGGAGGTCATCTCGGTCCCGGTGACATGGGTGAATACATCCTCGAGGGTGGCATCGGGGCCGATCCGCGCCTTGAGCTCCTGGGGAGAGCCCACTTCGGCAAGCCGGCCCATATGCAGCACACCGATCCGGCCGCACAGTTCATCCGCCTCGTCCATCAAATGGGTGGTGATCAGGATTGTTGTGCCCAGCCTTTCCCGCAACGCGCGGACGTGGTCCCACACCGCATGGCGTGCCACCGGATCGAGCCCAACCGTCGGCTCGTCCATGAAGAGAACAGCTGGCTCGTGGATCATGCTCTGGGCGATCTCAAGCCGGCGGATCATGCCTCCTGAAAAATTCTCGACCAGCCGTTGAGCCGCGTCCTCCAGGTCCATCAGCCGAAGGGCGGCCGCAATGCGGGCCTCCCGCTCCTTGCGGGGCACGAGATAAAGGCGAGCGGAGACCAGGAGGTTTTCATAGGCGCTCAAGGCGCGGTCTGCCGACAGGAGCTGAGGGACATAGCCGATATGGGCCCGCACCTTCTCGGGATGGCGCGTCACGTCGAAGCCGGCCACTTGGGCTGTTCCCGAGCTGGGCGGCAAAAGGGTCGTAAGCATCTTGATGAGCGTCGACTTGCCGGCGCCGTTTGGGCCGATGAGGCCGAAGATCTCCCCCGGCCACACCTGCAACGATACGTCGTCTATGGCGATCAGGTTGCCGAAACGCTTGGTAAGAGCATGGGTTTCGATGATGCCGGTTGCGCTCGGCGCGCCATAGGGAATGGAGGTCAACCTGTCCTCCCCGAATGCACAAAGTATAAATTTGAGATCGGTCGCGCAGGAACGCAATGACCTTTGTCAGCCGAACCTTTGTTTCATCGACCCGATCATCATTGTGCGCCACCAGACGGACTGAGAGGCCAAGGCAATCCGCGCTCCATCGTCCTTTCCAGATCAGAAAATTAACACGTTGCGGTGGGCCGCTTGATTTCCAGGTGTATTTATTTAACATGGTAATTATAACTTCACCGTCACATGCGGCTTCAATGGCAGCTTCGATCTTTTCCGAGTCCCCAGGCCACGAATCTCAATCGCGAATACCGGGCGCAGCGGCTGCTTGCGCCTTCTCGCAGTAACCGGCCACTGAGGCCGTCCGACCTTCATCCATCTCGCAAAACAGAATGTCGACCCGGCTGAGCAGCGGGCCGATAAAAGGACTGAACGCATGCTCTCTCCCAAATTCGTGAGCTATTCTGCCGAAGGCCGTCATGGATACGGCTTGGTCGTTGATGAAGGGATCATCGACCTGTCCAGCCGTTTCTCCACGCAATGGCCCACCCTGCAGGAGGTGGTTGCCGACAATGCCTTCGACCGGCTTGTGCAGGCTCGGGCAGGGTTGGCGCCTGATCTCCCGTTCGACGCGATTCGGTATAAGATTCCGCTGGCGGCACCCGAAAAGATCATCTGTGTCGGCGTGAATTTCCCCGACCGTAATGCGGAGTACAAGGACGGCAAGGACGCTCCGCCGAACCCCTCTCTGTTTCCCAGATTTCCGCGATCGTTCACCGGCCATGACCGCCCGCTGATCCGTCCGCCGGAGAGCGAGCAGCTCGATTATGAAGGCGAGATTGCCATTGTGATCGGCAAGGCAGGACGCCGGATCGCCGAACGCGATGCGCTCGACCATGTTGCGGCGCTGACGCTCGCAAACGAGGGAACGATTCGCGACTGGGTGCGGCACGCGAAGTTCAACGTCACACAGGGCAAGAACTTCGACCGCTCCGGCGCAATCGGGCCATGGCTTGTGCCGTTCACCGACGAAGCCCAGATCGCCGATATTGCGCTGACGACGCGGGTGAACGGCGAATTGCGCCAGAGTGACCGGACCAGCCGCATGATTTTCCCGTTTCGGAAGATCATCAGCTATATCTCGACCTTCACGACCCTCGTTCCGGGTGACGTCCTCATCACCGGAACGCCGACCGGTGCCGGTGCCCGTCACGACCCGCCGCTCTGGCTGAAGCCCGGCGATGTCGTCGAGGTCGAGGCCGAGGGCATCGGCCTTCTTCGCAACACCATCGCCGACGAGGTCTGACCGATGCTGGCCCCTGACGACATTGCTGCCGCTGCCCTTAGCCTCGACGAGGCGGAGCGGACCCGCCAGCAGATCGGTTTGATGTCGCTGCGGTTCCCGCAGATGACCATGGACGATGCCTATGCGGTTCAAGGCGCTTGGGTGAAGCGCAAGCTCGCGGCCGGACGCACGGTGATCGGCTGGAAGATCGGGCTCACCTCGAAGGCCATGCAATATGCGTTGAACATCAGCACGCCCGATTCCGGCGTGCTGCTCGACGACATGCGCTTCGAGGACGGCGACAGCATTCCGAAGGATCGCTTCATCCAGCCGCGGATCGAAGCTGAGATCGCGTTTGTGATGAAAGCACCCCTCAAGGGGCCCAATGTCACTGTCTTCGATGTGCTGAGCGCAACTGATTATATCACGCCGGCGCTTGAGATCCTGGATACGCGCATCCTGCGCGTTGATCCGCAGACCAAGCAGGCGCGTACCATCGTCGACACGATTGCCGACAACGCAGCCAATGCCGGAATCGTTGTCGGAGGGCGTGCCATGCGCCCCGATCAAGTGGATCTACGTTGGGTCGGCGCCATCGTGTCGCGCAACGGACAGGTCGAGGAAACGGGGCTAGGAGCCGGTGTGCTAAACCATCCGGCGCGCGGTATCGCCTGGCTGGCCAACCGGCTCGCGCTCTATGGCGAGCGGATCGAAGCTGGCCAAGTCGTCCTGGCAGGCTCTTTCATCCGCCCGGTAGAGGCACGCCATGGCGACACCATTGTCGGCGATTACGGCCCGCTGGGCACCGTCAGCTGCTATTTCGAGTGAGACTATCCATGCCTGCTCCTACAAACCCCTTCAAGGCGGCGCTCAAGGCGGGGCGCACCCAGATTGGCCTGTGGCTTGCCCTGGCCAGCCCCAATGTGGCCGAAGTCTGCGCCGGCTCGGGCTATGACTGGCTCCTGATTGATGCCGAACACGGTCCGAACGACATCCCTCTGCTGGCAGCGCAGCTCCAGGCGGTCGCAGCGTCGGCAAGTCATCCGGTCGTCCGGGTGCCAGTTGGCGAGGCCTGGATCATCAAGCAGGTTCTCGATATCGGCGCTCAGACGCTCCTGATCCCCATGGTGGAAACCGCCGAGCAGGCGAGGGCGCTCGTGCGGGCGACCCGCTACGCCCCGGACGGCATGCGCGGTGTCGGAGCCGCGCTGGCGCGTGCCTCGGCTTACAACCGCATCCCGGACTATCTTCAGACTGCGAACGAGCAGGTCTGCTTGCTTTTGCAGGTGGAAAGTCGGGCAGGGCTGGCGGCAATCGAGGAGATCGCAGCTGTCGACGGTGTCGATGGCATTTTCATCGGCCCGGCAGATCTCGCGGCCGACATGGGTTTCCTGGGCAACCCGGGAGCCGCAGAGGTTCAGGCAACAGTTCGGGAAGGCTTGCAACGCATCATCGACACCGGACGCGCACCAGGAATTCTGACGGCCGATCAGGACTTGGCGAAAAGCTATGTCGACATGGGCGCAAGCTTCGTGGCGATCGGTTCGGATGTCGGTCTGCTGGCCGGAAGCACGACCCGATTGCTTGCGCAGTTCCGCTCCGGCTCGCAGGCACAATCAACGCGCGGATCCGTCTATTGAAGATTGTTTCGCCCGCCAAGTGAGTGTCAGCGGGCGGCTGCCTGGTCTGCCTCTAACCTGTTGAGTTCATGAATCAAAATAGCCTTGAAAACCATCCGCCGACGACAGAATCCGGAATATAATTAACTTGATAATTAACGTGTTATGTGCCATCTCGATCGCGCTGTGCAGGCATGTTGTGCTTGCACCTGCTTCGTGACAGACGCTGGGAGGACTAGGATGCTCAAATACCTGCGCAACAAATGGATGCTGGCGGCGGGCTGCCTGATGGCTGCGACGACAGTCGCTTCGGCCGAGAGTGGCGCCACGCAGAAGTCCATCAAGGACCGTGGCATGCTCAATTGCGGCGTGTCGAGCGGCGTACAAACCGGAATGAGCACGCTCGACAGCGACGCGAAGTGGTCCGGGTTCGAAGTCGATTTCTGCCGCGCAGTTGCGGCCGCCGTTCTGGGCGATCCGGAGAAGATCAAGTTCGTACCTCTCGAGATCAAGACCGCCTTCGCGACGCTTCAGTCGGGCGGGATCGACCTTCTGGCCAGGACCGCGACCCACACCTTCGTCCGGGACATCGAGCTGAATGTCGAGTGGCCCGGGGTGTACCTCTATGACAGCCAGGGCTTCCTGGCCAAGAAGTCGCTTGGCGTGAAGAGCGCGAAGGAACTCGACGGCGCCTCCATCTGCGTCTCGGCAGGCTCGAACTACGAGCTGAACTTGGCCGACTACTTCCGGAAAAACGGTCTCAAGTTCAAGCCGGTGGCTGCCAACACCCGGGACCAGAATGAAAAGAACCTCGCGGCTGGCCGCTGTGACGTTTACGCCAACGTCCTGAGCGCACTCGCAGGGGCGGTCTCGAAGCTGGGCAACCCGGATGATTGGGTCGTTCTGCCGGAACTGATCTCGATGGAGCCGATCGGTCCTGTCGTGCGCAAGGACGACAGCCGCTTTCGCGACATCGTAGCCTGGACCCTCAATGGCCTGATCGCAGCCGAAGAGCTTGGCATCACAAGAGCCAATGTCGACGAGATGAAGGCGAGCTCCACATCGCCGGAAGTCCAGCGTCTTCTCGGCGTGACGGGCGACTTCGGGGTCAAGCTCGGGCTCGACAACAGCTGGGCCTATAATGCGATCAAGACCGTCGGCAATTACGGCGAGATGTTCGAGCGCAATCTGGGCGACAAAAGCCCGATCAAGCTCGATCGCGGTCTCAACAACCTCTGGAACAACAAGGGACTGATGTCCTCACCATTGATCCGCTAACAAGTCCTGCATTTGAGGCCGGCGCTCTGGCGCCGGCCTACCGATCCTGACCCTCGACAAGCTGAACGATGACCACCTCATATGCAGTTCAATCGCCGCCGCGAGCCGTATCGGTCGGACGTCGGCGCAAGATAGGCTGGCTCTATCAAAGCCTGCTCGTGGCGGCTCTCGCCCTGCTGGCATACGTCGCGATCGGCAACCTGCAGGACAATCTCGCAGCGCGAGGCCTTCGGATCGGTTTCGACTTCCTAAGGCAGGAGGCTGGCTTCGAGATTGCCTTCCACCTGATCCCCTACTCATCCAGCGACACCTACTGGTGCGTCTTCCTGATCGGCATTACCAACACGCTGTTGGTCACGGTTCTGGCCATCATATTCTCGACCATTCTGGGATTTGCCGTCGGGATCGCTCAGCTCTCGGTCAATTGGACCCTGTCACGCTCTGCACGCATCTATGTCGAGCTCGTGCGGAACCTGCCCCAACTGCTGCACATTCTCATCTGGTACAACGTCGCGCTCCGCGCCCTTCCGGCACCCAAACAGGCGCATGCCATCGGCGATGTGGCGTATCTCTCCAACCGCGGGATCTTTCTCCCAGCCGTGACGACGGACAGGCCCGGCCTGCTGGCGCTTGCCATTCTGCTCGCCATGGCCGCTGCCCTCGCGCTGTTTCGCAGTCTGACTGTATACTCGGAGCGTACGGGCCGCCAAGTCAGCGCCTGGCTGCCTGCTTTGGCGATCTTGGCGCTTCTGCCGGTCGCGGTCGTAGGTCTGACAGGCACGCAGATCGACCTGTCATTTCCCCAGCTGCGAGGCTTCAACTTCGTCGGTGGCTGGGTGCTCGTGCCGGAGCTGACAGCCCTCGTGCTCGCAATGGCAATCTACAATGCCGCGTTCATCGCCGAGTTGGTGCGCGCGAGCATCGAGTCCGTGAACAAGGGACAGCGCGAAGCGGCGGCCGCAATCGGTTTCGGCTGGTGGCAGACCCTGCGCTTCATCGTGATCCCTCAAGCGATCCGAGTGCTGCTGCCTCCGCTGTCGAACCAATATCTCAACATTCTCAAAGGCTCCTCGCTCGCGGTGGCGATTGGATACCCGGACCTCGTAGGCGTCTTCACCGGCATTAGCATCAACCAGACGGGACGTGCGATCGAAATCGTCGCCATGACGATGGCCGTCTACCTCGCCATCAGTCTCCTGATCGGCGCGCTGATCAATCTGTTCAACCACATGACCAGGATCATCGAGCGGTGAACGATACAGCCACGATACTGGCCGCCAACAGCAGGCCGCCTGCCTCCCCCGCCTCGGCAGGATCGGCGCCCCGGCTTCTGAACTGGCTGCGCCGGCGCCTCTTTGCATCATGGCGCGATGCCCTCGTTTCGATGGCCGTCATCACGCTATTGGCTGCCATTGCCTGGTCCATTGTTCCCTGGGCTCTGATCGACGCGACCTGGCGCGGCGCCAGTCGCAACGATTGCGCACCGGACGGTGCATGCTGGGCATTCGTCACGGCAAAAGCGTCACAGTTCATCTACGGCTTTTATCCACCCACCGAGCGCTGGCGACCGGATATTGTGTTTGCCTTGCTCATTGTCGGGCTCGTGTGGCTGATGGTGCCTCGGATCCCCAAGAAGGGTTATGCCTGGCTCTTCATGATCGTCGTCCTCCCGCTTGCAGCATTCGCCTTGCTGCGCGGTGGGTTTGCCGGTCTGCCGTTCGTGCCGAGCGATCAATGGGGCGGCCTTCTGCTTACCATGATACTTGCGGTCTCAGGGATCACCTTCTCGCTCCCCATCGGCGTTCTCTTCGCCCTCGGGCGACGCAGCCGCATGCCCCTGATCCGCTGGTTCTGCATCGGCTTCATCGAGTTCTGTCGCGGCGTTCCGTTCCTCACGGTGCTTTTCATGGCAATCGTGATGTTGCCGTTCTTCCTGCCTTCCGGAACGAAGCCAGATCCGCTCGCGCTTGCCGTCGTCGGCATCATCTTCTACGAGGCGGCCTATATGGCCGAGGTCGTCCGCGGCGGGCTCCAGGCACTCCCGAAAGGCCAATACGAAGCCGCGATGTCGATCGGCTTCGGCTATTGGCGGACGATGATCTACATCATCCTGCCTCAGGCACTCCGGAAGGTTGTCCCGGGTGTCGTGAACACGACCATCTCGCTGCTGAAGAATACGACTTTGGTGATGGTGGTGGGCCTCTTCGACCTGCTCAACATTGTCTCGGCCGGCGTCTCCGACCCATTATGGGCCGGCTCACAGGCCGAAGGCTACTTCATTGTCGGCCTGGTCTTCTGGCTCATGAGCTTTGGCCTCTCCTGCTACAGCCGCACAATCGAGGCCGGCTTCGCACGGGCCGACCGCTCCTAAACGCATCCGGGTAGTTAGAACATGGATCAGACCCTCATCCGGCTCACAGACGTCAATAAATGGTACTCACAGTTCCATGTTCTCAGAGACATCAACCTCGATGTCCGGCAAGGCGAACGGATCGTCGTCTGTGGCCCGTCGGGATCCGGCAAATCGACCATGATCCGCTGCATTAATGGACTTGAAGAATACGAGCAGGGGACCATCACGGTCGGAGGCGAGCGCGTCTCTCAGGATGACGACAATATCGAGAAGATCCGCCAGCGGGTCGGCATGGTCTTCCAGAGCTTCAACCTGTTCCCCCATCTGTCGATCCTCGACAACCTGACGCTGGGGCCCATCAAGCTGAAACGTGTGCCCCGCGCTCAAGCCGAGGCACGTGCGATGGAGTTGCTGGAACGCGTCCATATCGGACATCAGGCACGGAAGTTCCCCAATCAGCTCTCGGGTGGGCAGCAGCAGCGCGTCGCAATCGCCCGCGCTCTCGCCATGGAGCCGGACGTCATGCTGTTCGACGAGCCGACTTCGGCACTCGACCCGGAGATGGTTAAAGAGGTGCTCGACGTCATGATCGAACTGGCAAATACCGGCATGACCATGATTTGCGTCACGCACGAAATGGGCTTTGCGCGGGCGGTGGCCGACCGAGTCGTTTTCATGGCTGATGGAGCCATCGCGGAGATCGGCGCACCGGACACGTTCTTCTCGAACCCATGCACTGAACGAGCTCGCCAGTTCATCCAGCAGGTCATTCACTAGTCAAATCCTAGCAGCCGCTAGCCCGTCTTCCGGAGCCTCCTATGACTAACGCGTCCCCAACAGTCTACCCCTATCGCCTGCGCATCCCCGGCCCGATTTCGGTTCCGGAGCGGGTCCGCCAGGCCAACGCAAAGCCCGTAGTTAACCACCGTGGCGCCGAAATGCGGGCTATTCTGGGCGAAATTCAACGCTTGATCAAACCGCTGTTCGGAACGCAGGCGCCTGTGCTAACGTTCGGAAGCTCCGGCACAGGCGTCATGGAGGCAAGTCTGGTCAATGTTCTGGCGCCCGGCGAGAAGGTTCTTGCACTTGTGCACGGCCAGTTCGGCGAGCGCTACGCTCAGATCGCACGCGCTCTCGGAGCGGAGGTCGATGTGATCGAAAGCGAGTGGGGCCAGGTCCCGGATCCGCAACAGGTCGCGGCCAGCCTTGACAAGGCTCAGTACCGGGCGGTTGTCACCGTCCATAATGAGAGCTCAACCGGCGCCGTGACGGATCTCGCAGGAATCGGAGCGCTCCTTCGGGATCGGGACACGTTGTTCCTCGTCGATTCCATCAGCGGGCTCGCCGGTATGGAGCTGCGGCAGGACGAGTGGGGCGTTGATATCGCTGTTACCGGATCTCAGAAGGCCCTGATGTGCCCGCCCGGACTCGGCTTCGCCAGCGTGAGCGACAAGGCCCGCAAGGTCATCGACCGTGACGACAGGTGTTCGCGATTCTATTTCGATATGCGCAAGGCTCTTGCCGGCGTCGACAACAACGAAACTGCCTTTACGTGCCCGGTCTCCCTGCTCTTTGGGCTGCATGAAGCGCTGACGATGATCCATGAAGAAGGGCTCCCGCAGGTGTTCGCTCGGCATAAGCGCCTGTCGGACGCTCTGCGGGCTGGCTGTGTCGCACTCGGCCTGCCGGCATTCGGCGATCAGGCTGCTGCGTCCCGTACCGTTGTGGTCGCCTCAGTGCCTGAACCTCTTACCGGCGGTGCAATCGTCAAGCATATGTATGAGAATTATAATACTGTGATTGCCGGTGCCCGGAATAAGCTGAGCGGAAAAGTCATCCGCATCGGCACTATGGGGCAGATCAGCGAAGCCGATATCCTGACCGACCTGCATTATCTCGAGCGCACGCTGACCGCGCTTGGCCATGATGTTCCCACGCCCGGCTGCGGTGTTGCCGCCGCTATGGCCTCACTCCGCTAGCGCGAGACGGATCGCCTCATATGCCTCATATCTGGGTTGAATATTCAAGCAATCTCGAAGACAGCATCGACGTTTCCGCTCTGCTCAAGACAACGCAGGACGCGCTGATCGGCGATGGGACGATCTTTCCCTTTGCAGGTGCGCGCACGCGCGGCGTCCCCGTCCAAAACTACCTTATCGTGGACGGCCATGCGGATAATTCATTCGTACATGTTCTGCTGCGCATCGCAGTTGGGCGGTCGCAAGAAGACAGGAAAGCTGCGGCGAGCCGTGTATTCGAGGCAGTCAAGGATTTCCTCGCGCCAATCACTGCCTCGCGCCCCCTCGGTATATCTGTGCAGATGGAGGAGGCCGACGAAGCGACGAATTTCAAGACAAGCAATTACCGCGAGTACTTGAAGCAGCGTGGCATCCCCGAGAAGGCGTCGTCCAAACCCGAACGTCCGGCGAAAACTCCGGGTCGGTCTGCGCCACTTCGCCAAGCCGCAGGAGCTTCCATCTCCGAGCGTGTATCCGCCGAGCCGAGGCAAAAGACCTTGGATGCCGACCACTCATCGACACGGGTACGGATACGGCACTTCTCGAAGTCGCTGCCCATGTCTCTGCTCCGAGCGCGCGAAGCAGTCATGCGCCACTTCCGGGCAAGCCTCCGCCGCTTCGAGATAACCGAGCAACAGTGGCGCGTTCTGCGCGCCCTGACGTCAGTCGAAACCATTGAGGTCACGACCCTGGCCGACGTGACATTTCTCCTCCCGCCTAGTTTGTCGCGGATCCTCAAGGACCTCGACGAGCGAGGGCTCATCGTGCGCCGGACATCCTCCTCGGACATGCGTCGTGGGATCATTTCGATCTCGCCGCAAGGCCTTGAGCTGATTGAGCGGGCAGGAGCCGAGTCGGAGGTGATCTATCGTGAGATCACGGGACGATATGGGCCGGAGCGCCTCGCCGAACTTCAGAACCTGCTTCAGCAACTCGAAGAGTGTCTGGACGGCCCTGAAATCGCGGGCTGACCTGGGAACGGCATGCATGCCGACGCGGCTCGTTGTTATAGGTGTAAGCGACCGGGCAGGGGCAGCTGCAACATCGTCCGGTCGACATCTGCCTTCCCCAAACGTGACCTCACCGTTGTACAATCGGCTGCGCCTTGCGGCCTAATGGCGCCTACTCGCAGAAGAGGTGAGGTGAGCTGCAAATGAAAATCGGCATCAGGGGCGCCTCAAGCAATAGATGTTACGCTCCGGAAGCGTAGTAAGCCTAAGGCAAAGAACAAGCCGCCAATCAACGCGACGATCAGGAATTCCGGCCAGACCACATCAAATCCGGCCCCACGATAAAGAATAGCCTGTGCGAAGGATACGAAATGCACAGTAGGTGAAATTTGCAAGACTGCAGCGAGCCACGAGGGCATGCTCTCAAGAGGTGTGCCGCTGCCGGACAGCATGGCCAATGGCAGATAGACAAGGAGATAGAGAAGGCCGAGCTGCGGCATCGATCGCGCAACCGTCCCTAGGAATACTCCTATGGCTGTGGCGAAGAACAGGTAAATCCCAACCCCGACCAAGAATAGGGGAATCGATCCTGCAATTGGCACGCGAAGTATGGCCTCGACAACGACATAGAGTGAGAAGAACGCCGATACGATAATGATGAAGCCGTTTGCCCAAATCTTCGACATCGCAATCTCGAAAGGGGTTAATGGCATAGCGAGGAGATGATCGAGCGTGCCGTGCTCGCGTTCGCGAACGATTGCCGCTCCCGCCAGGATGATCGCGAGCATCGTGACGTTGTTGATGATGCCCATGATGCTGGTGAACCAGCCTGTTTCGGCATTCGGATTGAACGCAAGACTCACAACGAGATCCACCTGCGAGGGATTTTTCCTATCGATATGTGATAGAAAGGTATTGATCTCGTTGGTGATGATTTGCTGCGCATAGCCGGAACCTAGTCCGGCCTGTACCATCGCGGTCGCGTCCACGTTGATCTGTATCTCCGGCTGGCGCCCCGAGACGATGTCGGCTTCGAACCGTGGTGGAATATCGATCACGAATGTATACCTGCCCGCATTCATGAGCGGCACTACGTCCTGTTCGGCGATCAGCTGTGGCGCCTGAAAATATGGCAGGAGAAACGCGTGCTGGATGCGGCGTGATAGGTTCGATCTATCCTCGTCGACGATCGCCACGGAGGCATTGTGAACCTCCTGGGAGCTGCTTTGGGCCTGTGCCATGATGGCAAGGGAGAAGCTGTAAATGACGAGGAAAAGCAGTACGATATCGTGTCGGAAGCTTCGTAACTCCTTCGTCCCAAGCCAGAAGATGTTCGAGAGCTTCTGCATGGTTGCAATCACCAGCGCTAACGCTCCTGCTTTCGGAGCAGCAGCAAGCTGAGCACCGTCAGGGACGGTACGAACACAATAAGAGCAACGATGTCGCTTGAAAGGTCGCGAAACCCAAGCCCTTTGGTGAAAGTCCCGACGCTGATCGGAAGATAGTAGCTCATTGGGAAAAGTCGCCCCATGATCTGGGCCATGCCTGTCAGGGACGAGACCGGAACGAGCATGCCTGCAAACATTGTTGCAGGAAGCACCGTCAGAATTGCGGTTCCGAAAAGTGCTGCGATCTGCGTCCGTGCAAAGGTGGAAACCAGCATACCGTACGCCGTTGTCGTTATGACGTAGATGAAGGTCGCCAATAGCAGGGTTGGGAAGCTCCCTTTGAGTGGGACTCTGAATACCAACTGCGCAATCGCAAACATGAGCGCAAAGTTGATCATCGCTAATCCGACATAAGGTGCCTGCTTGCCGAGGAGGAATTCAAGGCGCGTCAGCGGCGTGACGTATAGATTCGTGATCGAGCCGAGCTCCTTCTCCCGCACGACGGCAAGCGCCATGAGAATGGCCGGGAAGAGCGCAAGCTGCATCGCAAGCTGAGCCGGCACCATTGCGTAGATGCTATCGAAGTCCTGATTGTACTTAAAGCGAAGCTGGACGAGGGCCGGAGCCGGTGTGAGAGGCTGACCTGCCCTTGTTAGAAGGTCGGCGAGATAGAGCTGATGGAAGCCTTGTAGGTATCCGCGGATCGTTTGGGCAATGAAGGGCCGCGCTCCATCGACCCATGCTGCCACAGATGTGGGCTGGTCGCGTATGACGTTTCGCCCAAAGCCAGGCGGGATTACGATGGCAGCGTCGATTTCCCCGCGCGCGAGCCTCCTCTCAAGAGCCGTATAGTTCTCCAGGGGAGGTTTCTCGATGAAGTAGGTTGAGCCGCGAAGCGCCTCCAGGTAGGCGCGACTCTCGTGGCTTTGATCATAGTCTAGGACTGCGAACGTCAACCCGTTCACGTCCGTAGAGATGCCAAGGCCGAAGACGAGCATCAGGAACGTCGTGCCGAGTATAGCAAAGCCAAGCCTGATACGGTCGCGTATTAATTCGATAGTCTCGCGGATAGTGCAGGCCGTAAGACGCTCGAGGCTGAAACCCGATTGAATGCGTGTTCTTGCCTTTGGAGGGCGTACACGAGAAGGGTCTCTTGGAGCCTGTTGCACACTGAAGCCTGGTTCCTCGCTGCCGGCGCGGGCTTGTTCTGCGTCCTCAAGGTATCCGATGAAGGCATCTTCGAGGGTCTCGGCGTTCCGTGCCTGCATCAATCCATTTGGTGTATCGGTTGCCAGCACACGACCCGAATCCATCAGGGAGATGCGATCGCAGCGCTCGGCTTCATTCATGAAGTGAGTGGAGACAAAAATCGTTATGCCGCGATTCCGCGCCAAATCAGTCAACAGTCTCCAGAATTGGTCCCTCGCAATAGGATCAACGCCGGACGTCGGTTCGTCGAGAATGAGAAGATCGGGCTCGTGAACGACGGCAACCGCCAGTGAAAGCCGCTGACGGATGCCAAGGGGCAAGGCTTGAGCCGGTTCGTCCACATAGTTGGCGAGGCCGAAATCCTTGACGAGCTTGGCAATGCGTGCATTCGCCTTTTGAGGCGACAGGTGGAATAGCCGCGCGTGAAGATCGAGATTCTGGCGGACTGTCAGCTCGGTATAGAGCGAGAATGCCTGCGACATATACCCGACGCGCTTACGCGTTTCGAGATCGTTTGCATCGAGTGGTCGCCCGAACAACCGTACCTCGCCCTCGCTGGGCGGCAGCAATCCGGTGAGCATCTTCATGGTGGTTGTCTTGCCGCAACCGTTCGAGCCGACAAATCCGAAGATTTCCCCTCGCCTGATCGTAAAGCTGGCATGGTCGACAGCCACGAAATCCCCGAACCGGCGAGTCAGACCTTCCGCCATGATGACCGGCTCCCCGTCGGCTTCTGAGCGTCGAGGCAAATAGAATTCCTGATAGCCGGTACGCTCGCGCTCCGGGAGCAGGGCAACGAAAGTCTCTTCGACAGTTCTCGCTCCGGTCGCGCGTTCGAGTTCTGCCGGTGATCCCGTGGCCACGATCCTGCCTGCATTGACGGCGGCCAACCAGTCAAACCGCTCGGCCTCCTCCATATAGGCCGTGGCGACAAGAACTGAGAGAGCGGGATTCCGAGCGCGGATGCGCTCGATGAGTCTCCAAAAATGGCGCCGCGACAGCGGGTCGACACCGGTCGTCGGCTCGTCGAGGATCAGGAGGTCCGGTTCGTGAATCAAAGAGCAGCAGAGGCCGAGCTTCTGCTTCATTCCTCCCGATAGCTTTTTTGCCGCCCGGTCGGCAAACGGCATAAGCCCTGTGCTTGCCAGAAGCTCCGCCATTCGCGCATCGCGCTCGTTATGTGGCTCTCCGAACAACCGCCCAAAGAACTCGATATTTTCTCGTACGGTAAGGTCCGGATAGAGATTCCTGCCCAGGCCTTGTGGCATGTAGGCGATGCAAGGACAGAGGGCAGAACGGACCTTTGGGTCAGCCATGTCCTTACCCAGGACATATGCCCGACCTGTTTGAATCTGCCGGGCGCCGGCGATGATGGCGAGCAGAGATGACTTTCCAACTCCATCCGGCCCGATCAATCCGGCTAGGCGGCCAGAGGGCACTGCGAGCGTGACATCGTCAAGCGCGACAGCCTTGCCGTAGCGAAGGGTAATATTCTCAAGAACTGCGACTGCTCCATCGCCCATCATCATGGTGTTGCGGGCCCTGGTTCTAGGCTAGGCGGCCACTTTGCATCCGGATCGGTACGCACGTAGGCCATTCCGGGCAGGCCGCTTCTCACGCTTACCTCGCGGCCCTTGAGCCGATCCGGGTCGATCCGGACCCGGATTCGAAACATCAACTTGTCGCGCTCGCTCTTCGTCTCGACGGTCTTGGGGGTGAACTGGGCTTCGCTAGAAACATAGACGACATTGGCCGGTATGACGCGACCGGGATAGGCGTCCAGGACGATGCGAGCTTCACTCCCGAACTTAAGTCGTCCGGCCTCCGCAGTCGGGAGATAGATGTCCATATAGACGTATGAAGCGTCGAGCATCGTGAAGACCTTGCCGCCGGCCGGCAGAACTTCCCCGACAGTGGCAAGGCGGTATTCAATGGGGCCGTCACGTGGCGCGATCAGTGTATTATCCGCGATCATGACCTTGTAGTACTCGACATTGTAAGTAGCAGCTTCGCTCGATTGTTCTGCTTGCCCAACCCTGGCGGTGGCCGCATCACGCGATGCGATTGCCCCATCCGCATTGTGTCGGGCGGCGATCAGCGCCTGTTCCGCTGCGCTCACCCTGGCGACCGCAGCGCTTTTTGCCGCCAAGGCGGCATCCAAAGCCTGCTGTCGTTGATCGAGCAGTTCGATGGTGGCGATTCCTTTCGACACGAGCGCTTTGGTGCGATCATATTCCTGTTGAGCCAGTTTCGTCTGTGTCAGCTGCTGTTGCAGGTTCGCATTCGTTTCATCCAGGATCCGTTGTGTCTGAAGTGCAGCTGCTTGTGTGCTCAACACTAGGCTTTTCTGCTGGACGAGGTTCTGTCGCGCTTCATCCACGGCTCGCTGCATTTGAAGGGCCTGGGCTTCGGCCTGCTTCAACTGAGCCTGAAGGTCCTGAGTATCCATGATTGCGACGACCTGGCCGGCTTTCACCAAGTCGCCCTGCTCGGCATAGAGGCGTAGGACGCGTCCCGCGAACTTCGTATCAATGTTGATCTCGTCTGCTTCCAACCTGCCGTTTCCGGACGCGAAGCCAGGTGGAAGCGTCGGCCTATGCTGGAGCCACCAATAGTACCCAACCCCGGCCATAGCGAGGAGTGCAAGAAGCGCGACGATCCACCGGAGGACTGTATTTTTCCTGATAGGCTCCGACCGCCTGGCCGGAAGCCACGATGGCTTGTCGGGCGGGGTATAGCCGCCTTGGGGGGCGATCTGTCCTTGATGCGCCCCGGAGGCGTCAGCCGCAGGCAGGGGAGGAATCCTCTCCGGCATTTCTGCCTTCACGGGGGAATCGGATGGGCCCGGCTCCGTGTGCCGATCGGACGCTGCCATTCAATATCCTCTGGAATGCGCTGAGCACACTCCGCGATTGTCGATAGGCAAGCTAAGCTCTCCTTTCGACCGAATATTGACATTGAGCAAGATCCCCGGTCTCGAGGCCGACAGGCAGTGTCAGCGCGGAAATTTCCGGCGGAGCCTGCAAGTATCATCAGAGCAGCTCCGTTGACTAAGCTCAGTCAAGATAGAAAAGCCAAGTTTATCGTTCAAACCGTAAAGTACAGCGAGGATCGAGCGGCTCACGCATCAGGAAACCATCCGTACAACTGGGCAACAATTCCAGTGCAGTTCCGATAATCATGGCACCAGACCGAAATTTTGATTGCCGAACGGGGAATGAGTCGGCACCTGAACGGCAATGAAGCCGACACCAGCCGCCTGATGACACTGATTGCAGGCATTCGTAACTTGCACATAGGCGGCTTCGAAACGCGAACTGTCCTGATCAGCGACGGCCCGCCGAAGGGCCAACATGGCCGGATCCGTTTTCTCATGGATCAATTGGGCTTGAGCGACCGAGGACGTCTGCGGGTACAATTTGACGATCCGGTCGATCGTGGTCTGGAATTGCTTCAACTCGTAATCTGCGAGCGGCCAGTTCCCGACACGCTGTGCATACCAAAGTTTGAAGTGTCTCAACTGCGTTAAGATCATAAGATCGCCCAGCGTCGGCTGGCTGGCATCCTGCTCTTCTGCAAGGGCTCTCATAGAGAAGCTGCCTATGAGAGCGACACTCAAGGCGGCGATCAGAGAGATGTAGCAGCGGAAACTGGAACGCTTGTTCATCGCATAATCTCCATGCAACGCCGAGGAGTGGCTGCCGGAACCGCTCCTCCGGTTGGCACGCGAGCTGGAGCGTCACGGTCGAATCAATCTCGATCTGATATAAGTCCGCAAATACACGTGAAGTTATTGATTTTCGTCAGCCTATGGATGTCTTTTCCGTGAGAGTGGATTTTGATGAACAAGGGTCCAATACGAAAGAACATATACCTTGCTGCATCTGGCACCTCCGTGACGAGGAATTCCCTCGCCCCGAGTGGTCCTGCAGCGCAGGCTTCCGTTGGTAGCGATGAAAGACGGGGATCTTCTGGAATTGCCAATTCCGCCGTCGTCGCAGAAACCGAGATCTCAAAAGCAGATCCCTCCGAAGCTTGGGCGAAGCCCTTTTTTCAACCGCTCGCTTGGTTTGGCGACGCCACGTCGAATGTCCTGCATACATGGTTGCCCGTCGAGAGATCAAAGCGCAGCAGTTCCGACGCCAGGCGGAGTACCTCCGAATGGCCACGCCCTCCTTTGGCCCCGACGGAGGCGGATGTCCCGACGAGCGTAGATCGGCTGCTTCATGCCACGATGGGGCGCTTTACCCTCGGCGTCTCGCCATCCGCACTCTGGCTCGCTTATGCCGATTGGGCAGTCCATCTCGGGACCTCGCCAGGCAAATGCCAGCAACTCGCGGAAAAGAGCGTACGTAAGGCGGTTCGGTTCATGACATATGCAGTACACGCTATGTCTGACCCGGACACTCCGCCCTGTATCGAGCCACTGCCGCAGGATCGCCGATTTCGCAGCGAGGCTTGGCAACAGCTTCCATACAACCTGATCTATCAGGCTTTTCTTCTAAACCAGCAATGGTGGCACAGTGCCATGACGGGTGTTGGAGGAGTCTCGTCTCATCACGAGCAGGTTGTGTCCTTCACGACGCGCCAATTGCTCGACATGGTTTCACCCGTCAATTTCATCGCCACGAATCCCGAGATCATATCTGCGACCTTGCATGAGAACGGACGGAATCTGCTCCGCGGCGCGATGAACTTCTGGGCCGATTGGGAACGCGCACTTGGCGGAAAGCCGCCGATCGGCGCTGAGAATTTTCATCCCGGCGAACAGGTGGCACTGACCAAGGGCAAGGTTATCTATCGGAATCCGCTGATCGAGCTTATCCAATATGCGCCTGCAACGTCTGACGTTCACAAGGAACCAGTTCTGATCGTGCCTGCGTGGATCATGAAATATTACATCCTCGACCTGTCGCCGGCGAATTCGCTCGTCAGGCATCTTGTCGAGGCTGGGCATACCGTCTTCATGATCTCATGGCACAATCCGACGGCCGGAGATCGTGAACTCGGTTTGAACGATTATCTCAAGTCCGGCGTCCTCGAGGCCGTGAAAGCCATACAGGCGATCGTGCCCAACACGAAGATCAATGCGGTCGGGTATTGTCTGGGTGGGACCCTGCTTTCAATAGCTGCAGCATATATGGCGCGGGAGGGAACGGCGGCCTTTAACTCCATCTCACTACTGGCGGCCCAGATCGATTTTACCGAGGCCGGCGAGCTGACCCTGTTCGTCGATGACAGCCAGCTCGACTACCTTGAAGATATCATGTGGGATCAAGGTTATCTCGACAGCCGCCAGATGGCCGGAGCATTTCAGCTTCTGCGGTCCAACGACCTGATCTGGTCGTTTGTCGTGCATGACTACCTGATGGGTCGTCGCGCGCCCATGACCGATCTAATGGCTTGGAATGCCGATAGTACCCGCATGCCATACCGGATGCACAGTGAGTATCTTCGCCGCCTCTTTCTGAAGAATGAACTGTTCGAAGGTCGATATGAGGTGGATGGCCGTCCCATTGCTCTCGGCGACATTCATCTTCCAATGTTCGCTGTGGCAACCGAAATGGATCACGTTGCGCCATGGCGCTCCGTTTACAAAGTCAATCTGGTCGAGGACATGGATGTCACTTTCCTCCTCACCAATGGCGGGCACAATGCCGGAATCGTGAGTGAGCCCGGTCACCCGGGCAGGCATTACCGGATGTCCCATCGCTTGGAGAATACTCAGTATATCGATCCGGAAACCTGGTATGCGCAGGCGAACATTCATGAAGGATCATGGTGGCCTGCATGGTTCTCGTGGCTTGAGCGACAATCGCAAGGGAGGGCTCAACCTCCCAATCTTGGGTCGCCGGAAAAGGGCTATCTACCGCTCATCGAGGCGCCCGGCCGTTATGTCCTGGAGCGCTGAGCCGGCGCCTGCATATTCGCTAACAGGGAGACGATGGGTCGAAGGCTTTCCCATTTCTGAAGTCCAGGGTCCGTGCCGTCGCCATGTCTTCAGCGCCACGGGCTGCCGCCTCTCGAATATCTTCGAAAAGATGCCCGATTTCCGCAAAGACGCTTAGGTCCTTCTCATCCGTCGTGAGCGTGTCGAGTTCGCCGACGAGCTCAAGCAGGGCCGCGATCCGCTCCGCCTGGTGCCGCGCATCGAGGATGAAGCCGCGCAGTTGTCTCCGGGCTTCGAGAGCTTCGAAGCGCTCCAGTGCCGCATCGACCTTGTCACGGCACCGGCAATCCAGATCGAGTGCGCCAAGAACCGTGCGAACACGCATCATGAGCGGGGACGGCTCAGGTTTTGCGTGCCGGTCATCGTCGGCATTGCCACTTTGCGAAACGATCTTCATGCGAATTTCCTTCACGGCATAAGTGGGCGAAGCAGGGGAATCATCCCTCGCTTTCGGGAAGATCCTGTCCAAGCGTGAGAAGCTTGTGCGGCTCGCAGATGACGATTTTCTGTCGACCGCCTCGCACCCAGCCGCGCTCTTCCCACGAGCTGAGAATGCGGCTCACATTGTGAAGGGTCGTGCCCGTCGCTTCGGCGACGTCCTGGCGCGAGATCGGAAAGTCGATCTGGATGCCCTGTTCCACGGGTCGTCCTGTGGTCTTACTCAGGCGCACGAGCGTGTTCGCGATGCGTCGCTCGACCTGCTCGGTCGAGAGTTCGACGATCCGGCTGTGGGCCTCCTGAAGGCGCGTGCCGGCGGCCTGGAGTGCCGCTTCGGCGAGGCGGGGAAGGAGCGCGATCATATCGAGCCAGCGCGTCGAGGGCCAGGCGAGCGCGATGCTGTCGACGGCCGCCGTGGCTGTCGCCGGATAGGTATCCCGGCCGAGCGCCGCTGCGACACCGACCAGCTCGCCTGGACTTGCAAAGCGCACCACCACCTGCTGCCCGTCCGGGGTCAGTCGGGTCACGCGCAGACGTCCATGCAGCAGCACGAAGAACGAGTCCGCCGTCTTATCCTGCTCGAAGAGGCTGCTTCCCTTGGTCCGGTAGACCGAGCGTGCCTCGGCGAGGATCGCATCGAGCTCCTCGGGAGACGCTCCCGCGAACGGAGGCAAGTGCACGATGAGGGAACGGTCGATCGTGGCCATGGATCCACTCCTTTCGAGCGGCCCGCACTGCAAAACCGGCCAGCGGCCGGAAGGGACGTGACGGGCCGACAATATGCCGAAAGGCCCGGGCGAGGGCCCGGGCCTTGAGACCGATTGTGGCGTTCGTCAGTGTCCGCTGCTCGACTGGGCCGATCTCTGGGGATTGAAATCCTTGAAGATCGCCTCGTTCTCGGGGCCTTCCACCTGCAGGATCCCGGCCAGACCGCGCTCGACGCGGCTCAGGGCATGGTCAACGAGCACGTAGTTGCCGGGGACCTCGACCTTGAACTCCACCATGCTGGCTCCGCCAGGAGGTGTCGTGATGGTCTGGACATCATTCAGCGGTGCCGAGGTCAGCGAAGCCATCGGGTAGACCTTGTCGAAGATTTCACCGATTACGTGGAACGACGAGGTGTAGTTGGGCCCGCCCACACCGAAGAAGATGCGCACGGTCTCGCCGACCTTGGCCTTGAGTGGGTTCTTCTTCAGGGCGTCGGTGGCGCCGTTGAAGATGAAGTACTCAGGGCGCTCACTGATGAGCTTGTCGTAGCTCTCCTCCACGAGCCCGGCGGTGCCGAAGGGCTGTTCCGTATAGATCTCGCCCTGCATCACGTAGAATTCGTGGTCGACCTTCGGCAGGCCTCCCTCAGGCTCTACGAGGATCATGCCGTACATGCCGTTCGCAATGTGCTGAGCGACCATCGGTGTGGCGCAATGGTAGACGTAGAGGCCTGGGCTCAGCGCCTTGAACGAGAAGCCGCGGCTTTCGCCCGGAGCGGCCTCCGTGGCCTTCGCGCCGCCACCGGGTCCGGTGACCGCATGGAAGTCCACATTGTGCATCATGACGCTGTCGTCATGGTTCTTGAGGTTGACCTCCACCGTATCGCCGACCCGGACCCGGATGAAGGGTCCTGGAACCTTGTTGTTGAAGGTCCAGTAGTGATAGGTCGTGCCGTCGGCGAGCTGGCCGGTAACCTCGGTGGTCTCCAGGTTGACCTTGACGTGCTGTGGAGCACGGATGCCGATGGGGCCGGGAAGATCGGTCGGGTCGCGCACCACGTTCACGGGCCCCTGCGGCAAGGTCGAGGCCGGAGCGTGCTTGTGCATGGGCGCAGTTGCGGTCGCGGCAGCAACCTTGTCGAGGGCCTGGGCGGGCAGGGGCTGGGCCAGAAGAGCGGCTGCTCCAAGGGCCAGAACGGCGGCGGTCGCAAGCAGCGGCCGGCGTCCCGCATTTTTCAGAGTCCTCATCGTCGTCTCCTTTTAGGAACCGCCTGGCGGAACATCGTGGTCCGTCATCGGATGAAGACTTTGTACTATCGAGTGCCTCCGACTTATTTGTTGCGTTGCAAATAAGAACGCGAAATCACGCGAGACAACAAAGAAATCGTGTGTTTCGAGCTCGAAAAGGCAAAGCTTTTGATTCAAATCAATTTGTCGCAGCTTTTGGAGCCTTCCGCGGCCGCTTTTTGAGCGAGGTCAAAGACGCCCCGCTCCATCCTCCCTAGACACGGCGCAACATGGTCGGTGCGCTGCGATCCTATCGGCGCGCCGCAGCGGAGAGATTTGCGATGAAGGACGACCTGAGAGCGCGCTACGGTGAGGAGCGACTGCCTCGTTACACGAGCTATCCGACGGCGCCGCACTTTTCGGACGCCATCGGGCCTTCGGCCTATACGGACTGGCTTGCGGCGCTTCCGGCACAGGCGAGCACCTCGCTTTATCTCCATGTGCCTTTCTGCCGGTCCATGTGCTGGTATTGCGGCTGCCATACAACCATAACTCAGCGGGATGCACCGATCGTGGACTACATCGCGGTCTTGCGCCGCGAGATCGATCTCGTGGCGGATCGTCTGACCACACGCCTGCCCGTGCGCCATATCCATTTCGGCGGTGGCACGCCCACCATTATGGAGCCGTCGGAACTCCTCGGCCTCATGGACCTCATGCGGCGGAGATTCTCGCTCGAGGATACGGCCGAGGTCGCGGTCGAGATTGACCCGCGCACGCTGACCCGCACCATGACGGCCACGCTCGGCGAGGCGGGCGTCAACCGCGCGAGTCTGGGTGTCCAGAGCTTCGATCCTGTCGTCCAGCGTGCGATCAACCGGATCCAGAGCTTCGAGCAGACCGAGCGGGCCGTGAACGGCCTCAGGGATGCAGGCGTGCGCGGCATCAATTTCGACCTGATCTACGGGCTTCCGCACCAAAGCGTCGAATCCTGCATCGAAACGGTTCGGCAGAGCATCGCGCTCCGGCCCGAGCGCTTCTCGGTCTTCGGCTATGCGCATATTCCGTCGTTCAAGAAGCACCAGCGCAAGATCGACGAGGCGGCGCTGCCGGACGGAGCGGCCCGCTACGCGCAGGCCGAGGCCATTGCGGATGCGCTGACTGAGGCCGGCTATCGCCGGATCGGCCTCGATCATTATGCTCTGCCGGGAGACACGATGGTGAAGGCGCAGGCGGATGGCGTCCTGCACCGCAACTTCCAGGGCTACACCACCGATCCAAGCGACGTGCTCATCGGCTTCGGCGCTTCGTCCATCGGGCGGCTCACGCAGGGCTATGTGCAGAATGAAGTGGTTTTGGGGCGCTATGCGGAGCGCATCGGGCGGGGCGAGCTCGCCACCGCCAAGGGTTATGCCCTTACGGCGGACGATCGCCTGCGGGCAGACCTGATCGAGCGCGTCATGTGCGACTTCCGGGTCGATGTGGCGGAAGTCTGCGGGCGGCACGGCGTGGCGGCGGATGCCGTGCTGCAAACGGTTCCCCGCCTGCAAGGGCTTGCGGAAGACGGCATCGTGCGCATCGACGGCCCGGTCCTGTCCGTGAATGACGACATGCGCTTCCTCGTAAGAAGCGTCGCCTCGGCGTTCGACGCCTATCTCGGCGCTTCGGGCCGGACCCACAGCCGCGCGGTGTAGAGCCGCTCCCCGCGAGGCGGAGGCGGCTCTCTACAGCATCGGACCCAAAAGTGGACCCACTTTTGGGATCAATCCGATGCTTCTTCTCTGGGCTGGAGCATCGTTCGGGGCGGAAAACCGGGTCCACTTTTCCGCACGATGCTCTAGGGCTACCGGACGAGGTGCCGGTAGATCGCCGGGAGGGCCGCCGGAAGCTTCGCGATCTGGCCGACGATGGCATAGCCGCCGCGGCCGAAAAGGGTCGGGAAGTAGGATTGCGCATCCCGGTCCACGGTCACGCCGAACACTGTCACGCCGGCCCGGCGCGATTCCATGACGGCGCGGCGGGTATCCTCGATGCCGAATCGGCCTTCGTAATGGTCGATGTCGTTGGGCTTGCCGTCCGTGAGGACGAGAAGAAGCCGCTGCCGGTTCGGACGCTCCGCAAGCTGTGCGGCGGCATGGCGGATTCCTGCTCCGATGCGGGTATAATAGCCCGGCTTCAGGGCCGAGATGCGCCGTATGGCGCCGGCGTCCAAAGGTTCGTCGAAATCCTTCACGGTCTCGACTCGGACCCAGGAATGCCGGCGTGACGTGAAGGTCATGATCGCGTGGGAATCGCCGCAGGCCGCAAGCCCGTGCGACAGCACCAGCAGCGCCTCCTTTTCCACGTCGAGCACCCGCCGGTCGTCCACCCAGGCATCTGTCGAGAGCGACACGTCCACAAGGATCGTGACCGCCAGGTCGTGCGCCTGACGGCGGCTTGCTAGGTAGACCCGGTCCGATCCACAGCCGCCTGAGCGCAGATCGCTGTGCGCCCGTACGAGTGCATCCACGTCGATCTCTTCTCCATCGGCCTGGGCCCTTAGGATCTCGTGTTTGGGCCGAAGCGCCTCGAACTGGCGGCGCACGCGGCGGATGCGCCGCCGCGCCGCTGCATCGGGCGTCCAGTCTTCCCCCTGCTCGGAGGCGCGCGCGACGATCACCCGGCAATGCTTTGGCAGATAGGCTTTGCGCGTGTAGTCCCATTCGGGATAGGCCAGCTCCGCGGTCACGGAGGCGTTCGAGATGGCTTCCGGCCGCAGGTCGAGATCGAATCTGAGCCGGGTCGCGGGCTTGCCCTGGTGCCGTGCCAGCGGAATCTCGTCGGCATCGTCGAGTGCCTTCTCGGCATTCTCGTCCTCGTCCTCATCGGACGGCCGGCTGACATTGACCATCTCGGCCATGGCCAGGATCTTTTCGAACCGGTTCAGGACGAACGGATCGGAGCGCTGGGCCCGGTCGGCCTCGCGCCTTGCCGCGAAACGCTTGCGGCTGTCGGAGGCCGCGAGGGTGCCGGGGCCAGCGGGCTCGTCGCTGTTGCGGCCCGGAGCACCTGCCGCACGGATCCACGTGTCGCCCCACAGGGGCGCCGGAAGGAAAGGCTGATAGGTCGGCCCGGCCCGCCAGGCTCCATCGTTGCGGAGGGCGGCGTCCTCCCAGCCTACAGGTGGTGTCGCATGCTCATCCCCGAGAAGCGAGAGGACGATCTGCTCGATCTTCTGCTCGGCCGGAGGCAGGGCGCGCTTCGGACGGGCCTCGCGCAGCGCAGTGCACAGGTCGCGATAGGGCTGCACCAGCCCGGGGCAGACCTGGAGCACCCGCTCGGCCGTTTCCTTGGCGGTCCTCAGGACCAGGAGATCCCGGCGCAAAGGATCGGCCTCATCGTGCGGGACGAGTGGCACATGGGCGAAATAGGCCGCGAGCCAGAGATAGAGGGCGCGGTTGAGTGTACGCGAGGGGAAAAGCTCGATCCTCGGCGGCAGGAAGAGGGTTGCGGGGTCGCGACCCGGCTGCTCCAGACGTTCCTCCGCCAGCCCGATCCGCTGGCGCAGGTTCATGCGATGGGACGAGGCGCGGGCGGCGGTGCCGGCGAGCTGGACACCCGCCTCGCCGCCAAGCCCGCGGAACAGGACACCGAGCGGCGCGCGCATCTCGTCGAAGGAGACGCCGAAGGCCGGGTGGCGCGGATAGCTCCCAGCGCGGCCGACCAGCCGGTGCCAGAGATGGCCGACGGTTTCTTCCAGTTCGAGGAAATCGAGCATGGTGCTCCTCCGGGTCAGCCGAGAGTTGCGTGGGCGACTTCGATCAGGCCTTTCTTGACGTCGGCATCGTCCGTGAGAGGTTCGATCAGGGCCGCCGCGACAGCCTCCTCAGCCGAGACGCCGGCCGCGATGAGCGAGGCGCAATAGACCAGGAGGCGCGTGGAAACGCCTTCCTCCAGGTCCTGACCCTTCAGCGCCCTGAGGCGCCGGGCGAGGAGCAGGAGCGGGCGGACACGCTCTTCCGGCAGGCCGCTCTCGGCGGCGACAACCGCGACCTCGTGCTCCAGGGGCAGGAAATCGAACTCGATGGCGATGAAGCGCTGGCGCGTCGACGGCTTCAGGGATTTCAGGAGGGACTGGTAGCCGGGATTGTAGGACACAACGAGCATGAAGGAATCCGGCGCCTGCAGCTCCTCGCCGGTGCGGTCGAGCGGCAGGATGCGCCTGTCGTCGGTCAAGGGATGCAGGACGACGGTCACGTCCTTGCGGGCCTCCACAATCTCGTCGAGGTAGCAGATGCCGCCCTCGCGCACCGCACGGGTCAGTGGCCCGTCCGCCCAGACGGTGTCGCCGCCCTTCAGGAGATAGCGGCCCGTGAGGTCGGCGGCGGTCAGGTCGTCATGGCAGGACACCGTGTGGAGCGGCAGGCCGAGACGCGAGGCCATGTGAGCCACGAACCGGGTCTTGCCGCAGCCCGTCGGCCCCTTGAGCAGGAGCGGCAGGCGCTTGCGCCAGGCAAGTTCGAAGAGAGCGCATTCGTTTCCCGCCGGAACGTAATAGGGCAGGTCCGCCGGCGCCTGCGGCACGGACTGGAGAAGGGGCCTCATGGATCGAATCCTTCACGAAATCGGACAGGGAAAGCCGGGGCGGCCGGGCGCCGCCCCGGGGAGAGTCATTCGGCAGGCTGGAGCTGGCCCAGGGCCGGCGCCTTCTCGCGTCCGGGAACCAGGACCGCGTAGACGAACATCAGCGCCGAGATCAGCACGAAGGCTCCCGAGCCGAGCCGGATCCAGTAGAAGAGGGCGAGCTGCTCCTGCACTTCCATGTAGGACTGGCCGAGTACCCGCTGCAGGTGGACCTGGATGACGCCCGCGAAGGTGAGCGCGAAGGTCATGACCGACATCGCCGTGCACATAATCCAGAAGCTCGTGATGCTGAGCCATTGGTTGTAGGGCGCGCGGCCGCGGATCTGCGGCATGGCGTAGGCCATGACCGCGAGATTGAGCATCACGTAGGCGCCGAAGAAGGCGAGGTGCCCGTGAGCGGCCGTGACCTGCGTGCCATGGGTGTAGTAGTTCACCGACGACAGGGTGTGCAGGAAGCCCCAGACACCCGCGCCGAAGAAGGCCATCACGGCACAGCCGACCGACCATAGAAGCGCGGCGCGGTTGGGATGGCGACGGCCCGCCTTCCAGGTCATCTGCACCGTGAAGATGATCATGGTGAAGAAGGGTGCCACTTCGAGCGTCGAGAACAGGGAGCCGATCCACTGCCAGTATCCCGGTGCGCCGATCCAGTAGAAGTGGTGGCCGGTACCGAGGATGCCTGAGAACAGCGCCATGCCGACGATCACATAGAGCCACTTCTCGACGACCTCACGGTCGATGCCGTTGAGCTTGATCATCAGGAAGGCCAGGACCGAGGCCATGATAAGCTCCCACACGCCCTCGACCCACAGGTGCACGATGTACCACCAGTACAGCTTGTCCACCGCGAGATTCACCGGGTTGTAGAAGGCGAACAGGAAGAAGATGGCCACGCCCCACAGACCGAAGAGCAGGATGTTGGTGACGACCGTCTTTCGCCCTTTCAGAACCGTCATGGTGATGTTGAAGAGGAACATCAGGCAGACCACCACGATGCCGACCTTGATCGAGAAGGGCTGCTCTAGAAACTCACGCCCCTCGTGGATCTTGAACATGTAGCCCACGACGGCGACGGCCGCGGCGCCCAGAAACAGCCAGAACTGCACCTTGGCGATCAGCGGGCTGAACAGCTCGGTCTCGGCCTCCTCGGGCACGAGATAGTAGGTCGCGCCCATGAAGCCGATCAGCAACCACACGATCAGGGCGTTCGTGTGGATCATGCGGACGATGTTGAAGGGCAACAGCTCGGAGAGCGTGTTGGGCAGGACGTAGATGGTGCCGGCCAGGACGCCGAACGCGACCTGGGCCATGAACAGGCCGAGCGCTCCGTAGAAATAGAGCGCGGCCACCTTTTGCGATTGGTACTTCATGATGTGCTTTCCGATCTCACCCGGCCTTGTTCGGCGGCCAGTTCTGGGTCTTGATTCGGCCGGTCCATTCCAGGAAGTCGGCGAGATCGTTGAGTTCCTGGTCGGTCAGGTTGAACTGCGGCATCTGGCGGCGCCCCTCGATGCCGGAGGGCTGGGCCTGCATCCAGGCCTTGAGCATGTCGCGCGCCGTGGCCGGGTCCTCCTTGCCACCCCAGCGATCCCAGAGATTCCCGAGTTCCGGCGCGAAATAGGCGCCTTCGCCCAGGATGGAGTGGCAGTTGATGCAGGAGTTCTTCTCCCACACGTGCTTTCCGCGGGCGACGGAGTCGGACAGGGTCGACGTGTCCGTCGACGTGGTGTTCATGTAGTAGTGACTGTGGGCCGTTAAGCCTACGAAGATAGCGAAGAAGAAGAACGAGCCCCCGTAGAACACGTTTCTCGCCGCCGATTTGGTGAGGGCTTCAGCCATCACGCGGTCCTTTCCGAAATGACAGGGATGCAGCAATGCGGCGTGAGCCGCCGGACGGACGCCGCGCAGGCGGGCTGCGTGAGCGTTGGGATCGGGGTGATGACATGCGGACCTGCTTCGGGCCCGGACCGGGCCCCTCGTGGCGAACGGCTGGCAAGCTACAGGAGCGGCGCCATTGCTCTTTGCTCCAGGACAAGCTTCAGGGCTGTGCCTCGACGATCAGGTGCGCAGCAGCGACATGGCGGCGGCCGCGAAGGACGTTGCCGCGATGAGCAGGAGCCATGAGAACATCAGCGTGCGCCAGACCGGCGGTACGGTGCGCAGCTTGAGAAAGTCGAGCAGCATCCACCGTCCCTTGAACACGGCGGCTGCAAGCACGACGCCGTCGACAATAAGGCCCGTGGCTCCGGCCCGCGCGGCCGCCATGCTGGCGAGCGTCAGAACCACGAGGGCGATCCAGGCATGGGTGATCCGGCGCATGGTGGGCGACGTCATGGCTTCAGCCCACCAGGTAGATCAGCGGATACATGACGATCCAGACGAGATCGACCATGTGCCAGAAGGCCGTGCCGGTCTTCAGGTTGTCCAAGCTGTCGTGAAGAGCCACCATTGCAAGGATCACGACGCCGAGCAGGACATGAAGGAGGTGAAAGCCAGTTAGGAGAAAGTAGAGAGTGAAGAAGGTGTCGGTATCGATACCGATCCCGGCGCGAACCTTGTCGGCGTATTCGACAATCTTGATGCCGACGAAGACAAGGCCCAGCCCCATGGCGCCCGCGAGCAGCGCACGCGTTGCTCCGCGCCGACCCAGGATGTGGGCCTCGACGGCGAGCGCTGCGAGCCATCCGCTGGTGATGAGCACGAGAGTATTCGCGCCGCCGAGCAGTGGATCGAGATGCGCCCGCCCGGCCGCGAAGAGCGCAGGCTGAACCGCGCCTGTGACCGAAAAGATCAGGAAGAGCAGCCCGAAGGTCACGACCTCCGTGAGAATGAGCACCCACATCATGGGATGTCCTGGAAGGTCCGAGAGCCCGCCCCAGGGGCGTTCCTCCTGTGCGGTCGTCATTGGTCTCACCCTCCCGGTCTCGTCGCGGTCGATCCTCTATCGCGCGCTTTCGGGCTTTCTCGTTGCGCTGGCGCAAACAAGGCTCTCGTATTCCCGGCCATAGATGTGCCGCCTGAACCTTGGAGAGACCGGCCATGACCGACGCGCAGATCGGACTGATGACCGCAACGCCCCTCATCGTCATTTTCGCCATCATGCTGTACCGCATGGGAGTGCTGCGCCTGACCGGGACTCTCGCGGCCGTGGCCCTGTCGGTGGCGATCGCCGGAGCTCTCTTCTTCACCCAATGAGTGGCGCTGGGCTCATCCTGTCATAAGGCCCGCAAGGGGGTCGACGCCGATGAGAAGCGCATGCCCCTGGAAGACGAACCAGAGATAAAGGGCGGCGGCGACCAGGGCGGGCAGGACCAGCCGGGAGAGGGCGCTCCATGGAGCTTTCCCGGCGACGAGCGCCGCGAAGGGGATGACCGAGGTCCCGGCGCTCAGGGCGCGCCAGCGCTCCGGCCCAAGGCGCTTGCGGGCCCTGGCGTCCAGAAGCACGAAGCCGATGAGCGAGAAGGCCGCCATGGTGCCGAAGAGCAGCAGGGCGACCAGGGTCCCGTTCGGCGGAATATGCGCAAGCGCCCAGAGAAGGAATGCCCACAGAGCCGGATGCCGCGTGACGGCCGTGATCGCGCCGGGTGTCTTGCCGCTGTGGAACGAGATCGAGAGCGGGTTGGGCTCCGTTAGACCAGCGACGAGAAGGAAGGCCGCGATGGGCATGACGATGAACGGAACATGCCATTGCCACGGCGCCGGATCCCAGAGCCAAACGGTCTCGGCCCGCCGCGCCGCCACGATGAGCCAGCCCAGGAGGGCGAGCGAGAGCATCGAATAGGCGACGAGATAGGTGGTCCTGCCCATGTGGGCGATCAGTCCGGCACGCAGCCCAGGGCTTGCCGGAATAAGATGAGCCACCAGGAAGGCCGCCAGTGCGATGCAGAACTCGATCATGGGCATGGGTCTCCAGGAGGCTTGGCCGCGCACCCGACGATAATGGGCATACGCCGCGTGGATCTCCCGTGCGAGAGGCAAGGCGGCCTAGCGAGCGCTTTACCTCCCGCCATCCGGGCGTGGATTCAGGCAGCGCGGCTGATCCGGATTCTCCAGAGGTCCGGGCCTTCTTCCTGGTAATCCCACCCGAACTCCCCCGGCCGCGCAACATTGAACTGGTAGAACAGGGGCCGCGGGTCGTGGTCGTTCACGAGCAGGAAGGCCTCACCGGGCGCCAGCTGGTCGAAGGTCTGGAAGATCAGGGGATGGCGCATCCGCGGCACGATCTGCCGGACGTCGATGACGGTTTCGGTCACGTTGCAGCTGCACATCAAAAGGTCTTTCTCGGTGAGCGGCCGAGCAGTTCGTGGCCGCGGGGGGTGATGAAATCCGGGCTCCAGACGGGGTCCCAGACCAGATGGACATCGATGCGGGGAATCTCCGGGAAGCGATGCGCGAGGCTGTCGCGCGCTTCCTCCACGATCATCTCGCCGAGCGGGCAGGCCCGGGTCGTGAGGGTCAGGGCGACCTCGACACCCTCCGGAGATTGAGCGGCCCGATAGACCAGGCCGAGATCGACTACGCTGAGGCCGATCTCCGGGTCCATGACGTCCGCCAGGCCCTCGAGAACCACCGGATCGAGGGATTGCGGCTCCCTGGAGGCCTTGGCAGGTCGGGTCATCGGTGCTCCTCGCTTCGATGTCGCAACCCTGGCCGAGGGAGGCCCGCGCTTCTTTGCCCTGCCTCAAACAAGGCGCAGTTTCTATGCCGGCACGCCCTCTCCTTGTCGCTGCGCAAAGAAGTGCGGGTGCGGCTCGGCTAATCATGAGGCATGAAACAGTTCATCACCTGGAGGCTGTCATGCCCCTCGAAGCGACCCAGCTCGTCGACGACGTGATGCGAAAATGGCCTGCAACGATCCGCGTCTTCCTCGATCACAGGATGCGCTGCGTCGGCTGCCCCATCGCGTGCTTCCATACCATCGACGATGCCTGCCGCGAGCACGGCGCGGATTGCGTGGCTTTCATGGCGGATCTTCGCGCCATCGTTGCCCGGGAAGAGGCGCGGGCCTGCACGTCGCCGGACTAGGCGCCTTCGGACGGTCGGGGCGAATTCAGGTCGGCGTGCCTTCGGCAAGCAGGAAGAGCTTGTGCGGATCGCGGATCGTGATCCGCTGACGCCCGCTCTCGACGAGGCCCCGCTCCTCCCAGCTGCTCAGAATCCGGCTCACGGTGTGGAGCGTGGTCCCGGTCATCTCCGCGACATCCTGCCGCGAGATCGGAAAGTCGATCTGGATACCGTCCTCGCTCTTCCGGCCGGCCTGATGGGCCAGACGTAGCAGGGCGTGGGCCACGCGCTTCTCGACCTGCTCGGTCGAGATCTCGACGACGCGCGTATGGGCGTCCTGGAGTCGGTTTCCGACCGTCTGGAGGGTGTTGACCGCAAGCGAGGGATGCTTGGCGACAAGGCGCGACCATGCGGCAGAGGGCCAGACGAGCGCGATGCTGTCCACGATCGCAAGGGCCGTCGCGGGATAGCGTGGCCGGCCCATGGCTATGGCGATTCCGAACAATTCCCCGGGCGTGACGAAGCGGACCACCACCTGCTGGCCCTCCGGCGTCACCTTCATGACGCGCAGATGCCCGTGAAGCAGCACGAAGAAGGAATGCGCCTCCTCGTCCTGCTGGAACACTGGCGTGCCTTTGGGATACCGGATCGATTGCGCCTCGCGCAGGATCTGGTCGAGATCGTCGGACGGTAGCCCGGCGAACATGGGCAGGCCGGCCACGAGGGATCTGTCTAGGCTCGCCATCGGCACATTCCCAAATCGGCTCGCATGATCGACGAAGAGCCCGGAAAAGGGTTCCGCCCGGCTCTTCGGCTCCGAAGTCTCCGCTTGAGGCCGGTCAGGCTCGGCCGGTTGCAAGAGGCTCTTCACTGGGTCCTTTTACCTTAAGGAGCCCGGCGGGCAAGTCTGGGAAGGGAAACAGGCCTGCCGTCAGCTGGTAGGAAAGAGGGTGAGAGCGGCGGCCGGAGCCGCAAAAGTTGCAAAATGGTCTGGCTCCTTGCGCCAAAACAAACAAGCGGGTGGCACTCCGGCGTATCACCCTCCTCAAGAGCTTCGGCCCGAGGCTCACAGGTTCGCATGACAGAGGAGATGGATTATGCGCAAGGTCATCATGCTCGGCGTTCTCGTGGCGGCACTCGGAGCCGCTGGCGCAGCCGGCGCGGCCGAGGTCGAAGTAAAGATGCTCAACAAGGGCACCGAGGGCGTCATGGTGTTCGAGCCGGCGCTCGTGAAGATCAATCCGGGCGACACGGTGAAGTTCGTGGCGGCCGACAAGGGCCACAACGTCGAGAGCATCGACGCGATGACCCCCGAAGGCGGCAAGGCCTTCGTCGGCAAGGTCAACGAGGAACTCGCCATCACGTTCGATAAGCCCGGCGCCTATGGCTACAAGTGCAAGCCCCATTACGGAATGGGCATGGTCGGCCTCGTCGTGGTCGGCGAGCCGGCCAATCTCGATCAGGCCAAGGCGGCCGCCCATCCGGGCAAGGCCAAGCAGGCGTTCGCGACCCTCTTCGACAAGCTTGCCACCACGGCGACCGCCGCCAAGTAGCCTTCGTCCGAGCACGTCTTGTCACTGACAATCCCGCATCGCCGCGCCCAAGGCGTGGCGATGCCAGCATGGCACCCGTTTCGATGGCGACTCTCGACATCAGCTTCAAGCCGGAGCGCGCCCATCTGCGCAGACCCAAGCGCGGCGTCATCGCGGAGCGGGTCGTTCCCCAGGCGGTCCGGGGGCGCTATCGCCGCCTGAAATGGGCAGCCCTCATTCTCTGTCTGACCATTTACTACATTCTGCCCTTCGTGCGCTGGGAGCGGGGACCCGGCCAGCCCGGGCAGGCGGTCCTCTTCGACATGGAGCGGGGCCGCCTCTATGCCTTTTTCATCGAGATCTGGCCGCAGGAGGTCTATTACCTCACGGGCCTCCTGGTCCTGGCGACCCTCGTGCTCATCTGGATCAACGCTGTCGCCGGGCGGATCTGGTGCGGGTATTTCTGCCCCCAGACGGTCTGGACCGACCTGTTCCTGCTCGTCGAGCGCGCGATCGAGGGCGACCGCCGGGAGCGCCTGAAAAAGCGCGACGCTCCCCTCACGGTGCGTCGCATTCTTGAGATCGGCCTCAAGCACGCAGCCTGGATCCTCGTCTCCATGGCGACGGGTGGTGCCTTCGTGCTGTATTTCGCCGATGCGCCGACCCTCGTGGGCGACATGGTCACGGGCCGAGCCTCGGCCATCGCTTATGCGTGGGTCGTCATCCTGACGGGCACGACCTATGTGCTCGCCGGTTTTGCCCGCGAGCAGGTCTGCACCTGGATGTGCCCGTGGCCCCGGCTCCAGGGCGCCATCTGGGACCCGGAGGCGCTGACCGTCAATTATCGGGACTATAGGGGCGAACCGCGCGGCTCTGCCAAGAAGGCCGCCGAGCTGCGGGCGAAGGGCGAGCCGGCCGGGGATTGCGTCGATTGCCTGCAATGCGTGAATGTCTGTCCCATCGGCATCGATATCAGGGAGGGACCGAATTTCGCTTGCATCAATTGCGGCCTCTGCGTCGATGCCTGCGACGGCGTCATGGCCAAGCTCGACCGTCCGCGCGGCCTCATCGACTACGAGGCCTGGGCCAATATCGAGCGGGAGCGCAGCGGGCAGCCCGCCCGCCGGCGCGTGGTCCGCACGAAGACAGTCGCGCTCGGCCTCGCCATCGTGGCGCTTGCGGCCGCGATGGGCGTTGGTCTCGCACTGCGCGGCGATGCTAAGATCGCCGTCATCCACGACCGTAACCCGGTCGCAGTTCGTTTGTCCGACGGGCGCACGCGCAACGGTTACACGGTGCGGCTCTATAACAAGGCCGACAATGAGCGCTCGTTCCGGCTCGCCGTGAGCGGCCTCACTGACGCAGCCATCGAGGTGGTGGGTCATGATGCAGCCGTGAGCGTGGCATCGGATGCGACCCGCGAACTGCGTGTGCTCGTGTCCTCCGCTGAGGGCGAGAGACGGTCCATCGCCTTTGTGGCGACCGATCTCGCGTCCGGGCGGGCCGTGACCGCGCAGGACATGTTCATTCCAAGCGAAGGAGGCCGCTGATGGCTCCGATCCCACGCCTGCGGGACTACAAGGGACCTGCGCTTCTCTCCTACGGCTTCCGTCCGTTCTTCCTGTTCGGCTCCCTCTATGCGGGCCTCGCGATTCTGGCTTGGCTGCCGATGTTCTATGGGGAATTGTCCCTGTCGACGGCATTCGCGCCCCGCGACTGGCACATCCACGAGATGCTCTACGGTTATCTCACGGCCGTGGTGACGGGCTTCCTCCTGACGGCGGTCCCGAACTGGACCGGGCGCCTTCCGCTCCAGGGGCGGCCTCTGCTGGTGCTGGTGCTGGTCTGGGCTGCCGGGCGCGTGGCCGTCACGGTCTCGGCCTGGATCGGATGGGAGCTCGCGGCCGTCATCGACAATGCCTTCCTGCTTCTCGTGGCGGCCGCCTTGGGCCGTGAGATCCTCAAAGGAAAGAACTGGCGCAACCTCAAGGTCCTGATCGCGCTCGCGGTCCTCTTCGTGGGCAATGTCGTGTTCCACCTGGAATCGCATTTCGTCAGTGTCACCGAATACGGCACCCGCCTGGGGATTGCCGCCACCATGATGCTGATCATGCTCATCGGCGGGCGCATCCTGCCCAGCTTCACGCGCAACTGGCTCGCGCGCGCCAATCCTGGCCGGTTGCCGGCGCCCTTCGGGACCTTCGACATCGTCTCCATGGTGGCGGCCGGCGTGGCGCTTCTCGCCTGGACCTTCATGCCCTTTGGGCCGCTGACCGGAGCGCTCCTGATCGCGGCCGGCCTGCTCCAGGCGGCGCGCCTCGGACGCTGGGCCGGGGACCGCACCTGGCGGGACCGGCTCGTCCTGATCCTGCACGTCGCCTATGCGTTCGTGCCGCTCGGTTTCGTCCTGACCGGCCTTGCAGCATTGGAACTCCTGCCCACGGGCGCCGGCATCCATGCCTGGACCGGCGGCGCCATGGGGGTGATGACTCTGGCCGTGATGTCGCGGGCGAGCCTCGGACATACCGGGAGAGCCCTCGTCGCCTCGACCGCCACCCAGATCCTTTACGGTTTCGTGGTCGTCGCTGCGCTCGCGCGGGTCTGTGCCGCGGTCCATCCTGCCTGGAGCGACCCGCTGCTGCATCTGGCCGGCGGCGCCTGGGCGGCAGCCTTTATCGGCTTTGCGATCGCCTATTGGGCGGTGTTCACCCGGCCGCGGCTTTCCGCTTGAGGTAGGCGCGCTCTGCACGCCTCCGTCGACATCGTTCCATTGATCTGGCGCAAAGTGCCGGGTGCGGCTTCGTGCCAGTCTTGCGTGAGACCAGGGAGGTTCCGATGGGTCTGATGAGCGCATGGACGAAATGGCAATCCGCCCGCGCGGCGGAAGGAGAGCTGGCCCGCCTGGGCACGGAGGACCTCCGCAGCCTTGCCCGGGATGCAGGGGTCTCGGCCGATCAGCTGGTCCGGCTGGCGTCACGGCGCGCCAAGGGCGCCGATGAGCTGCCGCTCCTCATGAAGGCTCTTGGCCTCTCGCCGGAAAAGACTGCCCGTACCCGTCCTGACGTCATGCGCGACATGAGCGTCGTCTGTTCCGGCTGCAAGGTGGCGAGCCATTGCCGGCGTGCCATCGAGTCGGGTTGGGCGCCGGTCGTGCAGCGATACTGCCCGAACGCCGTGACCCTCCAGGCCTTGCTGGACGAGAGGTGATCCCGGGCGCAGGGTCCAGGATTGTCTCAGGCCGCCAGAATGGTGCGCTTTTCGCCGCTGTCCGTCGTCAGGCGGACTTCGCCTGTTCCGATCCGGCGCAGGGTTTCGGCGATTGCTTCCTCGGGCAGAAGGCTGAAGGCGGTTGAAAGAGCGTCGGCTGCCGTTGCCGTGGGCATGACGACCGTAACGCTCCGGTACAACCGGGCGGAGGAACCGGTGCGCGGATCGAGCAGATGATTGAAGCGCCCGTCCGGATCGAAGCGGAAGCCGTAGGCTCCTGATGTCGCCACCGCCCGGTCGACCGCCTCCAGAACCGCGTCGACCCGCTCCGGATGGTCCGGATCGGCAATGCCGACCCGCCAGGGTGAGCCGTCCGGATGCGCGCCGATGGCCCGGCTCTCGCCCATGTCGACGAGGCTGCTGGTGATGCCGCCCTCCCGCAGGATGTCGACGACCCGGTCGGTTACGTAGCCCTGCGCGATGCCGTTCAGGGTCAGCCCCATGCCGCGATGCGCGAAGGCGATGCGGTTGCGGTCGAACGCGATATGCCCGAACCCGACCCGCTCCAGTGCCGATCCCACGGACGCCTCCGACGGCCCGCGAGGATCCGCGCCAGGCGCCGTGAAGTGGTCGCGATAGAGGGTCCAGAGAGCCTGCACGGTGGGGTCGAAGGCGCCGCCAGTCAGCGCGCCGTAGCGGCCACATTCCTCGAGGAGCGCCACGAGCTCGGCCGGCGGCGCGACGAGCATTCCCTGCCTGTTGAGCACCGACAGGGTGGAATCGTCCCTGTAGAGACTAAAGATCTCCTCCATGCGGCGCAGCTCCGCGAGCGAGCGCTCGACGAGCCGCTCGGCAGTGGCGCGGTCATGGTGATGGATCTGCAAGGTGGCCACCGCGCCCATCGCGTGGCCCTGCCACGTCACGAGCCGGGCCTCAGCCCGCGCCGCCCGTCCGAACGGCAGAAGGCTCAGGCCCGCCGCCGCCGCGCTGATTCCGATAACCCGCCTGCGGGAGAGGAGAGGGGACATGGGATTTCCTCAATGTGCATGGTCGGTCTTGGGTGCGGCAGGGGCGCCGTGGCCTTCATGGCCCCCTTGGGCGCCGGTGACACTGGGCTCCTCTGGAGCCCCGGCTGCCTCGGGAGCTCCGAGAACGTAGTCGCTCGGCACGTCCGCGAAGGCCATGACGCGGCCGCCGTTCTTGGTCGCAAAGGCCTCCGCCGCCGCCTTGTCGGAGAACGGCACGGCCTCGTCGGCACCCATGCCGCCCTTCGCGTTGCTTCCGATCACGAAGAAGGCCTGCTTCGCGTCGACCCAATTGGTCTTGCCCGGCTCGTTCCATGAGGGCGCCTTGCCCATGTCGGATACGTAGATCGCACGGATATCCTTCGGCTCCTCAGGCAGCATCGTGAACGAGATCGCGTCCCGCGCCGACGAGAACCAGACCGGCTCCTTGCGGCTGGCCAGGATGATCTGCCCCTTGGGTCCTGCGTGCTCCAGGACGTTCATGCCGCAATAATGGCCGATGGCCACCGCCGTCAGCTCCTGGGGAGGCGGCGGAGCCTCAGCGGTCTTCTGATCGTTGCAGCCTGCCAGTGCCAGGGCACCCGCGAAAGCCGCGAGGAGGACGATACGCTTCATAACTCTCTCCTGGAGAACGCAAAGGCCGCGAGCGACAGCGGGACAAGGGCCCAGGCCAGAAGCGTCGCGAGCAGGACGGATGGGCTCAGGGCCGCGTTCTGGGCAACCCCGGCCATGCCGGAAAACGACCCGATATTGGCGAAGCCCGTCAGGTTGAACAGGCGATAGGCATCGGTCGGGTTGAGCAGGAGCAGGGCGTTCAGAAGCGGACCAGACACGACCTGCCCCTGGTCGACCACGAGCAGACCGAGAAGCGCCATATCGTAGATCAGCACGAAGAGAAGCCAGATGCCGATGGCGATCCCGCCGGCGGTGCCGCGCTCCCGGACCAAGGCACTGACCAGATAGCCTACCGCGATGAAGGCGGATCCGAGCAGGATCGAGGACCCGATCATGGACGCGAAGGCCACCCAGCTCTCCCGGTCGATGGCCGTGCCGGTCGCCGCCAGCGCACCGGCGGCCGCGCCGTAGCCCAAGAGGGTCGCGAATGCCAGGATGGACAGATGGCCCACGAACTTGCCGAGGAGCACCTGCCAGCGCGCGACGGGATAGCTCAGCAGAAGCAGCATGGTGCCGCGCTCCATCTCGCCCACGATGGCGTCATGCGAGATCAGCAGGGCAATGAGCGGCAGAAGGAAGATCGTGAGGCTGGAAAGGCTTACGATCACCACGTCGAGTGCCCTGACGCCAACAGTACCGGTCGGCGCGCTGCCCAGGAAGGTGAGCGAGAGGGCAAGCGCTGCCAGGAGCAGCGTCGTGGCGAGGACCCAGCGATTGCGCAGGCCTTCCTGAATTTCCTTGCGGGCGACGATCAGGATGTTTCTCATCGTGCCGCCTCCTGCGACAGGAGGAAATGGGCATAGAGCTCGTCGAGGGTCGGCGGCATGACCTCCAGGTCCTCGACCGGGGCTCCAGGGCCGGTGGCGCGGCGCAGCACCTCGATCTTCCGGTCCGGCGCCGCGTCGATTTCAACCATGTGGCCGTTGACCCTCCGCCACGGATCAGCCGATCCGAGCCAGCCCGAGACCGTTTCGATCCCGTTCTCGGCGACTTTCAGGCGGATGCGCGTGGGCAGGCGGGCGATGCGGCGCAGCTCGTCGAGAGTCCCGTCTGCCACCTTGATACCGCGGTTCATGATGACGACCCGTCCGGCGCGCTCCTCGAGCTCCGTAAGGGCATGGGACGAGAGCAGAACCGTGGCGCCGCGAGCGCGCAGCTCCCCGACGATCTCGTAGAAGCTCTGGCGCAGGGCCGGGTCGAGACCGGTGGTCGGCTCGTCGAGCAGGAGCACCCGGGGCTCTCCCAGAAGCGCCTGGGCGAGCCCTAGGCGCTGGCGCATGCCCTTGGAATAGGTGCCGACGCGTCGGCCGGCCGCATGGGTCAGGCCCACCCGGTCGAGGAGTGGCATCACAGTTTCCTGCGGCTCCCGCTTAAGACGGGCATAGAAGGCCAGGGTCTCGCGCCCGGTCAGCGCCGCATTGAAGGACACGTTCTCGGGCAGGTAGCCCACCCGCCGGCGGGCCGCGAATTCTCCGGCGGCCGGGTCGTCGCCCAGCACCTGAATGCGGCCGGCGCTCGGCCGGATCAGGCCCAGCATGAGCTTCATCAGGGTCGTCTTGCCGGCGCCGTTATGGCCGACGAGCGCCACCGTCTCGCCCTCGTGCAGCGTGAAGGACACGTCGCGAACCGCCTCGACCTTGCCGAAGCGTTTGACGACCTCATGGACCGCCACTGTCTCGGTCATGGCTGGGCTCCTGCGGCGAGTTTGGGACGCGCCGGCACCGCCATGGGAGGACGCATAAGGGGATGGCTGTCGACCACGCCGCCCGGCAGCAGTGCCGGGAACTGGGCCTGTGCCCAGCGGATCACCTGTACGGCGGGGCTGTTCATGAGCACTTTGGCCTGCGGCGCCGTCCAGAGCACCTTGTCCACGAGATCGTTCGGCCGGTAGGCGCTGTCGCCCAGGCCGTCGCCATTCAGGTCGAAGGCGGGGTTGTCGCTCCAGTAATTGCCGCGCCCGCCCTTGGACCAGTCGAGAAACCGGGTGCCGACGTATTTCACCTGGTTCCGGTTCTTCACGAAGGCATTGCCGACGATCTCGTTGCCTTCGGAGCCGGCCGTGAAATGGATCCCGATTTCACAGCCTTCGAACCAGTTGTCACGGAAGCTGTTTCTGTTGGCATTGTAGATGAACACGCATTTCGTAGGGCCAGGACGTGCTCCTTCGCCCATGTCGAGCTCGGTCTCACCGGGCTGCGGAAGGCCGTGTTCCTTCGCGTCACTCGTCCGCATGCCGGAGGTCGCCCAGCGCTCGGCCGGCTGAAGGCGGCCCAGCACCGTATTGCCGACGATCTGCGAATAATTGGCATAGTTGAACAGAAAGCCGTGGTCGCGGTCCCCATCCGAGACGTTGCCGGTGACCTTCAGGCGGTGGGAGAACATGATCGCGTAGCCGACCGTGTTGCCGGACGACACGTTGTCCGAAATCTCGCTGTCGTTGGTGTACATGTAATGGACCGCGAAACGCAGGTCGTGGAAGCGGTTGCGGCTGAAGATATTGTTCTTGCTGGTCACCACGAAGATGCCGTCACGCCCATAGCTGATATCGTTGCCGAGCACCTTGGCGCCGGGGGCATTCCAGACCGAGACGCCATTGCCCGCCTCGTTCACGCGGCCCTCCTGCAGGCCGACGATTCGGTTGCCGCGTGCGACGGAATTCTCGGCCCCGTGCAAGTAGATGCCGTAGAGATTGCCCTCGATGAGGTTGTCCTCGACCACCGCTCCGGATGCGGATTTCTCGACAAACACGCCTGAATCCATCTGCGGCAGGTCGAGACCTGAGCCGCGGATCGTCAGCCCGCGGACGATGGCGCTCGGCGCCTGGATCGTGACGACGCTGCCCTGGCCAGGGCCGTTCAAGATCGCACCCTTCTCGCCTTCGAGGACCAGAGGATGCTTCAGGCGGATAGGGCCTCGATGCTCGCCAGCCTTCAGGACGATGGTGTCGCCGTCGGCTGCCCGGTCGAGGACGGCCTGCAGGTCTCCTTCTCCGGGCGGGACCACAATCCGTGCGGCCAAAGCGGGGGAGAGGGGGCTGGCGGCGAAGACCGCCGCCAGCCCCATGCACGCATATGTGCGGATCGGAACCATGCCGTCAGGCGCCCTGAGGCTCGACGAACATACGGCCCTTCATCTCCATGTGCATCGCATGGCAGAACCAGGAGCAGTAGTACCAGTACACGCCCGGCTTCGACGCCACGAACGTCACCGAAGCCGTCGCCTGGGGCGCGACTTCCATGTTGATGCCGTAGTTGGTGATGCAGAAGCCATGGGTCAGGTCCTCAACCTCGTCGATGTTGGTCACGAAGACCGTGACCTCGTCGCCCTGCTTCACCTGGAAGCTCTCGAGGCCGAAGGCCGGTGCCGAGGAGGTCATGTAGACCCTCACCTTGTTGCCGTCGCGCACCACCTTGGAATCGGTCTCCAAGGTCACCCCGTCGGCCTGCGCCTGCTTCACGGCGTCCGCGAAGAAGGCATCGTCGCGCTTCCAGATGCTGATCGGGTTGATCTTCGAGCGGTGCACGATGGTGGCATCGTGCGGCTCCGCGAAGCTCGGGCCGTCATGGACCAGGATCATCTTGTCGCCGGAGATGTCGATGAGCTGGTCGTTCTCGGGCTTGAGCGGGCCGACGTTGAGGTAGCGGTCCTTCGAGAACTTGTTCAGCGAGATCAGCCACTTGCCGTCCGCCTCCTTGGTCTGTCCCATGGAGGTGTGGTTGTGGCCCGGCTGATAATGCACGTCGAGCTTCTGGATGACCGGGTTTACCTTCTCGCCCTTGTAGGCGCGCTTGGCGAGGTCGATGTTCCACTTCACCACCTGGCTGTCCAGGAAGAGCGTCGTGAAGGCATTGCCCTTGCCGTCATAGGCGGTGTGCAGCGGTCCAAGTCCAAGCTCCGGCTCCGCGACCACGACGTCGCGCGGCTGGATCTTGTCGTCGAAAAGGTCGTCGAGCTTGCGGGCGTCGAAGACCGTGACGGTCGGTGAGAGCTTGCCGTTGGCGACGAAGTGGATGCCGTCCGGCGCAGTGTTGATGCCGTGCGGGCTGTTCGGCACCGGGATATAGCGCGTGAACTTGGAGCCCGCCCGGCCGTCGAGCACCGGAACGCCGCCCATGGTCTCGAACTCGCCCTTCTTCACGGCTTCTTCGATCCGCTTGAGGTTGAAGACCACGACCCAGTCCTGCTCCTTCGCCATCATCTCGGCGAGGGTCACGCCCTCTTCCGAGTTGTAGCAGGTCGCCCAGGCGTACTTGCCCTGATAGTCGCAGTCCACGTTGTCGAGGTTGCCGTCGACCCGGACCTGCCACGCCACCTTCATGGTGTCGCCGTCGACCGCCGAGAAGATCGCCGCATACTGTTTCGGATCGTCCAGCACCTTGCCGTCGTTCGGAATCGGAACGCGATCCTCGCCGTTGCAGAATACGTAGCCCGTGCGCGGATATTTCTGCACGCGCAGGCCGTGGACCGTATACTGGTTGGGCAGCTGGATGATCTTGTCGCACTTCATCACGTCGAGACGGATGCGGCAGACGCGGGTGTTCGCCTTGTCGTTGGCGAAGAGATAGCGCCCGTCATAGGTGCCGTCCGTGAACGACAGGTGCGGGTGGTGCAGGTCGCCGTTGAGATAGATCCCGCCCTTGTCCTTCAGAAACTCGCGGGCCTCCGGCGTCAGAGCCTCGGTCAGGATCTTGCGGCTCTCGTTGGTCTGCCCCCAGCCGGTGGCGCTGTCGCGATTGAAGACCGGAATGCGCATCAACTCGCGCATGGACGGAAGGCCGACAATGCGGACCTCGCCGGTCTGACCACTGGAGAAGAACACGTAATATTCGTCGAGCTCTCCCGGCTTGACCTCGTATTTGTTGGCGCCTGCTGGCCGAGCCGCTGGGGCAGCCGGGGCGGTCTGCGCTTCGGCCGGGCCGATGAGGCCTGTCTTGGAGACGGTCACGCCCCCCGCGGCCCCGGCCGCGCCGGCCACCGCCACTGCGGCGGTGGTGCCGAGCATGTCGCGCCGGCTCAAGCCCTTCTTATCCTGGTTGGCCATTGAAGTCTCCTTCCTGTTCAAGAGGTCGTCGTCGGGACGTCCGCCGTGGACGGCTCCCTGATCGGTTTTCCCATATGGGTGATGATGGGCTTAGCAGGCCCTTTGCCGCCGTCTTTGTCCCCGCGCATAGTCGGAGACGAAAGTGCCTCGCGCTTTTCGCGCTTGAGCCGCACCTGGATCATGTGCGGACAGCGGTGGTCGTCGTGGTACAGCTCCTGGCAATGCATGCAGTAGATGCACTCGTTGACGTTGATGTGCCCCTCAGGATGGATCGACTGGACCGGGCATTCCTTGGCGCAGCGTTGGCAGGGTGAGCCGCATTCGGGCCAGCGCTTGAGCCACTCGAAGGTCCTGATGCGGCCCGGAATCGCGAGGGCGGCGCCCAGGGGGCAGAGATAGCGGCAGAAGAACCGCTCGATGAAGAGCCCGATCGAGAGAAGCGTGAGGGCATAAATCACGAAGGGCCAGTCGCGGACGAACTTCAGGATGATCGCGGTCTTGAACGGCTCGACCTCGGCCAGGGTCTCGGCAAAGGCGACGGAATAGAGCGACAGCCCGAACAGGCCGAGGAAAATGATGTACTTGATCGGCCACAGGCGCTCGTGCAGGCCCCAGGGCACGGTGATCTGGGGCACCTTCAGCCATTGGGCGATGTTGTTGAGGAGCTCCTGCAAGGCTCCGAAGGGGCATAGCCAGCCGCAGAACGGACCGCGACCCCAGAACAGGAGGCCGGCCGCGATGGCGGCCCAGAGGATGAAGATGAGCGGCGCCGCCAGGAAGAACTCCCAGCTGAAGCCAGTCACCAGCGAGTTGGTGAAGGTGAGGACGTTGACGACGGAGAGCTGGGCATTGGCGTACCAGCCGAGCCAGACCAGCGTGAACGCCAGATAGGCGCGGCGCACCCAGACATAGACCTGCGGCCGGCGCACCAGGGAGTCCTGGAAGAAGAAGATTGCCGTGAGCACAAGGAGTGCGACGCCCGTGATGCCGATCGAGACCGTGTTCGTCTTCCAGATCTTGAGCCAGAGCGGCTCCTCGAGAGGACCGGCGCCGAGGGCATCCGCGTCGTTCAAGGATCCGGCTCTTGCCTGGGACGCGATCGCAGGAATCGTTTGGCTTTGAGCCTGGGTCTGCTGTTGCGGGGCCGCAGCCGGTTTGGCTGGGGGCTGCTCTATCTTCAGGTAGCTGTCCGGGAGCGTATAGGCGAGGTCGAAGGTCAGGAAGGCCTTGTCGCGGGCGCCGACATTGCGCTGCACAAGCAGCTGCAGTTGCCATGGCTCGGTGAGATCGAGCTTGAAGTCTTCAGGGACGACGAAAAGGGCGATTTCCCGGAGATCCGGCGCGCCATCGGCCGCGAGTGCTCCGAGGCGCGTATGATTGCGGTCGCGGAAACGGGTGCTCTGGCCATCCTGGAGCAGCTCGATTCGGTCGAAGATGCCGCCCCGGACATAGCCCGAGCCCTTGAACGAATAAGCTCCCTCGCCTGCGACGACGATGGCCTGCTGGCCGGGTTTGAGCCGGGCCTTGAGCTGATCGTAGCCCGCATCGCCCAAAAGACTGCGCCCGATGGTGGGCACGCTGACCGGCGCCGTGTAGAGATCGATGAATGTGTCCGATGGGTTGCCCGTCTCGGCATTGTTCGCCGCTTCCTGGTTGCCCGCCCGGGCGAAAGCCTCGTTGACCTCGCCGACCGTAAGCGACAGGCGACGCACTGAGCCGTCGCCGAGGAGGGTTTGCCAGTCGCGAATTTCGCTCTTGGAAGTATCGACGGACTTGACCGCGGGAGCCGCCGCGGCGGCCACCGCCTGACCGCCGCCGCCGAGCCGATTGGTGCGGATCAGACGAACGGCGGAACGCACGACGCTGTCGCCCATGACCAGAACGGTCACCGTCGCGCCGCTGACGATATCGACCTGGGGTGGCCGCTCGGCTCCAGAGGCGACCGCCTTCATGTCCTTGCCGACCAGCGCGTTCATTGCATCGACGATGCGGCGCTCGGGAATGCCGATGAGGACGATCGGCTCCTTGTGGTCGACGAGCTTGATCCTGGCGATGACCCCATTCGGATCGATGCCGACGAGGAGGCTTATCGGCTTGCCCGAATAGCCGGTCGCGTTGGTGATGTCAGTGTTGAGATAGACATATCCCAGGAGCTTGTCGCCCCCATAGACCGGGATCAGCGGCGGATCGCCCTCGGCGGGGCCGAACCTGTCGGCATTCGCGAAGAACTCGTTGGGCTGCGCCTTCGACAGGTATTCTCCGACCCGTCCGGCGGCCGAGGCCTGCCCCGCCCAAAGCAGCAGCATTGCGATCCCAAGCAGAATTCCAGTTCGAAGAAGCTGCAGGGCATCAAGAGCGAGAGGTCGGGCGGAGGAGCGGGGGTGAGGGCTTTCCAACAGGGGACCGTCCAGCGTCAGGAACAGGGTTCTGAATTCTGAACAGAAAAAACAGAACGGTTCCAGAGGAGAAATGTTCCCCTAATGTCGTCCCAAAATTTCCGGGGCTGGAAAGCAGCTGAATTCCGAAGCCCGGTCCCATATGAATCGACCGGATCCGCTCGGCATTGATTTGACGCAAAGTGGCTGAGATTTATTTGTGCGTCAATCATCGGGGGTCGCGTGCCCGTTGTGGAGAACAGCAGATGTCGCTTCTGAAGTCCGAGCCGATGGGCTCCGTGAAATCCCTCAATGAGCTTTTCGCCATCGCGGCCGCCATGGAGGACGAGGCGGCAAGCCGCTATGCAGAAATCGCGGCTCGCATGAAGCGGGATGGCCAGGATTCCCTGGCAGATGTCTTCGAGCGCCTGTCGGCTGACGAGAAGGGACATCTCGACAGTGTCGTGCGCTGGTCGCAGGCGACGCAAGGCGCGAAGCCCGATCCGGCCTGGATTCGTTGGCAATTGCCTGAGACGTTCGATGACGAAGGCGCAGCGACAACCGACCCACGACTCTTGAGCGCATACCGAGCCCTGTCCATGGCCGTCCGCAATGAAGAGCGGGCCTTTGCGTTTTGGAGCTATGTGGCTGCCCATGCGTCCACGCCAGAGATCCGCCAAGCAGCCGAAACCATGGCGCATGAGGAACTGGGACACGTGGCGCTGCTCCGACGGGAGCGCCGAAAGGCCTTCCATGCAGAGCGAAGCAAGCCCGAGGGAGAAAGCGATCTTGCTGCGCTGGAGCTCAGGCTCGCTGATTTGCTCGACCCCCTTGCAGAGAAAGCTCCGCCGGAGGAGCGCAAGCGCCTTGAGAGGTTCAGCAAGGAGGCAAGGGGCCATGCGGATGCGCTCGCGCGCCTGCCGGTCACTGTCGGGGCCGGGTCTGTCGGGTCGATCCCGGACGATCCGACCGCGATCGCCGAACTGCTGGCCGACCGTTACCTGGAAGCAGGCGATACGCTTCGGGACGAGGAGGCATTGGGACGCGTGCAGGAATTGGCTCAGAGTGCCATCGCCCGCCTTGCCTGGCTGCGTTCGGATCTGCCGGAATTGCAAAGGCCCTGAGGCAGGATCGCCGAGCCGGGTAACCTCCGGCTCACGGCTTCAGGGCGATGGTCCCTTCCAGGTCTACTTTCTCGAAATCGTTGACCAGGATCTCGACCCTGACCTGCCATGGTCCCGGCAGGGGAAGCACCAGATCGTCTACATGCCAACCTTCCCGACCCGCTTTCCGAGCCGGCCGCTCGATCGGCCCGATGCCCGCATCGGGCTTTGACAGGACAAGGGTAACCTCCATCGGGTTTACGGCCTCGGCGCGCGCGGAGGCCACCGCGATCCTCGCCCGGGTCGGGCCCGCGCGCCCGGGAAGAAGGGTCACCTGTGCCATGAGTTTCGGGCCATGCAGGTGGGCGCCAGTTGGCGCCTCCATGGCGGCCGCGGCGGCGAGCGCCCGAGGTGGCGGCGTGAAGCGCCAGAGCCCGACCACCGCCAGGATGGCAAGCGCAAGCACGATCTCGGCGGCCACAGAGCGGACGAACCACCGGCTGCCGGACGTGGCGAGGGCCGGCGTCAGCCTGAGACGGTTCAGAGCCGCAAGGCCGAGCAGCAAACCCACGAGAAGCAGTTTGACGAGGAGGACCTGGCCGTATGCGGTCTTCAGGAGGTTGGCGGGTGTCTCCACCTGGATGCATGCCAGGAGAAGGCCCGTCAGCGCCAGCACCGCGACGGCCACGAGGGCGCCGGCCGAGAAACGGCGCACGGCCGGTAAAGCCTCCCGAGGGGCTTGGCGGACGAGCAGACCCAAGGGCAGTAAGGCGCCAAGCCAATAAGCAACGCAAACGGCGTGGAGGAAGACGGCTGGGCGCGTCGCCCATTGTGGTTCGGCAGTGCCGGCATGGCCGCTCCAGGCCAGGGACAGTCCGGCCCCCACAAGGGCGAGGAAGCTTAACGCACGGCGTTGTCCCACTCCTGGCGCCGAAAGAGCAAACCAGGCCAGGACCAGGGCAAGTGACGCAATGACAGCCGCAGGCCCGAAAGACGTTCTCCACCCTGCGATCCAAGGGGTGCTGCTTCCGAGGGCTCTTAGAGGTTGGCCCAAGGCATCGAGCCCCTGCAATCCAAGCGAGAGACCCGCTGCCGCGATTCCGACAGCCAGAATGCCCGCGAGAAGGCGCGCCGTCTTTCCGACCAGAAACCCTTGAGCCACCCAGCCCAGGAAGAATGCGCCGCCAACCCCCATGAACAGGCTGGCGTGAAGCATGAGCCGGGCGAGCCAAAGCGCTCCTCCGAGACTGGCGTCAGGGAGCGCCGTGGAACTGTTTGCCGATCCGCTCGGAGCGCCGATGGAGAAAACCACTGCGCCGCCGATAGGATGGCCGTCGCCCGAAACGACGCGATAGCTGAGAACATGACTGCCGCGGGATAGATCCGGCGGCAAAGAAATCTCAATGGTCTCGTTGCGTACAACGGCCGTCAGGTCATGGTGGCGACCCTGCGCGTCCGTGAGGCTGACTACGATGGGAGAGACGGGTTCGTTGAAATCCAGACGCACCGCTGCAGGCGTCTGCTCGACGATGGATCCGTCCGCAGGATGGGACCCGATCAGAGACGCATGTGCAAATGCGCTCCCACCCGCGCCCATGGACGCAAGCAGGAGCCAGAGAAGGGCGATAATGAAGCGCATGAACCGATTGCGGGGAGCCGCCACGCGACTCCCCGCGCCTCCATCAGTGAGTGGCGGCCTTTGGCGCCAACAGCTTCAGGCCTGGCGCCGGGTGCTTGTAGTCGTCGGCGCTCTTGCCCTCCGCCGGGATTTCGATCCAGCGATCGGCTTTTCCACCTTCGCATTCCTGCACGACCGGAAAATAAAGCATGGTGTCGGGCCGGAGGCCATTCGTCAGATAAGCTCGGAAGACGAACTCGTCATAGTGCTCGTCGGCTAGGTTCCCGGTCCAGACGATCTCACGTACGCCCTCCGACATGCCGGTACCGTAGTAATCGTACGCCTTGTCAAAGGCGCCCTTCACGGTTTCCAGGGTCCAGCCGGATTTCGGCATGGGCTTCACGGCGATCACGCCGTCCGGAATGCGCACCCGCAGCTTGAGGGTCGGTGCACCCTCGCAACCATGGCCGACACGCAGGACAGCCTTGTAGGTGGAGCCGACAGGGGCCTGCTGGGTCTCGAGGGTGGTGTGGGCGGAGGCCGGGGCGGCCATAGCAAGGAGAGCGCAGGCAGCAAGCGCCCCGCGAAGAGGATTCAAGGTCATGATGTTGTCCTGTGTGTTCGAGAAACGAATAAATCGAAGCTCAAACCGGCATGGGCGGTGCCCGCGCCCCAACAGGACGAAAGAGAGAAATGCGCGGCTGAACCGGATTGGCGCGCACCTCGAAGACGAGCGCGACAGCCTCAGGCTGGGGAAGGCACGCATCGACGGAAACTGCGGGCGGGCCCGGCAGGCCCGGACAGAGGCTGAGGATGCAGCATGGGGCCTTGTGGGCCGCGCTCTCCTTAGGCTGGTCCGTTCCGTGCCCGGCCATCGCATGGCCATGTTGGGCATGGATCCCGCCGGCGCTCGGTTCGGCGGTGGGCATGCGCCCCGCGCCAAGGGCCATCATGGCCACATGGAGCACGAGCGCGAGAATCGACGCGACGGCGGTCGCCTTTCTGATTCCCCATGCCTCGTGCCGCATCCAGCTCATTTTGCGCTTTCCGGACCCATGTTCGAAGCGGCCCGCAGAGACGTCCCGTGGCGCAATCCCGCATCGCGACGGAGTGTCCGGGCGCGCCAGGATACCCATACCAGACTTCCGGCGAAGGCGGCCAGCGCCAGCAAGGTCAGACCACCGCTGACCTTCCGTCCCATGTCCCATTCACCCAGCCCTGCGCCGATTCTCAGGGCCACAGATGCGTGCAGCAGGACCAGGGGCGCATAGAGGACGGGTGCATAACGCAACCGGATCCGTGCCACGGCCGGCAGGATGATGAGCGCATGGCCGAATACCATGGAGAGGACGAAGCCGATCAGCACTGCGTGCAGGGCGATGTCGTATGCGAAGCTGCTTTCGCCGGGCGGAAGCGCCATCAGGGTCAGCCCGGCGAGGCCGAGCCACCCATAGCCCGCCAGCATGCAGGCTGCCATGAAGCGGGTCTGCCCGTCCCGACGGATGTTCCGGCGCGCGATGTCGTAACGCAGGAGCCAGAGGGCCGTCACGATCAGGGCGATGCCGAACAGGATAGCGCCATTCTCGGTCATGAGGCCGTTCTGTGCCCCCATGGCGAGCAGGCCGATGGCGAACAGGAAGGAGGGTTCGCTCCCGCGCCCTTGGATGGCGACGCGGCTGAGTTCCAGGCGCTCGCCTGCAATCGTCAGAATGAGGAAGGTCAGCCACCAGCCTGCCGCATCGTAAACCGGATGTCCCATCAGCCAGATCGCGCTGCCCGCGAGCCAGGCCAAGGCGCCGAACAGGAGGGCGCCGGTGAACACGGCAGGCTGCCGGATGGTGATCAAGAGCGAACTGATCGCCAGCATTGCGGCCGCAACCGCATAGGCGCCGGCTCCCAGAGCCGTCGGCGCGCCGCTGAGCAGGAGCAGGGTTCCGAGCCCCGAAAACGCTGGGGCCGCATAGCTCCACCCTCGGCCGAGCGCAACAGCGCGCTCCAGGCCGATCAGGGTTCCGAACAGGCCGCCGATCATGAGAGGGCCATGGAGCGCGGCCAGGGACGAGCCATGCGGCAGGGACCAGCCGAGGCGCCACAGTGCTCCCCATGTTCCGGCTACCAGGGCCAGCAATCCGAGCATTAGGAACAGAAGGCGAAGACCCGTCGAGCTTCCGACCGAGCGGGCAGGGGCGGTCTCATGGACCAGGGACATGGATGATCCGGCGGACATCAGTATTCCTGCGTATCGTCTGAATGACCCGATAGGAGAGTCTGACGGGAGCCGCCCGATCCATACGGTCGAAGAGGGTTACTCCGGCGACCGACAAGCCTCCAAAGGATTGGCCCGCTGCGACGGACGTAAAGGCCTGAACACGTCTCATGGAAGCCTCATAGGTATGGTGAAGTCATGCCCCATTGCCCGGCCCGTCTCTTTGCGCCTGCGCAAATGGAGTTGAGAATCTCCCGGAAGGCGTCAGCGCTCGTCTCGAGCAATGCAACAGAGATGCGTTCTTTCGCGCAACGGCTGAGCGAGACGGATTGCGGGCCGCCACGTTCTGTCGCGGCTCGCAAACTTGACAGGGCACCGGCCCTGGCCGAGAGTGAGGACGTCATGCCTAAGACCGTTGCCATATCGACTTTTCGCACAGGCCGTCTGAAGACGGGATCCTGAGCCCCGGACGGACTTGTTCCGGTCCGGGGGTGGACGGCACGAGCGCGGACTCGCCTGCTGCAATCTCTGGTGTCGAATGAACGAACGAGAGTCCTGGCGGGTTTTCCTGCAGTCAGCTTCGCAATGTTGGGACGGCGTGCTCATCCGAGCCGCTGATAGGTGAGGTCATGTCAGTCATTCTCCTCGGTGTTTTTGTCGTCTTGACGATCGTGCAGCTCATCTTCTGGCACGCGATCGGAACGGCCATCGGCTTTTCCGCATGGCTCGGCCTCGCGACCCTGAGCTTCGGTTTCGCGCTCATCTGTGCCGTCTATGTCGCCCTGATGCACGAGAGCGGCAAACGGGCACCATAAAAGCCGCCTCTTCCTGATTTCGAGCAACGACGGAAGGAACGGGACAGCTGTGGCTGTCCCGGCCCGACGACGCGCGCCATCGAGGCCGCCGCAACTTCGTGGCGGCCGGGCTGCGAGCCTTTGGGAGTTTACAAAAAATGAGAAGAAACGACCGTCGGACGGTCTGTAAGACATGCCAGCGCACGCTGCCGAGGGCGGCAGCGCAATGCCCGTGGTGTTCCTATCGAACGACCACCACAAGGCTTCAGGGTGCGCGTCGCACGGAAATTGCCAAACCAGAGTTTCGGCCGCCCGACGGCCCCGTTGTCTGACGGGTATCAGCCGCGCGCATCCAAGGCCGCATTCTGCGCGCACGTCCCCTTTCCAACCTACCTGCACATCTACGAAGGAGTTATACCTATGCCGCCGAACAGCCTGCACTCGTCCATCGTCGTCAAGGGTCATCAGATCGATCTGGGCGAAGCCCTGCCGGAGCACGTCCGCGAGAAGCTCTCGCAGGCTGCAGAGAAGTCCTTCGGAGGTCTCAAGCATGCTGCCGTCGGCTTCAGCCGTGACGGGCTGACCTACCGTTGCACGATCAATGCACAGGTCGGAAACCTCAAGGTGATTATCGGCGAAGCCCCTGCCGGGGACTGCTACCGTGCCTTCGACGTTGCACTCGCAAGGGTTGTCGAACAGGTTCAGCGTCGCAGGGAGCGGCTGAAACGGAATCGGCCAGGTCGTATCGCCGGCGGTTCGCACCCGGCCGGAATGGATGCGGTCAGCGTCCAGTAGCGAGAGCGATACGCTCGCGTGATCCCAGGCGCCCGTTTCGATATTCCGACGGCGCCTTTCTGATCGGCGGCGGAGGCCGCCGATTTTTCATCGTTGCGCAGTCCGTAACGGCCTCCTGTCATCGGGCACAAGAGGTATCGATACGGCCGGTCGTGGCGTTGCTCCAGCTTTGGCTGAGGGAATCGAATTGGAAAATTTGAACGATAGAGGAAAGCATCTGGGTGCATCGCACGCAGCCCTGCCTCCACCGGCCGGGATTCTCGCGCATATGGACCGCAGCTCCTTTTCGCGACTTGCCGGTTCGGATTCGGAGGCTGGATTCTACGGAGCTTTGCCCCCCGATGCGAGGCGCGCCGCGACTCTCGTCAGGCTCGATGCGAACCAGACTCTTTTCACCGAGGGGGAGGAGCGCCGCTCTGTCTTCATTCTTACGACAGGAATGCTCCGGGCCCTGACGACCCTGCTCGACGGCCGCAGGCAGATCACCGATTTCGTCCTGCCGGGCGATCTCCTGTGCCTGGCTGACGACGACGTTCATTCACATTGTTCCGAGGCGGTCACTCCGTCGGAGCTCATCGCGATCCCGGTGAGGGATTTGGACCGGGCAGTGCAGCAATATCCTGCCCTTGCGCGGAGGGTGCACGAAATGACCCGGAACGCGCTGCGAAAGGCCCGCGAGCGGCAGATCCTTCTCGGGTGTCTCACGGCTTCCGAGAAGGTCGCATCCTTTCTGCTGATCGTATCGCGCCACGCCATTGCCAATGGTCTTCCTGGCAATCTCCTGCACCTTCCCATGACGCGCTCCGATATCGCAGACTATCTCGGCCTGACGGTCGAGACGGTCAGTCGTGCACTGACGGGGCTGAAAAAGCAGGGCCTCATCCGCCTGACGGCCCCTCAGGTGATCGATCTCGTCGATGAGGATGGCCTTGCTCGGAACGCCGCGCTGCCGAGCGTGGCGCGACGGCTCGTCTGGCCACCAGCCATGCCGGCGTGCTGAAGTCTCATGGCTCCGCATATCCCGTAGCGCGCAGTTTCAAGGCACCGGCCCGCGGGTCCTGCGTAAAGAAGAGTCCGCCTTTCCGGGAGGAATGTCCCGGAATGTAGTCGAGAACGACCCGGCTGGTCTCGCTCGCGTCATGTCCTGCGGAGATCGTTCCCTCGATCTCCACTTGCGCAGCGGCCCCGCCGCTGACATTCCGTGCGCGGAAGAGGACCCGATAGCCGCCATCGGTTCTGGTTGTATTCTCGGCTTCGACGATGATCGTGGGCGGCATCGTCGCTCCATGGAAAGCCTGCCAGGCGATGACGCCGAACATCCCGAGGACTAGCAGGAGCCCAATTCCCGATGCGGTCCATTCAAGCCAGGGCACCGTGTTGTCCGCCGTTGCCGAATGTGGGTCGCCGTTCTTCCGGTCGCGGCTCATCGCGCCCTCATATAACAAGCCGCGCCGTTGCGGCGCCGAGGGATGCCGGGAAGCCGAGAACTGTCAGCATGTTGGCAATCTCGCTCAGTGCCACGCCGTCCGTCCTGCCGAAGGTCCAGAGCACATAGAGGCTGACCAGAAGGACGATTCCATAGCCGGCAAGGGTGAAATGCAGGAAAGTCGACAGAAATGTGCCGCCCTCGGGTCGGATTTCCTGGCCCGAAAAGCCCACTGTGTAGACGAAGGTGTGCAGGAGAACTATGGAGAGTGCGCCAAGCAACAGGGCGTGCCAGGGCGTCATTTGGAAGGCTATCAGGATAACCTCCTCGGTCGGCGCCACGTTGAAGGCGAGAAACAGCGCGCCGGCCAGCATGAGAAAAAGCTCTCCGCCGTAGCCTGACTCCCGCTTGCGCTCCTCCTCGGCGTCCATGTCCTGTTCTGCGCCGAGCTGCTTGCGCCCGAGCATGGCGCCGATGCTGGCTGGCACGCTCTGGAGCGCGATACGGCCGACGACCTCGCTCCAGGACATGTCGAAGGTCACCACGGCGAGGAGCACCAGGAGCACGGCCGACGTAATCACGCCGACCCCGAACGCGGCCAGGGCATCCATCGTGTCTTCCTTGAGGCTGAAAGTCTTCTCGAAGCCAGAGAAGTAGGAGAGGCCCACGAGCACGGCGACGTTAAATCCCATGAGCAGGAGAAGGCGCCCGCGCTCCATGGCAAAGCCGAGCCACCACATCTCCATCGTCATCAGGAGCGGAACTCCGAAGATGATGGCGCCGCCGAAAGCGCGTGCCAAGCCGACGGCGTAGCGTTCGCTGGTCACGGACCCCCGCCCTTTCGCATCGCTCACCCTCCTTCAGGCTCCAACGCTCTTCGGTTCTCCGAGCTTGGCCGCATGGGGAACACGCTATTCGGTTGCAAGTTCCCGGCTGGGCGCTGTTCCATCGCGGCATCTGCTGCACGACGGATGAAGCCTGCCTGTTCGGGCTGATGGACGACGCTGATGACCCGAAGCGTACGCCAAGCACCCGTCGCGCTCTGCCATCGGGCTGCCTGGCCCTCGGCGAGGCCGATCAGCGCCGCTCCCAGAGGCGACAGTACCGAGATCCGGCCGACATCCGCATCCTCTTCACCTGGATAGACGAGGGTAGCACGGCGGATCTGGTCGATAACCCCGTCGCGGAAATCGAAGACGGAATGCATGGAGATCACATTCGGCGGGAGGTCCGTCGGGCAGACGACTTGCGCGCGTCCGAGCTCTTCCGCGAGGATTTTTGCCGACGGGGGAACCCGGCGGATCCGCATGCCCGCGGCGGCGATTCGACGAAGCCGGTCGTGATTGGCGGAAGATACCGTCAGGGGCATGTCGGACATGAGATCTCATCCTCAAAATAGACATCGACACCCGGGCGCGGAGAGCATCCGGATGGACGATTTCAATGGTTGGAAATTCAAATAAGCCGGCTACCGATGGGCGGTGCCGCGCGCTTGATGCTCCCGAATGCAGGGCAGATGCACTGCATTCGGGCTCACAAGCCTGAAAACGGGCAAGTCGTTCTGGCGATCAAAAAAATGGTCTGTATAGGCCTAAGCATGGCCTTTCAAACATAGGTTGAGAAAACGGCAAGTCAAGGAAGCCTCTCTCGGTAGACTGAGACGCCGACCGGGAGGGCATACTCTTAAGGATAGCCTCTTGCGGAACTCGAACTTACCTTGGGGCCGAGCGTTGCCGTAATGACATGGATGTGAGACCTTTCAGCGTACGCTGGTTTGGACCGATCTTCTTGAGATGGGCATGCAAGTCTGTGGTGGACGTCCGCAACCTCGGGTCGCCAGTCCATGTCTTTCCCAGGCATTCCGCAAGCGTGAGGCGGCCCAGGGTTCGGGCCGATATCGGCGATGGCATTTATTAAGATCCTGTCTCTGATCACTCCCGCGCGCGTCATTCCGCATCTGCGGGCGCGAGATGTGCAGCAGGCGGTCTGCGAGCTGACGCGAGTGGCGGCGGCGGAAGCGATGCTCGATCACGACATGCTTCAGCATGCAGTGTTGAGCCATGGCAGATCCTCGACCTTCGGCTTTGGGCGCGGCGTTGCTGTTCCGCACGCGGCGATCTCGGGCCTGCGGCGTCCTGCCGGCGTATTCGCGCTCCTGTCGCCGAGCCAGGATTTCGGAGCGGCGGACGGGCTGCCGGCCGATCTGGCCTTTCTTCTTTTGAGCCCTGAGGGTGACCCTTCGACGCATCTGAGAACGCTGGCCCAGGTCGTGCGCCGCCTGCGCGACCGCGACGTTGCGGCGCGCCTCAGGTCTGCAAAAGGCGCTGAGGCCATCCATGCCGTGCTGACAAGTGATGCCTGGCGCGAAACCGGCCCCGCCCCGGAACTGCAGCTTACCGAAATGGCGCGTGATGTGGCTCCCCGAGGAGTGTCCGCCAGCGATTTGACAAACGGGACAATGTGTAGGAGCCTTGAGCCATTATGTTGAGCTTCGCACAATACCATCGCGGCCTGCATCGGGCGGGCAACCTCATCGCGGGCAAGTAGCCCCGGGCTCAACGCGCATCTGCGCTCCGGGCTCGGGGTGCACGACTTCACTGACATTCCCGGACATCGTGTGAGGTCGGATGCAAGGCATCCGGTGCGATGGCATGCTTTACGGTCTTCATCGAGCTTTCGCGCCGTACGGCGCAGGAGACGCGTTCCGCGGACAGTCATGCCGTACCCGAACCTGTACGCCGATCTCTAAACCATAGATGAGCTCCGCACCATGTGCGGATCAGAGGAGACCGTGTCATGCGCCAGTCCCCGAAAGAGCCACCGGTACAGCCGGATTTGCAGGAAGCAGATCAGCCGGACGGTAAAGTCGTCCGGCTGATGCCGCGACGGAGACCTGAATCGGAGCGAATTCCCGATCCGTCCGACGACGATGACGACGATGATCCAGGCCCGACCGCAGCGTAATTGCGGCGGCGCCTACAACAGACCAGGAGACCTGAGAGATGACCAAGAGAACCGCCGGCGGCGCCAAGCCCCGCATTACATTGACGGCTGCGGACCACGAGAAGCTGTCCGTGCTTGCCAACGCGGCTGCGAACACCGTGCCGGACATGGCCGCCGAACTCGCCGAGGAGCTCGACCGAGCACACGTGCTGTCAAAGGGCAAGCATGCCGCGGATGTCGTGTGCATGGGCTGCGAGGTCGAGTTCCGGGACGATATGACCGGGCGCGTGCAGAAGGTGACTCTCGTCTACCCGAACGAGGCGGATATCGCCAAGGGACGCATCTCGGTGCTGACGCCTATCGGGACAGCCCTCATTGGTCTCCCGGTTGGCCAGTCGATCGATTGGACCACCCGCACGGGCGATTCGAAGCGCCTGACGGTGCTGCAGGTGCAGGAGCCTGCCGTAGAGGAGCGCCAGCCCGCGTGAGCGTTCAACGCTGCGCGTATTCCACGCCGCGCGACAGCCCTTTCGGGCGGCGCGGCTTCACTTTGACCGCAACCGGCAGACTTTCTGCCAACGGAGAATTGAATGGCCGAAACCTCCCGTCTCAGCATGATCGCGAAGGCAGGCACTCGCCCGCCTGCCAAGGGGTTCGAGGATTCCGCGCGACATGCTGCCCGGACGGCAACACTTGCCATTGTCCCCACCTCTGCGCCGTCGGATGACGGCCGCCTCGATCACTTCATCACACGAGACGGCATGCGGTTCGCCGGAACCCACCTGATCGTCGATCTTTGGCATGCCACCAATCTGGACGACCTGCCGCTGGTCGAACAGGCCCTGCGCGATGCCACTGCCCGCGCAGGCGCAACGCTTCTCAATATTGATCTCCACCATTTCACACCGAATGGCGGCATTTCGGGTGTGGCCGTTCTCGCCGAGAGCCACATCTCCATTCATACTTGGCCTGAGATTTCCTATGCGGCGGTCGACGTCTTCATGTGCGGCGACGCGCAGCCCCATAAGGCCATCGAAGTTCTCAAGGGCGCGTTCATGCCTGGTCTGGTGACGCTCGCCGAGCACAAGCGAGGGGTCATCCTATGAAGTGGTTCCAGGAAACGCTCTACGAGCATCACGCGCAGGCGCTCTCTATCGGGGCCGTTCTGCACCAAGGACGAACGGCCTTCCAGGACGTGCTGATTTTCGAAAACGCGCTCTTCGGCAAGGTTCTCGTGCTCGATGGCGTCGTTCAGCTGACCGAGCGGGATAACCACATCTATCACGAGATGATTGCCCATGTTCCGCTGATGGCACATGGGGCGGCACGTGACGTCCTCATCATCGGCGGCGGCGACGGCGGCACGCTCAAGGAGGTTCTGAAGCACCCGGTCGAGCGTGCTGTCATGGTCGAGATCGACGGCGAGGTGATTGCCCTGTCGCGGCGGCACCTTCCTGCGGTCTCGGATGGAGCGTTCGACGATCCGCGGGCCTCCGTGCTCGTCATGGATGGTACGCGGTACATTGCGGAGACAGGGGACAAGTTCGATGTCATCATCATCGACTCGACGGACCCGCAAGGGCCGGGAGAGCCGCTCTTCACGCCCGCCTTCTATGCGGCGTGCCGGGCCCGTCTCAGGCCAGGTGGGATGATCGCGGTCCAAAGTGGCGCGCCCTTTTTCCAGCCGGAGGAGCTTGAGACGGTCTGTGGGCGCCTGTCGGGTTCTTTCGCGGGAGTACGGCCTTTCCTGGCGCCCGTACCGACCTATGCGGGCGGCATGCTGGCTCTCGTTGCGGCGGGTGACTCGCGCGATGCGCTGCGTCCTCCGCGAGAGGTCCTTCAGGCGCGCTTCCAGCCGCTGGAGGGCCGAACCCGTTACTATACGCCTGAGGTGCACAGGGCAGCGTTCACGCTCGCCCCGTCCTTCGAACCCGCCTTCCTGCGCGAAGATCCGGCCTCCGAGGGCCTCCTGAAAACGGGATCCTGATCCCGTGGGCCCTTTGGCTCACGGGGACGGCTGTTGTGCCCTACGCCGGATCATTAAGGCTCCGCATCCTGCCTGATGCGGAGCCCAGCAGGAGGACATCATGACCATTGTTTCGACACCACTGGCAGCGCCGCTCAGAAGGATCGACCCGCCGGGATGGCCGCGCTCGCAGCGCTATTCGCATGCGGTCGCCGGAACCGGTACCTTCGTCTTCATCAGTGGGCAGAATGCTGCCGACCATACGGGCATGGTGACCTCCATCGGGCTGGCCGCCCAGGCACGGCAGGCGTTGCGGAACATCCGTGCCGTGATCCTGGAGGCTGGCGGAGGCCCACAGCACATCGCACAGATGACGTGGTACGTGCTCGATATCGACCATTGCCGGGCCCGCCTTCATGAACTCGACGTGATCTATCGCGAGATCATGGGAAGCCATTGCCCGGCAATGGCGCTGGTGGAGGTCTCAGGGCTGGTCGACCCTGACGCCATCGTGGAAATCTCCGCCACGGCCATTCTCCCGCCCGGCCCGCCGGGTCGGCAGGCAGACCCTTAGGCTCAGTTTTCCAGAGACTGCCGTTGGAATCGTCGAGTTAGGAGATTGCTATGGATGCTTGCCAAGAATTGCCGCCTATCGTCGTGACGACTCAAGACCACCGGCGCCTGATGCGCGCGGCCCAAGAGCTCGCCGGGCAGGCTCACCCCCTGGCGACACCGCTCCTCCAGGAGTTGGGTCGGGCTGCGCTTTGCACGCCGGATGAGCTTCCAGATGACGTGGTGTCGCTCGATACCTTCGTAACTTATCGGTTGGCTGACGGGAGTTCTCCGGAGAAGCGTATGTTGATCCATCCTGATGACGGCATGTGGCCGCTGGCCGAAGTGTCTGTTCTGACGCCCGTCGGCCTGTCCCTCCTCGGCTTGCGGATCGGCGACCGAATGCCCGTCATTGGCTCTGGCGGTGCGCCGGGGACTTTCCTTTCGGTCGAGTCGGTCGGGCCGCGGGTGATCGGCACTTTGGAGCCGGTTGGGGCGATGATGGCCTCGAGCAGCCGCTGGCATTGATAGGGCAGGCTGATGCGGGTCCTTCTCACCCGTCCCCGAGCACAGTCTGAGGAGCTTGGCGCTCACCTGCGCGCCAGGGGCTGTGAGTGGCTGGGCGAGCCCCTGTTGCGGATCGTTCCGGTTCCTTGGGATCCGAATGTCCTTGAAGGGCGACAGGCCCTCCTGCTCACTTCGGCCAATGGGACGCGCGCACTGCTTCGGTCTTCGAGCGTGCGTCGGGACACTCCCGTTTTCGCAGTGGGGCAGGCCACGGCGGCGCCACTGCTCGCCGCTGGCTTCTCGCATGTGCATATTGCCGGCGGGACGGCTTTGGATCTTATGGACCATATCCGGCGCCGGGCCGATCCACAGGCGGGGCCCCTTCTCCATCTTGGTGGATATGACATCGCGGTCGATCTTGCAGCGGGCCTCGCGCCGGACGGGTTCGAAGTGGACCGGGCCATCGTCTACCGTGCCTGTGCGGCCAACCGGCTGAGTGCGCGAGCCATACATGGGATCTCGCGAGGCTGTATCGACGCAGCGGTGTTTCTGTCCGCCCGAACGGCGTCGACTTTCTGCGGGCTGGCATCAAAGTCCGGCCTCTCCGCTTTCTGCACCCGCATGACGGCTGTCGCGATCAGCCACAAGGTTGCTGAGGCACTGCGGCCAATGAAATTCCGTCATGTGGCCATTGCCGCATCCCCGAGCCTGGGTGGTATTCTCGACGCCGTGTGCGGAAAGCCGGGTCCGTCATCCGCATGATGTCTTAAGCGTGGAGGACGGCCATCCTTTGTGGCTGGTAAAGGACGCGCAGCAGCGTCAGGCTCCGTACCCCTCTAGACGCTCGCCATGTGATCGACTGCCCCTCGCTGAGGCCGACCAGCGCCGCTCCAATCGGGGTTAGAACGGAAATCCGGTCTGCCGTGTCGGCCTCATCGGGATAGACGAGAACGGCACGTCGGATCTCGCCGGTCACATCGTCGCAGAACTCCAGCCGCGAATGCATCGTCGCCACCGAAGGCGGAATGGCCTGCGCGACGATGACCGTGGCCCGCATCAGCTCGGAGACAAGCAGCTCCGCAGCTGGCCGGTGTCGCGGGCTGTACACACCTGCTGTCGCGATCCAGGCGAGGCGATCATAGTCGAGCGCCGAGATCATCACCGGCGGAAGAGACCGGGAAGGCTCCGTCCCGGTCATGCCGTGCTCCGATCGTCCGGGGTTGAGGCCAAGTCGTGCCGAGGCTGCGGTGTGGCCGTGCCCCCGGTCCGCAGCACGGTCGAGCCGTCATCCAGGAACCTTAGGCCAATCCCTTCCACAAAGACCTCGCGGAGCGAGCCATCCTCATCAAGGAATGGCATACGGTCGCCGACGCGCAGGCCCAGGAGCGCCGTTCCCAGCGGTGTCGCCACTGAGATTTCGGCTCCGGGCCAGATCATGTCGTCAGGATGGACGAGCAGATGGGCACGAGTCTTCGGCTCCTGGTCGAGGCGATAGATCACGCGGCAATTGGTGGAGACCACATCCTCCGGCAGGTCCGCCGGATGGCAAATTTCCGCGCGCCGCAGCTCCGAAAGCAAGAAATCGGTGGCGTGGCGACCCTGCTTTTGCCCGATGGCCGCCGTGAACAGCAGGCGGTTGTAGTCGCAGGACGCGAGAGTGATCGGCGGGAGATCTTGCTGCGTGCTCATGAAACCCTCCTCAGGAACGATCACCTTGCCGGATGCCTAGGAACAATCCCACAAGGTGAACAGACATACGGGCCGACATGCGCCCAAAAGGCGCACGAAAAAGCTCATGATGATCGAAGAGAACATTCATGCCCCGAGCGCCGGCGACCATAGGGGTCGAGCCGGGTCCCCGGGGCTTACCTGCCTGCTTGGAGGCGACCTGCGTATGCCAGATGGCGAAGGTTTTTCAGGTACGGGAACATAATGCTAACACCCTAGCACCCTTGGTGGCGAAAGCAACCGCCAGGCGGACTCGGGCCCTGCTTACGGCTTGGTCCAACAGGCCCTGGAACTAGTGAAATCCATTGAAATATTGCGCGAAGATGTCAAAGCCGCCATTAGGGTTCCCCAACGACAGTTCTGGCGGACTACATCAACGGACAGGAGTGAGATCAATTGCACGTCGTTTCCATGCTGGACCAGGCCCTGACGCGTCTCGATGAGGCGGCCCGTCACCTCGATCTCGATGCGGATGTTCTGGAGAAGCTCAAATATCCGCGCGAGACCACGAAGGTGCGCCTGATGATCCGCATGGATGACGGTTCCAGAAAATCCTTCATGGCTTGGCGCTGCCGCTACGATGACACCCGGGGCCCGACCAAAGGCGGCATCCGCTTCCATCCGGACTCCACCATGGAAGAGGTGGAAACGCTCGCCTTCTGGATGACCTTCAAATGCGCCGTGATGAACCTGCCCTATGGTGGCGGCAAGGGCGCGGTCCGGGTCGATCCCCACACACTGTCGAAAGCCGAGCTGGAGCGGCTGTCCAGGGCCTATATCCAGGCCTTCTCCAAAATCATCGGGCCCGACCGGGATATTCCGGCGCCCGACGTCTATACCAATTCGATGGTCATGGGCTGGATGGCCGACGAATATGCCTCCATCGTGGGCGAGGCGACCCCGGCGGTGATTACCGGCAAGCCGATTGCCCTGGGAGGCTCTCTGGGGCGCGATGATGCGACGGCTCGGGGCGGATATTATCTCGTTCGGCATCTTGCCGACGCATTCGGCCTTAAGCCCGGGGCACGGGTCGCAATCCAGGGCTTTGGCAATGCAGGCCAGCACATGGCCCGCCTGCTTGGGAACGACGGGTACAAGATTGTCGCCGTGTCGGATTCCAAAGGCGCGATCCATAATCCCTCCGGGATCGATATCGACAAGCTCTTTGCCGCCAAGAAGCAGGGCTCCGTCACCGGTCTTGCGGGTTCTGACGGCGTTTCGTCCTTGTCCCCCAATGATCTCGTGGCAGTCGATTGCGATCTCCTCGTTCCGGCAGCGCTCGAGGACATGATCCACGAGGGCAATGCTGCAGGCGTGAAGGCGCGGGTCGTCCTCGAACTCGCCAACGGCCCGATTACGCCGGAGGCCGACGAAATCCTGGCAGCCAAGAACGTGATCGTCCTGCCGGACATCCTGGCCAATGCGGGCGGCGTCACCGTTTCGTATTTCGAGTGGGTGCAGAACCGGCAGGGCTATTATTGGCCGGTCGAGGAGGTCCATACGCGGCTGAAGACGATGATGGAGCGGGAAGGGGATGCTGTCTGGGCGCTCGCTCGGGACCGGGGAATCGGCCTGCGGAGCGCAGCCTATGTCCATGCGCTCTCCCGGCTCGCCGGCGCCATCGAGGCTCATGGCACGCAGCAGTTCTTCACGAGCTGAGGCTGGAGCGACGTCATCGTGAGGCCAAAGCCCCCCGCGCGGGGGTGAGGGATGTGCGGCGCCAGGGTGGCGCCGTCGTCAGCTTGCCCCGCGCCCTGTCAAAGCTCGGATTTTGCTCCCGCACTCAGGCCGAGGCTCTGATCGCGGCCGGGCGCGTTCGTGTCGACGGCCGGATCATGCGCGATGCGGCTTTCCGCGTCGATCCCGGACGAGCACGCATTGTGGTCGACGATGAGCCCGTCTCGGCCGAGCGGAAGGTTTACCTGATGCTCAACAAGCCGCGCGGTCTGGTAACGACCCGCGACGATCCGCAGGAACGGGCGACGGTCTATGATTGCTTGGCAGGGATCGATCTTCCTTTCGTGGTGCCCGTGGGGCGGCTCGACAAGGCGAGCGAGGGCCTGCTCCTTATGACCAACGACACCCGCTGGGCGCAGCGGCTCCTCGATCCTGCCTCGAACGTCAACAAGGTCTACCACGTGCAGATCGACCGGATGCCCGATCCGGAAATGCTGGAGCGGCTTCAAGCCGGTATGGTGCTCGACGGCGAGCGTATGAGCGCCAAGGCCGCGACCGTGCTCCGGGCCGGCGAACGCAAGGGATGGCTTGAGATCGTCCTGAACGAGGGCAAGAACCGGCAGATCCGGCGCCTTGTCGGCGCAACTGGCGCCGAGGTGCTGCGACTGGTGCGCGTGGAGGTCGGAGGGCTCCGGCTCGGCGATCTGACCAAGGGCGCGGCGCGGCTGCTCACGCCCGACGAAAAGGCAATGCTGGATGTGCCGAGACTGGCTGCTTCCGGCTCCAGGTAATCTCGATTTGGCTCAGCGATAGCGCGCTCAGGAGACCATCGTGGGGCTTGCCAAATCCGCGTGTTTCCCGAAAGAGAGGTTGCTCCGCTTATTCCGGGTTCGTCATGCGCCTCAGATTGCCTGCTGCCGCCGCGCTCTGCGCCTCTCTGCTCCTCCCGATTATGGCCTACGCGTCGGAGCAGTGCCCCGCACAGCAGGAAACGCTTCAAGTCCCGGCGGATCTCGCGCTTTGTGCAAGCCTGGAAGATGATGTCCGCAAGCCCAGCCAGTTCACCCTGGACGTCTATCAGCAGAAGCTGGGTACTTACCTGAGAGCCTATTGTCATCGGAACCCGGGTTCCGGGTGGAAGGCTGACAAGACCATCCGCGATACGGGTCCGTTTACGGCGGCCCTTAAGGACGGGAAGTGGGTCGGGAGCTACCATGGGACCCATGCCCCGGTGGTGATCTGGTATTCGCCGGAGATGTATACTTGGCTCAAGGCTAACCGGCCCGCGGACGAGCATCTTGCGCCGGCGAACCCGGCGCCTGTTCCGGATGGGGCCATGATGATCAAGGAGATGTACCCGGCGCCGGCCGCCGCCTGCCGGGGCATCGATGTGAACCGGCTCCAGCCGACGAGCGGCGCCGCTGTGATGGTTCGCGATAGCAAAGGGGCTCACGACGGCTGGTTCTGGGGCTGGTTTGGCTGGAAGGGCTGGGAGCCCGACTGGCCGGCGCAGGCCGGCAACGGCTATCCGAATATGGGGTTCGGGCAATATTGCGTGAATTGTCACGCCTCAGCCAAGGACAACTCCACCTTTGCGGCTCTGCGGAACATCGAGGGCGAGGCGGGCAAGCCACTCGCCTTCCTGAGCCAGCACTGGTTCCAGGGGCAAGGAACTCAGCCTGATGAGAACTTCGCCGCCCTGCTCAATCACCTGCGGGTCGTCCAGGAGTCAGATGATGTCACTCCGCAGGGGGCGGCCGCCCGTACGGGCTATGACCCTGAATTTACGAAGTTCTTTGGATTGCCTTTCACGAAGCCCGAAAGACTGCCGTCTCTGGCCATGCCATCCCAGACATATGACAATGTTTGGGCTCAAGCAGGGATGCCGAAGACACTTCAGCCTTTTCTGACATCCGATCAATGCATCGGTTGTCACGATGCGGGGTCTACAGGGCTTCAATTTGACATGACCCGGCCAGGGCATGGCGGGAAGCTCCTCAACCTGTCGCCTTTCGGGACATGGAGCACATCGCCCATGGGCCTGGCTGGACGCGATCCGATCTTCTTTGCCCAATTGTCGAGCGAGGTCGAAACCTTCCATCGCGAATCGTCCAAGCTCGTGGAGGATACCTGCCTTGGATGCCACGGCGTCATGGGGCAGAGGCAATTCAAGATCGACCAGAAGGCAGCCGGACAGGGCTGTACGCCGTTCTCGCGCGAGGTGCTCAACGCCACGCCCTTCCCGACAGGCCCCCACGCCAAAAATGCAGCCTATGGGGCCCTCGGGCGGGACGGGGTTTCCTGCACTACATGCCATACGATGGCGCTCAGCGAGAGCGAACGGGCCAAGGTGGCCGCAGAGACTCAGAATAGCTGTGTTGCCGAGCGTCAGGCATTTCTCAATCCTGACAACAAGGGGTTTGCGAAAACCTTCACCGGAAGCTTCCTGACGGGCGCTCCAGATCAGATCATCGGTCCTTTTCCGGATCCGAAGGTCAAGCCCATGGAAAATGCCCTTGGCCTGACCCCGGCCCACAATACGCAGATCCAATCGGCCGAAGTTTGCGGAAGCTGTCACACGGTCCATCTGCCCGTATTGAACAAGGGCAAAGTCATCGGCCACACCTATGAGCAGACCACTTATGCGGAGTGGGCCTTCAGCGATTACAGGACAGGCCTGACGCCGGACGGCCCGCTGCCGATGGGACCGGGCGCCAAGGTGGAAACCTGCCAGGGCTGTCATATGCCGAGCCGGGATGCTGAGGGAAAGCCTATCCGGAGCAAGATCGCCAGCATTCAGGAGCACAGCAACTTTCCTGAAGCCGACAACACCCTCGAACCTGAAGAGATCGACCTTGAGGTCCGGGAAGGGTTCGCAAGCCATGTTCTGGTGGGCCTGAACACGTTCCTCATCAAGATGGCTCAACAATTCCCGGACATCATGGGCATTCGGACGCAGGACCCGATGTTGACCCGGAAGGGGCTTGATCCGCTCCTCTATACCGAGCAGGCGATCGCGCATCAGGCTGAAGCGAAGACGGCCGACATTCGCGTCAGCAACCTCACGATGAACAACGGCGCCATCGAGGCTGACATCAATGTCATGAACAAGGCCGGGCACAAGTTCCCGTCCGGCGTCGGCTTTCGTCGTGCCTTCGTCGAATTCCAGGTTCTCGATCGGGATGGCGCGACACTCTGGTCGTCCGGCCGGACGAACGCCATGGGGGTTCTCACCGACGAAAAGGGTGAGCCGATCGACGGGGAAGTTTGGTGGAACAGTGATTGCTCAGTGCGGCAGAACCCGCTCGCACACCAGCCCCATTATCAGGTCATCACCCAGCAGAACCAAGCCCAGATCTATCAGGAACTCGTGTCGTCGCCTCCCGCGGACGGGCCGGCGCAATGTGGTGTCGGCTCTCGGCCGGCCGGCGAACTGACCACGAGCTTCCTGTCGATCTGCTCGAACGTGAAGGACAACCGTCTGCTGCCCAAAGGCTTCCTGAAGCGCGACGAAAGGATTGCCGTGGCGCAGGCACTGGGAGCCGGGTCTGAGCTTGCCGACGAGGCGGGGCCCGCTCAGGTCGGAGACGACCCTGATTATGCGGCGGGCGGTGGCGATACGGTCCGCTACCGGATCGATCTTGCGCAGGTCAAAGGCGTTCCCGCGGCCGTACAGGCGACCCTCTATTATCAGGCGACGCCGCCGTTCTACCTGCAGGATCGCTTCTGCACGTCGAAGAGCACCGATACGGAGCGGCTTTTCTTCATGGCCGGCCGTCTCAATCTCGAGGGATCAAAAGCAGAAAACTGGAAGCTTCGGATGGTCAGCACAGGGCAGGTGGCGCTTCCACAGCCGTAATGCAGAGAATACTAACTGATGTAGCGCAGGGACGAGGGTTAACGATAAGTCTTCCTCATAAGAAGAGACATGTTGCTCCCATAGCGAAACCCGGGCGCGACCTCCGGCTGTTAGTATTAACGCTAAGTAAACGCTTGGATTCTCGCCACGCGGATGTTGACAGGTGCACCGGCTCCTGCCACATTCATAGGGTCTTCGGACACACTTTGCAGCCCGCCCCTTAGGCCCGGCTGCTTCCATAGATAGCAGGTTGGATGGCCTGCCTGCGGGCCCCATCCAATAGCATGATGCAACCCTGCTATACCGGTGCAAGTCCGGTATGTCCCGCCAAAATGTGTTGCTTTCTTAGGGACAATCCACATGTCTAGCCTTCTGACGAATACCTCTGCCATGACCGCCCTGACGACGCTGAAAAGCATCGCAGGACAGCTTGACCAGACCTCCAGCCGGATCTCCACCGGTCTGAAGGTGGCGGACGCCTCGGACAACGCGGCGTACTGGTCGATCGCCACCACCATCCGCGCCGACAACGGCTCGCTCGGTGCGGTGAAGGACGCCCTCGGCCTCGGTGCGAACTCGGTCGACACGGCCTTCAACGGCATGAACCGTTCGATCGACCTCCTCAAGGAAGTTCAGTCCAAGCTGACGGCGGCCCTGTCGCCGAACGTCGACCGCGCCAAGATCCAGACCGAAATCGACGCCAAGCTGAAGGAGCTCAAGCAGACTGCTGACGCCTCCGTGGTGTCGGGCGAGAACTGGCTCTCCACCGACTCCTCCGCCGGTAACTACGTCTCGGATCGTAAGATCGTGGCGTCGTTCACCCGCGAGAACGGCAATGTTTCGGTCGACACGATCACTATCTCGGTCGACGACACGAAGCTGTACGACAAGAAGACGGATCCCGCCGATGCTGCGGCTGCAGCGGACGCCGACATCTCGGCTGCTAAGACGACTTGGGAGACGGCCGAGACCGATTGGAAGACCGCGCAGTCAACCTGGGATAGCAGCACCAAGGACGCCGCGGCCAAGACGGCTCTCGACACTGCTCAGAGCGACTACAACGCTGCCAAGAAGACCTACTCGGACGCCATTGACACGGCCAACGATGCTGCTGTTGCGGCTGTCGACGGCGAAGGCGGCATCCTGAACAAGCAGTGGGGCGTTCTCGGCAAGGACGAGGATGGCGCTTACAAGCACTACGAGCTGTCCATCGACACGATTGACATCTCGACCATCCAGAACCAGGACCTCTCGAAGCTGCGCGCATATGTGGCGGCGGTCGACAAGGCGCTGGGCGCCATGACCGACGCCGCGACCACGCTCGGCGCCAACAAGACCCAGATCTCGTCCCAGACGACCTTCGTCGAGTCGCTGATCAAGGCGAACGAGCGTTCGATCGGCACGCTGGTGGACGCGGACATGGAAGAGGAATCGACCCGTCTGAAGGCACTGCAGGTTCAGCAGCAGCTCGGCGTTCAGTCGCTGAGCATTGCCAACGGCAGCACTCAGAACGTCCTCTCGCTCTTCCGCTAAGAGCTCACCCGGTTCCCGGCTTGTCCGGAGCCACCTATGAGGCCACGCCCGCAACGGCGTGGCCTCTCTATTTTAGAGTATTCTTGGAAAGCGCAGGCTTGTGTTCGCGGGCGCGAAGCTCCGGGGAGCTTGGAAAGGCAATCCCCCTACGTCGCGCAAGCTCCGCGCAAGCTTCGGGTGCAAATATCCGGTTCATAGCAGGTTGAGCAGGCCCGAAATGGAATCCTGCTCGAAGGCATGATGCCGCCCTGCTATACCGGTACAAGTCCGGTATGTCCCTCAGCTTTGTATTTAATGGGATGACCGATGCCGTGGTCCGTCCCGCATCATCTGCTCATCCAAAGGGACAGCCATGTCTAGCCTTCTGACGAATACCTCCGCCATGACCGCCCTGACGACGCTGAAAAGCATCGCAGGACAGCTTGACCAGACCTCTGCCCGGATTTCCACCGGTCTGAAGGTGGGCGACGCCTCGGACAACTCGGCGTACTGGTCGATCGCCACCACCATCCGCGCCGACAACGGCTCGCTCGGTGCGGTGAAGGACGCCCTCGGCCTCGGCGCCGCCTCGGTCGACACGGCCTTCAACGGCATGAACCGCTCGATCGAGCTGATGAAAGACATCCAGGCCAAGCTGACGGCAGGCCTGTCGCCGAACGTCGACCGCGCCAAGATCCAGACCGAAATCGACGCCAAGCTGAAGGAGCTCAAGCAGACTGCTGACGCCTCCGTGGTGTCGGGCGAGAACTGGCTCTCCACCGACTCCGCCGCCGGTAACTACGTCTCGGACCGCCGCGTTGTCGCCTCCTTCACACGCATCGACGGAAAGATCAGCGTCGACACGATCACTATCTCGGTCGACGACACGAAGCTGTACGACAAGAAGACGGATCCCGCCGATGCTGCGGCTGCAGCGGACGCCGACATCTCGGCTGCTAAGACGACTTGGGAGACGGCCGAGACCGATTGGAAGACCGCGCAGTCAACCTGGGAAAGTAGCATTAAGGACGCCGCGGCCAAGACGGCTCTCGACACTGCTCAGAGCGACTACAACGCTGCCAAGAAGACCTACTCGGACGCCATTGACACGGCCAACGATGCTGCTGTTGCGGCTGTCGACGGCGAAGGCGGCATCCTGAACAAGCAGTGGGGCGTTCTCGGCAAGGACGAGGATGGCGCTTACAAGCACTACGAGCTGTCCATCGACACGATTGACATCTCGACCATCCAGAACCAGGACCTCTCGAAGCTGCGCGCATATGTGGCGGCGGTCGACAAGGCGCTGGGCGCCATGACCGACGCCGCGACCACGCTCGGCGCCAACAAGACCCAGATCACCTCTCAGACGACCTTCGTCGAGTCGCTGATCAAGGCGAACGAGCGTTCGATTGGCACGCTGGTGGACGCGGACATGGAAGAGGAATCGACCCGTCTGAAGGCACTGCAGGTTCAGCAGCAGCTGGGCGTTCAGGCCCTGAGCATTGCCAACGGCAGCACTCAGAGCATCCTCTCGCTCTTCCAGGGCTAAAAAGCCCACGTTAAAAAATACTTTCGAGCCACGCTTCATTTGAAGCGTGGCTTTTTTTGTTTAACACACTCTCTGCCCCGATAAGGGGTCGAGCAACCGCCCGATCGTTTCGCCAAATCGGTTAGGGCATCTGGCCGTGTCTAGCGCAGAAGAAATCTGACGCCTGTTTGATGAAAGAGAGTTGGTCCACAGCGTTACTGGAAGTGGTGCAGCGCTCCCTGCTCCGGAAATACGAACCGGACACCGAGATCGTTCTCCGCCTCGAGCTCTCTGCGGATAGCCTCCTGTGGCTGATCCGCAGCCAGGGAATATTTGATGTGGCTCACGACAACAGACAGGTCCTTCAGCGCGTTACCGCCCGCTTCCCGATCCAACGCGCGCAATGCCTGGTGAACCCATTTCGGCGTCATATGCCCAAAGAGCAGACTATCGGGCCGATCGTTGGTGTATGACGTCTCCAGGATGATGGCCCTCAGCCTCCGCTGTTTTACCTTGCCGGCAATAGCCTTCCAGAGGTCCTGAATGTTGGAGGCCTTTTGGACCTCGTCAGGGCCCGTATCGCCGAAGCAAAGGATGGCATCATCTCCACTCTCGATGAGAAAGGCTGTCGACTCGCTTCCCGCGTGATTGAGCGGGAAGGGTGTGACCGTCATTCTCGTTCCCGTAAGATCCTTCGCCTCCCCCGGCGCTAAATCCTCGAGATGATATGTCTTCAGGTGCGGTTGCCGGCCGCGATCCAGCATGTTGGGCCAAGCAACCCAGTTGAAGTAGCTCTGCTCGAGAGCGGCGCTCACCGATGGCAGGCTGTAAATTGTCTTCTTGCTGTCATCCGGCGAGGCAATGACCAATCCACCGATATGGTCGAGATGCGCATGGCTGATCAGATAGCCTTTGATATCATGCTTCAACACATGCCCGACGACACTGTCGGTTGAGCCCTCTGGCAACTCGACATCTTCGAATACGCCCTTTTCTTGAGCGATCTTTAGGCCATTGACCAGGCTGCCTGCATCGCAGGCGACGGCGTTGCGATCCCCATGGGGCCGGATGAGATAGGAGCTGAGGTTACCGTCCTGGATGCCGCCCAGAGCACCGAGGACAATCACGTCGAAACCCTGGCCCGCCAGGGCAATTGTGGGGCTCAAAAGCATCGACAGCGAAACGATTGATGCAATCGGTCTCATGAGCGCCCCGTATCCTCAGCCTGCCAGAGTAGCGCAATGCTGGCACAGGTGCCGGATCGAAGCCAATCCCGTCCTTCGCCTAGGCATTCTCACGCTCCTTCCACCAACGGTCCGGATAAGCGCGAGGCTGCGTTATGATCGTTCTCTGCCGCATGAGGTAACGAGCGCCGAGCCAAATCTTCTTCTATGCGGTTGAGGGGGATGAACATTGTGCAATGCATAGAGAGACGAAGAGCAGTTATTGTTACAATGATACTTGAAACGGCAAGGCTTGAAGCGTGAGTCCGTCCTCAATGGGACTATTATCTTTCCAGAAGCGCTCTTCCCTTGGTGAATTCTTGCCCTAATCCTATGGCCTTAATGCGCGCTCAGTCTGCGATCATATTGTCGTCCAGAGCCTCATGGAGCTTGCCATGGATAAGAGCCCCAAAACACCCTCGAAACCGTCCAGCCAAGTTCTGACGAACCGTCAGGGGCACCCGATCGTCAACAACCAGTCTCAGCGCACCGTTGGCAATCGCGGCCCAGCTACGCTGGAAAACTATCAATTCCTTGAGAAGATTACTCACTTCGACCGTGAGCGCATTCCGGAACGCGTCGTCCATGCCCGTGGCTTCGTATGTTACGGAGAGTTCGAGGCCTCCGGAAAAATCGGTGACGAACCTGCCTCCCGATACACTCGCGCGAAGCTCTTCCAGGACGCCGGCAAGAAGACGCCGCTGGCCATCCGGTTCTCAACGGTGATCGGCGGCCGCGATTCCTCGGAAGTCGCCCGTGATCCACGGGGCTTTGCGGTGAAGTTCTATACGGAGGACGGCAACTGGGACCTTGTCGGCAATAATCTGGCTGTGTTTTTCATCCGCGATGCCATCAAGTTCCCGGACGTGATCCATTCTCTGAAGCCCGATCCGGTAACCTTCCGCCAAGAGCCGAACCGCATCTTCGACTTTATGAGCCAGACGCCGGAATCCATGCATATGCTGACGCACCTGTTCAGCCCGCGCGGCATTCCTGCAAGCTACCGGCACATGGAAGGATTCGGCGTCAACACCTATAAGATGGTCAACGCCAAGGGCGATACCGTCCTGGTGAAATACCACTTCCATCCGCGGTGTGGCGTCGCCAGCCTCACGGCCGAAGAGGCCGCCAAGGTTCAGGGCCAGGATCTCGGCTCTGCTTCCAAAGACCTATACGAAGCCATCGAGCGCGGCGACCATCCACAATGGGATCTCTATGTCCAGATCATGGAGGATCATGATCATCCTGAGCTGGACTGGGATCCGCTAGACGATACCAAGATCTGGCCGGAGAGGGATTTCCCACTGCGGCACGTAGGCGTCATGACGCTCAATCGCAATGTCCAGGACCATTTCAACGAGAACGAACAGATCGCCATGGGTACGGGCGTGCTGGTGGACGGTCTCGATTTCTCGGACGACAAAATGCTCGTTGGGCGGACATTCTCCTACTCGGATACCCAGCGCTACCGCGTCGGCACGAACTACCTCCAGCTGCCGGTCAACCAAGCCAAGAATGCCCATGTCTCGACCAACCTGAATGGCGGGCAGATGTCCTATCGTCGTGACGTGGCACCTGGACAGAACCCGCATGTGAACTACGAGCCATCGATCCACAATGGCCTACATGAGGCCCCGCGACAGGAGCCGAACAATCCACCTGAGATCCGCGGTCGGCTGACCCGCAGTGTGATCGATAGACGGAATGACTATCTCCAAGCACGCGGGCGCTATTGCACGATGATGGATTGGGAGCGTGATGACTTGGTGCTCAACATGGGCACTCTCCTCGGACAGTGCGAGCGGGACGTACAAGAGCGCATGGTATGGCACCTGTTCATGATCCATGATGACTATGGCAGGCGTGTCGGCGCGATGGTCGGTCTAAAAGCTGAAGACGTCCGCCACCTTCCACCGCTGCCAACTCAGGCCTTGACGGGTGATGAGCAACAGCGGCTCAAGAATATGGGCCGGAACGGCGACAAAATTGATCCGAGTGTCTGGGGTCAATGGACGAGTTCGGTGCAAAACCACAAAGCTTCGGCCGAGGAGGTTCTCGGCGGTATGAGCGGTACTCTCAAAAGCCAAGCTGCTGAATAAAATACGTGACGGCATTTAGGAGAGGCGGCAATCAGGACGATGTCTGCCATCTCGGCACCCTTGGGAGTGCCCAATGAACCAATAGCGTATGAGGAGCAGGCAAATATGCCGCTATATCCTCGCTTCAGTCTTCGGTCCGTAGGATCGCGTCCTCTGCTGTTTCCTCGGTCGGAACGTCACCGCTGCCTTCTGTCCGATCACGGTAAAGGGCGGCCCGAACGAGCAGCATCAAAGTTACCGGTGTCGTTAAGGTGACGAATATAGCGATCAGGATTTCATGAATGACGGGGCGTGCATCGATCACGCTAAAGTAAAGGGCGGATCCGGCCAAGATACTGGCCATGCCCACAGTTGTACCGAGGGTCGGGGCATGAACGCGGGAATAGAAACTGTTGAGCCGCAGCAGCCCGATCGAACCGATTAGAGTAACGACGGCTCCCAGTAGCACAAGAAGGGCCGTCAGGAGCGCAGCCCAAGCAGGCAGGGCGTCTAAGCCGCTCATTCGATTACCTCGCCGCGCATGAGGAATTTGGCGAGGGCGACGGTTGCCACGAAGCCGAGAAGCCCAATGATTAATGCTGCTTCGAAGTAAATCATGCTGGCGGTACGGATCCCGAATGTGATCAGCATCAGCATGGCATTCACATAGAGAGTGTCCAACCCGAGAATCCGATCCTGGGCGCGAGGCCCTGCAATCAGACGATAGGTGGCGCAGCACATTGCTAGGCCGAGCAAGACCTGAGCGATGGTGATGGCCCCTGTTAGAATGGCAACGCTCATTCGAATATCTCCATCAATCGCCGCTCATAGCGGTCCTTAATGAGACGGGTCCATGCTGCCTCGTCGACGAGATCCAATACATGCAGCAGCAGAATTCCTTTGGCAGGGTCATAGCTCACCCAAATCGTTCCGGGCGTAGAAGTGATGATGATGGAGAGAATCGCGAGCCCGTGACGATTGCGTAGCTCAAGCGGAATCGCCAGGAATCCTGCGTGACCGCCGGGTTTCCGGGAGCGTAGAATGATCCAGCCAACTGCGATGTTCGAGCGGAGAATATCGATCAGCACTAGACCTGCGAGGTGCAAGATTGCGCCCGGGTGGCGGATCTTGGCCTTCTCAGGTCGTAGGGCTGCCATTGCCCATGATGCCAGGACGGCGAGCACGCTTCCCAGCACCACGTGGCCCGCCGACACAGTCTGGTTCAGGAGAAGCCAAAGACCGAGCAGCGCGGCGGAAAGCAGAGGATAGGGCAGGAGCCAGTTCATTGATTGCCCTCTCCTTGCCCTGGCCCGCTCCTTTCCGGCGTCAGCACACCCTTCACATAACCTTGAGGAATGCGGAGGGCCTGTGTCGTCGCCTCCATGTACTGCATTGTCGGCCCGCCGGCGACGGTAAGGCCAAAGCAAAGGAGCAGGAGGGCAAGCACAGGGATCATTTCGATGACCCGAACTCGAGGAATGCTGTCATCCATGCGCGCCCAAAAGCTGCTGATGCCGGATCGTGTCATGGCAATCAAGGTCGCCAGACCTGATACGGTCAGGAGGCCCACCATGGTCCAGGTTGTGGCCTGAACGGCAGGACCCTCCACTTTGAACATTGCGGCCATGATGGCGAACTTGGCGATAAATCCGGAGAGCGGAGGCAGGCCTGAGAGGAGCAGGGCGCAGGCGATGAAGCTGCCTCCGAGGAGGGCGATGGTCGCCGGGATGGCAATGCCAACTTCATCATTCTGTGGCTCGTCGTCGTCCCCTCCGCCATAAGCCTCCATCGTAACGGCAAGTACGTCAGCGCCTGGGTCGCGCAGACGCTCGACCAATTCGATGAGCAGGAAAAGGGCAGCGATCCCCAAAGTGGAACTGACCAGATAAAACAGCGCAGCGCCGATGACGGTTTCGTTCCCGGTCCCGATGGCCGCGATCAGTGTTCCGGATGAAACCAGAACGCTGCAGCCGGCAAGCCGAGGCAGGGATTGGGAGGCCAGAATGCCCACCGTGCCAAACACGATGGTTAACATGCCCCCCACGAGTAACCACGTGCCACCAAACCCGGCAAGCGCCCCGGCCTCCGGTCCGAATACCAGCGTCCATAGGCGCAGGATGACATAGACGCCGAGCTTGCTCATGATGGCGAACATGGCGGCCGCAGGCGCAGAGGCGGCAGCATAGGTCGTCGGGAGCCAGAAATTGAGCGGCCATGCACCTGCCTTCATCAGGAAGGCGGTACCTAGGATCGCCGCCGCTGCGGCCACGAGCGAAATCTCCCCAGAAGCGAGCGCGGGAACCCTAATGGCGAGGTCCGCCATATTGAGTGTGCCGGTAACGCCGTACGCAAGGCTGGCACCGATCAGGAAGAGAAAGGATGCCGTCAGGTTCACGGCGATGTAGGCAAGCCCTGCCTTGACCCGGACGATCCCGTCTCCATGGAGAACGAGGCCATAGGACGCGGCGAGCAGCACCTCGAAAAATACGAAGAGGTTGAAGAGGTCCCCCGTCAGGAAGGCGCCGTTGAGCCCCATAAGCTGGAGCTGGAAGATCGTATGGAACCGGGGCCCTGCGCGATGCCACCGCGCAAGCGAGAATAGGAGTGATGCAAGGCCCAGCACGCTCGTCAGCACCAGCATCAGCGCGGAAAGGCGGTCCAGCACCAGCACGATGCCGAAGGGTGCTGGCCAATTACCGAGTTGGTATACGCTCACGCCAGGACCGCCCGAAGTCGCGGGGGCCAGATCGGCCAGGCGAAGCAGCATGATCGATACGATCAATAAGGCAACCGTCGTAGAGACACCGATCCCGCCCTTGATGATGCGGCTGCGCTCGTTGAGGAGAAGCATGACGGCCCCGGAGAGCAGGGGCAGCAGAACCGGCACGATGATCAAATGTTCGGCTAAGCCCTTCATTACGTATCCTCCCGGCCATCGACATGGTCGGTTCCCGTAAGGCCGCGGGAGGCCAGCAGAACGACGAGAAACAGTGCCGTCATCGCGAAGCCGATGACGATTGCAGTAAGAACAAGGGCCTGGGGGAGGGGATCAGTGTATAGCGCTGGATCGATGGCCTCGATGTTCGCGATGACCGGCGGCGCCCCGGTCCGCAGCCGGCCCATCCCGAAGATGAACAGATTAACCGCATAGGATAGCAGGGATAGCCCGATGATGACCTGGAAGGTCCGCGGGCGCAGCAGGAGCCAGACGCCCGAGGCGGTGAGAATGCCGACCGCAAGTGAGAAAATGAGCTCTGTCATGCTCCTTCCTTCGTTGCGGCAGAAATGCTCGGGCGGCCGGCTCGCGGGGTTCGGATCGATTGGTGCGCAAGCGCAATCAGGATAAGCACCGTCGCACCGACGACGACGGAGAACACGCCGAGATCAAACAGGAGAGCCGTGGCGGCCGGAACTTTGCCGATGACGGGGAGGTCCAGATACTGGAAGTACGAGGTGAGGAACGGATAGCCGAAAAGCCAGGCGCCCATACCGGTGAAGGCGGCGCAGAGCAGACCAAGACCCATCCAGACGATAGGGCGAACCTTCAGGCGCGCCTCTACCCAGCGGGTTCCACCCGCCATGTACTGGAGGATGAGAGCGATCGACATGGTGACGCCGGCCGCAAAGCCTCCGCCAGGCAGATCATGTCCGCGCAAGAAGAGGTAAACTGCGACCACCCCAATCACCGGAAATAGCCACTGCATGATCAGTCCCGGTATCGTAAGATAGTCGGCCAACGTATCGCCGACTGTGCGGTCCGGCCTGGCCCAATCGTGGGCATCCTGGATCTGCTGTTGTTCGGGTGCAGCGGCACTCTCTGGCGCGGGCCGGAACCGGCGCAGGAGGGAGAAGACAGTGATTGCCACTACGGCGAGCACCACGATCTCACCGAAAGTGTCGAAGCCGCGGAAGTCGACGAGGATGACATTGACGACGTTACGGCCGCCCCCTTCCGCATAGGCATTCTCGACGAAATAGCGCGAGATGGTATCCGGCAGGGGCCGCGTGAGCATAGCGTAAACGACCAGCATCATGCCTGCACCCGCCGCTACGGCGAGAGCCAAGTCCCGCGCACGGCGTATCCTTGCCTGAAATCCCGCGGAAAGGCCTTCGCCAGCGACCTCGATCCGCTTCGGCAGCCAGCGTAGACCGAGAAGGATGAGCACCGTTGTAACGATTTCGACGAGCAGCTGGGTAATGGCGAGATCTGGCGCTGAAAACCAGACGAAGGTGATACAGGTTACCAGTCCTGCCCCGCCCATCAGGACCATGGCGGCGAGGCGATGGTATTTGGCCTGATACGCCGCGCCGATGGCGCAAAGGCCTCCGACAATCCACAGCAGGAGAAAGGCAGGATCGAAGGCGGCGCCTGCGTGGGAACCCGCCTCTAGTCCTTGCCGGTAGAACGGCCAGAGCGCAGCGAGCACTGTGAAGCCCACCAACAGCCGCAGTTGCGGTTGAAGTTTCTGTGTGCCGAACAGTCGTTCCAGCGAGCGCGCCCATTGCCACGAGAGCGTCACGAGCACACGCTCGAAAATGCGTTGGCCCTTGAGGCGGCGCACCAGAGGCGGGCCCTCGATGCCCTTCGCCAGATATCCCTGCAACAGCCAGTATAGAATGACACCGCCCGACAGAGCGAGCACACTCATAAGCAAGGGCTCGTTGAAGCCGTGCCATATCGCGAGGCTGTAGTAGGGCGTGTCTGGCCCCAACACCGCGCGGACTGCTGTCGAGAGAAATGGCTTGATGGTCATCGCCGGTACGATGCCGACGAGCAGGCACGTCAGGACGAGCAGCTCAATGGGAAGGCGCATCCAGTGTGGTGGCTCGTGCGGCTTGCGAGGCAGGTCCGTGGCAGGCGGTCCAAAGAACACGCCGTGGATGAATCTCAGAGAGTAGGCCACGCTGAAGGCACTCGCCACCATGGCGAAGTATGGAAGCGAGTGGTCGAGAAGTGAGTCGATGTGGAACGCAGCGGCTTCGGCGAAGAACATTTCCTTTGAGAGAAAGCCATTCAACAAAGGAACGCCGGCCATGGCGGCGGCCGCAACCATCGCCAAGGTGGCAGTGATCGGCATGAATCGAAACAGGCCGCTCAGGCGCCGGATGTCACGGGTGCCGGACTCGTGATCGATAATGCCAGCAGCCATGAACAACGATGCCTTGAAGGTAGCATGGTTCATGGTGTGGAAGATCGCCGCAACGGCTGCCAGTGGACTGCCTAGTCCGAGCAGGAGCGTGATGAGGCCGAGATGGCTGATGGTGGAATAGGCCAGCAGTCCCTTCAGGTCCTGCTGGAAAATAGCCGCATAGGCGCCGAGCAAGAGCGTGCAGAGGCCTGCGGACACTACACAATAGAACCAAGCCTCCGTACCGGATAGGACGGGCCAAAGCAGTGTAAGCAGGAAAACGCCAGCCTTCACCATCGTGGCAGAGTGAAGATAAGCCGAAACAGGCGTGGGGGCGGCCATGGCATGTGGAAGCCAGAAGTGGAACGGGAACTGCGCACTCTTGGTCAAGGCGCCCAGCAGGACCAGGATCAGAGCTGGCAGATAGAGGCTGCTGCTGCGGATTGCGTTCCCGGAAGCCAATACCTCGTCGAGGTCATAGCTGCCCACGATATGACCAATCAGCAAAACACCGAGGAGCAGGCACAGGCCACCCGTCGCCGTAACCGTCAGCGCCATACGTGCGCCATCTCGGGCGCTGGCATTGTGATACCAATAGCCGATCAGCAGGAAGGAGAAGAGGCTGGTCAGTTCCCAGAAGAATACCAACTGAACAAGATTTCCGGACAGCACAATGCCGAGCATGGCGCCCATAAAGGCGAGCAGGAACGCAAAGAAGCGCGGCACGGGGTCCTCGGGCGACATATAGTAGCGCGCATAGAGAACCACGAGAAAGCCAATGCCTGTCACCAGCATGGCAAAGAGCCAGGTGAAGCCGTCCATGCGCAGGCTGAGGTCGAGACCGAGCGTCGGCACCCACTCTATTCCGACACGCAGGACATGGCCTAGATAAACGCTTGGATACTGCATGGCCGTGACGACGGCGCCGCAAAAGGCCGTGAAGCCGGCCAGAAAGGCTGCGCCATTCCTGGCATTCTGCCGCAGGAAGGCGGCAACGAGGCTCCCGATGAAGGGAAGCGCGACAATGGCCAGGAGTGGCACACCACTGGGCATGGGTTAGGCAATCTCCTTCCGGACGGGAGCGCAGGTGAACTCCAAGAATGGGGCGAACTCGCACAATATGGTTGACAGGCGCGCAGTGAGGCAAGGGCGGACACAATAAATTCATGCCCGTTCCTGGTGCCTCATCAAGATAGCAACCGGGGCCCGTTCAAGCGGATGATGAGTTCGAAGGCCCACATTGGTGGGCGGGTCTGCTGCGGGAATGGGGCCATTCCAGCCAGAGACAGAACAAACAGGTAGAGCATGGGGCAGGCGGGGTGAAGGCGTATATGCGCCTGGGCATGCTTGCAACGATAGTTGAGGGCGAGAGGCGCTTTCTGACCCCATACATACCCCCTCGCCGATATAGGCCGCTGTGGAAGCCTTCAGCTAGTTGATTCCGGACGACCCGTTTGACTACGGCTATCGGTCGTTGTCCGCTTCTGAACGACGAAGCGGCCTTCCTCGGCCTTATGGAAGTACTGGCTCGCAACCAGCATTCCCTTGGCAGGGCGGATAGGTGGGATGCAGATCAGCAGCAGGAAGGGCAATGATGTGAGCATATGCACCCAAAGGGCCGGTTCCCAGGTGAGTTCGACCCACACGGCGAATGCCGCTGCCGGAATGCCCATGATGATCATGATGAAGAAGGCCGGGCCGTCTGCAGGATCTGCAAAGGAGAAATCAAGGTCGCAAACTTCACAGCGCCGCGCGAGATTCAGGAAGCCATCGAACAGGCGGCCCTTCCCGCACTGAGGACAGCGGCATCTCAGGCCGAAGTTGAGAATGGCATCCTTTGCAGTGGGCTTTTTGGTCATGTCGAATCCCTTGCCGTGTATGGTCTAGGCTTCTATGAACGTTCAGTTTTGTATGGATCGATCACCCATACAATAAAATGTGGTTTCATTGCATGTTAAGATGTAAGATGGTCCATCTGCAGAATGGATGGGCTTGGGCAGGCAAAATGTAGGCCTGGATGGCCCATACAATTGCAAGACAATAAGGTCAAGAATACATGTTGTCCTGGACGCCACGGATCGAGAACAGAAGTGGTCCCAAATATCTGGCTATTGCGGAAGCCCTTTTGGCCGACCTGCAGTCTGGCCATCTCAAGCCAGGACAACGCCTGCCACCTCAGCGCCAGCTCGCGAGGGAGCTTGGGGTGGATCTCACAACGGTAACCCGCGCCTTCAATGAGGCGCGCAAAATGGGGCTGATCGACGCCAATACAGGCCGCGGTAGCTATATTCGTGAGGAGGTTCCGGGCCAAGCCATCCCGGAGGAATTGCCGGTCGTCGACCTGAGCATGAATATGCCTCCGCAGCCGCGCGAAGCGAGATTGCGGGAAAGAATCCAGGAAGGGGTCGCCGGCATCCTCAATTCGCCCCAGGGTCTGATGCGTCTTCACTACCAGGAGAGCATCGGGGCGGGGCTGGATCGTGCGGCTGGGACCCGGTGGCTCGGGTTGCGCCTGGGGCGAGTTTCAACCGACCGCGTGGCAGTGACCGCGGGGGCCCAGACAGCACTCTATACCATTATGCGGATTCTGACCGAGCCTGGTGAAGCAATCTGTGCTCCTGATTTCACCTATCCAGGCCTGCGCGCAATCGCCGACCAGCTCAAGGTGCGGCTGGTGCCGATAGCCATGGATGAAGAGGGACTTGATCCGGCTGCGCTGGAGGAAGCATGCGGACGTGAGAAGCCAAAGGCAGTCTATTGTGTGCCCACCATTCACAATCCGACCACTGCAACCATGTCGCTCAAGCGGCGCGAGGCGATTGCTGGTGTCGCTCGACGGCACGGGATCGCGATTATTGAAGACGACGCCTACGGAATGCTGCCCCGGCAAAGTCACACGCCAATCGCGGCACTGGCTCCAGAGATCGTCTGGCACATTGCCACACTTTCGAAATGCGCAACCCCCGCCCTGCGGACAGCCTATGTTGTCACGCCGAAACTAGCCGATACACTGCGCCTCGCGGCGGAGATCCGCGCGGCGTGCCTGATGACGCCGCCTCTCATGGTAGCGCTGGCGTCGAAGTGGATTCTGGACGGTACGCTCGACGCCATCACGGCGGCCATCCGTGAGGAAAGCGCTGCCCGTCAGATTATCGCGCGCAGGGTCCTGCAAGGGCTTGAATTCCAAGCCCATCCGGAGGGCCATCACCTGTGGCTGGCCCTGCCTGAGCGTTGGCGCCGGGGCGATCTTAATCTCTATGCACGCCAGTCGGGCCTCGCGCTAGTCCCGAGTGAAGTCTTCGCAGTTGGCTCGACGGTGGAAGCCATTCGAGTGTCTCTCGGTGCAGCACAAAGCCAAGCAGTATTGGAGCGGGGACTTAGCCTGCTCGCGGCAGTCTTGGCACATGGGCCCAGTACCCTCTCCTCCATCGTCTGACTCTCATGAAGAGTAGACGTAGTAGCGCACTGGTTAAAGAGGGCCTCTTGGCTCAATGGGCTAAAACAGCGGACAGACCTTTTGGCCTATACGGGCTGCAAGCACTTCTCCGAAACATCGCTTGGCACGTTGCCTCAAATGCTCATAGCTGTTGCAGCGAAGTTTCAGTCGCTAGAGAAGCGGCTTGACGTGGAAGCGGATACCATAAATCGGCGCTAATCTGTGCGCCTGAAAGGTGGGGGCGTTATGTGCTTACACCCCCTCTAAGACCCCGATGTCTCAACGGGCTAGCTGTTTGAAGAATAGCAGGGCCGCGGTCCACTGTAATCAGCCATTTCAAAACAAGCACTCATCCATAGATTTCAAGAAAGCTCCCCAGTTTGGGGGATGCCACGTCAGGCAAATACTCCGATGGTATGTGCGTCCGGGCACTTTCAGACCTGATCAATTGCCTACCGTTTGGTTGACTTGACATCGCTTGCGCATCCGGGAGGCGAACTATGAGGGAGTCTAGAGGCACCGTACAAGCAAGCGATGAGGCCGTGATAGGCCATGTAAAGGTGATACTGAGAGGACTCGTGGAAAGGTTGAGGGGCCGTAGGCAAGTGGGAACTGAAACAGAGGCTGGTGAGGAGTCGGAGTCTTGACGGGATCCTCTAAAGCGGAATCTCACGCTTGTTGAAACATGTGCTCGAAGGGTACAAGGCTCTTTAAGTAAATCGTGGACACGAGGAACGACAGCCGAGGGACCTTCACTAGAAGGGTGTCCTTTGAAGCGCTTGTTCCTCTTCATGTTCTCAGCAGTAAGTTAGAACTATCTGCTATTCCGTGTCCCAAGCAGACCGCTTTGGAGGCATGCAAACTTAAGGATGGCTTCTCTGTGACTTGCCTCATCCCAATCTCCATTCAGATCTACCTTGACCGTCTCCGGTACGCCTGTACAGAAGCATAGAAGACCGTGAACTGGATGAGGGGCGGATGAGCAGGAGATTGGGCTTTTGTGCTGCTGCTATTATGATGCTCTCATTGAACATACCGCCATTGGTCGCCGCTGAGAGTCATGGATTCACGGTAGACCTATCGTTGTCACCCAAGGCAGCGACTAAGCTCTCGGCGCTCTCGGAGGGCATCGTTGTCGCGGCCTTCTTTTCCGGCCTTCCGACTCCTGCAGCCCGCAGAAAGGCAGACGGGGAGGGACATATCTTCCTCGGCAACGAGGAGATCACAGTCGAAAGCACCGAACGGCTTGTCCAAGTGACAGGAAAAGCCATTCCGCGCAGTCGCCTTGACTGGGTGAGAAATCGCAGGGTCGAGGTTCTTGTCAACGTCTACTCGGCGCGCCGCAAGGGGCCGGATAATCTCCTTGATTGTAGCATTTTTGAGGGCTACGTGGCCGCTGCCGCTCAGGCACCGGTCAAGATAGCCTGCAAGCTTATAGGAGAGGAATGAAGAGGGAGCGTGCCCGGCAGCTTTGTCTTCGTCCGGCGTTTAGTCAATTTGGGATGTGTTCGCGAGCGTACTGCTCTTCGATAACTCCAGGTCGCCGAAAGCTAATGATAGGAGTTGTTCTTACTCGATCATATCAAATGCGACGCGATAAACTATACGCACTCACCACCACATTCGCTCACAGTCTACAGGACAGACGCGGTGGTTCTCGGGCGCTGGCCCAGAAGCAGGACAGTAAATTTGTCTCCAGCTATTTTAAGATCCCGTCCCTCGAAGGGTGGGATCAAGTTGGTCTCGGATCCAGTCACCTAAAATCGAGATCGACATCGTCGTCAGGAAGATTACCATTCCAGGGAGAACCGCAATCCACCATGCGGTTGTCAGATAGGCTCTGCCAGCTCCGAGCATTTGCCCGAGACTCGTCAGTGGAGGTCTGATCCCGAGACCGAGGAAGCTAAGTGATGTCTCAAGCAGAATGACCTGCGGAAAGTTCAGCGTGAATTGTACCACAAGCACGCTCAGGATGTTGGGGAGGATATGCCTTGTATAAACATAAAGGGGAGGGGCGCCCAGGGCGATCATGGCTGTCGCATAGCCCTGCTCTTTGGCAGAAATGACAACGCCGCGCGTCAGACGAGCAAAAACCTCCCAGCCATAGAAGCCCATGATGAGGATGAACAGCACAAAGCTGCCGCCGAATGCAGCAATCAATGCAAGCGCAATCAGCATGAAGGGGAGCGATGCCTGGACGTCAGCCAGCATCATGATAAGTTCTTCAACGAAGCCGCGGAAATGGGCCGCTAGAAAGCCGAGAATGGTTCCGATCAAAGCCCCGATAGTTGTTCCGCCGAGTGCGACGAGAATGCTGAAGCGAATAGCATAAAGCAGACGGCTCAGGATATCGCGCCCAAGCTCATCCGTGCCGAGAAGGTGCGCGTTGGTTCCTCCAAGGAATACTGGTGACATCAATCTTTGGCGTAGCGATTGTGTCCGGTAATCGTAGGGCGCGATTACGTCGGCCAGGCAAAAGACCACGAAGATCGCCAGAAGGAAGGCCATCGTCAGCACAACGATAATCGGGTAGCGCTTTTCGGCCTTGACCGGATGACCGATTGTCTTTTTGCGCCATAGCAAAGCAGAAGACATAGTCATCGTCCTCCCTGAGGAGCGGTCCGCATGCGGGGATCAATCAGCGTGTAGATAAAATCGACGGCGAAGTTCGTTAGGACCATCGTCACGGCTACCATAATGAGGATGGCTTGCACGACTGCGAAATCACGCGACGTTATGGCGCCTACGAGCAAACGCCCAACGCCCGGCCATCCAAATACCGTTTCGACAATGATAGAGCCTGCAACGAGATCGCCTAACTTCAGCCCAACGATGGTAATGATCGGAATCGCAGCGTTCGGCAATGCATGCCAGAAAACGCGCCGGAAATGAGGGGCACCCTTCGCGCGCGCAGCAATCATATATTGCTTGTTTAATACCTCCAGCATTGTGGAGCGAACGAACCGCGCGAAGATTCCGGCAAAATGAGTCCCGAGAGTGATGGCAGGTAGAATAATATGCCACGCGGAGTCGGCTCCCGCACTTGGAAGGACACGCCAGTGGAGTGCAAAGAGCAGGATTAGGAGAATGCCGAGGAAGAAATTTGGCAGGCTGAAACCTAGCACTGCAAAGCCCATGATAAATCGGTCGAGCGAGCTATTCCGATTGAGGGCCGCGACAATTCCGAAAATGAGACCGACGATTAGCCCACCAATGAAAGACACCAAGCCCAGGCGCAAGGTATAAGGTAGCGCAGCAGCAACAAGTTCGATCGCGGGCTTCTGATCAGACAATGAGAGACCGAAATCTCCACGAATAATATTGCCAAGATAGGAGATATATTGCTCCCAGAGGGGGCGATCGAGACCGAATTTCTGCCGGTAATGCGCGATCACCGCTGGGGAGGCTTGGTCGCCGACCAACGCCTCAATCGGATCGCCTGACATGTTCAGCGCAATGAAAGTAAAGGTCACGATCAGCCAGATTGTCAGAACGCCACGGATGGCTTTTGTGGTCAGTAATCTCCCACTCATGTTGAGGCTCCGCCTGCAAGGTCCATAGGGGCCGCGGAGGTCGTCCCCAGTCCGGAGCAGTTTTGGATCAGCAGCATGGGATCATTCAGCAAGATCCCGCTGGGTCGCCGGTACAGGATGCGCCGGATACTGTCCGGCGACGAGTCTCCAACCAGGAATGGCGTACCTCTGCCACCGGTCGTTACCCAGATTGTCCTATGGCTTTCGACAAGAGGCGCAGCGGCCCCGTCGACGAGATCACACTCCCAGACTCTGAACGCTCTGGCGCCAGCCTCCGCAAATTCCTTTGCCATTGCATAATCGGGGAGGAAGGCGAGCAGGGAGAGATCCGGCTCGGTCGCCTTCGCTCTTTGTAGTTGCGCGACGCTTCGCGCGCCGATCCAGACATGTTTCACGGCATTCAAGGACCTGACCTCTCGGACGACGGCATCGATAAGATCGAGATCGTCCGTTTTGATGTCGATGAGGACAGGTCTCTCGTGCGCGATCTGCCTGACAGCTTGCCTGAGTGTTGTGAGCCGCTCGCCGCCAGGAAGTTCTACTGCCGACAGATCCGAGCTCGTGAGATCGGCAATTGCCCTCGGATCGCCAATCAGGCGCTGGAGAGTGGCATCATGGCAGGACCACACTTGGCCATCCTTCGAGAGACGTGCGTCGCTTTCGACGATATCTGCTCCGGCGGCAACTGCAGCGCGATACGCGGTTAAGGTGTTCTCAATGTACCGCGCAGAGAACCCGCGATGAGCAATGACGAGAGGCCTCTTCATAACGTGGTCTCGATTTCTTCGGCGTAATGGCACCTTGCCATGTGCGCACCATCGTGCCGGACCGGCCGAAGTGCAGGCCTCTCGTGCCTGCATCTTTCGCGAGCGAAGGGGCAGCGGGTGTGGAAATGACACCCGGCGGGAGGGTCCGCGGGACTCGGTGGATCACCCTGAAGTACGATGCGCCGAGGCGCGGCCCGTTGGGATGCCCTGGCAATATCGGGGATCGCTGATAAAAGTGCCTTCGTATAGGGGTGAAGCGGCCGCTCGTAGAGCTCATCCGTGAGCCCCTCTTCCACGATTTGCCCGAGATACATCACTGCCACGCGGTGACAGAGCATTTTGACGACCCGCAGATCATGCGAGATGAACAGGTAAGAAACACCCAGTTTGGCCTGGAGAGATTCCAGGAGTGAGATGATCTTAGCTTGGACCGAAACATCCAGAGCAGAGACGGGCTCGTCGCAGACGACGAGATTTGGTTTCAGGGTCAGTGCCCGGGCGATGACGACACGCTGCGCCTGTCCGCCGCTAATCTGATGAGGAAACCGCTCTCCGAGCGACAGTGGCAAGGAAACCGCTTCCATCAGTTGAGAAACGATCTCCTCCCGCTCCGGGAGGGTGCCAATTTTATGAAGGTCGAGAGGCTCACGGATCTGGCGCCGGACCGGCATGCGAGGATCGAGGGCCGATTGCGGATTCTGAAAAATGATCTGCAGTTCGCGACGCTTGGCGCGCCAGAGTTTGGGCGTAAGGCCTGCAAGATCCTGTCCGCGGAACAGGATATGCCCAGATGTCGGTGTATCAAGGCCGACGATCATCCGCCCGGTTGTTGTCTTCCCGCATCCGCTTTCACCGACGAGGCCAAGCGTTTCTCCCGGTCGAATCGAGAACGAGACGTCTTCAACCGCACGAATTGCATTCTTGCCGGATGAAGCGTGTTGAACTCCGAAATAGCGCTTAAGTCCCTCGACTTTTAGCAAAGGACCAGAGGAGGGGAGCATGGTCAATGAAGCTCCCGGTAAATTGGCGCCTTTCGATTGAGATGCGGCATAGCGGCAAGCAGTTCCCTGGTATAGGCCCCCCGCGGGCGCTCGAAGATCGATAACGCAGGCCCGGACTCGACGACCTGTCCATGTCTCATGACGACTACGTCATCCGCCATTTCTGCAACGACTCCCAGATCATGAGTAACCAGGAGGAGTCCCATTCCAAGTTCGGTCTTCAGCCGATTCAGGAGATCGAGAATCTGGGCCTGGATTGTGACGTCAAGTGCAGTTGTCGGCTCGTCGGCAATCAGGAGTATGGGTGAACAGGCAAGGGCCATTGCGATCATGACTCGCTGGGCCATGCCGCCCGAGAACTGATGCACGTACGAAGCAAGTCGCTGCTCAGGGTCTGGGATTCCGACCATGCGCAGCAGCTCGACCGCTCTAGATTGCCGGCTTGCCTCGTCGAGATGCGTGTGAAGCTTGAGGGCTTCACGAATCTGGCTCCCGACCGGATGCACCGGATTCAGTGATCCAAGGGGATCCTGAAAAACCATGCCGATCCCCTTGCCGCGTATCCGTTCGAGCTCTGGTTCTGACATGGCACACAGGTCTTGGCCCTCAAAGAGAATGCGGCCGCCGGTCTGGCGGCCGTTTCGCGCCAGCAATCCAAGAATGGCTTGGCATGTGACACTTTTTCCGCTTCCGCTCTCGCCGACGATGCACAAAGTCTCCCCGCGCTCGACCGAGAAGCTTACGTCGTGGACCATTGTCTCGAAGCCGGCATCGGTTCGAAAACCGATGCTCAAGCCTTCGACGGACAGGATAGGTGCCATTCACTTCTTCCCGACCGATAGGTTTGACGGGCGAAAGTCCATATAATACTGGGCGTAAGGCTCCCAATGGACGGTCTTTTTCATCGCGTATCCGGTGACAGGATTGTAGAGCATCGTCATAGGCATGTCGTCCTCAAACAAATCCTGCATTCTTGCATAGATTGTCCGCCGCTTGGCCGGATCGCTCTCTGTATAAAGAGCCTTGCTGAGTTCGTTGAACTCAGGATTTGCCGTGTAGAGTTTATGGGAGTTCTGAGCATCGGACTCAGGCCCCCACAGGACGAGGAGAGATCCGGTCGGGTCGGGAATGCGATAGGTATTGGACCAGGGGAAGATCTGGACCCCCTTGGCACGAACGTCCTTGAAGCTCTCGACGAAATCGATCCGCATATTGACACCGAGATCACGCCACATCTCCTGTATGATCTGTGCGGCCTCAACGTTGTAGAGGTAGTAATTCGGGATGATCCGGTAGGAGATTTCCTGGCCTTTGTAGCTGCTTTCCTTCAGCAGCTTCCTCGCGCGCTCGGGGTCGTAGGCATAACCCTTACGGTCCTTGTCATAGAGGGGGCCAAAGCTCGGTAGCTGATAGCCATTCGGCGTGAATGTCTGCCCCTTCCAAAGGGCGTCGATCAATGCCTTGCGGTCGATAGCGAGGCTAAGAGCGTGTCGAAGTTTCTTATCGGATAGGATGGGGTCGTTGGTATTAAAGGCCACGACATGGCTGTTTTCCAACGGAACTGTCTTAAGTGTCAGGTCTGAGTAGCTCTTGAGGCTCTCCCACTGATCTGGCGGGATTTCGACTGCGATGTCAAAATCGCCTGCGACGAGACCGGCAATGCGCGCGGCAACTTCCGGCACCGACTTGAACGTGACCTCTTTCGCAGCGGGCTTTCCTTCATAATAGGCATCAAACGCCACGAGCCGAATACGATCATTCTTCTGGTAGTCGGCAAACTTGTATGGACCCGTTCCGACTGGGTTCCATCGGAGAGCCGCTTCGGCCTCCTCCATCCACTTCTTATGATCGACACCGTCCTTCCGGAACCTATTCCAGGCTTCATTACAGATCACGAAAGACATGTAACTCGAGAGACGATGCTCCAGGACGGCATCGTGCTCGGCCGTGGTGAAGCGCACGGTATGGTCATCGACCTTATCGACGCTCGTCAGGCTGCTGAAATAGACTTTTCCATCGGGATAATAAGCATCGGCTCCCCAAAGGCGCTCGGGCGAGAATGTCGCCATCACGTCATCCGCGTTAAAGGGACTGCCGTCATGGCAGGTGACCCCCTGGCGGAGCTTGACTTCAAAGGTCGTCGGGGTTGTCCACGTCCATTTTTCGGCAAGACCGGGCACGAGTTTCGCACCGCCTTCAGGAGTTGGATGCGCAAAGTCTCGGCGGATCAGGGTGTCGAAAATCGAGTAATAGATACGAACGTCGACGTTCCCAGTATTGGCGCCTGGATCGAGAGTTCTTGCCAATTGGTTCACGGCGACTGTCAAGCTGGGGCGGTCATCGGCATGAGCCGCAATCGAGAGCATTGCGGTGCCAAGCACCGTAAGGCTGGCACGAAGGACATACTTCTTCATTGACATGGCTTCCTCCTCCTGGCCGCCTTCTCGAAGCGGCACTCTTGATCAGCGCTTGCGTCTGACGTTTCTGGTTCCTTCGAATGTGCAACGCAGGTGTTCGAGCTTGGCGAGCGCTTCAAGAGAATGCCCCCTGTCCGCTGTCGAAAGCTCGAGAATGAGCGTATTGCAGATCGCCATTGGTACGGTCAGTGAATGAAACTCGCCCACTTCCCCGCGGCGCACGGTCATCGTGATACCTGCGCGGGGTGCCGCAACGCGATCGGTGAGAAGAATGGTTCGGGCCTTTGCCTCAGACGCAATCCTAAAGGCTCGTTCGATGCCCGTGCTCCGGTGGCGGAAGATCATCCCAAATAGGAGATCTTCCGACGTCAGGCTAATCAGCTCATCGGCCGCTTCCCAGTCCAGGTGCGGAACGGCTACGGCACGATATCCCGAGCGCTTAAGGCGCCGGACAAAGATCTCTGCAAGGCTGCTTGCATGACTTTCTCCCATCACGACAATGCGCCTGGCCTCGCGGAGCCATTCCGTCGACGCATCTATCGTGGGCTGGTCAACCTGCGTGACCAACCCGCTGAGAGCCTGAATCTCGCCTTCGACAACGGACTGGAGCAGCGTCTGGCCGACGGCTCTGTCGACGCGCTTTCGTATTCTTCTGGATGCATCGAGATCCGATAAAACGGCGTTGCGTAACTCGTCACGCATGTGCCGGTACGACTTGAACCCAAGCTTTCGGGCAAGGCGCCCGGCAGTGGACGGGTGTACCCCCGCCCGTTCCGCAATTTCGTGCGCCGCGAGAAAGCTGCCCTCGGTCTTATCCGTCAGAAGAACGTCGACCAACCGGCGGTCGGAGGCCGTTAGGTCCGCCTGGCGCTCAGCGATGATGTCCTCGATCAGCATGAGTCCATCCGAAATTCAGGGTCACTGCAAGTTAACTTGCAATTTATGAAAACTGCAAGACAATTTGCCAGCTCTATTATTCTTCGCTCAGGAGAGCCGAAAGTGTCCAAATCGACCCAGATCGCTGCCCATCGTGGAGGCGCGCAACTTTGGCCTGAGAACAGCCGCGTTGCTTTTCGCAATGCAGCAAAGATGGATGTCGACTTCATAGAGTTTGACGTTCATCGGACGCGGGATGGTGTCCTGACGGTCCACCACGATGCCGTGTTGGGGCGGACCTGCGAAGGGGAGGGCGCTATTGCGGATATGGAATGGAGCAGCCTAAGGCATAGGCGGCTCCATGATACCGACGGAGAGACAATCCCGACCTTACCGGAGGTGCTCGACATTCTCGCGCGCGGCCGTCCTGGATTGCGTCTCGAGGTCAAATATAAAAAGGATAGGAGCCGCTATCTGGGTATTGAGAGCGAGGTCCTTTCCATGCTCGGCGAGCGCGGCGTACGCCACCGCACGACGATAACGGCCTTCGACCTCGAGGTTCTTCGGACTATCGCAAGGCTTTCTTCTGACAGTCCGACAATCCACTTGATCCGGAGCGATGAGTACTATGCCGGTGGCCGTGAGATTCGCGAATGCGCCAGGAAGGCGAAGGACGCCGGGACCGGGGAAATCGCGCTCCGCATAGAGGATATTCGAGAAGGGGATGCCGAGCAGTGCAGGGCGGTTGGCGTGGCCTTAGGAGCCTATGCCGCGAATGACCTTCCCGCGATTGAAAAGGCATTCGAGCTTGGGGTTTCGGTATTTACGACGGACAGACCTGATCTCGCAATTTTGGTCCGTCACGGACGATATTGCTAAGGGCAGCACAAGAGATACTGCGGTGAATTCGATATGGCAAGCTGACCAATAGTGCGACAGAATTTTTGATTTTCAAGTGCTGCTGATCCGTCGGGGCACCGACGAATTGACAGGGCTTGACGCCTTAGGCAACTCCTCCTGGAACTGTAACTAAACCGGATGGCGCTGCCCGGCGAGGCTTCTTGAACCAATCCTGCTCGGCGGGAGACCAAGCTTGCCCTAGGCTCAAGACTTGTTAATTGAGGTAGAAGGCGGCGACAGCCGCGAGGCAGGTAGCCGAGAACAAGGTGTGAGCGCAGCGGTCATAGCGGGTGGCAATCCGGCGCCAGTCCTTGAGCTTGGCGGACATGTTCTCGACCTTGTACCGTTGCCGATACAGAGCTCTGTCGGAGGCTATCGGCACCTTGCGGTTCCTGGTCGACGGAATGCATGGTGTGATGTCCTTCTTGACAAGAGCCTCCCGGAGCCAGTTGCTGTCATAACCCTGATCTGCAATCAGCGTAGAGCCCGACGGCAGCATGCTGAGCACGAGCCGAGCGCCCCTGTGGTCGCTCATCTGGCCCTCCGACAGCAAGATAATCCGCTTGCCGGCGCCATCGCAGACAGCGTGGAGCTCAGCTCACCTTTGTGTGCCCGATACGCCGGGGAACATCCCCTTTTTGAGCAGGCTTGCCGCGGCCCGGTGCGCCTTCAACTGGGTGGCGTCGATCATGATCCGCTCCGGCTTTGGACCTTCACCGGCCAGGGCCGCGAAGATCCGGTCGAACACGCCCAACCTGCTCCAGCGCGAACCTGTTGCAGAGTGTCTTGTGCGGCCTGTACTCCTTCGGCGCGTCCTTCCGCTGCAGGCCGTTGCGGATCACGTAGACGATCCCACTGACCACCCGTCGGTCATCGACCCGTGGGACCCTATGAGCCAACGGGAAGTACGGGGAGATCCGCGCCAACGGGCGCTCGCTGGGCAGAAACAGATCGCTCTCATCGCTGCCTCCATTACGGAGGCACTGAATCACTCCTCAGGCCTAACTAATAGATCTTGACCCTAGGCGATGGTCCTCGCGACGCCTGGTAGGTTCGCACGCATGTTTGAGGTTAAAGCGCCCCTCGATCCCCTGAGCCTTCAATTTGAGCGCCCGATCTTCGCCGCATATGGTTTAGAAAGGTCGATTGTTGCTAGCGTACCCTCTTGCGAGGCTGAGAAATCCTAGGCGGCTGCCCAGCCTCGCAATGCAGCTTCGCATCGCGCGAAGCATTTTTGTCACCTAAGCTAGGTCAACAAAGCCACAGGACGTCACATAGGTATCACGACGAGGATTTCATCTCGCCAGTCAGCCAGTACTTCACGCGTGTCGGATGCTCGCTAATATAGTTCTCGATCGCCTTGTCGACAGTCGACTCATTCGCATCAGACATTGCGGCTTCAAGCTCGCTAAGCGGAAGGTGCATGCGCATCAGAAATTGAGCTACCTCCGGATACTCGCCCTGGAAGCCCTGGCGCGCAATCGCATAAACGCGCTCAACACCGCCAAGGGTCTGCTTGGGATCATTGAGGTAACGCAGTTCATATTTGCCGAACATCCAATGCGGGCTCCATCCCGTCACGACAATCCATTCTTTTCGGCGGATTGCACGATCAAGGGCCGATACCATAGCAGCATCACTGGCTGTCGTCAGATCATACCCGCTCAGATCGTAAGTCTTAAGCGCTTCCTTCGACAGGCGGGTAAGGCCCGCACCGGGATCGATTCCCTGAATCTTGCCGTTGAGTTTCTCTTTCACCTCTGGCTTGGCGAGATCAGAGATGGACGCCACCTGGTCCTCTGGAACATAGTTTGGGACCACCCAGCCGAGTTTGGCGTCCGTATAAAGGACCCCTAGAGTCACGGCCTTGTCACCCACACGCTTCCAGTAGTCCTTATGTGTCTCAGGGAGCCAAGCCATCATCATGGCATCAATATCTCCCTTTGCGACACCTTGATACTGCGGTGCAATATCAGTCTGGAGAAGTTCAACCTTTTGAGAATAGTTGTCTTCAATGAGCTTCTTAGCAAGCTTAGTGACGAATTCTGCATCGGCCCAGGCAGTCCAACCGATTTTGACCGGCTTCTTCTCCTCTGCCTGCAGCGTGCCTGCAAGGCCTGTAGTCAGGGCCGCCGCAAGGGCGATCCGGGCGAAGGTCTTGAGCATGAAGTTCTCCTTTCGGCTCTTAAGCTTTGTGAGCAACGGATCGGTCGCAGGGGCCGCCGCTCATCATCATGCGCCTGTCTTGATAGGTGCTGTCTCTAATTGCGCGGCATCCTGCCTCGCTCTGATGCGCCCAGGTGCAAAGACCGCGATCTTCAGAGACGCAGGTCGCGATAGGCTTTGCGTCAGCCGGTCAAGAATGACCGCCAAGATCACGACAGCGAGACCCCCTTCAAAGCCGAGACCTACATCGAGACGCTGAATTCCAGTCAGCACCGTGTTGCCTAAGCCACCCGCGCCGATCATCGACGCGATGACCACCATCGAGAGGCCGAGCATGATCGTCTGATTCACGCCCGCCATGATGGAGGGCAATGCCAAGGGGAACTGTACTTTGAGCAAAAGCTGCCGATCAGTACAGCCGAATGCGAGCCCAGCTTCGACAAACTCTCGATTCACCTGGCTCAGCCCCAGGGCCGTGAGGCGCACGACCGGCGGCATGGAGAAGATGACCGTAGCAATAATCCCCGGCACAGCTCCAAGACCAAAGAACATCGCTGCTGGAATGAGGTAAACGAATGCCGGCATTGTCTGCATCAGATCGAGCAGGGGGCGTATTCCGGCCCCTGTTATGGAACTACGAGCCATGAGAATACCGAGAGGGATTCCGATCATGATCGCTATTGCCGTAGCGGCGACGACGAGAGAGAGCGTCTCGATTGTTTCCTTCCACAGTCCCATTCCGACAATGAGCAGAAGCGCCGCTCCGCAGAGGACGGCGAACTTCCAGCCGATCCGCCATAAAGCGAAAAGTGCGATGATGCTAATGAAGGCCCATGGCGGAAGCCAGGAGAGACCGTTCTTGATACCGCCTGCAAAGTAGCCGATGACATCAGCGATAACATCGAGCATTGGAGAGAAATTATCGAGCGTATACTCGACAGCGGCGCTGGCAGCAGCACCGATACTGAAATCGTATTCCATCGGTTGTCCTTCGTGCGCTGATAATGCTCAGGCGGCACGATCGAGCGTCATAAGGAGGGACGACTTGGAGATAGTGCCGACATAGCGGCCGTCCGGATCCACCACCGGCACGGGCCACCGGCTTCCGGCGACGCATCCCATGACTTGTGCTACCGACGCACTAGCCTCAATTGGTACTATGTCAGGCAAGAAGGCCTGTCGGTACGGGTCTTGCCCGCCAGCGCGAACCGCATCATTGAGAGATTCCGCACTCACCATACCTTGGTATCGCTTGTCCCGAGCGACGACGATGGCCACGTCCCGATCATGTGCCCGCATGCGTTCGAGGGCAGCATTGACGCTAAGCCCTGCGCGATCAATTAGGGTGATCTGGCTGTGGCGCGCGATGTCACCAGCACGGAAGACTTGAGCCACATCCACATTACGAAAGAAGGAGCGGACATAGTCATTCGCTGGACTTATAACGATCTCCTCAGGGGTTCCCACCTGCACGACAACACCATCTTGCATGATAGCGATCCGATCGCCGATCCGCATGGCCTCGTCGAGATCGTGGCTGACGAAAATGATCGTGCGACTGTTCTCTGCCTGAAGGCGGAGAAGTTCGTCCTGCATTTCGGCTCGGATCAAAGGATCAAGAGCCGAGAACGCCTCGTCCATCAGAAGAATTGTCGGCTCGTTGGCCAGCGCACGGGCAAGGCCAACCCGTTGTTTCATGCCACCGGAGAGCTCATCTGGATAACTAGCCGCGTAGCGTGCAAGCCCAACGGTTTCAAGTGCATGGAGTGCCTTTCGATTGCGCTCCGTTTCATGAACTCCCGCAATCTCCAATCCGAATGCAGCATTGGTGAGAACTGTGCGATTGGGCAAAAGTGCAAAATTCTGGAACACCATGCTCATGTCGCGGCGTCGCAGCTCGATCAGGTCGGGCTTGGACATGCTTGTCACAGTCTGGCCATCCACCAGAATGGAACCCAGTGTCGGCTCAATTAGCCGATTGAGCAGGCGCAGCAGTGTGGATTTGCCGGAGCCTGAGAGCCCCATAACTACAAAAATCTCACCTTCCTGGACGCTGAAGCTCGCATTGTTGACACCAATGGTGCAGCGAGTTTCCGTCTGGACGGCGTCTTTGCTCTGTCCGGCCTGGATCATCTTGATGGCTCGCGAAGCATCCGAGCCAAAGACCTTGAACACGTTACGAAGGACGATTTTATCAGCCGGCTGGTTAGCAGCTTTGCCACTGCATACATTGTCGCCGTTTTGAATCATCGATACTCCAATATCCCCTTTCACGAAGATTAGGGGCGACCTCCACTGTGTATTTTATATCAGCAGAATGATTGATGGGCTGGATGCAGTAATATTAGTGCATCTTGGCAAGATACAGATGCTCACATCCGATGAAAGAGCCAACGGATGTCTCATCCGCTGCGGCGCTTCGTCTATCCCATCGTGATCAGTATGCCAACCCCTCGGCATGAGATAGCTATATTTTCTGTTGATAGGAGGCGGGCATGTGCCGATCTGCTGTGTGATGAAGAATTCATCTATGCAACAGGCCTAGGAGTGCACGAGATTGACGATGATCTGACTGCCGCGCAGCAGATACTATCTTCGTGATAACCTCTATCGCTGTGGTCTTTCGACTCAATATAGGTTCGTATTAGCTGACGATTTGGCGCAGATCCGATTAGCAGGATCGAGTGATCGGCAATGGTTCTAGCTCCTGGATAGAGGATTCCGATCTCGTCTGAGAAATCCGTTGTTGCGAGCCTCTTTCCCAACGCACAGTCACTCTTTCAGAATAGGCTGCTGCAAGCATAACGATATACTTTTCACGCATTCCAAATTCTTGAAATATTGCTCTTAAACGGCGCGGGGCTTGGCTGGCTACCCTGAGCGCGCGCAGGGCGCTTTGGTCACCTTGATTTTGGTCCAGTCAACGAACTGGATAATCAGCGCTGGTTCCTACGTTCTACAGGTTCAGTGCTCGGCGCTATAACGACGAAAAGGTCTGTCGCAGCTTTGCAAATGGAGAGAGCCAAGAAGGAGGGTCTCCAAGTTGCCAAGGACAGGTCTCTAGAGCCTGTTAGCGTCTGATCCAATCGATAGCCGCCGCCAGGCAAAGCACGGCCATGAAGGAGCGTGAGGTCTTCTCGTAGCGCGTAGCAACGGCTCGCCACTCCTTCAGTCTGGCCCACAGGGGTTCGACAACGTTCCGGTTGTTGTAGATCCAGTCCGGGCAGGTGACAGAGCCCTCATTGGAGTTGGTAGGGATCGCAGGTCTGGCTCCCACGCTCCAGATGTGTTCGCGGAAGCTGTGACTGGAATAGCCACGATCCGCCACAACCCAGGTAGGCACATCTGGCAGGCGGTTGAGCAGCGGGATGGCCTCCGGCAGCTCGTGAGCCTGCCCCCGGTGCGATGCGGAACGCGACGGCGTGTCTGAGACCGTCAGCAATCACGCAAGCCTTGGTGCCGTAGCCGCCACGAGAGCGGCCAAGCGCCTCACGATGGTCTCGTTGAGCTTGAGAGCCCTTTTCGGGCCGCACCCGCCGCTTTCTGGTGAGCTCGGACGTTGGTGCCGTCCAGGAAGGTCATGCCAAGCTGCACGCCCCGCTCCTGCACCAAGTCCAGCAATCGCTCCCAGACACCCAGACGCGCCCAGCGGATGAAGGTCTGGGCGGTCATCCACCAGGGCCCGAGCTCGGATGGCAGGGCTCGCCATTTGGCTCTGTTCTCATGCCGCCACAGGGATTGCACTCATGGTACGCCGGAGATGAGACGGGGGCACTTTGGCATGTGGTCGGCAAGCCTCGATCAGGGGCTCCAACATCCTCCATTGTACGTCCGTCAGCATCGTCGCCTCCTTCGCTCAAAAGACGACAACGCTCTCAGACGCTAACAGCCCTCGTATTTTTGAGAAACGTCAGTGGCATTGGCGTAATAATACGATCCAGGCCCAAGCTCACAACACGGAACGAAGGCAGAGCTTGGCCGTTAATATAAGCCGTCGTTTCCCAGGGCCGGATATGTTGTTCAGATTCGTTTGGGTTATTCTTGCGCAGTTTGTGCTTCAGCCGGCTTTTGCCCAAGATCATCAGCCGATTAAGATCGGCCTGCTTAGGTTTGGAACAGTCGCTTGGGAAATCGATGCGCTTCGTCACGAGGGCCTCGACCACAAGCACGGCATCGCCATCATCCCAGTCGAGTTCGCCTCGAATGAGGCTGCCAAAGTGTCTCTTCAGACCGGTGCGGTAGACATGATTGTCGTCGATTAGCCCAGGGTGGCACATCAAAGAAGCGAAGGGGCTCCTTTCAGTTTCATTCCCTATTCAAATGCAGTCGGGACCCTGATGATCCCCCGAGCTTCGAATATCAGGAGTCTTCCGGATCTCAGAGCCAAGCGTATCGGTGTTGCGGGAGGCCCTCTTGATAGAAGCTGGCTTCTTCTCAGAGCTTATGCACAAAGAGAATTCGGCATTGATTGGCGGAAATGGCAGAGCCTGTTTTTGCCGCCCCGCCACTGCTGAACGAGGAATTGGCACGCGAGCGCATCGACGCTATTCTGACCTACTGGCATTATGCCACTCGGCTTGAGACTGAAGGCTCGCAGCCATTTCTCACAGTAGCTGATATGATCCGTTATCTCGACATCGACGGCGACGTCCCCGTGCTAGGCTATGCATTTCGCGACGAGTGGGCTCGCCAGAAGGAGGCCGCACTACCGAGCTTCGTTGCAGCGTCGCGGGAGACCAAGATGTTACTTTCGGGATCAGAGAAAGCATGGGCCCGCTTGACGCCTCAGCCAGGCACCGATGACCCAGCGGTCCTGGCATCGCTGAGGAGAAGCTTTCGAGCCGGCATCCTCGAGCACTAGGGAGAGGCCGGGCGAAATGCGTGTGCCAATCTTTATGCTATCCTGGCCAGGATCGGAGGGGAGGAGGATAGCAGGGGATTGCCTCGATCCTGCTGTTTCTCGGGCTATGGCAGTTGGGAGCAGTTTTCGCCGCCAGCCGCCTTTTGCCGAGCCCCGGTATGGTTCTGGAAAGCCTGATCGGCGAGACACGAAATGGTGCACTGTTTTATCATCTTGGCATTACGCTTGTCCGCGTGGGCGTCAGCTTCATCATCGCCATGGTGATCGGAGCCGCGCTCGGTATCGTGCTCGGCCTCTGGCGTGCACTGGACCGCTGGCTCAATCTCTGGATCGTGATCCTGCTCAACGTGCCGGTGCTCGTGATCATCATTCTCACTTATATCTGGCTCGGACTAGTGGAGACGGCGCTGCTCGTCGCAGTTGCGCTCAACAAGATCCGCAATGTAACGGTGACACTTCGCGAAGGCGCACGGGCCCTCGACCGGGATTATGCGGAAGTGGCACAGGTCTATCGGCTCGGACCCCGGGTAATATTGCGGGACGTTATTGTTCCGCAACTTGCACCTCATCTCTTGGTAGCTGCGCGCAATGGGCTTGCGCTGATTTGGAAGATCGTGCTCGTGGTAGAACACCTAGGACGCTCCAACGGCGTCGGCTTTCAGCTGCAGAGCTATTTCCAACTTTTCGACGTACCGCGTGTAATGGCCTATGCGGTAGCCTTTGTTTCCTGTGTTCTGTTGATAGAACTCCTAATCTTCGCACCGCTCGATCGCCGTACGGATGTCTGGCGGCGATGACGATACGCATCTTCATTCAACAGAAGGTCTTTCCGCGTGGGCGAATGCGCCGGCACGGCCCGTGCTCGATCGCTTCTCGCTCAATCTTGCGGATGGCGGAATCTGCGCTCTGGTCGGGCATCGGTAAGTCAAGTCTTCTTCATATCGTCGCCGGTCTCGATCGGCAATTTGTCGGGTCGGTTGAGGGGCGTCCACAGAGGATCGGCTATCCTTTTCAATCGCCCCGACTTCTACCCTGGCGCACCGTCCGAGAGAACCTGGAACTCGTCATCCCCGGCCGTCCGGCGAAGGCGGAGGCATGGCTCGATCATGGTCGGGCTTGCAGGAGCGGGAGAGGTCTAGCCCCAGCGGCTGCCCTCGGTATTGCGCGGCGCGTGTCGCTTGCCCGCGCCTTAGCCATTGAACCGAAATTACTGCTTTCGGATGAGCCTTTTTCCGCTCTGGACGGAACAACCGCAAAGGATATGCAAGCTCTTGTAGCGGCGCAGTTGAAGACACTCACGCAATGACAATTCTGGTGACGCATCATTGGCATGAAGCCGCCGCCCTTGCAGATCGCGTGGTCACGCTGGGCGGATCGCCTGCGCGAATTGTGGACGACAGGCCGATTCGGCCTGCGAGGGCCGGAGAATGAAGCTGCTTCTGACACTGTTCATATTGCTCCTGCCGGGCCTGACTCAGGCTCAGGAAAAGACCATCGCCGTCGGCTTAGTCACGCAAGCGCGAGACCCCATTCAGCCGGTTCCCCCTCGATCCGGAGATACGGGACGAAGGTGTCGCAGGCGCGCGACTTGGCATCGCCGATAACGCGTCTACGGGTCGCTTCACAGGGCAGCACTTCACACTGGTGGAACGAACAATCGCGGAGGATGCCAGACCGGAAGATGCCATTCGAGATTTGGCCCGAGAGGGGATCAAGTTTGTCATCGCCGATCTCGACGCTCCACTCCTCATTTCAGCGACTTCTGCTCCGGTCGGAGATGGGGTGCTCTTTCTCAATGCCCGTGCACCGGACGATGCGCTCCGCAACGAGGCTTGCCGCACCAACCTGCTCCACACGATCCCGAGCCGCGCCAAGCTGGCCGATGCTCTCGCAGAATATCTAATGACAAAGCGCTGGCGGCGCTGGTTTCTGGTAATTGGCAGCGCTCCTGGCGATAGGCTGCAAACAGAAGCTTTCCGCCGTGCCGCCAAGCGCTTCGGGGCCGAGATCTTGACGAAAAGGATTGGACTTTCAAGCCCGGTCATGCGTGCACGGATACAGGCCACGTGACCCTGCAAAGCTAGATCCCAGCCCTGACGCACGTGTCCGATCATGACGTGCTCATCGTCTCGGACGAAGCGAACGAGTTCGGTGAGTATCCATCCTATCGCACGACGAGGCCTCGCCCCGTGGCCGGAACGCGTGGGCTCGTCACCACAGGTTGGAGTGCAGTGTCCGAGCAATGGGGCGCGACGCAGCTCCAATCCCGCTTCGAGAAACTGTCCGGCCGCCCAATGACCACCGTCGATTACGCTGCCTGGGCAGGCACCCGCGTCATCGGTGAAGCCGCCATCCGTGCCCGTAGCAGCGACCCCGCAACGATCACGGCCTATCTGCGCAGTCCCGATTTCATTCTCGCAGGCTTCAAACGTCAGGAGCAGAGTTTCCGCACACGGGACGGGCAGATGCGCCAGCCGATTCTGATTGCAGGACCCCACCTTCTTGTCTCGGTTTCGCTACAGGCAGGTTATCTGCACCAGGGGTCCGAGCTCGACACATTGAGGTTTGACCGTGAGGAAAGTCGATGCAAGTTCTAAATGTCGCCATCTTCGGGTTGCTGCTTAGCCGGCTCGTTGCAAAATTGGCGGTTGCTCGAGCGAAGCTCGCGGAGGCGTCTAGTCTACGCCGCCGCGCTGAACAGAGTAGCAATAAAGTCGGTCTGAGTCTGCATGTCGTTCGCTGGTGCGTTCGCCACTTTGCCCTTACGGACCGTCGCCATCACCTCATAGCCCGCAAGCGTCTGTGAAGCTGTCACAAAGCTCTTGAAGCCCAGCCCCAGACGAGCCAGCCGTTTGATGCAGTGGTGATCCTGCTCGACGATTTTATTCAAGAACTTCATCTGCCGGAGTTTGGCGAAACGCTAGAGCGCTCCATCCTTCTTCATGGCTTTCGTCGCAATGGGGTAAGCGGCGTTCTTGTCGATCGTGATGGTGCACGGATTGACGGTATGTGGCTGCTTCAAGGCTTTGCGGAAGAAGCGTCGGGCTGCCATCGCATCCCGCTTGGGTGAGGGTAGAAAGTCGATGGTCTGCCCCATCGCATCAACGGCGCGGTAGAGATAAACCCATTCACCCTTCACTCGAATGTATGTCTCGTCTACCTGCTAGGAACCGTTCGTCATGCGCAGATGCAGACGCACGCGCTTGTCCAGCTCCGGAGCGTAAGCCTGGATCCAGCGAAACAGGGTCGTGTGGTCGCCTGAATGCCTCGATCAATAAACATGCGCTCTAGGTCACGATAGCTGATGGGAACTGTAAGTACCAGCGGACCGCCGACAGGATGATCTCCGCCGCAAACTGCCGACCCTTGAATGGGTTCTTATTATTCCGCTTCACCATCAGTCCCTCGCAGCACCCGGCTGTCATAGCTCTCAGGCAGAGCAGGCTCCAAAGCTGCAACAGATCCCTCAAGACTGCGTATATCCTCGGGCTACCATAATGACCCTGATGCTAACCACGAAGACGCCGAACATCCTGCAGCAGGCCACGGTTCGCGAGGGCTCTTTGGCTCTCCGGCCGGGATCGCCAGGCATAATAGCCGCTGGACGAGACCTGGAGCACACGGCACATGAGCCGCACCGGATAGGCGCGGGCATGCTGCTCGAAGAAACGAAACCTCATTTGGGCATCTCCTCGAAGATGCCGATGGCTTCTCTTTTGGGAGCGGTGTCTGTCGAGGGAACGATAGCGCCGCGGAGAACAGGCTCCAAGCTGTATGAAGCTCGCAGGGTCATTTGGCGTCTGCCAATGCTGCCACGCACAGTTATGAGTTCCCGCCAGGGGTCTGGCTTCTCTTCGAAGTCGGCGCATAGCCGCTTCATGATCGGGTCGGAAGGAAAGGCATCTCAGTCTTTTTTTGCGAACTGTGCAGTCGCCTGCCGTTCATGCCCATCACGAGATTGCCTGCCCGCCCGTCCCTGGACGGGACCTTGGTCCGCGCAGCGGCGCGGAACTCTAAAACAAGCTTAGGCTATTGCGCGTCGGAGCCGGGCGTTTTCCACTTCCGGATCCTTCAGGCGCTTGACCTGATCTGTTTTGAGCCCGCCGAACTCCTGCCGCCATCAGTAACAGGTCACCTCCGTCACGCCGACTGCGCGAACGGCATCGGCAACGGACTTGCCCTGTTAGACCATCACATCGACTTGGCGTAACCTGGCGACGATCTCTTTCGGCCTATTGCGTTTCCTGGGCATTGTGATCCTCCTGTGAGCCTCAATACATACTTCAAGGTGGACCATCTCAATGGGGGTGGATCAGCACAGCAGGCTCATTGAGCGATTGAATTGAAAGCCTTTGAACATCATGAATCTCTGGAGATTACCGGAGGCACAAACTGAACTAAGTTACTGATGGGTTTGCGGCAATTCGTTCCAAATTACTGCAACGGAGTTGTCCTTACGAGCAATTATGGTTGGAATTCAAGGCAATTTGAGTTGGGCCGAGCAGCCATTCCGGTCATCACGTGGAGCAAGTCGCGGCGAATAATCCTATTCAAACGAATTTGAGGTAGGTGTCATAGATCTTAGCTACTGCAGTTGGATCTCATCCAGAAAGCTTGTTCCAATTTCGGGAGCATCGACGTTGAAGACATTGGCAACTGTTGCTGCAATATCAGCTAATGTCTCACGTAAGAAGATTCCTCGCGGCTTGATACGTGGGCTCCAGACTAAAAGCGGCGTAAACTCGCGCGTATGTTTGTCATGACCAATGGTGGGATCATTCCCGTGGTCCCCAGTAATGACTAGGAGATCACGCGGGCCAAGCAGACCCATGATCTTACCGATGCCATCGTCTGACTGCCGCAGACAGGCAGCATAGCGTTCGGCGCATTCGTCGTGCCCTGCAAGGTCGGTCTCCTGGATATTGATCGCGATGAGGCCACGCTTTACCCTGGCAAGCGATTGATAGGTTGCGTCCAGGACGGGCTGAGTCAAAACGTGGGGTTCTTTATGCGCCCCTTCGCAGGTAATTACGTCTGCAACCTTGCCGATAAGTTCGACCTCAAAGCCTGCTTTCTTGAGAATAGTGGGAACCTGCACGTGGGGCTTGGTGCCACTCGTCAAGTGCCGGACGACATAATTGCTCGTATAAAGGCCGAGAGCAACGTTGTTGACCCCGCACTGCCCCGTACTTCTGCGTTCAGTGCAGCGGCGGATATCCGCCGCGTGGAAACCGTATCCGCCCATCGCGACAACACGGCGGACGCGAGCCACGGATCTCAGGATCTCGCCGACAGCAACAATCTCCTCGTAGGGCTGGTCTTCAATCGAACCGACGCAATGATAGGTTTGCAGAGGATCGCTCTCCAGATTGTCGCCACAAATCATGCGCCCATCAACGAACAAAGCAGCAAGCCCGTCCCCAGCAGGCTCCACGTGGTGCCCATGGCGACGCAACACCGCCGCCACATCGTCCCTGACGACCTCGAACAGTTCCTCAGGTACGTCAGGGACCCGAGATCCCATGATCACCTGATGGCCTAGGTAAGTGTCCGCCCCCTTATATCCCAGCGAAAAGACGCCATGGACGGCAATTGGATTGGGCTCAATACGCAGTCCGGAGTTGGGGGCTACGGTCCCGAGGCCAAGGCGCTCCAAGTTCGGAAGCGATAACCCACCCACTGCCTCTACAACATGCTTTAGAGTGTTCGATCCTATATCGTTCGGCCTCACCAGATGAACATCCGGCATTGCGCCGAGACCCAGTGCGTCAAGAACAAGAATAATTACACGGTCAAACTGTGAATCGAGAGATTGCATACTTAATAACGCCTTGTGCTTGCCAGGACGGATCAGGTTGGCGAATTGCCTTCGCGCGGCAGAAGATGAACGGCATCTTCATGGAAAGTGACGCCGACGTGGTCGCCGTCTTTGATCTTCCAGGATTGGCCGAGTGTGGAGCGGACCGCCGTCACAAGCGTAGAGCCGATGCGGATGCGGTATTCCGTCTGGTCGCCAAGATACTCTACCTCTTCCACGAGGCCGGAGTGACCGTCACCGTGTGGTTGAAGGATGACGGCCTCGGGGCGGATCAGAGCCAGCACATCGGGGCTGCCCGGGGCCGTCAGAGATTGAACGCGCAGTGTCTGGCCGTGCACGTCTACGAAGGCGGTTCTATCCCTATAGGCAGTCACTTGCCCCTGAAGAGCGTTCACTTTACCCACGAACTGTGCAACGAACAGCGTTGCCGGTCGCGCATAGATCTCTTCCGGAGGTCCGATCTGCTCGATCTTCCCAGCTCTCATGACAGCAATCCGGTCCGAAAGGCTCATGGCCTCATCCTGATCGTGCGTCACGAACAGTGCCGTTGTCCCTAAACGCCGCTGCAGACGACGAAGCTCAGACCGGACTTGGACACGCAGCTTTGCGTCGAGATTCGATAAGGGTTCGTCAAACAGGAGAAGGTCCGGATTCATGACCAATGCGCGGGCGACGGCGACGCGCTGCTGCTGGCCTCCTGACAACTGGCCGGGAAGACGAAGGCCGTAATCGTCAAGCCCTACCGCTGTCAATGCTGTCGCTACATTTGACTTAATCTGCGCCTCGGGAACACGGCGTAGGCGTAGAGAATAGGCTACATTCTCAAAGACACTCATGTGCGGGAAGAGCGCGTAGTTTTGGAAAACCAATCCTATGCGCCGGTGATGAGGTGGAAGCCGAGCAATTGAGCGGCCATCAAGAAGGATCTCTCCTTCTTCAAACTCTTCGAGCCCCGCAAGCGTTCGTAGGACAGTTGTCTTGCCGCAACCAGAAGGTCCAAGCAGAGTGACGAACTCGCCAGGTGTAAGGGAAAGGTTGAAGTCAGTGACAACGGGGAGGCGGCGGCCTCGTCCGATAGGATACGACTTGTTAAGTCCCTGAATCGAGAGGGACTTAGGCGGTGCGACTTGCATATCCATAAATGGTCTTCCTAGTGGGCTTCGCGCCAATCGCGGCCAAGAAGCCGCGGCACGCCGTGGATGATGAGCAAAACCATGAGCACGACGATGACGCTAAGCGCGGCAGCTTCGCCGACATCTCCGCGGTCCATCTGCGACAGGATGGTCGGCGTGACGAGGGACCAATGCGGTGAAACGACAAAGATAACCGCGCTTAGCGTCGTCACGCTTCGGGTGAATGAGAAAACCATGCCGGCGAGCAGGGCAGGCCGCACAAGTGGCAACAAGACCCGCCACAATGTCTGTCCCGACGTTGCCCCCATGGTCGTTGAGGCTTCATCCAGTGTACGGTTGACCTGATTGAGTGCAGCCACCCCTGAACGGATGCCATAGGGTAGCGAGCGCACCGCGAATGCAGCAATAATGATGGTTGCTGTGCCGGTTAGCATTAGTGGCGGACCATTGAATGCCAAGCCGAAGGCAAGACCGATGACGGTTCCTGGAATCGCAAGCGGAAGATTTGCGATGAAATCCAAGACAGAGCGCCCTGTAGCTTTGCTACGTGCCACAATCCAGGCAATCAGCAGACCCAGTACTACAGAGATAAACGATGCGATGACGCCCAAAGTGAGGGTATCGAGAAGAGTCCCACCCGATTTGGTCAGTGCCGCGACAAAGTGTTTTGACGTGAATGAGTAGTCAATTCCGAACAATTGAGTCGTCGCGCCGGCTATGATCGTTCCGTATTGAAGGCAAATGATGAAAGTGATCGAGCTGACGAGCAGAAGTGCCGCTGCCTGGACCCCACGATGGCGTACCTCCCGGTGACGGCTTGAACCCTTCGCTCCCACTGACGCAAAGGACATGCGGGCTGTCAGCATCTTATGGGCAAAGAACATAAGCACTGCTGGAATCAGAAGGAGCACGGCAAGCGCTGCCCCATGGGGAATGTCATACATGCCGATAATTGATTGGTAGATCTGTGAAGACAAGACCGGAAAGTCTCCGCCCAATAGAAGCGGGTTCCCGAGATCCGCAAATGAGTAGCTGAACATCAGAAGCGCAGAGCCTGCGAGGCCGGGCACCAGAAGCGGCAAGCTTACCGTTCCAAGGACCCGCCAGCCGTTTGCCCCCATCGTGGCTGCAGCCTCCTCAAGGGAAGCGTCGAGGCCGCGAAAAAGATTGAGCATGAGGAGATAGGCAAACGGGAAATAGGAGATGAGCTGAGCAATGACGAGCCCTTTGAACCCGTATAGACCAGTGCTCTGAAGACCGAATAACTCGTGCGTTATGAGCCCTCTCCGCCCGTACAGCAGGATGAGGCCCAACGCCATGAGAATTGGCGGCGAGATAGTGGGCAAGAGAGCAAAGAAGTGCCAGATTGACTTGCCTGGGATTGCAACCCGGGCGATGGCATACGCATACAACGTTGCCAGAATTGTCCCAAGCACTGCCACGGTAGCGCCTAGAAAAAGAGTGTTCCAGAAAATTGTGCGATTGAAGGGGTCGAATACGACCGCACCTATCGTGGCTAGTGACGAACGACCGTCTACGATGAATGCCCGCGTGAGCAAGTCGAGCATTGGATAGGCTGTAAAAATCAAGACGAACAGAGCCACGACGGGATAGATCACATAGAGTGTCCAATCCCTGCCGTGGCTGCTTTTCGTCACGCTCGCGAGCGCGATCGAGGGCATTATGTTTATTTCCTTCCTGCCAAGATCTCATTTTGGAACCGGGCGATGATTGCCTGGCGTGTGGAGGAACTTCCAGCCCACGCGAAGTCAAAGTCGATGAGCTTTGCGTTCTGGAATGGCTTCACGAGATCGTGGATCTTTGCGTTTTTATTTGTCGGAACATCGAAGTACTCAGAAGCCGCCAAGATTTCCTGGGATTCCGGCGTGACTGCCCAGTCAAGGAAGCTCTTCGCAGCGTCCGGCTCGGGTGCATTTTTTAGCATGACTGCACAGAACAAGTCGTATCCCGTGCCTTCCTCGGGCAGAGTCATCTCAAGAGGGAAGCCTTTGTGAATGCTGCCAAGGATGTCATGAGCGAAGAGGATACCAATCCCAACCTCACCGCGCCCCACAAGCTGCGTCGGACCAATGCCGGAACGGGTATATTGCGAGACGTTGGCATTGAAACGTTTCAAGTAATCCCAGCCCTTATCCTCGCCCATTACCTGCAGAACAGTTGCGAGAAAGGTATAGCCGGTACCAGAGGTGGCTGGGCTACCAATGCAGATCTGACCCGCAAATTCCGGGCGCGTCAGATCTTCCCAACTCGTCGGCGCCTTGAGCCCCTTCTCCTCCAGGAACTTCTTGTTCGAAGCAAAACCAATGAAGTCAACGTCGATCCCAGTCCAGTACCCTTCCGGGTCAACGTATTTAGCTGGAATGCCGTCAACCCCCTTAGGTTTATAGGGCTGTAAAAGGTCATCTGCTTTAAGCGTCATCATCGAGGGGAGCCCGATGCCATAAAGTACGCTTGCTTGAGGCCTGTTTTTCTCGGCGCGAATACGATTGACGGCTTCGCCGGCCGAAAGACGCAAGAAGGTTGGCGTGATGCCCGACTGCTTTTCGAAAGCGCTCGTCAGCGCCGCACAGGTCGGATCTGGGGGGCCCATGTACAAGGTGAGTTTCTTGGACTGCGCCAAGGCGCCAAACGAAGGCAGTAGAGATGCCCCTACAAGCCCGCCCGCAAACTGCCGGCGCGTAAAGATTGTCATGTTGCAGCCCTCCCGGTTGCATAAACTTTTATGTTTGCATCGGCAGTTTTGTTCATAAAGATCTATCTGTCAAGCTTCACGCAAATCGTCTCGATGTCCAAGAGACTCACATGAATAACCGCTAGAAAAATGCATAAGCAGATCTTGGAGTAGGCTTTGTTGCTGTTGATTGGAGATCCGCTTCGGATTTGGCCATCCCAACAACTGCCTTCTCAGCTTCCTGTGAGGTGCAAAAATTTATCGTGCCGTGCGAAGGCATTGAATAGTGACATTGGCGAACATTTATGTCATCGAAGAGATCAATGTTTGATGGTAGAGATGTACGGCACATCTGTCGATGAGGGGCTGTTCGCGGGCGCCGCGCAGTTGCTCCAATAAGGATGACGAAGCAAGTGGCCCAAACAAGAAGAAGGTCAGACCCAGACAACAAGAAGCGTGCAAAGCTGAGCAAGTTCCAGGCTGACAAGCAGGAGCTCAAAATACGGGCTGCGTGGCATTATTTCATCGAAGGCCTGACCCAAGAGCAGGTCGCGCAGCAAATCGGTGTCAGTCGACTCAAGGCCCTTCGGCTGCTTGCGGCGGCTCGGCAAGACGGGACCGTGCAGATCTCCATCAACACAGAGGTCGACTCGATCATTCGTCTCCAAAGGGCTCTGGAAAGCCACCTAGGTGTCTCGGAGGTTATTATTGTTCCAACGGGCGACCAGACGGAGGCGAGCGTCGCAGCTGTGGTTGGGCATGCGACTGGCCAATATCTCTCCGGCGAATTGTCAAACGGGATGTCCGTTGGCGTAGGTTGGGGTGCTACTCTCAAGGTCTGCATGCAATCCCTCGCGCAACTGGATATCGAGAAGCTGACGGTTGTGTCGCTTTTAGGCGGCCTGACCCACGCGACAATGGATAATCCATCTGCTGTGGCTTGGCGGCTAGCGGATTTCTACGGAACGAATCTCTATCAAATTACTGCGCCGGTTTTCGTTCCTGAGCCGGAGATGGCGCGCGCCCTATGGCAGTTGAAGGATTTTCAGGAGTTAATCATACGGGCTCGGGACGTTGATGTTGCCTTGTTAAGTGTCGGCAACGTGAGCGAAGATGCATCAATCTTCCGTCGCAGCATTCTTGGGTTTCCTGAGATGACGAGCCTCCGAAGGGCCGGAGCAGTTGGCGACGTCCTATGCCACTTCGTCGATGCCGATGGGGAAATCATAGACCACGACGTGAACCGGAGGGTGATGGCCATCTCTCCGACAGCAATCAGAGATGTTCCTAAAGTCGTCATATCCTCCGGAGGGCGAAATAAGGCCCGGATTATTCGTGCGGGTGTTGCGGCGACTAATGCTTCCGTTCTGATAACTGATATTTCTGCGGCCGAAGCGATCTTGGAACTGCCTCGCCTAGCACGGACGCCAGAGAAAAAGCCCGTTAGACGTCAATCGGCGGCCGAGTTTACAGAGTCATGAAATGTCCACCCGTATCGAAACGTAATGTCATCCAGCCGAGTTCCCTCTCGTTGAGGCCACTCTGTGCGGATCATCCTGTGTCCCGATCAAAAGCGCTTTGGTCTTGATGTCGATCGGTGCTTCACAATGGTGGCCGGCCCCCACGAGGCAATCCGAGGTCAATGTTAATGGATGATCGGCTGGACCTGCCCCCAGATGTGATCCACGGATTATGCAACTTTCTGGGCTTGGTGAGAGCGGATTTTCTTCGGTTTGGTGGAGAGCGGATTGGTCGCTATTCGGCCCGCCTTTCGAACTGAACCGGACTGACATAATCCAGTGTCGAATGACGCCGGACCGGGTTGTAGAAGCCGTCGATGTAACGGCCGTTCGCCTGCTTGGCCTCAGCTCTGGTGTGGAACACCGTGCGCCAGACCAATTCGGACCTCAAGGTCTTGAAGAAAGTCTCAACCATCGAATTATCATAACAGTTTCCCTTCCCGGACATCGAGATTCGAACGCCGTGCTTCCCCGCTTCGGCCTGATACTCGATCGAACAATATTGACTGCCACGGTCCGCATGATGGGTCAGCCCCTCACTGGGTCTTCGGATCGCCAGAGCCTTGCGAGGCGCCTCCAACGCCGGTTTCTTGTTCAGCCAGTCACTCACCGCCCAGCTAATCATCCACCGGGCGAAGAGATCGAGCGCCGCGGCCAGGTACGGCCAACCCTCGTTCGTCTACACGTACGAGATATCGGCATTCCATTTCTGGTTCGAGCGCACGGCTGAGAAGTCCTGCTCGAGCAGGTTGGGCGCGATCGGAAAGGCGTGGTGGCTGTCGGTGTGCGCTTGAACCTTCGCTTCTGCTGGGCCTAAAGCCCGTTCTCCCGCATCAGCCGGGTGGTCCGACGGCGACCGACTTGCAGTCCCTCATCCTGCAGCTCGCCGGTCATGCACGGACTGCCGTAGGTCTCATCGGAGAGGGTGAAGGCCGAGCGGATGTGGGCCAACAGAACCAGCCCTCGCGCTGACGCGGACTGGCTGGACGCGATCGCCAGGCGCAATGGCCGCTCTGGCTCACTTCGAGACCTAGCACAGACGGGTGACGGGGAAGCTCTCTTTCGCCATATCGATGAGTTGGGACCTCCTCGACTTCCCTTCTTAGCGAAAAAGTGGTGGCTCGTTTGAGGATCTCCGCTCCTGGCGCAGGATCTCGTTCTCGCGCCGCAGCTGCTTCAGTGCGGCCGCCATGTCCTCCTGCCGCTCGTCGGGCGGATCGTCGATCTGGCGCTTGCGGCGGCGGTCGATCCAGTTGCGCAGGGTCGACAGGCCGACCAGGACATACTCGGCAATCGCCCGTCGGCTGCGGCCGCTGGTCAGGGCGAGCCGAACAGCCTCATCCCGAAGCTCCTTTGCAAAGCGTGTCTGGGCCATGGAGATCCTTCTGCTTCATCCAAGAAGTGCTCTCCATTTTTCCGAAACGAGACCATCGTCCGAATGGCGCGGATTTGCAGGTGCTGCGGGCAGTGCTCGGCCATGTCGGCATTGAGACGACCCAGATTAACATCCATTCCGTCACTTCTCGCTTGCATCAAACGGTGTATGTCCTTCGACCTCTTACGGATGAGGCCGCCAGCATCGCCGAGCGGAGCAACCGCTATCTCGAATTTGCCAAGTCTCAGATAGCTTCTTTGAGATCCTTAGCCGGTCAGAACGCGATCTTCTTGGAGGCCTTAATCTTCACTGGTTCGCCGGTCTGCGGATTGCGACCCATGCGCGCGGCGCGCTTGCGGACCTGGAGGATGCCAAGCCCTGTCAGACGGATCTTCTCGCCCTTCTTCAGGCTCTTGGTGATCAGCTCCACCACTTGAACCAACATCTCGTTGGCCCGGCGCTTGGGCAGATCATGCGTTGCGGCAAGGTTGTCGGCAATCTGGCGTAACGTCAGAATTGGGCTCGCTGCGGTGGCAGATGCCTTGGCAGACATCTTCACGGCCTTGGCAGCCGTCTTCACGGCAGCCTTCGATGCACTCGCTTTGGAGGCCGCAGTCTTGGTCGCTGCGGTCTTAGACGGAGCAGCTTTGGACGTCGCGACCCTGGCAGGTGCCTTTGTGGTCTTGGACGAGGTTTTGCCGGCACTCTTCGAAGCAACGGCCTTTTGGGCCGGTGCCTTGCGGGTGGTCGTCTTAGTTGCAGCTTTTGCCACGGTGAACTCCTTCTCCGAGCCGTGAAGTAGCGGCCAGGATCATATCCATAGCGCGTTGTGCTGCGGCTTTAAGAAGCGCAACACCATTTCCACAATAGAGAGATGAGAACTCTGCCGTGGATCTGAGTTGAAGGTCGACATCGGCATAGCCCACCACAAGGGATGACGCTGGATCGCTTCGAACATTAAGCCCTGCCCTTTGGCGCTGTCAGGTCCCGGTCACCGTGGATCGAGGCATCGAGCAGACGCCGTAACTGTTCGATTTCGTCTGCCGCCTCGAGAAACAGCGCCCGCGCCTCGGCCAGGCTGGGTCCCTCGTCGAGCTCCGAAGCCGCCTTGAGACGATCTACAAGACCGTGCCCCTCGTTGTCCTCCATCCTTCAGCAGGAGGCCCATTTCTTCCGATAATCGTGACCGTAACGTTGGGAATATTCAGCGTGCTTCTTGCAAGCCGCCAAAACTGGGAAGTGCTCGGCTCTTGTTGCAAAAGATAGTCGGACATTGCCGATTGGCCGGTATTATTATTAAAGTGGCGGCTGCGAGTTTCATAGCTCAGACCCCTTAGTGCGGGACAAGAGTTATATGAACTCAGCCCCGACTTCACGTCCATTTGTCCAAATGACCCGTACTGATGCACGTGCGCCTTCGTCGGGAATTTCAAGTTCGAACTCTAGAGGGAGCTCTCCATTCTCGCAAAGAGCCAGACGAACGCCCGTTTCGGACAGATCACATACGACACATTCCAGGAGTGGTGCGTCCCCCCTAGGGACAATCCGCCCCTCCAGCTTGGTCGGAAAGCGGCGGCTCCTCCGACGCTCCTTGAATCCGTTGCCCATGAAGTGCTCCTGTCCAGACGAGAGTTTATGGTAAACGAAGCTGACCCGAGCCTTTCGTCATTTATCGTTCGTCAGAAGTCTCGGCGGACTCAAGAGGTGCCTTTCAGGACAAGTACTTCGACAGACTGGCGACCCTTCCCTGCGCTCCTTCGTATCCTGTGTGGTCACAAGTCATCATGATTAAACAGTGTAGAAAGAGCGCGTACCCCGGTGCCGCATAATAAATCGTCGCCGGAATGTTTCTATTCGCTGCTACTGCTGGAGGCCCACTTCTCGAGAACCCAGCACTCCCTAGCCAGTGCCACGGGGCGAAATAGTACAACGACATATGTAGAGCTTCGTCGTTCCTTCTTCAGGAGACAGCGTTCCGGATGCCTAAATCCTGAGAGCAGGAAATCGCAGTCGGTATCTTACCACCAACTCCATCACCTGGCTGTCATCAATGCTCGGGACAAGACAAAATGAACGCCGAGAAACCCGGCTAGGATCAAAGTCTCGGCGGCAACGGACATAACATCGAGGGTAAGGGACGAAAGGATAGCTCCCTTGAAACCACCGCGTCACTCGCTCGTGCCAATTGTATAATTAGAGATACGTCCTAATCTGGCAAAAGGATATGAACATCATCTCAAGTCAGCGGAGCAGCGAAGAGAGCGCTGATTGGGATGATCATAGCCTGCGGATAGGCTAGCATTTGAGCGCCAGGTCACACCGATCAGACCAGTCGGGTTGATGCTTCAAGACAGTTTTTTGCTCAGTTCGGACAGTGGAAGTGCGAGAGCACACGACGAATCCGTGTCTGGATCCAAATTTCCGGCTAAGCTTGATTAAATTGATCTTGGTCAAGGTGTCACTTCCCGAGTGGATCGACCGTGTGCTCTTGAGCAAGATTTTGGAACTCTGGGGAGGGCCATGGCGATGACCATCAACATCAACGTTGGGCCAGAGTCCAAGAGTGAGAGCGACAGCTTAGAACGAGCAGTATCGCTCTCACCATCCATCCTGGCGGGGCCCGGGCGCACACTTCCACCCGGTTACATTCACCTCGGCGTTGCGAAGGAGATCGCGCCGACCCTGCGCGAGTTCCAAATCGATCCGGATCCCATCATCCGCGAGGTCGGGCTTGACCCGCGACTTTTCGATGATGGAGCTAACGTGATTCCCCACGTGGCCTTGGGTCGACTGCTCACCCTCAGTGTTGCCCGGACAAAGTGTCCATACTTCGGCTTACTGGTCGGTCGACGTGCTACGATTCTGTCGCTTGGACTAGTGGGGCGCCTGATGCAGCAGTCAGAGACTGTAGGTGCTGCCATGCAGGCGCTTGTTTCCAACCTAAGCGTCCAAAATCGTGGGGCCGTGCCGTCGTTAATCGTCAGCGGTGATCTGGCCCTGTTCACCTTCTCGGTTTATCAGCCTGAGGCCAGAAGCGCGGATCAGATCGCTGATGGATCTCTTGCCGTTGCGGTCAACGCGTTGCGTGCCTTGTGCGGGGTCGACTGGAATCCTGTTGAGGTGCTGCTGCCCCGGATCACCCCTGTGGATCTGGAGCCTTATCGCCGTCACTTCCGTGCGCCCGTCCGGTTTAACCAGGAGAGCGCCACCATTGTTTTCTCGGCCCGTGATCTGGATATTCGAATTGCCGGGGCCGATCCCGTGATGCGAGCTCTGCTGGAAGAGCGAATTCATCAGATGAAGAGCAGCCAAGGCTCCGAGTTCTCGGATGATATCCGGCGGCTACTACGCACTCGACTGACCAGAACGCGTTGTTCGGCAGAAGATATCGCCGAGCTGCTGACCATGCACCGCCGTACTCTGAGCCGCCGCCTAAAGGACAGCGGAATGGGCTACCGGGCAATCGCCAACGAGGTCCGGTTCGAAATTGCCCGGCAATTGCTGCAGGACACCGAGGTGCCACTTGGCCAGATCGCAGCGGCATTGGGTTACTCTGAGGCGAGTGCCTTTACGCGTGCTTTTCGGCGTTGGTCAGGTCAGACGCCCACCGCCTGGAGGGCCGACGGACGCCTCGGGTAACTGCATTAGTGGCCCATTCTGTCAAGGGATTGTCCCTGCCGGTCAAGCACAAGGCGCCTTATTGTGAATTGGTTGATCGTTAAGGCTGCGGTCATCAGTCAAGTGGGGGCGAGGGACGGTCAATTAGCGGCACCGATGAGCTATGCGGATGTGGCTCGCTGGACTATCCGCCGCTCCGTTGCCTGCGGAACAGCGGCCGCTACGGCTGCTGGCACGTCCTATTACGCCACGCCAGGATGCCAGCAGCTCGGAACGATTGACGGTCAGATCGTCTATTGCTGTCCGTGATCAGTCTGGATCGGAGTGGTCCATGAGCCAGAGACGTCTTCAGATGTTGCGTGCACTATGGGGAGTGATGCTCCTGAGCATGGTTCAGCTGGGCGGCTTGGCTCATGCCCAAACCGCGCCGACTCCGACTACCCCTCCGCCTCAAGTTCAAGAGCTCCTTAAGTTGCTGGATGACCATGCCATCAAAACGTGGATTGACCAGGAGAAGCAGGCAACGGTGTCGAAGGAGCCGACGCCACAACCGCCGCAAAGTATGGACTCCGAGATGCTGGCATCGCGCGTTGATGCGTTGCGGACGCATCTGGCTTCTCTGATGGTGGCGATTCCAGGCCTGCCCCGTGAATTCGCTCGGGCCGCAGATCTCCTGACGCTGGAGCTCCATAGCCGATCTGCCTTCGATGTCATCCTCCTCGTGTTTGGCTTCTTCGGCCTTGGAGCCGGGGCCGAGTGGATCTTCCGAAGGAGCACAGCATCCGCAAGGGGCCGGATCCTCATCCGCCCGGTAGGAACGACAGGCGAACGCCTGCGGATGATCGGTTGGCGTCTGGCGTTCGATCTGGCCTATGTGACGATTTTCGCCTTAGGAAGCATCGGCGCTTTCCTTATTTTCAACTGGCCCCCTCTGCTACGACGGATCGTGCTTGCCTATTTGTTTGCGGCGCTGCTGGTGCGGGTTGCCCTCCTGGTTAGCCGGATCCTCCTCTCGCCTCCGGCAGTGGGTCGCCACGATCCTGAAGGCTTTCGGATCATTCCCCTAAACGACGAAGCGGCGCGGTTCTGGCACAATCGAACTGTTCTGTTTATCGGCTGGTTCGCAATCGGTTGGGCAACCGTCGAGCTCGTGACCACCCTCGGGTTTACTGCCGACGGCCGCAGGTTAGTGGCGTATGGTATGGGAATTGGCCTCTTGGGTATCGCGATTGAGGCTGTCTGGAGATGGCCGATACCACTTGCTGAAACGACACCGAAAGCAACAGAACGGTTCCGGCGTCATCATGGCCTCGGGACGTGGCTGTTATCGCTATATCTCATCTTGCTTTGGGGACTGTGGGTCGCAGGCCTGATGCGCCTGTTCTGGCTCCTGATATTGGTCATGGCGCTTCCTCAAGCGGTCAGAATCACCAAGGATGCCGTGCGTCACCTGTTACGGCCTCCTGACGGCACCGAGGACGCACACCTTTATGACCTTAGAGCCGTTTACCTGGATCGAGGCATCCGAGCCCTCCTGATCGTCGGGGCAGCCTTATTTCTGGGCTGGGTCTGGGGGATCGATCTCGGAGAGATGACGAGTAGCGACACGATCATGACTCGGCTGGTGCGTGGCGCATTGAGCAGTATTGTGATCCTGTTGGTGGCTGATCTCCTCTGGCAGATCGTGAGGACACAGATCGATCGGCGTCTGTCAGCCATGCAGGTTACGGCTCCGCCAGGCAGCGAGGCTGCCTTGCGTCAAGCGCGAGTTCGGACCTTGCTGCCAATGGTTCGAATGGCTGCGTTCATCGTTTTGGCTACGGTAGCTGTTCTTATGGCGCTCTCGTCTCTAGGGGTGGAAATCGGTCCACTCATTGCCGGCGCAGGAATCTTCGGCGTTGCCGTAGGATTTGGGTCGCAGACCCTGGTCAAAGACGTCATCAGCGGGATCTTCTATTTGCTCGATGATGCCTTCCGGGTCGGTGAGTACATCCAGAGTGGATCCTATAAGGGAACCGTAGAGAAGCTTGGCTTTCGCTCAGTGAAGCTGCGGCATCATAGAGGGCCTGTTTTCACAGTTCCTTATGGCCAGCTTGGCGCGGTAGAGAACATGAGCCGCGACTGGGTCATCGACAAAACGACTCTCAACGTCACCTATGACACCGACCTCGACAAAGCGAGGAAGATCATCAAGCAGGTCGGCAAGGAGCTGGCGGCAGATCCGGAGGTTGCATCGAATATCATCGAGCCTTTGAAGATGCAGGGCGTGGAGGAGTTTGGCGATTTCGCCATCCAGCTTCGCATGAAGATGATGACGCGCCCAGGTGAGCAATTCGTGATCAGACGCAAGGCATATGCGATGATCAAGAAGGCCTTCGATGAGAATGGGATAAAGTTCGCCTTCCCAACGGTGCAGGTGGCAGGCCGTGATGAAGCCGAGCCAGCCGCTGCCCGTCAGGTTCTCACGCTCGTCAAGGGCATGCCCCCGAAGAAGGTAGCTGATTCAGCAGCTTGCCAGTGTTCCCAACTGTCAAGGGAACGTCCCAAGTGGTCAAGCAGGCTGATGCAGGAGCCGCCATAATGGCGCGGTCCTTCTTTCGCAGGGCTACCAAGAGGAGAGGGAGTGATGGATATGCCATCCACGCGCAGGGCTGACGAACTGCCGTCAAGCCATGGCTCCGGCTCCCTCACTCAAGACCTGCGGCGGGTGCTTCGGACCGAGTTGCTCAGGGATACGTGCTCCGCTGCTACGGTCGCTCGCCTTTTCTCCATGCATCGTCGCACAATGAGCCGACACTTGCGAGCCGAAGGTCTTGCATTCCGGCAGGTCGCCAATGAGATCCGCTTCCAGATCGCGTGCGAGCTACTGGAAAATACCAATATGGCACTAAGTCAGATCGCCACGGTCTTAAGATACTCTGAGCCGAGTGCCTTCACTCGTGCCTTTCGACGCTGGTCGGAGCAGACCCCGTCGGCATGGCGTGCTAACCATCCCCATGTCCGAAAAACCCGGCAGCTCCGTAGGTCTCTCCGTTCCGACCGGCCAAATGAATTCGCTTGAGAGGGCGAATTTTCAAAGAGACTTGGAGGATAACTCCGATGCGAAAGCTCTTCCGCAAACCTTTGCGGATTCCCGCTCATTTGGTACTGCTGGGGCCGGTTTAGCCGAAACCGCATGACTACGTTCGCCAACATCCGCGCCTATCCCCAGGCGGAGGACACGGCCGTCATCAAGCCGAATTTCGATACGCCGTACTTGTCGGCGCTTCTTGACTTGCGAAATGAGCCCGTCATAGCCTCGGTCCCGGATCCCGCTGGGCGCTACTATCTGCTACCCATGCTCGATACGTAGTCCTACGTGTTCGCGTCCCCCGGCTGGCGTACAACGGGAACGCAAGCAGTCCACTTTCTCCTGGCGGCAAAGGATTGGCGGCCCGATCCGGGGTCGCGCTTGATCGAGGATTACAGGCTCCCCGAGGACACGCACGTTCTTGAGGTCCCGACACCTTACGTTTGGATCATCGGGCGGACAGAGACCGATGCTCCTGCAGACTATGAGACCGTTCACAAAATCCATGAATACCGGATCACCCCTGTGTCGCAATAGGGTCAGGCTCTCGAGGCTGTGTCATTCGAGCCAGATCGGACAATTGACATGAAGACTCCACCGAAGGCGCAGGGGGACACGATGCCCCCGAGCAGTTTTTCACCTACGCAGCAGAGTTGCTGAAGGTTGATCCACCTCAACTGACCGATCAGCCGATCCTTGCGCGGATGAAGCGCATCGGCGTCGAGCCCGACTGGAGTTTCGAGATCGAGAATGTCGATAGCGTCGTCCGGCGCAGGCTTACTCAAGCCCCAGCTGATGGGCAACGGCTGATGGCGTTGAAAGTCCCGACCTTAGCGCGGGTCATCAATGGATGATCCATGAACGCCGACACGAATGGTTTCCAGGTAGCGAGCAGCTTAATTCGGCTCGCCATCAGCAGCTGGATGCCGCTATGGTACAATGGTGACGGCTCTCTTGTCCTCTTCGTTCAGAACGAAAGCCCGGGCCGCGCTCTGGAGGCGAACCGGCTTGCTGCGCTTAAAGGTCCCTTCAATCTCACGATGCGCCTCTATGCCTAAAGGCGGAGGCCCTGAACGGACGATGGAGTCCACCGCCCAACGAAAGATCACTGACGCCCAAACGCTGGCGCCAACGAGTATGGCAGTCCCAAACTGTTAAAACTGTGGCCCAACAGGTCAAGCAGCAGGTTCGGAAAAGGTAATACTCTGCCCACAAGAAGGCTAGGCAATCACGGATATAGGTCCAAGATGTTCCGACTCCGCAAGCCGCTTGGCGCACTTGGCGACCCATCGCAACGGCCCGGTGGGAGGCCATCATGACAGCTGCGGTTTCCGTTCAGGACGCGTCACAGCAAAGCTCGCGGCGGCACGAGAAGTACGAGCGGCTCGTAGCAACCGCTCAGTCTCTGCCGAGGTTGAAGGTTGCCGTGGCGCACCCCTGCGATGCAGCCTCTCTCGGAGCTGTATTTGAAGCGGCGGAGCTCGGTCTGATCGAACCAATTCTTGTCGGACCGGAGGTCAGGATCAGGGCCATCACGGAGGCTCTCGGTAAGGACATGTCCACGACCCGCATCGTTGACGTTCTCCATAGTCATGCGGCGGCCGAGAAGGCCGTCGAGCTCGTTAGGGCTGGTGAGGCGGAAGCCATCATGAAGGGCAGCCTTCACACAGACGAGCTCATGGGAGCGGTCGTCCGCCGTGAGGGAGGGTTGCGCACGGCGCGTCGCATCAGCCATTGCTTCGTGATGGATGTGCCCAGCCATGAGACACCGCTTATCATCACAGATGCGGCCGTTAATATCGCACCAACACTGGAAGATAAAATCTATATCGTTCAGAACGCAATTGATCTCGCGCGAGCGATGCGGGTCGATCCGATCCGAGTGGCGATCCTTTCGGCAATGGAAACAGTTAACCCCAAGATACCCTCGACTATCGAGGCTGCCGCTCTATGCAAGATGGCCGACCGCGGGCAGATCACGGGCGCTGTCATTGACGGACCTCTCGCTCTCGACAATGCCATTGATCTCGGTGCAGCAACGATCAAGAAGATCCAGTCTCCGGTTGCTGGAAGAGCCAACGTTCTCGTCGTGCCGGATCTCGAGGCCGGCAATATGCTCGCCAAGAGCCTGACTTTTCTGGCTGACGCCGATGCTGCGGGCATTGTGCTCGGAGCCCGCGTTCCGATCATCCTCACGAGCCGGGCCGACTCGACGATAACGCGCTTGGCGTCCTGTGCGGTGGCCTCGCTTGTCGCCGATGAGCAGCGAAAGCAGCTCGCTGTTCCGGAGGTCTGAGCTATGACGCCCGTGCTCATCGTCCTCAACGCTGGTTCGTCGAGCCTCAAGTTCCAGGTGTACGACGTGCTGGAAGGCACAGAGCCATGCATGGCTTTCAAAGGTCTATTCGAGGGGCTGGGAAACTCAGCGCACTTTATCGTCAAGGATGCTCAAGGGAAACTCCTGGATGAGATGACGTGGAGTTCCGGCGACCGGCAAGGGCATGAAGAGGCGTTGATGCATCTTGTCTCGTGGCTGCGGAAGCATCAGGAAGGACGCAAGCTCGTCGCCATCGGCCATCGCGTCGTCCATGGTGGCGAGGCTTATTCCAGTCCGATTCTGGTCGATGAAGCTGTGATCCAGACTTTGGAAAAGCTGGTGCCGCTCGCTCCCTTGCATCAGCCCCACAATTTGGAACCGATCCGGATCGTCCGTCGTCGCTTGCCAGGATTGCCGCAGATCGCCAGCTTTGACACTGCATTTCATCAGAGCCAATCCGAGATTGCGAGGATGTTCGCACTACCACGCGACATGCGCGAGCGAGGTGTGAAACGGTACGGCTTCCACGGGCTGTCTTACGATTACATTTCGTCCGTACTGAAGGACTATGATCCGCCCCTCGCCGAGGGGAGAGTAATCGTCGCGCACCTCGGAAACGGCGCAAGTCTATGTGCCCTTAAGCATGGAAAGAGCGTCGCAACGACCATGGGGTTCTCAGCCCTTGAAGGCCTTCCGATGGGCACTCGTTGCGGTGCCGTTGATCCCGGCGTCGTCTTCTTCATGCTCCGGGAAATGAGGCTCAGCCCAGAAGAGGCCGAGCGCGTGCTCTACACCAAGTCAGGTCTGCTTGGGGTCTCTGGCCTATCCAACGATATGCGGGTCCTGCGGGCTAACGCGGAGACGAATGCCGATGCCAAGCGTGCCATTGAGCTGTTTGTCTACAGGATCACGCGTGAAATCGGATCGCTTATCGCGGCCCTAGGCGGGATCGACGGCCTCGTCTTCACGGCCGGCATTGGTGAGAACGATGTGGCGACCCGGGCCGAGGTGATTGGCCGACTCGCATGGGCAGGACTTACACTAGACACGACGGCAAACCGTACCGGTGGACCCTGCATCTCCACCGGAGCCGGGCCCACGGCGTGGGTCATCCCAACCAATGAAGAACTCGTGATCGCCCAGCAGGCACGCAACGTGCTTGGAGCTACACAGGCCAGAATCGCATCGTGAACACGGAGACTGATGTTATGGAAACTCTGAAGAGCAAGCCGGAGGAATCCAAGGCTCAGCAGGAGCTTGGGGACGAAACGTTCATGTCAGCGGCGGATCTGCGGAACTACATGACAGAGATGCAGATGGCCAAGGCTACTAAGTCGGTTGAAGGCATGGACCGCGCCGAAAAGGCGCGCCAGGACCTGGTTAAGCGACTGGCTGAACCTATCGACCTGACACCGGAGCGACTGAAGGAAATTCTGCAGCCGCTGAAGTCAAAACTGCGGGCAGCGGCGGAGCGAGGGCAGACCGAGCTGATGGTCATGCGCTTTCCCAATGCACTCTGTACGGATCATGGCCGTGCGATCAACAATTCGGATCAGGCTTGGCCCGAAACCCTTACAGGACGCCCGCGCCAAGCTTACGAACTGTGGCGTGACCAGCTCAGAAGCGCCGGATTCAGGTTGAGCGCGATCATTATCGAGTGGCCCGGCGGGCTGCCGGGCGATGTCGGCTTTTTCCTCAAGTGGGGCGACACAAAAAAGTAAGCTTCTCTGAATTCCGGAGCGTGATGGGACAAGTGAGATGCGAGACATCAAACACAGGGCGAGCGAACGAGCGGGTGGCGGGCAGACCCGAATTGAAGAGCTTGCTCGTTCCCAAATGAAGGTCACCGAGGTCTACCATGAGCGATGCACGAAGGCGCTCGAACGCTATCTTGATACCATAAAGGCCGCCGGCGAGCCATTGAGGGAGGCGCCAATCCGTTCAGTGCCGCCTCTGGATCTCTGGCGTGACGCGACCGCCTATTGGCTCGATTCTACGCAGCGCTCAATCCTGTTTTGGGACACGATCCGCCAGCGTGGGAATAACTGGATCGAGCATGAGAAATCCGGCAAGCAGCCATTGCTGGCATTTGACTGGGAGATAGTCGCGGATGCCCGCACGTTCCAGCAGCCTGTAAACTACGCCTTAGTGCGTATCATTCCACCAGCTGGCACCAAAATAGATCCTGATCGGCGGCCCTTCGTCATCATCGACCCCCGGGCAGGCCATGGGCCGGGCATTGGTGGGTTCAAGCAGGACTCGCAGGTCGGGGTAGCACTTAAAGCTGGGTACCCGGTCTACTTTGTCATCTTCTTCCCGGACCCAATGCCCGGACAGACGCTCGCCGACGTCTCACGTGCCGAGGCTGAATTCCTCCGTATTGTAGGTCAGCGCCACCCCAAAGCCCGCAAGCCCGTCCTGTTTGGCAACTGCCAGGGCGGCTGGGCCTCGATGCTGGTCGGTGCGGTCGAGCCGGATCTCGTCGGTCCGATCGTCATCAATGGTGCTCCGATGTCATACTGGGCCGGAAACGACGGCGAAAACCCGATGCGCTACGCTGGTGGAATCCTCGGCGGACTTTGGCCGGCGCTCTTCGCTAGCGATCTCGGCGCCGGCAAGTTCGACGGAGCCTACCTCGTCGAAAATTTTGAGTACCTCAATCCGGCAAATACGTATTTCGACAAGTACTACACGCTGTTCTCGAAGATCGATACTGAGCCGGCGCGCTTCCTCGAGTTCGAACGCTGGTGGGGCGGCTTCTTCCTGATGAACCGCGAGGAAATCAAGTGGATCGTCGAGAACCTTTTTGTCGGGAACAATCTGGCGGTCGGTGACGCCGAGTGGTCCGAGGGACGGGCCTTTGACCTGCGGTCAATCAAGTCACCGATTATCCTGTTCGCATCGTTAGGCGACAACATCACGCCGCCACAGCAGGCTTTCAACTGGGTCGCTGATCTCTATCCGACCACCGAGGCCCTCAAGGCTAATGGACAGGTGATCGTCGGCTTGATGCACGAGAGCGTCGGTCACCTTGGGATTTTCGTTTCCGGCTCGGTTGCGAAGCGCGAATACACCCAGATCGTCGACCTGATCGAGTACATTGAGCATTTGTCGCCGGGACTCTACAGCATGCAGGTTGAGGAGCAGAAAGCGAATGGGAGCGTACACTACGACGTACTGCTGACGGAGCGCAGGGTTGAGGACCTGCATGTCCTGCAGAAATATAGCCGTAAGGACGAGATGCCGTTTGAGGCAGTCGAGAAGACCTCCGAGGCTCTGGCTTCTGCCTATGAGGCTTTTGTCCACCCGCTTGTGGCGCCGATAATGACTCCGGCTGCGGCAGGGATCGCCCGAGCTTTCAATCCCCAGCGCGTCCAGCGCTGGTCCATGTCAGACCTCAATCCCCTCTTGTGGCCCCTCAAAGGCGCGGCCGACATGGCGAAGGCAAACCGTGCCCCACGTGACGAGAATGGTCCGCTGACGATGATGGAACATTTTGCTGCAGCCAATATCTCAGCATCATGGAATCTCTATCGCGATCTGCGCGATGCTGCCGTCGAGAATGCCTTCTTCCGCACCTATGGCCCGGCTAGTATCAGCATGGCGACTGAGGCGAAAGAGCCGGGCGAAGAAGAACCTATTGATGCGCGCAATGCGCCCCTGGTGAAGGAGGCGCTGTCGCATATCGAAGAAGGTGGTCGGAATAGTGCCATGGTCCGTGCAGCGCTTTTGGTCATGAAAGCTGGCACCGGGCGGCGGCGGCTCTCGACCATGAAGCGGACACGTGAACTCATTAGCCAGGACCTTGGCCTTCTCGACATGCCCGCAGATGACGCCCGGGAGATTGTTCGCGAGCAATCCTTCATCGTCGATTTCGAGCCGGTGAGGGCGCTCATGACGCTTCCCAAACTCCTGCGAACCTCCGCCGACCGGCGTGGCCTCCTTGACTTGCTCGACCGCGTGGAGGGCCGGATCGAGGCCAATGCCAAGCAGATCACCTTGCTCGGCGAAATGCGGCACCTTCTTTCGGAAGCTGGAGGAGGCGAGAGGGACGGCAAGGCGATCAGGGCTATGCGGACGACGCGTCCAAAAGAAGTCCATCCTGAATCCGTGTCTAAACAGGGATCCGCCCGTCACAGGCGCTACAGTCGGCGCGCGAGGGCAAGCTCATGAACGATCAGCCATCTGAACTGACGAAGATCGCCGCTCAATCGAAGATCCTGCATGGGAAGCGCGCCCTCGTCATTGGCATAGCCAATGAACATTCAATCGCCTATGGATGCGCAAGGGTATTCCGTCAACTCGGGGCAGAGCTTGCGGTAACCTATCTCAACGAGAAGGCAAAGCCCTATGTCGAGCCTCTCGCGAAGGAGCTCGGAGCATCGATCTTCGCGCCTTGCGACGTATCCCAGGCCGGGCAACTCGAGGCGGTCTTTGAAAGGATCCGAGAAAGTTGGGGCAGCCTCGACATTGCACTACATTCCATTGCCTTCGCCCCGAAGCAAGATCTGCAGGGGCGGCTCGTCGATAGCTCTGACGAAGGATTCAAGGTGGCAATGGATATCTCTTGCCATTCATTCGTCCGCATGGCGCGGCTCGCAGAGCCCCTGATGCCCGAGGGCGGAACACTTTTGGCTATGAGCTATCATGGAGCCAACAAGGTGGTCCCGAACTACAACATGATGGGTCCCGTGAAGGCGGCGCTGGAGAGCGTTGTCCGTTATCTTGCCTATGAGTTAGGCGCCAAACACATCCGGGTGCATGCCGTATCGCCTGGTCCCCTGAAAACTCGGGCGGCTTCGGGATTGAAGGATTTCGACGTGCTTCTCACCGAAGCTATCGAGCGGGCGCCCATTGGCGAGTTGGTGGACATTGATGATGTGGGCCTCACGGCAGCCTACTTGACGACACCGTTCGCTCGGCGGCTGACCGGGACGACGACCTACGTCGACGGCGGGTTGAGCATTATGGCGTGAGGTGGACCCCACAAGGGCGTGAAAACAGGAGCAAACCTGATGGTTTCTATAGTCTCGCCTTTGAACAGGTTCCCCATTCTCGCAGCTCAAGCTTGTCTCTCTCGTAGGCCATTTCGGGCGGGATCCGACAGCAGGTCCTACGAGAACGGTCACCGCCTGCATCGGTTTCTCTGCAGGCCCATGTCTCCTGTCGAGGCGCCCACATGAGGAGGGGACTGTGCGTTCAGTAAATCCCCGCAGTGCAATAAGCAGCCAGGAACGGGCAGACACTCCTGAAGGCTCGTATGTGGAGAAGGCGCTCGGTCTCATCCTACTCCTGGTCCTGGTCATTGGCTGCATCCTGGTTCTTAAGCCGTTCTTGAACGCCATCCTTCTTGCCGTCATTCTCTGTGTGTCGACGTGGAGATTGTTCCGGAAATTCGTGGGCCTGCTTGGTGGGCGGCAGACGTCTGCAGCTTTGCTCATGATCTTACTGGCTACAGGCCTGCTCGTGCTTCCACTCCTAGTTCTGGGCGCAAATCTAGCGGGCGATGTCGCCCGGCTCGCCACCGCTGCTCGCTCTGCCGTCAATCAGGGCCTTCCGCCGCCCAGTTGGCTCGAGCACCTGCCTCTGATCGGGCCAGAGGCGAAACGAATATGGACCCAGGTGTCACAGCAAGGCGCAGAAATTTGGCCGACGCTCGCGCCCTATGTGCGACCGTTGCGTGAATGGACTCTGCGCCAGGGAGCCTCGCTCCTCTCGGGGACGCTCCAGGTCGTGTTCGGCATCGTCTTGGCCTTTTTCCTTTACCGGGATGGCGCTTACGTAGAAAGCCGCCTGGAATGGGCAATGACAAGGTTAGGTGGCTGGCGGGCACGGCGCGTGTTGCGGACCGCTGGAATGACCATTGTCAGCGTAGTGAACGGGGTGATTGGCACCGCCGTCGTGCAGGGAATTCTCCTGGGTGTCAGCTTCTGGCTGGCCGGGGTTCCCGGCGCAATGGTGTTGAGTGCCTTGGGCGTGGTCCTGACCTTGGTACCCCTTGGTCTCGTGGTGCTGTGGGTGCCAGCCGCCCTGTGGCTGATGTCCGAAGACCATACTGAATGGGCTGTATTCGTGGTTGCCTGGAACGGCCTGTTCGTCGGCAATCTGGATAATATCCTTCGCCCATACCTGATCAGCCGTGGGGTCAGAATGCCGATGGTACTGATCTTTTTAGGCGTACTCGGCGGCTTGGTGGCATTTGGAATCGTCGGTGTCTTTCTCGGCCCTGTGCTGCTCGCGGTCGCCTACACCCTGTTTCAGGATTGGGGACGTGCCAGCGAAGCGGCGCCGAGCCCTACCTGATGAACTGCGATGGGAGAGCAGGCCGTAGAATATTCTGTTTCTGCAAGATCCAGCTATATTTCGCCGTTCTTGGCTGGCGGCCGTGCTGCCCCGTGAGGAGGTATTCTGTGAAGACGATTTCTCTTCAAGACGCTGTCGCCATGATCCCCGCCGAAGCCACTCTAATGGTTGGCGGCTTCATGGGGGTTGGAACACCGGAACCGTTGATCGATGAGCTCGTGCGGCAGCAGAAGAGAAATTTGACGGTCATCGCCAATGACACGGCAGCACCGGGCATTGGTGTCGGCAAGTTGATTACGGCCAAGCTTCTGCGGCGGGCGATCGTGAGCCACATTGGTCTCAATCCGGAGACACAGCAGCAGATGCTCGCTGGTGACCTGCGGGTGGATCTCGTCCCTCAAGGCACGCTCTCGGAACGCATCCGCGCCGGCGGCTTCGGGCTTGGGGGTATCCTGACCGCGACTGGTGTCGGTACCATCGTGGCGGAGGGCAAGCAGACAATTGCCATAGACGGCCGTGACTATCTGCTTGAGCCCGCGCTGCGGGCCGACTTCGCGCTCGTGCACGCCTTCATCGCCGACTATCTGGGCAATCTCTCCTACGTCCTCACGGCGCGTAACTTCAACCCACTGATGGCAATGGCAGCCGATACGGTCGTGGTCCAGGCGGAGAATATCGTGCCTGTGGGCGTCGTCTCGCCCGACCATGTCATGACGCCGGCCCCCGTTGTTGACTACCTCGTTGTGAAAGGCTGAAGCCATGGATGCGCAAATGCTCATCGCCAGCCGCATCGCCCAGGAGCTGCGTGATGGGATGCTGGTCAATCTCGGGATTGGCATTCCGACGCTAGTGGCGAACTTCGTCCCAAAGGGAATCCACGTTTTCTTCCAGTCGGAGAATGGCCTCATCGGCACCGGTCCTGTACCGGAACCAGGCATGGCGCTCCCCTGGCTGACCGATGCTGGCGGAAAGCCCGTGACGGCACTTCCAGGTGCTTCCACGTTTGATAGTGCGATGTCGTTCGGACTGATCAGGGGCGGGCATCTCGATCTTACGGTGCTCGGTGGCTTGCAGGTCGATCAGCGCGGGCGGCTCGCCAACTGGATGGTTCCGGGCAGGATGGTGCCCGGAATGGGCGGTGCCATGGACCTCGTGGCCGGGGCAAAACGCGTGATCGTTGCTATGCAGCACACCGCCAAGGGACGCCCAAAGATTGTGCGGGAATGCTCTCTGCCACTCACTTCCAACCGGCCTGTCGACCTCGTTGTTACGGAGCTCGCGGTGATCGGGTTCCCGCGCGGCCGCGCCACCCTGCTCGAGATTCAGAATGGCGTCACGGTCGAGGAGGTTGTCGCCGCAACTGAGGCCGAACTCGAGGTTCCACCGGAACTGTCGCAGTCACCAATCGCGAAGCCCGAACCCGGGGCAGGCGCTATGCCTTCTGTGGGAGAAGCCATATGATCGCGCCGCTCAACCCTGCTGCACCCCACAATCTTCCGATCTTCATCACCGCGCCGGGCGAGACCGACGTTCTCTCTGTTGTCACTGCAGTGTTCCTGCTGCTCGCCGTCTTGTCCGTCGGACTCCTGTTTCTGCGCCTGCACACATTGCCCGAGAGAATTGCTCATCGGGGCCATAAGCTACAGTTCGAGATAGTCGCCGTGTTGGGCCTCCTCGCCTTGTTCACCCATGAGCATATCTTCTGGGTGGCTGGCCTGCTGCTCGCGCTGATCGACATCCCTGACTGGGGGCGGCCGCTTCGGAGAATGGCTGGATCTCTTGAAAAGATGGCTGGCATAGCGCCAGAGCAAGGCGCGGATGTCGTTCCGGACGAGACAGCTCCCGCCGTTGCAGAGGCCAATGGCTCAGCAGAAGTGCCGACGACAGTCATGCCTTATCGCATGCCAAAGGAGCAATCTCATGCTTGAGCTCCTTCTCTGCTCCATGCTGACGATCTTGCCGGATTATCTCTACCGTCGATATGTTCAGGGCAAGCGGATCGGAAAGGAAATCACCCTTTACTCCGTTTGGTTTGAGCTGCGTTGGGGGATCACGCTCTGCCTGATGCTCACGATCGGCCTGATCACGGTAGTTTTCTACAACCATCCTGCGACGGACAACGTGACGGTATTCTTTCGGACCGTCCCAATCCTGCCGGAGACCAACGGGCGCGTTGCCGAGACTTATTTGGGCGTGAGTGGCGAGGTAAAGCAGGGACAACCCATCTTTCGGCTCGACAGCTCAAAGCAGGAGGCAGCTGTGGAAACTGCCCGCCGGAAGATCGCCGAAACGGACGCGGAGATGGCAGTTGCGACAACCGATATCGCGGCCGCAGAAGGCAGGCTCCAGGAGGCTCGGGGCAACTATCAGCAGGCGGTGGACGAACTGGCAACCAAGCAGGAGATCTATCGTCGCAACCCAGGCGCGGTGGCCACGCGCGATATCGAGAAGCTGCAGGTAGCCGTGCAGGGGCGACAGGGGGCTATCGACGCTGCCATTGCTGCCAAGCAACAAGCGGAGGCGCGACTCTCCACGTTGTTGCCCGCCCAGAAAGCCAGTGCCGACGCTGAGTTGGCTCAAGCCGAGGTAGACTTATCGAAAACCATCGTGCGGGCGGGCGTCACAGGCCGAGTGGAGCAGTTCACACTTCGGGTCGGCGATGTGGTTAACCCACTCATGCGTCCGGCTGGCGTCTTAGTTCCAGAAGGGACCGGTCAAGGCCGCCTGCAGGCCGGCTTCAGCCAAGTCGAGGCTCAGGTCTTGAAGCCCGGCATGGTGGCCGAGGTCGCCTGTGCATCGAAGCCCTGGACCGTCATTCCGATGGTGGTGACGGGCGTGCAGGATTACATCGCGGCCGGCCAGCTTCGCAGCGGCGAGCAGTTGATCGATGTGCAGCAGGTAACGCAACCGGGAACCGTCCTCGCCTTCCTGGAACCACTCTATGCAGGCGGGCTCGACGGGGTCGCTCCCGGTAGCAGCTGCTTCGCCAATGCATATAGTAGCCACCATGAGGAAATTATCTCGCCCGAGACCGGCACGATGCAGCGTGTGGTCCTGCACGTGGTGGATGGTGTTGCGCTTGTGCATGCCCTTCTTCTGCGCATCCAAGTGCTGATCTTCCCCATTAGGACCCTCGTATTTGCCGGGCATTGACATCACCATCCAAGGAGGAGAACGTGGCGACTATCCTGTTCGAGCTACTCTCGCCGGAGCGGGTGCTCTTCTCCGGGGAAGTCCGAGCGGTAATGCTGCCGGCCACTGAAGGCGACATGACTGTCATGCCAGGCCACGAGACGACTATGGCGACGCTCAATCCCGGCATTATCGCGGTGACCGATAGCCAGGGACATGGGCATCGCGCCTTTGTCCGCGGCGGGTTCGTCGAAATCACCGGTCGCAGTGTCTCGGTCCTGGCCGAGCGGGCTCTGCCGCCGGAGGAGCTCACGCGCGATCGGCTTGACGAGGAAATTATTCGTCTAGAGACCATGCGCGAAGCCATGCGGGATGATCGGGCACGTCGTGAGGTGGATTTTGCCATTAACCGGCTGGAGCAGGTAAAGACAACTCTGTCATTCTAATGAAGAGGTTCTTTTCAGGAGGATGAACCATGACCACCATGCAGAAAACGTCGAGGTTGTCGGAGGCGCTGCGCAGCGGCGCCGGGACCGCTTTGCCCGATGGCGGTGGCCGAGCCCTGGCAGTCGCCGCGGAAACCTGGTTCGCGGCTACCACCGAATGCCAGCGCGAGATGATCGGCTTTGTCTCTACGCGGCTCGAAAAGGACGGCGAGGTTGCCCGAGAAATAATGGGCTGTAAGAATTTAACGGAGGTCGCGGCTATACAGTCTCGCTGGGTGGAGGAAACTTTGCGTGACTACAGCAACGAGATGGAAAGATTGATGACGATCTGTACGAAGTCCATGAATGGTGGCGCCGGCCGAAAGGCATAACGGCCTCAATGTCTCAGGTGCCTGCTTCACGGACCATGTGCTGGATATCAGGCGAGCCGCGCCGCACAAACAAGCGTCCGCTTACCATGTGCTCGTGCGGACCTGGATCATGGCTGTTGCCATAAGTTCGGACATTTTCTCGCGGATCTGTTCCGTAGTCTGGTGGATGCCGTTCGCCTGAAAGTCGGCATGGAGTTTCTCGACCAAGCCTTCGTCTACAACGCGCGCTACTAAGCTTTGGCCGATCTCATTGATGTAGGCATCGGCTTTCTGGCCCGTGAAGCCGAGTTGAGCGGCGGCCCACTGTCCAAGTAATTTGTTGCGCCGTGCCAGGGCCCTGAACCTCGCTTCCTCATCGTGCGCAAAAACCTGTTCGAAGGCCCGTTCACGATCTTCGAATAGCGTCATGGAGCACCTCCGGTTGGCGGTAACGAAAGGGCTTTTGTTATCATTATACACGAAAAGAGGCGCTCGCTGGACCGAAGCGGTGAGTTGACCCCAAGGCTGCTCCAAGAGCCCGGTGTGCCGTGGGGACCTCTGTCTTGTTGTCAAACTCTCCTGATCCGCTTTACGACCTCGTCCACACCACTATGCCGGTTGGGTGATGGGAGGAGCCAGGGAACTGGATGAGCGTCACTTTCTTGTAATTCTCGCATTGCTATAGCGCAGCCGGGTTCTCTTGCGTGATGACGTGCGACGATCTCTGGCAGCTTGGCCGCATCGCTGCGCAGTCTTCTTTTCGTCTTGCCTCAACCCTGCAAGCCTCGGACGATACGCTCATCTGGTTCGACGATCATCATCGACGTTCGTGGTTGAGAGGCTGCTGTCCTAGTGAAGCCGCTGTGCCGAGCCCGTTTCGCGGATGTGAACGAGCTTGTTGAGCCTGTGCTGGTCCACACCGAGCTCTTCGGCCCATTCATTCAGAGCTGAGCTATACAGCTGGGCGAGGAAGCGCCTCGGGTTGTCCGCAGTGCCTTTCAGTCTCACGAGCTCGTTCAGAGCCCGCCTCAACATCGCACGGTCCACGGTCATTGCCACGCCTCCTTTCAGGGCGCTCAATCTGCAGTTTGGATGCCTGGACTGTCAAAGGGTCAAAAGGCTTAGGAACTGCTTCAACCCGCACCTGACATATGTGCGCTAGAGGCCCGGAAGCTCGGCTCCTATGACATAGGCCATCCGTGATGGCGGCGGGATCGCACAGCCCTTCGTCGCAAAATGCCAAATGCTTGTCTCAGATGATCAAGCACGCTGTCTAGAAGCGATCAGAATGGAACTGCCTCCAGGTTGCTGCCTCGTTCTCTCGTGTGCGCCTGTCAAAGAGGGAGGATTACCATGAACAGGTTTCTCTTAGCTCTGGGTGTTCTCACAGCAAGTACCCTCCTCGTTTCAGTCCCTGCCGATGCTCAGCGTGGGCGGGGGGGCGGGGGTTTCCACATGGGTGGAGGGGGATTTGGTGGAGGGTTCGGCAGAGGTGGATTCGGAGGGGGCGGATTCGGTAGAGGTGGCTTCCAAGGCGGCGGCTTTGGGAGCGCGCGGATCTTTACCCCTCGGCCCGGTATAGGCGGCTTTGGGGGCGCAATGGGAGGTGGTGGCATTCGCCGTGGGGCAATTGGCGTGGTGCCTGGTGGACCGGGCCGCATCGGTGGTTTCGGCCCTGGCGTCGGAGGTTTCCGCCAAGCTGCGATCGGCATCCCGCCTGGACGCATTGGGAACCGTGGCGATTGGAGATATGGCGTACGCCCCGTGGGCTCTTGGGGCCCGCGCTACCCGTACTACGGTGGCCGGTATCCCTATTACGGCCGGTATTATGCGCGCTATCCGTACTATGGCGGTTGGGGGTGGGATTGGGGCCTAGCGACGGGGGCGATCATTGGGGCCGCCGCCACTTATCCATATTATTCGTATCCTTATTATAACGGCTCATATTCCCCGTATCAGACGCCAGTAGCCTCGGCCATTGGTGGATATTGTGTGACCCCTGCCAGAACCTGCGCTCTGATCAATTCAGCGCCTGTTGGGACCGGATGCTCCTGTCGAGTCCCGGGAGGGCGAGCCCGAGGAGTTGTGCAGTGATCCTCGCATGAGGCGGTCAGCGGGCGAGTGGCCGCTCGCTCCGCCTGAGGCCAGGATTCCCTGAATCGAGATAGTTTTCTTCTGTATCGGGCGATATGCTGAATGCTTGCGCGGATGCCCGCCAGTTGCTGCTGACCACTGCGCGAAAATGTTCCAGCGCTTCGGATCTTATGCGCGAACTAAATGTCAACGGCAGACGTAGATCGGATTAGCTTCGGGTAAATTGGGCAGTCCTGCAATTGTCCTGGAAGGAGGTATTCTTCTTGATGGCGAGGAATGTCGATAGAAATCGAGAAAGGGCCCATGCAGGCGGGTATTCCTAGGGATACTATCGTGAGCACAGCCTATACGCGGTGCCGGTTGAATCTTCGGCATTGAAGTAGCGCTTGAGTAAGCCATCTGATTGCAAGCTCATAAGGACACGCACATCATCGCCCGCCACGGCATTCGCGCAGCCGAGAACCAGCAGTTGACGGTCGCCACTTGGTTGAATCGACTTGATGCGGCACGAAGCTTGGGGTGTCGTCAGGCGGTTACCCGAGATGATGAAGGCGGGCGCGAAGATATCGACAGGCTTCTTAAACGCGAGTCCGCTCCTCGTAGAAGCATAGATCTCTGCGCAATCGAGGCTCCCGGGCAGCCAAGCGCCCTGATAGGCTGTCAGGCGTTCCTGTGCTACTGCGACTGAGACCACAGTGAAGGTAAGGGCCAGGCTAAGCCAGATGCCATTGGCGAGTTCCGCAATTCGCATCATGTCCTCCTTCCAACTACGACCCTGGCCTAGCTTCATTTGGCGGAGTCGAATGCTTGGCACCCGCAAAGGCGCATAACGTCACGTCGGGCGGCTTGCTCGCCGGACGGCTCTCTTATCCTGTGTTGTGCTCTCCCCTTGAACGGCGAGCGCCTTAGTGGCCTCGTCAGCCAAGCGGATTGCAATCGCAGCAAAGCGCCGACCTGCTTCTGCACTCTGCTCCAGATTGTTGAGGACCAACGAGCTCCGAACAACGAGAAACTCAGTCATCGACCTGCAACGGGTGAGGGCGTTGAAACCATCCAGGTTTTGCTGCAGGCATCGTTGGTTCAGGCGGAGCCATTCGCGGGAGACATCTTCAAAAACATGAGCAAAAGCCATACTAGTTTCGGCCAAGGCTTGAAGATTCTCCGACGCCTCCAAGGACAATCGGCGGTACTCTCCATCGCCAGACCCGAATCCTTGCATTGTATGATCTGCCGAACACTGAGCTAACTCCGAGATAACTCCGGCGCTCCTCTCGGCTGCATTCTGCAAGATGCATGCTGTCTCTTGCAGGTTCTCAAGGCCAGCCCGTAGTGTATCGGCCATGTCCTCCGCCGCATGGAGCACGACATCATCATGCTGGCGGGCTCGCATCCCCTCTTCGATCATTGCATCCATCCTTTCCCGAGGACCATTCTATTGTCTCCCCCTATGGGCACACGCTCCCGGTCAGAAACAGAAGTATGGGCAAGTCAACGGCCAGCTTGCAGGCCCTTTCTGCAATAGGATCAGGAGACATTTGCAGGATTCACTGTAGGCCAGCCAACGCATGCCGCTTGATCGAAAGGGACAGCTCTTTGGCACTTTGGGTCATGGGAGCTGGCTTGCTTCGGGATGTGCCGCCTATTGAACGTATAATTGATAGACCTGCCCGTCTCTACCAATGCAATTTCGACAAGCCTCGTTCAGATCCACGAGGATCGCCGGACCCAGACGGAGCTGAACTCCTTAGAGACTCTACCGCCTGAATAAAGCGCGACGTCGCGCTAAAGCCAAAGGCCAGAGCTCGACGGTGATCGAGTCTTTTGGAAAATAGTCTCCATTACATTCTAGATCTTGATGTTGATTGAACTTGGTCTCGGATCTCATGGCATTTGTAATTTCGGAAGAATACACAAAATTATAATCGCGCGATTATTTAATTATACGAGATACAGCGCGTGAGCATATTGAATAAGGCCGTGCGCACATACGGTAATTGGATGCTTTTATGAGGGATAAGCTGAAAGAACGTATGGCAAATCAAATTAAGTCTCGGTCGGCTGCAGAGATCGGATGGCTGCGTGGTAGTTGCGAAAAAAACCTCCAATCCATGTTGACAGCAAAATACAGGTAGTGTTGCATGCTACTACCAAGGCGCAAGTCAGAAGGAGCGGAGGCTTGATGAGCAGTCAGGGCGAAACGAACGATGTGCTGAACCGTTTAACGATGCGCTTCGCGGAGCATGTCGCAGCACTCACCTACGATAAGATTCCTCAGGATGTTGTTGCAAAAGCGAAGCTCATTCTTCGTGATGGCGTTGGGAACGAGCTTGCTGCGTCGGCGATCAGCGAACCCGCCAACGCAATGGTCACGCTGGTTAAGGAATGGGGCGGCGCTCCGCAGAGCACGATCATCGGCCACGGCATGAAGGTTCCGACGCCGAATGCCGCGCTGGTCAACGCGATGATGGGGCATGGCATTGAACTCGACGATGCGCATGGCAGCGGACTCATCAAGGCTGGCTCCGTGCTCGTTCCATCGGCCTTCGCCATCGCTGAGCTTTCAGGAGCATCCGGAAAGGACGTTATCACAGGCGTTGTAGCGGGTTATGACGTGGCAGTTCGCATCGCTAAGGCGATCAATCCCGGACACCGCCAGCGTGGTTATCATACCACGGGAACGGTTTCGGCGATCGGTGCCGCCGCCATGGGGGCGAAGCTCCTTGGCTGCAATGCGGAGCAGATTGCTTGGGCCATCGGCCTCGCCTGTATGCAGTCGGCCGGTATCCAATCCTACCTGGACGACCCATGCATGGCCAAACCTTTCAGCCCGGGCAAGGCCGGCTTCAACGGAACGCTCGCTGCAATCATGGCCAGCCGCGGATTTAGCGGACCGAAAAAAGTCCTTGAATCGCGCGAAGGGTTCTTCAACGCCTTCACGGACTCCGTGCGGTTGGAAGATCTGAAAGACAATCTGGGCGAGCACTTCGCCATCATGGAGGTGGGCTTCAAGCCTCACGCCGCCTGTCGTTACGCTCACGGCCCCATTGACCTCGCACAGGAGGCCTATCATCAGGACGGCGTGCGGTTGAGCGACGTGGATCGCATCGTCGTTAGAATGAGCGAACTCGCCATACGCCAGGCTTCCAAGCCCGTCGTCACCAACCTGAATGCAGCCATGGGCAGCACCCAATTCAGTTTGGCTCTGTCGCTTGCTGCCGGCAATAACGGGCTCAAGGAATACTGGGAAGGTTACAAAGATCGCAGTGTTCACGACGGGATGAGCAAGGTCGAACTGCAGGCTGATCCTGCCTATGGTCTCGGTGGACGCCAATCTGTGATCGAGATCACTCTGAAGGACGGGCGGAAGGTTACAAGATCTTCTCAGGAGCCGAAGGGTGAGCCGACTAACGCGCTCACGAACGAGGAACTGGAGCGTAAATTCCTTGCGATGACGACGATGGTCGTCGACGAGGCACAGGCTTGGCATCTCGGCGAGTTGGTCATGAAGCTGGAACAGCAAGCCAAGGCTGCCGTGGTTCCGCAAGCGACGGTGGTGGACAATGGCCCTGCTCTCCGTGCAGCCTGACGGCGATAGCCACATTCGCGATGTCCCGCCCGTGTATCTCACGGGCGGGAGCGAGCAGATCCCTATCCGCTGCGCCTTCATGCGGGGCGGATCCAGCAGGGGCGGCTTCTTTCTCGCAGACGATCTCCCGGAGGACGAAGCAGAGCGCCATGCGATCCTGCTCGCCGCCTATGGATCGCCGGATGAGCGACAAATTGACGGCATCGGCGGGTCGGATCCGCTGACGAGCAAAGCCGCTGTCGTCGCCAAGTCTTCCAGAAGCGATGCAGACGTCGAGTACACCTTTTACCAGGTCGGAATTGACCGGCCGACGGTTTCGACCGGGGGAAACTGCGGCAACATGCTTGCTGCCGTGGGGCCGTTCGCAATTCTCCGCGGCCTGGTTCCGGTGACAGAGCCGGAAACCATCGTGCGGATCTATACTACCAATACACGCCAGGTCATCACGGCCCGTATCCCTATCCGAGATGGCATTGCCGGTTGTGAAGGGGATTGTGCCATTGCGGGTGTTCCGGACCCTGGCGCGGCGATCGGACTCGATTTCGGGGATTGCAGTGGGGCGGTCTCAGGCCGGCTCTTGCCGACTGGAAATGCGCGGGATGAAATCGAGATCGAAGGGAACCGGATCTCGGTTTCTCTGATCGATGCAGCCACGCCATTCGTCTTCGTTCGCGCTGATGACATAGGTGCAACCGGTATAGAAACTCCGGAGGTTCTGCGCAGTAATCTCGAGATTATGCAGCGGCTCGAGCAGGTACGGGGCTGGGCCGCGAAGGTCCTTGGGCTTGTTCAGGATGCGACGCAGGCCCAGGCTGTCAGCCCGAATATTCCCCGCGTCATGATGATCGCACCGCCGACCTCCTATCCGACCGTGAGCGGTAACTTAGTGGCAGCATCCGACGTCGACATCTGTGTTCGGCAGCTCGCCATGCAGCGGCCACACAAGGCCTTAGCAGTGACAGGGGCTGTCTGCGCCGCGGTCGCTTGCGCTGTGCCAAGTTCTGTCGTTGCAGAAATAGTTGGAAAGGCCTCGAATGAGGTTCGCCTTGGCCATCCCAGCGGTGTTCTCCGCGTCGCCTCCAAGACAAGTCGGACTCCTGAGGGACAGCTCGTGATCGAAAGCGCGCAGATAGAGCGAACCGCCAGGCTGATCATGGACGGAACGGTACTCGTGCGGCGTCGCAAGATCGAGCAGTTGCGGGATACCCTTCGTGGGCTGGAGGCTTAAGATGGATAACACGAAGCCTTCGACCTTTTCTCTTCCCCCACGGGGGGTGAAGCCCCGCGAGAAAGGGATCACGGCGGTCATCGATTACGGTCCCGATGGCTTCGGTTGGACTGGCGAGCGCGGAATCGCCGATCTCCTCAGTTGCGCGGCCGAATATATCGACTTTGCCAAGATCTATGCGCTCAATGCTCTTCTCATGCCAAGCGAAGTCGTCAAGCGCATCGTCAAGCTCTACCGCGATTCCGACGTCGTATGCTATTCGGGAGGTATCCTCTTCGAATATGCCTACCAGAGGAACGAACTTGATCTCTACGCGGCTCATGTAGGGCGCCTTGGCTTCGGCGCAGTGGAGATATCAGAGAACTACATCGAGCTCGGCAAGGCTGAGCGGCTTTCTTTAGTCGACCGCTTTCAGAAGCAAGGATTGTCCGTCATCTACGAATTTGGACGAAAAAACCCCGAGCACGCGATGCAGATCGATGAACTCGGTTCGCTCGTCACGTCCATGAGGGATGTCGGCGTGGAGCACGTGATCATCGAGCAATCGGAAATCGACATGGCTGCGGCTGCAAAGCCGGAATCGCTGAGGGACTTGGCGGCCGCCCCCTGGTTCGCCAATATCTTGGTCGAAACCGACCCCTACCGATTCCCGGCTCAACACGTCGGAATGCTCAAAGACTTCGGAGCAGGCGTCAATTTGGCGAATGTCGCTCCAGGTCAGGCTCTTCGACTCGAAGGGCTGCGCAGAGGCATCGGTCGGGCAGTCAACTACTCGATCCTTGCGGATGAAAGACATTTACAATGACTGATAGCCCCGCCAATGCCGGAGAAGTTCTCTTGGAGCTTCAGGAACTTGGCTTCAGCGAGTACGAGGCCCGTGCCTACCTCGCCTTGTTGAAGTTGAAGGTCGCGACCGCCTATGAGGTTAGCAAGACGGCAGGTTTGCCTAAAGCCAACGCTTATTCTGTGCTCGATGTGCTGAGCCAAAAGCAGGCGGTACAGCCTGTATCGGAAAATCCGGTCCGCTACGTTCCGGTTGCTCCCGACATCCTGTTCGAGCGCATTGCGGCTACGACGCGGCGTCGATGCGCTAAAATCGTCGAGCAGTTGCCGCAACTCTCCCAATCCAAGGATCAGGAGTATGTTTGGAATATCTCCGGAGAGGACGCCATCCACGCCAAGATCGAGGCGATGATCGATGCGGCAACGACCCATGTTTGGGTCAAGTCCGCAGAGTCTCTTCTGGAAGTTCATCGGGATGCCCTGGAGCGTGCCGCAAGCCGCGGGGTCGCAATCCTCATCATTCTGTTCGGCGAGAACCCTGAACGGTTCCGCTTCGGGGCCAGCTCCCAGACCTTCCTTCACGAAGGCAACGGTATTCCCGTCGGCATCGCGCCTCATCTCATTACAATCACGGTGGACTACCAGGAAGCTCTCGTGGCGGAGTTTCGAGGAAGTCCAAACGGCTCCTATACGCGAAACACGCCGATTGTGAATCTGGCCGACACACTTCTGCGGCACGAAATTTACTTCGCCGAAATCTTCGAGGCCTTCGGCCAGCAGATTCAGAAAGCCTTTGGTACAGCGCTGATCAATCTCCGGCGGAAATATCTTCCGGACCAGCAGGCGCTTGAGCTTGAGGCAAGACTTCGGCGCCAGGAAGGCCCCACCAGTGTCGCGTCAAAGAAACAGAAGGTCAGAACTCCATGAGAAGTTGGGCGAATGAACCCACAGTCGATGTGATCGTCGTCGGGGCTGGAAATGCTGCCGCATGTGCAGCTCTCGCGGCTCGGGACGATGGCGCAACCGTCCTGATGCTGGAGGCAGCACCGAGAGAGGAGCGTGGAGGAAATTCCACCTATACGGCAGGAGCCATGCGCTACGTCTTCAACGGGGTCGACGACGTGCGTTCCGTCGTGCCGGATCTTACGCCGGACGTGATTGAAAACACCGACTTCGGCGCATACACGGAGGAAGATTTCTTCGACGACATGTTCCGTGTCACACAGTACAGGACCGACCCTGTTCTCGTGGAAATCCTGGTTAGGCAGAGTCTGCCGACCCTGCAATGGATGCGACATCAAGGCGTCCGCTTCCAGACAAGCCATGGCCGTCAGGCATATAAAGTCGATGGTCGCTTCAAGTTCTGGGGCGGGCTCAGTGTCGAGGTGTGGGGCGGGGGGCCAGGGTTGGTCGATATGCTTCATACATCCCTTGAGAAGAAGGGCGTGCAGGTTGCTTACGAAACAAACGCGGTTGCGCTCATTACAGACGATCAGGGGGTGTGCGGCGTTCGGGTGAAGCAGAATGGTCAGACACGAGACCTTCACGCCAAGGCAGTCGTCCTAGCCTGCGGCGGCTTCGAGTCGAATGCAGAAATGCGGGCGCGGTATTTGGGGCCCAATTGGGATCTCGCCAAAGTCCGCGGAACGCGCTTCAATACGGGCAATGGCATCCGGATGGCGCTGGACATCGGCGCTATGCCCTGCGGCCACTGGTCGGGGGCGCATGCAGTTGGCTGGGATCAGAATGCGCCCGCCTTCGGAGACCTCGCCGTGGGCGATGCGTTCCAGAAGCACAGTTATCCCTTCGGTATTCTTATTAATGCTCGCGGTGAACGCTTCGTGGATGAGGGTGCCGATTTTCGCAATTATACCTATGCCAAGTACGGCCGCGAGATTCTCAATCAGCCAGGACAGTTTGCGTGGCAAGTGTTCGACGCGAAGGTGTCGCATCTTCTGCGCGACGAATATCGTATCCGTCAGATCACAAAGGTGAGTGCCGATACGCTGGAAGACCTTGCCGACCGCATGGACGGTGTCGATCGCGAAGGCTTCATGCGCACCGTACTGGAGTATAATGCGGCTGTTCGGCAAGAGGTGCCGTTCAATCCGAATACCAAGGACGGTCGGTCGGCGGAAGGCATTTCGCCCCGCAAATCCCATTGGGCAAACACCATCGATACCGGACCTTTCGAGGCCTATGCTGTCACGTGTGGTGTCACATTCACCTTTGGCGGCCTGAAGATCAACGAAAACGCTCAGGTCGAGGAGACATCCGGTCAGTCCATCCCAGGACTTTTCGCCGCCGGTGAACTCGTTGGCGGGCTATTCTATCATAATTATCCAGGAGGAACGGGGCTGACCTCTGGCGCAGTCTTCGGGAAAATCGCCGGCAGGGAAGCTGCGGCTTTCGCAAAGCAGGAGAGGAGCCGCACCGCGGCCTGACAGAATTGCAAAGAGAGACTTCGGATCAACGTGACGGGAGATGAGCGTTACGCAAGAATAAGAGCCGGATAGCGGTCGGATAAGTGCTCCCATGGGGAGACAAACAACGATCAACGGAGGAAGACGCCATGAAGCATACTATATCGAAACTCGTCGGGTGTGCCGCAGCTATCACGATCGGGACGTGCTTGGCCTTAGGCGCTGTCGCGCAGGAGAAACCGGCCACCATCCGCGTCGGCATCCAATCTGTTCCTCCGGATGAAGTCTATGCGGCTCGCGACTGGGGTGGACCTTATAATCTCAAGGTCGATATCAGCTCCTTCAGCTCTGGCGCAGATATCCTTAAAGCTTTTCTCGGCGAGCAGCTGGATGTCGGCAACGGCGGTTCGGCTCGGTTGGTCACAATGGCTGCTCAGCAGCCTGAGAAATTCTACATCGTCGCGGCAAATCAGTATGGGGGCGACCGCTACGGCGTTATCGTCAAAAAGGACTCTCCCACCACATCGGTAAAAGAGCTGAAAGGGAAAAAGATCGGCGCCGTGACAGGCTCCGGCACATACAATACGTTTCGAGTTTATCTCGAGCAGAATGGGATGAAGGAGAGCGATTTTCAGATCGTCAACATGAAGGTCGAAGATCTACGTTCGGCCGTGCAGCAGGGTCTCATCGATGCCGCGGTCGCGTGGGAGCCGCATGTGGCGATCGCTGAGACGATGGGCGTCGTCAAGCGCATCCAATCCATGGATGGCGTCAACGAGAGCCCGAACTTCGTTCTCGTCAGCCGGGATTTTGTAGAGAAGAATCGGGACGCAGTAATCCGCTATGTGGCGACCTTGATTGACCTCGGCAATCTTATCAAGAACAAGCCGGAAGAAGCCGGAAAGCTTGCCGCACAGCAAATCAGCAAGAAGGGTGTCGAGACCGACCCCAAGGCGCTTGAGCTGTCGCTGACCCGGATCAAGATGGACCCGAAGGTTACAGACAACCTTCTCGGGGAACTCATTCCCATTGCAGAATCGATGCGAGCTGCAGGCAAGTTGAAGGAGGTTCCCGAGTTCAAGAAGCTCGTCCGTGAGGACATCTTTGAAGAGGCACTCAAGCTATCGTCCGCAGCTAACAAGGGGAACTGACCATGTTTGTTGCCAACAAGCATGACGCGCAAGTCCCCCGACCGCAGGCGAGTTTCGGCGAATACTGGACGGCCTCGTTGAACAAGGTAAGAGCCTTCGGCAGCTTCATGCTGCCGATCCTCGCACTTCTTCTTCTATGGGAGGGCGCCGTCAGGTTCGGGTTCGCACATTCGAGTATTCTTCCGGCCCCGACCTCGATCGTCATGAGAGCGTGGGTGCTCCTCGATGTTGGGCACCTCAATCAGAGTCCTTTGGTTGCGAATATCCTATCCAGCCTCTGGCGGGCACTTGCGGCATTCCTCCTTGCCAGCCTCGTCGCCATTCCGCTCGGATTTGCGTTAGGCCTCAGCCCTCTTGCATATCGGATTGCGTCTCCCTTGCTGAGCGTCTTATTGCCTTTGCCTGCCGTCGCATGGGCGCCGATCTTTCTGGTTGCTTTTGGACAGGGCAATGTGACGATCATCAGCGTGTGCTTTCTGGGGGCATTCTTTCCGATCCTCTACAGCACGATCCAAGGGGTGCGCGGCCTCGGCCGGCACGCAATGTGGGTGGTGCGCAGCATGGGCGCCGGCCCGCTGGATATCTTCCGCCGGGTTCTGCTCCCCGGCTCTCTTCCTGCGCTGATTGCAGGGCTTAAACTTGGAATGGCTCATTCATGGAGGACGCTTGTCGCGGCCGAGATGCTCGCAGCCCTCAGCTCGGGCCTGGGTTATATGATTTTTGCGGCGCGTTCATACATGGACGTTTCAACGATGTTCGTCGGCATCGTCTGCTTGGCGGTTATCGGTATGCTCATCGAGCATGGATTGTTTGGGCCGCTTGAGACGGCGACCATTCGCCGATGGCATCGTACGAACCGTGTGGGAGGCTCTCGATGAGTGCGGTCGCTTCCATCCCGGCGAAGACTGAGAGTGCGTCAGCGGGTGCTCTCATCCTGCGGCTGATCCGCCACGTGGCGATCGGTTCCGGCGCTATTGCTGTCCCGCTGTTGCTATGGGAGCTGGCGGCGCGCCTCGGCTGGATCAACACATTTCTCTTCCCGCCTCCCTCCCAGATCTTCGCAACGATCTGGGCGCAGTCCGGGCCTAACGGGAACCCGCCCTGGGCCATACCGCTTCATGTGGGGCGCAGTCTCTTCAGGCTGTTGTCCGGCCTGGCCCTTGCCATCGTTGTCGGAACTCTGGTCGGGGTGGCCATCGGCATGAGCAGGACGGGGCGGGCGATCTTTTCGCCGATCATCAGCGCCATCATGCCTGTGCCTACTCTGGCCTGGACACCGGTCCTGCTTCTTGCGGTCGGCATCGACGATCGAACCACGATCCTGGTGGTGTTCATCGCGGCAAGCTTCGAGATCATCTACACCATCGTCTCCGGTATCGAGATGATGAACGTGAAGCTCTTCTGGGTTGCAAGATCGATGGGCGCAACCCGTAGCCAGATCTTCTGGCGAGTGATCATACCGGGCATTCTTCCATATCTCATCACCGGCATGCGGCTTGGCACGGGCTATGCATGGAGAGCATTAATCGCGGCCGAAATGCTGGCGGCAAGCTCGTTCGGGCTTGGGTTCATGATCTTCGATGCCTCTGAGTACATGAGCATGGACGTTATTTATGGCGGCGTGATGCTGATCGCAGTGCTCGGCTACCTTTTGGAAAACGTGCTGATCGGACGGCTAGAGGCCGCGACAACAGAAAAATGGGGAGTTCAAGTTGAGCGCTGAGGCCATACTCCAGTTTCCGCAATCCGCGACCGACGCCAAGCCCAAGATCGTCGCCCGCGGCATCCAGAAATACTTTGGAAGCGTCCTCGCCATGGAGGATGTCTCCTGCACGATCCATGAGCGGGAGTTCGTCGCAATCATCGGGCCGAGCGGGTGCGGGAAGTCCACATTCCTTTATCTCATTGCGGGCTTCGAGAAGCCGTCCGGCGGGACTTTGTCGATCGGCGGAAGGCCGATCGAGGGACCGGGCCCGGACCGCGGGATCGTGTTTCAGGAGTTCGTGCTGTTCCCCTGGCTGACCGTGCTCGGCAATATCACTCTGGGTTTGGATATCCAGGGCGTGCCGAAAGCGGAGGCTATAGAGCGGGCCCGGAAATGGATTCGGCTGACCGGTCTCTCAGGCTTCGAGGACGCATATCCCTCGATGCTGTCGGGGGGCATGAAGCAACGTGTCGCGATCGCTCGGGCTCTGACCTACGACCCCGAGGTGTTGCTTCTCGATGAGCCTTTTGGCGCACTCGACGTTCAGACCAAAAACTACATGATCCGGGATCTTCAGGACCTGTGGCAGGAGGCGAACCGCACCATCGTGATGATCACGCACAGCGTGAACGAGGCCGTTCTCATGGCCGACCGGGTTCTCGTGATGAGTTCGCGACCATCGCGGGTGATTGCGGACGTGCGCATTGAGCTTCCTCATCCCCGCGACCAGCGCGATCCGGCGCTGCGCCGATATGAGGATGAAGTGACGGGCATTCTTTCGGCGGAAGTCGATAAGGCCATGCGTCTTGAGCGCCAGGCAACACGTTAGATCCCGCAAGAGAGAACAATGAAAATCCTCATTCCTGTGAAGCGAGTTGTTGACTACAACGTGAAGATCCGCGTGAAGAGCGACGGATCGGGCGTGGAGCTGTCCAACGTCAAGATGTCCATGAACCCCTTCGACGAGATCGCCGTCGAGGAAGCCATCCGCCTCAAGGAAGCCGGCAAGGCCACCGAGGTGGTGGCGGTCTCGGTCGGCCCGGCCCAGGCCGCCGAGACCCTGCGCACCGCGCTCGCCATGGGCGCCGACCGCGCCATCCTGGTCAAGACCGAGGCCACCGTCGAGCCGCTTGCCGTCGCCAAGATCCTGAAAGCGATCGTCGCGCAGGAAAGCCCGCAGCTCGTCATCCTCGGCAAGCAGGCCATCGACGACGATGCCAACCAGACCGGCCAGATGCTCGCCGCCCTGCTCGGCTGGCCGCAGGGCACCTTCGCGTTCAAGCTGAACCTTGACGGCGATGCCCTCGAGGTCACCCGCGAGGTCGATGGCGGGTTGCAGACGGTCGCGCTCACCCTGCCGGCCATCGTCACCACGGATTTGCGCCTCAACGAGCCGCGCTATGCCTCCCTGCCCAACATCATGAAGGCCAAGAAGAAGCCGCTCGACGAGACCAGCCCGGAGGCGCTCGGCGTCGATGTCAGCCCGCGCCTCAAGGTGCTCAAGACCGCCGAGCCCGGCGGGCGCAAGGCGGGCGTCAAGGTGGCTTCCGTGGCCGAACTGGTGACGAAGCTGAAGACCGAAGCCGGCGTGCTCTAAGGGAGTTCTTTCGATGACGACGCTTCTCATTGCCGAGCACGACAACGCTCACCTGAAGGATGCCACCCACAAGGCGCTCACCGCCGCCCAGGCCCTGGGCGCACCGGTCCATGTGCTGGTCGCCGGCGCCAATGCCCGCGCCGTGGCGGAGACTGCGGCCAAGCTCGCCGGGGTCGAGACGGTGCTGCTCGCCGATAGCGCGGCCTACGAGCACCGGCTCGCCGAGCCGCTGGCGGCGCTGATCGTATCGCTGTCCGGCTCCTACGACGCGCTGGTGGCGCCGGCCACCACGGCGGGCAAGAACGTGATGCCGCGGGTGGCGGCGCTGCTCGACGTGATGCAGGTCTCGGACATCACCAAGGTGGTGGCGCCCGATACCTTCGAGCGGCCGATCTATGCCGGCAACGCGCTCCAGACCGTGCAGACGAGCGATCCGAAGAAGGTGATCACGGTGCGCACGGCGGCGTTTGCGGCCGCGCCTGAGGGTGGCACGGCCACGATCGCGCCGGTGGCGGCGGTGGAAGCCCCGCCGCTGTCGCGCTTCAAGGGCGAGGAGCTGGCGCAATCGGACCGGCCGGAGCTGACCTCGGCGCGGATCATCATCTCGGGCGGGCGCTCGCTGGGCTCGGCCGAGAACTTCGCCAAGTACATCGAGCCGATTGCCGATCAGCTTGGGGCTGCGATGGGGGCAAGCCGCGCGGCGGTGGATGCGGGCTATGCGCCGAACGACTGGCAGGTGGGCCAGACCGGCAAGGTGGTGGCGCCGGACCTTTACATTGCGGTGGGGATATCCGGGGCAATCCAGCATCTGGCCGGGATGAAGGATTCGAAGGTGATCGTGGCGATCAACAAGGACGAGGAGGCGCCGATCTTCCAGGTCGCCGATTACGGCCTCGTCGGCGACCTCTTCAATATCCTCCCTCAGCTCCAGACCCACATGGAAGAGACCGCGGGGTAGGGCGCTGCGGATGCATCGGAAGCAGCGTAGAAGGCCATCTTCCGTCCTGAGTATCGGAGGTTGAACCGTGGATGAGACTTTAGCCGAAGCAGGCCTCAAAGTTCGCAGGGAGGTGCTCGGAGATGAGTATGTCCGCAGGGTCGCCGACAATGCGACCGATTTCACGCGCCCGTTCCAGCAGCTTGTCAGCGAGTATTGCTGGGGGCAATGCTGGGCGGACGACACATTGCCAAGAAGAGAGCGCAGCATCCTGAACCTCGGGATGCTCGCGGCTCTCAACCGCATGGAGGAGTTTGAGCTTCATGTCCGCGGGGCGTTGCGCAATGGCGTGACAGCCGAGGAGCTGCGCGCTGTCCTCATGCAGATCGCGGTTTATTGCGGAGTTCCGGCAGGCGTTGATTGCTTCCGCCGGGTTCAGCGGATTCTTGATCAGGAAACCAATGAGAGAAGCGCCGAGGCGAGCCGTTGAGGCATGAGACTTCCGGCTCCGACCTGCCAAAGAAAGAGCCTCACAACTCGCATTGTGAGGCTCAGCTATCGTTTGGAGCTTCGTACGCCTGCCAGTTGGGCAGTCATTCAAATATTGCGAACACAACAAGGTCTAAACCAATAACTTACCCGGATGCTTTCCACAAACAGATGCGAATACTGCCTTTCAGAAAATGCGAATCTTTCAACTTTTTCTGACAAAGGGTGCGACACGCTTCGCAATCGAGTCGAAGTTCCTATTATCCACATAGGAGGGCTCTGAATGGATTACGAAATGCTACGCTAAAAGAGAGGTGGCTATTGGCTGCCGTAGGCGGCCTGACTCTATAATGTGTCGTCAAGCCCAGATATTCGAAGCGTTCAGAAACACCCTAACCTAGCGGTCAGAGTGAGTTTAGGCCAAAGAACACAGTGCTGGTGCATCGGGCGGCACATTCAGATGTAATATACTATCATAGTAATCAAATGCCCTTCAACGTCAACCCAAACCGCCTCGGGATTTTGCCTTCGGAGCGTTGGCGGGACTGAATAGATCCATTGCGCTCACCCTTTCTACATCGGCCTGTCGCCACACAGCTGATATACCCCGTCTTGGATCCGAACGGAGAACCGGCGTAACCCTCGCGGCAGTAAGTTTCGACATCACAACCCGGGAGCTCGTCCGATGTCGGACCGCCAACCGCCGAGACGTTGCGTAGAGCTTTGGAAATTCTTCCACCGAACGAAGACTTACGCCATGCCGTGCTAATGCCTTTCCGCTCGAGGATGCAGTGAGGCAACCAGCATTTACGAGAAGTGGGACCATCCGAGCAGCCATTCCAAGTGCCTTCGCCGCACTCCGGACACTCATCCGGGGACATCCTGATGAGCCGATCCTCATCTTGGAAAGGTCGATTCGACAAACCAAAATGCTGTCAAGCATGGGACCTGTAATGCTTGGATCATAGTATGCGGGGATCAACCCTGCCAAAATTTGCCTGATGATCTCCACTAAGGCGACGGATCGCATTCGAGCCACCTCCGAGAGAGATACGCTATCAGCTAAGCCGTTGCTCGCGCAGGCCCGCAACTGCTCGACAAAAGACGTGACGGCCTCTGGAAGGTAACGATGTTCCTGGAGGCTATTGCCAATACCTGTTACGCTAGCAACGAGGCGATGCTGGCGAAGTCGTTCGACTTGGAATGTTGATATGCCAAGATCCCTTGCAACTTCTGCCACAGTGAGTACTCTTGCCCGACTGTGAATGAAGTTTTCTACTGAGTTACTTTCTACAAAATGTGCACGTCGACCTCCCATTCTTCGAGATTCGCCCCGCAGCGCGCCAGAGGCAATCAGACGAGCGATGGTTGCTGTGGTTAAACCGAGTACCTTGCCTGCCGTCTTGGCAGAAACAATTCCTGTTTGCTCCGCCGTGGTATGGAAAAATGACGAAGGCTTGGTGAGGACACGATGAGTTGGACCACTGATATGTCGGCGAACCGTTTCTATAATTTCTTCGAAGCGTGGGTCATTTAAGGCTTCTCGCAGACGAGACAGGAATGGGCCAAACTCAGCCGTGAGACTAATACCCTCCGTTGGCCGGCGGCGTTGGGAGTCAATAAATGCAAGAAGCCCATGAGGCCAATCCAGCAGCACAGATGCTGCTTGCTCTACGCGTCCAGCCATCTCTCGCACCAGCGGTTTGGAGATATAACCTGAGCGCCAGCTCTGGCCTGGATGCGCTACGCCAAAGAACCGGATCAAGCGCAGTGCGGTCTCGAGATCCTGGACAGGCGCGGCACCTTTCGTTGGTGGATTCCCTAGCGCCAAACCGTCAAGAAAGCGCGAGAGCGCAATTGCAGCGGAACTCGCCGGATCGGAAGGTGTATCGCTAAGAGAAGCACTGCAACGACACTGGAGCCGATACGGATGGAGAAGCGGTACGGCGTCACCGCAGCGCGGGCATTCATCGCGAAGCAGGCAGCTGTGATGTGGGCAAGCTACATAGCCAATCAATGCCCATATGCGGGGCGCCACCCGATCGTTGGCGCAGCAGACGGGACAGTATTTGGATCGTTGCAGGGAAAGGTTGTACGGCGAGACCACGGTTGAGCCAAAACGCAGATACCCCAGCGATGTCACGCTTGGCCAGAATGCCATCCCGGCAAGGGTAGCTGAGTCCGTTACCCCACCGAGCATCTGCACGAGTCCGCTGAGGTCACAAGGCCGGGTGACGAAGCTTCTGGGGACCGCGACCGCCCCTAGGAGCCACGACAAATTCTTGTAACCGTTATATCCAGCTACTCGAGCCAGGTAGCCATGCAGGCTCTCGTTGGTCGGGTCGGGTAGGATTCGCACAGCAACACGCATAGCAGCTCAATCCTATCCCGTTTTTGTGAGAGCGGCCGTAACGGCCATATTGCGCTCTGAGCGACGTAGCTTCACTTGATTGGCTTTGGAGCGTGGCCGGCGAATAGGCGACCTGTCATCCCGGGGTTTGGGTGGTAATTGTCCGTTCCACTCTGGGCCGAATGGGTTGATTAGCTTTTCAAACGCTTTGTCTTTCCGAAATGCCTTATCGAACGCCTTTTCCAGGAGAGCGAGATCGATGTGTCCAGGCTCCGATCGTCGCATTGCCACGCGCATCGCCATGAGAAGAAGCTTCTTCAATCTGCCGATGACGCCCCGGCACACATAGAAGAAGCGCTTTGCCACGCGGTCGTCCAAAACATCGACCTCGGGTGCGAACGGAATCGGGCTTGCGTCTCTGAACGCCACCAGGAGACCAATGAAGTATGCACGGCTCTCGGGCTCGTCAACTTCATCTGCTCCCCAGTCATATGGGTCCATTGTGAGTTCATTGTCCCACCGACGATCGAACTGTTCATCCTCTTCAACGAGTACTCGCATGCGAGGGAGGCCCAACATGATAAAGGACACGCCCGAGACACTATGGCGTGTTTTGATCCAGTCGATGAGATCCCCTGCGCTAAGGACGCCGTTTCGATCAACCGCACGCTGCGCCTCGTCGATAAGGATCCCGACCGTTCCACACGCTTTCAGATAGAGGTCTACCCGATCTTCAAGATCTTCCCGGCGTCCCTTCTTCCACAGCGGGTCGCCAAGCGCCTTGAGCATCGCCCTCGCAACAGGAATCACACGTGGTTGGGACGGCATTTCGAACGATAGAAGCGGAACGTAATCTACCACCTGCTCTAAGCCCGAAGGGAGACTCGTCCGCAGCCCATCAGGGACTACGGGATATCTGGCCCGGAGCTTCTTGAACAGCGTCGTCTTCCCGATACCAGTCTCACCGGTAATCTGTAAGCAAGGAACTTCGTCAGCCGAGCCATGGAGTGCGAGGACATCCTCGATTTCCTCCATGATATCATCGAACATAGGGTGGGCGACGAACACGGTTTGTAACTGAGCCCACGGGTTAGGCACAGGCTGACGAGCAGCAGGGACTATGAGGGTATCCATCGCAACATATTCCTATTCTGAGGAACGAGCTAGAGAACGGTCTGTCCTGAAGGCCGGGATAACACGCTGTCGCTGTGGAGCGACGGGCAAGGGTGATGCACTGTCTTGAGCCTCTGACACGAAGGCTTCCGAAATTGTGCCTCCCGCCGTATTTGGCGTCGGTAATGCCGCGTACGGGTTCAGTGGTTGCCCAGCGAAGGGGCCTGTTAGCGTCGGTAGATTTCCATTGGGATCTAGATTGGCGAAGACATGCTGCGACCCGACCCCCAGTGCACGCGCGATCAAGCCACTTGCCCTGATGCTGAGTGCATCAGGGAGAGCATGTGCAATCATCTCTTGGAGGTGCAGCCGCGATTCGATAAGGGCTTCAAGAGAGTTTCGCCCCGACAAACGCTCCGCATGCCGCAGGTATAACTTGTGGCAATGAAGCTCGAGGCCCTCAGCGTAACCGCCGTATCCAGTCTCCCTCGCCGTAGCTGGGATCCAGAACTCCTCCTTTGGCTCCCAGACGTGAATCTTGCCGAGGTCAAGAGGGTTGACTTTGACCTTTACCTTCAATTCGTGACCTCGCAGGTTTCGTAGGAGATGGAGACCATCCGAATAGTAACGGATGTTCTCATAAACGACGCCGCGATGATCTAGCCTTCTCCCCTCTCGTACAATGCCGAACATGACGTCCATGTCCGTACTCGTTTCTGGATACTCAGGATCTACCTCGGCCGTGCCGGCGGTCCATCGCTGATCGGGTGTTAAGCGTGTGCCGGGTGTTGGGCTGTGGTGATAGACCTCGAGAAGCCAGCAATGGAGAAGGTAGAACAGCTGGCGGAAGCCCATTACGGCATTTTTTGCAGGATCATAGTCTACACGGTCAATCCCATCCCTCAAATCCAGGACGAACCCGCTCATCCCTTGGAGCCATTGGGAGTTAGCAACGTTGAATGCACCCTCTACCTCTGCTTTAGCCCATGGGGTGCGAGGCGGCGTAAAGTCGAAAGGGACATCTAGATTGAACGTATTGGTAAGAGCCGTGCGACTGTGGGCTGGCAGGCTATTGTCAAACACGATGAAGTGCGGAATCCCACCATATGGGAAAGGTGGCAGGCCGGGGTAATGTTGCGCTACATAGCTCTTTCTGGAAACTGCGTGACGCAAGGTGCTTCCAAGAACCAGATCGCTGGGAGGCTCAAATCCGAGGTAGAAACCGATGATTGCTCCGGAGAAGACATCGATAAGCCAAGCGAGCCAAGGACGCCCTAATGGAACGCCAAGTATCTCATCGATGACAAAGATCGGAAGTCGAGTTTCGTCGAACTGGACAACAGCGAGACAATGTTGAGGTTTATCGATTGGACGAGGATGGCGGTGCAGTTGCTTGACGCGAGTGGGGCCGTATTTCGCAAGATCTCTTTGATAGGCAGGGTACTGATTCCAGTGATTGTAGAACGTGCTCTTCTGCGGCATAGGGAGCTCAATGCCTGGGTTTCGCAAGCGCTCGGCTTTAAGGCGTTTCAGGACCCCTGCCATGATGTGCTTCATCACAGGTCTGGCTTTTCCCCCAGGGAAATTGCGATGATGAGCTGCTTCGATCTCCGCAGCCATTTCCTCTCGGAGAATCGATCTTACAATCGGGTTGAGCTGGTTACGATTGCCGCGGTTCTCGAAATCCCCGGCGAGATCTTTGTAGTCGCCATACTCGCCATATTTGACGCACCAACGATAATAGGTTGAGGCGTGAATAGTCTCCTCTCTTCCAAGATACTCTTGTCCGAGTGTACGTCCAAGTTCATCAAGTAGAGATTGGAGAACGGTCACATCCGTCCGAGTGCCATGCTCGATGATTTTTGCGGTCTTTGTCCCCGGCGTAGTTCCTTCATCCACTGCTCGAATGACGGCTCTGCGAAACTTGATGCGAGTCTGCTTTTTAAGATCTAAGTCGCTAAGAGGAACACTCGCTTTCCGCTGCCTATCCTTTCGCCTCTCAGGCCGGTCCTCGTCCTTGTCGCCGTCAAAACGCAAAGCCCCTTCGTCGTAGAGGCGGTCAAGCTCGGCCCGTGATCGTTCTTCTTTGACATTGTCCTTTGTATTCTTGACGATCCACCACTCGGAGCCTTCCGCCCATGTTCTCGTCACGAGTTTGTAGCGGACAAGGTAGATATATACGAATACACCCGCAGCGTACCTATAACCTCTCATTGCTCGACCCCTCGTGATCATTTCTGGAGGACATCAAGCCACGCCCAAGCCACACATGACTGTCTAGTCCGAGTACTTGGGAGGCGAGATCCATCTTAAGCAAGCCCTTCCGCACGAGGGCGTAGATATGTTTCCGTTGAAGCCCAGGAAAGCGAGCGAGTATCTCGTTGACACTCAGGAATTTCGATTGCTGCAAAGCGGCGGTAATGGCATCTCGAGTCTCACGAGAAGGTGTAGGCGCGAAGCGGTCCTGCCAGATTAGCTTGATATTACTCCAGCGCGGTTCACAGCGAAGGTGATGTTCCGTGAGGACACAGAATGCAAACCCGAGACTATTTAAGGCGGATCCGATAAGTGGCCACCGCATCTCATTCTTCTCGCGCTGCGCGTCATATTCCAACTTGATTTCCTGGAACTCCCAGGAATTCTCGCGGACGACAAGGCAATCAGGCCGGTAGTGACGGACTTTTCCTTCTCTGTCGCGATACTGCAATCTCACTGGCTGCTCTACGAAAGTGATAATTTCCGGATCTAGTTCATTGTGAAGGAAATTCTCAAATTCGGGACGGGATGCGGATCTCAGAGTCCGTCGGGCCTTGAGGCTGTGGAAGCGACCTTGTCGCCCGAGATAGGGACCGCTAAGCGAGGGCCCAATGCGCATGAAGGGAACGCCATCAAAGGCAAAATCGAGCGCAGGGTGGCGATGAGTGATACGTGCCTCAACGTTGCTAGCCAGTCGAGCAGGATCGGCGTGCCAACGGCGATCACGCGGCCTCTGGCTCGCCGAGAGCTCCGGTTCCGGAGGAGCGACCCCCAACATTCTTCGAAAATATGCGGCCCTTGCATCGCTGGCATCCGACGTATCCAGCTGTGACGGCGCGCTGTAGCGCGGAACTTCAACCCGGCCGCAGCTCAGGCCGGCCTTATAGGCTGTAAGAATTGATTGCGCTGGTGTCATCCTCATGGCAGTACAGACTCCGTCGCTCATTTGCCGCGAACAAAATTGAAGTACGATCGCCGTGCGATCACCTATGGTTTGGCGACACAGATTTGGTTCGCAACTTCGGTCGAACAAGCTCGTTGAACGAGCGTCGTCAAAACATGTGCTCTGAAGCTCGCAAGCTAATGCTTCGCCCGAGAGGTGGGCGTCCACATTCCATTTATGCTGTATGGCTGCATCGAGAACCATTCTTGTTCTATAAATGCATCTTCGTCTCCTCCGTTACGAATACGGATTCTGGCTTCACCAGACGGATCAGTGAATCCGCTTCTCAGAGTAATCACAGGAATATTTCAAAGTTGCAGCGTGCGACCCTTGCGAACGAAGGATGCCGCCATCCGATTGCTCTCTTATAACGTCGGGAGCACTACTAGAATTGCTGTCATGCGCTGACGCGACACCGGCCTTATGCTCAGATGGCGCGGCCGAGTTGAGCCATTATACGCCCAATTGTTGATCCGAGCCGCTATGGCCGAGCCATAGTATCGACGTGCCAGAGAGGCAGTCGAAGGATTAACTTCGTGGTCAAGGTGGGGAGGATCGTTTCAACATACGCTCGGCATATCCTTACGTGGCCCGGTCAGCGCTTATCCTCGGAGATTAGATCAACGCGGGTGAAGGGACCGATATGTTCGTCAACCCGGATGGACAGCAATCCCCGAGCCACCATTCCGAGGACACTTTCAACCGGATCATGACGCCTTATGAGCATCGCACAATCCTCAAGCGTCGCGCCAGGATCCTGGGAGAGGTGGGACATCACGGCAATTCGATCGCAAGGTGCAACGGGCACATGAGAGCACGATGCAATGAGCCGAGCATTCGCCAGACGCGGCTGGTGACGCAGCACTGCCTCCGGTACGAAAAGTGTTCGACGTCCCGCTACTTTGGCGCGTTGACGCAGCAAGTGGAGGGCCGCCTTCTGGATATCGCTACGCGACACTCTGCATGGAACAGCGATAAAGGTCACTTGCTTAGCCCCAATCCGGCCCGCGAGGGTAGCCAAACCCGCGTCCGAGAGCCGAAGATAGCGCTGGATTGTCTCGACCATTGGGTCGGGACCTAACAGCTGGACGCGAGGATATAGCCCGAGGACTGCTCTTAGATCCTGAAGCAGGTTTTGAGCGTCCGTCAGGCGCCTTTGGCGCCGGTACTCGGACGGGGCGAGGGATCTGCGAGGGCGATTGTAATAAAGGACAGGGTTCTGGAACATGACAAGGGCTCCAAGCCGCGTTTGGCGACTACGTTGAAATGACAGGTCTCGCGTTTCGTGACGCTCAAGCGGGAGTGTTAACGCCGCTTGCAACACGCACGTGATCTTCCGTAGAAGACCTTTATTTCGGATCTCCGTGCCTTGACGGAGCGGACGAACCGAACTTCAATCCTGCGAGATCTCTCGCAAGGGCGGTGACTGTCGCCGACTGTTATCGAGGTATCACGGCTTGCATATCGACCACGAGAATAAGACTGTTCGCTTTTTCCGCACAAATCAATTGGCCAGCATAGATTTTTGGCTGTGGTCCGTAGAACATGGTTAACGCCGCTCAAGTCCGGGCAGCTCGTGCACTTCTGAACTGGTCGCAGGATGACCTCGCCAGCCGTGCCAACGTCTCTACACGCACGCTAAACTATCTTGAAAAGGGAATGCGTCATCCTCAAAAGCAGACACTCAAGCACATTGAACGAGCGTTCGCAGAGGCTGGCGTCGAATTCGTTGCGACGACTGACGGAGCAGTCGGGGTTCTTCTCAGGAATAACTGCGCCTGATGCCGGTGCGAGCCAACCGAGCGTCTATGCTGCTGAGGAGCGTTACATCGCTCGGGCGAAAGAACCTGTCATAATTAGTCGTTTAGCATTGTGAAGTCGGGCCAGTGCAGGTCAGGTTGCCTTGGATGCCGTCCGCTTTCTGGCGAGACATCTTCTCCGGTAGCGAGATCGCTCGGATGCGCTTGATCGGTAGGCGTCCTCAAGAGCTTGGCCAATATCGATATGATTTATCACACGTCTCTCGAAAAAAGAGACGCTGCTACCATCATTGAACATGTATCGAAGAGGCCACACTCCAGCCTTGGCGAGCGCTCGCAGGAGAGCGGCAAGGCTTGTGCCATACTCCTTCGCGAGATCATGCGATCTAAGGAAATTCTCTTTAAAGTCGAGAATTGAGCGCCGGCACAGTTGAAGATACTCCCTGCTTGTTGCTTCTTGAAGGCTCTTAAGCTTATGATCTGCGACGAGGGCAAGTACTGTCATTGTTGAAACATTCAGAAATTTTGCAGCTGCCCATACGGGGACAAACACGTCTGTGCTCGTCTCATCAAACAGCGCATCATACATCCAAGTTTTCATCCGATGCCGGCAGAACCTGAGTGCCTGCAGGCCCTGCTGGCTGTCAACCGCATCACAGGGCGGCAGGGCGCCACTTCTCATTGCCCGTATCATCAGCTGGATCGGAATCTTATATAGGGAGCACGTTTTCATGACGCTCCCAAACGAGTGAGATTTGCCTCGGCTCAAGGATTTCAAATTTGATAGGATATCAGACGTGATCGTATCGACTTGCTCTACAGAGATCAGATAAGTTTTCGAACCATCCACGCTTGGTCCTAATAAGGGCGTGAGGACACCTGCGCGAGCTATCTTGTTTAGTGCTTCCCGTGAAACTCCTAAGCGTTGTGCTGCGGTTTTGAAATCAATGGGCGGTTCGGACTTCGATAGAAGCTTCGTAAGGTCATCCGCGCGAAACAGAGTCGGAGCCCGGGCGTTCTCTCCCGCTCTCTTGGCATTGATGATTCCGGCGTCGACAAGCGCTTTGATTTTTGGTGGGCTGCGCCCCAAGAGTCTGCATGCACCCTTGAGGTCGACGACACGCGCATCATCACTGTCGTGTCGTTCCCATGACGCGCTTCTGCGGGCAAAGCCGTCCCAATGTCTACGCAGATATTCCTGGAAAAATGGCTTCAACGTTGCCCAGGGCTCACGTTCTTTGTGCATACCGACGCTATAGAACGTACCAAAGTCATGGGTTAGTCCGAAGCGAGCGCCCTCTGCCGTTGCCCGCCGTCGCTCCTTTAAATCATCAAGGTATCGGAAGAGTCCTTCCGGCCAGTTCCAAAGATACTTCAAGCCATCATTGAGCGCCGTGTGAACGCGGTCCTGGCCATCTCTCGAGTAATAGAGTGGGCGCGCCCCCGGAAGGTTCGTTTCAAGGTGGAAGGCCATAGATAGAACTAGCTCAACCTTGTCTGCGAAGGATAAGTGATCAAGCTGTTCGGGCCATTTGCCGTGATGGACGCACCCGTCAAGTATGAAGTGTTGGAATCCAATTTCGGTTGCGAGGAACCAAAGACCAATCATGTCGGTGACCGCAAGCTGCTCTGTGGTGCATGCAGCAAGGTCACCTTTGCATTCCCCGCAGTAGCGGATAGATGGACTTCCCCATACCGTGGGCTCTGCGCAATGTGGACAGTGCCTTGCGAGGCGTATGCAGTGACGAGGGCAAATTTGGATCAAACTGAGATCGAACAAGCTCGAATGAAAACCAAACTCTGCGAGGCACTTAGGACAGTACTTGCGGGAGGACTTGCTTGATATCGGGTCGAGCATCCCTGCCGGAACGAGATTGCCCAAGTATATGCGGACCTTGGAAGAGCACTTTCGATAGAGCTTCGCCAACAGTGTCTGTTCGTCCACACCTGTTAAGTTGATAATCGTTTTGAGTGTGTCGCCACTCCAGAAACCACTATCGAGCGTTTTTCCGGCGACTCTGCCGCGGCCAAGAGCTCCGTCGAGAATCCAGGTGCCGGAGACATAGCCATTGTATCCCGCTAAGCGTGCCAGATATCCGGCAGTGCTTTCATCATCTGCGATGGGGGAGCGTACTGGGATCAGAGCCAACGTGAGTACCTCTGCCAACCGTACATTCAATGTAGCAGTAGTTTGCGTGTTAGTCCGCGATCGTGAGAGCCGGTCCACAGCTCTGAGATGGTAGAAAATTGCTTTTTGCAGCCGGAATGCTGCTGTTGGTGAGAGTTGAAGATACCGGTAGGCCTTTCTGGATTTCTCCAGTCGACAACTTCAGAAGGCTTATGATTATTGCCTCTGATGTTGAGCGTTTCTCCAGCCTTCGCTTTGGGTTCCGATAGACCGGGCGGCTTACCAAGCCGAGAGAAGTCGAGGCGAGTGCCATGGTGATAGGCCCAGAGATTGACCAGGTGCTCGGTGAACGCAGCGCCATTGTCGGGGAACAGGTGCCGAAGTGCCCCGTGTTGCCGCACTAGACGATTGAGCAGTTCGGCCACGTGTTCTCCGTGCTGGCGCTCGCCTCCCTCGATCGCCAAGCCCTCGCGGGTGGACACCTCCATCGCCGTCAGGGCTCGGAACGTCAGCCCGATGCTGAGCGCGTCATTGACGAAGCCGAGGCTACAAGCCTCGTTGGGGTCGCTTAAGCTGGCAGCGCGCCTGCGGCTGCACCACTGTCTTCCGCCAATGGGGCCGCTTGCTGAAGGCCAGTCCTTCTTCCCGATAGAGCCGGTAGATGAGATTGCGGTCGGCCATCTAGCCTTCACGCTTGAGCAGGATATGGAGGCGCTAGTAGCCATAGCGCACCCGCGTGCGCACAATTACGTGCATGCGCTGGCGCAGTTCGAGAAGGGAATCCTTGACCAGCGGCTCGCGCTGGGTGGAGCGGTGCTGGTGTGTGAGGGCACAGACCCGCCGCTCGTTGTGGCCGTGGGATACTTGCACGTAGCGCATCATCTGCTTCAGGATCGCGGGCCGGAAAACTTTCTTGATAGCGCAACCTGCGGCACGGCCTTGTCGAGACTGAGCTCGGCCACCAGCTTCTTGAGGCGGGCGTTCTCCTCCACCACCTGCTTGAGTTCCCGCTCCTTGTCCGATTCAGGGCCGACGTGCTGCTCCTTCCAGCGGTAGAACCTCTGCTCGGCAATCCCGACCTGCCGGATCAAATCTGCGACTAGTAAGCCGGGTTCCGCCTGCGTCAGGACCGCCACGATCTGCTCAACCGAGAACTACTCTTTGCGTGTGACAAACCGCCGTCACCGAAAAAGAAATTTGCCGATCAGACTAACACAGCAGCTGGACCGCTTCGCCCGTGTCACCTCAGTCGACATCGCGCCTTAGCGCAAGATTTTTACGATGAGTCCCTACGATGCAAATGGTCAGACACCTTACCTCGTCCTAACGAGAGAGGCCGCCTTCGCATAGAGAAAGGCCTCCACTCCTCGTCGTTCGAAGGTTGGATAAGAGCCATGAGGTCAGGCAAGCCACAGCCGCGTGTTAGTGCATGTGTTGAGGAGCCGTTTCAGATATCTCCTTAGGCAGCCATTGGAGAGGAAGGCCCATTTGGCCCTGAAGTGGCTCGCCTTTGGCGAAAGACTTTAGTTTGCGTCAGCTCTAAACAGTCGGCGTTTCTGAGCTGCCGATCAAATATATCATTCGGTCAGACGAACTCCTGTGAGACGCTCGCTCAATGACCACAGGCGATCGGCAAGGTCTCGATTAATTGCCCAAGGGTGCACTCCACGGGGTTCCTGATGATCGTCGGAGACAACAACGGCGATGTCGCAATCCTCGCAGTAAACCCCGCCCATACCCTCAAGCTGAGGACTCGTCGCACACCACACGCTGGTTGCCGCGCCTTGCTCGACGCTCTTGATCCCCCGGGCCGGATCAATGATGGGCCGGTCGTTCTCGTCAATGGCGCCCTGAGCCCGGATCTCTTCGCGGGTCATATGCTTCGACAAGTTGGTCAGGATACCCCCGGGATGAAGCGAAAATGCGCGAACGCCATCGGCCTGAGCGAGCGTGTCTAGGTTGAGCGCGAACAGGACATTTGCGCTCTTCGATTGGCCATACGCGATCCACGGGTCGTAGGCACGACGATCAAAATTCGGATCCTCAAAGTTTACTCCAGCGATGCAGTGACCGCGCGAAGAGACGGTCACCACACGTGCTCCTCGGGCCTGCCGCAGGGCCGGCCAGAGGCGCACCGTCAGTTGGAAATGTCCAAGGTGATTTGTCGAGAACTGGGACTCGTACCCTCGACAATCGCGGGTAAGTGGATTGGCCATGATGCCGGCGTTGTTCACGAGGATATGGAGCGCTTGACCCGAGGCGAGGAAATGATTGGCGAATGCGTCGATCGAGGTCGGATCCATCAGATCGAGGGACGCCGGCCGGGCATTGGGGATGTGTTCCAGCGCCTGCTTAGCTCTGTCCATATCGCGTGCCGGTACAATCACGGCGGCGCCTGCGGTGGCGAGCGCGCGGGATGTTTCCAATCCAATTCCGGCATAGCCGCCCGTCACGATAGCGACTCGGCCTGACAGGTCGCGGCCCTTTATCACGTCAGCGGCTGTTGTAGCTGCGCCAAACCCGGATTTCATGGGAGCTTGAGGGGTCATGCTGTTCTCCTTGCAGAGAAAGCATGCTCCAGCGAATCTGGATTTTGAATGCTTGAAAATCCGTCATTTCTGCGCGATCGTCCGAATATGGGCGATCCTCTCTCCGATATGCTGAGCCTGGTCGAGGCCCGAAGTGTCCTGGCTGGCCGCCTTTATGCCAGCGGCTCTTGGGCAGTGCGGTTCCCACCACCAGAAAAGATTAAGTTCAGCGCCCTGCTGTGCGGGACATGCTACCTCAGTACGCAAGACTTGTCCGTTCCTGTACGCCTCGAGGCTGGTGACGTAATCGTCGTAACTGGTCAACACTCTTTCATACTGGCCAGCGATCCCACCTTGGACCCTGTTGATGCGCGAGTTCTGTTTCGGGAGGTTCCGGACAATGTTGCTCGGATCGGAAACGGCGAGGATGTGTTCCTCTTCGGTGGCCACGTAGCCATCAATGCGGCCCGTGCTGGCCTCATCATAGATGTCCTGCCACCACTGATCCATATCAGGTCTGCAGCACCGGAGGCTGGTGCCTTGCACTGGCTGTTAAAGCAATTGGTGGCGGAGCTGTCCAGCAACAGGGCAGGGTCTGATCTCGCGGCCTCGCATCTCGCGCAGTTGATGTTCGTCCAGGTTCTGCGAGCGCACCTCGCCGAAACAACCCAAACATCTGATGCGGGCTGGTTCCGCGCGCTAGCGGATGACCGGATCGCGCCGGCCATACGGCTGATGCACCGCGAGCCCAGCCGCGCCTGGACATTAGGCGAATTGGCGCAGGCCAGCGCCATGTCACGAACGACCTTTGCAGCGCGGTTCAAAGAGGTGGCTGGTATAGCGCCGGTTGCCTACCTCCTGGTCTGGCGCATGCGGCTCGCCGAGCGCGCCCTCCTCAATAGTGACGCGCCGATCTCATCAGTTGCACTCTCCGTTGGCTACAAGTCTGAGAGCGCCTTCAGCAATGCCTTCAAGAGGGTCGTAGGTGTGTCACCCAAACGCTATCGCTCAGCCCGCATGCCGATTAGCAAGGAGTAGCCCTTAACGTGACGAATGGATGATTTAACAGCAGGGCTTAGTATAAGCCTTTATTGCACCGTGACCTGAAATATAAGTTAATCTTGTGGGCGGCGTACTCAGAAGATCGGGTCAGCAGGCACAGCCCGATGGGTGCCTGCCTTACTCCGAAATCGATCTAACTGTCGCATCGCTGCGCAATGACGCGAAGATACGCTTGCAGTTACTGAAAATGCAGCGAAGTAACTCATAAAACCGGGCACCGGCCGAAGGATTGGCCATAAAGCACAGTAGCGTAGGGAGCCCTATGAATCGCCGATGACGCGCCGCTTGAAATGCCAGATCTATTCCGAGTAGAGCCATGGTAATTGCATGGCGTGGGAGCAGCATCCATCGCGGCGCAGGCGCGAGCAGGAAAACCTGCTCGCGGTAGAGGAGGCGCTAGCCTAAGCCGGCGAGGATTCGGGCGGTGTCGTACGAGGCACCAATCGACTAGTCGTTCGACCACATGCACTCGTCCCGCTCGGACCTTACCCGACAAACGGTTAGTAATCCCAAAAGACCGGTACCCAACGAAAAGCGTCGCCGTCGACCGCCACTCGTCCGACGGACGGGAACGGCAAGTGGGTAGCCACCAGCTGTTCGCCGGTCGCCGCCAGTTCTCGCAAAAGACGGACCCGAACACGAGCCGCCTCTTCAGGGTCGTGTTCGAAACCGTTATGCCAGTCAGGGTGGTCGAATCCGACCGCGAACACGGCGTCGCCAGCGAACGTTAGCCGGTCGCCGCCGGATGCCAGGCGGACCACACTATGTCCGGGGGTGTGGCCGCCGGTGCGTTGGACGATCACGCCAGGCGCCACCTCATGTTCCTCATCGAACTTTCGCAGTTGGCTGCGGTACTCTTCCACAAAGCGCTTAGCGGTGGCCCTGAGCGCGTCCGGAAACCCCGGCGGCATGTCAGCGTGGGTGAAGTCAGGCGCCTCCCAAAACTTGACCTCGGCAGCAGCTACGTGAATCCGCAGATCCGGACGTAGCCGATCCTTCACACCCTCGACAAGAAGCCCGCCGATATGGTCCATGTGCATGTGGGTAAGCACTACGTCAGTCACGGACGCCAGATCGATGTCGGCGGATTCTAGTCGCTTGATCAGCTGCCCAGCCCGCGGCAAATTCAAGTTGGGGTCTAATCCCAAGCCGGCGTCGATAAGTATGGTCTGATTGCCGCTGCGAACCACGACTACGTTCAGCGACCAGTCGAAAGCATCCTGGGGTAGGAACATGTTGTTCAGCCAAGCCGCTCGCGTAGCCGCGTCGGCGTTGTGTCCCAACATTCTGGTTGGAAGCGGCAGTACACCATCGCTGACCACAAGCACGTCAATATCACCGACGCGTACCGCATAGCGCGACGGAACCAACTCTTCAGGCCCACGTGTACCGGGCTGCAACGTGTTGGCTAGATTCATGTTCGTCTCCTGCTAACCCACCGCTCTATACGCGGTCTCGACGACACTATGTTGAGGTGTGTTTGCCGTCGATTGGATCGAGGAATAGGACGCGCCATACTACGGTATAGGTGTTGCCATTCATGTGGATGGCATCGAGCAGGGTTGTGCGTGTTAAGGTATCCGATCTCAATCCGCGTTGGTGGTCTATGTGCTCGAAGATTACTACGTCTTGCGATGAGGTGAAGAGAGGCCCTCATCGTGACGCTTAGCCAGATCAGGGCGTGTATCCACAGTTCGGCTGGCTCCTGTCTAAGGCCAAGCAGGAAGGCCGATATGACGGCCAGAGAACTTAGGAAAAGCGAGCTATTTCGCCATAACGAAAGAGTGCAAAACTGGGTCACCGTCTAATCAGAGAGCCGATAATCCAGCGCTCCAATCGGTTTCAGAACCATCGGTGAATGTGAGTACAGCGCGAACCATGTCTGCGCCGAGACGCAGATTGTTGCACCACAGTCTCCTATCGTGTCCCACACGTTTCATTTCCATCGGCTCTCCATTCGATGACGAGCAGCCTGTCTGAAGCTTGATTGACCTGGTTGATGTAAGGCAAATGAAGGAATTTCGAGCGTGCATGAATTCTATTCATGTATTTGCTCATGCTGCTAGGGCCTAGGCGACGTGGACAAAGTGCTAGGGCTTGCTATCGAAGCGTTAAGATTGCCCTATTCTTTAAAACAGGTGACTGCATTCCTTCCTTTGATATCCAATTGTGGTCCTATGAGCACAGGTAAGTACTAGATCGCCGCGACGCATCAGGGAAAGTTGCTTCAAGGTATTTAGTCTATTCCCAGCCGAAGGGGCGGCGATGGTTCCTCAGAGAGCACGGACGAGCCATGGCACGGGAGTTCGGCCAAAATTCCTCGTTCACTGGCTTTTGCTCGCGTTGCTCGCCGTAGCACTTATCGCGTGCGCCGCACGACCTCGATCCGAAGTCTTGCAGCCTGCTGGAGTGAAGCGTGGTAATCGAAGCGTCACCATCTTTGCCGCGACGCTGCGAACGCCAAGGCCTGGATCGATAGTTACCTTCGACAGCGGCCAATCTCAGACACTTCGCTTCGCTCGGTACGTGATCTCGATCCCAGCAACGCACAAACCTGATACGATCGAGTGGCCAGGAGACCCACCTAATCCCGCCACTGATTTCGTCACGCTTGAATCGGCGAGCCTTTCGGATACCGAGTTCCGTGCTGGCATCGCTGCGGAGGATAACCGACGATCCATTCGACTTTTCATTCATGGATATAATAACAGTTTCCAAGAAGCGGTTTATCGGCTCGCGCAGATCACGGCGGATGCTCACGATCATCGGGTCGCGGTGCTGTTCGCCTGGCCATCCCAGGCAAATCCGCTTAGCTACAGTGCGGATAGAGCGGCAGCAGGGGCATCAACAGAGGGCCTTGCGAGGACGATCGAGATTCTGGCTGAACGGCCACGCACAGGGATTGTGTTGCTGGCTCACAGCATGGGAGGATGGCTTACGATTGAGACGCTGGCGAAAATGCGCCGTGAGCTTCGTCAAGAGACGTTCAAGCGATTCTCAAATGTCGTTTTAGCCGCTCCGGATATCGACGTCGCCGACATGGTCCGCCATCTCGAAGCCATCGGCCGGCTTCCTCGGCCGCTCACGCTATTGGTGTCGAGGGATGACGCCGCTTTGGCCCTGTCTCGCATCATCACCGGCGGCCGGCGTGTCGGCGCCGACGATGTGCATGATCCGTGGGTTCAGGCTGCGGCCAGGCGATACGGTGCTCGGGTCGTCGATATCTCGGAACTGATGACGGCTGACAGCTTCCGGCACGCGCGCTTCACTGCGATGGTGGCGCTCTACGCAAAATTCCATACGCAAATCGAGGACCCACTGGGGAGACACTATGCGGGCCCCGGCGTCTTTGTGTTTCGATCCGAAACATCGACGCTGGAGCCTATCGACCGGTGAGTATCTGATACGATAAGCATTCTTAAAGTCGGACCACGAAAAGATGATGTCGTTGCAATATACAGAAAAAATGCCTGCATTTCAGCCGCTATTCCTAGGGTGGCAAGACCGGTGGCGCATGGATCCCGCCTTATACTGGCCTTGTCCTGTGCCTGATCGGGCTCTCGGCCAGCGCCCGGCTCGCTAAGAGCCGAACCCCAAACTACTGCTGCCGAAGGTTCGAGCTGTGGCCTGGAGAAATCAATGCTTCAGGCAATTCCCAATACCTGGCGAACTGGTACACTCCGTCCCACATCGTCAATGGCTTTCTGTTTTCTGGTGCCCCGCGGCTCAGCGACCCGGTATGAGAGCGGTCGCTTCCGATCGGCGTCGAATGCGCGTGGGAGATTACCGAGAACACAGACGCGATCATCCACTGCCATCAGGCGACGCATACCGTTCTCATGTATTACAGCGTCAGTGTCATCAACTCAGTCATGGACATTGGCTTGATGATCGCAGGCTTCTGGCTTGCCTGCCTCGGTCGAATTGGTTGCCTGTGATGGCAGACCGCGATACTGTGAAACTGAATCGGACGTCGTGACGTCCTCGTGCGGCCAGCTGAGCACGACAATTTTCGTGCCCTCAGGTCGGCGATGACGGCAGTCAGGCCGGATTGATACTTCTCGCGCAGAAACGCGACTATCTTGCTGGACTTGGTCCCTTCGATCCTCTCGATCAGGAAGCGATTCAGACTGTCCTGACTTGCACGGCATTGATCAAGTGCTTGCTTGGCCAGCCGCTCCGCTATCTGGTTCGCCTGTAGTCATCCTTTGATGAAAGGTGTGGCGCATGTCTGCCATTAATCGTTCAGAGATCTCGCCTCCTCGAAGACGATCAGAGGGCCGAACTTATCAGCTTGGGCTGGGAAACCGGCAGTCAATGCCGCGATCCGATCTCCAGAAGCTTGTATGCTCTGCTAGTCATTGACTCGTGGTCAAGCGGTTAACGCAATGTTGGGCTAATGGGAGACAACGACGTGAAAAGGGCGCCGCAGGAGGTGAAGCTGAGGCTTTCATGCATGAAGTTGCGCCCCTGTTGAGATGCCAGATGCGTAAAGTGCCTGCGCGACCCAAGCGGAGAAATCCGCCTCTATGTCCCAGGACCGGTTGGGCAAAAGAACGCGCTCCACTGCATGTGCCAGACACCACCTCGTAAATTGCTCCGCTGCGGCAAAGTTGTCCTGGATGTGGGTGCCGTCGGGAGCTCCATGGATATCAAGGTATTCTGCAATCCATTCGACTGTTTGGCCGAGGCTACGCATCAGGAACTCCTCCCCCAAACCAGGGAAACGGCCGAGCGAGCCGATGACCAGGCGTAGGGTCGACACCGTAGTTGCGGCTGCCATAACCTGCAGAATGGCAGTCCCGATCTGTACTAGAACAGAGACGGAGTTGGGCTCCTCCAGATTGGGGAAAGGCAGCTTTCGTGCGATGCGTGATGCTTCTGCTTGGATCAGCAATATGAACAGATCATCTTTGCTGTCGAAGTGGTTATAGAGCGTGCCCTTCGAGACTCCTGCTTGAATGGCGATTTCCTCCATACTGGTTTCTGCATAGCCGTTCTGGAGAAAAATCTGTCGCGCACTGTTAAGGATCTGACGCTTCTTGCGAATGCTCTGAGGATTAGAGCTTAATCGGTTACTCACAGAAAGAACTTTATCGAGCATGATTCATCCTGGACGCCTGTGACTTCGATTCGGGTGAGCCCTGGCTGCGGCAGCCAGGGCTCGGCGGGATACTGATGGAGCCTGCGTGGAGGGCGCACAGGTTCGCGATCTAGGCATCCCGCAGTCGGGGACCATGGTTGGGCGGCTGCGGTACTCTCAGCCGAACGCTTGAAGTGGGATCCTCCCACTTCTTTGCTTGACTCGTGGCCGCGGTTGTAGCCCAACCTGCTGCGTTAACTTCGGGGCCTGCGATTTTGCGTATCGGCCCAGGCCGATCTTAACAGTCACCAGCACAGGCGCGGCGACGATAAAGAGCAGGGCGACGGCGTTGAACGCCGTATCGAAGGCGATGACCGTAGACTGGCCGGCGATGGCCCGGCCCAGCAAGCTTAGGGCGGCGCGGCTTGCTGCGCTGGCATCCGTGCCTTTTGCCAGCAGCATGGCTGTCGTGGTCGCTAGTCGTTCAGCGATCGCCGGGGAGCCTTCCGTGACGTGGGAACCAAGCACCGCAGCGTTGGCCACGACGTTATGATCGATCAGCGTCTGAAGCCAGGAGACACCCATGAGACCGCCGAGCTGGCGACCTGTGTTGAAGAGACCGATGGCGGAAGCCAGACTGGTGCTGGTGAGATTGCCGAAAGCGATCAGGGTTATCGACAAAAACAGGAAGCCGAGGCCCAAGCCGCGCAGCAGTATGGCGTCCATCATGTCGTCCGCACCGCTTTGACTGGTCGAGCCGGACAGCATCCACATCGCCACCATGATCATCAAAATGCCGAACGGTACAGTCGCGAATGGACGGACGCTACGCACCTGGAAGAGGAAGGCGGCGGTCAGGAGCGCTCCGACAAAAAGGGCGCCACTTGGCAATAAGAGAAGGCCGGCATCGGTCGGTGTGAACGTGAGGACCGAGGCGGCGAACGCTGGGATCAGGAATGCGCTTCCAAACAAGGCGGCTCCGGCAACAAAACTGACAACGAAGGCAAAAGTAAAATCCTCTGATCGAAAAGCGGAATAGTCGAGCAGGCCACGGGAGCTGGTTATGATTTGTTGACTCAAGAAGGCCAGCAGGGCGGCTGTGCCAATCACGGTCAGCCACACGATGCGAGATCCCTCGAACCAGTCCCATCGGTTGCCTTGGCTGAGAACGTAGGTGAAGCACAAAAGAGTGGCGGAGATCAGCGAGAAGCCGGCCCAGTCGAACGGACGCAGCTTGGCCTTGAGGGGATCTGGACCATCGACCATTAGCAGGAGGCCGACTGCCGCCATAGCCACCGGAACGACACTGAAGAAGATCCATGCCCACGAGTGGCTATCAAGCAACCAGCCTTGGAGAGCTGGCGCGATGGTCGCAGGGGCCACGACCGATCCCATGGCGAACATGGCCTGCAGGATCGGCTGCAGGGAGCGTGGATAGGCGAGAAAGATGATCGCCTGCCCCGCAACTAGGAGGATGCCGCCCGAGAGGCCCTGGAGAATGCGAAGCGCGATCAGGAGGTCTAACCGAGCCGTGAAGGCGGCCAGGCCGCAAGCCGCGCCCATGATGAGGGTCGCCCCAATGATCAGGCTGCGCGCGTTGATCCGGGTTACCAGCCAGGGGGCGGTGATAAACCCGATCATCTTGAGAGCCGTGTAGCCCATATCGAGCCAGGCGAATTCATCCGGCGTGGCATAGGTGTCGCCGATGATGTCGGCGCGCCCGAGCGACAGGACAGTACTGGCGATTGCCTCCGTCAGAGCCGCGAGCACGATCCCTGTGACAAGAAGGGCTCCAGTTGCAGGCTTGTCGCGGGTCAGCAGGGAGACGATCGCCGTGGTCATGAGCCACTTCCTTCAGCGATCTCGACCCGCGCGGACAGGCCAGGCACGAGGCGACCAGGCAATGGATTGCTGGTAAACCGGATTTTAACCGGGACGCGCTGGACAACACGAACGAAGTTGCCTGTCGCATTGTCTGCAGGAAGCAAGCTGAAGGCCGACCCACTTCCAGGCGCAAAACTGTCCACGACCGCTTCGAGGACCTCGTTTGGATAGCCATCCACAGTGATCCGGGCGCGCTGACCAGGCCGAATATGTTCGAGTTGGGTTTCCTTGAAGTTCGCCACAATCCAAACATCCGCCACCGGGACGATATCGAGCAAGGCCGCGCCCGGCACGACGAGCCGGCCGACGCGAACTTGGCGGTTGCCGATCACGCCTCCGACCGGTGCACGGACCACGGTGTTGTCCAGATCGATCTGGGCGAGATCGCGTGCGGCCTGTGCTTGAGCGACGGCCGCCACGGCGGCTTCGCGCTGCGTGACAAGGACAGTGATGCGGCGCTGCTGGGCCTCCACTGATGCGGACGCGGCCAATACGCTCGCCTGGGCGCGCAATCGGGCTGCGTCACTTTCATCGATCTGCGCTTGGCTGACAGCATTGCTGCGGATCAACTGGCGGTGGCGGTCTGAGGCTTTGGACGCCCGGTTCAACTCGGCCTCTGCCGATTGTTTCTGGGCCTCCGCCTGTCGGATAAGGGCGAGCTGAAGTTCAGACTCAGCATCGACATTGGTCAGGCGAGCTTGGGCCGCCTCGACATTGGCGTTCGCCTGCGCGAGCCGCGCGCGGTAATCGCGATCGTCGATTCGGAACAACACGTCACCCGCCTGGACGGTCTGGTTGTCCTCTATTTCGATGGCCGTGACATAGCCTGCGACCTTCGGGGCAAGGGAGGTTATGTCGCCCCGGACATATGCATTGTCGGTCGATGTTGCGTCGCTCGATCGGGCCCAGCTCCATCCTGCTACGGGGATGGCCACGGCGCCGAGGCATAGCATCAGGCCGATCCGTTTCTTCTTGCTGAGACGCGACATAGCGCCCTCCGGTAATATGCGTTACCACAAGCGTGTACGGTAATGGCCGTTACCGGTCAAGGGAGGCCCGCTCTATGGATGCCCACCCCGGCTCGCTGCCAATGCACTCCCCTCGAAAATGTCATCCGCTCCATGACCCTGCCAGTATCCGTAAGGCCAAGGAGCCTCGCGATAGATCAAGGGCGGCTAGACCGAAGGTTAGGTTGGAGCCTTCATTGACAGGATTGGTAACGAACATTACCTACGGCCGAAAGTGGTGCGGAAAGAGGTTGGCATCTGTGCCGGCAGCAAAGACAGCTCGGCCAAGCGGCCGCCGCGAAGCCCTCCTGCAAGCAGCGGCCGAGGTCTTCTTCGAACAAGGCTACGCAGCGACGAGCATCGATGCGATCATCGAACGCGCCGGTGGATCGAAGCGCACCATCTACAATGAATTCGGCAACAAGGAGGGGCTCTTCCTCGCCATCGTTGCTGCAAATGTGGAGGAGGCATTATCGCCCTTGGCGATTGAGGAGATCGAAGGCCAGGATTTGCGAAAAACGCTCAACGCGTTCGGTCAACAGCTCATGACCCTTTATATGTCACCCGCCTTGATCGGCATTTATCGCGTGGCTGTCACCGAGGCCAACCGCTTTCCTGAGCTTGTGAAATCCTTCTATGGACAAGGACCGGGTCGGGCCACATCCCGACTCGCGGAAGTCCTCGACGGCGCCAGGAAGCGAGGTGACATCCGCACGGACGATTGCTTACGCATCGCCGGGCACTTCGTCAGCATGATCCGAGACAACCTTCACCTACAGGTCGTTCTTGGGCTCCGCCCGCCACCGTCGGACGCAGAAGCGCAAGTGGCCGTCGCCTCCGTCGTGGAAGTGTTTTTGAACGGCGTTCAATCTGGCCCGGACAAGTTGAGGGACTGACGACTTCAGCGGTCGAAATGAGCTCGCCGCATCAAAGAAATCCTTGATATCGCCTGGCAAGAATTTGCGATTAGATGGTCCCTGGACTGAGGGTAGGAGACCATGGTTGTCGAGCGAGCGACTGTGTTGGGGCCGACGAAACCGGGGCGATGGGCGATACTCATCCTGCTCGCACTGGTCTTACTTGTCACACCGCTTGGTGCCGTTGCGCTTGCCCAGGAAGCCCGGACGCTATCGTCCGTACAAGAGTTCGCTAAGCTGCTCGACGACCCGGCTGTGCGCTCTTGGCTGGAGCAGGCCCGGAGCGCGCAAGGGGCGACTTCATCCTCCCAACATATAGTTGACAGCATCCAGATGGCATCGCGGTTGTCCGGGATCCGCGAGCATCTGGCAAAGGTCGTAGGGGAAATTCCAGAGTTCCCCTGTGAGTTGCGCCGCGCGTCCGGTCTTCTGTTGCAGGAACTCCGAAACCGTGGGCTCTCTGCTGTAGTGGCGCTGATCGGCGGGTTCGCTGCTCTGGGCTATGGCTCCGAGTACCTATTTTGGCGCGTCACAAAACGCAGTCGCCTCTGGATCCGACACCATCCTATGTCCACCGTCGCGGACCGCTTGCGCATGATCGCCATGCGCCTCGGTTTCGGACTATTAATTGTGGTGATCTTCGGACTCGGCAGTGTCGGCGCATTCCTTTTGTTCGAGTGGCCGCCGCTCCTGCGGCAGGTTGTAATCGCCTACCTAGCAGCGGCGGTGCTCTTTCGTCTGACACTCGTTCTCGGCCGCGTGGTGCTGGTGCCGAACGGCACTATCGCGCTTGATGCTTTAGCGCGGTTCCAGGTTGTGCCGCTGCCAGCCGAGCACGCGCACTTCTGGCAACGTCGGTTGGGGCTGTTCATAGGTTACTGGGCGTTTGGGCGCGCCACTTTGGATCTCCTCGTTGCGTTCGGCTTCAGCCCGGATCTGCAGGAGGCGGCTGCCTATATCCTCGGCATGGGACTGCTCGGGGTTGCGCTGGAGGCAATCTGGCGTCGACCGCACCCCAAAGTGGCGCCTCCGCATCCTGGTTGGGGCACTGCCGGCCTCAGCATTTTCCTCACGGCTTATGGCGTTCTGCTCTGGTTGCTGTGGGTCACAGGCCTTGAGCACCTATTCTGGTTGACCGTGGTCGCGATGCTGCTGCCCAAAGCCATCGCGGTCGGGCAAATGGCGGTCGCGCACCTTCTGCGTCCAATAGGCGAGAAGGAGGTGCCGAGCCGGGGAGTCCTGGAGGTTGCCATCGAGCGGGGGTTGCGGATGGCCCTCATGCTGACGGCAGCATTGTTCTTGGCGGATGTCTGGGGCATCGACCTCGTTGCCATCACCGCTCGTGACACCATCATGACGAGACTGGCCCGTGGAGTTCTGACGAGCATTATGGTCCTGTTGCTGGCCGACTTCCTTTGGCATGTGAGCAAGGCTGCGGTGGATGCTAAACTGGCCGAAGTGAGTGTAGTGGCATCACCCAACACCGAGGATGCGATCCGTCAGGCACGGCTTCGCACCCTGCTGCCAATCTTCCGCAACATCCTATTTGTGGTCATCATTACATTGGCAGGGCTCACTGCCCTATCGGCGCTCGGGTTTGAGATTGGGCCGCTGATTGCAGGTGCCGGTGTGTTCGGCGTGGCGGTCGGCTTTGGTGCTCAGACGCTGGTCAAGGACGTTATCGGCGGGATCTTCTATCTGCTGGATGATGCATTTCGGATTGGCGAGTACATCCAGAGCGGCCCCTACAAAGGGACAGTCGAGTCCTTTTCCCTGCGCTCGGTGAAGCTACGGCATCATCGCGGGCCGGTCTACACAGTTCCGTTTGGTCAGCTTGGAGCAGTACAGAACATGAGTCGTGACTGGGTCATCGACAAGTTTCAGATCAATGTTACCTATGACACAAACCTGGAGAGGGCGCGCAAGCTCATCAAAACGATTGGTCAGGAGCTCGCGGAGGATTCCGAATTCTCTCAACACGTCATCGAGCCGCTGAAGATGCAAGGAGTTGAGCAGTTCGGGGACTATGCCATCGAGATCCGCTGCAAAATGACGACTAGGCCGGGTGAACAGTTCGTGATCAGGCGCAGGGCTCTGGCCCGGATCAAGCAAGCTTTCGACGAAAACGGCATCCGGTTCGCCACGCCGACGGTACTGGTATCGGAGCGGGAGGAGACCGGCCCGGCCGCAGCACGACACGTGATTGAGCGCATTCGACCCGGACGACGTGCGATAGAATAGCCTTCCTGTGACCTCAGATCCGGCACAGGTTGAGTTATGCACGGCTCGGAAGAATCCGTCGTTCGGCAGCCAACGCCACCAGGAAGGGCAAAGACACGGTGTCGGCGATCATCTACCACGCCTGGAGATCAGATTACAGCTCTCCCATAGGCAGCCCAGCCAATTGCAGGCCTTCGACGATCCTCGGCAGGAAGGGTGTTTGGAACAGCGGATTGCGCATATGCGCCGCGATCGTGAACTGAGGATAACGACTCAAAAGGAGCTTGGCCGATTGGCGGGCCTCATCCAGCCGTCCGGCTTGGGCCAGGGACGGCGCCAGGATCCGGTGGGCCCACAATGCGTCCGGCTGCACGTCAACGCCCTTTTGGATGAAAGCCGCCGCGCGGTCATAGCGCCCGGCGGCAAAGTGCGCCGTGCCGATCCCCACATAAGAGTTGAAGTTAATCGGATCGAACGGGCTGATCCGCAGCCCTCGCTCAAAGTGATCAATCGCCGGGTCCGAGAGGCCCTTATAGGTGAGGATCCAGCCACTTCGCTGCCAGGCCCAGGCTGAGTTCGGGTCCCGCCGCAGCGCCTCCTCGATGAAGGCGGCTGCACGATCGAGATTTCCCGTCAGGGTGTGGGCGGCGCTCAGCGTCGTCAGCACGAGCGGATCATCCCTGTCCAGGCTGGCCGCCTCTTCGGCCAGATCAAATGCCCTCTCTCGATCTTTCTGCGGGTCGGCGGACCGGAGATAGATGACGTGCTGGATACGGATCCAGGCCGCAAGGGACTTGGCGAGGGCATAGCCCGGGTCCATCGCGATCGCTCGTTCCAGCAGGTCAAGGGCTTCCTGGGCAGTGTCCTGCGCATTGGACCACACCGCCGGCATCGCCCGCATGACGCAATCATAGGCATCCATGCTGTCAGGGCGCTTGCGCCGCGCACGATCGATTTCCGATGAGCGGATGCTCGGGAGGATCGCTCCGACGATGGCTTCGGTGAGACTATCCTGGAGGTCGAACACATCCGCAACGTCACCGTCGAACCGATCGGCCCAGACATTCCCGCCATCCGATCCGTCGATCAGTTCAGCCGTGGCCCGTACGCGCGATCCGGACTTCCTGACGCTCCCCATGAGGATATAGCGAACCCCCAGATCCGCCGCGATCTGCTTAGGCCCGCGTTCGACGCCACGGAAAGCGAAGCTGGAATTCCGGCCGACGACCATCAGGCCGCGCACGCGCGACAAGGCGGCAATAACCTCGTCGACGACCCCATCGACGAAATACTCTTCGGCTTGGTCTGCACTGAGATTGCGGAACGGCAGAACCGCAATGGACGTTCGCCTCGTAGGTGCCTCCTGGGCGGGCGGAAGCGTCGCCGGATCCGGGACATGAACGTGGTCGCCAGCCAGGAGCGCGACGGTTTCCTCCTCTGGCGAGGTGCCGAGTTCACGATGCAGCGCTTCACGGCAGAGCTTGAACTGCCGGCGAGCGCGGTTGGGGTGACCTGCGCGCATGTGGAGCCGGATCAGTGCCCTGTGGGCCTCCTCGGCTGTGCTGTCCTGCGCCAGCAGTCGGTTCGCCAAGTGCTCGCAGGCGATGGCCGCCGCAGAGTTGCCAGGAACGGCCAACCCGCTCAGCTTCTCGGCGAGGTGGAGCGCCGTCCGCCGATATGCTCTCTGGATCGGCTGCGCCCATTGCTCGAACGGCTCGGGCCCGCTTGTCCCAGCAAGCACGTCTCCGGCGTAGAGATCGGCCGCGACCGTCAGGTCTTCTGGATCGCTGCGCCTGGTGAGATGGTCGAACTGCCAGAGATCAATCGCGTCAGCCGGGCCTGCAAGCCTGCAAAGCGTGGCATCGCTGTCCAGCTTGATTTCGCCGCCCAGTCCGGCCAAGGCCCGCCGCGCCGCAGTGAGGCACTGGCGCAGGCTGCCGCGCGCTTGCGGCTCAGGCCGGTCCTGCCAGAACAGGGCGCAGAGCTGCTCGCGCCGCATGCCTCGTGGCCCTGCCAGCGCCAAGGCAGCGAAGAGCATCGCCACCCTGCGAGGCGCAGACTCGCCCTGTTGCGGAGTTGCGGGCTCGAAGGAGAGCCCGCCGAACAAGCGGATCATGATGAACTCTCACGCTCGGCGCTCCGCCCAAGGTTAGCACAGGCCCGATGACGAATTCACGGGGAATTCACGCTAACAACCGCTGATGGCGCCGTTTCTGCAACGGAGCCCTAAACGGCTGCTTCACGGGCCTAGGTTCAGCTCCTCCTTGCGGTCGTCCCGACGGCCCAGATGAGAAGGAGAGCGTCATGATCCAGAGCCCGCTTGTTGCCACGGTTTCGTCCCCAAAGGTGCAGTTCGATGCCGAGCGCTACTTCGCGAGGGTTGTCCGGTGGTTCCGGCAGTGGTGGATTGCCCGCAGGACCCGCCGGTTCGTCGCCGAGCTGACGAACGAGCAACTCGCCGATACCGGCATCGATCCGAGCCTGGTGATCGGACCGATATCCGTCCAAATCGTGGAGCAGGGTTACCACACCAAAATAGCCGGCTGGCGCTGACCCTGATGACGGCCCGTGCCGTTGGCTGCGGACATTATCGGATCAGGTCAGGGAAATCTGGTGGCGCTTGCTACCGAGTGCCGAAAGAATCCAACGGATATTCTAGATTGGCTCCTCGGAGCAGGCAGATGCCGTCTTGGACAAATTTCCAAGATAAACGCATGAAAATTCCAAGACAGCTGCAAGGACTTTCTATCTGTCCATCGCCATCCTGCGTCCGGAACATAAGCTGCCGGGCCCGTCGACCGACGAGACGGCTGAAGCGCATCATTGAAGACGGGGGCGAGCATGGGAATATACGGTGCAATGAGGACGAGCCTTTCAGGCATGAATGCTCAGTCTTCCAAGCTGTCGACGATCTCTGACAATATCGCCAACCAAAACACCACGGGCTACAAGCGCGCCTCAACCGAATTCGCAACATTTGTGGCCGCGAGCGGCCATGGCGCCTATGATTCCGGTTCCGTCACGACTAACGTCAGGTACAGCATCAGCCAACAAGGGGCCAAGCAGTACACGACGTCCGCGTTCGATCTCATGATCGACGGGAATGGGTATTTCCCTGTGGCGGATGCAGGAGGGGGCATCGCCTACACACGCGCAGGCTCCTTTGTGCCGATTGTTCGACTGGTTGAGACAGAGGCCGGCACGAAGCAGGCCGTTACACGTCTGATCAACCCGGCCGGATTTGAGTTGCTGGGGCAGAAACTCAATGCGGATGGATCCTCCAGCGGGTCGGCAGCTCTCGTGCCGATCGAACTGCCATCGGGTGAGCTGAAACCGAATGTCTCCAGAAGCGGTATTTTCAAGGCTAACCTGCCGGCCAGCACAAGCGTCCGCTCGCCCTGGACACCCCCAGCTGGCACTCTCCCTGCAGAAGGGACCTACGATATCAAAACAAGCATCGTGACCTATGATCCCTTGGGAACGAAGGTCACCCTCGATGTTTATCTTGCAAAGACGGGCACCAACGAGTGGCAAGTGGCCGTCTACGATCGCGGCAGCACATCCCGCCCGGTCAGCCTTCTCGGAACGAGCACGCTCGCCTTCGACCCAATGACTGGAAAAGGTTCCGGGGGATCGCTGTCATTTGGAATCCCCCATGCGACCGAAACTGGAGCGACCTTTCCTTTCACCCTCGATCTGGCGAGCATGCAGCAGGTCGATGCTCCCTACACGGTCAACAAGGCCGAAGCGGATGGAAACGCTGCGAGCTCACTAGAAGGCTTCGAAGTATCAACGGATGGGATCCTGTATGAGGTTTACGCGGATGGAACGCGCAATCCGTCGTACAAGATCCAGCTCGCCAGCTTTCAGAGCCCTGACCAGCTGAGCACCGAGCCAGGCAACGTCTACCGGGAAACGCAGCAATCAGGGGGCGTTAAATACGGCACGGCGGGAAGCGCCGGCTATGGAAGCGTGAACTCGGGAGCTCTCGAAGCATCGAACGTTGATCTCGGCACTGAGCTCGCGGAGATGATTCAGTCCCAGAGCGCCTACACGGCGAACTCGAAGGTCTTCCAGACCGGATCGGAACTCCTAGACGTCCTTGTCAACCTTAAGCGCTGACGCGCCCAAAAGGTCGGAGGCATATAATGCAGGCTCGTGCAGCTTCACTCATCCTGGCTGGCTTTATCGAAGCGGAGGGGGGTACCGCCACCTTGGCGTCGGAAGAATCCAGCCTCATCTCTCTTCGAGGCGTAGCTGGAGGCAGACAGTTCAACATATATGTGGCAGGGGCCAAGCCTGGTGAGGGGGCGTGCCGATGGATGATCTCAGTCCCACGGGAGATCTTAGCCGATGATTGTGATATCACAATCATCGGGGCTATCAAAACAACTCCCATGGTCTGTACTTACATCTTTATGCCAAGAGTGTTTCTTCGAATCCTTGGTACAAGCCAGGGCGCCGATGTGCGTGTGGGGCTGTCGGTGAATCCATACAAAGGAGGCTTCGTGACGGACAACCGTCCTTGGCCGATCCTCCAAGGAACATCGGCAGGATTCCCGTCCGAACCAAAGCCCCATCTTCATAATGACGAAACCTACGTCCGTCCTGCCTTCCTATCGTAGTTTGGCATACGCTCTGCTGTAGACCCTCAGCAGGTATGCAAGCTCCTCCGAGCGGACGCGAGACGGCAACTGCTTCTGGTCGATCACAGCTTTTCCGTAGCAGGAGCGATGTCACGGTCCGCCGACTTGAGGCGCACTCCCCGTTGACAGCGAGAATGACACCAGCATAGCAAGAACATTGAATGAGCTGTTCCCCCGCGGCAAACCCGAGTTGACGAGTCTTCGCATGGTCGCCGTTGAATCATAAGCATGACTGCTCCTTCTGAAGCCAATATAGCAGAACAGGCCCACCATCACCGAAACTCTCGCTTTCCTCAGAGGCCACAGTGACAGGGCTTGTCAGATTGCAACGGCGATGACACGGGCAATCGGATCAGTCTCATCAGGAGCAACCGAATGCAATTCACTTTCGGCAGCTGCAGCCTCGATCCGGATCGGCGCGAGCTCACCAGAGGATCCGATACGATCGCGCTGGGACCCAGGGCATTCGACCTGCTGCTCTATCTGGTTCAACACAGCGAACGCGTCGTCAGCAAGCAAGAACTGCTGCACGCGATCTGGGGCGGGCGGATCGTCTCAGAGTCGACGATGACGAGCCATGTCAACGCCGTGCGGAACGCCATTGGCGACAGCGGGTCGGAGCAGCGCCTGGTGCGTACCGTCGCCCGAAAGGGATTCCGGTTCGTTGCCGACGTCCGGGTGACAGACCATCCGAACCAAACTGGCATAACCGGCCAGGATCGTACGGCGCCGAAAACGTCGCCATCACCCGCACCGAAGGTCGACGACCGACCGTCTATTGCCGTCATGCCTTTCCTGAACCTGAGCGCGGATCCCGCGCAGGAGTACTTCGCCGACGGCGTCGTAGAGGATATCATCGCAGCTTTGTCGCGGCTAGGTTGGCTATTCGTCATCGCGCGCAACTCGAGCTTCACATACAAGGGCCGTGCGGTCGACGCAACTCAGGTCGGCCGTGACCTAGGGGTCCGGTATCTGTTGGTGGGCAGCGTACGCAAGGCCGAGGATCGTGTGCGCATCACAGGTCAATTGATCGAGGCGGCCACCGGGCTTACCGTGTGGGCTGAACGCTTTGAATCCTCGCTCAACGACATCTTCCAAGTGCAGGACGAGGTCGTAGCCAGTGTTGTCGGTACAATCGTTCCTCAACTGGAGCGAGCTGAGATGGAGCGTGCCTGCCGCAAGCCGGCTGAGTGCCTCAACGCTTATGATTACTATCTGCGCGGCTTGGCGAGGTTCCACCAAGGAACTAAGGAGGCCATCAGCCAGGCCCTGCCTCTGTTTTTCAGAGTGATCGAGCTCGACCCGGATTATGCGGCCGGTTATGGCATGGCAGCGTGGTGCCATGTATGGCGCAAGCTCAACGGCTGGTTGGCTGATCCCGCGCGGGAGGCGGCCGAGGGCGCCAGTTTGGCCCACCGAGCCATTGAGCTTGGGTGGCATGACCCAGTCGCCTTAACGCGCGGCGGTCACGCACTTGGCCACTTTGGAGGCGACCTCGACGGTTGCATAGCTTTGCTCGACCGCGCACTGGTGCTCAATCCCAACCTCCTGGCTGCGTGGTATCTCAGCGGGTTTCAGAGAATCACCCGCGGAGAGCCAGACGATGCCATCAAGCGCTTTGCGAAAGGAATGCGACTGAGCCCATTGGACCCCGAGATGCCTCGTATGCAGGCCGGAACGGCACTGGCCCATATGTTGGCCGGGAACTATGATCATGCGTCATCATGGGCCAGCAAAGCGCTGAAAGAATTGCCGTCCTTCGCCCTCGCAGTTGGAGTTCTTGCCGCCAGTGATGCACTTGCCGGTCGAAGGCGTGAGGCACAGCGCACCCTTCGCGATTTGCGCCAACTGAATCCTTCCCTGCGTATCTCGAATATCGGTGACTGGGTGCAGTTCCGGCGGCCGGCGGACCTCAACATTTTGGCAGAGGGGTTGCGGAGATCGGGTCTGCCGGATTAGCACCCATCAAATCTGCGGACGCCAGCATCCCAGCGAAGAATTCCTAAAGCAATGAACGCAAAAAGTAGGAACCTATTTTGCGTGTGATGATGCAAGAAGCCAAACTGTGACTTGCCGGCGCGGGCTCGAGCTCAGGTCCGATGGTCTAGCTACGAAAGATCGATTGGATCGCGCTGAGTAGAGCCCGACTGCCGTGGGTGCCCGATGTCGTCTGATCTGAATTCGGGGAAGATCGCTGCCATTGCCGGGACAGAGCGCTTGTCAGGATCCGCGCCAGAGCGGGACGTTCTGCAAGTAAAGTAGCCAATGCTTGCTGTTTGATTTCATAAACGATGACGTCCTCTAGTGCCTCCAAGGTGCAATCCTCTTCGGTATCCGTGAACAAACCGCTTCCCCCATAATAGTCGCCCGGCGCCAAACGGCGGAGTTCCTTGTGATCTCTGCGGATTGAAACGACGCCGGAGCGCACGATCGTCAGGTTGGTGGCTGGCTTATTCAGACAAGCGATCACCTCGCCCGAACTGAACTCACGAACGACTGCAGCCTCCGCCAGAGCTTTCTTTTCATCGAGACCCAGGGATTGGAAAATCGGGAGGGCCTTTATGAGCTGGAGAGGTGTTACAGGCGGTAGCACAGCACTTTCTTCGGTTGGGAGCTCACGTACAGCCACGAGAGCATCGGATGGTGTGGCAAGAAGCAGGCCGCGCGACTTACAATGGCGGTAGACGAGATCGAATATTTCGTTCTTTGCAGCGATGCGTTTGGAAATGCCTGCTACCCAAAACTGCAGTTCAATCTCAAGTGCGGCAGCGTCCAATGTCCTTAGAGACACGAGAGGGGCCGGCTCCTTAAGGGCCTCACTGGAACTCGCGAGAACGACCCTCATTACATCGCACGCGACAGACGGCATGCGGGTCGGCGCAATCCTGACGATTACGCTCATTCTGTGCATCTCAGTTGGACGGCTCACGTTTGTGAGACAGAGCTTCGCCAGGACGCTGTTCGGCAGAACGACGATGTTGCTCTCGGCAGTCAGAACCTGGGTCGACCGCCATGTGCTTTCGATAACCCGCCCTTCCGTACCGTCGCTGAGGTGTATCCAGTCCCCCAAGGCGTAGGGGCGACCAAGGGTTAGAGCGATCCCAGAGAAGACATCGCTCAGCGTATTCTGGAGAGCAAGGCCGAGAATGATCGCGACAACGCCAGACGTCGCCACTAGTGTTCCGATCGGGGCCCCGAAAACGAAGGCAAGTACAGAAAGGCCCATGCCAAGATAGACGACGCCGACGATCAAGTCTTGGATGAGGCGTGCCTCGCGCGGCCTTCCATTGAGAACAAGATAGAGGCGAACGATTCCGATGATGGCCCATGCGAGATGCACCCACCATAGTATTTTAGCGGACGTTAACAGTATTGCATTCGCGTCCTGCGTGCCACCATCAGCATAGGTCAGTGGCGCGAGATGCGCGTGGACGAGAACAAACGTCATAACGCTAAAGATGGCAAGCTGAGCAAGCATTCTTTCATTCGCGAGCGCCCGCGGAATCAGATGCCATACGACGATACCGGTGATACCAAGCGAGAACAACTGCACGGCTGGATCGGCAAGGACCGTGGTAATTGACATTGCATCACTCGGAGTTGAGGCTTGATTGCTGCATCCGGCACCTGCTAGGGCCAAAGGATCAGCTTACTGCCACTGCTTACCCAGATAGTGCATTATGACCGTAATGCCCGGCCGCATCAGCTATACTGACGTCTAGAGTATAGTGCGGCCTTTTGGTCCGGCCCTCGAGCTGCGCTATACGGGAGCTTCAAGAAAGCTATGCTGCTCTGCACGGCGCACGCGGTTCTAGCGCGCAGAGAGGGCCCGATTCCTCATCCGCCTCTCCGTCAGGCGCATGGGCGTTGCGGCCTAAACCTTAGTATGGGCGAAACTAAACCTCGGGTCGTATCGCCAGTGAGGCTGCTGGCGCGTAGAACATCAGCAATGCGCGGCTGAGATGGCCTGCCGCTGAGTCAGGAGAGGCTTCCTGCTGCGACCCGCAGTCTGGCCGCTTTGCCGATCATGCCTGCGGGTGCGTTGGCCGGAGAGGGGCGCGATCGTCAGATGGCGAGCCTTGCACAATTCAGCTCAGGAGTGAATCCAATGAGGATTGTTGTGGTAGGTGGAACTGGGTTCATCGGATCGCGCCTCGTGACGATGCTGCGCAAGCACAGCCTGGACGTGCTTGTTGCCTCGCCATCGGCGGGGGTCAACACAATCACCGGCGAAGGGCTGTCTGTCGTGCTGAACGATGCTCAGGTCGTGGTAGATGTCTCGAACTCGCCCACGTTACAGGATGATGCCGCACTTCGATTCTTCGATGCGTCTAGCCGACATATCCTGGCCGCTGCAGAAGCTGCAGGTGTGAAGCATTACATCGCACTGTCCGTCGTCGGGACGGATCGCTTGCCTGAGAGCGGTTACTTCAGGGCCAAGATGGCGCAGGAGAACCTGATCCGCGTGTCGCATCTACCCTATACAATTCTGAGAGCGACGCCGTTCTTCGAGTACATCACCGGGATTGTCGAAAACGCGGCTGATGGAGATGTTCTTCGTCTTTCTCCGGCCCCAATCCAACCCATCGCGGCCGACGATGTGGTGGCGGCATTGCTGGATATCACGTTAAGCCACCCGCAGAACCGCGAACTCGAAATCGTCGGGCCAGATCGGTTCCGCCTCAACGAACTCGCAGAGCAAATCCTCACCGCGAACGAGGATCCTCGGACGGTAATCGCGGATGAGAAGGCTTTGTACTTCGGAGCCGTCCTGAGGGAGGATACCTTGGTCCCGGGTGATCATCCACGATTCGCGCCGACGCGGTTCGAGGACTGGATCAGGCTGTACATTGCTCAGGCGCTGGTCCCTGCCTTCTGAATGTCCAGAACAGGTGTAGGCCGAGCGAACCGGTCGCCCAGAGCATTGACGGCCCCCAATGGCAGGCATGGCCATCAGTCGCCTTCACAGCACGATTGGACGATGAAATGAAAGATTTTGGCACTTATACGCCAAGGAGCCGGTTCGAGCGTTGGACCGATGCGAGGCTGCCCGTCATTCGTTTCGCCCATGACACGGCCGTGTCATATCCTGTCCCGCGAAATCTGAACTACTTTTGGACGTTCGGAGGAATTCTCACATTGATGCTGGCCTCGCAGATCGCGACCGGCATCTTCCTCGCGATGCACTATGTCCCGAATACTGCCTTAGCGTTCGAGTCGGTCGAGCGCATCATGCGCGACGTGAACTACGGCTGGCTCATCCGGTACCTGCACGCCAACGGCGCGTCGATGTTCTTCATGGCGGTGTACATCCATATTTTTCGTGGCTTGTACTACGGATCCTATAAAGCGCCCCGAGAGATCATCTGGGTTCTGGGCATCACGAACCTCCTGATCATGATGGCCGCCGCTTTCCTAGGCTATGTCCTGCCCTGGGGACAGATGTCCTTCTGGGGTGCCACCGTCATCACAAATCTTTTCTCGGCAATCCCGATCGTCGGCGATTCCATCGTGAGCTACCTCTGGGGTGGCTATTCGGTAGGCAACCCAACCCTGAACCGATTCTTTTCGCTTCATTACCTTTTGCCGTTCATGCTGGTCGGCACCGTCACATTGCACATCTGGGCGCTTCACCATGTCGGGCAGAACAACCCGACTGGGGTCGAGATTACCGATTTCAAGACGGATACGGTGCCCTTCACGCCATATGCCACGGTCAAGGACATCTTCGCCATTGTCTCCTTCATGGTCTTTTTTAGTTACTGGACATTCCTCATGCCGAACTACCTCGGCCATGCGGACAACTACATTCCGGCGAACCCGGCCGTGACGCCCGCGCACATTGTTCCGGAATGGTACTTCTTGCCGTTCTATGCGATCCTGCGTGCCATTCCCAACAAGCTCGGCGGTGTCATCGCCTTGGGCGCAGCGATCCTCCTCGTGGCATTCCTGCCTTGGCTCGACACGTCCAAGGTGCGTTCGATGCGCTATCGTCCGATCGGGCGGTCGTTGCTCTGGATCTTTGCTGCTGCCTTCATCGGCCTTGGCTATCTCGGCAGCATGCCGGCGGAAGGCGGGTACGTAATCGCCGCGCGGATCCTCACGGCGCTCTATTTTGGATACTTTGTTGCCCTGCCGGTGGCCGGCCTGCTTGAGCGGCCGTTGGCGCTGCCCTTATCCATCAGCGAGTCTGTGTTCGCGGGGCGGTCGATCAAAGACTGTACTTCGTTGCCGCTGGATGGGTCGGTAGAGGAGATGATCAAACCCAAGGTGTCGCAAACCGCTGGGTAAAAGTTACGCCCGTGCCACAGATTATGCCCGCGTAGACTGAGCCGAGCCGCTCTGTGAAAAGACCATTCTCCACACCAAGTCAATGATATGTTGTAAAATAAAAGAATTTGTTACACTCGAGCTTTCCTGCCTCATGGATTTCCATAAGGTGCGATCAATCCCCGATGTGACTAAGATCGGACCGGGGATTGTCAGCCCTATTCATGAGAACCGATGCTAAACAGGCGCTGACAGTTGCCAGGCTTTGCTTGTTTGTGGGAGAAGCCAATGACGGCAGCGCCTTACGTACCGAGCGAACCTGTCTCCGATGGCGCGCGTGCGCTCCAGATTCTTGAAAGCATGCCTGGCTTCGCGTGGTCGGCAGACCCCTCGGGACGATTCACGTATGTTAGCCCAAGCACCCTTGCGTTTCTCGGCCAAGTGCCTGAAGAACTCAATATAGCCGAAGACGAGGACGAGTTCGGCTGGCGCCGGGTCGTGCATCCGGACGACTATGATCGTGTTGCCGCCCGATGGCGGCATTGTCTCAAAACCGGCGAATACTACGACACGGAGCATCGCCTGAGGCGGTCTGATGGCGTCTATCGCTGGTTTCGAAATTCGGGACGCCCTTCGCGCGACGGCCAGGGGCGAATTGCCCAATGGTTCGGAACAACGCTGGACATTGACGACCAGAAGCGGGCCGAGGTGGCGTTGCACGATCGGGAGAAGGAACTCTCTCAACTCGTCTCGATGGTTCCGAGCCACGTCTGGCGCCTGACGCCCGAAGGTGAGCCCACCTTCTTCAACAAGCGTATGGTAGATTATCTCGGTCTCGACGTCGCCGATACGGACAGGCCGGAGATGAGCCGAATGGATGCCCTCATAGCAACCGTCCATCCGGCCGATACGGCGAGGTTTCGAGACACCCTCAAGCGCTCCTTGGCGACCGGAGAGAGCTTCGTCCTGCGGTACCGGTTGCGCCGCGCCGATGGCGTCTTTCACTGGATGTCGAGCCGCGCGGAGCCCCTGCGCAATGATGAGGGGCATATTGTCCAGTGGTACGGGCTCTGCCATGACATTGACGATCAGGTGCGTGCCGAGGAAGCTGTGCGAAGGAGCGAGCAGCAACTCCAACAGATGATTGACGCCGTGCCCGCACTGATCTGGCGCACGACGCCTGAAGGAACACTGTCCTACATCAATAAGCGACTCATGGACACGGTCGGCGTCACTTTCGCAGATTTGACCGCGCCGGATGCCGCCCGGTCCTTGGCCGATGTCCACCCTGACGACAGAACCCGTGTGGAGCAGGCGCTCTCCCGGTCATTTGCGACGGGGGACCCCTTTGGAATGACGTATCGACAGCGTCGGTCCGACGGATCCTATCGGTGGACCGAGGGGCGCGCGGAGCCCCTGCGGGACGAGGCTGGCTCCATTGTGCAGTGGTATGGCGTCTGCGTCGACGTCGACGACCGGGTCACCGCGCAAGAGGCATTGCACGACCGGGAGCGCGAACTCTCGCAACTCGTGGATTTGGTCCCGGTCCATATCAGACGTTTGACGCCTGAAGGTGAGCCAACGTTCTTTAATAAGCGGTTGGTCGACTTCTTTGGTTTGGACTTAACCAACTTGGGCGAGCCGAATATAAGCCGGCTCGCGACCGCCATAGAGACGCTCGTACATCCTGATGATGCAGCAAGCCTACTGGCGACTGTCCGGAATTCCGTCGCCACCGGCGAGCCATACTCCATGAAATATCGGATGCGTCGTGCTGACGGCATGTATCGATGGGTTGATGGCCGGGCGGAGCCGCTGCGGGATCAAAGCGGGTCGATTGTGCAATGGTACGCGATTTCGATCGACATCGACGACGAGATGCGCGCACAGGAGGCGCTGCGCGAGCGGGAGCGAGAGTTATCGCAGCTTGTCAATATGGTTCCGAGCTACCTCTGGCGGCTGAGTCCTGAAGGCGAGCCAAGCTTTTTTAACAAGCGTCTCGTCGACTTTCTCGGCCTGGATAGTGTGGGTACGGATAAACCGGACGCGAGCGGATTGGCGGCCTTCGTAGAAGCCACCGTTCATCCCGACGATGCGGCTAGGGTTGGTGAAGCGTTCACCCGTTCTTTCCTTACTGGCGAGCGCTTTTCTACGACGTATCGCCTGAGGCGCGCGGATGGCGTCTACCGCTGGGTGAACGGGAGCGCGGAGCCGCTGCGAGATGACAGCGGACGCATCGTCCAGTGGTACGGCCTCTCTCATGACATCGACGATCAGCTTCGCGTTGAGGCAGCGCTGCGGCGAAGCGAACGGCAGCTTCAGCAGCTTATCGACACTGTGCCAGTGCAAATCTGGTGTGTCACGCCCGAAGGCGGGCCGGCATATATCAACAAAGCCATGGCGGATTATATCGGCCTTAAGCTGGAGGACTTTGACGCCAAAGGCGGGCTACCCAGCGCAATAGAAGCCATCGTCCATCCGGACGACAGAGCCGCATTGCAGCAAGCCCTCACGCATTCATTCAGCACCGGTGCATCGTTCGAGTTAAAATTCCGAAACCGTCGATGGGATGGCTCATACCGTTGGACAGAGGGGCGCGCGGATCCACTCCGCGACGAAAGCGGGGGCATCATTCGATGGTATGGTGCGAACATCGACATCCATGATTTCGTGACCTCTCAGGAAGCGCTCCGCGAGAGAGAGCGCGCTCTCTGGCAGCTCGTTGAGACGCTTCCGATCATGATCGACTGCGTCGCACCGGATGGCGAGCCAATATATCGTAGCAGACAGCTTCGCGAATTCCTCGGATATGAGCTTGCCGCCCTGGACGAAATTGGAAAGGGCCGTCTAGCCGGCACGCTCGATGCTGGTGTTCACCCCGACGACCTCGCGGACGTTAAAGAGGACTATTCCCATTCGTTGTCCACCGGCGAGCCGTATGCGCGCAAGCACCGTCTGCGGCGCTTCGATGGCGAGTACCGCTGGGTTGATACACGTGCCGCGCCGATGCGCAATGCCGAAGGGGCGATTGTGCAATGGAACGTCACCTGCCTGGACATCGACGGCGAGGTTCGAGCGCAGGAAGAGCTCCGCTCGGCACGAGAAAGGCTAGCACGAGCGAGTCAAGAGGCAAGCCTTGCCGAGCTCTCAGCTTCTATCGCGCACGAGGTGAACCAGCCGTTGGCAGCGATCGTTGCGAACTCCAATGCATGCCAGCGCTGGCTCATGGCGAGCCCCCCAAATCTTGAGCGCGCCCAGAAGACGGTGGAGCGTATCATTCGTGATGCAAACTCCGCCGCTGATGTCGTGAGCCGTATCCGCGCTCTGTTCAAACAATCCATGGGAACAAGAACGAGCACGACGCTTTCCAGCCTCATCGCCGAAGCGCACAACCTCATGGCTGAGGAGGCGGCGCGGCGGCGTGTTCGGATCGGCGTTGCTGTCGATAGCAGCCTTCCTCTTGTCGCTTTGGATCGCGTCCAGCTCCAGCAGGTTCTTGTCAATCTTATCCGTAACGGCATGGATGCAATGGATGCAATGAAGGGTGATAAAGCTCTGGAAATTCGCGTTCACCGAGCAGGGGACATGATCCAGGCCGAAATTAGTGATTGCGGCGGCGGCATCGAGTTTCCTGAAAAGATCTTTGAGCCGTTTTTCTCGACGAAGGAGCACGGCATGGGTATGGGATTGGCGATCTGCCGATCGATCATCGAGTCTCATGGCGGACGATTGTGGGCGGAGACGAACGAGCCGCGCGGCGCGAGGTTCATCTTCACATTGCCGATCAACGCGCAGCCAGGGTCCTGACGCCTACCGCATTGTCCTCATAAGCGACAGGCGCGTGCCGGGCTGATACTAGCGAAACCGCAACAGGTTGAGGCAATGCATGGATTTCCATAGGGTGCACCGGGAGAACGACAAGACTAACATGGGATGTGAGTTCAGCAGCCAGGTTGAGATGAAGTTGACAATCTGCTGGTCGAATATCGCGCCTTATGGCGGGCAGTTGTGGTCGGAGGCGAACGAACCGCAGGACATAATGTTCAACTTTGCATCGCCCGTGGGAGTAAAAGCGGCGCTATGACGACGAATGACCATATTGTCTTCATCGTCGATGACGATGAACGCGTTCGTGACGCACTCAGTGAGTTGCTCGCCTCGCATGGCATGCGTTCTATCGCCTTCGGATCAGCCGGTGAGTATGTTAAAGCGGACAAGCCGGATGTTCCTGCCTGCCTCGTCCTCGACGTTGAGCTACCGGATATCAATGGGCTTGAGCTGCAGAGGCAGATTGCCGAAGGCGACCATCCAGTGGTCGTCTTCATAACAGGTCATGGCGACATTCCATCTTCGGTCCGCGCAATTAAGCGAGGTGCGGTGGACTTCCTGACTAAGCCTTTCAGTGAGGCGGATTTTATGGCCGCGATTCAGGTCGCACTTGCTCAGGATCGGACCGTCAGATCGGAGCGCGCCGAATTGAATGCCTTGCGACAACGTTACATAAATCTGACGCCGCGCGAACGTGACGTATTTCCACTGGTAGTAAGCGGCCTTCTCAACAAGCAGGCGGCCGCTGAGCTGGGCATCAGTGAAGTCACGCTGCAAATTCATAGAAGGAATGTGATGCAGAAAATGGCAGCGGCATCCCTCGCCGATCTCGTGCGCATTGCGGAGAGATTAGGCATCCCGATTACTCACTCGCGCTGGACGGGAGGGAGTGGAGTGTGACCAGGCAAAGGCCCGTAATCGCGGTCGTCGACGATGATCCACGGATCTTGGAATCGTTGGAGGATCTTTTGGAGTCGGCGGGTTACGCAGCCTGTGGCTTCTCCTCGGCCCAATTATTGCTCGTCAACGGGCTGGCAGGCGTCGACGTCCTCATCACTGACATTGGGATGCCTGGCATGGACGGCTTCGAACTACGTGACTTGGTGAGAAAGACGCGTCCAGATCTGCCGGTATTCCTGATTACAGGCCGCCACGAGATTGCCGACCAAAGTCGAGTCCAGGGTATCAGCGGGTTCTTCCGCAAACCTTTCGATTCGCACGCGCTGCTGGCGGCGATTGGCGAAGCATTGCCAGAATCGAGAACCGGAGGATGAGCATGAGAGTCGATCAGCCGAATCCACGAGAATTGGCGGTACTGTCGCCCAAACGGATAAGAGATGTAGGGCAGCCGCTCGTTATTATCGTCGATGACGATGCCTCTGTTCGAGAGGCGCTGTCCGACTTGATCCTATCCGCAGGCTTCCAATCAGTCAGCTTTGCTTCGGCGCATGAATTGCTTGACGCGCATGTCTTGGATAATCCGGGCTGTCTGATCCTGGATGTGCGCATGCCGGGAGTGAGCGGACTCGATTTGCAGCATTATCTAGTCCGAAACGGAAGACCGAAGCCGGTTATTTTCCTTACTGGACATGGCGACATTCCTATGTCGGTTCAGGCCATGAAGGCCGGAGCAATCGACTTCCTCACAAAACCGTTTCGCGACCAGACCCTGCTCGACGCCGTGACCATTGCCATCGAAAGGGATATCGCGCAGATGGAAGAAGCCCAGCGTGCCAAGGAGCACTTTGACCGGTTTGCAACGCTGACGTATCGTGAGCGGCAAGTTATGCGTGAAGTAGCGCTCGGTCGCCTCAATAAGCAAATTGCCTTTGATCTCGGCATCAAGGAGATCACAGTCAAGCTCCATCGCAGCAATGTCATGCGCAAGATGCAGGCGGCTTCCCTCGGTGAACTCATCCGCGCATGGGAGACGCTACCTGCCGACCTACGTGGCCAGCGCGGACTCTAATGTTCGTGCGCCGCTAGCACACCCCTCTCACCAGACCAGGGTATCAGCTACGACGCAACATGCTTCGCTCTTCGGATACGAGAGGCCATAGGCTCACAATGAACGCTACGAGGTACAAGGACTGCACTTGTACCCACTTCAGAGCGAGATCCAACTATCACGAACAGGAATCCTCTTGATGGGTGACAGTGTTTTTTCACCACGTGTCGGTTGTGGGGCAGCAGTTTTGCATGAGGGCAAGCTCCTGCTTGTGAAACGCTGCAGGCCACCTGAAGCCGGTCACTGGGGGCTGCCTGGCGGCAAGGTCGATTGGCTCGAGCCCGTTTCTGCGGCTGTTGCTCGAGAGATTTCTGAAGAACTCGGGATCGTCATTAGGCCGCAACAGCTTCTGTGCATTGTGGATCAGATCGACATTCATGGAAACGAGCATTGGGTCGCCCCCGTTTACCTGGTTGAAGATTTCATTGGAGAACCGGAGCTGCGGGAGCCGAAGGCACTGTCAGAGTTCGGCTGGTTCCATCTCGACCAAATGCCAGCGCCTTTGACCCGCGCGACCGAAGTCACGATCGCTGTTCTCAAGGAGAGTCGAACAGAATTATACAGTGGTTGTTCGTCGTAACCGATCGTAGTGGATCTGATTTCTTTCTCGGCTTTCGTGATGCGGTGTTGGCATAAATTATGTGCCGACGCGCATCCTCATTTCCGGTTCCCCTAGTCAGGCGCTGCCAAAGGACACAAAGACGAAAAAGTCACTATAGATAATTCTATGATCGTCGCCCCCAGGTTCAACAAGTAAATCATACAGACTTGAGGGTGCGCATTAATGAAAGTGGTGTCCAATAGGAAGTGACATTTCACAGGCTTAAAGATCGCCCTGAAAAGTTTGGCTGTCAAACTCAGCAGTTCATGAGCGCTTACAAACCGTGTGGTCAGGCAAGACGACATGCGGCCTCGCGTCACCTACGGGTATATCCTCAAAGCGAGACATGCTCGCAGGGCCTTTCCGGGAAGTAGGGAAAGGCCGTGCCTATGCGCCGTAGAGGTCGGCTTATTGCCGCCTATATCCTATCGCCTGCTCGGCTGCAGGGTCATCCTAAACTTCAGTTTAGTCGTCGTAGACTAATCGAGATATCACCCGATCCATCAGGCTAATAGCGCGAACATGCCTGGGACGACATGCTTCGTTGGTGATGTACGGACAATGACGGTTAAGGAAATAGGGCATGGATACCGCGACCCCAGAAAATCTTAAGTCATATCGAGAAAGCGCTCCCGCCCTGCGGGTGAACTATGCAACGCAATCGCCCGACCTCTTCAAGAAGCTGCTCGACCTGACGACTTCCATAAGGAAGAGCGGCCTTGAGGAGGCAATCATTAGCTTGATTGAAATCCGCGCATCTCAGCTCAACGGCTGCAGCTTCTGCCTCGACATGCATGTGAAGCAAGCGAAGCTCCACGGTGAGCGCGAGCTGCGGCTTTACCATGTCGCAACCTGGCGTGAGTCCCCTCTGTTCGAGCCGAGGGAGCGTGCTGCCCTCGCGTGGGCCGAATTACTCACCAAGCTGCCGGATGGTGGCGTGCCTGACGACCTCTATGAGCGCGTCCGCGGTCAATTCTCCGAGAGAGAATTGTCCGATCTGACATTTGCGATCATGGCAATTAACGCCTGGAACCGCGCAGGTGTCGCGTTTCGGGCTGTTCCAGGATCGGCCGACAAGGTCTACGGCCTCGACAAGGCTGGCCTAAACTGAGGCTGGAGACCTCGGCACACGACTACTCGACGTCACGAATGGCGCTGCAGTGGTTCTACGGGAGAATATTTATCATGAAGATCGTTATCAACGGCGGAACCGGCCTCATCGGGTCAAAGACAGTTGGACGGTTGCGCAGCGCCGGGCACGACGTAGTTGCAGCTTCGCCGCAAAGCGGCGTGAACTCCGTTACTGGGGAGGGCGTGGCGGATGCGATGAAGGGCGCGCAGGTCATCGTCGACCTGTCGAATTCGCCTTCGTGGGAGGATGCAGCTGTTCTTGAGTTCTTTCAGAAGTCGACGAGCAATCTTCTTGCTGCCGCTATGGCGAACAATATCAAGCACTACGTGGCGTTGTCGGTGGTTGGAACGGACAGGCTGCAGGCGAGCGGTTATTTTGTCGCCAAGCTAGCACAGGAGACGTTAATCAAGAAGTCCGGTGTCCCCTATACCATCGTTCATGCGACGCAATTCTTCGACTTGTTGGATTTCTTGGTCAGGTCCTGGGGCCTTGGCAATAAAGTGGTTGTGCCCGCTGCACTGATCCAGCCGATCGCCCCCGATGATGTCGCCGACGTCATGGCGGAAGTAGCACTTGCCGCGCCTCGCAACAGTACGCTTGAAATCGCCGGCCCGGAGCGGTTCCATATTCGCGATCTGGTTGTGAAGTACTTGGCCGCGACAGGGGACGATCGAGTTGTCGAGCCCTCGGCAGACGCCCCCTATTCCGGTGCCAAGCTCGAAGAGACGACACTGGTTTCTGACAACAATCCACGCGTTGGCAGGATCGATTTCGATCAATGGTTCCAATCCAGAACTCAAGCCTCCTGACGCGCCGGCCCACCGCGATCTGACTGCGTTCAAACTCGAAAGGTATACGTGATGTTTAGAGGATTATACAATGCCGCGACTGTGCTGGTTCTGAGCGCGACCGCCGTCGGTGCTCACGACAACCGCTCGAGCGGCGAGTCATCGAAGGTTACACTCGTCTACGAACACAAACTCCCAAACGCGCCTGGAAAAAGCATCAAGGGCGTACTGGTGGAATATGGGCCTGGAGCCGCCAGCGAGGCCCATACGCATCCGTCGTCGGCGTTCATCTACGCGACTGTCCTAGAAGGAGCGATCCTAAGCCAGGTTAACGACGGACCGATCAAGACGTACCGCGCGGGCGAAAGCTTTTCGGAATACCCAGGCGATCGTCACGGTGTGAGCGAAAATGCCAGCAGGACAGAACCCGCTCGGTTGTTGGCAGTGTTCGTTGTCGACACCAATGAGACCGAACTAGTTCTCCCAATCAAGTAATGGATCTGCTCAAGGATCACACAGCCTCGGTCTGAGGGGGCAGTTCTCGGGTGGTCGATGACAGTCGTGAGACATAGGGCAAAGGCCCGGTGATCGTTGGACTTTGAGTTTTCAGGGAGCTGAGCCTTTCGCTATTATTCTTCCATCATTGGAGCCGCCGATGACCAAACCAAAAATGTTCAATCCTGCCCGTCGAGACGTGCTCGGGTACGGCCTGGGTGCGGCGCTGATCGCCGGATTGCCCGCTATGCCTGCTGCCGCTCCACAGAAATTCCGCGTTAATTCTCTAGACGAAAAGGACACATCCATGAGTACTGTTACCACAAAGGACGGTGTTGAGATCTTTTACAAGGACTGGGGTCCTAGGAATGCCCAGCCGATAGTCTTCCACCATGGATGGCCGCTGAGTTCCGATGACTGGGATGCTCAGATGCTCTATTTTGTGAGCAGAGGGTATCGTGTCGTTGCCCATGACCGGCGCGGCCATGGCCGTTCGGCTCAAGTCGGCGATGGTCACGACATGGATCATTACGCTGCCGACGTTGCTGCTGTGGTCGAGCATCTCGATCTTAGGGAGACTGTCCATATCGGCCACTCGACCGGGGGCGGAGAAGCGGCGCACTATGTCGCGCGCCATGGACAGGCTCAAGGCCGCGTCGCCAAGCTCGTATTGATCGGCGCCGTGCCGCCGATCATGGTCAAGACTTCGGCTAATCCCGGCGGGCTGCCGCTCGAGGTATTCGACGGGTTACGAGCGCAACTCGCAGGGAACCGCTCGCAGTTCTATGTCGACTTCGCGAGTGGGCCCTTCTACGGCTATAATCGTCCGGGAGCGACACCATCGCAGGGGATCATCCAGAATTGGTGGCGCCAAGGCATGGCGGGTAGTGCGAAGGCTCACTACGATGGCATTAAAGCCTTCTCCGAGACTGACTTCACTCAGGACTTGAAGGCTATTGCTGTTCCGGCACTTGTCATGCACGGCGACGACGATCAGATCGTGCCGATTGCGGATTCCGCACTGCTTTCGATCAAGCTGCTGAAGAACGGCCTGCTCAAGGTCTATGACGAGTTCCCACACGGCATGTGTACCACGCACGCTGATGTGGTGAACTCCGACCTCCTCACCTTCATCCGAGCCTGAAGACTATTGACCGCAGGGACTGCCCGGGTCGGCCGGATATTCGGCCGACCCACAATGGCCAGCAGTGATGTCGTTAAAAAATTGACTCTGCTTTTACAGAGTTTCTTTGACGCTGGGCGCAATGCCAATCCGATACGTGAGGTATGATGATGCCTAGGACGCCTAGCAGAGCGCTTGCCGGTGTTACGGTTCCAGATACACCGATTGTTGATCGTGCACTCGAATACGCTCGGCAGAGATGCGAGCCATACCTGTTCAATCATGTTGTTCGTTCCTGGCTCTTTGCCACCCGGCTCGGACAGTTGCAGGATATTGCGCACGATGCTGAGGTCATCGCTGTTGGAACTTTGTTGCACGACATCACACTCAATGAGCGATTTGCCGGACCACGGCGCTTCGAGGTTGAAGCAGCCGATCTTGCCATTCGCTTCGCAAGGGAAAGCGGATTCGACGAACGCTGCGCCCGATTGATCTGGGATAGCGTCGCCCTTAACTCGACCCCCTCGATCGGCCTCCATAAGGAGGCCGAGGTCGCTCTATGCACCGCCGGCATCTGCCTCGATGTCGTAGGCTGGCAGTTTAACCGCATTCCGCCTGAAGAGGTGGAAAGAATTGTCGCGGAGTTCCCGAGGCTAGGAATGAAGCGGCGAATGACGCGATGCTTCTGCCATATTGCGGAGGTAAAGCCAGAACTGACCTATGACAACTTTGTTCGAGACTTCGGAGAGCGATTTGTCGCGGGCTATAAGGCGCCTTCAGCTGCCGATTTTGTGGCGGATGCGCCATTTCAAGAGTGACGCAGCCGGATCTACTGACGGAGCGCTGTCCAGCCGATCAAGGGAATAGCACGCAGGTCGTCTCGACTGAGATTCATGAGCCCTCATTCATGTTGGGCCGTCGGAGTCGAAGTGTATGGGACGAGACCAAGCGTTCTGTCGGCGCCAACGCTCGTGCCCAAGTTGATAATCGATACGTCACGGCGTGCGAAGGGTTTGCGACCTCCAATGCCAAGCCACGACCCGTGCTCAAACCACTGCGTTGACCGAAACGAGGTGAGCGGTACGCATATGGTTCGCGACGTAGCACGCCAAACACGGCATCGCCGGTCCGAAGCGCCTTGAGGGGAGAGATCAGTGTCTGAACGGATCAATCAGGATCGCCGTCACTTCTTGAGCAGTGCGGCCATGACCGTTGCGGCGGCCGAACTCGCCTCGATTGGTTCGGTGGAGGCCCAACCCAGCCGCGGCGGATTGTCAGAGCTGCCCGCATTCAAGCCGGGGACGAACAGGTCGTTCGGTTCGCTGAAGGAGATCGACGCCGGCGTCCTCAACGTCTGCTATGCGGAGGTCGGCCCTGCCGATGGTCCTGCGGTCCTTCTCCTGCACGGCTGGCCCTACGACATTCAGACCTATGCCGATGTGGCCCCGTTGCTGGCCTCGGCGGGTTATCGGGTGATCGTACCGTATGTGCGGGGCTGCGGCCCGACGTGCTTTCTGTACAGTGAAACATTCCGGAACGGCCAGCCGTCGGCACTCGCCCTCGATGTGGTCGCGTTGATGGATGCGCTGAAGATCGACACGGCCACACTCGGCGGGTGCGACTGGGGCGCGAGGACAGCCAACATCGTCGCAGCGCTCTGGCCGGAGCGGTGCAAGGCCATGGTGTCCGTGAGCGGTTATCTGATCGGCAGCCAGGAGGTCGGCCGGATGCCGTTGTCCCCCAAGGCCGAACTCGAATGGTGGTATCAGTTCTATTTCGCTACGGAGCGCGGCCGGATCGGCTATGACAAGCACCGGCACGATTTTGCCAAGCTCATCTGGCAACTCGCTTCGCCGAAATGGCGTTTCGACGATGCCACATTCGACCGTACAGCAGCATCGCTCGACAATCCGGATCATGTCGACATTGTCATCCATAACTACCGTTGGCGGCTCGGATTGGCGGAAGGCGATCCGAAGCTCGAGGACCTGGAAAAGCGCCTTGCCGCATTCCCGCCGATCGGCGTTCCGACGATCACTCTGGAAGGAGATGCCAATGGCGCACCCCACCCGGACCCAGCAGTCTATGCCCGGAAGTTCTCGGGCCGGTATGAGCATCGGCTGATCACAAGTGGCATAGGCCACAATCTGCCGCAGGAGGCGCCTCAGGCCTTCGCCAGGGCGGTGCTCGAGGTTGCTCGCATTTGAGCGGTGTCAAGTTGATGTTGCCAATGGATCTCTGGCGTAATGCTAGCTGAGCAGCCTGACTGAATCGTGAGCGGAAGCAGGCAGGGTGGCGGAGTTCCGACCAGTAGCCATACCATCAAAGGCGGCGCGGGGCTGCCAGTCGGCCATCGTCTCACAGAAGGATATGAGGAAGTGTCGGAAGGCGCGATAGATATTGCATGATCAGCAGGCCGCTTTAGACCGGGCAACTGACGATAAGCTTAGTCATTTTGCCAATATCGGCCTAGGGATCGAACGCTTCGCAAGACTTCGGGATGCTTCTGCCACATCGCTGAAACGATGCCGGGAGCGGCCTCTGGAAACGTTTTCCGAGATTTCGGAAGGCAAAAGTCACCGGCGATAGGGTTCCTTTAACTGTCCATGTTGTGGCGCATACTTGTTTGCCAGATTCATACGGCGTTGTTGCTGACGTTTGACGCAAGGGAAGTCGGCGCGAGGCGCCTCCCGGCCTGCTCCGAGTGCGCTGGTGGCGCTCACCTCGACGCCGCTTGTCCGGTCGGCACTGCGGTTTTGCCTGACCGCAGTGAGACGTCTTCGCCGAAGCGGGCGGTATACGGAGCCACGTTCTATGCTTCCGATATGTGACACGCGAGAACAAGTGATTGGCTCAATGGAGGACTAACTGCGTCGTTGGAACAGAGCCAAATAGGCCTTTCTATACAGGAGACAAAAATGAAAAAGCTCAAGGACAAGGTTGCGGTTGTCACTGGCGGGAACAGCGGCATTGGGCTCGCCGCAGCCAAGGCATTCGTTACGGAAGGGGCCAAAGTCGTCATCGTCGGACGGCGTGCTGACGCCGTCTCCGCAACCGTCGAGGAACTTGGCTCTGACGCAACAGGGTTAACCGGTGACGTAGCTGAGCTAACCACTCATGATCGGCTGGTGTCGCTCATTAAAAACCAGTTTGGGGGCATTGATATCTATTTCGCAAACGCTGGCACAAACACGATCACACCAACGGAGGCAGTGAGTGTCGAGGAGTTTGACACCCAGTTCGCAACGAACACGCGCGGAGTTTTCTTCGGCGTTCAGCGTGTTCTCCCGCTGATACGTGAAGGAGGCTCCATTATCCTCACAAGCTCAATCGCCAGCGAGAAAGTCCTTGAAGGACATGCGGTTTATGCTGGCACCAAGGCTGCGGTCGAAGCGTTTGCACGAAGCTGGGCGCTGGAGCTGAAGGATCGCCGTATTCGCGTGAACGTGCTTAGCCCTGGGCCAGTTGATACGCCGATTCTCGCTAAACTGGGCGTTGCTGCCGAGGCGCGGCTAGAATTTGAGGCGCAGACGGCGCAGGCTATTCCACTCGGGCGCCTTGGTCGTCCGGACGAACTCGCAAGTGCTGCATTGTTTTTGGCCTCGGACGACAGCAGTTTCGTGACCGGCGCCAACATCCGCGTCGATGGTGGCATAGCGCTAACCTAACAGATGACTCTGCCGACAACCAATGGATTTCCCTTCGGAATAGCGGCGCACGGGACTTCGGCTCCGCTAGCTTAGAAGGGTGCAACGCACCGAAAGGAGACGCGGTGAAAATTGGAGCGCTGAGAGAAATCTCACCAGGCGAGAACAGGGTTGCGATGACACCCGACTCTGCCATTCTATTGAATAAACTGGGACACGCCTGCGTTATTCAGGCTGGTGCTGGCATGGCAGCGGGATTTACCGACGCCGTCTATGCTGCAGCCGGTGTCGAGGTGTTCCCTTCTGCCGAAGCTGTGTTCGCAGCCGCCGATGTGGTCGTCAAGGTACGTGCTCCCGAGATGACCGAGGCTGAAATGCTCCGCCAGGAGCAGACGCTGATCTCTTTCTTCTGGCCAACGCAGAATCCGGATCTCCTGGAGCAGGCACGGGCGCAGGGCGCCACCGTCATTGCCATGGATATGGTGCCGCGCATCTCCCGCGCCCAGAAGATGGATGCGCTCTCCTCCATGGCCAACATCGCCGGCTACCGCGCCGTGATAGAGGCCAGCAACGCGTTTGGCCGCTTCTTGACCGGCCAAGTTACTGCCGCCGGCAAGGTGCCACCGGCCAAGGTGCTGGTGGTTGGCGCGGGCGTAGCCGGTCTGGCGGCCATAGGCACCGCCACATCGCTCGGCGCCATCACCTATGCCTTCGATGTGCGCCCGGAGGTCGCCGAGCAGATCGAGTCCATGGGCGCCCAGTTTGTCTTCCTCGAGTTTGAGGGGGCTCAAGACGGCGCTGCTAACGGCGGCTACGCGGCGCCTTCGAGCCCCGAATTCCGCGAGAAGCAGCTCGCCAAGTTCCGCGAGCTCGCGCCCGAGATCGACATCGTCATCACCACCGCCCTGATCCCGGGCCGGCCGGCGCCGAAGCTGTGGACCCAAGACATGGTCGCGGCGATGAGGCCGGGCTCGGTGATTGTCGATCTGGCCGCCGAGCGCGGCGGCAACAGCGATCTGACCGTGCCGGACGAGAAGGTGGTGACGGAGAACGGCGTCACCATCATCGGCTATACCGATTTCCCCAGCCGCATGGCCGCCCAGGCCTCCACCCTGTACGCCAACAACATCCGTCACTTTCTCACCGACCTGACGCCGAACAAGGACGGCATCATTGTCCACAATATGGACGATGATGTGATCCGCGGCGCAACGGTCACGCACCAGGGCGCGATCACCTATCCGCCACCGCCACCCAAGGTGCAGGCGATCGCAGCCGCGAAACCGAAGGAGAAGGTGAGGGAGCTCACCCCGGAGGAGAAGCGGGCGCGAGAGGCGGCCGCCTTTAGGAGCCAGACCAGGACACAGGTCGGGCTGCTCGTGGCTGGCGGGCTGCTGATCGCCCTGGTGGGGGCTTATGCCCCGGCGAGCTTCATGGCCCACTTCATCGTCTTCGCGCTCGCCTGCTTCGTCGGCTTCCAGGTGATCTGGAGCGTCAGCCACTCCCTGCACACGCCGCTGATGGCGGTGACCAATGCCATTTCCGGCATCGTGGTGCTCGGCGCCCTGCTGCAGGTCGGCTCCGGCCACTGGCTGGTGGTCAGCCTGGCCTCGCTCTCCTTCCTGATCGCCACCATCAACATCGTCGGCGGCTTCCTGGTCACGCGCCGGATGCTCGCCATGTTTCAGAAGTCGTGAGGCTGCTCCAATGAGCACTGGACCTATCTCTGCCGCCTATGTGGCGGCCGCCATCCTGTTCATCCTCTCCCTTGGTGGCCTGTCGGGCCAGGAGAGCGCCAAGCGGGCTGTCTGGTACGGTATTGCCGGCATGGCGCTCGCCGTGGGCGCCACCGTGTTCGGCCCCGGCATCGGCAACTACGCAGTGATCGCTGCCATGCTGGTGATCGGATCTGGCATCGGCTGGTATGTGGCGAAGAAGGTCGAGATGACCGAGATGCCACAGCTGGTGGCAGCGCTGCACTCCTTCGTCGGTCTCGCGGCCGTGTTGATCGGCTTCAACGCCGATCTCGAGCTCACCCGCGTGCTGGCGCTCGACGAGGCTGCGCGGCAGGCGCTCACCGGCTTTGCCGGGGTGCTGGCGCACAAGAGTGGCGTGGAGATCTCCATTCTGCGGGTGGAGGTGTTCCTCGGCGTGTTCATCGGCGCGGTGACGTTCACCGGCTCGGTGATTGCCTTTGGCAAGCTCGCCGGCAAGGTCGACGGCAAGGCCAGGAAGCTGCCCGGTGGGCACGGGCTCAACGCGGCAGCCGCTGTGGGCTCGCTCGTCCTGCTGGTACTCTACGTCAATGGGGCGGGGATCTGGACGCTCGCAGCGATGTCGGCTCTCGCCTTCTTCATCGGCTATCACCTGATCATGGGCATCGGCGGGGCCGACATGCCGGTGGTGGTCTCGATGCTCAACTCCTACTCCGGCTGGGCCGCCGCAGCGATTGGTTTCACCCTCGGCAATGACCTCTTGATCGTCACCGGAGCTCTGGTCGGCTCATCGGGGGCAATCCTGAGCTACATCATGTGCAAAGCGATGAACCGCAGCTTCATCTCCGTGGTCCTCGGCGGCTTCGGCGCCACCACAGGACCGGTCATGGCGATTGCTGGCGAGCAGATCGCCATCGATGCCGATGGGGTTGCGGCAGCGCTGGAGGAGGCTGACAGCATCGTGATTGTGCCGGGCTATGGCATGGCTGTGGCACAAGCGCAGCAATCGGTCTCGGAGCTAACGCGGCGCTTGAGAGCTAAGGGCAAGGACGTGCGCTTTGCCATTCATCCCGTGGCCGGGCGCCTGCCGGGGCACATGAACGTGCTGCTGGCCGAGGCCAAAGTGCCATACGACATCGTACTGGAGATGGACGAGATCAACCAGGACTTCTTAGAGACGGACGTGGTGATCGTCATCGGCTCGAACGACATCGTCAATCCAGCCGCCCAGGAGGATCCGAACAGCCCGATTGCAGGCATGCCGGTGCTGGAGGTGTGGAAGGCCAAGCAGGTGTTTGTGTCGAAGCGTGGGCAGGGGACCGGGTACTCCGGGATCGATAACCCGCTGTTCTACAAGGACAATACCCGCATGTTCTTCGGCGATGCCAAAGCCAGCATCGATCAACTCGTCCAGGCGATCTGAAGCTGCGCTGCTGCTACCAGTTTGGCCCGAGAACAGCCTTTATGACATCGCAACTCCACCAATTGTTACCGCACAGATGGACAGTGGTTGTGATCCAGCCCTGATGGAGAGCAAGCATTAGGTGCGCGATGAGCAAGAGGATGGTTGCAGTGCGATCTGGTGCAACCATTCTCTTGAGATGTACCTCAAACTCTTAAGCGTATCCAATTAAACCCGTTCGTGGCCACAATGTGCAATGTATCTCGATGCGCAGGCTCGTCACACCCCCTTGTGTGTGAATGAAGGAGGCTGTCGTCCCCTCTCTTCGAAAAATTTTCCGGAGGTTGAAGCAAAGTGTTCTTTCTCGAACGGCATACTTCAGGTACGGTTCAATTCAGACGACTATGCTATTCGTTTATTCTGGCTGCCACGAAGTCGAGGAATACACGCGCACGAGATGGCATGTTGCGTCCGAAGGCGTGAAGGACTTGTACGGGGACCGACGGCATCGGGATCTCTGGCAAGACGACGCTTAACAATCCGGTGCTCAATTCCTTATGGATATTGGCGCGCAGTATCTGCGCAATACCCAAACCGTTCACCGCTGCAATCCGGAGAGCATCGCCACTGTCAGCGTCGAGGACACCTTCAGGTGTCAAACTCGTACCGTCTGCGAACGTGATTGGGAACGGACGTCCTGACAGCATATAGCGGACATGAGCATGACGGCGCAGATCGTCGACGCTACGTGGCACTCCTCTGGCAGAAAGGTAGGCAGGAGATGCAACCAGAACCAGTGGCAGCTCTCCCAATGAGCGTGACATCAGACCTGTGTCAGCCACACGACCGACCCGAATGGTTAAATCGAATCCTTCACGGATTAGATCGACATGTCGGTCGGTCAAGCTTACGTCGAGCTTAACATGCGGGTGATGAGGTAGAAATTGCGTAGTGATAGCCTGCATGAGAGACCGCCCGAGATCAGCCGGCATGCTCAACCGAAGGCGGCCTGCGGGCTCGTGACCCGAGCGGAGGCTATCACTTGCCTCCTCTAAAGCGCGCATCAATGGGGCAACATGGTCGAAGTAATCTTGACCTTCGGCAGTTAGGGTAAAAGACCGGGTAGATCGATGAAATAAGCGGACGCCGAGGCGCTGCTCAAGCCTTGCTATGCTTTTCGAGATGGCTGAAGGCGTCGTACCAAGGAGCCTCGCTCCCCCAGTAAACGACCCTGCTTCCACCACACGAACGAAAGCACTTAAGCCCTGCAACCTTTCGATGTCCGCCATTTGTGACTTACCGGAATTTGTGAATGGCCATCTGAAGGACTAACCCTGCCTCATGGAAAGGTCCAGATAAACCTGTCGGATGTGGAGCGACGAATGGAACAATCTGGACGAGCGGGCACCCCAATAATGACAATGACGATTGGAGCACGGCCTTATCTTTTGCGCTCACAACACGGATGGTCCAAGTCGCTCCTATGGAGGTTTGACCACCTCAATGAGACGGCACGTACCGCACGGTTTCTCAGATCCGATGTTAGTAGCGTGATAACTGCCACAAAGATCCAAATGGATAGATTCTTAGTCCCTAAGCTTGGTCATGCAAGGGGCGGTCACGACAGCGGCGGCATATCGAATCCCAGTTGCCGCTTGTCCCACATCATGGAGATGTCACATGAAGTCCTTTGAAGACAGAGTCGTCATTATTACGGGCGGGGGTGCCGGAATTGGGTTAGCTGCGGCGAAGCTTTTTGCAAAGAGGGGGGCGCGTGTCGTTATCACGGGGCGCCGCGCGAACGTCTTGCAAGAGATTACATCAGCGAATCCCAATATTATGGGGTTTGTCGCAGACGCTTCCGACCCAGACGCAGCATCGAAGACGGTCGCAGCAGCAGTTGACACCTGGGGACGGTTAGACGTCCTCATCAATAATGCGGGTGGGGGAGCTATTCAGCCTCTTGGAAGCGTCAACGTCAAAACGATATCAGAGGTTTATTCCGTTAATGTCACAGGTCCTTTTCTTCTCACGGCTGCCGCAGTTCCTCACCTCGTGAAGACAAAGGGAGCCGTCGTGAACATGTCGAGCACGTTCGGAACTAAGGTAGCTTCTGGGTTATCGCTTTATGGGTCAAGCAAAGCAGCCATAGAATACCTCACGCGCGCCTGGGCGATCGAACTTGCGCCATTTGGTATCCGCGTCAATGCGATCGCGCCAGGCCCTGTGGAAACAGACTTCCTGCGGGAAAGGATGCGGCTTTCAGAGAAAGAGATCCAAGCTGTAAAGGGCCAGGAGATCCAGAAAATCCCTCTTGGGCGCCGCGGAGTTCCGAACGATATCGCGCCATGGATGTTGGCTCTTGCCGACCCAGCCACAACTTGGGTCACGGGACAGGTCATCGCCGTTGATGGCGGGCTGATCAACGTGTGACGGTTGCTCGCACTGTGTCATCAGGAGCGCCTCTCGTAGAAAGCTGCAATGCACCGTAGGGTTGGGGCATGACGTCTCCTATGACCGGTGCCATCTATGGCGTACAATCACCGGAAACAACTTATTTGGGACTGTGTCTTTTGTCTAAGCTTCACGCCAGACAATCCGATTCATCACCCATCCAGCCCGGGCTGTGACCGCTAACAGCAATGGCGCAATCGATGAAAACCACCCGAGTCAGGCCGCATGAGGTCCCATGCTTTAGCTAGGCGGTCGAGTGCTCGTGTGCTCCTTCGCATGGGCCGCTCCCGGGTGCTTGCAGACCTACACATTGTCGCCGTGGGTTGCTTGATGCAAGCGACGTGCAGCAAGCTTTGTCCCTGCTCAGAACACTCTTAGTTTGTAGTCGAAATATATCGGTGCAGTCAAAATTTTCGATGTTCCCTTATGCGGCGTGCTTCACCTGGCACTTGGCGGATATTGGGAAGTCGTGCGACTGTCTCTGAAGTATTATGCACCGCATCGCGTCCCGCACGGCAGTTGGAGACGGGTCCTTGAGGATGAGATGACCTTGAGTGGAGATCCTGGCATGAGAAGAGGCAATTACAGCGGCTCGATTAAAATGCCTGTCGTAATACTCATCGGCCAGAATCCATCCATCGATCAACCCAGGTAGTGTTGCGCGGGTGAAGAGCCAGTCAATAGGGCAGCTCCTGTTCCTGATGTGGTGGAACGCCTGCAGTCCGGAATCTGTTGTAATAATTTCAAAGTTCTTGGCCCGGAGTTCAGATGCTATCCTCTCCAGGAATAGTATGTTGTTGTCAACAAGGAGGATGCGTTCCTGTTTCGGCGAGTTCATAGGGTCCTCACAGCAACAAGCGGGGTTCGAAAAGTGCCTTGTAGGAATGCAAGGCGCACCTAAAAGGCACTAAAATAATAGGTTATCTGCTCGTTCTTGCTACTAAGCTTATGGATGTGTGAGCGGCCGTGAAGATTAGGCCATGCTATGCCATCGGCTAGGCTCAGGACTCGTCAATTGAGGTAGAAGGCTACTGAGGCAGCGATGCAGATGGCTGAGAACAAGGTGTGAGCGCAGCGATCATAGCGAGTAGCGATCCGGCCCCAGTCCTTGAGCTTGCCAAACATGTTCTCGACTTTGTGGCGCTGACGATACAGAGCCTTGTCATAGCCAATCGGCGCCTTGCGACTCCTGGTCGGTGGAATACAGGGCGTGATGTCCTCGTCGGTAAGAGCCTCCCGGAACCAGTTGCTGTCATAGCCTCGGTCCGCAATCAGCGTGGAGCCCGACGGCAGCGCCTCCAGGATGAACCGTGCGCCCCTGTGATCGCTCATCTGCCCTTCCGACAGCAGTAGGATGATTGGCCGGCCCGCCTCATCGCAAACGGCGTGGAGCTTGGAATTCAGGCCGCCTTTCGTGCGCCCAATACGACGGGGAACATCCCCTTTTTGAGCAGGCTGGCGGCGGTGCGGTGCGCCTTCAGGTGGGTGGCATCGATCATGATCCGCCCCGGCTTTGGTCCTTCACCTGCCAGGGCCGTAAAGATCCGGTCGAACACGCCGAGCCTGCTCTATCTCATGAACCGGTTGTAGAGCGTCTTTGCGGCCCGTACTCCTTGGGCGCATCCTTCCACTGTAGGCCGTTGCGGGTGATGTACACGATCCCGCTGACCACCCGCGAGTCGCCCACCCGTGGAACCCCATGGGCCAGAGGGAAGTAAGGAGAGATCCGCGCCATCTGACGCTCGCTCAGCAGAAACAGTTCACCCAGTCAGCGCCTCGTCGAAAGGAAGCCCTGAATCACAACTCAGGCCAAATTAATAGGTCCTAACCCTAGGTAAGGGGCCCAACCAAACAACTGACAGTGTTGAGTGATTTCCTCTCGTTCGGGTCTGATGGAGATGGGAGTGTGTTATGCGCGATCTGTTCTGGCTCTCTGATGAAGCCTGGGTGGCGCTTGAGCCGCATCTGCCGCACAACCAGCCGGGTAAGCCCGGCGTTGATGATCGGCGTGTCATCAGCGGCATTCTCCATATCTTGAAAACTGGTGGACGCTGGCGTGGTGTGCCTCCCGAATATGGGCCGGCCAAGACCATCTACAATCGCTACCCGCGCTGGGCGCGACGCGGCGTCTGGCAGCGCGTCTTCGCCAAGGTCGCAGCAGCCGGACCGATCCCTGAGGAGCTCGCGCTCGACAGTTCCAACGTCAAAGCCCACTGCTCTGCATCCGGCGGAAAAGGGGGGAGTTCAGTCAAGCGATCGGCGTCTCGCGCGGCAGCAGAACAACGAGAATCCATTGTCTGGCCCATGGTCGTTGCCGGCTCCTCGCCGTCGCCCTGACACCAGGCAACATGGCTGACATCACGATGGCGGTGCCTCTGCTGGAAGCTTTGTCTCCAGCCAAACTGCTCCTCGCCGATAAGGCCTATGATTCGGATCGCTTGCGCACGTGGCTTCAAGACAAAGGCGTAGAGGCTGTCATTCCGGGCCGTGCCGCTCGGGCTGTCGCCTATCCGCTCAATCGTGCAGCCTGCCGACGCCGCAACACGATTGAACGGATGTTCGGCCATCTCAAAAACTGGAAGCGGATCGCAACGCGGTACGACCGGCTGGCCATCAATTATCTCGCTGCTATCGTCCTCGTCGCGACGGTGACTCAATGGCTTGGGTGAGTTCCCTACCTAGTGCCGCCCGATCGTCGGGCCGTCATAGCGTAGTCCAAATAAGCGCGAAAGCCGTCTCGTGGCTCGATGGCTGGCAAGCCAAGTCCTCCGACGTGACCAAGCGAGCAAGAGCGGCAGAGAGGCGCCCGCTGGAGGAGCCTTGATTGACCGCTTGAATTCAACCTCACTGATAGCGCCCTTAAGGCCATTGCAGTCCGCGCAAGCGGCCGCCAGGTTGTCTCGGCTGTGCTTCCCGCCTTTCGCCTGCGGGATCCGGTGATCGGCTGTCGTCACGCGTACTGTGAGCGGGCAGTAGCAGTAGAAGCAGGTATGCTTTTGAGCCCTTAACGCGTCGCCACGATGCATCACGTAGAATGCGCGGTTGACCCCAGTCGGCTTGTTCGGCGGAGAAGGGGTATGTGCCGGCATTTCCTTGGACTGCATCGGCACCGTAGGCGGGGTGAACGTCTTTGCGTCTTTCGGTCGCTTAGGTAGTCGCTTGATGATAAAACGATCTCCGGCCTCAGCCTGCACGAGATCAAACTCATACGAAGGCTTGTGCCGCTTGACGATATGGGCCCAGAGCGACTGGAAGCCGCCAGCATCAACAGCGCAATACGGGCAGCGGTAGATTGTCATGCTGTCGTGCTCCTCGCGTTACCCGAGCGTCCAGAAGAATTTCATGTCCACTGCCTCTCATTTTAGCCTGATCGGAGCCACCATGCTAACATCCTGCCTCGCATCAACAGCGTCTATCCGTCAGTGAAACACGCCACGGCCTCACCGCAAATGCGAGTCAACAATTCTCTGAGTGGGTATAGATGGGTTTAGTTAAACGAGCTTTCGTCTCCGCATCGCCAAGAGGTCCGCCTGAAGATCAATTTCTCCTCTCCTGATTATCCGCACAACCGATCGGTAGTATCCGCCGGGATTTCGGATGCGGTTTCGTCCGCTCGTAACATCATCGTCATAGAGTTGTAGGGCGTAGATAACGGCGGCTGCCGCTGAAAAATCACCAATGGTCCGGACAGCCTCTTCCCATGTGCTGGGATGGGCTCCTAACGAAGCTCGCAGGTAGCGGCCAGCCGAAACAACATCGACGGCGTCTCTGACTGGATGCCCATAGTAGGAGACCACAGGGCAAGCTTCGGCCACCAATCCTGGTGCGATCTGCGGAGAGCCCGATGAAACGCTTACGGCATGGTCAGGCGTGCGAACAGGATTGTCACAAGTTCTACTAGAAGGCCCATTCTCTGCTTCAATGTGCCGGCATTCTGTGCCGTCACAGCCTGCTTGGTAGAAGGCTTCCTCAGCAAGATTTCGTGCCTCTCTCCATGCTTCGATCAAGCCGTTAGGGAGGGGTGCTCCAGATCTCTTTGGGGTTTTAGCCTTTAGGGTCACCAAGCGATGCTCCAGATCCGACCTATCGACGCCAGGGTAGTGTTGGGCAAGGGCACTCAGGGCCTCTTCGAATCCCCGACGGCAAATTGTGATCTCGTCGAATATTCGTTTGAGAAACTCCTTAAGCCGCTTTTGCTCTGCAACGCTCTCCGCCCATTCTTTGCGCCTAGCATGGAGTGGCGTCAGGTCGAAGCCGAATGCGTCAATGACCGCACCAGCTTCATCGCGGATGGCATAGTGCTTGCCGTTCGGTAAATCCTTTGGGATCACGAGCGGCAGTTCAATCATGGTGCGAATGGCGTTGCAGATCGCACGCTCGATAGGCCAGTGGTCGCCACTAACCGGGCATTGGACGGCCACGCCAAGAGCCGCTCTGCCTTCTGCTCCCCTCAGCATGCCACCAGTTGACCCAATACCATCCGCTGGGTGGCGCTGAGCCTAAGCGCCTTTTCGGCATCCCGGGCCGCGGCGGAGAGTTCCTTGCGCGTCACGGTATGCTCGGTTTCGAGCACGAGTCTTCTCGCGGCCAGAGCAGCATGTCTCAGCCGCCAGCCTCCTGACGATGCGAGCTGTATCGTATCGCTCCAATGTGAGGGCAAAACAGGAGCGTTCACCGAAACTGATGTTCTTGACAGTCAGCTTGTCGGGGTGGCATAAGGAACCTGTTCAATATAACATGGCGCCCACCCCTCGGTGGGTGTCCAAAGGCCCCGAAGTTTCCAGCTTCGAGGGCCTTTTGCTTTGCCCGGCCTTAATCCACGGGTCGCTTCTCCTGTTCGAAAAGAGTTGCGGGAGTTTCGGGAGCAGCCTGCCTAGGCGGACGGAACCTCCAGTAGGACGTTAGTCCCGCCATCGACGTTCGTGAACGCCAACACCTCAGGCTCCCACGGGCCCACCGGGGCGATAGGCCTGTGGGAGCGCTGCTCTTGTGGCGCAAAGAACTGGAGCCTGCGCACCCGCTCTTCTCTCAACCGTTCAAGAGATGTCTGATTCGATGTTGCGTGTGGAGTCGATCTGAAATTTTTGATCGATTGTTAACGCAGTTCGCATTGGAAAACTGATGCCGCAGGATTCTTGAGGTGAAGGCGGCGAGTCGAAAGAAAGATGAAAGCTGCGCTTTGACTCTGCGAGAAGCGACTTTGACTCTGAGTATACCAAGCGTGCAAAAGTTAATTGCCCTCGCGGCTGCGCAAGATAGACTTGAAATCATAATGGATGATCTTGGATACTATCAGCGTTGATGGAAGCCGATTGGGGCTACCAAGCGTCAGGCTGACAGCTATCCCTTGCGAGTGCAGGCGAGGAATTCTGTCCGTCCGCTCGTCTCACTATGGTCACTGTGACGCTAATGGGCCGACACTTTAGGCTTGACCAATACCGAACGCTCAGACGAGTCTCCTAGCAACAAAGCTTCGTTTGAGGGGCTAGGGACGAAGCAAACCAAAGAACATGATGTCTGCACCTGATACCGTCGCACCTGCCGCTGAACGCCTTCACAATCTCCTGGGATACGTCGAGCAGGTGGTCCGGCTGGATGAGCGGCCAGCCCTGCGCCTCTCCGAGCACCGTTTTCCGACCGGGCAGTCCTTTGTGCTGCATCAGCATGAACTGCATGCCATGCCTGGGTTTCGTCACGATCTGGTGGACGAGGATGGCCCGGTGTGGCTTGCCGTGGAGCGTCTCCGGCGCAGTGATCCTCCCGCACCGCCAGAACAAGCCGCAGACTGGCTGGAGATTTCCCCTGATCCCGAGCGAGAGCCGAAACTCCGGGACTATCTGCTTCGGACGGTAACGGAGACGGAGCGGGATGAACTACTGGCCTCCGGAGCCGTGCGACCGGAGGATGTGGCGGAAGCCATCAAGAAGGACGAGACCATTCCCCGCTGGGATGTGCGTCTGCGCTTGGAGGACCGCCCCGACCTCAGGAGCGCCGCCGAGACGTGGATCACCGAACAGTGGTTGCCCTGGTCGATGACGGAACGTCCGGTCCGCCGATCACTGGCGTTGTATCAGAGGCTGTTTGAGGTCACCCAGCTCGCCGAACTCGGAGGAGGCGACAAATCCTTCGAACTTGTTTGGGGCATGGGGCTCTCCCGCTGGCTTAGGGATGGCAATGAGGTCGACCTGCCTCTGGTCGAGCGTCTCGTGGAAATCGAAATTGACGATCTTGCCGGTGGTGAGATCAAGGTTCGCCCCCGGGCCGCCACAGCCAGCGTCAACATGCGCCCGTTTGAGGAACTCGGTGTGGAAGGGGCTCCCTTGGCGTTGGACGCATCCCGACGGGCGATCGCGGCCGTCGATGCGGACGAGGGTATCTCACCTTATCGGCGCGATGGATTCGAACCGGTTCTCCGCGCCTGTCAGGCCCGTCTGGATGCCGAGGGCGTATATTTGCCTGATCGCCAGGCAATGGCGCCCGATCAGCCGATGCCGCCGGCCGGCGAGCGCCTGACCGTCTCGGACCGTTGGGTTCTGTTCGCCCGGAGACGATCCGACAGCTTCATCTTGGCCGACCTCGAGAACCTGAAGAAGTCGGTTGAGAAGGCTGCCGAGGAGGGTTCGTTGCCGGGTCCGGCCCAGACCCTTGTGATGGGCCCCTCCACAGCAGAGCCGTATGATATCTGGGCTCCGCTGGGCAATCGCGTCGGCGAGACCACCGGCGCGACAGCGGAGGCGGCGCCTCAAACTGAGGCTATGGACCTTTTCTTCCCCAAGCCCTTCAACGATGACCAGATCGAGATCGTCCGGCGCTTGGAAGGCACCGATGGCATTGTCGTCCAGGGACCACCCGGCACGGGCAAGACGCACACGATCTCCAACGTCATCTGCCACTACATGGCCACCGGCCGGCGGGTCCTGGTCGTGTCGCATGGCGAGCCCGCCCTTGCAGTCCTGCGAAACCAGCTGCCCGAAGGGGTCCGGGACCTCGCGATCAGCATCACGGCCACAGAGCGGGAAGGATTCAAGCAACTCGAGACGGCCGTGCGCCTCCTGCAGTCCGTCGTCGAGAGCATCAAGCCCAGCGAGCAATCGCGTCTGATCCGTGACCTGGAAGCCTCCGTAGTCGGGCTCCGGACCCGGCTTGAGAAGGTTGACAAGGAGATCGAGCAGTTCGCCCTGTTGCAGCTCGCTCCGACAGCGGCTGGTGAGCGGCCAGCGGAGCTTGCAAAACGAATTGTCTCCTCGGCAGAGCAATACAGGTGGTTCGAGGATCGCCCGGAGCACTCCGCGCAGGACGCTGGTCTTTCAGACGACGAGATCTCCGCCCTTCGAGCGGCACGTCTGACCCTCGGTTCCCGGCTCGAGCACCTGGACGCGGAGCTCCCGTCGGTTGAGGATCTGCCTGACGGGGAGGTCATTGCCCGGCTGCATGAGGACCTCGTCCGGTCTGAGCGCTTCGCGGAGATAGCCGCACGGGATGGCTCGCTGACGATCCATATCGGCTCAGTTGGTGCCATCGGGCAGGCGCTGCGAGGAGCCGAAGCCCTTGGGACCCTCCAGCGTGTTCAGACGCTCGCCAAGGCCAATCCCTGGCTTGAGCCAGTGGCTCAGCATGCGATTGCTGGTGAGCGAGGAGCCGGCGCGCTCGATCTGCTCCTGCGGTTTGCCGAAGACGCGAAGCCGATTGTCGAGGAGCGCAAGCGCTACCTGGCCCAGCCGGTGGAACTGCCTGATACCTTCGAGCCAGCAGCCGCTGAAGCGAGCAAGTTGATCGGCCGCCTTGCCAACGGCGAGGAGGTCTTTGGCTTCTTTGCCTTTCGCGAAAAGGCCCTCCGGCCAGTTGTGCAGGCCATCGAGGTGCAAGGACGCGTGCCGGCTGCTCGGGAGGACTGGGACCACATTCGCCAATACCTCATCTGGCGGGAGCAAGTCAGTTCACTGAGCGTCCGGTGGCGGGCGCTGGCCGAGGAGATTGGCGCTCCGTCTGCAGGATCGGCGCGGGAGATTGAGCAACTCGTCAGCCTCCTTGGTGCCATCCTCGTGGAGGGGACTGGCGCCATGCGCACGCTTGAGGAGGTCTTCGGCCAAGTCGTACCTGGAGCGAGCTCGCCTCGAGATCTCTGGTGCGATCCTGCCCGGATGGAACATGCCGAGGCAGCGCTTCGGAATGCGGCGGCCTCCGCACAGCTCGCCGCTGCGCGCGTTGAAGTGTCCCGGCTCGAGGGACTCTTCTCGGACGCATCAGGCAAGATCGGAAAACTTGCCCGTGACCTGCTGGGCGAGGCGATTGGAAGATCCGACATCGAGGCGGAGACCATTGCCCGGCTCTGGGGTGCCTTGAGGCGTCAGATCGATGACCTGAATCAGCGCAAGAACCATCTGGCGCTTGTCCGTACTGTCACAGGCCGGATCCGCACACTGGGGGCTCCGCTCTGGAGCCGTCGGTTGGCCACAGAACCGGTCGAAGGTGAGACGGATGCCTTGATCCCCGTCGACTGGCGTGAGGCATGGGATTGGGCAGCCGCCTCGGCTTATCTGGCGCGGATCGATGACCGGGATCGGTTGCGCAGCCTGGCCGAGGAACGGGTCCGCCTTGATGCGGAAATCAGGAAAACCTTCGAGCGGGTGGTGCGCGAGCGGACCTTCTATGAGCTTGGTCGGTCCATGTCTGGGCCGGTGCGCTCTGCGCTGATGATGTTCGCCACAGCCCTCCGCAGGACTGGCAAGGGCACCGGAAAGGGCGCGGTCCGGCACCGCCGCGACGCCCGCAGTGCCATGGCGCAATGCTACGACGCCATTCCATGCTGGATCATGCCGACATGGCGGGTTGCAGAGCAGTTGCCTGGTGAGGTTGGATCGTTCGACCTCGTCATCATGGACGAGGCCTCTCAGTCGGACATCCGTGAGGTTCCGGCACTCCTTCGCGGTAAGAAGATCCTCGTGGTCGGTGACGACAAGCAGGTGAGTCCGACAGCCGCCTTCATTGAGAACGCGAAGATCGACCGCCTGGAGCATGGCTTCCTCAAAGGACAACCGTTCAAGACGCTTCTGCTGCCGGGAGCCTCACTCTACGACCTCGCCAAGGTCATGTTTCCGGATAAGCTGGTGATGCTCAAGGAGCACTTCCGCTGCGTCGAGCCGATCATCCGGTTCTCCATGCAGTTCTACTCTGAGCCCTTGGTGCCGCTGCGCGTGCCGACAGGGCATGAACGGCTTGATCCGCCGCTCGTCGACATCTACGTGCCGGATGGGCGCCGCCAGGGCGACAAGCAGAACCCACGAGAGGCCGAGGTCATCGTCAGTGAGATCCGCAAGGTCGTTGAGGATCCCGCCCTTGCCCGCATCGAGGCACAGGACCGCTGGCGCACGATCGGCGTGGTGTCCCTGATCGGAGCAAAGCAGGCAGCGCTCATCAACCGCATGCTTCTCGAGGAACTCGGGAAGATGTGATGATGCGCCACCGTATCGCCTGCGGTGACAGCGCCACCTTCCAGGGCAACGAGCGCGACATTGTCTTCCTGTCCATGATTGCTGATCCCAACAGCAAGCAAGCTCAGACGGCAGCCCAGTTCGAGCAGCGCTTCAACGTCGCACTCTCACGCGCCCGCGACCGTCTTGTGCTCGTCCGCTCAGTCCGCGAAGAGGAACTCAAGCCCGACGACCTGAAAGCGCGGGTGATCCGCCATTTCCGTGACCCGATGGCTGGTGCGGCGACACCGACAGGTGACCTTGAAGCCATGTGTGAGTCGGACTTTGAGCGTGAGGTATTGCGCCGCCTTCTGGAGCGGGGCTACCGGGTCACTCCGCAGGTTGGCGCCATGGGGTACCGCATCGACCTTGTTGTCGAGGGAGCAAATGGGCGGCGCCTGGCCGTCGAGTGCGACGGTGATCAGTACCATGGTCCGGAGCGCTGGGCAGACGACATGCGCCGGCAGCGCATTCTGGAGCGTGTTGGCTGGCGCTTCTGGCGCTGCTGGGCGTCGAGTTTCACGCTTGATCCGGACGGCTGCATGGACGATCTGTTCGCTACCTTGGAGCGTCATGGAATCGAGCCAAGTGATGGTGCTGTCGGTGGTGGGGTTTTCACGGCCCACATCACGGCACCCTCGGCACAGGCTCAAGATGGGTCGGCTGGCTCAGATAACGCTGGCCAGCAATCCTCAGCACAGGCTCACGGACATAACGGGACGAAGCTCAAAGAGGTGGAAAAGCGATCAGCCTCTTCAAGTGGAATCCGTGTCGGTGATCGAGTCATCATCAGGTACCTCGATGATAGCAAGACGGCAACGTTCACCCTTAGCTCTACCCGTGACGATCTAGCAAACGGCTTCCTTGCCGAACACTCCCCGCTCGCGAAAGCATTGATCGGCTTGACCGAGGAAGACGAGGCCGAGTTCGAGGTGAATGGCCGTGTAAGGCGTGTCCTTGTTATGAGGACTGAACGTCCAGCCATTGGTCACTGATCCATTGAGTCGATCTGCTGATACCGGTAATGCTCGATAGTATCAGCCCATTCGGAGATAGTGCCCACCAAGCGTGATTTCTACTCTCCGTCGCTTGCAAGGTCCGTCAATTTGGTGCGGGTTTGCTAATCGTTCCAAAAAAACTCCCTTCCTTGACTTAGTCAGTCGCCGAAGCCAGTTTGATATTTAGGTTTATCGCATGGGACAGCTGACCCAATTCTTCCAACCGCCACTCTATTGGCAGCAGTTCGAGGATCTTACCCAATCAGTTGTTGAATTAGTTTACAACGTGCCTCGGGCTGAGAAGATCGGCCGCCCAGGGCAGGCGCAGGATGGCGTGGATGTGTATGCCGAGCACACTAAGTTCGGCGAACTGGCAGTCCAATGCAAGCGGCTGGACGACCTTGATGAGAACAACCATCCGCTGCCCGGTGGTACAATCAGCGGGAATTTTCTCCGCACTGAAGCGGCGAAGGCCCAGGCATTCGATCCATCACTTGATATCTGGATCTTGGCGACAACGGCGAAGCGGGACGTAAAAATTCAGCGCGAGGCTCGGCTTCTCAGCCAAGAGTATCGACGGCAGGGGCGTTTCCAGATCTTACTCTGGTTCTGGGATGACTACATATCATGGCTTAATGCTTATCCAGAGCTCCAGGAATGGTACTATCGCGACGTAATCCAGATCCGAGGCGCTCGGGACCAAGATCGCCTCATTATTGAAACCATCGCAACCGCTTTCCACCGACCCGCCTTCACCGATCCCTTAGGCAACGAACATTTCGATGATTTCGCCCAAGCGTTGAAGGACACTCAAACCGCCTTGCGAACTGGCGAGTTGGTAGATCGGCAATCTCGCCATGTTATTCGAAAAGCGATCGGTGGATGGCGGTATCTTGACGAGCCTGAATGGAAGGCACGTCTCAAGGAGCTTGATCAGGACCTAGCAGAGCTACGTAATGCTCTGGCAATGGGCATTAAAGATGGGCGCCTGGAACAGCAGCGCGGTTATCTCGAGGTCCGCGACCCCCAACTCGGGCAGAATCTCGACGCCCGACGCCGGAGTTGCTTGAAGCACCTGAATGACCTCCTTGTCCTCGCCGCATTGCCACCAATCTGAATCCATAACCCGATAGCGTCCCCGGTGGTTTGATCTAGAGACATGCCTCAAGACCACAGTGCCTTCGGGGATAGTGATACTGCCCGCTTCGCCTCAAGATCATCTAGAAATGCTGTCCACAACTCACTCCCCATGCGCGTAGCGGAGTAGGCCGCTGCCATCGCGGCGAACCCACTTAAAACCATCACGAGATCATCGATGAAATCGTCGAGTAGTTTGGGGACAGATCGACCGTAGGCAAGATAGATCGCGTCACGATAGTTTGCCTTGCCACGGTAGCGAGCAGCTTCGTGCAGGAACGCAATGCTGCGTCGGGCATAGGCCTTATCGCGCAGGGTACGGGCCGCGCCAGTGCGAAAACTGTCAGTCTTGAGATCTTTAAATTCTCGGGTCTCGCGAACACGCTCGCGAATGTTCCACTGCTCCCAGTCCGCCGTCCCGGCGAGATACTCGGCAATGCAACCCCAGGCCTCCTTCGCATCCGATGGCTTGATCGCCAGCGAATGTTTGCCACGTGCACGAATAGGCGCCAGTTCCAATTCTACGTTCGCGGCCACGAGACTCGAGAGACGATCGCCAAAGGGTGCCATAGCCGAGCCATTAGTCGCAAACTGCCGGTCCCATTGCTGCGCAGTGGCCGCGTGCGTCTCTGGGAAAGATCCGTCAGCAGCGGCGATCATAGCCGAGGCAGCACCGTAGACACCATAATACCACGTCACAATGCCGATTCGAGCAACATCTGCTTTGTTTTGCGTTCCCGCTATTGCCTTTAGCGCCGCTAACTGGTGAAGGGCGAACAGCAACTGCTCGCAAATAGAGTTGAGCTCTCGTTCTGATAGCTTCCGACGTTGCACGTTAGCATAGAATACTCGAGCCGATCTAAACGTAAGGCCGAGCTCTTTGACCAAGATTGCGAGCGCGCGGATCCAATGAATTGTGGAGGGAAGGGCAAAGCGGGCGTCCGGAACATCACTGGGAGCTTCGGTTAGAGTCCCGTGTTCGCGCATCCGATTATAAAGCGAAAACTCTGACATCACACGTTCGTATAGGAAGACAGGGCCAGAGCATTGTCCGGAAATCCGGACCCGATTTTCCGCACAATGCTCTCATTAAGGAAGAAGCGCCGGCCCCAGAAATGCAAGCCACTTTTGGATCTGGTGCTTCAGGTAATATGGATGAAGGGATTCCAACCGTTAAAGGCGCTGGCCCGCTAAGGGGTCGGAAACCGAACAGAGGTTCCGGCAGGGAATGTCCCTCGCCGCCGTCCCTGCTTTGGATTGATCACCTCAAGCTTCCCGCTTCGCTCAAGCTCCCGTAACACTCCTTTGTAGTGGGCCTCCCGGAAAGCAGTCTCAGCGACAACAAACTCTTCGATGTCCTCGACGCGGGCTGACTGTCCGCCAAAACGGTTAACTAGATCACTCTCAAGCCGCTGGAGCGCAACTTCAGGTCCGAACATAACCAGTTGGTCTGGAACCGTTGCGTCTGAAAACGTGTAGCCTCCGGCCGGGTCTGCCTTCCACATGGCCTCTTTCATTTTCTGCAGGCCGCGGAGGCTCTTGGTCGCAAAGAAGAGGTAATAGTCTGTATGTGAGCGCTCATTTCGCATCTCGAAATAGCGAACGTATCTTGCGCCTGCCACGTCCCGGAGCTTCGCGGCATAAAGATCCCGAATCCGCTCGCGCCGCTCCCGACCGGAGAGTTTCACGATATCGCGCCACTCCGGTCCACCGAAGAGATCATCAAAGTTTTCAACCTGATCTGGATGAGCCAAAAATCGGTTGATCTCCTCAAACATGAAGTTGATGAGCACTTCGGAGCTCTGGGTCGACCTCATGATGCTGGCGATGGTGGACATTGGAATCCCTGTCCACCCAAACGGATCTATGAAGGCAAAAACAGGGGTTCTTGGTGAGCAGTTAAAGCGAACTATCGAGAGATAGGCTTCATTGAAGGAACTGCCGCTGTGCACCTGATAAGTCAGCTTCGGATGCGGACCGGCTTGCGCCAGCAACTCTTCAATCGTCTGCCGCAGGAGCGCTGCCCGCTCCTCATCCTTCTCGATGAAGTGGAAGTCAACCTGCGATGGAATAGTCGCAGCCTGCAGCAAATAGGCTCTAAGCGCGATAATCGGCGACCCTTCCGTCCCGTCCGCATAAATTCCCGGTCCGGCGAACCCGTCGATGAAGACAATCCTGGGAAAACCGCCAAGGCTTAGGATCGGCATCCAGGCATCAAGGTATCTTCGGAGGATGGCGTGCTTGGCTCGGGTGTGCTCGTCGAGTTGCCAAGTAGTGGTCTTCGGTGCAGCCATCAACTCTCCTTATTCGGCCGCATGCCGCCAAATTCTGGCTTTGGCCGGCCACTGGTTAAACTCTTCGCCTTCCAGGAGGCGCCCACCCGCTTTAGGTGTCCTACCGCCCCACTGTTTGAAGAAAAACGGAACGCCGGCGCGCTGGCATTGGTCGCGGATATCTATCACCCATTCTGGCTCCATTGGCCGTGCGCCGGGGCCGCTCTCCCCGCCGACAATCACCCAATGAATACTCGTCAGGTCAAGGGGGCCGATGGGCCCGATTAGGGGTTCGATTGAGAGGAAGCGAACTCCGGCGATTGCCTGCTGCAGGTGGCGGACGCGAGAAAGCTTAGTCTCATCCTCAACCGAAACACCGAGCCAAACGTGAGACGGTGGCGACCGATCTCGATAGCGCCGATTCATATAGTCTCGGAGCCTAGAACTCCGCTTAGTCAGAACCTGGTATTCATGCCAGGAAGCTTCCTCCATGGTGTCAAAAACCTGATCGACAAATTCGAACGGTACGCCCTTGTGGAACAGATCGCTCATTGAATTCACAAAAATCATTCGGGGTCGGCGCCAAGTTAGCGGCTGCCGAAGACGTTCCGGACGCAGGGTCAGATCAAAGCCAGTTTCAAACGGATGTCCAGGTACGCCGCGAAAGCGCTCTGCGAGACGCTCAGCGTAGCAAAAATCGCAGCCAGCGCTGATCTTGGTGCACCCGGTTACAGGGTTCCAAGTGGCGTTGGTCCATTCGATGTCTGAGGTCTGAGCCATGCGAACGAAAATAGAACAAACTAGAGACGGAGAACAGCCCTAAAGGAATATCGTCACGGCTTTTGCACAGGTTATCGGGATCCCACTTGGCAACCCAGCTTACGACCTTGCTATCATTAGGCAAGGCTAGATCCGGCGCTGTCCTCCGGACTGTCTCCGCCACATACAACGGCGCCAAGTGGGCGTAGTGCTTCGAAACTATCCGGGTGTCGGCGTGACCGAGCGCCTCGGCTCCTGCAAGGAGTGGCCCGCCGGCCCGAACCATGGTTGCGTTCTGCATGGGAACCTCCATGCCGCCGTTGCGGGCGAGCGCGGCCTGAAAGCGACGAACTGTCCGACGTGATTGGGCGGCCCGACGGGCTCATGCCACTGTGGCCTGTACCATCGAGAATGCACAGGCGCCCCCAGTTGTGACCGCGTTGACCGGACATGGATGGCGATGTGGGACGGCTTGGAACAGCCAGTTTCGGAGTGATGGAACCTGCCATGCTAGAGAAGGGCGGCGCGTTTGGTCCGTGAACGGCAAACGGCGCGCCGACCAGGGCGCGCCGCCGTAAGTCTAATCCCGTGCCAGACGGTTTTCCCGTCGAGGCGTTGGCAATGCGAACAGCAATGCCGCTAACCTTGGACACCCGCGCCGCTTTGCGGATCTGAGTGTTTGTGCCACACTAAGAGAGGAGGGCAGGCTTTTTGGTGGAAAGTTTCGCAATATTTGTCGGTCGGTTTCGCATTTATTGTATGACTGTCCACCAGCAAAAAGCATCACACGTCGAGATTGGCGACCGAGAGAGCATTCTCCTGGATGAACTCGCGCCGCGGTTCCACGACGTCGCCCATCAGCTTGACGAACAGGTCGTCCGCGTCGGTCACGTCCTTCACCCTGACCTGCAGGAGCGAGCGCACATCCCGGTCGAGAGTGGTCTCCCAGAGCTGCTGGGCGGTCATCTCGCCGAGGCCTTTGTAGCGCTGGAGCTGCAGCCCCTTGCGGCCGGTAGCGAGCACTGACGTGAACAGGGTCAGCGGGCCGTCGATGGCCATCGCATCGCTCTTGCGCACGAGTGTGGCGGGCTTTGCATAGACATCCTGCAGAGAGGCCGCGCGCTCGTCGAGCCGCTTGGCTTCCTGACTGGCGATCAGGGCCTGGTCGAGAACCGCGACCTGCGTTACGCCGCGCAGGGTCCGCGAGAAGACATAGCCGCCCTCGCGCACCTCGCCGGTCCAGCCGCGCTCGATCTCCTCGGAGATCGCATCGAGACGCTGGGCGATGTAGGTCGCCGCAGCCGGGCCGCGCTCCGGATCCTCCACCACCTCGGGACGCAGCGCACCGGCAATCGCTGCCTGCTCCACGACCTTGCGGTCGTAGCGGGAATGGAGGTTCGAGAGGACCTGCCGCACGAAGCGGGACTCGTCGATCAGGCCCTTCAGCTGGTCGCCCTGGAACTCCAAGCCGGATTCCAGGCGCAGGATCGCGCCCTCGGTGCCGGCATCGATCAGGAAGTCCTCGAGCGCGCGCTCGTCCTTCAGGTAGATCGCCTGCTTGCCGCGGCTCGCCTTGTAGAGCGGCGGCTGAGCGATGTAGAGGTGCCCGCGCTCGATCAGCTCCGGCATCTGCCGGAAGAAGAAGGTGAGCAGCAGGGTGCGGATGTGCGAGCCGTCCACGTCCGCGTCCGTCATGATGATGATGCGGTGGTAGCGCAGCTTGTCGGGGTTGAATTCCTCGCGTCCGATGCCCGTGCCGAGGGCCGTGATGAGCGTCCCGATCTCCTGGCTCGAGAGCATCTTGTCGAAGCGCGCCCGTTCCACGTTCAGGATCTTGCCGCGCAGGGGCAGCACCGCCTGGAAGGCGCGGTCGCGGCCCTGCTTGGCGGAGCCGCCGGCCGAGTCACCCTCGACGAGCAGCAATTCGCATTTCGACGGATCACGCTCCTGGCAATCGGCAAGCTTGCCCGGCAAGGATGCGATGTCGAGCGCGCCCTTGCGGCGGGTGAGTTCGCGGGCCTTGCGGGCGGCCTCGCGGGCGGCGGCGGCTTCCACCACCTTGCCGACGAGGGTCTTGGCCTCGGCCGGATGCTCTTCCAGCCACGTATTGAGCGCCTCGTTGACCACGTTCTCAACCGCGGGACGCACCTCCGAGGAGACGAGCTTGTCCTTGGTCTGCGAGGAGAATTTCGGGTCCGGCACCTTCACGGATACGATGGCGGTCAGGCCCTCGCGGCAATCGTCGCCGGTGAGCGAGACCTTCTCCTTCTTGGTAAGGCCGGAGGAATCCGCATAGCCGTTGATCTGGCGCGTCAGCGCGGCGCGGAAGCCGGCGAGGTGCGTGCCGCCATCCCGCTGCGGGATGTTGTTGGTGAAGCAGAGCACGCTCTCATGGTAGGAATCATTCCACCACAGGGCGACCTCGACGCCGATGCCGTCCTTCTCGGAGCGGATCACAATCGGCTGCTGAATGAGCGGCGTCTTGGCGCGGTCGATATAGCGCACGAAGGCTTCCACGCCGCCCTCATACATCAGCTCCTCGCGCTTGCGCTCCGCATGGCGGTTGTCGGTCAGGACGATGCGCACGCCCGAATTCAGGAAGGCGAGTTCGCGCAGGCGGTGCTCCAGGGTGGAATAATCGAATTCCACCATGGTGAAGGTTTCCGTGGAAGGCAGGAAGGACACCTCCGTGCCACGCCGGCCATCCGCATCGCCCACCACCGCGAGGGGCGCCACGGCGTCGCCATGGCGGAACTCCATGGCGTGTTCCTTGCCGTTACGGAAGATGCGCAGGCGCAACCAGGTCGAGAGGGCGTTCACGACGGACACGCCGACCCCGTGCAGGCCGCCCGACACCTTGTAGGAGTTCTGGTCGAACTTTCCGCCCGCGTGCAGCTGGGTCATGATGACCTCGGCTGCCGAGACGCCTTCGCCCTGGTGGATGTCTGTCGGGATGCCGCGGCCGTTATCGGTCACCGTGACGGAGCCGTCGGCATTAAGCGTGACGGTGACCTCGGTGGCGTGGCCGGCCAGCGCCTCGTCGATGGCATTGTCGACTACCTCGTAGACCATGTGGTGCAGGCCCGAGCCGTCGTCGGTATCGCCGATATACATGCCCGGCCGCTTGCGAACCGCATCGAGGCCCTTGAGCACCTTGATGGATTCCGCGCCATAAGCATCGGCATTCACGTTGATTGCGGGTTCGGCCATTGAGGATCCTTCGGAGCGCGCGACGGGATCGGGGATATGGGCGCGCCTTGAGTTTGATTCGTTAGATCAATTATTTAGTCATTCTTGCTTGAAATTTCACCCCCACGCGCGTACGCGCGCGTGAAAACACGCCGGAATCCACGGAAATGTGCCGAATCGGCCTCTCCGAGGCCCTCTGCCGCCTCCGGAGAGGCCACTAGCCTAGCGTGCCGCTACGGCAGCAGCGGCACCTGCCATGACAGTGCCGGTGGTCCGGTTGAGGATCCGGATGGCCCTGGGGCTGGTGAAGAGGCGGCGGGCACGGGCCGCGAGCACGATATAGGCGCCCAGCACCACGGCCAGAACGCTCAAGGTCGCCAGAACGAGTTCCGCATAGCCGAGGAGGTTGACCCGGGTCAGGTCGAGGATGGTCGGCAGGAGCGCCAGATAGAACACCATGACCTTCGGGTTGCCCATGGTCACGGCGAAGCCGCCGAGGAACAGCCTGAACGGATGCTCGGCCTTGCCGTCCGCCGCTACTTCCCGGGCCGCGGCCGGGGCCGTCCAGAGCCTGTAGGCGATATAGAGCAGGTAGGCGGCGCCCGCGTATTTGATGACCAGGAAGACCTCATGGAAGGTCTGCGCCAGGGCCGCGAGGCCCACGATGGCGAAGGTCAGCCAGACCACGTCGCCGATGGCGAGCCCCGCTCCGAAGGCGGCGGCGCCCCGGGTGCCGCGGCCCAGGACCCGTGCCACGATGGCGGCGATGCCTGGTCCCGGCGAGGCGGCCGCGATGAAGAGGGCGGTGGCGAAGACCAGGAGGCCCGTGATGTCCATGGAATGGCTCGTCAGATACTTGGGATGGGCGCACAGCGATGATTACAACAGGAGCCCATGTCAGCGCCAGTAGACCATGCTCCAGGGTCTACGTCACGTGCTGCTCCCAAGTGCCTCGACAGCGAGGCCTCGAGCTAAAGACCGAGAGCCGATAGGAGCGGTGTCGCGGTCCAGAAGATCGCATGGGTGGCCATGTGCGCCAGCATGGCATGCTCCAGGCTCCGCGAGGCGTAGAGCCAGCCATAGACGAGGCCGAGAAGCCCGTTGAGCGCGAGGGTGCGCAGGATCAGGACCTCGTCGGGAGGGCCGAGGCTCATCAGCGCCGGCAGGTGCCCGGCCGCGAAGGGAAGGGCCGCCAGGGCGATGGCGATCCAGACGAGCCCGCGGGGGCGACGGCCACGCAGGACGCGCATCCCGAGCCAGAGCAGCAGGGTCATGAGCCCGAAGCGGATCATCAGCTCCTCGGTGACGCCTCCATAGAGCAGGGCTGTGATCCGGCCCGAGAGGGGCACGTCGTCGAGGCGCGGGATATGGGTGAAGGAGCCGGGCGAGAGACGACGCAAGGTCAAGTCAGCCAAGGCCGCCACCGTGCCGGCGATCCCCGCCAGGATGAGGGCGTTAAGCCAGCCGCCGGCCGCCTCCGGCGCGGCCTTCCCGCGACTGCGGCGCAGGAGGATGGACACAAGGCCCGCCCTCTCGGCGAGAAGAACGCCGATGGCGATGGCGACCAGGACGAGGACGGTCGGCTGGATCAGCAGGATGGCCGTCAGCGCCGCGTCGGAGACGGGTGGCGCGTCCGGCAGATGCCGGATCTGCTCGACGGCGGCGTCGAGGCCTGGGACAAGTGACAGGACGCCGACGAGCCCGAGGCCGCCCATGGCCAGAAAGGGTCGGAGGATGGTCACGGGGTGACCAGAGGCTCGATGCGCCCTGGCTGGACCTGCAGCACATCGGCCCGCCCCTTAAGCTCGGCGAAAAGGCCCGGATCCGCGCCGGTCATCCACACCTGCCCGCCAAGGAATTCCAGGGTGTCAAACAAACCAGCGCGGCGCTTCGGATCGAGATGGGCCGCGACCTCGTCGAGGAGGATGAAGGGCGCGATCCCGCTCATGCTGCCGACGAGCCGCGCATGGGCGAGGACGAGGCCGATGAGCAGCGCCTTCTGCTCGCCCGTGGACGCCATGGCGGCCGGGATATCCTTCGGGCCGTGGCGGACCAGAAGGTCCGTGGCCTGGGGGCCGATCAGGGTGCGTCCCGCCGCCCGGTCGCGGGGGCGCGATTCGCGCAAGATGGCCCGGTAACGGTCCTCCGCGTCGACTGCCGGCAGGGTCGCGACCAGGGCATCGATCTCGCCCTCGAGGGTCAGTGTCGCGAACGGGAAGGGCGAGGCTTCGTCCCGGGTCGCCAGGATCAGGGCCGCGAGCCGCTCCGCGGTTTCCCGCCGGGCGGCCGCGACCGCGATGGCGAGTTCCGCCACCTCCCGCTCCAGGGCGTCGAGCCAGAGCCGGTCGTCGGGACTGTCCTCCAGCACCCGGTTGCGCGAGCGCAGGGCCCGCTCCAGGGCGTTGACGCGCGTACCGTGCTCGGCATCCACCGCCAGGACCAGCCTGTCGAGGAAGCGGCGCCGGTCGCCCGCAGGGCCCCGGAAGAGCGCATCGAGATCGGGCGTCAGCCAGACGATGCGCAGATGTTCCGCGAAAGCAGCCGGCGAGGAGGCTGGAAGGCCATCGATGCGGCAGATCCGCGAGGGACGCGTCTCCTCGTCCGGCCGGTCGAGGCCGGTGCCGAGTCGATGCTCGCCGTATGGAGTCTCCAGGGCGACCGAGATCGCGAAGGAGCCGGGCCCGCCCTGGCGGGCCATATCGGCGAGCTCCGCCCGGCGCAGGCCGCGCCCCGGCATGAACAGCGAGATGGCCTCGAGCACGTTGGTCTTGCCGGCGCCGTTCTCGCCCACCAGAGCCACCAGCGGGCGCGAGACTGCGAGTTCCAGGTTCGCATAGGTGCGGAAATCCTGGAGCGTCAGGTGCGTGATGAGGGAAGCGGCGGGGGAGGCGGGGGGCATGGCGGATCCGACGCCCCTTTTCCGGGAGTCCTTCCGAAAGATCAAGCGCCGAAAGAGCAACGGCCGCCGGCGGCACCGTCGACATTTCGGCCGTGAGCGAAATGTTCGGGCGCGACGGCGGGGTCGTTTCATGGAAGGTTCGGCCAGCCAACGGGCATGGGACCAAGGGTATGGGAGGAACCGAATGATCGCCGTCATCTTCGAAGTCGAGCCGCGTGAGGGACATCGCGACGCCTACCTGGAGATTGCCGCATCGCTGCGACCAATCCTCGAAGAGATCGACGGGTTCATTTCCATCGAACGGTTCGAGAGCCTCAGCAGGCCCGGCCGAATCCTATCCCTGTCCTTCTGGCGCGACGAGGAGGCCGTGAAAGCGTGGCGGCTTACGACCGAGCACCGCGCCGCCCAGGCCCGCGGTCGGGCGGAGATCTTCAGCGGCTACCGCCTGCGGGTCGCGGCGGTCCTGCGGGATTATGGAATGACGGAGCGCGAGCAGGTCCCGGCCGATCTACTGCCTGCGCCGGGAGCCGCATCGTGACCTGTCCGCGCGATCCGGTGGCCGCTGTCATGCATCCCGACCCCTCATCGTATTATGCCCTGCTCGCGGCCCGGCAGCCCTTTTACCGGGACGAGAACCTCGGCCTCTGGGTGGCGGCGGGAGCCGGGCCCATCGCTGAAGTGCTGGCAAGCGCGGCCTGCCATGTCCGCCCGGTTCACGAGCCAGTTCCAAATGCCATCGCCGGAACGCCGGCAGGCGAAATCTTCCGGCATCTGGTTCGCATGCGCGACGATCCGAAACGGACAGCGCTCAAGGCCGCCATCGTCAAGGCTCTTGCGATGGTTGAGCCGCGGGACGCGATGGAGGTAAGCGCGACCCTCGCGGCACAGCTCGCGGCCGACCTGTCGGAGGAGAAGCCGGACCTAGCGGGTTTTGCCTTTTCGCTGCCGGTCCAGGTGGTGGCCCGGCTGCTGGGATTCCCAGACGAGGCGCTCACGGGGCTCGCTGCCTCCCTAACGTCCTTCGTGGCAGGTCTTTCGCCGCTTGCCGGGACGCAAACGGTCGAAGCGTCCATAGAGGCCGCATCAGACCTGATGGCGGAGATGCGTGCACATCTCGCCTATGACGGACGTCACAGTGCCTTTTGCAGAACCTTGATTGCGGAAGCCAAGAGGGCCGGATGTCACGATGCCGATGAAATCGCCGCCAATGCCATCGGCCTGATGATGCAGGCGCAGGAGGCGACGGCGGGACTGATCGGCAACGTCCTCGTTACGCTTTGTCGTGACCCGAGCCTGAGGCTTGCGGCCATGCAGGACGCAGCCGTACTTGCATCGGTCGTGCAGGAGGTCCTCTGGCGGGATCCGCCGATCCAGAACACGCGCCGATACGTCGCCCTGGAGACCGTGATCGCCGGTCAGGCGCTGAAGCCGGGGGAGGGGATTCTGGTAATCTTGGCGGCCGCTCAGCAGGATGCCGATGCATCCGGCCGAGGGATGCTGGCCTTTGGGGAAGGACGCCATGCCTGTCCGGCCCGCAACCTCGCGAGTGCGATCGCGGAGGCCGGCGTGGCGCGCCTCCTCGATCGGGATGATCTCGCGGACATGGCGCTGCCGGTCTACCGACGGTCGGTCAACGCGCGGATACCGTTCTGACGGAAAGCCGAACGTGCCCCTCAGACGCGCATAGGCATCAGCACGTAGAGGGCGGAAGCGCCTTCCCGATCCTGCACGACCGTGGGCGAGCCGGGATCGGCCAGCTTGAAGAGGGCGGTGTCGCCGTCGAGCTGGGCCGTGATGTCCAGAAGATAGCGGGCGTTGAAGCCGATATCGATGGGCGCGGAATCGTAATCGACCTCGATCTCTTCGGTCGCGCTGCCCGAATCCGGGTTGTTGACCGTCAGGGTCAGGCGCCCGTCGTTGAGGGCGAGCTTCACGGCCCGGCCGCGCTCGGACGAAATGGTCGAGACCCGGTCCACGGCCTTGGCGAAATCGGCGCGTTCCACGGTCAGGAGCTTGTCGTTGCCGGCCGGGATGACCCGCTGGTAATCCGGGAAGGTGCCGTCGATCAGCTTGGAGGTCAGCACCACGCCGTCGAAGGTGAGGCGAACCTTGGCGGAGGAGAGCTCCACCGTCACGGATTCGCTACCATCCTCTACGAGCTTGACGATCTCGGCCACGGCCTTGCGCGGGATGATCACGCCGGGCATGCCCTCGGATCCCTGCGGGGCCGGCAGCTCCACGCGGGCGAGGCGGTGCCCATCCGTCGCAACCGCGCGCAGCATCGTGGCGCCGGACACATCGATGGTGTGGAGATAGATGCCGTTGAGGTAATAGCGCGTTTCCTCGGTCGAGATCGCGAACTGGGTCTTCTCGATGAGGCGCTTGAGATCGGAGGCCGCCAGGGTGAAGCGGTGCGGCAGGTCACCGGCCGCGAGGTCCGGGAAGTCGCTCTCGGGCAGGGCCTGGAGCATGAAGCGCGAGCGGCCGGAGCGGATCTGCATCTGGCCCGTGTCGCCGGGCGTCTCGAGGGAGACCTGGGCGCCGTCGGGCAGCTTACGCACGATGTCGTAGATCACGTAGGCCGGCACCGTGGTCGAGCCCGCATCCGTGATGTCGGCGGGAATGGTCTCGGTCACCTCGATGTCGAGGTCCGTCGCCCTGAGGCGGAGCATCCCGTCCTCGCCGCGCAGGAGCACGTTGGACAGGATCGGGATGGTGTTGCGGCGCTCGACGACCCGGTGAACATGCCCGAGCGCCTTCAGCAGAGCGGCTCGTTCGACGGTAACTCTCATAGTCCAACACCCATTCTCGTTGGAATTATTGGCCGGCCATCCGGCAGGTGGACGGAAACCCAAGGGGCGGCAAGATTGGCGAAGGTCGGCGGCAAAAGCAAGCGCCGGCCCAGCTTTCCCCAGCCCGGGGCGCCGCCGGAGCGGTGCGTATCCCCGGGGTGCCTGTTGATCTGCCTATTCCTGCAGCATGCGCTTGAGGAGCTCGACCTCGTCGGACAGGGCGTTGTCCTCGCCCAGCGCCTTCTCGATCTTGCGCACCGCGTGGAGCACGGTGGTGTGATCGCGTCCGCCAAAGCGGCGCCCGATCTCCGGCAGGGAGCGCAAGGTGAGCACCTTCGAGAGATACATGGCGATCTGTCGGGGCCTGACCACGGCGGCGGTGCGGCGCTCGGACAGGATGTCGGAGCGGGAGACGTTGTAGCGGGAGGCCACCAGCTTCTGGATGTCCTCGATCTTGACCCGCTTCGGCTCCCGGTTGCGCACGAGATCGCGGATCGCGACCTCGGCGGTCTCCAGGGTGATGGCCGAGCCCGTGAGGGTGGCATGGGCCAGAAGGCGGTTCACAGCGCCTTCAAGATCGCGTCCATTGGCCGTGATGGCGCGGGCCACGTAGGCGATCACGTTCGGGCTCACCTCGAAGGCCGGGTGAATGGCCCGCAGGGCCTCGATGCGGGTCGTGAGGATCGAGGCGCGCAGGGCCTCGTCCAGGCCGCCCACCTCGACCACAAGGCCGCCGGCGAGGCGGGAGCGCACGCGCTCGTCCAGGCTCTCCAGATCTGCCGGGGGGCGGTCCGCCGCGACCACGATCTGGCGGCCCGCATCGATCAGGGCATTCAGGGTATGGCCGAATTCCTGCTGAATCTGCTTGCCCTGGATGAACTGAACATCGTCGAGGATGAGCAGGTCGATGCCGCGCAGGCGCTCCTTGAAAGCCAGCGAGGTCTGAGCCTTCAGGGAGGCCACGAAGCCGTACATGAAGCGGTCGGCCGTGAGGTAGATCACCCGACGACCCTGCATCCGCACCGCATGGCCGATGGCATGAAGGAGATGGGTCTTGCCGAGGCCGACCCCCGCATGGAGATAGAGCGGATTGTAGATCGCCTGGCCGTTCTGGGCCTGGGCCACCCGGTCGGCGGCCGCATGCGCGAGGGCATTGGAACGCCCGACGATGAAGCTCTCGAAAGTCAGGCGTGGATCGAGCGGGGCGCCGCCGAGATCGGACGCATCGCTCCGGTCGTCCGAGTGAGGTGCCGCAGCAGGCTTGGCTTCCTGGATCGCGGGCATGCCCATCGGAATCGAAGAGGGGTTGGTGCTGGCGCTCGGGCGAGGCGCCTCGGGCAGGCGCCGTGACGCTGCGCCCTCGCGGCCGGCGGTGCTGCGCACGCCGATCACCACGCGCTCCACGTTGTTCGCTTCGGTCCTGTAGAGGGTCAGGACCCGGTCGGTATAGTGGGACTCGATCCAGCTCTTCAGGAAGCGGGTCGGCACCGTCAGATAGGCGCAGCCATCGATCACTGCATCGAGTTCGAGGCGGCCGAACCAGCTGGCGAAGATGTCCTCGCCCAGCTCCGCCCGGAGCCGCCGCTTGACCCTGGCCCAAATGTCGGGCGCGCTCTGCTCTCCCGAGGCCTCGATGCCGTTCTCGTTCGGGGCCGCATAGGTGCGATGATCCTCGCTGCGATACATCAAAATCCCTCCAAGAGACTCCCTCCGCTGAGGCAGAGAGTCCCTACGCCATGGCCTGCCCCAATGTCAGGGACAGACTTACACCAGGTTCCTTTGAAACCCGGCGCCCCCAATACTACTAATGATTATCGTTTTACGCTTAAGTACAGATGACCAAGACAGGTCATCTTCCGACTATCCTCTCAAGGTTCTCCAAGTGGAGCCTCGAAAATGTGCAGAGCTTTCTCTTGCTTCTTAATTCCTGAAACAATGCTCCGTCCCCATTATCGAGCGCTATGACCTTGTGACTTGAGTGGATGACTTCGCGGCGGGCCGCCGAAGTGGAATTGACCTTACACAGGGGGGTGGGGTGGGGCAATACGGCCGAGTCGGGCCACGGGCCCTCCGACAGGGCTTGCGGCACTCACAGGCCCGTCCACAGCTTTTCCGCAGACGCCATAAAGTCCTGACTCTCCAATTGATTCACAGTTCCACCACAGCTCGGCCACGGGTTCGGAAAAGAGTTTTTCCGCAATGTTGATTCAGTGGTGATTCGCGTGCCGGATCCGCCGGATTCCGATGCTTCGCGAAGCTTTGCCTGCTAAGCTATTGATGTGCGTCGTATTTTGCTGCGCGTTTCAAAGTCGGGATTGGCCGCCTGACACCCCTGGAACGGGCCCTGGAGTCAAGGGGCAATGTGGATAAGCTTGAGCTCTGCTGAGGTGCGGCGGGCATGAAAAAACCCGGCGCAAGCGCCGGGTTTCGAAAGCCTGTTCTGAGACGGGCGGGCGGCCTGAATCAGGCGCTCAGCGTCTTGATCCGCAGGGCAAGGCGGGAGACCTTCCGCGAGGCCGTGTTCTTGTGCACGATGCCCTTCTGGGCAGCGCGCATGAGCTCGGGCTCTGCGGCCCGGAGGGCGGCGACGGCCTCGGTCTGGTTGCCGGAGGAAATCGCCTCCTCGACCTTGCGGAGGAAGGTCCGCATACGGCTGCGGCGCGAACGGTTGACCGCGGTGCGCTTCGCGATCTTGCGGGTCATCTTCTTGGCCGACACGGTGTTGGCCATGGCCTGTCCTCGTTCTCTAAAATCCGACGCGGGCGAGCCGGTTGTCCGGCTTGAGACGGCGGTCGGTTGATTGCATGGAAACCGGAGAGCCCGCGGGATGCGCGGGCTCGTATGGGGCGGCTTATAGCGACGGACGGGCCGAGCGTCAACGCTTGCGGGCGTTTGCGCGTCAAAAAAGCGCCGGGAGCAGCCGCGAGAGCCCCTGGTGCCAGGGATTGGCGGGGTCGAGGAGAAGCTTGAGCGCCATGAGGCTCGACACCAGGACCAGGAGCGGGCGGATGATCCGAGCTCCGTGGCGGAGGGCCAGCCGGGAGCCGATCTGCGCGCCGATCAGGGAGGCGCCCGCCATCAGGAGCCCTATCGGCCAGACCACCGCGCCGGTCGCCGAATAGAGAAGAAGACTGCCGAGATTGCTGGAGAGGTTGAGCAGCTTGGTGTGGGCTGTTGCCCGCACGACCCCGTAGCCGAGGAGGGTCACGAAGGCGAGCATATAGAAGGAGCCGGCGCCGGGACCGAAGATCCCGTCATAGAAGCCCACCGCCACCGGGGCCGTCAGGCCGAACGTGGTGGCGGTCATCCGCGCATGGGCATCCTCGTTCCCGACCTTCGGCGAGAGGGCGAAGAAGAGCGCGATGGCGATGAGGAGCAGGGGGATCAGCCCGTCGAGGACGGGGCGGGGCAGGAACCTGACGCAGAGCGCGCCCGCAATGCCGCTCACGAAGGCGATCAGTGCGAAGCGCCAGGCCGAGGACCAGGCGATCATGCCCTTTCGGCCGAACGTATAGGTGGCCGAGGCGGCCGCGACGGCGCCCTGGACCTTGTTGGTCGCGATGGCCTGGGCCGGGTCGAGCCCGGCGATCAGCAGGGTCGGGACCGTGAGGAGCCCACCGCCTCCGGCAATGGAATCGACGAAGCCCGCCAGAAGCGAAACGGCGGCCAAGGCCGCCATCGTGTCGAAGTTCTCAAGAAGCACGGATCAGCGGTCCGTGAACCGGGGGGCTCGCTTTTCGACGAAGGCGGCCATGCCCTCCTTCTGGTCGGCGGTGGCGAACATGGCGTGGAACACCCGCCGCTCGAAGCGGATGCCCTCGGCAAGCCCCATCTCGTCGGCCCGGTTGATGCTCTCCTTCGTCATCATGACGATGGGCTGGGACATGGACGCGATGGTTTCGGCGGTCTTGAGCGCCTCGGCGAGGAGATCCGCCGTCGGCACCACGCGGGCGACGAGGCCGGAGCGCTCCGCCTCCTCGGCGCCCATCATCCGGCCCGTGAGGCACATCTCCATGGCCTTGGCCCGGCCGATGAGGCGGGTCAGGCGCTGGGTGCCGCCCATGCCGGGCATGACTCCGAGCTTGATTTCGGGCTGGCCGAACTTGGCGTTCTCGGCCGCGATGATGAAGTCGCACATCATGGCGAATTCGCAGCCGCCGCCCAGCGCGAAACCCGCCACTGCGGCGATCATGGGCTTGCGCCGGTTCGCCACCCGGTCCCAGCCGCCGAACTGATCGTCCGAATAGATCTGCGGATAGGTGAGGGACGCCATTTCCTTGATGTCGGCGCCCGCCGCGAAGGCCTTCTCGGAGCCCGTGATCACGATGCAGCCCACCTCCCGGTCGGCCTCGAAGGCATCGAGCGCCCGGTTGACCTCGCCGAGAAGGGCTGCGTTGAGAGCGTTCAGCGCCTGCGGGCGGTTGAGGGTGATGAGCCCCACCTTGCCGCGGGTCTCGACGATGATCGTTTCATAAGCCATGCCGTCGCCTCCTCGATGGAGGCTCACCGGTAGGCGAGGCGCAAAGGCCAGGCAAGAGAAATCCGCCGGGGGCGGAGGCTCCGCTCCCGACGCAGGCGCTCTCAGTCGGCCACCACTCGGCGGTAGAGATGCCAGGTGGCGTGGCCGAGAATCGGGATCACCACCGCAAGGCCGAAGAAGAACGGAATGAAGCCGACGAACAGCATGACGGCGACGATCAGCCCCCAGAGGACCATGGGTCCCGGATTGGCGCCGACCGCCTGGAGCGAGGTCTGCACCGCCGTGGCGACGCTCACGTTGCGGTCGAGCAGCAGCGGGAAGGACACGACGCTGATGGACAGGACGATGGCGCTGAAGGCGAGGCCGATGGCGTTGCCGATGAGGATCAGGGTCCAGCCCTGCCGGGTCGTGAGGACCTCCTGCAGGAACCCGGTCAGGGACACGGGGCGGTAATTGCCGAAGATCGTATGGTAGAGCGCCTGCGCGGTGGCGAGCCAGAGGAACAGGATGAGCAGGAGCAGCGCCCCGAGGGCCGCGATGGAGCCGATGGAGGGCGAACGCAGGACCTGGGAGGCGCGCGTGAGGGCGATCTCCTCCCCGCGCTCCCGGCGGCGGCTTAGCTCATAGAGGCCGACGGCCGCGAAGGGGCCCACCAGGGCGAAGCCGGCCACGAGGGGGAAGAGGAGCGGCAGTACGTTGTTGCCGAAAATGGCACCCGCCAGCACGAGGCCGAGGACGGGATAAATGAGGGCGATGAAGAAGGCATGGGTCGGCATTGCCAGGAAATCGTCGATCCCGCGGCGCAACGCTTCCTTGAGATCCGCGACGCCGATGGTCCGGACGACCGGACCCTCCAGCGCGGAGCCCACGCCGGGCATCGTATGAATTTTCGCCATGGCCTTAACCTCCGAATCAAGTTCGGGCGGTCCGGCGCCGGCTTATGCCATGGGCCTTGCCCCCGGGAGGCCGCTGGCGACGCGAAGCCGCAACCTGCCCATCGAGCCGTCAGTGTAATCCCGTTCGCGCAGGCTGTCTCGCGAAGCGGAGACACATTCTCGGGAGCGGCCGCATCGATGTCCTGAAGGCCGGACCCCTACCGCTGGCAGGACGGGCAGTAGAAGGTGGAGCGGCCCCCCTGGACCAGTCGCGAGACCGTGCCCTTGCAGCCCGGCGTGACGCAGGGTTCACCCTCCCGATCGTAAACCTGGAAGGCATGCTGGAAATAGCCCAGGGTCCCGTCCACGCGGGCATGGTCTCGGAGGGTCGAGCCGCCGGCCGCGACGGCCTCGTTCAGGACGTCGCGGATCACCTCGGCGAGCCTGTGCGCCTTCGCGGTGGGCCGCCCCTTGGGAGACACAAGGGAGCCGGCCGGCGCCTCCGGGTGGAGGCCGGTCCGGAACAGGGCCTCGCAGACATAGATGTTGCCGAGACCCGCGATCAGGCGCTGATCGAGGAGAGCCGCCTTGAGCGGCGTGCGGCGGCCGGCGAAGAGCTGCGCGATGGTCTCGCCCGAAAGGGCATTGCCGAGGGGCTCGATGCCCATGGTCTTGAAATGCCGGCAGGTCTCGATCTCGGCCCGGGTAACGAGGTCCATGAAACCGAATCGGCGGGCGTCATTGTATGTGACGGTAGCGCCGTTCGACAGGGAGAAGACCACGTGGTCATGCGCGCCCGCGGCCCCATGTTCATGGTGGAATGCCCCGGGCCTGACCTCCTGGCCCCCTTCCGAGACGAGAAAGCGCCCCGACATGCCCAGATGCATGACCAGAACCTCTCCGGACGACAGGTCCGCCAGGAGATATTTGGCGCGGCGCCCCAGGGCGGTGACCTCCTGGCCCTCCAGGCGCTCGGCGAACCGCTCCGGAAAGGGGAAGCGCAGATCCGGGCGGCGCTGGGTCACTTTCGTGAACCGGGCCCCCACCATGGCAGGCTCCAGGCCCCTGCGGACGGTCTCGACTTCGGGAAGTTCGGGCATCAACCATCTCTCGGCATCGGCAGGCTCCTTACATAGCCATCCGGGCCCGGTTCCGCTATGGATCGCCGGAAAAGGCGACGGAAGGATGGACAGATGAGCGACGAAACGACCCATTTCGGGTTCCAGTCCGTGCCGCTCGGCGAGAAGCAGGGCCGGGTCAACGAGGTCTTCCATTCCGTCGCGGGCCGGTACGACCTCATGAACGACCTCATGTCCGCAGGGCTCCATCGGCTCTGGAAGAACACCCTGGTCGCCATGCTGCGGCCGCCCCGGGACCGCGCTTTCCGGCATCTCGACGTGGCCGGCGGCACGGGGGACGTAGCCTTCCGCATCCTGGAGGCCGGAGGACCCGCGACCCATGTCACGGTCCTGGACATCAACGGAGACATGCTGTCGGTTGGCCGAGAGCGGGCGGGCCACGCCTATGAGGGACGGATCGATTTCGTGGAGGCCAATGCAGAGGCCCTGCCATTCGAGGACGGGTCGTTCGATGCCTATACGATCGCGTTCGGCATCCGGAACGTGCCGCGCATCGATGTGGCCCTGCGGGAGGCGCACCGCGTGCTCAGGCCCGGCGGGCGCTTCCTATGCCTGGAATTCTCGAAGGTCGACGTGCCCGGCCTCGACCGGATCTACGATGCCTATTCGTTCAACGTGATCCCCCGCCTCGGTCGGATGGTCACGGGGGATTCCGAATCCTACCAGTATCTCGTCGAATCGATCCGCCGCTTCCCGACGCCGGCCGCCTTTGCGCGCATGATCGAGCAGGCCGGGTTCCGGTGCGTCAGCCACCGGCCCCTCACGGGCGGGGTCGTGGCCATTCATTCCGGCTGGAAGATCTGACGTGATCGGTAGTCTCGTCCACCTTTCCCGCAACCTGCGCGCCGGCTTCGTGCTGGCGCGGGAGGGCGCGCTGGCTCTGATCGATCCGAATGTCCTGCCGCCCGCGGCTCGCCTCGGCCTGCGCCTTGCGCGCCTCATCGAGCGGCGACAGGCCGGAGACGGCGCGGCCCGCCTCTCGGCGGCGCTGACCCGGCTCGGACCGTCCTATGTGAAATTCGGCCAGTTCCTGGCGACCCGCCCGGACATCGTCGGCGCAGCCGCGGCCCATGACCTGGAACGCCTGCAGGACCGCATGCCGCCCTTCCCGCGCAAGGAAGCAGTGCGCATGGTGGAGCTCGCGCTGGGCCGCCCCATCGACGAACTCTTCCTGGAATTCAGCGAGCCGATTGCGGCCGCCTCCATCGCCCAGGTCCACAAGGCGGTCATCCGTACGCCGGAAGGCCCCCTGACCGTGGCCGTGAAGGTGGTCCGGCCCGGCGTGCGCGAGGGCTTCGCCCGCGATCTCCAGGCCATGCGCGCAGCCGCCCGCCTGTTCGAGCGCCTGGTGCCCGATGCGAAGCGTCTCAAGCCGGTCGAGGTGGTCGAGGCGCTCGCCCGCTCTGTCTCCGTCGAGATGGACCTGCGCCTCGAGGCGGCGGCCGTCTCGGAGCTCGGGGAGAACACGAAGGACGACCCCGATTTCCGCGTGCCGAAGCCCGAATGGGACCTCACGGCCCGCGACGTGCTGACCATTACGTGGATCGACGGCATCCGCCTCAACGACATTGCCGGGATCGAGGCGGCGGGCTTCGACCGGGTTGCCCTGGCGCGGACGGTGATCCAGTCCTTCCTGCGCCATGCGATCCGCGACGGGTTCTTCCACGCGGACATGCATCCGGGCAACCTCTTCGTGGATCCCCAGGGGCGCCTCGTAGCGGTGGATTTCGGCATCATGGGCCGCCTCGGCATGAAGGAGCGACGCTTCCTGGCCGAGATCCTGCTCGGCTTCATCCGTCGCGATTACCTGCGCGTGGCGCGGGTGCATTTCGAGGCCGGCTACGTGCCGCCGCATCATTCGGTCCAGGATTTCGCGCAGGCCCTGCGCGCCATCGGCGAGCCGATCCACGACCGGCGTGCCGACGAAATCTCGATGGCGAAGCTGCTCTCCCTGCTCTTCGAGATCACGGCGCTGTTCGACATGGCGACGCGCATTGAGCTGGTGATGCTGCAGAAGACCATGGTGGTGGTGGAGGGTGTCGCCCGCAATCTCGATCCGCGCCTCGACATGTGGACCACGTCCGAGCCCGTGGTGCGGGACTGGATCGAGCGCCATCTCGGCCCCATCGGCCGCATTGAGGAGGCGGGTAACGGTCTCGCGACGCTCGTAGGCGTCGCCTCGGACCTGCCGGACATGGCCCTTCGCGGCAAACTGCTCCTCGGCCGGCTGGAGGAGATGGCCGACAAGGGGCTGCCCTTGCATCAGGAGAGCGTCTCGGCCATCGGGCGCGCGGAGGCGCGGGGCAACCGGTGGAGCACGGCGGCCTTGTGGATCATTGCGCTGTCGCTGATGATCCTCGCGATACGGGGTTTCTGAGAAACCATGGCGCTGACGGGCAAACGGATCCTTCTGGTCATCGGCGGCGGGATCGCAGCCTATAAATCCCTCGACCTGATCCGGCGCCTGCGGGAGCGCGGCGCCTCCGTGCGCTGCATCATGACCGCCGGGGCGCAGAATTTCGTCACGCCGCTGGCAGCATCCGCCATTTCCGGACAGCGCACGCATACGGACCTGTTCGACCGGGAGGATGAAGCCGATATCGGCCATATCCGGCTCGCCCGGGATGCTGATCTCATCATCGTCGCACCCGCGACCGCCAATCTCATGGCCAAGATGGCGGGCGGCCATGCGGACGATCTCGCCTCCACGGTGCTGCTCGCCACGACCCTGCCGATCCTGATCGCGCCCGCCATGAACGTGCGCATGTGGCTGCACCCGGCGACGCAGCGCAACCTCGCGACGCTCCAGGCGGATGGAATCCGCACCGTCGGGCCGAACGAGGGCGCAATGGCGGAGGCCGAAACGGGTCCGGGCCGGATGGCCGAGCCCCTGGAGATCGTTGCGGCCGCCGAGAAGCTGCTCGCACCGGCCACAGGCCCCCTCTCGGGTCGGCATGTCCTCGTCACGTCCGGGCCGACCCACGAGCCCATCGATCCGGTGCGCTACATCGCCAATCGCTCTTCCGGCAAGCAGGGTCACGCCATCGCGCGTGCGGCCGCGGAGGCGGGAGCGCGAGTGACGCTGGTCTCCGGTCCGGTTGACCTTCCCGACCCGCCGGGGGTCGCGACGATCCGCGTGGAGAGCGCCCGGGAGATGCTCCAGGCCGTAGAGGCGGCGCTGCCCGCGGATATCGGGATCTTCGCAGCCGCGGTCGCCGATTGGCGCGTCGCCAATGCGGGAGAGCAGAAGCTCAAGAAGAATGCCGGCGCCATGCCGGACCTGCGGCTGACCGAGAATCCCGACATCCTCGCGACGATCTCCCGGCGCAACAAGGGTCGCCCGCCGCTCATGGTCGGCTTCGCGGCCGAGACCGAGAACGTGGTCGAGCATGCCCGGCAGAAGCTCGCCAAGAAGGGCTGCGACCTCATCGTCGCCAACGACGTATCGGTCGGGACCGGCGTCATGGGCGGCGACCGCAATTCGGTGCACCTGGTCAGCGCATCCGGCGTCGAGACCTGGCCGACTCTCTCGAAGACCGAGGTGGCCCGCCGGTTGGTCATGCGCTTAGGCGAGATGGTGAAGGCTGCAGGCGGATAGCGCTTATCCGCCTGTCCAGCTCTCACCTATGCGCGATCAGGCTCCTTCAAGGCGTCTCTGATGCGTCGAATCACGACACCCTTGGATTTCCTGTCCGCTGCCGCCGCGATGGCGTTGTCGATGTCGAGAAGCAGTTCCGCGTAATCGTTGTGCCAGTCCCGCCGTCCGGTGCTCGAAGCCGGCAGGCGCTGGCCTCCGCGCTCGATCCGCGCCGCCGTCTCGCCCGCCAGATCGTAAACGTCGTCGATCTCGGGGATCACGGCACCAGGCGCATGTTCGAGACCCGCGAGGGACGATTGCAGGGCCTTCAGGGCTGGATCCTCGCCGTGAACGAGGAAGATTCCGCGTCGGACCGGAAGCCGGTCGGACAACCAGGCCTTCAGCTCGGGACCGTCCGCATGACCTGAATAGAGATCGAGCGTTCGCATGCGGGCGCGAACCTGGATCTCCTCACCATGGATCCTGACCTTCGATGCGCCCTCCTGAAGGATGCGTCCGAGGGTCCCTTGAGCCTGGAAGCCGACGAACAGCACCGTGGCCTCGTCCCGCCACAGCCATGATTTCAGGTGATGCCGGATCCGGCCCGCCTCGCACATCCCGCTGGCCGCGATGATGATGTGAAAGCTATGGATGCGATCGATCGCCTTGCTCTGCTCCACGCTCTCGGTGAAGCGCACCCATCGCGACTCCAGGGCCTGGATCAGGTCGGAGCCGTTCTTGAGCTCTCCCGCGTGCCGCTTGAAGACGGCGGTCGCCTTCGAGGCGAGCGGGGAATCGATGAAGACCGGAATATCCGGCAATTCGCCGGCCTCCATCAGCTCCATGAGATCGACCAGGAGCTCCTGGGTTCTCTCGACTGCGAAGGATGGAATGAGAAGAGCCCCGCTCGGACGCATCGCCGCGCGCACCTCGTCGCGCAGCATCCGCCGGCGGCGCTGAATCGTCGTGCCGTCACGATCCGTATCGCCGTAGGTAGATTCGAGGATGACGTAATCGAGATCGCGCGGTCCGTCCGGATCGGGTTGCAGGAGCTTGTGATCGGGCCCGATGTCACCGGAGAACAGGAACCGGACCGGCTTCTCGCTTCCGTCGGACGATACCTCCATCTCGATGGAGGCCGAGCCCAGGAGATGGCCGGCGTTCCAGTAGCGCGCCCGAAAGCCAGGAGCCACATTCTGCCATTGGCCATAGGGCACAGGCCGGAAATGCGAGAGCGACGCGACCGCATCCTCTTCGGTGTAGATCGGCGACACTCTCTCCAGCCCCCGGCGACTGTTGCGGCGGTTGAGCTGCTCCACCTCCATTTCCTGGATATAGCCGGAATCCGGAAGCATGATGGATGCGAGATCCGTTGTGCCTGACGTCGCATAGATCGGGCCGTCGAAGCCTGCCTTCACGAGCTTCGGCACAAGTCCGCTATGGTCGATATGCGCATGGGTCAGGCAGAGCGCACTGACGCCGGCTGGCCGGAACGGAAAGTGCTGATAGTTGAGTTCCCGTTCGGTTTTCGATCCCTGGAACATTCCGCAATCGACCAGGACGCGGGCCGCATCCGTCTCGAGCAGAAAGCACGAGCCCGTGACGGTCCGGGCGGCGCCATAGAAATGAAGGCGAAGCGACAAGGGGATCTCCTCGGCAGGGTCCGAGCCCGCAGGATTGCATCTCGGCCAGTTATCGTCGAGCCATTAAGCACGAACCGCGCCAATGATCGCGAGGGCGAACATGTCCTCCCGCGCCGCTAGGATGGGCATTCCGTCATGAAGCCCTGGGTCCCCACAGGGCTCGCAGGGCGTTCAGGATCACGGCAACGTCGATGACCTCCTGGATCAGCGCGCCCTGAACGGGGCCCAGATAGCCCAGCGCGGCGACGATCATGCCGATGACCGAGAGGCCGATGCCGGCATAGACGCTTTGGAGCGCGATGCGCCGCGACCGGCGCGCAGCCTCCATGGCCAGAGGGATCTTGTCCAGCCGGTCCATCAGGACGACCACGTCGGCCGCCTCGGCGGACGCCGCGGCTCCCTTTGCGCCCATGGCGATACCGAGATCGGCGGCCGCAAGGGCCGGTGCATCGTTGACGCCGTCGCCGATCATCATGACAGGACCGTTCCGGCTTTCGGTCTTTACGATCGCAATCTTCCGGTCCGGCGTCAGTTCGGCGTGGACCGCGTCGAAATGCAGCCCCACCGTGACGGCCTCCGCCACGTCCTGGCGGTCGCCCGATGCCAGAATGATCCGAGCGATGCCCAGGTGACGGAGGCTGTCGAGGACCTGGGCGGCTTCAGAGCGCAAGGGATCCGCCAGGACCAGAAGACCGGCAGGTTCGCCATCGACGGCCAGGGCCACGACGACCGACCCCACCGCATAGTCATCGCGAGAAAACGATCTGGCGCCTTCTGGCACGCGCTGCGACACGAACCGGATTCCGCCGACGACAACGCGCCGACCATCGACGGTTCCAACCAACCCTTCGCCGGGGACATCCTCGACCTCGGCGGGAGGGGACAGGCGAAGGCCCTTTGCCCGCGCGTCCGTGACGAGAGCCTGTGCGATGACATGCTTCGAGGCCTGATCGAGCGAAGCCGCCAGTCGGAGGATCTCGTCGGCCGGCAATCCGGACAATGTCCTGATCTCGACGATCCGGGCCTGTCCATGCGTAAGGGTGCCGGTCTTGTCGATCACCAGCACTTGAACACGGGCGAGCATCTCCAGAGCCTTGCCGCCTTTCACGAGCACCCCGATCCCGGCCGCGCGCGAGACGCCGGACACGATCGCGACCGGCACGGCAAGGATCAGCGGGCAGGGTGTTGCGATGACGAGCACGGCCAGGGCCCGGATGGGGTCGCCGCTCCAGAGCCAGGCGCCGCCGGCAAGCACGATGGTCAAGGCAAGGAAGACCATGGCGAAGCGGTCTGCGAGGCGGGTCATCGGCGCCTTCGAAGCCTGAGCGGCTTGGACCAGGCGAATGATCCCCGCATAGGTACTCTCGGCCGCGCGATACGTGGCGGTCAGCTCGAACGCGTCGCCGACATTCGTCGCTCCGCTCATGACCGCCTCCTGGCTGACCCTCTGGACGGGAAGGGACTCGCCGGTGAGCGCCGACTGGTCCAGAATCGCCACGCCTTCCGCGACCGTCCCGTCCACGGGCACGACATCTCCCCGGCGGATCAGCAGACGGTCCCACGGTTCGATGGCGTCGAGGCCGACTTCCTCGAGCAGGCCGTCCCGATAGCGGAGTGCCGTCCTCGGCACCCGGGCGAGGAGGCTCGTCATCTCGCGGCTCGCGCGCCGCTCCGCAAAGCTTTCGAGATATTGCCCGCCGGCATACATCAGCGCCACGATGACGGCCGCCAGGTTCTCCCCGAAGAGCAGCGCGCCGGTCATCGAGAGCGCAGCGACGATGTCGAGCCCTACCTCCCCACGCCGGAGGCTAGCGATGATCTCGATGAGCAGGGCGCCCAGCACGGGAACGGTCGCGACGGCCCAGATCGTTCCGGCCCATGGAGCCGCGCCGGTCAGGTGAAATCCGAGTCCGAGCAGCAGACCCAAAGCGGGCAGAACGACGAGAGCCGGACGGATGAGCCTGTGGAGGGCCTGCAGGGAGATTGTGCTCGCTCTCCCGGGTGGCTGAGGTGGCGAGAGGCTCGCCGTTCCAGGGTTTTCCGACATCCCGCCGTTCCTCGTCATCATGTTGACCATGACCCTTCGGGGGCTGGACGATGGGGAACAGGAAGGATCCGCGAGGGCCCGTGCTCCCCGGTGAGAGCCTGCCCTGGATCGGCGGCTTCCGCCTCTCGTGTCTGGATTGTCCGGATCTGTGCCAATCGCGCACCTCCTCTGGCTCGGAACCAGACTAACGTCAGGATCTCCCGCTGCCTTGATCACGGTCAAGAGCGGGGACCCGTCCGTCGGACCGGAAGTCGGCTGAGGCAATGGCCTGGAAGAGAGGCATCTAGACGTAATCTCCATTTCGGGACGACCGGTGGAGGATTATGATCTCCGTAAGGATCGGGCGTGTTTGCTCCGACGCGCCAAGGACAAGAGTGTCCGATCCGATGCTGTCCAGTCCCAGTTGCCCCTTCCGGGGCGCGATGGCCATCCGCCCCGGATCTCTGGTCTACAAGGAGGAACGCACGATGGCCCGTAATCCTGTGACCCCCTTCCGTCCCGCCGGCGGCATGTTCCCGGGTGATCCCTTTCTCTCCCTCCATCGTGAGATGAACCGGCTCTTCGACGATACTTTCCGCGGCATAGGTCTGCCGGTTGCGGCGGGCGGCCAGAGCCAGGGAGAGCTCGGCAATTTCGTCCATGCCAGCATGAATGTGTCCGAAACCGACAAGGAGATCTCCATCACGGCGGAGCTGCCGGGCGTCAAAGAGCAGGACATCGATGTCAATCTTGACGATGACGTGCTCACCATCCGGGGCGAGAAGAAGTTTGAACGTAAGGACGAGAAGGAGAATTTCCACTTCGTCGAGCGCTCCTATGGGACCTTCCAGCGCTCCTTGAGGCTCCCCTTCGCGGTCAATCCCGATCAGGTTCAGGCCCGCTTCGAGAACGGTGTTCTGACCGTCGTCGTGCCGAAGAGCGGGCGGCAGGAGCGCTCTCGCCGTATCCAGGTTCAGGGACAAGGCCCGACTAGCCAGGGCACGATTTCCAAAGGAGAAGGGCAGGGGCAAGCCGGTAGGCCGGGTGGGTCGAGCGACACGAAATCAGGCTGAGGCACGCACAACCTGGGCCATGCACTGAGGTGGAGGATGATGGGCGGGTTTCGAGGCGGGCCCGGGACAGGACGGCGTTAGAGTGCGCCCATGCCGGCAGAAGCCCATGAAGCCCACGACGAATTCTGGTCCCTCACCGTTGAGGAAAGCTGCGCCCGGCTCGGGACCAGGCGCGAAGGGCTTTCGGGCCGTGATGCGGCCCGGTTGCTATCCACCACAGGCTTGAATGTTGCGGTCGAGCCTGTGCGCCGCAGGCTCGTGGCCAAGATCGGCAAGCGTCTTGCCGAGCCGCTGATCGCCATCCTGATCGCAGCAGCCTTGATCTCGGGCGCGACGGGGGATTGGACGAGCTTCGGCATCATCCTCACCATTCTGAGCCTTTCCATCGCGCTCGATGTCACCCAGGAGCATCGCGCCGAGGTGGCCGCCGAACTGCTCAAGCGGTCCGTCGCGATCCGCTCGCACGTCCGGCGCGACGGGAACCAAATCGACGTGCCGGTTGAAGAGATCGTCCCCGGCGACATTGTGCTGCTGCGGGCCGGCGACCTCGTCCCGGCCGACGGGATCGTCGTCGAAAGCCAGGGAGCCCATACGAACGAGGCGCTCCTGACCGGCGAGCCGTTCCCCGTCGAAAAGCGGCCCGGCCCGAGTACGGCGACGATTCCGGCGGACGCCTTTAATGCCCTGTTCGGCGGAACCACGCTGGTAAGCGGCGAAGCAACCATGCTTGTGACCGCCACCGGGCCCCGCACGCGCTTCGGCGGCATCGCCGCAGCCCTCCGATCCGAGGAGCCTCCCACATCCTTCGAACGTGGCCTGCACGCGCTCGGAGCACTGATCCTGCGCATGACGGCGTTCCTGATCATGGTTGTGCTTCTCGCCAATCTGGCTCTCCAGAGGCCCGCCCTCGAGTCCTTTCTCTTCGCGGTGGCGCTGGCGGTCGGGCTGACGCCCGAATTGCTGCCCATGATCATGACCGTGACCTTGTCGCGCGGGGCGGTGCGCATGGCGGCCCGGAAAGTCGTGGTCAAGCGCCTGGCGGCGATCCACGACCTGGGGGCCATGGATGTCCTGTGCACCGACAAGACCGGCACTCTCACGGAGGCCAGCATTGCGCTGGTCGGGCATCCGGGTTTCGACGGTGCGGATTCCGAGAAGGTGATCGAGCTTGCCGCGGTCAACAGCCGCTTCGAGAGCGGTGTCAGAAGCCCCTTGGACGATGCCATCCTGGCTCACATGCAGGAGAAGCCTCTCCCGTCGTGGCGGCGGATTGCCGATGTGCCTTTCGACTTCGAGCGTCGCCGGGTGTCCGTCCTTGCCGAGAAAGCCGGCGAGCGGTTCCTGATCGTGAAGGGAGCGCCGGAGGAAGTTCTGTCCCACTCCGCCCATGTGGATCTTGGATCGGCAGCGCCGGCTCCGCTCGATGCGGAGAGGCAGCAGGCACTGACGAAGCTGCTCGATGAAAAGTCCGCCCAGGGGCTCCGATGCCTGGGAGTGGCCTGGCGGAAAATGCCGGCCGACCGTGACAGGCCGGTCGCCGAGGACGAGCAGGATCTCGTCTTTGCAGGCTTTTGCGTCTTCGTCGATCCGCCGAAAGCGTCCGCTGCCGAGGCCATTGCCCGGCTCGAGAGTGCAGGCGTGAGAGTCAAACTCGTCTCGGGGGATGCTGCTCCGGTCCTGCGCCATATTGTCGAAGCGCTCAAGGTTCCGGCGCGGGGCATGCTGACGGGTGCGGAAATTGCCAAGCTTAGCGATACCGCCCTCGCCGTCAGGGTGGGCAAGGTCGACCTGTTCGCTCGTGTGTCGCCGGATCAGAAAACCCGGATCGTGCGGGCGCTCCAGGCCCATGGTCACACGGTCGGCTTCATCGGAGACGGGATCAACGATGCGCCTGCCATCAAGGCTGCCGATGCGGGCGTGTCGGTGGATGGCGCCTCAGACGTCGCGCGTGCCGCGGCTGACCTGATCCTGCTGGAGCACGATCTTCAGGTCGTGGCGGATGGCGTGGCCGAGGGGAGGCGCACCTATGCGAATATCATGAAGTATATCCGCATGGGGACATCTTCGAACTTCGGCAACATGCTGTCGATGGCCGTCGCTTCGCTGTTCCTTCCGTTCCTTCCGCTCACCCCCATCCAGATCCTGCTCAACAATCTGCTCTACGACCTGAGCGAGACCGGCATCCCGTTCGACAATGTCGATAAGCAGGAGACGATGCGCCCTCATGTCTGGAACATGCGGGACGTGCTGCGGTTCTCCTTGATCATGGGACCGCTTTCGTCCGCGTTCGATATCGCGACCTTCATCGTTCTGCTGCACGGGTTCGGAGCCTCGGCGGAGGGGTTCCGGACAGCGTGGTTCGTCGAGTCGATGGCGACCCAGATCCTCGTCGTATTCCTGATCCGGACGGGGATGCCGATTTGGGTCAGCAGGCCGAACCCTGTCCTGGTCGCAAGCTCCCTCACGGCTTTGGCTGGCGCTCTGGCGCTTGCCTTGACGCCGGCCAGACGGGCCCTGGGGTTCGAGTCTCTGCCTTGGCCGCTGCTGTGGACCATCGTCGCCCTGGTCGGAGGCTACCTCGTCTTGGCGGAGACCTTTAAGCATGTGGCTTTCGCGGGCGAGACGAAGCGACGGCGCCGTCCGAAGTCATGACGCTCAGAACACTCATGGGATCAATTCGCGAAGCCGAAAAGAGAAGATGGCTCAGCAGTAGACCATGGGCTCGAACCTGTCAGTCGCGCAGGTTCTTCACGGCACGACTGATCAGGTCGTATTTCGTCTGAGTGACCCTCAGATCGCGAAACCAGTTCACGAGATCGCCCCACGGCTCATTGAGCTGGCCAAGTCCCGATATGAATGCGACGACCGTGCCGACCTCGGTCTTGCCTTGGACAACATAATAGCCGCCGAGGGCGAGGATCGACGCAATGCCCAGGTGGCTCATGAGATTCATCAGGAAGTTCATGGAGAACTTCAGTCGGATGACTCCCATGTTGAGGACGAAGACCTCCTGGATGCGCGCCTGCTGGGCGCCGCTTGTAGCATTCCTGTCTCGGGGCTCTTCGACAATGCCGACGCTGATCTGACGAAGGGTCGTAACCCGGTCGGCCACCCGGCGGTTGATGGCCCGCTGCATCAGCGGAACGAAAACGAATTGCGGTGAGAAGACAGCCAGGGCGATCAAAGCCATCAGCGGCTGCAGATAGGCCATATAGGTAAACAGGCCGACGAGCAGGCCCCCCTGGAGAAGGGGTTCGGATACGCTCGTTCCCACAAATCCCCCGATAGGATCCGCCTCGTCGATCACGAGAGAGACTTCCACGCCTTTGGCAACCGCCTGCCGGTGCTCGGATGTGCTGGATCGTAGATCGTCCAGAAGAGCATTCCGGAGCCAGCGTGTGGCGCTCTCGCCGACATAGCCTCTGTAGACGTTCAGGCTAAGCTTGATCATTCCGGCCAGAGCCGCAAAGCCCGCATAGGCTATGGCAAGCAGAATGATGATCTTTGGAGTCCCACCGCGGAAGGTGTCGTTGACGATGCGCCGCTGAAGCTCAAGCGGAGCAATTCCGGCCAGGAACGCGAGGATGGAGATGAGCGCGAGCCCAAGCTGGTTATGGGCGCTCACAAGCCAAATGAAGCCGAAGAGGCTGGGAGGGGTTTTGGCGGGAGAACGGAACCGGGTTGCTTCGGCCTTGACCGAAAGATCCTCTGCACGATGGTGCGGTGAGGTCTGCCGCAGCACAGCAACGCCTCCTGAATCTGGTTGGCGCTAAAATTTCTATTTGCTCAAGCAAGGTCCACGCTTTGCGCCAGATCAATCTACTCCGAGAGAGCCTGCTGCAATATGTTTATTGTCTAGTGCGCATCGGAGGCCAGTTGTTCTAAATTCGTGGTAGCAGATTGGATGTTCATGACGAGAACTTCCGGCCAAGCTTTCCAGCGTCGGGGTAGGGCTGCGGGAAAATGTTCCGCATCGACCGCCGTCGACGTGTTGAAGAAGGTCGGCTCGGGCCCTGGGGCACCGCAGTGTTTTCTGTCGGTGCGCTCCGCCGAATAGTCGTGCCGGGTCGGTCACGCCTTAACGAAGCGCCATTGCGTGATAGAGTTGAACGAGCTCAATCCTGAAAAGGAATGGCTATGCCCAAGATGAAAGCCGCCGTCTTTGTCGAGCCCGGACGCATTGTCCTCGACGAGAAGCCTGTTCCGGATATCGGTCCCCTCGATGCGCTTGTCCGCATAACCACCACAACGATCTGCGGCACTGACATCCATATTCTCAAAGGCGAGTATCCGGTCGCCCGCGGCCTCACCATCGGGCACGAGCCCGTCGGCATTATCGAGAAGCTCGGTTCTGCCGTGCAAGGCTATCGGGAAGGTCAGAGGGTCATCGCTGGGGCGATCACCCCGAGCGGGCATAGCGCGGCCTGCCTGTGCGGCTGCCACTCGCAGGACGGGGCGGGCACCAAGCACGGGTGGAAGCCGATGGGCGGGTGGCGCTTCGGCAACACCATCGATGGCTGCCAAGCTGAGTATGTGCGGGTTCCGGACGCCATGGCGAATCTTGCGCCCGTGCCGGAGGGGCTGACCGACGAGCAGGTGCTGATGTGCCCCGATATCCTGTCGACAGGGTTCTCGGGGGCCGAAAGCGGCCACATCCGCATCGGCGATACGGTGGCCGTCTTCGCCCAAGGCCCCATCGGGCTCTGTGCCACGGCCGGCGCCCGATTGATGGGCGCCGCCAGGATCATTGCAGTCGAGAGCGTGCCCTCGCGCATGGAAATGGCGCGCCGGATGGGAGCGGACCACGTGGTCGACTTCACGAAAGGCGATCCCGCCGAGGAGATCCGGAATCTCACCGACGGGCGGGGTGTCGATGTCTCCATCGAGGCGCTCGGGCGCCAGGAGACCTTTGAGGCTGCCCTGCGGGTGCTTCGACCCGGCGGGACATTGTCGTCCCTCGGCGTCTATTCGGGCGATCTGAAGATTCCCCTCGACAGCTTCCTGGCGGGACTTGGCGATCACACCATTCGGACGACGCTCTGCCCAGGCGGAAAAGAGCGTATGCGGCGGCTTCTCGCCATCGTTGCATCGGGACGTGTCGACACCCGACCACTGGTGACACACCGCTTCAAGCTCGATCAGATCGAGGAGGCTTACGATCTGTTCGGCCATCAGCGCGACGGCGTCCTGAAGGTGGCGATCACACCGTAATCCGGCCCGTGCATCGTTCCGGCCGCCATCTGTCCCGTGCCGGGCCTAACCCGGCTGGCGCGGCAGCCGTATCCGGCCTCGCGGAGAAGAGAGCGATGATCAAGGATATCATGGTGCATCTCGACGGAACGCCGGAGGACGAGATCCGACTGAACCATGGGCTTGCCCTCGCGTCGACCAGGCGAGCCCATCTGATCGGGATCCTCACCAATCTGCTGCCCGATCTCACCATGACCACGCCGGTGGATGCCCGCGCGGCTGCGCGGCAGGTGCTCGCCGCACTTGAGGCAAAAGCCCGCCAGGAGGGCGACATCGCCGCCGGGCGCCTTGCCGGGCGACTGGCTGGCCTCCAGGTGCCGAACGAACTGCGCCGGCTTGACGAAACCTTCAGCGTTCTGTCGGCGAAAGTCGTGGAGCAGGCGCGCTGTGCTGATCTGTTCATCGCCACCCGGCCCTATGGCGTGACCGAAATCCCCGTCTGGCTGGATCTTGTGGAGGCTGTGCTCTTCGGCAGCGGGCGCGCGCTCCTTCTCGTTCCGCCGCACCACCGCGAAGGTCCCATCCGGACCGTTCTGGTCGCGTGGAACGGAACCCGCGAGTCGGCTCGCGCGCTGCGTGAGGGGCTGGAATTCATCGAACAGGCTGTGCGCACGCTGGTTCTCGTGGTGGATCCGGCTCCGGACGCGATGCCCTGGACAAACGTGAGGCACCACTTGGCCCACCACGGTGTCGTGGCGGATGTCACCACGGCGGACAGTCGCGACCGCGGGATCGCAGATCTCATCCTCGACGAAGCGCGCCGTGTGTCTGCGGATCTTATTGTCATGGGGGCCTATGGCCACACGCGCTTCCGGGAGCAGGTGCTCGGCGGCGCGACACGGGACATGCTGAGGAGCACGGAAAACCTGCTGCTTCTGGCCCATTGAGGACAAATACGCGGCCGAATGCAGGACGGGACTGCTTATGCGCGCACAAATGGCATCGACCGGCACTGAGACCGGTGCTGAAGCGGGTGTCTCTGCCGGGCTTGCGGGTCTTGAGGAGGCCGAAGCGCAGCGCCGCCTCGCGCAATATGGCCCGAACATCGTCCAGGAGAAGCGCTCCCGCGACGTTCCTGACATCGTCCGCGGAGTTCTTCGCGAGCCGATGTTTCTGCTCCTCATATCAGCCGCAGGCCTTTATCTGCTGCTCGGCGATACCGGCGAGGGATTGTTTATGATGGCCAGCGCCGTCGGAACGATCGGCCTGGTGGTCCTGCAGGAGGTCAGAAGCGAGCGCGCCCTGGCGGCTCTCCAGGAGCTTGCAGAGCCATTTGCCAGGGTAGTCCGGGGCGGGGCCGAAAGGAGCGTCCCGGCGCGCGACCTCGTCCCGGGCGATCTCTTTCTCATCGGCGAAGGAGAGCGTTTTCCTGCCGACGGCATTCTAGGAGCCGGCGACAGGCTTACCGTGGACGAATCCGTCCTCACGGGCGAGTCCGTCCCGGTCGGCAAAATTCCGTCCGTCGGTCTTGTCATCGATACCGGCGATCTCGAACCGGGGGGAGACGGCGCGCCATATGTCTTCGCCGGGACCTTGAACCTGTGCGGGCAAGGCACGGTCCATGTTGTCCGGACAGGTGCCGCAACACGCCTGGGGCGCATCGGTGCCGCGCTTGCCGCTATCGATGAAGAGCCGACACCTTTGCAGAAAACGACAGGTGCTCTCATCGCCAGGCTTGGGATCCTAGCGATCGGCTTCTGCGTGATCATTGCGGCACTCCATGGCGTTCTGCGGAATGATTGGATCGGTGGTGCCCTGTCCGGGATGACATTTGCCATAGCGCTGTTGCCGGAAGAGTTTCCGATGATACTGGCGATTTTTATGGCACTCGGAGCCTTCCGCTTGGCGCGGCATAAAACGCTTGTGCGCCGCGCAGCTGTCATCGAGACTCTCGGGGCCACGACCTTCCTGTGCGTCGACAAGACCGGGACCCTGACCGAGAGCCGGATGGTTCTCACCACCGTGTGGCTTGACGGAAAAGCCCAGGAGATCGGAGGCGACGAGGCGATTGCGGGCGATTGCGCCACACTTCTGAAGACCGTCGCTCTCGCCTCGGCCGTTCGGCCTGTAGATCCTATGGATCAGGCTGTTCGGGAGCTGGTGCCCAGGCTGATCCCCCAGGTGGATACCGCAGCTTCCCCACTTCGGACATATCCGCTTCGTCCCGAACTCCCAGCCTTCGTCCAAGTGTGGGGAGATTCGGCGGGCAGTGTGCTTTACGCGGCCAAAGGAGCACCGGAGGCAATCTTTTCCCTTTGCCGCATGAAGGAGGAAAAACGAGCCGCAATGGAGAAGGCTGTTGCCGACTTGGCAAGGCGGGGCCTGCGGATACTGGGTGTAGCAATCGCCTATCAGGAACAGGACCGCGGAGTTTCTCCGGAGGCTCTCGTATTTCAGTTTGAAGGCTTGGTCGGCTTCGCGGATCCCATCCGGGCACATGTCCCACAGGCTGTCGCCGAGGCGAAGAAGGCCGGCATTACGGTCGCGATGATCACGGGCGACTATCCAGCGACGGCCGTCGAGATCGCACGCCAAGCGGGGATTGACGTAAATGCCGGCGTAGTGACGGGAGCCGAGATAGCCAAGCTTGCCCCAGAGGGCCTGCAAGAGATCGTGCGGCACATTCGAGTCTATGCTCGCATTGTGCCGGAGCAGAAGCTTGCCCTGGTGAAAGCCTTGAAGGCCGGTGGCGAGATTGTCGCCATGACCGGAGACGGCATCAACGATGCTCCGGCGCTTGAAGCAGCGCATGTCGGTATCGCCATGGGCCGACGCGGCACCGATGTTGCCCGCGAGGCCGCCGACATCGTGCTGCTCGACGACAGCTTCGTCTCGATCATCGAAGGCGTGCGCCTCGGGCGGCGTATCTTTGTAAACCTGCGCAAGGCTCTGACTTACGCAACGGCGATACACGTGCCCATTGCCGGATTGGCCCTTCTGCCCATCCTCACAGGCCTGCCGCCGATCCTTTATCCGATGCATGTGGTCCTGCTGGAGCTGGTGATCGACCCTGTCTGCTCCCTCGCCTTCGAGGGTGAACCCAGCGAGCGACATATAATGGAAAAGCCGCCCCGCCCTGCCAATGAAGTGCTGTTTGGATCCTCGCAGGTCATATTCGGGCTTGCTCAAGGAGCCATCGTTCTTGCAGCCGTCTTCGGGCTCTACCTATGGGCGCTGAATGGTGGCGTGCCCGAGGTGCAGGCGCGGGCTGTGGCGTTCATCGCCCTTGTGGTTGGCAATCTGGCCCTTGCATTTGCCGATGCGGCTGAGCCGGGGACGTCCTTCTTCGACAGGAGGCGTCTGGCATTCTGGGGAATCAGTGCCGGGGCCACTGTCATTGTCGCTGCGGCGCTTTATGTGCCGTCCCTGTCAGCCATCCTCCGGGTTGCCCCTCCAAGCCTGTCATGGCTGGCAACTCTTCTGCCGATCGCGGTTCTCGCCGGGGGCTGGTACGGGTTCGTTAGGTTGCTCCGGGCTGCGGGAGCGCCAAGTGAGGGGCAGCAGACGGCTGCATGACGCGCATCGCTCTTGCGCTCCAAATTGATTGGGATCAAGGTTCTGAGGCTGTATCGGCCATAGCCTTCATCATGGGTCTTATACGGATGGTCTCCAGGTTCGGGAGGATCGAGTGCTCCATCACATCACGCTTCATCTTGCCCGCAGCAAGGAGTTTCCGGAAGGAAGTGCCCAGCACGGATACGAGATCACCGCACCCTTGAACGAGGAGGGGCGTCTCGATCAGGAAGAGTGGATGCGGCACAGGGCCCAGTGCCGGGTGCGCCGGTTCTGGGAAAATGAAGCGGACCGGCAAGGTGTGCTCGTGCATAGACCGGGCGGGGCCGGCGGCGCGACCTGGATGATCGACTATGACCAGAACCGCTTTGGTGACGAGGAGGCCGGCTACAGGCTCAACCAGCACCGCTTCGTGCAGGGCGAGTATGTCACGATCCAGGACGAGGACGAGAAGCCCTACACGTTTCAGGTCGTCGCCGTGCGGCCAGTCGGCCAGGCCGTGGCAGCGAATGGGGGCTGAGCATGGTCCGCTTGGTGACTCTCTCGTGCGTTGCCCTTCTCCTGACCCCGTGGGCAGCCCTGGGCCAGGAAGGGCGGGTGCAGCGCGGTCGGGTCTTTGCCCAGACGAATTGCGCACAATGCCATGCCATTGGCCGTTTCGGCGACAGCCCCATTCCGGAGGCGCCACCATTCCGGACGCTCCATTTGCGCTACCCGGTGGATGATCTGGCCGAAGCTTTCGCAGAAGGCATTACGACGGGACATCCCACCATGCCCCAGTTCCAGCTGGACCCTGCCCAGATCAACGATCTCATCGCATATCTCCGATCGGTTCAGCGCTAGAGCATCGTGTTGTCCGCCACAGGCGGCATGGAATGCCGGCCGTGGCGGCCTGATCGGATCAAACCGGGTTCATGCGTTGCATGGTTCCGTCGCGGAGCACGAACTGGTGCCACAGGGCGATGAGGGCATGAAGGCCGGCCAGGATCAGGATGAGCGTGCCGCCGGTCTCGTGAAGCTCGGCGATGGGGCCGGGTGCGCCCTGTACGGAGGCCGCAAGGGCCGGCAGCGGCAGGCCGAAGAACGACACCGGCACGCCGAGCCGCGAGGCGGCGTACCAGCCGGAGAGCGGCAAGGCGATCATGAAGAGGTAGAGCACGCCGTGGCCGACCTTGGCGGCGAGGTTGAGCCAGGGGCTGTGCGGATCCTCGATGCGGGCTTTGCTGCCCCACCAGCGGGCGACCAGGCGCGGCAGCACGAGCAGGAGCACGGCCAGCCCGAGCGAGAAATGCAGCACAGGCGGGTTGAGGCGGACTTGGCGTCCGCCCTCGGCCGTGAGCCAGGCCGCCAGGATCAGCACGGCCATGGCCCAGTGAAGAAGGATCAGAGACTTCGAATAGCGCGGCATCGATGAGGTCTTTCTGGTCTGGTATCCAATGGGTCAGTAGGAGAGGAACAGTGGGACCGGGGAGGATTTGAGGAGGGATTGGGTCGTGCCTCCGAGCATTCTCTGGCGCAGGCGCGAGTGCACGAAGGCCCCCATCACGATCATGTCCGCATGGGTCAGGATCGCGTGATTGCGCAAAGTTTCGGCGACATCGCCATGGGTGGCCGTGAGGTTCAGCACGCTCACCTTGACGCCATGGCGGGACAGATGAGGCGCGATCTCCACGCCCGGAACCGTATTCCTGAGATCCTTCTCGCCCGTGATGCTGACAAGCTCGACCCTTTCGGCGCCTCGCAGGAACGGCATGGCGTCGTTGAGCGCGCGCGCCGCCTTGGCGCTGCCGTCCCAGGCCACCACAATCCGCGCTCCTGCGAATGTCTCCCGGCCGGGCGGAACGACGATGAGGGGGCGCCCGCTTTCCGTCAGGACGGCCTCGATCAGACCGCGGTCGACCGCAAGAGCGACCGGTTCCGCGTCCATCACGGTCAAGTCATGGGTTCGGGCGAGAGCCGCGAAACTCCTCACCAGATCCTGATAGGCGAGCTGCGGCGCTTCCGTCGTGCATGAGATTCCGGATGTTTCGGCCGTCTGCCGGGCCAGATCGGCGGCAGCATTTGCAAGGGCATCGAGCCGACGGTTCTCGGCAGCCGCAAGGCCTGCCGCGAACTTGCTGACGAAGGCATGCGTGAGGGCGAGCTTCAACGAGGCGGCCTGGACGGTCGCATGGGCTCCGGCTTCGCGGGCGAGCGAAAGCCCGTATGCCAGGGCCGAAGAGGTCTCATCCTCGTCGCCCTCCTTGGTCAGGCCGATCAGGATGCTGCGGATGTTCTCAAGCACGGAATTCTCCTCGCGGGATAGAAGTACATGGATGGTGGGCGGTTTCGGTCGTCATCTGCGGTCAGTGCCGTCCCGGAACGAGAACCGCCGCGCCCTGGAGCCTGCCTGCCCGAAGATCGTCCAGAGCTTCGTTGGCGGCCTCCAGGGGGTAGGGCACCGTTTCGGTTCTCACCCGGGCCTCCCGAGCGACCGATAGAAAGTCATGCGCGTCCTGCCGGGTGAGGTTCGCTACGGACAGGATCTGTCGCTCCCCCCATAACAGGCGGTAGGGAAACCGGGGGATGTCGCTCATATGGATTCCGCCGCAGACGACCCGACCGCCCTTGGCCGTCGCCTGCAGGGCCACGGGCACCAGATCGCCCACCGGCGCGAAGATGATGGCCGCATCGAGCCGCCCGGGCGGCTCCTCGTCCGAGCCTCCGGCCCAAGCCGCGCCCAGCGAACGGGCGAATTCCTGGGCCGCGCTGTCGCCCGGGCGCGTGAAGGCAAAGACTTGCCGGTGCTGCCAGAGACAGACCTGGGCGATGATGTGAGCGGCCGCTCCGAAGCCGTAGATGCCGATCGTTCGAGCATCTCCCGCCGCGACCAGCGATCGCCAGCCGATCAGACCGGCACAGAGGAGAGGCGCGAGAGCAACGGGATCTTCGCCCTCCGGCAGTGGAAACGCGTAGGCGGCGTCGGCCACCACATGGGACGCGAAGCCGCCGTCGCGGGTATAGCCCGTGAACAGCGGCTCGTCGCAGAGGTTTTCCCGGCCCGAGGCGCAATAGGGGCAATGCCCGCAGGTGTGGCCAAGCCAGGGAACGCCCACGCGCTGCCCGATTTTGAGAGTGGCGACCCCCTCGCCGAGCGCATCGACCCGCCCCACGATCTCATGGCCGGGAATGACAGGCAGCTTCGGGTTCGGTAGGTCGCCGTCCACGACGTGAAGGTCGGTGCGGCAGACGGCACAGGCCTCCAGAACCAAGCGGATCTCGCCGGGTCCGGGGTCAGGCAGGGGGCGTGTCTCGAGAACCAGAGGCGTACACACCTTGTGGAGGACCATCGCCTTCATGGTTCGAGCGTCCCGTCACCCTGCAGCGCTTCAGTCGAAGCAAGACCTGATCCGTTCCTGCAGGTTCTCGAGGGCCGCAACATAAGGCGCGCGGCGCTCCTGGTGGCACCGGCGAAGGTGTGCGATCTGCCGGCGCTTGAGGCTCTCGTCATCCTCACTGCGTTCGACGGCATCAAGCTCCTGCTCGCAGACGAGGTCGATATCGGCAAGGTCGGCTAGGAGCGACTGGAGCCGCGGCAGAATGTCGGGCGCATACACCCTGTCCATGCCCGGTCTTTCCAGGGAGCGCGAATATTGCACGTCTGTCGGCATAGCCTTCTCCGCAATTGCACCGGTTCCGGAAGAGGGGTTGTCTAAACCTTCACTGAGATTATGCCTGGAATTCGATGAATCCGAGGCAGTTTGGCGCCGCTCTTCCTGGAATTCAGGTCAATAAAACAATGCTGAACTGCCTCGACCGAAGTTGCTTTGATTGAGATCAAAGAAAATCTATAAGTTAATGGCAGTTTGGAGAAAATTTGATGGAGGCGCGTCTGGCGCGGCCATTCGGGCCTCCTGGTCGACAGAGGATAAGGCCATGGTTTCCTGGGTTGCCCGTATCTTGATGATCGTCGCGGGCGTCGTAACGGGTTGGGTCGTTGCTGCGGATGCGCCGAATTTCGGGATTATCCAGGTGATCGTGGCGCTCTTCATGGTCACGCTCATCGTGGCAGTGCTGGCCTTCTGGCCCTCCAACTGGACGACCTGGCTCAATCGCCTGCAGCGGTCCCGATAGTCGACGTCGCGTCCGTTGCGCGTGCAGGGTCCGATTCCGGACCCGGAGGGAGCCTGTGTTCCATCGCTTTTGCCCCTTGAAAATCGAAGCCTGGTGAAGCTGCCTCCGGCAGAACGTGCTCCTGCCTGGGGCATCGCGGTGCCGTTTTCATTGGCTGCCTGATTGAGCCCGTGGTCGATGCGCGATATTGCGTTCCCGACCCATCCGTTGAGGCTTGACGTTGACGCTTAATTTAACGCCCCGAGTTGAAGTCAAAGTGCTCGATCCGCGCGTGCGGGAATGGGGCCTGCCGCGCTATCAAAGCGCGATGGCTGCTGCGATCGATCTGTTCGCCTGCATTGATGAGGCCATTGTCCTGGCTCCCGGCACGCCCGCTCAGTTGATCCCGTCCGGCATTGCGATCCACATGGCCAACGAGCATATGGTTGCGGTGATCGCGCCGCGCTCCGGGCTTGGCCATAAGAAGGGTCTGGTTCTGGGCAATCTTCAGGGCGTGATCGACGCGGATTATGTCGGCCCCATCATGATCAGCGTCTGGAACCGCAGTGCCCCTGGCACCGAACCTATCGTGATCGAACCTGGCGAGCGTATCGCGCAGATGATGTTCGTGCCGATCCTTCGCCCGACTTTCGAGGTGGTGGAGGACTTCACGCGCAGCAGCGACCGGGGAGACGGCGGTTTCGGATCGACCGGTGACGCTCAGTAACGTGGTTTCGGGCTTGAACGAGCCTATCTTAAAGTGCTTGGGTAAGACTTCCTCTCCGAAGACGCTGCTTCACGCGAGCGCACAGGTGAACACAAAATTGCCCAGCATGCACAGCCGGTTCACCCCCAACCTTACACCGCCTGGAGAGTGCCATTTCGAGGCTTGGGCGCTCCCCGTCCCGCCTTGGCAGAAGGGCTTTATGGGGCTGCGGGGGAGGGCGCGATGAACATTCTTTCGCGCCGTGCGCTCCTCGCCATCTCGGCCGTTACGGACATTGCGCTGTATGCCCGGCCTATGCCGGTCTCGGCCAAGGCTCTCGCGGCCCGTCACAATCTGCCCCCCCGGCATCTGGAGCCAGTGCTGCAGGCCCTCGTCCGCAACGGAATTCTCAAGGGCGTGCGCGGCCCGCGCGGCGGGTACGAACTCGCCCGGGAGCGGCGGCGGATCAGGGCCGGCGATATCGTGCGTGTGGCGATGACCGCCTATGAGGATGAGGGTGCCTCCCCGCTGCCGGAATCGCGCCTTGCGGAGAACGTCGTCGCTCCCCTCGTGCGGGAGGGTTTCGAAGCCTTCCTGGCCGAACTCGATCAGGTGACCGTTGAGGATCTCTGCAACCGGGCTCAGGACGAGGCTGCGGTTGAGCAGAGCTCTACATCTGATTTCACAATATAAAATGTACAAATACGAATTTATCGACACGCTTCGTAAAAAAGGATAATTATCGCTCTGAAACAAGGAGAGTTCCATGGCTGACAATGTCCAGAAGCCCGGCCGGGGCCGGATCTACGGCTCCATCACGGAGACCATCGGCAACACGCCTCTCGTTCGCCTGAACCGTCTGCCCCAGGAGCGCGGGATCGACGCCGAGATTCTGGTCAAGCTCGAGTTCTTCAACCCGATCGCGAGCGTCAAGGACCGTATCGGCGTAAGCATGATTGACGCCATGGAGGGCTCCGGGGCGATCAAGCCGGGCGCGACTCTCATCGAGCCGACCTCCGGTAATACGGGCATTGCACTCGCTTTCGTCGCGGCGGCGCGGGGTTACCGGCTCATCCTGGTGATGCCCGAGACCATGTCCATGGAGCGCCGCAAGATGCTGGCCTATCTCGGCGCGGAGCTTGCCCTGACGCCGGGCCCGCTCGGCATGAAGGGCGCCATTGCCAAGGCCGAGGAGCTCTTGAAGGAGATCCCGGGCTCCGTGATTCCGCAGCAGTTCAAGAACCCGGCCAATCCGGAGATCCACCGCAAGACCACCGCGGAGGAGATCTGGAACGATACGGACGGGAAGCTCGATGCCTTCGTGGCCGGCGTCGGCACCGGCGGCACGATCACGGGCGTCGGTCAGGTGCTCAAGCCCCGCCTGCCGAACCTCAAGATCATCGCCGTGGAGCCGGAGGATTCCGCTGTTCTCTCAGGTGGCCAGCCGGGACCGCACAAGATCCAGGGCCTGGGCGCCGGCTTCGTGCCGGACGTGCTCGACCGTTCGATCATCGACGACGTCGTGACCGTCAGCAACCAGACCGCCTTCGACACCGCCCGCCAGCTCTCCAAGCTCGAAGGCATCCCGGGCGGCATCTCCACGGGCGCCAACGTGGCGGCGGCACTCGAGGTCGCGGCACGGCCGGAATTCAAGGGCAAGCGCATCGTCACGGTCGCGCCCTCCTTTGCGGAGCGCTACATTTCGAGCCCGCTCTTCGAAGGGCTCTGAAGCCGCTTGCACAGACGATCCGAAAGGGCGGCCGCAAGCCGCCCTTTTCTTTTGCGTGAGGCGAAGCTTAGCCAGAACCTAACTCCTTCCGCCGGGTTGCCCTTGAAACACATGCATTCGAGGAGCCTGCGATGGCGGACAGACAAGGACCCCATTCCCTGAAAGACCGGACCGCGGATCAGATCCGCAACGAGCAGCGCAGCGGCGGTGTCGCCGATACGGCGAATAAAGGCCCCGAGGCCAACGAGACCATGCGCAAGGTCTGGGACGAGCCCGGAGGGGAGGCCTATGCCTATCGCCAGTCCATGGGCGGCGCAGGCAACCGGGACGAAGGGCATGCCGAGCTGACGGCCGCCGAGACCCCCGAGACCACAAAGCATCTGAGCGACGCCAGCCTCTCACCGAAAGACAAGGACGCCACTGCGGACGCCATCGAGCGTGCGACGGCCATTACCGGACGCGAGGGCGACGACCGGGCCGGGAAGGACGGCTCCGCTAAAGGCTCGGCCAAGCGCAGCGGTCGATGAGGCACGAGGAGGGTCGTATGGGCAATGCAGGCTACGGCAACGCCACGGACGATACGGGCAGGACAACCGGTCAGAGGGCCCACGAGCCGGCTTCCAAGAGGAAGCCAAGTGAGGGCGATAAGCGCAAAATGCCCTCCGCCGGACCCCACGCGGATCCGACACTCACGAACCCCGATGCGACGCCCGGAACCGGCGCGCTCACTCCGCCCGGTGCGAACGACGAGACCGATTCGGGAACCGGCTAGGCCGGCAGGAGACGGGTATGTCGAACAAAGATCAGGAACAGCCGCGAGTGCCGACCGAACGACCGGATCCCAAGGCCGCTTCCCGCGACCCGCAGCCCGGCGCGAAGGATCGCCCCGGCTTCGACCTCGGCGGTACGGCAGAGGACAATAAGAGCACGGTGGGCTCGAACGTGATTCCGGGCGGCCCCAAGAGCGATCCAGCGCCTGGAGGCGAAGGAACCGGCCGCGCCGGCGGTCTCACGGACCCAAGCGGATCGCGCTCCCTGGGCAACCGGTCTGGGCCCGGCTCGGCCAGCGGCGGCGGCTCGACGGACGGCTCCGGTGGCCCGTCTTGAGGAACCGAAGGACAGCATTATGACGACCGGTAAGAAAAACCCCGGGAACCGCCGCGGTGTCCAGCCAAGCGAAGCGGACATCGCGGCTCCCCGCCTGACGCCCCAGGGCCGCACAGGACCTGCCGGCAAGGGCGAGGATTCGACCGATCCCATGGGTCAGGGCGCCAAGAAGGGGCAGGGGGACAAGGCCGAGGGCTGAGGCCGGCTCAAATCTTCATCGTAGGAAACGGGTGGGTTCCCCCCGCGGGACAGCGGTAGGCAGGAGAAGATTCTCTCCGCCGGATATCCGCCATGTCCCAGCCCCTGCCCGATACCTTGCCTCCCTCCTTCCGATCCCTTGCCTGGTCGAACCTCGCAGCCCAATCCGCCGAGCAGATCGGGCTCGCGGCAGCGCCCCTCATTGCCGTTCTGGCGCTCGGCGCCGGTCCTGCAGAGACCGGACTGCTCGCGGCCGTGCAGACCCTTCCGTTCCTGCTTCTCTCCTTTCCGGCCGGCATCTTGGCCGACCGGGTGTCCCGCCGTCGGCTGATGGTCATAGCCGAGGGCTTCCGGGCCCTCGCGCTCGTGGCCCTGCCGGTTCTTGCCCTGCTCGGCTTCCTGTCGATACCGCTTTTAGCGGTGCTGGGCTTCGCGGCTGCTACCGGCACGGTGGTTTTCAGCGTCGCAGCGCCCGCGCTCGTCCCTTCTCTCGTGGGACGCGGCCAGCTCGCGAGAGCGAACGGTCGTCTCGAACTGGCGCGCAGCATCGCCTATGCGGCCGGGCCCGCTCTCGCGGGCAGCCTAGTCGGATGGCTCGGAGCCTCGCCGACCTTCGTGCTGGCGGCGGCCCTTTCGGTGCTCGCCATCCTGCTCCTGGCCCGGGTCCCGGAGGCGCCGCGTCCGCACGCCCTCCCGCGCGACCTCCGCCGCGAGCTTGCGGAAGGCGCAGCCTTCGCTTGGCGGCATCCGCTGCTCAGGCCGATCCTGCTCACGGCCGTGGCCTGGAACCTCGCTTGGTTCGTCCTGCAGGCGGCCTATGTGCCCTATGCGGCCCATATCCTTGGCCTCTCGGCTTCCGGGATCGGCACCACGATGGCGGCCTATGGCCTCGGCATGATTCTGGGCGCTCTCCTGGCGCCACGACTGGCCGCCCGCCTGACCTTCGGGGCCGCCATCGTGGTGGGCCCCGCGGTATCCGTCGCGGCGGCCCTAGCGATGGTGGCGACGCTATGGTGGCCGACAGGCCTTCTCGCGGCCCTGTCGTTCTTCCTGTTCGGCGCCGGTCCGATTCTGTGGACGATCGGCCAGACGACGCTTCGCCAGACCGTGACGCCGATGGCCCTCCTGGGCCGTGTCTCGGCTCTCAACATGACCGTGACGGCGGGGGCGCGGCCCATCGGAGCTGCGGCCGGGGCGATCCTGGGCGGGGTCTACGGGCCGGAAGCCTGCATCGTCGTCGCCGCCTTCGGTTTCCTGGTGCAGCTCCTGATTATTCTGTCTTCGCCGGTTGCAAGATTGCCGACGCTCCCGGAACCCATCACGGAGCCGGCCGCTTAAGGCCCCTGACGTGAAATCGAACTCGCGTCCGCGGCTTTGAGCTTCTGTTCTTGAGCATCTTTTCACGCAAAACCGGTTCCCACTTTTGCGTCCGATGCTCTGGCCTGACAACGAAAAAGCCGCCCTCTCGGGCGGCTTTCTCAGGATGAGAGAGAGCGTTCGGCTCAGGCGCTCAGCGCTTCCTTCGAGCGCTCGGCGCGCTTGCGGTCGTTCGGGTCGAGGATCGCCTTGCGCAGGCGGATCGACTTCGGCGTGACCTCCACGAGCTCGTCGTCCTGGATCCAGGCGAGCGACTTCTCCAGGGTCATGCGGATCGGCGGCGTCAGGCGCACCGCCTCGTCCTTGGAGGTCGTGCGGATGTTCGTGAGCTTCTTGCCCTTGAGCACGTTCACTTCCAGGTCGTTATCGCGGCTGTGGATGCCCACGATCATGCCCTGATAGACCTTCCAGCCCGGCTCGATCACCATCGGGCCGCGATCCTCCAGGTTCCAGAGGGCGTAGGCCACGGCCTCGCCCTGGTCGTTGGAGATGAGCACGCCGTTATTGCGGCCGGCGAGCTCGCCCTTGTAGGGCTCGTAGGCGTGGAACAGGCGGTTCATGATCGCCGTGCCGCGGGTATCGGTGAGAAGCTCGCTCTGATAGCCGATGAGGCCGCGGGTCGGGGCGTAGAACACGAGGCGCTGGCGGTTGCCGCCGGAAGGACGCATCTCGACCATCTCGGCGCGGCGCTCGGACATCTTCTGAACCACGACGCCGGAAAATTCCTCGTCCACGTCGATCACGACCTCTTCGATCGGCTCGAGGAGCTGGCCCGTGGCCTCGTCCTTCTTCATGACGACGCGCGGGCGCGACACGGCGAGCTCGAAGCCCTCGCGGCGCATGGTCTCGATCAGGATCGCGAGCTGCAATTCGCCACGGCCGGACACGTAGAACGAGTCCTTGTCGGCCGCTTCCTCGATCTTCAGGGTCACGTTGCCTTCCGCTTCCTTGAACAGGCGGTCGCGGATCATGCGGCTCGTGACCTTGTCGCCCTCGGTGCCGGCGAGCGGGCTGTCATTGACGATGAATGACATGGTCACGGTCGGCGGATCGATGGGCTGGGCCTGGATCGGGATGTCGTTTTCCGGCGCGCAGAACGTATCGGCGACCGAGCCCTTTTCGAGACCCGCAATGGAGACGATGTCGCCCGCCTCGCCGACCTCGATCGGCTGCCGCTCCAGACCGCGGAAGGCCAGGATCTTGGAGACGCGACCCGTCTCGACCACCTTGCCCTCACGGTCGAGAACCTTGATCGACTGGTTCGGCTTCACCGAGCCCGAAGCGATGCGGCCCGTCACGATGCGGCCGAGGAACGGGTTGGCTTCCAGAAGCGTCCCGAGCATCCGGAACGGGCCTTCCTCGACCTTGGCCTGGGGCACATGCTCGAGCACCAGGTCGAACAGGGGTGCGAGGCCCTGGTCGGACGGGCCCTCCGGCGAATGCGCCATCCAGCCGTTACGGCCCGACCCGTAGAGGATCGGGAAGTCGAGCTGCTCGTCGGTGGCGTCGAGTGCCGCGAAGAGATCGAACACCTCGTTGATCACCTCCTGGTGGCGGGCGTCGGGGCGGTCGATCTTGTTGATGGCCACGATGGGCTTGAGGCCGATCTTGAGAGCCTTGGAGACCACGAACTTGGTCTGCGGCATCGGGCCCTCGGCCGCGTCGACGAGCACGATGGCGCCGTCGACCATGCTCAGGATGCGCTCCACCTCGCCGCCGAAATCAGCGTGGCCGGGGGTGTCGACGATGTTGATGCGGGTGTCCTTCCAGACGACCGAGGTCGCCTTGGCCAGGATGGTGATGCCGCGCTCCTTCTCGATGTCGTTGGAGTCCATGGCGCGCTCTTCCACGCGCTGGTTCTCGCGGAAGCTGCCCGATTGCTGGAGCAGCTTGTCGACGAGGGTGGTCTTGCCATGGTCGACGTGGGCGATGATGGCGATATTGCGCAGCTTCATGAGCTCTCGATCTTTCAAAACAAAGCGGCCCGGCTCGCGGCAAGCTTGGCCGCGTCCCTGGCTCGAACCGGGCGAAAATTGATGACGTTGCAATATAATGATGAGAGAGCGGCCGCAATAGGGCAGGGCCCAGAATCGTTTGCGCGGCTATGGTTTGCGCAGCGGAATGCCGGAAAATCCGGAGCTGGGCCGTCCTCTCACCCTCGGATTCAGGAGCCTGGGCGCGGCCAGAACAGGCGCAGCAGGGCGACCGCGAGCGCGATCCAGAGCAGGATGATGACCAGGGCTGTGGCCCGGCTCGTCGGCCGCTCCAGTCGTCCCCGCGCTTCTGCGCGCAGCTCCTCCATGAGCGCAGGCGGGATGAGCCGGACGGCCAGGAGAATCCCCAGCGGAACGAGGATCACGTCGTCGAGATAGCCGAGAACCGGGATGAAGTCGGGAATGAGATCGATGGGGCTCAGCGCATAGGCTGCCACGAGCCCGGCCACAAGCTTTGCGAGGAGGGGCACTCGCGGGTCGCGCGCCGCAAGATAGAGCGCCACCACGTCCGTCTTGACGGCCCGCGCCCAGAGGCGGATCCGCGCCAATAGGCCGGCATTGTTCTGTCCGCTCGTTCCCATGCAGGCTCTCCGTTCGCTCATCTTACGAAAAAACCCGCGCGAGAGGCTCGCGCGGGTTCCGGAAAGGCATCCCCGGATCGGGTCCGGGGAGATCAGGCGGCGTGCCGCCCGATCACTTCTTGTCGGTGCGGGCCTTGAGGGCCGCGCCGAGGATGTCGCCGAGAGACGCGCCCGAATCGGCCGAGCCGTACTGCGCCATGGCTTCCTTCTCCTCCGCGACCTCGAGGGCCTTGATGGAGAGGGTGACGCGGCGGGCCTTGCGGTCGAACTGGGTCACGCGGGCATCGACCTTCTCGCCGGCCGCGAAGCGCTCGGGGCGCTGGTCGGCACGGTCACGCGCAAGCTCGTTGCGCTTGATGAAGGTGGAGAGGTCCGTATCGACGATCTTCACCTCGATGCCGCCGTCCTTCACCTCGAGAACCTCGCAGGTGACGACCTGGCCCTTCTTGATCTCGCCGGCTTCCGCGAAGGGGTCGCCGCCGAGCTGCTTGATGCCCAGCGAGATGCGCTCCTTCTCGACGTCCACGTCGAGAACCTGGGCACGCACCAAGTCGCCCTTCTTGAACTCGTCGATGACCTGCTCGCCCGGACGGTTCCAGTCGAGATCCGAGAGGTGCACCATGCCGTCCACGTCATTCTCGAGACCGATGAAGAGACCGAACTCGGTCTTGTTCTTCACCTCGCCCTCGACTTCGGAGCCGACCGGATGCTTCTCGGCGAAGGCCTCCCACGGGTTCTGGAGCGTCTGCTTCAGGCCCAGCGAGATGCGGCGCTTCACCTGGTCGACCTCGAGAATCACGACCTCGACCTCCTGAGAGGTGGAGATGATCTTGCCGGGGTGGACGTTCTTCTTGGTCCAGGACATCTCGGACACGTGGATCAGGCCCTCGATGCCCGGCTCCAGCTCCACGAACGCACCGTAATCGGTGATGTTCGTGACGCGGCCCTTCAGCTTGGCGCCAACCGGGTAACGGGCGGCGATGCCCTCCCACGGATCGGCCAGGAGCTGCTTGATGCCCAGCGAGATGCGGTGCGTGTCGTGGTTGATCTTGATGATCTTCACCTTGACCGTCTGGCCGATGTTTACGACCTCGGACGGGTGGTTCACGCGGCGCCACGCCATGTCGGTGACGTGCAGCAGGCCGTCGATGCCGCCGAGATCAACGAACGCACCGTACTCGGTGATGTTCTTGACCACGCCGTCGATGACCTGACCCTCTTCGAGGTTCGCCACGAGCTCGGAACGCTGCTCGGCGCGGCTCTCTTCGAGGACGGTGCGGCGCGACACGACGATGTTGCCGCGGCGACGGTCCATCTTGAGGATCTGGAACGGCTGAGCCACGCCCATGAGCGGGGTGACGTCGCGCACCGGGCGGATGTCCACCTGGGAGCGCGGCAGGAAGGCCACGGCGCCGTCGAGGTCGACCGTGTAGCCGCCCTTCACCTGGTTGAAGATGGTGCCGTTGACGCGCTCGCCGGCCTCGAAGGCCTTCTCGAGCTTCACCCACGACTCTTCGCGGCGGGCCTTGTCACGGGAAATAACGGCTTCGCCCAGCGCGTTCTCGATGCGCTCGACATAGACCTCGACCTCGTCGCCGATCTTGATGGTCTGATCGCGGTTGGGGCCGGCAAATTCCTTAAGGGCAACGCGTCCCTCGGTCTTGGCGCCGATGTCGATGACCGCGACGTCCTTCTCGATCGCGACCACCTTGCCCTTCACGACCGAGCCTTCGCTGATCTCGGACGTGCGGAAGGATTCTTCGAGCAGAGCTGCGAAGTCTTCACGGCTCGGCTGTTGGAAAGCTGCAGACATATGTTCTCCTGAATGGCCCTCGTTTAAGGGGCAACGCCGGCGGCTCGTGTGAACGGGCCGTTTCCAGCCGCCGCCGCCCAGGACGCCCCTTCAGGGCCATGTCCAAGGCGTGCCGCTTCATCAGCGGGCCGGCGTATCATCGACGGATGGAAACGCTTACACCTCAGGACCTTGGCGGAACGCCTCAAGGGCGCGTCGTACGCACCCCTTCATCACCATCACCGTCACTGTCCTGTCGGATGGGAGTTCTAATATCCCAATTGGGCCTGGATCACAAGGCTTTCAAGGCTTTGGACAGCGCCCTTCGCGGACGCTGCGTCATGGCGGCGCTCCCGGGCCGCCGCCGCAGACCCGGCCGCTGTCCTCAATCCTCCTTGATGAGGCTGTGCGTGCGGGTGTCCTTCATGCGCAGATACACGATGAGGGACAGGCCGATCAGCACCGTCACGTACCAGAAGAAGCCGCTCTCCATGCCCTTCTGCTTGAACCAGAGCGCCACGTATTCGGCCGTGCCGCCGAAGATCGTGTTGGCGAGCGCATAGGGCAGCGCCACGCCGAGCGCCCGGATATGGGCCGGGAACAGCTCCGCCTTCACGACCGCGTTGATGGACGTATAGCCGGTCACGATCACCAGGGCCCCGAGGGCGAGCACGAAGGCCATGGTGGGGCTGCTCGCCCGGCCCAGGGACGTGAAGATCGGGTAGGTGCACAGGACGCCCAGGATGCCGAAACCGACCATGAGGGGCTTGCGGCCGACCTTGTCCGACAGGGCGCCGGCCACCGGCTGGAGGAGCATGAAGACGAACAGGGCCGCGGCCGTGACCTGGCTCGCGGTCTCGCGGCTGAAGCCCGTCGTGTTGACCAGGTATTTCTGGAGGTAGGTGGTGTAGGCGTAGAAGGCGAGCGTGCCGCCCGCCGTCAGCGCCAGCACCGTAAAGGCCTCCCGCGGATAATGCCTGAAGAGCGCGATGCCGCTGGAGCGTCCCTGTTCGCCCTCCTGCGCGTTCTTGTAGGACTGGGTCTCGGCCAGGCCCCGCCGCAGGTAGAAGACGAAGACGGCCAGAACGCCGCCGATCGCGAAGGGGATGCGCCAGCCCCAGGTCTCGAGCTCGCGTGGCGACAGAGTCGCCTGCAGCACCAGGAGGACGCCGAGCGCCAGGAGCTGACCGGAGATGAGGGTCACGTACTGGAAGCTCGAGAAGAAGCCGCGCCGGTCCCGGCCGGCCATTTCGCTGAGATAGGTGGCGCTGGCGCCGTACTCGCCGCCCACGCTGATGCCCTGGACCAGGCGCGCGAGGACCAGGATGATGGGCGCGAGCGCCCCGATGCTGTCGTAGCCGGGCGTGACCGCGATGGTGAGCGAGCCCAGGCACATGAGGGTGACCGACAGCGTGAGGCCCGCCTTGCGGCCCTTGCGGTCCGCATAGATGCCCATGATCCAGGCCCCAATGGGCCGCATGAGGAAGCCGACCGCGAAGATCGCCGCTGCGTCGAGGAGCTGGGCCGTCTGGTCGCCCTTGGGGAAGAAGACGGGAGCGAAATAAAGCGTGAAAGCCGAATAGACGTACCAATCGTACCACTCGACCATGTTGCCGGCCGATCCGCCCAGAATGGACTTCAGGCGGTGCTTGCGGTCGGCCTGGTCGTTTTTCATCAACATTTTTGTTTTCCTATTGTTTTTCGTGGTCGGTCGTGCCGACGGGCGCCGGAGCGGGCAGTCGCGAGCGTCTGGGGTCAACGCTCCCGAGGCGGAGAGTTCCGGCGATGGGGACCTGTTTCCGGCGGTCCGACCGGGGGCGGGCTCAGACCGGCCATTCGGACCGGTGGGCGCGCTCGGTGGCCCAGGTGAGGGCCTGTTCGAGGCGGTCGTTGCCCCAGAACATCTCCCCGTCCTCGGCCAGGAAGGTCGGCGCCCCGAAGAGGCCGAGCGTCTGTGCCTCCTCGCCGACGCGGCGCAGGCGCGACTTCACGGCCTCCGTCTCAGCTTCTTCCAGGACGGGCTGCGGATCGGCCCCGATAGCGGTCAGGATCTCGGACAGGACGACAGGGTCGCCGATATTGCGGCCTTTTCCGAACTCCGCCGTGAAGACCGCCCGGGTGAAGGCGGGCGTCCAGCCACGGTCGAGCCCTGTCAGGGCGACGCGGGCGGCCAGGAGACTGTTTTGGGGGAAGGGCTTCGGGCGGCAGAAGGGGAGCCGGAGGCGGGCCGCTTCCCGCTCCATGTCGCGCCACATGTAGCGCCCCTTGAGAGGGTAGAGGTTGAAGGGCGAGGTGCTCCAGCCCTGGGCCCCGAAGATCGGCCCGAGCAGGAAGGGACGCCAGACCACCGTGACGCCCGCCGCTTCGGCTACCTCCTCGATGCGCATGGCCGAGAGGTAGGAATAGGTTGATGAGAACTCGTACCAGAATTCGAGGGTCGGCTTGGGCATGGCGGAGGAGGCTCTCGTGCTCGTGGTCCGCGTCCGGCAGGCAGGCCTCCCCCTTGAGCCGGTTCTGCCGCGCGTGAGTTCTTCCCTAATCCATCGTGATTCTCGAGGGCAGCGGCGCGGTTTCTGGTCGGGAATGCTCTGGACGCATATCAAAATGCCCGTTGCGCCGCTCAAGCTTCCGTTCTAAGTCGCGCAGATCCTTCGTTCCGTGGAATTCCTGCTATGGCTGACAAGCGTGTGAACAAGGTCGTGCTCGCCTATTCGGGCGGCCTCGACACCTCCATCATCCTCAAGTGGCTGCAGACCACCTATGGTTGCGAGGTCGTGACCTTCACGGCCGATCTCGGCCAGGGCGAGGAGCTGGAGCCCGCGCGCAAGAAGGCCGAGCTGCTCGGCATCAAGCCCGAGAACATCTTCATCGAGGACCTGCGCGACGAATTCGTGCGCGACTACGTGTTCCCGATGTTCCGGGCAAATGCCCAGTACGAGGGGCTCTATCTCCTGGGCACCTCCATCGCGCGCCCGCTCATCGCCAAGAAGCAGATCGAGATCGCCGAGAAGGTCGGGGCTGACGCGGTGGCGCACGGCGCCACCGGCAAGGGCAACGACCAGGTGCGCTTCGAGCTCTCCTATTATGCCCTCAAGCCCGACGTGACGGTGATCGCCCCCTGGCGGGAATGGGATCTGACCTCCCGCACCAAGCTCATCGAGTTCGCCGAACAGAACCAGATCCCGATCGCCAAGGACAAGCGCGGCGATGCCCCGTTCTCGGTCGACGCCAACCTCCTGCACGCCTCCTCCGAGGGCAAGGTGCTGGAGGATCCGGCCGCCGAAGTGCCGGACTATGTCTATTCCCGCACCAACGATCCGGAATCGGCCCCGACACCCCGACCGTGATCTCCATCACGTTCGAAAAGGGCGACCCGGTCGCCATCGACGGGCAGAAGATGGGCCCGGCGGCTCTTCTCGCGAAGCTCAACGAGCTCGGCCGCCTCAATGGCATCGGCCGTCTCGACCTCGTGGAGAACCGCTTCGTCGGCATGAAGAGCCGCGGCATGTACGAGACCCCCGGCGGCACGATCCTGCTGCTGGCCCATCGCGGCATCGAGTCGATCACCCTCGACCGCGGCGCGGCTCACCTGAAGGACGAGCTGATGCCGAAATATGCCGAGCTGATCTATAACGGCTTCTGGTTCTCGCCGGAGCGCGAGATGCTCCAGGTCCTCATCGACAAGTCCCAGGAATTCGTCACCGGCGAGGTGAAGCTCAAGCTCTACAAGGGTGGTGTCCACCTCATCGGCCGCGAGAGCCCGTACTCCCTCTACGACCAGGACCTCGTGACCTTCGAGGAAGGCGCGGTCGCCTACGACCACCGCGACGCTGCCGGCTTCATCAAGCTCAACGCCCTGCGCCTGCGCACCCTCGCCCAGCGCAAGAAGAAGCTGGGGCTGTAAGGCATCGGACCCAAAAGTGGATTTGCACTTTTGGGACCAATCCGATGCTCTAGGGGAGGTCCCTTGGCCCGGCTCCCTGCCGGGCCCCTCATCGGTTCGACAAAGCCCCGGCTCAGTCCGGGGCTTTGTCATGTGAGGCCTATCGGTAGAGATCCGCCCGGGTCGGCGGCAGGCCGGCCGGGCCCCGTGTGCGCTTCGACACCAGGGTCTGGTTGATGCCCACCGCGCCGCGGCCGAAGGCCAGGGAGCAGCCGGCGAGATAAAGCAGCCACATGCGGGTCTTCTCGGGCCCCACCTCCGCCTCGGCCTCCTTGCGGCGGGCGTTCAGGTTCTCCCACCACAGGCGGGTGGTGCGCTGGTAGTGCTCGCGCCAGCCCTCCACGTCGTGCACCTCGAAGCCGAAGCGCTCCAGATTGGCGACCGACATGCCGAGATGGTCGAGCTCCCCGCCCGGGAAGATGTAGCGGGTCAGCGCCCGGTATTCCGGCTTCAGCTTGCGGAAGGCGCGGTCCGTGCGCTTGGCGCGCCGGGCGATGCAGTGGTGGAGATAGAGGCCCCGCGGGCGCAGGAGCCGGTGCACGGCGCGGAAATAGGCCGGGTGGTTGGCGATCCCCACATGCTCGAACATGCCGATGGACGAGATCTTGTCGAACTCTCCCTCCATCAGGGTGAAGTCCTTCACCACCACCTCGACCCGGTCCTGCAGGCCGAGCCGCGCGATCTTCTCCCGCGCGAGGGCCGCCTGCTCCTCCGCGAGCGTTACGCCCGTGGCCTTGACGCCGTAATGCTGCGCCGCGTGGCAGATCAGCGCTCCCCAGCCGCAGCCGATGTCGAGCAGGCGCTCGCCGGGCTTCAGCCGCAGCTTGCGGCAGATCATGTCGAGCTTGTCGATCTGCGCTTTGGCGAGGTCGTCGTGCCAGTCCGGCTGGAAGTACGCGCAGGTATAGACCATCTCGGGGTCGAGAAAGAGCCGGTAGAAGGCGTTCGACACGTCGTAATGATAGGCGATGTTGCCCTTGTTGGTTTCGGGCCGCCCGTCGCGGGCCTCCGGCTTCTCCTCGACCCGGTCGAGGGGGCGCGGCATGTCGGCCGGGGCGCGCCAGAAGCGATAGGCCGCCGTCAGGGCCTTCACCTTGCTCACGCCCCTGAGGCGGCGGGCGATCTTGCCCTGGGGGCGCTGGTCCGCGAGGTCGAAGATCGTGCCGTTCTTCAAATCGAGCAGGCCCGCCACATGGGCGTTGATGAGGGTGTCGAGGGAGGGGCGCCGGACCAGGGTCGAGACGACGTTCTCCTGCCGGATGACGAGGCGCATGGCATAGGGCGGCAGATCCCGGGGCACGGTCGAGCCGTCCCACAATTCGAAGCCGAAGGACAGGCCCAGCGCCTTGTGGGCCTCCTCGAGAAGGCTCCGGAAGGTCTCCAGCCGCTGCGTTGCGCTCATCGTCCACCCCCTGACGGGCGGCAGCGTAGCGGGCCGTGGCGGGCGGGACAATCGCCCGGGAGCCGTCAGGACGGTATGAGCCCCGCCGTGCCCGCGAGATGCCGGAGCTTCTCGGGGTTGCGCACGATGTAGACGGCCGTGATCAGGCCGTCCTCGATCTGCAGGGCGAGGCTCTGCGGCAGGCCGTCCTTCTCCAGGGTGACCACGCCCGGCAGGCCGCTGATCGGGCCGCGATAAAGAACGGGCGGGGTCTCGTAGTGCATCTTGCGGGCAAAGCCCGCGAAGAAGCGGGAGACCCGGTCGGAGCCGAACAGGGGGTTGCGGGCTGCGTTCCGAATTCCGCCGCCATCCGTGTAGGTAATGACGTTCTCGGCAAGGAGCGACCGGAGCGTCGCGAGATCGCCGGTCCGCGATGCCGTGAAGAAGGCGTCCGCCATCCGCTGGCCCTCATCGGCCGAAACCGAGAAGCGCGGGCGCGCCTCGCGCACGTGCTTGCGGGCCCGTGCGGCGAGCTGCCGGCAGGCCGCGGGATCCCGGTCGAGGGTCGTGGCGATCTCGTCGAAGCCCATGCCGAACACGTCGTGCAGCAGGAACGAGGCGCGCTCGAGGGGCGAGAGCCTCTCGAGCGCCAGCATGAGGGTGAGCGACAGATCCTCGTCGGCGTCGCCGTCGAAGGCCTGCTCGACCACCGGCTCGGGGAGCCAGGGGCCGATATAGGTTTCCCGCCGCACCCGGGCCGATTTCAGATGGTCGAGGCACAGGCGGCTGACCATGCGCGACAGGAAGGCGGCGGGCTCCCGCACCGCCGCCCTGTCCGTCCCATGCCAGCGCAGATACGCCTCCTGGACGATATCCTCCGCCTCGGACATGGAGCCGAGCATCCGGTAGGCGAGGCGGGTCAGCCGTCGCCTTTCCGGCTCGAACAGCGCCGCCGCCTCGCCGTCATGCGGCGACACGGCTCGCCCCGACCGGGTGAATGGCTCGGAAGCCGACGGAGAGCCGGTTCCAGGCGTTGATGGTCACGATCAGAAGGCTGAGCTTCGCCTGCTCCTCCGGCGAGAAATGGGCCGCGAGCAGGTCGTAATCCTCGTCCGGCGCCCCGGTCTCAGCGATCAGCGTCAGGGATTCGGTCCAGGCCAGGGCCGCCCGCTCGCGATCCGTATAGAGCGGCGATTCCCGCCAGGCATCGAGCAGGTAGATCCGCTCCTCGGTCTCGCCGTGGGCGCGCGCATCGCGGGTGTGCATGTGGATGCAATAGGCACAGCCGTTGATCTGCGAGGCCCGGACCTTCACGAGTTCGATCAGGCTCTGCTCCAGGCCGCTGTTGCGCGCCTGGTGCTCCAGAGCGAGCATCGCCTTCATGGTTTCCGGGCTGGCCGCAGAAAAATCCAAACGGGGTTTCATCGTCGTCATCTCCTTGAAAATCCTGGTGACGAACGAAAGACGAGGCGGGCCCCCCGAATGTGACATCGGCGGTGAAAGTTTTTTAGAAATCCGTCGCGAGGCCCTTCACTTCCCAATCCTCGTAGCGGACCGGCTCCAGCCCGCCGCGCCCGCGATGCTCCTTTGCCTTCGCGATTTCGGCCGCCTTCGCGTCGATCTGGCGGCGGCGCTCCTCGGCCTCGCGCAGCGCCCGCTCCGCGGCGGGCGAGAGAGTCTTGCCGGGGGCGGCGCCTGCGGGCGATCCGGCGCGGTCGGCCGGGACTTCGTTCGGGCTCGTGTGCGTGCTCATGACATCCTCATACCAGTTGCCGGGAGCGCCCGCGAGGCCTTGTGCCGCCGTGCAGGGCCGCATCCCGTGCAGACCGGATCCCATATGGACCGAAACTCTTGGGGGCGGCCCCGGTGCTCCCCACATAGCAACCTTGGAAGGGAATGCTTCGGGCGCTATGCGCTCATCGAGGACGTGGAGACTGCGATGAACACCGTCAAGACCGGGATGCTGCTGGCGGCCCTCACGGCCCTGTTCGGGGTGGTCGGCTATCTGCTCGGCGGCGGCAGCGGCATGCTGATCGCGCTCGGGCTCGCCGTTGCGACGAACCTTTACGCGTACTGGAACTCGGACCGGCTGGCGCTCTCGGCCCATCACGCCGTGGAGGTGGACGAGCGCACGGCGCCGGATCTCGTGCGCATGGTGCGCGAGCTCGCCCAGCGCGCCGAACTCCCCATGCCGCGGGTCTACGTGACCGAGAACCCGCAGCCGAACGCCTTCGCGACCGGGCGCAACCCCGAAAATGCTGCGGTGGCGGCCACCACGGGCCTCCTGAGCATGCTCTCGCCGAACGAGGTAGCGGGCGTGATCGCCCACGAACTCGCCCACATCAAGAATCGCGACACCCTGATCATGACCGTGAGCGCCACGGTGGCCGGCGCCATCGCGAGCCTTGCCCAGTTCGGCTTCCTGTTCGGCGGGCGGGGTGAGGACCGGCCGAGCCCGGTGACCATGCTGCTCATGGTTCTTGTCGCGCCCTTCGCGGCCATGATCCTGCAGATGGCCATCAGCCGCTCGCGGGAATATGACGCCGACCGTGCGGGCGCCCTGATCCTCGGGCAGCCGCTTGCCCTCGCATCGGCACTGGCCAAGATCGCTGGCGGCGTGGCACATGTGCCCAACATGGACGCGGAGCGCCACCCGGCGACCGCGCCGCTCTTCATCGTCAATCCTCTCTCCGGACGCGGCATGGACAATCTCTTCTCGACGCATCCCGCGACCGAAAACCGGATCGCGGCCCTTCAGGCCCTGGCTCAGGAGATGGGCCCGGCGCCTGCCCCCGCCGGCAGCTTCACCCGCACGGCTCCGTCGAGCCCCTGGAACACGGGCGCGCGCCGGGGTCCGTGGGGATGAGCACCGTGGATCGCAGCGAAACTCAGGCGGGCCTCGGCCCGCGCCGCCTGGCCTGGAACGCCGTTACCGAGTCCCTCAAGCGCCGGGTCCCCCTCGACGATGTGCTGGAGGAACTCTCTCCCGCCGAGGGCCTGTCCCCGCGGGACGAGGCCCTGGCGCGGGCCATCGCGGTCGTCACCTTCCGGCGTCTCGGCACCCTGGGCTGGGCCCTGCGCGAGCGGCTGACGAAGGGCACCCGCGACGAGCGCCTCCTCAACCTCCTGGCGATCGGCGCTGCGCAGATCCTGTTCCTCGACGTGCCGGATCACGCGGCTGTCGATACGGCGGTGCAGCTCGCCCAGGACGATTATCGGCTGAAACATGCGGGCGGGCTCGTCAATGCCGTGCTGCGGCGGGTCGCCCGCGAGCGCGAGGCCATCCTGGCCGTGCAGGATCCCTGGCTCGACACGCCCGGCTGGCTCGAAAGGCGCTGGAGCGCCCAATACGGCGAGGAGGTTGCGGCGCGCATCGCCATGGCGCACCGCTCGACCGCGTCGGTGGACCTGACGGTCAAGGACGATGCGCCCGCCTGGGCCGACCGGATGGACGGCCTCGTCCTGCCCACCGGCAGCGTGCGCCTGACCGAGCGCACGGCGATCCGCGACCTGCCGGGCTACGCGGAGGGAGCCTGGTGGGTGCAGGACGCCGCCGCCGCTCTGCCGGCCCGCCTTCTCGGTGCCCGGCCGGGCGAGCGCGTGGCCGATCTGTGCGCGGCTCCCGGCGGCAAGACCGCCCAGCTCGCCGCTGCGGGCGCAGACGTGCTGGCCGTCGACCGTTCGCCCCGGCGCCTGAAGCGCCTGGAGGAGAACCTCGCGCGCCTCGGCCTGACTGCCCGGACCCTCGCGGCCGATGCCGAGAAGCTCGACGAGGCGCCCTTCGACGCCATCCTGCTCGATGCGCCGTGTTCCGCGACCGGCACCATCCGCCGCCATCCCGACGTGGCCTGGACCAAGGGCGAGGAGGATGTGGGCAAGCTTACGGCCCTTCAGGCCCGGCTCCTCGACCGGGCAGCGCACCTCCTGAAGGAGGGCGGGCGCCTCGTCTACTGCACCTGCTCCCTGGAGGCTGAGGAGGGCGAGCGGCAGGCGGCTTCCTTCCTCGAACGCCATCCCGACTTCGTCCGTGCGCCCATTGCGGCCTCGGAGATCGGGGACCTGAGTGAATGCGTGACGCCCGAAGGGGACCTGCGGACGCTGCCCTTCCATCTGGCGGCGGCCGGGGGCGACCGGGGCGGGATGGACGGATTTTTCGCGGCCCGCTTCATGAAACGCTCCGCTGCAGCCTCTCCGATTTAAAGAAGCGTTCAGTATAACGTCACGAAATTTCGGATTTCGGATGCGATTCCGGGCACTTCGGAGGCATGCGCCCGAAATTGCCCGGTTCTGGTTACCCGATATTAACCCAACGCCGAGCATCTCTTCTCTGGAGATCGTTAACGTGACCTAAACGAGAGGAGCGCCAGGCGTGGATTGGGGGCCGGACCGCTGGCGGCTATATGGCCTCGCCTTCCGCGAGGGAGGCCGAGCCCTGCGCGAAGCAACGGTCTGGGGCCTGTCGGCGCTCTCGCTCGGCATGCCGGTGCCGACCCGGCTCATCTTCGCGCCCCAGGATCTGCGCACGGCGGATCCCACCATCGCGACGGACATCTATTCGGGCTTCTTCGCCTTCGCGGGCCGCGCCATCACGACAAGCGGGCGCTCGCCCTTCGGCTTCGTGCCGCCGAGCCGCGCCTGGGGCGAGGCGCTCTACGGCTTCGGCTGGCTGAGGCACCTGCGGGCCGCCGGAACGGCGCTCGCCCAGGCCAATGCCCGCTCTCTGGTGGACGAGTTCGTGTCGTCCCGGCTCGGGGACCGGCGCATCGCCTGGGATACGCAGGTCCTGGCCCGGCGGCTGATCTCCTTCATCAGCCAGTCGCCTCTCATCCTCGAGGGCGCGGATCACGGCTTCTATCAGCGCTTCCTGAAGATCATCGGCAGCTGCGTGCGCGACCTCGAGCGCCATGTCAGGGCCGGCGCCCTGCCGCACCAGCAGCTCATGGCGGCCATTGCGCTCTGCTATGCGGGCCTGTGCTGCGAGGGGCTCGACAAGACCTTGCGCAGAGCGTCCCGCCTCCTCGCCCGCGAGCTCGACCGGCAGATCCTCGCGGACGGGGGCCATGCGAGCCGCAACCCGCGTGTCGTGGTCGACCTGCTCTTCGACCTTCTGCCCCTGCGCCAGATGTTCGCCAGTCGCGAGGTGGACACGCCCGAGGCCCTGCTGCGCGCCATCGACCGCATGCTGCCCATGGTGCGCCTGTTCCGCCACGGGGACGGGACGCTCTCGCATTTCAACGGCATGGGCGTCACGGCCGCGGACCACTTGGCGACCCTGCTCACCTACGACGACATGCGCAGCCAGCCGATCCATCACGCGGCCCGCTCGGGCTATGAGCGGATCGAGGCCGGGAGCTCCCTGCTCATCGCCGATGTGGGCGCCGCCCCGCCGCCTCTTCTCTCTCTGGAGGCCTGCGCGGGCTGCCTGTCCTTCGAGTTCTCCAGCGGCGCCCAGCGTATCGTGGTCAATTGCGGCACGCCGCGCATCGCCAACGATGCAATCCTCCAGGCGTCCCGCTCCACGGTGGCCCATTCCACGGCCTCCATCGACGACGTCTCCTCCTGCCAGATCACAAGCCTGCGCGGCCGCTGGCCCGACCGGCTGGCGGCGCGGTGGCTGCTCCACAGGCTCGGGCCTATCGTCGTGAGCGGCCCCACGCGGGTCGTCGCGGAGCGCGGCGAGCGCGAGCGCGTCCAGACCCTCAACGCCAGCCATGACGGCTATCTCGCCCGCTTCGGCCTGACCCACGAGCGCCGGATCCAGCTCTCCCCGTCCGGTGACCGGCTCGAGGGCGAAGACCTGTTCTGGGGCGAAGGCGCCGCCGCTGCATCCCGGGAGGCCATCGTCCGCTTCCATCTCGCGCCCGGCATCCGCGCGAGCCGCGCCCAGGGTGGGCGGGTCGTCATGCTGGTCCTGCCGAACCGGGAGGCCTGGCAGTTCTCGGCCGGCCCCGGCGAGGCCTTCGTGGAGGACAGCATCTTCCTGGCGGTGCCCGACGGCATGCGCCGCACGGAGCAGATCGTGCTCGCCTTCCGGCCGAGCGAGACCCCGTCGGTGCGCTGGCGCTTCGAACGGCTTGCGCGCAACTTCAACCCCGCGCCGCCCTCGGCCGAGCCTGCGCCGGATCAGGCCTGAGTTGCCCCTCGCGACGGTTTTCATCGCGGCCCCGGCGTGCTATCGCGCCGCACATCCCTGACGGAGCGGGACCGCGTCCGGCTCCCCATTTTCCGTAGTCGCATCCTGAGGCCGGACATGCCCGCCCGGGGATGCCTGAATGGAGCCGCCGCCATGCCGAGCGATCCCAAGCGCGTCACCCGCGCCCTTCTTTCCGTTTCCGACAAGACCGGCCTCGTGGATTTCGCCCGCGCCCTCGCGGCGCGCGACATCGAGCTGGTCTCCACCGGCGGCACCAAGAAGGCGCTCGAGGAGGCCGGGATCCCGGTCCGGGACGTGAGCGACCTTACGGGCTTCCCGGAGATGATGGACGGGCGCGTGAAGACCCTTCACCCGGCCGTCCATGGCGGGCTCCTCGGCATCCGCAGCAACCCTGAGCACCAGGCCGCCATGCTGGCCCACGGGATCGCGCCCATCGACCTCCTGGTCGTGAACCTCTATCCGTTCGAGGCGACGGTGGCGGCGGGGCGCCCTTACGACGACTGCATCGAGAACATCGATATCGGCGGCCCGGCAATGATCCGCGCCGCCGCCAAGAACCACGGCGATGTGGCTGTGGTGGTGGACGGGGATGACTACAAGGCCGTCCTCGACGACCTCGCGGCCCATGACGGGGCCGTGACCCTGACCCTGCGCCGCCGCCTCGCCCAAAAGGCCTATGCGCGCACCGCCGCCTACGACGCTGCCATCTCCAACTGGTTCGCGGCGGAGCTCAACGAGGCGGCGCCCGCCTACCGGGCGCTCGGCGGCTCCATCGCGGAGGTGCTGCGCTACGGCGAGAACCCGCACCAGGCGGCCGCCTTCTACCGCACGCCGGAGAAGCGCCCCGGCGTCGCGACAATCCGCCAGGTTCAGGGCAAGCAGCTTTCCTACAACAACATCAACGACACCGACGCGGCCTATGAGGCGGTCGCGGAATTCGCGCCGGAGCGTTCCGCCGCCGTGGTCATCGTCAAGCACGCCAATCCTTGCGGCGTCGCCGAGGGCGCGAGTCTGCGCGAAGCCTACGAGAAGGCCCTGCGCTGCGATCCGGTCTCGGCCTTCGGCGGCATCGTGGCCATGAACCGGCCCCTCGACGCGGAGGCCGCTAAGGTCATGGTCGAGATCTTCACGGAGGTCATCATCGCGCCCGAGGCTTCCGAGGAGGCCATTGCCATCGTGGCCGCCAAGAAGAACCTGCGCCTCCTCCTCGCTGGCGCCCTGCCGAATCCCCGCCAGCCCGGCCTGACCCTGCGCACCGTCGCGGGCGGTTTCCTGGCCCAGGGCCGGGACAATGCGGTTGTCGACGACATGGATCTGCGGGTGGTGACGAAGCGCGCCCCGACCGAGCGCGAATTGTCCGACATGCGTTTCGCGTTCCGGGTCGCCAAGCACGTGAAGTCGAACGCCATCGTCTACGTGAAGGACGGCGCCACGGTGGGCATCGGGGCCGGCCAGATGAGCCGGGTCGATTCCTCCCGCATCGCCGCCTGGAAGGCGGCCGAGGCTGCCAAGGCCGCGGGCCTGCCCGAGACCCTTGCCAAGGGCTCGGTGGTCGCCTCCGACGCCTTCTTCCCGTTCGCGGACGGTTTGCTCGCTGCCGCCGAGGCCGGCGCCACGGCGGTCATTCAGCCGGGCGGCTCCATGCGCGACGAGGAGGTGATCCGCGCGGCCGACGAGGCCGGCCTCGCCATGGTCTTCACCGGCCACCGGCATTTCCGGCACTGAGGGGCTCAGCGCGTCAACTCTACAAGGGTCAGGGGAACAGGGTCCTGACCCCCGTCATTCCGGGTCGCCGTAGGCGAGCCCGGAACCCATAAACGCTGACGATTCAGGATAAAGACCAGCGGGTATCGCAGCTCCCCATTCTGATACGCTGATGGTTATGGGTTCCGGGCTCCGCTTCGCGGCCCCGGAATGACGGAGCTGCATCCTTTCCACCTCTTCCACGCAAGTCGGATGTTTCCGACGTGCGCAGACAAAGACGGATCCCGGATACACCCGAGATCCGCAGGAGTGGAGAGCAGCGCGGCGCTTAGGCCGCCTGCGTGCGCTTGTTCTGGCGGTTGGTCACCAGGTCGTCGACCACAGTCGGGTCGGCGAGGGTCGAGGTGTCGCCGAGATTGCCGTATTCGTCCTCGGCGATCTTGCGCAGGATCCGGCGCATGATCTTGCCCGAGCGGGTCTTGGGCAGGCCCGGCGCGAACTGGATCAGGTCCGGCGACGCGATGGGGCCGATTTCCTTGCGCACCCAGGCGACGAGTTCCTTGCGCAGGTCCTCGGAGGGCGTCTCGCCGGCCATCAGGGTCACGTAGGCGTAGATGCCCTGGCCCTTGATGTCGTGCGGATAGCCGACGACCGCGGCCTCGGACACCTTGGGATGCGCCACGAGGGCGGATTCCACCTCGGCCGTGCCCATGCGGTGGCCCGAGACATTGATCACATCGTCCACGCGGCCGGTGATCCAGTAATAGCCGTCCTGGTCCCGCCGGCAGCCGTCGCCCGTGAAGTACTTGCCCGGATAGGCCGAGAAATAGGTCTGCACGAAGCGCTCATGGTCGCCGTAGACCGTGCGCATCTGGCCCGGCCAGGAATCCGCGATGACGAGGTTGCCCTCGGTGGCGCCCTCCAACACCTTGCCCTCGGAGTCCACCACCTGCGGCACGACCCCGAAGAACGGCAGGGTGGCCGAGCCCGGCTTCTGCGCGATGGCGCCCGGCAGGGGCGAGATGAGGATGCCGCCGGTCTCGGTCTGCCACCAGGTGTCGACCACGGGGCAGCGGCTATCGCCAACCACCCGATGATACCATTCCCAGGCCTCCGGGTTGATCGGCTCGCCCACGGATCCGAGGAGGCGCAGGGACTTGCGCGAGGTCCGCTTCACGGGCTCCTCGCCCGCCTGCATGAGGGAGCGGATCGCCGTGGGGGCAGTGTAGAAGATGTTCACGTTGTGCTTGTCGATCACCTCCCAGAAACGGGAGATCGACGGATAGGTGGGTACGCCTTCGAACATCAGCGTCGTGGCGCCGTTCGCGAGGGGGCCGTAGAGGATGTAGGTGTGGCCTGTCACCCAGCCCACATCGGCCGTGCACCAGTAGATGTCGCCGTCGTGGTAGTCGAACACGTATTGATGGGTCATGCCGGCCCAGACGAGATAGCCGCCCGTGGTGTGCAGGACGCCCTTCGGCTTGCCGGTGGAGCCCGAGGTGTAGAGGATGAAGAGCGGATCCTCCGCGTTCATCTCCTCCACCGGGCAATCGGCCGTCACCATCTCGGCGGCCTCGTCGTAATAGACGTCCCGGCCCGGAACCATGTTCACGGGCGAGCCGGTGCGGCGCACCACGAGCACATGCTCCACGCCGCCGACGCGGGCGATGGCCGCGTCCACGTTTTCCTTCAGCGGCACCTTGCGGCCGCCGCGCAGGCCCTCGTCGGCCGTCACGATGAAGACCGACTTGGCGTCCTCGATGCGACCCGCGAGCGAATCGGGCGAGAAGCCGCCGAACACCACCGAGTGGATGGCGCCGAGCCGCGCGCAGGCGAGCATCGCATAGGCCGCCTCGGGGATCATCGGCATGTAGATGGTGACCCGGTCGCCCTTCTGGACGCCGCGGTTGCGCATGACATTCGCCATGCGGCACACCTCGTCGTGCAGCTGACGGTAGGTGATGGATCTCGATTCGGACGGATCGTCGCCTTCCCAGATGATCGCCACCTGGTCGCCCCGGGTCTCGAGGTGCCGGTCGATGCAGTTATAGGCCACGTTGGTGGTGCCGTCCTCGAACCAGCGGATCGAGACGTTCTCGGGGCCGAAATTGGTGTTCTTGATCCGGGTCGGCTCCCGGAACCAGTGGATGCGCTTGGCCTCCTCGGCCCAGAAGGCATTCGGGTCCTTCACGGAGGCGGCGTATTTCGCCCGGTATCCCGCCTCGTCCAGATAGGCGCGGCGGCTCCATTCGGGCGATACCTCGTAGATCTTCTCTTGCATGGCGCTTCTCCCAGAGTTCCAGCCTTCTTATCCTAGCTTTACGGAAAGAGAGAGGCCGCGGGCAAGCCAGGAAGGATCGCACTTTGGTCGTTGACGGGTTTTTGGGTCTTCTCCCTGGGGATGACGGATAGCGTGGCCAGGATTCGCTGAGCCGCGCTGTCATTCCGGGGCGCCACAGGCGAGCCCGGAACCCATAACCGCTGACGATGCAGAATAAGGAGCTGTGAGAACTGGTGCGTCTTATCCTGAGCTGCTGAGTTTATGGGTTCCGGACCTGGTCCTTTGGACCATCCCGGAATGAGGCGATGCCTTAAAGCCCGCCCATCCGGCACACGATCTCCCATTCCTCGTCCGTCACGGGCTGCACCGAGAGGCGGGAATTGTTGACGAGGATCATGTCCTTGAGCGTCGGCTCGGCCTTGATCTCCTCGAGCGTGACCGGCCTTTTCAGCGGTTTGACGGCCTTGATGTCGACCATGCCGAATTTGCCGGTCGGGTCCGTGTGGTCGGGATAATATTCACGGATGACCTCGACAATGCCGACGACGGCCTTGCCCTCGTTGGAATGGTAGAAGAAGCCCCGCTCGCCTCGTTTCATGGCCATCAGGTTCTGCTTGGCCACATGGTTACGCACGCCGTTCCAATGGGTGCCCTTGTCGCCTTCCGCGACTTGGCTGTCCCAGGACCAGACAGAGGGTTCTGACTTGTAGAGCCAATGGGCCATGGAATGTCCTTCTAGTGCTCGGATTTGACGGGACGGTTCATGAGGGAATCGACCGCCTGGTCGATCGTGGAGACGCCGCTCAGGACCCGCTCCACCGCCTCCGCAATGGGCATGTCCACGTTCCTTTCATGCGCGAGGGCCACCAGGGCGCGGGCCGTTGTGGCGCCCTCCACCAGCTTGCCGCCGGCGGCCTCCTCGGGCGACAGGCCCTGGCCGAGGCGCTGGCCGAAGGCGAAATTGCGCGAATGCGCCGTGGAGCAGGTGAGGACGAGGTCGCCGAGGCCCGACAGGCCCATGAGCGTCTCGGCCTCGCCCCCATAGGCGCGGGCGAAGCGCAGAAGTTCGGCGAAGCCGCGGGCGATGAGGGCCGCCTTGGCGCTCTCGCCGAGGCCGCGCCCGGCCACCGCCCCGCACGCGATGGCAAGCACGTTCTTGGCCGCGCCGCCGATCTCGACCCCGCGCACGTCCGTGCGGTGATAGACCCGGAAGGTGGAGCCCGAGAGGGAAGTGGCGATGCGCTCAGCGAGGGCGGCGTCCCGGCAGGCCAGGGTCACGGCGGTCGGAAGGCCGCGGGCCACGTCGTCCGCGAAGCTCGGGCCCGAGAGGACCGCGAGCGGGCTGCCGGGCCGGACAGCCTCGGCCGCATCGCTCAAAAAAGCCTGCGTCTCGCGCTCGATCCCCTTGGCGCAGAGCACGAGCGGCGTGCAGGCGGGTAGCACGGCGGACAGGGCCGCGGTCATTTCCCGGGTGGTCTGGGCGGGCGTGACGAGGAGTACCGCGCCCGAATCCGCAAGGTCGGTGAGGGAAGCGGTCGGGCGGATCCGCTCATGGAGCGGAACGCCCGGCAGGAAGCCCGGATTCATCCGGGTTTCGGCCAGGAGCGCGGCTTGCTCGGCGCTGCGCATCCACAGCACCACCTCGTTGCCCGCAAGAGCCGCCGCATTGGCGAGCGCCGTGCCCCAGGCCCCGGCACCCGCGATGCCGATCCGCATCACGCCTTCGCTCCGGCCTCGTCCCGGCTCGAATCGAGGGGCCAGCGGGCCCGGGCCGGGGCGGAGATGTCGTCGATCAGACCGAGACGCAGGCGCTCGAGACCGGCCCAGGCGATCATGGCGCCGTTGTCGCCGCACAAGGAGAGCGGCGGCGCCACGAGGCGAAGCCCCGTCTCAACCGCAAGCCGCTGCAGGGCCTGGCGGATGGCCTGGTTGGCCGCCACGCCGCCCGCCACCACGAGGGCGGTCGGATGGCCGGCGATGTCGCGGAAGGCGCGCAGGCCCGCCCGGGTGCGGTCCACCACCGTGTCGACGACGGCGGCCTGGAAGCTCGCGCACAGGTCGGCCACGTCGCTCTGGGTCAGGGGCGCGATGCGCTCCGCCTCCAGGCGGACCGCGGTCTTCAGGCCCGAGAGGGAGAAGTTGGGCTCGGGCCGGCCCATGAGCGGACGGGGCAGGGCGAAGCGCTCGGGGTTGCCCTTCGCGGCCTCCTGCTCCACGTGCGGGCCGCCTGGATAGGGCAGGCCCAGAAGCTTCGCGACCTTGTCGAAGGCCTCGCCGATGGCATCGTCGATGGTGGTGCCCAGACGCACGTATTCGCCCACGCCCTTCACGGCGACGAGCTGCGTATGCCCGCCGGAGGCGAGCATCAGGAGATACGGAAAACCGATGCCGTCGGTGAGGCGCGCCGTGAGCGCGTGCGCCTCCAGATGGTTCACGGCCATGAGAGGCTTGCGGGTCACGAGGGAGATCGTCTTGGCGGTGGTCAGGCCCACCAGGACGCCGCCGATGAGGCCCGGCCCCGCGGCGGCCGCGATGCCGTCGATGTCGTTGATGGTGCAGTTGGCGTTCTTGAGCGCCCGCGCCACCAGGCGGTCGATCACCTCCACATGGGCGCGGGCCGCGATCTCCGGCACGACGCCGCCATAGCGGGCATGCTCGGCGATCTGGCTCAGGACCTCGTTGGACAGGATTTCACCGCGCCCGTCGAAGCCCACCCCGACCACGGCGGCGGCGGTTTCGTCGCAGGTCGTCTCGATGCCCAGGATGCGCATGGTCGGTCACGCCGTGTTGGAGCGACGGAGCGCGCTGCGGAAGCCCGCCGCGCCCGTTCCGTCATTCAGTTGGAACATGATCTTTCGGGCTTCACGGCCCGCCTCTCCTCCCCCTATAGTCCGCCGCGCCGTCCAAGATCAAACACCGAGATTTCATCTTCAAGGAGAGCACAGCCCGACATGGCCGATTCATCCGCCTTCGTCATCGGCACGCGCGGCAGCCCGCTGGCGCTGGCCCAGGCCCACGAGACGCAGAGACGCCTGAGCGCAGCCCATGGGCTGGCGCCCGAGCGCCTGCCCCTTGAGGTCATCAAGACGACCGGCGACCGGATCCAGGACCGGGCCCTCTCGGAGGCGGGCGGCAAGGGGTTGTTCACCAAGGAGCTCGACATCGCGCTCCTCGACGGCTCCATCGACCTCGCAGTCCATTCCGCCAAGGATCTCCCTACAGTCCTGCCGGACGGCATCGTCATCGTCGGCTACCTGCCCCGCGAGGACGTGCGCGACGCCTTCATCAGCCGCCGGGCCGCAAGCCTGCGCGACCTGCCCGAAGGGGCTGTGGTCGGCTCCGCGTCCCTGCGGCGCCAGGCGGAAATCCGTCGCCTGCGGCCGGATCTGAGAGTCACACTCCTGCGCGGCAACGTGGAGACGCGCCTGGAGAAGCTCGACCGGGGCGAGGTGGATGCCACGCTCCTGGCCATGGCGGGGCTGCGCCGCCTCGGCCTGACCCAGCATGTCTCGGCCGTCCTCGACGTGGAGGATTTCCTGCCGGCGGTCGGGCAGGGGGCCATCGCCATCACGATCCGCACGGGGGATGAGCGGGTGGAGCAGGCGATCCGGCCGATCCTCGACGTCGCGACCGGTCACGCACTTGCGGCCGAGCGGGCCTTCCTGACGGTCCTCGACGGGTCCTGCCGCACGCCCATCGCGGGCCATGCGCGCCTCGTCGGGGAAGAGATCGAGTTCCGGGGCATGGTGCTGCGGCCGGACGGGTCGGAGAGCCTGGAAGTCCTGCGCCGCGGCGCACCGGCGGATGCCGCCGCCCTCGGCCGCGAGGCCGGGCTCGACCTGCGCGCGCGCATGCCGGCGGGCTTCCTCGGCGCCTGATGCGGGTTCTCGTCACACGCGCCGAGGAGGATGCCGGGCGCACCGCCCGGCGGATCGCGGCGCTGGGCCACGAGCCGGTCATTGCGCCCATCACCCGCATCGTGCCGACGGGCGATCCCAGGCCTGCCGGGCCGTGGGACGCCCTGATCGTCACCAGTGCCCATGCGGAAGAGGCCATCAGGTCCATCGCCGACAAGGCGCTCCCGGTCTTCGCGGTCGGGGAGCGGACGGCCCGTGCCGTGCGGCAGGCGGGCTTTTCCACGGTCGCGGTGGCGGATGGCGATGCGGTCTCCCTCTCGGGCCTCATCCGGCGGAGCCTGCCGCCGGACCGGGTCCTGCTCCATGTGACGGCCCGGCACCACAAGGAGGAGCCCGCCCTGTCCCTGCAGGCGGCCGGGTTCCGGGTGGTGCATTGGGAGGCCTATGAGGCCGCGGCCGCCGAACGCCTCCCGGAGAGTGCCATTGCGGACATGCGGGCTGGTCGGACAGGAGCCGTGCTCCATTATTCCCGGCGCGGCGCGGAGCTTTTTCTGCGCCTGGCGAAGGAGGCGCACTTGTCATCGACCCTTTCCGCTCCCGTCCATCTCTGTCTCTCGCCCGATGTGGCGGCCCCCTTCGAGGCCCTGGATCTGCCGGTTCGGGTGGCCTCCCGACCCGACGAGGAGGCGCTTCTGGCCACGCTCCGGTGACGCCCGCGCCTTCTTCCTCTAGAATCCCCCTGCGAGGGAACGAATGGCCGTGCTCAAGCTTGCCTCATTTGTTTATCAAGAGTGACCCGTGACCGATTCCTTTGACTCCCAGTCCCCGAAATCCTCCCGCAGGAAGCCCCGGCGCGAGCCCGCGACCATCGATCTCGAAGCGAAGGTCGTCGATGACGGCCGCCCGGGCGAGCCGTCGGAGGGCGAGACCGAGCGGCTGGTGAGCGAGGCCATGGCCGAGACCGAGGCTCCCCTCGAGTCCGGAAGCGCCGCCGATTCGATCGCCGCAGGAGCCGGGGACCCTCAATCCGTGAATCCCCCGCCTGAAGATCCTCAGCCCGAAAGTCCTCAGCCCGAGAATCCTCAACCTGAGCATCTTCATCCCGAAAGCCCTCGGACCGAGGCCGCTGGTTTCGGCGACCGGGGGAGCGAGCCTCCGCCGCCTCCCGAGCCTCAGCCGTCGCGGCAGATGCCGCTGGCCGCTCTCCTCGGGGCCGGCGTGGTCGGCGGGCTCGTGGGTGCGGGCCTCGTCTACGGGTTGACCCGGCAAGAAGCCCCCACCGGGCAGGACGACCAGCGCCTGGCGCAGCTCGAGCAGCGCGTGTCGGCGCTCGGCCAGCCCTCCACGGCCACGCAGGGGCTGGAGAACCGTCTCAAGGCCCTCGAAGAGGCGCGCTCCGCTTTCGACGGCCGGCTCAAGGCGGCCGAGACCGCCGCCCAGCAGGCCGAGGCCCGCGCAGGCGAGGCCCTGAACCGGCCCGCTCCCGAGGCTGCCGCCCCGCAGGACGAGGGAGCCGTGAAGGACCTCACGGACCGGCTCGCGGCCCTGGAGGGGCAGATGCAGGCTCAGGCGCAGGCTGCCCAGCAGGCAGGCCGCTCCGCCGAGGCCTCGCAGCAGGCGATCGAATCCCTGAACGGGCGGCTGGAGGAGAGCGACAGGCGGCTTGCGGAGCTTGCCCAGCAGGTCGGGCATGGACCCGATGCGGCGACGCTCGCGGGAATCCGTCTGTCGCTCGCATCCCGCCTCGGCGATGCCCTGCGGCGGGGCGCTCCCTATGCGGAGGCGCTGTCGGCGCTCGAACGGCTGTCGAAGGATCCGGGGCGGCTCGCCCCTCTGCGCCCCTATGCCCAGGAGGGCGCGCCGACCGCCGCGGAACTCGCGAAGAGCTTCGAGCCCGTGCGCACCGCGATCCTGCGGGATGACCGGGGCAGCGGAAACGGAAGCTGGAGCGACCGGCTCTGGCGCATGGCGGACCGGGTCGTCACCATCCGGCCGGTCGGCGAGGCGGACGGCACGGGCGTGCCGGCGGTGCTCGCCCGAATCGACCGGGCCCTCGGCCGCGGGAACATGGCGGAGGCCGCTGCCGCCTGGCAGAGCCTGCCGGAACCGTCCCGGCGCCTGTCCGAGGATTGGGGGCGCAGCGTAAAGGCCGTGTCCGAGGCCGAGGCGGCCGTTCAGGCCGAGGCGAACGACGCCCTTTCGGCCCTTCCCCAGACGCAGCAATAAGGATCAGGCCAGCATCATGTGGCGCGCTCTCGTCTTCATCGGTCTTCTCTGCGTCGCAGCCTTCGGGGCTGTGTGGCTGGCGGACAGGCCCGGCACGGTCCTCGTCACCTTCGGCGGGTACGAGATGCGGACCTCGGTGGCGGTCGCGGCCGTGGCCCTCGCGGGCATCGGTCTCGGCCTTGCCCTGCTCTGGGCCGGGGTCACGACCATCCTGCGCCTTCCGTCGCGCCTCACCTTCGCGTCCCGCGCCCGGCGTCGGGCACGGGGCTATCAGGCCGTGTCCCGCGGCATGGTGGCCGTGGGCGCGGGCGATCCCATCGCGGCCCGCCGCTATGCCGGGGAGGCCGAAAGGCTGCTCGGCCGCGAGCCCCTGACGCTTCTGCTCAAGGCCCAGGCGGCGCAGGTCTCCGGAAACCGCTCGGCCGCCGAGGCGGCCTTCACGCAGATGATGGAGGAGGATGAGACCCGGGTGCTCGGCCTGCGTGGTCTCTTCGTGGAAGCGCGCCGGCGCGGCGATGCCCCGGCTGCCCACGAATATGCCGCCGAGGCCGTCCGCCTTGCGCCCGCCGCCACCTGGGCGAGCGACGCGATCCTGGAGGCGCGCTGCGCCGGGCGCGACTGGCGCGGAGCCCTGGAGGCGGTAGAACGCCGCGCCTCCCTCGGCCTCGTCGACAAGGCGACCGCCAAGCGCCACCGGGCCGTGCTGCTGACTGCCGATGCCCTCGACCGGGTCGAGCACGACCGGGAAGGAGCGCTGCGCAGCGCCCAGGACGCCCTGCGGCTTTCCCCCACGCTCATCCCGGCCGCGGCCCTTGCCGGAAAGCTCCTGTCCGACAGGGGCGACCTGCGCCGGGCCGCCAAGGTGGTGGAGGCCGCATGGCGTCAGCAGCCCCATCCGGACCTTGCCGAGGTTTATCTCAACCTGCGACCGGGCGATTCCGCCCTCGACCGACTGAAGCGCGCCGAGACCCTCCAGCGGCTGTCCCAGAGCGCTCCCGAGGGCAGGCTCGCGGTGGCTCGCTCCGCCCTCGAAGCACGCGAGTTCGAGCGGGCCCGGACGGCCCTGGAGCCGCTCCTGGCGGAGCGTCCCACCATGCGGGTCTGCCTACTCATGTCTGACCTGGAGCAGGCCGAGCACGGCTCGACCGGACGCGGGCGGGAATGGCTTGCCCGCGCGACCCGCGCCCCGCGGGATCCCGCCTGGATAGCCGACGGTATCGTGGCCGATCGCTGGGCACCGATCTCCCCCGTGACGGGCCGCCTCGACGCCTTCGTCTGGGCCGCCCCTCCGGATGTGCTGGTAGCCCCCGAGATCGCCCTGAGCGACGACGTGACGGCTGATCTCGACGACACGCAGAAGGCCCTGCCGCTGCCCGAGGAACAGGAGGCCACGCCTGGGCCCGAGACGGGCATCGCCGAAATCGCCGAGCCCGCGGAGGCCATGTCCCCGGTCATGTCCGAAGGGGAGCAGCCCACGCCCAAGCCACCCATGCCGGAGCCACCCATGCCCAAGCCGCCCGCGGCCAAGCCCGAGCCCGAGCCGGTGGTGTTCCCAGCCACCCCGCCTGACGTGCCCCGGCCGCAGGACGAGGCGGCTCCCGCCCGCCGCAGCGTCTTTTCCCTCTGGTAGGGCGGACCGCAAAACTCAATCGCTAATCCTCCCGGCAAGCCCTTGCCAAGCGCAGGCCGGGAGGGTATGAGGCACCCCACTCCGGTCGAACGACCGCGTCGCCGCAATAGCTCAGCTGGTAGAGCACCTCATTCGTAATGAGGGGGTCGGGGGTTCGAATCCCTCTTGCGGCACCATTTCCCCGACAATCCGTTTCCAGGCCGATATCGACCCATCTCGCGCGGGGGCTGCGGACCCGCCGATCATGCCGCGCGTCGTCGGTCGGGAACTTTCCGGGGCGGGAAGATGGAAAGCAGGCTCCGTTACGTCATCTTCTCTGGCCAGAGCCTTCGCATCCTGTAATCTCCAGGTTCCTGCCGGTCGAGCGTGAAGAAGTACGAAAAACGGTGTCGCAGCTTCTCGGAATATCCATCCTCAACAATGTCCCGGCATTGATGGGGTATATCGATCGTCATGAACGCTATCTGTTCACCAACAATACCTACAAGGAATGGTACGGCGTCGACCCGTCCGAGGTGCAGGGGCGGACGATCCTGGAGATCGTCGGCGAGGTGAATTATGCGGTCCTCAAGCCCTATATCGATCGGGTTCTGGCCGGCGAGCCGATCATCTACGAACAATCCCTGACGACCCTCACGGGGCCCCGCTACGTTCAGGGCAGCTATTCTCCGGACCGGGCGGAGGACGGCACCATTCGGGGCTTCTTCGTTCTCGTCCTGGACATCAGCCAGAGGCGTGCCCTTGAGCTGCAGCTCAAGGAAAGCGAGATGCGCTTTTCCGGCGCCTTCCAGTCCTCGGGCATCGGCATGACCATCGTCAGCCCGGAAGGCCGCTATCTCCAGGTCAACCGGACCTATTGCGACATGCTGGGCTACACGGCCGAGGAGCTTTCCGCCCTCTCGTTCCCGGCCATCACCCATCCCGATGACCTCGCGGAGGATTACGGCTCCATCAAGGAGATGCTGGCCGGCACGAAGCTCGGGCACACCATGGAGAAGCGCTACATCCATAAGCAGGGCCATGAGGTCCACGCGATCATCAGCTCGTCGCTGGTGCGTGACGCGCAGGGGACGCCGCTCTACTTCGTGACGCAGGTCCAGAACATCACCGACCGAAAGATCGCCGAGGAGCGGCTCTTCCGGGAGCACGAGCTGTCCCAGGTGACCCTGCGCTCCATCGGCGACGGGGTTATCACGACGGACGTGAAGGGGCGCGTCACCTCGCTCAACCCGGTCGCCGAGGCGATGACCGGGTGGACGTCCGACGAGGCTCTCGGCCATCCGCTTCATGAAGTCTTCCGGGTCGTCGCCTCAGGGGAGGCGAGCCGCGACGTGGAGGACGGGACGCTCATCCCCGGCGACCCGGTCTGGCTCGGGCGCAATACGCTCCTCAAGCGGCGCGACGGGACCACCATTCCGGTCGAGGAGACCGCTGCGCCGATCCGCGACCGGCGCGGCGCCGTCGTGGGCGGCGTGCTGGTGATCCATGACGTCACCGAGCACCGGGCGCTCACGTCCCGTTTGGCCTTTCTCGCCCACCACGATGCGCTCACGGGGCTGCCGAACCGCAGCCTGTTCCGAATTCGGCTCGACCAGGCGATCGCGCGGTCCCGGAAAGCGGGTGGCGGGGCCGTGGCCGTCCTGTTCGGAGATCTCGACCGTCTCAAGCTCGTCAACGATACGCTCGGGCACGGCATGGGCGACCGGATTCTCGAAGAGGTCGCCAAGCGCCTTCGCGCCTGCGTGCGGGAAGGCGATCTCGTCAGCCGCTGGGCGGGCGACGAGTTCGGCATTCTCCTGCCCAGCGTGGCGGATGCGACGGCTGCGGCCGCCATCGCGGAGCGGGTCATCGCGTCTATCGGCGAGACCTTCCACCTGGAGGGCGTGAGCCAGCCGATCCATGTGGGAATCAGCCTCGGGGTGAGCCTCTACCCCCATGATGGGCACGACAGCGACACCCTGATGCAGGCGGCCGACGTGGCGCTCTACGAGGTCAAGGCCAGCGGCAAGGGAAGCTATCGGTTCTTCTCCCGGTCCATGCACGAGCAGGTCCGCGAGCGGACCGATATGGAGGCCATTCTGCGGCAGGCCGTCAGGGCGGATGCCTTCGCGCTGCATTACCAGCCGCGCATCGACCTTTCATCCCACCGAGTCGTTGCGGTCGAGGCTCTCGTGCGGCTTCAGGGCTCGGGCGTCCTGATCCCTCCGTCCCGTTTCATCCGAATCGCGGAGGAAACAGGCCTGATCGTCCCCATCGGACGGTGGGTGGTCGAGCAGGTCTGCCGCCAGCTTCGGCACTGGTGCTCGATCGGGCTCAGGGGCGTTCGTGTGTCGCTCAACGTCTCGCCCGTGCAGGTCCGGCGGCACGATTTCTACACGGTGCTGCGGGCCCTGACGGCGCAATACGGAATCCATCCGTCCCAGGTCGAGCTCGAGATTACGGAAAGCACCCTCGTCGAGCCGGAGCCCGGGATCACGGCCGGCCTGAACTTGCTCAAGGAGGCCGGGTTCTCCATGGCGCTCGACGATTTCGGGACCGGCTATTCGAGCTTCTCGTATCTGAACCGGCTGCCGATCGACACCCTGAAGATCGACCGGTCGTTCATCCACGAGATCGGTTCCCCGCAGGGTGCCGTGGTCGTGGAGGCGATCCTCGCGCTCGGACGGGCCCTCGGCAAGCGCATGGTCGCCGAGGGAGTCGAGACGGACGAGCAGGTGGAATGGCTGAAGGCCCGGGGCTGCGACGAGGCGCAGGGCTTCCTCTTCTGCCCTCCCGTCGCGGCGCAGGACCTGCTTCCCGCCCTGGAGGCGGGCGGCCTCCTCAAGGACGAAAGCGAGCGGCGCTTCTGGCGTTCATGACAGCACCACGATGCCGGCGTGCTTCGCCTTTTCGTCGGGCTCCACGTGGATCGTGATGAGGGCGTGGCTGACCTCCGCTTTCAGCGCACGCTCGATCCGGTCGCAGATATCGTGCGCGTCGGTGACGCTCATGGCTCCCGGAACCACCAGGTGGAAATCGATGAAGATGACCCGGCCCGCATGGCGGGTGCGCAGGTCGTGCGCTTCGATGGCGCCCTCCGCATTGACGGCGATGACCTCCCGCACCCGGGCCAGCGTTTCCTCCGGCACCGCCTGGTCCATCAAGCCGCCGATGCTCTCCTTCATGAGGCCCCAGCCCGACCAGAGGATGTTGACGGCCACCAGGGCCGCCATGGCGGGATCGAGCCATTGCCAGCCGGTCAGCGGAACGAGCAGGAGGCCTGCCAGGACACCCACGGAGGTGTAGACGTCGGTCAGGAGATGATGCCCGTCCGCCGCCAGGGCGGGGGAGCGCATCCGGCGCCCGTTCTTGATCAGGATCCAGGACCATACGGCATTGACGAAGGTCGCGAGGGCGTTCACGCCCAGCCCCGTGAGCGGCATGTCGAGCACTCGCGGGCGCATGAGGCCCGAATAGGCCTCGTGCAGGATCATCAGGGCCGCGACGATGATGAGGACCCCCTCCAGCACCGCGGAGAAATACTCGGCCTTATGGTGGCCGTAAGGGTGGTTCTTGTCCGCCGGCTGGGCGCTGAACCGCACGGCCATCAGGGCCGCCACGGCCGTCACCATGTTGATGGTGCTCTCCAGGGCGTCCGAATAGAGCGCGATACTGCCGGTCAGGTAATAGGCGGCGAATTTCAGGGCGAACACGATGGCGCCGATGAAAATGCTGCCAATGGCAAGTTTTTGGATCTTGTCCATCGCGTCACGGTCTCGAGGTCAGGAGGGCAGGGGGACGTTATAGGGGGCTCTGCGGCGGACGCAAGCCATTGTTTCCCTTTGCAAATCGCTTGCAAGAGCGTGTCTTGTCCGTTCCCGGCGCGAACGCGCGCAATCTCACGAGACGACGGAGAGCCGCTGCCGGATGCGCCCGTAATAGGTTTTTAAAGCCGGCATCAGGGCCTCGCAGGCCTCCGCCAGGGCGAGGGCCTCTGCGGAGCGGCCGGCCCGCATCTCGCTCAGCAGGAGAGCGTGCCGCTCCAAGAACTCGGCAAGGGCCGGGTTCGGGCTGCCGCTCAGGGGCGCCACGACGGTGAAGATGGCTGAGGCTTCCGCGCGTCCCCGCACGGCGATCCGGTCGAGCTCGATCAGCGCGTAGCGGTCCCGGACAGCCTCCGCCGTGGCAGGGCCGAGAATCAGCGAGACGCCGTATTCCTTCGACAGGCTTTCCAGCCGCGAGGCCAGGTTCACAGTGTCGCCGAGCACCGAATAATCGTAGCGCCAGCGGGAGCCCACATTGCCGACGACGCAGTCGCCCGTGTTGATGCCGACCCCGATGGCGAAGGACGGTGCGCCCTCGCCCTCCTCGTCCCGCAGGGTTGCGTTCAGCCGGCCGACCGCCTCCAGCATGCGCATGGCCGCGCTCACCGCCCGCGCGGGATGGTCGGGGCTCGGCAGCGGCGCGTTCCAGAAGGCCATCACGCAGTCGCCCATGTACTTGTCGATGGTGCCCTTCTCGGTCAGCACCGCCTCCGAGAGCGGATCGAGCAGCCGGTTGATCAGCCCGGTCAGCCGCTCGGGCTCGTCCTTGAGGCGCTCGGACAGGGTCGTGAAGCCGCGCACGTCGCAGAACAGGACCGAAAGGTTGCGGCGCTCGCCGCCGAGCTTGAGCGCGGAAGGATTGCGGGCGAGCTGCGCCACGAGATCCGGCGAGAGATAGCGCGAAAAGGCCTCCGATACCGCATGGCGCAGCTGCCGCTCGCGGGCATAATCGAGCCCGAAGCGCGCGCCGAAGACCCCGAGCGCCGCCGCAACCGGAAGGGCAGGCGGCGCCCAGACCCGGCCGAAGCGCAGCAGTGCCCAGGCGCCCGCCAAGAGGAGCGCGAGGGTGAGGGCCGCGACCGCGATGGTTCGGGCGGACATGCCGTTGCGGCACAAAAGGGCCGCCAGCACGGCCGCCGCCAGGACGAGCCCCGCCATGGCGGGGCGCGAGACCGGGACCGCGTAGAGCCCGTGCCGCAGGTTGTCGAGGATCGTCGCCTGGACCTCGACCCCGGCCGTCAGGCTCTGGCTGAGCAGGGTATAGGGCGTCGCGAAGGCGTCGGGTGCGCCGCTATCCGCCGATGTGGCGGCCTTCAGGCTCAGGCCGATAAAGACGATCTTGTCCTTGAAGCGCCCGGGCGGAAGGAAGGCCTGCGGGTCGAGCGCCTGGTAATACGAGACGGTCGGATAGGTCCGCGGCGGGCCGAAATACTGGATCAACGCTCCCTCGGGCGGAGGAGGGGCCTTCTGCCCGGCCAGGCGCAGGGCCTCTGCGGCGAAACCGTCCTCCAGGTGAGGCAGGCGGCGCAGATAGGCGTCCCCGTCCAGATCCACGGACGTGACGCCCGGATGGGCGCCCGCATCGAGGAACGGGTCGATGGGATTGACCCGCGTCGTCTGCGTCCCCTGTTCGAGGGGCGTCGTCACATCATCTGCGGCAAGGATCACGTCGGGCCCGACGGAGGCGGCGAGGCGGCCATCGGCTTCCTCCGAGGAGGGCTCGGCGAAAATGATGTCGAGGGCGATGACCTTCGCGCCCGCTTCCCTGAGCTTCTCGATCAGACGGGCATGCAGGTCCCGCGGCCAGGGCCAGCGCTGGCCGATCTCCGAGAAGGACGGTTCGTCGATCGCCACGATGACGACCCCCGGCTCCTGCGGAAGCGGCGGCGCCAGGGTCGAGAACAGGTCGTAGAGACGGTCTTCGACAAGCCGGAACGGCGAAAAGAACGAGAACGGCACCAGCAGGGCCGCGACGATGAGCGCGATGGCGTAGTGACGCCAGCTTGCCATCGCCCCGGGGCCATCCTGCTCCGCCGGAGCCGCTCCCGTGCTCACCCTAGAAGCGCGCCTTCATGGTTGCCGCGAAGGTCCGGCCGAGCCCGGGCACGCCGGGCGCGATCTCGTAGTCGCGATCCAGCATGTTGACGACCGTGAAGCCGACGAGGAGCCTGCGGTCCGGCGTTTCCCAAGTGATCGACGCATCGGTCGTCCAGTAATCGTCCAGCCGCGTCCCGGCCAGATTGCCCGTGCGGTCGCCCACGAAGGTCTCCGCCAGGGTCAGCTTCAGCCGGCTCGGATGAACGAAGGTGATTCCGGCCCGGGCGAAATGCCCGGCCACGAAGGGCACGTCGAGCCCCGGAGCTTCCTCCGAGCGAACATCGGTGTTGGTCACGCCCACGGTACCGAACACGCCCATGCCGTAGCCGAGCCAGAGATTGGCGGTCGCCGCGAGGCGCTCGATACGTGCCTTGCCGACCGACAGGGAGTCGAAGGTATTCGACAGAGGCAGGTCGAGCTGGCGCACGTCCTGGCGCTGGTATTCGACCGCCGTGAAGATATGGGGCGTCCATTCCGCGTCCCAGCGCAGGGCCAGGGTGTTCATCCGTCCGCCGAGCGCGAGCGGCAGGGCGTTGGGCACGAGCCCGACCGTGGAGATGGGAGAGAGCGTGAAGGCGAGCGGCAGGATGCCGTCCTGGCGGTAGGCGGCGCGCAGCCAGTGCCCCTCCACAGGCGAAACCGCGATGCCGAGGCGTGGCGACACGGAGGTGTCGGAGCGCTCGGTGCCCAGATCCGCGAAGGAGCGCTGCACGCCCGCTTGCGCCTCGAACCGGTCGGAGGGGCGCCAGAACAGGTCCGCATAGAGCCGGTTGGCCTTGAAGTCCGCATCGTTGCGGTTGCCCGTGTCGGTCGAGATGGGCTCATCCGCGAGCGGGCTGGAGACCACGGCGCGCCCGAAGGCGCCCGCGAAGCTGCGCCCGAACTGGCCCTCGTATCCGTAGCGGAGGGTGAGGTCCCCGAAGGCCACGGAATGGTTGACGGCCGCGACGACGCCTTCCGTCCGGGCGCTGGTCCATTGCCGCTCGGCCAGAATGAGGAAGGGTACGTCGGCGTTGAGCGATTCCGAGATGCGCCGGTCGATGCCGCGATTGGCGTAGACCGCCGCCGTGAGCACGTTCCGGTCCGCGAAGCTGTGGCTCCAGCCGGCGCCGGCCTGCATGGAGGTCAGTTCCTGATCGGCCGCGTAATAGCGCGTCGGCCGGTCGATGCGCAGGAGCGGCGGCTCGACCTTCACGGCCGATCCGAAGATCAGGAAGCGGTCAGCCGCCGAGGGCGCCATGCCGATGAACAGGGACGCGTTGTCGGCTGCCTCCTTGTCGATCGTCTCGCGGGCGTCAATCTGCGTCCGCCCGGCCGAGAGGTAGAACGAGGTCGGCAGCGGCAGGTTGGAGAAGCCCTGGACGGTGCCGCTCGCTCCCCATCCGACCCGGTTGTCCCTGACGAACAGATTGCCTTCGAGTTCCGTGTCCACGAAGGGGCGGCGCAGAAGATCCTGGCGGCGGACCCGGCCCGAGACCGCAAGAGGATCGAAGAACAGGCCCTGGACCGAGAGGTTGAAGGCCGTCAGGTCCGAATCGTCGCTCAGGATCGAGGAAATCTGCGGACGCGTTGTCAGGAACGTGGGACGCCGCGCGACCGCCTGGTCGAAATAGCTCGACGCCGTGAAGGGATCGAAGACCCTGTCTCCGTAGAAGCGGGCCCATTCGTTCAGGTCGAGAAAGCGATAGGCCTGGGCCGGGTAGGAGCCGGCCTGACGGTTCACCGCGAGGCCTGCGAAGTCGCCGCCCCTCTGCCGGAACCGGCGTACGGCCTCGCGGGCGGCGAGGATCGCCTCGTCGGCCTTGTACTGGTCGAGCGCGATGGCCGTGCGTGCGATGGACACGACGGGATCGTTCGGGTCGAGTCGATCCGCGTTGTCCAGGGCCTGGAGCGCGAGCGTGTCGTCGCCGTTCTGGTAATACGCGATGGCGGTGGCGAGGAGCCCCTGCGAATAGGCCGGATTGGCGGTCGATCCCGCAAGGATCGCCTCGATGCCCTTCGCGGTCTCGCCGGTCTGCAGCAGGTAGCGCCCGAGGGCGATGTAGCCGGTGCTGAAGCTCGGATCGAGGGCGAGCGCCTTGTCGATAAGCGCCCGCGCCTCCTCGACCCGGCTCTGGTCGAGGAGCAGGATCGCGAGATTGGCATAGGCGACCGGGTTGTCCGGATCCGCCGCGATGGCGCGGCGCAGGGCCTCCTCGGCCGCCAGGGGAGCGTCCCGGGTCGATTCGAACAGGCCGATGGTGTTCCAGAGGTCGGAATGGCCGGGCGCGATGGCGGCCGCCTTGCGCAGCTCGCCGACGGCGGCCTTGTATTCTCCGTCGATGTCGCCGCGGATGCTGCTGTCCGCGACGATCACGTCCGGATCGTCCGGGTCGATGGCCTTGGCCCTGGCGATGGAGGTCCGCATTTCCTCCCGCCGGTTGAGCGCGAAGGCGATGCGCGCAGCCGCGACGGCGATGCGGGTATCGTTGGGAAAGCGCTTCTCGGCGGCTCGAACCACCTCGGCAGCGGCGGCCAGGTCCTGCTTGAACGCGACCACGTAGGCGTGGGCAAGGGCCGCGACAGGATCGTTCCCGGCTGCACGCGGCTCCGCATAGGCCTTTTTCGGATTGGCAAGCGAGAGGGAGATGTAGCGGCCGAAGGATGCGATGGTCCGGCGCTTGGGGTCGAGACCCCGCTCCGCCCGGCTGAAGGAGCCGGCCGCATCCTGCCAGCGCCGCTGGAGGCTGGCGAGAACGCCTTCCACCAGATCGGCGCGGGCGCGCTGAGACGCACTCAGGCCGCGGCTGCGAGCTTCCGCCAGCGCCTGCTCGGCGACCGTGCGCCCGTCGAGATAGAGGGCGATCTCGGCCAGGCTGAGCCAGTCCTCCGCCCGGCGGGCCTGGGGCGGCACGGCCTCGATGCGCGCCCGCTCGGCGCGCAGGGCCGGGCCGGTGAGGTTGGAGGTGGGCAGGGACGTGAACGCATCGCGCAGCGTCATGTAGAACAGCATCTGCTCGCGATCGTCGGAATTGACGAGGATGTACTTGGTCGGCGCCTGGCCGATCGACGCCACCGCGCCTTCACCTTGCCGGACCGTGACCGAACCCTGGGCGTTGCTCAGCTCCACCACGCCTTCAAGCACCACCAGGGCGGTCTTGCCCGATCCGTCCACGGACAGGGACCAGTCCGTGCCGCGGATCGCCGCCACGGCGGCCGGGGTCTTCACGTTCACGCCCGTTCCGCCGCGCGCGGCGCGCGCCCAGACGGTGCCGGACTGGAGGCTGAGTTCGGTCGTGCCGCTCGTGGCGCTCGCGACCTCGTTGACCGTGAGGGTCGAGTTACGGCCGACGCGGATCTGGGTCTGGTCGGCGAACAGGATCGCGAGGTTGCCGATGCCGTTGGTGCGCAGCACGTCCCCGGCGACCACGTCCTGCCGGACCTCGGCGGCGCGCCACAGATCCTCGCGCACGAAGCGCAGCTCCTCGCCCCCCTTCGCGGCAACGATGGATCCGGCCACCGGCGTGGGGCGCGGCACGGGCGTTTGGGCCGAGGTGCCCGTAAGGCAGAGCGCAAGCACGCTCGTCGCGGTGAGGAAACGGAGACAGGATTTCATCGACATTCGCGGAACAGAGTTACATATATCCGGGGATAAGGCAAAGCTTACTCTGGGATAACATAACTGGAAAGCGAATAACGTGTATCTTGGCCGTGTTTTCCCGCACATCCTAAACGCGGGCAGGTGGTGCACGGACATGGCTCGACTTGGCCATCACACCGTTCATCTATGGTCGAGACTACTTCCTATGCCCCGCGCATCGCATTCTAGCGGGCAGGAGAGGCGCAATGTTTCAGGCGATCGCGCCGCGGGCGAGCAGGAGCTTCTGCTTGAGATCGTTCTGCGCGAAGGGTTTTTGCAGGACAGGGCGATCCCGGAAAGCATCGCGGATGCCGGCGCTGCCGTATCCGGTCGAGAAAACGAAGGGGATCGAGCGTTGCGCAAGGGCCTCCGCTACCGGATAGATCGGCTCCCCGGCCACGTTCACGTCGAGAATGGCGATGTCGACCTGTTCCCGGGCCACCACATCGAGGGCAGCCGACAGGCGGGCCGCCGGGCCGATGACCTCGCAGCCGAAATCGAGCAGCATATCTTCCAGCAGCAGGGAGATCGCGGCCTCGTCCTCAACGACCAGGATACGCAGGCCGCTCAGGTCGCCACTGCTCGTCAGACTTTCGGTCACAGCATCACTTTCTTTAACAGGGTGACGCCTCTGCAAAGCATTGGCGCCGGAACGAAACCTCGGGAAGCATTCCGAGAATCGGTTACATGTAGCACCTTCCTGCCCAGTCCCAAATATGCTTCCGGCGCATGGATCCGATCCCCCCGCCACGGGCCGCAGCCGGAAAGCCCGATCCATTGCAGCAAGCTTGGCATTATGGCTGATAGTGAGGGTGGATCCCCTTGCTTTTCAAGCCTTTTCTTGCGGGTTCGCGCCATGGTGCGGTCAAGCTCAAGGCAAGCATTTTGCCGCAAGGGTCCGGCCTGTGACACAATAACCCGGGCCGCCCCGGCCCTTCCGTTTAGGCCACCTTTCGTGAGGGGCTCTTGCCGTGGGGGCCGTCCATCCTGAATAATCGTCCCATGTCCTTCCTGTCCCATCTTCGCGCGTTCTTTGGTCCGGCTGCCGTTCCGGAGGGCTCAGACGGTCATGGGGAGCAGCTTACCGTAGCGGCGCTCCTGGCGCTCGTCGCCCAGGCCGATGGCCGCCTCCTCAGGGTCGAGGAGGAGGAATTGCGCAGAGCGCTGCGCGCGCGGTTCGGCCTGGAGGAAAGCGAGGTCGAGCGCCTCGTGGCCCGGGCCCGCGACGGCGATGCGGCGCCTGACCCGGCAACGACCCTGATCGACCGGATCGTCCAGGACATCCCGCCCACCGAGCGGCCGCGCCTTCTGGCGCTCGCCTACCGGATCGCGGCCGTCGACGGCAATATCCACGAGTTTGAAGATGATCTCATCTGGCGGACGGGGCGGCTTCTCGGCCTCTCGGAAACGGAACTCGCCGATGCGCGGCGGGACGCCCTCGGCGATCCGGAACAGGTCCGCAGTCATGGCTAAGCGCTCCATGCCTGATCCGATCCTGATCGTCCTGCATCAGGAGCATTCCACCCCCGGCCGGGTCGGACGGCTCCTGCAGGAGCGCGGCCACCGCCTCGACATCCGCCGCCCCCGTTATGGCGATCCCCTGCCCGAGACCCTGGCGGAGCATGCGGGCGCGATCATCTTCGGCGGCCCCATGAGCGCCAATGACGGGGACGATTTCATCAAGGCGGAGATCGACTGGATCCGCGTGCCGTTACGGGAGAACAAGCCCTATCTCGGCCTGTGCCTCGGGGCGCAGATGCTGGCCAAGCATCTCGGCGCTCGCGTCTGGGAGCATCCCGACGGACGGGCAGAGATCGGCTATTATCCACTCCTTCCGACGGAGGACGGGACGGCGCTGAGCGAGGCCTGGGGCGTGTCCTGGCCGAGTCATGTCTACCACTGGCACCGGGAGGGGTTCGATTGCCCCTCGGGAGCCGCCACGCTCGCCACCGGCGACGATTTCCCGACCCAGGCCATCCGTGCCGGACAGGCGGCCTATGGCCTGCAGTTCCACCCGGAGGTCACGCACGCCATGATCTGCCGCTGGACCGTCCGTGCAGCCGAGCGCCTGGCCATGCCCGGTGCGCAGGATCGTGCCCGGCAGATCGAGGGCCGCTTCCTCTACGACCCTCAGGTGTCGCTCTGGCTCGACCGTTTCCTCGACCACTGGCTCGATCCGCAGAGGCCTGCCGAGAAGATCGCCTGAACCGGAGCATCACGCGGGGTCGAACTCGAAGGGCGAGACGCCCCGCCTCATCTCGTCGACGATCAGCGCATGCATCAGGGGCGGCGCCGCGCGCTGCGGGCAGGCGACCCGTTCGCACAGGCGGCAATTGATGCCGATAGGCGTCGGGTCCGGCGCCGAAAGGTCGAGGCCGCGGGCATAGACGAGGCGGTGGGCATATTTCAGCTCGCAGCCCAGGCCGACGGCGAATTGAGGGTCCGGCGTGCCCCAGGCGGTCGAGGCCCGCCGGACTGCGCGCGCCACCGAGAACCAGCGCGACATGTCGGGAAGCTCGACGATCTGCGTCACGATCTGGCCCGGCGACTTGAAGGTGGCATGCAGGTTCCACAGGGGGCAGGTGCCGCCATATTGCGAGAACGGGAAGCGCCCGGACGAGAAACGCTTCGAGACGTTGCCGGCCGAATCCACCCGCACCAGAAAGAACGGGATGCCCCGGGCGCCCGGGCGGGCGAGCGTGGTCAGGCGGTGGGCCACCTGCTCGAAGCTCGCGCCGAAGCGGGCGCACAGAACCTCCACGTCGTAGCCGAGCGCCTCGGCCGCCGTGTGGAACCGGCCGTAGGGCATCATCAGGGCGCCGGCGAAGTAATTGCCGAGCGAGACCCTGAGCAGCCGGCGGGCCGGGCCGTCCGTCGGCTCGAGCCGCGCCGAGAGATCGTCGATGGACTGCCGCATCTCCGTGAAGGCGAGCTGATAGGCGGCCTGGAAGGTGCGCCCCGGCGGATCGACCATTTCGGAAATGAGCAGCTGGCGGCGGTGGTGGTCGTAGCGCCTCAGCGAATCCGACATCACGTCGACCGGCATGACCCGCACCCGGATGCCGTGCTTGGCACGCAGCCGCTCGGCAATGGCGAAGAAGGGCTCATGTCCGGTCACCTGCAGGTCGGACGCCAAGGCCTCGGCGGCCTCGTCGAGCTCCGGAAAATAGTTCTTCGCTTCCTGGATCAGGTGCCTGACCCGGTCGACCGGGTTGTCCTGCGGCGCGTCCTCGGCCCTGTCCCGATCGCTGACCTCGGGAGGGCGCGCCTCCCGGGCGCCGCGCAGGGCCACATAGGCCCGGTAGAGCCGGCTCACCGCATCGATCAGGCCGGGCGCGGCCTCCACCGTTTCGCGCAGCTCCAGGCGCGGCACGGGGGTGCTGCGGAACAGCGGGTCGGCGAATATTTCCTCCAGCTCGGAGGCGGTCCGCTCGGTGTCGTCGGTGGCGAATTCCCGCGGGTCGAGCGAGTAGGTGTCGGCAAGCCGGATCAGGACCTGGGCCGTGATCGGGCGCTGGTTGCGCTCCATCAGGTTGAGATAGCTGGGCGAGAGCCCAAGCTCCTCGGCCATGCCCGCCTGACTCAGGTTCAGGTCGCGACGCAGGCGCTTGAGGCGGGGGCCGACGAAGAGTTTCCGGGAATCGTCCATTTGTAAATTTCTTTACAGATTTACTGAGTACATCCTGTCGTGTGTTTACACGTCGACTTTTCTTCCAAAATCAACCGTTGAAACCATCGGCTCCTCGGCCGTTACTGATAGGCGCAGCCTGTCGCTCCGGGAAGATTGTGGATGGCGGGCCGGATTTGTCAACGATTGTAAATGAAAGGACGCCCGATGAACGCACCTCAGAACCCGGCCTCGTTCGATGAGCTCTTAGCCGCCGCTCCCGCGGGGCGCTTCGACGGCATCCGCCGTCCCTACGGGCTCGCGGACGTGCTGCGGCTGCGCGGTTCCGTGCCGATTGCCCATACCCTCGCGGAGCGCGGCGCCCAGCGCCTGTGGCGGCTTCTTCAGGAGCGTCCCTACGTGCATTCCCTCGGCGCCATGACGGGCAACCAGGCCATGCAGATGGCCCGCGCCGGGCTCGAGGCGATCTACCTTTCCGGCTGGCAGGTGGCGGCGGACTCGAACGTGGCCGGCGCCATGTATCCGGATCAGTCGCTCTACCCGGCCAATTCCGGCCCCGAGCTGTGCCGGCGCATCAACCGCACCCTGCAGCGCGCCGACCAGATCGAGCATGCGGAGGGCGGCGCGCAGCGGGACTGGTTCCTGCCCATCGTGGCCGACGCGGAGGCGGGCTTCGGCGGTCCCCTCAACACCTTCGAGATCATGAAGGCCTATATCGAAGCGGGCGCGGCGGGCGTCCATTTCGAGGACCAGCTCGCCTCGGAGAAGAAGTGCGGCCATCTCGGCGGCAAGGTGCTGATCCCAACCTCCGCCCATGAGCGCAACCTCGTGGCCGCGCGGCTCGCCGCCGACGTCATGGGAACGTCCACGCTCATCATGGCGCGGACGGACGCGGAATCCGCCCGCCTCATTACGTCCGACGTGGATGAGCGCGACCGGCCCTTCATCGAGCCTGATAGCCGCACGCCCGAAGGCTTCTACCGCCTGAAGGAGGGCACGGGCCTCGACCATTGCATCGCCCGCGGCCTGGCCTATGCGGACTATGCCGATCTCCTGTGGTGGGAGACCTCGCACCCGGATCTCGACGATGCGCGAACCTTCGCCGAGGCCGTCCACAAGCGCTATCCGGGCAAGCTCCTCGCCTATAACTGCTCGCCCTCCTTCAACTGGAAGAAGAAGCTCGACGACGCCACCATCGCCAAGTTCCAGCGCGAGCTCGGCGCCATGGGCTACCGCTTCCAGTTCGTGACGCTCGCGGGCTTCCACCAGCTCAATTACGGCATGTTCGACCTGGCGAGCGGCTATCGCGAGCGCGGCATGGGCGCCTATTCCGAGCTTCAGGTCCGGGAGTTCGCCGCGGAGGCCGACGGCTACACGGCGACGCGCCACCAGCGGGAGGTCGGCACCGGCTATTTCGACCAGGTCTCGCTCGCCATCACGGGCGGCAAGTCCTCGACGACCGCCATGGGCGATTCGACCGAGACCGCCCAGTTCCAGCGCTCGACCAAGCTTCAGGCGGCCGAGTGAATCCTTTGAACCCCAAACCTATCAGCAATGGAGATCGGCAATGCAAAAGTCACGTTTCTGGGTGGTCGGTGGTGAATATACCTCCTGCGACTGCGAGCAGCTGGTTCAGGGAACCGAACGGGTGGTCGGCCCCTTCGAGAGCCGCCACGAGGCCGAGCGCACCTGGCGCACTCTCTCGGAAGACCACCGGCCCCAGGCACAGGTGCGCTTCACCATCGCGCAGGAGCCCCACGGCGGCCTTTCGGCCTGACGGGCCCTCTTAACCGCTACAAGCCACGGATCCTGCAGCCCGGACCTCCGGCTGCGGGATTGCGTGCGTCGATCCTATCCACAAGGGGATTCCAGAATCTTGGCAGAAGATCTGTCGGAGAACGAAACAGGCCCTAAAACAGGTGTCCGGACTAAAGGAGTCTCCGAAGGGGTCGATCGATGAAAGCTGTTCTGCACTCTCTGGCCGTCGTTGCGGCCCTCGGCCTGTCTGCGGTCGCGGCCAAGGCCGACGTCGTGGTTTCCTCCAAGATCGACACGGAAGGGTCGGTTCTCGGCAACATCATCCTGCAGGTCCTGAGCGCCAATGGCATCAAGACCCAGGACCGGATCCAGCTCGGCGCGACCCCTGTGGTGCGCAAGGCGATCACGGCCGGCGAGATCGATATCTATCCCGAATATACGGGCAATGCGGGCTTCTTCTTCAACAAGGCCGACGACCCGGTCTGGAAGGATGCCGCGAAGGGCTACGAAACGGCCAAGAAGCTCGATTACGACGCCAACAAGATCGTCTGGCTGACGCCGTCTCCGGCCAACAACACCTGGGCCATCGCGGTGCGCAAGGACGTTGCCGGACCCAACAAGCTCGCCAGCATGTCGGATTTCGGCAAATGGGTGGCGGGCGGCGGCAACGTGGTGCTCGCGGCTTCGGCGGAGTTCGTAAACTCTGCCGCTGCGCTGCCGGCCTTCCAGAAGGCCTACGACTTCAAGATGAAGCCGGAGCAGCTCATCGTGCTCTCGGGCGGCGACACCGCCGCGACCATTAAGGCGGCGGCCGAGCAGACCAACAAGGCCAATGCCGCCATGGTCTACGGAACGGATGGAGGCATCGCGCCCTCCGGCCTCGTGGTGATGGCGGACGACAAGAGCGTCCAGCCTGTCTATGCGCCGGCGCCGATCATCCGCGAGGCGGTGCTGAAGGAGAATCCCAAGATCGCCGATCTCCTCAAGCCGGTCTTCGAATCCCTCGATCTCGAAACCCTGCAGAAGCTCAATGCCCGCGTGCAGGTCGGCGGTGAGGCCGCGAAGACGGTTGCGGCCGACTACCTGAAGTCCAAAGGCTTCGCCAAATAGCCGGCGCCGGGTCTCCGGCACCGGGCTTCGATGCGTAAAGGACCGAGCCCATCGTGAATGCGCCTTCCGCCCAGGCCGGCCCGCTCGGCGCCCTGTCGGCGCGCGCCCTCCCGCTTGATCGGCTCGGGGGCGTCGTTGCGCTTCTCATGGCGCTTGCGCTCCTCTGGCTGCCATTCGTGACCTATCGGGCGAACCGCATCGTCTCAGGCGAGCCGCGGCTGCTGCTGCAGGCCCTTCCGCTTGCGGTCGCGATGGCCGTCGCCGGAATCCTGGTGATCGTCGCCTGTATCGCGGTTTTAGGGCGGAGGCCGTGGGTCCGGCTAGCGGCCGCCGTGATCGGCCTTGTCGTCGTCGTGCCGGCGGTCGGCTTGTCGGCTGGCTACGTGACGCCGCCGGAAAACGACTTCGCGCGCGTCTCACCCGCATCGGGCTTCTGGCTCCTGGTCCTGTCCCTCGGCCTTCTGATCGCCGATTCGCTCACGCGCCTGCGCTTCGGGCCCTGGGCGCGCCTCGGCGCCCTGGCGATTGCGGCCGGAGCCGTGGCGCTCCTGCTCGTCTCCGGCGCCTGGCACGACCTGTCACTGCTGAAGGAATATGCGACCCGCGCCGACAGCTTCTGGCGCGAGGCCGAGCGGCATGTCTTCCTGGCCCTGGGCTCCGTCGCGGCCGCAGTCGCGATTGGCCTGCCGGTGGGGGTTCTCTGCCACAGGAGGCCCGCCCTGCGCGGGCCCCTGCTCCAGGGGCTCAACATCGTGCAGACGATCCCGAGCATCGCCCTCTTCGGCATGCTCATGGTGCCCCTCGGCTTCCTGGCCGCGCAGGTGCCGCTTGCAGCCGCCTTGGGGATCCGCGGCATCGGTGCGGCGCCTGCCGCCCTGGCGCTTTTCCTCTATGCGCTCCTGCCCATCGTGGCCAACACGGTCATCGGCCTCGACCAAGTGCCCGCGACAGTGGTCGATGCGGCGCGCGGCATGGGGATGTCGCGGCGCCAGCGGTTGATGCAGGTGAAGCTGCCGCTCGCCCTGCCCATCATCCTGACAGGCATCCGGATCGTGCTTGTCCAGAATCTGGGCCTCGCGACCATCGCGGCGCTCATCGGCGGCGGCGGCCTCGGCACCTTCGTGTTCCAAGGCGTAGGGCAGACCGCTATGGACCTCGTGCTGCTCGGCGCGATCCCGACCGTGGCCCTGTCCTTTGCGGCTGCCGTGATCCTCGACGCAATCATCGATCTGACCGGGAGAACACGCTCGTGATCGAGATCGAGCACCTCACCAAGCATTACGGCGAGACCGTCGTCGTCGATGACGTCAGCATGCAGATGCGGGAGGGCACCATCACGGCCATCGTCGGCACCTCGGGGGCCGGCAAGTCGACCCTGCTGCGCATGATCAACCGCCTGGTCGAGCCGACATCCGGGCGCGTGCTCATCGACGGGCAGGACACCATGTCGATTCCCGAGGATGCGCTCCGGCACCGCATCGGTTACGTGATTCAGGGGCATGGACTCTTTCCCCACCGCACGGTCGCGGGCAACATCGCCACGGTGCCGCGCCTGCTGGGCTGGGACACCAAGCGGATCGCCGGGCGCGTCGATGAACTCCTGAACCTTTTCCAGCTCGATCCGGCGGAGTTCGCCGGAAAATACCCTCACGAGCTGTCAGGCGGACAGCAGCAGCGCGTCGGCGTCGCGCGGGCGCTCGCGGCGCGGCCTGCGCTCCTTCTCATGGACGAGCCCTTCGGCGCCCTCGATCCGGTGATCCGCAGCAAGGCGCAGGACGATCTCCTGGCGATCCAGCGGCGGCTCGGCACCACCGTCGTTCTGGTGACGCACGACATGGAGGAGGCCTTCCGCCTGGGCTACAGGATCGCCGTGATGGACGGCGCGCGCCTCCTGCAGGACGGCACCGCCGCCGAGCTGCTCGCGCACCCGGCGGAGGGCTTCGTCGAACGCCTCGTGGGCACGGCCGACCGGCCCTTCAGGCTCCTGTCCCTGGCGAGCGTGCGGGATGCGCTCGAGCCGGGCTTCGCCGAGGGCGAGCCGGTCGAGGCCTCGACCAACCTGCGCGATGCCCTGTCGAACCTTGTCTGGACGGGCCGCGATGCCCTTCCGGTGGTCGACGAGACCGGGGTCATCCTCGGGCGGGTCGGCATCGACGGCATCCTGGCTCACGGGCGGCGCCCTGAATGAGAACGCGGGCTATCGCCCTGCGCCTTGCGGCGCTCGCTCTGCTCGTCGTCTTCGTGGCGGCGCCGCAGCTCTTCGCCTTCGCGTTCGAGCCCCTGACCGAGAACGGCGCGCCCGCGATCTACAACCAGGGCAGCCTTCTCTTCCTGACCTTCTCGCATCTGCGCACGGTGTTCGCGGCCGTGGCGGCCAGCACAATCGTGGCGGTGCTGCTCGGGATCTTCGTTACGCGGCCGTCCGGCATGGAGTTCCTGCCCCTGTCGCGGAGCATCGTGAATATCGGGCAGACCTTTCCGCCCGTCGCGGTGCTGGCCGTAGCCGTGCCCCTCGTGGGTTTCGGCGAGGCGCCGACCCTCATCGCCCTGTTCCTCTACGGATTGCTGCCGATCTTCGAGAACACCCTCGGCGGGCTGACCCAGGTGTCGCCGACGGTTCTCGATGCCGCCAAGGGCATGGGCCTGTCGCCGCGCCAGCGGCTCCTTCAGGTGGAGCTGCCGCTGGCCCTGCCGGTCATCCTCGCGGGCATCCGGCTCTCCGCCATCATCAATCTCGGAACCGCCACCATCGGCTCCACGGTTGCCGCGAAGGGCCTCGGCGAGGTTATCATCGCCGGCCTGCAATCGGACAACATGGCGTTCATCCTCCAGGGCGGCCTCGTGGTGGCGGTGCTGGCGGCCCTCATCCACGACGCGTTCACGCTGGCCGAACGGGCGATTGCCCGCAGGCTCGGATCGCCGAGCCGCGCATAGGCCCGAGCCCGGGCGCCCGGGCTCGGGATTGGCATGCCGACCCGTTGCTTCAGCGGGTTTCCCGGAAGGGCTCGTCGTAGATCGCCGTGCGCAGGACATTGTCGCCCCGCACATAGCCCCGGTACATGCCGGAGCAGTTGAAGGGCAGCGAGACAGAGCCGTCGCGGCCGACCGCGATCACGCCGCCCGAGCCTCCGGCCGGCGCCAGCATGTCCATCACGACCGTGCGGGCGGACTCCTCGAGGCTGCGACCCGCATAGCGCATGAGCGACGCGATCTCGTGACCGGCCGCATAGCGGATGAAGATCTCTCCGTGTCCCGTGCCGGAGACCGCGCAGGTCTCGTTGTCGGCCCAGGTCCCGGCGCCGATCACGGGGCTGTCGCCGACGCGCCCGGGCATCTTCGCGGTCATGCCGCCGGTCGAAGTCGCGGCGGCCAGGTTGCCGTGCCGGTCCTTCGCGACGGCGCCGACCGTGCCGTGCTTGCGGGATTCGTCCTGATCGTCGGCACCGGACTTGCGCATCGCCAGGGTTTCCTGAAGAGCGTCCCAGCGCTGCTGGGTAAAGAAATAATCAGGCTCTGCGAAATCCAGGCCCTGCGCCCGGCAGAAGGCCAGGGCGCTCTCGCCGATGAGGAACACGTGATCGGATTTCTCCATCACGGCCCGGGCGGCCAGGATGGGATTGCGCGGCCCGCACACGCCCGCGACGGCGCCCGCGGCCCGGTCCCGCCCGTCCATGACGGCCGCGTCCATCTCCTGCTTTCCGGCCGAGGTGTAGACCGCGCCGCGGCCTGCGTTGAAGAGAGGCTCGTTCTCCAGGGCCATCACGGCGGCCGTGACGGCATCGAGCGCCGCGCCACCTTCGGCCAGCACGGCGCGCCCGGCCTCGAGTGCGCGTTGCAGGCCGGCGTGATAGGCGGCCTCGCGCTCCGGTGTCATCTTGCTGCGCAGGATGGTGCCGGCGCCGCCATGAATGGCAAGGACGAAATCGTTGTCGGGGGATGCAGAACCGGACATGAGAATCACACTTTTCCTGAGAGGTGTTTGAGGGCGTCGCTCAGCCCGGGGCGGTGGTGGCCGTCCCGGCCTGTCATCGGGCCGGCGGCGACGAGCGCATCAAGGATCGCTTCCTGCGTGACGTCGGCCATGGCCTCGAACAGAAGGTCGATCCGGTTCTCGTTGAGCATGCATTGCTCGACCAGCGCGGCCTCCTCGTCGTGATGCACGATGTTCCCCGTCGTGAAGCCGAGCGCGATGTCGCCGCTGCCGTGGCCCCAGAAGGAGCCGAGGCGCGCGAGACCGACGCCCGAGCGGCGGATGACCCGCTTGAGCTGCCGGTCGTTCAGGGGAATGTCCGTCGCCGCGATGATGATGATGGAGCCCTTCTCGGTCTCCAGGGCCGGGTCCTTGGCCGGATCTCGGGCCATTTCGGGCGAGACCCTGGTTCCGTCGGGTAGGCGCAAATCTCCGGCGCGGCCGAAATTCGAAAGAACGAGCACGCCGAGATGGAAATCCCGGCCGTCGAGGTTCACGCGACGCGAGGATGTGCCGATGCCGCCCTTGAAGCCGAAGGTGCTCATGCCGCAGCCCGCGCCCACGGCGCCGACCGCGAAATCAGGGGAGGCGGCATCGAGGGCGGCGCGTGCGTCCTCCTCGGTCACCGCGAGCGCCTGGATGTCGTTGAGCCAGCCATCGTTGCACTCGAAGACCAGTGGATTCACGGTCGCGGTCTCGCGGCCGATATCGGGGTTGGCCGCGACCGCATGGCGGACCAGCGCCGTCGCGCAGGTGCCGACCGAGAGCGTGTTGGTGAGCAGGATCGGGGTCTCGAGTGTGCCGAGCTCCTCCACCTGCACGAGACCCGCGCTCTTGCCGAAGCCGTTCAGCACGTGGACGGCCGCGACGGGCTTCTCCCGATAGACATTGCCCGCATGGGGCAGGATGGCGGTGACGCCCGTGCGGAGGTCGCCGTCATGGAGCGTGCGATGGCCGATCGTCACTCCGGGGACGTCGCTCAGGCTGTTGCGCGGCCCGGTCGGAAGGGATCCACAGGCAAGGCCCATGTCGCGGGCGCGGAGTGATGTGCTCATCACGGGCACTCTGCCTTCACATAGGCGGCGATGTCCGCATGGGTGGCGACCCACACGTCCGGACGCTGGGTGATCTCGGCCAGGAGCTTTTCGAGGATCCAGATGCGCGAGCGATAGCCCGTCACGTGCGGATGCATGGTGAGCAGGAAGAGGCCTCCCTCTTCATAGGCGCGCTCGAATTCCCGGAAGAAGATGTCGTAGACGGCGGTGGGCGGCGTGTGCGGACGCAGGCCGTTGAACCGGTGCATGTTGAAATAGACCGCGTCGTCGCGGATCCATTCCACGGGCAATTCCACGATTCCGGTCGGCTCGCCCTTTTCGAGGAGCTCGTAAGGATCATCGTCGGCCATCAAGGACGAATCATAGAGAAGCCCGAGCTCGCGCTCGATGCGCAGCGTATCGGGGCTGAAATCCCAGGACGGCGTGCGAAGTCCGACGGGGCGCACGCCCGTGATGCGCTCCAGGGTGTCAGTGGCGCGGAACATGAGGTCGCGTTCGATCTCATAAGGCAGCTGGCTGTTGAGCTCGTGGATCCAGCCGTGGATCCCGATCTCGTGCCCTTCGGCGACCACTCGGCGCTGCTCGTCCTCGTAGAGCAGGGCCGCGACGGCCGGCACGAAGAAGGTGGCCTTCGCGTCATACTTTTTCAGCGCGTCGAGGATGCGCGGCACGCCCTGGCGGTTGCCGTACTGTCCCTGTGACATGCGGCCGATGGACTTTCCGCCGTCGCGCAGCTCGTTGGTCTCGTGATCGGAATCGAACGAGAAGGCCACGGCGCAGCGCGCGCCGTTCTTCCAGCGGGCAGGCTTCATCGGCCGGCCGGCGCGAACGTGGTCCACCTTCCGGCGCCACGTCTCTTCCGTCCAGGTCCATGGCTGGGTGCCGATATCGTCCATGCGCTTTCCTCGCTGATTCATGTGAAGCTGCGGCCGGTTTACCGGCCGCATATGTTTACGGAACTTCGGCCGGCTTCAAGAGCGTCCGCCGTCCACCGACAGGATTTGTCCGGAGATCCACCCGGCCGCGTCGGAGGCCAGGAACATCACCGTCTCGGCGATGTCCTGCGGCCGTCCGAGACGGCGGGTGTGGATGCCCTCCACCAGGCGCGCCTGGCCTTCCGGGCCGTAGCTCTCCCATTGCCGCTGGGTCGCAGGGTTGGAGAGGACGAAGCCGGGCGCGACGCTGTTCACCGTGATGCCGAAGGGGCCGAGCTCGAAGCTCAGCTGCTTCGTCAGGCCCACGAGCGCGTGTTTCGCGGCCGTGTAGCCCTGGATCCCGGTCAGGCTGGGGCGCAGGCCCGCTCCCGACGAGATGTTGACGATGCGCCCGAACCCGCCGCGCTTCATGTGCGGCGCCACCCCCTGCGAGCACCAGAAGGCCCCATGCACATTGGCCTCGAAGAGAACCAGCCATTCCGGCTCGCTCACCTCCTCGATGGGCTTCGCCACCTGGCCGCGGACACCGCCCGCGCAATTGACGAGGATGTCGATGCCGCCGAGCGTCTCGGCCATCTCGGCCATGACGTCGGCGACGGCCGAGCGCTCTGAGAGGTCGAGGACGCGCGTGGCGTTCGCTCCCGCATCCGCCGCAACCTTCAGGCCCTCCCGGTCGAGGTCGAGCGCCCAGACCTTGGCACCCTCCTGCGCAAAGGATTGCACGATGGCCCGGCCGATGCCCTGGGCGGCGCCGGTGACGACGATGCGACGGTCGGTGAAGTCGAGTTTCATGCTTCCAACAATTGGTCGAGAGTGGCCCAGGATTGCTCGCGACGGTTCTCCTCGATGTCGTGGATCAGCGTGACGAGCTTGTCGATGGTCGGCGTCGCGATGCCGGCTTCCCTGCCGAGCTGCGAGATGATGGCGATCTGCGCATCCACCTCGGTCTTGCGCTTGCGCACGGCCAGATCCCGCCAGATCCCCGAATGGGTCTTGGCGGTGTGCCGGTTGAACTCCGCCATGGCGGCGACGGAGCGGCGCGCCGCAGTCTCGTCCGCGCCGGGCATGAAGGCGGCCGGATCGAACCCGTTGAAGCCGAGCGGCGACACGCCGCGCGCCAGCGCCACAGCCATCACTTCACGGCCGAGGCGGTCGAAGACCGGAAAGTGCTTCTCGGATGCGAGGTTCTCGGACATGGAGGCCGGCGTGAGCGCGGTGGCGAAGAGCATGGCGCCGTAGCCGAGCTTGCCCCACAGATAACCCCAGATGTTGTCCGTGAGCACGGCATTCGGCTCGAGGATCGACAGGAGCCGATGGTAGTCCTGCGTCCGCGGCGTCGTGCTGCCGTCGATCTCGCCGACCGCGACCGTCGCGCGATTGCCGAACAGGATGCGCCCCGGCTCCAGCCAGTCCGCGCCGAAATTCACGAAGCAGCCGACCGTGCGCTCGGGACCGATCTCCTCGGCGATGACAAGCTCGTTGAGCCCATTCTGTGCCGACAGCACCGAGCCGTCCGGCGCCAGGTGAGGCATGAGGGCGCGCACGGCATCCCGGGTATGGTGCGCCTTCACGGCCAGGATGATGCGCTTGAACTGCCCCGTGACGGTATCCGGCGTCACGGCCTTCACGGCCTGCCGGAACGTCTCGACCGGTCCCTCGATGGACAGGCCGTCGCGGTTCATCGCCTCGACATGGGGCGCCACGATGTCGACGAGGAGCACGTCCTCGCCCGCACGGGCGAGATAGGCGCCGAGGGTGCCGCCGATGGCGCCGGCCCCCCAGATCAGAATCGTATCGGAGCTCATTACCAGGTCTCGATCAGTGCACGGGTTTCGGCGATGGCGACGGACCAGATGGCATTCATGTCCTCGTCGGAGCGCTGATAGCGCCCGCCGAAATTGCCGTCGCCCAGGATCTCGCGGACGCCCTCGGGCCCGAAGGTGCGCATCCGCTCGAGGTCCGCCATCGGCTTCTGGTGGTCGGGCTGGACGATGCCTTCAAGCCGCGTCCACGGGAAGTTTTCCATCCAGGAGGCATGAGACGCGACCGGATCGATCGCCTTGACCTTCTCGAAGGTCTTGGGAGCGTTCCACCAGTTGTGGAAGCGCACGCGGCAATCCAGATTCTGGTTCATCCACTCGATGCAGGCGGTCTGGCCCGGGCTGTTGCCGCCATGGCCGTTGACGAACAGGATGCGACGGAAGCCCGTGCGGCGCAGGGAATCGAGAATGTCGGTGATCAGCCGGAGATAGGTTTCGGCCTTCAGCGAAACCGTGCCTGGATAGGCCATGAAATAGGGTGTGATGCCGTAAGCCTGCACGGGAAAGACCGGCACGCCGAGAGGCTCCGCGGCCTCCAGGGCCACGCGCTCGGCCAGGATGCTGTCGACGGACAGGCTCAGATAAGCATGCTGCTCGGTACAGCCGAGCGGAACCACGGCGCGGTCGTCCGTCTTCAGGTATTCTTCGACCTGAAGCCAGTTCATCTCGCAAATTTTCATTCAATCTCTTCCTTTGTCGCAAGGGGGGCCGAACGCAGGCGTTCGATTTCGGGGACCAGAACCTGCCGCACTGCGTGGGGATCGGGCACGTAGCGGAATTCGATGGCCTGGCGGCCCGCCGGCAGATCCTTCAGGAGCGGCTCGGCGCCACTGGCATAAACGAGAACATCGAGGGATTGCAGGAACTCGGTCAGGTCCGGATCTGTGATGAGGCGAACCTCCACATCCGAGACATGCGGCGTGAAGCGCAGCACGCCGGGCCTCATGAACGCCATGAATTCGGGAAAGATCGACACGACGCCGATGCGGGCCATGGGATCGATCACGGCGAGCTGCGCCCGCGTTTCCTCGGCGGGAATGAAGTTCAGATTGACGATCGGCGTGCCGGGCGGAATCAGGCTTTCCACGTCGCTCCGGCGATGCGGAAATGTCGCGCAGAGGTCGCAAGGTTGCGGCAGCGGCTTTCCGGCCTGCAGGGCCGAGAGGGTCGTGACCGCGATGGAATCGTTGGGTCCCAGATACTCGCGGATCCGGTCCGCATATTGCTGCGTCGTGTCGAGGAAATGTCCGACGATGACGAGATGCATCGGGCGGGACGGGGATCGCCCCCGGGCCGCGCGCGCATTCACGAGCGAGGAGACGACGGTCGGCGACAGGCCCATTTCCTCCGCCTCGTTGAACAGCGCGTCGATCCGGCGCTGGATCTTGCGCATGGAGGTGGAGCGCAGGCCGTCGCGGGTGTGTCCATCGTTCACATAGGTGCCGGCGCCCGGCTTCGCCTTGATCAGTCCCGACTTGCGAAGATCCTGATAGACCGTCGCCACGGTCATCGGCGCGATCCCGGCCCGCTCCGCCAGTTCCCGGACGGAGGGGAGCTTCTGACCCGGAACGAGCTCTCCGAACCCGATGCCGAATTCGATCAAGCCCCGGAGCTGGACGCCGAGCGGCACCGGCAGCGTCCGGTCGAGAGTGGCCGCGAGATTGGCCAGGATACGCTCCTGGGCGTCTTGTTCTATCTGGCTGGTACGGTCGCCCAACGCAACATTGGAACTATTCTTATTCATATCTAGGTTCTAGTTGACTTGGGGCAGGAAGGCGACCTACCGTTATATTCGACAAGTACACATTGGACGCAAAGTCTGGTTCTTAGCAAGAGGGGGACTTCAGGTGAAACTTAATTTCAAGCTTGGCGGTGCGCTTGCCGCAGCGCTTCTGGCCGGAACTGTGCTGAGCGGCGCAGCTTCCGCGCAGACGCTCACGATGGGTCTGCGCGCCGGGCCCGACTCCATCGACCCGCATTGGTCGACCCTGGGCAGCCAGGCCGAAGCCCTGCGCCACATCTTCGATACGCTCGTGATGGCGGACGAGAACCTGCAGCTGAAGCCGGGTCTTGCTACGTCCTGGAAGCCCGTCGACGACACGACCTGGGAATTCAAGATCCGCGAGGGCGTGAAATTCCACGACGGGTCCGAGCTCACAGCCGAGGACGTGAAGTTCTCCATCGACCGCATCCCCGTGGTGACCGGTCCGATGAGCATGACGATCTACACTAAGCAGGTGAAGGAGACGAAGGTCGTCGACAAGAACACCCTGCACGTCATCACCAAGGCCCCGGCCCCGACCCTGCCGAACGACTTCATCCGCCTCTTCGTGGTGTCGAAGTCCGTTGGCATGGATGCTCGCAACGAGCAGTTCAACTCCGGCAAGGCCGCCATCGGCACGGGCCCGTACAAGTTCGTCTCCTGGGAGCCGAAGGGCGACCTGGTGCTCGAGCGCTTCGACGGCTACTGGGGTGAGAAGCCCCATTGGCAGAAGGTGATCCGCAAGGAGATCCCGAACGATCCGGCCCGCATGGCGGCGCTCAAGTCCGGCCAGGTGGACCTCGTCAACTACGTCCCGGCGACGGACTACGCGTCCATGCAGAAGGACAAGTCGGTCGACACCTTCGTGGCCGACACCGTCTACTACTTCAACCTTACGCCGAACGTGAAGGAAACCCTGCCGAAGCCCGTGAAGGTCGACGGCAAGGAAATCGCCGCGAACCCGCTGCGCGATCCCAAGGTGCGCGAGGCGCTCGATCTCGCCATCGACCGCAAGACCCTGGTGCGCGTCGTTCTGGAAGGCCTCGGCAAGCCGGCCAACCAGCTGATGCCGACCAGCTTCTTCGGCGGCAACAAGAACCTGCCCGAGCGTCCCTACAACGTCGCCAAGGCTAAGGAACTGCTCGCAGCGGCCGGCTATCCCAAGGGCTTCGAGATCGACTTCTTCTGCACAAACAACCGCCTGCCGGGTGACGGCGCCGTCTGCGAAGCGCTGTCCCAGATGTGGGCCCGCGCGGGCCTGAAGGTGAACGCCAACGCCCTCAACGGCACGGTGTTCTTCCCGGCGCAGCAGAAGGGCGAGTTCCCCCTGTGGATGAGCGGATGGGGCACCCTGACGGGCGAGGCGAGCTACACCTACGGCTCGCTGGTGCACACCGCGGATCCGAAGACGGGTCTCGGCGCGTTCAACAAGCAGGGTTACTCCAACCCTGAGGTCGACGCTCTCCTCCAAGAGGGTGCGCGCACCATGGACGACACCAAGCGCCGTGCGCTGTTCGAGAAGGTGACGGAGGTCTCCATGAACGACCGCGCCTTGATCCCCACCGTGCAGCTCCAGACCGTCTGGGCCGCGAAGAAGGGCACGATGGTCATTCCGCCCCGTGTCGACCAGGAGACGCTCGCTTACGAGATCAAGCCGAAGAGCTGATCTCACAGCGTTCCGGCCGGGCAAGCCCGGCCGGCTCACCTTCTGGAGCGGCTTCGGGGTGCTGAGGCCGCTTCGCTTTTCAGGTCACGGAACGATTTCCAGTATCCTCTTCCAACCCATGCACGAGCAAGCATGATCGGTTTTCTCATCCAGCGTATTCTGCAGGCGCTCCTGGTCGTCGTCGCCATGTCGATCATCGTGTTCCTCGGCGTCTATGCCATCGGGAACCCCATCGACGTGATGATCGACCCGGCGTCCGACCAGGCCCTGCGCGAGGCATTGATCCAGCGCTACGGCCTCGATCTGCCGCTGTACCAGCAATACTTCGTGTTCATGAACAACATGCTCCACGGGGATCTGGGCGAGTCCTTCATCTACCGGCTGCCGGTGCTCGGCCTGATCTTCTCGCGCTTTCCGGCGACCCTGGAGCTGGCGCTGACCGCGGTGCTGATCGCCACCTGCCTGGGCATCCCCCTAGGGCTCTGGGCCGGCTACAAACCCGATGCGCTCTCGTCCAAGGCGATCATGGCCTTCTCGGTGCTGGGCTTCAGCGTTCCGACCTTCTGGGTCGGGCTCCTGCTGATCATGACCTTCGCGGTCGAGCTCGGATGGCTGCCCTCGGGCGGCCGCGGGCCGACGACCGAAATCCTGGGCATGAACCTCTCGGTCACCTCCCTCGAGGGGCTGAGCTACATCATCCTTCCGGCCCTCAACCTGGCGCTGTTCAAGCTCGGGCTCCTCATCCGTCTCACCCGCGCGGGCACCGCAGAGGTCATGAGCTCGGACTATGTGCGCTTCGCCCGGGCTCAAGGACTGTCCGAGGGCAAGGTCGTCGGGCTGCACGTTCTCAAGAACATCTCGATCCCCATCGTGACGGTCTTCGGCCTCGAGCTCGGCTCCACGCTCGCCTTCGCGGTCGTCACCGAGACGGTGTTCAACTGGCCCGGCATGGGCAAGCTCATCATCGATTCCATTACGGTGCTCGATCGTCCCGTGATGGTCGCCTACCTCATCCTCGTGGTGTTCATGTTCGTCCTGATCAACCTCGTCGTCGATCTCATCTACGGACAGCTCGATCCCCGCATTCGCGTGAAGGCTTCCTCATGAGCGCTCCCGTCGAAACACGCTGGGGCCGGCTTTCCAACTTCTGGTCGGACTTCCGGCAGAGCCCGGTCGCGGTGGCGGCGCTCATCGTCATCGTGTCGGTCGTGCTCATGGCCGTTCTGGCGCCTCTCGTGGCGCCGCAGAACCCCTATAACCAGGAGACGCTCGACCTGTTCGATGCGCGGCTGGAGCCTGGAGAGATCGGGTCCGGCGGCTATGTCCACTGGCTCGGCACGGATGCGGCCGGGCGCGACGTGTACTCGGCCATCCTCTATGGCCTGCGCACCAGTCTCATCGTCGGCGTATTGGCCGGTGCCTTCGCGCTGGTGCTGGGCGCCACAGTAGGGCTTCTGGCCGCCTATTACGGTGGTCGCGTCGAAGCGCTCATCATGCGCGTCATCGACCTGCAGCTCTCGCTCCCGGCCATTCTCCTCGCCCTCGTGCTGGTGGCGATGCTGGGGCAGGGGCTTCCACAGCTCGTGGCCGCCCTGGTGGCGGCGCAATATGCCTATTTCGCGCGCACCACTCATGGCGCCGCGAGTGCCGAGCGGCGCAAGGACTATATTGAGGCCGCCCTCTCGACGCCGATCCCGGCCCGGCAGGTCCTGTTCCGACACCTGCTCCCCAACGCCCTGCCGCCGCTGATCGTGGTGGCGACCGTGCAGGTGGCCAATTCCATCGCGCTCGAGGCGACCCTGTCGTTCCTCGGCCTCGGCCTGCCGATCACCCAGCCTTCCCTCGGCTCCCTGATTTCCAACGGCTTCCAGTTCCTGCTCTCGGGCCGCTACTGGATCTCGATCTATCCGGGCATCGCCCTGATGCTGACCGTGGTGGCGATCAACCTGGTGGGGGATCAGGTCCGTAACGTTCTGAATCCGAGGCGCAGCCGATGAGCGAACCCGTTCTCAGCGTCCGGGGACTCCGGACGCAGTTCAAGACCCGTGCCGGAACGCTCAATGCGGTCGACGGCGTCAGCTTCGAGGTCGGACGCGGCCGCATTCTGGGCCTGGTCGGTGAATCAGGCTCGGGCAAGAGCGTCACCGGCTATTCGATCCTCGGTCTGATCGAGCCGCCGGGCATGATTGCGGGCGGTGAGGTGGTCCTTAACGGCCGCGACATCACGCGCCTGAAGGGAGACGAGCTGCGCCGCATCCGCGGGGCGCAGATCGCCATGGTCTTCCAGGACCCGATGATGACCCTGAATCCGGTCCTCAAGATCGGCACTCAGATGATCGCTGCGGTCCGTGCCCACGACAACGTGTCCCGGCAGGTGGCCTGGACCCGTGCGCGGGATGCGCTCGGCAAGGTCGGGATTCCGAGCCCAGAGGAGCGGCTCGATGCCTATCCGCATCAGCTCTCCGGCGGCATGCGCCAGCGCGTGGCCATCGCCACCGCGCTCCTGCACCGGCCAGCCGTGATCATCGCCGACGAGCCGACCACCGCTCTCGACGTGTCGATCCAGGGCCAGATCCTGGCCGAGGTGCGCCGCCTGGCTGACGAGACCGGCACTGCCTTCGTGTGGGTGACGCACGACCTTGCGGTGGTGTCGAGCCTCGCGGACGATATCTGCGTCATGTATGCGGGACGCATCGTCGAGACGGGTCCCGCCGCCCAGGTGATCGCGGCGCCGCGCCATCCCTATACGGCGGGCCTCCTCGCGTCGGTTCCGGCCGAGCACGAGCCGGGCGAGAGGCTGCCGCAAGTCCCGGGATCGACGCCGTCCCTGGCCAATCTCCCGCCGGGTTGCGCCTTCGCGCCGCGTTGTTTCAAAGCCGGGCCCGCCTGCACGACCACGCCGCCCGTTCAGCATTTCGCGGATGGGCGTACTGCCCTTTGCCATTATCCGATCGAGTCCGATTCATGTCAGCCGCCCTCCTCGACGTCGACCACGTATCGAAGCGTTTTGTAAAGCAGCCGAGCCTCGGCGAGCGCATCGCGGGCGCCCTCGGTGCCGGCCGCGGGACCGAGGTCGTGCGGGCGGTGAATGATGTCAGCCTGTCCGTGCGCAAGGGCGAAGTGATCGGCCTCGTGGGTGAGTCAGGCTGCGGGAAGTCCACCCTCGGGCGGATCATCGCCGGCATCTATGCGCCCAGCGACGGCAAGGTGCTGTTCGACGACAAGCCCGTCGCCAAGCAGCAGGGACGCCGGACCAGCAAGCTGACGACGCGCATCCAGATGGTGCATCAGGACCCCTTCGCCAGCCTCAACCCGCGCATGCGCATCGGTGACACGGTAGCTGAGGGTCCCGTGGCCCATCGCATCGTGAAGGGGCGCGACGCGGATTCGTACGTGGCGGATCTCCTGGGGCGCGTCGGTCTCGACCCGAGCTATCGCCGGCGGTTTCCGCACCAGTTCTCGGGCGGTCAGCGCCAGCGCATCGCCATTGCTCGTGCATTGGCCATGAAGCCGGAGCTGCTCGTCCTCGACGAGCCCGTCGCGTCGCTTGACGTGTCGATCCAGGCGCAGGTGCTCAACCTGTTCATGGACCTGCGGCAGGATCTCGACCTGACGGCGATCTTCATCAGCCACGATCTCGGCGTCGTGCGCCATGTCTCCGAGCGCGTCGCGATCATGTATCTCGGCCGGATCGTCGAGCTTGCTCCCACATCGGAGCTCTATGCTTCGCCGAACCATCCCTACACGAAGGCGCTCTTCGAGAGCGTTCCGCGTGTCGGCGTCGGACGCAAGAGCTTCCATCCTATCGCGGGCGAGATCCCGTCCCCGCTCAACCCGCCGAGCGGGTGCCATTTCCATCCGCGCTGCCCCCTGGCCGGGCCGCGCTGCAAGACCGAGGCACCGGCGCTCGCCGCCATCGGCCCCGGTCGCTTCTCGGCCTGTCACCTCAATACCGGCGGAACCGCCTGAACCTGCAACGCGTGATCCCATGACCCGTGACGCCTCCCTCGCTGCGCTCGACGAGCGCATTGCCGCTGTCAATGACGTTCTGAACGCCGCCTCCGTGCTCACCTGGGATTCGCGCACCATGATGCCTTCGGGCGGGGCCGAAACCCGTGGGCACCAAATCGCGACGCTGACACGCCTCGCCCGCGATCTTCTGCTTGCGCCCGAGACCGCGCAGGCCCTCGAGGCGGCCGAGAAGGCCGTCGAAAGCCTGCCAGAGGATTCCCCCGAGCGGCGCAAGGTGGCGCAGACGCGCCATGCCGTGACTCATCACGGCCGCGTGCCCGCATCCCTGATTCAGGAGCGCGCGGCCCTGCGCACTGTCGCCCAGGCGGCGTGGATCGAGGCCCGGGCCAAGAGCGACTTCTCGATCTTCGCGCCGTATCTCGAGAAGACCCTCGGCCTGTCGCGCGCCTATGCGGATTGCATCGGCTGGAGCGAGCACCCCTACGACGCGATGGTGTCGATCTACGAGCCGGGCGAGACGGCGCGCAGCCTGAAGGCCCTGTTCGCCACGCTCCGCGCCGGCCTTTTGCCGATCCTCGACGCGGCCCGCGCCCGCCCGGCGCCCCGCTCGGACTTCCTGTTCCGGGACTTCCCGGAGGAGGGACAGCGGGCCTTCGGCCTGAGCATGGCGCAGAAGCTGGGCTATGACCTCAATCGCGGGCGCCTCGACACGACGGTGCACCCGTTCGAGGTGTCCTTCACGCGCAACGACGTTCGCATCACCACCCGGTATAACCGCAATTATCTGCCTGCCTCCCTCTTCGGCACGGCGCACGAGACGGGCCACGGCCTCTACGAGCAGGGCGTCGATCCGTCCTATACGCGTACGACTCTTGCGACGGATCTCGTCGGCCTTTACGCGGTTGGCGGCACGAGCTTCGGGGCGCACGAATCCCAGTCGCGCCTGTGGGAGAACCATGTGGTGCGCAGCCGGACCTTCTGGCACCTCCACTTCTCGGAACTTCAGAGCCATTTCCCGCAGCAGCTCGGCGACGTGAGCGCTGAGGAATTCTATCGGTCCGTCACCCGCGTCGAGCCGGGCTTCATCCGGGTCGAGGCGGACGAGCTGACTTACGACTTTCACATCATGCTGCGCGTCGAGATCGAGACGGCGCTCATGGACGGCTCGCTCCCGGTGGCCGACCTGCCGGCCGCATGGAACGCCATCATCGCGCGCGATCTCGGCCTGACGGTGCCGAACGACGCGAAAGGCGTCCTCCAGGACGTCCATTGGTCCACGGGCTACATGGGCTCGTTCCCCACCTACACCATCGGCAACATCATGGCCGCGCAGCTCATGGAAAGCCTGCGCCGGAACGATCCGGGTCTCGATACGGCCATCGAGGCCGGCGAGTACACGGGTCTGGCGGAGGCGCTGCGCACGAAGGTGTGGCAGCACGGCCGCCGCTTCCAGCGCGAGGAACTGCTCGTGCGCGAGACCGGGCGTGGTCTCGATCCGGCGCCTTATCTGGCCTACCTCACGGCGAAATACGCCGCCTGACCGGCCTCACTCCGGCGCGGACTCGCCTCGGGCCTGCTGCGCCAGGGCGACCAGCATGGGGCGCAGGTCGGCGGCACGCGAAAGGCGCTGCGGAAAGGAAAGGCGCACGATCTCGTCCCCCAGGGCGAGCTGTGCGCCCTCCGGGTCGAGGCCCGTCATCCGCCAGATGCCTGGGCGGGCGCCGCACAGCCTCTCGGCATAGAGCGCCACCACATCCGCATGATCGGCGTTCATATGCGCCAGGGCCTCTTCCTCCAGGGGCTCGAAGTCCTCGAGCCCCGTCATGTCGGTCAGTATGTCCGTCGCCTCCATGTGGTAGGCACGCCCGAAGCCTCCATTGAGGCTCGCCCGCTGGACCGACAGGCGCCAGAACGAGAAGTCCGGAAAATCCGCATAGAGCGCGGCCTTGGGATGGTGGGCGAGGTAGCGGCGCCGGAGCGCGTCATGCATGTCCGAGGGGCGCTCCACCCGCCGCGCCAGGGCCTGAAGCGTCAAGCGCGGATGGGCCAGGGGATCTCCTTTACGGATGTCGGACAGGAGAAGGGAGCAGCGGGGCTCCTGCTCCATCAGCCGGGTATGGACCGAAAGCTGCGACGTGAGGATGACGGGCGTGCCGTCGCAGGCGGTGGCAAGCCCAACGAGGCTTGCGAACGGAAATCCGCTTTCGCGCTCGAGTGTCGCCAGCGTGCCCGAGCGCGCGGTGCGCAGCAGCCGCTTGGCGGTCCCGCGGGCTTCCTGGTCGACCGGCAGAAAGGGATCGTTGGGCATCGCATGACCTCGGATTCGAAGGGCTCGCCTATCCTAAAGCATCGGCCTCGAAAGGCGACCGACCCTTTTAGTTCCAATTCGATGCGCTCCCGCGCGGCCAGGACTTCAGCGACGCCGTAGGGTACTGTCCGTCGGCGCGCCTTCGAAGCGGCCGGTTTCGAAGAAGCGTTCCATGACGTCTTCCTGCGGGCGGATGTCGACCCCCCGCTGCTTCAGCCAATCGTCGTCCAGATGGGTGCTACGGTAGCGTTCCCCTGAATCGCATAGGAGCGTCGTCACCGATCCTTCTTCCTTACGCGCGACCATCTCGCTGACGATGCGGGCCACAACCCACATATTGGTGCCGGTGGAGCCCCCGCACGAGCGGCCGATGCGCCGGGACAGGACCCGCGCGGCCGCGAGGCTTGCGGCATCCGGCACCGCATAGGCGCGATCGATCAGCTCCGGTATGAACGAGGGCTCGCAGCGCGGGCGCCCGATCCCCTCGATCATCGAGGGTGGTTCGGAGGAGGTGCAGACCTGCCGGTCGGCCACGTGGCGGTGGAACACGGAGGCTTCGGGGTCTGCAAGGCACAGGCGGGTCGGCAGGCGGCGGTAGCGGATATAGCGCCCCAGAGTCGCCGAGGTGCCGCCGGTTCCGGCCCCGACCACGATCCAGCGCGGGATCGGATGCTCCTCATGGGCCATCTGGCTGAAGATGGATTCGGCGATGTTGTTGTTGCCGCGCCAGTCCGTCGCCCGCTCCGCGTAGGTGAACTGGTCCATGTAGTGGCCGCCCAGCTCCGCCGCGAGCCGCGCGCTCTCGTGGTACATCTCGGCGGGGCTGTCCACGAAATGGCTCTCGCCGCCATAGAAGGCGATCTGCGCGATCTTCTCGGCCGAGGTAGAGCGCGGCATCACGGCGATGAAGCGCAGCCCCAGCATCCGGGCGAAATAGGCCTCCGAGACGGCCGTGGACCCGCTCGAGGCCTCGACGATAGTCGTGTCCGGCCCGATCCAGCCATTGCAGAGGCCATACAGGAACAGTGACCGCGCCAGCCTGTGCTTGAGGCTGCCGGTCGGGTGGGTGGATTCATCCTTGAGGTAGAGCGCGATCCCGGGCGCCGCCGGCAGGGGCACACGCAGCAGATGAGTGTCCGACGAGCGGTTGAAATCGGCCTCGATGATTCTGATCGCGGTGGAGGTCCAGCTCCGAAATTCCGTCTCGTCCCGCATATGGATCCTCCTCCTGAGAACTGGGCCGCGGGAGCTTATAGCGGCATCCACGCCGCCCACAAAGCGGTGGGAGGATGCCGCAAGAGGCGAAGCGCTTTCTCCCTCTTCAGCGGCCATTGGCAGCAGCCTGACCCTTTCGGCGAGGCCCAGCTGCCCGCCCCGTATGCGGACTGGACACCCGGCCCGACCGGCCACAGAATCGACCTCGTACGGCACAGAGGCCCCTATGGGACAAAAGGATCACAGGGTCGAGCGGCGTTTGGCGGCCGTCTTTGCGGCTGACGTGGCGGGCTATTCGCGTCTCATGGACCAGGACGAGGTCGACACCCTTCGCACCCTGACCACAGGTCGTGACATCATGGACCGGCTTATTGCCGAGCATGGAGGCCGGATCGCCAATACGGCCGGCGACAGCATCCTGGCCGAGTTCCCCAGCGCCGTGAATGCCGTGCAATGTGCCATGGCCGTGCAGGAGATCCTTGCACACGCGAACCGCGACATCCCCGAGGAGCGATGCATCCGGTTCCGGATCGGCGTTCATGTGAGCGACGTCATGGTCCGAGGCGGCGACTTGCTGGGCGGTGGGGTGAACATTGCGGCGCGCCTGGAGAGCCTCGCCGAGCCAGGAAGCGTGTACATCTCCGCGGCCACACACGCTTATGTGCACCGGGTCCTCGACCTCGGCTTTGATGATCTCGGGCCGATGGAGATCAAGAACATTGCCGAGCCGGTCCATGTCTACCGCGTTCGTAATCCTGGATCGTCCGACCCGGCAAAGGGAAAAGGCGGCGCCGTATCCCTGCCAATTCCGAGCAAGCCCTCCATCGCTGTGCTGCCGTTCACCAATATGAGCGGCGATCCGGAGCAGGACTACTTTGCCGACAGTATGGCCGAGGAGGTCATTGCAGCGCTCTCGCGGTTCCGCTCCCTGTTCGTCATCGCCCGCAACTCGACCTTCACGTACAAAGGCAAAGCCGTGGATGTCCGCCAGGTCAGCCGCGAGCTTGGCGTGCGCTATGTTCTGGAGGGCAGCGTACGCCGAGGGGGAAACCGGCTGCGCATCATCGCCCAATTGATCGATGCCACGACGGGCAGCCACATCTGGACCGACCGGTACGATGGCGAACTTTCCGACATTTTCGATCTTCAGGACCGTGTGACGGAGGCCATCATCGGCGCTGTCGAGCCTTCCATCACGCTGAGCGAGATCGAGCGCGCCAAGCGCAAGCGGCCGGACAACCTCGATGCCTATGATTGCGTGATGCGGGCGTGGCCGGCTGTCTGGTCACAGGATGCAGAGACCACGGCAGAGGCGCTGCGGCTCCTTGAGCGGGCCATTGCGCTCGACCCCTCCTATGCGCTTCCAAAGGCGCTCGCCGCATGGTGCCATGCGCAGCGTGTGAGCTACATGCGGACACCCGATCCCGCCGATGATCGGGCGAAGGCCGTCAAGCTGGCGCAGGAGGCGGCCTCCCTCGATAGCGACGACCCCCTGGTCCTGACGGTGCTGAGCGCCGCATACGCCATGGCCGGTAAGTTCGACCTCGGACTTTCCGCGATCGAGAGGGCTCTCATCCTGGATCCGAACTCCGCCTGGGCATGGCTTCGCAGCGGCTGGGCGAACCATTATGTCGGCAATTCCGACAGGGCTATCGAGCATTTCCAGCGATCCATGCGCCTCAACCCGCTCGACCCGATGCATTTCAATGCCCTGGTCGGGATCGGAGGTGCGCATTTTGGCAAGGGTTCTTATGACGAGGCCGCGCGCTGGGTCGAGCAGGCCCTTCGTGAGAAGCCGAGCGCCACGTGGGTCTATCGGCTCCTGACAACCACCTACGCCAATGCCGGGCGCTTGGAGGAGGCCAGGCAGACAGCGGCCAAGCTCCTTGAAGCGTATCCTGACCTGACGGTCACGAGGGCTGTCGAAGCCGCCCCGGGCAACCCGGATATCCTTGCCCGCTATGCTCAAGGCTTAAGAGAGGCGGGCCTGCCTGAATGACGGGACCGTTGGATGGACAGGTTTCGGGATATGTCGAAGCCTGCAAGCCGTCTCCGATGAAGTCTCGCCATTGTTTCCTGGTTCGCCGGCCTGTCAGGTGCCGCTGTCCCGTCGGGGTGCGGGATCCTCGCTGGGCCGGCGAAATAAAGCCGTAGTTTTGAAACAGACTGACCACCAGCCGCGTGAACTGTCACGCTGCAATGACGAGCGGGCGAAGGAGCCACGAGGCACGGATCGCGCCTCTTACTTCTCTAACGTCGGGCCGGTTCGGATCTTCCTTATCAGGTACGCGCCCATGAGGAGCGCGACGCCGTAGTATGACCAGGAGAAGGTCATGAAGGCTGAACAAACCACTCCCGAGGGCGCATCGTTGGTGCTGGCCAACATGGGCAAGCTGCTGCCCGATCTGGAGGCGCTCTACAAGGACATCCATTCCCATCCCGAACTGTCGATGCAGGAAGCCCGCACGGCAGGCATCGCCGCCGACCGGCTCAAGAAAGCCGGCTATGACGTGACGACCGGCGTCGGCAAAACGGGTGTCGTGGGCCTGCTCCGCAACGGCGATGGGCCGACCGTGATGCTGCGGGCGGACATGGATGCGCTTCCGATCGCCGAGAATACAGGCCTTCCCTATGCGAGCAGCGTCACCACGACGGATGCAGAAGGGAAGACCGTGCCGGTCGGGCACATGTGCGGCCACGACATGCATGTCACCTGGCTGGTCGGCGCGGCGACCCTTATGTCGCAGGTGCGCGATGCCTGGAAGGGTACGCTGATGGCTGTCTTCCAGCCTGGGGAGGAAACCGCCCAAGGCGCGCAGGCGATGATCGACGATGGCCTGCTCAAGCGCTTCCCCACCCCGGAGGTCGTGCTTGGCCAGCACGTCATGGTCGGTCCCGCGGGTTTCGTGGCGGGGAGTTCCGGCCCCATCACGTCAGCGGCGGACAGTCTGCAGATCCGCCTGTTCGGCCGGGGTGCGCACGGATCGATGCCGCAGGCGAGCATCGATCCCGTCGTCATGGCTGCCTCCGTCGTCATGCGACTGCAGACCATCGTGTCCCGCGAGGTCGCCGCCACCGAGGCGGCCGTGGTGACGATCGGCGTTCTGCAGGCCGGAACGAAGGAGAACGTCATCCCCGACGACGCGCTTATCAAACTCAATGTACGGACCTTCGATGACGGGGTGCGCAAGCGTGTGCTCAAGGCGATCGATCGGATTGTCCATGCAGAGGCCGAAGCCTCGGGCGCACCGCGCAAGCCGGAAATCGCCCCGCTCGATCGCTACCCGCTGAATGTGAACGACGAAACGGCGAGCAATCGCATTGCAGAGGCATTCCGCCGCTATTTCTCGCCCGAGCGCGTGAAGCATACCGGCCCCGCGCCGGCCAGCGAGGATTTCGGCTGCTTCGGCACCGCGTGGCAGGTGCCGTCAGTGTTCTGGTTCGTCGGTGGTACGGATCCGGCGATCTACGCCAAGGCGAAGGCCGAGGGCAAACTGAATGATCTGCCGGTCAATCACAGCCCACAATTCGCGCCGGTCCTGCACCCAACCCTGGAAACGGGCATCGAGGCTCTGGTCGTCGGCGCCCTGGCCTGGCTTGGCCCTGGTGGACGCTGAAGGCTGAGAGTCGGGAAAGGCGTGATTTCCACACTATCGATAACGGGCCGGCATGATCACCATTGACGTCTTCGTACGCATTCTCGACCTTGCCGGCACCTTCGTCTTTGCGATCAGCGGAGCGGTCGCGGCGGTCAATCGTCGCCTCGATGTTTTCGGCATCCTGGTCCTGTCCTTCGTTGCAGGGAACTTCGGCGGGATCACCCGCGACGTGCTGATTGGCGCAGTGCCGCCGGCAGCCCTCACGGACGGGTACTATCTCCTGGTGTCGGTTCTCGCCGGGTTGATCACCTTTTTCTGGTACGCGGGCGTCGACAGGTTGCGCAGCCCTGTTCTGCTGTTCGATGCGGTCGGCCTGTCGCTCTTTGCGGTCACGGGCGCTCAGAAGGCTATCGGACTTGGGCTGAACCCCGTCATGGCTGCCCTTCTCGGCATGCTGACCGGGATCGGCGGCGGGATGATGCGCGATATTCTTCTTGCCGAGATTCCACAGGTGCTGCGTTCGGATCTTTACGCCGTTGCGGCCCTCGCCGGCGCGTCCGTGGTTGTCATGGGAGACAGGCTCGGATTCCCCTATGGCGTCTCGGCTCCGGCTGGAGCGGCTCTGTGTTTCGGTCTCCGCTTCATGGCCATCAAGCATGGCTGGCACCTGCCGGTCGCCCGTCTTTCTGCCCAGAAGCGCGCCGAATCCGACGCTTCGGATGACGAGAAGAGCTCCTGAAGTGCTCACTTCTTCCTGTTGTAGACATCAAGGGAGACGGCCGCGAGAAGCACGAGCCCCTTGATGACCTGCTGGTAGTCGATGCCGATGCCTAGGATCGACATCCCGTTGTTCATTACGCCCATCACGAAGGCGCCGATGACCGCCCCTGTCACCTTGCCGACCCCGCCGGTGGCCGAGGCGCCGCCAATGAAGACTGCCGCGATCACATCGAGCTCGAAGCCGAGACCCGCCTTCGGCGTGGCCGTGTTGAGGCGGGCGGCAAAGATCAATCCGGCAAGGCCTGCGAGGACGCCCATATTGACGAAAGTGAGGAAGGTCAGGCGTTCGGTCTTGATACCCGACAACTTGGCGGCCTTCTCGTTCCCGCCGAGCGCATAGATGCGCCGGCCGATGGTGGTGCGGTTGGTCACGAAGGCGTAGAGAGCGACCAGCACGGCCATGATGACGAGCACGTTCGGCAATCCGCGATAGGTCGCCATGAGGGTGCAGAACGCAATCACAAGGATCGCCAGAAGGCCGTTCTTGAAGAGAAAAAGCCCGAAGGGCGCGGTCTCGACGGCGTGTTTGAGCTGATTGGCACGGGTGCGGACACTGAAATAAATCATCGCCGCGACGCTCGCGGCGCCCAGGAACAGGGCCGTGTAGTTGAAACCCAGGCCGCCGAAGATGTCGGGGATGAAGCCGGAGCTCAGGCGCTGGAAGGCCACCGGAAAGGGACCGACGGACATGCCGCCGAGGAGCGCGAGGGTCAGCCCCTTGAAGACGAGCATGCCGGCGAGCGTGACGATGAAGGATGGCACCTTGAAGTAAGCCACCCAATAGCCCTGTGCCGCGCCGATGAGGCCGCCCACGATAAGGCACGCGATGGTGGTCGTGACTGGATCGAAGCCCCAGCGGACCATCATCATGGCCGCAAGGCCTCCGACGAAGCCGACGATGGATCCGACCGAAAGGTCGATGTGCCCGGCCACGATGACGAGCAGCATGCCAAGCGCCATGATGACGATATAGCTGTTCTGCAGCACCAGATTGGTGAGATTGAGCGGCCGCAGCAACGTGCCGTTGGTCACCACCTGGAAGAACAGCATGATGGCCAGGAGTGAGAGCAGCATGCCATAGTCACGGAAATGGGCCTTGATGAACTCCATCCACGAGGTCTTCGACGGGGGAGCCTGAAGCTCGTCGGCGGTTCTCGTGTCCATCTCAGCGTCTCCCGGTCTTGACGATTGCATGCATGATTTTCTCCTGCGACGCCTCGGCACTGGCGAACTCGGCAACCAGAGAGCCCTCGTTCATCACATAGATCCGATCGCACATGCCGAGGAGCTCCGGCATCTCCGAGGATATCATCAGAACGCCCTTGCCGGCATCGGCCAGCCTGTTGATGATCGTATAGATCTCGTATTTCGCTCCGACGTCGATGCCGCGGGTGGGCTCGTCCAGGATGAGGATCTCCGGGTCGGAGAACAGCCACTTGCTCAAAACGACCTTCTGCTGGTTGCCGCCCGACAGGTTCACGGCCTCCTGGAACACGCTGGAACTGCGGATCCGCATCTTGGCGCGGTAGTCGTTAGCGACAGAGAGTTCTCGGATATCGTCAATGACGAGGTTCGTGGAAACGCCCTCGAGATTGGCGATGGTGACGTTCTTCCGAATGTCGTCGGCCAGAATGAGGCCGTAGGTCTTGCGGTCCTCCGTGGCATAGGCGATGCCATTGGCGACGGCCTTTTCGACCGTGCTCACATCGATCGGCTTCCCATGCAACGTTACGCGACCGGAGATATTCTGCCCGTAGCTGCGGCCGAACAGGCTCATGGCGAATTCGGTCCGGCCCGCTCCCATCAGCCCGGCAATGCCGACGATCTCGCCGCGGTGGATCTTCAGGCCGACATTCTTGACGACCTGTATATTGCTGTGGAGCGGATGGTAGGCGCACCAGTTCTCGACCTGGAAGATCGTCTCGCCGATTTTCGGCTCCCGTTTCGGGTACCGGTCCTCCATGGTGCGGCCGACCATGCCGCGAATGATGCGGTCCTCGCTTACGGTCTCCGCGCGGCAGTCCAGGGTCTCGACCGTGCTGCCGTCCCGAAGGACCGTGATGGCGTCGGCCACCTTGGAGATCTCGTTCAGCTTGTGCGAGATCAGAATCGACGAGATGCCCTGTGCCTTGAACTGGAGCAGGAGCCTCAAGAGCGCATCGCTGTCCCGTTCGTTGAGGCTCGCTGTCGGCTCGTCGAGGATGAGAAGCTTCACCTTCTTCGAGAGCGCCTTGGCGATTTCGACGAGCTGCTGCTTGCCGACGCCGAGATTGGTGACCAGCGTCTCGGGCGATTCATCGAGCCCGACGACCTTGAGCAATTCCTTGGTCTTGGCGAAGGCCAAGGACCAGTCGATGACGCCGTACGTCGCGGGCTCATTGCCGAGAAAGATATTCTCGGCGATCGACAGGAGCGGCACGAGGGCCAGCTCTTGGTGAATGATGATGATGCCGAGCGCCTCGCTGTCGGAGATTCCCGAGAAGCGCCTCTCCCGGCCCTCGTAGTGAATCTCTCCGGAATAAGAGCCGTACGGATAGACCCCACTCAGCACCTTCATGAGTGTAGACTTGCCGGCGCCGTTCTCGCCGACGAGCGCGTGGATCTCGCCGGCCTTGACGGTGATGTTGACGTTGTCGAGCGCCTTCACGCCCGGAAATGACTTGGTAATGCCCCGCATCTCAAGGATCGCGTTCATCGCATGACCTCAGGCCGCTCTGATGCGGCAAGCATTCCGGAAACGCGTATGGACCCTGCGCGGCTGCACAGGGTCCATACGCCATCGGCCCATTACTTGAATTGGTCTGCCTTGTAATAACCGCTGTCGACCAGGACTTCCTTCCAGTTCGAAGCGTCGACATTCACGGGCTTCAGAAGATAGGACGGAACCACCTTCACGCCGTTCTCATAGGTCTTGGTGTCGTTCACCTCAGGCTGCTTGCCCGAGAGCACGGCATCGACCATGCCGGCCGCAACCTTGGCGAGTTCCCGCGTGTCCTTGAACACGGTCTGCGTCTGCTCCTTGGCGAGGATCGACTTGATGGATGGGACTTCGGCATCTTGGCCGGTGATGACCGGCATGGGCTGCTGAGCCGAGCCGTACCCGACACCCTTTAGGGAAGAGATGATGCCGATGCTGAGGCCGTCATAGGGGGAGAGCACCGCATCGACACGCTTGTCGGTGTAATAGGCCGACAGCAGGTTATCCATGCGGGCCTGGGCAACTGCGCCGTCCCAGCGCAAGGTCGAGACCTTGTCCATTCCCATCTGGCCGCTCTGAACCTTGAGCTTGCCGCTCTTGATGTAGGGCTCGAGCACGGACATCGCGCCATTGTAGAAGAAGTAGGCGTTGTTGTCGTCAGGCGATCCGCCGAACAGCTCGATGTTGAACGGGCCCTTTCCCTCCTTCAGGCCGAGCGCCTTCTCGATATAGCCACCCTGCAGCACGCCGACCTGGAAATTGTCGAAGGTGGCATAGTAGTCGACATTCTTGGAGTTGCGGATCAGCCGGTCATAGGCGATGACCTTGATGCCCTTGTCGGCAGCCTGCTGCAGCGCATCGGAGAGGGTCGTTCCGTCGATGGCCGCGATCACGAGCACCTTGGACCCCTTGGTGATCATGTTTTCGATCTGCGACAGCTGGTTTGGAATGTCGTCTTCTGCATATTGCAGGTCGACGTTGTAGCCCTTCTCCTTAAGGGCTTTGACCATGTTGTTGCCGTCGTCGATCCAGCGTGCGGACGACTTCGTGGGCATGGCCACGCCAACGGTTCCCTTGTCCTGCGCCTGGGCCGCTCCGAGTACGCCGAAAGCTCCGATGGCCACAGCCGCTAATGTGGTTGCAAAAGTCCTCAATGTCGTTCTCCCTCTTATCCGTGCCCCGGATTTCGCCATTGCGTCTGGCGTATTTTGGTTTGTTGCTTGAGAGCTTCTCCGTCAGTGGTCTGCTTTGGTTTATGCCGCGGCAGTCATCCTGATCTTGTCGTTAGGGCAGCTCATCTCGTGAGCGGCGCTTCCTCCCTCTCGCGTGAGGCGAGTGTCACTTCGATCCTAGCAATAATAAATCATACTATACTACTATTTTGGGCGGCGTACACTTGCTGATCATGCTCCACGCCAGCCAAGGCCGGTCTATCGAGGCCGATCTGCCTCCGAGAAGGCATGAACCTGGATCTCGGCCAGGGAACCCTCGGCGCGCTTGATCTGGACCCGCTCTGCCGCCCGAAGGATCAGCGTGGCCATGGCATCGCTCGCGGCGGACGGTTGGCGCTGCTCGATCGCGTCGAACACTTCCTGATGCTGCCGCATGACCTCACGGAAGCGCTCGTCGCTCGATACAGGCGAGCTGATCGTGAAGGATGTGGCCAGGGCTGCTCCGATGACGGAGCCGATCGATTGCAGGAAGGGATTGCCGGACGCCTCAAGGATCGCCTGATGGAAGGCAAGATCGGCCTTTGTGAAACCCTGTCGGTTGCTTTCGCAGCCATACATCGCCTGAAGGGCTCTGCGCATCCGTTCGAGCTGTTCCGGCGTCCGCCGCAGGGCCGCCGTGGCGCAGGCGAGCGGCTCGAGGGTCTGCCTGATCTCGAAGAGCCATCCGAGGAAGCGGGCGTCCACGCCCATCTCCAGGTGCCACTCGAGGATGTCGGCATCGAACATGTTCCAGCTGTTGCGATCCAGAACCTTGGTGCCGACCTTCGTCTTGGATTCGATCAGCCCTTTCGCCGCCAGGGTCTTCAACGCCTCCCGGAGCGCCGTTCGGGATACGCCGAAGAGCTCCATCAGCTCGGCATCCCCCGGCAGGATGCTGCCGACCGGGAAGCGCCCCTGCATGATATTCTGGCCGATCCCGTGGGCAACGAGATCATGAGCTGATCGCGTTCTTGAGGGCCTCTGGAACTCGCGCGCCAACACCATAGTCTTCTTCTTCCATCTCTATCGCGTTCGAAGCGATGCCGCCGCCAGCCCCCGCTGAAGGACGATGAACGCGAACAGCAGGGCGCCGATGGCAATCTTCGTCCACCAGGAACTCAGGGTCCCGTCGAAGGTGATATATGTCTGGATCAACCCCTGGATCAGCACACCGACAAACGTGCCGAGAATTGTTCCATAGCCTCCCGTCAGCAAGGTCCCGCCGATGACGACAGCAGCGATTGCGTCAAGCTCGACGCCGGTGGCAGCCAGGGAATAGCCGGCAGAGGTATAGAAGGAAAAGACGATGCCCGCCAGGGCGGCCAGGAAGCTAGAGAGCATATAGATCCGGATCGTCGTCTTCCCGACCGGCACACCCATCAGCTCGGCCGACGTCTTGTTGCCGCCAAGAGCATACACATTGGCGCCGAACCGGGTGAAATGAGCCAGGAGGATGCCCGCGGCGAAGATCAGGAGCATGACCATGGCGATGAAGGTCAGCCGTCCCCCGCCCGGCAGGGCAACGGCGATGTCCGTGATCTGTCCATAGGCGGGCGAATTGATGGGGATCGAGTCCGTCGTGAGCACGAAGCATAGACCCCGCGCCAGAAACATGCCGGCGAGCGTCACGATGAAGGCCGGGATCTGGAAGGTATGGATCAGGAAGCCCATCCCGGCCCCGAACAGGGATGCGAGGATCAGGATGAGGGCGAAAGCCAGATAGGAATTGAGCCCATACCGCTCGATGGCGACGGCCAGGAACACGCCCGTGAAGGCGATCACGGACCCTACCGACAGGTCGATTCCGCCCGACAGGATCACGAAGGTCATGCCCACCGCAACGATTCCCAGGAAGGCATTGTCGGTGAAAAGATTGCCGATCACGCGGGTGGACGCGAAGCTCGGGAACTGGGCGAGGCAGATCAGATAACCGGCGATGAATACCGCCAGGGTGATGAGCACGGGGAGGTGGCGCCGGATCATGCCTTGGCTCTCCAGATTGCGCGGAGGGCCGTCAGGACGGGCGACTGCGCCAGAAGCACCGCGAGAACGACGATCGCCTTCACGATCAGATTGTATTCAGGCGGGTAGCCGCTCAGCAGGATCCCGGTGTTCATGGCCTGGATGATAAGGGCGCCGATGACCGAGAGCCCGAGGCTGAAGCGCCCGCCAAAAAGAGAGGTTCCGCCGATGACCACCGCGAGGATGGCATCGAGCTCGAGCCAGAGACCGGCATTGTTAGCATCGGCGCCGCGGATGTCCGCCGTCACGATCAGCCCCGCAATGGCCGCGCAGAGACTGCACCACATATAGACCGCGATCGTGACGGCCTTGGTGCCGATGCCCGCATAGGCGCTGGAGCGGACATTGGCGCCGATCGCCTCGATGAAGAGACCGAGCGCCGTGTACCGTACCACCAGATGCGTGACGAGTAGCATCACAAGGGCGATCCCTACCGGCATCGGCAGCATCAGGAAGGAGCCTCCGCCGATGGCCGCAAAACCCTCGCTCACGAAGGTGATGATCTGTCCCTCCGTGATCAGCTGCGCGAAGCCGCGGCCGGCCACCATCAGGATCAGGGTGGCCACAAAAGGCTGAATTTCCAGAACGGCGACGAGGATGCCGTTCCACAGGCCGCAGGCCAAACCGACACCGACTGCTGCCACGAGTGCGACCGGCAACGGATAACCCTGCGCCGTCATGGTGGCCGCCGCCGCCCCTGCAATCGCCATGACCGCGCCGACCGACAGATCGATGCCGCGGGTGGCGATGACGAGGGTCATGCCCAGGGCCAGAATGGCGACCGGCGCCCCCCGGTTCAGCACATCGATGAGGCTGCCGAAGAGACGCCCGTCCTGAAGGCGCAGGGCAAAGAAGTCGCGAAAGACGAGCCAGTTGATGAGAAAGACGATCAGGAGCGCAGCGAGCTGCGGAAACCCCTTGGGCAAGGTGCGCGGAGCAGCAGCCTGGATTGCGCCTCTCATTCAAAAGCTCGCGATGGTTGTCATGATGGTATCGGCATTCACCTCGTCGCCCGAGAGCTCCCGCACATGCCGACGGTCGCGGAGCACGACCACGCGATCGCTGTAGGACGCGATCTCTTCGAGCTCAGAGGAGATGACGAGAAGAGCAAGTCCGTCCTCGCAAAGCTGCTCGATCAGGCGGATGATCTCCGCATGTGCACCCACGTCGATCCCGCGTGTGGGTTCGTCAAGGATCAGGAACCGTGGTTCGGTGGCGAGCCAGCGGGCAAGGAGTGCCTTCTGCTGGTTGCCTCCCGACAGCAGCCCAATAGGCTTTTCCGCATCGGGGGTGCGGATATCGAGAAGCTTGATGAAGCGCTCGGCAATGTCCTCCTGCCTGCGTCTTGGGATCAGACGCAGCCAACCGCGCTGTGCCTGGAGCGCCAGGATGATGTTTTCGCGAACTGACAGCTCAGCCACGATTCCTTCCGTCTTGCGGTCTTCGGGCGTGAACCCGAACCGCAGCCGGGCTGCCTCGCGGGGCGTGGCGATGCGCACGGGCTTGCCGTCCACGAAGGCTTGGCCACTGTCCGCACGCTCGATGCCGAACATCAATCTCGCCGTTTCCGTACGACCGGAGCCGAGGAGGCCCGCAAGACCCACCACCTCGCCGGGACGCACCGCCAGATCGAACGGCTCGACGAGCCGGCGCTTGCCGTAATCCTTGAATGCGACCAGCGGCTCACCCATGACGGCGCTCCGCTGATTACGATGAAGGGCCTCCGCCGCGAGTTCGCGCCCGAGCATCATGGAGACAAGCTCGATCCGTGGCAGGTCGGCGATCGGGCGGGAGCCCACGAGGCGTCCATTGCGCAACACCGTGATCCGGTCGCAGATCGCATAGACCTGGTCGAGAAAGTGCGTGACGAACACGATGCCGATGCCACGGCTCTTGAGATCCCTCAGGATCTTGAAAAGGATTTCGACCTCATGCGCATCGAGGCTCGCCGTCGGCTCGTCAAGGATCAGCACCTTGGCCGAGAGATCGACCGCACGGGCGATGGCAACGATCTGCTGGACGGCCACCGAATAGGTGCTCAGAGGATTGGCAACATTGATGTCGAGCCCGTAGCTTGCGAGCAACTCCTCCGAGAGGCGCCGCATCTCGCCTGTGCGGACGAGGCCGAAACGGTGCGGCTGGCGGCCGATGTAGAGATTGTCCGCGACCGACAGGTTCGGCAGAAGATTGACTTCCTGATAGACGGTTCCGATACCCAGTGAGAGCGCATCCGCAGGATCCCGCGCTTCGAATTCCTGCCCGTCGAGGCGAATGGTTCCGGCATCGCGTCTGAAGACACCGGTCAACACTTTGATCAGCGTCGACTTGCCGGCGCCGTTCTCGCCGAGCAGTCCGTGGATCTCGCCCGCATCCAGCGCGAAATCCACGTGGTCCAGCGCCTGCACGCCCGGAAAACCCTTCGTGAGGCCCCGGATCTCAAGGAGCTTGGGCTGCTCTGTCAATTCCGGCATTGCGTCCCCGAATACCCAGATGCGAGGCAGCAGGCGGTTGCCCGCCTGCTGCTCTGGTCACGTAACGATCTCAGTAGAGATCCTTGCGCTTCTCGTATTCGGCCTTGGCGGTCTCGGGCGTGAAGACCTTGGATTCCGTCTGAATCCACTTCTTCGGCATCGTCCCGTCCTTCTTGAAGGCGACCAGCGCGTCGAGGGCCGGGCCCGCCATGTTTGGCGTCAGCTCCACCGTGACATTGGCCTCGCCATCGGCCATGGCCTTGAAAATGTCCGGAACGCCGTCGATGGAGACGATCTTGATGTCCGTTCCGGGCTTCAGGCCCGCTTCCTTGATGGCCTGAATGGCGCCGATCGCCATGTCGTCGTTGTGCGCGTAGACGGCGCAGATGTTCTTGCCGCCGCCTTCGGCCTTGATGAAGCTCTCCATCACTTCCTTACCCTTGGTGCGGGTAAAGTCGCCGGACTGGGTGCGGATGATCTTCATGCCGGGATTGGCGGCGACGACCTGATCAAAACCCTTCTTGCGGTTGATCGCCGGGCTCGAGCCGACCGTGCCCTGGAGTTCCACCACGTTGCACTTGCCGCCGGTTTCCTTGGCGAGCCACTCGCCGGCCACCTTGCCTTCATAGACCGTGTCCGAGGTCACGGCCGTGAGGTAGAGGGACTCGTCCTTCGTGTCGATGGAACGGTCGAGCAGCACGACCGGGATCTTGGCGTCCTTGGCCTCTTTCAGGACCGCATCCCACCCGGTCGATACGACCGGCGCGATGAAGATCGCATCGACGCCCTGGGCGATGAAGGAGCGGACAGCGCGGATCTGGTTTTCCTGCTTCTGCTGCGCGTCTGAGATCTTCAGATCGACGCCGCGCTTTTCGGCCTCGCTTTTCGAGACCTTCGTCTCGGCAGCCCGCCAGCCGGATTCGGATCCGACCTGGGAAAAGCCGATGGTCATCTTGGTCTGAGCGTAGGCGACGCCTGAGGACAGCATCAGAGCGGCCATGCCGATTGTCGTCAGAAGGTGACGGGCCTTCATGCGTTCTCTCCCTGAATTTCTCGTTGCTCTTCGACTTTAGCAGCCTTAACAGCCGCCTATTAGTACTATTATATGAACCGAAGTGAACGCCTATACAACCAAAGTCGCGGTCTTTGGGCTCCTTGGGGCGACACATTGTTTCGAAGGCGAGAGCGGATGAGCGACAACGACAGGCGCCCTCTACGCAGCCAGGCGTGGTTCGGGCGGCAGGACAAGATGGGCTTCTATTACCGCTCGTTTCTGAAGAACAGCGGCTTTCCCCAGGACCAGTTCGACGGACGCCCGGTGATCGGCATCTGCAATACCTGGTCCGAGCTCACCCCCTGCAACGCCCATTTCCGCACCATTGCCGAGCACGTGAGGTACGGCGTGCTCGATGCCGGGGGCTTCCCGCTCGAATTCCCCGTCTCGTCCCTCGGCGAGGTGACGATGCGCCCCACGGCCATGCTCTTTCGCAATCTCGCGGCCATGGACGTCGAGGAGGCGATCCGCGCCCACCCCCTCGATGGCGTCGTGCTCCTCATGGGCTGCGACAAGACCACCCCTGCCTTGCTCATGGGCGCGGCCTCCGCGGATCTGCCCACCATCGGCGTCTCCGGCGGACCGCAGCTGCGCGGGGTCTATCGCGGCAAGATCATCGGCTCCGGCACCAACATCATCTCCATGAGCGAGCAGCTGCGCGCCGGAGAAGTGACACTGGAGGAGTTTCACGAGGCGGAGAGCGCCATGAATCGCTCCGCCGGCCACTGCATGACCATGGGCACCGGCTCCACCATGGCGTCCATGGTCGAGGCGCTCGGCGTCGGCTTGCCCGAGAATGCCGCGATCCCGGCAAGCGATGCCCGTCGCAACCATCTCGCCCGCATGGCCGGTCGGCGCATCGTCGAGATGGTGCACGAGGATCTCCTGCTCTCGAAAATCATGACGCGGCAGGCATTCGAGAACGCAATCCTCACGCTGGCGGCCATTGGGGGCTCGACCAACGCGGTGGTGCACCTTCTGGCGATGGCCGGCCGCGCGGGCGTCGACCTGACGCTGGACGACTTCGATCGCCTGGGGCGCGACGTTCACTGCCTCGTCGACCTCATGCCTTCCGGCCGCTTCCTGATGGAGGATTTCTATTATGCCGGCGGATTGCCGGTCGTGCTCCGCACTCTGGGCGAGCGTGGATTGCTACATAAGGAGGCGCTGACCGCGAACGGCAAGCCGATCTGGGACAATGTCAAGGATGCGCAGTGCTGGAACCGGGAGGTCATCACCACCTTCGAGGAGCCGTTCAAGCCACAGGCCGGCATCGCGGTGCTGAAGGGAAATCTTGCGCCGAACGGCGCCGTCATCAAGCCATCCGCGGCCTCGCCCGAGCTGATGCGGCATACCGGCCGCGCCGTCGTGTTCGAGTCCATCGAGGAGCTTCATCATCGCATCGACGACGATACGCTCGATATCGACGAGACCTGCATCATGGTCCTCAAGAACTGCGGCCCCAAAGGCTATCCGGGCATGGCCGAGGTGGGCAACATGCCGTTGCCGCGGAAGCTGCTCAAGAAGGGCGTTCGCGACATGATCCGCATCTCGGATGCGCGCATGTCCGGCACCGCCTATGGCACGGTGGTGCTCCATGTGGCGCCCGAGGCCGCGGCCGGCGGTCCGCTGGCCCTGGTGCAGAGCGGCGACCTGATCACCCTGGATGTCGCCGCCCGCAGCCTGCATCTGCACGTCGAGGCGGACGAGCTCGAGCGCCGGCGCGCCGCTTGGGCGCCACCGCTTGCGCATGCCACGCGTGGCTACGCCAAGCTCTACATCGATCACGTGATGCAGGCCGACAAGGGCGCCGACCTGGACTTCCTCGTCGGCCGAACCGGGGCGCCCGTACCACGCGACAACCATTGACAACGGATTGAGATTACGAACCGAAGGAGAAAGGCATGGCCTTGTCTGGAAGAAGCTCCACGCGCCCCTATCGCGGTGTCTATCCCGTGGTGCCGACCATCTTCGACGAGGATGGCCGCCTCGACCTCGAAGGGCAGAAGCGGGCGGTCGATTTCATGATCGACGCGGGCTCCGACGGCCTGTGCATCCTGGCGAATTTCTCCGAGCAGTTCGCCCTGAGCGATGCGGAGCGCGAGCTGGTGATGCGAGCCATGCTCGACCATGTCGCCGGCCGGGTGCCCGTCATCGTCACCACGAGCCACTTCTCGTCAGACCTCTGCGTCGAGCGCAGCCGCCGCGCCGAGGAGGCGGGCGCCGCGATGGTGATGGTCATGCCGCCGTTCTTCGGCGCGACGCTGCGGGTCTCCGAGACGGGCATCTACGATTTCTTCCGCCGGGTGTCGGACGCTATCGGCATACCGATCATGATCCAGGATGCGCCCATGGCCGGGACCCCGCTCTCGGCCGGCTTCCTGGCGAAGATGGCGCGGGACATTGCCCAGGTGTCCTATTTCAAGATCGAGGTGCCCGGCACCGCCGCGAAGCTGCGCGAGCTGATCGCCCTGGGCGAGGATGCCATCGAGGGGCCCTGGAACGGCGAGGAGGCGATCACACTGATGGCGGACCTGGATGCGGGCGCCACGGGTGCCATGACGGGCGGCGGGTTTCCTGACGGTATCCGGCAGATCATCGATCCCTATGGGGCAGGCGACCGTGAGGCGGCCTTGGCCGCCTACGAGCGCTGGCTTCCCCTGATCAACTACGAGAACCGGCAATGCGGGCTTCTGGCCGCCAAAGTGCTCATGAAGGAGGGCGGCGTCATCCGCTCCGACTGCGTCCGCCATCCGCTGCAGCCCCTGCACCCGCAAACGCGCAAGGGCCTGATCGAGATCGCGAGCCGCCTCGATCCGGTCGTTTTGCGCTGGGGGCGATAGGGATAGGCGGAGCGGAGCCAACCGGCGGGCATCAACCGCGCCGTGCCGCGTCGATGGCGGCCACGTCGATCTTCGTCATGTTCATCATCGCGTCAAATGCGCGCTTGGCTTCGCCGCCGCCTGCCGCCAGGGCCTCCATCAAGGTCCGCGGCGTGATCTGCCAGGACACGCCCCACTTGTCCTTGCACCAACCGCATGCGCTCTCCTGGCCGCCATTGCCGACGATGGCGTTCCAGTAGCGGTCGGTCTCGGCCTGATCCTCGGTGGAGATCTGGAACGAGAAGGCCTCGTTGTGCTGGAAAGCCGGGCCCCCGTTGAGACCGAGACAGGGGATGCCCGCAACCGTGAATTCAACGGTCAGGACGTCGCCCTCCTTGCCGGACGGGTAGTCTCCGGGTGCCCGGTGCACGCCATGCACTGCGCTGTCGGGAAAGGTCTCGCAATAGAAGCGGGCAGCCGCCTCGGCGTCCTTGTCGTACCAGAGGCAGATCGTGTTCTTTGCCATGACGGTTCCTTTCCCCTTGAAGGCAACGCCCGCCATTCTCGGCCCAAGCTCTTCCGAAATGGTTAGCGAGTAACCTTCCGTCGATGCGGCCACCCTGACCGCACGGAATCAGGCGAAGGCTGAGCCGAACCAGACAACCAGGAAGGTCACGAGAACCGCAATGGCTCCCCATTCGGAAGGGTTCAGGCTGCGGGAGAAGGCGGAGGGGTGTGGGCTCTTGCTCATCGTCGGTACCGGTCAGTCAGGACGTCCGCCATGTGCCGTTGCGGGCCGAGGCGGGTTCGGGCTCATACGGAACCGTTACGATGTCCTGGGCCTTCCGGCTGTGCCCGAGAGCACATGCCCCCTCACGCCCCTCGGAAGACGGGCGAGCGATGCACCTGCATCCCTGCAGGGTTGGCTTACCAGCGGAGCGCTCAGCGCGGCGTCATAGGCCGCCACAAGGCTGCGCGCCAGGGGCCCGACGTTGGAAAGGCTCGACGTAGGTTATGGGGAAGACTTGGTGGAGCTGAGGGGATTCGAACCCCTGACCTCTGCAGTGCGATTGCAGCGCTCTCCCATCTGAGCTACAGCCCCGGTCTGGCATGAAGACCAAGCGGCGGACTTTTAGGCCTGAGCGCTTCCGTCTGTCAATCGGGATCCAAGGGGCTCTGCCCACTTTCGTGACCCGGGGCGGGCAGGGCGCGTCCGGGTTGTTCCGCCGGGCCAGGAACGCTACATGACGAACGCCCGATCCTGACGAGTTTCCCATGCGATCCCTGCTCGAAGTCATCCTCCTGGCCCTCCAGCTCTACACCTACCTCATCATCGCCTCGGCGATCCTGAGCTGGCTGGTGGCCTTCAACGTGATCAACACCCGCAACGACGTCGTCCGGTCCATCCTGAGCTTCCTGGATGCGGTCACAGAGCCGGCCCTGCGGCCGATCCGGCGCATCCTGCCGAATCTCGGCGGCATCGACATCTCGCCCGTGATCCTGATCCTCCTCATCATCTTCCTGCAGAACCTGCTGATCCGGCTGATGCAGCAATACATTCCGGCGAACCTCCTCTAGGCCGCTCCATGCCGTGCCGGCCCCGCAGCGGCGGGATCGAGATCCGGGTCCGGGCGACCCCGCGCGGCGGGCGTGATGCCGTGGAGGGCATCGAGGCCCTGGCCGACGGGAGCCGGGTCCTGAAGGTCCGGGTCCGGGTGGCGCCGGAGGACGGGGCCGCCAACGAGGCCGTCCGGCGGCTCCTGGCCAAGGCGCTCGGCGTGCCGGCCTCGGCCGTGACCCTGGCGACCGGCGCAACCGCCCGGCTGAAGACGTTTTTCATCGAAGGCGATGCCGCCGCCCTCGCGGCCCGCTTCGCCGCCCTGACAGGACAGGATTCATGAGCGCGACCATCATCGACGGAAAAGCCTATGCGGCCGGCCTGCGGAGCCGGATTGCCGGGGCAGTGGCGGATCTCGGCCGGCAAGGCATCCGCCCCGGCCTGGCAGTAGTCCTGGTGGGCGAGGATCCGGCGAGCCAGATCTATGTGCGCAGCAAGGCGAAGCTCACGGTCGAGGCCGGCATGGCCTCCTTCGAGCATGTGCTGCCTGCCTCCACCAGCGAGGCGGAGCTCCTCGCCCTTGTGGCCCGGCTCAATGCGGATCCGGCCGTCGATGGCATTCTCGTGCAGCTGCCCCTGCCGAAGCAGATCGACGCCCAGAAGGTGATCGAGGCCATCGATCCGGCCAAGGACGTGGACGGGTTCCACCCGGTCAATGCCGGGCGCCTGATGACCGGGGTACCGGGCTTCGTGTCCTGCACGCCCCTGGGCTGCCTGCTCCTGATCCGCTCCATCCGGCCGGACCTCGCCGGGCTCGATGCGGTCGTGATCGGGCGGTCCAATATCGTCGGCAAGCCGATGGCGCAGCTCCTACTCTCCCAGAGCTGCACGGTCACGGTTGCCCATTCCCGGACCCGCGATCTGCCGGAGGTCTGCCGCCGGGCCGACATCCTGGTCGCGGCGGTCGGCCGCCCCGAGATGGTGCGGGGCGACTGGGTGAAGCCCGGCGCCATCGTCATCGATGTGGGCATCAACCGGGTGCCGAACCCGGCCGCCGGAGAGGGCAAGACCCGGGTCGTGGGCGATGTGGCCTACGAGGAGGCCGCCCGGGTGGCGTCCGCCATCACGCCCGTGCCGGGCGGCGTCGGGCCGATGACCATCGCGTGCCTGCTGCGCAATACCCTGGAGGCCGCCTGCCTGCGGCGGGGCCTCCCGATGCCGGCACTCGACTGATCCGGCCCTCCGGGCGCTCCGGTCAGTTCGTCGCGAAGCAGTAGAACAGGCCCGCGCCGCCGGTGCTCTTCAGGGCGTCCTGGCTGCAGCCGCCCCGGGAGGGATGGGACGTGTTCCAGGACTTGGCCGGGGGCGTTTCGTCCAGGCCCATGCGGTCGTGGTGGCCCAGCATGACGGCGCCGTCCGTTCCGCTCTTCGTCCAGTTGCCGCAGGTCCGGTCTTCGCCGGGCGGGAAGGCGGTGCCGTCCGCCTGGGTCCCGGTGAGCATGTCGTGCGTGTTCGGCGTGTCGCCCCGGCCTTTCACGGTCTCGCCCTTTTCGGTCAGGGCCGTTTCCTTCGTCAGGTTGTTGGCGCCGTGCAGCTCGGCGACGTCCTTGGCGATGACGACGCCCTTGGCGTTCTGCCAGGGGCCGCGGCCGATCCGGTCGCGGGCATTGATCGCAGGCGTGCCGCCGGCCGCCTGGGTCGAGAGATAGGCGTGCCAGGTCTTCTGGCCGGCGCCGGCGGCTTGCGCGAGGGACTGGCAGTGCCGGTCCGCGCCCTCGAGGCCGCCGAGATCCGCGCCTTTCCCTGAGCCGACGCTGGTGACGAAGAACGTCATATCGGCCGCGCCGCCGGCGCTCTGGGCCCGTGCCGAATGGACTGGGGCCAGGACGAGAACGGCCATGGAGGCCGCGAGCCAAAGGCTGCCTGTTCCGCGCATATGTCTTCCTCCGGTGCGCCCTTGTCATGCGGGCGATGACAGGAGGCTAACACGGGGCCGGCAGCGGCCTGATTGAAAACTCCGTGATGGCCAAGCCTTGGTAGGGCAGGGGGAGCCCACCGGCTGCGCTTAAAGCCACGGGCGTGAGCCAGAGCTCAAGTCCGTGGCTTTAAGTTTCTGTTATTGAACATCTTTTCACGCAAAGCCGGCTCCCACTTTTGCGCCCGATGCTCTAAGATCGGCTGCGCAGATGCTCCACGAGCTGCCGGGCCGAGGGCGCGAGGGTGTCCATGGAGCGGATGCAGAGGGTGAGGTCGCGGGCGGCCCAGGAATCCTCCAGGGCCACGATGGCGATATCCATGGTGCGGGTGGCGCGCTGGGCCGTGGTCTCAGGCACGATGCCGAGGCCCACCCCGGCTTCCACCATGCGGCACACCGCATCGAAGCTGCGCAGCTGGACCCTCAGGCGCAGGGGCTTGCCGATGCGCCCCGCCTTGTCGGCCAGGAAACGCTGCAGGGCGCTCGCCCGGTCCAGGCCCACGAAGTCGTGCCCCAGCACCTCCGCGAAGGCGACGGAGCGGCTGGCCGCGAGGGGGTGGTTCCGGCCCACCACCAGGACGAAGCGGTCGCTCCGGAACGGGAAGGTCTGGAGTCGGCCCGTATCGACCGTTCCGGCCACGATGCCGATATCGCCCACCCCTTCGGCGATCATCCCGACGATCTCGTCGGAAAGACGTTCCTCCAGATCGATGGAGACCTGCGGGTGCCCGGCCAGGAAGGCGCCGAGCGCCTCCGGCAGGAACTCGGTCAGCGCATTGGTGTTGGACAGGATCCTGATCTGTCCCGCGAGCCCGCCCATGTACGCGCCCAGATCCTCCCTCAGCCGCTCGGCCTGGGCCAGCATGGCCCGGGCATGCTGGAGCAGGGTCCGGCCGGCCGGGGTCGGCACCACCCCCTGCCGGTTGCGCAGGAGCAGCGGCGCGCCGAGGGATTTTTCCATGTTGCGGATGCGGGTGCTGGCGGCGGCGAGCGCCAGATGGGCGCGCTCCGCCCCGTGGGTGATGCTGCCCGCCTCGACCACGTGGCGGAAGAGGCTCAGGTCGGTCAGGTCGAATTGCATGGCATCCTTCGTGTTTCGCGAAGGTAGATTAGAATAATGACAGATTGCGCAAGAGGCGAGCTTAAAGCAAACTTCGCGGCTGACGAAGTGTGCACCTGTCATCGGTTGTGCGGAAGATGCATTGCGATGGTCCCGCGCTTCAGTTACGAACCATTCCAAATCGTGTGCGACATTTTCGTCGATCAGGAGCGAACGCATGGCTGAGGTGAAGGTGGCCCCCAGGCCCTTGTCCCCGCATCTGCAGATCTACCGCTGGACCTGGACCATGGCCATGTCGGTCGTCCATCGGGCAGCCGGCATCGCCCTCTACGGGGGCATTGCGCTCTTCGCGATCTGGCTCGTGGCCCTCGCGTCCGGGCCCCGCGCCTTCGAGACGGTGCACTGGTTCTTCGGCTCGCCGCTCGGGCTCCTGATCCTGTTCGGCTATACCTGGGTGCTCCTCCACCACATGCTCGGCGGCGTCCGCCATCTGGTGTGGGATTTCGGGCACGGGATGGAGCCGGGCGTTCGCATCAACATGGCCCGCTTCACCCTCATCGGGTCGGTCGTCCTGACGGTCCTGATCTGGGCCGTCGCCCTGCTGCTGTTCTGACGGAGACGAGTTCCATGGCCGACAACAGGGTCGATACCCGCGTTTCCATGCGCACCCCGCTCTCCCGCGTGAAGGGCCTCGGCGCCTCCGGGCACGGGGTGGAGCATTGGTGGATCCACCGCGTCACGGCGGTGTCGAACATCCCGCTCATCATCGCGTTCGTCATCATCGTGGCGGCCCTCGCGGGCTCCTCCTACGAGCAAGCGATCGCCATCGTGTCTCATCCGCTCGTCGCGATCATCCTCCTCCTGGCCGTCATCTCGGTGACGAACCACATGCGGCTGGGCATGCAGATCGTCATCGAGGACTATGTCCACGACAAGGGTCTGAAGATCGCCGCGGTGATCGCCAACAATTTCTATGCCGTGATCATCGCCGTCGCGTGCCTCTACGCGATCCTGAAGGTCAGCCTCGGCCGGATCCTGATCTAAAGGAGTTCACCCCATGGCCCAAGCAACCAACATCAACGGCAAGGCCTACACGATCATCGACCACACCTTCGACGTGGTCATCGTGGGCGCCGGCGGCGCAGGCCTTCGCGCCACCGTCGGCTGTTCCCAGGCCGGCCTGCGCACCGCCTGCATCACCAAGGTCTTCCCGACCCGCTCGCACACCGTGGCGGCGCAGGGCGGCATCTCGGCCTCCCTCGGCAATATGGGGCCGGATGACTGGCGCTGGCACATGTACGACACCGTGAAGGGGTCGGATTGGCTCGGCGACCAGGACGCCATCGAGTATCTCTGCCGCCACGCGCCGGCCGCCGTCTACGAGCTGGAGCACTGGGGTGTGCCCTTCTCCCGCACGGAAGAAGGCAAGATCTACCAGCGCCCCTTCGGCGGCATGACCACGGAATACGGCAAGGGCACGGCCCAGCGCACCTGCGCGGCTGCGGACCGGACCGGCCACGCGATCCTGCACACCCTCTACGGGCAGGCGGTTCGCAACCAGACGAACTTCTTCATCGAGTATTTCGCCCTCGACCTGATGATGAACGACGAAGGCCGCTGCATCGGCGTCGTCGCGCTCGACCAGTCGACCGGCGAGATCCACCGCTTCCGCGCCCACATGACCATCCTGGCCACGGGCGGCTACGGACGCGCCTATTTCTCGGCCACCTCCGCCCATACCTGCACGGGTGACGGCAACGCCATGGTGCTGCGCGCCGGCCTGCCGCTGCAGGACATGGAGTTCGTCCAGTTCCATCCGACCGGCATCTACGGCGCGGGCTGCCTCATCACCGAGGGCGCGCGCGGCGAGGGCGGCTATCTGACCAATTCCGAGGGCGAGCGCTTCATGGAGCGCTATGCGCCCTCCGCGAAGGACCTCGCGTCCCGCGACGTGGTCTCCCGCGCCATGACCATGGAGATCCGGGCCGGCCGCGGCGTCGGCAAGAATAAGGACCACATCTATCTCCACCTCGACCACCTCGATCCGAAGATCCTGCATGAGCGCCTTCCGGGCATTTCCGAGAGCGCCAAGATCTTCGCGGGCGTCGACGTGACGAAGGAGCCGATCCCGGTCCTCCCGACCGTCCACTACAACATGGGCGGCATCCCGACGAACTACCACGGCGAGGTGCTGACCCTGAAGAACGGCAACCCGGATACGGTCGTGCCGGGCCTCATGGCGCTGGGCGAGGCGGCCTGCGTGTCGGTTCACGGGGCGAACCGCCTCGGCTCCAACTCGCTCATCGACCTCGTGGTGTTCGGCCGCGCGGCCGGCCTGCGCTGCGCCGAGATCCTGACCCCCAACGAGAAGCATGCGGACCTGCCGAAGGACGCGGATGCCCTCGCGCTCTCCCGCCTCGACCGCTTCCGTCACGCCAACGGCTCGACCCCGACGGCGGAACTGCGCCTCGAGATGCAGAAGACCATGCAGAACAACTGCGCGGTGTTCCGCACCGGCGAGGTCCTGGCTGAGGGCAAGAACCTCATCCACAAGGTCTGGAGCGCCGCCGCAGACATCAAGGTCACGGACCGCTCGCTGATCTGGAACACGGATCTCTACGAGACCCTTGAGTTCGACAACCTCATCGGCCAGGCGGTCGTGACCATGGAAGGCGCGCTCAACCGCCAGGAATCCCGCGGCGCCCATGCCCGCGAGGACTTCCCGGACCGCAACGACAAGGACTGGATGAAGCACACCCTCGCCTGGCTCGACGACACCTCCCACAAGGTGACGCTCGATTACCGGCCGGTGCACACCTACACCATGTCGAACGAGATCCAGTACATCGAGCCGAAGGCTCGCGTGTATTGACGGCAGACATCCCGGCCGGGTCCGCCCGGCCGGCCATGCCCACCCGGGCCAGGATATGGCCGGGGCATGATGCAGCAGAGGCAAGGTAAGACCGAATGGCCCAGTTCACCCTCCCCAAGAACTCCCAATACACCGAAGGCAAGAAGTGGCCGAAGCCGGCCAATTCGAACCACGTGCAGGAGTTCCGCATCTATCGCTGGAACCCGGACGACGGCGCGAATCCGAAGATCGACACCTATTACGTTGACCGGGACGATTGCGGCCCGATGGTTCTCGACGCCCTGCTGTGGATCAAGAACAAGGTCGACCCGACCCTGACCTTCCGCCGCTCCTGCCGTGAGGGCATCTGCGGCTCCTGCGCCATGAACATCATGGGGCAGAACACGCTGGCCTGCACGCTCGGCATGGACGATTGCAAGACCGACAGCATCAAGATCTATCCCCTGCCGCACATGCCGGTGATGAAGGATCTGGTGCCGGACCTCACAAGCTTCTTCGCCCAGCACGCCGCCATCGAGCCCTGGCTGCAGACCGAGACGCCCGAGCCCGAGACCGAATGGCGCCAGACGCCGGAGGAGCGCTCGAAGCTCGATGGCCTCTATGAGTGCATCCTGTGCGCCTGCTGCACCACCTCGTGCCCGAGCTACTGGTGGAACGGCGACCGCTTCCTAGGGCCGGCCGCCCTGCTCCAGGCCTATCGCTGGCTCATCGACAGCCGCGACGAGCATACGGGCGAGCGCCTCGACAACCTGCATGATCCGTTCCGGCTCTATCGCTGCCACACGATCATGAACTGCGCCAATACCTGCCCCAAGGGCCTCAACCCGGCCAAGGCCATCGCCGAGATCAAGAAGATGATGGTCGCGCGGACCGTGTGACGCTTGTATGCAACACTTTGACAAAAGGCGCCTCGGGCGCCTTTTTTTGTCGCGGGCGACGCCATACTCTTCGGACGAGTTTCAAGGTCGAGCCTGCACGACCGGATCCGGCGGAACGGGTCGCGGCCATGCGCATTGGTGTCGGGCATACGGCCAAGCATGATGAGGACGATGATGAAAAGCCCCTTCTGGATCGTGACGGCGACGATCTGCTCCGCGCTGACCCTCGGCGCCTGCTCTTCGGCGCGCCTCGGTGGGGCTCCGATCCGCAGCGCGTCGGCCGCGCCCGCGAGCCCCGCCCCTGTGGAGGCGGTGCCGTCCGGGCCCGTGATGTCCGCTCCCCTGCCGCCGCTCGAAGGCCAGCCCCTCCCGCCTGTTGCGGGCGCGCCCATGTCGGGCATGCCGGGCGCCGAGCAGGAGGTCGCAGGGCTTCCGCCGCCGGCTGCTCCCGCGCCGGCCGCGGCGCCTGCGCCGTCCAGCCGCACCGCCATGGTGGGCAACTGGACCGCGACAGTCGCCGGCGGCAGTTGCCGGGTGCAGCTCACCAGCTCCCCGTCGCTCGACCTCTACCGGGCCTCCGCCTCGGGCTGCCCGAGCCAGGACCTGTCGAAGATCTATGCCTGGGATTACCGGGACGGCGAGGTATATCTCTACCAGACGGGCGGCGCCGTCGCGGCTCGCCTGCGCGGCTCGTCCGGCTCCCTGAACGGCGTCCTCGCCAAGTCGGGCGCGCCCCTCACGCTCTCGCGATAGGCCGTTTGCGCTCGGAGCGGGAGAAGAGTATCGGTCTCGCGTGCCCCACGATCCTTCCCTTCCGTCACAATCCCTGTCGTCGAAATCCATGGCCGCCCGCTACGACGCGCTCGTGCGGGCCGGCGCCATCGAACACGACCCGGCTCAGATCAAGCTCGTCGCACGTCTCGACGCCCTTGCCGAAAGCCTGAGCGGCTTCCGCCTGGCGCGGAAGAACAGCGCCCTCGGCTGGCTGTTCGGCAAGCGCAACCCCGCGCCGCCCAAGGGCCTTTACGTCTGGGGATCGGTCGGGCGCGGCAAGACCATGCTCATGGACCTCTTCTACGAGGGGCTGTCCGTCCGGCGGAAGCGCCGGGTGCATTTCCATGCCTTCATGGCCGACGTGCACGGGCGCATCCACGCCTTCCGCCAGAAGCTGAAGACCGGGCAGGTGAGGGGAGACGATCCCATCGCGCCCGTGGCGGAGGAACTGGCGCAGGAAGCCTGGGTCCTCTGTTTCGACGAGTTCACGGTCACGGACATCGCGGACGCGATGATCCTCGGGCGGCTCTTCACGGCCCTGTTCGCCCATGGGGTCGTGGTGGTGGCCACGTCCAACGTGGAGCCGGACCGGCTCTATGAGGGCGGGCTGAACCGCACCCTCTTTCTGCCTTTCATTTCGCTGCTGCGGGAGCGGATGGACGTCCTCAAGCTCGAGGCCCGCACGGATTTCCGCCTGGAGAAGCTCGCCGGGAGCCCCGTCTATCATACGCCCGCCGATGCGCGAGCCCATGAGGCCCTGACCCGGGCATTCCGGAGCCTGTCGGGCCGCAGCCATGGGGAGCCGGTCACGCTCACGGTAAAGGGCCATCCGGTCGAGATCCCCGAGGCTGCTGGCGGGGTCGCGCGCGCCACCTTCGCGCAGCTCTGCTCGGTCCCCCTGGGGGCGGCCGATTACCTTGCCATCGCCGAGGAGTTCCATACGCTCATCCTGGAGGACATTCCCCGGATGGACTTCGATCGCCGCAACGAGGCCAAGCGCTTCATCATGCTGATCGACGCGCTCTACGATTCCCACGTGAAGCTCCTGGCCTCCGCCGAGGCCGAGGCGCCCGAGCTCTACCAGGCCGATACGGGCCGCGAAGCCTTCGAGTTCGACCGGACCGTGTCGCGCCTCATCGAGATGCGCTCGGGGGACTACCTGTCCCTGCCGCACGGACCGGTGGATTCGGCCGATTCCGGCCAGAGCACGGGCCTGGTCGAGACATGAAGCGGCCCCGCGGCGGCTCCCTTCGCTTCGCGGGGGCATCCGCTCCGGCCGATACCCGTCTCCTCGCCATCGCGGCCGATCACCTGAAGCGCCTGGGGCCACGTCAGGTCACGGTGATCGGCATCGCCGAGGCGGCGGGCATGACCCACGCCAATGTCTACCGGTACTTCCCGTCCAAGGCGGCCCTCATCGACGCGGTGGCCGGGCAGTGGCTCAGGTCCCTCGAGGCGCTCATCGCCGACATCGCCGATGCGCCGGACCCGGCCGACGACAAGCTGGAGCGGCTGATCCAGGCCTCGGCCCGGACCCATCGCGAGCTGCTCAAGGAGAATCGGCATCTCTTCGACGTCTATTGCGCCGCTACGGAGACCTCCCGCCCCCTGGTGCGCAAGCATCGGGCCCGCATGCGCCAGCTCACGGAGCGTGTTCTCGACGAAGGGATCGCGACGGCGAAGTTCGACCCCCGGGACCGGGAGCGGGCGCTTGCCCTCGTGACGGACATGTCCCACCGGTTCATCAATCCCTTGACCGTGCGGCTCGACGCCGACATGCCCCAGGAGGTTCTCGACCAGCGCCTCGCGGCCGTGATCCGGGTCATGCTCCGGGCTCTATCAACCGGTATGGTGTAACGGCGGTTACAAAATCGGAAATTTGTAACGACTTATTGTCCGATCCGGCAATCGACCTAAAGCCTTGGGTCCCAAGGGCTTTCATGAAAAGGCCTATGACTTAGCCGGCAAATTAACTCCTAAGTCCTTGTGCTTTAACCTTTCGATGGCTTGAAGGCGCCCCATTTCTGAGTCAAACAGCCCCACCCCTAAAGGCTCGCGCCTCCATACCATCCAAGGATATCTCCATGGCTCGTTCCAAGATCGCGCTCATCGGCGCCGGCCAGATCGGCGGCACGCTCGCTCATCTGGCAGGCTTGAAGGAACTCGGCGACATCGTCCTCTTCGACATCGCCGACGGCGTTCCTCAGGGCAAGGGTCTCGACATCGCCGAGTCCGCCCCGGTCGATGGGTTCGACGCCAAGTATGCAGGCGCCAGCGACTATGCGGCCATCGAAGGCGCCGACGTGATCATCGTCACGGCCGGCGTGCCGCGCAAGCCCGGCATGAGCCGCGACGACCTTCTCAGCATCAACCTGAAGGTCATGGAAGCCGTCGGCAACGGCATCAAGCAATATGCCCCGAACGCCTTCGTGATCTGCATCACCAACCCGCTCGACGCGATGGTCTGGGCGCTGCAGAAGTTCTCCGGCCTGAAGCCCGAGAAGATCGTCGGCATGGCCGGCGTGCTCGACTCGGCCCGCTTCCGTCACTTCCTGGCTGAAGAGTTCGACGTGTCGGTCAAGGACGTCACGGCCTTCGTGCTCGGCGGCCACGGTGACGACATGGTGCCGCTCGTGCGCTACTCCACGGTCGCAGGCGTTCCGCTTCCCGATCTCGTGAAGATGGGCTGGACCACGCAGGCCAAGCTCGACGCCATGGTCGAGCGGACCCGTAAAGGCGGCGGCGAGATCGTCAACCTGCTCAAGACCGGCTCCGCCTTCTACGCCCCGGCGGCTTCGGCCATCGCCATGGCCGAGAGCTACCTCAAGGACAAGAAGCGCGTCCTGCCCTGCGCCGCCTACCTGACGGGCCAGTACGGCGTGAAGGACATGTTCGTCGGCGTTCCGATCGTGATCGGCGCCAAGGGCGTCGAGCGCATCCTCGAGGTCGAGTTCTCGGGCGACGAGAAGGCGATGTTCGAGAAGTCCGTCGCCTCCGTGCAGGGTCTGGTCGACGCCTGCAAGCAGATCAATCCGGCTCTGGCCTAAGGGCGAGGGTGAGCGGCGAGCGAACTTTCCAAACGCTCTCGCCGCTCACTTGGACTCGCTGCTCGCCATTCGCCATCCGCTAATTGAAAGCGCGAACACATGAATATCCATGAATACCAGGGCAAGGCCATCCTCAAGGAGTTCGGCCTGCCCGTGTCCCGGGGCAAGGCCATCTTCTCCCCGGACGAGGCCGAGGCTGCTGCCAAAGAGCTCGGTGGCCCGCTCTGGGTCGTGAAGTCCCAGATCCATGCGGGCGGCCGCGGCAAGGGCAAGTTCAAGGAAGCCGCTGCCGGCGAGAAGGGCGGCGTGCGCCTCGCCAAGTCGGTCGACGAGGTGAAGGAATTCGCCAAGCAGATGCTCGGCAACACCCTCGTGACCGTGCAGACGGGCGAGGCCGGCAAGCAGGTCAACCGCCTCTATATCGAGGACGGCTCGGACATCGAGACCGAGTTCTACCTCTCCATGCTGGTCGACCGCGCCACGGGCCGCGTCGCTTTCGTCGTCTCGACGGAAGGCGGCATGGATATCGAGCAGGTGGCGCACGACACCCCTGAGAAGATCCTGACCTTCTCGGTCGATCCGGCAACCGGCGTTCAGCCCTTCCACGGCCGCAAGGTCGCCAAGGCCCTCGGCCTCACGGGCGCCCTCTCCAAGGAAGCGGGCGACCTCGTGACGAAGCTCTACGCGGCCTTCGTTTCGAAGGACATGTCGATGCTCGAGATCAACCCGCTGATCGTCACCAAGGACGGTCACCTGAAGTGCCTCGATGCGAAGATCTCCTTCGACTCGAACGCCCTCTATCGGCACCCCGAGCTCATGGAGCTCCGGGACCTGACGGAGGAGGACGAGAAGGAAATCGAGGCGTCCAAGTACGACCTCGCCTATATCGCCCTCGACGGCACCATCGGCTGCATGGTCAACGGCGCCGGCCTCGCCATGGCGACGCTGGACATCATCAAGCTCTACGGCGAGGAGCCGGCGAACTTCCTCGATGTCGGCGGCGGCGCGTCCGAGGAGAAGGTCACGGCGGCCTTCAAGATCATCACGGCCGATCCGAACGTGCAGGGCATCCTGGTCAACATCTTCGGCGGCATCATGAAGTGCGACGTCATCGCCCGCGGCGTGATCGCGGCCGTGAAGACCGTCGGCCTGCAGGTTCCGCTGGTGGTCCGCCTCGAAGGCACCAATGTCGAGGAAGGCAAGCAGATCATCCGCGAGTCCGGCCTCAACGTCATCCCGGCCGACGACCTGGACGATGCCGCCCAGAAGATCGTGAACGCCGTCCGCGGCGGGAAGTAAGGTACGCGCTGATGTCCATCCTCATCGACAAGAACACCAAGGTCATCTGCCAGGGCTTCACCGGCAAGAACGGGACCTTCCATTCCGAGCAGGCCATCGCCTACGGCACCAAGATGGTCGGCGGCACCTCGCCCGGCAAAGGCGGCTCGACGCACCTGAACCTGCCCGTGTTCGACACGGTCATGGAAGCGCGCGAGGCCACCGGCGCCAATGCTTCGGTCGTCTATGTGCCGCCTCCGGGCGCGGCCGATGCGATCTGCGAAGCCATCGACGCCGAGATCCCGCTCATCGTCTGCATCACGGAAGGCATTCCGGTGCTCGACATGGTGCGCGTGAAGCGGGCGCTGGAAGGCTCCAAGTCGCGCCTCATCGGCCCGAACTGCCCCGGCATCGTGACGGCGGGCGAATCGAAGATCGGCATCATGCCGGCTAACATCTTCAAGCCCGGCTCGGTCGGCATCGTGTCCCGCTCCGGCACGCTCACCTACGAGGCCGTGTTCCAGACCACCAACGAAGGCCTCGGCCAGACGACGGCGGTGGGCATCGGCGGCGACCCGGTGAAGGGCACCGAGTTCATCGAGATGCTCGACATGTTCCTCTCCGACCCGAAGACCGAGTCGATCGTCATGATCGGCGAGATCGGCGGCTCGGCCGAGGAAGAGGCGGCTGAGTTCATCGCCCGTGAGGCCAAGAAGGGCCGCAAGAAGCCGATGGTCGGCTTCATCGCCGGCCGCACGGCTCCTCCCGGACGCCGCATGGGCCATGCGGGCGCGATCATCTCGGGCGGCAAGGGCGGTGCCGAGGACAAGATCGCCGCCATGGAGGCCGCGGGCATCCGCGTGTCGCCGTCCCCGGCGCGCCTCGGCAAGACCCTCGTCGACGTGCTCAAGGGCCGCTGAGGCGAGGGGACGTCTCATGGCGCCGCAACCGGGAGCAGAACATCTTCGCCTCCAGGCCCTCGCCGGGCTCTGGACCGGGGAGGAAGTGCTCTCGGACACCCCCTGGATGGAGGGTGGTCCTGCGGCGAGCCATGTGGACAATCGGATTGCGCTTGGCGGTTTCCTGCTGGAGCAGGATTACCGCCAGGAGCGGGACGGCCGCGAGACCGTCCAGGCGAAGGGTCTGTTTACGTACGATTCAGATCGGAACGAATACAGGCTCTTCTGGTTCGACAATCTTGGGTTCCCGCCGGCCGATCCGGCAGGCGGATCCTGGGAGGGCGATACGCTCACGGTTCTGCGCCGGTCGCCGCGCGCAATCGCCCGTCACACCTTCGCCATCCGCAACGCTCACGAGTACGAGCTTGCCATCGAGAATTCATGGGACGGCGGCGCCAGCTGGATGCCTGTCATGACAGGCCTCTACCGGCGCCGTCCCGAGGACCCCCATCCTCTGTCGCTTAAGGAATAACGATCATGTCCCGCCAGGACGCCAACGAAGCTTTCCTCAACACCGCTTTCCTCTACGGGGCGAATGCGCCCTATATCGAGGAGCTCTATGCCCGCTACCAGAACGACCCGTCCTCGGTCGATGCGGAGTGGCAGGCCTTCTTCGGGGCGCTCAAGGACGACAAGCAATCCGTCGTCGAGAACGCCCGCGGCGCCTCCTGGAAGAAGCCGAACTGGCCCGTTGCGGCCAACGGGGAGCTGATCTCGGCCCTCGACGGCAACTGGGCCCAGGTCGAGAAGGCGGTCGGCGACAAGATCAAGGCGAAGGCGACCGAGAAGGGTTCCGAGATCAGCCAGGAGCAGGTGCTCCAGGCGACCCGGGATTCGGTGCGGGCCATCATGCTGATCCGCGCCTACCGGGTGCGCGGCCACCTCCATGCCAAGCTCGACCCGCTCGGCATCAATCCGCGCCCGAACGACCAGGAACTGCATCCCTCCCATTACGGCTTCACGGATGCCGATTGGGACCGCCGGATCTTCCTCGACAACGTGCTCGGGCTCGAATTCGCGACCATCCGCGAGATCGTCACGATCCTGGAGCGCACCTACTGCCAGACCCTCGGCGTGGAATTCATGCACATCTCCGATCCGGCCGAGAAGGCCTGGATCCAGGAGCGCATCGAAGGCCCCGACAAGGAGATCACCTTCACGCGCGAGGGCAAGCGGGCGATCCTCAACAAGCTCGTCGAGGCGGAAGGCTTCGAGAAGTTCCTCGACCTGAAATACACCGGCACCAAGCGCTTCGGTCTCGACGGCGGCGAGTCGCTGATCCCGGCCCTTGAGCAGATCATCAAGCGCGGCGGCAATCTCGGCGTGCAGGAGATCGTTCTCGGCATGGCCCATCGTGGCCGCCTGAACGTGCTCACCCAGGTCATGGGCAAGCCGCACCGGGCGCTCTTCCATGAGTTCAAGGGCGGCTCCTTCGCGCCCGACGACGTGGAGGGCTCGGGCGACGTGAAGTACCATCTCGGCGCTTCCTCGGACCGCACCTTCGACGGCAACAACGTCCACCTGTCGCTGACCGCGAACCCCTCGCACCTGGAGATCGTCGATCCGGTGGTGCTCGGCAAGGTCCGCGCCAAGCAGGACCAGCACGGCTGCTCGCCGGACAACCGCACGGCCGTAATGCCGCTCCTCATCCACGGCGACGCGGCCTTCGCGGGCCAGGGCGTGGTGGCGGAGTGCCTGGGCCTGTCGGGCCTGCGCGGCCACCGCACCGGCGGCTCGATCCATTTCATCATCAACAACCAGATCGGCTTCACGACCGATCCGCGCTTCTCGCGCTCGTCTCCCTATCCGTCGGATGTGGCGAAGATGGTGGAGGCGCCGATCTTCCACGTGAACGGGGACGACCCGGAGGCCGTGGTCTTCGCCGCGAAGGTCGCGACCGAGTACCGCCAGAAGTTCCAGAAGCCGGTCGTGGTCGACATGTTCTGCTACCGTCGCTTCGGTCACAACGAGGGCGACGAGCCGTCCTTCACCCAGCCGCTGATGTACCGCAAGATCCGGTCGCACCCGACGATCCTGGAGCTCTATTCCAAGAAGCTCCTGGCTGAAGGCGCCGTGACGGAGGCGGATATCGACGAGATGCGGAGCGCCTGGCGCTCGAAGCTCGAGGCCGAGTTCGACATCGCCCAGAACTACAAGCCCAACAAGGCCGACTGGCTCGACGGGCGCTGGGCCGGCCTCAAGGCCGTCCGCGAGGACCAGGACGATCCGCGCCGCGGCCAGACGGGCGTTCCGGTCGAGACCCTGAAGAACATCGCCAAGGCGCTGACCACGGTTCCGGAGGGCTTCCACGTCCACCGCACGATCCAGCGCTTCCTCGACAACCGCAAGAAGATGATCGAGACCGGCGAGGGCATCGACTGGGCCATGGGCGAGGCGCTCGCCTTCGGCTCGCTCCTGCTCGAAGGCCATCGCGTGCGCCTGTCCGGCCAGGACGTGGAGCGCGGCACCTTCTCGCAGCGTCACTCGGTGCTGGTCGACCAGGAGAACGAGGAGCGCTACACGCCCCTCAACCACATCCGCGAGGAACAGGCCCGCTACGAGGTCATCAACTCGATGCTCTCGGAGGAGGCGGTCCTCGGCTTCGAGTACGGCTATACCCTCTCGGAGCCGAACGCCCTGACCCTGTGGGAGGCCCAGTTCGGCGACTTCGCCAACGGCGCCCAGGTGGTGTTCGACCAGTTCATCTCGTCGGGCGAGCGCAAGTGGCTGCGCATGTCGGGCCTCGTCTGCCTGCTGCCGCACGGCTATGAGGGCCAGGGCCCCGAGCACTCCTCGGCCCGCCTCGAGCGCTGGCTGCAGATGTGCGCCGAGGACAACATGCAGGTGGCGTATTGCTCGACCCCGTCGAACTACTTCCACATCCTGCGGCGCCAGCTGAAGCGGGAGTTCCGCAAGCCCCTGATCCTGATGACGCCGAAGTCGCTGCTGCGCCACAAGCGCGCCGTGTCGCCCTTGAGCGCGATCTCGGAGGGCACGTACTTCCATCGTGTCCTGGCGGATGATGCGCAGCGGCTCTCCGACGGCATCAAGCTCGTCAAGGACGACAAGATCCGTCGCGTGGTGATCTGCACCGGCAAGGTCTATTACGACCTCTACGAGGAGCGGGAGAAGCGCGGGATCGACGACGTCTACCTGATGCGCGTCGAGCAGCTCTATCCGTTCCCGGCCAAGTCGCTCGCGGCGGAGCTCGCCCGGTTCAAGAAGGCCGACGTGGTGTGGTGCCAGGAGGAGCCCAAGAACATGGGATCCTGGACCTTCGTCGAGCCCTATCTGGAATGGGTGCTCAAGACCGCCGGCTCGAAGGTGGACCGTCCCCGCTATGTGGGCCGCGCAGCCTCCGCGGCCACGGCCACGGGTCTGATGTCCAAGCACCTGGCGCAGCTGCAGGCTTTCCTCGACGAGGCTTTCGCGGCTTAAATGCCGCGAAGGATCTCAACCCCTTTCCCACGGGCCCCCGGGCCCTGAAACGACAAGACGAACATGGCAACCGAAATCCGCGTACCCACCCTCGGTGAATCCGTTTCAGAGGCCACCATCGGCCGCTGGTTCAAGAAGCCCGGCGACCCGGTGAAGGCCGACGAGCCCGTCGTGGAACTCGAGACCGACAAGGTTACCCTCGAGGTCAATGCTCCGGCGAGCGGCACTCTGGGCGACATCCTGGCCAAGGACGGCGAGACGGTGACGCCCGGCGCGGTGCTCGGCTCCGTCGTCGAAGGCGGCGCCGCTGCGGCTGCACCCGCCGCCAAGGCAGAGGCCCCGAAGGCAGAGGCTCCCAAGGCCGCTCCGGCTGCGCCCGCCGCTCCGGCTCCCGCAGCCCCCGGCGCCGCTAAGGACCATGGCCCCGCGGTCGCCCGCATCGCGGCAGAAAGCGGCGTGAGCCCGGCCGGTGTCGCCGGCACCGGCAAGGACGGCCGCGTCACGAAGGGCGACATGCTCGCCGCCGTCGCGACCGGCGCCGCCGCGCCCGCTGCGGCTCCGGCCCCGGTTCAGGTGCGTGCACCTTCGGCTCCGGTGGATGCCGAGCGCGAAGAGCGCGTGAAGATGACCAAGCTGCGCCAGACCATCGCGCGCCGCCTGAAGGATGCCCAGAACACCGCCGCCATGCTGACCACGTTCAACGACGTGGATATGAGCGCCGTCATGGCCCTGCGCAGCCAGTACAAGGACGTGTTCGAGAAGAAGCACGGCACGAAGCTCGGCTTCATGGGCTTCTTCACCAAGGCGGTGATCCAGGCCCTCAAGGACGTCCCGGCCGTGAACGCCGAGATCGACGGGCAGGACATCGTCTACAAGAACTACTATCACATCGGCATCGCGGTCGGCACCGAGAAGGGCCTCGTGGTGCCGGTGGTGCGCGACGCCGACCAGCTGTCGATCGCCGGCATCGAGAAGACGATCTCCGATTTCGGCCGCCGCGCCCGCGACGGCAAGCTCTCCATCGACGAGATGCAGGGCGGCACCTTCACGATCACCAATGGCGGCATCTACGGCTCGCTCATGTCGACGCCGATCCTCAACGCGCCGCAATCGGGCATTCTCGGCATGCACCGCATCGAGGAGCGCCCCGTGGTGCGTAACGGCCAGATCGTGGCCCGCCCGATGATGTATCTGGCGCTGTCCTACGATCACCGCATCGTCGACGGCAAGGAAGCCGTGACCTTCCTGGTGCGCGTGAAGGACGCCCTCGAGGATCCGGCGCGCCTCGTCCTCGACCTGTAAGAAACACCTCGTCATGCCCGGCCTCATGGCCGGGCATCCACGCCTTCCGAGCCGGGCGGCCGTCCCAAGACGTGGGTGGCCGGGACAAGCCCGGCCATGACGTCCAAGGGGATGACTCCCATGTCCTACGATCTCATCGTCATCGGTACCGGCCCGGGCGGCTATGTCTGCGCCATCCGCGCCGCGCAGCTCGGTCTCAAGACCGCGGTCGTCGAGAAGCGCAAGACCCACGGCGGCACCTGCCTCAATGTGGGCTGCATTCCCTCGAAGGCGCTGCTCCATGCTTCCCACATGTTCGAGGACGCGCGGGACCACTTCGCCCATCTCGGCATCGGCGTGAACGCGCCGAAGCTCGACCTCAAGCAGATGCAGGCCTTCAAGCAGGAAGGCGTCGACGGCAACACCAAGGGCGTGGAGTTCCTCCTCAAGAAGAACAAGATCGACGCTTTCCACGGCACCGCGCGCATCGCGGCTGCGGGCCAGGTGGAGGTAACGGGCGAGGACGGGTCCAACCAGATCCTCCAGACCCGGAACATCGTCATCGCGACGGGCTCCGACGTCACGCGTCTGCCCGGCATCGAGATTGACGAGAAGACGATCGTGTCCTCGACCGGGGCGCTCGAACTCGCAACCGTGCCGAAGCGCCTCGTGGTCATCGGCGCAGGCGTCATCGGCCTCGAGCTCGGTTCGGTGTGGCGCCGCCTCGGCTCCGAAGTGACGGTGGTGGAATATCTCGACCGCATCCTGCCCGGCATGGACGGCGAGGTCGCCAAGAACTTCCAGCGCATCCTCTCCAAGCAGGGCTTCCAGTTCAAGCTCGGCGCCAAGGTCACGAAGGTCGAGAAGGGCGCCAAGGGCGCGACGCTCACCTTCGAGCCGGCCGCCGGTGGCGCTGCCGAGACCCTCGAGGCTGACGTGGTGCTCGTCGCCATCGGCCGCGTGCCCTACACGCAGGGGCTGGGCCTCGACGAGCTCGGCGTGCAGAAGGACAATCGCGGCCGCATCCACACGGACGCGCATTTCTCCACCAATGTCACGGGCATCTATGCCATCGGCGACGTGATCGCCGGCCCCATGCTGGCCCACAAGGCGGAGGATGAGGGCGTGGCCGTGGCCGAGATCCTGGCCGGCAAGGCGGGCCACGTGAACTACGACGTGATCCCGAGCGTCGTCTACACCTCCCCGGAAGTTGCTTCCGTCGGCAAGACCGAGGAGGAATTGAAGGCGGCCGGCATCGCCTACAACGTGGGCAAGTTCCCGTTCACGGCCAATGGCCGCGCCAAGGTGAACCGCACCACGGACGGCTTCGTGAAGATCCTGGCGGACGCCAAGACCGACAAGGTGCTCGGCGTTCACATCATCGGCGCGGAAGCGGGCAACCTCATCCACGAGGCGGTGATCGCTATGGAGTTCGGCGGTTCGTCCGAGGACATCGCCCGCTCCTGCCATGCGCATCCGACCCTTGCGGAGGCCGTGAAGGAAGCGGCGCTCGCCGTCGAGAAGCGCGCGATCCACATGTAAGCCGCCGATGGCGAAGCTTCACTTCCTCTACTCGGTGATGAATGCAGGCAAGACCACCCATCTCCTGCAGGTTCGCTACAACTACATCGAGAACGGCGGCCATGTGCTGCTGTTCACGAGCCTCATCGACGACCGGTTCGGCATCGGCCAGGTTCGGTCCCGCATCGGGATCGAGGCGGACGCAATCCCGCTGAAGAGCACGGACGATATCGGCGCGCTGGTCGCTGCGGAACATGCGCAGCGGCCGGTCACGGCCGTCCTCATCGACGAGGTCCAGTTCATGACCGCCGACCAGGCGCGCCAGCTCGCCTGGATCGTGGACGAGCTGAACGTGCCGGTCATGGCCTACGGGCTCAAGAACAATGTCTACGGCACCCTGTTCAGCGAGGCGATCGCCGTCATCATGGCGCTCGCGGACGATTTCCAGGAAATCAAGCAGCTCTGCCATTGCGGCCGCAAGGCCACGATGATCCTCAAATACGACCGCAACGGCGAGGCCGTTCGCTCCGGCGAGGTGATCGAGATCGGCGGCGAGGGCCGCTACGTCTCTGTCTGCCGCTCCCACTGGACCAAAGGCGACATCGGCCCCGCGGCCCGGCAATTGCTGACCGCCACGGCGGCGGAATAGCGGGACACGCAACTCTTCCGCCCACGGATCTCAAGTTCACGCGGGAAGCGCAGTCCTGCTCTCCTCTCCACAGGGGAGGGGAAACCGGTTGTGCGCGACCGCTCCACCGCTTCTCCCTCTCCCGGATGGGAGAGGGGGTGTTGGCGCAGGACTTTCAGACCGTAGCGCTCACACCCCCACCCTGGCCCTCCCCACAAGGGGGAGGGAAAGCCGTCGCGCCCGCTTGTTCTTTGTTTGTTCTTGACAGGCTGGTCAAGCTAAGCTATATCCTTGCACACCTGCTCCCGCCGAGGGGCGCGCTCGCGAGGCGTCGCCGAATGCGGGGAGCGGAACGGTCCTGTGGTCCCACCCGACGCAAGGTGGGGCGCAGGTGGCCCCGGCAGAGCCGGAGGTCCGGGCTGGCCCGGCGCCGCGTGCGGTTCTCACCGCAAGGCCGCGTCCGGGCAGTACGTGGACCTTCCGCGGCCGGTCCGCCGAAACAAACCGTGCGCGCTGACGCTTCGGCTCACCGCATTATCCCTCATCCCCTCAGAGCCGGAGCGATCCTCTCGTCCCCCTCGATCCTGCTGTCTCCTCCGGGCTTCACCGCCCGGAGGACGCAGCGGCATGCCTTCAGGGCGCCATCGTCATTCCCAAGCGCTTTCCGTCATTCCGGGGCGCCGCAGGCGAGCCCGGAACCCATAACCCCCAGCGTCTCAGAATGAAGAGCTGTCAGAACCGCTGCGCTTTGTCCTGCATCGCCAGCGTTTATGGGTTCCGGGCCCAGCGCTTCGCGCTGTCCCGGAATGACGGAGGAAGCGCGACACTTCCCCTCCCCTTTGTGGGAAGGGTCAGGGTGGGGGTGTGAGGACTACGGTCTGAAAGTCCTGCGCCAACACCCCCCTCTCCAACTCTTCCCCACAAGGGGGGAGAGGGCGGCATAGCGCCTCCCGCGAACACCCGAAATCCACAGGGGAAGGAGAGTAGGACAGGGCGTGGCACTGGGCCCTTTGGGTCGGATCCGCCTCGCGACTATTTCCTCCGCGCCCGGGGATGGGCCGAATCGAAAGCGTCCATGAGGCGGGTGGCATCGACCTTGGTGTAGAGCTGGGTCGTCGAGAGCGAGGCGTGGCCCAGGAGTTCCTGGATGCCGCGCAGGTCGCCGCCCCGGGCCAGGAGATGGGTCGCAAAGGAGTGGCGCAGGGCGTGGGGTGTCGCGCTGGCCGGCAGGCCGAGGGCGCCGCGCAGCTCCTCCACGGCGAGCTGGATGATTCGCGGCGAGAGCGGGCCGCCTCTCGCGCCGACGAAGAGCGGGCCCTCCGGCGGCAGCGCATAGGGGCACAGGTGGAGATAATCCTCCACGGCCCGCTGGATCGGCGAGATCACGGGGACGCTGCGCATCTTGCCGCCCTTGCCCGTGACCGTGATCGAATCGATGCCGTTGACGGGGGCATCCCGGCGCTGGAGCCCGAGCGCCTCGGAGATGCGCAGACCCGCCCCGTAGAGCAGGGACAGGACCGCCGCGTCCCGCGCCAGGATCCAGGGTTTCCGGTTCTCCCCCGCCCGCAGCTCCGTGTCCGTCACGGCGACGGCGGAGGCGGCCGAGAGGGGGCGGGGCAGGTTCCTGTCGACCTTCGGAGTGCGAATCGCCGCGAAGGCCGAGGCCGTGCCGTGGCCCTCCCGCTCCAGATGGCGCGCAAAGGAGCGAAGCGCCGCGAGCTGGCGCATGAGCGAGCGGCTCTGCACCGATCCCATGCGCCTCGCCGCCAGGAAGGAGCGGATGTCGAGGGGCTTGAGCTCCAGGATCGCCCTCACGGAGGGCGGCTCGCCGAGATGCCCGGTGAGAAAGGTCAGGAACTGCCGCAGGTCGCGGGCATAGGCCTCCACGGTCTTGGGCGAAAGCCGCCGCTCCTTGGCCAGGGAGGCGAGCCACTGCATCGCCTCCTGGCGCGTATCGGCCGCGCCGGGCAGGACGAGATCGAGGGCGGACGGGGAATCGCTGCTTGACATGGTCCCGCTTTATGCAAGGCAGACAGGGTAGAAGGGACAGGTTAATCCGATCCGAATGACGAACCAGGTCGCCGATGTCCTCATTCCGCTCGCGCTGGACACGGCCTACAGCTACGCGGTGCCCGATGGGCTGACCCTCCAGGAGGGGGACGTGGTGCAGGTGCCCCTCGGCACCCGCGAGGTGGCGGGTGTTGTCTGGAGCCTCCGGCCCGGCTCGGGTGCCAATTTCAAGGCCGTGACGGGGCGAATCGAGGCGCCGTCCCTGTCGCCGAACATGCGCAAATTCCTCGATTGGGTCGCCTGGTACACCCTCGCGCCCAAGGGCTCCGCCCTCGCCATGGGGCTCAAGCTCGTGGACGGGGAGCGGCCAGAGGCGGTCCGGGTCGGCGTGCGCCTTGTCGGGACGCTCCCGAAACGGATGACGCCTGCCCGGCAGAGGGTCGTGGATGTGGCCCGGGACGGCCTCGTGCGCCTGAAGCGGGACCTCGCCCAGGAGGCCGGCGTCAGCGCCGGGGTCCTCGACGGCCTGATCGACGAGGGCACCCTGGAGACCGTGACCCTGCTGGCTGAGCCTGCGGCCGACATCCCGGATCCGGATTTCCGCCATAACGATCTCTCGGAGGACCAGCGCGCCGCCGCCGACACTCTGGTGGCGACCCTGGCCGAGGACCATGCGCCCGTGACCCTCCTCGAGGGCGTCACTGGCTCCGGCAAGACAGAGGTTTACTTCGAGGCCGTGGCCGAGGCGATCCGGCAGGGGCGGCAGGCACTGATCCTGATGCCCGAGATCGCCCTCACGGCCCAGTTCCTCGACCGGTTCGCGGCCCGATTCAGCGTCAAGCCCGCCACGTGGCATTCGGGCGTGACGGGCCGCAAGCGCGAGAGGCTCTATGCGGGCATCGCGTCCGGGGACGTGAAGGTGGTGGCGGGCGCCCGCTCGGCCCTGTTCCTGCCCTATGCCGCGCTCGGCCTCATCGTGGTCGATGAGGAGCACGAGACCGCCTACAAGCAGGAGGACGGGGTCCATTACCACGCCCGGGACATGGCGGTGGTGCGCGGGCGGATCGAGAACGCCGCCGTCGTCCTGGCCTCCGCAACTCCCTCCATCGAGAGCCGGGTGAACGTGGAGCGCGGCCGTTACCGCCATGTGCAGCTGCCCGAGCGCTTCGGCGGGCGGCAGCTGCCCCATATCCGGGCCGTCGATCTGCGGCGGGAGCAGGTGCCCAAGGGGCGCTGGTTGTCGCCGGCCCTGGTCGCAGCCATGGAGGAAAATCTGGGCCGGGGCGAGCAGGTGCTCCTGTTCCTCAACCGCCGGGGCTACGCGCCGCTCACCCTCTGCCGGGCCTGCGCCCACCGCTACGAATGCCCCAATTGCTCCGCCTGGCTGGTGGAGCACCGCTTCCGGCGGGCCCTCGTCTGCCACCATTGCGGCCATGTGGAGCGCACGCCCCAGGCCTGCATCGCCTGCGGCAGCATCGATTCCCTGGTCTCCTGCGGACCGGGCGTGGAGCGGATCGCCGAGGAGGTGGCGGAGCTGTTCCCGGACCGGCGCGGCATCGTGCTCTCCAGCGATTTTCCGGGCGGGACCGAGCGCCTGCGCCGGGAGCTCGCGGCCATCGCGGCGGGCGAGTTCGACATCGTGATCGGGACCCAGCTGGTCGCCAAGGGGCACAACTTCCCGCTCATGACCCTGGTCGGCGTGCTCGATGCGGATATCGGCCTGACCTCCGGCGACCCCCGGGCGGCGGAGCGCACCTTCCAGCTCCTCCAGCAGGTCACGGGCCGTGCGGGACGCGGCGAGAAGCCGGGCCGGGCCCTGGTCCAGACCTGGCAGCCGGACCACCCGGTCATCGCGGCCCTGGTCTCGGGCGATGCCGAGCGATTCTACCGGGAGGAGACCCGGGTGCGCGAGTTGGCGGGCCTGCCGCCCTTCGGGCGCCTGGCCTCCCTCATCGTGTCGGCGGCCGAGCGCGAGGCCGCAGAGGCCCATGCCCGGGCCATGGCCCGAATCGCCGAGCCGCCGCCCGGAGTCGCGGTTCTGGGGCCCGCAGAGGCGCCCCTCGCGCTGATCCGAGGCCGCTACCGCTTCCGCCTCCTGGTGAAGACCGAGCGGGAGGTGGACCTCCAGGGCTACCTGCGCGCCTGGATGGCGCGCTGCCCCAAGGCCAAAGGCAATACCCGCGTCACCATCGACGTGGACCCCCAGAGCTTTTTGTGATTCACCGGGTCCGACCCACGAGAGAGAGCATGCCGAAGATCGTCCACTGCATCCGCCACGGCCAGTCCACCTTCAACGCCCATTTCGCCGAGACCGGCTGCGACCCGATGCATCCGGACGCGCCGCTGACGGAGCTGGGCCGCAGGCAGGCGGCCGAGCGGGCCCTGGAGCTGCGGCAGCATTCCTACGAACTCGTGGTGACCTCGCCCCTGACCCGGGCGATCCAGACGACCCTCGGGATCTTCGGAGAGCACCCGGCGACGCCGCCGATCCTCGTCGAGTGCCTGCACAGGGAATCTCTGGAGAGCAGCTGTGACGTGGGCCGGGCCCCGGCCCTCCTGTCGCAGGACTTCCCCCATCTTGCCTTCGACCACCTGGAGGAAATCTGGTGGCACAACGTGGGCGAGCCCGACGAGCGCGGCTTCGTCTGCGAGCCGGCCGAGACCCTCGCGGAGCGGGTCCGGCGGTTCCGCGGCTGGCTTGCGGACCGGCCCGAGAGCTTCATCGCGGTGGTCGGCCATGGAACGTTCTTCTATCACCTGACGGGGCGGCAATTGCAGAACTGCGAGGTCGCAACCCTCGCCCTGTAGGGCCGGCGTCATTCGCCTGCGGCGGAACAGCCTCGGCTCTTGTTCCGCCTCGCCTTGCGCCTGCCGGAAACCCATGCTAGTGCACCGCTGCCTGACGGGCGGAGCGACTTCCCCTCTGGCTCATTTCCACCGACCTGACGGGTTTCCCGAGAGAGCCTTCGCGGCTCGCCCGGTTCGAAGCCCTTAAGACTTGAGAGAGACGATTAAGTGGCGCAAAGCGGTTCGCAAGAAGGACCCCTCCTGTCGGGCGTAGCGATGCGCTACGCCTCGGCGCTGTTCGAACTCGCTCAGGAAGCGAATGCCGTGGACGCCGTCGCGGGCGATCTCGGCCGCTTCGGACGGCTGATTCAGGAAAGCGCGGATCTGCAGCGTCTGATCCGCAACCCGGTCTTCACGGCCGAGGAGCAGGCAGGCGCCATCAGCGCCATCCTCGATCGGGCGGGCGTTTCCGGCCTCGCCGGCAACTTCATCCGGCTCGTGGCGTCCAAGCGCCGCCTGTTCGCCCTGCCGGATATGATCCGGGCCTATGGCGATCTCGTGGCAGACGCCAAGGGCATCGTCCGTGCCCAGGTGACCCTGGCCGAGGCGCCTTCCGACAAGGTGATGAACGATATCAAGGCGGCGCTGCGCGACGTCGCCAAGGCTGACGTCGCCCTCGACGTCAAAATCGACCCGAGCCTCATCGGCGGGCTGATCGTGAAGATCGGCTCCCGCATGGTGGATGCCTCGGTGCGCACCAAACTCAATTCCATTCGTCTAGCGATGAAAGAGGTCCGCTGATGGACATTCGAGCCGCTGAGATCTCCGCGATCCTCAAAGAGCAGATCAAGAACTTCGGCACCGAGGCCGAGGTCACTGAAGTCGGTCAGGTCCTGTCCGTCGGCGACGGCATCGCCCGCTGCTACGGCCTGGACAAGGTTCAGGCCGGCGAGATGGTCGAATTCGAGAGCGGCGTGCGCGGCATGGCCCTCAACCTCGAAACCGACAATGTCGGCGTCGTGATCTTCGGCTCCGACCGCGAGATCGCCGAAGGCCAGACCGTGAAGCGCACCGGCGCCATCGTGGACGTGCCGGTCGGCAAGGGCCTCCTCGGCCGCGTCGTCGACGCCCTCGGCAACCCGATCGACGGCAAGGGCCCGATCCAGGCCACCGAGCGTCGCCGCGTGGACGTGAAGGCCCCGGGCATCATTCCGCGCAAGTCCGTGCACGAGCCCATGGCGACGGGCCTCAAGGCGATCGACGCCCTGATCCCGGTCGGCCGCGGCCAGCGCGAGCTCATCATCGGCGACCGCCAGACCGGCAAGACCGCCGTTGCTCTCGACACGATCCTGAACCAGAAGCCCCTGAACCAGGGCAACGACGAGTCGCAGAAGCTCTACTGCGTCTACGTGGCCATCGGCCAGAAGCGCTCGACCGTCGCTCAGTTCGTGAAGGTCCTGGAAGAGAACGGCGCACTGGAATACTCCATCGTCGTGGCGGCCACGGCCTCCGATCCGGCTCCGATGCAGTTCCTGGCGCCCTTCTCCGGCTGCGCCATGGGCGAGTTCTTCCGCGACAACGGCATGCACGCCGTGATCACCTATGACGACCTGTCCAAGCAGGCCGTCGCCTATCGCCAGATGTCGCTCCTGCTCCGCCGCCCGCCGGGCCGCGAGGCCTATCCGGGCGACGTGTTCTACCTGCACTCCCGCCTTCTGGAGCGCGCCGCGAAGCTCAACGATTCGCAGGGTGCCGGCTCGCTGACCGCTCTGCCGATCATCGAGACGCAGGCGAACGACGTGTCGGCCTATATCCCGACCAACGTGATCTCGATCACCGACGGTCAGATCTTCCTTGAGACGGACCTGTTCTACCAGGGCATCCGCCCGGCCGTGAACGTCGGCCTCTCGGTGTCGCGCGTGGGCTCCTCGGCCCAGACGAAGGCGATGAAGAAGGTCGCGGGCAAGATCAAGGGCGAGCTGGCCCAGTACCGTGAGATGGCGGCCTTCGCCCAGTTCGGCTCCGACCTCGACGCCACGACCCAGCGCCTGCTGAACCGCGGTTCGCGCCTGACCGAGCTCCTGAAGCAGCCGCAATTCTCGCCGCTGAAGATGGAAGAGCAGGTGGCGGTGATCTATGCCGGCGTGAACGGCTATCTCGATGCGCTGCCGCTGAACCGTGTCCGCGCCTTCGAGGACGGTCTGCTCGGCACGCTGCGCAGCAAGCATGCCGACATCCTGGAATCGATCCGCGCGAGCAAGGATCTGTCGAGCGACACCGAAGCGAAGCTCAAGGACGTCGTTCAGGCCTTCGCCAAGTCGTTCTCGTAAGCTTCAACCGGGTCACCGGAGAGGATAGGGCCGCTCGATGCCGAGCTTGAAAGACCTTCGTAACCGCATCGCCTCGGTCAAGGCGACGCAGAAGATCACCAAGGCCATGCAGATGGTGGCCGCCGCGAAGCTGCGCCGTGCGCAGAGTGCGGCGGAAGCCGCGCGTCCCTATGCGGAGCGCATGGCTGTGGTTCTCGGCAACCTCGCGTCCGGCATCACTGTCGGGCCCGAGACGCCGCGGCTCCTGGCCGGAACCGGTTCCGACCAGGTGCATCTCCTGATCGTCTGCACGGCCGAGCGCGGCCTGTGCGGCGCCTTCAACTCCTCCATCGCCCGGCTGGCGCGCGACCACGCCAACCGGCTCATGGCGGAGGGCAAGACCGTCAAGATCATCTGCGTCGGCAAGAAGGGCTACGACATTCTCCGTCGCCAGTTCGGCCAGCAGATCATCGACCTCATCGACCTCCGCTCCGTGCGCCAGATCGGGTTCGAGCAGGGCGAGCAGATCGCCCAGAAGGTGCTCGGCCTGTTCGAGCAGGGCGAGTTCGACGTGGCGACCCTGTTCTACTCGCAGTTCCGTTCGGTGATCTCCCAGATCCCCACGGCGCAGCAGATCGTTCCGGCGCAGATCGAGGCCGGCGCCGGCTCCTCCGACGCCGTCTACGATTACGAGCCCGACGAGGGCGAGATCCTGACGACGCTCCTGCCGCGGAATCTCACGGTGCAGATCTTCCGCGCGCTCCTGGAGAACGCCGCCTCCGAGCAGGGCGCCCGCATGAGCGCCATGGACAATGCGACCCGCAACGCGGGCGAGATGATCAAGAAGCAGACGATGACCTACAACCGGTCGCGTCAGGCGATGATCACCAAGGAACTGATCGAAATCATTTCGGGCGCCGAGGCGCTCTGACGACATCCGAGAGGAGCCAAACATGGCCAATACCGCCAACACTGCCGGCAAGCCGACCGGACGCATCACCCAGGTCATCGGCGCCGTCGTCGACGTGCAGTTCGACGGTCACCTGCCCGAGATCCTGAACGCCCTCGAGACCGACAACCAGGGCAACCGCCTCGTGCTCGAAGTGGCGCAGCAGCTCGGCGAGAACACCGTCCGCTGCATCGCCATGGACACCTCCGAGGGTCTCGTGCGCGGCCAGCCGGTTCTCGACACGGGCGCCCCGATTTCGGTGCCGGTCGGCGCCGCTACCCTCGGCCGCATCATGAACGTGATCGGCGAGCCGGTGGACGAAGCCGGCCCGATCGTCGGCGAAGGCACTCGCGCCATCCACCAGCCCGCTCCTACCTATGCCGAGCAGGCGACCGAGGCGCAGATCCTCGTCACGGGCATCAAGGTCGTCGACCTTCTGGCTCCCTACGCCAAGGGCGGCAAGATCGGCCTCTTCGGCGGCGCCGGCGTCGGCAAGACCGTGCTGATCATGGAGCTCATCAACAACGTCGCGAAGGCGCACGGCGGCTATTCCGTGTTCGCCGGCGTCGGTGAGCGCACTCGTGAGGGCAACGACCTCTATCACGAGATGATCGAGTCGAAGGTGAACGTGGATCCGCGCGAGGCTGGTTCGGCCGCCGGTTCCAAGTGCGCCCTCGTCTACGGTCAGATGAACGAGCCTCCGGGCGCCCGCGCCCGCGTCGCGCTCACCGGCCTGACGGTTGCCGAGAATTTCCGCGACCAGGGCCAGGACGTGCTGTTCTTCGTGGACAACATCTTCCGCTTCACCCAGGCGGGCTCTGAGGTGTCGGCGCTTCTCGGCCGCATCCCCTCGGCGGTGGGCTATCAGCCGACGCTGGCCACCGACATGGGCGCCCTGCAGGAGCGCATCACCACCACGACCAAGGGCTCGATCACCTCGGTGCAGGCCATTTACGTGCCGGCCGACGACCTGACCGACCCGGCGCCCGCGACCTCGTTCGCCCACCTCGACGCCACGACCGTGCTGTCCCGCTCGATCGCCGAAAAGGGCATCTACCCGGCCGTGGACCCGCTCGACTCGACCTCGCGCATGCTCTCGGCCGCCATCGTCGGCGAGGAGCACTACAGCGTCGCCCGTCAGGTTCAGCAGGTTCTCCAGCGCTACAAGTCGCTGCAGGACATCATCGCGATCCTGGGCATGGACGAGCTCTCCGAAGAGGACAAGCTGACGGTGGCCCGCGCCCGCAAGATCGAGCGCTTCCTCTCGCAGCCCTTCCACGTGGCCGAAGTGTTCACCGGCTCGCCCGGCAAGCTCGTTGCCCTCGAAGACACCATCAAGGGCTTCAAGGGCCTGGTGAACGGCGACTACGACCACCTGCCCGAGGCTGCCTTCTACATGGTCGGCACCATCGATGAAGCCATCGAGAAGGCGCAGCGCCTCGCGGCCGAAGCGGCCTAATTCATTCGACACGAGCCGCTCCGGGCCCTCCCGGCCTGGAGCGGTATCCTGATTCAACACCAGAACGTTCCCGGACTTCCGCTTGCTGCGGCCGGATGACGAGGGGCTGATATGGCGACCTTCACCTTCGAACTCGTCTCTCCCGAGCGCGTGCTGTTCTCCGGCGCCGTCGACGCGGTCGTGCTGCCGGCGGTCGAGGGCGACATGACGGTTCTCGCCGGGCACGCGCCGATGATGACCGCTCTCAAGACCGGCTTCCTCGTCGTCACGGATACGCCCGGCAACGGCAAGCGCATCCTCATCCGCGGCGGCTTTGCGGATATCAATCAGAACGGCCTCACCGTCCTGGCCGAAAAGGCTCTTCCGGCCGAGGAGCTGACGCAGGACGTGCTCGACCGTGAGATCCTGCAGGCCGAGATGCAATACGATGCCACCAACGACCTTGCGGCGAAGCACGCGGCGGAAGCAGCCGTGGCCCAGCTTCGAGAGGCCAAGGCGGCTCTCAACTTCTGATCCGAAAACAACCCGGCCCGGCGCCGGGTTTTTTCTTGCTCAAAGGCCCCTGTAGAGCGCCGACGGAACTCTCTCGTCACGGATCTCGGGTGTTCGCAAGAAGCGCTGCGCTGCTCTCCTCCCCACGGATCTCGGGTGTCCCCGAGATCCGCTCCCTCAAGACGCAAGTCGGGAACACCCGACTTGCGGTGGGGAGGAGCTGGAGGTGGGGGTGTGAGCACCAGCCTGGATTCAGTCCTGCGCCGACACCCCCACCCTGGCCCTCCCCACAAGGGGGAGGGAATTCCGTCGCGCTTCGTCCTGATCTCACTGCCCTCACTGCCGGATGCACCCCCGGCGAATCACGTCCCGGACGGTACAGCCCTGCAGCAACAAAAATCCCCGGGGGTGAGCCCGGGGATGATGAAACAGACACGTAAAGCCGTAACCCTGCCTATTCGCCCATAGCGATCAGGTTCGCGTTGCCGCCGGCTGCGGCCGTGTTGACGGTGAGGGTCTGCTCGGTCGCGAAGCGCAGGAGGTAGTGCGGGCCACCCGCCTTCGGGCCCGTGCCCGAAAGTCCATGCCCGCCGAAGGGCTGCACGCCCACCACGGCACCGATCATGTTTCGGTTCACATAAACGTTGCCGACCGAGAGACGGTCGGCGATCTGTGCCACGGTCGCGTCAATGCGCGAATGGACCCCCAGCGTCAGGCCGTATCCCGTGGACTCGATCGCATGAAGCATCTCGTCGAGACGGTTCGCCCGATAGCGGACTACGTGCAGGATCGGGCCGAACACCTCCTCGGCCAGGGCCTGCGGGCGGTCGAGCTCGAAGATATGCGGAGCCACATAGGTGCCGGCCGAAGGCGCCTCGCCCGCGTAATGTACCTTGGCGGACTTCGTCATGGCCCGCACATGGGCCTCGAGCCGCTCCTTCGCCTCGCTGTCGATCACCGGACCGACCTGGGTCGGGACGTCGCGCGGGTCGCCGAGCTTCAGCTCACGGGCGCTGCCGGCGATCATCTCGATCATCCGATCCGCCACATCGTCCTGAACCATCAGGAGGCGCAGGGCCGAGCAGCGCTGGCCGGCGGATCGGAAGGCCGACATGACCACGTCGTCGGCCACCTGCTCCGGCAGGGCCGTGGCGTCAACGATCATGGCGTTGATGCCGCCGGTCTCGGCGATCAGCGGAACGATGGCGCTGTCCTTCGCCGCGAGGGTCCGGTTGATGAGGCGCGCCACCTCCGTCGAACCCGTGAACACGACGCCGGCCACATGGGGGCTCTCAACAAGGCGGGCACCGACGCGCCCGTCGCCCGGAACGAGCTGGAGGGCCGAGACTGGGACGCCGGCCTCATGGAGAATTTTCACGGCGAAGGCCGCAATCAGGGGCGTCTGCTCGGCGGGCTTCGCCACGACCGCATTGCCCGCCATGAGGGCGGCCGTCACCTGGCCGAGGAAGATGGCGAGCGGGAAGTTCCAGGGCGAAATGGCCACGAAGACGCCGCGCCCCCGCAGGCGCAGCACGTTGCTCTCGCCCGTGGGGCCGGGCATCTGCTCCCCAGTGCCGAAGAGCGTCTTGCCCTGCACCGCATAGTAGCGACAGAAATCCACCGCCTCGCGTACCTCGGACACTGCGTCGTCGAGGGTCTTGCCGGCTTCAACCTGGAGGAGATGGAGCAGGGCGCCGCGCCGCTCCTCGAGGAGGTCCGCCGCCCGCTGCAGGGCTCTGGACCGTGTCTCGGCGGCGGTGCGGCTCCAGGGTGTAAAGCCCGCAAGAGCTGCCATCATAGCCTTGTCGGCGGTCTCAGGGGAGGCTTCCGTCACCTCTCCGACCACGCTCGTCCTGTCGATGGGGCTGATGACGGGCCGCTTCTCCCCTGTTGCGGGCTTCCCGTCGATCAGCGGTTCCGCGCGGAAAGCCTGCTTCGAGCCTCTTGCGATCTCGGCCAGAAGCCCTTCGAGGGCGGCACGATGGCCGAATTCCACGCCCCGGGAATTGGCACGGTCCGGCCCGTAGAGGTCCCGGGGCAGGGGCAGCCTCGGGTGCCGCGCCTTGTCGGGCGAGACGATGATGTCGGCGGGGCGCTTGAGGAGCGCCTCCACGGGCGTGTTCTCGTCGGCCGCCACAGATACGAAGGAGGAGTTCGCGCCGTTCTCGAGAAGCCGTCGCACAAGATAAGCCAGGAGGTCCCGGTGGCCGCCGACCGGCGCATAGGTGCGGCAGGCGAGGCCCGGCTCGTCGTCGAGAAGACGCCCATAAAGCGCCTCGCCCATGCCGTGCAGGCGCTGGAACTCGTAGCCCTCCGTCCCGTCGGCGCGCTCGATGATGGAAGCGACGGTCAGGGCGTTATGGGTCGCGAACTGGGGATAGATGCGGGGGCGCAAGGCCAGCAGCTTCTCGGCGCAGGCCATGTAGTTGAGGTCGGTCATCGCCTTGCGGGTGAAGACCGGGTAGTCGTCGAGCCCGCGCTCCTGGGCGCGCTTCACCTCCGTGTCCCAATAGGCGCCCTTGACGAGGCGCACCATCAGGCGCCGGTCGTGGCGCTCCGCCATGGCGGCAATCGCGTCGATCACCGCGCCGGCGCGCTTCTGATAGCCCTGGATGGCGAGGCCGAACCCGCTCCAGTCGGCGAGCGACGGATCGGCCACAACCGCCTCGATCACGTCGAGCGAGAGTTCCAGCCTGTCGGCCTCCTCGGCATCCACGGTGAAGTTGAGCTCATGGGCCTTGGCCTTCTGCGCCAGCTCGACCACGAGAGGCACGAGCTCACGCATGACGCGCTCCCGGCTCGTCGCCTCGTAGCGCGGGTGCAGGGCCGAGAGCTTGACCGAGATGCCGGGGCGGTTCGGCAGGGGCTCGTTGCCGGCCGAGCGGCCGATGGCCTCGATGGCGGCCGCATAGGATTCGAAATAGCGCCGGGCGTCATCGGCCGTGCGGGCGCCTTCGCCCAGCATGTCGAAGGAATAGCGGTAGAGCCGGCCCTTGCTGGAGCCCGCCCGCTTCAGGGCCTCGTCGATGGTCTGGCCCAGCACGAAATGGTTGCCCATCACGCGCATGGCCTGACGCGTCGCGGTGCGCACGGCCGGAAGGCCGAGGCGCTTGGTGAGCTGGCGCAGAATGCCCTCCGGGGTCTCGCCCGGCTGGATGATGCGGGCCGTGATTCCGAGAGCCCAGGCCGAGGCGGAGACCAGGAAGGCGTCGGACTTGGCCTCGTGCCCGGCAAAATCCGCCTGTCCCAGCTTGTCTTCAATGAGACGGTCGGCGGTCGCCGCATCGGGAACCCGCAGCAGCGCTTCCGCCAGGACCATCAGGGCAAGGCCCTCCTTCGTGGACAGCGCATATTCCCGCAGCATCTCCTCGACGCCACCCAGGCCGCCGCCCTTGGCGCGGATCGCCTCGATCAGGCGCGTGGCCCGCTCGTCGATCCGCCGCTCCCGCTCCGAGGACAGGCGCGCGCCGGCCAGAAGCCGGGCGGCGATGGCCTTGTCGTCCTCCGCATAAGGCGGATCGAAGGGCAAAGGGGCGGTCGTGGCGTGGTTCATGGCGTTCTCCCTGAGGTGGGCGGATCATAGGAGAGAGAATGCCGCGCTTCGATGGCAATTTGCGGGAGCTTGCCTTAAGAAAAACGGCGAAACAGCTTCAAGGACGCGAAAATGACGGAGATCGACCGGATCGATCGAAAGATCCTGAAGTGCCTCCAGAGCGAGGGGCGGATCGCCACCGTTGAGCTTGCCGAAAAGGTCGGGCTTTCGCCCACCTCCACGAGCGAGCGCATGAAGCGGCTGCAGCGGGAGGGCTACATCGCGGGGTTCGGGGCCCGGCTCGATCCGCACCGGCTCGGGCTCGAACTTCTGGTCTTCGTGGAAGTGTCCCTGGACAAGACCACGCCCGACGTCTTCGAGAAATTCGCCGCCGCAGTCCGCCGGGCGCCCGAGGTCCTGGAATGCCACATGGTAGCCGGCGGCTTCGACTATCTGGTCAAGACCCGCGTCGCCGACATGGCCGCCTATCGCCACTTCCTGGGCGAGATCCTCCTCGCGCTGCCGGGCGTCAAGGAGACCCGCACCTATGCGGTGATGGAGGAGGTAAAGAGCGACGGGCTGCTGCCGGTTTAGGGCGATCCAAAGAGCAGGTGTCATTCCGGGCCCGCACGTGAAGGCGCGTCCCGGAATGACGAAGGTGATGTCGCTATCGTACGATGTCAGTGGGCATCCAGCTTGGCCGGCTCGTTGCGCGTCTTCCACAGGCTCCAGGCCACGCCTCCGCCGAGAAGGCCGAAGGTCACGCCAAGCGAAACCAGGGCCGGAATCTTGTCGAGGCCGAGGGCATCGGCCAGGAAGATCTTGGTGCCGATGAAAATCAACACCAGCGCGAGGGCGTATTTCAGGTAGTGGAAGCGGTGGACCATGGCCGCGAGGGCGAAGTAGAGCGCGCGCAGGCCGAGGATCGCGAAGATATTCGACGTATAGACGATGAACGGATCCGTCGTGATGGCGAAGATGGCCGGCACCGAATCCACCGCGAAGACCACGTCGGCGATCTCGATGAGAACGAGAGCCAGGAACAGCGGCGTCATGAACCGGGCCGGCCTGCCGGTGGAGGGATGAGGCTTCCTCACGAAGAAATGTTCGCCGTGATGCTCGTCCGTCACGTTGAAGTGCCGACGCATGAAGCGCAGCACGGGATTTCGGGCGATGTCGTAGTCCTTGTCGGAGAAGACCAGCATCTTGATGCCGGTGGCGATCAGGAATGCGGCAAAGACGTAGAGCACCCATGAGAACTGCGCGATAACGGCCGCGCCAAAGCCGATCATGATCGCGCGCAGGACGATGACGCCGAGGATGCCCCAGAACAGCACCCGGTGCTGATAGACCCGCGGCACCGCGAAGAAGCCGAAGATCATCGCGATGACGAAGACGTTGTCCATCGCCAGCGCTTTTTCGAGGGCGAAGCCCGTCAGGTAGTTCAGGCCCGATTCAGGCCCGAGCGTCCACCAGACGAAACCGCCGAAGAGCAGGCCGAGCGTGATGTAGAACGCGCTGAGGAGAAGGCTCTCGCGCACGCCGATTTCCCGGTTCGTGCGGTGGAACACGCCGAGATCGAGGGCGAGGAGAGAAATGACGATGCCGAGAAACGCAAGCCACATCCAGAGAGGCTTGCCGAGCCAGCCGGCGAGGAGAACTTCGAGCATGACCGAACCCATGTGTTGAACCCGTCGGTTCCGACATCACGAATGCGTCCCGCATCCGCCAGAGGGGCCCGGTCACCGACCGTTCCTAAGTGGGAAGGGCTGTCGCCAGGATCAAGGCCCCGTCCGATAAGCCTCTTGAAACCAATGGGCACCATGGCGCTTGACGAGGCGAGCCGATCTGCTTGCATGGGCGGATAACGAATAACGACAGGCCGGAACCGGCAGGGCAGAGGAAGGCCCGCCATCCAGGACCGAAACCAGAGGAGGAAGTGACGTGATGTCCCGGAAGGGTGCAGCCAAGCTGAGAGGGTGGATCGCGGGAATTGCCGCAGGGCTCGCCGCGCTTTGCGCCTCCGCTGCCGTGCAGGCGCAGACGCCCATCCGGTTCAGCCTGGACGGGCGCTGGGAGGGCACGGCCGCTCCCTTCGCGGTGGCGATGGAGAAAGGCTACTTCAAGGCCGAAGGTCTCGACGTCACCATCGAGCCCTCCGCCGGCTCGCGCGAGGCCTTGATGCGGGTAACGGCGGAGAATTTCGAGGCTGCCGTCGCCGACGTGAACGGCTTGGCGCGCCTTTTGCACGACAAGCCCGAAACCGGCGCGATCGCCGTCATGATAATCCAGGACCGCCCGGCCTACGCCATCGTCGGGCGAAAGAGCCGGGGTATTTCGACGGATCTTGCGAGCCTCCAGGACAAGAAGTTCGGCGCTCCGCAGGCGGATGCCGCCTATGCCATGTGGCCGGTGTTCAAGATGGCGAACGCCATCGACGATTCGAGCATGACGTTCGAGAATGTCGGTATGGCCGTCCGCGAGCCGATGCTGGCACAGGGGGAGGTCGATGCGGTCTTCGGCGCGGCGACCACGTCCTACATCAATCTCAAGTCCCGGGGCGTGCCCGTGGAGGATATCGTCACGCTTCTCATGAGCGAGCACGGAGTCGAGGCCTATGGCAGCGCCGTCGTTGTCTCGGAGAAGTTCGCGAAGGACAATCCCGAGGCCGTAAAGGGCCTGCTGCGGGCGATCCTGCGGGGCTTCAAGGATACGGCGAAGGATCCCGAGGGAACCGTCGAGACCGTTCTCGTCCGCAACGACCTCGCGCGGAAGGATGTCGAACTCGAGCGACTGCGCATGGCGCTCGATCAGAACATCCTCACGCCGTGGGTCAAGGAGAACGGGATTGGCGGCATCGACCAAGAGCGCTTCGCGAAGGCCCTCGATCAGATGTCGGCTGCGCTGGAGTACAAGACGAAGCCGAAGGCCGAAGACCTGTTCACGGATGCCTTCCTGCCTCCCGCCGAGGAGCGCAAGATCGCTCCATGAGCCTTTATGGTTCTGGTCTTGTCGGTCCTTTCACGCAAGAGCGGTCCCCGCTTTTGCGCCCGATGATCTAGCGCCTCAGGGAGAGCGGATTGTCCGCAAGGGCCGCGGCATCGGGGGCGTCGACCTGCGGCTTGCCGAGAAAGGCGTTCCAGAGCGTCTCGACGGTTTCCTTCTCCAGGCCGTCGACGATGAAGACCAGCCGGCTGCGCCGGTCCTCGCTCGGCCAGCGCGGAAGGACGGCCGGGACATGGATCACATGCTGCACCCCATGGATGACCACCGGGTGCTCGGGATCCTCGGCCAGGGCGACGAGACCCTTCACGCGCAGGAGCTTCGCGCCCTGCGTCGAGCGCAACAGGTCGAGAAACATGTCGAGGGTGCCCTGCCGGATCGGCTGGTCGCTGGCGAGGCAGAAGGCGCGGATCTGCTCATCATGCCGGTTCACGTCGTGATGGTGTGCGTGCCCATGTCCATGCCCATGCCCAAGCTCGCGTCCATGATGGTGCTCATGCCCGTGCTGATGGTCGTGGCTGCGCCGCTCGGCCTCCTCGATGGCCTCGGTCTTCAGCCATTCGGCTACGTCCGCGATCTTGCCGCCCAGGTCGAACAGGCCGCCTGACACGATGGCCTCGGCCCGTGCATCCGCCGGGAGGATCGTCGCGCCGGGATTGAGCCGGTGGAGACGGTCCTGCAGGTGCGCGAGGCTCTGCGCATCCGACACGAGATCCGCCTTCGTCAGGACGATCCGCTCCGCGACGGCGACCTGCCGCACAGCTTCTGCATGAGCATCAAGAGTGGCTTCCCCGTTCACCGCATCGACGACCGTGACCACGCCCTCGACCGCGTAACGCATCGAGAGATAGGGGTGATAGAGAACCGCATGCAGGATCGGGGCCGGATCCGCGAGGCCGGTCGTCTCGATGACGACCCGGCGGAACGGGGCGATTCGCCCATTGTCGCGCTTGCGTAAAAGATCCTCAAGGGTTGCGATGAGATCGCCCCGCACCGTGCAGCACAGGCAGCCGGCGGAGAGAAGCACCATGTTGTCATCTACCTTCTCGACCAGGAGATGGTCGAGGCCGATCTCGCCGAACTCGTTGATGATGACGACGCTGTCGCGGAGCGACTCATGCTGGAGCAGCCGATTCAGGAGCGTCGTCTTGCCGGCTCCGAGGAAGCCGGTGAGGACGGTCAGCGGGATCGGCGGCACCGGGCCGGTGGGGCGTGAATCCGACATGGGTCAATCCGTGGGTACGACGGGCGCGGTGCGGGACCGCTCGAGGAGAATATTGGTGACGATGGCAGCAAGCACCAGACCGCCGCCGAGGGCCTGGACCGGGCCGATGCTCTCACCGAGGACGAGTGTAGACGCCACGGTCGAGACGACCGGCTCGATGCAGTAGATGATCCCGGCCGCCACCGCGGAGATCCGGCCGAGGGCGACGATCTGGAACAGGAAGCCGATCACGTAGCCGGCGATCGTCATCGCGACCGCGAAGGGCGCAAGGGCGAGGGCGGCGGGCGAGGCCATCTGGCCGGTCAGGGCGCCGGCGATGATCGCGGCCGGCAGGACGATCAGATGGATCCAGAACATCTTGGCGGTCAGGCTCGTCTTCCGGCAGCGGGCCGCCGCGAAAAACTGCGTGGCCGTGGCAGCTGCCGCTCCGAGGGCCAGGACGAGGCCCCGCCAGTCGAGCCCTCCGAAGGCGGGACCGACCACGAGGACGATCCCGAACAGCGCCACGGCCACCACGCCGGACAGGGCCGGCGTCAGCCGCGTGCCCTCGACGAACGGGGAGGCGAGCACGATGAAGGTGGGATAGGCATAGAACAGGACCGCCGCCACCGTGACCGGGATGAAGGCGACTGAGGAAACGTAGCAAAGGCCGACGAAGGCGGTGGATATGCCTAAGACCGCCATCGTGGCCCGCTCCTCCCGGGCGACCGCAAGCGAGTGCCGCAGCGCGACGGCCGCCGCTCCGACCAGCGCCAGCATCAGCAGCACGCGATAGACCACGACGGTCGGGCCGGAGACGCCGCCGAGGGCCGCGACACGGGCATAGACGATGTTGAGGCCGTAGAGGCCGGCCGAGCCCAGGGCGAAAACAAGGCCGCTGGCAGGGGAGGGGACGGACATGGGGGCAATCACGATGGACGGACATCGTTTGCCCGGTTCCCGCGCGATTGCAAGAGCGTGCCGGAGGGCGCCCCCATATACTGCCGGTCAGGCGGCCCGCGCTGCCTGCGCAGGTCCGGTCAATGTGCCGATCAGTTCTTGGCGTTCTTCGCCTTCGCAGGCGCTTCGGCCGCGGCCTGGCTCTTGCCTTTCTCGGGCTTCGCCTTGCCTTTCTGGTCGCTGACAGGCTTCACGCTGATGCTGTCGCGGGCCTTGGTCTTTGGCGTGTCCTTGCCCTTGTCCTTTGAGGCGCTCGCCGTGTCGGCACTTTTGGTCGCCTTGCCCTTGGCGTCCTTGGATTCCTTGGTCGAATCCGAATCCTTGGTGGCCTTCGAGGCTGCCTTCTTGGTGCTCTTCTTGCTTGCTGCCTTCTTGGCCTTCTCGGCGGCTTCCTCCTTGGCGGCCTGGGCCGCAAGCTCGGCCTCGGACGGCGGAGTAAGCCCAACCCAGACCCGCTCCGGCTCAACGGCCGAGCGTGGACCGAGGGTCGTGCGGGTGGGCTGCGCCGTGCCCGCAAAGGCCATCACGTCGGACGAGAAGAGGTTGGGAATGCCCGGGTGGCCGCCATTGGCGACGGTGGTCTGGCTGTCCTCTTCTTCAGGCATGGGCCCGCGGCGGTCGCAAATGACGGAGCGCATGTCCGGAGGCGTGTGGACGGAGGAGGCCGGGAGGGCCGTGAGCGTCGGGTTGGACGATCCGGCGAGGCTGTTGAAGCCCCGGTCGAACAGCTCCGCGGCCTTCATGGTGCGCTCGTTGGCCGAAGGTGCGCCGAGCACCACGGTGATCAGGTGCCGTCCGTTGCGCGTCGCGCTCGCCACCACGTTGAACCCTGCCGAGCAGATGAAGCCAGTCTTCATGCCGTCGGCGCCTGGATAGCGGCCGATGAGGCCGTTGGTGTTGCGCATGATCCGGCGGCCGTACTGGATGGCGCCGATATCGAACAGGCCCTGGTATTCGGGAAAATCGTTGAACAGGGCACGGGCCAGGATTGCCATGTCGCGGGCCGAGGTCTGGTTGCGCTCGTCGGGCAGGCCGTGCGGATTGGCGAAATGGCTCTCGTGCATGCCGAGGGCCTGAGCCTTCTGGTTCATGACCTCGGCAAAGCTCTCGATCGAGCCGCCGAGATTTTCTGCGATAGTCGCCGCGACGTCGTTCGCGGATTTGACCATGATGATCTTCAGGGCGTTGTCGAGGCGGATCTGAGTGCCCGGCTTGAAGCCCATCTTCGAGGGCGGGAGAGCTGCGGCTTCCGGCGAGACGGTGAGCAGCGTGTCCATCTTCGCCTGGCCGGAGCGCACCGCGTCGAGCGCCACATAGGTGGTCATCAGCTTGGTGATGGAAGCCGGGAACCAGGGATCCGTCGCCCGCTCGGCGTGAAGGACGCGGCCCGTCTCGGCCTCGACGACGAGCGCCGGACTGGCCGCCAGGGCCGATCCGCCCATGAGAGCCGCCAGGCTGAAGGCTGTCATACGGAGGGCACGGCTGACGTTCATCAGGAACGACTCCACGAGAGAAACTGGCATGGGGAGGGCTTGCGACGGCCCTGATTGCAGTGGACTATTTTTATGCCTCAAGCCTGGCTTTGGCTAGGCGCAGGCAATAAGTCCTTTCATAGCCACCCTTCATAAGGGATTCCATGGCAAGAGCATGGCAAGAGCCGTGCGGATTCAAGATCGGTATGACCTCCTCCTATCTCTGGATACCCGTGACACTGGCCGCCGCGGCGGCCCAAACCGGCCGGAACGCGACCCAGCGCCGGCTGACGCAGACCATCGGGACCGTGGGCGCGACCCAGGTGCGGTTCCTTTATGGTTTTCCCTTTGCGCTTCTGGCCCTCGGTGCGGTCCGGGTCCTGCTCGGCGAGCCGATCCCGACCCCGACCGGAACCTTCCTGCTGTTCGTCCTGGCCGGCGCGACGGCCCAGATTCTCGCCACGGCGCTGATGCTGGCCGCCATGCGCGAGCGCTCCTTCTCGGTCGTGACGGCCTATATGAAGACCGAGCCGGTACAGGTCGCGCTTTTCGGAATTGTGATCCTGGGCGATGTCCTGTCGGCTGGCGCAGGCCTCGGAATCGCGATCGCGACGCTCGGCGTCGTGCTCATGTCCTTGAAGCCCGGCACGGAATTGAGCGCGGCGGGCCTGCGTCCGACCGTCTACGGCATCGCCTCCGGCGCCTTCTTTGCCCTGGCGGCAATCGGTTTCAGGGGCGCGATCCTGGCCCTGCCGGAGGGATCCTTCGTCATGCGCTCCACCGCCACCCTGGCCTGGGCGCTCGGCACGCAGACTTTCCTTCTCCTGATCTGGCTCGGTCTCTTCGACCGCAAGGCCCTCGTCGAAAGCTTCAAGGCCTGGCGCCCATCCCTCGGTGCAGGCTTCCTTGGCGCACTCGCCTCCCAGTTCTGGTTCATCGGCTTTTCGCTGACCACGGCCGCGAATGTGCGGACCCTGGCCCTCGTGGAGGTGCTGATGGCTCAGGCAGTCTCCCACCGCCTGCTGTCCCAGGCGACGACACGGCGCGAGATTCTCGGCATGGTGCTGATCCTGGCCGGAGTCGGGATGCTTCTCATCGCCCAGCATTGACATAGGGTCCGGCTTGATCCGATAACCAAACGATATATTGGATCAAAGAGAACATTCCCGATGTCCGAGGCGGCCGAAGCCCCCCGCTACCGCAACGTCCAGGTTGGCGACCCGGCCCCCTGGTTCCGCCAGAAGTCGACGAGCAATCCCGATTATGCCTTCGATACGGCGGCCGGCCGGTACATCGTGCTCTGCTTCTACGGAACGGCCTCCGACGAAGCGGGGCGGCGGGCGCTGGCTGCGGCCGAGGGGCCATGTCGCGACCTCTTCGACGACGACAGGATCGCGTTCTTCGGCGTGAGCATGGATCCGGGCGATGCAGCGGAGGGACGAGCCCGCGAGAGCATGCCCGGAATCCGCCATTTCTGGGATTTCGACGGCACCGTTGGGCGCCTTTACGGGGCTCTTCCTGAAGGGGGTCAGACAGCGCCCATATCCATGCGCCGATTCTGGATCGTGCTTAACCCGACTCTGCGCGTGCGGGCCGTATTCCCATTCAGGCCGGATGGCAGCGATTGCGAGGAGGTCGCGGCCTATCTGAGGAATCTCCCGCCGGTGCAATTCTTCGGCGGCTTCGAGATCCCCGCGCCCGTACTGGTGATCCCGGATGTCTTCGAGCCGGCGCTCTGCCGCCACCTGATCGGCCTGTACGAAGCGCATGGCGGCGAGGAATCCGGCTATATGCGGGAGATCGAGGGCAAGACCGTGCCGGTCCACAATCATAGCCACAAGCGGCGCAGGGACTACATCATCGAGGATGACGCCCTGATCCGGCAGCTGCAGGAACGGGTAATCCGCCGCGTCAATCCCGAGATCGCGAAGGTGCATTGCTTCCGCCCGACCCGGATGGAGCGGTACATCGTGTCCTGCTACGCGGCCGAGGAAGGGGGCCATTTTCGGGCGCACCGGGACAACACCACCCGCGGCACCGCCCATCGGCGCTTTGCCCTGTCCATCAATCTCAATTCGGGGTTCGAAGGCGGGGAGGTCCATTTTCCGGAATACGGCCCTCGCGGCTACAAGGCGCCGGCCGGCGGGGCGGTGGTGTTTTCCTGCGCGCTTCTCCATGCCGTGTCCCGGGTCACGGAAGGGCGGCGCTTCGCCTTTCTGCCCTTCCTCTATGACGAGGCTGCGGCCAAGGTCCGGGAGGCCAACAATGCCCATCTCGGCGAGGAGGTCGGGGCCTACAAGGCATAGCTCTCTGCTCACAACGATCTTGCCGACGGGGCGCTTGCGGCCCATTCTCAAGGCCAGCCAATCTTGAGGAGAACCGCTCCATGACAGCCTGCATCGTCGGCTGGGCCCATACCCCCTTCGGCAAGCTCGATGCCGAGACAGTCGAGAGCCTGATCGTCCGCGTCGTGAACGAGGCGCTCGACCATGCCGGAATCGGCCCCGAGGACGTGGACGAGGTCGTGCTCGGCCATTTCAACGGCGGCTTCTCCCCCCAGGAATTCACGGCCTCCCTGGTGTTCCAGGCGAGCGACCGGTTCCGCTTCAAGCCGGCGACCCGGGTCGAGAACGCCTGCGCCACGGGGTCGGCCGCCGTGCATCAGGCCATCAAGACTATCGAGGCGAAGCGTGCCCGGACGGTTCTGGTGGTCGGCGTCGAGCAGATGACGACCACTCCGGGGCCGGAGATCGGCAACATTCTGCTCAAGGCCTCGTATCTGCCGGAGGACGGCGACACCAAAGGCGGCTTCGCGGGCGTATTCGGGCAGATCGCCGGGCTGTACTTCCAGCGCTACGGCGACCAGTCGGACGCCTTGGCGATGATTGCCGCGAAGAATCACCGGAACGGGGTCGATAACCCTTACGCCCAGATGCGCAAGGACCTGGGCTTCGAGTTCTGCCGCACCGAGAGCGACAAGAACCCCTTCGTGGCGGGCCCGCTGAAGCGGACGGACTGCTCCCTGGTGTCGGACGGCGCGGCCGCCCTCGTCATCGCCGATACGGAGACGGCCCTGCGCATGAAGCGCGCGGTCGCCTTCCGGGCGACGGCCCATGCGCAGGACTTCCTGCCCATGTCGAAGCGGGACATCGTCCAGTTCGAAGGCTGCGCCGAAGCCTGGCGGCGGGCCCTCGATCAGGCCGGAATCGCGCTGACCGATCTGTCTTTCGTCGAGACCCACGATTGCTTCACCATCGCAGAGCTCATCGAATACGAGGCCATGGGCCTGACGCCTCCGGGCCAGGGCGCCATTGCGGTCAAGGAGGGTTGGACCGCTCGGGACGGCAAGCTGCCGGTCAACCCCTCGGGCGGCCTGAAGTCCAAGGGGCACCCCATCGGGGCCACCGGGGTCTCCATGCATGCTCTCTCGGCAATGCAGCTTTGCGGCGAGGCCGGCGGGATCCAGGTCAAGGACCCGGTCCTCGGCGGCATCTTCAACATGGGCGGCGCCGCAGTCGCAAACTACGTGAGTGTGCTCGAGCGGATCAAATAAGGCCGCTCAGGCACGCCGATCCGGCTCTCCCGGAGCCCTCGCGTCAATCGCGAGGGCATGCAGGCCCCTGGCGAATGCGCCTTTGAGGGCCTCGTTCACGAGACGGTGGCGTTCGACCCGGCTCTTGCCCGAGAAGGCCTCCGACACGATATGAAGACGGAAATGGGTCTCGCCGCCCTCGCGCCAGCCGGCGTGGCCGCGATGCTGTTCCGACTCGTCCGTGACAGTCAGATGAGTCGGGTGCAGGCGCTCCTGCAATTCCTGCGTGATCCAATCGGCGAGGGTCATGCGTATGGTAAACCTTTTTGAACGGGTCTGCGGCGAAAAGCGTCGAGGCCTTGGCTCCGGGCCGGAAGCCACTCATAATCCCTGCGTCATGGATCTCAACTCACCTCTTTTCGATCGCATCCGCATCAAAGCTGCCTGCGACGAGCCGCGCGAAACGGAAGGGCCCGTCTGCGATCATCCGGATTGCAAGGCGGCGGGCGAATACCGGGCCCCGAAGGGCCGGGAGCACGAAGGTCAGTACTGGCGGTTCTGCCTCGCCCATGTGCGCGAATACAACGCCTCGTACAATTACTTCGCCGGCATGTCGGACAATGCGGTGGCGGCCTATCAGAAGGACTCGGTCGTCGGCCACCGGCCGACCTGGGCCATGGGGGTGAATTCCAAGGCCGACAACAAGAAACAGGAGCGCGAGTGGGCCTATGTGGATCCCTTGGGGATCCTGCGCGGCGAGGATTTCCGGCAGGGACGCCGAAGCCGGGCGCCGGCCGAGCCGAAGCCGCCGCGCCATACGGGTCCGGTGCGCCGCGCCCTAGACGTGCTCGGCCTGGACGAGAACGCGGATGGCCCCGCCATCAAGGCCCAGTACAAGGCCCTGGTGAAGCGCTTCCATCCGGATGCGAATGGCGGCGACCGTTCCTACGAGGAGCGGCTGCGCGACATCATCAAGGCCCACGACACCCTCAAGAGCGCGGGAATGTGCTGAGGGAAATCCGGCTGCGCAGCTTCGACATGCGACGATCCCGTTTGCGCCTGGGATGCATGATTGTTAAGTAACCCTCTTGTGATCACTGGCGCTTGTGACAATTCGAACAAATCCGACCGAAAGGCCCTGACGATGGCGACTACCGAGACAACGCCCCTCCTGCCGGACATGAAGGTTTCCGTCCGTCAGGTTTTCGGCATCGATTCGGATCTGGAGGTCCCGGCCTTTTCCCAGAGCGAGGAGCATGTGCCGGATCTCGATCCGGATTATCTCTTCGACCGGGAGACGACCCTGGCCATTCTGGCGGGCTTTGCGCGCAACCGCCGCGTGATGATCACGGGCTATCACGGCACCGGTAAGTCCACCCATATCGAGCAGGTGGCGGCCCGGCTCAACTGGCCCTGCGTGCGCGTGAACCTCGACAGCCACGTGTCCCGTATCGATCTTGTCGGCAAGGACGCTATCGTTCTCCAGGAAGGCAAGCAGGTCACCGCCTTCCAGGACGGTATCCTGCCCTGGGCCCTGCAGCACAACGTGGCGCTCGTCTTCGACGAGTACGACGCGGGTCGGCCCGACGTCATGTTCGTGATCCAGCGCGTGCTGGAGCAGTCGGGCAAGCTCACGCTTCTCGACCAGAAGCGGGTCATCCGGCCTCACCCGGCCTTCCGCCTCTTCGCCACCGCCAACACGGTGGGCCTCGGCGACACCTCCGGGCTCTATCACGGCACGCAGCAGATCAACCAGGGTCAGATGGATCGCTGGTCCATTGTCACAACCCTGAACTACCTGCCGCACGACAAGGAGGTGGACATCGTCCTCTCCAAGGCGAAGCATTATCAGGAAAGCCCCGAGGGCCGCGATATCGTCAACAAGATGGTGCGCGTGGCGGATCTCACCCGCAGCGCCTTCATGAACGGCGATCTCTCCACCGTCATGAGCCCGCGTACGGTCATCACCTGGGCCGAGAACGCCGACATCTTCGGCGATACGGGCTTCGCGTTCCGCGTCACCTTCCTCAATAAGTGCGACGAGCTCGAGCGGCCCCTGGTGGCGGAGTTCTATCAGCGCTCCTTCGGCAAGGAACTGCCGGAAAGCGCCGTGAACGTGGCGCTGTCGTAAGCCGCTGCCCCGGACCGTCCGGGCGCGCGGCGTATTTGATGGTTCTGGCGATCCCGGCCTTTCGCGATGCTCCGGCCGGGATGACGAGCAAGGGAATCCGATGTCCATCTCGAACCGCAAGCCCGGAGACAAGAAGGAAGCGCCGACGGAGCCGTTGAAGCGCTCCATCGCGGGCTGCATGAAGGCCATCGCGCGCAAGCAGGATCTGGAGGTGACCTTCGCGTCCGACCGCCCGGCCATGATGGGCGACAAGGTGCGCCTGCCGGAGCCGCCCCGTCGGCTGACCGCGCACGACGCCGCCATCCTGCGCGGCTATTCCGATTCCATGGCGCTGCGGCTCGCCTGCCACGACACGGCCTTGCACCGGAGGCTGGCGCCCGATGGCCAGGCGGCCCGCGCGGTCTTCGACGCGGTCGAGCAGGCCCGGGTCGAGTCCATCGGCTCCCGCCGCATGTCCGGTGTCGCCTCGAACATCACGGCGATGCTGGAGGACCGCTATCACCGCGGCGGCAAGTACGAGGAGATTACGGATCGGGCCGATGCGCCGATCGAGGATGCAGTGGCGCTGATGGTCCGGGAGCGCCTGACGGGCCAGCGGCCTCCGGCCGCGGCCGCGAAGATCGTCGATCTATGGCGCGACTTCATCGAGGATCGGGCCGGCGACGACCTGGACGCTCTTCTCAAGAACATCGAGAGCCAGCGCGACTTTGCCCGCTCGGTCCGCGACCTGCTCTCCTCCCTCGATATGGCCGACGAGGCCTCCCTCGATTCCGAGGACGAGGATAACGAGGAGGAGAACGAGTCCGAGCAGGAGCAGCAGCAGGGCGAGGGCGAAAGCGAGCAGGAATCGCAGGGCGACCGAGCCGAGACCGAAATCAGCGAGGATTCCAGCGACGAGATGGAGGAGGGCGCGAGCGAGGACGCTGACGGCCCTTCCGGGGAGCTGCCGGACGAGGCCGATGAGGCGGATTCCGAGAACGCTTCCGAATCCTGGCGTCCGCCGTCCCGGCACAACGAGGGGCGCGGGCCGGATTACAAGGCTTTCAGTACGCGGTTCGACGAGGTGGTCCATGCGGAGGACCTCTGCGATTCGGACGAGCTGACGCGCCTGCGCGCCTATCTCGACAAGCAATTGGCCCATCTCCAGGGCGTGGTCGGCCGTCTGGCCAACCGCCTGCAGCGCCGCCTTCTGGCCCAGCAGAACCGGGCCTGGGAGTTCGATCTGGAGGAGGGCACTCTCGACCCGGCGCGGCTTCCGCGTGTGGTCATGGACCCATTCCAGCCCCTGACCTTCAAGCAGGAGCAGGACACCAATTTCCGCGACACGGTCGTGACCCTGCTCCTCGACAATTCGGGCTCCATGCGCGGGCGGCCGATCACGGTTGCGGCCACCTGCGCGGACATCCTGGCGCGCACCCTGGAGCGCTGCGGCGTCAAGGTCGAGATCCTGGGCTTCACCACCCGCGCCTGGAAGGGCGGGCAATCCCGGGAAGCCTGGCTGCAGAGCGGAAAGCCTGCCAATCCGGGGCGGCTCAACGACCTGCGCCATATCATCTACAAGCCCGCCGACGCCCCATGGCGCCGGGCCCGCAAGAATCTCGGGCTGATGATGCGGGAAGGGCTCCTCAAGGAGAACATCGACGGCGAGGCGCTGGATTGGGCGCACAAGCGCCTGCTCGGGCGCCCCGAGCAGCGCCGGATCCTGATGGTGATCTCGGACGGCGCTCCGGTCGACGATTCCACTCTCTCGGTCAATCCGGGCAATTACCTCGAGCGGCACCTCCGGCACATCATCGAGGAAATCGAGACCCGCTCGCCCGTGGAGCTGATCGCCATCGGCATCGGCCACGACGTAACCCGCTATTATCGCCGCGCCGTCACCATCGTCGACGCGGAGGAGCTCGGCGGTGTCATGACCGAGAAGTTGGCGGAACTCTTCGAGGAGAACCCTCCTTCGGCCACGCGGGCGGCGCCCCGGCGCCGAGCCTTCGCCTGAGTGCCTGCGGCTTGACCGGGGCGGCCTTCTCGTCGAGGAGCCCGGCAGGTAACGTCGATTTCCCCGCAACAGGGTCATGAGGCATGAGGCTGAACCGCCGTCTGTTCCTGCTCGGCGGCGGCGTGGCCGCTGCCGGGGTTCTTGCCGGGCGCAGCTTCGCCCGTCCCCGGGCCCCTGATGCCGCCCTTCCGGTCGAGGTGTCGGCTCGGCCCATCGATCACCTGTCCGTGACGGATCAGGGCCGTAGCCGGTTCGGGGACCTGCAGTTCCGGGGCGGTCTCGACCTGCGCTCGTCAGAGAGCCGCTTCGGCGGCTTTTCGGGTCTCTGGCGCTCAGCCGATGGTCGCCGCCTCGTCTCGGTCGCCGACAATGCCCAGTGGCTGACGGCCCGGGCGCTGAATGCCGACGGGAGATTGGCCGGGCTGGCCGACGCAAAACTCGCGCCGCTGCTCTCCTGGGATGGGCGTCCCCTCGGCCGGACCCGCTACTACGATACGGAAAGTCTGACCATCTCGGGCGGCGTAGCCTATGTGGGAATCGAACGCCGGCATGCGATCGTCCGATTCGAGTGGGATGCCGACGGCGTGGCGGCCCGCGCCAGACCCGTGAAACTGCCGGATGCATTCCGGGGGACCATCGAGGCGCTGGGGAGCAACCAGGGCCTGGAGGCCATTGGAGTCGCGCCGCCGCGCTCTCCCCTGGCCGGGGCTCTCGTGGCCGTTGCCGAGAGCCCGCCCAGGCATGGTGAACCGATCCCAGGCTTCATCCTGACAGGGGCGCACAGGGGTGAGTTCTCGATCCGCCGCTCGAACGGCTACGATGTCAGCGACCTCGCATTCCTGCCCTCGGGCGATATGCTTCTTCTGGAGCGGCAGTTCTCGATCTTCGGAGGGTTCCGCAGCCGCCTGCGCCGGGTTGCCGCCGATGCTGTAAAGTCCGGGGCGGAGGTCGACGGAGCCGTCATCTACGAGAGCGACGCATCCCACGAGATCGACAACATGGAAGGGCTCGCGGTCCATCAGGAAGACGGCAGCACCGTCCTCACCCTGATCTCGGACAATAATTTCAGCCCGCTGCAGCGAACCCTGCTGCTCGAATTCTCCCTGGAGCCGTGAAACCCGACGCTTCAGGCCGGGCTTCTCTGCATCAGGGCCGGGCGCATCAGCCGCAGGACGAGGCCATAGGGCAGGATCGAGAAGATCGAGAGCGCCAGCTTGACCCCGTAATCGGCGATGGCCAGGGTCGTCCAGGGCAGGGCGATGCACTGGTCCACGATGCCGACCTTCGCCAGAAGGCCGTCGATGGTCTGGGAGGTGCCGGGCAGGGTGCCGCAATAGAATGCGAGCGAGAAGAAGATCATCGTGTCGACGGCGGCCGAGATGGTCGAGGACGCGAAGGGCGGTAGCCACCAGGCCCGGTTGCGCAGCCGCGAGAAGATCGAGATATCGAGGAGCTGGGCCGTCAGGAAGGCGCTTCCCGACGCGATGGCGATCCGGGGTGTCGCCAGGATGACCGAGAGAACGACCGCCAGGGCAAAGCCTACATAGACGATTCGCCGGGCCCCTTTAGGGCCGAAGCGCCGGTTGGCGAGTTCTGTCACCAGGAACGAGAACGGATACGTGAAGGCGCCCCAGGTGAAATAATCCTGAAGGCCCCAGGCATGGAAGGGGTACTGGACAAGGATGTTCGAGGACAGCACCACCACGGTCATGGCCGCGAGGGCGATCGTGAAGTCACGGCGGTCGAGTCCGATCATGACGTCCCTTCCGGTCTTGAAACAACGCAAAACGGGCGGCTTGACGGCCGCCCGCTGCACAATCCGTCGAACGGTCGAGATTAGCTCGCGGCGGCGAGCTTCTTCTCGATCTCGCGCTTGATCGCAAGGGCGCCCGTGGACAGCTCGTCGGCCTTGGCCTTGGCCAGGAAGGCGTCCAGGCCGCCGCGGTGCTCGACCGAGCGGAGAGCATGGGCGGACACGCGCAGGCGCACGGAGCGCTGAAGCGTGTCAGATTGCAGCGTGACGTTGCAGAGGTTCGGCAGGAACTTCCGCTTCGTCTTGCGGTTCGAGTGGCTCACCAGGTGGCCACTCAGCACGGCCTTGCCGGTCAGTTCGCAACGGCGCGACATGGGTTCAATCCTATCATTCACGAGGGTCACGGCTTCGTCCGCTGCGGGTTTGCCTGAACGCAGATCCCGCGGCTGCCGGACGCCAAAAGTCCTTGGAAGATGCGAGCCTATAGGCCGAAACGGTTCCCCGCGTCAAGAATAGCGCGCTGTCGCACCGCGAATTTTGTAATATCGTGGTCACGATTTATTCTGATTCTCGTGAGAGGGGACCTCAGACCTCCGGGAATCGCCGGAAAACGCCCAGGGAAACGCCCCATGCGCATGATCGCTCCAGCTGCTCTGGCGCTGGCCCTCGTCGGATTCGGCGCTCCCGGGAGGGCGCAGACCCTTCAGGTCGAGTATGACGTCACCTTGGCCGGGCTGACCCTCGGCAAGGCCGACCTGACCTCGACCTTCGAGGGCCCGAAATACAAGATGCAGGCGGGCGTGAAGCTGATGGGCCTTGCCAAGCTTCTCACGGGCGGCAAGGGCGCGGCCACCGCGGCCGGCACCATCGTCGGCCCTCAGCCCCAGCCGGCAAGCTTCGCGATCACGTCCCGCTCCTCCGACGACCAGCGCACCGTCCGGATGGGCCTCGCGTCCGGCAACGTGGAAGCCGTCGAGATCGTCCCGCCTATCGAGGAGAAGCCTGACCGGGTCCCCGTGAAGGAGACCGACACGAAGGGCGTCGTGGATCCGATCAGCGCACTCCTCATGCCGACGGTCTCGGCCGGAACGCTGATGGACTCCAACAATTGCAACCGGACCATCCCGGTCTTCGACGGCGCGGCCCGGTTCAACGTGGTCCTGAGCTACAAGGAGACCCGGCGGGCGGAGGTGCCCGGCTATAGGGGCCCGGTGCTCGTCTGCACGGCCCGCTACGTTCCGGTCTCGGGCCACAGGGCGCTGCGCCCCTCCACCAAGTTCATGGAGGAGAACAAGGACATGTCCGTGTGGCTCGCCCCGCTGGACCGGCAGAAGCTCCTGGTCCCCTTGCGGGTCTCGGTCCGGACGATGATCGGCGTCAGCGTGGTCGAGGCCTCGAAATGGGCCTTCGACGACACGGCCGGAGCCGTGCCGGTCTCCGGCTCGACTCAGTAAGAGCCGGTTTTCTGTGGCAGAATTGACCGGCCATCCCCATATGACGAGGTGAACCCGCTCCGGGATGGAACCCGGATGCTTTGCGAAAGGCCCCGCAGGACGCCACCCGTGTGGATGGCTCACCGAGGCTCCCCCCATTCCAACCGGGATTGCAGCCCATCGTCTCCCTTTCTGGCATGACCCGCCGTTCCCTCCCCCCGCAGGTGCGCGCGCGCGGCGTTACGGCCGTGCTCGGCCCGACTAATACCGGCAAGACCCACCTGGCCATCGAGCGGATGCTCGGCCACGAGACGGGCATGATCGGCCTTCCGCTTCGGCTTCTGGCCCGGGAGGTTTATCAGCGCGTCGTCGAGAAGGCGGGCGCCCACAACGTCGCCCTGGTGACGGGCGAGGAGAAGATCAAGCCGGACCGACCCCGCTACTGGATCTCGACCGTCGAGGCGATGCCGCGAGACCTCGACCTTGCCTTCGTGGCCGTGGACGAGATCCAGCTCGCGGCCGATCTCGACCGGGGCCACGTCTTCACGGACCGGCTCCTGAACCAGCGGGGGCGGGAGGAGACCCTTCTCATCGGCTCCAACACCATGCGCCCCCTGATCGAGGCGTTGATCCCGGGCGTCCATGTGGTCACTAGGCCCCGCCTGTCGCAGCTCACCTTCGCGGGCGAGAAAAAGGTGTCGCGCCTGCCCCGGCGGACGGCGATCGTCGCCTTCTCGGCCGAGGAGGTCTATGCGATCGCGGAGCTGATCCGTCGCCAGCGCGGCGGGGCCGCGGTGGTGCTCGGCGCCCTGTCGCCCCGCACCCGCAATGCCCAGGTGGAACTCTACCAGTCCGGCGACGTGGAATATCTCGTCGCCACCGACGCGGTCGGCATGGGGCTCAATCTCGACGTGGATCACGTGGCCTTCGCGGCAGACCGGAAATACGACGGCTTCCGTTTCCGCAAGCTCTATCCGGCCGAACTGGCCCAGATCGCCGGCCGGGCCGGGCGCCATATGCGGGACGGCACCTTCGGCACGGCGGGACGCTGCCCGCCTTTCGATGCCGAAACCGTCGAAGCGCTGGAGAATCATACCTTCGACCCGGTCCGGATCGTGCAATGGCGGAATCCGGACCTCGATTTCTCGTCCCTCGGCCGGCTGCGGGACAGCCTGTCCGAGCAGCCTCGGGAATACGGTCTGGTGCGGGCCCCCATGGGCGAGGACGTGGCGGCCCTCGAGGTTTTGGCCCGCGAGGACGATATCCAGGCCTTCGGACGGTCGAAAGTTGCTGTGGAACGCCTCTGGCAGGTATGCCAAGTTCCCGATTACCGGAAAGTATCTCCGCAGACCCATGCGGATCTCGTGGGGCAGCTTTACCGGTTCCTGATGAAGGAAGGGTCCGTGCCGGCGGATTGGTTTTCCCGCCATCTTCTGGCAATGGATCGGACGGATGGCGACATCGACACCCTGTCGAACCGCATCGCTCAGGTCCGGACCTGGTCCTTCGTCGCCAACCGTCCGGACTGGTTGAAGGATCCGGAGCATTGGCAGGGTGTTGCGCGTCAGGTAGAGGACAAGCTATCGGATGCGCTCCATGAACGTCTCGCCCAGCGCTTTATCGACAGGCGCACGAGCGTTCTCATGCGGCGCTTGAGAGAGAACACGATGCTCGACGCGGAAATCACGACCACCGGCGATGTCACCGTCGAGGGTCAGCACATCGGCCACCTGCACGGCTTTCATTTCGTGCCCGACCCTCAGGCCGACACGGCGGAGGCCAAGACCCTGCGTAATGCGGCCAGCAAGGCGCTGGCGGGCGAGATCGAAGCCCGGGCCGACCGGTTTGCCGAAACGCCGGACACCATGCTCGTGCTGTCGAACGATGGAACGATCCGCTGGATGGGCGATCCGGTCGCCAAGCTGGAGCCCGGCGACAAGCTGTTCGAGCCGCGCCTGCGCATCCTCTCCGACGAGCAACTGACCGGTCCGGCCCGCGACAAAGTCGACGGCCGCCTGCGGGCCTGGCTCAAGGCCTATGTGGTGCGCCTGCTCGGGCCGCTGATGGAGCTTGAACATTCCCAGGAGCTGACGGGCCTTGCCCGCGGCATTGCCTTCCAGATCGTCGAGGCGCTCGGCGTCCTGGAGCGCGCGAAGGTCCTGAACGACGTGCGCAGCCTCGACCAGGAGGCCCGCGGCGCCCTGCGCAAGGCCGGAATCCGGTTCGGCGCCTATCACCTCTACCTGCCTGCCCTTCTCAAGCCCGCACCGCGCATTCTCTCGGCGCAGCTTTGGGCGCTCCAGAACGGGGGCCTCGACCAGAAGGGCATCGACGAGATCGCTCATCTGGCCCAGTCGGGCCGGACTTCGATTCCGGTCGATAAGGAGATCGCGGCAGGGCTCTATCGCGCGGCAGGCTTCCGTGTCTGCGGCGACCGGGCCGTGCGCGTCGACATCCTGGAGCGTCTGGCCGACCTCATCCGTCCCGCCATCGCCTATCGCCCAGGTGTGACGCCCGGTGAGCCGCCCGCGGGCGCTGCCGATGGCGAGACCTTCGTGCCGACCGTCGCCATGACCTCACTGGTCGGGTGTGCGGGCGACGATTTCGCCACGATCCTCAAATCCTTGGGCTACGTGATGGAGCGGCGCCCCGGCCCGGCCATCACGGTGCCGCTGGTTCCCGCGCCTCAAGCTGTCGTTGCGGTACCGGCGACCGCAGAGGGCGGGCCCGTTGCCGAGATGCCCGCGGAGGCATCCGCCGAAGTGGGTCGTCCCACCGAGGCCGCTCTCGAGAGCGTCGAGGCGTCCGCCTTCGTTCCGCCGGAGGCCCCGGTGGCCGTGGAGGCGCCAGCCGCCGCTCCCGACGCAGCACCCACCGTCGAGGTTTCGGCGGAAGTGCCCGCCGAGGCAGCTTCGGAGACGCCGGTGGAGACTCCCGCCGAACCCGAGATGGTCGAGGTCTGGCGCCAGCACCGGCGCCACCACGAGGGCGGCCATGCCCGCCAGGGCCGCGGACGCCAGGAACGGGGCGAACGCCGTCCCCGCCAGGGCGACCAGCGGCAAGGTGAACAGCGTCATGGCGAGCAGCCCTCCGGCGAGCGCCCGCCGCGCCCGGACCGTCGGCCCGAGCGTCGGGAAGCGTCGGGAGAAGGCGGCAGGCCGCAGCAGGGCCGTCATTCGCGTGGCCCCGGCCGTCCCGACGAGCGCCGCGGACCTCCGCGGCACGGCAAGGGCTTTGAGCCGCGCCGGGATGCGGGGCACGAGCGCCGGGAGCGGCAGCCGGATCCGGATTCGCCTTTCGCGAAGCTCATGGCTCTCAAGGCCCAGCTCGAGGACAGCAAGAAGTGACCACCCGGCGTCCGGCCCCTGCCGCCTGCGATGCGTGAGGACCGGCAGCGGCTCGACAAATGGCTGTGGTTCGCGCGCTTCGCGAAGACCAGGACGCTCGCCGCGAAGCTCGTGACGAGCGGTTTTGTCCGGATCAACGGCCAGAGAGTCGAGAATGCCGCCAAGGCCCTGGCGATCGGGGACGTGATCACTCTGGCCCTGGCACGGACCACTCTCGTCCTCAGGGTCGAGGGTCTCGGCCAGCGCCGCGGCCCTGCACCAGAAGCAAGGCAGCTTTACGCAGAGCTGGGCCGTGACGTTGGGACGCTTGTCAGCGAACGCGACAGCGAGTAGAGCGGCATGAGCTTGGCGCATCCTGACCCGAACCGACCCTCAGAGGACCGTTCATGACCTACGTCGTCACTGAAAATTGCATCAAATGCAAATACATGGACTGCGTGGAGGTGTGTCCGGTCGATTGTTTCTACGAGGGCGAGAACATGCTCGTCATCCATCCGGACGAATGCATCGATTGCGGCGTCTGTGAGCCGGAATGCCCTGCCGAGGCCATCAAGCCGGACGCGGAGCCGGGCTTGGAGCAATGGCTCAAGCTGAATGCCGATCTGGCGAAGTCCTGGCCGAACATCACCCAGAAGAAGGAACCGCCTGCGGACGCAAAGGAGTTCGACGGCGTTCCGGGCAAGTATGAGAAATTTTTCACGCCCAATCCCGGCGAAGGGGACTGAGCGACCTCGGCTATATCCGAATCCTTTTAACGCTTTTTGTGAAATATTTTTGCTTTTTCGGGGGGGCTGTGATAGGGTTCTCACGAATGCAGTCGCTTGCGCCCGATATGTGCCAAATCCGCAGTTCGGCGGCCCACTATATGAAGCAGTGATGGAGACACGCCCTGTGACTTGAGGAAGTCCGCTGCCTCAGGTCGGGGGTTCGGGTGCGTTCTGACTACTGACTACTTCAGGGAGACGGGCGGAATAGTCAAGTTCCGCATTCGTCGATTTTTGTTCCGCCGGAGCCCTGTCCGACGAAACGACAGCCCCTCGCCTTGGTGGCGAGGAAGCATGCAAGGAGGCCTCTCTCGCATGACGACCGCCAAGAAGTCCGCCCAGCGTCTCGGTTTCAAGACCGGCGAAGCGATCGTTTATCCTGCCCACGGCGTCGGCCGCATCACGGCCGTCGAGGAGCAAGAAATCGCGGGGTTCAAGCTGGAGCTGTTCGTGGTCTCCTTCGACAAGGACAAGATGGTCCTGCGGGTCCCGACCGCGAAGGCCGCGAGCGTCGGCATGCGTAAGCTCGCCGAGCCTGCCCTAGTCCAGAAGGCTCTGGACGTACTGACCGGCCGGGCTCGCGTCAAGCGCACCATGTGGTCGCGCCGGGCTCAGGAATATGAGGCCAAGATCAATTCCGGCGACCTGATCGCCGTGACCGAGGTCGTCCGGGACCTTTACCGTTCGGAGGCCCAGCCGGAGCAGTCCTACAGCGAGCGCCAGCTTTATGAATCGGCTCTCGACCGCGTCGTGCGCGAGATCGCTGCCGTGAACAAGATTACCGATACGGAAGCCCTCAAGCTCATCGAGCAGAGCCTGGCCAAGTCGCCCCGCCGCCTCGCCAAGGGCGCCGAGGGAGATGCCGAGGCCGAAGGCGAGAGCGACGACCTGCAGGAAGAGGCCGCCTGATCGGCTTTTTCCCATCTCGACATGGAACAAAAGGCCCGGGCGAAAGTCCGGGCCTTTTCTTGTCCGAGCGCTTGTCTTTGCAGGGTCGATCCCTATTTCTGCAAACCCGACAGAATTAAGCTGAACTTTTTCCCGCTTCGCTCGTTGTGTCCTTGCCAAGGGAGGACACAATGGGAGAAATCTCTGGGGTTCGTCGTCGGTTCGTCCGTGCGGCCATGAATGCTCCATTCCTCGAACGCCAGGAGGAGCATCTTCTTGCCGTGCGCTGGAAGGAGCAGCGGGACGAAACGGCCCTCCATCAGTTGACCGCCGCACATATGCGCCTCGTCATCGCGCTGGCGGCCCGCTTCCGCCATTACGGTCTGCCCATGGCGGATCTGGTTCAGGAGGGGCATGTAGGCCTCCTCGAAGCGGCTGCCAGGTTCGAGCCGGAGCGTGAGGTGCGGTTCTCCACCTATGCGACCTGGTGGATCCGCGCCTCGATCCAGGATTACATCCTCCGCAACTGGTCCATCGTCCGTGGCGGAACCAGCTCGGCCCAGAAGGCGCTTTTCTTCAATCTTCGTCGGCTCCGCGCACGGCTCACCCGCGGCGGTGAGGAGCGTATCGCATCGGAAGTTCACGAGAAGATCGCCGAGGCCATTGGCGTTTCACGGGCCGACGTGGCCCTGATGGATGCCCGGCTGTCGGCTCCGGACACCTCCCTCAACGCGCCCGTGCTCGACGCCGACTCTTCCAATTCCGCAGAGCGGGTCGAATTCCTGGTCGATGGCAGCCCCCTTCCAGATGAGAGCGTCAGCGATGTGATCGACAGCGAGCGCCGTGTCCGCTGGCTGCGGCAGGCCCTGGAGGTCCTCAATGAGCGCGAACTGCGCATCCTGCGGGCCCGCCGGCTCGATGACGAGCAGGTGACGCTGGAGTTTCTTGGAAACCGCCTCGGCATATCCAAGGAGCGCGTGCGCCAGATCGAAAACAGGGCCCTGGAAAAGCTGAAGCGCGCCCTGATGGAAAAATATCCCCAGGCCTCGGGCGCGTTCGTCTGACGGCCTCGTCCGATATTCAGAAGCCGGATGGCCGGTCGAGACCCGGCTATTCGACTGCGATCTTATAGCGTTCCCCGACCTTCAGGCTGTCGCTGCGATCGAGGCCGTTCATCTGCATGAAGCGGTCGAGCGGCCGATCGACCGGCATCCGTTCCGCGAGGCTCTGAATGGTGTCCCCCGGCTGGGCCGTCACGATCCTCAGGCGCAGCGGACGGATCGCGCGGGCCTCGTCCGGTTGGACCTGCCGCACGCTCTCCAATGTCCGCCGGAACAGGCTGTCCAGATTGCCGGCCCCACTGCGGGACGCCAATATCAACCGATAGGTCGTGTTCCCGATCCGGATCGCTGACAGGCGGAAAGACCATTCCTTGCCGACCGAGAGGGCAGTCGCGACCGGCAGGCCGTTGACTGTCGTGGTCGTCATGCTTCCAGGCTCGATCGTGTCGTTCCAGGTGGAACGCAGCACTTCCTCCAGGCTCTGCCCGGCGGGCGTATCCGCCGCATCGAACAGAAGCCGCCGGCTGCCGTCGGCCGAGGCGCCGAGGACGGCCTGGGAGGTGTTCTCGAGGGTGAAGCCCTCCGGAGCCTCGAACGCCACCCCAAGGCGGGAATGGATGAAGCGGCGGCCCCTGACCACGCCATCCGCCGGATCGTCCCCATAGGCGATGCCGTCGATGACAGAGAGGTATTCGGATCGGCCGGCGGCCCCGATCCCGGGTGCGCCGCTGGCCCGCCGGGCTGCCTGCAGCGCGAGATTGATCCGATCCCGGGTGTTCGGGTGGCTCGCCATCATGTCGGCGCTGTTATCGGATCCGCCCGTCGCGGAGCGGCCGAGGGCGGTCAGGAAACGGGGCGCGCCATAAGGGTCGAACCCCGCCCTTGCCAGCACCTTGACGCCGGCTTGGTCGGCTTCGAGTTCCTGGGAACGGGAGAAGCTTGCCAGATTCGAGCGTGCCTGGCTCTGCACCAGCGCAGCCTCCTCGGCATTGTTCAGCACGTTCTCGGTGACGCGCTTGATGAGGGTGGACCGGGCCTGCAGCTCATTGCGCTGCGAGGCATGGCGCAGCGTGACGTGGGCGATCTCGTGAGCCAGGACCGCGGCAATCTCGGCTGTATCGTTCGCAAGGGCAAGCAGGCCGCGGGTCACGTAGAGGTGCCCGTTGGGCAGCGCGAAGGCATTGACCACCGGGGAGTTCAGAATCGTAACCTGATAGGCTTCATCCGGCCGGTCGCTCGCATCCACCAGATGCTTGGTGACCTCGGACAGGAGTCGCTGCGCCTCCGGAGCCTTCGCTTCGCCCCCGAAAGCCGCGACCAGGCGCTCGTGATCGCGATCCCGCGGGCGCTCCGCACCCACGACGCGCGGCGCATCGGCCGGAAGCGACACGTTGCTGTCGAAGCCGGCGCAACCCGCAAGCCAGGCCACGAGAAAGACGCCTCCGGCAACCCGGATTCCTTTAGTTTGACGTGTACGGCTCATGCTCGCTCAATGTGACGGGTGCGTGCCATCGAGGCGTTGGATCATCTCGGGTACTACAACGGTAAGAGCGGCTCCTTGCCAAGGCTCCAAAATGCCTCGGACCCTGATCCGCCGCCCCTTGAGATTCGCGGCCGACAGGCCGCGGGCCGTCATAGTCCTCCAAGTCCGTTGGGGAATGATGATCGTGAAATCCTCCGCCCAATGCCTCCCGAAATTCAAATAGACCCGTTGCTTGCGCTCGCCGATGCTGTTCACCCGCCCCTCGACGAGGGTGAATGTTCCGAATCGGTCCTGCAGGCGGCTGATCTGGTCTGCGTCGATGGGTTTATAGAGAGCATCTGCCCAGAGGCCAAGGTTCCGCTCGCGCGCTGTTTCCTCCAGTGCCAGAAGCTCCGGCCGGCAAAGGGTCTCGGATGGCCCAGGGTCGACGAGGGCAAGCCCCGCCTCGACGAGGGCCTCGGCGATGTCGACGCCGGCGGCCGCATCATCGGCCGGGCGAATACGGATCGGAAGGCGCCCCCACCGGTCGTGACGGGGGCCCGCCCCGACGAGGACTTGTCGACCGATAAGGGCCTTGAGCCTGGCTTCGGCCTGAGACCGGGCCGGAGTCGTCTCGGGGAGCCGAATCTCCGCAAGCTTCGCGGGCCCGCCCGAGGCGAGCACGAGATCGCCGGCGGGCGTCACCTCCGAGAGACGGTCCGAAGTCGTCTCGGTCGCGCAAGTGGGGTTTTGAGGCCGGGCCGTGGCGCCGGCTGCTTGCCCCTGAGAGGCCAGGAGCGCGCAGGGCAGAAGGACTGCCAAGCCCCTAAAGACGGAAAGCCCCATGATCGCCCCCGCTGATCCGAGAGGATCTTAATCCTCCCGGAAGGACCCGGCACCCCAAGCTTTCGTGATCGCGCGCAACTCCCCGGTTTACCTGTGGGCGAATTGTGCTACTCATCCGGCTTGTGCGGTCCCGTAGCTCAGCAGGACAGAGCAGCGGTTTCCTAAACCGAAGGTCGGAAGTTCGAGTCTTCCCGGGATCGCCAGATAAACCATTGCAGCAATTGTAGTTTTTGCCGTATTCCCGCAGGCGCAGCAACGGGGTTTGACACCTCTAAGCGCGTCGCTCGTTCAATTTGAGACCGAATCCCAGGGCGAGTCCTCTAGACTTTGAGTGGAAACAGGCGCGTTGAGCGTACGCTTGCGCTGTCTCTCGATTGTCCTTCGCCGAACCTTGCCCAAGGGCTCAGGTTGACCCGATTCAGACCTTCAACGTCTGCCCCCATTTCCCGTATCAGTAAGCGGGATTGGAGCGATCAGGACCGCAACCGTGCGTAATGCGACCCTGTTCTCACCCGCGAACCGCCCGAATCCACCAAGCGCCGTCGTGTCATTGCGGCGTGTACCAGATGGGGGAAGTATAGGCGCGCTCCGTGACGGTCATGGGCGTCCCAGGCAAGGGCTGCACGCCGAACCGTTTTGCGTCGTACGCGGTCCAGCGCGGCGTCGGGATCTCGATCACCCGGCCGTAGTAGAAGGCCGGCTGGCTCGGGTCGAAGTCCGGATCGGTCCAGACCGTCGCCAGCTCCGGCGCGCCAATCGTGTTCGTCCAGGTGGCGTTTGTCACGTCGACGGTGTCGCCGACCGGCGGCAGCTTGCCGTCCGCGCCGGGCTTGCGCCGCTCGGCATCGGCCCAGGCAACATCGTAAACCTTCTCCTGGAGGGTCCCGTCCTTCGCCAGCCAGCCCTTCACGATCTGGTAGCGGTCGAGGTTCGCGCCGAGCGGATCCTTCAGCGCAGCTACCAGGAAGGTGGGCGACTTGCCCTGCGGCGCGGCCCGCAGCTCACCGCCCATCGGCACGCCCTTTGTGTAGCCGGTGTAGGCGGGCAAGCGGCTCTCCGCATCCTGCGGGACGAAGTCCCAGCCGCCGAAGAACCGCACGATCATCCGCGGCCCGGTCGTGCCGTAGGTCTCCCGGCGCTGCATCGCGTCCCATAGGGCGGCGCGGGTGTTCTCCTTCGCCCACACGGCGGCATAGCCTGAGGCGGAGACCTGCCAGTCCATCACCTTGATGTGGGTCTGCGGGTTGTCGAAGAAGGTGGCGCGCATGCGCTCGGGGCTGGGTTCCTGCGGCGTTGTCTTGCCGAAGAAGTTGTCCTCCTCCATGGCGGTGAGGCCCGTATGCGCGTCGCTGCTGCCGATGAGGCCGAACTTGTATGGGTTGACGCCGAGCGTCTGCCCGAGCCTGAGGCCGTTCTTCAGCGCCGCGCGGGCATACTCGAATTCCAGCATCTCCTTGGTCTTCGCCACGCTGCCGTCGAGATTGCCGAAGTCCCAGCGCTCGAAGTTGGCGAACTCGTCGTTTGGCGACAGGAAGGGATGGGTCTCGCCGTCGCCCTTGGTCTGCGTGGCCTCGTAAAGCCGCTCCCATCTGGCCCGGGTCTCGGCATAGTCGCGGTCGAGTTTCTTGCCGAAGGCCTCGACGGTGGGGAACATCAGGCCGTTCGAGAGATTGCCGTTGTGGGCAATCGCCAGCACGCTGCCGCCGGTCTTGTCCTGGTAGGCTTCCATCCATTTCCACAGTTCCGTCGGGTTGTCGCTCCCGGGCGGATACACCGTGAACGGCTCGACCTGGCCTGCTTTGTCACCGTTGTCGCGGAAGATGACGTTGCGGTGCAGGTTGTTGCCGCCTGTGTTGGACGTCCACTCGTAGCCGATAAAGGCGGTGAAGCGGCCGGGCTCGTTGTACTGCTCGGCGGCCGCGATCGTCTCCTGCCAGGCCCCACGATACGGCCGCGTGCCGGGCAGATACATGAGATCCTTCGGGAAGGTGCCATGGGAGAAGGCTGTGATGATCTCGACAGCCGCGTCCGCGCCCTTGCCGGACTGGAGCATATCGTACCAGCGCCGGCCTGTCGGGTCGGCCAGCACCTCGGGCTTGCCGGCGAACAGGTCGGGGAAGAAGCCCATGTTGTCGGAATGGTCCGAGACGACGAGGAAGTCGAGCGGGCGGGAAAGCTTCACCGGCTGGCCGGAGGAGGCCGTGACCTGCTCGCCTCGGGCGAAGCGGTAGGCGTCCCGCGGCGTCAACCGCGCCCCGAAGGCGCCGGCGTCGAAGGAGAACGCTGTGTGGAGGTGGGTGTCACCGAAGAATGGCCGCGTGGGGAAGTCGCGGTTGGCGTAAGGAGAGTAAGGCGGTTTCGGCAGGGCCTTCTCGATCTGCTCCCGGGACGGGGTACCGGCATCCTGGGCCCCAGCCGGCGCGATCAAGCCGAGCGTCATCAGGACTGGCAGAACCGAACGCTCGAATGTCATCCTCACCATGTCGTCCTCCCTTGCTCAGCTCCAACGACCTGATCTCTGCGGCACGCCGCAGCATCAAGCTCAGAACAATGCCACGCGCTGGATCACCCAGAACATCGCTACGCTGCCGATGGCGTAGGGCGGCACCAGCTCCGCCCAGGCGGGCCACGTCACCCGGATGCGCTTCGCGATAGCCATGAGGGCGAGCATGCCTGCAATGAACAGCAACTGGCCGGCCTCGACGCCGAGATTGAAAAACAGGAGCGCCACCGGGATCTGCCCCTCCGGCAAGCCCACCTCGCTTAGCGCCCCGGCGAAGCCGAACCCGTGCAGCAGGCCGAAGGTGAAGGCGACGATCCACGGCATACGCGCCGCCAGTCCGATCTGCCCCCGGCGGGCGTGCAGGATCTCGGCTGCCACGAACACGATGCTGAGCGCGATCATCGCCTCCACGGGCTTGGGCGGCACGTGGACGACGCCAAGCGTCGCCAGCCCGAGCGTGATGCTGTGCGCCACCGTGAAGGCCGTCACGGTCTTCACCAGGCGCCAGGTTCCGATCGTGAGCAGCAGCAGGGTCAGCACGAACACCAGGTGGTCGATGCCCATGAGGATGTGCTCGACTCCGAGGCCGAGATAGGTGCCCGCCACGCTCCAGGCGCTCGGATGGGCCGGGATCATGGCCTCCGGCCGCTGCGGCGTGAGACGCTCGACCCAGATGCTGCCATCGGCAAAGGAGACTCGAACCAATACGTCCGTGAGCGTGCCCTCCAGGCCCTTGATGCGCAGAGTCTGGCCGCGCAGGCTGTCCGCTCGCAGGCGCCACGTCTGCACGGCGGCATCGCCCGTTCTGCGGCCCGCAACTGGGGTCAGGGCCTCCACCGGGTCCGAGAAGGCGGGATCCAGGGCCAGGCGCATCTCGCCCACCATCGGCGTCTTCCACAGCACGCTGAACTCGCCGGGCCGATCCTCGCTCAAGTCGAGGTAGGCAGGCCGGACCTCGTGAGCATGGCTAGAGAGCGGCGACAGAAGCGCAACCAGGGCGGCGAGGATCGGAAGCCATTTCATGGCCGGACCTCCACCTGATCGGCGAGAGGTCCCAGGAACGGACGCACGGTCGGCTCGACAGTGACCCGGTACTTCTCCATCAGTCCTCGGAGGAGCTGCGCCTGGGCCGCTTCCTGCCGCTCGCGGCGCCACTCCTCGGCGAGCTGCTCGCGAACTTCGGCAAAGGGGCGCGCTTCGGGCGGTGACATCGCGGTGACCTTGACCAGGTGCAGCCCGTAGCTGGACTCGACAGGCCCCGACCAGCGCCCCACCGGGAGGCCGAAGACGGCTTGTGCGAAGGAAAGACCGAACAGGTTGCTGAGTGTCTGCTCGTCCTGGTCCGCGAAACTTTCGCCGAGCAGAAGGCCGTCTCCCTGGTCCTCCGGAACCGTGGACCCCTCTGACAGGGCGACGAGAGTGGTGCCGACGCGGTCGCCGCCGTGCTCACGGCGGAAGAAGACCTGTGTGAACGACACCAGCGGCGAGGTGCGGACGAGGTCTGGACGTCTGTCGTAGAGGGCGTGCAGCTCCACTTCCGGAGGTTCGGCAATGTGGACGGTGCCGTCGAGCAAAAAGGCCATCTTCTGCGCCAGCCGGCGACGGATCACGGTATCGCCGACGTCGAGATCGAGCGCCTTTGCTTCGCGGGCGAGCACCTCCTCCCGAAGGTGATCCACGACGAGGCGCGCGAGCTCCTCGTCCGTCGGCGGGCGGCGCCATTGGCGTGTCCACATCTCCTTCAGCCAGTCTGCATCAGCCCCGGTGATCCTGACGGCCGGGGTCGATGCGGCCTTGTCCTCGCCTGGGCCGACAGCGGCGTGGACGGCGAACAGCAATCCGCCGAGGACAAGGAAATGCAGCAGCGGTTCCTTCAGCAGCCTCATGGCTTCCCTCAAGGCCATGAGTCTTGGCGCGAATTGTGGGCTGTTGCTTGACCGGTTCGGCCACCTGCTTGGCAATTAGGGATAGGCGTGATGCGCCGCAGCCCTGTTCGAGCCGCCCATGCAGCCTACATGCCCTGGGTACACGCGGCGGCAGTCCCATAAGTCCGGGTCACTGATCTGAGAAATTGCGTAAAGTTCTGGAGCTGACACGCCTGAGACCTAAGCTGGAAGGCAGCAATTCTCATCGAACCGGACGTTCCGAAAGTGCAAGTGATCTCGGTTCCTGACCCCATGCAGACTCTAGCCTGCCACTCTACTCCATGCGCCAATCGACGATTGGACCAGGGATCGGCTGGTGAGATCGATCATCTGACAAAACCGGAGGCTGAGGGCGCTGGCCATAAAGGCTCTCCAGATGGGTAGCCCTGTCAGCTAAGGGCTGCGCATTAGGATGAAAACTGGCCTTGCAGCTTGAGTTCGGGGTCAGACAGGTTTGAAGTTGGCCAATTGGGAAGGTCCATATGTACCTTTGGCGAGCATCATCGTCTGTCATGGCTCTGTCTTCCATCAAGCGGCGGAACGCATGCCGGGTTGAGCCTTTCAGCTTTGGTGGACATCAACGGGCCTTTTCCGATGCGCCGCCACCGCAGCAAGGCGGGTTCACTTGACCGCGAAACCGGCCAGCAGACAGCCCTTCGCTCCTATCTCGGCTACCGTAGGAGCGCGGCCCCGTTTGGATCTGCGCGTCTTCAGCCGCTGGCTCGACGTGAGTGGCCCTGTCTCCCGCAACGAGTTGTTCGTGGCCGTGACAGCGATCGGCTTTATGAACGGAATTTCCGAAAGGGTCGCAAGTACCGTACGGGATAACGGCGTCGTGCCCGCCTTCCTGGATACCTTCAATATCAGCATCGTCGTCTGGATAGCCTGGGCCATCGGCACTGTGTTCCTGCTGCGAGAGTCAAGACAACCGATTGAACGTCGCGACTGGATCGTGGTGGCGGTCGCATGTGCGGCATTCCTAATACCGGTCGTTCCTCTCAGCTGGCTGGCTCTCTCGGGTCTCGCCTTTCATCTCCTGCGGACATCGCAGCGCTCGAGTTCTCTCAATCGAGGGGCATGGATCCTTCTGGGCATTACCGTTCCGATGTTCTGGTCGCGGATCGTCTTTGAAATGCTGAGTGGTTTCATTCTAGAAGGAGACGCCATTTTGGTCGGGTGGCTTGTTGGAACGCCACGCTCCGGAAATGCAATCCAGTTTGCCGATGGGTCTGGGTATCTCTGGATTGCGCCAAACTGCTCTTCCCTGGCCAATGTCTCACTCGCGATCCTGTGTTGGATGACCTTCATCAAGGTTTGGGATCGCCCGGCGACGAGATGGAACATTGCCTGGGCCGCATTAGCGTGCATGGCGGTTATCGCCATCAACGTGGCGCGGATAAGCCTCATGGGGCTTTATCCGGAGTATTTCGACCTGATCCACGGCCCTATCGGCGCGACGATTGCGAGCTGGATCATTCTCGGGGTCATGGTTGGGACCTCTTTGATCGGGGTGCAGTATGATCATCGCAAGGCCTTCGTTTAGCCTCGCCTGCATGGTTGTGTTGGCGATGAGCCTGACGCTGAAGGTTCCACGCCTTACGGGCGTGATTAGTGCCCCTACCGACGTGAGCCTTGCAGAAATCGGCAATTTGCTCGAGCTACGAGGATTCAAGGCAAGCCAGTTTACACCCGAGAACGACATGGCATGGGTAATGGGAGCTGCAGGAGATTGCGATATCCGAATTGCCGAGGTCGCGCTCCAGGGATGGCAGCAGTCGCTGATCGAGCAAATCGCAGCGGGCCATCAGCTGCTTTATGCCTTCGGTGGCGAGGTCTATTCCAGGCAGCCGGTCCTGAAAACGCGCACGCACTACTACTGGCACAAACTCCTGCGCTATCTAGGCATGAAGTCGGTGGCCAGTCCCATTCTTGCCGTTATCGCGGCGCCGACCTGCAAGAACATTCCCATGGCCGATCTCGCCAAGCTGACAATACGCTGAAGAGTTTCTGTCATGTCAGCTACTTATGCGGCTGCTCGTGAATATTCCTGAAGCACGTCTTAGAACGCTACGGATCGAAAGATCCAGCCGCCTGGCAAGGAGCGAGCTCGCAAGAAGGGCCGTCGCCTTTACGGCAAAGTCGAGAATATGCCCGTGGCGGCTTGGGATAAGGTTTTGCATGGCCTCAAGGAGGCCCGTCAGTGCGATCAGGAAAAGCAGAACGGGAAGCCACTGTCTCGGATAGGCAAAGTAGAAAATCCCGCCAATCGCCGCGAAGGCTGCCAAGCGTTCCAGGCTTGCCGGCGCTCCCGTGACAGGTCGCCACGCGATAGGGGCCAGCGTAAAGATCGAGACCGCAACAATGAGGGACCAGGCAAGAAGGCGCAGGGAACTCTTCTGCATGATGATCGGCTGCAGCTTGTGCCAGAAACTCATGACGAGAGTGATGTTCCCACAGCGGGTGCGATCCCGCCAGAATATCGGAAGATCACGGTGCTCGTCTCATATTCCGAGACGTTGACGGACCTCCGGGAGCGAAGCAAGCCTCCGCCGACAGCCTCGTCATGAGTCGAATAGTCGACGTGGCCCATGATGAACTTGGCCTGTCCCTGAGTCCTGAGCCAGGCACGATGCAACATGAGCTTCTGCAGATACCAGGCAACGCCATTGTTGGCTGATTGTGAGCCACCGGCAACATAATACGTATGAGCGCCGAATTCGTAGCCAACGAAGCCGGCCTGGGGGCTGCGCCCATCCATCGCAATCACCGTCAGACGGTACTGGGGCGCTATGACATGACCGCCGACATAGCTTGCCAGAGCAGTCAGCCTCTGGAACTTAAGTCCCTTTCGTTCATACATGACTGAGCGCAGGCGAGCGATTGCTCCTGCCTGCAGCAGGCCGCCAAGACCGGTTCTTATCACAATTCTCAAGCCGGATTGCTCACCACGTTTGGCATTCCGCCGCGTGTTGTTGCTGGTGCTCTTCCAATATTCATCCCAATCGCGCCAGCGGCGGAAATCAACCGCATGAACTGTGATAGGATGGACGCTCTCGACAGCGACACCAGGGATGCTCCGGAGATCCTCTTCTCGGGATGGCTCGAGATTGAGATGCCAACCATAGCGATATTTCCCAGGGCCAAGCCTGCATAGAACGGCTTCCATGCAACTGGCCCAAAGGGAGTGATAGTCCGGTCGAATAGCGAGCCCGTCGAGAAAGGTCCGTTCGTCTCGGCCGACCCCAATAGCGCATTGGCCGATCTTGCAGCCGGATACATAGAACTCGAAAAGCTGAAGTTTCTGGTGGGGCCATGCCTTGACCGACCAGCCCCTGAGCCAGTTATGCGCCGATCGGAACGATGCTCCGCACGATTGTGCAAAGGCATCCCATTCACCAGCCTGTCGATCTTGGAGGCGTACCGACGCGGCTTCGACGACACTTGTACGATGAGGAAAGACATAGACGTTGGTACGACCGGCAGGCATCTTCAGCTCGGGTTGATGTGTTTCCGAAGCGCGAGAGGACAGCCGCTGCGGAAGAAGTGGCATATCCTTGAAGCGTGCTCTGAGCAGGAAAGCTGCCGTCAAGATCGAGGCAAGCGTTGTCGGTAAAATGATGTTTAGAGAGGGGGCCTTCGGCACTATCCCGCCGACGTCCGAAAGAGGTGAGGGCGTGTTCACCCCTGGCGTCGCGAAAGAGGCCAGGGTCGTAAGGAGCGAGCTCACCATGGTTCCTTCCGTGGGCTGGCAAAGGTACTGTCCACAAGCCCATTCGGCTTGGACATAAGGCCAGTCGCGTCTACGACGACCTTGTGCAGGAAACGGTTGAACTCCAGGCGCTTGAACTGCTTGTGCGCGACTAGAAAGGCGACGATATCGGACTCACGTCTTGCCGTATCCGCATCGACAAGGCTCACGTCCGGGCAACCGGAGAATTCCGGCGGCAGAGCCTTAACGAGTGGATCGCAAACAAGGACCCGGACCCCACCGTGTTGAAGCAGCTTCATTACGATCTTAAGCGATGGGCTTTCGCGCAGGTCGCCGACGTCAGCCTTATAAGTGACCCCGAAACACGAAACCACCGGGCTCTTGAAGCGGTCCGCCAAGTCAAGAATGCGATGAAAAATATACTCCGGCTTGCGATCGTTGACCTCACGCGCCATTCGAATAAGGCGAGCTTCCTCGGGGGCCGAGTCGACGATGAACCAGGGGTCGACAGCAATGCAGTGCCCCCCAACCCCGGTACCGGGTTGGAGGATCGAGACACGTGGATGTTTGTTGGCAAGTTCCACCGCATGCCAGACATCCACGCCGATCCGGTCACAGATGACGGACAGCTCGTTGGCGAAAGCAATGTTGACGTCGCGGGAAGCGTTCTCGATCAACTTCACGAACTCGGCAGTTCGACAGTCGGTAACGTAGATGTGGCCCGTCACAAAGCTCTCATAGAGAGCACGGGCGCGCTGAGAGCAGGTCTCCGTCATACCGCCGATGATGCGATCGTTCGCAACGAGCTCAGGCAGCATGTTCCCGGGCAGAATCCGTTCAGGGCAGTGTGCAACGGCAATCTGGGCATCGCCTGATTCCTTGTAGTCGGGCAAGGTAAGATCAGGGCGCGCTGCCGCGAGTCTCCCGGCAACCATTTCGGTGCTGCCGACAGGCGATGTCGACTCGAGAATGACCGTAGAGCCGGGCTGTAGATACGGCGCTACGGCGTCGCAGGCTTTCTCGACATGCGACATATCCGGCTTCTTGCCGTCCCGAAAAGGTGTGGGCACTGCGATAATGAAATAGTCGGCTTCTGCCGGCTGGTTCTGTGCTTTGAGACGGCCCGTGTTCAGAGCCGCAGACAGAAGCATCTGCAGGTCTGGTTCATGAAAATGCGCTTTCCCCGCATTGATAGATGCGACGGCTGCCTCGTTCACGTCATAGCCAATCACCTCAAAACCGCGGCTTGCCATCATGGCGGCCGTAGGAAGACCAATGTAACCTAAACCGACGACACAGACTGTGGTCATACTGAGAACGACTCCGCTATGATTTTGGCGATCTGGGCAGAGGCTGTCCCATCCCCATATGGAAAGACGGCCTTCGCACGCTGTTGGTAGGAAACGTCATCGTCGAGAAGCTCAGAGACTTCTCGATAAATGCGCGAAGGGTCGGTTCCGATAAGACGCACCGTTCCCGTTGCGATGGCTTCCGGCCTTTCGGTGGTGTCCCTCATCACGAGAACTGGGCGACCTAAGGCTGGGCCTTCTTCCTGAATGCCTCCCGAATCGGTCAGGATCACCTTGGCGCATTTCATAAGCCTGATCATATCGACATATGAAACGGGATCGATGAGGTGAATATTCTCTAGCTTTCCTAAGCGTGCTCGCACGACATTACAGACCGCCGGATTAAGATGAACGGGATAGACGATCTGGACGTCATCTCGCGTCGCCAGCTTGGCTAGTCCTGTGCAGATGTCATCAAAGCCGGCTCCAAAGCTTTCCCGGCGATGGCCGGTGACAAGGATTAGGGAGCGATCAGGATCCAGCTCTACAGGCGCTTTTAGGGTATTGGACCCGTCGGACATCTCGGCATCGATCTGACGTGCGACATGCAGGAGAGCGTCAATGCCGGTGTTCCCGGTAACATAAATACGACCGCGGCGGTTGTATTCCCGATCAAGATTCCCTGCCGCAACAGAAGTCGGCGCGAAGAGGTAATCGGCAATGGAATCGATCGCAACCCGGTTGAACTCTTCGGGCCAGGGATGCGCGAGATCAAACGACCGAAGACCAGCTTCTACATGCCCAATGGGAATCCTGTTGTAGAATGCAGCGACGGCTGTCGCCATAGCTGTCGTCGTGTCGCCATGGACAAGCACTAAGTTGGGACGCATTGTCTCCAAAACGTCTGCCATCCGCCCAATGAAGAGTCCTGTGATATCGGACAGCTTTTGATTGTGCGTCATGAGGTTTAAATCGATGTCCGGCTTCTCCCCGAAAACCTCAAAGACTTGATCGAGCATCTGCCGATGCTGTCCTGTGATTGCAACGCTAACCTGAAGGTCACGGCATTCACGTAGGGCCCTCACGACCGGAAGCATTTTGATTGCTTCGGGCCGGGTCCCAAAGGCTAACAGGACGTGCTGCATGCCCTCAATCCAAAAACTGGCGTCAGTTTCTACGTTGATCGTCGGAAGGTACGTGCTGAGAATACACGATATCCGCGAACATCATTTTGCTCTTCTGGATTAGCCTTCCAGAATAGACTGCTGTGCGGGAGTTAATGGTCAAAGCGGTAATCAAGAGCTACAAAATATATACATCAAGTTATCGATGAAGAACTCAGCTTGTCTGGATCCTAAGGCCTTGTCTGCCCTGAGTCATGGCTACGAAAGCGCATCTTTACACAGGTGATGATATTGCGCTTACGCATCATCCATCGGACTTTGCAGGGGCGGCGAGGCTCAGAAGCTCGTCCTTGAGAAGGCCATAGGCAAGCTGCCCCTTCTCAAGCAATTCTCGGCGCCTTCCTTGTCGCGCGGCGGCATCCAAATAACGTAAGGCTGATTTCGGCGTTAAGCTTGGCTCGTGGATGAAGGACCCAATGTGAAGGAGATGCTGATCAACATCGAGCAATGCGTCCTGATAGACCGATATTGTGGGAATTCCCAATACGGCCATCTCGCGCGTCATCGTCCCGCCTGCGCCGATGAAAAGATCGCAGTCCCGAGCGATGTGGTGGATATTGAGCGCGCCATCGACGATTGTCGCATCCTTGAACCGGTCGTCTCGGTAATGGGCCCCTTGTTCATTTCCCCGAGGCAAGACAGTCACGTTCGCGGACTTGCTCAACGCGATGATAACATCATCCAGGAAGTTTATGCTCCCATTGTAATACTGGGCCGTCCATGGTTCGGGACGGATATAAACGGAGGGCCTGGCTTTCGCTTGCTCTTCCGATACAAGGTCAAGCTCCTCAGCAAGTTTCCAGAGATAAATGCCCTCTTTGACGCCGGGATACTGCCGGACCTTTTTCGAACTGCCTCCCTGTCGGGTCACTTTATCCAGAGACAGGTATTCCGGTATCAGAATTCGCTTCGCGGCCAGAAAGGCGGGGATGTTTCCGAGGGCGTGTTCATTATCGTTCATATAGATCGCAGGTACTCTCAGAAGCTGTGACGTAACCGGTGAATGAAACGAGCTTTGGGAGATCGCAATATCGATGCCGCTGTCAGCGAGGTGTTTGTATAGCTGGATCACTCTCACCGGGAAGCCAAACAGCTTACGAGCTATGTTCTTGCCATAGTGATCCCCGACGATGGTGAAGTCGAGGTTCTCAAGTCGCAACAGGTCGACCGTGTTTGCCAGCGGGCGGCATGTGATCACCGGTTGGTGCCCTGATTGTTTCAGATCACTCAGCAGACCGGCAAACATGTTGACGTGGGGTGAATTCGATATGTCGAACCAAATCTTCATGCCCTGAACCTGTGAGTTCGACGAGAGTGAGCTCGATATGCGTGCTCGCGGCTGCGCATAGTCCAAGCGCGACGTGCGTCCATCAGGCGCTGAGCTCATCGATCAGGCGCTTCGTTTCGACTATATTTTGCCGTGACGAGGCACCGAAAACGATCGACTCGACTTTAGGCAGCTTGCAAACGTACTCGATCGCCTCTTTGGGTTGAATGGCACCGGACGCGAGAACCGACATGGCTACCGGCCGAAATTGACGATTTTTCAGGGCGCTCTCGTACGCTGCCAGCCCGCCCGGCATCCTAAAGCCTGCCTTGTTGACCGTTGCGCATACGATTGGGTTCTCAATGCCGACTTGTTCAAGTGCGTCAAGCAGCGCTGGCAGGTTCATGGTGATGAAACCGGGCTCGGCTCCATATCGTGACTTCACATGCCTCGCGAATATGTTGAAAGCTTCATAGAAGCCTATCCCAAGCAGAAGGTCTGTCACCACATTCTGAAGGAAGATAACCGGCGTATTCAGGCCGCGGAACATTTTCATCTCCGCGTCGATCAACAGCTGGGCTAGGCCCTCCACATTCATACTGGCGAGAGACATGCCGCCTTTCATAAGAGCCGCCATCGCACCAGTTGGAGGCAGCATTTCCTTCAGCGCGTCCAGAGGTCCGTGCTCCGCCATTGCATTTGCGTATTTATGTGCATACGGCATGCACGGGTAAAAAGAGAAGTCGCTATACCGTGAAGGATGCGCGCGGACATGATCCGTGATCTCCGCGACCTTGGCATGGGTCGTGCACATGAAGACTTTGATTCCTGCGTCATGCGCTGAGTCCAGAACCTCGATCATGGTTTCGGCATTGCGGAAGCGCATAGCTTGCGCTCTGGCCTTTTCCTCGGATGCGTGATTGATGCCGAAAAATTGGTTGTCTCCGAAAAGAATGCGTTCCACGGCGGTTATCAACCTCTGGAAGTGACGCGGCTTTTGAGGGATGCAAAAAATGTCGGGCGAACATTGGCGTGTTCAGCCTCGTGACGCTGCCGAATGCGACCGCCGGCCTCAGCATCGTCATGAAGCATTTGGATCACATTGTCCGTTTGTGCGGCAGTGTCGAAGGAAGACCGGCATTCATCTCTCCCTTCCATACAGCGGACAAAATGATCGAACTGGGCGGTGTATTCCTCGCCTCGCAGGTAGTATGAGATGGGCTCAGTGAGTTGCGTTATGTTCTCAAGATGCCAACCCTCGCGATAGCCATCGACCGCTTGCCTGATATAGATCTGCAGCTCTTGCCGATCGACTGATATTTTGCCGTTGCTGCCCCATACCGTGACTTTCACGGACATCTTGCGTTGACTTTCATCACTCCAGTTTACGGCGAGCTGTCCAGTTGCACCCGAGTCATAGATGAGCGTCGCATAGGCTTCGTCCTCTACATCACGGGAGAACACTGATCGTGCTATGGTTCCTGAAACCGCGTCGGGCGCGTCATAGATGAAGTTGACGGCATCGATTGCATGAGAGGCATAGTCATAAAGGCACCCGCCTCCCTCGGAGCGGTGTCCCCGCCAAGTCGTGCCCCGGGATCGAAGCACGACGGGTCCATAGGCTTCTGCACGAATATGATGAATGCGCCCGATGCAGCCGGACTGAACCAATTGGCGGGCCTTTAGGAAGGTGCCGACGAACCGCAGATGATAACCAACCTGACCGACCAAAGCGCGTTGTCTCGCCTCCGCCGCCAAAAGCTTCCCCTGCTGTGGATCTAGACAGAACGGCTTTTCACAGAAGATATGGAGATTATGGTCGATCGCGGTTCGAACAAGATCTGCATGAAAACGTGATGGAGTGGAAACGATGACTGCATCGAGTTTCTCAGTCTCGATCATCTCAACAGGATTTTGATAGCAGTGGAATTTTGTATTCTTCCGAAGGGCCGAGAGTAGGACCGGGTTGCTGTCACAGACGCCCAGAACGTCGACGTCGGGATGGCTGTTCGCTATCGCGAGATGAGAAACTCCCATCTTACCGAGGCCGACGAGGCCAAGACGAATTCCCATGGATGTCGCTTTCATCGCTTTTGCAGTTTGATAGGGGCGTTTCGCCGAGAACTGCACCATTTACAGGATCATATCGATACCAATGAGGCCCACAAGACACATCACGCATGGCTGACAAGGACAAACGGAGTAGAGGTATTTTTAAAGCGCGCCCGGGGGGAGTATCTCGGATGCCGTTAGTTGATGATGTTCTGAATGATTACTTGCAGGATAGGCTCGGGGGCGATGGAGTTCCGAGGCATTCGTTCTTGGTCGTCTCAGTCGGCCGTACGCGCAGGGCACTTTTGTCTACGGTCACTGTGTCAGCGTGCCCAGGTCAGTTTGCATTGTAGCCCTCTGCAGTGACACCCACCTGCGTCGTCAGCTTACTCGGTGCAGAATTGAGCGCTCGGCATGTGTCAGTAGACGTGAGCGTGGCGCAGGGTAACGACGATGGTCGTACGGGCAAGGATCCTCAGGTCAAGCATGAGGGAGGCGGTGCGGATGTACTCGAGATCGTATTGAAGGCGCCTTTGCATATGAGCCAGCGTCGGCGTCTCCCCCCGGGCCCCATTTATCTGGGCAAGGCCCGTGATGCCCGGAACCGCGAAGAACCGTGACGCATAGGCTGGGAGTTCTCGCAGGTACTTCTCATCGTGAACGAGAGCATGTGGACGCGGTCCGACAAGGGACATCTCGCCACGTAACACGTTGATGAGTTGCGGAAGCTCGTCGATGCTGGTTTTCCGCAATAGGCGACCCAGAGGAGTCACCCGCGGATCGGACAAGGTCGCTTGTGGGACCTTAGGATCAGCTCCGCATTGCGCATGCATGGAGCGAAACTTGAAGATGTCGAATGGGGTCTGCCTTAGTCCGTGGCGCTTTTGTCGGAAGACGATACATCCCGGACTAGACCATTTGACCGCAGCCGCGACCACGAGCATGACCGGAAGCAAAATACAGATGAGGATTGCCGCCAAGCTAAAGTCGAGAAGCCGCTTCGTCGAAGAGGTCAGGTATGGGCTAACGTCTGCATCGATCCTCGGGGGCTCTTACTTCTTGACTGATCGGCGTATATAGCTGTCTGGCTGACGAACTGTACGCTGGCTCCGCTTGTTGGGACGTCCCGTACCGACATAGGCGACCTCATTCCAACCCAAAACAGGCATGTTGGATGATGGTCGGGCTCCCGTGCTGCGATCAACGATGCATATAGGTTAGTACTCGAATTGGATATCACCGGCTCTTGTTCGAGATAAGGATTATTCCGGATTAACGGGCTTTGCCTGGGCCGAGCGGAATCGCGCTTTGGGGTAGCACTTATGGGCAGGATCATTGATCGGCAAATGGACTAGCCTGATATGGGCACTTCCTTAGTGCGAGCACGCATGAGTCTCATCGCCGTCCATCATCGTTAGTCCATTGCTGGTCGTTCTTGCGAGCAACGCCCTTGCCAGCGGGGGATTGCTGGGCTCCAATCCGGAGTTTGGCGCACTCCAACCGTTACGGTCGACCGCAGCCGCATGAGGCTGCTATCAGAATGTCCTATCGATTGATGAGAGCCGTAGCATGCGGTTTGCCCTGCAACGGTGATAAATTGCTTCGCTAGGTACTATTATGACACGCTATTTTTCTTCACGAGGAAATAGCCGAGTTGCCTGCGAGCAATCTCAGAGATGCGGGTCTTCAGGTGTAGAGATGGCGATTCGATGAAGCGCCAAGACAGGGCGGCAATTACGAATGCGGACACCGTCACAACCGTCAAGACAGCGAGGAAATTCGTGAACGTTGGAAGAAGAACCATAAGGACAGTTATGACTAAGGCATGGTTGAGATAAATACCGTAAGAGTAGTCAGTTTTGAAAGGTCTCTTCCCTAAAATGTCGGAATAGCCGACATAGACTGCAATATACGATACAGAAATCGGAAGGATCAATATCCCGAGTCCTAAAGGTAGGGCCACGGTAGTCATGATGAGTAATAAAGATGCTATTCTGTAATCGTATGGAATTTCCTTTGAGAAGATGGACAGAGTGACGCCCGTAAAAAAATATACAAAGAGGCTTGTGAATACGGCAATTCGTTCCAAGCCCAATTTTTCTATGTCTGGTTGGAGCCAGAAGATCACGTTGGCTATATAAACCGCCAGAAGTATGCCGATGCAGGCCTTTCTATTAGTGAGAATGCCTAGAATGAAAAGTGCGACTAGAGTAATGTATGACAAGGCTTCGAAGTAAAGCGTCCATAGAGGGCCGTTGATGGTTGGAGAAGTGCCGTCGTCGAGCTGTACGCCGGGAAGCATAGTCGTTGTTCTGAAAACGAGATTATTGAGATATCGATAGGTCTGCTGATCCAAATAATATTCTTTTAGCGGAAGAGTCGTTAGTAAGGGGCCAACTACCAGCACTGTTATGATGACGTTGACGACCAGTGCCGGCATGATCCTCAAAAACCGGTGGACCGCAAAGGCAGTGATGTCGCCCCTATAGCTAAGGCCCGGCGTAACCAAAAAACCGCTGACTGAGAAGAAGATAGATACTGCAAGAAGACCAAACTGAATGGTGCCTCGGCTAAAAGAAAACAGAACATCGTGTGCTATGTTTGGCGTGATATACGCCGTGCAATGATGAACGAGCACGATCAAGGCAGCTATGACGCGAATGCGATCAAATCCTGGTCCCTTGTAACGCTTTAGGGCCATTTGATCTGCCAGCCGCATCATCCCACAGCTCCTCCATCATTCACGCGCCGATGATTATGAAGGCATAGGACCATTGCAAATGCTGTCGGGCAATAACTCTTCTGGTTGGGCTGCGACGGATAGGTAGAGAAAACGGCAAATCGATCGGCATGTTGAGATCCGTGCCGCATGCGTTCGCGCCAGTATTCGAAGGCGTGATTCTCGCTTTCGGCGAAACAGAGTTTGCAAGGTTAACCGGTCAAACCACTATTTATCGCCACAGATGCCGAAGAGAGCTTTGGGAAAGTTCTTATGCCCGTCGCCTAAGAGCGTTGCTGAGCCAGTGGTACTTTTCTGGCTCAAACATGTGGATGCCTCACTTTCCTTTTGTTCCGGATGTCGGCGGAGGCCCGTCATTTGCCTTATTCGCTGAGTATGAATCCGGTGCGGTTTCTGGGGGGAGGCCCTTGTCCACATTGGTGTTGTTGGTCATGGTCGGCAGGCGGCCCTGGCTGTCGGCGGTGATCTTCTCGTAGCCGTAATAGCCCTTGACCACATAATTGTCCGACCAGGTCACGTTGGTGATCGGCGACTTGGTGTAGGTGCCCATGTTGTAGACCGGGAAATTGCCCGGCGACGACAGGTAGTTGTGATGGATCGAGACGTTGTCGACCGGACCGAAGGTGTTGGCCACGAAGATCGCCGAAACGCCGATCGGGCTGCCGTCGTTGATGATCGTGTTGTGCGCGATCTCGATGTTCTTCATGGTGCCGACATCACCGAAGATCTGGATGCCGTCGAAATGCTCGTCGGGGCCGCCGCGGAAATCGTGGATGTAGTTGCCGATGATCTTGGAGCCGACCGCACCCTCGAGGTTGATGCCGTTGACGACGCCGCGGATGTCGTTGCCGAGGAACGTGCCGGCGCCGCCGATGCCGGTGCCCGAGCCACCCTGGCCGTCGATGTCGCAGTTCTGCACCACGGCACCTTGGATGCCCTTGTCGATGCGCACCACGTAGAAGTCCTTAGTGGTGATCTTGCAGTTCTTGAGCGTGACGTTATCGGCCTTGATGTAAACCTGGCCACGGATGTCGAGACCCTCGAGCACCGTGCCGGGCTTGGTCACCACGATCCCGCCCGACGGCAGAAGCTTCACCCCGTCCGGAACCCCAGTCGTCGCTGATGTCGGAAATGCCATGGAGGCAGATTGGGACTGCTGGCGAGCAGGTATAGGCAGGTCCGGATTTGCGCTCTGCGCAATTGCCAATAGAGACCCACATATGAGCGGCAAGAACGTGAAGCAGGATTTCATGGGAAAAGTCCCCGTTCACTCGTGGCTCATGCCCCACATTGGCAGGCAATGCAGGTGCCTGAAAGCCTGCAGATCATGGAAATTACCATGCCCATATGTTCACGGCATATGATCCTCTGCGCGTCCGGTAGCCTGCTAAACAGCGACCCTGCAGCTACGATACAGCGCGAATGTTCGAGACCTGCTTGGTTAGCGGACCAACTGACATCTAAATATCCGGACGGACAGAATTCACGCCGACCGATCACGCTATCGAAATGTACCAGCTTACCGGAGGCGCGAACGCATAATGCAGCAGGTCGTTGCAGGATAAGTTGGACGATGCAGAACACATACGGCTGTTACGATTCTTGCAGAAACTGACTTTGCTTACACCGTTCTCAAAGGGAGTAAGCCCTATTCCCGGCTCCCTGGGGTTTTGATTGCTATAAAATGAAAGAACTGAGGAAGACTGACCAGGGATATCATAAGGCGTGAAAGATACAGAATCTGCCAGTATTGCGATTATCATTCCGCACTACAACGATCTCGACCGGCTGGATCGATGCCTAAGGGCACTTTCTGCGTGTGACGGTATCTCCAATGCTGATGTTGTTGTTATCGATAATGGATCTGATGCAGATCTTGTGCCTCTTCAGATGCGCCATCCATCCATACGGTTCATCATAGAATATGCTCGCGGAGCCGCGGCCGCTCGTAACCGTGGGGTTCGCGAGACGTTTGCGCCAATGCTGTTCTTTCTGGATTCCGATTGTGTGCCAAAACGCAATTGGATCATTGCGGGCCTTAGATCTCTTAAGTGCTTCGATATCGTAGGCGGTTCAATCGAGCTCTTCGACGAAACACCTCTTCCTCGAAGTGGTGCGCAAGCCTTTGAATCGGTCTTTGCCTTCAATCAAAGGCAATACGTTGAAAAGAAAGGCTTCTCTGCCTCGGCCAATCTACTTACTTGGCGGCATGTCTTCGAAACCGTCGGGGGCTTTCGATCAGAGATCTCAGAGGATGTCGATTGGTGTCATCGCGCGGTCAAAAAAGGCTTCTTGCTAGGCTATGATGAGCATGTCAAGGTCGCGCATCCAACACGAACAAGCATGGCGGACCTGGAAAGGAAATGGCGTCGGATGACGCGAGAAAGGTTCGCGCTAGAGGTGCGTCAGCCTTATGGGCGCCTCCGCTGGATCATGCGCGCTGGCTTGGTTCTTTGTTCTCCAATGATCGACTTTTGGCGAGTCCTGTTCAGTAAAAGCTTGCATGGACCGACAGAGATTGGACGCGGAATCTACGTCCTGTTTCATCTGCGTATCATGCGTGCCTTATGGATGGTTCAACAGGCCCTTTCTCTGGATTCGACCAAGGCGCTTAGGCAAAAGAAAGAGGGTGCGCTGTGAGGTGCGGTCGCGGCCCCACGCACTACAGCAAAGGCTCGACCGTGCAAATTCCTCGCCAGGACTCACACCTTTACGTCGGGCGACGAGGCGTAAGAGGGCAATGTTCGCATAAGTTGGGCCTGAGCGCTGCTATGGGCCATTGGGGCGTGCCGTTCCGATCTCGCGATAGAAGCTATTCATATGAGAAATAGCGCGCATCGTACTCGTCCGCTGCCGTCCCGGGCATCGGAGATGCGCCTACAGGATCTGAGCGTGGATCGCTCTGGTCTCCCGCAATCACAAAACCGATTGGTCGTTCCGCATGGTAGGCGGGGCGAACTCAGGGCACAGCACTGGCATATACGGTGGCAAGTTCTATTGTTCCTCATAGGACTTATCATACCATGCATGTTCTGGCTCGGTCCGTTGAGACTATCCGTTTATAGGATCGCCCTGCTCATCACCATATTACCATGTCTATACATATGGGTGACCGGGAGGGCTGGCCGGATCCTCATGGCCGATATTGCTCTCTTGCTGTTCTGGCTATGGGGTACTCTGAGCCTCGCGATACATCACGGGCTTGCTGCCGCTCTCCAGTCCGGCGGGATCACATTTATCGAGACGATGGGAGCCTACCTGCTCGCGCGTTGTTATATTCGGACGGCCGATGATTTTCGAAGCGTCGTCAAATTTCTGTTCTGGATCGTGATATTTCTGCTTCCGTTCGGAATCCTTGAAGCCACAACTGGTCGGAAGCCTCTCATAGAGTTTTTCCAGTTGGTGGTTGATACGGTCCCGATCAACACGGATCCGCCCAGAATGGGTTTAACGCGTGTTCAAGGTCCGTTCGAGCATCCTATCCTGTTCGGCGTTTGTTGCGGCAGCATCTTCGCGATGGCCTACCTTGTCCTCGGTTATCAGAAGACCTTTTTTCAACGCGGCATCAGAGCGCTTCCGGTCCTCTTTGCTGCGTTCCTGGCTCTCTCTTCGGGGCCCTTAAGTGCGGTAGCAATCCAAGGGATGTTATTGTCATGGGATCGGTTGCTGAAGGGCATCCAGGCGCGATGGAAGATACTCTGGGCGTCGTTTGGGACAATCTACGTATTCTTGTCGCTGGCGTCGAATAGATCCGTCTATGCCCTTGCCGTTGGCCATGCTCCCTTGTTTGATCAGCAAACCGCTTATTACCGCCTCCTGATCTGGAAGTATGGTTCGGCTTCGGTTCTAAAGCACCCGCTTTTTGGAATCGGATATAATGAATATGAGCGCGAATCGTGGATGGTTTCCAGCATAGACATGTTCTGGATCATCCATTCTGTAATGTTTGGACTCCCTGCTGGCTTAATGCTCTTCCTGGCTTTTGGTTCTCTCATATATGCCGTGAGCCTTAAGAAAGGACTGGACCAACGGACAACGGAATACCGTACGGCCTATCTGATCTGCATGGCCGGCTTCTTTATCGCTGGCTGGGCCGTGCATTTCTGGAACGCAACCTATGTCTGGTTCGTGTTCCTTCTCGGGAGCGGGAGTTGGATTCTCGAGGCAAGAAGCGAGGGTAGCGTCACAACAAGCGCGCGAAAGCAATCCCGCCGCTCACCAGGCGGTGAGAGCGTTTATACACGTAAGAAAGTCGTGTCGATCAAGCGCGACTTGTAGGTCGGCACGACCGAAAAACCGCTTTCGGCCAGTACTCGATTGGTCGGGACGTGGAAAACACATTACGTGGAGTGTGTCCGGTTTCATGAGTGACCCGGCGTTGGGCGAGGATATCCGCCAAGCCAGTCTGCTCTCGAGTCCCATACCGCCTGCCATTTTTCGGCATCAGCAGCGAAGCGCTTCGGCACGAGCCGAGCGAGCACTTTGCTGGCGATACGGCGATTGGCACACCACAGCCACATCATGAGCATTCCCCATGGCACAGAAGGAGATGACCAATGGCGCCGGATCAGCGTCGTGCGCGCCTTCGCGATAAGGATCGTCCGGCTTGCCCGTCCAGAACTCGACGCCCCGACAAGATGCACGATCGTTGCATGTGGCGTAATCATGGGTGTGAATCCCAATGCTCTGGCTCTCAGGCAGAGATCTGCCTCCTCACCATACATCCAGTAGCTCGTATCGAGCCCATCGAGCCTATCCCACAATGTCTTTTGTATTAAGAGAAAGCACCCAACAACGATATCGACTTGTCGGATCTGATCGCGTTGGAAGGATCCCATCGCCTCCAGGTCGAACAGGTTGCTCCCTTTGAAGACAGTGGATAGGCCGACTGCCTGGCAGAAGGAACTCCACGGGGTTATACGTCCCCAACATGATGCGATATTCAGGCGTCCATCGGCGAAGACCGTGCGTCCCCCATAGATGCCCGCGGTCGGATGGTCTTCTCCAAATTCAACGATGTTGTCGATGGCGCCGTTAAGAATGATCGTGTCAGGATTTAACAGGAGCAACCATCTGCCCCGAGCTTGCTCCGCCGCAAGATTGTTCGCTCGGGCAAAGCCTAGGTTCTCAGTTGCGCGAATGAGTCTCACAGTTGGAAACATGTCGGCAATAGCGTCAGCCGAGCCGTCGCTCGAGGCGTTGTCGACAACGATAAGTTCAAAAACCGTTCTTTTCGTTTGATCAAAGACAGATTTTAGGGCCGCAAGAGTAATGTCCTTTGTGTTATAGCTGACGACAATTATCGTCAGGTCCGGTGTCGCAAGAGATGGGTTTGATGCTCGCGTTGCGGAATTCGATTCTTTCACCGGCATCAATTCCTCCGTCACCAAGTGGGCATTACAAGCTATAGTCCTGATATTGGCTAAATTTATACCATGCTTGCTGTGCAAGAACGTGGGCCTTATGGTTTCGCAGAATACCTCAAAAGATGTGCGATCGGCCGCATCTTCAATTCCCTCGCTAGAGGTATATATTAACGAGGGCGACGGTAGCTGGCCGCTGGAATACGTCTGGCTAGAAGCTCTTCCTCGGCAGCTTGGGCTGTACTGGAAATGGCCGTAGCTCCATTGCCGCTTGGGCGATGCCGCCTTGAGAGGGCCTTCGTCTGGGTGGGCACACAGACTATCCAAAATATTCAGTGAACTACAGTGCGCCTTGAGGCCATACTTGAAGTCCAGGTTCTGACATCCGGACGTTTCTTCGCTATCGCTTAAGGTCTCAGGGGGCAGGGAAAGTGAGTTCAGTAAATCATTCTGCCGCACATATTACACGGCGTGTCCGGCAAATCCGACAAATATGGAGTTCTCAAGGACCGCGCGCCGTTGGAGATCGCGCCAGATTGTTCTTAGCGGAACGGATCAGGCCAAACACGATACCACTGCCTGTTCGGCCCGCTGACGTCCTTGCAGCAGACCTGTCGCGCCGGCCGGATGTTCAGCTGCCGAGAGCGGAACCCGGGGAGCCGATAATTCTCAACTGGGTCATGACGCCACCTGCTCGGGGATCTGGAGGACATACGACCATATTCAGAATTCTAAATTACCTGGAGAGGAACGGTTACGCGAACCGGGTCTATTTTTATGATCCTTACGAAGCGGACCATGAATATTACGAACAAATTGTTCGAACCTATTACGGTTTCAATGGCCCAGTTGAGAGCGTGAAGAATCCTATGAAGGATGCTCATGGTGTGATAGCCACAAGTTGGCCAACCGCATATGCGGTATTCAACTCAACCTGCGCAGGAAAGCGGTTCTATTTCGTTCAGGATTTTGAGCCTTTCTTTCACCCTGTCAGCGCCGCCAGTATTCTGGCGGAAAATACTTATCATATGGGCTTCCATGCCATTACGGCGGGCCGTTGGCTGGCCGAGAAGCTTGGAAAAGAGTATGGCCTCACGGCAGACTACTTCGAATTCGGTTGCGACAGTTCTTGCTACATGCTGCAGCCGGAGAACAAGCGGAGTGGAATCGTCTATTACGCTCGCCGCGAGGCTCGCCGCGGTTTAGAGCTTGGCATCATGGCGCTTGAATTGTTTGCGAAGCGCCGGCCGGACATCGAGATCCATGTTTATGGCGATAAGATTGGTGCGCTGCCATTCAATATAATCGATCATGGGTGGGTTACGCCCAGCCAACTGAACGGGATTTATAACCGTTGCTTTGCGGGTTTGAGTTTATCTCTGACGAACGTGTCTCTCGTGCCTCATGAAATGTTGGCTGCCGGTTGCATTCCGGTGGTCAATGACGCTGAACACAATCGCATGGTGCTTAGCAACCCGTTTGTGCACTATGCCCGGCCGACGCCTCAAGAGCTTGCGACTGAACTTGAAGCCCTTGTGAAGCATCCAGATTTCGAGGCCCTGGCTCGCGCGGCTGCAGCCAGTGTGCGATCCGCGACCTGGGAAGGGGCTGGCGCTCGTGTCGACACCGCCTTGAGGAATGCCATTCAGTCTCAAAGCATGCCGAACAATTTGAGGATTGTCCCGATGGAGGTGAGCAGGGTGAAGCTGCCGGAGGCAGGTTAGACAGGATTCACCCAGACCATTCTGCTCACGGATGATTCTCTGGGTGATTGTTCCGGGAGCTTGATCCATTGAGCTGCCGTCGCGCGTGGCTCGGAGACATTCCCGTCCACCGCTGGAATGCATGTACAAATGAGCTTGCCTCTGCGTAGCCGAGCAGCCAAGTGATTTGAGAAATCGAGAGCTCCTTGTTACGAAGATAGCTTCTCGCAAGCACGGCCCGAAGTTCGTCGAGAATGCTGCTAAATGTCAGGCCTTCCTCGGCCAGGCGTCTTGAGAGGGTCCGAGGACTCATGCCGAGATCATTGGCAATGCTCACAATGCTGACATTTCCATGGGGCAGGCGTGGAGTTATGGCATTCTCGACACGTGTTCTGAGTGGGTTCTGGTTCGACTGACGCTGCGCAATAACCTTGTCGTAGTCCTCCACCAGGAACCTGTTAAGGAAAGGGTCAGCCGTGATGAGAGGTAAATCAGCTGTTTGAAGATCGAATGAGATTCGATCCGCTGGAGCTCCGAAGTTCAGGGCGCATGCAAAATAGCGCTCCATTTCGGAGAGGTCGCCTTCATGACGATGGACGAAACCTACATAAGCTGGCGTTAGCCCGCGGTTTGTGAAGAAGCGGCTTTTTCGAAGAGTGCAGGTTATCCAGAACTCCATTTCGTGGCGATCGAGATGGCGCTGAACACCGATATATTCAAAATCAATCGTGAAGACACTGGTCTTCTGATATGAGATCCGCAATCCTTCATTGACGATGGAGCTATAGTGCGCTTCGCGCGAGATTGCGTCACCCAGTTTTTCCGATGACGCCATGACGTAGTAAAACGGGCCAAGTTCGCGCAGGTCGAACTCCTGGGCGATATGAAAACCGAGGAGGTTATCCTTGATTGCCTCCGCCACCATATTGAGAAACAGAATCTGGCTTCGAACGCTAACGCGAACGTGGTTCTCACTTAGGAGGTTCGATGGCAGGCCAGCTTCTTTCAGCAGGGAGGTGACATCCTCGCCGGCTTGCATGGCACGCTCCGCCGCAAGTCGTGAGAGCACTCCAACGGCCGTTGGGAGCGCTGCGAGCCCCTTCCTTAGTGGCTGAAGTGAGTTTCTCTGGGGCATCTGTCTGATCTACCGCAGAGCTTCAATATCCGTTCACTTGAATATGCAGGCAAGGCCTTGTCGTAAACCGTTGTTAGCTATTCCGGACGACCCTAAGTGGAGACCGCATGAGGCACTTCCGTATCGAGCATTCACGCAAAGACCGGCATGCTTCGACTCGTGCGATGATTGAGGGTGGCACTTCGATCAACCGTAGCGTCGGTCTTGGATGCGCCTTCAGACCAGCCGCATGAGCCAGGGGCGGATTGCAGCGGGCAGGAACTCAGGAGGGTAAAGCGTGAGAAGAGTGCGGAGAGAATAGAAGCCCGTGAAGAGCAGAGCCGCGACTCCTATGCCGATTGCAGGCAAGGATGGAAGATACAATAAGCTGCAGAATACAACCCCTACCGTAGGCAAGAAAACTGCCGCGACTTTCATGTTCGCAGCCGACCACCGGAAGCCACTAAGCCGACGGACGACGATATAGCTCAGAATGCTATGCCAGACGTAAAGGATGAAAAAAGCGACACCTGCTCCGTCAATCCCAAACGAGATGACAAGAAGCCAAGCGGCTCCAACATGGACGAGAGTTGCCAGAACTTCGGTCCAAAAGAATATCTGCTGCGCTCCCTTTGCCAGGACGATGAAGCCCATCGGCCAGGCGATAACCCTCAGGACCATGCCGAGGCATATCCACCGGAGAAGGCCGATCGCGGCGTGAAAGTCGGAGGAATAGAATAGGGACACTACAATTGGTGCAAAGGTGAGTGTCGCGATAACGCCCGGGCCAGCGAGCAGGATGCTGACCTGAGCCTGCTCATTGACAAGGCGGTTGCATTCCGCGTTGTCCTGAGCCGACGCAGTGAGCCGTGGGTAGAAGTCTGCACCCATGGCCTGCAGAATGAAGCCGGCGTAAAGCCCTCCGAGCGTCCACGCAGCCTGATAGAGGCCAGCCGCGGAAACGCCGGCATTGGAGAGCACGATAATCCGAATTGCATATGCCGCCCCAAGGGTGAGGAAGCCGCTCGCCATGAACGCAAAGCCTAATTTGAGCAGCTTCGTGGATTCCGGCCACATTTGTTTTAAGGAGAGCGGATGCGTCGCTATCTGGATCTTCCGGCTGTACCACCACGAGGTGAGAATTGAAGCTGCCGCCATGGCTATCAGCGATGGCACGATGCCCTTTTCGCCAAACACGTAAATCAGAGGAATGCTGACCGCTGTGCTGAAAGCGGCTGCTAGAATGCTCATCCGGGCGAGGTCCGAGATTCGTCTCATGCCCTGGATCAGGGCCGCTTGGCCTGCCGATATGGACTTGAAGAATACGACGACGGCGAGCAACGCGACGCTAATAGCATGGTGGTCACTACCGAAAGTGAACTCTGAAATCGGTTGTGCGAATAACGCAAGGGCGAAGGCCCCGCAAAGCCCCAGAAGAAGAGAAATTCTGCGAAGGACGATAGTCGTTGTAGCAATTCTTTCCGCATCTTCCGTCCCGGCGGCCTCTGCAATCTGACGGACGCCGCTGCTCTGAATCCCCAGGCCTGCAACGCTTTGTGTGAGGTCGGCAATAGACGTATACAAGCCCATAAGGCCAACCCCCGATGGGCCAAGAATCATCGCAAGTGCTTTGTTTCTGATAATTCCGAAAGCAATGTTGATGACAGACGATCCGCCGATCTGAACTGTCGACTTAAGGATTTGAACATAAGTGTGCTTTTCTCGGCGATCGTCCTTAGTGAGCATATGTTCAACCGTTTGGAATGGAATCGGCTCTCACGTTCTAGCGGAAGGAAAAATGATCATCATTTATGGCCTCGCTAGACATCCGAAATTTTGCGTTTAGTAAGCCTACCGGCAATTCAGACCGGCGGCCGCATGAACCGAAGCTTCCCAGTAAGCAGGGCGCTATTGTGTCAATCCGCTCACCGTTGAGTTCGTCGGGCGCTTTCCAGCGGGTTCGCTGAGCGCAACCTTCACAACATCATTCGGCTTCAGCGGAGTCTGCTCCGAGGCGGATATTTCTTCGGCCTTTCCCTCGGACTGTCTTACAATTGTAAAGGTGAGGTTGGGTTCGACCGTATTCTCACGTTTGCTCTCACTGATCGGCGACGTGCCACTGACAACAAGAACTTTCTTTACGACGTCTTCCTTGATTTTCAGTCGCTCAAGATTGGCCTGAGCCTCCTGTAGTTCGACAGAGACGCTCGTCTGGTGCTTGTCTTTAAGGCTGAGGGCATTCCGAGTAGCTTCGCTTAAATTCTGCCGAGCGCGCATGGCAGCCGTGATCTCGTCGAGCCGATTGGACTGCAGATTCGATACAGCGAGTTCAAGCTCCGATCGTCTTGAGACTGTCGCAATGCCTCGCTCAACCAGCGACCTGACGCCGGCGAGCTCATCGCTTACAAGCTTGATACGGCTATCGAGTGTTTCGGTCTTCTTCTCCAGAATGTCGATTTCCGACGTGAACAGCTTTCTCAGCTCATCAAGGCTTTCGAGCTGGCGGCTAAGCTCGTTTCTGCGGGCGTTGAAAACAATCCGCTCCTGCGCCATGACTTCCGCGACTGTCGGATCCCCGGCCCGTGAAGTAAGATCGGCCGGGAAGCTGATGTCTTTAGCGCTGCTACTCTCTGCTTCCAGGCGGGAGATTCTGGCCAGGGTCCGAAGAATATCTTCCCGGAAGCTCTGCAGATCGCCCAGCATTCCGATCTGCCCTTTATCACCGTCCTGTGTCGCGGCTCGATAGCGCCCGCCGCTAAGGGCCAAGGCTTGGAGGACAGTCATGCCAGGCCGAAATTTGTATTCTCCCGGAGTGGTGACGCTCCCGACAATATAGATCGGTGGGTACTCCAGAATCTCTATTGTTGTATTCGGAGCGCTGATTAACCCAGTCTTATCCTTGAGTTGATCGGAGATTTTGGCAGCGAGTTCCACATTGTCCATCGTTCCAGTGGAAATGGTGCCGACCAAAGGCAACGATAGCGTGCCTGTAGAGGACACAGTAAATTCCCCGCCGATGGCGCCCCACGGCTGATACTCACCCTTCGACGGGACCCATTGCACAACGGAGACACGTAGTTTTGTTTGAGGGGCAATGGGGTAGGTGTCGGCATGTGACGCAAGGGGCCACGCGGCAAGAAGCCCAAAGGCGATGGCCGCGAGCAGTGGTGCGCGGGAAGATTGCATGGATACGCGGGCCCCTGACATGTTGAATTCCCTGCCATTGGGATGCTCGATAGCGTTTGAGCCGGACCGATTGTTGGCAAGTGAGCCCGCGACGTCAACGTTGTAGACGGCATGTAATACTTACGAGCCAAACCGTTAACTAGACTTCTCGCGACGCAAGAGTGTAAATTTAAGGCGTACGGCGAGAGGAAGTATAGGCTCTCTCTTAGCGTGAGGCTCATGAACTGCTCCTTTCGTCATCCCAAGAAATACGTAAAACGGACAGGAACTGGTGTGCGGCGCGCGCACTAATTCTTCCCAGATGAAGCGAGTGACCGCACGATGGGCAATATCGACGTCCGCTTTTATCTCTCGCTCTTTTTTCGGCGAATTCACTACTTCTTGGCGATAGTGGCGTTGGTTTCGACGGCGGGGGTTACGGTCGCTTATCTTCTTCCTCCCACCTATCGCGCAAACGCAAGAATCCTCGTGGAGTCCCCGCAGATTCCCACGGACCTGGCGCGCTCAACCGTGTCTGCTGAGATCCTGAAGCAGCTTCAGATTGTCGAGCTAAGACTGATGACGAGGGCCAATCTGCTGGCGCTAGCAGAACGGCTTAACCTCTACCGAAACCTGCCTGAGGCCTCGGAAGATGACATAGTTGACGACATGCGTTCGCGGATGAGCGTGGATCAGATGCAATTCGACGTCCCGCGCGGCAGGGATGCCGCTCTCGCCTTCACGGTATCGTACAAGGCGTCTCAGGGAGAGCTCGCGGCCAACATCGTAAACGAGTTCGTGAAACTTCTTATCCAAAAGAACACGGAGCTCCGCACTGAGCAGGCGAGCGAAACACTGCAGTTTTTTCAGCACGAAACGGACAGGCTGAGTGCGAAACTTGTACAGATTGAAGGGGAGATCTCTAGTTTCAAAAAGGACAACAGGGATGCGTTGCCAGAGGGGCTCAGCTTCCATTACAGCCAGCAACTTAATCTTCAGGACCGCTTGATGCAGCTTGGGCGTGAGGAGGCCTCGCTCCGCGATGGACGCTTACGGTTACTGCAGATGTACAACAGTACTGGACGGGTTGGGAGCGCCGTCAAGGGCGTCGAGGAGGTTACGCTCGACCAACTGCGCAAAGTGCTAATCGAACAGCGCACGATCTACTCAGATAGCAGTCCTGGCATTGTGGCTCTTCAAAAGCAGATTGCGGCACTTGAAAAAGCTGCGGCCGCAAAAAAGACGAGCGATGCCAAGTCTGGAGAGTCCGAAGAAAAACCCCTCCCTGCAGAGCTGAGCATGCAGCTTGCCGATATTGATCGCAGGCTGGAATTGATTGTCGATGACAAGGCTACAATCGAGCGAAACCTGTCGTCGATCAACAGGGCAATTGCCGCAACACCAGCCAACGAGGCGGTCTTAAACTCCTTGGAGCGTCAATATCAAAATATTCAGACGCAGTACAATGTTGCCGTATCAAGACTGGCAGACGCTTCCACGGGGGATCGAATCGAGCAGAGGTCCAAGGGTGAAAGACTTTCAGTCTTGGATTGGGCGCTGCCGCCGCAGCACCCCATCGGCCCCAAGCGTCTTGTTATCGCGGCCGGCAGCATCGTCGCCTCCATCATGCTTGGATTCGGTTTGATCCTGGCACTGGAGTTCCTGAACAAGACGATCCGTCGGCCCAGTGAATTGGTCGAAACACTGGAGATCGAACCGCTTGAGACCATTCCTTATATCCCCGTAAGGGGGCAGCCACCTTCTGGCGGTTTGAGACTAATTCCAACGGCATTCCGTCGTGCATCGGGGATGTAGGGGCTCATGATGGAGCGAATTCAATCTACATTAGAGAAACTGGAACGAGAGATCGCCTTGGTAGCGTATCGGGATAATGGAATGCCTCCTTTGCCGCCCTCGCAGGCGAGTGATCCCGTGTGGAAGAAGCTGCCTCAAGTGAGATTGGATCGGAAGCATACTGCACAGAGCCGGATTGTCACAATTGACCGCTTCGATGCAGCCAGCTTCAGATTTGACATACTCCGGACCAAGGTTCTGAAAGTCTTGCGTCAGAACAACTGGACCTCGGTTGCAATCACTTCCCCGACGCCGGGGTGTGGAAAGACCGTTCTTGCCGTCAACCTAGCTTTTAGTTTCGCCAACTTAAAGGATTGCAGGACCGTCCTTGTGGATCTCGATCTCAGGCGGCCTCAAGTCGGCAATGTCCTTGGCCTGGAGAAGAAGCACTCCATGGAACGGTTCCTGAGAGGCGACAGCTCCATCGAAGAATCCTTCACGCGGTGCGGCGAGAATATTGCTGTAGGTACGAATGAATATCCCGCATCCTGCGCCGCCGAGCTGTTGCAGGATCCTCGGACGGCTCCGGCCATAAGGAGTTTGAAAGAGAAGCTGAAGCCCGATGTTATGATCTTTGATCTACCGCCGATGCTGATCAATGACGACGTGCTGGCTTTCTTGCCGAATGTGGACTGCGTCATTCTGGTCGCCGCCGCCGAGACAAGCACCTTTAGTGAGGTGGATGCCTGCGAGCGGAATTTGGCTCGTGAGTCACAGGTCCTTGGGGTGGTTTTGAATAAATGCAGATATAGCCCCGAGCGGTACGGCTATTAGATCCTGCACGCTAACGAACGTGAGCATAGCTACGCTTTAAAAGGCCAGGCTTTCGCCAGGGGCTGCCTGACAATTGTGAAGCTCTTTCTACGCCCGAGATCTGTCTCGCTTGAATGCTGTACAAGAAGACGAAGCTCAAAGAGAAGCTGGGCGCAGGAGTCTCCTCCTGCGCCCAGCCCTTTGTCGGTTTTCGACTTACAGATAGAAGTCCGAAGCCGCCAGCTTCAGGTTAAGTCCGTGGAGGTCCACCTGGAACTTGAAGCCATCGGTGATGCCGTACAGATGGGTCACGTTGGCAGCCTTGTCCTCAACGGCCCAGATGTGGCCACTCTTTCCACCCTTGGCGTAACCGTCGAAGATGAAGGCCTGATCGCCGCTCCTGGAAGTGTTGGCGTCGATCTTGCGGAAGTCGAGCTTGTCGACGCCATGGACGAAGTCCATGACCTTGTCGCCGTTCGCGCTGTACTTGTCGCTGAACTCGAACACATCACGACCATTCCCGCCGATCAGGGTATCGGCTCCACCCCAGCCATTGAGCGTGTCGTTGCCATCGCCACCGTTGAGGATGTTCGATCCACCATAACCGGTGATGACGTTGTTCAGGCTGTTGCCCGTGCCGTTGATCGCACCCATGCCCGTAAGCTGCAGGTTCTCGACATTGCTGGGCAGTGTGTAGGTGATCGAGCTCTCGACGAGATCGGTGCCCTGACCGGCGAGCTCGATGACCTGATCTCCGGTGTGGTTAACCGTATAGGTATCGTTGCCGGCGAGTCCCTTCAGGATATCTCCGCCCGTCGTACCCTTCAGCGTGTCATGGCCGGAGGTTCCCGTGACAGTATGGTCCGGGTCGGGCGTGGGAGTGGGTTCAGGCGTCGGAGTGGGCTCGGGGGTGGGAGTCGGGGCGGGCGAGGAACCGGCGTATGAATCCGGTGCGGTCTCGGGCGGCAGACCCTTGTCCACATTGGTGTTGTTGGTCATGGTCGGCAGGCGGCCCTGGCTGTCGGCGGTGATCTTCTCGTAGCCGTAATAGCCCTTGACCACATAATTGTCCGACCAGGTCACGTTGGTGATCGGCGACTTGGTGTAGGTGCCCATGTTGTAGACCGGGAAATTGCCCGGCGACGACAGGTAGTTGTGATGGATCGAGACGTTGTCGACCGGACCGAAGGTGTTGGCCACGAAGATCGCCGAAACGCCGATCGGGCTGCCGTCGTTGATGATCGTGTTGTGCGCGATCTCGATGTTCTTCATGGTGCCGACATCACCGAAGATCTGGATGCCGTCGAAATGCTCGTCGGGGCCGCCGCGGAAATCGTGGATGTAGTTGCCGATGATCTTGGAGCCGACCGCACCCTCGAGGTTGATGCCGTTGACGACGCCGCGGATGTCGTTGCCGAGGAACGTGCCGGCGCCGCCGATGCCGGTGCCCGAGCCACCCTGGCCGTCGATGTCGCAGTTCTGCACCACGGCACCTTGGATGCCCTTGTCGATGCGCACCACGTAGAAGTCCTTAGTGGTGATCTTGCAGTTCTTGAGCGTGACGTTATCGGCCTTGATGTAAACCTGGCCACGGATGTCGAGACCCTCGAGCACCGTGCCGGGCTTGGTCACCACGATCCCGCCCGACGGCAGAAGCTTCACCCCGTCCGGAACCCCAGTCGTCGCTGATGTCGGAAATGCCATGATAAATCCTTCTCTAGGTTAAATAAAAAGGTGGATTGTTGAGACGGGCCAAAAGGGGAGCTCTCCGGCCGACATGCAAAGTCAGCCAGGTGATTGGTCGGCCCGACCAATGAGGTTACTCAGGCAGCAAGGTATCGGCGCAGATGTCGCGAGCGCATGCTCCACGGGAACCGAGCCGCAGCTATGAGGCCGTGGATTGCACGCACGTTCGGCATTTGCCAGAGCGCAATAGCGCCTTGGCTCTGCAGTCCCGAGGGACGACTACCGACTACTTGATGACTGAGATGCGAACGGCAGCGGAACTGAACGCACACGAGCTTCCGGCCGTCTCCAGCACTGGGAGAGGTACAGATACGACGTACCCATGTTGCCCAAGGCTTGGATACCTGTCGCTATCTCTCGGAGGTGAAAATGAGTGATTGCATGTGGCCCCTTTGTTTTTTCATACTTAAGCAAGCAGGATCCAGAGACGCCGCCTCTGCTCCAGCGTGCGCCGCACTTCTGGATACACTTAGTCGTTTTCTGTATGCTGATAGAGTGTCGATATATTCTCGAAGGGTCCCTATCTATACATGTAGTACACTTGAAACTGATACGCTCAAGTGCATGGCTCTGAACTACACATTAGGGCTAAGATCAGTCTTGTGATTATGCGCCACTTGCTTGGCAAAATGTGCCAGCTTGGCAAAAAGGCTGAATAAAATGCTCAGAATCATCAATATTGGCCATACTGTGGCACAGTTTAGGCGGAAATCAGCGCTACGTATTCTTGGTAGACGTAGGGGCGCCCCTATATTGGATGCGACAAGGGCGAAGGCGGTTAGTAACAATCATATGTAACATGGCATATATAGGAGAGAATTAGTTAAACAGCCTATGCAAATAGACAGGTCTCGCATTTGTCGAAGGGTCACTGGAAACATATCAGTTCCAATGGAAACCAGAATTGCGCCTGCTGTGGCTTGGACTAGCTCCTTGTGCACTGAAACGGCAATGTGAATTCATTCTGAATGCGTATGAATAGAGTTTTACACTTGGCTGCTATTGTTGCGTTTGCGACTTTCCTTCTGTGTTCGTCGGGCGCTCGAAAAGCGGCGCAATCGAGATATGTGTTGCGAGTCAGTTATTGATTGACGCGCGAGCCGGCTCCTCGACATCGCCTACGATCTTTGCCGGGCATCCCCAGGCTTTCTTGCCGGCAGGAATGTTGGCGTCAACATAGGACATGGCGCCGATGACCGCGCCTTTACCAATATGAACCCCCCGCCTAATAATACTGTTCGGCCCAATATATACGCCGTCTCCAACGGAGGTCGGTGAGTATTCTACAGGCTCTTGTCCTAAAGTGACGCTGCGCCTGACCGTGTCATGGGTATAAATCTGTACCCCTGCTGAAATCGAGCAGTGGCTTCCGATCGTGAGCCTACCTGAACCATCAAGAATAACATTCGGGCCAATCCAGGTGTATGGCCCCACTTCGACCTCACCCAGGATCAGGACGTTGTCATAGCAAGAGGAATTCTCTCCAAACCCATACTCGCGGGCATTCTCCCAGCGATCGGTTATCAGGTCTCCGAAGGAGACACGCCTTTTGAATTTTTCGAGCTTTTCCAATTGCAGAAGTTTCTGCAGTTCTCTCAAGTCCTCAAGCATTGCTGCCCCTTTCCATGATGGATCGCTAAGGCTTTCAGTACGCGCCGCCCGAGTTTCGTCCCAGGTTCAGTACAATTCAAGCCTTGGATGTCGCTTCCACAAATAGCAGTAAGAATAGCGAGGGAATTTAAAAGCAAGGGCAATATTCTATAAAGTTGACGGCCCTCAGCCGTGAGCTACGTCGCAAGTAGTACAACTCATGCCCAGGGTTATGCGCGTGCCGTAGCGCGATAGCTTATGAAACAGAGAGCTGCTTTCGGTTGGGGCAAATGCCTACGGTCAACGTCAAAACGAATGGTCGAATTCACATCACGCATCCTGATCTCGTCAATCTTTATGGGTGCACGATCGGCGACGGAACACGGATTGGGCCGTTTGTCGAAATCCAGAAGAACAGCTTCATTGGTGAAAGGTGCAAGATTTCCTCGCATTCCTTCATCTGCGAGGGCGTCACCATCGAAGATGAGGTCATGATCGCCCATGGCGTCATGTTTACGAACGATCTCTATCCCAGAGCCGTAAATGCAGATGGCGCATTGATGACCGAGCAGGACTGGGAAATGACCCCGACTTTGGTTCGGCGTGGTGCATCCATCGGATCCAACGCTACGATCTTATGCGGCATCGTGATCGGCCGAGGGGCCACTGTCGGTTGCGGAGCTGTGGTGACCCGCGATGTCCCGGATTTCGCAATCGTTGCAGGAGTTCCGGCACGCGTAATCGGCGATAGCCGCAGTCGAACCCGCATCCCTATTCGCGGCGGGGCTGAGAATATCACGCAGAGCATTCAACGGGGGCCGGCATGATCGGGATTGGCGTTATCGGGTACGGGTATTGGGGGCCTAACCTTGCACGGTGCGTGTCGGAGGTTGAGAGTTCAGAACTTGTCTCGATTGCAGATTTCTCTCCCGCCGCGCGCAAGCGCGCTGCATCGCGCTATCCTTCCGCTCGTATCGAGGGGGAATGGCAGACGCTCGTTAGCGATCCAGAGGTCGACGCGGTCATCGTTGCGACACCAACTCGCTGGCACTTCGAGATTGCTCTTGCGGCCCTTCGTGCGGGTAAGCATGTGCTCATCGAAAAGCCGATGGCCTCCTCATCCTGGGAAGCTGCCATCCTGATCGAAGAGGCTGAGAGACGTGGCCTTACACTCATGGTCGATCACACCTTCGTCTACACAGGCGCTGTCCAGAAGATCCGCAGCCTGATTTCAGACGGTGCTGTCGGAGACGTTTACTATTACGACTCGACTCGTATCAATCTCGGCCTCTTCCAGTCGGATGTGAATGTCATTTGGGATCTGGCGGTCCATGATCTCGCAATTCTCGATTTTGTCATGGACGCCCGTCCTTTGGCCGTTTCGGCAACGGGGGCAGGGCATATTCTCGGCAGTCCGGAGAACATGGCCCATATCACGCTTTACCTCGAAGGTGGGGCGACCGCGCATCTCAACGTGAACTGGCTTGCGCCCGTGAAGATCAGGCGAACGCTGATCGGCGGAAGTCAGCGTATGATCGTTTATGACGATGTTGAGCCGAGCGAGAAGGTCAAGGTCTATGATCGCGGCGTCTCCATCTCAGAAGAGCAGAGCGGGGCAAGCAGTACGGACGAAATTCACCGTATGCTTTTGAATTATCGCATGGGTGATGTGTGGGTGCCGCAGCTCTCCGTGAGAGAGGCGCTCCTCACAGAAATAGAGCATTTCACAGCCTGCATCGAAAATCGGCAGAGACCGATCACCAACGGCTCGAGCGGGCATCGTGTCGTCACACTCCTGGAAAGTGCAACGCAATCGCTCAAGAAGCGCGGCCATCCCGTGGAATTGGCCGAAATGAAGGAAGCGTCATGATCCCTTTTCTTGATCTCAAGGCTCAATATGAGACCATACGGGATCCCCTCGAGCAGGCTGTTCTCGATGCGCTCAGGAGTTGCGACTACGTCCTGGGCAGCCCGGTACAGAGATTTGAGACCGCATTTGCGGAGTACTGCGGAAGCCAGGAAGCCATTTCCGTCAGTAGCGGGACATCTGCCCTTCACCTGGCTCTCCTGGCGGCCGGGGTTCGTCCCGGCGACGAAGTCGTTACCGTGCCGATGACATTCGTCGCAACTGTTGCGGCCATTCTCTATGCGGGTGCCAAGCCCGTTCTCGTGGACGTGGACCCAGAAACGTTCACAATGGATGCGCAAGCATTCGAAGATGCCATTACGCCTCGGACACGGGCTGTCCTGCCTGTTCACCTCCATGGTCGCCTGGCCAACATGGCAGATATCTGTGACATCGCTCACAGACATGGAATTGTTGTGATCGAGGATGCCGCGCAAGCCCATGGTGCGGAGCGAGACGGAAAGAGGGCAGGTACCTTTGGGCTGATGGGATGCTTCAGCTTCTACCCTGGAAAGAATCTTGGCGCATGTGGGGAAGGCGGCGCGGTGGTTACAGATGACCCCGATATCGCCGCAACGCTCCGCTGCCTCCGGGATTGGGGGCAAAAGGGGAAGTACAATCATGTCCTTCACGGATACAATTATCGGCTGGACACAATTCAGGCCGCAGCCCTCGATGTGAAGCTCCGGTTTTTGCCTTCCTGGACGGAAAGTCGCCGGAGGATCGCAGCTCTCTATGATGAACTCCTGGACGAGACGGGCATTCAATATCCTGGGTCTGCCGGTCGCGATCACGTCTATCACGTATACGCTATACAGATTGCGGAGCGCGACCACGTAAAGACGCGGCTCGCCGATGCTGGTGTTTCAACGGGGATTCACTATCCGCTTCCAGTTCATCGACAGCCGGCGTATTCCAGCCTTGCCTCAGGCCTTGGATCATTCCCGGTCTCGGAGCGCCTTGCCAAGAACTTTCTGTCGCTCCCGATTTTCCCAGAGATGACTGAGACGCAAGTCCACGACGTCGTGGATGCACTGGCCAGAGTTGCTGAGACACGACATGTCGAGGCCGTTTGACAGCTGCCCAGCAGCGACGAAGGTCAAACTATCTGCTCATACCGGAGACGAGCATGACTTCCACGCATAGTGTTTTAGCGGGCAAACGTATTCTTGTGACAGGAGGGGCGGGATTTGTTGGGTCGCACATCGTCGACTTGCTGGTCGATGCTGGATGTCAGGACATCGTCGTCATTGACAACATGATCCGAGGGCGGCCCGAAAATCTGGATGATGCTATGGCCAGCGGCCGAGTGCGGCTGATCAATGGCGATATCCGTGACCGGAACCTGATGAACGAAGCCATCGCAGGAGTGGATACGGTATTCCATCAGGCTGCCATGCGCATCACCCATTGTGCAGCGGAGCCCCGCATGGCGATGGAGGTCATGGTAGATGCGACATACGATCTGCTGGAGCTTTGCGTTCGCGAGAAGGCCCGAAAGGTCGTCATGGCCTCGTCGGCTTCCGTATATGGAATGGCCGATGAGTTTCCGACGACGGAGCGACAAAACCCATATGGCAACCGCACTTTATATGGCGCCGCCAAAGCTTTTGGAGAGGGGTTGCTCCGTTCGTTCAACGATATGTATGGCCTTGATTACGTCGCTCTTCGTTATTTCAATGTCTTCGGTCCACGAATGGACATTCATGGCCGCTACACCGAGGTGATGATCCGCTGGATGGAGCGCATCGACGCAGGTTTGCCTCCCATCATTTTCGGCGACGGGTTGCAGACCATGGATCTGATCCATGTCAGGGACGTCGCTCGGGCCAATATCCTGGCTGCAATCTCTCCGGCAACGGATGTGGCTCTCAATGTTGGAAGCGGCCAAGAGACTTCTCTTCTCGATCTTGCCCGCTGTCTGGCACGTGTTATGGGGCGTCCAAGCTTGGTGCCTGTTCATGAAGCCGAGCGTGCCGTCAATCCCGTTCCACGGCGGCTAAGCGATCCACAGGCAGCACAACGCCTCATTGGATTCAGCGCGCAGCTTGATGCCGAGGCAGGCTTGGCGGAGCTCGTTGAATGGTGGCGAGGCCAGCAGGTTCAGCAGGAAGAGAGGGGTGTTGCCTAATGATCCCGATCATGACCCCCTTTATCGGAGAGGCAGAAGCCCAGGCCGCCTCGGCCGTCGTTCTATCAGGTTGGTTGTCCCAAGGGTCCGAGGTTGCGGCCTTTGAAAGAGAGTTCGCTGCAGCAGTCGGGTCCGACCATGCTTGTGCCGTGTCAAACTGCACAGTGGCGCTTCATCTCGCACTTTTGGCAGTAGGCGTCGGTCCAGGGGATGAGGTAATCCTTGCAAGCCACACCTTCATCGCCTGTGCGAATGTCGTTCTCCAGTGCGGTGCTGTGCCGGTATTCGTCGATATCGACCCAAATACTTTCAATATGAAGCCCGAACTCGTGGCGGCCGCAATTACGGAGCGCACCAAAGCCATCATGTGCATTCACCAAATGGGAATGCCGTGCGATATGGAAGCGATCATGCCGCTTGCCCGTGCCCATGGGGTCGCAGTGGTGGAGGACGCGGCTTGCGCCATCGGTTCTGAGATCCGCATGAACGGACAGTGGGAGCGGATCGGCCGCCCTATCGGGGATATCGCCTGCTTCTCCCTTCATCCCCGCAAGCTCCTGACAGTGGGGGACGGCGGCATGATGACGACGAGCAATGTCGAATACGACCGATTCGCTCGCCTCTTACGCCAGCACGGTATGAGCGTGTCAGACTCTGTTCGACATAACAGTCGTACTGTTATTCTGGAGGAGTATCCCGTTCCCGGCTACAATTATCGGCTAACCGATGTTCAGGCTGCTATCGGCCGCGTTCAGCTCACACGGCTTGACGAGATCGTGGCCCGTAGACGGCGGCTCGCTCAAACTTATCGGGAAATGCTAGCCGATATCCCGGGTGTAAGAGCTCCGTCTGAGCCGGAATGGGCAAAAACCAACTGGCAAAGCTATTGCGTCCGTCTGCCTGAAGGCGCCGATCAGCGCGAAGTCATGCAGAAGATGCTCGATCGCGGGGTCGCGACTCGACGCGGCATCATGTGCGCTCACCTGGAACGCGCATATGCACATCATGAATTGCGCCTTCCACTGCCTGAATCCGAGCGTGCTCACAGGGGCTGTATCCTTCTTCCCCTGTTCCATCAGATGACGGAGGATATGCAGGAGCAGGTTGTGTCTTCGCTCAAGGCGGCGCTTGTCAAACAGCCGGCTCTGGTCTGATGGAAGGCGCTTAGCTCGTTTGGACGCTGGAATTTCCTCTAGACAGCGGCTCGGATCCTGAGCCACGTATGAAATTCACTCGCGTCCAGACTTTCTGCCTCTGGAGAGTATTCCACCATATCGTATGACGTTGCCGCATAAGACTGGCCAGGGTGAAATTTCAAATTGTTCTGTTATGCGTGAGCAGCTCTATAACTGCCGTCCAACGAAGCGCATGATTTAACTTGTCATGGCTCTCGTATGCCTTCATCCAGACCCCGGAGAAGGGGATATAGGAAGTAGGACATGACGGTTCGCTGGCCAACCTTGACTTCTGCCTGAACGGACATGCCCGGGAGAAGGCGAAAGTCAGCCGGCGTGTCGCGAAGTTGAGTATCGTCGAGGCTCAGGCGAGCCTTGTACAAGAGATTCCCGGCCGCCTCGGAACCCTTCTCCTTATCCCCCGGAAAAGCGTCGTGGCTGATGGTTCTCACGGTGCCCGTGGCAGTCCCATGCTTCTGGAAGGGAAAGGCCTCGAACTTGATCCGGGCCGTCTGCCCGGTTCCGATATGGCCGATATCCTTGGGCTCGATCGATACCTCCGCTTCAAGGGGCACGTTGGAGGGGACGAGCACGAAAAGCGGCTCTGCCTGGCGTATGACCGAACCGACCGAACGCTGGGCGACTTCCAAGACGATAGCATCGGTCGGAGCCGTAAGAGAAACGAGGTTCCGGCGGAGCTCGGCTTTCTTCAATTCCTCCGCAGCCGCATCCCGCCGGCCGCGTGCCTCGACCAGCGACTCCAATGTGGCGCGCGTAAAATCGTTGATGAATTCCTGGCGTTGCGACCGGGCCTTCTCAAGCTCGTGCCCAGCTTCGACTTGAGCACCTTTCGTTCGCGCCAGCATAGCCTCCACATCGAGCCTCATGTCGCGAGCCTGAAGAAGATTGAGCTTCGAGCCGGTTTGATGCTCCAGGAGGACCATGCGCATCTGCTCGATATCCTGAATGCCAGTGAGCCTTTGTGACAAGATGGCCTCTTCTTGGCGGCTTTTTGCAAGACTGGCTTCCGAGCGCGCGATTTCCTCATCCAGATTGCGCAGACGGCTTTCACTAAAGGCTTTGCGTTGGGCCGCAAGCTTGGCTTCGACAAGCTGCTCGGGGCTTGATGGATTGGAAGGCTGGTAGGTTCGGTCGGCAAGCTCGGCCTCAAGCCTTTGCACCATAGCGTCGGCCGCATTGAACTTGGTCTGCACCTGTTGGACATCTGCTTCCGTGAAAGTGGGGTCTAGGACCCCAAGAAGCTGCCCGGCCGTGACCGCTTGGCCAACCTTGACCTTAACGCTCCTGACGACGGAGTTCTCAAGAGGCTGGATGATGATGTTCGGTTCTGTGGTGATCAGCTTGCCTTTGGCAACAGCGATCTCGTCGATTTCTGTGAGGCTGGCCCAGAGTATGGCCGTGCCGATGAGCGCAGTCGTGAAATAGAGCGTCAGCCGTGCAATTCTTGGTGGAGCGCGTTCCTCGACCTCAACGGCATCGGGCTGGAATTCCACCACATGGGCAGGGCGCTTCTTCGGTACAGGCGGCAGGATCTGCGGTGCAGGAACCTTTTCGCCGGACATGGGGCGGGTCGGAATCATGCCGCGTGCCTCGTTTGCTGGTTCCATAGATGGCGGTAGGTCGTGCACGAACTGAGGAGCTGATCGTGCCGACCCGCAGCGATGAGGCGTCCCCTGTCCACGACCAGAATGGCATTCGCATCCACGAGAGTGGACAGGCGGTGGGACACGATCAGCACGGTTCTTCCCTCGGCAATCTTCCGAAGGTTCTGCCTGATGATCATTTCGCTGTCCGGATCGAGGGCGCTCGTCGCCTCATCGAGGATGAGCAGGCGCGGGTCCGTCACAAGGGCCCGGGCGATCGCAAGGCGCTGCTTCTGGCCGCCGGATAGATTTTCCGCATTCTCTTCAAGCATCGTGTCGAATCCACGAGGCATGCGCTCGATGAATTCTTCCGCGCCGGCTGCCTTGGCTGCCCAGGCAATCTCCTCAAAGCTTGCCGACGGCTTCGCGGCCGCGATGTTTTCCCGAATAGTTCCTCGGAACAAGAAGTTGTCCTGCAGAACGACGCCGACGCACTTGCGAAGGTGAGCCAGATCGAGTTCCCGGATATCGTGACCGTCGATCCGGACGAGGCCTTTCTGGACCGCGTAGAGACGTTGAATCAGGCGCGTGATCGTTGTCTTACCTGAGCCGCTGCGCCCCACGATGCCAACGATGCTGCCTGCCTCGATGGTGAACGAGACGTCGTCAAGTGCCGGTGGACGGTCGGGCTGATATCCGAACGACACGTCCTCGAATTGGATCTCTCCCTGAAGAGGAGGGGAGAGGCCCCTTTGCGCCCCATCCGTCTCCGGCCTCTTGTCCATCACTTCCCCGAGCATGCGGACCGAGAGAGCGACCTCCTGATATTCATGCGCCATCGTCAGAATCTGGACGAGGGGCCCCGAAACACGCCCAGCCAGCATGTTGAAGGCAACCAATGCGCCGACGGTCATGGTGTGATCGAAGACATCGAGAGCGCCGAGGGCAATAATGGCGACGCTCATGAATTTCTCGAGAAAACCTGTGAGACTCTGCGCCGCCGCGGAGATCCTCTCGACATTGTAGCGCATCATCACGGACTGGGCCGATGAATTGTCCCAGCTGCGTCGATGGAGCGGCTCCATGGCAAGAGCCTTGATGGTGCGCATGCCGTGAACGGCTTCGACGAGAAGGGCCTGCCGTTCACCTTCCGCTTCATAGAGGGCCTGGAGGCGGCGGCGGAACGGCCCAATGAGAAGCCCGATCGTCACGGCAACACAGGCTGTGAACGCCAGAACCACAATTGTCAGCTTGACGCTGTAGAGCAGCAGAACGGGAATAAAGACCAGAAGGGAAAGGCCGTCGAGAATGGCCGTGAAGAGGCGGCCGGTCAGAAACTCCCGGATCCGATTGGCCTGCTGCATGTGCTTGATAAGAACGCCAGCAGGGATCCTCTCGAAAAATCCGAGGGGAAGCGAGAGAAGGTGCGCGAAAGTCCTAACGGCCACGCGCATGTCGATGCGATTGCTCGCGTAGAGCAGAAGATATTTTCTGAGAAAGCTGAAGACGGCATCGAACGCGAGTGCCAGCGCGACGCCGCCCGCAAGAACGTAAAGCGTTGCATAGGACTCGTGCATCAAAACCTTGTCGATCACGAGCTGGGAGAAGATCGGAACCGCGAGGCCCAAGGCATAGAGGACGAGCGCGGCTGCGATCACGTCCGTGAAAAGCCGGCGTTGACGTATCAGTTCGGGCGCAAACCATAGGAAGCCGAAGGGCCGCGTTGGATCCTTCAGACTTTTGCGGGCAGGCTTAACGAGGATGACGTCCCCATGCCAGGCTGCAGAGAAGTCATTTTCGTCCAGGTGCAATGGCTCGGGACGCGCGGCTTTGGGATCAAAGACGATGATCCTGTCGCCTTGGTCGCTTCTGTCGACACCTGCGACGACGACCCAATTGCCGTTTGCCAGGAGAGCGAGAGCCGGAAAAGCCGCGCCGAGCCCGAGGAGATCGGGCCATCCCAGATTGACCTTGCGGGCCCGCAGGCCCGATTCCCGCGCCATACGCAGGAGGAGCTGCCAGGAAACAGGCTCGTCCGTAATGGCATACGAATGAGCCAGTTGCTCGATGGTCAGGTCGGTGCCGTGGTGACGGGCGACTGCTACAAGGCAATGCAGGCCTGTTTCGGTTTCTGCGCCCACAGGATCGCCTCACGCTTAAGAAGAGAAATTGGGTGAGGAGTTGCGCTGTCCGTTCATGAACGGCGCCGCATCACCTTTTCGAGGCAGATGAGAGGCAGCGTCCTGTGGAGCCTGTGTCTGCTTGATGGCGCCGGCATCGATAAGGCCCTGCAGCGCCTTTTGCATCAGCTCGACCGAGTTCGCGAATGCCTCGACTGACATGACGATGCGCTGACGCAGCACGGGCTTAGGATTGTTCTTTGCATCGCGCTCTGTCGGCGACAGGCTCATGAGATCGACTCTCACGATCGGGCCTGTAACGGTGATCTCGGCAATGCCGTCCGAATAGACTTCCTGGTGCATGGGGGGCCTTCTGGTTTAACGGGGGTGGAGAAATATCTGAACGAGAGTGTGTTTGATCGTCGGAAGGTCCATGTGCTGCCCGCGCGTGAACCTTGCTTTGGCGGCATGCTCCGGAGAGAAGCATCGCGAGATGGAGGGCACGCGAACCAACACCGCGTGCTGTGGAGCGGCGGTTCCCGTTCCGGATGCAGATCGGCAAAGGGTGGGAGATCCCGTCCCAACCATTCGGAGGCTGTCCTCATCGAGCGTCCGCCAGTTGTCCTGGCTGTGTTGCCCTCCCAACATCAGCATCGCCAACCTCTCCAAGGCAAAGCCGTTGTGCCGCGCTCGTATAGGGTGTCACTTCAGAAATAGTCTTGGAAGTAGAAATTCCTTAGAGAACGTGTCCCTTAATGGGTATAGCCTGGAACAGAGGGCTCCGCGTCTTGAGGGATAGAGCAAATGTAGGCAGGAGACGCTGCCTATGCCTGACAAGCTTTCCTGCCAATGGCCTCTCTCATCTGCTTCAAGGAGCATTGTCTGAGTGCCTAAAGCTCGGTCCGGATGGCCGGTAGGCGGTTCTCGAAATGTGATGGCACGCGACGGTTGGGGGCGGCTCCTTACCTCGTGCGGAAGGCTCTAGATCCCCGATTGGCGGCTGATCGCGTGCTGGACCGATCGCAGGGCGTTCCAGCCTCTCGTGCCGATGGTGCGTTTGCCGGCAAGCTTCATCCACGGCCAAGAATATTTGATGTCAGGGCATGTTGAGAGCGCATATGTTCGGATCTGGTCGGAAAGATCCGGTAATCCTTCGTTGAAGGCAGTGCTCGCGCGTTTGATCGCGGCATGTCCAAATGACCGGTCAACATGCTGGCGAAGTTTGTCTGCGTCCGGCAGGGCCGATCCATCGTTCTCGAAGAAGTAGTCGATCGCGGCCTTTCGCTGTTGCAGGTCCGGAAAGACATTGGACATGTATCCTTGGGACATATTGCTTCTGTGCAGGCGATAGACTGCCTGGTGGGCGTTTACAAAGCCGACAGATCCGTGCGCTGCCAGGCGGAACCACATTTCCATATCGCCGCTATGGGGAAGCTCAGGCCGGTAGCCGCCGACCTGCTTCTGCAGGCTTGTTCGGACAACGGCTGTGGCTGTGGGAACAATGTTGGCCGCGCCACTGAAGGCGATGAACTCAGAGCCCTTCATCGTGCGATGCTTGGTTGTTTGCGTTAGCCGCCGCATAGGATCCATCGGCACCAACTCTCCATCTTCGTGGAGCAGGAACGCATTTCCGAATGAGAAGCTGATTTCGGGCTCGCTCTCCATAACAAGGGTCGCCCGTTCCAGTGCGCCCGGCAAAAGATAGTCGTCCGCCGACAGGAGCAGGAAGTAGTCCCGTGAGGCCCATTCGATGCCCTCGTTGTAGGTCGCGATGTGGCCCTTGTTGTCGGCATGCCGATGAAATGTGACCCGCGAATCCTCCCGCGCCAGCGCCTCGCCGACTTCAGGAGTGTGGTCGGGGGAGGCATCGTCCAGAACCAGCACGCGGACCTCGACGCCGGATTGGGTTAGGATGCTCTCCACGCATTGCCTCAGGAAATGTCCGTAGCGATAGCAAGGCACAACGACATCGACTGAACGCATCGCGAAATTCTCCTGCCAGGATCGCGGCTCCGTTATGCATCGTTCACGGCCGGCTGCCCTCTGCGGCGAGCAGATCTCCCGGCCGTTGCCGATGGTCATTCGTCTCGGTGCGAAATTCCGATGAACGGATGATGGTTTAATTTAACAGTAAGTAGCGTTCGGCTGCTTATGACTATTATGGATAGTCATGGCCACGCCTGCTGATTGGAGGGGGCAGCTTAGACTGTGTATCTGGTCGCGAGAGCGCCGGACAGTTTCGAATCATCTTTATAAAAATGTTTATTCGCGTACCAAAGCTAAGAGAATGTCCAAATTTCGCACGCTTTTGCTTCACGCATCAGCAATTTCGGTCGAGAGATTGCACGGTGTCTATGTAGGGATAGTTCAGCCCACTGGGCTCGCGGTCTGCCGAGCCTGGCCCTGAATCGGTTGGCGGTCATTCACCATGAAGGCTCGGAGCCTCTTCGTCTCGACCGCGTATCAAAAGGTCTTTGGTGACCGACGAGATGGACAGGAATAGCAGGGTCACGGCGAGGGGCAGATAAAGCAGGCGACTGCCACCCCATTCGAAAAAGATGGTTCCGGCAATCCCACCGACGAAGAACGAGCATAACAGAAGCCCCAGAAGCTTGAGTTTCCCCCGGTCCGCCAGGACCCGCGGCTTCGAATGATCCTGGTTCACGTAGCAGAACTTGCCGAGTTCGATGCCGATATCCGTCACGATGCCCGTGACATGTGTCGTTCGCATGCGGGCCCCGGAGATTTTCGTCACCGTGGCGTTCTGCAGCCCCATGATGAAGCAGAGCCAGGCGATCATCGCCGATGTAAAAGTCCAGGGCGACGTCAAGGCCCAGCCGTAGAGTCCAAAGGCCAGGAGCATCAGGCCTTCGAGCAGTAAGGGCAGGGCGTACTGGCTATCCAGGCCGCGTCGTCGGCCCCAGTTGATCAGGATGGCTGAGCAGGCCGCTCCAAGAGTAAATGAGCCGAGCGCCCCGAAGCCGAGCAGAAAAAGATCTAGCACGCCCAAAGCGAGGTGGTCGGCCATGCTTGAGACGATTCCCGACATGTGCGAGGTGTATTGCCCGACCGCAAGAAATCCCCCTGCATTGATGGCGCCGGCGACAAAGGTGAGGACCATGCCGAGTTGCAGGTCGGCCGCGCCCGTCCGCCTGGAGGATGCGACCGATCCGACGAGGGACACGGATCGAGCCGCGAGCCCCTTCCCGAGGACGTACTTCCTACCGTGCTGCCGTTGAGCCTTCGTCACGAGTCGCCTCTTATCTGCCCCTTCTCCCGCAGGGTGCTTCCATCCTGACAGGCGGTCCACTGTTTCTCATTGCGCAATGGTCGAGGACGAGGCGCGTTGGCCTGAAAGTGGAAAGGTGATCGTCTCCATGATCGAAACCTCTCCGACGGGTTCGGCCAGTGAATTGCTGCCGACAAAGACCTGGATCGCTCCAGCCTCGACCCAGTAGGTGCCGTCATCCTGATGGAAGCCCAGCGATTCTACAGGGACCCGCAGGGTAACGCGCTTTGCCTCTCCTGGTGCAAGGGCGATCTTCTCGAAGGCCTTCAACTCGCGCAAGGGGCGGCTCCGGCTCGCGATAGGATCCCGGGTATAGAGTTGCACGACCTCTTGGCCGGAGCGAGCACCCGTGTTGGTGACGGTCACGGTCAATTCCAGCGTGTCCCCGGCCCTGAGGCGGCGTTTCTTGAAAGCCGGGTCGCCATAGGAGAAATGAGTATAGCTCAGTCCCCAACCGAACGGGTAAAGGGGCGTAATCGGCGCATCGACGTATTTCAGCGTGAACCGGTTGTCCTCCAGGGTCGGACGGCCTGTGGGCAGGCGATTGTAATAGATCGGCAGCTGCCCGACCGTGCGTGGCCACGTGACGGGCAGTTTCCCGCTCGGACTGGCGTCTCCGAACAGGATATCGGCGACCGCTGGACCGCCCTCGGTCCCCGGATACCAGGCCATCAGGATGGACGGGATCAGGTCCGCAACCGCGCCGAGTTCCAGGGGGCGCCCCCCGACGATCACCAGCGCCACGGGCTTTCCGGTCGCCGCAAGCGCCTTCAAGGCCTCCGCCTGATGGCCGTTGAGGGTCAGGTGAGCGCGAGAGGCCGCCTCGCCCGAAAGATCGACCGGTTCTCCGAACACCGCGATGGTCAGGTCCGACTCCTTGGCGGCCTCGATCGCTGCCGGAAGGCTGTCCTGATTGTGGCAGAAGAGGTCGCAGCCGGGCGCGAACCTGACCTTGATTCCATCCCGGTCCGCCCTGCGACGAACACCCTCGAGAATCGAGACGCTGTCCTGCGCATGGCCCCGGGCCCCGTGGGGGCCGAACTGGTCCTGAGGCGCGTCCGCAAGAGGGCCGACGACCGCAATCGAGCGGACCGAGGACGGAATGGGCAGAACGTCATTCCTGTTCTGCAGGAGAACCAGGGTCTCGCGGGCTACCTCCCGCGCGGCCTTGCGCGCTTCCGGTGAGGGAAATGAGGAATCCACATGCTGCGGATCGACGTCGGGGCGATCGAACAATCCGAGGCGCATTTTGACCCGCAATACGCGCCTGACCGCTTCATCGACAGCGCTTTCCGGCACTCGTCCGGCCTGGACCTCTTCAGGGAGATACTGGATATAGAGCTTGCCCATCATATCCATGTCGACGCCGGCAAGGAGCGCCTTTCGCGCCGCTTCCGCCCCGTCGGCCGCAACGCCATGGCCGACCAGCTCCTTGATCCCGGCCCAGTCCGAGGTGACGAAGCCGTCGAACCCCCATTGGCGGCGCAGCACATCGGTCTGAAGCCAGGGATTGGCCGTCGACGGGACACCGTTCAGGGCGTTGAAGGCCGCCATGAAGCTGACGGATCCCGCCTCGACGGCCGCACGGAACGGTGGGAGATAGGTGTCATACATCTCCGCCCGCGGGATATAGGTGGTGTCATAGTCGCGCCCGCCCTGGGGAGCTCCATACCCGGCAAAGTGCTTGGTGGCGGTGGCGAGGCCGCCTTTCCGGAAGCCCTCTACCCGAGCGGCCGTGAGAACGGAGCCGAGATAGGGGTCTTCGCCGAAGCCTTCTACGATCCGGCCCCACCGGCTGTCGCGGGAGAGGTCCGCCATGGGCGCGAAGGTCCATTGGACGCCGACATAGGACGCCTCCCGCGCGGCCCATTCGGAGGCCAGGCTTGAAAGCCTGGGGTTGAAGGCTGCGGCCTCTCCCAGAGGAATCGGGAACTGGGTGCGAAAGCCGTGCAGCACGTCGAGGCCGAACAGGATCGGGATCTTGAGCCGGGATTGCCGGGCGGTGGCCTGGGCACGGGCGATGTCCTGGGCGTTGTTGAAGTTGAGCAGGGCACCCACCCGTCCCGCGGAGATGTCCTCCCATTGGAGGGGAGGGCCATTGGACACCAGGTTGAGCTGGCCGACCTTCTCTTCCAGGGTCATCTTGCCGAGAAGCTCGTCGACTTTCCGCTCGACGTCGTCCTGAGCCCGGAGAGCGGTCGCGGCGCCGATCAGGAGAAGGCCGGCAAGGCTCAGCCGCAGGGAGAGGGAAACACCGATACGCCGCACAACGATCTCCTCGAGACAGCACGGAAACTTTATCGCGGGGAGATCCCGCAGACCGCTCGTTCATGCTAAATAGGACATTTATGGGGAATGACGCGAGTTCTGTGCCCGGTCAACGCCATCCTCATCAGTCACGATCCGACGTGCTAAGTTTCTCGTGCCAAGTATCTCGTGCCATGTATCTGTTGCCGCCAAACCTGAGGCTTCTTCTCGCAGCCTCCTGTTTCACTCTGGTCCTCCTGGGCGGGGTCATCGGAGCGGCTGCCGTTTTGGGGCAGAGCGAGCTCGTGGCGATCTCCGCCATCGCCCTGACGGCCGTGGCTCTGGGGAGCATTCTCATGCTCGGCTGGCAGGCCGCGCGGCTCGTTCAGGCCCAAGGGCGCCTCTTGGATCGGCTCTCGGGACGCCTGACCGTTTTCGAAGAGACACCGGAGCCTCAGGTGGCCGTCGCGCCGCCCGCCCCGGAGAGCAGACCGAAACCTCCGGATGAGGACGTGCGCCATGCCCAGCAGGCTGAGGCCTTCGGGCGCCTTTGGAATGGGATTGCGCATGACCTCAACAACCGGCTCACGGTTATCGCCGGCAGCATGGATACCGTCGTCCGGCAGATGAAGGATCAGCCTGCCGTGCAGCGCAGGCTCCTTTCAGCGCTTGTCGCGGCCGACCAGGCTGCTGCGCTCATTGCCCGGTCAAGCGCCTTCGTGCAGCCGCGGGGCCAGAAGACACAGCATGTGAACCTTGCCGAAAGGGTCGAGTCCCTTGCCGCGCTGATGAGCCGTACTCTCCTGCGGGACACCGTGGAACTGCGACTGAGTTTGGAGGAGGGACTCTGGGGCACACAGGCCGATCCGGGCGATCTCGATACGGCCATCGTGACCCTTTGCGCCAATCTGCGGGATTCCCTCATGCAGGGGGATGCGATCACCATCGAGGCCAAGAACGTTACGGTCTCCAAAGGCGCCCTGTCCCGCACCGATCTTGAAGGGGATTTCGTCCGGATCACCATCGGCGCCAACATGTCCGGCGAGGTGCCGACAGGTTCCGGCACGCGGTCCGACAACATCTTCACCATGCAGGATATGGACCTCGCGAGTTGGGTCGAGTTCAACCGGAGCCTGCATTTCCTCCAGCCTCTCGGTGGAATGGCGGAGGTCGCGACCCTCGGCCCGAAATCCGTTGTCGCGCTTTACTTGCCGAGGGCAAAGGCGCCCGCGCATGCTCCCTTCCCGGCGCGGGTCGAGGAGGGAGTGGACGGAAAGGCTCCGAGCCGCACCGAAATTCTGGTCGTGGATGACGAAATCGAGGTTGCGCTCGCTTTCCAGGCTATGTTGGAGGAGCTCGGCTATCTCGTCCGCATCGGGACGGAGGCAGGTCAGGTGCTGAAGTCCCTGAAGACCCGCAAGCCGGGACTGCTCCTGGCCGGTGTTTCCATGCCGGGCCCCATGAGCGGGATTGCGCTGGCCCGCGAAGCCCGCAGCATCGTTCCCGGGCTTCCTGTCGTGCTGATTACGGGAAATCCCAGCGTCACCGAAAGCGACAGCGAGTTTCCGCTTCTTCGAAAGCCTATTGCCAGCCGGGATCTCCATGTGGCGATCCAAAGGCAGCTTGTGCCTGATGCGGGGAAAGTCGTTTCCCTGTTTCCCAGGGCCTCGCGACGGGTGCCCTAAATCACAGGGCGATTGCGGTATTTTCGAGTTTGGCCGGGGAGGCCAGGGCAGCCTCGACCAGGGCTGCGAACAGGCGTTGCTGGTGTCGTTTCCAGACCAGGAGTTCCGGGTGCCACTGGACCCCGAGGAGGAAGCGGGGGCCTTCGCCTTCGATAGCCTGGACGATCCCGCTTTCATCCTCGGCCGCAACCGCGAGACCATTTCCGAGTCTGTCGACGGATTGGTGATGAAGGGCATTCACGCGGCAGGGATTGCAGCCCAGGATCCTGTCCAGGCGTGAGCCGGGCACCACGGAAATGCGCTTGCGGGGCAGGACGGTCCTCATCTTGGGAGCCTGCATATAAACCTCGTAGATATCCGTGTGGAGCGTTCCTCCCAGGGCGACATTGATCATCTGTGAGCCCCGGCAGATTCCGAGAACCGGAACCTGTGACGGTAGCGCTACCTTCAGGAGATTGAGCTCCAGTTTGTCCCGGTCGGGATCGATTCGAACGTCGGGCAGGACCTTCCCGCCATAAATCTCGGCGCCGATATCGTCGCCGCCGCCGATCACCACCCCTTGCAGAGGCTCCTCCGGCAGGGGGTGGCCTGCCATGAGCCTGACCGCACGGGCGCCTGCACGGACGAGGGCCAGATGATGCATGAGATAGCTGCGCCACCCGCCCTGTCGTGAGGTTGTGACGCCGATGAGGGGCTTGGTCATGGCAGTGCGATACGTTCCACGATGTTGGCCCAGCTCTTGTCTTCTCCGGCAAAGGTGAGGAAGGCGGCGCCTAGGGCATTCAGCCGGTCACGATCCTCCGCCAGCCGCTCCACGGCGACCCAGCGGTTCCATTCCGGCGCGATGCTCCAGCCCGCGTCGCTGACGCGGGCATCAGGCAGTCGGTAGTGGAAAGTGGGGCGGCCGTTGATCTTCTCGTTGGGCAGCGCGGCCCGCACGCGTGGTGCATCGAAATGGTGCAGGAGCGGCAGGAGATCGAGATCCCGGTTCCGGGTCGGGTTGGCAGCCAGGTAATCATCGATGAAGGTGGCCATGTCCGGCCAGTACTCTGGTGCGACGATGTGGCGGACATAACCTGCCGGGAAGGGAGCGGCGAAGCCCAGCAGGTCGCGGGTTGCGTCTGGCGCGACCTCGCGGCGCAGCCAGGGGTTCAGCAGAACGAAGCTTTTCAGGACGGCCAAGGCCGTTTGCGCATCTTGGCGCGCAATTTCAGGGTTGAAATGCAGGCCGAAGGCATAGAAGGCCGCGTCCTGTGTTCCTTTCGCGCCGATGCCTCGCAGAACCGAAAGAACCTGGTCGATATCCTGCAGCCGGTCCATGGGAACGGGTGAGGTCACGAGCTCGCAGGGAACGATGTAGCTCGCCGCAAAACCGAACCATGCGGCAATGCGTGGCAGAAACCCGCTTTTTCCCTCGCTACTTTTGCTCGGGTGCAGCATGCGGCTGTCAAGCTCGATCGAAAGATCGCCGGCATTTGATCCCGTCAGCCGGTAGGCGTGAGGATCCTCCTCGACGATCCGTCCGCCAAAAGCGCGCTGAACGGCCTGCACGGCCGCCTCGGCCGAGGGCCCGGCAAACTCGACCTCGACGCCGACCGTGCGCATCTGTCCCGCCCCGTTTCGGAGCGTGGGAGGGAGAAGGAATTCGATCGAGGTAGGAAGCGCGGCCTGCGCCATCAGGAGCTCCGTGACGAACTGCCCAGGTGAACGAGCGCCGCACGGCGAGGTTCCGGTTTCACGACGATGCTGGGTCCGGGGTGTGGCGTTTCGTCCGCCGTTCGGGCTAAAAGCCCCGAAAGCGCCTTCCATGAGCATTTCCGATATGTCGAAAACGGATAAGTCCCTCTGGGCGGCCGAGCTGCGCGCGACTCTTGCGCTCAGCTGGCCCCTGGTCCTGACGAACCTGGCCCAGAACGCCCTCATGACGTCCGATGTCATCCTCATGGGCTGGCTCGGCTCGGAGGCTCTTGCGGCGGGTGCCCTGGGGACGAACCTCTATTTCGCGTTCCTGATCTTCGGAATCGGCCTGATCAATGCCACATCGCCTCTGATCGCCGAGGAGCTCGGCCGCAAGCGACATTCGGTCCGGGACGTGCGCCGGACGGTCCGACAGGGGTTTTGGGCCTCTGTCACCGTCGCAATTCCGATCTGGCTGCTGGCCTGGAACGGGGAGGCGCTCCTCCTGGCAATGGGCCAGGAGCCGGCCCTTGCCCATGCGGCCGGGGGGTATATTCGGGCCCTGCAGTGGAGCCTGCTGCCCTTCCTCCTCTCTCTGGTTCTGCGTTCCTTCATGTCGGCCCTGGAGCGGCCCGGATGGGCCTTGGTCATCGGCGTGCTCGCCGTTCCGGTGAATTTCGGAGCCGCTTATGTGCTGATGCTTGGCAAATTCGGCCTGCCGGCCCTCGGCCTTGTCGGTGCCGGCATCGGGACCGTCATATCGAGCAGCTTCATGTTTCTCAGCCTCGCCCTGGTCGTCGTCTACGACCGGCGCTTCCGGCGCTATCACCTCTTCGGGCGTTTCTGGCGTCCCGACTGGCAGCGCTACCGGACCCTGTGGCGGATCGGGGCCCCTATCGGCCTGACGGTCGCGTTCGAGGTCACGATCTTCAACGCCGCAGCCCTGTTCATGGGCTGGATCGGCGCCAATGAACTCGCGGCTCATGCCATTGCGCTTCAGATCGCCTCGTTCTGCTTCATGGTGCCGTTCGGTATCGGCCAGGCCGTAACCGTGCGGGTTGGGCGCGCCTTTGGGGCGCAGGATGCGCAGGGCGTAACCCGCGCCGGATGGACGGCCTTCGGCCTCGGCGTCGGCTTCATGATTTTGTCGGCCATGCTCATGCTCTTCGCCCCGCACTTGCTGATCGGGGCCTTTCTCGACCTCGCCGATCCTCGCAATGGCCCCGTGCTCCAGTTTGCCGTCTCATTCCTGACGCTTGCGGCCATATTCCAGCTGGCAGACGGAGCGCAGGCCGTCGGAGCAGGCATGCTACGGGGCCTCCAGGACACCCGCGTGCCGATGGTGTTCGCGGCTCTGGGCTACTGGGGCATCGGCCTGCCCCTGGGGCTGGCTCTTGCGTTCGGAACTGGTCTCCGTGGCGTGGGGATTTGGATTGGACTCGCTGCCGGGCTCGCCGTCGTGGCGTCTCTCATGCTCTGGCGTTGGCTGCGCCGTGACCGTCTGGGTCTGACCGAGCTGCCCATCGAAGACGCGCTCGCACGCTGAGGGTCCGGGCCCACTCGGAAAAGGTCAATCGGCTAAGCCGAGGGCATGGCAACTCGCTCAGTTTGCGTCATTTAAACGAAATAACATTATAAGTAAACGATAGGATATAACTTTATGCATCCTGTAGAGTTTTAAGATGATCTTAAGGATTAGCTTGGCGGTAAAAAGTAAGGCCACGTAAGGGAAAATCAGCTTCGCCTTATTCTCGCCCCTTTATCAGTCAGCTTTGCGGCAAGCACAAAGGAAGGGGAGCTTAATCCTTGAATAACATCCTCGCCCGCGCGCCTATTCTGGTGCCACTTCTTTTCGTTGCAGCTTGCAACACAACAGCGGGAGGACCGGTCAGTACCGGATCGGTCTCCTCAGTCGCCGAGAAGGCGTTTCAGAAAGGGACTGCCTCCTGGTACGGACCTGGTTTCCACGGTCGCCGCACAGCGAGCGGCGAAAAGTTCAATTCGCTGGCCATGACTGCTGCGCACAGGTCGCTGCCGTTCGGCACGAAGGTCCGCGTAGTGAACGAGAAGAATGGTCGTTCGGTCGTGGTCCGCGTCAATGATCGTGGGCCGTTCGCACGGCACCGGATCATCGATCTGGCCAAGGGACCGGCACAGGAACTCGGCCTGACCTCCAGCGGAACGGCCTACGTCTCCCTGCATCGGCTCGACTAAGGTTAGGCCCTTCTTAATTCCTTACGGCGATCCTTGGGCTGATTCGGGCCAAGGGTTGCATAAATGGATTCCAGATCGTTCTCGCCGTCGAACGTTGTCCGCTTTCCGGGCCCGCGCTCGACGAATTCCCCACGACGTGACCAGAAGAGCCTGATGGATGCCGTCTATGCGGCTGGCTCCCTGCCTATTGCCGCGGAGGACAGGACGACGAAGACCCTGGCAACGCGCCTGACCATTTTCGGGTTCGTGACCCTCGACGAGGTGCAGGCGGACGGCAGCGTCCGCCGTCTGCGTCCGTCGGAGGCGATCCATCTCTCGACCGAGCATCCGTGGCGGATATCGCGGCCCTCGAGTCGCTATGCGATCGGCAACGATTTTCCGGCATCCGATCTGGAGCTCTTCGCAGCCCAGATGGGATAAGGACTCGTCTTTCCGACTCTCTGCTCTAGTCTGAAGATCTCGACGATCCGAGGTCCTTCTTATTGGACCGGGGCAGGGGGCGGAAAACATGCATCTGGTGCAGATTCTCTTACCGTTGGCTGACAATGCCGGGCGCCGCTTCGCCAGCGCCGAATATGGACATGTCCGTTCCGAAATGTCGGAGCGCTTCGGTGGAATTACCAGCTTCACGCGCGCGCCTGCAGAAGGCACGTGGAAAGAGGGCGGCCATACCGCACATGACGATATCGTGGTCTTCGAAGTGATGGCACGCGAGATCGATCATGCGTGGTGGGAAAAGTATCGGGCGGAGCTCGAGCGCCGTTTCCAGCAGGAAACCATCGTCATCCGTGCAATCAAGGTCGAGATGCTCTAGCGGCGGAACCTTCGCGGCGGCGCTTGGCTTGTCTGATTGAAAGGAGCAGTGATGATGGCGAAACCCCTGATCGTGTCCATTCCCCATAACCTGGGCAAGGCCGAGGCGACACGTCGTCTGCATGGGGGACTGTCGAGCCTGAAATCCCAGTTCGGTGACAAGATCGCGTCCATCGAGGAAAGCTGGTCCGGCGACCGCATGGCATTCCAGGTCGGAGCCTTGGGGCAATCGATTTCCGGCCATATGGACGTCATGGAAGATCAGGTCCGGGTGGAAGTGCAATTGCCCTGGATTCTGTCGATGATCGCCGAAAAGGCCAAAGGGTTTATCCGCCAGCAGGGCACATTGATGCTCGAGAAGAAGTAGCCCCCGATCCTGAATAGTTGTTCATTTATATGAATGCGCTTGGAACTAAGTCGCATCTTTGGCGTTGATTGAGTGATTGCGACTGCGACCCTTCTGAGTCCGGTCGGCCAATACCAATGTCTTGCAAATCTCCGGACTGATCTTCTGTCCGCTCGTAACAACCTGCTTCACTTGAGGATCGCGCCATGCTCGAGCGTTCGATAACGCAGCCGCATGTTCTCCCGTCATCTGCCGAGCCTGCCAATCGAATGCCTCTCCTCGTCTGCTTTTCCCATCTGCGATGGGATTTTGTCTGGCAAAGGCCACAGCATCTTCTCAGCCGCGCCGCGCGCCAGTATCGCGTGCTGGTGATCGAAGAACCAATCTACAAGCCTGGTGCAAAGCCGCACATGGATATGAGCCCGCGTCCGCAGGGTGTTACGATTGCTGTCCCAATCCTGCCGGAGGGTATGGACCATCGCGACGCCCTCGCGGAGCAGCATGATCTGATCGAGCGTTTGATCGGACGTGAGGCCGCAGAGCCGCGTGTGTTCTGGTACTATACGCCCATGGCACTCGCCTTTACGAGCGACCTGGAATGCGATCTGTGCATCTACGATAACATGGATGAGCTCTCGCTGTTCAGAGGCGCATCACAAGAGCTTCTCACCTTGGAAGAGGAACTGTTCGCCCGCTGCGATCTCGTCTTCACGGGTGGCATGAGCCTCTATGAGGCCAAACGTGGCCGCCATCACAGCATTCACGCGTTCCCGTCGTCCATCGATTTCACGCATTTCGCAAAGGCGCGTAGCATCAAGAAGGACCCGGCGGATCAAGCGGGCATTCCGCATCCACGCCTCGGCTTCTTCGGGGTCATTGACGAGCGCATGGATATTGATCTGGTCGGTCAGGTTGCGGACATGCGCCCCGATTGGCATCTGATCATGATCGGCCCTGTCGTGAAAATCGATCCTGTCTCTTTGCCGCAGCGGCCCAACATCCACTGGCTCGGGGGCAAATCCTACAGCGAGTTGCCGCAATATCTCTCAGGATGGGATATCGGCTTCATGCCGTTCGCCCTTAACGAGGCGACGAAGTTCATCAGCCCGACCAAGACTCCGGAATTCCTTGCAGCGGGTGTTCCCGTGATCTCGACGGCGATCACCGACGTGGTGCGACCGTATGGCGAGAAGGGATTGGTCGAGATCGCCGGGAGTGCAGCCGAAGTGACTGCGAAAGCGGATGCGATTTTGCAACGCCGGCGGGATCCGTGGCTCGACAAAGTCGACCGTCATCTCGCATCGGGGTCGTGGGACAAGACCTGGGCGGCCATGCACCGGCTCATGCATGGCATCTCCGGCGATGCGGCGCCGGAGCGCACCGGTTCCTCCCTTCCGGCTTACGCTACGACGCCTGCGGAGTGACGCGAATGTACGACTGGCTAATTGTCGGCGCCGGCTTTGCGGGCAGCGTCCTGGCGGAGCGTCTCGCGAGCGAGCGCAACGAGCGTGTTCTTCTCATTGATCGCAGGCACCATATCGGTGGAAATGCCTATGACCGCTACAATGATGACGGTCTGCTGATCCACCAATACGGACCTCATATCTTCCACACCAATTCCAAGCAGATCTTCGACTACCTCTCCCGCTTCACGGAGTGGCGGTTCTACGAACACCGGGTGCTGGCCGAGGTGGACGGCATGCTGGTGCCGATCCCGATCAATCTGGATACGGTCAACAAGCTCTACGGCCTGAACCTGACATCGGAGGAGCTCCAGGCGTGGTTCGCCGAGCGGGCCGAGAAAGTGCCTGAGATCAAGACCTCCGAAGACGTCGTCGTTTCGGCGGTCGGCCGGGAGCTCTACGAAAAATTCTTCCGCGGCTATACGCGCAAGCAATGGGGGCTCGATCCCTCGGAACTGGACAAGTCCGTCACGTCCCGGGTTCCGACCCGCACGAACAGGGACGACCGTTACTTTGGGGACGAGCTCCAGTTCATGCCCGAGCACGGCTATACGCGCATGTTCGAACGCATGCTCGATCACCCTAACATTCACGTGATGACCCAGACGGATTACGATGACGTCAAAGACGTCATTCCGCATCGCAGGGTCATCTATACGGGACCGATCGACGAGTATTTCGGCTTCCGGTTCGGGCGGCTACCGTACCGCTCTCTTCAGTTCAAGCATGTCACGCTCGATCAGTCGTGGCATCAGCCGGTCGCCGTGGTCAATTATCCGCAGACGAACGACTACACGCGCATCACCGAGTACAAGCACCTGACCGGTCAGGAGCATGCCAGGACGGCCCTGACATACGAATATCCTTCTGCCGAAGGGGATCCCTATTATCCGATCCCGAAGCCCGAGAACCAGGAGCTCTTCAAGAAGTACGAGCGCCTCGCTTTGGCGACGCCGGATGTATGGTTCGTCGGCCGTCTCGCGACTTACCGCTACTACAACATGGACCAGATCGTCGGACAGGCCCTGGCTACCTTCCGGCGCATCAACGAGGCGCTGCCGGTTGAGGCCGATACCGCGACGGTCAAGGCCGTATCGTCGTCGGCCGCCCTCGCCTCGTAAACTTGCGTCTCCACGAAACAGCGCCCGGAAGGATGGGATTCCTTCCGGGCGCTGTTTTTCTTTTGAGCGGGCAGGCCGAGAGCGCCGCCTGATGCGAACACAATCAGGCGGCAGCCTCCGCAGCCCGTACAGCCTCCTCCAGGCGCGCCATTCGCGACTCGACGGCCAGTTCCACCAGACTGTCGAGGAGCATCGTGGCGGTCGGATCAGCCATCGGCTCGTCCCGGAACAGACGGAAGGTCGAAGCCACGATCCGCCCGCGCCCATAGGAGCGTTCCACGCCAAGCGCCACGGGCTTGTGGATCCAGCCGACGACGAGCCCAGCGAAGACACGAGCCTGGAAGTCGAGCAGGTTGCAGCCGGAAATGACGTAGTCAGGGATGACGCGGTCCATGGTCTCGTCGAGGAGCGGGCCGCTCGGGAAGCGGGCGAAATGTCCCGCCCGGCGCAGCCACGCGAACGACGATGCCCAGTCGCCGCGCCAAAGGGTGCCGTCGCGGGACTTGACCTGTACGTTCTGCCAATGAGGAAAGAACGGATACAGGCTGAGTTCGGTTTCCGGCAGGAGCAGAAGGCTCGCGCCCTGGCGGACGTGGTCGGCAATGGCCTTGTCGTGGCTGCGCGAGACCACGATGGCGGCCTCCTCGAGGCTGCGTGCCAGGGTATATCCCATCAGCTTCATCCGTTCCCGGATATCCTCGTCCGGTGACCAGATCGGTTGCCGCGCATGGGAGGGCTTGCCGCGTTGCGCATGGATGGCGAAGTCCACGTGGTTCTGCGCGACGAGGCGTCCGTCGGAGGCTCGCAGCTCAAGGGAGAGGCGCCGCAGAGCCGGCTCGCTGAGTTCGGGGACCGGAAGGTCCACATTGCCGAGATCGAGCACCGTTGGCGCTTCCAGTCGCGGGATCGGGAGGCGACGTGTCTCGTCGCACAGGCGGATTTCCAGCTGGCAATCTTCCAGGACAGGTCCGGCGCCATGGGCAATGGAGAGCTGGAGGCTCGCCGTCTCGCCCGTCCAGTACGAGACGCGCTCCCATTTCGGCACGATGACCGTATCGGCGTTGATGATGTGGAACAGCTCGTGGAAGACCCGCGGATTGCGGCGCATGTCGAGGAGACCGTTCGACTCCCAGTGACAGTCGTGGAGCTCGGTGATGACATAGCCGGCCAGGCTGGGCTTACGCCGCATCGCCTCGATTTCATACTTCAGGGCGCGGAATTGCTGCCACTGCGCCGCCATCACGAAGCGGCGCAGATCGCCGAACACGCGGTCCATGCTCCAGTCGGAAAACCGGTTCTCGACGCCGTGGGCATACATGACACCCTCGCCCCAATCATGCCCGGTCTCGAACCACCAGGGCTCCTCGCCCTTGTCGTTGCGCAGATCCTTCGGATAGGGCAGGCCCCAGTTGCCGAACTCGGAACACATGAGCGGCTCGCGCCCTGTAATCACTGCGTCGCCATGGGGCGAGTACAGCCAGGAGGCCCGTGCCGCGAGCTCGTCCACGAACCTGTCCCACTCGTCGCGGTGGTCCGGCACGGCCGCATAGAAGTGATAATCGGCGATGTCCGATTCCACGTGAAAGCTCGGAGCGAGCGGCGAATTGTCCACGACCAGGCGGGTCGGATCGTAAGCCTTGAGCCAGGCGAAGGTGCGCTTCAGCCAATCACGATGGTCGGGATCGTTGACGAGGTCGACGCCCCAGTTCTCGTTGATAATCGTCCAGATGATGATCGACGGATGGTTGCCGTCCCGGTCGACGATGCCCTTCAGGAGCTTTTCCTTGCGTCCGCGAGAACGATCGGTCGCCATGCCGCCGTTGGGCAGCTCCGTCCAGATGAGCAGGCCCATCCGGTCGGCGACCTCGTAGTACCGCGGATCCGCTGCCTTGATGTGGCAGCGCAGGCAATTGAGGCCGAGCTCCTTCGCCTTGCGGAACTGGTCCTCGAGAAACTCCACGGAGGGCACCGTGCAGATCGTATCGGGATAGTAGTCCTGATCGAGAGCTGCGCGCAGATAGAGCGGCTCGCCGTTCAGGTAGAACTTGCCGTCGCGGGTCTCGATGGTGCGGAAGCCGAAATGGTCGCCGAGCTCGTCACGGGGAGCGCCGTCCCGGACCAGAGACAGACGGATCGTGTAGAGGTGAGGTTCGTCCGGTGACCATGACTTGACATCCGCGAGGGTGAAGTCGAACGGCATGCTGGTCACACCGGCCTGAATCCCATGCGTTTCATCGAGGACCAGCGTCCCTGAGGGATCGCGCACCTCGATGCGGATCTCGGCCGTATCGCTGAGGGGGCGGGCGAAGAAAACGCCGGCCGTAACATGGCCCGTCTCCCGCTTGGGCACGAGACGAATGCGCGTCATGTGGTCGGGAATGCGGCGCTCGAGAAACACCGATTGCCAGATGCCGGACAGGGGCCCGTACCAGCTCTGCTTCCCAAAGGGAATCTCGGCAAAAGGGGAATCGGGGAATTCGGCCGGATTGTCGGTGGGAGAATCCACCCGCACCTTGATCTCGTTCGGGCCGGGCTTGAGATAGGGCGTCACGTCGAAGGAAAACGGCAGGAACCCACCTTCGTTCGTCCCGACAGGCTCGCCGTTCACGAAGACTTTCGCGTTGTGAAAAACCGCCCCGAAGCGCAGCCATATGCTGTCGCCGAGCCAGTCTTCCGGAATGTCGAGAAGCCTGCGGTAAATCCCGATGCCGGCACGCATCCGGAGATCGTGAAACTGGGCCTGCCAAGGGCTTGGGACCACGATCTCGCGCACTTCTGCCGGGCCGGGCATTCGGTCGTCGGCCACGTGCAAAAATTCCCAGTTCCCATCCAAGCTGATGCGATTGTCTTGCATGACAACTCCTTGAATCAGCGATTACCCAAGGGCATTCAAAGCGGCAAAAACATGACTGAGAGGGCGAGGAGCGGCGCTTTCGGCATCGGCGGTGCCGGATCCGTCTCCGAACATCGATTGTTCCGACATTTTTCGATCCGTGATCCCTTTTCCGGCGCCTTGTCCCGGTCTGACTCCTCAACGGCCAAACCCTGACATTGGATCCCCCGCGAGGGTCCCGGGCCTCCGACAGGCAGCCGGACGGGAGGGAGCTCACGTCCATGGAGGAACCGCTCCTGTCATGTGACGTTGGCCTTCCACAGTCGAGCCTCGCGGCTCGGCAGATTCCCCAGCAACGAGGCTCACAATGACTCGAATTGTTCCTGACGACCGCGCGCGGCAAGGCCCCCCGGGCCGGCCCGTGCTCGGCGTACTGATCGGAGGCTTGGTCCTGTGTGCCATCCTTCTTGGCGGTTACTTCATCTGGGCCAGCAGGACGGTGCCGGACGATCCCGGACAGGCGGCCTCCCGCGCGGCAGTGACCGGCTCGCCTTCCGGCTCCTCGGCAAATCCGACGGATCGCACATCCCCGGCCAACCCCGCCTATCCGGCGCCTACGGATCCTTCCGCCACAGGCACCACGAAGACGAAGTGATTGCAGAGCGTTGAACTCCATCCCGGGAGCGGTGGATCGCCACCGCTCCCGGTCCTTCTTGCCAACGCCCTCTCGGGCGGCGACTTTTCGCCTTATTGATTCGCATAACGAGCCTTCAAAGAGTTGCGACGGGGCGAAACCGCATGACATGGACGGGACGAGGGCGGCTTCTTCTGGCCGCGATGCTGGCTTTCGGGATCACCACGGCCGGCCTGGCTCAAGGGCCGAAGAGCCCCCCGGCTGCCCCCGCGCAAACCCAGGCTCCAGCACCTGCCCCTGCGGCAGCAACGCCGCCGGCTCCTGCGATCTCGGCAGACACGAAAGCGGTGCGGGCCAAGCTCGACGGTTTCAAGGCCGATCTCGAGCAGAAGGAACTGGCGATCCAGGGACGCGCGCAATCCGACGCGGAACTCCAGAATCTCAGGCAGCAGCTCGAACCCATTATCGGCAGTATCCGCGCCATTATCGCCGAACAGGCGCCCAAGCTCGAAGCCAGCAAGGCTCGGCTGGCCCAGCTCGGGCCCAAGCCCAAGGAGGGCGAGCCTGACGAGAGCGCCGATGCCGCCCGGGACCGCAGCGAGCGCGAGGCGGCCGTGGCCGAGCTCGACGAGACCCAGCGGCTCAGCCGGGCGCTCCTCGTCCAGGCGGAGCAGCTCGATGCCCAGATCAGCGATCTTCGCCGGGCCGGGTTCACCCGTGCCCTGTTCGAGAAAAGCGACAGCATCCTTAGTCTCGGGCTGTGGATGGACGTCATTCAGGCCGTTCCGCGGGAGCTGCGGGCGCAGAAGATCACCTTCGGCGACACGCTTGGCCAGATGCAGCGCAGCGCCACTCTCGGCGTCCTGCTCCTCATCGGCCTGTCCCTGGGCGTGGCCATCGCCCTCTATGCCGGTCGCCGGTCGATTGCGCCACGCCTGGTGCGGCGCGACCCGGCCATTCTCGACCCGGCCCGGCGCAGCCGGCTTCTCGCGGCTTTCGCGGTTCTCCTCCTGGGCACGGTCCCGGCCATTGCGGGGAGCTGGATCTTCTGGATCGCCTTCGACGCGGTCGATCTTTTTCCGCCCCGCCTGGAACAGGTCGTCGCCGCCATCCTGCGCGGCATCGCGTTCATCGCCTTCGTGCGGGCCCTCCTCGACGCCATCCTGGCCCCGGACCACGGATCATGGCGACTGGTTTCGGTGAGCGAGGCGTCGGCCGGGCGCATCATGAGCTTCGGCATCACTCTGGCGACCGTCATGGTGGTCGGAAAGGTGCTCGATTCCTTCAATCAGGCAATTGCGGCGGCCCTGCCCATCACGGTCGTCACGCGGGCGGTGTTTGCCCTGGCCTCGGCTCTCATCTTCGCCGAATTGCTGCGCCGTTTCGCGTCGCGGGCGAACCAGGACGAGGCCTGCCTCGGCCCCTATGTGGCGCCTGAGGTTTCCATCGGCGGACCTCTGCGGACATTGGGCTGGATCGTTGTCGCCATCGTCGTCGGCAGCGTTCTCGGCGGCTATGTGGCGCTGGCGTCCTTCATGGTGGACCAGGCCGTCTGGATCTCCATCCTCGTGGCCCTGCTGATCCTCATGATCGCCCTGGCGGACGAATTCATCAGCAATACCTTCAGGACCCAGAGCCGCGTCTCGACGATGCTCCAGGCCAATACGGGCCTGCGCCGGCGCTCCCTGGAGCAGATCGGCGTGCTGGTGAGCGGCGCATTGCGGCTGGCCATCATCATCATGGCGATCCTGCTCGCCCTGGCTCCGTGGGGGATCGAATCCACCGACCTGGTAGGCTCCCTGCGGGCGGTCTTCTTCGGTTTCAGCGTCGGGGACGTGACGATTTCCCTGTCGTCGATCCTCATCGCGGCGCTCCTGTTCACCGTCGGCTTCACGGTGACACGGGTTATCCAGCGCTGGCTCGACAACACGTTCCTGCCGGCGACGGAGCTCGATGCGGGCCTGCGGAACTCCATCCGCACGGCGGCGGGCTATGTGGGCGTCATCTCGGCGGGCGTCATCGCCTTCACTTATCTAGGCCTCAGCCTGGAGCGGGTCACGATCGTTGCCGGCGCGCTGTCGGTCGGTATCGGTTTCGGCCTGCAATCCATCGTCAACAACTTCATCTCAGGCCTCATCCTGCTCTGGGAGCGGCCCATCCGCGTCGGCGATCTCGTCGTGGTGGGCGACGGGGAGGGGTACGTACGCCGGATCAATGTGCGCTCCACGGAGATCCAGACCTTCGACCGCTCGACCCTCATCGTGCCGAACTCGAACCTCATCTCGGGCATCGTCCGCAACCGGGTCCGCAACGACCGGATCGGGCGCGTGCTCGTGTCTCTGCCGGTTCCCCGCGCGTCGGACCCGGATCATGTGGCGGAGATCATGCGGCAGAGCGCCCTGGCGCACCGGGAGGTGATGAGCGAGCCGGCCGCGCGGGTGATCTTCAAAAAGGTCACGGAGAACACCATCGATTTCGATCTCGTCTGCTTCGTCGACGACATCGATTCGGCGGGCCGCGTCGCGAGCGATCTGTATTTCGAAATCTTCCGTAAGCTGCGCGAGGAGGGGACCGGCGCGCCGCCTCCGGCGCCCGCCCAGCCGCCTGCGCCGCCGAAGGAGGAAGAGGAGCCGGAGGCCAAGCCCAAGGCCGCCCAGGACGAGGATGAAGGCTTAACCCTTCTCAAGGATAAGTAGGCCTCATGAAAAACCTCACCCTCCTCAGCGTCCTGGCGCTCGCGCTCGCGGCCTGCCAAGGCACGCCCCCGGCCAGCCGCACCGGAACCCCGAGCTTTTACGCATCCATGGCCAGGGCGGATGCCACGGTCGATGCCGCCATGGCCCGCGACATGATCAACGCCTATCGCCGCAACAAGGGCCTTCCGCCCCTGGCGCTCGACCCGGAGCTCCAGGCAGCCGCCGAGTCCGAGGCGCGGGCCATGGCGGCGGCCGACCGGCCGAGCTCGGCGGATGCCTTCAAGGCCCGCCTGGCCTCAGCCGGATACAAAGCCCCAGCCGCGAACCTGTCGGCCGGCTATCACACCCTGGCCGAGGCCTTCTCGGGCTGGCGCGAGAGCCCGCAACACGACCGGGTCCTCACGGATCCCCAGGCCTCCCGGATCGCCATCGCGACCGCTTATACGCCAAGCTCGAAATACAAGGTCTACTGGGCTCTCGCGGTGGCGGCCGACAGGCGCTGACCGGTCTTCCGACGCCAGAGCGGGGCTTTTCCCGAACAAAGTCACGGGAACGCCGTTGATTGTCGCAGGCTTCGCTTTATGAAGCAGGCCCCGGGACAGCGAGGGCGATGCGATGCAGGGACGGGTTTGGGCAGGCTCCGGCTCTTGGGCCGGGAGGATTGCGGCGGGTGACGGCGCATGTGGCTGATCCGTCTTTATGTCCGCGTCCTGGGCCAGCTCGGCTCCGATCTCCGGATCGGGGCGCTCCTGGCCATGGCGAACGTGGCCCTCGCCATCTCGGCCTTCGCCGAGCCCATCCTGTTCGGCCGCATCATCGACGTGCTGACCCGGGCCCAGACCCCGAACGCGGCGCCGATCACCTTCTCGGACCTCCTGCCCCTCATCCTGGCCTGGGTCGCGTTCGGCTTCTTCTCCATCGGCGCCGGAGTGCTCGTCGCGCTCCATGCGGACCGGCTCTCCCATCGGCGCCGCCTGGCCGTGATCGCGAACTATTTCGAGCACGTCCTGGAGCTGCCGCTGGCCTTCCACACATCGACCCATTCAGGACGGGTCCTGAAGGTGATGCTGGAAGGCTCCAACGGCATGGCCTGGCTCTGGCTCGGCTTCTTCCGCGAACATTTCGCGGCACTGATCGCCCTTGTCATTCTGCTGCCCCTGACGGTGTTCCTCAACTGGCGCCTTGGGCTCCTCCTTGTTGCCCTCATGGGCGTTTTCGCGGTGGTGACGACCATCGTGCTGCGCAAGACCGAGAGCCTCCAGGGCGCTGTCGAGCGCTATCATTCGAGCCTCGCGGAGCATGCCTCGGATGCCCTCGGCAACGTCCCGGTGATCCAGTCCTTCACGCGGGTCGAGGCGGAGGCCGGGTCCCTGCGGGCCATCATCGGCCAGCTCCTCCAGGCACAGAATCCGGTGCTCTCCTGGTGGGCGGTCGCGTCGGTGGCATCGCGCGCGTCCGCGACCATTACCGTCACGGCGATTTTCCTCGTCGGCACGGGGCTTCACCTGAACGGCCTTGCGACCATCGGCGAGGTCGTGATGTTCATGAGCATCGCCACGATGCTGATCGCGCGGCTGGAGCAGGCGGTGAGCTTCGTGAATCAGCTCTTCATGCAGGCGCCGAAAATGCGGGAGTTCTTCGAGATTCTCGATACGGCGCCGGCGGTCCGCGACCGCCCCAATGCCAAGGAAATTCCGCGCTTCGCCGGAAAGGTCGCGTTCGAGGACGTGAGCTTCTCGTATGACGGCAAGCGTCCGGCGATTCAGGACGTCACCTTCACGGCCCAGCCGGGCGAGACGATGGCCCTCGTTGGCGCTACAGGGTCCGGCAAGTCGACGACGCTCGGGCTCCTGCACCGGGCTTTCGATCCCCAATCCGGCGCCATCCGCATCGACGACATCGATATCCGGGACCTCACCCTGTCCTCGCTCCGGCGCAATATCGGCGTGGTGTTCCAGGAGCCGATGCTCTTTGCACGCACGATCCGCGAGAACCTTCAGGTCGGGAGGCCGGACGCCACCGATGCCGAGATGATCGAGGCCCTGGAGCGCGCGCAGGCGGTGGAGTTCATCTCCCGCCAGGCCGCAGGGCTCGATACCCTGATCGGAGAGCGCGGGCGCTCCCTGTCCGGCGGCGAGCGTCAGCGGCTCTCCATTGCCCGGGCTCTCCTGAAGAACCCGCCGATCCTGATCCTCGACGAGGCGACGAGCGCCCTCGATGCCGCAACCGAGCGAAAGCTGCAGTTGGCCCTCGACGAGGTCATGAAAGGCCGGACGACCTTCGTCATCGCCCACCGGCTTGCGACGATCCGCAATGCCGACCGGATCCTGGTCTTCGATCAGGGGCAGATCGTCGAATCCGGCACCTTCGACGAACTCGTCGCCCAGGGCGGGCGCTTCGCGGAGCTGGCGAAGGCGCAGTTCATCGCCAGCGAGGAGACCGCGCAGCGCCGGCCCGAGTCGGGCCGTCTGGAGGCGGTGCCGCTGCCGTAAGGCAAATTCCGGCTGCGGGCTTCAGGCCCGGTTTCGCCGCGCCACCAGCGCGGATGCCTCGTCGGCTTTCCGGGCGATCGCCAGGGGCGTGATCCTGAGGGCCGTGATCCGGTTGCGCGACTTGCGCAGGACCTGGAAGCGGAAGCCGTGGAAGGTGAAGATCTGGCCCGTATCCGGGATCGCCTGGGCCTCGTGGATGACGAGCCCGGCAATGGTCGTCGCCTCCTCGTCGGGCAGGTTCCAGTCCATGACCCGGTTGAGGTCGCGGATCGGCACGGAGCCGTCCACGTTCACGGAGCCGTTCGGCTGCGGCCGCACGCCCTGAACGGACAGGTCGTGCTCGTCCTTGATGTCGCCGACGATCTCCTCGAGGATGTCCTCGAGGGTAATGAGGCCCATCACCTCGCCGTATTCGTCGACCACGAGCGCGAAGTGGGTCTTCTTGGCCAGGAAGGCCTTGAGCTGGTCGCGCAGGGACGTGGTGTCGGGCACGAACCAGCTTTCCAGCGCGATGCTCTCCACCGAGAGCCTGCTCGCGTCACCGCCGACGGCGTCGAGGGCCCGGAGAAGGTCCTTGGCGTGGAGGACGCCGATGATGTTCTCCTGGCTGCCCCGCCAAAGCGGCAGGCGCGTATAGGGGGAAGACAGCACCTCGCGCACGATATCCTCGGACGAGAGGTCGGCATTGATGGTGCGCATCTTGGTGCGGTGAACCATCACCTCGGAGACGCTCAGCTCCTCCAGGTCCAGGAGACCGCCCACCATGTCGCGCTCCACCTTGGCGACGTTGCCTTCCCGATGCAGAAGATCGAGCTGGCCGCGGAGTTCCTCGCTGGCGGACAGGATCGGTGTGTTGGCGCCGATCCGGATGCCGAACGGCCGCAGCATGAGGCGCACCAGGCGCTCGATGGCTATGGCCAGGGGGCCGATGATCGCCACCACCCAGGTCATAGGCCGCGACAGGGCCAGGGACACGGTGTCGGGGGACGAAATGGCGATGGTCTTCGGCATCACCTCCGCGAAGACGATCACGAGGACCGACATGATGACGGTCGCATAGAGCGCTCCGCCGTCGCCGAAGATCGCCACGAGCACGCTGGTCGCAAAGGCCGAGACGCCGATATTGACGATGTTGTTGCCGATCAGAACCGTGCCGATGAGGCGCTCACGCATCTGGAGCAGGCGGTTCACCAGGGCGGCGCGCCCGTCGCCGTTCTTCTCCAGGAAGAGCATGCGCGAGCGTGAGGCGCCCGTGAAGGCGGTCTCGCCGGCCGAGAAGAAGGCCGAGAGAAGCAGGCAGAAGATCACGACCAGGGCCGCGACCCAGAGCTCGCCGGAGGAATCCTCGATCATGGTCAAGCTACGTTGATTTCCTTCGCCAGGAACGACTGGACATCGTCCACCGCGACGCCGGGAGCGATGAAGCTTTGCCCGATGCCCCGTGCCAGGATGAACGTGAGGGCTCCGCCCTTCACCTTCTTGTCCTGCGCCATGGCGTCAAGCAGCTCCTCCACGGTGCCGCAGCCTCCGGGAACATGGCTCAGGCGCGTCGGAAGTCCAGCGGCGGCGAGGTGAGCCTCCACGCGCTGAGCATCAGCCTCGGGGCAGAGCCCGAGCGAGGCCGAGAACCGGAAGGCCAGGCACAGGCCGATTGCCACGCCTTCTCCATGGACGAGCCTGGCGGAATCGTAGCGTGTGATCCGCTCCAGGGCATGGCCGAAGGTATGGCCGAGATTGAGCAGGGCGCGATCCCCGTCCTCCCGTTCGTCGCGCACGACGACGGCGGCCTTGGCCCGGCAGCTCCGGGCGACAGCCTCGTCACGCTCCGGTCCGCCCGAGAAGACTCCGCGCCAGTTCGCCTCGCACCAGTCGAAGAGGGCGGCATCGTCGATGAGGCCGTACTTCGCCACCTCCGCGTAGCCGGCCCGCATCTCACGCAAGGGAAGGGTGTCGAGGGCGGCCGTATCGGCCAGGACGAGGCTCGGCTGATGGAAGGCGCCGACGAGGTTCTTGCCGTGGCGCGAGTTGATGCCGGTCTTGCCGCCGACGGACGAATCCACCTGGGCCAGCAGGCTGGTGGGCACCTGGACGAAGCGCACACCACGGCGCACGACGGCAGCCGCGAAACCCGCGAGATCCCCGACGACGCCGCCGCCGAGGGCGATCACGAGATCGCCGCGCTCGATCCTTGCCTCCAGGGCGAAGTCGCAGACCTTCTCCAGGGACGTGTAGGATTTTGTCGCCTCGCCCGGGGGCAGGGTTAAGGTCTCGACCCTCAGCCCCTGCTGCCGCAGGCTCTCGGCCAGGGTCCCGGCATAGAGCGGTCCCACATGCGCGTCGGTGACGATGGCGGCGGCGCGGGCACCCAGGGCCGCGATGCGCGACCCCGCGCTCTCGAGCAGGCCGCGCCCGACCAGGATCTCGTAGGCCCTGTCTCCAAGGGGAACCGGGACCGTGATCGTCCCTGTTTCCGGCAACCGTGCCGCCAGACTACTCACCGGAAGAACTCCCATGCTCGTCGAACCAATCCTTGAGGGCCTGGATGGTGTCGGCCACGACCCGCTCATGCGGCGCCTCGTGCGAATAGACCGTCACGTCGGCGGTTGCATAGACCGGATAGCGGATCTCCATCAGGCGGCGCATGGTCCCTTCCGGGTCGGCGGTCTTGAGCAGAGGGCGTGTGGCCCTCTTGCGCACCCGCCGCATGAGGATGTCGAGATCCGCCTTGAGCCAGACCGAGACGCCGTTTTCCGCAATGGCGATCCGGGTCTCCTCGTTCATGAAGGCGCCGCCCCCGGTCGCCAGGACCATGGGGCCCTCCTGGAGGAGGCGGGCGATGACGCGCCTCTCGCCATCGCGGAAATGATCTTCGCCGTGAATAGCGAAGATGTCCGCGATGCTCATGCCCGCGGCGGCTTCGATCTCGTGATCCGCATCGCGGAACGGCAGGCCGAGCTTCTGGGCGAGCCTCCGGCCCACGGTACTTTTCCCGGCGCCCATGAGGCCGACGAGCACGAGGGAACGCGAGCCGAGTTGCCGGGCGATGGGGTGGCCGCCCCGGTCTCGGTCGTCCTGCCCGCCGGCTTCATCGAGGGAGTTGAAGCGGCTGATGGTGTTCATGGTCCTGTCCTAGCACGAGGCCATTGCTCTGTCACAGGATCGGGCAGGCGATCTCGGAAAAGCTTGCCTTTGTCCGCCATGCATGGTTGTACCTTGGAGATCTTGAAGAGGGGCCCGTGCCGACTTTATTCCGGTTTCTTGTCGTCGTCGCCATTCTCGCCGGGATCGGTTTCGCAGCCATCTTCGCCCTGGCGACCCTGGTCGAACCCGAGCCGCGGGAGATCTCCGTCCCGATTCCGAGCAGTCGCCTGTCCACTCCATGAGCGGGGCGCGGCACGCCAGCCTTTTCCTGGACATGCTTGCGGCCGAACGGGGCGCATCGAAGAACACCCTCGATGCCTACCGGCGGGATCTCGACGATTACCTGGCCTATCTGACTGAGACCGGCGGCCGGCCCGACAGCGCCTCGGCCGCCACGGTGCGTGGTTTTATGGCCAGCCTCGAGGAAAGGGGGCTGAAGGCCTCCTCGGCGGCGCGGCGCCTCTCGGCCGTCCGTCAGTTCCACAAGTTTCTTTACATGGAGGGCTACGCTCCTGCCGATCCGACCGCGGCCGTCTCGGCGCCCAAGCGGGGCAGGGGGCTTCCCAAGGTCCTCTCGGTGGATGAGGTCGACCGTCTCCTGCAGGTGGCCCATGCGGCGGCCGGGCAGGAGGAGGCTTCGCCAACGGAGCGGCTGCGTGCCGCACGTATGGGTTGTCTTCTGGAGCTCCTCTACGCCACGGGACTGCGCGTCTCGGAACTCGTCGCACTGCCTCGCGGCGCGGCGAAGACCCGCGACCGCTTCCTCGTCGTCCGGGGCAAGGGCGGCAAGGAGCGCCTCGTGCCCCTGACAGAGGCCGCGCGGGAGGCGAGCCGCGCCTATCTGGCACTTCTCGAAGGGCAGGGGAAGGCGGCCGGACCCTGGCTTTTCCCAGCCGACAGCGAGAGCGGCCACCTGACGCGCCAGGCCTTCGCCCGCGATCTGAAGGCCGTCGCAGGGGCGGCAGGACTGCGTGCCGACAAGGTCAGCCCCCACGTGCTGCGCCATGCCTTCGCGAGCCACCTCCTCCAGAACGGGGCGGATCTACGGATCGTTCAGGAACTCCTCGGCCATTCCGACATCTCGACCACGCAGATCTATACCCACGTGCTGGACGAGCGCCTGAAGAGCATGGTGCGCGACCTGCATCCGCTTGCGTCGGGAGCGAGTCCGGAGGGGTAACGGACCCTTTCGGCGCCAGGGCTGCGGCCGGCTGACGCTGGACGGCATTCTCTTCCCGACACGCTAGAACCCTCGATGATTCCATGCGTTAGCCGTGTCCCAAACGGGCAATCATGGAGTGTTGAGTGATGGCAAGCCGTTCTGGATCTTCGAGCCGTGGCTTCGGTTCGATGGACAAGGAGAAGCAGCACGAGATCTCCCGCAAAGGCGGCGAGAGCGTTTCGGCGGAAGATCGCTCCTTCTCGAAGGATCGCAATCTGGCGAGCGAGGCCGGCCGTAAGGGCGGTCAACGTTCGCGCGGCGGCAATTACTAGCGCCGCAACAAATCGGACTCCTCCCGGAGGGCTGCCGAAAGGCGGCCCTCTTGCTGTGAGAGCTTCCTCCCGAGAGACGGCACCCGCTTTATCGCCGGGTCAGCAGGAACACGCCCTGCTCGCCCAGTAGATTCCAGGCCCACCATGGCAGGACAACACGCACGGGGTGCCCTCCGGCGTCGAGGGCTGCCGCCTTCTCCATCTGTGCGCCGACCTCCCGGCACAACTCGACGAAATCGCGGATCGTGCAGAAATGGATATTGGGCGTGTCGTGCCAGGAATAGGGCAGGTTCTCGGTCACGGGCATCCGGCCCTTGAACAGAAGCTCCAGCCGCACGCGCCAATGGCCGAAATTCGGGAATGACACGATGGCGCGCCGCCCGATGCGCAGCAGCTGCTCCAGCACGACCTTGGGCTGGCGCGTCGCCTGGATGGTCTGCGATAGGATGACGTAATCGAAGGCGTCGTCCGGGTAATCGGCAAGGTCCGTGTCGGCATCGCCCTGAATCACCGGCAGGCCCTTGGCGAGGCAGGCATTCACGCCCTCGCGGGAGATCTCGATCCCGCGTCCGTCGACGCCCTTGCGGTCACGCAGCAGCGCCAAGAGCGATCCGTCGCCGCAGCCGACGTCGAGCACCCGCGAACCGGGCGCGACCATGTCGGCGACTAGAAGAAAGTCGAGGCGGGTTCCGTCCTGAGAGGCGGCCGTTCGCGGATCCATCAGGCGATCCCTCGAACACGGGCCGCCGCATCGATGAAGCCGCGCGCGGCCGCGAACATCTCGGGCTCGTCGAGGAGAAAGGCGTCGTGGCCCTTGTCGCTCTCCACCTCGACGAACGCGACGGACGCCGCGGCGGCATTGAGGGCATGGACGATGGCGCGGGAATCCGATGTGGGGAACAGCCAGTCTGACGTGAACGAGATGACGCAGAAGCGCGTCGCCGATCCCTTGAAGGCGCGCGCCAGGCTGCCGCCGTAATCGGCCGCGAGATCGAAGTAATCCATGGCCCGGGTCACGTAGAGGTAGGAATTGGCGTCGAAGCGCTCGACGAAGGACAGGCCCTGGTAGCGCAGATAGCTCTCGATCTGGAAATCCGCATCGAACGAGAAGGTCGGCGCGCTGCGATCCTGGTAGTTGCGCCCGAACTTCCTGTGGAGGGCCATTTCGGACAGATAGGTGATGTGCGCGCCCATGCGGGCGACCGCGAGGCCCTTCGTCGGCCGCGTTCCCTCGACGAGGTAGCGGCCGCCGCGCCAATCTGGATCGGCCATCACGGCCTGCCGGCCCACCTCGTGGAACGCGATGTTCTGCGGCGAATGGCGCGCCGCGGCCGCGATGGGCAGCGCCGCGAAGACCCGTTCCGGATAGCTCGCGGCCCATTGGAGCACCTGCATGCCGCCCATGGAGCCGCCGATGACGCAGAACAGGCTCTCGATCCCGAGCCGGTCGATCAGCGCCGCTTGTGCCCGCACCATGTCGTGGATGGTGATCACCGGAAAGTCGACCGCATAGGGCTGGCCGGTCTGCGGGTTGGTGGAGGCCGGGCCCGTCGTGCCCATGCAGCCGCCGATCACGTTGGCGCAGATCACGAAGAAGCGGTCCGTGTCGATCGGCCGCCCCGGTCCGACCATGGTGGTCCACCAGCCGGGCTTGCCCGTCACCGGGCTGACATTGGCCACATGCTGGTCGCCCGTCAGGGCATGGCAGATGAGGATGGCGTTGGACCGCTCGGCGTTCAGGGTCCCATAGGTCTGGTAGGCGATCTGCCAAGGGCCCAGGAGGACGCCCGCATCAAGCACCAGGGGCTCGTCCGCGCCGAAGCGTGCGACCGGGCTCGACGGATCGTCGACCTGGCTTCGCGGCTCGGGCGGTTGAAAAGCACTGGTCATACTCAGCCTGGCGAACGCGTTCGATCTTTCGAACAGCGGTAATGCGGCGCCGCGTCGAGGTCAACGAACATGACCGCATGGCAGGGAAGCGAAGGCCCATTCGAGGCCTCTTGAGAGCTTATTGAGACTTGGCAGGGGCGTTCCAGGCTGCGAAGAAGAGCGCCGTCATTCAGGAATGTCCCATGTCCACCGATAATCCGACCCCCGCGCCCGCCCTGGCCCAGCTGCGGCAGGAAATCGACCGGATCGACGAGGCCATGCACCGGCTTCTGATGGAGCGGGGCACGATCATCGACCGGCTGATCTCGGTCAAGAAAACCTCCGAATCCGGTTCGGCCTTCCGTCCGGGCCGCGAGGCCTCCATGATGCGGGCCCTCGCCGAGCGGCATAAGGGCCTCCTGCCCCTCGACACCGTGGAGAGCATCTGGCGGGTCATCATCGCGACCTTCACGTATGTCCAGGCGCCTTATGCGGTGCATGCGGACATTTCCGGCGGCGATGCGCCAATGCGCGATTCGGCCCGGTTCCACTTCGGCTTTACGGTTCCGTATCTCAGCCATCCGAGCGCCGCCGCCGTGATCGAGACCGTGGCGTCGAGCCGCGGCGATCTCGGCATCTTCCGGATCGACCAGGGCGCCTCCAGCGGCGCCTGGTGGCGGGCGCTCGCGGACAAGGACCGGCCGAAGATCATCGCGCGCCTGCCCTTCATCGAGCGGCCCGACCATCCGGCCGGCACGCCCGTCTACGTCATCTCCAAGCCCCTGACCGATGCGGCCGTGCGCGATGTCGTCCTCTATGCGGCCCAGTTCGAGCGCTGGCACAAGGACGTGACCGGGGCCCTGGCGGGCCTTGGCGGCGAGGCGGTCGCCAGCGCGGCCGATGCCTATGGCCTGTCCGTCCTGATCGCCGTTCCCGGAACCGTGGAGCCGTCCCGGCTGCACGGGGCTCTGACCGACGCGGGCGCGAGCCTGTCCGAGCTCGTCGAGATCGGCAGTCATGCGGAACGTTTCCGCGTGAAATGAGCCCAAAGCTGCGCTAGAGCGATGTCCACCTTTCGCGGCGATGGTCGAGAGCCATCCCGCATCCGGTCCCTTTTCCAGGAAGCGTCCCCATGTCCGCCCGTCCCGAACCCCGTCCCGGCGTCCTGAAGATCGAGGCCTATGTGCCCGGCAAGAGCGCGGCCGCAGGGGTTTCGAAGATCCATAAGCTCTCGTCCAACGAAACGCCCCTAGGCCCCTCGCCGAAGGCCATCGAGGCCATCCGCTCCTTCGACCATCTGGAGCTCTATCCGGACGGATCGGCCACCGCCCTGCGGGAGGCCATCGCGGCCAAATACGGCCTCGATGCCGGCCGCATCGTCTGCGGCGCCGGGTCCGACGAGCTTCTGGCGCTCCTCACTCACGCCTATGTGGGCCCGGGAGACGAGGGGATCTTCTCGGAGCACGGCTTCCTGGTCTACCGCATCGCCATCCTGGCGGCGGGTGGCGTGCCCGTGGTGGCGCCCGAGAAGGATTACCGCGCCGACGTGGACGCGATCCTGGCCCGGGTGACCCCGAAGACCCGGATCGTCTTCCTGGCCAATCCCAACAACCCGACGGGCACGTATCTTCCCTTCGACGAGGTGAAGCGCCTCCATGCGGGCCTGCCCCCGAACGTGCTCCTCGTGCTCGATGCGGCCTATGCGGAATACGTGCGCCGGAACGATTACGAGGCGGGCCTCGAGCTTGTGGCCACGGCCGAGAACGTGGTGATGACCCGCACCTTCTCGAAGATCTACGGCCTCGCCAATCTCCGGATCGGCTGGATGGTCGCGCCCGCGCACATCGTGGATGCGGTCAACCGGATCAGGGGGCCGTTCAACGTGAATGGTCCCGCCCTGGCGGCCGCCGTCGCGGCGATCCAGGACGACGCCCATGTGGCGAAGTCCATCGAGCACAACGAGACCTGGCTCGCCTGGCTCACCCGCGAGATCGAGGCGCTGGGCCTGACCGTGACTCCGAGCGTGGGCAACTTCCTGCTCATCCATTTCCCCCGGGAAGAGGGCCGGACCGCCAAGGACGCGGACGCCTTCCTGACGAGCCGGGGCCTCATCCTTCGCCGGATCGACGGCTACGGCCTGCCCCATGCCCTGCGCCTCACTATCGGGGACGAGGAGGCGAACCGGCTCCTGGTCGCAACCCTGCGCGAATTCCTGGGCAAGGGCGACCATGCCTGAGCGTCTCGGTCCTCCCCGTCAGACGCCGCTCTTCGGGCGCGTCGCCCTCATCGGCCTCGGCCTGATCGGCTCATCCATCGCCCGGGCCGCGCGGCACCTCAATCTCGCCGGCACCCTCGTGGCCATCGATCGGGACGAGGGCGTCCTGGCGCGGGTGCGGGCGCTCGGGCTCGCCGAGGAGGTGACGGCCGATTTCGCGGCCGGGGTCCGGAATGCGGATCTCGTCATCCTGTGCGTGCCGGTCGGGGTCTGCGGAGCCGTGGCTGCCGCTATGGCGCCCGGTCTCAAGCCTGGCGCGATCGTGTCCGACGTGGGCTCCGTGAAGGCCTCGGTGATTGCCCAGGTCCAGCCACATCTTCCAGCCGGAGTCCATTTCGTCCCGGCCCATCCGGTCGCCGGAACGGAGCATTCCGGCCCCGATGCGGGCTTCTCCACGCTGTTCTTCAACCGCTGGTGCATCCTCACGCCGCCTGAGGGCGCTGACGAGGGGGCCGTCGAGCGGGTGCGGGAATTCTGGTCCGCCATGGGGTCCAACGTCGAGGTCATGACGGCGCAGCACCATGACCTGGTCCTCGCCATCACGAGCCACGTGCCCCACCTCATTGCCTACAACATCGTCGGCACGGCCGCGGACCTGGAGACCGTGACCCAGTCGGAGGTGATCAAGTTCTCGGCCGGCGGCTTCAGGGATTTCACCCGCATCGCCGCCTCGGACCCGACCATGTGGCGGGACGTGTTCCTCCACAACAAGGAGGCGGTGCTGGAGATGCTCGGCCGCCTCAACGAGGACATCGCGCTCCTCGCCCGGGCGATCCGCTGGGGTGAGGGCGACAAGCTCTTCGACCTGTTCACCCGCACCCGGGCGATCCGCCGGGGCATCATCTCCGAAGGGCAGGAAACGCCGGAGCCCGATTTCGGGCGCCGCCGCGACGGTCAGTAGATCGCAGGCAGTTTCACGCTGGGGATCACGAAGGGGCCGAGCGCCAGGACACCGTTGTCGAGCCGCAGGGGCGGCAGCGGCGTCAGGGCCGGTTGCCCGGGCTTGGTGGCGTTGCCTGAGGCGCGCGCCCCGCCCAGCAGGGCTCCGAGCAGCGCGCCGCCGGTGCGGTTGCCCATGACGGAGCCCAGAATCCCGTCGAGGCCAGCGGCCGAGACGTTGAGGAGGCCCGAGGGGCGGTGCTGCGCGTCGAGGCCGAGCTCTCCCTTGGCCTCCACCCGGCGGGCCCCCTTGCTCAGGGACAGCATCTCGACGGCGAGACGGCCGCCGTCGCTGCGCCAGCGTTCCAACTCCTCAGCCATCGGCCTGCCCCGGAAGCCTTCCGCCTGGGTCACGGTCAGGTCGGCCCGAAGATCCGTCGGCTCGGCGCCGCCGATCAGGTTGCCCAGGAGCGGAAGCCGCGCCTTGTCGACGGAGAATGCCAGGTCGTAGGCCTTGTCCTGGCTGCGGGTCGGATCGGGCCTGACATGAAATTCCATCTCGCTCCCGGTCACGGCGATAGGGTCCGGCGTCACGCCGGTCACCGTGACGGCGGGGTTTTGAGCCACCGTCGAGAGCCGCTGCAGGCCGGTATTCGTGGCATGGACGCTGGTCTGGAGCAGGTCCCAACGGGCTTCGACCACGACGGTGCCGTCCGTCCAGCGGAAGGGGCCTTCGACCTCGGTGATGACGAAACGCGGCTGGTAGACCTGCGCCACCGATTCGACGCGGCCGAACGAGGCCTTCACGGCCCCATGGGTCAGATTCAGGGCGCTGCAGGTCACCTCCATGCGGAACGGGAAGCCCCCGACGCTCCGGTCCTGGCAGGTCCATTGCCGACCGGCCTTGGCCTCCAGGCCAAACCAGGTGTCGATGGAATCGCTCGTCCGGCTGCGGATCACGAACCAGGCGATGCTCCAGGCGACCGCTACCAGGAGCAGGAGCACGAAGGGCGTATAGAGCCAGAAGCGGCTGGAGCGGCCATTCTCTGCGGGGGTCTCGCCCATACGGGTCTCCTATTGTGTCGCTTCTTGGTAACTGATAGCCCATCCACCGCCGTGGAGGCGGCGGCTCCGGCAGGCCATGCGCTTCCATAAGGGAGAGCGGGATCGGGCGCAAAACCCATTCCCTGGGGCATCGTGCTTTAATCCCCGATCCGGGCAAGGATCGGGCATGGCGGTGAACATGCAGGACACCGACTTTTTGTGGGTTTTCGGGTACGGCTCGCTCATGTGGCGGCCGGGTTTCCCTTTCGTCGAAAGGCAGCGCGCCCAGCTCTTCGGCTATCACCGCTCCCTCTGCGTCTTCTCCCATGTCCATCGCGGCACGCCCGAGAGGCCGGGCCTCGTCCTCGGCCTCGACCGGGGCGGGCGCTGCCACGGGGTCGCGTTTCGCGTGGCGCCGGAGGAGGCCGACGCTACGGTCCATTACTTGAGAGAACGCGAGCAGGCGACCGCCGTTTATCTGGAGCGGCAGCTGCCCGTGCGCCTCGTCGATGGCCAGAGAATCACGGCCCTTGCCTATGTCGTGGACCGCAAGCACCCGCAATATGCGGGCCGCCTGTCCTTCGAGGAGACTGTGGACCTGGTCCGCCGTGGGGAAGGGATTTCGGGCCGCAATCCGGACTATGTCCGCTCGACCCATGAGCACCTGATCGGAATGGGTGTCGTCGATCCGCTGCTGGAGCGGTTGAGCGGGGCGGTGGAATAGTAATTTGCCCTCCGTCATTCCGGGGCGGCTCTGAGAGCCGAGCCCGGAACCCCTAACCACCAGCGTCTCAGAACAAGGCATTGCGAGAACCGCTGTGCTTTATCCTGCATCGTCAGCGGTTATGGGTTCCGGGCTCCGCGGCGTGGCCCCGGAATGACGGGGGCGATGCCATCAGTCTTAGCCGACCGATTCGTCGTCCTCACGCAGATCGTCGATCATGGCGCGCCGCTCGCCCTCGTCATGGGCGAGGCGGTGGACATGCATCTCGTTGGCGCCCCGGTTCTGGACCTCGGCCACCCAGCGGGCGCGGGCCTGCTCGCCCGGGTAGGACGCAATGGTGGCGACATCGATGACGTGGGCGGTTCCCGTCGCGTCGCGCTTGACCGCGAGAATCACCGCGTCCGTCGTCACCTCGAAGACCTCCGTCTCGACCAGGGGATGCACGCCGACGATGTAGCGCCGGCCGGAGCGGCCACGCCAGGAACTCAAGGTTTCGGTGGTCCTCAATCCCGCGGTCGCTCTCAGGCGCTCCTCACGCACACCTGCTCTCCTCGCCCGATCGTTGCGGAGATCCCGCATGGCCATGGACCATGATATGGTTCGTTTGTTCGCCATTTGTTCTAAGATAAGAATTGCCGACGCAAGCGTCAAGAATCCTTGAGGCGTAAACGTTCCAAACCCTTGTGAGGTCAGGCGGCGGACTCGTTCGGCGAAGGGGCCCGGAGGCCCAGCTCCCGGCGGCCTTCGGCCACGAGCCGTTCGGACGTCCCTTCGATGGCCTCCTGCATGCGCCGGAAGAAGGCGTCACGGGGCAGCCCCGGCGGGATCGGATCCAGGATCTCAACCAGGATCGTCCCGGGCCGCCGGATGAACTGGCGCCGGGGCCAGAAGAGGCCGGAATTCAGCGCGATCGGCAGGCAGGGAGCGTCCAGGTTCTGGTAGAGGTGGACGACGCCGAACTTGTAGGCCGGAGCGGCGCCGGGCGGACGCCGCGTCCCCTCGGGGAAGATCACGATCTGGCGGCCTTCCTTCGCCTCCTCATGGGCCCGCGCCATCATGCGCATCAGGGCCTGCGAGCCGGCCTTGCGGTTCACCGGCACGCAATCCGCCTTGCGGGCGTACCAGCCGAAGACGGGGATCCACATGAGCTCCCGCTTCAGGATGAAGGTCGGGTCCTTGAAGAGGGGCAGGAGCGCAAAGGTTTCCCACAGGGACTGGTGCTTTGCCGCCACGAGGAGACCGCCCTCGGGAATTCGCTCGCGCCCGCGAATCTCCACCTTCGTTCCGGCGATCACGCGAAGCAGCCAGAGGGACGAGAGGGCCCAGAGCTGCGCACCGCGCATGAAGACCCGCCGGGGCAGCGCGAACGTCGGAATCAGCGCGATCATCCAGAGGATGATGTTCACGTAGAAGGCGATGTTGAACAGAAGGGAGCGGAGGATCAGCATGGCTTCGGCGGGAGGGGCGGGTTATTCCCCGCATGCCTCTCTAAGCCATGTTCGTGCCCGGGGGACAAGGAAAAACCGGCCCCGGGGATACGGGACAGAGGGGAGCGCTCCCCGTCAGCGCCAGAGCGGACCCGCCGAGACGTGCTGGATCGGCCGGCCGCCGCTCAGGATCTTCGCGGCCGAGGAATGCTCGGGATCCTTCTCGAACCGGGTGCGGACCCAGACGACCAAGAACTTCAGATATTCGGAGAAGATCACCTTGGCGGTGGAGAGGTTGCGCCACCAATCGTGCGGGTCGATGGTCGCCGCTACGGGGTAGGGGATCTTCTGCAGGTTCGGCAGGGCGTGGTCGAGTTCCACCAGGGTGCGGGGCATGTGGTAGTTCGACGTGACCACGATCAGGGCGTCGAACTGGTGCTGCTCGGCCCAGCGCCGGGTCTCGATGGCGTTCCCGATGGTGTTGCGGGCGCGATAATCCAGGTCGACGCAGCAATCGAACAGGCGCCGCTGGCCGGGATTGAGGCGGAAGATCTCGTCCCGGCTGGTCTTTTCATTGACGCCGGAGATGAGGAGGCGCTTGGCATAGCCCTGGGCGAGCAGGTCGATGGCGTCGCCGATTCGCTGGGCGCCGCCCGTCAGGGCCACGATGCCGTCGGCCCGGGTCTCGGGCTTCTGCTCGAAACGGTCGAGGGAATAGACGAAGACGAGGAAGCCCAAGAAAAGCAGCACCAGGCTGGTTGCCGCAGCGTAAAATCCTAAACGCAGCACGCGTCTCCTCCGCGACCGTCTACCCGGAGCAGCGGGCGATCCCGACATGGTCCAGCCCCAGCCCAGGGCTTCCATCGTGTCTGCGGCACTGGCTATGGCCAGGTTCTGCGTGCGCGAGGTCATCTCGGCGGACGATAATGCAGAATGCGGCAATGGAGAGGCAACCCTTTTGACTGAGGGGAATCATCAACCATTTCCGTTAAGAAAGCGTCTCACGGTCAGTCGGGACACGATTCCTGTGATCAGCGCCACCGCGAGGGCGATCAGAATCACGACCAAATAGCCGCGCCAGCCGATGTTGAAGGAGCCGAACAGGGCCTCCAGCTGGTCGCCTGCGGGGCTTGCGCGCCAGGACTGGGTGAGAAGCCCGAGCCCGATGGTCATGGCGAGGGCCGCGCCGGCGCCCGCAGCGCTTCCGCGCAATCCGAGCTTGAAGAAGCGGCGCTGGAACTCGCGGGCGATGAAATCGTCGGTCGCTCCCACGAAATGCAGGACATCCACAACCTCCCGGTTCCCGGCCATGGCGCCCCGCGTCGCGAAGGTCACGGCGAGCCCGGCCGCCAGAAGGACCAGAGCGACGAGGACGACGCCCACGCCGATAATGGTATTGGCCATGGTCGAGAGGCGGGAGACCCAGAGCGCATGGTCGTCGAGGCTGGCGCCGGGCACTTGTTCGCGCAGGGATTGCCGCAGCTTCGTAAAGTCCGGTTTTGCCCCGGCCTCCAGTTTCAGGACGATCAGGCGCGGCACCGGCAGGTCGTTGAAGTCGAGCCCCGTGCCGAGCCAGGGCTCCAGGAGCCGCTCCGATTCGGCCTTCGAGAAGGCCTGGGTCTCCTCGATCCCGGGCGTCTGCCGGGCCAGGGCCACGGCGCGGGCCACGTCATCGTCCATCGAGCGCTGCGGGTTCGGGCGGACCTGGATGGTGACCTCCCGGGCCACGTCCGAGCGCCACTGGGTCGAGCTCGAGGCCACGAGCTCGGCGCCGCCGGCGCAGAGGGCCGCCAGGAAGGTCAGAATCGCGATTACGGCGGCGAGCGCCTGGCCCCCCGCCGAATCGACCGGCACCAGGGGCGCGTTGCGCCGCAGGGAGGCCGGCAGGGGACGCTTGTCCTGGGCCTGCGGGCGCGGACCGCGCGTGGGGGTGAGGTCGTTCATGTCGCTCACCCGCCGCTCACTCGTCGATATGCAGCCGGCCGTCGCCGAGAACGAGGCGGCGGACGTCGAGCTGGTCCATGAGGCTGAAATCGTGGGTCGCGATGACGACCGAGGTGCCGAGCCGGTTCAGCTCGATGAACAGGCGCAGGAGCCGCCGGGCGAGGGATGGGTCGACGTTGCCGGTGGGCTCGTCGGCGAGCAGCAGGTCGGGGCGCACGATGAGCGCGCGGGCGATGGCGGCGCGCTGCTTTTCGCCGCCCGAGAGGACCGGCGGCAGCACGTGCATGCGGTCCCCGAGGCCGACCCAGCGCAGCAGCTCCACCACCTCGGCCCGGTAGCTCGTCTCTTCCTTGCCCTGGACGCGCAGGGGAAGCGCCACGTTCTCGTAGGTGGTGAGGTGGTCGAGAAGGCGGAAATCCTGGAAGACGACGCCCATGCGCCGCCGCAGGTCCGTCAGGGAATCCTTGGAAATGCCCGACACGTCCTCCCCGAACAGGGAGATCAGCCCGCGCGTCGGCTTCACAGCGAGGAGGATCAGGCGCAGGAGCGTGGTCTTGCCGGCGCCCGACGGGCCGGTGAGGAACTGGAAGGAGTGGGGCTCGATCGAGAAGGTAAGATCCCGCAGGACCTCGGGGCCCATGCCGTAGCGTACGCCCACATTCTCGAAATGGACGACCGGGGCCGCGTCCCGGTCGAATTCGCTATCGTAAAACGCTTCCACGCGCAGCCAGACCGTCCTTCACGGGGTTTCGTTCGAGCGGCAGGCGGCCCGCCGCTTTTCGATTCGCATCGTTTATGGGCCACTCCCTGCAAACAAGTCCATAAGATCCGGGACGTCGAAGGGCGGGAGGATCCAGGCGTCGCGATGCTAGCGGAACTTCGTTGCCGGATGAACCTCCCCCGTCGCCCGGGAGCGAGTTGAAGCCGCAGGGGCGGCGTGTCCCGACTTCTCCGTTTGACTTCCCGGCGCCGTCATGGTCACGAAGGGGAAATTCTCCCGGCCCGGCCGTCCGCAGCGGGCCTTTCTGCGTGAACGGATTGACGATGACAGGTATCCCCCGCATCCGGGTTCTCTTCGACGAAGAGACGATCGCCAGGCGTAACGAGGAGCTGGCGCAGGACATCGCGCGCGCCAAGCCCGAAAACCTTCTGGTTGTCGCCATCCTGAAGGGCAGCTTCATGTTCGCGGCCGATCTCATCCGTGCCCTGCACCGGGCCGGGCTGGAGCCGCAGGTGGAGTTCGTACACCTCTCCAGCTATCTCGACGGCACCGTGTCGTCCGGGCAGGTGGCGATCCTGCGCGATGTGGAGAGCGACGTGCGCGGGCGCGACGTGCTCCTGGTGGACGACATCCTGGAATCCGGCCGCACCGTCACGTTCGCCAAGGACCTGCTGATGGCCCGCGGCGCCAAGCGCGTGATGACCACCGTGCTCCTGGAGAAGCCCGGCAAGCGGGCTGTGTCCATCGATGCGGATTTCGTGGGCTTTACCTGCCCGGACGTGTTCGTGGTCGGCTACGGCATGGACGTGGCCCATTCCTACCGCCAGCTGCCCTTTGTCGGGGTGGTCGATCACCTCGACAAGAACCCGGACCTGTTCGACCAGCCGGCCAAGGCTCCATCGGCTAAGGGTTGAGCCGCCAGATGGCGGCATTCAGCGCCGTCGCATAGGTCACCCAGGCGAGATAGGGCACGAGCAGCAGGGCCGCGGCGCGGTCCAGGGGCCAGAAGGCGCGGATCGTCGCCACGATGGCGACGATGAGCGCGAGAATCACCACGAGGCCCGCCAGCGGCGCCTGCGCGCCGAAGAAGGCCCAGGACCACAGGGCGTTGAGGGCGAGCTGGACGAAGAAGGCCGCGACGGCTCCCGGCCGTCCCGGGTGGTTCTTCGGCAGGGACAGGATGCGCCAGAGCGCGTAGGCCATCATGGCATAGAGCAGTGTCCAGACCGGGCCGAACAGCCAGTTCGGCGGCGTGAAGCCGGGCTTGGCGAGGCCCGCATACCAGGTCGGGATATTCGGGGTGGTGGCGATCGATCCCAGCACGCCCGCCGCCGCGACCGGCAGGACGGCAGCCAGAAAACGCCTGAAAGGCGGCGTCGGGCGGTCGGGCAGGGCGGTATCGCCGGGGTGCATGACGGTTCGATTCCCTGTAAAGGCCATGTGCTGTCCTGTCTGCAACCCGTCCCCCTTTTCGGAGGTTCCGATGTCGCCGTCGCATCTGCTCTGGTCTAAGCGTTCCCTTACGGCACAGGCCATGGGCCACGTGGATCCGATCACCAAGGCGGTCGTGCCGCCGATCCATGTCGCGACGACCTATATCCGTGACGAGGACAATGCCTATTCGTCGGGCTTTGTCTATGGGCGCCCGGACAACGCCACCGTCCGGGAGGCGGAGGCCGTGCTGGCCATGCTCGAAGAGGCGGATGCAGGCGCCCTGCTGTTCTCCTCCGGCATGGCGGCCGCGACCGCGGTGTTCCAGGCGCTGGAGCCGGGCGACCATGTGGTCGCGTCCAAGGTCATGTATTGGGCCCTGCGCAATTGGCTCGCCACCGAGGCGGCCCGTTGGGGCCTCGTGATCGATTTCGCCGAGACGGACGACCTCGACGCCCTGCGCAAGGCCGTCATCCCCGGGCGGACGAAGCTGGTCTGGGCCGAGACACCCTCGAACCCTCTCTGGACCATCACGGATATCGAGGCCGCGGCCGAGATCGCCCATGCGGCCGGCGCGCGGCTCGCGGTCGATTCCACCACCGCATCTCCGGTCCATACCCGGCCCCTGGCGCTCGGAGCCGACATCGTCATGCACGCGGCCACGAAGGTCCTGAACGGCCACTCGGACGTGGTGGCGGGTGTGCTCGCGGGCGCGAAGGCGGACGAGTTCTGGAACCGGATCGTCTCCATCCGCAAGATGCAGGGCGCGATCCTCGGGCCGTTCGAGGCCTATCTCCTCATGCGCGGCATGCGCACGCTCCACCTGCGCGCCGCCGCCCAGGCCCGCAGCGCCATGGTCCTGGCCGAGCGCCTGAGCGAGCACCCCAAGGTCGCCCGCGTGCTCTATCCGGGTCTCCCGCAGCACCCGGGACATGACGTTGCGGCACGGCAGATGGAGGGCGGGTTCGGCTACATGCTGTCCATCCAGCTCACGGGCGGGGAGGCGGCCGCCATTCGAGCCGCCGCGCGGGTCGGTCTGTGGAAGCGGGCCACGTCCCTCGGCGGGGTCGAGAGCCTGATCGAGCACCGGGCTTCCATCGAAGGGCCCGGCACGCCCTGTCCGCCTGATCTGCTTCGCCTCTCCACCGGCATCGAGGACGTGAACGACCTCTTCACGGATCTGGACGAGGCCCTGCGCGCGGCCTGAGGGCCCGTGTTGATCTTGTCACAAAACTCGTGTTCTCCTGGAGGCAAGAAGAACGACCTTCCGAGAGAAACACACATGACATCGCCCTCGATTACCCGCCGGCGCGTCCTGCAGACCGGCGTCGCCGCCGCTGCCGTCGTGGCCCTGCCGAAGGTCGGCTTCGGCGCCGAGCCGGTGGTGAAGCTCCGCATCCTGGAGACCACCGACCTGCACGTGAACATCATGCCGTACGATTATTATCGTGACGCGGCGGACGACACGGTGGGCCTGGCCCGGACCGCGACTCTCGTGAAGGATGCGCGGGCGAGGCGAAGAACAGCCTCCTGTTCGACAACGGCGACCTGATCCAGGGCTCGCCCCTCGGCGATTTCGTGGCCTATCGCCGCGGCATGAAGAAGGGCGACGTCCATCCCATGGTCGCCGCCATGAACACCCTGAATTACGATTGCGGGACGCTGGGCAATCACGAGTTCAACTACGGGCTCGAGTTCCTCGAGAATTCCCTTGGGGAAGCGAAATTCCCCATCGTCTGCGCCAATGTGATCAAGGCCGATGGCTCGCCTCTGCGTAAGCCCTGGCTCATCCTCGACCGGGAATTCACGGACGAGGCCGGCGCCAAGCAGAAGCTGAAGGTCGGCGTGATCGGCTTCGTGCCGCCGCAGATCGTGCAGTGGGACAAGGCCAATCTCGACGGCAAGGCGACCACCATCGACATTGTCGATGCGGCGCAGAAGCATCTGCCGGATCTCAAGAAGGCGGGTGCCGACATCGTCGTGGCGCTCTGCCATTCGGGCATCGCGGGCGGCGAGCGCAAGGGTGGCGAGGAGAACGCGGCCCTTCACCTCGCCAAGGTGGACGGCATCGACGTGATCCTCACCGGGCACCAGCATTTCACCTTCCCGGGCGGCAAGGAGTTCAACAACATTCCGGGCGTCGACGTGAAGGCCGGCACCCTGCACGGCAAGCCTGCCGTCATGGCGGGTTTCTGGGGCAGCCATCTCGGGATGATCGACCTGGAGCTGGCACGCGACGGCAGTGCCTGGAAGGTTGCGAATTTCCGCACCGAGCTGCGCCCGATCTACGACCGCGTCGACCGCAAGGTGGTGGCGAAGACCGAGTCGGACGCCGCCGTGCTGGCGGCCGTGAAGGCCGATCACGAGGCGACGCTGAAATACGTGCGCGAGCCGGTCGGCACCACGGCCGTTCCGATCCATTCCTATTACTCGCTGGTGGCGGACGACGCGTCCGTGAAGCTCGTGGCCGAGGCGCAGGCCTGGTATGTGGCGGACCTGCTCAAGACCACGCCGCACAAGGACCTGCCGCTCCTCTCGGCGGCCGCGCCGTTCAAGGCTGGCGGGCGCGGTGGCCCGAACTACTACACCGAGATCAAGCCGGGCCCGCTCGCCATCAAGGATATGGCGGACATCTACATCTATCCGAACACGATCCGCGCCGTGAAGGTGACGGGCGCGCAGGTGCGCGAATGGCTGGAGCGCTCGGCCGGCATCTACAACCAGATCGATCCGGCGAAGAGCGACGAGCAGGAGCTCATCAATCCCAAGTTCCCGGCCTACAATTTCGACGTGATCGCCGGCGTGCAGTACAAGATCGATCCGACGCAGGCCTCCCGCTACGACAATGACGGCAAGCTCGTGAACCCGGATGCGCACCGTATCAAGGACCTGACCTATAACGGCAAGCCCGTGGCGGACGATCAGGTCTTCATCGTGGCGACGAACAATTACCGCGCCGGAGGCGGCGGCAACTTCCCCGGCAACGACGGCACCACCATCGTGCTCGATGCGCCGGACCTCACCCGTGACGCCATCATGCGCTACATCATTGAACGCAAGGAGGTGGCGCCCAAGGCAGACGGCTCATGGTCGCTCCTGCCGCCGCCCGGCAACGCGACCGTCATCTTCACGACGGGTCCCAACGCGGTGGCCTACCAGCCGGCCGGGATCAAGGTGGAGAAGATGGGCGACGCGCCCGAGGGCTTCATCAAGTACCGCGTCGTCGGCTGACGAGCCCCTGCGAACAGCATTCGGCGGCCGGAAACCCTCTGGCCGCCTTTTTCGTGAGCGGAAGCCCTCCGCGCTTACGGCAGCTTCACCACGTCCTCGACCTGGTCGTAGCCCTTCATGTCGTCCAGGCGTCCCTGCTTGGCCGCCTGGATGGTGCCATTGAGCTCTCCCCCGAAAAGGAAGATCGCCCCGAGGGTGTAGAGGAAGATCAGCGCCACCATGGCGGTGGACAGGCCCCCATAGGTCGACGCATAGGCGCCGGGGTAATATTCGAGGTACCAGCCGAAGCCGAGGCCGCCGAGGAGCCAGAGCAGGAGCGTCACGCAGACCCCCGGCAAAATCGAGAGGATGCTGCGCCGTCCGGCCGGGATGAACTTGTGGGCGACGAGAAGCCCGGCCACGATGATGAGGGTCGCGGTCCCGATGCGGACGAAGCCGATCAGGCTGTCCAGGGGCCGGAGGGCCGGAACCCAGTAGAGCGCGCCGCGCCAGACGAAGGGCCCGAGCACCACGAGGAGCGCGAGGGCCAGCATCACCAGGGCGCCACCCATGACGAAGGCCAGCGATTCGAGGCGGGTGAGCCACCAGGCCCGCGTCTCGCGCAGGCCATAGGCGCGATTGAGGCCGACCCGCAGGCTTTCGACGCCGCTCGACGCGAAGTAGAGGGCCAGGACCAGGCCTAAGGTAAGCACATCGCTGCGCCGCCCGGTCAGGATCCGGTGAATCTCCCCGGCGATCGGCTCCGCCACTTCCCGCGGCCATGCTTCCAGAATGATGTTCGCGGCCTCGTCGGCCAGGGTCCCGGTTCCGAACAGGCCCGCCAGCGCCGTGAGCAGGATGAGGAATGGGAACATGGAGGTCAGCACCGAGAGGGCGATATGGCTGGCAATCGCCCAGGCGTCGTGAAGCAGGAAGCGGTTGGCGGCGACCGTAACGAGTTCAAAGCAAAGGCGCAGGCGGCTCAACAAACTTCCCCGACCGGTAAAACACGAGACAGGGAACTTAGGATGCTTCGCGTGCGAATCGATAGGCCTTTGCGGCCGTCCTTGCCTCTGGTCCGGTATTTCCTCTTCGAATGAGAGCATCGTCTAAGTGCAAACCGGGTCCACTTTTCCGCGGGATGCTCTAGGATGCCGGCCCGTCGCGGCCCGGCGCCGTGGCTCTTCCTCCCGTGTCCTGATCCCATGTCCTCCGACGCCCCGACCTCCGAACCCCTTCTGGCGCGCCTCGCGCCGCCCCTCTTCGTCGCGATCTGGGCCACGGGCTTCATCGTCGCGCGGATCGTCGCGCCCTATGCGGAACCGCTCACGTTCCTGCTGGTGCGCTACCTTCTCGCCCTCACGGTGCTCGTCGCGGTGGTCACCGTCGCGCGGGTGCCCTGGCCTCGGACCGGGCGGGAATGGACGAATGGTCTGGTCGCCGGAATCCTGCTGCACGGCTTCTACCTGGGCGGTGTCTTCTGGGCCGTGAAGAACGGGCTGCCGGCCGGGATCATGGCCCTGATCGCGGGCCTCCAGCCGCTCGCGACCGCCATCCTGTCCCGACCTCTCCTCGGCGAGCGCGTGCCGCTCCGGGGCTGGGCCGGAATCGCCATTGGCTTTCTCGGCGCCGCCCTGGTGATCCTGCCGAAGCTCGGGGAGAGCAGCATGCCGCCCGCGGCCCTCACGGTCGGCCTTCTGGGCATGCTCTCGATCACGCTCGGCACGGTCTGGCAGAAGCGGAGGGGCGGCACGGGCGATCTCAGGGCGAACGTCGCTATCCAGTATCTGGGCGCGGCCGCCGTGACGGTGCCGATGGTGCTTCTGACGGAAGAAGGGCGGATCGAATGGGCGATGCCGCTCATCGGCGCCCTGGCCTGGGCGGTGCTCGGCCTGTCCATCGGAGCCATCGGCCTCCTGCTCTATCTCATCCGCCGCGGAGCCGTGGTCGGGGTCGCGACCCTTCTGTATCTTGTGCCGCCGGTCGCGGCCCTCATGGCCTTCGCCCTGTTCGGCGAGACCCTGAGCCTCGTGCAGATCGTCGGCATGGGCTTCGCGGCCTTCGGGGTCGCCATCGCGAGCCGGCGCTAGGGTTTGCTCGCCTTCCCCTTGTGGAGAAGAAATCGCGGCGAACCCTATCGTCATTCCGGGATGGTCCGGAGGGCCAGGCCCGGAACCCAGAACCGCTGACAAAGCAGAAGAAATTGCAGCGGTTCTCGTAATGCCTCGTTCTGAAACGCTGGCGATTATGGGTTCCGGGCTCCGCTGATGCGGCCCCGGAATGACAGTGTATGACCTTCCCGTCATGGCGGGCTTGACTCCGGAATGACGAGGGAAACACTCTTCCTCTGGAGGATCCAGGCTCCAGATGCGCGAAAGCCCCAGGCGGGAGGCCTGAGGCTTTCAGGGGATGGCAGGATCCTACTTGGTGATCTTGACCGAGACCGGATCACTGGCCGGGAAGGTCTCTTCCACGCCCTCGTCGAGCTTGCGGTCGAGGCTTTCCTTTGAATTCTCGGGCAGCTTCTTATCCTTGATATCGCTCTTGTTGTGTTGCGACTCTTGGTTATGAGGCTTGTCCTTCATGAACGATCTCCTGCTCGGGCGAAGTCGGCCCGTTGTGGAATGACAACGCCCGAGAGCCGGATCCGATCCCTTTAAGAGGCAAGCGTTGCGTCAGCGCGGCTGGCCCTGCTGGGTATAGACGAAGTAGTCGAACGGCAGTTCGGCGATCCGGAACCAGGTATATTCCTTCTCGCGGAACGCATTCCACGAATCGTAGATCTTCTTGAACTTCGGATTGGCGGCAGCGATCTCATTGTAGAACGCGTAGGCTTCCTTGTAGCTCGATTCGAGAATATCCCGTGGGAAGGCGCGCAGCTGTGCGCCCTGCGCCACCAGGCGGCGGACCGCCTCGGCGTTCTCGGCGTCGTATTTCATGACGCACTGGGCGTTCGCCTCCGCGCAGGCCGCCTCAAGGATCGCCTTGTAGGAGGCCGGCAGCCCGTTCCACTTGTCCATGTTGACGTAGAGCGAGGGCTGGGCCGACCCTTCCCAGAAGCCGGGGTAGTAATAGTATTTGGCCACCTTCACGAAGCCGAGCTTCTCGTCGTCATAGGGGCCCGAGAACTCCACCGCATCGAGGGTGCCGCGCTCGAGGGCCGGGTAGATGTCGCCCGCGGCAAGCACCTGCGGCACGACGCCGAGGCGGGACATGATCTGCCCGCCCATGCCGGCAATGCGCATCTTCAGGCCCTTGAGATCCTGCGCGGCCTTGATCTCGCTGCGGAACCAGCCACCCATCTGCGCGCCGGTCTGGCCCGCCGGGAACGGCATGACATTGTAGTCCTTCATGAATTCGCGCACGAGCTGGAGCCCGCCGCCATACATCATCCAGGCGTTGTGATGGCGCACGTTCATGCCCCAGGGCATGGAGGTCTCGAACTGGAATGTGGGGTCCTTGCCGATATAGAAGCTCGACAGGGTGTAGCCGCATTCGACGGTGCCGTTCTGGACGCTGTCGAGCACCTGAAGTCCACTCACCAGCTCACCGGCCGCGAAGACCTGGATCTGGAACTTGTTGTCGGTCGCTTCGGCCACACGCTTGGCGATCTGGGCACCGGCACCATAGAGGGTGTCGAGGCTCTTCGGATAGCTGGAGGCCATGCGCCAGCGGATTTCCGGCTGGGTCTGCGCGATGGCCGGAGAAGCCACGCCTGCGGCGGCGGCCAATCCTGCACCCTTGAGCATCGTTCTTCTGTCCATGGGGTTCCTCTCCCTGCGAAGTTTGTCGGTCCGGTCGTGGCACGAGGCCTGTGCCGGGGCTGCGAACAGGTAGCATCGCACATCACGTAAGGGAAAGGCACGAGCCGGAAACGAATGGGTGCCGAGGGGTTCAGGGCATGGCTCGACGCCAGACGGCCTCCGCCCGTGGAGACGGGCGGAGGCCGGATCAGGCTTAGAGGGCAGGCCCTCCGGCTCAGCGTTCCTCGCTGCCGCCCTTGGACAGGGGCCGGCTCATCTGCGGGCCGTCGCCGCGAGCGGAGCGCTTCGGGGGCTTCTCGTCACCGGTGGAGGATTGCGAACGCCCGCCGGCCTGCGTCGCCGTGGGATGCCCGCGCACGAAGGCGCCCTTCGGAGCCGCGACCGCATTGCCCGGAGCGGGCACACGCTGGCGGCCCGAATCGGGCGTGATCCCCTTGGGCCGCCCCGCAGAGGACCCTTCCGATGCGCGCGCGGGTGCCTTTGCGGGGCTTTTGATGGCCGTGGTCGGCACGCTCTCGGCGATTTCAGCGTTGGTGAGCGTGACGCTCACATCCTCGGCGCCGCGCTCCGGCGGAACTTCGTGGAAGCCGCGGATTCCCGCATTGGAGCCGCTCCTGATGCGGCCATCCTCCACATGAGCGATGTCGAGATCGGGATCGAGCTTCTTGGTCGCGCCCATGATGCCGGTGGCCTTTGCGGCAGCGCGCTTGGCATTGCCGACCTCATTGCGCTGGGTCGGCCCCGCGATGAAGTCCGGGCCGCCTTGCTCTGCCTGCAGTTCCTCATTAAGCACCTCGTCCACATCCGGCTCCGGCGGACGGCCGCGCTTGTCCTGCGCCATGAAAAGCTCCTTTTTGCTTGTCGCGGGCCTCATGCCCACCTCTTCAAGGGCCAACGCCCCTTCGGGAAGACGGGTTCCTGAAACGGCGCGCCTGTAGCCTTGCTACTGGCCAAGCTCCTTCTGGATGTCCTGGAGCAGGGCGATGTGCTCCCTGATCTGGCCCATTGCGAGCTTCGCGACATTCATGAGTTCGCGGTTTTGCGGATTGCCCTGCAGGTAGCGCTCCTGGACGGCGAAGAGGTCCTGGTGGCCCTTGAGCTGCATGGCGACGTAGTCCTTGTCGAAGGCCGGACCACCTTGCGCCTTCGACATGCGCTCCATGGCGGCCGCATCATTCTGCGGCAGCTCCGGTGCCGTCGAGGCCGCCTGCTGCGCTCCTTTCGTGGTGGAGGAGGTGGCGGTCGGCTCGGCCATGGAATGCATCACGTCCGACAGGGTGTTCTGCTCGGCGATCTCGAACCCGGCGAATTGCTTCACGCGCGGGTTCTGCGCTTTCGTGGCGGCGAAGTTGGAGGCCTGGAGCGAGACGGTGCCGGCCGCGAGGGTCTGCTCCACATATTGCCGGTCGGCCTGGGATTGCTGCTGGCCCATCTGGGCCGTAGCGCCGGCCTGTCCCTGGTTCGTCTGCGCCCGGGTATCCTGAGGTGCGCCGCCCTGGCGGACCCGCTGCTCGCGCTGCTGGACATTCTGGCCGAGACCCTGGTTGGTCTGCGTTTCCGCAGGCTGCGGTGTGGTCGGATAGGGAATGGCCTGGTTCTGCTGCACCTGCTGGGCGAGGGCCGGACAGGCGAGAACGGCGGCAAGGCCGACAATGGCGAGACGGCGGGGCATCGGATGTCTCCTGCTGGGTTCACGGGGCGAACGCGCGTCGGAGGCGGTTTGTTCGGCCGAAGACCATGCAAAAAGCCCCGCGGTCTCCCGCGGGGCTTTGGTTTCAGGATAGTCCGAACGGCTTTAGTTCAGCCGCACGCCCTCCGGCGCGCGCTCGGCGGTCCTTGCCACCGGCACGCCGCCGATCGTCAGGCCCTCGGGGCCCGCTTGGACGGCCACGTGTTCGCCGTCGTGGATCTCGCCGGCCAGGATCTGCTCGGCGAGCGGGTCCTGCACGTTCTTCTGGATCACGCGCTTCAGGGGGCGCGCGCCATAGGCCGGGTCGTAGCCCTTGTCGGCGAGCCACTCGCGCGCCTCCGGAGCGAGCTCGAGGGTGATCTTGCGATCCTCTAGGAGCTTCTGCAGGCGGGCGACCTGGATATCCACGATGGCGCCCATCTCGGACCGCTTCAGCCGGTGGAACAGGATGATCTCGTCGACGCGGTTGAGGAATTCGGGCCGGAAATGCGCCCGCACCACGCCCATCACCTCGTCGCGGACCGCATCGGTGTCCTGGCCTTCCGGCTGGTTCACCAGATATTCGGCCCCGAGGTTAGACGTCATGATGATCAGCGTGTTGCGGAAGTCCACGGTGCGGCCCTGGCCGTCCGTGAGGCGCCCATCGTCGAGCACTTGGAGCAGCACGTTGAACACGTCCGGATGCGCCTTCTCGATCTCGTCGAACAGCACCACCTGATAGGGCCGGCGGCGGACGGCTTCTGTCAGCGCGCCGCCCTCCTCATAGCCCACATAGCCGGGAGGCGCGCCGATGAGCCGGGCGACCGAGTGCTTCTCCATGTATTCCGACATGTCGATGCGAACGAGCGCCGTCTCATCGTCGAACAGGAAGCTCGCCAGCGCCTTGGTCAGCTCGGTCTTGCCGACGCCTGTGGGGCCGAGGAACATGAACGAGCCGATGGGCCGGTTCGGATCCTGCAGGCCCGCGCGGGCACGGCGCACCGCTGTCGAGACGGCTTCCACCGCCTCGCGCTGACCGATGACGCGCTTCGCGAGCTGCAGCTCCATCTGGAGGAGCTTCTCGCGCTCGCCTTCGAGCATCTTGTCGACAGGCACGCCGGTCCAGCGCGAGACGACCTGCGCCACGTGGTCGGGCGTCACCGCCTCTTCCATCATGCCGGCGCCGTCGCCCTTGGCCTCCGTGTCGGCGAGCTCCTTCTCCAGACCCGGAATGATCCCGTAGGAGAGTTCGCCCGCCTTTGCCCAATCGCCTGTGCGCTGCGCCTGGCCGAGTTGCGTCCGCGCCTCGTCGAGGCGCTTCTTGAGCTCCGCGGCGCGGCCGAGCTTGTCCTTCTCGGATTTCCAGCGCGCCGTGATGGCGGCCGACTGCTCCTCGAGATCGGCAAGCTCCTTCTCGAGCCGCGCAAGGCGGTCCTTGGAGGCCGTATCGGTCTCCTTCTTGAGGGCCTCCTGCTCGATCTTCAGGCGCACGATCTCGCGGTCGATGTTGTCGAGCTCCTCAGGCTTCGAATCGACCTGCATGCGCAGGCGCGAGGAAGCCTCGTCCACGAGGTCGATGGCCTTGTCGGGCAGGAACCGGTCGGTGATGTAGCGGTTCGACAGCGTCGCGGCAGCCACCAGCGCCGAGTCGGTGATGCGCACCCCGTGATGCTGCTCGTACTTCTCCTTCAGGCCGCGCAGGATCGACACCGTGTCCTCCACGGTGGGCTCGCTGACGAAGACCGGCTGGAACCGGCGAGCGAGCGCCGCATCCTTCTCCACGTGCTTGCGGTACTCGTCGAGGGTCGTCGCGCCGACGCAGTGCAGCTCGCCGCGGGCAAGCGCGGGCTTGAGGAGGTTCGACGCGTCCATGGCGCCGTCCGCCTTGCCGGCTCCGACCAGCGTGTGCATCTCGTCGATGAACAGGATGATGCCGCCTTCCGCAGCCGTGACTTCGCTGAGCACGGCCTTCAGGCGCTCCTCGAACTCGCCGCGATATTTCGCGCCCGCAATCAGCGCGCCCATGTCGAGGGCGAGCAGCTGCTTGTCCTTGAGCGATTCCGGCACGTCGCCGTTGACGATGCGCAGCGCCAGGCCTTCAACGATGGCGGTCTTGCCGACGCCGGGCTCGCCGATGAGAACCGGGTTGTTCTTGGTGCGCCGGGACAGAACCTGGATCGTGCGGCGGATCTCCTCGTCGCGGCCGATCACCGGATCGAGCTTGCCCTCGCGGGCCGCTTCCGTCAGGTCGCGGGCATATTTCTTGAGCGCGTCATAGGCGTTCTCGGCAGTCGCGTTGTCGGCCGTGCGGCCCTTGCGGAGCGCATTGATGGCGGCGTTCAGCGATTGCGGCGTCACGCCCGCCTGCGCCAGGATGCGGCCGGCATCCGTGTCCTTCTCCATGGCGAGCGCCAGCAGCATGCGCTCCACGGTGACGTAGGAGTCGCCTGCCTTCTCGGCGGTCTTCTCGGCATTGTCGAAGAAGCGCATCAGCTCGCGCGTCGCCTGCGGCTGCGAGGCCGCGCCGGACACCTTGGGCTGCTTGGCGAGCCATTGCTCGACCGCGGCGTGAGCCTCGCGGGAGCGGCCGCCGGCCCGGTCGATCAGGCCTGCGCAGAGACCCTCCGGGTCGTCGAGCAGCACCTTCAGCACATGGCCCGGAGCCAGCTGCGGATGGCCTTCGCGCATGGCCAGATTCTGGGCCGCCTGCACGAAGCCGCGGGCGCGCTCGGTATATTTCTCGAAATTCATCTGTCACCCCTCCTGGAGCCTGTCCGTCCGTCACGCGGCCCGGGCAGGTCCTTTCGATGTCGGACCTTCCTTGCGAAGCATCCGCTGAGGATAAGGTGGTGTGGCGGATCAGCCACAACAAGAGGGGGAACCCCTTTGCAAGGCTGGCATTGACCTCCCATCAATCGAGGAGGTGAGCATGACACGCGATCCGCGTTCCGATGCCGAGAAAGCCCGGGCCGATCTGGCCCGCAATTCCGAGCTCGGCATGGCGGTTCCGGAGAGCCCGGCAGAGCGCAAGCCCTCCGTAACCCCACGGACCTTCGGCGACACGACCCAGAAAGCCAATGATTTCGTAGCCCAGGAGGGGCTGCAGGCCGGCCCCGAATGGGATGACGGCGATTCCACCGGTACCGGCACGATCCCACCGAGCGGACAGGTCCCCGTCTGGCCCGAAGGGTCCGAGCCGAACCGTAATCCAGACGAAACCGACGAGGACGTGCTCTCGCGCGCCAAGGAGTAAACGATGATCCTATCCAAGCTGACCGGTGCCCTGTCCAAGCTCAACCCGAGGACCCGCCGGGCCCAGAAGGCGCGTGAGGAGTTGCGCGCCAATGCCGAGAAGGCCCTGCGCATGAAGCAGGAAGCTGAGTCCGGTTCGCACGTCCCGCCGCATCGGACGGCGAATGAGGGCATGCAGCCGCACGAGGCCAAGAACCGCGATCACATTCCAGCCCGGGAAGGCTTCAACACCGCAGAACTCAAGCGCTCGCGGGTCGCCCGGTCGGGCGATGCCTCCTAACTCTTCGCGATAGGATTGCTGAAGGATACCTCCGGCTTAAGGCCGGAGGATCTTGTCGGCCACTTAAGGGCCGATTATCGAGGGAGGCATGAGCATCCGCATCGCCTCCCTCCAGCGCTATCCCGTCAAGGGACTTTCCCCCGAACGGCTGTCTTCCGCGGCCCTGACCCGGGGCAGCTACTTTCCGGGCGATCGGCTCTTCGCCATCGAGAACGGTCCGTCGGGTTTCGACCCTGATGATCCGCAGCATCAGCCGAAGATCAAGTTTCTGATGCTCATGCGCAACGAGTGCCTGGCACGCCTGAAGACCCGGTATCTCGATACGATCACGACCCTCTTCATTGAGGACGGTGGGCGTGAGGTCGCGCGGGGCGATCTCTCGAACCAGCAGGGGCGCCTCGCCATCGAGGCCTTCTTCCGCCGCTTCATGCCGGCGGAGCTGCGCGGTCCGCCCAAAGTACTTTCGGCTCCGGATGGCTTCCGCTTCACGGATTCCCGGCGCGGCTTCGTCTCTCTCATTAACCTCGCCAGCGTTAGGGATCTGGAAGGGGTCGTGGGCGCGCCCGTCGATCCCTTGCGCTTTCGCGGCAATCTTCATCTGGAGGGGCTTGCCCCCTGGGCCGAGCTCGATCTCGTGGGCCAGGTTCTGACAGCGCCGTCGGGGCTTCGCCTGAAGGTGACGAAGCGGATCGAGCGTTGCGCCGCCACTAACGTGGACCCGGAGACCGGGATCCGCGACCTGCAGATCCCCAAGAGCCTCATGGCGGCCTACGGGCATGTCGATTGCGGCGTCTACGCGGAGGTCCTGTCGGACGGCGTCATCGCCGAGGACGACAGCCTCGTGCCCGAGCAGGCGACGCTCGCGCTCTGAAGCGTCCTTCATAGATCAGACCACCAGACACAGCGCCGGACATGAAAAAGGGAGAGCCTGAGGCTCTCCCTTTCGATTCTCGTTCCCGGATCCGGGGCCTTACTCGGCGGCCGGAGTCTCGAAGCTCGGAGCCGTCTCGGCTGCCGCTTCCTCAGTGGTGCGGCGGGTCGTGGTGCGCCGGGTGCGGCGGCGGGGACGGGCGTCCTCGTCGTTGGCGGCTTCCTGCGGCGCCGGTACGGCACTCGCTTCAGGCGCCTCGACAACCGGCGGTGCACTGCGGACCGGGTTGGTCAGGAAGGCCGGGAGGCCTCCCGAATCCTGAGCCTCGGCAGCTTCCTCACGCTGGCGGTCGCGGCGGTAGGGCGCGCGTCCATTGCGTTCCGGGCGCTCGGCCCGCTCCGGACGTTCTGTCCGCTCCGGGCGTTCCGTCCGTTCCTGGCGCTCTGCGCGCTCCGGCCGGTCGAACTCGAGCCGGGGCTGCTCGTCCCGGGCGAAATCCTGGCGGGGCCCACGATCGCGCTGGAAACGCTCGCGCCGTTCGCCGCGATCCTGACGGTCGCCACGGTCCTGGCGCTCTCCACGCTCGCCCCGGTTCTGGCGCTCTTCGCGGTCGAAGCGGGAGGGGCGTTCACGATCGCCGTCCTGGCGCGACTCGAAGGGCTGCGGCTGGGAGCCGAGATCCCCGTCCTCGCCATTGGCGTAGGGCTGGCGGTCATTGGCCGTGAAGCCCTCGTCCTCGCCATCCTCGTCATAGGGACGCTGCTGATAGCCGTACTGCTCGCGCAGCTGCTCCTGGGCGGCTGCGATGATGCGGAAATAGTGCTCCGCATGCTGGAAGTAGTTCTCGGCCGCCACCGGGTCGCCGCTCGCAGTCGCGTCGCGGGCCAGCTGGCTGTATTTCTCGGCGATATGCTGCGCGGTGCCGCGGATTTTCACGTCCGGACCGTTCGATTCATAGCTCCGGGTCAGGGGATTGGGCCCCTTGTTGCCGTTGCGGTTACGACCGCGCATGCGCCTGTTCTGTCCTGGTCTCATTCTGGTCTACGACCCTCGCTGGTTCTTCAAGCCCACGCGATGCAAGCCTATCTCTCACCGAACGGGCTCAAGCCCACCGTTCGCGTGGAAACCGTCTGTCGTTAAGCCATAGCTTTCAAAGCCTTGGCCATCCTTCAGTGTCGGGTTCAAGTGATCGCGCCTGGCTGTTCAAATTGCCCCTGCCTGCGCGATTGATATCGTTTGGTCTCCGGCATTCGCCCGTTGGGGTTTCACCGATTTATGTCGACCGAGGACGATCTCTGAACCCGAATCTAGCGGGTTCCGCCCCGTCCAACAAGCGATATTTCAGTCTTTATCCCCTGCCGGAACGGAAAACGTCCTCCCATGGGATCGTGTCCGTTTCAGGGCAATGCAGCGGGTGTTACCTGATAGATCGTGCGCCAGGCGCAAAGTTTCAAGGCCAGAGGCCGCGGCCAGATGGCTGACTGACTCCCCCTGATCGTAGCCGATCTCGAACACCATCAGGCCATCCGGCGCGAGAAGGCGGTCTGCCTCGCCGAGCAGGACACGGTAGGGTTCGAGACCATCCGGGCCACCGTCGAGGGCAAGGCGTGGATCGTGCTCCCGTACCTCCCGATCGAGGGTTCCGACCACCTCCGAGGCGATATAGGGCGGGTTCGACACCACGAGCTCGAAAGGGCCCTTGAGGCAGTCGGCCCAGTTCCCGACGACGAAAGAGGCCCGGTCTCCGACGCCGTTCGCTCGGGCATTCTCCCGCGCCATCCGGGCCGCTCCTTCGGCAAGATCGACACCGATGCCCCAGGCCCGAGGCAGCTCGTGAAGGAGAGCCGTCAGGATCGCGCCTGAGCCCGTCCCGAAATCGACGATCCGGAGGGGCGCCTGCCGGTCCGGCAGTAGCGCAAGGGCGGTCTCGATGACCGTCTCAGTGTCCGGGCGCGGCACTAGGGTGTCGGCGGACAGGCGGAAGGGCATGCCCCAGAATTCCCGCTCGCCGAGGATCCGCGCCACGGGCTCACGGGCGAGGCGGCGGCGGGCGAAGTCTGCCAGGATTTCGGCCTCCCGCTCGGTCAGGAGCGCCTCGGGCCGCATCACCAGCTCCGCCGGAGAGATACCGAGAGCCGCGAGAAGCAGCAGGCGGGCATCGAGGGCCGGATTCTCGATCCCGCCCTCGGCCAGGCTGTGCCTGAGCCGGGCAAGCGCTTGGGCGCGGGTGATGGAGGCCGGATCAGGCGGGGAGGTCGAATCTCTGCTCATCGCTTTGGGCCGTCATCCCTTCCCTGATTATCTTCGGGGTACGCTGCCGGAGGCATCTACAGGGGGGTTACGCCCGCTCCGGCGAGAGTGCAAACCGTTGCGTATCCTGCCCCGTCATTCCGGGGCCGCGTAAGCGGAGCCCGGGACCCATAACCACCAGCGTCTCAGAATAGAGAACCAGGAGAGCCGCTGCGTCCTATTCGTGAAGCTCAGCGGTTATGGGTTCCGGGCCTGGTCCTCCGGACCATCCCGGAATGACGTTGGGAAAAAGGCTCGTCAGGCCGCCTCGTCCTGGGCGGCGAGTTGGGCCGCCTGGTGCTCGGTCACCAGGGCGTCGATCAGCTCGTCCAGGGCATTGCCGGCCAGGATCTCCTCAAGCCGGTAGAGCGTGAGGTTGATGCGGTGGTCGGTCACGCGCCCCTGCGGAAAGTTGTAGGTGCGGATGCGCTCCGAGCGGTCGCCGGAACCCACCTGGGACTTGCGGTCGGCCGCGCGGGCCGCGTCCTTGGCGGTGCGCTCGGCGTCATAGAGCCGGGCCTTGAGCAGGGCGAGCGCCCGGGCTCGGTTCTTGTGCTGGGAGCGCTCGTCCTGCACGAAAACCACGGTGCCCGTGGGGATATGGGTGATGCGGATGGCCGATTCTGTCTTGTTCACGTGCTGGCCGCCGGCACCCTGAGCCCGCATGGTGTCGATCTTCAGGTCAGCCTCGTTGATCGCGATATCCACATCCTCGGCTTCCGGCAGCACCGCCACGGTGGCCGCGGAGGTATGGATGCGCCCTTGCGTCTCCGTATCGGGCACCCGCTGGACCCGGTGGACGCCGCTCTCGAACTTGAGCCGGGCGAAGACCCCGCGTCCCTTCACCTCGGCCACGACCTCCTTGTAGCCGCCCGCCGTGCCCTCGCTCTCGGACACGATTTCGACCTTCCAGCCCTTCAGGTCAGCATAGCGGGTATACATGCGCAGGAGGTCCCCGGCGAAGAGAGCCGCCTCGTCGCCGCCGGTGCCGGCGCGGATTTCGAGGATGGCGCTCTTCTCGTCCGCCTCGTCCTTGGGCAGCAGCATGAGGCGCAGGCCCTGGGCGGCATTTTCCAGCTCCTCCCGGGCCCGGGGCAGCTCCTCGCCCGCGAGGGCCCGCATCTCAGGGTCGGAATCCTCCAGCATGGCCTCGAGCCCCGAGAGGTTGTCCTCCATGGAGCGGTAGGTTTTGATCGCCGCCACCACGTCGTCGAGTTCGGACAATTCGCGCGAGAGCGACACGATGGTCTCGGCATCGGTCGCGGCATTGAGCGTCGCCGTCACGATGTCGTGACGGGCCAGGATGGCGTCCAGGCGATCAGAGGGAGGCGATATCGACATCAGATCGGAATACCATGACTTTCCGCGAATTCGAGAAGCTTGGGCCGCAACGTATCGCCGCCCCCGCAATGCTCCAGCTCCTCACGGATGAAGGCGCCGAGGCGGCCCGCATCGAGGGCCAGCAGCATGGCCTTCACGGGGCCGATGGCGGCGGGAGACATGGACAGGGACCGGAAGCCGAGGCCGATCAGGGTCATGGCCTCGAGGGGACGTCCGCCGATCTCGCCGCAGACGGTCAGCTGGCAGTCCGTCGAGGCGGCCTCGTCCACCACCATCTTGAGGGCCCGCAGCATGGGCGGGCTCAAGGGGTCGAACCGGTCCGCAACCCGGCGGTTCTCCCGGTCGCTCGCGAAGAGGAACTGCATCAGGTCGTTGGAGCCGATGGACAGGAAATCGGCGACTGCGCAGATCTCCTTGAGCTGGAACAGTAGGGAGGGCACTTCCAGCATGGCCCCGAGCTTCAGGTCGCTCGGCAGGGTATAGCCGTGGCGCGACAGATGGGCCTTTTCCCGCTCGACGATCCGCTTCGCCCGGATGAACTCGTCGCAGGTCGCGATCATCGGGAACATGATCTTCAGGGGATGCCCGCCGGCGGCCTTCAAAAGCGCGCGAATCTGCACCCGCAGCAGGCCCGGCCGGTCGAGCCCGATGCGGATGGCGCGCCAGCCTAAGGCGGGATTCTCCTCCTCGATGGCGTTCATGTAGGGCAGGATCTTGTCGCCGCCGATATCGAGGGTCCGGAAGGTCACCGGCAGGTCGCCCACCGCCGCCACCACGGCGCTGTAGAGGGATTGCTGCTCGGTCGCAGTCGGCATCCGCTCCGCGATCATGAACTGCAGTTCCGTGCGGAACAGGCCGACGCCTTCCGCGCCGGTCTCGGCCAGGTGCGGCAGGTCCACCAGGAGGCCCGCATTGAGCTGCAGGGTGATCGGGACGCCGTCCGTCGTGACGGCCGGCACGTCGCGGAGCTTGAGATACTGCTCCTGCCGGCGGGCACGCAGGCGCGCCTTTTCGGCATAGGCCGCTTCCACGTCCGGAGTAGGACGGATCTGCACCTCGCCGGCCGCCCCGTCCACGATGATGGCGTCGCCCTGCTCGGTGAGCGATGTGGCGTTCGCCACCTCACCCACGGCCGGAATTCCGAGCGCCCTCGCCACGATGGCGATGTGGCTGGTCGGCCCGCCCTCTTCGAGGACGAGGCCGCGCAGGCGCGAGCGGTCGTAATCGAGGAGCGCCGCCGGTCCCATGGAGCGGGCCACGAGGATGGCATTGTCCGGCAGGGAGCCCCGCTCGGCCACAAGATCCCGCCCCACGAGGCGGTGCAGCAGCCGGTTGGCGAGGTCGTCCAGATCGTGGAGGCGCTCGCGCAGATAGGGATCCATCTGGCGCTGCATCCGGGCGCGGTTGTCGGACTGCACCCGCTCCACGGCGGCCTCGGCGGTCAGGCCCGAAATCACGGCCTCGCGCATGCGCCGCAGCCAGCCCTGGTCGTGGGCGAACATGCGGAAGGTTTCCAGCACCTCCCGGTGTTCCCCATGATGAGCCACGTCGCCGCGCTCGATCAGCTCGTCGATGGAGGTGCGGACCTCCGCGATGGCATGTTCGAGGCGCTGCAGCTCCGCCTCGACATTCTCGGCAATTAGGTTCCTGACCACCACCCGGGGCTCATGGGGCACCACGTAGCCGAGGCCGACCCCGTCCGCCAGGGCGGTGCCCTTGGAATGGACCGGCCGGCGCAAGGCGATGCCGGTCTCCACAGGCGCCAGGGCCTGGAGCTCTCCGGCGGCGATCATCTCGGCCAGGACCATGGCGGTGGTCTGGAGGGCCTCGATCTCCTCCTCGGCGTAGATCCGGTGGGTGCGGTTCTGGACGACCAGGACCCCGAGGGTGTTGCCGGCCCGCAGGAGCGGCACGCCCAGGAAGGCGTGGTAGATCTCCTCGCCCGTCTCGGGCTTGTACGAGAAGGCCGGGTGGCTCTGCGCGTCCGACAGGGACAGGGGTTCGGCGGTGGCGGCGATCAGGCCCACGAGGCCCTCGCCGGAGCGCATGGTGGTCCGGTGCACGGCCTCCCGGTTGAGGCCCTCGGTCGCGAACAGCTCCAGCATGCCGTCGCCGCGCATCACGTAGACGGAGCACACTTCCGCCACCATGTTGGCGGCGATCAGGACGACGATCTTGTCGAGGCGGTCCTGGGCCCCCACCGGCTCCGCCATGATCTCGCGGAGGCGGCGCAGCAGAAGGCGCGGACCGCCGGGGGCGCTTGGCATGAGAATTCGAATTCCCGTCCTGGTTGGCCGACGGGCGGTGCCGCCGGCTTCTTATGGTAAGTGTCGCAGCCTCATGGACTGGCCGTCAATCAGGCTTGATCAAGGCCGTATAGCGAGTGGAGCGTGCGCACCGCAAGCTCCGTGTAGGCGGAGTCGATGAGAACCGAGAACTTGATCTCCGAGGTCGTGATGGCCCGGATGTTGATGCCCTTGTCGGCCAAGGCCTTGAAGGCCCGGGCAGCCACGCCCGCGTGGCTGCGCATGCCGACCCCGATGGCCGAGACCTTCACGACGTCCGTGGCACCCTGGAGGTTCTTGAACGCGATCTCTTCCTTGTGCTGGTTCAGCACCGAGCAGGCGCGCTCGTAATCGGCGGCCGGGACCGTGAAGGTGATGTCCGTGGTGGTCGTGTCGTCGGACACCACCTGGATGATCATATCCACGTTGATGTTGGCCTCGGCCAGAGGCACGAAGATGGAGGCCGCGATGCCCGGTTTGTCCGCGACATTCCGCAGCGTGATCTGGGCTTCGTCACGCGAATAGGCAATGCCCGTGACTACCTGCTGTTCCATGATGTCTTCCTCGTCGCAGATGAGGGTGCCGAGCTTCGGGTCGGCGGGATCGTCGAAACTGGAGCGGACATAGGTGGGGACCCGGTGCATCATGGCGAGCTCGACCGAGCGCACCTGGAGCACCTTGGCGCCCAGCGACGCCATTTCCAGCATTTCCTCGTAGGACACCTTGTCCAGGCGGCGCGCCTTGGGGACGATCCGCGGGTCGGTGGTGTAGACGCCGTCCACGTCCGTGTAGATGTCGCAGCGTTCCGCCTGGATCGCGGCCGCGAGGGCCACGGCGCTCGTATCGGAGCCGCCCCGCCCGAGGGTGGTGATGCGCTGAGTCGGCTGATGCAGGCCCTGGAACCCGGAAACCACGGCGACTTCCCGGTCCCGGCCGAAGGCCTGGAGGATTCCGGTCCCGTCGATGGCGGCGATTCGCGCCGAGCCATGGGCGTCCGAGGTCATGATCGGGATCTGCCAGCCCTGCCAGGAGCGGGCCTTCAGGCCCATTTCCTGCAGCGCGATGGCCAGAAGGCCCGAGGTCACCTGCTCGCCGGAGGCGACGACCGCGTCGTATTCGCGGGAATCGTAGAACGCGGAAGCGTCCTTGACCCAGCCCACGAGCTCGTTGGTCTTGCCCGACATGGCCGAGACCACGACGGCCACGTCATAGCCGGCCTCGACCTCGCGTTTGACGTGCCGCGCCACGTTGCGGATGCGTTCAACATTGGCGACGGACGTGCCGCCGAACTTCATGACGAGACGAGGCATGGGATTCATGAGGCCGAGCAGGAGGAGGAACGTGCCTCTCCGCCGGGAGCGGAAGGCGCCCATACATGACTGTGGGGTAGCGCCCTGTCAACGCACCGTTTTGCGATCCTCCCCCTTGCGGGAGAGGGGGAGGGGGCTTAGCGGAGGGGGCTTGGCGGAGAAGGCTTGGCGGAGGTCGCAAAGCCGGAAGGCCTCGGCTATCGTCGATGCGCCTCTCCGTTTCCCTCCGGGGAGGCGAGGGCCGGGAGGGAGCACAGGAGTTTCATGATGCCTGATGGCGCCAGCACCACCATCGACCCGGCCGAGGTCGCCCGCTTCGAGAAGATCGCCGCGACCTGGTGGGACCCCAAGGGGCCCATGAAGGTCCTGCATCGCTTCAATCCGGTCCGCCTGGCCTATATCCGGGACGAGGCCTGCCGCCGGTTCGGCCGCGACCCGCGCTCCGCCCGGTCCCTGGAGGGCCTGAGCATCCTGGATGTGGGCTGCGGCGGTGGCGTGCTCTCCGAGCCCCTGGCCCGGCTCGGGGCCCGGGTGACGGGCCTCGACCCCGCGCCCACCAACGTGTCGGTGGCCCGGCTCCATGCGGAGCGGGCGGGGCTTGCCGTCGATTATCGTAACGAGACGGTCGAGGCGGTGGCAGCCCGTGGCGAGACCTTCGACCTGGTGCTCGCCATGGAGGTGGTGGAGCACGTGGCGGACGTGCAGGCCTTCGTGTCAGCCTGCGGGCAGGCCGTGAAGCCGGGCGGGGCCCTGGTCATGGCGACCCTCAACCGGACCCTGCGCTCCTTCGCGCTCGCCATCGTGGGCGCCGAATACGTGCTCGGCTGGCTGCCCAAGGGCACCCACGAATGGGACCGGTTCGTGACCCCGCAGGAGCTGGAGGACGCTCTCGGCGGAGCGGGCTTCGCGGTCGAGGACCTGACGGGCGTGGCCTATAACCCGCTCACCGGCGCCTGGTCCCTCTCGTCCGACACGGCCGTCAACTACATGCTCATCGCGGCCCGCCGCTGAGGCGCTACCCTCGGCGCGAAGCGCAGGATCAGGAAGCCTGCGATCGCCGACAGGAAGGACCCGGCGAGCACGCCGATCTTGGCGGAATCGACCAGATCGGCCCTGTCCCCGAACGCGAGGGCGTCGATGAAGAGGCTCATGGTGAAGCCGATCCCGCACAGGAGCGCGACCCCGTAGCATTGCAGGCGGGAGGCGCCGGCCGGCATATCCGCGAGGCCCAGGCGCACGGCGAGCCACACGGAGCCGTAGACGCCCACCTGCTTGCCGACGAACAGGCCCAGGGCCACTCCGAGCGGCAGGGATGCCACGAGGGACGACAGGGACAGGCCAGCGAAGGACAGGCCCGCATTGGCAAGGCCAAAGATCGGGATGATCCCGTAGGCGACCCAGGGCTGAAGCCAATGTTCCAGCCGGTGCAGGGGCGAATCCTCGGCCCGCGTCTTCTTGGGCTCGGGCTGGAGCGGAATGGTCAATGCGAGGGCGACGCCCGCGAGGGTCGCGTGGACGCCCGATTTCAGAACGAAGAACCAGAGCAGGGCGCCGACGGCCAGATAGGGCACAAGGGACGTGGTCCCGAACCGGTTGAGAAGAACAAGGACCACGAGGCACAGCGCGGCGAGGCCGAGCATCGGCAGCGCAAGTCCGCTCGTGTAGAACAGCGCGATGATCACGATGGCGCCGAGATCGTCCAGGATGGCGAGTGCCGTCAGGAAGATCTTCAACGAGGCCGGGACCCGCGGCCCTAGAAGGGTCAGCACGCCGAGTGCGAAGGCGATGTCCGTGGCGGCCGGGATCGCCCAGCCGGCCCTCAACGCCGGATCGCTCCAAGTTACGGCCGTGTAGACCAGGGCCGGCACCGCCATGCCGCCGAGGGCCGCAATCCCGGGCAGCACCCGGCGCGGCCAGGTGGAGAGCTGCCCGTCAAGGAATTCGCGCTTGATCTCGAGGCCGACGAGCAGGAAGAACACGGCCATGAGGCCGTCATTGATCCAGTGCAGGACGCTCAGGCCGAGGACATAGGTCTTGAGGATGCCGAAATAGGCTTCGCTCAAGGGAGAATTGGCGATCGCGAGGGCCGCTACCGTCACGCCCATCAGGAGGATGCCGCCCGACGCCTCGCTGTCGAAGAATCTCCGCATCAGCGAGACACGCCGCTTCACCTCTCGTTGACCGTCCATCCGCATCTCCTGTTCGGGTCCCTCCTAGGGTGAAGGGCCCGGGAGGGGAACCCTCATGGACCGGTTTTGCGATGACGAATTCGAGAGGAGCCCAGGATCTGCTCCAGGGTGATGGGGCGGTAATCCCACGCGTCGACGCCCACGTCGAACTGGCGGGTCTGGGGTTTCAGCTTGCCATGCGAGTGGCCGTGCAGGTCGATCCAGCCGCGCCCCATGTTCTTCCAGGTGCGGAAGGCATAATGGCAGAGAACCAGGCCGTAGCCCTCCAGCTGGAGCTCCGCATAGGCCTGCACGCTCGCCCAGTCCTTGGCGGCGAGCGTGTCGGGCCCGTCATTGTTGCCGGTGATCAGATGCTTGCGCCCGTGAAGCCGGGCGAGCAGTTCCTCGATGCGGCCCGGCCTGACGTGCAGCGCAAAGTCACCGAGGTGCCAGATCTCGTCCTGCGGGCCCACGGTCTCGTTCCAGCGCTCGATCAGGGCCTCGTCGTGCTCAGGGATATTCGCGAAGGGCCGCCTGTCGATCCTGAGCACCCGCGGGTCGCCGAAATGGGTGTCGCTGGTGAAGAAGACCGTCACGACGCCGGCGCAGCCGCCTAGTTCCGGTCGTCGGGAACGAGCGGCAGGGGCAGCACGTCGATGCCCTCCTCGATGAGAGCGCGGGCTTCGGCCGGCTCAGCCTCCCCGTAGATCGCGCGCTCCTCGGCCTCGCCGTAATGGATCTTGCGGGCCTCCTCGGCGAAGGCCTTTCCGACATTTTCCGAGTTCTGCATCACATGCTCGCGCACGGCGCGGATCATGGCGCGGATCTGCCGCTCCTTGTCGGACAGCATGGCGACCGCCTGCGGCTCCGGCGCGGAGGGCAGGGCGGCCTTGTCGGTCCGGCCGACGGAGGGCGCCATGATCTGCTTCTCCACCTTGTTCGACTGGCAATAGGGGCAGGTCACGAGGCCGCGCGTGCGCTGCGCCTCATAGGCCTCGCTCGAAGGAAACCAGCTTTCGAATTCGTGGGCCTGGTCGCAGGCCAGAGCGTACTTGATCATGTCCTCTTCAAGATGGGGGCAATGTCATCCTTGTCCAAGAGCGCAAGTCGGGCCTGAATGCAAGCCGAGGAAACGGACCGCTCAGGCATTGGCGGCTCGCCGCTCGGGCGCCGCGGAGACGATCTCCACGCCGAAGGAGCGGGCATTCTTGAGGGTCGGGATGCGCCCGCGCGCATCGGCCACCAAGCCGACATCGATCTCGGCCAGGATCACGCTGGGCTCGGTGCCGGCTTCCGCCAGCACCCGTCCCCACGGGTCCACGATGAGCGAATGCCCGAAGGTCTCGCGCCCGTCCTCATGCATGCCGCCCTGCGCGGCCGAGATCATGAAGGAGCCGGTCTCGATGGCCCGGGCCCGGTGCAGCACGTGCCAATGGGCCTCGCCGGTCTGTTTCGTGAAGCAGGCGGGGGCTGACAGGAATGCGGCGCCGTTCTCGGCGAGAGCCCGGTAAAGGGCCGCGAAGCGCACGTCGTAGCAGATGGTCAGGCCGAGATAGCCCCACGGGGTCTCGGCGAGGACGGCCTTGTCGCCGCCCGTATAGGTGGCCGATTCCCGCCAGCTCTCGCCATTCGGCAGGTCCACATCGAAGAGGTGCACCTTGTCGTAGGAGGTGACGAGCTCGCCGTCCCGGCCGATCAGGAAGGCACGGTTGGCGATCCTGTCGCCCTCTTTTACGGCGATGGAGCCGATCTGGATGACGATGCCGCGCTCCCGGGCCACCTCGCGAAGGGCCGCGAGGGTCGGGTCCCGGTCCTGCGGGCCGACCTTGTCGAAGAGGGCCTTTCGGTCGCGGTCCACCAGGGATGTCATTTCCGGGGTCTGGACGAAATCGGCGCCCTTGCCGGCCGCCTCCCGCACCAGGGCGACGGCCGCGTCGCGGTTGGCCAGGACGTCGCGCCCGGAGCGCATCTGCACGCAGGCGGCGGTGAAGCGGGAAGCGGTCATGGGATTCTCGATCTCCGTCAGGCCTGCAATAAGGCCTCAAGCCGGCCCTTCTCGTCCAGAGCATAAAGATCGTCGCAGCCGCCCACATGGCGCTCGCCGATGAAGATCTGCGGCACGGTGGTGCGCCCGCCGGCCTTCTGGACCATCTCGGCGCGCTTTTCCGGCTCTTCCTCGATATCGATCTCCGTGTAGGCGGCGCCTTTCTCGTCAAGAAGTCGCTTGGCGGCGGCGCAATAGGGGCACCAGCTCTTGGAGTAGATCGTGATCGGGGGCATGGCGGACCTTTCATTGAGGGTGCCCTGCATATAGGTGCCCTTCATGCTTCCGTCACGACCCGCGCGAATGCCAGCACGTCGACCGCGGCGGCGCCGGCGCGCAGGAGCGCTCGCGCGGCCGCATTCGCGGTGGCGCCGGTGGTGAGCACGTCGTCCACGAGCAGGACCCTCCGGCCCTTGAGCCGCGCCCGCGCCCCGGCCGGGACCAGGAAGGCGCCCTGGAGGTTCTCCTGCCGCTGCGCCCGGGTCAGGCCCACCTGCTGCCGGGTCCGCTTCACGCGGGCGAGAAGGAAGGGATCGCAGGGGACGCCGCTCGTCCGGGCGACGACGCTCGCCAGCGCCATGGCCTGGTTGAAGCGCCGCCGCCACAGGCGCCAGCGGTGGAGCGGGACCGGGACGATGATGTCGGCCTCGCCGAGAAGCTCTGCTCCGGCCTGGGCCATCATCCGGCCCATCGCCCGGGCGAGTTCCGGCCGGTCGCTGTATTTGAGCCGGTGCACCAGTGCGCTCGCGGTCCCGTCATAGCGCGCCACCGCCCGGGCGCGCTCGAAGACCGGCGGGTCCGCGATGGCGGCGGGCGAGAGCAGGGGCTGACCCAGATCGACCGGGAACGGGGTGCCGAGCCGCTCGCAATAGGGCCGCGCGATGAAGCCGATCCCGGACCAGCAGGCGGCGCACAGGGCATGAGGCTCTCCCGTCGCGCCGCCGCAGGCGATGCAGGCAGGCGGATAGAGAAGGCCGAGCATCGCCTCCTTCAGGCCGTCCATGGTCCGGCGGCAGGCCGGTCCGGCCCACTGCCGCAGGCGCTTTGCGACATCCGTCATGGGAGAAGACTAGCGGGGCCGGACGGCTGGGCCATCTCTCCGTGCGGAGGGGGCGGGCCGTTTCGGGCCGGCTTGCGATTTCTCTTGGCTCCCGCCGCTTTGCGCGCCATACCGGCGTTCCATGACAGCTCCCCTCGTCTTCGACCGCTCCCTCGTCCGCCGCCGTCTCGCGCGGGCGCTGCGCTCGGGCTACGCGGATTTCCTGCTCGAGCGTGCCGTCGCCGATCTCGACGAGCGGCTGGCCCCAGTGCTGCGCACCTTCCCGCAGGCCCTCGACCTGGGCACGCCCACACCCGCCGCCGCCGCTCTCCTGCGCTCCACGGGCCGGGCCGGGCATGTGCTGCGCGTGGCGCCGGTTCCTGAGACAGGAAGCGTTCTGGGCGACGAGGAGCGGCTGCCGGTCGTGGCCGGGCACTTCGACCTTGCCGTGTCCCTCCTGGCCCTTCAGGGCGTCAACGACCTGCCGGGCGCCCTCGTGCAGATCCGACGCGCCCTCAAGCCCGACGGGCTCTTCCTCGGGGCGCTGCTCGGCGGCGCGACACTGACCGAGCTACGCCAGGCCTTCACCCAGGCCGAGGCGGAGCTGGAGGGAGGCGTCAGCCCTCGGGTGGCGCCCTTTGCGGATGTGCGCGATCTCGGCGGATTGCTGCAGCGGGCGGGCTTCGCGCTGCCGGTGGCGGATTCGGAGATCGTGCGGGTGCGCTACGGCGATCCTTTCGCGCTCATGCGTGACCTGCGCCAGATGGGGCTGACCAATGCCCTCGTTCACCGGCGGAAAACGCCCTTGCGCCGCGCCACGCTCATGCGGGCGGCCGCCCTCTATGCGGAGCGCTTCGCGGATCCCGACGGACGCCTGCCTGCCACCTTCGAGATCGTCTGGCTGACCGGCTGGGCGCCCCATGAGAGCCAGCAGAAACCCCTGCGCCCCGGCTCGGCGAAGATGCGCCTTGCGGATGCGCTCGGCGTGAAGGAGCGGCCGGCCGGGGACGCGCCGAAAGGCTGAGGCACCTCTTCCTTCGGGAAACTCTTGCGGGAAGCGCTTGGGCTCCATGCGTCTCGCCCTATGTCTTTCAGGACGATCCTGGAGCATTGCCCGATGAAGACCCCCGGTCCCGACCACCCGATCACGATCACGCGGAACCCGCACCGGATCCGGGTCATGCTCGGAGGTTTCATCGTGGCCGAGACGACGGAGGCGTTGACCCTGCGGGAGGCGACCCTGGAGCCGGTGCAGTACATTCCGCGCAAGGATGCCCAGATGGATCTGTTCGAGCGGACGGATCATGCCTCACACTGCCCCTACAAGGGCGATGCCGCCTATTTCACCGTCACGGCCGGGGGATTGGTGCGGGAGAACGCGGTCTGGACCTACGAGGAACCCTATCCGGCCGTGAAGGAGATTGCCGGCTATCTGGCCTTCTATCCGGAACGTGTCGACGCCATCGAGGAATTCGAGCGCTGAGGATAGGCCTCAGGCCGTCTCCCGATCCTGCGTATAGGCTGCCAGATCCCGCCGCAGGCCGAGCGCCATCAGCGCCTCGGCCATGATGAACATCGGGCCGATGAAGGCCTGGAACAGGTTGTCCGTGAAGGCGGGCCGCCGGCCCTCATAGGCATGGCCGAGGAATTGCAGGGCCCAGCCGCCGATGAAGAGCACCCAGAACAGGATCCAGACGGCCCCTGACCCGAGATGGGACGTCAGCCAGCCCGCGACCAGCACCATCACGAGCGTCGCCACGGCCATGGCGAGGCCGATCGTGAGGTCGAGGGCGATCCAGCCCGCCACCGCCAGGAGCCCGACGATCCAGGCGCCGGATACCGCGTGTTCCCCCACCGGCAGCCGCCACAGGCTCAGGGCCAGGAGCAGCGAGAACACGATGGCCGGGATTCCGACAAAATGGGTCGCCCGGTTGCGATGGTCCCGGTGGTAGCCAGAATAGGCCTGGAGCTGGCGTTCGAACAGGCTGGCCATGGTCGGCTCCTCTGGTTCCCAATATAATGTAACAGAGAGGCGGGCCAGGAAAAGTCCCCGGGCGGACGCCCGTTGCGCCGCGCAGGCCGGAGCGGCACAGTGCGCGGCTCGCCAGCGAGGAAATCTCATGCGCCTGTTCTGCCAGGATCATCCGGATGTTTTCACCCTGGAGGCCGCCGTGATCGATGCGCGCCCGGGCGCCATCCTGCTGGCGCAATCCCCGGTCTTTCCGGGCGGTGGAGGGCAGCTCGCCGACAGGGCCACCCTCGCCTGGTCTCACGGCGAGGCGATGATCCTGGCCGTGCGGCCGGAGGAGCGGGGGCTTTGGCATGAGATCGAGGGCGGGGCCGACATCCACGGCACCGTCCGGATCATGGTCGATCCGGATTTCCGCCGCCTCATGAGCGAGCTCCACACCATGGCGCATGTGGCGAACAGCATCGTCTATCGGGAGTTCGGGGGCGCGCTCCTGACCGGCGCGCAGCTCTCAGGCGACGGGACCTTCCGGGTGGATTTCGACCTGCCGGGCGCCGATGCGGACCGCCTGCGGGCTCTCGACGGGGCCATGAACGACGTCATCCGGCAGGATCTGGCCGTGCGCGCCTTCCACATGCCATGGGACGAGGCGGCGGCCGTCCCTGGCCTCTTCCGCAGCAAGGCCGTGGCTCCGCCGCGGCAGCCGGACGGTCAGGTGCGCATCGTCGAGATTGCCGATCTCGACCGGCAGGGCTGCGGCGGCACGCATCTGTCCTCCACCGGCCAGGCGCGGCCCGTGACGGTGCTCAAGGTCGACAACAAGGGGCGGCAGAACCGGCGCCTCAAGGTCGGATTCGCGGCCTGAGAGAAGCCGTCAGGCGGGGCGCTTCGCTTTTCCGCTGAAGGTCACGATCGCGACGCCTGCGAGCACCACGGCGCCGCCGAGGATCTCACGCCCGCCGACCCGCTCGCCGAGGAAGAGCACGGCCAGGATGGCGGTCCAGACCGGCAGGAGATAGCCCACCATCGAGGCCCGGGTGGGGCCTGCGCGCCGGATCATATGCATGAACATGAGCATGGGCAGGGCGGTCGCGACGATGCCGAGGGCAAGCAGGGGCGCAACGAGCGAGGGCACTGCCGCGAAGGCGTCCGGTCCCGTGATCGCCAGGGCCAGCAGGGTGGCGGGCAGGCCTGAGCAGACCTGTTGGCCGAGGGCCAGCCGGGAAGGGTCCGCCTGCTTGATGGTGCGCACGAAAATATTCGCGGTCGCATAGCTCAAGGTCACGGCCACCATGGCCAGGGAGCCCATCGGGCTGATCCCGCTCTGCGGGATGGCCGCAGGGCCGATGAGAACGCCCATGCCGGCGAAGCCGACGAGGACGCCGACGAAGCGCAGGCGCGTCAGCCGCTCGTCCGGAAACAGCGCATGGGACATCACGGCCACGATGAGGGGGCCGGCGGCCTGCACCATCGCGGCGGACGCGGTGGTGATCTGGGTCAGGGCATAGGCCACGAGCACGTTGGGCAGCCAGCCGTTGAAGGTGCCGAGGACGATCCAGTTCTTCAGCTCATGCCGCTCCGGCAGGAGGCGCTTACCCTTGAGCTTGAACCAGACGGCCAGGGAGGTGGCGCCGAGGAGGCCGCGCATGGCTGCGATTGCGAAGGGGCTGAGATCGTCGCTGAGCTTGATGAACAGGAAGCCGCTCGCCCACAGGATCGAGCAGCCGAGGAGGTGGGACACCAGAAAGCTCTGGCTCACGGCCGGGGAGGGCGCAGCGGCCTGTACGGAGCCCGACATGATGAGAACCTCAGGCGCCGAGGAGATCGACGAGAAACGGGATCAGCGGCTCGTCCGCCGGCGGCATCGGATAGGCGCGCAGCTCCTGGGGCTTCACCCATTTCAGGGCCTGTCCCTCGAGGGACTGCACGAACCCTTCCCAGCGGCGGCAGATATAGAGCGGCATCAGGAGATGAAAGCTCTCATAGGCGTGGCTCGCGAAGGTTAGGGGCGCAAGGCAGGCCTCCTTCACGGTGATGCCGAGTTCCTCATGCAGCTCGCGGATCAGGGTCTCCTCGGGCCGCTCGCCGGGCTCCACCTTGCCGCCCGGAAATTCCCAAAGCCCCGCCAGCTGCTTCCCCTCCGGGCGCTGCGCCAGGAGGATGCGGTTGTCCGTGTCCACGAGGGCGACGGCGACGACGAGGGTGAGCTTGAGCGAGGACACGTTCGTTCCATTCGGCGGGGCCGGACGGGCCCGGCCTGACATCTGCAAGGCGCCTCTCATACCCTGCTTTGCCCCGCGCGCGAACCGATTTGCACGGCTTGATGAACGTGACGTTACGGTATATCCGAAAAGATAAAAATCATAATTCCGGAGGAAACCATGACACTGCTTGCACGGGTAGCCCCCGTTCTATGGGGGCTTGGCCTTGCGGCCGTCTGCACGCCGGCTGCCGCGGAGTGCGAGGCGGCCGCCGTCCCGATCAATTCGGCCGATTTCGAAGGGACCGGAACCTTGAAGGTGAGGGCCGGGACGGGCTGCCGGTTCAGCATCGGCAACGTTCCGGGCGTGGTCCAGAAAACCAGGATCGTCCAGGCGCCAAAGAGCGGAAAAGCGGGCGTGATCGGCCTCATCCCCTTTTATGCCGCCTCGCACGGCTACAGGGGATCCGACGAATTCGCCTATGAGATTACCGGGTTCGACCAGTATGGCGGCCCCATGAACGTGACCGTCACGTGGAAGGTGACGGTCATACCGTAAGGGCGGGCCGCCTCAGCTCCGGTAATCGCCATTGATCTCCACATAGGCCTTGGTGAGGTCGCAGGTCCACACGGTGGACTCGCCGCGGCCGAGGCCGAGATCGACCCGGATCGTGATGTCATCGCCCTTCATGTAGGTGGAGGTCCGGGCCTCGTCGTAATCCGGGTCCCGGGCGCCCTTCACGGCAACGCGGATGTCGCCGAACCAGATCGCGAGCTTGTCGCGCTCCGCCGGCTCGCCGGCCTTGCCGACCGCCATCACGACGCGGCCCCAATTGGCGTCCTCGCCGGCCACAGCGGTTTTCACGAGGGGCGAGTTGGCGATCGCCATGGCGATGCGCTTCGCCGAGGTGGCGCCGGTGGCGCCGGTCACCTTCACGGTCACGAACTTGCGCGCCCCTTCGCCGTCCCGCGCCACCTGCCGGGCAAGGTCGCAGAGCAGGCTCTCGAGGGCCTGCCGGAATTCCTTCAGGCGGCGGTCGCTCGGCAGCGCGATGGACGGCGCGCCCCGCTTGGCGGCGGCGCCGGTGGCGAAGAACAGGAGCGTATCCGAGGTCGAGGTGTCGCTGTCGACCGTCACGCAGTTGAAGCTCTTGTCGGCGCCCTTCTTGAGCAGGGCCTGCAGGACCGGCGCCGCGAGCGGCGCATCCGTGAAGACGAAGGACAGCATGGTGGCCATGTCGGGAGCAATCATGCCCGCGCCCTTGGCGATGCCATTGATGGTGACCTCCACGCCCCCGATGGTGGCCGTGCGGGTCGCGACCTTCGGGAAGGTGTCGGTGGTCATGATGGCCTTCGCGGCATCGACCCAGGCCTTCGGGGTCGCCTTCTGCTCGCAGGTCTCCAGCACGCCCGCGAATTTCGAGGCATCGAGCGGCTCGCCGATCACGCCCGTCGAGGCGATGAAGACCTGGGAGGCGCGGCAGCCCGCCGCCTTGGCGGCGATGTCGGCCGTGAGCTTCACGGCTTCCGCGCCCTTCCGGCCCGTGAAGGCGTTGGCGTTGCCGGAATTCACCACGAGCGCCCGAGCGACGCCCTTCTCCAGGTTCTTGCGGCACCAGTCCACCGGGGCCGACGGGCATTTCGAACGGGTGAAGACCCCTGCCACGGTCGTCTCCTTGGCGAGGGCCACGTAGAGCACGTCTGTCCGGTTCTTGTATCGGATCCCGGCTTCCGCCGTAGCAATCCTGACGCCCTCGATCTCGGGAAGCGTGGGATAGGACTTGGGCGCCAGCGGCGAGACGGTCTTGGACATGGAGGGACCCGGAAAAATGTGGAGAAAAAAGGCCTCAGCGACCGGCGACCTGTGGCTTTCCAAGGCTTTTTGTCAAGCCCGCGTTTCGTCGGGAGAGGTCCGCGGTGCCCACCCGCGGATGGAACGGCCGATTCCTCCCGCCGCTGACCCGACTGGCAAAAGGGAGACTTCCTCAAGCAACCGAAGGCCGAGCCCGGCGCTCCATCGTCCCGTCGACCGGCAGTCCAGCTCCCAAAACGAAAAGGGGCGGCCTTTCGGGCCGCCCCCTGTTGCCTCGATCCCTTAAAAATCAGGGCTTCTTCTGCTCGACCAGGTTGCCCTTGTCGTCGAGCTTCTCAATCTTGGCGTCCTTGCGCAGGCCGACGATCAGGTCCTGCTGGGCCTTGCGCTCCAGATAGGCGTTCACCTGGTCCTTCATCTCGTCGAAGGACGGGACGGGCTTGGCGCGCCGCTCCTCGACCTTGATCACGTGCCAGCCGAACTGGGACTTGACCGGGTCGGAGATCTCGCCGGGCTTGAGCTTGAAGGCGGCCTCGGCGAAGGGCTCGACCATGCGGTCCTTGGTGAAGAAGCCGAGATCGCCCCCGTCGGTCTTGGAGCCCGGGTCCTTCGAAAGCTCGCCCGCGACCTTGGCGAAGTCCTCTCCGCCCTTCACGCGGGCGGCCGCCTTCTTGGCATCCTCTTCGTTGTCCACGAGGATGTGGCGGGCATGGACCTCCTCTTCGGGGGTCATGTTCTTGGCGGTCTCGTCATAGAGCTTCTTGGCCGCCTCGGGGGTCACGGCCTTGCGGGCCTCCTGGTCGAGATACTCGTCGAGGAGGGTCTTGTCCCGGTTATAGGCCAGCTTGCGGGCGAAATCGGGGTTGTCGCCCACCTTGGCGGTCTCAGCAGCCTTGGCGCCGAGCTTGAGATCGATGAGGTAGCTGATCAGGAGCTCGCGCTTCTGCTCTTCCGGGATGCTCGGCAGCTGCAGGGCCGGGTCGGAGGCCGCCACGGCGAGGTCCGCTTCGGTGATGTCCTGGCCGTTGACCCGGGCGACGACCTTGTTGCCCGCCGGGGCAGTGGCCGCTGGGGCGGCCGGAGCCGCCGCGGGGGCTGTCCCCTGGGCAAAGGCCACGCCTGCCGTCAGGGGAAGGGCGACGCCGAGAGCCAAAACGCCCCTGCGCAGCGATGGTGAAACTGACATGTCTGATCCTCTCATGGGTATCGCCCACTGTCCCGTGGACCGATGACCGAGTTCATTGCCGTTTGCAAGCGACAGCCTATCTGTGGCACATCCGCGCCGGCGCGGATGGCCGGTGCCGAGCCGGCTGGGCGCCATGGGAGCGGGTCTCGAACGGGTCTTGGATATGCGCCCTCCTGGCGCAGTCTTTTAGATGCGCTCCTGCATAATTAAGTCTATAACGCGGCTCAAATTAACGTTTCTCCAGAATCCCAGAAGTCTGAAGGCTCTCGATGTTCGGAACACTCGCGAAGAAAATCTTTGGCTCGGTCAACGATCGCCGACTGAAGTCCTATCGGCCGAAAGTAGCGGCCATCAACGCGTTGGAGCCCGAGCTCGAAGCCCTTACGGACGATCAGCTCCGCGCCCGGACCGAGGAATTCAAGGCACAGATCGCCGCCGGCAAGTCCCTGGACGACCTGCTGGTCCCGGCCTTCGCGACGGTCCGCGAGGCCGCCAAGCGGGTCCTGGGCCAGCGGCACTTCGACGTCCAGCTCCTCGGCGGCATGGTGCTGCACGAGGGCTCCATCGCCGAGATGCGGACCGGCGAGGGCAAGACCCTGGTGGCCACCCTGCCGGTCTATCTCAATGCCTTGGCCGGCAAGGGCGTCCATGTGGTGACCGTGAACGACTACCTCGCCAGCCGCGACGCGGAATGGATGGGGCAGGTCTACCGCTTCCTCGGCCTCACGGTGGGCGTGATCGTCCATGGGCTCGACGACGGTCAGCGCGCCGCCGCCTATGCGGCCGACATTACCTACGGCACCAACAACGAATACGGCTTCGACTATCTTCGCGACAACATGAAGTACGAGATGTCGCAGATGGTCCAGCGCGGGCACAACTTCGCCATCGTGGACGAGGTGGACTCCATTCTCATCGACGAGGCCCGTACGCCCCTCATCATCTCCGGCCCCCTCGACGACCGCTCGGAGCTCTACAACGCCATCGACGTGGTCATCCCGCGCCTCGACAAGAGCGACTACGACCTCGACGAGAAGCAGCGCGCCGTGTCGCTGACCGAGGCCGGCACCGAGAAGATGGAAGGCCTCCTGCGCGAGATCGGCCTCCTGACCGAGGGCGACCTCTACGATGCCCATAACGCCACCCTGGTCCACCACATGAACCAGGCGCTGAGGGCCCACACCCTGTTCCAGCGCGACAAGGACTACATCGTCCGCAACGGCGAGGTGGTCATCATCGACGAGTTCACCGGCCGCATGATGCAGGGCCGGCGCTACTCGGAAGGCCTCCACCAGGCTCTCGAGGCCAAGGAGCGGGTCCAGGTTCAGCCCGAGAACCAGACCCTCGCGTCCATCACGTTCCAGAACTATTTCCGCCTCTACGACAAGCTGGGCGGCATGACCGGCACGGCCGCGACCGAGGCCGACGAGTTCCTGGAAATCTACAATCTCGAGGTGGTCGAGATCCCGACCAACCGGCCCGTCGCCCGTATCGACGACGATGACGAGGTTTACCGGACCGCCGAAGAGCGCTACCGGGCGGTGATCCGCGACATCGAGGAATCCTCCAAGAAGGGCCAGCCGATCCTCGTCGGCACCACCTCTATCGAGAAGTCGGAACTCCTGGCCGAGCTCCTGATCAAGGACGGGTTCAAGCTGATCGACTTCGAGAACCCCCAGGCTCTGGAGCCCCTCTACAAGGCGGCCCGCGAAGGCAAGGCCACGAAACACTTCGCCGTGCTCAACGCCCGCTTCCACGAGCAGGAGGCCTTCATCGTCGCCCAGGCCGGCGTGCCGGGCGCAATCACCATCGCGACCAACATGGCCGGTCGCGGCACCGACATCCAGCTCGGCGGCAACGCCAAGATGCGCATCGAGCGCGAGCTCAACGGTCTCGAGGGCGAGGAGCGCGCCCGCCGCGAGCGGGAGATCCTCGACGAGATCGCGGCCTTCAAGGAGAAGGCGCTCAATGCCGGCGGCCTCTACGTGCTCGGCACGGAGCGCCACGAATCCCGGCGCATCGACAACCAGCTGCGCGGCCGTTCGGGCCGTCAGGGCGACCCGGGCCGTTCCAAGTTCTACCTGTCCCTCCAGGACGACCTGATGCGCATCTTCGGGTCCGAGCGAATGGACGGCATGCTGCAGAAGCTCGGCCTGCAGGAAGGCGAAGCCATCATCCACCCCTGGATCAACAAGGCGATCGAGCGGGCACAGGCAAAGGTCGAGGCGCGCAACTTCGACATCCGCAAGAACATCCTCAAATACGACAACGTCATGAACGACCAGCGCAAGGTCGTGTTCGAGCAGCGCAAGGAGTTCATGGCCGAGGAGAGCGTGCGCGAGACCATCGACGACATGCGCCATGGCGTCATTGACGACCTCGTTGCCCGCACCATCCCCGAGCACGCCTATGCGGAGCAGTGGGACATCGCGGGCCTCAAGGAAAGCGTGGCCAACTTCCTCAACCTCGACCTGCCGGTGGACGAGTGGGCGAAGGAGGAGGGCATTGCCGACGACGAGATCCGCGAGCGCATCCGCAAGGCGGCGGACGAGTCCTATGCCAAGCGGATCGAGGAGAACACCTCCGATGTGATGAACTACGTCGAGAAGCAGGTGCTCCTCCAGAGCCTCGATCATCTCTGGCGCGAGCATCTCGTGACCCTCGACCACCTGCGCCAGGTCATCGGCTGGCGCGGCATGGCCCAGCGCGATCCGCTCAACGAGTACAAGTCCGAGGCCTTCGACCTCTTCAACGACCTCGTCGGGCGCCTGCGCGAGCAGGTCACGGGTCAGCTCATGCGCATCCAGGTGGTGTTCCAGCAGCCGGAGCAGCAGGAGCTTCCGCCCATGTTTGCCCAGCACCTCGACCCGGCGACCGGCGAGAACGAGTTCGACCTGGCTCAGGGCGCGTCCCCGGCCCTGGGCTTCGCGGCCTCCGAGGCCGGCTCGACCCGCGACCCGAACGACCCCTCCACCTGGGGTCGCGTCGGACGCAACGAGCCCTGCCCCTGCGGTTCCGGCAAGAAGTTCAAGCATTGCCACGGACAGTTCGTGGCCTGACGGCCTCAACAATTATCGAAGTTAAAGCCCGGCCCAGCGGCCGGGCTTTTCCTTTGGGGCGGTACCCGTGGTCCGGCATAAGGGCTTGCGTCACAGGGTGACCGTGGAGAAGCTGACGGCTTCAGCACGCGAGAAGCCGCATGACCCCTGATGATGTCCGCCGCCTTGCCCTCGCGCTTCCGGAAACGGTCGAGGGCATGCACATGAACCATCCGGATTTTCGTGTCGGCGGAAAGGTTTTCGCGACCCTGTGGCCGGACGAGAAGCGCGCCGTCGTCAGGCTCGAGCCGGACCACCAGCGGATGCTCGTGGAAAGCGAGCCCGCGGTCTTCGCGGCTGTGCCGGGAGGCTGGGGTCTCAAGGGCTGGACGAACGTCATGCTGGCGGAGAGCGACGAGGCAGGCCTGAGAAGCGCCCTTGCGGCCGCCTGGCGGAATGTGGCGCCCAGGCGCCTCCATGCTCGGCTGTGAGCCCGGGGCGTCCTGCATTTTCGGTCCGTGAACCGGTTCCCACATCGCGTGAGAATGCTCTACAGCATCGGACCCAAAAGTGGACCCACTTTTGGGATCAATCCGATGCTTCTTCTCTGGGCTGGAGCATCGTTCGGGGCGGAAAACCGGGTCCACTTTTCCGCACGATGCTCTAGTCTGGACGGAATGGAGGTCGCAACGTCCTGCCCCGCTCGATCGATACCTTTCTCGTCTCGGCCTGGCCCCGTCTTCTGGGATATGCCCTGAAGCTGACGCGCGAGCCGGACACGGCGCGTGACCTGATGCAGCAATCGGCCCTTCGGGCGTTGTCGTCCCGCGAAAGCCCGTCCGACGAGAAGGCCGCCCTGGCATGGCTGTTCACGATCATCCGCAATGTCTGGATCGACCAGACCCGCCGGCGCGCCGTGAGGGACCTTGCGGAAACCGGGCCGGAAGATGAGGCCCCGGGGTCGTTTCGCGATGACATGATTACGACCCTCGCCGTGAAACAGGCGTTGTCCGCCCTTTGCCCGACCGACCGGCAGGTGCTGATGCTGGTCGATCTCGAGGGCCGGACCTACCGGGAGGCGGCCGCCATCATGGGGGTGCCGACCGGCACGGTCATGAGCCGCCTGTCCCGCGCGCGTTCGCGCATGTTGGCGGCCATCGCGGCCGATCCGGCCCAAAACCCCGACCGGGAGACCCGCTGATGTGGGAGGCGATCAACGCCTATGTGGATGGCGAACTCTCGCCGGAGGAGGCCGAGGCGATGGCCGAACGTGCGGCGCAGGATCCGGAGCTGCGGGCCCGGATCGCGACCCTGTCCCGCCTGAAGTCCGCCACGGCGCAGGCGCTGCACGAGAGACGGCCTGCGCACGCCGCTCGCTCCTCCCGGCTCGTCTGGGGGCATTGGCCGTCGTGGCGGCCCTGTCCCTGACGGTCATGGGGCCGATGACCGGTTCCTTTACGTTCGGCGATGGGGAGAGGCCGGTCGAGCTCTATCGCAGCTGGCTCGCCGGAACCGAGCCGGCGGGCGTTCCCGTATCGAGCCATGTCGAGGTCGCAGCCTGGCACGGGGCTCCGCCCGATCTGGGAGCCGCGCATCTCGAGCTTGTCCGTGCGATCCCGGACGAACGTTCCGGCCGTGGATTTCTTCTCGGATATCAGGGTCCGCATGGGTGCCGCGTCGGGCTCTGGATCGGCCGCTCGGCCGACATGCCGCGGCAGGGTGCGGACAGGCGCGAGAACGGCATCCGGATCGTCGGTTGGGAGGTCGACGAAACGGGCTTCCTGCTCCTGACCCACGGCATGGACGATGCCCGCCTGGCCGCGCTCTCCGATGCTCTGGAGAGGCTCACGCACCGGGCCGATCCGGGCCAGGTGCGCATCGCCTTGGGCCAGAGTGCCGAACGGGGCGCGCCTTGCGCGGGCTGACCGCCAAGATTTTTTCGCGGCCGACCGAATAAACGGGCGGCCTCGCGCGTCTCTTCTCTCAAGGCACCCGTCGGCCGGTACTCCGGAGGCGGGTTGCGCAACAACGACAAGGGAGGGGAGCGCTCATGCTCGACAGACGGGAACTTCTCAGGCGGGCGGGAGCCGGAATGCTCGCCCTCGGCGGCAGCACGCTGACCGGATCGCTCAAGGCCCTGGCCGCCGATATGGTCACACTCCCCTTTGGGAATGGCGAGCGGCCCCTCGTCAAATATCCCGGCAAGCGGCCGCTGATCCAGATGACCGCGCGGCCTCCGCAGCTCGAGACTCCGTTCTCGGTTTTCAATGAGGGCGTCATCACGCCGAATGACGCCTTCTTCGTCCGTTACCACCTCGCGGATATTCCGCTCTCGATCGATCCGGAAACCTACCGGCTCGAGATCAAGGGCAAGGTGGAGAAGTCGCTCTCCCTTTCTCTGGCCGACCTCAAGGCCATGGATGCGGTCGAGATCGTCGCAGTGAACCAGTGCTCGGGCAACAGCCGTGGCCTCGTGGAGCCGCGAGTCGCCGGCGGCCAGCTTGCCAATGGCGCCATGGGCAATGCGCGCTGGAAGGGCGTGCCCCTCAAGGCTGTGCTCGACAAGGCCGGCGTGCAGGCGGGGGCGCGCCAGGTGACCTTCAACGGTCTCGACGGGCCGGTCGTCCCGGAGACGCCGGACTTCGTCAAGGCGCTCGACATCGATCACGCGCGGGACGGCGAGGTCATGATCGCCTATGCGATGAACGGCGAGGACCTGCCCTGGCTCAACGGCTTCCCGATCCGCCTCGTGGTGCCGGGCTATTACGGGACCTACTGGGTCAAGCATCTCAGCGAGATCACCGTCATCGACAGCGTCTATGACGGATTCTGGATGAAGTCCGCCTACCGGATTCCGGACAATGCCTGCGCCTGTGTCGAACCCGGCAAGGCGCCGTCGGCGACCGTGCCGATCAACCGTTTCGACGTGCGCTCCTTCATCACCAGCCTCACCGACGGCGCCGACGTGAAGGCCGGCGCCGATACGCTCGTCCGCGGGATCGCGTTCGACGGAGGATACGGCATCACCGACGTGGTCCTCTCCAGCGACGGCGGCAAGACCTGGACCGCGGCACGGCTCGGCCAGGATCTCGGGCGCTATTCGTTCCGGGAATGGCAGGCGACGATCAGGCTGCCGGCCGGCACGCACGACCTCAAGGTACGGGCGATCAACCGCATCGGGCAGACGCAGCCGATGGAGCCTCTTTGGAATCCGGCCGGCTACATGCGCAATGTCGTCGAGACGATCCGCGTGAAAGCGGCATGAGAGGGGGCAGAACCATGGCCAGAAAGATCCTTGTCGCCGCCATGCTCGGCGGAGCCTTCGCGGCATCGGCCGGCATCGTGGTGGCGAAACCGCTCACCTATGAGCTGCCCGAGGAAACCGCGACCTTGAAGCCCGGCCCTGGAGTCGATGTGGCCCAGAACAATTGCACGGCCTGCCATTCGGCGGACTACATCGCCATGCAGCCGCCCAAGAAGGGCAAGGCGTTCTGGGAGGCCGAGGTCACCAAGATGATCAAGACCTACCGTGCTCCCATCGACGAGGCCGATGCGAAGACCATCAGCGACTATCTCGCACAGACGTATTGATACAAAAAGGTCCGGACAGATCGTGAGATCTGCCCGGACCTTCAGGTAGGAACTTCCCCAGGCGGTCTTCATTCCGCTGGGGAATCCTCTGGCTCGGGATTCCGGCGCGGTCGCGCGGAATCGAAGTCTCAGCAGCCGTCAGTTCGCCACGGCGACCGCATGCGCCTTGCGCGGCGCCGCCGCGCTGACCGGCCTCTGCACGGCGCCCGGTTGGGCAGGGGCCGCCTGGGCCACATCCGTCGTCGGCTGGGCCGCAGACGAGCCGAACAGGTCGCCGATGCCGTTGAACATCTTCTTGTAGAAGGGCGTCTCGCCAGGAGCGCCCGCGGGCGCCGGAGCGGCGGCCGCAACCTTCGCGGCGGGAGCAGCAGGCTTCTCGGCAGGCGCGGCCTTGGCCGGCGCGGCAGGAGACTGATCGAGCGACGCGAAGGCGAGGGCCGTCGAGGGCAGCTCGGGCTTCGCCTTGCCAGTCTCGTCGAGAACGATCTGCTGCGGGCCGGACGAGAGGCCTTCCGGCCGGCTCACGGCGCCGAACTTGTTGCGCATCCGGGAATCGACCACCAGGGATCCGTCGGAGCCCATCGCGTCCGCCAGGGCGGTGCGGAAGGATTCGTGCGAATCGCCGTCATGGTAGACGAGCTTCACGGGCTTCTCGCCATGGGCGACGAGTTCCGCGACCTCCTGCTCGTCCTTCTGGCGCTTGGCCGCCATGGCCGAAGCGATTGCGGCCTCCGAAGCGTTGAACTGGTAGCGCCCGCCGGCCACGGCCACTCGGGGCTCTTCCTTGGTGATCTCGAAATAATCCGAGCCTTCCTTCAGGTTCTTCCAGAAGCCGATATTCGGATCGAGCCGGTGCTGGGCGAGGTTCTTGGCCGTCATCCGGAACGGGTAGGACTGGAACTGGAAGGCCCGCTGGCCGCTGGCGAAGGACTCGCGCGCGATGGCGTAGATCTCCGCAATATTCTCGTCGGTCATGGCGAAGCAGCCCCGCGACGAGCAGGAGCCGTGCACCATGATGTCTCCGCCGTTACGGCCGAGGGAGCGGTCGAAGGCGTTCGGATAGCCCGTGTCGAAGGACAGGTAATAGGCGGAGTTCGGGTTCATCTGCGACGGCGAGACCGTGTAGAAGCCCTCCGGCACCTGGCGGTCGCCCTCCCGGGTCTTGGGGCCGAGCTGGCCCGACCAGCGGCAGACCGGATAGGTCTTGAGGAGCGCGTAGCGTCCGTCGGAGCCGCGCTTCCAGATCTCCATCTCCGATTCCTTCTTGTAGGCTCGGATCAGGATGGGGTCGGTCTTGGACATCCCCTTGCTCGACATGAGCGCCATGGTGGCGGCCGGAATCGGCGTCAGGTGGCGCGTGGAGCTTCGGGAGAAGCCGTCATCCTGGCAGGCGGCAAGCGCGAGCGTCAGGCTCGCGGCCAATGCGATACGCTTCATCATAGGGGACCCCGCATTTTTTGATCTGTCCGGACGGTCTTCCGGACAGTTCCCCGATAGGCCTAGATTGTTAGCCTTAACTCAGGCTTACCGCAAGCGGTACCGTAACGGAGTTATACTGAACGAAGCCCTAAGGGAATGGTGTCGGGAGGTCGCACCAGCGGGCGGGGAATTTTGCGGAAAGCTTAGCAATATCAGCGAGATGGCGGGCGGTCTGGGTTCGCCCGACAGTCACGCTTCCCGGTCCGGCAAGCTGTCCACTGCTCGAAATTGCCACGGATCGTCAGGCGCTTTCCCGGGCCCGTTTCCGGTCGTGCCGGGACAGGGCATGGCCGATCAGGGCATCCATCAGGTCACGCTGGGTCAGGCCTGCGGCCTCCCACAGCTTGGGATACATGCTGATCGCCGTAAAACCCGGCAGGGTGTTGATCTCGTTGATGTAAACGCCCGCCGGATCCTCCGGGTCGACGAAGAAGTCGACCCGCGCCAGGCTTTCACAGCCGAGCACGCGGAAGGCCGCGAGGGCGAGGTCCCGGATGCGGTCGGAGAGGGCCCGGTCGAGAGCTGCCGGGATGCGAAGGTCGGCGCCCGCCGCATCCTCGTATTTGGCGGTGTAGCTGTAGAAGCCGTGGGATTGCGCCGGAGCGATCTCGCCGAGCGGGGAGGCGCGCAGCGTGCCGGAGGCCTCCTCCAGGACGGAGCATTCGATCTCCCGCGCTCCCGAGACGCTTCTTTCTACGAGGATCTTGGTGTCGTGGCCGAAGGCCAGGTCGCAGGCCCGGACGAAATCCTCCGCCGAGCGGGCAGGGGACACGCCCACCGACGAGCCCATATTGGCCGGCTTGACGAAGAGGTCCGTGGTGCCGAGCGCTTTGGCGGCAGCCTCGTAATCCACCCGGTTCTGTCGGGTTATGGTCAGGAACGGGACGATGGGCAGGTCAGCGTCGCGCAGCAGGCGCTTGGCGACGTCCTTGTCCATGCAGGCTGCCGAGCCCATGACGCCCGAGCCCACATAGGCGAGGTTCGCGAGTTCCAGCAATCCCTGGACGGAGCCGTCTTCCCCGTTCGGCCCATGCAGGACCGGGATTGCGATGTCGAGACGGATGGGGCCGGTCCCGCCGCTCAGGGCAACGAGCTCGCCGTTGCGGCCGGGCGGAAGCACGACTTCAGGGGCGCCGGAGGGGATTTCGAGGGATTTCGCGTCCGGCGGGGCGGAGTTGCCGAGGAACCATCGCCCGTCCCGGCGGATCCCGATGGGCACGATGTCGTATTTCGCAGGATCCAGGGCGCGCAGCACGTTGGCGGCCGACATCCGGGAGACGTCATGCTCTGCCGAGCATCCGCCGAACATGAGCCCGACGGTTCTGCGCGTATGAGTCATCGTCCATCCTCCGGCCGGTTTCAGGATGGGCCGGAGAGGTTGAGGGCCCGTTAAGGCCGCTTACAACTTCCGGCCGATATTAAGGAATTTGTCCGCGCGGTGATCGCGCAGCTCCGCCGGGCCCATGTTGTTGAGGTCCTGGAGCGCTTCCTCGATAGCCGTGCCGGCCGCCGCGATGGCGGCCTCCGGGTCCCGATGGGCGCCGCCCGTAGGCTCGGTGACGATCCCGTCGATGATGCCGAGGCGCAGGAGGTCCTGGGCCGTGATCTTCATGTTGGTGGCTGCGTCCTGCGCCCGGGCGGCGTCGCGCCAGAGGATCGAGGCCGCGCCCTCGGGCGAGATCACGCTGTAGATCGCGTGCTCCATCATGAGGACCTTGTTGGCGGTCGCAATCGCGATGGCGCCGCCGGATCCGCCTTCGCCGATCACCAGCGAGACGTTCGGAACGCCAAGGCCGAGCTGGGCCTCGGTGGAGCGGGCGATCGCCTCCGCCTGGCCGCGTTCTTCCGCCTCGATGCCCGGATAGGCGCCGGCGGTGTCCACGAAGGAGAGTACCGGCAGGCCGAAGCGGTCCGCCATCTCCATCAGACGCACGGCCTTGCGGTACCCCTCGGGCCGGGCCATGCCGAAATTGTGCCGGATGCGGGTTTCGGTGTTGTAACCTTTTTCCTGCCCCAGCACGCAGACCGGCTCGCCCCGGAAGCGGCCGAAGCCGCCGACGATGGCCTCGTCCTCGGCGAATTTGCGGTCGCCCGCGAGGGGCGTGAAATCCGTGATGAGGCCCGCGCAGTAATCGACGAAATGCGGGCGCTGGGGATGGCGGGCGACCAGGGTCTTTTGCCAGGGCGTGAGCTTGGCATAGAGGTCCTTCAGGGCCTCCGCGGCCTTGGCCTCCAGGCGGTTGATGTCGTCGGAAATCGAGACGGCATCCCGGTTCTCGCCGAGGGCCCTGAGCTCTTCGACCTTGGCCTCCAGCTCGGCGACCGGCTTTTCGAAATCGAGATAACTGCGCATCAGACTCTATGAAAATGAAAAACCGGCGCCGACCTTCGCGGCCCCGCCGGGTCGCGCGGACACTGGCGATTTGCCGGCCTCAAGTCAAGGCAAAGCCCGTTTTCACCCCCAGCCGGGGCCGTGCGGGCCGGGCTCCAGTGGGAGAATCCGTCCCCGATCTTCAGGTGCGAGCCGGGTTCGTGAGGCGGGCGCGGGAGCCGGCACGAAGACCGGGGCGAGCCGGGCCGAGCGGCGTACGGCGCGGACCGCGCCCGGCCGGTAGAGCTGCTTCGTCGCCTCCACGATGTGCAGGCCCGCGAAGGGCAGCGAGAAGCCGATGCCGATCTGCTCCCAGGCCTGGGCCGTCTGCAGGAGGAAGCGGTTGCGCAAGGGGGGCACGTAGAGGGTCTCGGCCCAGCCCTCCGGCGAGAACCAGGTCTGGCGCATGAGGCTCTTGAGCTGGGAGCGGCTATAGGGCTGGCCGTGGCCGAACGGGGTCGTATCCATGCGGGCCCAGAGCCCGCGTCGGTTCGGCGCCACCACGATGATGCGCCCGCCCGGGGTCAGGATCCGCCAGATCTCGTGAAGAAGCTCGGTGGGGCTTTCCACCGTCTCCAGGGCGTGGATCACGAGCACCCGGTCAATGGAGGCGTCCGGCAGGGGCATGATCAGCGGATCGACGAGGGCCGAGGCGGAGGGGCCCGTGGCCGGCCAGTTCACCACCCCCTGGCTCGCCGGCATGAACGCCAAGGTCCGCTCGCTTTCGACGCGAACCGCGGTCAGGTACGGGGCCGCATAGCCGAGCCCGAGCACACGCAGGCCCGTGAGCGGCCCCCAGAAACGGCCGATCGCCCGTCCGACGAAGCGGCGGGCGACGCCCCCGAGGGGGCTCGCATAGAAGCTGCGCAGGTCCGTGATGTCGATGCTCATGCGCCGTCCGTCGGTTCTCTTCCGTCGAGCCGTCCTGAGTTCCCGCGCGGTCCGGGGCTGGTTTCCTTTCCGGACTGTCCCATGATAACCGGTGATCCATCAAGCCAAGGTCGTTTCATGTCCGCTCAGATCCACGTCTTCCTCTGTCGCGAGGACAATATCGGTGCCCTCGTCCACGATCCCAAGTCGGGCGCCTGCGCCGCCATCGATGCCCCCGAAGAGGGCCCGATCCTCAAGGCGCTCTCCGAGACCGGCTGGTCCCTGTCGGACATCCTCATCACGCACCGGCATGGGGACCACGTGGAGGCGGTGGCGCCGCTCAAGGAACGTTTCGGCTGCCGGGTCGTCGCGCCCCTCAAGGCGAAAGGTGCGGTGCCGCAGGCCGACAGGCTGGTGCAGGAGGGCGATTTCGTGCAGGTGGGCGAGTTGCGCGCCGACGTGTGGGAGACGCCCGGCCATTGCAACGACCACATCTCCTACTGGTTCGCGGCCGACCGGGTCCTGTTTGCCGGCGACACGATCTTCACCCTCGGCTGCGGCCGGCTTCTGGAGGGGGATTACCCCACTTTCTGGGCCTCGCTCCAGCGCATCGCGGCCCTGCCGGACGATACCCGCATCTATAGCGGTCACGACTATACCCTCTCGAACGGCCGCTTCGCGCTGGCGGTCGAGCCCGACAACGCGGCGCTCAAGCGGCGCATGGCCGAGGCCGAGAAGGCCAAGGCGGAGGGGCGTTTCCTGATCCCCTCCACCCTCGGCGACGAGAAGGCCACGAATCCCTTCCTGCGGGCGGGTGAGCCTGATGTGGCACGGGCGGCAGGCCAGGAGGGGGCAGCCCCCGCCGAGGTGTTCCGGGCGCTGCGCGAATGGAAGAACAGGTTCTGACGGCCGACGGGCCGGCGGATCCTCTCGACGATGCTTCAGTCCGTCATCGGTCTGCGGGCCGGGAGAACGCGATACCATGAGCGACCACGACCACATCCTCGCCCTTGAGAGCCGCCTCATGAATGCCTGGCCGGCCTTCGACTACCAGGCCTATGAGGGGTGGATCCTGCGTCTCGCCAACGGCTACAGCAAGCGCGCCAATTCGGCGACGCCGTTCATGCCCGGAGCCCGCCTCGACGACGAGCTGATCGACTACATGATCCTGCGCTTCCTCGACGCCAACGTGCGGCCGACCTTCCGGCTCACGGGCCTGCAGGATCCGGCGGTCGACGGCACGCTCAAGGCGCGCGGCTTCCTGGAGATCGAGCCGACCTTCGTGCTCACCGCGCCGGTGAACGGGGATTGCGAGCCCGATCCGGAGGTGGCGATCGAGTCCCAGGTCTCGAAGCGGTGGGTGCGCGAGGCCGCCCAGTCCTATGGGGGCGACAAGGCGGACGACACCACCCTGATCGAGATCGTCTCCCGCATCCGGCAGAAAGCCGCCTTCGCGACCTTGAGCCTCGACGAGCGGCCCGTGGCTTGGGGGCTGGGCGTGGTGGAGCGCGGCTATGTGGGGCTCTACGACATCGTCGTGGCGCCGGACCTGCGCGGCATCGGGCTCGGGCGGCGGGTCGTCGCGAGCCTCATGGCCTGGGGCTGCCGCGAGGGCGCGCACACGGCCTATCTCCAGGTGCGCGAAGAGAACGAGATCGCCCTGTCCCTCTACCGGGCCTTCGGCTTCACGCCTGCCTACCGCTACACCCACCGGGTCATGCCGGGCGGCGCCTAGAGCATCGGGCGCAAAAGCGGGAACCGGTTTTGCGTGAAAAGATGCTCAAAAATCAGTAACTTCAAGCTTCGGGCGTGAGTGTGAACTCACGACCGAGACTTAGGCGTGACGGTGGCGACGAGCGCGCCGATGACGATGAGCCCGCACGCGATGGCGAGGGCGAGCGTCGGCTTGTCATATCCAAGCATGACGAGCAGCAGGGTCGACAGGACGGGCGCAGCATAGGATGCGATGCCCAGGAGACGGATATCCCCGTGCTTCATGCCGATGTCCCAGACGTAAAACGCCCCTCCCAGGGGGCCGACGCCGAGGGCCAGGATCGCCAGCCATTGCTGCAATGTCAGAGGCCAGACGGTCACTTCGAAGAGGATGTGACAGAGGAAGCTCAGAAGCGCGGTGGCGAGGCAGAAGCCCGCCACTGCGCTTGTGGGCACTTGACCGAAACGCCGGGACAGAACCGAATAACCTGCCCAGACGAAGGCAGCGACGACAGCGCAGCCATAACCAATCAGATACTCGGTGCGCACCTCGAGCGTGTCTCGTCCGGCGAGAAGCACCACGACTCCCGTGAAACCGAGCAGCGCTCCTGCGATATGGGCCCGTTTCAGATACTCGCCCGGCAACAGCGATGAGAACAGCACGATCAGGAGCGGCCAGAGGTAATTGAGCAACCCGACCTCCGCCGGCGCCGCCGGGGCAAGACGCAAGGCGGCTATGTAAAGGGCGTGATAGCCGAACAGCCCGCCAAGGCCGAGAACCCAAACAACCGGCTTTTGACGCAGCGACTTGAGACCGGCAGGCCGCTTCAGCCAGTTCGCCATGCCGATAAGTCCTCCGATGAGAAAGGTCATCGCCAGGAGCTGAAATGTCGGGACCGCGGACTGATACGAGGGAATCTCCCCCGTCAATACCGTCAGCAGGGCCAGGAGAGACCAGAGGAGGATGGCCGTGAAGCCGATCGAGGTGGCGGTGCGCGTCGTCATTCCGCCCGCATAGCCGAAAGAGTTTCGTCTGGGGAGAGCTTTCGTTTGTGCGGCAGTGGTTTGGGTTCGGACTTGGGTGACGGGGAGGGGGCGCACTTTCTCTGCTGGCTACGGATCTCGTGCGTTCGCGGGAAGCGCCACCTGCTCTCTCCCCCCTTGTGGGGGAGAGTTGGAGAGGGGGGTGAGCGCTGGACTTTCAAAACGTAGCGCCGACACCCCCACCCTGGCCCTCCCCACAAGGGGGAGGGGAGTAGGTCGAGCCAAGTCGCCGGCGTGTGACCTCTTCCCGTCATTCCGGGGCGCCTAAGGCCGTCCCGGAATGGCAGGGGAGGGGCGGTCTTCGTGTCCCTGTTTCCTCAGGCCATATATTGCCCGCCGTTCACCGTGAGCGTCGAGCCGGTGATGAAGCCCGCCTCGTCTCCGGCCAGGAAGAGAACGCTGCGCGCGATCTCGTCGGCCTCGCCCAGGCGCCCGACGGGGATGAGCGGCAGGATCTTGGACTTGAGGACTTCTTCAGGCACGGCCTGGACCATCTCGGTGGCGATGTAGCCCGGCGCGATGACGTTGACGGTGATGCCCCTGTTGGCATTCTCCAGGGCGAGCGCCTTGGCGAAGCCGATGACGCCGGCCTTGGCGGCCGAGTAGTTCGCCTGGCCCATCTGGCCCTTCTGCCCGTTGATGGACGAAATCAGGATGATGCGCCCGAAGCCCCGCTCGCGCATGCCCTCGATGACCGGGCGGGTGCAGGTGAACATGGAATCGAGGTTGGTGCGGATCACCGCAGACCATTGCTCGAAGGTCATGCGGTGGAACATCCCGTCCCGGGTGATGCCCGCATTGTTCACGAGAACTTCTATAGGGCCGAACTCGGACTCGATGGTGCGGATGCCGGCCTCGCAGGCGGCCGGATCGGACACGTCGAACTTGTAGACGGGGATCCCCGTCTCGGTCTTGAACCGGCTCGCGGCTTCGTCATTGCCGTGATAATTGGCAACGACCTTGTAGCCGGCCTCCTTCAGCTTCCGTGAAATCGCAGCTCCGATGCCACGGGTTCCTCCCGTGACCAGCGTGACGCGCGCCATCCTCGTCTCCTTCCCATAAGCCGTTCCGGGACGGTGCCCTCGTCGAAGCCCGTCTCTTGTGACGGCCCGATCGAGCGGGCCGTCATGGAGCATAACTTAGGACAATGGGCAGAGCCTAGGAGGGGCGCCCCATTCTTTGGGATGGCTCCGGACCGACGCCGCTCAGCGCTCCAGGCACATGGCGATGCCCATGCCGCCGCCGATGCACAGGGTCGCGAGGCCCTTCTTGGCGGTGCGGCGGCCCATTTCGTGCAGCAGCGTGACGAGGACGCGCCCGCCCGAGGCGCCGATGGGGTGGCCGATCGCGATGGCGCCGCCATTAACGTTCACGATGGATGGATCCCAGCCCATGTCCTTGTTGACCGCAAGCGCCTGGGCCGCGAAGGCCTCGTTGGCCTCGACCAGGTCGAGATCCGAGACCTTCCAGCCGGCCTTCTCCAGGGCCTTGCGGGAGGACGGGATCGGGCCCGTACCCATGATCGCCGGGTCGACGCCCGCAGTGGCCCAGGAGGCGATGCGCGCCAGAGGCGTCAGGCCGCGGCGCTCGGCCTCGGCCTCGGTCATGAGGACGATGGCGGCGGCGCCGTCATTGATGCCGGAGGCGTTGCCGGCCGTCACCGTGCCGTCCTTGGAAAAGGCGGGCTTCAGCTTCGCGATGGCCTCGATGGTGGTGCCGGGGCGGATGTACTCGTCCTGGTCCACCACGATGTCGCCCTTGCGGGTCGAGATGGTGACCGGCGTGATCTCGTCCTTGAAGCGCCCGGCCTTCTGGGCGGCTTCGGCCTTGTTCTGGGACGCGACCGCGAACTGGTCCTGCTCCTCGCGGGTGAGCTGCCAACGCTGGGCCACGTTCTCGGCGGTATTGCCCATGTGGTAGCCGTGGAAGGCGTCCATCAGGCCGTCCTTGAGCATGGTGTCGATGAGCTTGAAATCGCCCATCTTGGTGCCGCTGCGCATATGGGCCGCATGGGGCGCCTGGGACATGGATTCCTGGCCGCCGGCCACGATGATGCTGGCGTCGCCGTTGGCGATCTGCTGAAGGCCGATGGCGACCGTGCGCAGGCCCGAGCCGCAGAGCTGGTTGAGCCCCCAGGCCGTCTTCTCCTGCGGGATCCCGGCCGCCATGGCGGCCTGACGGGCCGGGTTCTGGCCCTGTCCGGCCGTGAGGATCTGGCCGAGGATCACCTCGTCGACCTCTGCGGCCTCCACCTTGGCGCGCTCGAGGGCGGCCTTGATCGCCACGGCGCCCAGCTCGTGGGCAGGGGTGTTGCCGAACGCGCCGTTGAACGAGCCGACGGCCGTGCGTGTCGCGCCGACGATGACGATGTTGTCCCGGGCCATTCCGATCTCCTGTGCGGTTGAGGCGAGCCGCCTCTTGACGTTCGATCAAAGCGCCGGACGAAGGGAAGTCAAGCGCCGACGCTCGCCGGGGGCTCCGAATATTCCGGTATATAGGGGCGGGGCTGGGGTACGCCCTTAGACTTTTAGGGCTTTGATCGCACGGCGGATTGCCTATAGCTTGATGCCGACGGCCCGGCTCGCGCGGGGCCGGGGCGCCGGCGCGCCGGTTTCGCATTCAAGCAGGACGTATCGGGTTCCATGGCGACGGACAAGCAGACCGAGACACAGACGGACAAGCAGCCCACTGTCATCAAGAAATACGCCAACCGACGTCTCTACCACACCGGCACCTCCACCTATGTGACCCTCGAGGATCTGGCCGGAATGGTCCGGCAGGGCGAGGATTTCGTGGTCTTCGATGCCAAGACCGGCGAGGACATCACCCGCTCGGTGCTGACGCAGATCATCTTCGAGCAGGAGAATAAGGAGGGGCAGAACCTTCTGCCCGTCACGGTCCTGCGCCAGCTGATCGGCTTCTATGGGGACAGCCTGCAATCCCTCGTGCCCAGCTACCTCGAATTCTCCATGGAGAACCTCTCGCGCGAGCAGAAGAAGCTGCGCGAGCAGATGACCCAGGCCTTCGGTCCCTCGGCGTTCCAGACCATGGAGGAGCAGGTCCGCAAGAACATGACCTTCTTCTCCGAAGCCATGCGCATGTTCTCACCCTTCGCCCAGCGGGACGGAGGCGCGGCCCGGCCGAAAACCGAGGCCGGCGAGGAAGGCTCCGCCGAGCTTCAGGACCTGAAGCGCCAGATGGCCGAGATGCAGGCCAAGCTCGACCGGCTCTCCCACAAGTAACGATCACGGGCTGCGCCGGCGCCTCAGGCGCGCCGGGCCCGCAGCGGCAGGAGACCCGGGAGCGGCAGGGGCTCGGCCTCGCCCGTCACCGTGCCCTGGAGATAATCCACGCCCCATGTGGCGAGCCTGCGCGCCTCCGCTTCGTCGTCCACCCCGTCCGCCAGGGTCGCGATGCCGAGATGCTGGGCAATGTCGATGAGGCGCCTCACGAAGAGCCGGTCCTCGGTCGAGCCGCAGAGAATCCGCGTGAAGACCCCGTCGATCTTCAGAATGTCGATGGGCAGGTGGCGCAGATGCGCCAGGGTCGCGTAGCCGCTCCCGAAGCCTGAGAGGACAACCCCGACGCCGAGCGCCTTGAGGGCGTCGAGCCGTCCCCGGGTCACGCCCGGATGCCGGAGGACGGATTCGGGCAGCTCGATCAGGAGGCGGGACTCGATGCCCGGCCGGGCGCCGAGATGGGCGGCCAGCATGGGCAGCCATTCGCCATCCCGCAGGGTCGCCGGGGCGACCGGAAGGCTTACCCGCGCATCGGGTCGCCGGGCCAGGTGATCCGCCGCCAGCTCCAGCATGCGCGCATCCACCAGGAGCGGCAGGTTCGCGCCCTTGAGGGGCCGGGCAGGCGCAAGGGGCCCGCCCTGATCGCCGGGCTCGCCCACCACGAAGGGCTGCGCATGGGCCAGGACGGCGCGACGGGTCTGCGCATCCACGACCGGCTGCAGGGCCAGGGTGAGGCGGCGTGCATTCAGGATGTGAACGGTGTCGAGCGGGTCAGGCGCAGGCCGGGCAGGCTGCGGCGCGCGGCGGCGTGCCTCGTGCAGGACGGTGGCGTCCGGTCCGGCCAGGGCCGTCTCGAGCGCCTGCTCCGCGAGGCGCAGGAGCTCCATGGCCCCGAGGGCATGTTCGGGGGCGGAGGCCGCTCCAAGCTTCACCGGCAGCCCATGGGCGGCCAGGAGCCCTGCAAGGCGCTTCATGGCGCTTGCCGCATCCCAGGCCGCGCAGGAGGCGAGCACCATGGCGAAGCGGTCGGACCCGAGCGCCGTGAGGAGATCGCGCCGGCGCATCATCGGTGCGAGAAGGCGGGCGAGCCGTTCCGGGGCCGGGCCGTCCTCCCCGTCCTCGATGCGGCCGAGGATGAGGGTGATGGAATGGGAGAAGCGCAGGGCCTCGGCGATGTCGGCATTGAGCCGCGCCAGGAGGGCGGAGCGCCGCCCGACCGCTCCGGGCAGCATGTCCTCGCTGGCCTTCTCGATCCGCAGGAAGCCGCGCACGGCGCTGACACCGCCTTGGCCGTCCGGGGTCGCGCGTCCGGCATCCCGCACCATGACGACGCGGTCGGTACCGAAGCGCAGGGCATAGCGCAGGTCGTAGGCGCGTCCCGCTGCCGCGATTGCCCCGGCCCGGTCGGCCGGGCCAGTTCCAGGCTCGACGAGACCCGCCAGGGCCTGCCCGGTCGGCGGCAGGGCGTCGGGCGGAAGGTTGAGCACCTCGGCCGCATTGGGCCCCCAGGCCAGCGCGTTGCTGGCCGCGTCCCATTCGTAGATCGTGCCCTGGAGCGCCGCGAGGGCGGCCTGCGGATCGGCGACAGGCGGGGAGTGGGTCGGCCGGGTCAGGGTCGCACCCTTGAAAAACCCAGTCCGCCCCTGCCGCTTCCGTGTCATGACCCGATCCTCGATACGCAATACGTGAGGACGGAGGAGCAGCGTGAATCGCTCCCTCGACGGCCCTCGACAACACGGGCCAGGATCGGGCCGGAGGCTTAACGAAGCCTAAAGGGAGGCGTTATCCACCGGTTGTTCAACAACAAAAAACCGGCGCTTGCGGCGCCGGTTCGATGGTCTGCGTCTGGCAGCCTGGGATCAGGCTTCCGACTTCACCTTGAGGACCTGACGGCCACGGTACATGCCGGACTTCAGGTCGACGTGGTGAGGACGGCGCAGCTCGCCGGAATCCTTGTCCTCGATGTAGGTCGGGGCCTTCAAGGCATCGGCGGAGCGACGCATGCCGCGCCGCGAAGGCGACGTTTTTCTCTTTGGAACGGCCATTTCTCGTCTCCGGTCAATAGCAGAGCGCCCGCTCAAACCGGGGAACGCTCACAATGGGAACTTGATGAGGTTGCGCCTCATACAAGGTATTTACGGAAATATCTAGCCCCAAACCGCTCTCTTTCGGGCTTCAGGGCGCCGTAAGACAACCCAATGCCGGAGGCCTACTCCCTGAGGCAGTCGCTGAAGGGGGCGGCCACGACCATGCGCTTCATCAGCCGGGCCGCCAGAGCCTGATGCCGGCGCTTGGGGCTGCCGGGATTGCGCGCGATCGGGTTGGGCAGGGCGGTCGCCAGGAGGGCGGCCTCCCGCCGGGTCAGGTTCTTGGCCGCCTTGCCGAAATATTTCCGCGCCGCCGCCTCGGCCCCGAAGACGCCGTCACCCCATTCGGCGATGTTGAGATAATTCTCCATCATCTTCCGCTTCGACCAGATGAGGTCGAGATAGAGCGCAACCGGCAGCTCCAGGCCCTTGCGGAGATAGGAACGCCCTGACCAGAGGAAGAGATTCTTGGCTGTCTGCATGGGGATCGTGGAGGCGCCCCGGGCCGGGCCGTCCTCATCCGCGGCCTCCACCACATCGCGCAGGGCGTCCCAGTCGACACCGCGGTGGTCGCAGAAGCGGCCGTCCTCCGAGGTCAGGACCGCGAGCGGAAGCTGCGGCGAGATCTCGTCGAGGCTCACGTAGGTGCGCTCCACCGGCTGGAGGGTCAGCCAGCGCCCGAGCATCAGGGTCGAGACTGGCGGTACGCCCCAGTACAAAAGGCCTAGCCAAAAGACCGCGGCCGCCCATAAGAGGATGAGCCCGAGGCCGAGCCCCACAAGGCGGCGGAGCCAGCGGGAGGCCGCCCAAGGCTTGCGCCGCAGGACCGGCTCCTGCGGCGGGCTCGGGCCCTCGTTTCCTTCGGACCGGTCGCCTTCGGCGCCCGAATTCAGGCTGAACATGATACCATCCACCGACTCTTTTCTGATGCGACTGACCGGCGTCGCAAGGGATGTCGAGGCCTGCCTCGAAGCGTTGCTATCAAACGAACCCCGTTCGGGCGAGATGGCAAGGCCCGATCGCCTCCTTTCGGCAATGCGTCATGCCGCCCTCGGCGGCGGCAAGCGCCTGCGCCCGTTCCTCACGGTCGAGACGGCGCGCCTGTTCGCCTGCACCGGGCCGGGACCCTTACGGTCGGGAAGCGCCATCGAGCTCCTTCATTGCTACTCTCTGGTCCATGACGATCTGCCCTCCATGGACGACGACGATCTCCGGCGCGGCCAGCCGACCGTCCATCGGGCCTTCGACGAGGCCACGGCGATCCTGGCGGGCGATGCCCTCCAGGCCCTGGCCTTCGAGATCCTGGCCGACCCGGCGACGGATCCGGACGGGTCGGTCCGCGCCGAGCTGGTGCTGGGCCTCGCCCGGGCATCCGGCCTCGGCGGCATGGTGGGCGGGCAGATCCTCGACCTTGCGGCCGAGGGCCGCTACGGCGAGGCGACCCTCACCGAGGGCGAGATCCGCCATCTCCAGATGATGAAGACCGGTGCCCTGCTCATCTTCTCGGTGGAGGCCGGCGCCATCCTTGGCCGGGCGGACGCAGCGGCCCGGGCTGCCTTGCGGACCTACGGCCGGGCCCTCGGTGCCGCCTTCCAGGTGGCGGACGATATCCTCGACCGGGAGGCTTCGGCGGAGGCGCTCGGCAAGCGCACCGGCAAGGACCTGGAGAAGGGCAAGGCGACCCTCGTCGACCATCTCGGCATGGAGGGGGCGAAGGGGGAATGCCGCCGGCTCGTCGAGGAGGCGCAGGGATCCCTGGAGATTTTCGGCGAGAAGGCCGCCACCTTGCGCGATGCGGTCCGCTTCGTGGCGGAGCGGGAGGTTTAAGGCCTCATACCTCCGCCGAGCGGCGCTCCTTCGCCCAGCGCGGCGGCTTGAGCTCGCTCACGATCACGCCGGCGACGATGAGGGCCGCGCCGATCAGGGCCGCGGCGGGCAGGCGCTCGCCCGCGAGGCGACCGACGATGCCGGCCCAGACCGGTTCGCCCGCGTAGATCACGGTGGCGCGGGTGGGCGAGACGGTCTTCTGCGCCCAGTTCATGGCGAGTTGGATCCCGGCGCTCGCGATGCCAAGACCGACGGCGCTCGCCACCAGCAGGCTGGACATGGCCGGAATAGGCTCCCCCATGGGTACCATGCCGCCGAAGGCCAGGAGCGACGCGGTGGCGAGCTGCACCACCGTGACGCGGCGCACGTCCACCCGGCCCGCATAGCCGCCGATGAGGATGATCTCGGCCGCGATCGCGATGGCGCTGATGAGCGTCAGCACTTCGCCGATGCCGAGCCCGATGGAGGTCCCGTCGGGGCCGGCGAGCAGGACAAGGCCGCCGAAGGCGAGCGCGATGCCGAGCCAGGACATGAGCCCGGGCGGACGCCGCAGGACGAACCATTGCAGCAGGGGCACGATGGGCACATAGAGCGCCGTGATGAAGGCGGATTTGCTGCTCGGGATCGTCTGCAGCCCGTAGGTCTGGAGCGTGTAGCCGAGGAAGATGCAGATCCCGATGAAGATTCCGGCCCTGGCCTCATGCCAGGTCAGCCCGCGCAGGACGGGCGCCGCGAAGAGGCCCATGAGCAGGGCGGCAGTGCCGAAACGCAGGCCCACGAAGAACAGCGGACCGCTGACCGCGAGTGCGTTCTGGACGGTCAGGAAGGTCGCGCCCCAGATTACCGTGATCACGATGAGGACGGCTTCGCTCTTGCTGAAGAAGAAGCGGAAACGGGGAGCGGAGGAGGTTGCGGCGACCACGGGCGATCCTTGCGCGAGAAGCGCTGTGGGTATGGGCAACGGCCCGGCGGGTCAAGCGGGAGGGCCCGCATTCGGAATGGACGGCCGCCGTGAAGCCGCCGGTCAACGCCTCCTGACGGCGGTGGCGTGCAGCCAGCGCGTCGGCAATCCGTCGTAGCCGCCGCCCATCTCCTCCTCGATGGCGATGCTCTCCCAGAGCGCGGGGTCGTAGGCCGAGCGCAGCCAGTCCGCGGAGGGGTAGTTGTAGTAGCGGTCGAGGCTGTCGCGCCCTTCCTGCTCGCCCGCCTTGAAGCTCGCATAGAAGACGCCGCCCGCCTTCAGAGCCGCATGGATGCGCCGGACGATGCGCGGCAGGTCCTGGCGCGGCACATGCAGCAGGCAGGCATTCGCCCAGATGCCGTCATAGGCGCTCTGTGCAACGAGTTCGTCGAACAGCAGCACGCGCACGGGCCGCCCGAGCCGCTTTTCGGCCTCCCGGGCGATTTCCGGCGTGCCATCCGTCGGCGTCACGTCGAAGCCCCGGGCCAGCATGGCCTCGCTGTCCTGACCACCCCCGCAACCAAGCTCCAGGATGGAGCCTCCGGCCGGCAGGGCCTTCAGGAAGCTGTCGATTCGCCGGTGGCTGGCTTCCTGTCCGCGCGCCGCATAGGTCTCGGCTTCGCCGGCATAGAAGTTCAGGGTCACGGAATCATGGCCGGACATGGGGTTATCCTTGCGGAAGAAGATCAGTGTGCCGGACCGTCACCGATGGTCGACACCCAGAACCGGAGCTTGGTCTGCCCGATTTGGCTCGGATGCACGAACGTGCCGTCGAGAATGCCGCCATTGGCGAGAATCACCTTCCGGGAGGCCTCGTTGGATTCGTCGCAGGTGATCGTGACCCGCGAAAAACCCTCCGCGCGCGCTACCGGCAGGATCAGGCGCAGGGCCTGCGTGGCGTAGCCGCGGCGCTGTTTCCACGGCACGATGGCGTAACCGATATGCCCGAGGCAGGTCGGCGGCAATTCTTCGGTGCCAGGCTGGAAGCGAAAGCCGATCCGGCCGCAGAATTCCCCGTCGCTGATCCAGAAATCACGGGACGGCAGGCGCGGCACCTCGCGCCCGTCGGGCAGGCGGAGGGTCGGGCTGCCATAGACCTCGTGGAGAAAGCTTGCCGGGTCGCGCCGCAGCCGCTCCAGCTGCTCCTGGCTTACGTCCTGGACCGTGTCCGGGGACCAACCCTGGGCGAGGGCATGCTCGTAGCCGGGCAGGTCGTCGAGGTTCGGCTGGATGAGAGTGATCGTCGTCATAGCGGCGCGAGACTGACACCGCGCCACCCTGATGACAACCGTCCTGGAGCCCCGTGCGGACCTGGAGATCCGACGGTGCTCTCATTTCAATAGAACGCTTCGGATCGATCCCAAAAGTGCAAATCCACTTTTGGGTCCGAAGCTCTAGACAGTCACCTGCGTGCCCACCTCGACCACGCGGCCCGTGGGGATCTGGAAGAAGTCGGTGGCATCGCTCGCCGACTTGGCGAGGCTGATGAACACCTTGTCCTGCCACAGCGGCATGCCCGACTGCGCGGCCGGGCGGATCGAGCGCCGGGACAGGAAGAACGACGTCGCCATGATGTCGAACTTGAAGCCCTGCTTGCGCAGGATCGCGAGGCCGCGGGGAATGTTGGGGGTTTCCATGTAGCCATAGGCGATCTGGACGCGCCAGAACGAGTCGCCCACATGCTCGATCCGGACCCGGTCCTCGTCCTCCAGGCGCGGGACGTCCTCGCTGCGCACGGTCAGGATCACGTTCTTCTCGTGCAGGACCTTGTTGTGCTTGAGGTTGTGGAGGAGTGCAGCTGGAGCTGTCTCCGGGTCGCTCGTCAGGAATACGGCCGTGCCCTTCACCCGGTGAGGTGGGCTCTTCTCCAGCATCTTGACCAGCTCGAGGAGCGGCACGTCGATCTTGCGGGTCTTCTCGAACAGGATGCTCGTGCCCTTCACCCAGGTCCACATGAGGGTCATGAGGGCGGCCGCGAGAATCACCGGGACGTAGCCGCCCGTGAAGATCTTCAGGAGGTTGGCGCCGAAGAACGCGAGGTCGATGAACAGGAAGGGCAGCATCACCAGGAGGGTGAGCCCCAGCGACCACCGCCAGCCCTTCCAGATGACCAGGATGGCCAGGACCGCGTCCACCGCCATCGCGCCGAACACCGACACGCCGTACGCGTGGGACAGGTTGCTCGACGAGCCGAAGATCAGGACCAGCACGACCACGCCGAAGAGCAGGAGCATGTTCACCCGCGGCAGGTAGATCTGGCCCTGATGCGTCTCGGACGTGAAGCGGATCTCGAGGCGGGGCAGGAGCCCCAGCTGCACCGCCTGGCGGGTCAGCGAGAAGGCTCCGGTGATCACGGACTGGCTCGCGATGATGGTCGCGAGGGTCGCAAGCCCGATCATCGGGAGGAGCGCCCAGTCAGGCACCAGGCGGAAGAGGGGCGATTCGGCTGCGGCCGGATGAGCCAGGACCAGGGCGCCCTGCCCGAAATAGTTGATCACCAGGGCCGGAAACACGATGTAGAGCCAGGCGCGGCGGATCGGCTGGGCGCCGAAATGGCCGAGATCCGCGTAGAGCGCCTCGGCTCCCGTCACGGACAGACAGACGGCCCCTAGCACCGCGAGCGACACGGCCGAATGGTTGTGGAAAAACGTGAGGGCATAGACCGGGTTCATGGCGAACATCACGGTCGGGTCGTCGGCGATGTGGAGGAGACCGGCCACCGCCAGCGCGGCAAACCAGGCGAGCATGACCGGGCCGAAAAAGGCCGCCACGCGCCCGGTCCCCCGGCTCTGCACCATGAAGAGGGCCGCCAGGATCGTCAGGGTGATCGGCACCACGTAGGGATCGAGCTCCGGGGTGGCGAGCTTCAGGCCCTCCACGGCGGATAGGACCGAGATGGCAGGGGTAAGCACCGCATCGCCATAGAACAGCCCTGCGCCGGCGATGCCCAGCACGAGGACGATGCCCCGCCGCTTGCCCAGGGCGCGCTGGGCGAGGGCCACCAGGGTCAGGGTCCCGCCCTCGCCCCGGTTGTCGGCGCGCAGCAGGATGAACACGTATTTCGCCGTGACGACCAGCACGAGCGACCACAGGATCAGGGACAGGACACCCAGGATGATGTCCCGCGTCACCGGCCCGCCGGCCGAGGCCGCCGCGACGGATTCCTTGAAGGCATAGAGAGGACTCGTGCCGATATCGCCGAACACGACGCCGATGGCGCCCATCATGAGCGTCCAGACGCTCACCTTGGGATGAGATTCGGGGAGGGTAGCCTCCGGCGCCGCGGAATCCGCGTGCCCGGGGGCGACAGCATGCTGTACCATAATGACTGTTCTTTGCGGATGCTCCGCGGACGGCCCTCGTTGAACGTCTCGGACGAATTGAAGAGCGGCCCCCCTCATCGGAAGCGGCAGCCGCCGGTGCCGGCGCGGCGGGCTCTCTAGCACATCACGCCAATGCGTAAAACGGAATTTGAGCTTACGGTTCCATGCCGGCGCGGCGGGGGGAGGGAATTGGCCCGGCCGAAACGGCGCCGGGCCGGCCATAATTCCGTTCGATATAATCCAGAACGATCTTCTGGAAATCCTGTGCGAGGGTCGGGCCCCGCAGGGTCATAGCCTTGCGTCCGTCGATGAAGACCGGAGCGGCCGGCTGCTCCCCCGTGCCGGGAAGCGAGATGCCGATATGGGCATGCTTGGATTCGCCCGGGCCGTTCACGATGCAGCCCATGACGGCCACGTTGAGGCCCTCGACGCCCGGATAGCGCCTGCGCCACTCGGGCATGGAATTGGAAATCCAGTTCTGGATGTCCTGCGCCAGCTCCTGGAAGACCGACGAGGTGGTCCGCCCGCAGCCGGGGCAGGCCGCCACGAGGGGCACGAAGGTGCGGAAGCCCATGGTCTGGAGCAATTCCTGGGAGGCCTTGACCTCCAGGGTCCGGTCCCCTCCCGGCTCCGGCGTAAGGGAATAGCGGATCGTGTCGCCGACGCCCTGCTGCAGGAGGATGCCCATGGCGGCCGAGGAGGAGACGATGCCCTTCGAGCCCATACCTGCCTCGGTGAGCCCGAGATGGAGCGCGTAATCGGACCGGCGGGCAAGTTCCTGGTAGACGGCGATCAGCTCCTGCACGGCCGAGACCTTGGCCGAGAGGATGATCCGGTCCCGCCCGAGACCGATCTCCTCGGCCCGTGCGGCGGACATAAGGGCGGACTGGATCATCGCCTCGCGGGTCACCCAGCGCATGTCGCGCGGCCGGCGAGAGGCGGCATTCTCGTTCATGAGGTGGGTCAGGAGTTCCTGATCGAGGGAGCCCCAGTTCGCGCCGATGCGCACCGCCTTGCCGTACCGGATCGCCATCTCGACGATGGCGCCGAACTGCCGGTCCTTCTTATCCTTGAAGCCCACATTGCCGGGGTTGATCCGGTACTTGTCCAGGGCCTCGGCGCAGCCCGGATGGTCTGCAAGGAGCTGGTGGCCGATATAATGGAAGTCACCCACCAGGGGCACCGCGACGCCGAGCCGGTCGAGCCGCTCACGGATACGCGGAACCGCCGCGGCGGCCTCGTCCCGGTCCACGGTGATGCGCACCAGCTCCGACCCGGCCCGGGCCAGGGCCGCGACCTGCGCGACGGTGGCGTCCACGTCAGCCGTGTCGGTATTGGTCATGGACTGCACGACGATGGGAGCGCCGCCGCCCACCATGACGGACCCGACCCGGACGCCGACGGTGCGGTGGCGGGGCGCAGGGCCAGCCACGTCGTCGGGAAGGGTCAAGGCGTCGGAGGACAAGGGGGTTACAGACATCGATCATCCTGAACGGCGGCATTCGGGCCGCGATGGCGGCATAGAGGCCGCCGCCGTTTAGCTGAGGCCTAATCGCGCCTCCGTCAAGCGTGGCTTGATCCTCTTATCGGCAATGGGCGCAGCATCCGACGATTTCGAGGAGCTTCGTCCTGGGGGCGAATCCCTCCCGGGACAGGAGGGCCGCGACCGTTTCGCTGAGATCGGCGGCGCTCGCCTCGTCCACCCCTCCGCAGGCCTCGCAGATCAGGAAAGCCACCGTGTCAGGGGCGCTGTCCCGGTGGAAGCTGCCGATATAGGCGTTCTGGCTGGCGAGCCTGTGGGCAAGGCCCTGCTCGGTGAGAAAATCCAGGGCGCGGTAGACCGTGATCGGCGCCAGGCGCCGGCCGGAAGTGCCGAGCCGTTCGGCAATCTCATAGGCTCCGAGAGGCTTGTGCGTGGCATAGAGAGTTTCGAGAACCTCGCGGCGGATCGCCGTCAGGCGGACGCGGCGGGCACGGCAGAGCTCCTCGGCCTGCGCCAGGGCCGGGCCGGCGCGCTCGGCCTGCCGTTCGGCATGAGGACAGGTCGTTTTCCGATCAACGAGAAAGGAGAGGGCGGTTCTGGTCACGGTTATGCCTCAGCTTCGGGACCCACCCTGTTCGTATAGGTTATACTGCTACTCTTTCATAGGGGGTGTCAGGAGCGGAAGCGCCAGACCCCGGTTTTCTTGATCTCCGCATCCTCCAGGGTCCGGGTGACTGGGACCTCATACAGGGCCACCTGGTCGAGCCGGTCTTTGGGGAGATAGCTGCGCCCCGGATCGCCGATGAGGACCGTTGCGCCGCGGCCGTTGAGGGCAAAGAGCCAGTCGACGACCCGCCGGGCGAGATCCTGCTCGTAGCAGATATCCCCGGCCAGGACCGTGTCCCAGCCCCTGTCCTTGCCCACGAGATCAGTCTGGAGAATGTCGAGATCGACCCCGTTCGCCTCCGCGTTGATCCGAATCGCCGCCACGGCGAAGTCGTCGATGTCGCAGGCCGTCACGGCCGCCGCGCCCGCCTTTCGGGCCGCGATGGCCACGAGGCCCGAGCCGGAGGCGAAATCCAGCACGCGCCGGCCGCGGACCGTCTCCGGATGGTCGAGGATATAGCGGGCAAGCGCCTGCCCACCGGCCCAGGCAAAGGCCCAGAAGGGTGGCGGCAGGCCGATGGCGCCGAGCTCCTCCTCGGTCTTCTGCCACAGCGCCGTGGCCTCGTCGGCCACGTGCAGCAAGATTTCCGGCGCATGGGGCACAGGCAGAAGCCGCGTTTCGGCGCGGATGAAGGCGGAGCGGTCCGTGATCACGCGGCCAGCACCTCCCGGTAGAGCTGTTTCACGGCGTCCATCACCTGCCGCTCGGTGAAGCCGTCGAGGACTCGGGCGCGGGCCGCCTGTCCCATCCGGGCAACGATGTCGGGCTGTCCGCTCAGGCTCACGAGCGCTTCAGCAAGTTGCCCGGCATCGCCCGGAGGAACGATTCTTCCCTCGATGCCGTCCCGGACCAGGGTCCGGCAGCCGGGAACGTCCGTGGTCACGATGGCGCGGCCGCAGGCGGCTGCCTCAAGGAGTGTCCGCGGCAGGCCTTCGCCGCCCCGTGAGGGCAGGCAGGCCACGTGATGCTCACGCCAGACGCCCGCCACGTCCCGGGTCGGCCCATGCCAGGCGATCCCGGGCTCCGCGCTCCAGGCCTTCAGGGTCGCTTCCGGGATCGCCTTGGGGTTGGAAGGGTCGGGCGCTCCGTAGAGGGACAATTCGACAGCGGCGCCGCGGGCCCGCGCCGTCCTGACCGCCTCCACGGCGAGGTCGACGCCCTTCGACCAGAGCATCCGGGCGACGAGCGCCACCTTCAGGGGCGGCTGGGCGGGAAGCGGCGCCGGCGCCAGGGCGTCCGGGTCTATCCCTGCGCCGCCCACCAGGGTGACGCGCGGATCCGCCGGGTCAAGCCCGAGAAGCCGAGGGTCGTCCGCATTCTCAAAGAGATAACGCGTTTCTTTGGTCTGGAGGCCGCGCACGAGCAGGCGCACCGCCTTGCGGGCCATGCGCGCGACCATGTCGGTCCGCGCCCCGAGGAAGCCGAGCCCGGTCAGGGCATAGACCCGCCGGCCGATCCCCGCCATGGAGGCGGCGGTGCCGCCGATCAGGATGCTGCGCAGCGCGATGCAATGGACGAGATCGGCCTTCTCGGCCTTGAGAATGGCCGCAAGCTGCCCCGCCGCATAGCCCGCGCTCATGGGGTTCAGGCTGCGGCGCTCCGCGTCGAGGGGCACGACCTTGCCGCCGAGCGCCTCGATGGCGTCCCGATGGGCGCGCACCCGCGTCACGACCGTGACGTCGAGCCCGAGCTCCTTCGCGGCGCGCAGCATGGGAAGGAAATGCGAGACGAAGAACCAGTCCTCGGTGACGACAAAGACGAGCTTTCGCCCGTGAAGGGCAGGGGAGGCAGCAGGCGGATGGGTCACGGTCGCTCCGAACAAGAGACGGGTTCTTCTAGGGCATTTTAGGCGCCAGGGAACCTCCTCCGCGACCGCCCGTTCTCCGCGTCCGGGCCGGTTGGTCTTGTAAAGGAGGGCCGGGCGACGTTCATGGGCGAGTGGTTTCCGACGGTTCTGGGCGTGACGGCGGGACTCGTTTCCACGTCCAGCTTTGTCCCGCAGGTCATCAAGGCGTGGCGGGACCGCGACACGGCTGCCCTCTCGAAGCGCATGTATGTCGTGACCGTGACGGCCTTCACGCTCTGGTCGCTCTACGGCTTCCTGATCGGCAGCGCCCCTATCGTCATCTTCAACCTTCTCAGTCTCGTCTTAAGCGGCACGATCCTGGCCCTGAAGATCCGCGACGAGCGCCGGGGCGCCATGGCACAATCTTCGGGAAGGGAACCCGAACCGACGCGATCCGGTTGACGCAAGCCCCCGAACCAAGGCGCGCCATGTCCCTTGACCCGTCCCTCGACTCGAAGCCCTCCACCGACGACATCGTCGATCCGCGCGATGCGGCCGAAACGGCTGGCCTCCTCTACGTGTCCGACGAAGAGCCCGGCATCCGGCGGCGCAAGGCCGGGAAAGGCTTTTCCTATAAGGGGCCAGACGGCCGCAAGGTGACCGACAAGGCGACCCTGGAGCGCATCCGGTCCCTCGCGATTCCCCCGGCCTATACGGATGTGTGGATCTGCGCCAAATCCAACGGTCATATCCAGGCGACGGGGCGCGATGCGCGTGGGCGCAAGCAGTACCGCTACCATCCCGCTTTCCGGGAGATCCGCGACAGCACGAAATACGAGCACATGCTCGATTTCGCGAAGGCCCTGCCGAATATCCGCAACACCATCGACACCCATATGTCCTTACGGGGGTTGCCGCGCGAGAAGGTGCTCGCCACCGTGGTGCATCTCCTCGAAGACACGCTCATCCGGGTCGGCAATTCCGACTATGCGCGGCAGAACAAGAGCTACGGGCTCACCACGCTGCGTGATCCTCACGTGAAGGTCGAGGGCGGGGAGCTGCGTTTCCAGTTCAAGGGCAAGAGCGGCAAGACCTGGAACCTCAAGGTCAGGGACCGACGCATCGCGAGGATCGTCAAGGCCTGCCAGGATCTGCCGGGGCAGCATCTCTTCCAGTATCTGGACGAGACGGGCACGCAGCAATCCGTCACGTCCGCCGACGTGAACGCCTATCTGCGCGAGATCACCGGGCGCGACATCACCGCGAAGGATTTCAGGACCTGGGCCGGAACCGTGCTCGCGGCCCTCGCCCTGTCCGAGTTCGAAGAATTCGACAGCGAGGCCATGGCGAAGAAGAACATCCGCTCCGCCATCGAGACGGTCGCTGCACGCCTCGGCAACACGCCGGCCATCTGCCGCAAATGCTATGTGCATCCCGAGGTCTTCTCGACCTATCTCGACGGTGGGCTTCTCCTGGAAATCCGGGAGGAGGTGGAGGCGGAACTGCGCGAGAACCTGCCGGCGCTCAAGCCCGAGGAGGCAGCTGTTCTCTCGCTCCTGCAGGCCCGCCTGTCGGCGGAGGCCGCCTCGTCCAAGGCAAAGTCCAACTCCAAGGCCGTATCCAATTCCAAGGCGCCGAAAACAAAGCGCAGCCCGCGCAAAACGAGCCACGGCGCGGAAGCGCGGGCCTGAACGAGAGGGCGTCGCGCTTCCGCGCCTGATCGCCTTTGCCGCACCTCTACGCCCTGGTTTTCTTCCCATCCGGCCCTAGAAGCTTGAGGGAACCGTTCGAAGGAGTGCGGACATGGAACTCGATGCCTTGATGTTGTCTCGGATCCAGTTCGCCTTCACGATTTCCTTCCACATCATCTTCCCGGCCTTCACCATCGGCCTCGCCAGCTGGCTCGTCGCCCTGGAATTCAGCTGGCTGCGCACGGGCAATCCGATCTACCGCAACCTGTTCCGGTTCTGGGTGAAGATCTTCGCGATCTCGTTCGGGCTCGGCGTCGTGTCCGGTATCGTGATGAGCTACCAGTTCGGCACCAACTGGTCCCGCTTCTCGGAGGTCGCCGGGAATATCGTGGGCCCGTTGATGGCCTACGAGGTGATCACGGCCTTCTTCCTGGAAGCGGCCTTTCTCGGGATCATGCTGTTCGGCTGGGAGAAGGTCGGCGACCGCCTGCATTTCTTCGCCACCTGCATGGTGGCGCTCGGCACTCTCACGTCCGCCTTCTGGATCCTCTCGGCGAATTCATGGATGCAGACCCCGGACGGCTTCGCGGTCGAGAACGGCCAATTGGTGCCCGTGGACTGGTTCAGGATCGTGTTCAATCCCTCGTTCCCCTACCGCTACGCGCATATGGTCCTGGCCTGCTATCTCACCACGGCCTTCGCGGTGGCGGGCATGTCCGCCTGGATGCTGCTGCGGGCGCGCCAGGAGCCGGAGGTGCGGCTTGCCGGCGCGCGGCGCTCCATGTCCATGGCCCTGTGGTTCGCGGCGATCTTCGTTCCGATCCAGATCGGCATCGGCGATCTCCACGGTTCGGGCGTCCTCAAATATCAACCGACCAAGCTCGCGGCCATCGAGGGCAATTGGGAGCGGCAGGGCAATATGCCCCTGCGCCTCTTTGCATGGCCCGATCAGGAGGCGGAGACGAACCACTACGAGATCGGCATTCCGAAGATCGGAAGCTTCATCCTCACCCATGCGTATGACGGCATCGTGCCGGGGCTGAAGGATGTGCCGCCCGACGAGCGCCCGCCGGTCTGGCCCGTGTTCTTCTCGTTCCGCATCATGGTCGGCATCGGCCTTGCCATGCTGGGGCTGGGGCTTTGGAGCCTTTATCTGCGCTGGAAGGGCGGGCTTTACACCAACAGGCTCTTCCTGACCGCCACTATGCTCATGACGCCGTCCGGATTCGGCGCGGTGCTCTTCGGCTGGTTCACGGCGGAGATCGGCCGGCAGCCATGGGTGATCTACGGGCATCTGCGCACCGCCGATGCGGTGTCGCCCGTGACGTCCACCGCCGTGGCCGCCTCGCTCGCGACCTTTGTGATCGTCTACACCTTCATCTTCGGCTTCGGCTCCTATTACCTCGCCAAGCTCCTGCGCAGAGGGCCCGAGCTGATCGAAGAGCTGGACGAGGACAGGCTGTCGAAAAAGCCGAAGCGGCCGTTCTCGGTGCCTGACGAGCGCCTGGAGGGACCAGGCAGCCAGCGCACTCTGCCGGTGCGATAGGAGACGGCCATGTTCGGATTCGGAACGGAATATGAGGGTCTCGCCTTCTGGCTGCCGCTGGTCTGGGCCGGGCTCATCGCGATCGCGGTCGCCATGTACGTCATCGTCGACGGGTTCGATCTCGGAATCGGCATCCTGTTCAAGAGCGCACGGGACGAAAACTGGCGCGACCGGATGATGTTTTCCGTTGCGCCGATCTGGGACGGCAACGAGACATGGCTCGTCTTGGGAGGAGGCGGGCTTCTGGCGGTCTTCCATATCGCCTATGCGATCCTGATGCCGGCACTCTACGTGCCCGTCATCGTCATGCTGATCGCCCTGATCTTCCGGGGCGTCGCGTTCGAGTTCCGGTTCAAGGCGAACCGCTCGAAATTTCTCTGGGACAACGCCTTCCATTACGGGTCGCTCGTCGCGACCTTCGCTCAGGGAATGGTGCTGGGCGCCTTCGTCCAGGGCTTCTCCCATGACGGACGCCAGTTCACCGGCGGGACCCTGGATTTCTTCACGCCGTTCAGCGTACTGACCGGCATCGGCCTTGTCTGCGGTTACGGCCTCCTCGGCGCGACCTGGTGCGTCATGAAGACCACCGGGGAACTCGAGATCTGGGCGCGGCGCATGTCCCTGCGCTTCCTCGTCGCGACTCTCGTGGCCATGGTGCTGGTCTCCCTGTGGGTGCCGTTCCTCGGGCGGCAGATCGAGGCGCGGTGGTTCTCCTGGCCCAACATCGCCCTCCTGGCGCCGATCCCTCTCGTGACCGCCTTTACGGCCTACAGGCTCTATCAGGACCTCGAGCTCGGCTACCACAGACGGCCCTTCTTCCTGGCCATCGGCCTCTTCCTGCTCGGCTATCTGGGCCTCGGCGTCAGCCTGTTCCCCTACATCGTGCCGCCGGCGCTGACGGTCTGGCAGGCCTCCAATACGGTGAGTTCGCAGCTCTTTGCCCTCGTGGGCTTCGCCATCGTCATGCCGGTGACCTTCGCGTACACGGCTTACGCCTATTACGTGTTCCGCGGAAAGGTAGCCGAGGAGGTCCAGGCTGGGGGCTATGGATACCACTAGGCCCAAGCCCGGCTCGCGCCCCCCAGGGTCTCGAAGCTCCCTGAAGCGGGTGGCCTGGTTCGTCCTGATCTATCTGGCAAGCCTCGTGGTCTTTGCGGCCGCCGTCTATGGCCTGCGTGGGTTGATTCCCCACTGAAACCCGCCGGACCTGCGGTTCTCGGTCGGGGTCGGAATGTCCCGATTCGAGCGGTGGGACGCCCTATCCTGTCCTTACGGAACGCCGGCTGCGACCACATGTCAGCCGCGTCACGGCATGGTGAATGGCGGTTAAGCCGCGGCGATTCCAGCCAAAAATCCCTTTTCCGCAGGCAAATTGCTCCTCCGGCAAAAAAAGGTTGCGCGCCTTTCAGTTGACATAATTACATGGAATAGGGTTACAAAAGGCGTGGCGTAAGGTAAACACCATGCCGGGGGCTTCCTCCTGATATGAACGTGATCGTCGAAGAAAGCGCTGTCCGAAAGGCGCTCGCGAAAGCCTTCATGACGTTAGCCCGCACCGTCGCCATCGCGAGATGGCCCCACGCCTCGGACGGCCATTCGCTCCGTTCGAGGGGTAACCGCAACGCATCGGCGCGGTTCGGCTCCGGCCGGTCCGCTTTATGGGACGACAGATGACGCAGGCATCGAAAAGGCACCGGGAAGACAGCACAGAGGTCTATGACGCTCTGAAAGCTTGCAGCCCCTCATTCATCGGCGTCGCCGCATTCTCGGCGGTGGTCAATCTCCTGGCCCTCACGGGCTCCCTCTACATGCTCCAGCTCTATGACCGGGTTCTCTCGAGCCGGAGCATCCCGACCCTGATCGGTCTGTCCCTCATCATGCTCGCGGCCTATGCCTTGTCGGGCGCCCTGGACATGCTGCGCGGCAAGATGCTGGCGCGCATCGGCGCCCGCTTCGACGAGCAGCTCTCGGCCCGCGTCTTCGACCTCGTGGCGCAGATGCCCCTGCGCGGCGCCAGGCAGACCGAAAGCCTCCAGCCGGTTCGCGATCTCGATCAGATCCGTGGCTTTCTCTCGAGCCTCGGCCCCACGGCTTTGTTCGACATGCCGTTCATGCCGATCTTCTTCATCGGCTGCTTCATGATCCACCCCTGGCTCGGCTGGATGTCCGTCATCGGCGGTATCTGCATCATCCTCCTGACCCTCTACACGGATGCCAAGAGCAAGGGCCCGTCCTACGAGATGACCAAGAGCTCCGCCGAGCGTCATGCGATGGCCGAGACCAGCCGCCGCAACGCCGAGGCGATCCGGGCGCTGGGCATGCTGGGCTTCCTCGCCAAGCGCTACGATGCGGTCCATTGCCGTCACGTCAATGACGGCCTGCGCGCCAGCGATTCGGCGTCCGGCATCAGCGCCTTCGCCAAGGTCTTCCGCATGGTGCTCCAGTCGGCCGTGCTGGGTGTCGGCGCCTATCTGGTGATCCAGGGCCAGATGTCCGGCGGCCTGATGATCGCGGCGTCCATCATGACGTCCCGCGCTCTCGCCCCGATCGAGATTGCAGTCGCGCACTGGAAAGGATTCACGGCCGCTCGCCAGGGCTATCGGCGCCTGCAGCACATCATGTCCCTGATCCCGCCGCAGTCGCAGCTTCTCGACCTGCCGGCACCCAAGACGACCCTTGCGGTGGAGGACGTCTTCGTCGGAGCGCCGGGTGCGCAGCAGCCCATCGTGCAGGCGGTGTCCCTGCAGCTTCAGGCCGGCCAGGGGCTCGGCCTCATCGGCCCCAGCGCCTCGGGCAAATCGACTCTGGCGCGTGCCCTGGTGGGCGTGTGGCCGAGCCTGCGCGGCGAGATCCGCCTCGACGGCGCTGCCCTCGACCAGTGGGAGGCAGACGCACTCGGACGCCACATCGGCTATCTGCCGCAGGATGTTGAGCTGTTCGACGGCACGGTGGCCGAGAACATCGCCCGCTTCCAGCCCGACGCGAAGCCCGACGACATCATTTCGGCTGCCCAGATGGCGGGCGCGCACGACCTGATCCTTGGCTTGCCGGAAGGGTACAACACCCGGATCGGCGAGGGAGGGTCGGCCCTGTCAGGTGGCCAGCGTCAGCGGGTGGCTCTAGCGCGCGCCCTTTACGGCGATCCCTTCCTGGTCGTGCTGGATGAGCCCAATGCAAGCCTGGACGGCGCGGGCGACGACGCCCTGAACCGGGCGATCCTGTCGGTGCGTCAGCGCGGCGGCGTCGTGGTGGTCATCACGCACCGCCCGGCTGCTCTCGGCCAGGTGGACCAGGTCGCCATCATGGAAGAAGGACGGATCAGGGCCATGGGCCCGCGGGACGAGGTTCTGCAATCCGTCATGAAGCGCAATACGACGCCTGCCCCAGCTGCTGCCGCACGGCCGCAGACCTCGGCGCCGGCCGGCACCCTGCGAGAGGTGGGTTAACATGACGACGATGATCCTTCAGAAGCCGAAGCCGAAGGCCTCGATTCACGAGAAGGCCCTCCGCCAGGCGACGATTGCGGGCAGCGCCATGATTGCGCTGTTCGCCGGCACCATCGGCCTCTGGGCCGCGACCGCGACCCTCTCGGGCGCTGTAGTGGCGGGCGGCCAGTTCGTGGTCGATACCAGCGTCAAGAAGGTGCAGCATGCTACGGGCGGCATCGTGGGTGAGTTGAAGGTGCAGGAGGGCGACAAGGTCGCGGCCGGCGATCTTCTGGTCCGCCTCGACGAGACCGTGACGCGCGCCAACCTCCTCCTGGTTACCAAGCAGCTCGACGAGTTCGTCGCCCGCCGCGCCCGCCTCGAGGCGGAGCGGGACGGGGCCGGCCAAGTCAAGGACCCGGAAGAGTTCGCCAATCGCCTTGATGAGCCGGGCGTCAAGACCATCATGACGTCCGAGCGGACGTTGTTCGATGCCCGCCGCTCGGCGCGCGACGCGCAGAAGGACCAGCTGCGCAAGCGGATCGCCCAGTCGCAGGACGAGATCGTCGGCCTGAAGGCGCAGCAGGACGCAAAAGCCCGCGAGGCCGAGTTCATCAAGGAAGAACTCAAGGGCGTGCGCGAGCTCTACCAGAAGAACCTCGTGCAGCTTCCGCGCCTGAACGCGCTGGAGCGGGACGCGGCGAGCATCGAGGGCCAGCGCGGCCAGCTCATTGCGGCTGTGGCGCAGGCCGAGGGCCGCATCGCCGAGACCCAGTTCCAGATCATTCAGATCGACGAGGAGATGCGGGCTGACGCGCTGAAGGAGCTGCGCGAGATCCAGGGCCGCATTGCGGAATACACGGAACGGCGCGTGGCCGCCGAGGACCAGCTCAAGCGCACCGACATCCGGTCGCCGAGCGCGGGCTTCGTGCATCAGCTCAACGTGCACACGATCGGCGGCGTGATCTCGCCGGCCGAGCCCGTGATGCTGATCGTGCCGACGAATGACAAGCTCGAACTCGAAGCCAAGGTGATGCCCAACGACATCGACCAGGTGAAGATCGGCCAGCAGGCGACGGTGCGGGTACACGCTTCGAACCAGCGCATGATCCCCGAGTTGCACGGTTCTGTGAGCCGGATCTCGGCGGATGTGTCGCGGGATCAGCAGACGGGCGTGACCTATTACACGATCCGGGTGGATCTGCCGCCGGATCAGATCAAGCGCCTGGAGAACCTCAAGCTCATGGCAGGCATGCAGGCCGAGGTGTTTGTGCAGGTCAACGAGCGCACGCCCTTCGAGTATTTCTTCAAGCCCATGGAAGAGCAGATCGCCCGCGCCTTCCGCGAGCACTAAAACACCCTGCTCCGACGAGACTGGAAAACGGCCGCAAGGCCGTTTTCTTTTTGCCCTTCACGGAAAGGGGCTCATCCTCGTGCCATGGCCCCGAACGCCTGGGCGATCTTCATCGCGGTGTTCCAGTTGCGGTTGGTCCCGACCGTCCCGAGGGCTTTCAAACTGAAACCCGCTGGGATCTTGGATTCCGAGATGAGAGACTCGCCGAACCAGACGTAAAGGTCGCCGCTTTCGGTGCGCGCGATACGCTCCGGGCCTCTGGCCCGGCGGAGAAGCTGCTCCAGTCCTTTGTCCGGGAGGGGCGTGCGCATGGCCCAGACCAAGAGACGGGACGGGGCGCGGGCGGCCTCCTCCGGAAAGGGATTAGCCGCAAGGAGCGCCTGCCATTCACCCGAGGTCTTGACCACCATCTCGGTCGCCCGACCGTAGAAGTCGCTGCAAGCCTTCTCCAATGCGTCCTCAAGGATTCGTGGTGCCTCGTCCGAGCGGAAAAGCAGGTTGCCGGTCGCGATCACCGAGCGCACATCCTTGCCACCCACTTTAGTCACGAGGGCACGCGCGTCCTCCATCTTCACCCGCTGGCCATTGACTAGGATGCTGCGCATGAGGGCGACTTTGAGAGACATGCCGATGGAGTCCGTATCGTACCGGCGCAGCTTGCGCCTCTTCGGGCGAGCCGATCAATCCCTGTCGGGAGCGCCGAGCGGAAAGAGCTGACGATAAGGTCTGGCCTCATCGACCGCACGGGCGAAGGAGGGGCGGGTGAGGAGTCGCGGGCGGTAAGCTTTGAGGACGGTGTGATCTGCGCCGATCGGATGCACCCAATCCGCATAGAACAGCGACGGTGCCGCTGCACAATCCGCCAGGCTGAACCCGTCGCCAGAAGCCCATTCCCGGCCTGCGAGAGCGCGGTCGAGCCAGGCATAAGCGGAATCGAGCATCTTCCGCGCCTCGGCAACCCCATGGGCATCACGCTGCGGTTCCGCCTGGATGCTGTCGAAGACGATCTTCTGCACGGGCGTCATGACGTAAAGGTCGAAGACCCTGTCCAGCTTCCGCACGTCCAGCGCCGCGCGGGGATCCTCGGGCAGCAGACGGACCGGGCCCGGATGCTCCAGGCCCAGATGCTCGATGATGATGCTCGATTCCATCACGGCCCGGTCCCCATCCAGAAGCACCGGCATGCGCTTGAGAGGCCAAAGGTCGGCCCACTCGGCTCCGGTTTCAGGTTCCTCAGGCCCGAGGAAGCGGAGCGTGAAGGGGGTCTAGTTTTCATAGAGGGCCGTCAGCACCTTCTGGCAATAGGACGAGAAGGGATGGGCGAAGAGCTGCAGGGACATGGTCTTATCCGATTTCACTTTGCAAGCAGTTGCAGCCTAAACAGACTGGTTTTATTTTGCAAGCAGTAGGAGCTTGCCATGAACGCCACGCACCGGTCGGGTTGTCCGATCAACCTGACCCTCGAAATGCTGGGGGATCGCTGGAGCCTGATCGTCATTCGGGACATCATCTTCGGGAACCGGCGCCATTACCGGGAATTGCTGACCCGGTCGGAGGAGGGGATCGCCTCCAACATCCTGGCCGACCGCCTGCGGCGGCTCGTGGATGCGGGGCTCCTGACGAAGAGCGATGATCCCACCCATCGGCAGAAGGCGCTCTACAGCCTGACGGAGCCTGCCATCCAACTCGTACCCCTTCTCGCACAGATGGGCGCCTGGGGCCGGCGGCATACGCCGGTATCGGCGGAGCTTTCGATCCGCGCCCAATTGCTTGAGGAGGGAGGCCCGGCTCTCTGGAACGATCTTATGGCCGAGTTGCGCCATATCCATCTCGGCCAACCGGAGCCTGGTCGATCCGTGCGCGAGGGATTGCAAAAGGCCTTCGAGCACGTCGTTGCGGCTGAACCCGGGAGGCGTATCGGTCGGCAAGACAATGATGTCGGCTCCTAGATTGACCGGTTATCCGGTCCCATAAGTCGCGGAGGAAACTTTGCCAGACCTCGCGAGTTAAAGCGTGGCCGTTCCGATTCCGCCGCATTCAACCCCCATTCAAGAGAAAGACGCTATTTAAGAAGTTTCGCTCCAGGACACGTCGCGTCCATGCAGGCGCCCAGCGTGCGAAACGCCTGCCGTGACAGCAAGCGTTGGCGTGGTCGGAGGACAAACCAAGCAGGTGTAAGGCAGCCGCGTGTTCATGCATGAGATTCTTTTGAAAACCGCCCCGCAATCCGAAACGCAGGAGAATTGGGCGCTCTTCCTCGATTTCGACGGGACGCTCGTCGATATCGTCGAACGGCCCGATGCGGTCTTCGTCGATCCTGCTCTTCCGAAGGTCCTGGCAGAGCTCGAAACCCGCCTCGGCGGCGCTCTCGCGGTCATCAGCGGGCGGCCCATCGCGTTTCTCGATGCGCGCCTCGGCGAGCACCGTTTCGACATTGCGGGCCTGCACGGGCTCGAACATCGCATCGGCGGACACCTGTTTCTGTGCGATCCGGACGATCATCCGCGGTTGCGCGAGATGGTGGACCGCCTTCAAACCGTTTTCCGCCCGAAGCCCGGGATCCTGATCGAGGACAAGGGGTGCTCCGTCGCCATTCACTGGCGCCTTGCGCCCATCGAGCGCGACTTCGTGCATGCCACCGTCCACGCGGCGCTTGAGGCGCTCGGAAGCGATTACCGGGTCCAGTTCGGCAAGGCCGTGGCCGAGATCCTTCCGTCCGCTGCCGGCAAGGGAAAGGTGATCGAGAAGTTTCTCCAGCAGGCTCCGTATCGGGGCCGCCGCCCCGTCTTCATCGGAGACGATCTCACCGACGAGAACGGCTTCAGGACGGTGAACGCCATGGGAGGCTTTTCGGTCCGCATCGGAGCGGGCGAAACGGTCGCACATGAGCGTCTTGGATCGCCTGCCGAACTGAGGCATTCCCTGTCGGTCTGGGCCGAAGGGGGCTCCTTTCCTTTCCAAGGGGGCAATTGACCATATGAGTTCGCTCGACCTTGCCGTCATCGGCAATTGCATGATCGCGGCTCTCGTGAATCGCCGTGCTCATATCGTCTGGAGCTGCTTCCCGCGCTTCGACGGCGATCCGGTCTTCTCGCACCTGCTCGACAGCCCGGAGGACCAGCCGGATGCCGAGCAGCGCGGCATCTTCGCCATCGACCTGGTCGGCCTCGAGACCTGCGAGCAGCATTACCTCGAGAACACGGCCGTTCTCGTCTCCACGATGACCGATTCCTTCGGCAACATCGTCGAGATCACGGATTTCGCGCCGCGCTTCAAGCATTACGACCGGACCTTCCGCCCGCCGCTTCTCATCCGCCGCGTCCGTCCCGTGAAGGGGCGGCCGCGTATCCGCGTGCGGCTGCGGCCGCATTTCGAATGGGGCGAACTGCCTCCTGCCAAAACGCGCGGCAGCAACCATCTGCGCTTCGTCGGTCCGCACCGGTCGCTGCGGCTGACGACGGATGCGCCGATTTCCTATGTGGACGAGGAGCGGCCCTTCGTGGTGGAGCGCCCCATCTCGTTCTTCTTCGGCGAGGACGAGCCTTTGCGCTCTGAAGCCGACACCACGGCGCGCGAGTTCCTCGACAAGACCGTCGATTTCTGGCGCGACTGGGTCCGCTCCCTGTCCATTCCGTTCGACTGGCAGGAAGCCGTGATCCGGGCCGCGATCACCCTCAAGCTCTGCAATTACGAGGAGACCGGCGCCATTGTGGCGGCGCTCACCACCTCTGTCCCGGAGGCACCGCACACCCAGCGCAACTGGGATTACCGCTATTGCTGGCTGCGTGATGCCTATTTCGTGATTCAGGCCCTGAACAGGCTTGGAACCACGAAGACCATGGAGGAATACCTCACCTACATCACCAATATCGTGGACGATGCGGAGGCGAAGCCCGAGTTGCGGGATATGCCGCCACTCTTCAGCATCACCCGCTCGCCCGACCTGGAAGAGCGCGAGGCCACGGCGCTCGCGGGCTATCGCGGGATGGGCCCTGTCCGCGTCGGCAACGCCGCCTATACGCAGATCCAGAACGACGCCTATGGCAGCATCGTCCTCGCCTCGACCCATGCGTTCCTTGACAAGCGTTTGATCCGGACGGGCAACCAAGCCCTCTTCGAGCATCTCGAAAAGCTCGGCCAGCGCGCCATCGAGGTGTTCGACAAGCCCGATGCCGGCCCCTGGGAGCTGAGGACGAAGGCGGCCGTTCACACATTCCCAAGCGTCATGTGCTGGGCCGCCTGCGACCGACTGGCCAAGATCGCCAAGGCCCTGAACCGTGCGGATCGCGCCGCCTTCTGGCGCGAGCATGCTGACCGCATGCACGCGATCATCGATGCCCGGGCCTACAATCGGGAGAAGGGGACCTTCGTCTCGTCCTTTGGCGGCGATCATCTGGATGCAACCCTGCTGCTCCTTGCGGAGCTGAGCTTCGTCGCTCCGGAGGATCCGCGTTTCGTCGCCACCGTCGACGCTATCGGGGCGGCCCTGCGCCGGGGCAACCTGCTCCTGCGCTATGACGTGGAAGACGATTTCGGCCTCATGCACACGGCGTTCATGATCTGCGGATTCTGGTACGTGGACGCTCTCAACGTCACGGGGCGCAAGAAGGAAGCGTGCGAACTCTTCGAGGAGATCCTGAAACTGCGGAACTCTTTCGGCCTCTTTTCGGAGGATGCGGACTTCACGACCGGGGAATTATGGGGCAATTTTCCGCAGACCTACTCCATGGTGGGTCTCATCAATTCTGCCGTTCGCCTCAGCCGCGGCTGGGAGGAAGCGTTCTGATCCTCCCGCAACGGCCACAAGAGCAGAAAGGTCGCTAAGGTTCGATGTTCGCGTTTCCCGTTCTGCTCGGCGATATCGGCGGCACCAATGCCCGTTTCGCCATTCTTCCGGCGCCCGAGGAACCCGTTCGTCTTCTGCCCCGTACCCTGACCGCACAGGCGTCCGGCCCGGTCGAGGCCATCGGAAAGGCACTCGAGGGCTATGACGGCCCGGCTCCGCGGTCTGCGATCTTTGCCGTGGCGACGCGGGTGGACCGGCCCGTCATCCGGCTCACGAACGCACACTGGACCATCGACGCGCAGGAGATCGGCACGGCTCTCGGGCTGGAGCGGGTGGTCCTCGTCAACGATTATACGCCGGTTGCCGCCTCCGTGACGGTCCTCGACGAGGCCCGGGGCGACCTTGCAGCCCTGGGTGAGGCAGGACAGGCCGGGCCTGGGACAAGGCTCGTCCTGGGGCCCGGAACAGGGTTCGGGGCGGCGGCGCTCGTCCCGGTCGAGGATCGCCTCGCAATTCTTGCCACCGAGGCGGGCCACGTGGAGTTCGGTCCCGTGGACGCCGACGAAATGGGCCTCTGGCCCCATCTCGAGCGGGTGGGCGGGCGTGTGACCGCCGAGGTCGTCCTGTCCGGCCCCGGCATTTTCCGCCTGTCCAAGGCGCTGGCCTCGAAACGGGGTGAGCCCTGTCCTTTCACCGTCCCGAACGACATCCTCGATGCCGCAAAAAGTGGGAACACCCTGGCCCGGGAGACCCTGGACTGTTTTTCCCGCTGGCTCGGGCGCTTTGCCGGCGACCTTGCACTCACGTTCGAGGCCGCCGGAGGGGTCTTCATCGCCGGCGGCATTGCGCCGCGCATGGTCGACGTGCTGCAGCAGGGCGGCTTCAGGGAGGCCTTTGACCGCAAGGCTCCCCACGACAGCTGGGCCCGGTCCGTGCCGGCTTTCGTGATCGTCAACCGGGAGCCCGCCCTCCAGGGGCTGGCCGCCCTGGTGACCTACCCCAGGCGCTTCGTCTACCAGTCCCAGGGCTGGATACGGGCCTGAGCCTCAGACGGAGGCGAAGAACCGAAGGCAAAAAAGAAAGGCCGCCCGGAGGCGGCCTTTCCATTGTCGGGTCCGCGGTCCGACAGGACCGCGCCTTGTGCGTTACGCACGAATCTCGGCAGAGGCCAAGATCCAGGCCACGGTGGTCGGGAACCGCTTCGTATGACAATGAGACACTGGATCACCTCCTTTCACTGTTGACGGGAAAGACCAATATGGGTTGAAACCCCATGAGACGTAAGGGGGCGGCGCTGCGGCGTCTTGCCCTCATCCCCAGGGCTTTGCCCAGAGAACTACGAGAGCCATGACCGATCTTCCGGCCCCTGTGGGCCGCCGCCGCACCTTTGCCATCATCTCCCACCCGGACGCCGGTAAGACCACGCTGACCGAGAAGCTGCTCCTCTTCGGAGGAGCGATCCAGCTGGCAGGCGAGGTGAAGGCCAAGAAGAATCGCGTCTCGACGCGCTCCGACTGGATGGGCATCGAGAAGGAGCGCGGCATCTCGGTCGTGACTTCGGTGATGACCTTCGAATATGGCGGGTGCGTCTTCAACCTGCTCGATACGCCCGGCCACGAGGACTTCTCGGAGGATACTTATCGCACGCTCACGGCGGTCGATTCCGCCATCATGGTCATCGACGCCGCCAAGGGCATCGAGGCGCGCACGCGCAAGCTCTTCGAAGTCTGCCGGATGCGCGACATTCCGATCGTGACGTTCATCAACAAGATGGACCGGGAGGCCCGCAGCCCCTTCGATCTCCTCGACGAGATCGAGAAGACCCTTGCGCTCGATACGTCGCCCGTTACCTGGCCCATGAGCCAGGGCCGCAGTTTCGCCGGCACCTTCGATCTGCGTCGCAACGTGGTGCGGCGCATCGACACGGACGAGGAGCCGATCCAGGTGTCCGGTCCCGAGGATTCTGCCATCGACAAGCTCCTCCCGGCCGAAGAACTCCAGACGTGGCGCGAGGAGGTGGAGCTCGCCCGCGAGGCCTGCAAGCCCTTCGATCTCGAATCCTTCCGCGAGGGCCATCTTACGCCCGTCTTCTTCGGCAGCGCCCTTCGCAATTTCGGCGTGCGCGATCTCATCGACGCCATGGCCGAATATGCGCCGCCACCGCGCGGCCAGGAGGCGGACAAGCGCCTTGTGGAAGCGGGTGAGCCGAAGATGACCGGCTTCGTGTTCAAGATCCAGGCCAACATGGATCCGAACCACCGGGACCGCATCGCCTTCATGCGCATCTGCTCGGGCAAGCTCACCCGCGGCATGAAGGCGAAGCTCGTGCGCACCGGAAAGCCCATGAGCCTCAACGCGCCGCAATTCTTCTTCGCTCAGGACCGGGCCATTGCCGACGAAGCCTGGGCCGGCGACGTGGTCGGTCTCCCGAACCACGGCACCCTGCGCATCGGTGACACGCTCACGGAAGGCGAGGACATCGTCTTCCGCGGTGTTCCGAGCTTCGCGCCGGAGATCCTGCGCCGCATCAAGCTGCAGGACGCCATGAAGGCGAAGAAGCTGCGCGAGGCCTTGCAGCAGATGGCCGAGGAGGGCGTGGTGCAGCTCTTCGTGCCGCAGGACGGGTCCGGTGCCATCGTGGGTGTCGTCGGCGCGCTCCAGCTCGACGTGCTGAAGGAGCGCCTGCAGGCCGAATACGGCCTGCCCATCGACTACGAGCCGACGCGCTTCTCGATCTGCCGCTGGATCTCGTCGGACGACCGGGTCGAGCTCGACAAGTTCGTCGACAGCCACCTCTCGGCCATGGCGCGGGACCTCGACGAGGCGCCCGTTTTCATGGCGGCCAATGCCTTCAACCTGCAATACGAGCAGGACCGCTACAAGGCGATCCGCTTCTCGGACGTGAAGGACTATCAGAAGAAGGCCTGAAGAGGCCGCGTTCCCGGCGAGGCACAGCTTCGCCGGAAATATTCTAGCCCGCGCTCTTCAGCCCGCGCTTTTGCGGCGCATCTTCCATGACGAACGCGCCCAGGCGGTTTTCCGGGAAGGCCGCTTGCGTTGCCGCGATGTCCGCAAGGGTCGGGAGGCTCGCCTCGTTGCCGAGATGCTGGATCGCGTAGGCCGAAGCCGCGCGTGCCAGAATGAAATGCTCGCGCCAGGGAAGATCCGGTCGCGCCATGGCCGAGTAGACATAGGCCCCGTGGAAGGTGTCGCCTGCGCCGTTGGTGTCGATCACCGCTTCGGCCGGGACGGACAGGGCCGGCATGACGCTTTCGGCGCCCGTTTCGTCGTACCAGAGAAGACCACGCTCACCCAACGTCACGCCGCCGATCCTGCAGCCCCGGCTCTTCAGGTAGGTGAGCATCTCACCATGGGTCAGGTTCATCTGCTCGCAGAGGCGGTCGGCCACGATGGCGACGTCGATGAACTCGAGGAGTTCGTGCGTGTTCGAGCGCAGGCCGCCGCCGTCGAGGGACGTGAGGATGCCCGCTTCGCGGCAGGTGCGGGCGTAATGCATGGCGGCATCGGCCTGGTGACCGTCCAGGTGCAGCGCCCGGCATCCCGTCAGGTTGAGCGGCGGAACGGGGTGAAGGTAATGGTCGTCGCGGCAGCGCACGATGGCGCGCTTGCCGCCGCGCGGCATGATGAAAGACAGGGAGGATTCCCGGACCTTCCGATGATGGACCGGGATCGTATATTTCGCCGCCATGTCGATGAACATGCGGCCCAGATAATCGTCCGCGACGGAGGTCAGAAGATCGGGCGCGATGCCGAGTTTGGCGCAGGCAAAGGCCGCCGTGACCGCATTGCCGCCGAACGAGATGGCGTAATCCCGCGCCACCGTCTTGTCGTCCCCGGTCGGAATCTCATCCGCCAGGAAGGTCACGTCGATATAGGTCTGGCCGACGAAAAGAGCATCCATTGCGCAACATTCATCCCATGATAAGGGCAACGAGCTTTGCCCAAGGCCCGGCGATTGTGCAACCTTCCTCCGGCAAGCTCAAGGCACCGCCGGCTTCGAGATGACGTGCAGCGCCTCCATGATGGGCCGTGGGGAAATGCGCCACGGGCCGTCGAAAGGTCGCTCACGGATTGCGATGAGCCCCAGGGTCGTCACGGCTGCCGTGGAAAAGATTACGAGAGCCGCGACCTGCGCCCGTGGGCGCTCCAGATGCACGATGCCGATAGCCACCTGGGTAATGAAGGCCAGGATCAGGACGGCGGTCCACTTCGTCCTGTCGGTCTGGTCTCCACTCAGGGCAAGCCGGTCGTCCCTGGTGGTGCGGAGCTTGAGCACCGTATCGAGGAGTGCCGTTTGGGCGGCAGACCCTGCCTCTACGGCAATTTGCGGATTCGAGATGCGCGTGAGCAGGTCGAGCAGGGCCTGCCCCGCCTTTGCCGAGCTCTCCTGATCAAGCATGCGCGGCCATTCTTCCTGAACCAGGGCCTCGGCATAAAGCCGCGCGGCCGCGCGGATGTCCTCCATATCGGTCACGGTCGCGGTGCTGATGGCCTGCACGGCCAGCAGGCCCTCTCGTTCGCCCAGAACGGTGCGCGCCGCCTGGCGGTTGCGCTCCCAGACCTCGTTCGCGAGGAAACCCGCCATGAGGGCGAACAGGACGGCCACAGCGCCGAAGAAGGGCGCCACGACTCCCGTGAAGGTGGAGGAATAAGGTTTGACGTATTTCCCGAAGCTCAGCCAGTAAATGACAAAGGCGGAGAGCGAGAAGGTCACGACAAGTGAGATGAAGATCCCCCAGATGGGCATGTCGAGCCAAGTTTCGAAAATCAAAGGTCTCTCCAGGAACGCAAAAGGGACGCGACACTAGAATGTGATGAAGAAAAGGGGAATCCCGCTTTGGTTCGATGGTTTGCGGCTTCTGTTGCGGCCCATGCGAGGAGGCGGGCGCTCCTTCCGGCTGGGTGGGCTGCCTTTCGCGACTCATGCGTGGAGGAGACTCACTCGACCAGTGCCGCCAGCCGGGCGGCCGTCATCGCGGCATCGACATCCGTATCGATCACGTCGACGGGCGCGCATAGCTCCTGCCGGAAGGCCGCCCCGATGATCGGATGAAGGCGCGTCCCGCCACCGACCAGCGCGACAGGGCGCGGCCCGACGCGCTTGATCAGGCTGTTGGCGAGCCGCGCCAGCTCACGACCCGCCTCGCGAAGGATGTTCAGGGAGAGAAGGTCGCCCGTCTGTGCGGCATCCGCGACGGCCCGGGCCAGGAGGCCGATTCGGCCCCGGTCGCCCCCATAGACGAAAGCGCGCACCGTGTCCCACTCGGTTCCCCCGAGCGCCTTTGCGAGCGCGGTTCCGACAGGGGTTGTCCACCCGTCGCCGGGGCTCTCCTCCTCCTTGCGCAGAACCGCTTTCAGCGCCTCCCGCGCAATCCAGAAACCGGATCCGCCGTCATCGATGAGGTTGCCCCGGCCGCCGATGCGGATCGCTTGCTTGTCCGACGAGAGATAATAGCCGATGGAGCCGGTTCCCCCGTAGACAAGGATGCCTTCGCCGAGAGCGAAGTAGGACAGGTAGGCGATCCACATATCCTCGGCCACGAAAATCCTGGCGGAGGGAAGGTCGAAAGCCTCGGCAAGAATGCCGCGCATGACGGCCTCGGCCCGCGTATCGCGGGTCAGGCCCGTGATGCCGGCGACGATTCCCGCAGGCCTCCCGGTCTGGGTGACGGCCTGGGCGAGCTCGCTGCTGATCCGCTTGGCGCGCTCTTCGGCGGCTGTCGAGAACAGGTGTCCGGTGAGCGGCTCCACGGAGCCTTGCGCAAGGCAGGTGCCCTCACGATCGACGAGGCGCCATCGCGTCGCCGTTCCTCCCGCGTCGATGCCAAGCCCCAGCCCCATGGTGCCCTGCTTCTCCGATATTCCGTCTGCCGGTTCGGGACGCTATCCTAGGACGAAATCCCCGGGAAGTGCGACAGGGCCTCACGAAGATTTCCATCGCTCTGCGTCAGGGCGCCCTGCGCCTCCGACGGGTCGACGCCTAAGGCGATGAGGGAAGCGAGTTTCATGTCGCCGTTCGCCCGGCGCAGGGCCTCGATGGCGGTGGCGTCATCGCAGCCGGTGATCTGGGACACCATGATCTCGCTGCGGCGGCGCAGTTTCGCGTTTGTGGCGCGCATATGCACCATCAGACCGCGATAGACGCGCCCGAGCCGCACCATGATGAGGGTGGACAGGAGGTTGAGGATGACCTTCTGCGCGGTGCCGGCCTTCATGCGGGTCGATCCCGCAATGACCTCCTCGCCCGTATCCGCCAGGATAGGATGCGAGCAGGCGTCCAGGATGGGAGCGGCAGGATTGTTGGAGATGCCGATGGTCTGGGCGCCACGAGCCCTCGCTTCCTCCAGGGCCGCGATGGTGAAGGGTGTCCGGCCGCTGGCCGCCACGCCGATCACGATATCGTCCGGCCCGACGCCGGAGTCCCGGATGCCGGCAATTCCCTGCTCGACCGAATCCTCCGCGTTCTCGACGGCCTTCAAAAGCGCGCCTTCGCCGCCCGCAATGAGGTACACGAGCTTGTCGTCCGGCCAGTTGAAGGTCGGAGGCAGCTCCGTGCCGTCCTGAACGCCGATCCGGCCCGAGGTTCCCGCGCCCACATAGACAAGGCGCCCGCCCCGGCGGAGCCTCTCAACGGCCGCTTCGGCCGCGGCCGCAATAGCCGGAAGCGCGGGCCGCACCGCCGCGACGGCGGCGAGCTGCCCTTCATAGAAGGCGGAGAGAATGTCGGAGCTCGGCCAGGCGTCGAGGTCTTGGAAACGGGTGCTGAAGTTTTCGGTGGGCATGATCGCTTGCTTTCTTGCAGACCAATATAGGTCCAGTTGCGGCTTTCAGCAATCGGCGCAAGGCTTGGCCCGAGAGATCCGAGGCGTGCTTCGCCGAAGATTTTCAGGCCTGTTGCGTAAGGGCATCGAACCGCGCGATCACCTGCTCGCCGGTTGCCCGGCGCAGGGGCAAGATCCCGCTATCCGTGTGGCGAGAGGGATGGACGCGGTTAGTGAGCAGGGACCACGCAAGACCACGCTCGAAGTCGATCCAGAGCCCGGTGCCCGTGAAGCCCGTATGGCCGATGGTGGAGGGCGAGCAGGCATCCCCGCCATGCCAGCCCGCATAAGCTCCCTCCCAGCCGACGGTGCGCTTCTCCGATTCGCGTTTCCTGATGGCCTCAAGGGAGGAGGGGGACAGGGCTGAGCCGTCGAGGATGGAACGGGCAAAGCCCAGCACGCCGTCGATGGTCCCGAACAGGCCCGCATGGCCGGAGGCGCCGCCGAGCGCGAAGGCGTTCTCATCATGCACCTCGCCGCGGATGACGCGCCCGCGCCACGTGCAGCGCTCGGTGGCGGCGCAGTGGCGCGGGTTGGGCCGGAAGGTGAGAAGCGGCGGGAGCGGCTGGTCGATCAGCGCCTGCCCGGTGAGGCGCTCGATGGCGATGCCGAGCAGCATGAAATTAATGTCGGAATAGACCGGAGGGCCGGACTGCCACACGCGCTGGAGGATGAACGCACGCAGGGTCTGCGGATCCTGCCCGTAGGTATAGAGCGGCTCGACCGCCGGAAGATGCGTCTGGTGTGCAAGGCACTGGCGGAACGTGAGCTTTCGCTCGGCGGCGTTCATGTCGTACTGGCGCAGGTCCGGAAGCGCCGTCACCAGGGGTGCATCGAGGTCGAGCTTTCCCTCCTCGGCCAGGCGCAGGATGCGCGTGGTCGTGAAGATGACCTTGGTGAGGGAGGCAAGATCGAACCAAGTGTCGCGGGAGATATCCTCCTGCTCCGGCTCGATCTGCGCCGCTCCGGCAAAGTGCACGGCGCTGCGTCCATCCGCCGTCGCGATGCCGAGAACCGCACCGGGAATAGCGCCGCGGCGGATCGCTTCGAGAGCCGGCGCGAAGGCCTGTTCGACAATGTTATTCAGCATCTCTTTTCCGGAATATCAGGCGGCGCGGTGCAATTCGCCGCCCGGCATCGGGTGCGGAACTCCGGTCGTGGTCGGAAGGCTCAATGGCAGCCCGCGCACGGAGCGAACTGCGAGATAGCCGAAGGCCTGCGCCTCGAGGAAATCCCCATTCCAGCCGACGCTCTCCACGGGATCGACGCTCACGCCAAGCTTTTCGCGCAGGCGCTTCATGAAATGGGCATTGCGCCGTCCACCGCCGGTTACGAGCCAGCGTCGGGGCGCCTGCGGCACATGACGGAGAGCAGCCACGACGGACTCGATCGTGAACTCCGCCAATGTTGCGGCGCCGTTCTCGTCCGAGAGCGCCTCGACGCCCTTGGCCCTGGCATGGAAATCCTGCCGGTCGAGGGATTTGGGGGCAGGGCGGTCGAAGAACGGGTTTGCCATGAAGGCGGCGACGAGCTGCGGATCGGCAGTGCCCGATGCCGCGAGGCGCCCGCCCTCGTCGAAGGCGATGCCGCGGCGCCGGAGAACGAAGTCGTCGAGCAGGGCGCTTGCTGGGCCGGTGTCGAACGCGATCACCGTGTCGCCGTCGATATAGGTAACGTTGCCGACGCCGCCGAGGTTGAGGATCATCAGGGGCTGGGCAAGGCCGCTTGCAAGGGCGCGGTGATAGAGTGGAACGAAGGGCGCGCCCTCGCCGCCGGAAGCGACATCCGCATGGCGGAACCGGTCCACCGTGTCGATGTTGAGTGCCGCGGCGACGCGGGTGCCGAGCCCGAGCTGGCGGGTGAATCGGACTTCCGGGCGGTGATAGACCGTCTGCCCGTGAAAGCCGATGAGGCCGACCTCTGCCGGATCGATTCCGTTCTCGCTCATGAAGCGGCGGATGGCGTCCACGTGCGCATCCGTGACGGCTTTGTCGAGGTTCTCGAGCGGCTCGCTCTGGGCGCGCGCGGGCTCGGCGATCAGCGCCAGCAGCTCCCGCCGAAGGTCGTCCGGGTAGGGATAGGTCCGGCCGGCGCCGGGGCGGACCATCGTGTCCCCGTCCGTCTCGACGATCGACACGTCGATCCCGTCCATGGACGTGCCGCTGATGACTCCGATTGCCTTCATGGGAAAACGCTGGACCATCGACCTCTCCGGAATGCCTGTCCGGCGGAACCATAGCATAGCCCAACAGCCGGTCTAGAGTGGTATGATATTGGACCATGACAGGTCCTGAGGGATGGCCTATAAAACCTCAGCGGCTTGCAAGGGAGAAAAGACGCATGTTCAGGTCGGTACTGCGCGGCGCCATCGGCGCAGGCTTCATGATGGCGGCCATGGCCTCGGCCTCGGCCCAGGTGCTGGAGATCGGCATGGATAACGGGCCCACGGGCCTCGATCCGCACCTCATCACCGCCTTTCCGAGCTTTATGGTGGTGAACGGCAACATCTATGAGGGCCTTACGGCCATCGACAAGGACCTGAAGGTCATTCCCGGCCTTGCGGAATCCTGGAACGTCTCGGCTGACGGCAAGACCTACACGTTCAAGCTGCGCTCCGGCGTGAAATTCCATGACGGCTCGGACATGACGGCCGAGGACGTGGTCTCGACGATCCGGCGCGTGCAGAGCAAGGACATTGCCTCGCCGCTCGCGAGCCGCCTGTCCGCCATCGAGAGCGCCAAGGCGGTCGATCCGCTGACCGTGGAACTGACGCTCAAGGAGCCATCCGCGCCGCTCCTGTCGTCGCTTGCGACTATCGCGGTCGTGCCGAGCGAGGTGGAGGCCAACAAGGACGCCCTCCAGAAGGCGCCGGTGGGCACGGGCCCGTTCAAGTTCCAGGAATGGCAGCCCAACGGCTTCATCCTGCTCGCGAAAAACGACGCCTATTGGCAGAAGGGCACGCCGAAGCTCTCAGGCCTCAAGTTCAACATCGTGCCCGAATCGGCGACTCGCCAGGTCGGCCTGACTAACGGCCAGTATGCACTGCTTCCCAATATCGACGCTGCGACGGCCCTGCAGCTGAAGGGCAAGCCCAACGTGAAGCTCGGCGAGACTCTGGACCTCGCCTACATGCTCATCGGCATGAACGTCTCGAAGCCGCCCTTCGACAACCCGAAGGTGCGTGAGGCGGTGAACTACGCCATCAACCGCCAGGAGATCGTCGATGCGGCGCTCTTCGGCGCCGGCGTCCCTGGCGGCCCCCTGTCGCCGGCCCTGAAATCCTGGGCGCTCGATGTCAAGGAATTCTCCTGCTACAAGCCCGACCCAGCCAAGGCACAGGCTCTGCTCAAGGAAGCCGGCGTCGCGATGCCCGTGGCCGTGACCATGAACGTCCTGCCGCGTCAGGACGTGAAGGACATCGCCCAGGTTGTCCAGGAGCAGTTGAACAAGGCCGGTTTCAAGGTCGAGCTGAAGAACCAGGAGCAGGGGCAGTTCATCCAGGACTGGCGCAACAGCAATTTCGACATGTTCGCCTCCATCAATGCCGGCAGCCCCGATCCGGACGAGTATTTCTACCGCACGTTCCGCACCGGCGGTTCGACCAACGTGTTCAAATACTCGAACCCGGAGATCGACCAGCTGCTCGACAAGGCGCGTACTCTCCAGGACCAGGCCGCGCGCAAGACCGCCTACGATCAGGTGCAGAAGACTCTCGCCTGCTCGGGCCCGGTGGCGCACCTGACCTACGGCACTCTCTTCTCGGCCATGCGCGATAAGCTGAAGGGCTACGACGTGATGCCGAACCGCTCGCTCGTGACCCTGAAGGACGCGAGCCTCTAATCCTGTATTCCCCGGCGCCGCATCGGGCGGCGCCGGGATTTTTTTTGAGCGTCAACACGAATTCACGATGAGTCGTATCCTGCTCTCGCGTCTGATCGATCTGGTCGTCGTTCTTTTCGGCGTCTCGATCATCGTCTTCCTGATGATCCGCCTCATCCCGGGCGACGCGGTGGCGATCATGCTCGGCGCCAATACGGAGATCACGCCCGAGCGCATGGCGGAGCTCAACAGCCGCGTCGGCCTCGACCGGCCGTTCGTCGAGCAGTACCTGAGATGGGCCGGCGCTGCCCTGCAGGGTGATTTCGGCACATCCCTGTGGACCGGGCGGCCCGTTGCGACCGAGATCCTCATCAATCTCTGGCCGACGCTCGAGCTGACCTTCCTGTCCCTCCTCATCGGTGCCGTCCTGGCCGTGCCACTCGGCTGCTGGATGGCGCAGACGCGGGGGCGCGGCGCCGATGTCGCGATGCGTATCGGAGCCATTGCCGGGCTGACGATCCCGTCCTTCTGGCTCGGAATCGTCCTGATCCTCCTGTTCTCGGCCTATGCACCTGGCTTCGCGTCTCTCGGCTACGTGCCGTTCTCGGAGGATCCCGTCGGCAATCTTCAGCGCATGATCCTGCCCTCCGTCGCGCTGGCGTTGCCGATCCTCGCCAATCTGTCGCGTCTCGTGCGGTCCGCCATGCTCGATGCCCTCGGGCAGGATTACGTCCGCACCGCGCGCGCCAAGGGCTTGAGCGAAAGCCGCGTCGTCTACAAGCACGCGTTGCGCAATGCCCTGATCCCCTTCCTCACCAGCGTCGGCATCATGACGGGCTATCTTCTCGGCGGTGCCATCGTAGTCGAGCAGGTCTTCGCCATTCCGGGCCTCGGCCGCCTCATCCTCGGCGCCATCGCGGAGCGCAATTATCCGCTGATCCAGGCCACCATCCTGGTGGTGACGGCAGGGTTCGTCTTCGTGAACTTCCTCGTTGATTTTCTCTACATGATCGTCGATCCGCGGGTGAGGGCCTGAAGCCGTGTCGCGTCTCGCCAAGAACAAACTCCTGACCTTCGCCGTCATCCTCGTGGCGCTGCAGATCATTCTTGCGATCGGCGCGCCGTGGTTCGCGCCCTATGACCCCATGGCACAGAGCATCGCTCGCCGTTTGAAGGGGCCGACTGCCCTCAACTGGCTCGGGACTGACCAACTGGGACGCGACGTGCTGGCGCGCATCCTCTACGGATACCGGACATCGCTCATCGCCTGCGTCCTGGCAGTCGGCATCGCCCTCATGGCTGGCGGGACTCTCGGGCTCGTGGCAGCTTACTACCGCGGCTGGCTTGACCGCATCATCATGCGCGTCATGGACGTGCTCTTTGCCTTCCCGGTCATGCTGCTCGCCATCGGTATCATCGCGGTTCTCGGGCCACACACCTACAGTGCAGCGGCTGCCATCGCGGTCGTCTATACGCCGATCTTCGCCCGTCTCCTGCGCGGCCCGGCCCTCGTCCTGTGCGAGAGCGAATACGTGGCGGGCGCCAAGGCCATCGGCGCGTCAGACGGGCGCATCATCTTCCTTCATATCCTGCCGAACCTCGCCTCGGTCATCCTGGTCCAGACGAGCCTTCTCCTCTCGGCCGCGATCCTGGTGGAGGCCTCGCTCTCGTTCCTTGGTCTGGGGACGCAGCCACCGACGCCGTCTCTCGGGCTCATGCTCTCCGAAGGGCGCAACTTCCTCCAGCTCTCCCCGTGGAGCGCGATCTTCGCCGGGTTCGCGATCCTGTTCCTGTCGTTCGGCTTCAACCTGCTCGGTGACGCGCTGCGCGACACGCTCGATCCGCGTCTCCGGGGACAATCGTGAAAGTGAGGGATGCGACGTGGGAGGATACTCCGGCGCTCGCAGACATCGCAGAGGCATCCTACCGCGCCGCCTTCTCGGCAATCCTCGAGGAAGAGGTCCTCGCTGGGCGCGATGCTGCCTTCTTCGCGCACCGCTTCGAGGAGGCATGGAGGCGGATGCTCGTAGTCTGTGCGGACGAGGTCCCGTCGGGATTCCTCCTCATGACCGACGGGCATATTGACATGCTCTTCATGACACCGACAGCCAGCGGGCAGGGCGGCGGTTTTAGCCTGCTTCGCGAGGCGGAGAGGCGCGGAGCAAAAAGCCTCGAATGCTTCCGCGACAATGCCGGTGCACGCCGATTTTACGAACGGCATGGCTGGCGCGTTGAGCGGGAATACGAACGGGACTTTGCAGGAAAAATCCGCAGCTTCGTCCTCTACGTCAGGGATTGAGCCTTAGAGGCTGACAACCTGACCTGAGCGCACCGACTCGTCTGCCGCAAGCACAATCCGCAGGGATCGGACCGCATCCTTCATATGGTCGGTCAGGTCCAGGTCTTCGTCGATGGCGCGCAGGAGGAAACGCTGCTCGCGCTCGCACAGGGCATCGTGATCGGGCTCGTCAGCCGTATCGATGGGCTCGTCGCGGCGAGCGAAGGTGCCATCCGGGTTCAGGCCTGCATGATGAAGCAGGATCCGGTTCGTTTTGGTGTGGGCATTGATGTCGTCCGACCGGATGCCACCTGCGGTCTCGGCCATGACGATGCTGACGCTGCCCTTCGGGCCGATGACGTCCTTCACGAAATAGGCCGTCTCGCTCATCATCGGTCCCCAGCCGGCCTCATACCAGCCCACGGAGCCATCCTCGAACTTCACGTGGAGGTGGCCGTAATTGTACATGCCCGCCGGCATGTCGTCCGTCAGCCGGGCGCCGACCGCATGGACCTGCACAGGCCTCGCGCGAGTGATCTGGCACATCACGTCCACATAGTGCACGCCGCAATCGACGATGGGCGAAAGGGATTGGAGCAGTCTTTTATGAGCTTCCCAGGCCGGGCCGCTCGATTGCTGGTTCAGGTTCATGCGGAAGACATGGGGCGGCCCGAGGGTCTTGGCGATCTCGATGAACTTCATCCAGGATGGATGGTGGCGCAGGATGTACCCGATGACGAGCTTGCGCTTCGTCCGAATTGCCGTCTCGACGACGCGCTCGGCATCCGCAACCGTGTCGGCCAATGGCTTCTCGACGAACACATGGGCGCCGGCTTCCATGGCCCGGATCGCATAATCGGCATGGGTGTCCGACCAGGTGTTGATGGAGACCACGTCGGGCTTGAGCGCCGCGAGTGCATCCTCATAGCGGCTGAAGCGCTGGGCCGATTGCAGGGATGCCGGCAGGGGCGCCTCGTCGATGTTGCGGGTGCAGAGCCCCACGACCTCGAACCCCTCGATGCGGTCGTAGGCCATTGCATGGGACATGCCCATATTGCCGAGCCCGACCACCAGAACCCGCTTCGTGCCCATGGCAGTTCCTCTATTCGCCGTCTATCCAGGTTTGCCGCACTTCGAGCGCGTCGTCGAGCAGCACGAGACTTGCCCGGTAGCCGGGCGCGATCCGTCCGAGTTCCCGGTCGAGGCGCAGGAATGCTGCCGGAGCCAAAGACGCCATCCGGAGGACATCCCGCAGGGGCAGGCCAAGGCGGTGGACGGCGTTACGCACGGCGCTCGCCATGTCGAGGTCCGACCCGGCAAGAGTGCCGTCCGCGGTGGTGAGCTTTCCGTCCCGGCGATAGATCATCCGGCCATGGAGCTCGAAACTGTCGAGATCGGTTCCTGTCACGGACATGGCATCCGTGACCAGCATCATCCGCTCGGTCCCCTTGGCCGCGATAGCGACGCGCAGGGACGCATCGTCCACATGGTGCCCGTCGACGATCAGGCCGCACCAGGTATCCCGGCTGTCCAGCGCCGCGCCCACCGGGCCCGGATCGCGTCCTGCAAGGGGCGGCATAGCGTTGAACAGATGGGTGAAGCCGCGCAGGCCGTGGCGATAGGCTTCCATGACTTCGTCGTAGCGGCCTGCCGTGTGGCCGGCGCAGACAAGGGCGCCCGCGTGGGTGAGCCGTGCGATCGCCTCCAGGCTGTTCCTCTCGGGAGCCAGGGTGACGAGGGTACGTCCTTCGCTCAGGGAGGTCAGGATGGCGATATCCTCGTCCTCCATGGGGCGCATATAGGTCGGGTTGTGAACACCCTTTCGTTCGGGATTGATGAAGGGGCCTTCCACATGGATACCGAGGATTCCAGGAACGCGCGCCGCCAGAGCCTGCCGCATGGCCGCAACCGCTTCCGCCATTTTCTCACGGGTATCCGTGATGAAGGTGGGGAGGAGCCCAACGGTTCCGAAGGTCCGATGCGCAGCCGCGATCCGGCGCAGCCCCTCGACGTTCCGCTCGTCGTTGAAGAGAACGCCGCCGCCGCCATTGACCTGTACGTCGATGAAGCCCGGGGCGAGAAGCCCTTTCGTCTCGCGTCGGTCGACGCCCGCGGGGAGATCCTTCTCAAACGGAATGGCGATGATCCGTCCGTTCTCGACGACGACAGCGCGGCCTTCGAGCATGTGGTCGCCGTCGAAGATGCGGGCTCCTGTCAGCGCGAAGGTCATCACATCGTCTCCGTCACCTTGCGCAGACGCGGCGGATTGTCGGGGTCCCGGCCCCGGGCCTGCGCAACGGCATTCACGAGGGGATAGAAGCTCTGGATCAGCGCGAGAGGAGCCACGAAGGGGTGAAGTCCATCAAGCCAAGGCAGCGTCACGGTTGCGGGTCCCTCCGCTGCACCGGCGACGATAACTGGGACGTTCTGGCTGCTCAGCTTCGAGACAAGATCGTTCACACCGCTCAAGGTCTCGTCACGCTGGCTGAGGACCAGGACGGGAAAATGTGCGCCCGCAAGCGTCCAGGGGCCGTGCATCAGCTCGGCGGCGCTCATGGCCTCCGCGTGAATGCCCGAGGTTTCCTTCAGCTTGAGCGCCGTCTCCTGGGCCATGGCAAAGCCGACGCCGCGCCCGACCACGAAGAGATTGTTGGAGTCCTTCAACAGAGGTAGCGCTGCCGACCAGTCAAGGGCCGCGGACTTTTCCAGAACGTCTGGGAGGCTATCGAGAGCCGCGAGCAGCTCCCGATCCTCGGACCAGTGGGCCACGAGCTGAAGGGACGCTGCAAGTGCCGCGATGAACGACTTCGTCGCGGCGACGCTTTTCTCAGGGCCGGCATGGAGAGGCAGGACGATTTCGCAGGTCTCTGCCAGCGGCGAGGATGTGTCGTTGACGAGTGCAACCGTCAGGGCGCCATCGTCGCGTCCGGCCTGAGCGAGGTTGAGGATGTCCGGGCTGCGCCCGGATTGCGAGACGGCGAGAAAGAGGGCATCCCGCATGCGCGGACGCGCCTCGTAGACCGACGTGACGGACGGGCCGACCGAGGCGGTCACGAGGCCGGAATGAATCTCCAAAAGATATTTGGCGAAAGTCGCTGCATTATCGGAGCTGCCACGGGCGCAGGTAACCGCAAAGGGCGGGGGGTCTGCACGCAGGCGCGCGCCGAGATCACGGCACAGATCCGCATTGATCGCGAGAAGACGCGAAACGACCTCCGGCGCTTCGCGAGCCTCGCGCAGCATGGCGGTCGATTTGGGTTGGTTCTTGTCAGGCATCATGTTGAGTCCGGTCAGGCGGGCTGATGGTTAGCTCAGCCACAAAGTCATAGGCATCGCCCCGGTAATAGGACGAGGTGAATTCGACAGGTTCTCCCGATCCCGTGAAGGAGCGGCGTTCGATGTAAAGCGCCGGGCTCTGTGTGGGTACTTGGAGGAGGGAGGCCTGTTCGTCGGACAGGAGCACGGCATGGAGCCGCTGCAGCGCCCGGGTCGGCGTGACGCCCTGTTCGTGCAGGACGGCATAAAGGGATTGCTTGACGAGGGACGGGTCGGGAAGGAAGCGGCTCGGCACCACCGCGTGCTCGATCGCCATCGGAATGCCGTTGGCCAGCCGAAGGCGATTGACGCGGCTGACCTGATCGCCCGGCGAAAGGCCCAGCGCCATAAGCTCATTAGGCGAGGCCTGCCCCACGGAGCGGCTGAGGAGGATAGCCGATGACGGAAGTCCTCGGGCCGACATATCGTCGGTGAAGCTGGAAAGTCGGGACAGGGGCTGCTCGAGGCGCATCTGTGGGGCGATGAAGGTGCCCGATCCCCAGCGCTGAACGAGAACGCCCTTCTTGACGAGACCTGTGATCGCCTTGCGCACCGTGACGCGCGAGACGCCCAGCTGCTTCGCGAGATCGCGCTCACCCGGCAGGGCGTCGTCCGCCTTGATGGTCCCCTTGCGAACAGCCTCCTCGATGGATTGCTGCAGCTGGAGATAGAGCGGCGTGGGATTGCCTTCGTCGAGAGGCAGCAGGGCGAGTGAGGCAGGGCTCTGGTCGGTCATCGACGCCTCCGGACCAACGGCTCCTGCGTCGCCTGTCTCGCCAGAAGGATCGCTCCGTCGAGCGCATCTGCCTGCGGTGGCACAATGACCTGCTGCAGAGGAGGCGGCAGCCATGGGCGGAGCGGCTCCGCCAGGCCACCGAACAGGCACAGGGCTGGTGCGCCGAGGTCGAGAAGACGAGTGGCGATCTGCGCCATCTGGTGTGCTGCGTCCGTAATCAGGTCGAGCCCGAGCGGATCACGCTGGAGAGCGTGTTGGAGGGCGATGGGTGCATAGCGGGCATAATCCGCCGGGCGGGCCTTGCCGACCCAATCCACGATCGCTTCCGGACTGTGATCGAACTCTGCCAGGATGGCCTGTGACAGCGCGCTTTGAGGGATGCGCCCATCATAGGCCCAGATCGTCCGGCGCAGGGCTTCGCGCCCGATGGCGGCACCGCTGCCTTCGTCCGAAATCTCATAGCCCCAGCCGCCCACATAGCGCCGCTCTCCGCCAACGACTCCATAGCCGCAGGAGCCCGTCCCGACGATGAGTATCGCGCCGTCGTTGCCGCTGAAGGCGCCGAGCCAGGCCGTGTGGGCATCCGTATCGATTGCAAAGGACGCAAACGGGTGGGGCCGCGCCATCAGCCGCTCGACGGCACTGGATTGCCCGGCTCCGGCAGCGCCCATTCCCGCATGGATGCGGCCGAGATCCGCTTCCCCAAGCCTTGCCTGATCGAGCGCAGCCCTGCAGGCGGTCAGAATCGCATTCCAGACAAGGTCAGGGTCAAGCCGGATGTTCGAAGGCCCGCCCGTGCCTTCGCCCAGGAGATTGCCTGCAGCGTCGCGTAACCGCGCCCGGCACTTGGTGCCGCCGCCGTCGATGCCAAGAAACAGGGAATCAATCATGGTCGCTGGGCTGTAAGTGACTATCCGCGAGGGTTGTGGCTTTGCGGAGCCACCATGCCACTTAATATCCAGTTCGTGAAGGGCGCATTTGGGAGAAAGGACATGTCCCCAAAAGCCCGTGCCCGGACGCCGCTTTCACACAGGGAGCGGAGCTCATCCAAGGGGATATGGTGTTCGATTTGCCAACGGCAAGGCGCTTGCCGGGTAGCAAAAGTGGCGATACCAATATGAGGTCACTTGTCCTTAAATACCTCAAACAGAATAGCCGGAAAGGCCCGAGAGGCAACACAAGAAGGCGGTTTCATCCGCACGGGGCAGGTCGAGGGTTCGAATAGAACGGGCATGGCAGGCGCCCGAAGCCTGCAGGAGGAAGACGACGATGAATCGTGTCGATACGAAAGCTTTTATGAAGCGGGCGGGTCGGTTCCTGGCCACCGTCTCCGTGGCTGCTTCTGCCCTTGCGTTCGCTCAAGCAGCATCGGCTCAGACGCTGACGATCGAAAGCTGGCGCAACGACGATGCGGATGTCTGGAACAACCAGATCATTCCTGCTTTCAACAAGAAATATCCGAACATCAAGGTTCAGTTCAAAGCGGACCCGCCAACGGAATACAATGCCGCCCTCAACGCGCGCCTGGCAGGCGGAACGGCCGGCGACCTCATCACCTGCCGTCCCTTCGACGCTTCTCTCGACCTGTTCAAGAAGGGGCAGCTCACCTCCGTCAACGACGTGAAGGGCATCGAGAATTTCTCGGATGTTGCCAGAAGCGCCTGGTCGACCGATGACGGTAAGACGACCTTCTGCATGCCCATGGCATCGGTCATCCATGGCTTCATCTATAACAAGGCCATCTTCGACGAGCTGAAGCTGACGCCTCCAAAGACCATGGCGGAGTTTCATGCCCTGCTCGACAAGATCAAATCGGACGGGAACTATACCCCCATCGCCATGGGAACGGCCGATCAATGGGAAGCCGCGACCATGGGCTTCCAGAACATCGGTGTGAACTACTGGAAGGGCGAGGAGGGACGCAAGGCTCTCATCGAGGGCAAGCAGAAGCTCACAGACCCGGCTTATGTGGAAACCTTCAAGGAGCTGGCGAGCTGGGCACCCTATATGGGTGACGGTTATAAGTCCCAGAAGTATCCAGACACCCAGAACCTCTTCACCCTCGGCCGCGCCGCGATCTATCCGGCAGGCTCCTGGGATATCCCAATCTTCCGCAAGCAGGCCGATTTCGAGTTCGATGCCTTCGCGCCTCCGGTGCCCGATGCATCCGGCAAATGCTATATCAGCGACCACACGGACATCGCGCTCGGCATCAATGCGAAGTCGAAGAATATCGAGGCTGCGAAAACCTTCCTCAGCTGGATCGCGTCTTCGGAATTCGCCGACATCTATGCGAATGCCCTGCCGGGATTCTTCCCGCTCTCCAAGGAAAAGGTCACGGTCAAGGATCCGGTTGCGGCCAAGTTCGTCGGCTGGCGCGATACATGCGAGAGCTCGATCCGGAACTCCTACCAGATCCTGTCGCGCGGAACGCCGAATCTGGAGAACGAGCTCTGGAACGTGAGCGCGCAGGTCATCAACGGCACCATGAAGCCTGATGAGGCCGCCAAGAAGGTCGAGGACGGTCTCGCCAGCTGGTACAAGCCCCACAAGAAGTAATCGCTTCATCGGCGAAGCGGGCCACCCACGGGTGACCCGCCCTTCACACGTCGGATGGCCATGCGATGCCGACCCAGTCAATCCAGTCGAGCCTGCCCCTCGAAAGCGCCCCAAGGCGCTCGGGCTTCCCCATGCATATCGCCGTCTTTCTGGCGCCGGCGGTGATCGTCTATTCGGTTTTCTCCATCTATCCGCTCATCGACACGATCCGGCTCAGCTTCTATGCCGGCGATCAATCGGGTGTCCGCCATTTCGCCGGATGGGATAATTTCCGGACCCTCCTTGCTGATCCCGCTTGGTCGGGTCAGTTCTGGAACGCCCTACGCAACAATCTCATGTTCTTCGCGATTCATATGGTCGTTCAGAATGGGATTGGTTTAGGCCTTGCGATGCTGCTCAGCCTGCCGCGCCTGACCGGCGGCAGCATTTACCGGACACTCATCTTTCTGCCGACCATGCTCTCTGTGGTCATCATCGGCTTCATCTGGCAGCTGATTCTCAATCCTCTTTGGGGGATCGCGCCGAGCCTCCTGAAAACCGTGGGCCTGGGCAGCCTCTTCAGGCCATGGCTTGGGCAGGAATCGACCGCCCTTGTGACGGTTTCGCTCATATCCGTATGGCAGTTCGTCGGCATTCCGATGATGCTGATCTACGCTGCCCTCATCAACATTCCGGACGATCTTCTGGATGCCGCAACGGTCGACGGCGCCGGCCCATTCAGCGTGTTCTGGTTCGTTCGCCTTCCCCTGATCCTGCCGACGCTCGGGGTCGTTTCGATCCTGACCTTCGTGGCGAATTTCAACGCTTTCGATCTGATCTATGCCGTCAAGGGCGCGCTCGCCGGGCCGAACTTCTCGACCGACATTCTCGGTACTTTCTTCTATCGCACCTTCTTCGGCTACCAGCTCCAGGTGGGCAGCCCGACCATGGGCGCGACGGTCGCAACCGCCATGCTGGTCGTCATCCTGATCGGCGTGATGATCTATCTGTTTGGCGTGCAACGGCGGTTGCAGAGACATGCGTTCTGAGGGTGCCATGAACCGATCCATCCGGCCGGGCCGCATCGCCGTTCATCTGGCTCTTATGCTCTATACGGTCATCGCCATCGGGCCGATCCTTCTGATCGTGATCAACTCCTTCAAGACGCGGAGGGCCATCTTCGCCGACCCTCTCGGATTTCCGGACGCGCGAACCTTCACGACCATTGGCTTCGATCAGGTTTTCGCGAAGTCCGACTTCGGGCTTTACTTCTTTAACAGCATGACCGTGACGGTCCTGTCGCTGGTTCTGATCATCCTCATCGGCGCGATGGCCGCATGGGCACTGACCGAATACAGGTTCCCGGGCAACACGCTTCTCACCCTCTATCTGGCGATCGGCATCATGGTGCCGATCCGTCTGGGAAGCGTCAGTATCCTGCGCATGATGGTGGAGTTGAACCTGGTCAACACTCTGACGGCGCTCGTACTCGTCTATGTGGCGCAGGGCCTGCCCCTGGCGATCCTGATCTTGGGGGAGTTCATCCAACAGATTCCAAAGGATCTCCGTGATGCGGCACGTTGCGACGGCGTTAGCGAATATCGCATCTTCGCCAGCATCATCCTGCCTCTCATTCGGCCTGCAATCGCCACGGTCGCGGTCTTCACCATGGTGCCGATCTGGAACGACCTTTGGTTTCCTCTCATCCTCTCGCCGGGGGATGGCAAGCAGACGATCACACTCGGCGTTCAGCAATTCATCGGGCAATATGTGACCGACTGGAACGCCGTCCTGGCTTCGTTGACCCTGGCGATTGCGCCGATCCTGGTGCTCTACGTCTTCTTCTCCCGCTATCTCGTCCGAGGCCTTACGGCTGGGGCGGTCAAGTAGTATCCTTCCTGCGACAGGTTGCATTGCATGGCTGATGTTTCTCTCCATGGATTGGCGAAGTCCTTTGGACCGGTCGACATCCTGCATGACATCAACCTGACGGTGGAGGACGGAGAGTTCGTCGTCTTCGTTGGCCCTTCGGGCTGCGGCAAGTCCACCCTCCTGCGCATCATCGCAGGACTTGAAAGCGTGAGTGCCGGCGAGATCCGGATCGGAGGAAGGAGGGTCAACGAGTTGCCGCCCGCCGACCGGAAGATCGCCATGGTCTTCCAGTCCTATGCCCTTTACCCACACATGTCAGTGTATAAGAACATGGCGTTTGGGCTTAAGTTCGCGAAGACGAACAGGGCCGAGGTCGATCGCCGCGTGAGACAGGCGGCCGAGATCCTGCAACTCACTCCCTACCTGAATCGTAAGCCCCGTGAGCTTTCCGGCGGGCAGCGCCAGCGTGTCGCTATCGGGCGGGCCATCGTGCGCAATCCAAGTGTTTTCCTGTTCGACGAGCCGCTCTCAAATCTCGATGCTGCCCTGCGCATCAACACAAGGCTGGAGATCGCAAAGCTCCACCGGGAGCTTGGTGCGACGATGATCTACGTTACCCACGATCAGGTCGAGGCGATGACGTTGGCATCGAAGATCGTTGTCCTCAACCACGGTCGGGTCGAGCAGGTCGGTGCGCCGCTCGATCTTTATCATCGTCCCAACAACCTCTTCGTCGCCGGGTTCATCGGATCTCCCAGGATGAACTTCATCGAGGGTACAGTGCGCACCGTAACGGAGAGCCACGTGACGATCGGCTTTGCCGGCGCCGAGGCGGTGATCGAGGGAGCGGTGGCGAGACTTGCGCCAGGTGATCCGGTGACGGTCGGGATCAGGCCCGAGCACATGGCGGAGCAGGGAGCCGAGGTCATCTCGCTCACGGGTCGGATCGACGCTGTGGAGCGGCTAGGGGAGGCCAGCTATATCTATATGAAGCTGGCATCCGGTAACGATGTGGTTGCCCGCATTCCTGGTGATTTGGAGTTGAGCCCGGGAAACGAATTCACGGCCCGCTTCGCGTCGCGAGCGCTTCATGTCTTTGACGCCGAGGGCCGCTCGGTCCATGCCGCGAAGGCTCTTTGATGGGCCAGCCGAAAAGGCAGGTTTTAGAATCAGGTACTGCGGACCCAGTTGATCACGGGTTTCTCCCGCCACATGCAACGTTCCAACCGCAAGCCGATCAAATGCTGCATGCGTGCAAGGGATTGCTCGTCCTCTGCTTCGACGACGAGTGTCAGATAGCGGTTTGAAGCCCGCATGATGCAATGGCCGAAGTCGAACTCTGCCCGCCCCTTGGTGCCCGAATAGGTGGCGGGGGTGCTGGGAGCGAACTGCTTGCAGAGCTGCGCGAGGTAGAGATCGGGCACCTCGGTTCCGATACTGGCCTCTGATCTCAAGGCTGGCATCACAGTCACTCTCATTCTTAGAAATAGCGGAATCCTGGGGGCCAATCTCTCGAATGGCAGCTCCCAGGTGACTTAAAATGCCTCATCTTGAGATGAGATTTCAATCAGCATTTTTAGTAAAGCGCTCTAAAGTAAGGATATTTCCTGTTATATCGTAAGGACTTTCTCTGGGATCAGAAGGATGCGGCCGACCAGTTGCGCAAAAAGGCCGGAACCTCTGCGGCGGCCATAGGATGCGCGAAGAAGTTCCCTTGGGCCTGGTGGCAGCCTTTTCCCCGCAGGAAATGGGCTTGCTCTGCAGTCTCTACCCCCTCGGCGATCACGATCAAGCCGAGACTGATACCCAGTTCGATGACGGCAAAGACGATAGCGGCGTTGTCCGGATCCGCCTCGAGGCCTTTGACGAAACTCTGATCGATCTTGATTTCATCGACCGGAAATTGCTTGAGGTGGATGAGAGAAGCATAGCCCGTTCCGAAGTCGTCCAGGGCAATTCGGATATTGCTGTCGTGAAACTGTTTCAGAGCTTGCGACACATGGGCCGCGCTCCGTCCTAGAAAAACGGTTTCGGTGATCTCGACATCCAGGCGCTCCTTGGGGACGCCGGCCGTGTGCAGAATATCGAGAAAGCGCTTGGCAAGGCCGATCCAGTTAAACTGGGCCGATGACAGGTTGACAGCGACCCGTCCGCAATCGATCTCCTGGCTGAGCCAGCGGCGGATGTCCGACGCAACTTGACGGAGGATGCTCTCCCCTACGCCGATGGACAGTTCGGGGTCGTCGAAGGCGCTGGAGAAGGATGCTGGCGTCAGCAAACCATATTGCGGATGGCGCCATCGGGCCAAGGCTTCAAAGCCGACGACCTGCCCTGACGCCAGGTCGATCTTCGGCTGGTAGAAGGGGACGATCTGGCCCTTCTGCAACGCCTCCTCGATGCCGCGCGCAACCGCAGCCTTGTGCTCGATATGATGGCGCATGTCAGGGGAGTAGACGACAGCACAGTTCTTGCCGCGTGCCTTCGCTGCGTAGAGGGCGAGATCCGCATCCTTCATCAGTTCGGCCGGCTTGTCGTCATGGGCCGGGTAGCTGGCAATCCCGATGCTGGCGTGGCAGGATAGAACGCTGTCCCCAAATGGAACTGGTTGCCGAAGCTCCATTAGAACCTGCTCCGAGAGCGCACGGGCACGGGCAAGAGCGTCGACACCTGTCGCGACGAGGACGAACTCGTCCCCACCCAGCCGTGCAACGGTACCGGTATCCTGTGCCAGACCGCGCAGTCGTTGAGCCACGGTCCTCAGTAGCGTATCCCCGGCATCGTGCCCGAGCGTATCGTTAGTCAGCTTGAAGTTATCAAGGTCGATCAGGAGAAGGATCACCCCATCCCCGTTCCGCTCGGCTTCGGCGAGCGCCTGCTCGAATCTGCTCTGGAAAAGGGCGCGATTGGGCAGATCCGTCAATGCGTCGTGGCTCGCCGCCCGCCAGGACCGCTCTTCGGCTGCCTTACGTTCTGTGATGTCCACGACTGCGGACATGATGTGCGGAACGCCACCAATATCGAGAGCTTTTCCTGCCAGAAGGACTGTACGGAAGGAGCCGTCGGCAATGCGGATCGTTGCCTCGAAGTCATGAACGTAGCCATCTCTCTCCAATGCCTCGAGGAAGGCCTGTCGTTCGGCGGGATCGACATAGATCTCATCGACGGTCTGAATGCCCAGCGTACGCCAATGGGCGCCGAAGAAGCGCATTCCTGCCTCGTTCGCATCGATGATCGTTCCATCTGCTCGGACTACTGCCAAGGGAATGGGAACGGTCTTGAACATCGTCTCGAACATGGCTTTGCTCTCGGCAATTTCCCGGTTGGCTTGCCGGAGGGCATCGCTTGCAAACCATTCCGTTCGCTGCAGGCGGTTCGAACGAGCGAGAACCAGAATGAGAGCCGCGTTCAGCGTGATCATTGCCAGAATGAGGCCCGGTATCGTGAGACTGGAGCGCTCAGGAGAGAGATAGCCGACGAGCATCAGGGTGCTGCACGCCACCCCGGACACAACCGACCAGCGGAAGGCCGTTGGAACGGCGAGATAGTAGATGGACGGCAGCAGGAGGACTGCAAAGAGCGCGATTTCGCTATGGGAGCTGACAAGGAACGCAACAGCTATTCCGGTGATCGACTCCCAGACGATCAAGTGCTTCTGGATTTGATGAAAGCTTGTGGCTTCTCGGACCAGCCATAGGCAGACGACGGCGGTCAGAACTACGACCAGTCGGGCCGGGATCGCAACCAGGAGGTGCGGTGTACCGTAAAAGCGCCAATCGCTGACGAGGAATAAGGCGTTGAGGATTGCCGAGAACATGAGAAGCAGGCGGACATGCCGCAGCGTCTCAGGGAAACGGCTGGCCTGGAACGCAGCCTCACGGTCGGGAGCGGTGAACTCCCCGCCGATGGGGGTTAAAGACGGAGATTGAGATTCTGGCATCAGGTCACGCAATGGTCCGTCGTCCAGTTAATGTCAGCTCCAGTGCCCTCCGCAAGAGGAAACGTCAGGGATTGTGGCTAAGTCCAGGGGAAGCAAGACTTATTTGGATGAGAGCTAGCGGTGGGCGGCCATGTTGGCTGAAAATTGACGCTAATGGCTGAGCCCGTAGGCTCAGATGAGTCTTTCGAGATCTGAGAAATTACGCCTTCGGTGTGAGGGAAGCCACCTTTGTGGCCGGATCCTGCAAAACAGCCGCGGGGGAGCCCGAAAGAAGGACTTTCCCTTGAGCGACCAGGACCATTTGGTCTGCCATATCTCTCACGTCCACAGGTGTGTGAATGGACATGATGACGGTTACGTTCTGCCGGCGTCGAAGCTTGTCCACAAGAGCGATCATGGTGTGACGCAATTGAGGATCAAGGCTGCTGAAGGGTTCGTCGAGCAGAACCAGTGGCCGGCTGGACACGAGGGCGCGAGCCAGGGCAACACGCTGTCGCTGGCCACCGGACATCTCGCCAGGGCGGCGGTCCTCAAAGTCCTTTAGCCCCACGGCGTCCATCATCTCGGAGACTCGGCTGCGCTCCTCCGCGCTCAGCCTGAGGGACGGACGGATTCCAAGGGCCACGTTCTCTGCAGCAGACAGGTGGGGAAAGAGATTATGGTCCTGAAACACAATGGCGACGGGCCGTTCGGACGGAGCCAGTGGCAGGAGATCCCGGCCACGGAAGGTAAGCATCCCGCGTTGAGGAGTTTCGAAGCCCGCGATCATGTGAAGCAATGTCGTCTTGCCTCCACCCGAAGGGCCGATAACGGCGCAGAAAGTCCCTTCCTTCACGTGGAGTGAATAGTCAGCCGTGAAATCCGGCCATGACAGATGGCAATTCTCAATCGCGAGCATAGGACAACCGGCCGGAAAGGCGTGCGAGGAAAAAGGCCACGAGAACGATGATCAGGCCGATCGCGGAAGCTTCTTCAAAACGGTAGGCGCCCAATCTTTCGTAGAGAAGATAGGGCAAAGTCCGCAACTCGGCCCCTCCGAACAGCGCGATGATGCCAAAATCGCCGAAGGACAGGGCCATCGCGAGAGCGAACGCTGAGCCCAGCGGGCGCTGCAGGAGTGGCCAGTCTACGATCCTGAGCTTGGCAAGACCTTCCAGGCCGAGTGCAGAGGACAGGCGTCCATAGCGCTCCTCGGCCAGCATGAGGCGCGGCGCGACGGAACGGTAGACGAAGGGGAGGGACGCTAATCCGTTGATGAGCGGCAGGAGCGCCAGACCGGCGAGTGACGGATCCGCAAAGGGTCTGACAATCAGGTAGAGGCCGGCCGTCAGGGCAAAGGGCGGCATAGCCAGGAGAAGACTCGGGATAAGATCGAACAACGCTGCCGTGCGAGGCGAGCGGAGCACAATACGGCGATTTCTTGCGGCTGCGCCCAGAAACAGGGCCAGGCAGCAGGCCAATGTGGCGGCTGTCGCTGCGATCCCGAGGCTTGTAACAAGCGCCTGGAGGAGATCGAGTTCCGTTATCGCGCCTATGTGGCTGAAGCCCGTGAGAATACTCAGGACCAAAGGCCCGATGAAGAGGAGGCCGATGGAGAGTACGACGAAATCAAGTGCTCTCAGACGGCGATCTGCGGCGTCGGGACGAGGAATGGCACCGCGCAGGGTTGTGGCTACAGGCGGTCGTGCCAGGGTGCCGTGAAGAAGAAGGGTTATCGTGAGGCAGATGGCGATCTGCACAAGAGACAGAGAGGCCGCGCGAGCGAAATCCAGATCGACCTTCAGCGCCTCGTAGATCGCTACCTCCAGCGTTGCGCGGCCTGGACCGCCTCCAAGGGCCAGAACAATGGCAAAACTCTTGAAGCAAAGAAGAAAGACCAGGCTGGCGAGGCCGGAAATCTCCGCACGGAGAACGGGCCAATCCAGATGCCGAAAGATCTGGGAGGGGCCGAAACCGAGCGATGATGCGAGGCGCCATTGTTCGGCAGGCACCGTGCCGAGCGCGTCCAGCGCAATCTTGGCTACGAACGGTGCGTTCAGGAACACATGTGCGATGAGGATGCCAGGGTAGCCGAAGATGCTCAAGGGAGCATCGATCCCGAATCCAATGAGGAGCTGGGCCAGCCAGCCGCTGCGGCCATAGACCGTGAGAACCGCAAAGACGACGACGATGGTCGGCATAACCATCGTCGTGCCGAGCAGGGCCAGAAGGGGCTCACGGCCCAGGAAACGCCGGCGGGTCAGTGCGAGCGCCAGCGCGACGCCAAAACTGAGCGACAGGATTGTCGAGATCCCCGCCTGGATAAGGGAGAAGGCGAGGACACGAAGAAGATAGGGGCCGATCGCAAGAAGGTTCGATCCCTCCGAGCCTGTCTGCAGAAGCGCGAGGAAGCCGCCCGCAACCAGTGCCAAAATGGCAAGAGCCACGAGGCTGCCGGGATGAGGCGGCTTGAGGCGCATGGCTTCGATCTTACCGGGCGGTGGCGTTAAGCCAACTGTCCACGAAGGCACGGCGGTTCGCCTGGACTTCGGCCGGGGTGAAGAGGAGTGCCTTGCTCGGTTCGATGATATCCTTGAAGGCTTCCGGCAGGCCGGACTTCGGGGCTTTAGCCGGCATCATCCAGTTGCCCTCGGGCATAGCGGACTGGAATGCCTCGGAGAGGACGAAGTCCATGAATTTCCTGGCGAGCTCGGGATTCTTGGAGGTTCTCGTCATCCCGGCAAGCTCGATATGGAGATAGTGACCCTCTTCGAAGGACGCTGCCTTGTACTGATCCTTTTTTTCGATCACCACATGGTAGGCTGGCGATGTCGTATAAGACATCACCATGTCGGCCTCGCCCTTGAGGAACAATCCATAGGCTTCCGACCATCCTTTGGTGAAGGTAACGACGCGGGGCTTCAACTGTGCCCAAGCCGCATCGCTCCGATCCCCATAAACCTTCTGCATCCAGAGCAGGAAGCCGAGACCCGGTGCGCTGGTCCGTGGATCCTGAAGCACCACCTTCGGCCCGCTCGGATCTTCCACCAGCTCTTTCAGACTCTTGGGAGGCTGAGGAAGTTTAGTGGCGTCATAGACGAAGGCCAGATACCCCCAGTCGTAGGGGATGAAGGTGTCGTCCGTCCAAGCGACGGGCAGGGTGAGGCCTGCCACATCCACACCATGCGGTGCGAAGATGTTGAGAGCCTTCGCCTCCGCGGCCAGGTTCATATCAAGGCCGACAACCGCGTCTGCCTTCGTTCCTTCCCCCTCCAGCCTCAGACGGCCAACGAGGCTGCCCGCGTCCTCAGCAGTCACCCAAGTGAGTTCGCAGTTGCAAACGGCCTCAAAGCGCTCCTTCACGATCTTGCCGGGCCCATACTTCCCGGCAAACGAACTGTAGGTATAGACCGTCAGAACCGGCTTCATCTGGGCAGAGGCGATGCCGCCTGCAAAGCAGAGCGAGAAAAAGGCAAGGGCAAGTCGGTAAAACATCAGGAGCGCTCCCATGCGTGGAATCGGCCGGGTCCGCGGCGTAGCGTGCAGGGGGCGCAGGTCTTCCCGCGATGTTGCATGCTCATTCCCTCCGCCGGCATGACCCGGATCAGGTTCAACGGGTCGGCAGCTCCGCTGCCTCTCAGCCCTTCAGGGCTCCCCGTGAGACGACTTCGCTTCTAGAACAGTTCGCCCGATGGGACAAGCTGGCCCTAGGCGGCAGGCGTTGAGGCTCGAAGGGAGAGAAAGCGACGGGACGTTGCCGCTCAGGGCAATTTCTGTTTGGAATGGCAGTACAGAGCGACAGGAGAGCAGATGGCGGAGCGGATATCGACTTATGACGTCGCCGTAGTGGGTTTGGGCGCTATGGGAGCGGCAGCCCTCTATCAGCTCGCCAAGCGGGGTGCGAAGGTCGTTGGCATCGACAGGTTCGCCCCGCCGCACGACAGGGGCTCGACCCATGGAGAAACCCGGATCACGCGGCAGGCGATCGGGGAAGGTATAGCCTATGTGCCTCTGGCCCTGCGCTCCAACGAGATCTGGCGGGAGCTGGAGGAGGAAACCGGCGACAAGCTCCTCAGCCAAGTCGGTTGCCTGATCATCGGAGCGTTAAGGCCGCCCGTGAGTGGGCCGATCCGTACGAGTTTCCTGGCAACCACGAAGCAGGCCGCGGAGGATTATGGCATCGCTCACGAGATCCTCAGCTCTGACGATATCCGGGCCCGCTATCCCCAGTTTACGCCGCGCGAGGACGAAATCGGCTATTTTGAGCCGGGTGGCGGATATCTGAACCCGGAGCGCTGCGTTGCCACGCAAATCGCCAGGGCACAGGCTCTTGGGGCTGATCTGCAGCTTGATACATCCGTGCGCTCCCTCTCGCCCGAAGGAGGCGGGGTCAGGATCGAGACCGGAAACGAGGATATCCATGCCTCTCAGGTCATCGTCTCTGCCGGCCCTTGGGCGCCAGCGCTCCTCGGGGCGCCGTTCGACAAGCTGCTTACCCCGAGCCGCCAAGTCATGCATTGGTTTCCCGTGAATGGTGATTGGTTGCCTCGCTGGACAGAGAGCCCCGTTTTTATCTGGGCACCTGGGGGAGATCCGAAGGACTTCTTTTACGGCTTCCCCTCCCTGACCGGCTCTGGAACTCTGAAGACGGCGGGCGAGCAATACGATGAGGCGACGACCCCTGAAACAATTGACCGTGTCGTCGCCCCAACAGAGGCTCAGGCTATGTATGGCGGCCATTTGGCGGGCCGCCTCCAAGGTATTGGGCCGCAGGCAGTTCGGTCCATCACGTGTCTTTATACGGTCACACCAGACTCGCACTTCTTGATTGATCGACACCCGGACAGTCAACGGATTCTCGTGGCGTCGCCCTGTTCTGGTCACGGCTTCAAGCATTCGGCCGCAATCGGAGAAGCCTTGGCGGAGATCATCATCGAGGGGCGAAGCCGGATCGACCTGTCGCCGTTCGCTCTCTCACGGTTCCAATCGGCCTTGGGGGTGGGATGATATTGCCGAGCTCGCATCCGTAGATCACAACGGTAGCACGTTCGAGATGTAATAAGATTATCATCCTGGACGATCCCTCGGAAGGCCTTGCCCCAAAGATCGGAATGCTGCTTTGCTTCACCAGGAGAGCGGTTTAATGATGAGGCAGCCGCAACGATGTGTGAGACGCGAGAAGCACCTTAGGATCGGTTGATGGAAGAGCTGCCGATATATAATGGGCAAGCGATCTTTTATGTCTTCATCGGGTGCCTAGCGCTCGCCGCTGCATGGCTGGCCGGACGGGCGTCCGCTCAGCGGCCGCTGGCTGCATTCAATCAGGCTGTCGAGCGGTGGCGGAGGGGTGATCTCCAAACCCGGATCAAGGTCTTGGACCCGCACACGCCTGTCGGCCAATTGAGCCTCGCATTCAATGACATGGCGACGAAGCTCAGCCTCCGCGAGGCTGAGCGTGAAACTGTCCTGCGCGTGCTGCACGAAGGGGAAGAGCGCCTTCAGATCGCACAGGATGTGGCAGGTCTCGGCATCTGGGATTGGAACCACCTGACTGGCGAGATCTCGTGGTCTGTCCAGATGTATCGGCTGGTAGGGCTCGACCCGGACACGACGGATGCCAACCTGTCTCTTGTGTGGCAACAACTCATCCATCCCGAGGATCGGTTATGGATGGAACAGGAGGTGCGACGTTTTTCACGCACCCTCGACCCGCTGACAGCGGAATACCGCATCCTTCGCGAGGATGGGTCTGTCCGGTGGCTCCTCATGCGCGGACAGTCGCTTCCCGATGCGGACGGAAAGCCCGTTCGGACGGTGATCGTCAATCTTGATATTACGTCCAGCAAGGATAGCGAGGTGCGTGAGCGCTTCCTCCTGTCCCTGAGCGACAAGATTCGCGATCTGGACCGTCCGGACGAGATTCTCATGACCGTGGCTGAGGTTTTAGGGCATCACCTCGGCGTCACACGTGTCGGCTATGGGGATGTGGACAATGCCACGATGGTCCTATCCACGCTCGTCGACTGGCATACCGATGAGGCGCCGGACGTTTTTGGACGGCACCCGTTGAAGCCCATGGGGCCGTCCTTCTGTTCCGACTTGAAATCCGGCCGGACAGTCGTGTTCGACGATGCGCTTTCGGACCCACGCGCCGAGGGGCATTATGCAGCCTATGCCGCCCTCGACTGCATTGCGTCCATTTCCGTGCCACTCGTCAAGGAGGGGCAGCTTAGAGCGGCTCTCTACATTCACAGCGAAACGCCACGGCGCTGGTCCCAGGCAGAGATCGATCTGTGCCGGGATGTAGCCGAGCGTACATGGGCGGCGGTTGAGCGAGCCAAATCCGATGCCCGCCGCCGGCTGCTGATCAATGAACTCAATCACCGTGTGAAGAACACGCTGGCGACCGTTCAGTCGATTGCCGCACAGAGCTTCAAGGTCGGAGAGCCAAAGACCGCACGGGACGTCTTCGAGGCGCGCCTTTTCGCTCTTTCCAAAACCCATGACGTGCTCACCCGGGAGAACTGGGAACGGGTCGATCTGCGCGATATCGCTGAGGAGGCAGTTGCGCCTTACCGGCGAGATCAGGTGGAGCGGTTCGCCATCGAAGGGCCAGCGCTGCATGTCCCGCCGAGAATTGCGCTTCCCCTCGCCATGGCCCTGCACGAACTGTCCACAAACGCAGTGAAGTACGGAGCGCTTTCAGTTGATAGCGGTCGGGTGATCATTCATTGGGATCTCGTCGACGGCTGGGACGAGAAGGGCCTGATCCTTCATTGGGAGGAGCAGGGTGGACCCTTGGTCAAGACGCCCACTCGGAAAGGTTTCGGATCAAGGCTGATCGAGCGCAGCTTGTCCCGGGAGCTTTCAGGAAGAGTCACCTTGGATTATCGTCCGACTGGCCTGTTCTGCGCGATCAGCCTCCCACTTCCAGCCGCGCAGGCCACTCTGAGTCCCTCCGTGCACTTTGCCTGATTGGTCAGGCTCTTCTGGTTGAGCAGCGCCAGCAGGAGCTGAACGGAAGCCGTGGCGGAACAGCAATGCTCGGTTCTCGTTTGATAAGGGTATCGAGAATGTTCCATGGCAACCCTTCTGCACGGCCCCCTCACCGAACGGTCGGTCCATCTCTGCATTGACATGCAGCGCCTGTTTGCACCCGAAGGCCCTTGGCCTACCCTCTGGATGGAGCGGGTATTACCCACGGTGGCTCGCATCGCCGAGCGCTTTCCCGAGAGGACGGTCTTCACCCGCTTTATCACTCCCCAGCGCCCCGAAGACATGCCCGGTACCTGGCGAACCTATTATGAGCGCTGGCGCGAGACGACCCGGGAGCACCTCGATCCGCGCTTACTGGAGCTGATGCCGCCCCTCGCAGGCCTCGCACCTCCCGCCACCGTCATCGACAAGCCGGTCTATTCGGCCTTTGCAGGACACAAGCTCGCGGATCTCCTCAAAGAGCGGCAAGCCGACACACTGGTCGTGACGGGTTCGGAGACGGATGTCTGTGTCCTGGCGACCGTGCTGGGCGCCGTTGATCACGGCTACCGTGTCGTGATTGTCGCGGACGGACTCTGCAGCTCGTCCGACGAGGGGCATGACAGCCTGCTCTCGCTCTACAGCAAGCGGTTCAGCCAGCAGATCGAAACTGTCGACAGTGAGACGGTTCTCTCAGCGTGGACCTGACGCTGCCGAAATTCTAGCGACGCGTTTTCCCACCGCTGCCGGAAAGGCCCGCACGGCGCAGAGCTTCCGCCATTGCGCCCGATGCGCCTGCCTCGCCTCTGTCCGATTGTTTGCCGGCAGTGTGGGACGAGCGACCCTTTGAAGAAGGTGAGCCCATAGGCCCTCGTGAAGCCTGCTCTTTGCTGACGGGATCACTCATGCGCATCGTCAGGGAGATGCGTTTGCGGGCCTGGTCCACCTCGAGAACCTTGACCCGGACGATGTCGCCCGGCTTCACGACGCTGCGGGGATCTTTCACGAACGAGTCCGAAAGGGCCGAGATGTGAACGAGACCGTCCTGGTGTACGCCGATATCCACGAAGGCGCCAAAGGCCGCGACATTCGTGACGACGCCTTCGAGCATCATCCCGGGTTTCAAATCGCCGATGGATTCTACGCCGTCGAGGAAGGTCGCTGTCTTGAATTCAGGGCGAGGATCCCGGCCCGGCTTTTCCAGTTCGCCGAGGATATCCTTCACGGTCGGAACGCCGAACTTCTCGTCGGTGAAACTGCTGGGCTTGAGACCCTTGAGGAGCGACCCGTTGCCGATCAGGATCTTGATGTCACTCTTGGTCGCTTCAAGGATGCGCCTCACGACTGGATAGGCTTCAGGATGCACGCCCGAGGCGTCGAGAGGGTCGTCTCCACTTGGAATGCGCAGGAAGCCTGCGGCCAGTTCGAACGTTTTCGGCCCGAGGCCCATCACGTCATTCAGGGCCTTGCGCGTGCGGAATGGGCCGTTGGCGTTCCGATGCGCCACGATGTTCTGCGCAACCCATTCGCCGAGCCCCGAGACGCGTGAGAGAAGCGGAGCTGAGGCCGTATTGAGGTCGACCCCAACGGCATTGACGCAGTCCTCGACGACGGCATCAAGAGAGCGCGACAGTTTGTGCTCGGCCAGATCATGCTGGTACTGGCCGACGCCGATGGACTTTGGGTCGATCTTGACGAGTTCTGCCAGCGGGTCCTGCAGGCGCCGGGCGATTGATACGGCCCCGCGCAGAGAAACGTCAAGATTGGGAAGCTCCTGACTGGCATAGGCGGATGCCGAATAAACAGAAGCACCAGCCTCGGAAACCATGATCTTCGTCAGCTTAAGGTCGGGGTGCTTTCCAACCAGTTCTCCGGCGAGCTTGTCTGTCTCGCGGGAAGCGGTCCCGTTGCCGATTGCGATGAGCTCCACCTTGTGAAGACGGCAAAGGCGGGCCAGAACCGCAATCGACTCATCCCATTGGCGCTTGGGCTCATGGGGATAAATGGTGTCGGTTGCGACCACTTTTCCGGTCGCATCCACGACCGCGACTTTCACACCCGTACGATAGCCCGGATCGAGGCCAAGGGTCGGCCGTGCTCCTGCTGGCGCCGCGAGCAGGAGATCGCGCAGGTTTCCGGCAAAGATCTTCACGGCCTCATCCTCGGCGATCTGCCAGAGGCGCATCTTCATGTCGAGCTCGATGGAGAAGCGCAGTTTCGTCCGCCAGGCCCACCGCACGGTCTCGAGCAACCAGCGATCCCCCAAACGCCCCTTATCGGCAATGCCGAAAACCAGGGCCGTGCGGCCTTCATAAGAACTTACATAGCCGGGCTCAGCTGCGTCCTTACTTTCCTCCATGCGCAGGTCGAGGATCTCCTCCTTCTCGCCGCGGAAAAGGGCAAGAATCCGGTGCGAGGGAAGCTTGGTCAGCGGCTCTGAAAAGTCGAAGTAATCGGCGAATTTCGCTCCGTCCTTCTCCTTGCCGTCACGCACCTTTGAAGTCAGGCGGCCCTGCTGCCAGTAATTTTCCCGCAAGGCGCCCACAAGTTCGGCATTCTCCGAAAATCGCTCGACCAGGATTGCGCGGGCGCCCTCCAGGGCAGCCTCGGGCGTCACGACGTCCTTGCCGGGATCGACGAAGGCCGCAGCTGCTTCCTTCGGATCGCGCTCAGGATGGGCAAGCAACCGGTCGGCCAGGGGCTCAAGGCCCGCTTCCCTGGCAATCTGCGCCTTGGTACGGCGCTTTGGCTTGAAGGGAAGATAAAGATCCTCGAGCCGGGCCTTCGTATCGGCGCCATTAATCTGTGCCGCGAGTTCCTCTGTGAGCTTTCCCTGTTCCCGGATGCTGTCCAAAATGGTCTTACGCCGGTCCTCAAGGTCCCTCAGGTAGCGCAGGCGCTCCTCCAAGGTGCGCAACTGAGCGTCGTCCAGCGTTCCCGTTGCCTCCTTACGGTAGCGGGCAATGAAGGGAACCGTCGCTCCACCATCAAGGAGCGTAATGGCGGCCTGGACCTGCCATTCCTGGACGCTCAGTTCGCTCGCGATACGCTGGCCGATGGTTTGCATGAGTCGCTTCCTTGAGAACAAGGCGCGGCTTCTACGGGCCATCCCTTGCCCGGTCAACGGGCAGCCCCTCGGGCCATGGCCCTATGCCGCAACGGAAAGAAGCCCGTTCAGGAGAAATCCCCCTTGGCCTCTGAAGGCTTGAGCGATAGACCGTCCGGCCCATTTGCCACAAGGTCGCGCCCGCCATGCCCCCAGCTTCTCAAGATCTGTCCATCGGCATCGACTTCGGCACGAGCAACACAGTGGTGGCCATTGCCGATCCGGCCGGCGGAGTCGAAGCGCTGACATTCGACCATCGAGGGGAAAGACTGAAAGTCTACACCACTGCCCTTTGCTTCTGGGATGAGCGGCACGGAAACGGCCTGAGAACCCGCGTCGAGGGTGGGCCTTGGGCCATCGAGCGGTTTCTCGAAGGGCTCTCTGCCCACCGCTTCATTCAGTCCTTCAAGACCTTTGCGGCGAGCGCTTCCTTTCAGGAAACCAGGATTTTCAGGGAGCGCTTCCGCTTTGAGGACCTCCTGAGCACTTTCCTTCGGACGCTCCTGCGCCACGGTGGCGAGCGGTTCGATCTTTCGGCGCGGAATGTAGTCATCGGGCGACCTGTCGAGTTCGCGGGGCATCGTCCGGATGATGTTCTCGCGATGCGTCGTTATGGAGCGGCCTTTGGCAATCTGGGAGCGAGCCACGCCCGTTATGTTTATGAGCCGGTCGGCGCCGCCTTTTTCTACGCCCGGGAGCTTGATCGCGACGCGACCGTTCTGGTCGCAGATTTCGGGGGTGGCACCAGCGACTTCTCCGTCATGCGCTTTTCAAGGTCCGGTGGCGTATTAAGAGCTGATCCCTTGAGCCATGCGGGGATCGGGGTGGCCGGGGACGCATTCGATTATCGGATCGTCGACCAGATCGTTTCGCCCCGCCTCGGGAAGGGAGGAAGCTACAGGTCGATGGGAAAGGTTCTCTCTATTCCCAATCACTATTATGCCAATTTTGCTCGCTGGAACCAGCTCGCCCTCATGAAGGGCAGCGGTGACCTTAAGGAACTGCGGGAGTTGGCTCGTTCTGCGCTCGATCCGGAGCCGCTGGAGCGGTTCGTCGACATTGTCGAGTACGATCTGGGCTTCGACCTGTATCAAGCAGTCTCTGCGACCAAGGTGGCTCTGTCCTCAAAGGAAGAAACCGAATTCCATTTCAAGGCCGAAGGTGTCGATATTCGCGCTCCCGTCACCCGAGCTCAGTTCGAGAGCTGGATTGCAGAGGATGTCGACCGCATCGCCGAGACCGTGGACCGGGCTCTCCAATCGGCGCGTGTCAGGCCCGAAGAGATTGATCGGGTGTTCCTGACGGGCGGCACCTCCTTCGTGCCGGCAATCCGCCGATTGTTCCTGGAGCGGTTTGGTGAGAGCCGGCTCACCTCGGCGGACCAATTCGAGTCCATTGCTTATGGTCTTGCCCTGATCGGCCGTGCAGAGGATCCGGATCGGTGGGCCGTGAAGGGGGACGGCCGAGAAAAGGTACCGATGCCCTTGCCGTGAGACGCTTAGCGGGCTTTATTTGCACTGCAGCAAAACTGAGCCCAAAGCGAGGCCCTGGCCATGTCTCAATCCGCTCCTGACATGACCCCCGATAAGGATCTGCCGCTCCGTGAGGATATCCGCCTCCTGGGGCGTCTCCTGGGGGATACCATCCGTGAACAGGAGGGTGAGGCGGTGTTCGATGTGGTCGAACACATCCGGCAAACCTCGATCCGCTTCCATCGGGATGAAGATGCAGCCGCCCGGCAAGAGCTTGAGACGATCCTGAACAGTCTGTCCCATGGTCGGACGAACCAGATCATCAGGGCCTACAGTTACTTCTCCCATCTCGCCAATCTCGCGGAGGACCAGCACCATGTGCGTCGATCCCGGGCCCATGCCATGGCTGAATCCGCGCCCCGAGAGGGAACGATCGCCAGGGCGCTGGAGCTCGTCCGAGAGGCCGGAATTTCCTCGGAGGAACTGCAACGCTTCTTCGCCTCCGCCCTGGTCTGCCCCGTCCTCACGGCCCATCCTACCGAGGTGAGGCGCAAGAGTACCATCGACCGTGAAATGGAGGTGTCACAGATCCTGGCACAGCGCGACCGCCAGCACCTGACCCCGGAGGAGACCGTCGCGTGTGAGGAGGCCATGCGCCGCGCTATTCTGACCCTTTGGCAGACCAGCATTTTACGCCGGACCAGGCTCAAGGTCATCGACGAGGTGGCTAACGGTCTCTCTTACTACGACTATACCTTCTTCCAGGAATTGCCCCGCTTCTACGCTCATCTGGAAGATCTGCTCGCCGGGATGGACTCTGCCTGGTCGAAGATCGAGCTACCGTCCTTCCTGCGCATGGGAAGCTGGATAGGAGGGGACCGGGACGGGAACCCCTTCGTTACGGCAGATGTCCTGCGTCAGGCCCTGCTTCTCCAGAGCAAGCAGGCAATTGGCTTTTACCTGGAGGAGATTCATCTGCTTGGGAGCGAGCTGTCCTTGGATGGCCGCTATGTGAATGTCTCCGACCAGCTGCAGAAGCTCGTTGAGATGTCGCCGGACCATTCTCCTCACCGGCAGGACGAGCCGTATCGCCGGGCGATCTCCGGCATTTATGCACGGCTCGCAGCGACCGCAAAGGCATTGGGATTTGGCGAGGTTGTCTATCACCCCGTCGCGGAGGTTCCTGCCTATGCCAACGCGGAAGAACTTGCAGGTGATCTTTCGATTCTTCATCGCTCTCTCACGTCTCATGGATCGGATGCACTCGCCCGTGGACGATTGCGCACGCTTCGCCGTGCCGTGGATGTGTTCGGTTTCCATCTCGCCAGCCTCGACCTGAGGCAGAATGCCGATGTTCATGAACGCGTCGTTGCGGAGCTTTTCGAGCAGGCCAACCCCGGGACCGCCTATATGCAGTTGTCGGAGGCGGACCGTGTAGAACTCCTTCTCAGGGAGCTTCGCACGTCGCGACCGCTAACGTCCCCCTATTTGGCTTATTCTCCGGACACTATGTCGGAGCTTGCCATTGTCCGAGAGGCTGCCAAGGCTCATGGCCTCTATGGACGCATATCGGTCCCTAATTACGTCATCTCGAAGGCTAGCGACCCCTCGGATGTCCTTGAAGTCGCACTGCTCCTCAAGGAGGCAGGTCTCCTCAGGAGTCGGGATGGCGAGATGAGCATCAACATCGTTCCGCTCTTCGAAACGATCGAAGACCTACGCCAATGCGGAAAAGTGATGGATGCTTTGTTCTCCATGCCGGATTACATGCGCTTCCTGCGCAGCCGGGGCCAAATACAGGAAGTGATGCTGGGTTACTCCGACAGCAACAAGGATGGCGGTTTCCTCACCTCCGGATGGGAGCTCTATAAGGCGGAGATCACGCTCGTCGAGATTTTCGCGCGCCATGGCGTGGCCCTGCGTCTCTTCCACGGACGTGGAGGTTCCGTCGGACGTGGTGGCGGTCCAAGCTATCAGGCCATTCTTGCGCAGCCAGGCGGTGCTGTTCAGGGGGCGATCCGCATCACGGAGCAGGGGGAGGTGATTGCGGGCAAGTACTCCAATCCCGACCTCGGACGGCGCAATCTCGAGATTCTTGCATCTGCGACTTTGGAGGCAAGCCTCCTGCATTCCGGCACCCCCGCTCCGCGCGACGAGTATCTGAAGGCAATGGAGGAGCTCTCCGCCAGCGCCTACCAAGCGTACCGCAACCTGGTTTACGAGACAGAGGGCTTCGAGCGCTATTTTTGGGAATCGACGGTCATCGGTGAGATCGCCAATCTGAATATCGGAAGCCGTCCTGCCTCGCGGACGAATTCACGTCGTATCGAGGATCTGCGAGCTATCCCGTGGGTGTTCGGCTGGGCGCAATGCCGCCTGATGCTTCCAGGGTGGTATGGATTTGGCTCGGCGGTCAATGCCTGGCTCAAGAACCATCCCGATACAGGCCTTTCGCTCTTGCAGGAGATGCACCGCAAATGGCCATTTTTCGAAACTCTTCTCTCGAACATGGACATGGTCCTTGCCAAGAGCAACATCGCGATCGCTTCACGCTATGCCAAGCTCGTTGAGGACGAGGAACTGAGGAAGGCGATCTTCCCCAGACTCCGGCAGGAATGGGAAGATTCTATTGGACAGCTCCTCGCCATCACGGGTCAGAATGGTCTGCTGGACCGAAATCCTCTGCTGGCTCGTTCAATCAGAAACCGCTTTCCCTATCTCGATCCGCTGAACCATCTCCAAGTCGAACTCCTGAAACGCCATCGTGCAGGAGATGCAGATGAGCGTGTTGTCCAGGGGATCCACCTCTCTATCAACGGCGTGGCGGCCGGCCTGCGCAACAGCGGCTGACCGCATCCGTCAAAGCAAATCAGGACGCTGCGTCTTATCAGGGCGGCTTGATCCGCTGGATGGGAAGAGATTGACGATTTGTTCGAGGAGCCTCAGCCCTTAGCCTTGCGACTGCTCTTCGAGAAAGAAACACCGCGGTCTTCCGTCTCAGTCAGTTCGGAGAGACGGACTGTCAAGTCCCGAAGCTGATCCGCCGTCAGAACAAGTTTCGTGCGGCGTCCAGCGAAATCCTCGAAAGCGAGCTCATACTCATCATGAACCGCCGACACATCGAACCTAAATAACCGGCGCGTTCGTACAGGACCAGCCACGGCCAAGCTCTCCAATAGGACGGTAAGCCTTTCGTTTAAGAAGCCGCCATTGGGTTTTCAACCCTGTGCAGGCCGGAAAAAGGTCCTGATTTTCAGTGTGCGCAAATATGATGCTGGAAAACCAGCACGATTATCATTTGCTTGTAAAATAATATAACAAATCGAAAAATCTCAGCCGCGACATGCGGAGCCGGAGTTCCGGCTCCGCATGTCGGCAAAGGTTATTCTGCAGCTATCAGGGATGGATGACCCGCTGCTTCCAGCGCCACTGCCGTTGACTGGATCACGGCCGCAAAACGCACGGCTGTGTGAACCTCGGCGGCGCCGACACCGGCGTCCCGAAGAACTTTTTCGTGGCTGTCGATGCACAGACCGCAACCGTTGATAGCCGAGACGGCAAGGGACCAGAGTTCGAAATCGATCTTGTCCACCCCAGGATTGCCGATCACGTTCATGCGCAGCCGCGCCGGCATCGTGCCGTACTCCTTGTTGGAGGCAAGGTGCACGAACCGATAATAGACATTATTCATCGCCATAATCGATGCGGCCGCCCGGGCCGCATCGAGGGCCTGTGGCGACAAATGCGCCTTGGCCTCTTCCTCAAGTGCTTGCGCCACCACTGGGTTCCGGGTGGCAAGGCCGCAGGCGACGAGGAGGCCGTACTTCCGCTGGGGCGAAAGGCTGTCGTCTGTCGCAAGGGCAGACAGGTTCAGGCGCACGTCCTTCGCAAAGGCCGGCAGCTTTTCTTTGAGGCTTTCGATGGACATGTGAAACCTTAAGCAGCCTTCAGCGTGTCGCCGCCAACCTCGCGGTTGCAGGGGCAGAGCTCGTCTGTCTGCAGGGCATCGAGCACACGCAAGGTATCCTTGGGATTGCGGCCGACATTGAGATTGGTCGCATAGACGTGCTGGATCGTATTGTCGGGATCGACAATGAAGGTATAGCGGTAGGCAACCCCATCAGGTGCTCGTACACCCAGACCATCGACGAGCGACCCGTTCGTATCGGCAAACTGCCAGATTGGGAGCTTATCAAGATCCCGGTGATCACGGCGCCAAGCCAGCTTAACGAACTCATTGTCGGTCGATCCGCCTAGAACAACGGCATCACGATCGTCGAACTCACCGGCCAGACGGGCGAATTCCGCAATCTCAGTAGGGCAGACGAAGGTGAAGTCCTTCGGATAGAAAAAGATAATCTTCCACTTGCCCGGGAAGCTTGCCTCCGTAAGGGCCTCGAAGGCGCTCTCGCCATTTTCGACATGGTTGTTGAACTTCGGCTTCACGCCGGTGATGGAAAAGGCAGGCAGCTTCTGGCCGATACCCAGCATCGGAAATTCTCCTAAAGTGGAATGTTGCGGCGCAGTGATGCAAAAGCCTCGCCAAAAGGTCAACAGGGCTGTCTGAAAAAGGGCCGAACAGGAACTGAAGGGGCCGCGACCCCGTTGAGAGAAAAGAGGATGCCTTGGAGGCACGGCTTGCAAGGCATTGATCAGACAGGAGAAATATGATGCCCCGTGGTGACAAGTCGGCTTATACGGATAAGCAGAAGCGCCAAGCCCAACATATCGAGGAATCGTATGAAGACCGGGGTGTGCCCGAGAAGGAAGCGGAGCGTAGAGCCTGGGCGACAGTGAATAAGGATTCGGGTGGCGGCAAGAAGGGCGGCTCCGGCCGAAGCTGACGGAGATAATCTCGGTTCACGAGAACTAGAAAGTATGCATGGCACGGGCGGTCCCGATCGACTGCCCCGCCAGCACGGGCTGGTCTTCGTCCTTTAGACGCTAGCACCAAGCAAAATGCTGTGGTGCCGGGATATGGCGCAATCCTTGGATCGCTTCATGCGAGCTAGCGGGTGAGCTTGCCGTATGTCCGGCCGTTAGCGGTGCTGCTTGCTAAGCCATAGGCGGAAAGCTTCGGACGGCTGCCAAACTGCAGGATGGAGCCCAGACGGTTTGACTTGCGGTTCGGTACCCAATTTTCTGCCGTCTAAGGCCGCTCTCCGAGTCCTATAGGGGCTTTCATCTGCGTGATAATGCGGCATTATCTGGAACTCCTATCCATCTCAGATAGGGGCTTCCCACCGTTGTGCGGTCCCCGCTTCCCAGGAGAATGCCTTGCTTACGAGTTCCGCTGCCGGAGTCTTCGTGATTTGTCCTACGCCTTTCCACAATGACGGCAGTCTCGATACCGGGTCGACCGACACAATGGTGGAAGCCTTCCTGGCTGCAGGCGCGACTGGTCTTACCATCCTTGGGATCATGGGCGAGGCTCCGAAACTGGCTGCGGAGGAAGCACTTTCCTTTGCCAAGCAGGTGATCGCAAGGGTTGCAGGACGCGTCCCGGTCGTAGTCGGTGTATCTGCTGCTGGCTTTGCCGCTATGTCGGCTTTGTCACGCAAAGTCATGGATGCCGGCGCAGCTGGAGTCATGATCGCCCCACCAGCCCATCTTCGGACGGACGATCAGATTGTGTCCTATTATGCCGATGCGGCTGAGGCCGTCGGTCCGGAAACGCCTTTCGTGATTCAGGATTATCCTCTGGTCACCGGCGTTGTCATGACGCCTCAGGTCATCATGCGTATTATCGAGCAAAACCCATCATGCGTCATGCTTAAGCATGAGGATTGGCCTGGTCTCGACAAGATTACGACCCTGCGTCGGGCCACTGAGGCCGGTCAAGTGCGTCGGGTATCGATCCTCTGCGGAAATGGAGGCCTTTTTCTTCCTTTCGAGATGGAAAGAGGAGCCGACGGGGCAATGACGGGATATGCCTATCCGGAGATGCTCGTGGGCGTCGTCAACCTGATGCGACAGGGTAAGCGCCGAGAAGCGCATGATCTCTTTGACAGACACATGCCGCTCGTTCGATATGAAACTCAGCCCGGTGTCGGGTTGTCCGTGCGCAAGTATGTGCTCCAGAAGCGTGGCATCATCGCATCGGCAGCGCTGCGTAAACCCGCACCGAGGCTCACTCCTGAAACAATCGCCGATATTAACTGGATGATGGAGCGCATTGAGCGCCCGCACGAGGGAGCCTAAAACATGGAAACGAATCTCAGAGGGAAACGTGCACTTGTGCTCGGTGCCAGCAAGGGACTGGGTTTCGGAATCGCGCAGGGGTTAGCAGAGGAGGGGGCTCGCGTTGCCATCGCAAGCCGCACCATGGAGGGCTCGACGTCGGCCGCTGACAAGATCGGTGCCATCCCTCTCGTTTGTGATACGGGAAACGTTGACCAGGTCGATGCGTTGGCAAGGGATGCTGTATCCGCATTGGGTGGTGTCGATGTACTGGTCTTAAACAGCGGTGGACCACCACCCGGAAAGGCGCAGGGTGTTTCGTCAGAGCAATGGCGAAACTCTTTCGAAGCCATGTTCGTCAACTTGGTTCGGCTGACCGATCATTTGCTGCCTGGGATGATTGAGCGCAAGTTCGGTCGAATTATCTCCGTGATCTCATCGGGCGTGATCCAGCCAATACCGAACCTTGCTATCTCCAATGCGATCCGTCCGGCACTCGTCGGCTGGGGCAAAACTCTTGCCAGCGAGGTTGCTGCATTCGGCATTACCGTCAATGCAATTGCTCCCGGACGGATCGCGACTGATCGGCTGAAGCAACTCGATGCCGCCAATGCGGAGCGTACGGGGCGATCGGTCGAGGATGTTGCTGCAGCTGCGCGGGCCGGGATTCCGGCTGGGCGCTATGGAGAAATTTCGGAGTTTGGCGCAGCGGCAGTCTTCCTCGCCAGCGAGAGGGCTTCGTTCGTGACAGGATCCATCCTGCGTGTGGATGGCGGCCAGATCTCCTGCACTTGATCTCTGACGCTGTTCATCTTAGCCCAATCCAGAAGCCGCCGGAGTTATTACCTTCGACGGCTTCTATCGAAGACGACGCGCTATCGCGTCGTTGACCTTGCTTGTTGCAGGTAACTATTTCCCAATCATTCGCGCGAAAGACGCAACCCGCCCCGAACGAGCTTCTGCCAAACCTCCTCTGCATCGTCTGCGAAGTCCATAAGCTCGTGATCGAAAGGGTCCGTCATTCCGTGCTCGATCAGAGCAGGGAAATTAATGATGTGAGTCCAATATTCCTTATCAAACAGTACAATGGGCAGGGGGGGAGCCTTGCCTGTCTGACGTAAGTTTAGAATTTCGAATAACTCATCGAGTGTTCCGAAACCACCTGGGAAGACCACAAGGGCATTGGCTCGCATGGCCAAGTGCATCTTACGCATTGCGAAATAATGAAATCGGAATGTCAGCTCCGGCGTTGAATAGGGATTGGGGCCCTGTTCGTGCGGTAGAGTGATATTGAACCCGATTGATGGCGCTCCCACGTCTGCCGCCCCTCGGTTTGCGGCTTCCATAAGACCTGGGCCGCCTCCCGTGGCAATGACGTTGTCGCGAACACCGTTTCCTACCGTAAGAGCTCCGCCTCTTTGGGAAGCAATAGCCGCAAATGACCGGGTCTGCTCATACCAAAAGCCCTGGCGCCCTGGTCCATTCTCTCGAACGCGAGCGCTGCCGAAAACAACGATGGTCGAGCGGACGCCCCATGCACGCAGAAAATGCTCTGCCTTGGCGTATTCCAACTGGAAACGGACGCCTCGCATATCGTCGCCAAGAAGGAAGTCCTGGTCGAGCGCAGGAAGCCTGTATGACGGCGATGCGATTTGAGCAGCGTTCGAAGCGTTCTCGTCATCCATGATCGTCTCCTTCCTAATGCCGGAGTCTAGCCGACTAGACTTGAAGCATCGACTTTCGCCAAGACTTGAGGTCATCAAGCGAGACGTTCGAACCGCAAAGCACAAGTCCGATCACGGAGTCTTTCGGAAGGGAGGGTGCGACTTTCGCAGCGGCAGTCAGGACGCAGGCGGCTGCTGGCTCGCACAGGACCTTTTCAGTCTGAAGGAGCCAAGTCAGATCTTCGACGACAGGTCTGTCCTCGACAAGGATAATGTCCTGCAAAAACTGCTTTGCGGCGGACAATGTCCGGTGCGTAGCGAAGGGGGCGCCTAGTGTCCGGGCTATGGAGGTGGCATGGATGGTGACGGGCGCATTGGCCTTCAAAGCCTCGGTCATCGTCGGGGCACCTGTCGTCTCTACGCCGTATATTGTGAGGTCTGGCCGCTTTGCCTTGAGAGCAGTAGCCACACCGGACATGAAGCCGCCTCCGCCGATCGACACGAACACATGAGTGAGGTCTGGTGTATCCTCGAGAAATTCAAGGCCGAGTGTGCCGTGGCCGGCGATAATTGCCGGGTCGTCATAAGGATGAATAAATAGCATGCCGTCGTTTGCATAAGCTTCCGCTTTGGCAAAGGCCTCCGCCGCATCTTCACAAAGCTCTATCGCAGCACCGTAGCGCGTTGTCAGATCAATATTGAAGCGCGGTGTGGCCTTCGACATGAGGATGAGCGCTTTCATCCCAAGTGTGCCGGCCACATACGCAAGTGCGATGGCGTGATTGCCCCCTGACACGGTCACGAGGCCCTTCTGGCGCTCGGTATCGCTCAAGCACAGTATCTTATTGAGAACTCCTCGGACTTTAAAAGAGCCTGCAATTTGCAGAGCCTCCAACTTGAGAGCTGCACGGCGGCCGAGGCGTGTAGCGACCTCTTGACTATCGAAAGCGGGAGTCCGCCTTACACGCCCGGAAATTCGTCCGCGGGCAGCCTCGACATCGGAAAGTGCAACGTCAAACCTCTCCATTAATCTGTCCTCTCTACGCAAGGGCGATACAATCGATCTCGATGAGAATATGCCCTGGGAAACGTGAAACCTCTACGGTCGACCGAGCCGGATAAGGCGACGAGAACATGTGGGCATAGACCTCGTTCATGGCGACAAAATCATCCAAGTTTGCGAGAAAAACTGTGGTCTTGGCGACTTTCTCCAAAGAACTGCCGGCCTCTTTGAGAATTGTACCCAGATTTTCAAGTACGGCCTTCGTCTGAATCCGGATGTCGCCGGACCCGATCAGGTTCCCGCGTTCATCGAGAGGGAGTTGCCCGGACACGAAAATCATGTCGCCGAGTCGTACGGCTTGGGAGTAAGGGCCCATCGGGCGAGGGGCTCGGTCTGTCAGAATTTGGGTGAGAGTCATGGCGGGTCCAGAAAGATGGCGGATCATGGTCGTATGATTTGGACTTCGTCAATCCAGGACGCATCGCGACCTCACGAATGCAGGAGGCTTGACCATTGAGGGGAGCGGGCACGATGCTGGCTTCCTTGAAGGAGGTCTGCCGCATGTCTCTGTCACCTCGCGAGATGCTTGCCCGTCTGGTCGCTTTTCCCAGTGTCTCGACCGTCAGCAATCTCGATCTCATCAATTTCGTCCAAGAGTGGCTTCAGAGCCATGGCGTCGACAGCAACCTTGTTCACAGTCCCGAGGGAGACAAGGCCAACCTTTATGCAACGATAGGACCTAAGGTCGAAGGTGGCGTCGTGCTCTCCGGGCACACCGATGTTGTGCCTGTAGAGGGGCAAGTCTGGACAACGAATCCTTGGACGCTGACAGATCGAGACGGGCGCCTCTACGGGCGCGGGACCACGGATATGAAGGGGTTTAATGCCCTGGCTCTGGCGCTTGTCCCGGACATGCTCGCGGCTAATCTGAAGCGCCCCATTCATCTTGCTTTGTCCTATGACGAAGAGCTTGCCTGCAGGGGGGCTCCATCCATGGTCAGAGCAATGGCCGAGACAATCCCCACACCCGCCGCCGTGATTGTGGGAGAGCCGACGCGTCACTGCGTCGTTACAGGCCACAAGGCCTCCGTCCAACTGCGGACGCGGCTTGCTGGGCATGCGGTTCATTCGAGCCGGGTGGACCAAGGCGTCAGTGCGGTCATGAACGCAGCACGGCTGGTCGTCTGGCTCGAGGATATCATGGAGCGCAACCGGCAGGAGGCAGACCCTGAAAATCCCTTCGAGCCTCCTTATTCCACGCTACATTGTGGAGTGATGGAGGGGGGCAGTGCGGCGAACATCGTTTCATCTTCCGCTTGGTTTTTTACGGATATACGAGCCATCCCGACGGAGAACCCCTGGCAATACGTGGAGCGGTATAGGGAATATATCAAAGAGATCATCGAGCCTCGCATGAAGGCGATTGCTCCGGCAGCCGGCGTCGAGGTCGAGGTGGTGTCCGAGGTTCCGGGCCTGAGCCCGGAGGAGGATGGGCAGGCGGAGGGACTGATGCGGCGCCTAACTGGCGATAATGCTACGCACGTGGTCGCCTATGGCACAGAAGCCGGTCTCTTCCAGGCGAACGGCTGGTCGACTGTCGTCTGTGGCCCTGGAGATATCGCGCAGGCCCACCAACCCGATGAATTCATAGAGATCAGCGAGCTAGAGGCCGGAGAGCGCCTGCTTCGGCGCCTTATCTCGGAACTCGCGGCCTGATCGGCGACGCACTAAAGAAGACAGGGACTAGACCGTAGCCCTATTCCCTGGGTAACCTCCCGTTCGGAGGAGGCAAGATCGGCATAAAGCCAGGCTTCCAACCCATAAAACATCGCGCAACGACGCGGGACTTCCAGTGGAGAACCAACAGAGATGACGATCCGAGCCAAAATTCTTGCGGCTGCCGCCGCCGCCCTTCTTGTAGGAACGGCGCTGCCGGCCATGGCCGTAACGCTCCGATATGCGAACCAGGGAGACCTTAAGTCTCTCGACCCCTACACTCTTAACGAGACCACGACCAATGCTCATCTGGGCCATATCTACGAGGGACTGACCAAACGCGGACGCGACCTTAAGGTTGAGCCGGGTCTTGCAGAGCGATGGGAGGTCAGTGATGACGGGCTGACTTGGCGCTTCTTCCTTCGCAAAGGGGTGAAGTTTCACAATGGCAATCCTTTCACAGCAGACGATGTGGTCTTCTCGGCCAATCGGGTTCGCGCCCAAGGGTCCAACTTCCAGACGCGGGTGCCGAGCGATGCCGAATTCGTCAAAGTTGATGACTACACGGTCGATGTAAAACTCAAGAAGCCCAATCCGATCCTGAATTACCAGTGGGATACATGGTACATCATGGACAAGGAGTGGAGCGAGGCCAACAACACGGCCGCACCGACACCGGCCGCTGCTACAAGTCCTAGCTATTCCTCACTCAATGCCAATGGCACGGGGCCGTTTAAGATCGAAAGTCACCAGCCGGGTGTGAAGACTGTCTTCAAGAAGAATCCGGATTGGTGGGGCAAGGTCGAGCACAATCTGGACGAAATCGTTTTCACGCCGATCAATTCTGATGCAACGCGGGTGGCGGCTCTCCTGTCAGGTGAAGTCGATGTCATCGAGCCAGTCCCGTTGCAGGACATTCAGCGTGTCAACAGCAGCCCCAATGCGCAGGTTCTCACCGGTCCAGAACTGCGCACGATCTTCCTCGGATTTGACCAAACTCGCGACGAGTTGCTGTTTTCCAACGTCAAGGGAAAGAATCCATTCAAGGATCCGAAGGTTCGTGAGGCTTTCTTCAAGGCCATCGATATCGAGACCATCAAGTCGAGAGTCATGCGCGGTCTTTCGACGCCATCGGCCCTTATGATCGCGCCGGAACTCTTCACCTATTCGAAGGATTTTCAGCGCCCGAAATACGATCCGGACACCTCCAAGAAGCTTCTGGCTGAGGCCGGCTATCCTAATGGCTTTGAGGTCGGAATGGATTGTCCGAACGACCGCTATGTCAATGACGAGGCAATTTGCCAGGCAGTGGTTGGAATGCTTGCCCGCGTTGGCGTGAAGGTCAATCTCATGGCACAGCCGAAGGCGCAGTACTTTGCCAAAGTGCTGAAGTCCGGAAATTATCAGACCTCGTTCTATCTCCTCGGATGGACCCCGGGCACTTTCGACAGCCATAACGTGCTCTATGACATCGAAGGCTGTCGGGACGATCAGAGCTCCTCGCGTGGAGAGTCAAATCTCGGCAACTACTGCAATAAGAAGCACGATGAGCTTGCCGACAAAATCCTTGTCGAGAACGATAAGGCCAAGCGTGATCAGCTGATCAAGGAGGCGTTCCAGATCACGACCGCGGACTATGGCTACATCCCGCTGCATCAGCAGTCCCTGTCCTGGGGTGTCTCGAAGAAGGTGAAGCTCAGCCAGCGCGCCGACAATTCCGTGCTGCTCTATTGGGCACACAAGGAATGATGCGCTCTTGAACCTGGGATCCTGGGTGTTGCTTTGTGACACCCAGGACGCTTTTGGCACGAGCTGTGCAGTCCGATGCACAGCTGAAGGGATCATGAGCTTTACCAATGCTTGCTTTTATCGTCCGTCGTATATTCCAGGCTATCGGCGTCCTGCTCGCCGTTGGCATCATTGCTTTTTCAATGTTCCGGTTCGCAGGAGATCCGGTCAATCAAATCGTATCGATCGATACTCCGGCCGCTCAGCGCGAAGAGGTGCGTCGGTCGCTTGGGCTGGACGATCCTGTGCCTATCCAGTTCGCGCGCTACCTTGGAGGGGCGGTACAAGGAGACTTCGGTGTATCCTACCAGTTCCGGCAACCAGTTTCGGACCTCCTGGCAGAACGGATGCCGGCAACTCTCGAACTCGCGTTTTGTGCTACGGTCTTTGCTGTCGTTTTTGGTATTCTGATGGGAGTCTATTCGGGCCTGAAGAGGGATAGTACTCTTGCCAAGCTGTTTCAGACCGTTTCCTTGATTGGCATCTCACTGCCCACGTTTCTCATCGGCATCCTCCTGATCTATCTTTTTGCCGTGACCTTGGGTTGGCTACCCTCATATGGGCGAGGGGATACCGTTCGCATCGGCTGGTGGTCGACAGGATTGCTGACATCGACGGGCCTTCTTGCGCTGATCATGCCATCGATCACGCTTGGTCTGTTTCAGATGACGCTCATCATGCGTATTGTGCGTGCAGAGATGATGGAGGTGTTGCGAACCGATTATATCAAATTCGCACGTGCCCGTGGCCTCACGACGCGGGCGATTCACTTCGGTCATGCTCTAAAGAACACCTTGATCCCTGTCATTACGATCGTCGGCCTTCAACTGGGATCGGTAATCGCATTCTCGATCATCACGGAAACCGTCTTCCAGTGGCCGGGAATGGGGCTCCTGTTTGTCCAGGCAGTACAGAATGTCGATATCCCGATTATGGCAGCCTATCTGATGCTCGTGGCGTTGATCTTTGTGTTGATCAACCTCGCTGTCGACATCCTTTATACTGTCGTTGACCCGCGCCTGCGCTCCACCATTCGTCAACCAGCGTAACGGAGGCGGATATGACGATTTCTACGCAGGCACCCTCTGCTGCTCAAAGCCTCCCAACCTCTCGAATTGGGCGCCTTCTCGATAGCGATATTTGGGCAAGCTTCCGGCGTTCGAAGTTGACCATGACGGCAGCGGCACTCACGCTGATCTTTCTCCTAGCCGCGATTTTTGCAGGGATCCTCTCGCCGCAAAATCCGTTCAACCCGGCCGAACTCGATCTGCTCAACAGTCGCCTTCCACCCATATGGGAGGCAGAGGGACAGGCGCCGTTCTTGCTGGGAACTGACGAGCAGGGCCGAGATATTCTCTCTGCTATTCTATACGGATTGCGTATCTCGCTCCTGGTCGGCTTCCTTGGAGTCGCATTCTCGGCGACGCTTGGGATCAGCCTGGGACTGATTGCAGGCTACTTTGGTGGCCTCGCAGATACGTTGATCATGCGCGTCGCGGACGTCCAGCTCACGTTTCCGGCCATCCTGATCGCGCTTCTCATCGATGGTGTGGTTAAATCCGTCCTGGGAGGAAACCTCGATGCGACGACCATCCTTTCCGTTCTGGTATTCTCTATTGGGTTGAGCTTCTGGGTCCAGTACGCGCGTACGGTGCGGGGCTCCGTGCTGGTAGAGAAGAACAAAGATTATGTTGCAGCAGCGCGCTTGATCGGACTGCCGGCGCCCGCGATCCTGATCAAGCATATCCTTCCAAACGTGACGGGCCCCGTTCTTGTCATTGCGACGATCAATCTCGCTCTCGCGGTAATTACCGAAGCGACGCTGTCCTTCCTCGGCACGGGAATGCCCGAGACGATGCCATCCTTGGGAACCTTAATCCGGATAGGGAACAACTATTTGTTCTCCGGCGAGTGGTGGATCGTTGCATTTCCGGGCATAGCTCTCGCGGCTCTAGTTCTCGCCATCAATCTGTTGGGCGATTGGTTGCGCGATGCCCTCAATCCCAAGCTGCGTTAGGGAGGCGAAGTTATGGATGATCCTGTTCTTTCCGTTCGCGACCTTCGCGTTGAGTTCGTGACCCGGCGCGGCATTCTCAAGGCCATCGACGGTATCTCGTTTGACATAGGTCGAGGCGAAGTCCTTGGAGTAGTCGGTGAGTCGGGCGCGGGCAAGTCCGTAACCGGTTCTGCCGTAATCGGCCTGATCGATCCTCCAGGTCGCATCGCAGGGGGGGAGATCCTCCTGGATGGCCGGCGAATCGACAATTTGCCCCCTGAGGAAATGCGTCGGATCCGTGGCAAGCGGATAGGGATGATTTTCCAGGACCCTCTGACGAGTCTCAACCCGCTCTATACAGTCGGGGAGCAATTGGTTGAGACGATCAGGACGCATATGCCTCTGTCGGCATCCGGCGCTCGCAAACGGGCGATAGATCTTCTGGCAGAGGTTGGGATTCCTGCACCTGAGCGAAGGATCGACAGCTATCCTCACGAGTTCTCCGGAGGCATGCGGCAGCGTGTTGTCATTGCACTTGCACTTTGCGTAGAGCCTGAACTCATCATCGCCGACGAACCGACAACAGCACTCGATGTATCAGTTCAGGCCCAGATTATATCGCTCCTGAAAAAGCTCGGCCGCGAGCATGGCACGGCTATCATGCTCGTGACGCATGATATGGGTGTAATCGCCGAAACGGCAGATCGCGTGGCGGTGATGTATGCCGGCCGCATTGCCGAAATCGGTCCTGTTCGAGAGGTTGTACGGCAGCCGCTCCATCCCTATGCGCAAGGATTGATGGGAGCCATTCCCTCTCTTCGTGGTGAAGCACTACGTTTAGCTCAGATCCCTGGCTCGATGCCGCGACTTTCCGCGATCCCAGCAGGGTGCTCTTTCAATCCACGCTGCCAGTTCGCGTTTGATCGATGCCGAGTGGAGCGACCTGAGGCTATTTCGCGTGGCAAGCACCCTGTCGCCTGCCATCTCTACGATTCCGCCCCTGCTGCAGTTGAGGCCGTCGCGTGACCGAAAAGCCTTATGCCGAAGTGAAGAACCTGCACCGGGTTTTCGATGTATCGAAGCCTTGGCTCAACCGGCTCCTTGAGGGTGGAGAACAGCAATTTCTAAAGGCTGTTGATGGAGTGTCTTTCCAACTTCAGAGAGGAGAAACCTTCGCCCTTGTGGGTGAATCGGGGTCGGGGAAGTCGACAGTTGCCCGCATGGTCGTTGGTCTCCTCCCGCCGACGGGCGGGAGCGTGTCGATCGATGGCGTGTCCATGATCGGACGTTCCGCAGGTAACGAGCGTCAAAAATTGCGCCGTCGTATTCAAATGATCTTTCAGGACCCGTATGCCAGCCTCAATCCACGCTGGCGAGTCTCGGAGATCATCGCGGAGCCAATCCGAGCCTTTCGGCTCATTGAGGGGGAGAACAACATCCGCGCCCGAACCAACGAGTTGCTGTCGTTGGTTGGACTTCATCCGGCTGATGGAACGAAGTTCCCGCATGAATTCTCCGGAGGGCAGCGACAGAGAATTGCGATTGCGCGGGCTCTTGCGTCAAACGCAGAGTTCATCGTCTGCGACGAGCCAACCTCTGCCCTTGATGTTTCCGTGCAAGCCCAGATTCTCAATCTCATGCGAGATCTGCAGGATCGTCTGGGGCTTACATACCTCTTTATTAGTCATAATCTCGCTGTTGTGAAGCACATGGCAACGCGGATTGGTGTGATGTATCTGGGACGGATCGTTGAGATTTCAGGAGGACAAGAACTCTTCTCTCGCCCGCAGCACCCCTACACGCAAATGCTTCTCGACGCGGTGCCCGATATGGACATGGCGGGACGTGAGCGTGTGCCGATAAGTGGAGAAATCCCCAATCCTATCAATCCACCAAGTGGCTGCACGTTTAATCCACGTTGCCCCTTTGCCAATGACAGGTGCCGTCGGGAGGCTCCAGCGCTTGTCAATGGTGTTGCCTGCCATGCCGTTCATGAAGGACGTCTCGCTTCTCCAGCTGCAGCATAGGGTCGCGGCATCTATAGAAGAGACATCCGCTCCGTCCGGTGGAGGCGGACAAAGGCGGCTGACGTTCGGCAGCCGCCTTTATTGCGAACTATGCAGCTCGAACGTTCCTTAGGAAAGCTTCCACTTCCTGGTTCAGAACAGAGGAGCTCCGCGAGAGGTCGCCTGCAGATGATAGAACCTGAGCCGCCGCGGCGCCTGACTGTGTCGCCGCATCCTGAATATGGACGATATTGCCGGTTACTTCGCGCGTTCCACGAGCAGCTTCGTTAACGGAGCGGGCAATTTCCTGCGTGGCTGCCTGTTGTTCCTCCGCCGCTGCCGATACGGATGTCGCTATTTGGTGCATGTCCTCGATCGTCAAACCGATCTCTCGGATCGCCGCGACGGCAGCCTGAGTATCCTGCTGTATCCGAGAAATCTGGAGGGAGATTTCGTCAGTGGCCTTCGAGGTCTGATTTGCAAGTTCTTTTACCTCGGAGGCAACGACAGCAAACCCTTTTCCTGCCTCGCCGGCGCGGGCTGCTTCGATCGTAGCATTAAGAGCGAGGAGATTGGTCTGGCTTGCAACATTGCTGATAAGGGCAACAACGTCCCCAATTTTTTGTGCGCTTGCAGCCAGCGCTTCAACACGCTCATTCGTTACGCGTGCCTTCTCGACCGCAGCGGACGCGATGTGAGACGATTGCAGAACCTGCGTGCCGATCTCGCCCGCAGATGCAGCCAGTTCTTCCGTCGCGGCAGCAACGGCCTGGACATTAGAAGAGGTCTCCTCTGAGGCCTGAGTCACGATACTCGACTGTTGATGGGCTTGGTGAGCCATTGAGGCCATGGACTGTGCTGTTACTTCCATCTCTTGGGCTGCAGCAGACAGATGCTGTACTAGGCTGCCAATGCTGCCTTCAAAGCTATTGGCAAGCGTGACCATTTCAGCATGCCGTCTCTGAGCTGCCATTTCGTCGACATGCGCCTGGTTCCGTTTGATCTCCTCAGCCTCCGACATCGCGGATGAGAACACCAACATGGCGCGCCAAATCTCACCAACTTCGTCCGTCCCGTGTTTCACATTAGGAAGGCGAAAATCTCCTGACGCGAGCCTCCGAATAGCATCTGTAACCGCTTGAAGAGGACGAGAGATCTGTAAATAGCCCATCATTCCGCCGACGACCATGCTGCCGATGACGCCAATCAGGGTTAGGCTGATAAGAAGTGTAAGATGTTGAGTATAGGACTCGCGCGCATTGTTATTGATTGCCGAGAGGCCGTCGTTGCTCCTCTTGGTGATGTTATCTATGGCCTGCTGAAAGGCCTTGCGGTTGGCTCTATTCCCCTCATTGAATCCCTGCTCGGCTGCAGCCTCCGGCGAAACCTGAGTACCTAAACGAACGGTTTCCGTCCTAAACCTCTTAAACTCCGCTGCGTCTCTTTTTACTTGTTCAAAGTGGGGTTTGTCGGCGGCGGGAACGAGAGGGCCCCATTGCTCAAGAAGCCTGTCAATTTCCTCTAAAAAGGTTACAACACCCTTCGCGTATTGCTGAGCCTCGGTCGTATCCTTCGCGGCATAGATTCCTCTGGCATCCATAACGACTGCGGTGACAAGACGGTTCAGGCGCTCACTGTAAAGAGTTCTTGCCGAAGCCGCCTTGCTGTCTTCAAGCGCTGTATTGAAACCCTGAAGCGTATCGATGCTGACTGCTGCGATGCTGGCGGTTACCAAGCTGAGTGCTCCAATAAGAGCAAATATCTTCGTGCGGATTTTCATTGCGCTGCCCGAGAAGGAATTGACATGGAAAGCTAACGAACCAAGTTGTAAATTATATGTGAATAAATGCTCGCATTCGCCTTTGATGGCCAAGTCTCCCAAGCGAAAACCTCTATTGAAAGCTGTGTTTAGAATAATTTGGGGACCGCCTCTTTGCATGATGGAAACGAACGCGGGTTTGCATGGGCGCTTTATGCATGTATTGGCGTGGTAATTAACGGTTTATAGATGGCTTTGCCTCTATTGGTTGACCTTGAGGAAGGAGCTTCTAGGGAGTTCCTGGCCAGAGACTCGAGCGAGCTCGTTATCCACTTATTGAGAAGCCTAGCCCGTGAAACATTGCCTAATAGTCGATGATTCAGCCGTTATTCGTAAGGTTGCGCGCCGTATCCTAGAGGAACTCGCATTTACCATTACAGAGGCAGAGAATGGCGAGATTGCACTCTCCGTATGTAGGGATGGTATGCCCGACGTTGTGCTTCTGGATTGGAATATGCCCGTAATGAACGGGTATGAGTTCTTAACGCACTTGCGCCAAGCCCCGGGCGGAGAGAAGCCTAAGGTTCTGTTCTGCACGACGGAGAATGACATCGCGCACATTACACGCGCTCTGCAGGCAGGTGCAGATGAGTATATCATGAAGCCATTTGACAAAGATATTGTCGCTGCAAAGCTGCAAGAAGTCGGTCTCGTGTAATCTCAGCGAGCGGTTCGAATATTTTCAGATGTTAGGCTTTGATAATGCCGCTACCAGTTGCAGCTCAGATAAGTTCCCAGCCAGGGCGGGCGCGAACACGTGTCATGGTTGTCGATGATAGCGCGGTTGTTCGAGGGCTTGTGACACGCTGGCTTACAGAAGCCGGAGAATTCGATGTCGTCACGACAGCGTCCAATGGACGTCTTGCGCTTGAAGCACTCGATCGCTTTGATCCCGACATCGTTCTCCTCGATCTCGAAATGCCCGAGATGGATGGGGTCGATGCGTTACCCTTGTTATTGAAGCGCCGCCCGGGGGTGAAGGTTGTCGTTGTCTCGACCCTTACACAGCGTAATGCTCAAATCTCTCTCAAGTGCCTTTCTTTGGGAGCTGCGGACTACCTGGCCAAGCCGGGTGGGCAGCGGCAGTCTGCTGCTGTGGATGAATTTCGAAAGGAACTGATAGATAAGCTTAACGCGCTCGCTTCCAGAAAGAGCAGAGGGGCTGAGAACACTGCAGTCGCCACGTCACAGCAGCCGAAACTTCCGAGGAAGCCTATAGGAACGCGTCCAGAGTGCCTCCTGATCGGAGCATCGACGGGCGGCCCGCGTGCGGTCGAGCGGGTCCTTGTGGGGCTTGGTCCAGCAATCAAACAAGTCCCGATCCTAATCGTCCAGCATATGCCGGCTATGTTCACGAGCGTCTTTGCCGAGCATCTTAGAGGGCAAACAGGTGTACATGCGCGTGAGCCGCTGGATGGAGAGCTTATCCAGCCAGGTGTCGTTTTCGTCGCTCCAGGAGGGCGGCACATGGGGCTCCTGGCCAGCCGGAATGGTCCTATCGTCCGTCTTGATGACACTGCGCCCGTCAATTTCTGTCGGCCCGCTGTCGATGTGCTCTTTCGCGATGCTGCGGCAATCTACGGCGGCGCAGCCCTCGCGGTCGTGTTGACCGGGATGGGCTCCGACGGAACGCATGGTGCGCGCTTGGTCGCCAATGCTGGAGGGGCCGTCATTGCTCAGGACGAGAGCACAAGCATCGTCTGGGGAATGCCAGGAAGCATCGTAAAAGCAGGACTGGCGCAGGAGGTCCTTCCTCTTGAGGCAATCGGCCCTACGCTAAAAAATTACATCACAGGTCTCTCCTCATGAACGAGCCTGATTTCGAATATCTCCGAGCTTTCTTGAAGGCCCGCTCCGGGCTCGCACTTCCTCAAGAGAAGCGCTACCTTGTGGAAAGCCGCTTGGCCGCCATTTGCAGAAGTTTTGGTGTCGCCGATCTGACCGAACTAGTGAAAGCTGTTCGAGGCGGGCGAAACCTCGCATTGGAGAATGCCGTCATTGAAGCAATGACGACGAACGAGACCTTCTTCTTTCGTGACAAAGGTCCTTTTGACCTATTTAAGGATGTCTTGCTGCCGCGCTATCTAAGTTCCAGAAGTAACGTTCGGCATCTCCGAATCTGGTGCGCAGCTGCGTCGACAGGTCAGGAACCTTATTCTCTTGCGATGCTTCTTGAAGAGGCTGCGCCACGCCTTGCTGGTTGGAAGATCGACATCCTTGCGACGGATATATCGAATGATGTGTTGTCCAAAGCCAGGGCTGGACTCTACAACCAGTTTGAGGTTCAGCGGGGGCTGCCGATACAGTTGTTATTGAAGCACTTTACACAGGTCGGAGACCAGTGGCAGATTTCAGCGAAAATGCGATCGAAGGTCGAGTTTAAGCAGCTCAACCTCATTAAAGATTTCAAACATTTCGGTGCTTTTGATATCATTTACTGCCGGAACGTACTGATCTATTTCGATAGCCCCACAAAGAGTGATGTACTCAAGCGCATCTCCCATGTTTTGGCGCCAGATGGCTCCTTGATCTTGGGGGCGGCCGAAACAGTGCTTGGTCTTACAGATGCTTTCCAGCCCGATGCTTCTCATCGAGGTCTTTATGGAAAGAGCCCGGAAAAGGTGGGTCAGAATGTGCTGACGCCAGCGCTCGCCATGTCTCGCTAGGCTTCCGGTATCGTCTGGGCTGAGGATTTCTTGCCATTCGCTCTTAGCGCGCGGGCTATCCTCAGCCGTTTGCAGAACTTGTTGTCTGACTCTGCCATTTCCCTTTGGAGCACTAATGCTCCAGAGCGATACGCGATATTTGAACGAAGTTTCGCCCACAGTTTCGGATCTTATAGATTTTCTCAGGCAGCTAAGCCTTAGCGATATCAGGTGTCGAGCACATCCCAAAATCGTCTGACAATCGGGCGCTCGTTTGCAAGGAAGCGATAGATACGAATGTCGACACTGAGGTCCCAGGACGGATCTCCAGCGCGAACGATGCGGCCTGCGACAAGGTCATCTCCGAGAATACTCTCGGGGATCCAGGCAAGACCCCAGCCGCATAGCGCCATTGCCTTCAGACCTTCAGACATAGTGTTTTCATAAACTTGGATGCGCTCCAAGGGACGATGCTCGAACAGACTCGTCAATGCATGGCCGAAGAAAGCCCCAGGACCATAGGCCAGGTAGTGAACTGGATTGCAGAACTCATCGATTCGATGAAGTGGGCGACCTTCAGCATCTGGCGCTGAGACGGGGATGATGTTCTCCTGGCCTAAGGTTCGATACATGAAGCGGGTCTCGTCGATCATGATGGGAACGTCAGGATGGGCATAGATAAGAAGGAAGTCGCTTTCCCCTTCGATGAGAGAGTTTACAAAGCCTTCCATGCTGCTGTTATCGGCGCTCAGGCGAGTTGAAAGAGTGCCAAAGCGTGGCTCAAGGCTTCGAAGCCAGCGTGGATAAAAGGTGATCGACAGAGTATGGAGCGCAGCAAAGCTCAGGGTATTTGCTCTGATGCCCTGGCTTTCGCGAATCTCATTGCGGGTTCGATTAAGGCTGGTCACGGCTTCCCGCGCAACCGGAAGAAAGTCCTGGCCTGCCTGGGTAAGATGAGCCGGATAGGTGGCGCGATCGACAAGAGGGACGCCAAGCCACGCTTCAAGCTGCTTGATGCGTCGGCTGAAGGCGGATTGCGTGACATGACGCTCTTCAGCTGATCGGGAGAAGCTCAACGTGTTTGCGAGGCTGATGAAATCCTCAAGCCACTTGATCTCCATGTTGGGCTCCAAGTGTGACCAATGCACGCTTTCGCGTTGTCGAGGCGGAGCATCGACAGCAAACTATGTCGTGGTGACAGCAGCACACTATCCAAGTCACTCTGGCAAGCAAGATCGGGCCATTAAGCGCGGACATAAAATGATATAACGAACGCGCGCGCTAGAATGTTGAATGGACCTTACTGCGACCAGAACTCGCGATAAATCGAGGACATCAGTACAAATGCTACGTTATAAGCAAGGTGTTCTCGCTGGCCTTATGTAGCGCGCTCAAACTGGATTACTCGGCTCCTGTTCAGGAAAAGCGCGATATGATTGCCATCGAAGACGAGACTTGAGCGTTTCGTCCACGGGCCATCCATGCCATCCATGAGAAGTCGCTTGCCTCCAAGCGGTGAGAGAGCGGCGCTCGTTCTTGCAGGACCGACGCCCATCTCCAGTTTGTCGCCCCTGATCGTGAAATCCGAATGATAGGCCGGGCATATCCAGTGACCCTGGGCGTATGACAGGCAGTCATCAGGCTGAACAGGGAAGAAGCGGCGGGCAACATGTCCAACCTCACCCTCGATAGCATTTCCTGTCCAGCGCAGGCGCATCGGCATGTGGGCTGAAAGCGAGACTGACCATCCATCCTCCCCTTGGTAGAGAGTTTCTCCTGCACCAAGGAAGGTTGCAACACCATCCTTCATCTCAAGCCAGAATGGGCCACTGTCTGTCGCGTACAGGCCGTTCGGAATTGAGATGCTGCGCGATGGCAAAGCGTGCCCAAGAAGCGACGCCATAACCTGGAGTGCTAAACTCGACGGTGCAGTGTCCTCGCGGTTAGATACAATGACGATACCGATATTGCGCTGAGGATCGAGAAGAAAATAGTTCTTATAGCCGGCGTGCGAGCCGCCATGGCCGACGAGCCAGTTGGTGCCGATTTGTGACCAAGCGAGCCCAAGCCCATAGCGGGTTGCCCGTCCATCGGCGAGGAATCGCGGCGCAGAGAGCCGCTCCAGCCAACCTGCCCCGGGGCCTCTGTTGCCTAGAAGCGCCTGTAGCCAAATCGCCAAATCGCGCGCACTGCCCGTCAGGCTGCCGGAGGCTGAGAGGTGCAGGCCCGCTGTCCCAAGCTGCCAACCCTCTTTGGATCGCCAATATCCCGGTACCAAGCCGGGTACGGGGTCGAACCATCGTTCAGGAGCTCGAAGAGCGATCCCGAGCGGCCGTGAGGTGCTCTCCTGGATCAGCTCGTCGAAAAGCAGTCCTTTGTTCTTCAGGGCGGCTTCGACGAGGCGGTAGCCTGTATTGGAATAGGAAATTTCGTGTCCAGCCGGAAAGTTCACACTTCCTAAGCTATAGAGAAACTCCAGGATCGGCTGTGCGTCCGTCGCCGTATAGACGGATAGGCCCAGCAAGGACAATGTATCGCGCACATCAGGCAGACCGCCGGTCATGTCAAGAGCCCGCCCGACGGTGACATCGGCCATGGGGCTGCGCAAATTGGGTAAATGGGTCCCTAGGCGATCTTCAAGGGTGAGCTTGCTTCCGTGGCTTAATGCCATTGCGGCAAAGATATGTTTAGTGATTGATGCATATCGCACGACACTGCCGCTAGAGAATGGCGTGCCTGTTGCCAGGCTCTCAAGGCCACCGCAGGCTTCAATCTTGATGTCTTTCGCGTCGAAGAGCACGATTGCCCCGCCGGGACCTTCCTCCCGAGCCCACATGTCGGTGATATGGGCGGCAGCTTCCTGAGCCGAAGACCAGTGCAAATCGGTCGAAGCAACAGACATCATCAGTTCCTGAGCTGAAGGAGATGGAAGGCTTAGATGAATCGCGGATTAGGCAGCTTCTTCGAGGTCGATGCTCAGAGCGCGCAATTGAGCCGTATGCGGATGGCGAGTCCTGCCAGCCCGCAGATCCTCAGAACTCAGCTGCTCGACCATCTCTCCGCCGATCATAACTCCAATCCGAGGACACAGATGTGCAATAACCGCGAGGTTGTGGCTGACGAGGACATACGTCAAATGTCGTCTCTCGCGCAGATCCGCGAGGAGGTTTAGGATTTCCGCCTGGACAGATACATCCAGCGCACTGGTAGGTTCATCGAGAAGGAGGACCTCCGGCTCTGCAATCAGCGCTCTTGCAATTGCAACACGTTGACGTTGCCCTCCGGAGAGTTGATGCGGATAGCGGAAGCGCACTGTGCCCGGCAATGCAACCTCAGCCAGCACCGTGTCTATACGTCGATCGATGTCGCCGATCCCATGTACCAGAAGAGGCTCGCTCAGAATGCGATCAATTGTCTGGCGGGGATGCAAGGAGCCGTAAGGATCCTGAAACACCATCTGGGTTTTACGGAAGAATGATTTGTCACGGCGCGGGCGCATGACCTTTCCGTCGATCGTGATGTGTCCAGACCATTCGGAGTTCAGACCAGCAAGGGCACGAAGAACGGTTGACTTGCCCGAACCGCTCTCTCCGACGATCCCAAAGCTGTCTCCGGTCTTAACCTGGAAAGAGATCCCCTTCACGACCTCGTTGTCGCCAAAGCGGACGCGAAGCTGGTTAACGTCGATCATGATTGAAGCCATGCGGCGTCGCGGCTCAAAACCGGCAAACGCGATTTGGGATGAGCAAGAGAGGGCAGGCAGTTGAGCAGGCCCCGCGTGTAAGGATGCTTGGCTTGACTGAGGCTGCCTGCTGCAAGCTCCTCCACGATGCGTCCCGTATACATGACCGCAACACGGTCGCAGAAATGAGAAACGAGGGGGAGATCGTGACTGATGAGGATCAGACCCATGCCGCGACGGGACACGAGATCCTCCATGAGACGCAGAATCTCCGCCTGAACAGTCGCATCCAGAGCACTCGTCGGCTCGTCGGCAATCAACAGCGACGGGTCAGGCGCCAGCATCATGGCGATCATAATGCGCTGGCCCATGCCTCCCGACACCTCATGTGGATAAAGGTCGTAGACGCGGCGCGGCTCTCGGATCCGCACTTGGTCGAGGAGGTCGACGGCGGCGTCCCTAACTTCCTTGCGCCCGCCACCTTTGTGGGTTCGCCATGCCTCTGCCACTTGCCGGCCGATCGTCATGACGGGGTTGAGCGAGTATTTCGGATCTTGAAGGATGAACCCAACCCGTTTGCCGCGGATGCGGCGCATGGCACGCTCGTCGGCCTTCACGATGTCCATGCCATCGAAGGAGAGGCGGTCCGCCGTAATGGTTGCGCTCTGTGGAAGCAGGCGCATCAAGGCGCGTGCCGTGAGCGACTTGCCCGAGCCGCTCTCCCCCACGATTCCAAGCTTCTCGGTGCCAAGAGAGAGTGAAATGCCGCGCACCGCCTCGAAGGTGCCTGTTCGGGTCTTGAAAGACACCCGGAGATTTTTGATATCGACCAGCATCATCGTTGCTTCGGATCGAGAACATCACGAAGGCCATCCCCCAAGAAATTGAAGGCTAGGGAGGCCAGGAATATGGCAAGTCCAGGAATGGTGGGAACCCACCATTGCTCGAAGATAAAACGCTTGGTAGTCGCGATCATTGCTCCCCATTCGGGTGAGGGCGGCTGGGCACCCATGCCGAGAAAGCCGAGGCTCGCGGCCGTGATAATGATGGAGCTCATATCCAGTGTGATGCGCACGATGAGGCTCGGAACGCACAACGGAGCTACATGCCGGAGCACGATGCGTCCTGATGGAGCACCCGTCAGACGGCAGGCAGCGATGAAATCGCTGTTGCGCACGGTCAAGGTCTCGGCTCTAGCAAGGCGCGCGTAAGGAGGCCAAGCCGTCAACGCGATTGCTAGGATTGCGCTCTCCACACCCGGCTTTAGGGCGGCCACGAAGGCCAGGGCCAGGATGAGGCGAGGAAAGGCCAGAAAAACGTCGGTTACGCGCATCAGCATCCGGTCGACAATGCCGCCTGCATAGCCAGCGATGCATCCTATGGCGAGACCCAGCGGTGCCACCAGGACAACCACTGCGATCACCATGCCGAGTGTCACCCGGCCGCCATAGAGGATACGGGAGTAGATATCGCGACCGAGCTCGTCCGTGCCCAGCCAATGTGCCGCTGAGGGGCGGGCGAGGCGATTCGTTAGGTCCTGTGCACCGGGATCATATGTCGCAAGTAGCGGGGCTGCTAGGGACAAAGCGATGAAGGCCACAATGATTATGAGGCCTATCATCGCCAATGGATTTGATCGCAGGTCGAGCCATGCACGGTAGCGTCGGCCCCAGGCGGCCTGGGTTCGGGAGGCCGGCGTTTCCGCCAGCAACCATTCGCGAGAAAGGACTGTACTCATCTGACACGCGGGTCCAGCTGCCGATAGAGAGCGTCTGCCAGCAGATTAAGGCCGACATAAACCAAGCCGACCAGCAGAGTGGCACCGATTACCGGGTTCATATCGGCGTTCATAAGGGAAACAGTGAGGTACTGCCCGAGACCTGGCCAACTAAAGACCGTCTCGGTGACGACCGCGCCTTCCAAAAGGCCTGCATAGGTTAGGGCTAGCACGGTAACGAGCTGAACGCCGACGTTTGGAAAGGCATGTATCCAAATCACTGTCGCCGGCGATAGGCCCTTCGCTCGTGCAGTGATGACGTATTCGCCATGCAAGGCATCCAGCATGAAGGCGCGCGTCATGCGTGTGATATACGCCATGCTGAAATAGGCCAGAATACAGACGGGCTGCACCATATGGGCCAGAGCATCCCAGAACGCGTCCCAGTCCCCGGCAATCAAGGCGTCGATCGTCAGAAGGCCGGTTACATGGGGCACCATATCCTGGAATATGATGTCCTGCCGCCCAGGGCCTGGTGCAATCCCGAGAACTGCATAGAAGACGAGAAGCGAGATTAGAGCCAAGACGAAGACAGGAACTGAGTGGCCGGCAAGACAGACGACACGGATTGCTTGATCAATCCATGTGCCTTGCCGGACGGCAGCCCAGACCCCTAGAGGAATTCCGATCAGAGCTGCGACGATGATCGCTGCTGTGGCAAGCTCCAATGTTGCCGGAAAATAGCGGGCAATGTCGCTAGTAACGAGATTCCTTGTCAGGATTGATCGACCAAGGTCGCCATGCAGCAGTTGTCCTAGAAAATAAAGGAACTGCTGCAGGATTGGCTGGTCCAGACCCATTTCCTGGCGAACTCTTTCGACGACCTCCTGAGGGGCGTTGTCCCCAACCGCGGCGAGTACCGGGTCGATGGGCATAACACGCCCGATTAAGAAGGTGATGATCACGAGCCCGATGAGAGTGAGAGAAACGCTGGCGAGAAGACCCGCCAGCGCGCTAAGTCGCTTCTTCACGCCTTGCTGGCCCCCGCATAGGAGTGAGTGTCAGAGAGTGTGCCCAGGCGCACCCCAGAGACGTTTTTGCGGCAGGCGGCCGTTGTAACGGCCTGCATCATGATCGCGAAGGGGCTGTTGGCCATGTGGTCGCGCTGGAGCTTTTCGTAGAGAGCAATACGCTTGGCAGGGTCGCGCTCCTTAAGAGCTTCCACAGAGCGCTCCGACATCTGCTTGTCCTGCCATGACGAACGCCAGGCAAGCGTGCGGTTGCGGGCGTCGTCGCCGTTGTCCGTGTTAACGCAGAAAGCTTCCACATTGGTATTCGGGTCGAAATAGTCGGAGCCCCATGCGGTCAGGATGAGCTCATGCTGGCGAGCGCGCATTTTGGTCAGGACCTGGCGGTTCTCTGCAGCCATTAGCTTAACACGAATCCCAATCTCGGCGAGGTTCGCCTGGATGGTTTGGGCGATGTCCGGATAGGGCTGGGCAGAGTAGTGGTCCATGGTCACCTCAAAGCCCTCTGCCAGTCCAGCCTCCGCCATCAGTGCCTTCGCCTTCGCCAGATCCTTCTGGTAGGGCTTATCGTCGATCGCGCCCGGGAAGCCCCCTGGAACCATGCTCTGATGCACCGTGTGCGTCAGGGGCACGATATTCTTCTGAATGCCCTGGTAGTCGAGGGCCCATTTGATAGCCTGCCAGACCTGCGGCTTTGCAAGGTTGGAGCTCTTCTGATTCATGGAGATGACCATGAGCGAGGCCACTCCCTTCCGGACCAGATTGTAGTTGGCGTCGCCCTGAAGTGTGCGGAGCTGCTCGGTCGTCAGATTGCGCGCAACATCTGCATCGCCCTTTTGAAGCATCAGGAGTTGCGCGGACGGGTCGACAATGTGGCGGAGGATGATCCGCTTGACATTGCCTTTCTGGCGGGTGGGATTGGCATCGAGCATGATGCTCTCGCTCGGCTTCCAGGAACGAAGCACCCACTCACCGGATCCGGCCGTATTCTGACGCAACCAGCCGTTGCCGAGATCGTCGCCCTGCGCCTTTTCGACAGCCACCTTCTTCTCGACAACGCTGCCAACATTGGCAGAGAGGCAGTAAAGAAGGAAAGATGGAGAGGTTGGCTCTTCCAGTGTTAGCACCAAGGTATTGGCATCGCGGGCCTTAATGCGCTCAGCCGCATTGTCCTTCGTGAAACCAAACTGGTTAATGATGAAGGCCGGACCCTTGTTCATGATCACAGCGCGCTGCAGCGAAAAGGCCGCGTCCTCAGCGGTTACAGGCTGGCCGCTTGCGAACTTTGCATCCTTGCGCAGTCGGAAGGTAATGGACTTGCCATCGGCGGCCGGCTCCCAGGATTCTGCTAGATCGCCGACGATTTCGGAGGGTTTGTCCAGGCTAGGCTTGACCAGTTTCTGATAGCAGTTGCTACTGATCTCGCTCCCCACGGCCTCAAAGCTCTCGTGAGGATCGAGACTAGTCATGTTGTCGAGCTGCTGCGCGACGACAAGGATGTCCTTCGGAGTGTCTCCAAACGCGGCAGACAGCGCCGAGTAGCTGAAGAATGACGCGGCTGCGGAGCCCGCGAGAAATGTGCGCCGATTAAACATCCCTGTCATCACCTCTGTTCAGGAAGATTGGGCTCTTGGCCCTTGTTGTCAGCGGAGGCAACCTATCGTTCCGATGGATGGCCTTCCTCTGTATGTCTGGTTTGGACAACCTTGAAACCGCGTTCCTATGTCTCGCTTGGATCCATAGGGTTTCGACAAAGAATCCGCACTCCAAGGTCATCTGCCTGAGCCGAGGAACGTACACGGTGTAGCTTTTGCCTGACAAATTCGGAAAATGGCATTCCTTATGCAGGAAGTGCATCAAAGGCCACCTCGATAGCTCTTATGCAAGTCGAGCATGACATCCGTCGGAATTAGAATTGGCCGAACCACTCAATGAAAATCTACACGGAATGTCCCTGAGGCAGAACGCCTTGCTCGCGAGCTCGAACCCATGACACCTGAAACACTCATCCCAGTCTTTGATGGACATAACGATGTATTGCTGCGCCTCTGGCGGGCAGGCGATAAATCTGCTGAGCTTGTGTTCCTTAACGGGGGAGGGATGGGTCATTTAGATCTTCCGCGCGCCAAATCAGGCGGCTTTGCTGGTGGTCTTTTCGCTATCTTCATTCCATCTTCGGCCAATGGTGTCGGGAGCGATGGAAAGCCGGAGGCCCTGTCGCCCTCTCTCGAAGAGGCACAGGCCGCGACTATTGAGTTGATGTCGCTGCTCGCTCGGATAGAGCATGCATCCGACGGGCGGGTAAAGATCTGTCGCAGTGGCCGGGATATTCGTATCGCCATGGAAAGCGAGGCTCTGGCGGCCGTTCTCCACGTGGAGGGAGCCGAGATGATCGACCCTGAACTGAAGATGCTCGACGTGCTCTATCAAGCGGGGTTGCGTTCCATAGGGCCAGTTTGGAGTCGGCCGAACATTTTTGGTTATGGCGTTCCGTTTCGTTTCCCCTCCACGGCCGACATTGGACCGGGCCTGACCGAAATCGGGTGCGAGCTGGTGAAGGCCTGCAATCGCATGAGGATCATGATTGATCTCTCGCACCTTAATGAGCAGGGGTTCTGGGATGTCGTCAGACTTTCGAGTGCCCCGCTCGTGGCAAGCCACTCCAATGTCTATGCCCTCTCACCGCATTCGCGCAATTTGACCGATCGCCAGCTGGACGCGATACGAGACTCGGATGGTCTGGTTGGTGTGAACTTCGGCACAATGTTCATTCGCGCCGACGGCCGCAAAGATCCGGACACGAAACTCGAGGAACTCGTACGTCATGTCGATTATCTCGTCGACCGCATTGGGATCGACCGTGTTGGCCTCGGGTCCGACTTCGACGGAACTACGGTCCCGCAGGGGCTGGCCGATGCCGGTCATCTGCCGGATCTCGTCAAGTGCTTGAAAGATAAAGGGTATAATGAAGAGGCGATGCGAAAGATCTGCCATGAGAATTGGATTGGCGTCTTGGAAAGAACCTGGGGCGCCTAAAGCATTGCCTCGGTCAGGCATCCGACGATTGCAAGAGAATCCTAATACTGCAACCTGATACAGGGGCGAGCCTGGTCTGAAGGCGCGCCGTAGAAAGGTTAGGTTCGGCATCGGGCTCGGCAGGGCGCCTCGTCCACACGGATGTCCTCCAAGAGAGGCGAGCCTCCCTGATTAACTTGGCCGGTCTTCTAGGTCCGAGATCAGATCCCCCACAGAGGTGGACCTCTGCCCTATTCAACAGCCCTCCTCGTGAAAGCAGACCAAATTTCGGAGAACATCGCCTCTAGGGGTCAGCCTGGGGCAAGATTGTTGGCTTACCCAGACCCTCAGGATACCCGTATCGGAGGTCTCAGTGGGGGATATCTATCTTTTCGATGTCGCCTCGAGACAGGCGCAATGGCTTGCGGTTCGGCAAGCAACGATCTCGAGCAACATCGCTAACGCAAATACGCCGGGCTTCAAGGCCAAGGACGTCGAGCCCTTCTCGAAGGTCTTCGACCAGACGCAGCTGACGATGGCTGCAACCGATAAAGGTCATCTTGGGTTCGATGCTGTTCACGCAAAGCCGGCGAAGGTCAAGAAAATCGATAGCTGGGATGTCATGCATTCTGGAAACTCCGTGAGTGTCGAGCAAGAGATGATGAAAGCCGGTGAGATCAGCCGGGAATACTCGCTCAATACTAGCATCGTGAAATCATTCCATAGAATGTTGCTGGCCAGCACGAGGTCAGGGCAATGATCGATCCTTTACAGGCCTCATCGCGATTGGCTGGAGCAGGGCTTGAAGCGCAGTCCATGCGCCTCCGTATCGTTTCCGAGAATATTGCCAATGCTCAGTCGACTGGGAAAACAGCGGGATCCGATCCTTACGCTCGCAAGACAATTACTTTCAGAAGCGAGCTCGATCGCGCTCTCGATACAGCGTCCGTGAAAGTTAAGGAAATCGGTATCGATCAGGCCCCCTTCCGAGTGGAGTATGATCCCGGCAATCCCGCCGCCGACGAAAACGGTTACGTCAAGATGCCGAACGTGAACATGCTCGTTGAAATGGCCGATATGCGGGAAGCCAATCGGTCCTACGAAGCCAATCTTCAAATGATGAAGCAGACACGCTCCATGATTTCAAGCCTCATCGATCTCCTGAGAGGTGCATGATGCTCGAAGCAATTTCATCGATTACTTCGGCCATCGATAAGGCGAACACCCTCTCCTCAACGCGTGCCGTCCAGGCAACAAGGCTTGCCCCCGCAGCTCCTTCCCAGAGTGTCGATTTTGGCGACATCATGGTGCAGGTTGCCTCAAATGCTGCTCAGACCCTGCGCGCTGGAGAATCGGCCGCGATCGCGGGCATCCAGGGAAAAGCCTCAGTCCAGCAAGTTGTTGAGGCAGTAATGTCGGCTGAGCAGGCCTTGCAGACCGCAATCGCGATCAGAGACAAGGTTGTCGCAGCCTATCAAGAAATCTCGCGTATGGCGATCTGAGGAAACGGCTATGAGAGCACTCGCAATCGCTGCAACAGGCATGAACGCTCAGCAGCTCAATGTTGAAGTCATTGCCAATAACATATCGAACGTAAACACAACGGCCTTTAAAGGGGCGCGCGCCGAGTTCACCGACCTGCTTTATCAGGCGGAGCGCCTTCAAGGCATTCCCAATCAGGGTGGCGAGACACCTCTTCCGGAAGGTGCCATGCTGGGTCTCGGCGTGAGAACGGCGGCAATTCGCAATCTGCATCGTCAGGGGCCCTTGACTAACACGACGAACCAGCTTGACGTTGCCTTGAACGGTCGCGGCTGGTTTCAGGTGCAAGGGCCGAACGGCGAAGTCATCTATACGCGTGCTGGATCCTTCAACAAGAGTGACACCGGCGCCATTGTCACGCTTGAAGGATATGCGCTTCCCGGCCTCAATCCTGTCCCCCAGAACACGACCGACATTTCGATCAACCAGGATGGGCGAGTGTTCGCCAAAGTCAGTGGAGAGGTCGATCCGGTAGAGCTCGGAAGAATCGAACTGGCCAACTTTGCGAACGATTCTGGCTTGGAGCCGATCGGAAGTAATTATTACCGTGAAACGCCTGCTTCAGGTGCGGCTGTTGCCGGTTTTCCGAACAATGAAGGTTTTGGAAGCGTCCATCAGGGATACTTGGAAAGCTCAAATGTCGACCCAGTGAAGGAAATCACAAATCTCATTTCGGCTCAGAGAGCCTACGAAATGAACTCCAAGGTTATTCAGGCCGCTGACGACATGGCTGGCACGGTCTCTAAGGGCATCCGCTAAATTAGCATATCGGCAACAATGGAGCGTGCGATGAAGAAATCCTTGTTAGTCATGCTGGTTGCTATCTTTGCTGCCGGTATCGCTTCCCATGCGAATGCTCAAAGTATCATCCTGCCTGTGCCCGCTGTAACGATCTATCCTGGGGATACAATCAAAGAGTCGATGCTCAAGGAGAGGAGCTTTCTCTCGACATTCCGTTCCCGCGCCGCAGTCATTGAGACACCCGTCCAGCTTATTGGGAAAGTTGCAAGGAGGACGCTGCTTCCCGGAGAGGCAATCCCAACCAATGCTGTTGATGACGCTCAGTTGGTGACGCGTGGATCGACAACGCAGATCATTTTTCAGGAAGACGGCCTAACCATCTCTGCCATAGGATCACCCCTGCAGTCAGGTAGTTTGGGAGAGCAGATCCGCGTTCGCAACGTTGATACCGGAAGAATTATTCTTGGTGTCGTTCAGGCTGACGGAACAGTGCGCATCGGTGTACGCTGATGAGATTCCTGGCTGTTGTTCTCCTCGCCCTTCTGATGCCGTGCTTCGCAAGCGCGTCGACACGCATCAAGGATATCGCCTCTGTTCAAGGCGTCCGCGATAACCAGCTTGTCGGATACGGACTCGTCATGGGCCTTCAGGGAACAGGTGACACCCTTAGGAACTCCCAGTTCACTGAACAGTCTCTCCAATCAATGCTTGACCGGATGGGAGTGAATGTCCGGGATATGCCTCTTCGGACCAGGAATGTAGCGGCTGTTGCAGTGACAGCGGATCTGCCTCCCTTCATTGGCACAGGGTCGCGAATTGACGTCACGGTCACGTCTCTTGGTGATGCAACATCCCTCAAAGGCGGCACACTGATGCTGACGTCCCTCATGGGCGGAGACGGACAGGTCTATGCGGTAGCGCAAGGCCCTGTCGCGGTTTCAGGTTTCAATGCAACCGGACAAGCGGAGAGCCTGACACAAGGTGTTGCCACTGCAGGTCGGATACCGAACGGTGCCCTCATTGAAAGAGAGGTGCCCGGGGCAATGAGGGAAATGTCCACCCTGGTGCTGGAGTTGAAGAATCCTGACTACAAAACAGCCACCTTAGTGACCGACGCGATTAACGCATATGCGCTGGGGCGTTATGGAAAGCGTGTCGCAACACCGCGTGACTTCCGGACAGTCGCTCTGAACAAGCCGCGTGATATCGGCACGACGCGATTTATCGCGGAACTGGGGGATTTGCGTGTGCAGCCTGATACCCCCGCCCGTGTTGTCGTGGACCAGAGAACGGGAACGGTTGTCATCGGCAAAAATGTGCAGATTTCGACGGTTGCGATGACACACGGAAATTTAACAGTGCGCGTGACCGAAACACCTCTTGTGTCACAGCCTGAGCCGTTCTCGAACGGGCGTACGACAGTTGTTCCTCGAACACAAATTACGGCAAGCGAGCCCGATGCTCACCTTGCGGTGATTGGCGGTTCGGATCTTCAGACGCTTGTCAAGGGGCTGAACCAGATTGGCCTCAAGCCGACGGACATTATCGCGATCCTGCAAGCCGTGAAGACTGCAGGCGCTCTGCAAGCCGACCTGATCGTGCAATGACTCCGTCTGGACCCATTGGCTGGTGCGATGCCGTTGCCAAACGAACGGTGGCTGATACCGTGAAAATGGATCGTGATCTTATGAAGACTTTCTCGCTCCCGTTTCAGCTCCTTCTCGCCACAGGCCTTATTCTAGGATCGCAAGGAGCGAGTATCGCTCAAGAGAAGTCGACGCAGGCGGCAAACAGTTTGCCGAAGGCGGAAGCTATAAAAGAACCGAAGCAGAACCCATACTGCGCTAACATTGCGGATGCCGCGGCAGATGCCCGATATGCCTGGCAGAAGGAAACTCTGACGGCTCTCGAGAAGGAAATTGAGGGCAGAATCAAGGTTCTCGAGGGAAAAAGAGCCGAATACGAGGAATGGCTACGCAAGCGCAATGAGTTCCTTGCGAAGGCTGATGAAACGGTCGTGGCAATCTATACCAGAATGCGCCCTGATGCTGCCGCGCTCCAACTCGCCAATATGCACGATGAAGCTGCCGCTGCCATACTGGCAAAACTAAGCCCTAGAAATGCAAGCGCCGTTCTTAATGAGATGGAGCCTGCCCGCGCAGCCCAGCTGACCGGTGTACTTACTGATGCTGCGAAGCGTTCTCAGGAGAGCGAAAAGTCATGATGAGATATATCTCCCTCTCTGTGATCGCACTCTCTCTGGGAGCCTGCGCATCGAGTGAACTTGGCCGTGAGCCGGCAATGACGCCTGTTGGATATGGTCTCACCGTTGCAAGAGAACCGGTTCCAACGGTGTTCGGAGCCGCCGCCAGAACGTCTCACTATTCGCTCTGGACGCAAAACAGCGCCGATCTCTTTCAGGATCCGCGAGCAAAAAAGGTAGGCGACGTCATCACGGTCAGCATTCAGATCAACGACAAAGCCCAGTTTGACAACGCGAGCGATCGGTCGCGCAGTTCCAAAATCAATCTGGGCTTCGGGGCCAAGTATGGCTTCAATGGGAACACTGGGGACTACTCCGGGAGCGGAGACATTCGTTCGGGATCATCCACCGAGGGCCAGGGATCAATTGATCGATCAGAGAAGCTTAGATTGTCAGTCGCAGCGGTCGTGACTGAGGTTCTACCGAATGGAAATCTCATCATCAGTGGCTCCCAGGAGGTGCGCGTCAATTTTGAGGTTCGCGTTCTGAACATCGCGGGCATCGTTCGCCCGAACGATGTCTCTCGGAAAAATACGATCAGCTACGAAAAGATTGCCGAGGCGCGAATATCCTACGGTGGGCGAGGGCGCATCACGGACGTCCAGCAGCCAGCCTGGGGGCAACAAGTCTATGACGCGATCACGCCGTTCTGAACGAGCGTGGGAGATATCTTATGAAGCGGAAGAAATTAGGACTTCCTGCCTCAGGAGAGCGAGGAAGCTGGCTTGTAATACTGACAGTCCTTAGCCTCCTTGCCGCAGGAACCGGAGGAGCCTTTGGCTTGTATCTTGTTTCAAAGGTCGAAAAGGCCGTCGATGAAAAGAAAAAGGGTGAGGAGGGTAAGAAGGCCCCAACCCTCGCATATTCAGGAGAGCTGACGTCCAAAGCAATCTTGCCCGTCGTCACGAACCTCGCCAACGGAGACGACACTTGGATACGCCTCGAATCCTCTATCATCTTCACGAATGGGGCCTTGCAGAACCCTGATGTTGCTGTCGCGGAAATTAGGCAAGATATTCTAGCCTATCTTAGGACTCTTTCTGTATCACAGATCCAGGGCGCCAGCGGTCTCCAGCATCTTCGAGAGGATCTGAACGAGCGCGTTGCCTTGCGGACCAAAGGGCTGGTCCGAGAGCTCATCGTAGAAACTCTTGTTGTGCAATGAGGCAGCCCAATCAAACATAACGTCACGTCGAGTTTCCACGACCTAGCGCACGTCATTGATAATATAGTTCATGCTATAATGGTCTGATAGATAATGAAATTGAGACTACTTTTCATCGCCGCTTTTTCGACATTTGCGACTGCGGCGATTGCCCAAGTTCCGGGCTTGGACGCCCTTCTGCCCCCAGGCGATGGAGCTGCGAGCGGGCGGATTGTTCAGATCATCGCACTACTTACCGTCCTTTCGCTTGCACCGGGCCTCCTCATCATGGTGACTAGCTTTACACGGTTTGTGGTGGCCCTGTCCTTTTTAAGGTCAGGCCTAGGACTTCAAAGCACGCCGGCCAACCTCTTCCTTATCAGTTTGTCATTGTTCATGACGTTCTACGTCATGGCGCCAACCTTTGATCGCGCATGGAACGAGGGCGTTCGGCCTCTGACGGAGAATAAAATAACAGAAGCAGAGGCTTTCGCGCGTGTCGCCGATCCCTTCCGCGACTTCATGCTCTCTCATGTTCGACCAAAAGATTTGCAGACGTTCAGCGATATGGCAGCGATAAATTTTCCTAAAGGAGAAGAGGGCGCGAAGGTCGATCTAAGGGTCATCATTCCGGCCTTCATGATTTCAGAATTAAGGCGTGGCTTCGAGATCGGCTTCCTCATCGCTCTTCCCTTCCTTGTAATTGATATGATCGTCGCAACGCTTGTAATGTCTATGGGCATGATGATGATGCCGCCGACAGTCCTATCTCTACCTTTTAAAATTCTGTTCTTTCTGCTGATCGACGGCTGGAATCTATTGATCAGCGGCCTCGTTCGATCCTACTTCTGAGCATCTGTGCTGACCGGGTTCAGCAGGTTGTCACTCGCAATGTGCTGATCAAATTCGACGAGAAGGTCGCACACACTTATGCCGGCAAGTCGATCCCCGCTGGATTGTAACGCGCTGCCGGCATCGCATAACCCTTTTTTGCGAGCAATGCGGTCTCAGCCCTTGCGTACACAGAGCGCCGGTATCGCGCATAGCCGTCCTTTGTAGATCCTGCGTAGGGTGACCGCTTCTCGCCTGCGCAATCTCCACACAAGGTTGAATAGTGAAATTGCCGCGACATTAGACGCTTTATATATCGAGCCATTGAATGACCGGTCGTCAGCACGCTGAAAAACTCTGGACGAATATTCTTGAGCTTGGAGCGCGTCGTCTAGCTGCGCTCGGACTGATCGGGCTAGCCGTTTTCCTGGGCGTTGGCATCGGCGCGTACTATTTGAGTCGCCCTGCCCAGGAAGCTCTGTATGTCGGCTTAGAGCGTGAAGACGTCAGCCGCATCGGTGCCGTCCTGAAGGATGCCGGAATTCCTTTCGATGTTAGCTCCGACGGAACGTCGGTTCTGGTTCGATATGGACATACGGCGCAGGCTCGGATGCTTCTTGCCGAGAAAGGTCTGCCCCAGAGCTCGAAGTCTGGATACGAGCTATTCAACGACCTGGGATCGCTCGGTCTGACTTCGTTTATGCAGGAAGTCACCCGCGTGAGGGCGCTGGAGGGTGAGATCGCCCGCACGATCCAAACCATGAAGGGCGTTAAGGCTGCTCGTGTCCATATCGTTTTGCCAGATCGAGGGTCCTTTCGCCGCGACCAGCAGCCTGCATCTGCCTCGGTCGTCGTTCGTACAGAGCCAGCAGATGATATGGGTTCAGCGCAGGCTATTAGACATCTTGTAGCCTCCGCCATACCCGGCATGAAAGCCGATCGCGTCACCGTTCTTAATACAGACGGAATGCTCCTCATGTCGGGAGACGACGGAGCGAATGCCTCAACGGGACGAATGGCAAGTCTGGAGCGAAATGTTGGCCGCGAGATACAGGAGAATATCCGCCGGACCCTGACCCCCTATTTGGGCCTTGGAAATTTTGAGGTCAGTGTCGCGGCACGCTTGAATACCGATAAAACCAGCATCAACGAGACCATCTTTAATCCTGAGTCTAAGGTCGAGCGTTCAATTAGAACCGTTAGAGAGACTGAGGTCTCGCAGAATCGTGCCAATCAGAAGCCTGCGACTGTCCAGCAGAATCTGCCTGAGGAAAGAGTAAGGGCAGAGGGTGGAGAAAGCTCCAGCGAGGATAATCAGCGTCGTGAAGAGCTGACGAACTACGAAATCTCTTCCAAGACAATCCAAACTGTGAGTGACGGATATGCAATCAAGAATCTATCGGTTGCTGTTCTGGTTAATAAGAGCCGCTTGTCTTCTCTCTCAGGTGGGGAAAGCGCAGATCAAGCAGCCATTGATGCAAAGATAACTGAGATCGAGCAGCTTGTCTCGTCCGCGGCAGGATTCGAAAAAGGACGGGGTGATCAGATTAAGGTTGCTGCTGTCGGGTTTGTCGACGACGGCCGCATGATGGAGCCGACGCCGGCGCTCGGATTCGCGGATGTTCTTATGCGCCAGTTTGGAAATGTCATCAATGCCCTGACGATCTTGGTTGTCACAACACTCTTGATTTGGTTCGGCCTGCGTCCGGCTGTGACCGCAATCCTCGCAAGGTCTGAAGCTGAGAAGGCCTTTGCGAGCGAAACGCCGGCACTAGAGAATGCTGAATCCATACTTGCGGAGGCCAATGCACAAATTGAGTCGGCCGAGACCGTGCCTAACCTGATTGAAGACCTTACCGGAAAGTTGAGCCGCTCGCCTCAGAAGAAGCTTGAGCAATTGATTGAGTATGACGAAGAGCATGCTGTATCCATTCTCAAGCAATGGCTGATTCAAGAGGCGGCATAGTGGCAGTCTCGATCGCTGACTACTTAATGGAATTCGACTTGGGGAACGGAGGCGAAAAGCCGCGACCGGTCCAGGCGAGCCTCATTGTTACACCTCATGAAGAAGCTCGAAACATTCAGGAGGAACTAATCAGGGCCGCGGAACTGCGCGTCCGTAATGAGGAAAGACAGACGGCTGAGCGCACACTTGAGGTGACTTTAGCTGCTGAGCGCGCCGCAGCAGAAGATCGCCTTCGCGTAGAGCGGGAACGTTGGGCGCGAGAGGAGGCTGAGAAGCTCTCCGCAGAGCTGACGACCGGCCTGAAAATCATTGAGGAGAAAGTCAGCGACAAGGTCGCTAAGATTTTAATTCCCTTCCTTGGCGCTACGCTTCGTGAAAAGGTTCTAAGCGAGCTTGCGTCCACTCTCGATGCATTGCTCGCTCGTGGGAATGCAACGTCTGTTACGATTGCGGCATCGGCTGATCTCATATCCGAGCTTGAGCCGCGCCTCAATGTCCCGAGCGATTCCATAAAATATCTTCGCAATCAGGAATCTGATTTTCGAATTGTCGCTGACGAGACCATTATCGAAACGCGATTAAGTGCTTGGCTGGGTCGGCTATCTGAACCCTTGAAGGGAGTTTAAATATGTCCGATTCCGATAAGCAGGAAATTATCATCGTCCGCCGCTATGAGGTTGAGGAAGAGAGCCACAAAGGCGGGGTTTGGAAGATCGCTCATGCTGACTTTATGACAGCCATGATGGCGTTTTTCCTCGTCATGTGGCTCATCAGCGTGACCGATAACGAAACGCGGTCTACAATTTCGAATTACTTCAATCCCTTAAAGCTGGCTGAAAGCACAACTGATCGCAAAGGGCTAAACGACCCTAAAAATGACTCTCATGAGACGAAGGAGGGGAGCAGCAAGACAACAACCCAGAAGGGGGCTGCTGACGACAAGGGGGGGCGTGCCCCGCAAACCAAAAAGTCTCGCTTTGAAGAAGGGGCCCTGTTCCAGGACCCCTATGCAGTGCTGGCAAAATTGGCGACTGAAGGCGAGCAGGACCAGGCGCGTGATACCTTAGGAGCAGACAGTCCCCTTGGCGAATCTGGCGATCCAGGTATGAACGGTGGCGAAGCATATCGTGACCCCTTTGATCCGCTCTATTGGCAGGTTGCCCCTATGCCAAAGGCCAAGACGAAGACGCCTGGAACTCCAGGAACGATGCCGCCCGCGCCAGAAGAAGGACTCATTGACGCGCTAGCGCCATCTTCCAAGGCGCAGATCGATGCGGCGAGTATGGATAGGGGCATGGGCCCCGGGGTGCCCGCGCCCTCTGCCGACAAGGTCGCTCCTTCCGAAAAGGCAACCTCGCTACAAGTTGCTGACAAGGCGGGGCTGGAGACGGAAATCAAGGCTGAGATTCAGAAAGCGGTTCCAACCTCAAGATCGGAACAGGCACCGAAGGTTGAGGTCAGCCGGACTAATGAAGGGGTCCTTATTAGTGTCACGGATGATCTTAATTTCAGCATGTTTGCGGTAGGCTCGGCTGAGCCTCAGCCAAAAGTAGTCCGTGCCATGGAGAAGATCGCGAAGGTTATCAGCAGTCGACCGGGCAAGATCGTCATTCGCGGCCATACAGACGGGCGCCCGTTCAAGTCAGCAACCTATGACAACTGGCGTTTGTCGACGGCGCGCGCACACATGGCGGCTTACATGCTTATCCGTGGAGGGATTGACGAAGCGCGGATTGCCCGAGTGGAGGGACATGCGGACAGGAGCTTAAGAAACTCCTCCGATGCTAATGCGGCTGAGAACAGACGGATCGAGATACTCCTGCAGGAGGGGTCGTAGTGCTGGCTCTTCGGCGTTCAGTACTGGCGTTTTTCGCGGTTCTATCCGCAGGGATGTCTTCTGCTGTGGCGCAGCAGAATCTGAACACATTGGAACCAGGTGCATCGCCGGTTGAACTTGTGCGAACACTCCAGATTTTGCAGGATCAAATTGCCTCTGGTTCAACTAATGCACATGTTGCTCAAAGAGCCCTGTTGACGCGGATCGATGAGAAGCTCACGTCCATGGACCCGTCAGTTTGGCGGGAACCAAAGAATACGAGGGCGGCTGTAACCTATGTTCTCAGTGGAGGTCGGCCCGATGTGCTCAAGAAGATCCTTCCAATAGAGGGACGAGAGCCACGGGACGATGCGCTTGTGAAAGGGGCGCTGGCTTACGTAGAGGGTCGGGAGGAAGAGGCACAAAAGATCCTTGGTGATATCGATCCAAATACGCTCCCTCCTACCATATCGGGCCAGGTCGCATTGGTGCAGGCGGCTCTTCATGTTCGTGACGATCCGTCTAAATCAATCATATTGCTGGACTTTGCGCGACTTCAGCTTCCGGGCACTCTCGTGGAAGAGGCGGCCCTAAGAAGAGAGATCTTCGTGGTCAGTCAAGCTGGCGATACGAAGAAATTCGATTTCCTGTCGCGGCAGTACCTGAGGCGATTCCGGTACTCCGTTTATGCAGGAAACTTCAGACAGCGCTTTGCTGCAGCACTCATGCGACTTGAGTTCACCCGTGATCCGGGCTTCTTCTCCAGGCTTGTGGCGATGCTAAGTGAACTGGAGCCAGCAGGGCAGCTTGAACTATATCTCCTAGTTGCTCGTGCGGCTGTCAGTCAGGGACAAACCCAGGCTGCAATTCTCGCCTCGGATAAAGCGGCTGAGCTTTCGTCAAGGGACAAGCTTAGCGCCAACAGAGCTCAACTTTATAGAGCTGCCGCTCTGATCGTCACGCGTCAAGGGTTTGAAGAGGCTGCTCGCCAGCTAGGAAGCGTTGATCGCTCTATTCTCGAGGCGACTGATATGGCGTTGCTGGATTCAGCGCTGTCAATGGCGACATACATTCGCAAAAGCCCTGGCGAGGCAGTTGCTGCTGCAGCCAATACTTTGCCTTCTCTGCCTCCGAAGGATGTGGACAGCCCCGCTCAAGCGCCTACCCCCACGATATCGCGTGCGCAGGAAGTTCTTGGTCAGATTGATAAGCTCGTTCGGAAGGGAAACTGATGACGACATTGGAATTCCTGGCCCAAAACCTAACTAGGAAGACTGAGGCGCAGCCTCACAAGGCTGGGATGATCCACGCCGGGGCCACGGAGGGAGACGCAGGCGAGGGCGCAGGGGCAAGCTTCGGTACTCTTCTGAATGCCTTATCGGCAAAAGAAGGGGGCCCAGATATACTTCTGCGAGCGAACTCTGCTGCGCCGGGGGGCAAGGACCCACGGGCTGACCAGAGGGCGTCGACTGAGAAACACCCGAACCTAATAACGGATCCGGGACTGCCTCTGGCGGACGCTTCGTCGTCCGGACCAGAAGGGTATGCCGAGGCGTTAGTCCAAGGCATTATCCCTCTTCTGGTACAGTCGCAGCAGGCCTCGACTGTGTATGCAACTCCCTCTGCCGCCACTTATGGATCAGGCCCCGAGGGTAACATAGGAAAAGGTCAAGGTAGCAGTGCCAGAGAAGGCCAAGGTATCGAAGGGATCTCATCGCTCAAGGTGAGCGTCCTTCATCAGGAGGCTCATTTCAAGCCTGTGCTAGGGAATAATCTCCCTCAGAATCCCCATCAAAGGGCTGATGAGACTAGTCCCGGCAATCATTTTGCGTCTCTTGTCGCAGGGTCCGGTGATGAAGCCGACGGCGCATCCCGAACCCATCCTGATGCCGAACAAGCCGTGAGCAACACTAGAGTGAGTTCCTCGGCAGTAAAATCCTCCGGAATCGATCTTGGGACTTCAACCGGGGAGACGCTCTTTCAACAGCTGACGAGTGCGATCGCAAAGGAAGCCATCAATTCTTCTGCGCAACAGGAACAGGATGTCGTTGGGGTCAGCCCCACTTCTACGAACATCGTCCTGAAGCCCTCGGAGAATGCTCTAAGAGTTCTAAACGTCCAGCTTCATCCCGTTGAACTCGGTGTTGTGACAGTCAAGATGCGCTTGTCAGGGGACCAGATCGAGATGGAGCTTCATGCGCACAACGAGGAGACAGCCGATCTCCTACGCAAGGATGTCGAGAAGCTTTCGGGCTTGCTTCGAACATCGGGATATCGGGCCGATATTGTGACGGTTCATACGATGCGAACCGAGATGCTGCAGCAGGAGAGCGCGGCCCGTGGGAATGATTCATGGGCATCCCAGCCGCAGTCCGGAGGCTCTCAACAGGGGCAGGCTGGACAACATGGCAGCGCAAGGCAATCTTCGGTCGATATGGATGAGCTGAAACATCGAGTGCGAGGCAATGGGGAAAGCGAGCGGGCTGCTGAAGGTCATTCTGGCGGTATCTATCTCTAGCTTTGTGTCGGAAGCTCGGGCCTCCAACAATGCCTGCGAGCGCGAGATGATACGGGCTGCTTCAAAGCATGGTGTTCCTCTTGGAATGCTTTACGCTGTGGGTTTAGCTGAGACAGGTAATCGTGGCTCTCTTCAGCCATATGCCATGAACATCGAAGGGCGCGCTTACTTCGCCCAAAGCGCCAGTGATGCCTTACGACGTTTCGAAGAGGCGCGACGCACTGGTGCCAAGCTCATCGACCTGGGATGTATGCAGATCAATCACTACTATCACAGGGAAAGGTTCGATTCCCTCGAGAGCATGCTGAGCCCCGAGAGAATGTCGAGTACGCGGCTGAGTACCTGAAGCAATTACGATTGAGAGAAGGCAGTTGGACGATGGCCGTCGCTCGCTATCATGCGGGCCCTAACAATGACCCAGCTCAGAAGCAGTATGTTTGTCGCGTCATAACGAACATGGTCGCGACTGGCTTCGGACAATGGACACCCGCGGCTCAGACCTTCTGTCAATAAAGACGGTTGGGGCGGTGACGCCGCTCTGCTGAAATCAGCGCGTCATTGATAGATCACGGTTCTCGATGCGCCCGCCATATGCGGAGCCGTTTGGCTCTAGATGGACGATCACGCGCCCTTTTGAATAAAGCTCAAGCGATTCGCCCCGTAGCGCCCAAGTGTTGACGTCCCGCAATCTGGCGTCATTGCAGCGACTTGTGGAGGCCTTGTAAAGGTCAAGCGTTGACGACGTAGATAGTTGGATCTGACATGTGTCCCGGCCGAGCCGAAGCATCCACCTTCCCGATAAAGAGGCGACGCTGACGGGCTGGGGTCCGATACTCGACTGCGGTCTGATTGCGTCCGTAGTGGCATCCGGCCCTTGTGGGGGCAGGGCTGGGGCCGAAGGGGAAGACGCTTCGGCATGCATCGGAACCGGCTCGTGTAAAACACTAACCGATTTGCTCGGTAAAGCCGCATGGCGAGACACCCAAGGGCCTACCGGTTCAAGTGGCACCTGTGCCTCGGACTTTCGTGGCACCACCTCTGACGGGATAAGGTAAGGCGGCGGCTCGGCCGGCTCCGGAAGCGGTGCGTTCCACGGACTTGAGTACAATGACAACGAACGGTCCCAATACTCAGCCGGCGCCCATGGAGAAGTGTAGGGAGTGCCGGCTCCCATGCAGCCCGACAAAATAAACAGGCAGGGAATAACTAGGGACGTGCGCACTATCACGGAATGAGATCTTCAGGCTTGACGGTGTAGAATGAGGAGGATTGTTTCCGCATATAGATTTTCCGACTGCTGGGAGGCTGCCACAGCCTTGTCGAAGTAAAAATCTGCCAGTGGTGAAGTTCGAAGTCCCACATATTGATCAGCCGACGAAGGTATATCCGATGTATCGTTTTGCCTCGATGGGATCGTAGCCGAGGCGGGCGCGCAGCTTCTTGCGCAGCTTGCTGACATGCCCCTCAATCACGCTCTCCTCGACATCGTTGGAATAGATGCCATAGATGGCGTTGAAGATCTGGGTCTTGGTCAGGCGCCGGCCCTTGTTGCGCACCAGATATTCGAGAATATGCCGCTCGCGGCGGGGCAGCGGCAGGCTGGTGCCGTCGATCTCAGGATCGCGCCCGTCGAAATACACCTTCAGGCGCTCCGTTGCCGCCGGCCCGGCCTGGCTGGAGCCGTTGACCCGGCGCCAGATGGCCTCGGAGCGGGCCAGGATCTCGCGCACATGCACAGGCTTGCGCACCACATCGTCGAACTTGGCGGTGAACAGCGCCAGGGTCTGCTCGAGGGAGCGGATTTCGCTCAAGGCGATGATCGGCGCCCGGGAATGGCGGCGAATGGCCTCGGCGCAGGCGATGCGCTCCTGGAACTCGCCGAGCAGGAAGCCCTGAATGGCATCGAGATCGGTGCTGGAGGCGGCTGTGAGCCAGTCCTTGAACTCGCCGGCGATGAGCCCGAGCGAGGAAACGCCTTCGCGATCGAAGCCAGCGACGTACGCAGCCGTCACCATCTGTCGTTCATCGACGACGATGTACATGATAGAAGCCCCCCGGCCTATGCAGTTTATAGTCGAACGCAGGTACGCGCGATGATATCGCGAGTTGCTGGCGGTGAACGCCTGAGCAACGACTTTTTTACTTTTACGTTTTACTACTGCTGGTGGGCGAGTGTGCTTGGTTGGACCGCTCTGGCCCCCCGAATCAGTAGGATTATTGATAAATGCCGGGTGGGCGCCGTTGCGTCAATGACAAAGGCGTGCGGCTTGGAGTTGGGCCGGTGCTTCTCTCCGAGTGTTGCAGGCAGGTCATACGGCCGCGCCCAAAGGCAACCCCGCCAACAGCAACGTCCACGCGCAAAAAATAGTCCAAGCGGCAACACACAAGGCCGCTCCTAATCACAGAGCTTTGCACGACCTTAGGCTCTCACTCCCCAGGCAGGTTAGGGATCAGTAGACCCTAAGTGACTGAAGAAGTGAGAGCCGAAGTTTGACTCTCTGTGAAAAGGAGCGATGTGGACGAAGGGGAAGCTGCGTTACGCCTAAGGATCCTATAAGAGATGTCTAGCGAGCAATTTTGAAACTAAGTATCAATTTCGCGATTTCTTACGTTAGACCGGCGACTATTGGAAACCTTAACTTTTTATAGAGACGGGGATTGTTATTTCTTTGCCATGAAATTGCCCGTTTCGTGGATCGGAGCTTGAGATGCGCCTTCTCAACAAGCTAAGGGTTATGACGAAGATTGCCATACCGGTTGCAATCTTCGTCGTTATTGCGATTGGCCTTGTTGCTCTTGCTAGAGCCGAGCTCGATCGTCTGGCCGCTGATACGCAGGAAGTTATCGAGGTCGACGTAGCTCATCTCAGAATGGTGATGGCGCTCGACTCTAAGATCAATCAAGTCACTATACATGAGAAGAGCATTCTCGGAGACCGTAACGTCGAGGGTCGCGGCGTCTACGGCCAGCGCTACGAAGAAACGAAACAGGAAGCACTGGCAGAGCTCGATAAACTGATGAAGTCGCTCGGGCCCGACGATGATCGTGCGGCTTACGACAAAGTAAAAGATACGATCCTCGGCTATTTCGCACTATCCGACCAGAGCGTCACCCACGGCCTAAAGGGATACATGGACGATGCTGCCATGAAGATCTCTAATGGCGAAGGGCAGGATATGCGGATCAAAGTCCGAGAAGAGCTCGCAGCCCTGGTTGATGCAAGCTCCAAAAAACTCGAGCAGTCCCGCAATGAGGCAATGGATCTTGCACGTCAAACTTCCACCATTCTTATTGCCTCTGCGGTCGTTGGAATCTCTGTCGCGCTGGTGCTTCTGGGTTCCATCATTATCTTTGGGATTGTCCGCCCTCTGTCCGGAATGACAGCCGCGATGTCACGATTGGCGGACGGAGATCTAACGGTTGCCGTTGCTGGCGCTGATCGCAAAGACGAGATCGGTCAGCTCGCCCGTGCGCTACAGGTGTTTAAGGACAATGCCGAAGAGGCAAAGCGTCTGGCAGTAGAGCAAGAAGTCGAGAACGACACTAAAATGCGTCGCGCCCAGCTCCTGGACCAACTTACCAGGCAGTTTGATCAAAAGGTATCTGCGCTAACCCAAAGCCTCGCGGCGGCTGCGACACAGATGGAGTCGACAGCGCAGACGATGACCCACGTGGCTGATCGCACAACAGATCAATCCACTAGCGTCTCAAGCGCTGCCGAAGAGACCTTCGCGAACGTTCAAACCGTTGCAGCTGCGACTGAAGAGTTGTCGATCTCTATCCGTGAGATTGCAAGTCAAGTCTCTCAGTCATCGCAAATTGCCGAGCGGGCCGTTCTTGATGCACAGCGTACGAACAACACCGTACAGACACTAGCGGTCTCGGCGGAGAAGATCGGAAACGTCATCGCGCTAATTAATAATATCGCCTCTCAAACAAACCTTCTGGCTCTCAATGCAACGATCGAAGCTGCGCGTGCGGGCGAGGCAGGTAAAGGGTTTGCGGTTGTCGCGAGCGAGGTCAAGGAGCTAGCAAACCAGACATCCAGGGCGACGGATGAGATCTCGCATCAAATCAATGCCGTCCAGCAGGCAACAGAAGAAGCCGTAGGTGCGATCCAACAGATTGCCCAAACGATTGCCGAGATGTCTCAGATCTCCACATCCATTGCAGCTGCGATGGAAGAGCAGGGCGCTGCCACTCAGGAGATCTCGAGGAACGTGCAGGAAGCTGCGCGTGGCACAGAAATGGTGACGAGCAATATCGGCGAGGTGCGCCAAGGGGCGAGTGAAACCGGATCTGCGGCTTCGCAAGTTCTATCAGCCGCGCAAGAACTCGCGCGACACTCGGAGAGCCTTGGCCGAGAGGTCGAGGACTTCCTCTCCGGTGTTCAGGCCGCTTAAAAACAAGCCAGAGGCGGAGGCCTGTTTCAATCCCCCGCTTAATGGTTCTCCTAGTAATATCGTATGTGAGTAGCTCTGATGGACGATCTTCTGCGTGAGTTTCTAACAGAGACGGCAGAACACCTCGACACTGTCGACGTAGAACTGGTGCGCTTTGAGCAAGACCCGAACAATAAGGCTATTCTGAGCAACATATTTCGGCTTGTGCATACGATTAAAGGAACCTGCGGCTTCCTCGGCCTGCCTAGGCTAGAAGCATTGGCCCACGCGGCCGAGACCCTGATGGGCAAATTCCGGGACGGCATGCCTGTCACCACGCCGGCAGTGTCGCTCATCCTGTCGACTCTCGACCGTATTAAGGACATCCTCGCTGAGCTGGAAAAGCATGCCGCTGAACCTGAAGGATCAGACAACGACCTGATCGAAGCGCTTGAAGCTATGGCTGCGGATGCGCAGACATCGACGGCGCCTGTGCGGGAGAGTGGAACCAGCGTTGGAACGCTGGCATATCAGGTCCTCGAAAGAGCTCTACTTCCAGGTGAAGTGCCGCTTGATGAGCTGGAGCGTGCATTTCGGGAGGCACCCGGCCCAGAAGTTCCCAAAAAGGAGGTAACCCCAGTCCAGGCGAGCGAGAGTGCTGCGACCGCAGCGGCTTCGGAGGAGAACGGAGAGGCAGTCGCGGCTAAAGTTCAGACCATTCGTGTGAATGTCGACACGCTCGAGCATCTCATGACAATGGTCTCGGAGTTGGTTCTGACTCGAAACCAGCTCCTTGAGATATCTCGTCGCGTCGATGACGGTAGCTATAAGGTTCCACTGCAGCGTCTCTCTCACGTTACTGCCGAGTTGCAGGAAGGCGTGATGCGGACGCGGATGCAGCCCATCGGGAACGCCTGGCAGAAGCTGCCACGTGTCGTACGCGATCTCTCTGCAGAACTTTCGAAAAAGATCGAGCTTGTCATGCAGGGGGCTGACACGGAGCTTGATCGCCAAGTCCTGGAGGTGATTAAGGATCCCCTCACGCATATGGTGAGGAACTCAGCGGACCATGGCATTGAGTCTCCTCTTGAGCGAAAGGCCGCGGGCAAGCCCGAACGCGGGACAATCCGCCTGAATGCCTATCACGAAGGTGGTACGATCACGATCGAAATTGCCGACGATGGGAAGGGTTTAAACTTCGGGGCAATTCGCCGGAAGGCTGTCGAGCGCGGCGTCGCGTCCGAGGCAGAAGTTGAGCGTATGAATGATGCTCAAGTTGCCAAGTTTATCTTCCACCCGGGCTTCTCGACCGCAGCCGCCGTCACTTCCGTTTCGGGGCGTGGCGTCGGCATGGACGTTGTCAAGACCAATATCGAACTGATTGGTGGCACAGTCGATATTCGCTCAGTGCCTGGCCATGGCACGACTTTCACGATTAAGATTCCGCTCACTTTGGCAATCGTTGCAGCCTTAATCGTCTCGTCGAAAGATCAGCGCTACGCAATCCCTCAGGTTGCGGTACTTGAACTGGTTCGTGTCACGCCGGGGTCTGAGCATACGATCGAGCGCATCAATGGGACGCCTGTGCTTCGTTTGAGAGATCGGCTCCTGCCAATCATCCCGCTCTCAAAAGTCTTGGACGTGTCAGACGAAGGGGAGGTTAATGAGGGCTTCGTTGTCGTCACGCAGGTCGGCAGACAGAGATTTGGAATTCTTGTCGACGGCGTGTTCCATACGGAAGAGATTGTCGTTAAACCGATGTCGTCCAAGCTGCGACATATCCAGCTCTTCTCTGGCAATACCATTCTCGGCGATGGCGCGGTCGTCCTTATCGTCGACCCAAATGGTTTAGCACGAATGGTCGGCTCAGGGACCGAGGACGGGCAGCTTCAGGGTGATATGGCCTTTGAGCAGTCAAGCGTCGCAACCGAGGAGACGACAACGCTTCTAGTTTTCCGGGGTGGTGGAGAGAGTTTAAAGGCCGTGCCTCTGTCTCTCGTAACTCGCCTGGAGGAGATTGATGCTTCGACTATCGAGTGGCTCGGAGGCCGGCCTCTAGTCCAGTACCGAGGACGCCTCATGCCCCTTGTCCCCTCTGACAGCGATCTTGAGATACGGCGAGACGGCATGCAGGCTCTTGTTGTCTTCTCCGATGACGATTTTGCGATGGGACTGGCGGTCGACGAGATTGTCGATATCGTCGAGGACAAGCTCGATATCGAACTTGTGGCCGATCGCTCCGACCTCGTCGGCTCAGCCGTTATTCGCGGCCGTGCCACTGAGGTCGTAAACGTTGCCCATTATCTGCCGCTCGTTGCGGAGGCATGGATGAGGTCTGCTCATCCGTCTACGAGCGCGCAGAGTAAGTCCGTCCTTCTGGTCGATGGCTCAGCTTTCTTCAGGGACATGCTATCGCCGGTACTCAAGGCGTCTGGGTTTAGGGTCCATACGGCAGCCAGCGCAGCTGAAGCTCTGCAGACCCTATCGTCCGGACCGGTGATTGATGTCCTTATCAGTGAACTCGATCTGCCGGACCGCTCCGGATTTGAGTTAATTGCTAGCTTACGTTCCTCGACACGCTATGGGCATCTGCCTGTGATCGGTCTCACGGTGAAGAACGATCCTAAGCAGATCGCCCAGGCACACAAGCTGCAGGTGACGGAGCTAGTCGCAAAGTTCGATCGAAGGGGCCTGATAGCAGCCCTATCCGAGTTGCAGGAAAATCTTGAAGAGGCGGCATAAGCATGACCCCGTCTAGCTTGAATAACACGAGTGCTAAGGTGTTCTCGAGGCAGATCGAGTATATTACCGTGACGGTCGCAGGTCAGTTGCTCGGCTTGGCAATCGACCGAGTTCATGACGTATTTGTCGCGAGCGAGATGACATCCGTGCCGCTCGCATCCCGTGAAATTGCCGGGCTCTTGAACCTCCGTGGTCGCGTTGTGACCGCAATATCACTGCGAAAAAGGCTACATTTGCCTGATTTGGAGGCCTGTGAACGCCGGATGGCTGTCGGCCTTGAATATCATGGTGAAGCATATGGTTTGCTCGTCGACGAAGTTGGTGAGGTTCTCAAGCTCGACCCTGAGGGCCTTCAGCCAAACCCTGTCCACATGGATCCCAAGTGGGCGGGTCTTTCCGAAGGTGTGTACCAGCTTCACGACAGGCTGTTGATTATCCTAGATGTAGAGTCTGTCCTTAAGTTCGATACCCAGCTCGCAGCATAGGAAACTTTCCTTTCGCATTTCTAAGAAGGTTCTGAACGTGAGTCTTGACTATTCTATCCCGGTTCTTGTCGTTGACGATTACCAGACGATGGTTCGCATTCTGCGCAACCTCCTCAAGCAGGTCGGTTTCAAGGACGTCGATGACGCTTCCGACGGCACGGCAGCACTGGCGAAGCTGCGGGAGCGGAAATACGGCCTGGTCATCTCGGACTGGAACATGGAGCCGATGACCGGCTACGAGCTGTTGCAGCAGGTGCGGGCGGACGAGCAGCTGCGGGATCTTCCCTTCATCATGGTCACGGCAGAGGCCAAGACGGAGAATGTGGTTGCGGCCAAGAAGGCCGGTGTCAACAACTACATCGTGAAGCCGTTCAATGCCCAAACCCTCCAGTCCAAGATCGCCGCCGTTCTCGGCGCAGAATAGTCTCTGAGAACGAAACATGAGCACGCCGAAGGTCTACAGCATCGAGATAACTGGCATCCAAATGCCGGACGATGCACATGAAGTTCAGCGTCATGCCGAAATTATGGAGGCTATCGCTTCTCTGAGAAGGCATGTGCAGCCGGCTCAGGTTTCGATCATGAGCGAGGAGCGTCGACACGATCTCCTCGAAGTGCAGCGGTTGAAAGCGGAGCTGGAAGCTATATCGAATGCAATTCAGCAGACGAAGCGCGAGATCGCTACGCTCCATTATACGGGAGCTCAGGGCCGAGAAATTGCACGCGTAACGGACGAACTCGGGGCCATCGTCGTGGGGACGGAAGCAGCAACTCACTCCATTTTGGAAGCGACGGAGGCCATAAACGACATTTCGGAGCAGCTGGTGGCCCGCCTCTCTAATCAGGACCGGGAAATGGTCTGCCAGATCAGCGAACGGATCGTCAGCATTTTTGAAGCCTGCAATTTCCAAGACATTACCGGTCAGCGGATCAGCAAGGTCGTCGGGGCCATGCGCTTCGTCGAAGAGCGCGTGGAGCAGATGATCCAAATCTGGGGAGGGCTCGAGGGCTTCAAGGACGTTGCAACTGCGGAGAACCCTGACCGTGAAGGTGATCGGGCCCTTCTAAATGGGCCGGCACTGGAAATGGAAGACAGTACGTCTCAAGCGGATATCGACGCATTCTTCAAATAGCTTGAAGTGCTGTATCGCGTCGGAGGGACATATACCTGTTCGCGCGGATTACACTGCGCCAGGATGGGTCATTCTATATAGAATTTGCTAAGATTGGGCTTTGGCGCCACAGCGCTAGAGGTCCGCATCGGCGCCACAGCGCTAGAGGTCTGCATCGAAAGACAGCATTTTCTAACTATTCGCGAGTCTATGTCGGGCGGTCTATAGTCTACCGTGCTCTAACTTGAGGTTCTGAACGTGAGTCTTGACTATTCTATCCCGGTTCTTGTCGTTGACGATTACCAGACGATGGTTCGCATTCTGCGCAACCTCCTCAAGCAGGTCGGTTTCAAGGACGTCGATGACGCTTCCGACGGCACGGCAGCACTGGCGAAGCTGCGGGAGCGGAAATACGGCCTGGTCATCTCGGACTGGAACATGGAGCCGATGACCGGCTACGAGCTGTTGCAGCAGGTGCGGGCGGACGAGCAGCTGCGGGATCTTCCCTTCATCATGGTCACGGCAGAGGCCAAGACGGAGAATGTGGTTGCGGCCAAGAAGGCCGGTGTCAACAACTACATCGTGAAGCCGTTCAATGCCCAAACCCTCCAGTCCAAGATCGCCGCCGTTCTCGGCGCAGAATAGTTGAGTCAATAGAATGACAATACGCAAAAGCTATCGCATAGAGAGTCATTCATCGTCAGGCTCTCCAGATGGCACATCAGAGATGCAACGGCATGCGGAGATCATGGCAGCCATTGCATCCGTAAAAGAGCTAATTGAACCAGCGCAAAGCGTTTCCTACTCTCTTCTGGAGGAGCATCGCAAAGATATGCACGAGGCTCTTCGGCTCAAAGTCGAGCTGGATGCTATCTCGGAAGCGATCCAACGGACCAAGCAAGAGATAGCAACATTGCACTATGCTGGTGTGCGGGGTCGAGAGATGGCACGAGCCACGGATGAACTCGGCGCGATTGTCATGGGAACAGAGACCGCGACGAATACCATTCTCGCAGCTTCCGAGCGGATTGATGAGTTGGCTGGGAATCTCGCTGCGCGCATTGTGGGCGACGATAAGGAGATTGCGCGCGAGATCTCCGATCAGGTGATCAGTATATTCGAAGCCTGCAATTTCCAAGACATTACCGGTCAGCGGATCAGCAAGGTCGTCGGGGCCATGCGCTTCGTCGAAGAACGCGTGGAGCAGATGATCCAAATCTGGGGAGGGCTTGAAAGCTTCAAGGAGATCGAAACCTTGGAACTGGCAGAGCAATCGGGAGACCGCGCTCTTCTTAACGGTCCTGCTCTCGAGAGCGAAAACGGATGTACGTCTCAAAGCGACATTGACGCGCTCTTCGGATAGGAAACATAGCCTCAAAAGGCGTTCGCTTAGTTAAAGCAAAAAATAAGCGTCACGTATGCATGGCCTGACAGGCGGACTTCGCTGCGATGAATAGAACGAAATGAGCTATCAAGTAGCATCGGGAACAGGCGTTGAGGCCTTCGAAATATCCACCGCTAGGATATGCAAGACTGAAATTTTAAGAAAAACTGCTGCATATGGGGCATATACTGGTTTCTGAAGAAATGTAGGAAGCGCCCCAGGGACTAGGATGAGGGTGGGCCTATCCTAGCCTCCATGAGGGCTTCCTCAAAGCGCTTAAGATCTTGATCCGGATCGCCGGTTTTTGTGCTCAACAAGATGCGCTGAATCGAAACCCCAACGTAATAGCCGTGCAATACGAGTTTGAAAAAGACAGTCATCCAGGAATTAACAAACTCCATATCTAGAATAACGGCTGGTGCCTTTCCCCATTCAAAATTGACATCCGCACCATGCCCATAAGTTAGTGTTCCGTCCCTAAAAAACAATTCGGTTGAAGAAGAAATAAGATCGTTAATGTTGCCGTGGTGCTCATCCAAAATGTAGGAAATTAGTATACTTGCATCGATGAGACAAATTTCGCCAACAACATCCTTAATATTGTAAGCCAAAATCTTCTCATATGGCAGTAAATCCGCCTCAGATGCGGGCTGCCTTGTATCAAATTCTTTCTCTTTAGGGCTCACTTTGCTCTCGTAAAGATGAAGAAAAGTATCTGGGCAACAGCCCGGTAAAAGTCGGGTGGAATCATGCGGTCTACCTCGACAAGATCATACATGGACCTTGCGAGAGCCTTGTCCTCTACCACGGGCACTCCATGTTTTTCCGCTGTCTCGCGGATCCTCAAGGCAATAAGATCCGTGCCCTTAGCAAGAACAATAGGGGCGCTAGTCTCCTGTCTATCATAGCGCAAAGCAATAGCATAATGGGTCGGATTTGCGATCACAACTGTTGCCCGCGGAACCGCAGCAAGCATACGTTTCCGTGATCGATCTTGGGCGAGGGACCTTAACCTTGACTTGACGAGCGGATCGCCCTCCATCTGTTTGAACTCATCCTTGATTTCCTGACGGGACATACGCAGGTCCCGGTGCCACCGAAACCGAGCCCAGATCAGATCGCCGGCCACAAGCACAATGGTTGCAATGCTAACGGCTGAGACTAGTCGGATAGCCATCGTCAGGATCATTTCCGGGACGAGACTCGGATCACTGAACATGGCGTTCACGACCTTGTATTGCTCTGACTTTAGGAGCAGACCACAAACAACAGCAATCGTGAAAAATTTAAAAACAGCTTTCAGAAATTCAACAAATCCAGATTTGCCAAAGATCCTGCTCCACCCACTCATAGGTGATATGCGCGACCATTGGGGGCGAATCCTCTCATAAACCACCTGGGGAAGGTTCTGGAGAATGGTGGATGCGAGGCCTGCAACAGACAGCACCGCAATTACGGGGGTTAAAAAGCGACCGACTTCAAGAGCAATGGCCTGAATAAGCTGAGTGACATCCCGCCCGGATTCCAACGAAAATTTATCAGGGGAGTCGATAAAAACAGAAAGCTTGTCGACAAGAACCGCCGCATTTTGCCGGGAAATAAATACCAAGACAATCAGTAGGGCCGCTATCGACGCGAATGTCGATAGCTCCCGAGATACAGGGATATTTCCTTTTTCGATCGCGTCGCGGATTTTCTTATCAGTTGCCGGTTCTGTTTTGCTTTCCTTGTCCTCCGTTCCGGCCATAATAAATTCCTGACGATGTAAAACTGACCAAATTGCTACTCGGCAGATGCAACACGGGCAGGGTGAGGTTCGAACGACCCCATCGCATGCAAGGCGGACGCAAACCTAGCGGAAATAGGCATCTCCATCATTGTCGGAGTTAAGCTCGATCTCTCCACGCCCCGCCATCTCAAGTGCGAGGTCGGTAATTGCGCGTCGAGCCTCGAGGACGTCGCGCTGAGAGGCGGGCTCCTTGCTATTCAACTCATGCTCAACCATGCGCCTAACGCGCGAGGCAAGAGAGCTGAGAATAATATTACGGAAAGTGTCTTCTGTACCCTTGAGTGCAAGAACAACACGATCATTCGGAATCTGGTCGAAGAGAGCGGTGCGGGCCCTGGGAGTAAGTCCTACAATATCGTCGAATGTGAACAGGAGCCCCTTCAGGATTTCCGCCGATTTCGGGCGAACCTCGCTGAGGCTCTGAAGCACATCTTCCATATGATCGCGCTCCATCTTGTTGATAATGTCTGCCATCTTGGCATGGGTATCCGCGCCCATATTCCTTGAGAAGTTAATCATGAAGTCCTCATGAATCGTCTTCTCAATGTGCCGCATGGTTTCATCAACAATTGGCTTGAACGTCAGCATCCGGCGCATAAGGCTGTTGCGCAATGGTGTCGGGAGATGCCCCATAACTTTTGCAGCGCAAGCAGGCTTCACTTTGGATAAAATCAACGCTGCCGTTTGAGGATGTTCCTTCATCAGATAGGTCGCAAGGACCGTCTCTGATACGTTGGAAATACGGTCCCAGATTGAGCGATTGGAGTTCCCCAGGACATCAGTCAACAGCTCGGCGATTTGTTCAGGTGGGAGGACGCCACTCAGTAGTTTCTCCACCTCGCTCGCAGTTCCGAATAGACTCGATCCGTTCGAGAATTGCGTGGCAAATTCATCGACAAGAGTTTCGAGCTGGGCAGCCGAAACAGGACCGAGTTCGGCAGCCGAACGGGTGATAAGTTTAATTTCCTCAGAGCTGAAGTGTTTGAGCAGCCGCCCTGCAGCGGGCTTCCCCATCGCTAGTAGGAGTGTAGCCACGCGGTCTACGCCCTGCAGGGGCTTGGCGCCAGAGTTGGCCTTGACTGGGGCACGCGTCACCATCGCCGATGATCCGATTAGCTGCTAAACTCGGAGCCCGATGGACCGACGATCTCGGTGAGAGATACGCCAAACCGCGAGTTGTCGTCCTCCACGACAACGACTTCCCCGCGAGCGATAACGCGCCCATTCACCACAACATCGACGGGCTCACCCACCCGGTGATCCAAGGGGACGATCGCTCCTCTACCGAGCTTCATAAGGTTCGCGACAGGCATTGTTGCGGATCCAAGAACGACTTGGATGAGAACCTGAATCCGGAGAATCGATTCAAGATTCTTGCCGCTCCCCATTTTCTCGTCCCGAAAGCCCATTTCGGCTGAAGCCGAATCTGATTTCGTGAAGAGCGCCTCATCGTGCCATGTGCCTTGCTCTTCTTGCATAGGCTTTGATTTCTCTGACATCAAATCAACCCTTGGTATTTAATGACAATTGCGCCAAGCGCGTGAAGACAAGTCGACTGCGAATCCTAGGACAGTGCAACTTCGACAGGAGAAGGGTCATTTAGAGGTGCGTTGTTCGAGATGAGACGGGCGCCCTTCGGCAGCAGAGCGTATGCTTTCAAGCGCGCGTATCATTTCTCTGGCCTCTTCGATCCTCTGCTCAAGAGAAAGGAGGATTTGCTGGCCGTCCTGATTCAATGTCCGAATAGCATCGCCAGCTTTTGAAAGCGCTTCCGATGTTTTTGCAAAAGCGCGGTTGTACTCGGCATGATGATTTTCAAAGCGCTTGAGTTTAAAATACATTGCGGCAACGCATATGCTCGTTATGACGAGCGCCACAAAGAGTATAAGATTAACGAGAGAGGACGTCATCGATGAATTCCTGCTCTTGATCAATGAAATCGTCTACGCGCAAAACGTATGACCCATCCGCCTTGCCAACGTGGCACCAGAAAAGAGGGTGGTCGTTCCCTTCAAGTTTAACCCTACTCCGTGGTGTCGCTTGCAACTCCAAAATCTGTCCGATCTTTAAATCGGCAATTTCCCCAAGCGACAAATAGCGTTCTTCTAAGACAGCCTTAAGGGTCACCTCAGTGCGCTTGACCTCACTGGCGATCTGCTTTGTCCAGCGAGGATCGCGCGCCGAAGAATCGCCGGAAAGTACTCGTGCCAAGGTCTGACGCATTGGGTTGAGAACAGACTGCGGAATGATGACAAACATCTCCCCGCCGCGGTTGAGAGCCTGAAGAAGAAATTTCGCGACGACGGATTGATTGTTGCGGCGACCAATCACCGCAAAATCCATGCGCGTCTCAAGTCGCTCAAATTTAAATCGCGTATCTGTTACAAGTGCAAAGGACGCCTGTAAGGCTTTACCGATTTGTTCGAAGATTGCCTGAGCTATTCTTAATTCGATATTGGAGAACCCGCGCTCCTCGTCGACTGGCGGTTCGGAACCGTCCGAGCCGAGCAGGACCTCCACCATTGTGAACACGAAATCCCGGTCGAAGCCAACTAGGACATGGCTGTCCCATTCAGGAGCGTGGAAAACGCCGGCGATAGCATTGGCTTCATACATCTCCAGAACGTCACCGATGCGTCCGCTCTCGATGCTGCTCAACGAATAGTACATTGGAGAGGCGGCCAGGTGCCGCAAGTGATCTGCACAGTGAGTTGCCATGCGATCAAAAATCACATGGAGCATAGGAAGGCGGTCGAGTGACAGCCCTGCCGCGTCGAGAAGCCGATCGCGAATGTCATTCGCATTGTGAGAGGCGTTCATGACTATGCAGCCTCCTTCTGTTCAGTATCGCCTCTCGAGCCGCCGGAGATGGTTGCCGCTTCCACTTCGTCGATTGTGGGGCGGTCTGCTGACGAGATTGCCTTTCGTCCGTGCTCAACGGCGATTTGCGGAAGAGCACCATTCAAAGATGCGAGAAGTGTCTGCTTGACAATAATGTAGACCCGACACTGCTTCTCACGGGTCGCCTTTATCTTCTGTGCAAGCGGCGACAGTATCGCGTATGACAGAAAGATACCTGCGAACGTGCCGACGAGAGCGGCGCCAATGAGGCCTCCAAGCAGCTGGGGCGACTGATCGAGGGCGCCCATCGCCTTTACGATGCCAAGAACCGCCGCCACGATTCCGAGAGCCGGAAGGGCTTCTGCGACCGTTGTGATCGTCATATAAGGCTTAAGCTTGTCACGCCGCAAGGTCGCGATCTCTTCGTCCATGAGCGCCTCGATTTCGTGCGGCCTGGCGTTGCCGATGATAATCAGGCGAACATAATCGCAAATGAAGAGGGTGAGTTCAGGATCTTTCTGAATTTCAGGGTAATTGTCGAAGACAGCGGAATTTTGGGGGTCGTCGATGTGACTTTCAACTTCGTTACGCGGCTTCGAGCGTAGCTCACGCATCAAGGCATAAAGTAAGCCGAGGAGCGCTAAGTACTTGGCGCGCTTTGGTACGACACCGAGAATTGCCTCAACAGAGGCACGTCCAGTGTCGGCCACAACGGACATCGGGTTAGCAACGATGTAGGTTCCAACCGCAATTCCGCCGATGATGACGAACTCCCATGGCTGCCATATGACAGCCAAGTGTCCTCCCATCGCGGCGAAGCCGCCGAACAATGAGCCGATGGCGATGAGCAGACCAATAGCAACGCCCAAGGATATAGCCTCAGAATAACACCTTCTGGAAAGGCTCCTTTAAAAGGAGAGGCTTGCGCGAGGCTGGAAGGCGGGATGAAAGGTTCAGGCAAGCTAGACAGCTTAAGACTGCCGAGAGGCGACAGAAAGTGAATTCGACAGATATGTGCTTCCGGCCAGTATTGCGCGGAAGGTTCTGTTGAGTAACTCCTTTCGTAAGGATTCCAGACCGCCGCGGTAATTGTGGAATCGACGGCACAATAGGCAAGCTTAAGGCAACTCAGGTGCAGTAAGACAATGCCAAAAGCGCTTCATTGTCGGAACGTGGCGAGGCGGCGTGATGTTGCCCCCCTGGTTTGGAGCCTAGCTGCACATGTCGCAAATCCGCTCGTAACGAAATCACGTGCATACGAAAAGGCAAATCAGGAAGTGATGCTTTAAACATGCAATCATCTCTCTATGTAGCTCTATCGGCTCAGGTCGCTCTCGAAAAGCGCTTGAATACTGTCGCCAATAACATTGCGAATATTAATACCGGCGGATACCGGGCCGAGGAGATTAAGTTTGAGACTATTCTCTCGCAAGCTGGTGCGGGAACCGTATCTTTTGCCTCTTCTGGCGAAACTTATACGTCGCGCCGTATAGGATCCGTGACCAGAACTGATAATCCGCTCGATGTTGCCATTCAGGGCGATGCCTGGCTGAGCATTAGTACACCATCAGGCCTCGCATACACGCGCGACGGCAGAATGAAGATGAATGAAGCAGGGGAACTGCAGACCATGGACGGCTATTCCGTTCTGGATCCTGGAGGGGCCCCCATTCTTCTGAATCCGCAGGATGGCGAGCCGACGATAGGGCGTGACGGGATGATCACGCAGCGAAATAATCAAATTGGTGCACTCGGTCTGTTTAAAATAGACAATAAGAGTCAACTCACGCGCATGGGAGGGTCAGCCGTGAAACCGAATCTTCCTGCGACGGCTATGCAGGACTTCACGTCCGTTGGAGTGCAGCAGGGATACGCCGAAGGTTCAAACGTCAATCCTGTGTTAGAGTTGACAAAGATGATCACGATCTCAAGGACCTTCGACAACGCAGCGGCGACAATATCTGAGACGGAATCGTCCATGATGAACGCTATTCGGTCGCTAGGCCCGAGCGCTTGACAGTATTGGGTGTTCTCTCTCCGAGGCCTTTAAGCTGTCTGTCTCGGATAAGGACTTGCCCTACAATGGATGTGGGAGACTGCGTCGGGCGGTTTACACAAGGATCTAATCATGCAGGCGCTGGATCGCCTCGAGTCCGCTATATTTGATGGTTTGCAGACCTTGCCGACAATTCTCGTTGGCGGAGAGGTCCGTGAGGTTACGCCGAGCTATTTTCGCGTTGCTGGAGTATCTTCATCTGTAAAGCTTGGAGATCGTATCGGATTCGAAAGCACATCTGGAATCCAGATCGGTGAGGTTGTCCGCATCGATGATGCTGGCGTAACAGTTAAGCCCTTTGACGGTCGCATCGATGCAACAGTTGGCGCTTATGCGTATCGAATAAGTGGGACGGGACTCAGCCCGCATCCGAGTTGGAAAGGGCGCGTTATTAATGCGCTCGGGGAGCCCATTGACGGGCTTGGAGCCCTTGTGCCGGGCGATTGTGCGATGTCGGCTGACATGGAGCCTCCGGCAGCGATGTCACGATCCCGCGTTTCAAAGCCCCTGCGGACCGGTGTGAGGGCGATAGACCTTTTCACACCTCTTTGTGCTGGGCAAAGGATTGGCATCTTCGCAGGCTCGGGGTAGGTAAGTCTACCCTTCTTTCGATGCTAGCGCGCTGTACAGGCTTTGATACAATCGTCATCGCTCTTGTGGGAGAGCGAGGGAGAGAAGTCCGGGAGTTTCTAGAGGGGCCAATTCTCGCAAATCGCGCCCGCTCGGTGACGATCGTCTCTACGGGTGACGAGAGCCCAATGATGCGTCGCCAAGCCCCAAAAACAGCCTTGAGCATTGCAGAGTATTTCAGGGACCTCGGCGAATCCGTTCTCCTAATCGTTGATTCCGTTACACGGTATGCTCATGCGGCACGAGATGTTGCTCTTGCGGCAGGTGAGCCGGCGGTAGCACGCGGATATCCTCCGAGCGTCTTCAGTGATCTTCCAAGGCTTCTGGAACGGTCGGGCCCCGGACTTGAGGGAAAGGGGACAATCTCAGGGATATTCTCCGTCCTCGTCGATGGAGATGATCACAACGATCCTGTGGCTGACAGTATCCGCGGGACGCTCGATGGTCATATTGTTTTGGATCGAGCGATTGCTGATCAGGGACGGTATCCAGCGATCAACGTGCTTGGCTCCATTTCACGCCTGTCCGAACATGTATGGTCATCCGAGCAAAAGGAACTCGTTCGACGATTGCGGACGCTGATTTCCCGCTACGAGGATACGCGCGACCTGCGACTAATGGGCGGCTACCAAGCCGGGAGTGACACGGAACTCGACCAAGCTGTCGTCCTCGTTCCTAGAATATATGAGGCATTGCGTCAGGATCCCTCCATGCCTCCCAGCGGAGACGCATTCATGGAACTCGCTCAGCTTTTGCGTCAGTAGAACAGTACTGACTGCCAGAGTGATTGGGTGGATGTAAAAACTGCAAAGCCAGCCTCACACAAGCCATTCGCCTTTTACTGAGTGGGCGACTTTTACCTTTTGGAGCCTAGCATGAGTCTCTATGGCGTTCTCCGCACTGGCGTTTCTGGTATGAATGCCCAGTCCAACAAGCTCGGGACAGTTGCCGAGAACATTCAGAACGCAAGCACGACGGGCTACAAGCGCTCCTCGACAGAGTTCTCATCGCTCATTTTGTCTTCGGGTAAGGGCGCATACAATTCCGGTGCCGTGACCACCACTGTCCGTTACTCGATCGGGGACCAGGGGCCGATTTCGTATACGACATCGGGAAGTGATCTGGCGATTTCGGGAAACGGATTCTTCGTAGTGTCAGACGGGGCCGGGACACCATATCTGACCCGAGCAGGAAACTTCGTTGTCGATGGACCGTCCGGGAATTTGTACAACGCTGCTGGCTTTAAGCTCATGGGCTACAATCTGTCCAAGGGGGATCCCTCGGTAGCGCTAAACAGTCTGGACGGGTTGGAGCCGGTCAATATTTCTTCGATGGCGATGCAGGCTCGCCCCTCTCGCACTGGATCCATTACAGGCAACCTGCCGTTTGATGCGACAGCCGTCGCTGCTGGGACCAGTCCCGGGGCTGGCGGAGCCGCATATACAAAGAAGTCGTCCCTTGTGACATATGATAATGTCGGCAACAAGGTGAAGCTCGACATCTACATGACTAAGATTGCAGATGCGGATCCTCTTGCTACCCCCCCAACAAGCGGGCAATGGGAAGTATCTGTCTTCGATTCTTCGGCGACTCCGACGCTGCCTGGAACGCCGATTACAAGTGCCACAGGAACGTTGACCTTTGACGCAATGGGGCAACTGACTGGGACGGACACGCTATCGTTTGACATACCCAACGGTCAGGCGGGATTTTCTCTTAGCATGAAGGGTATGACTCAGCTTGCAGGGGAGTATGACGTCGAGGGCGCCGCCGACGGAAATGCGCCTACTGCTGTGAAGGGGGCCGAGTTTGGGCCCGACGGCACGATCTTTGCCGTCTATGAGGATGGCACGCGCATTAAGGCCTACAAAATCCCGATCGCAGACGTTCCTAGTCCTGATAACCTGACCCCGCGAGCCGGCAATATTTACGAAGCCAGTATCGATTCCGGTGGGATTCAGGTTGGATTCGCAGGTCAAGGGGGACGAGGCACAATTGCAGTAGGGGCTCTCGAACAATCCAACGTAGATATTGGAACCGAGCTCACGGCAATGATCGAAGCACAGACCGGTTATACCGCAAACTCAAAGGTGTTTCAGACAGGGTCGGAGCTACTAGACGTTCTGATGAATCTGAAGCGCTGAGTGGATTGGTTTAGGAGGTCGGAATATGGGTCTGTCATTAGCGCTTAATACTGCGCGCTCGTCCATCCTTGCATCGTCGTCGCAGATGGCCGTAGTGTCCCGGAATACAGCTGGAGCGTCAGACCCAACATACTCGCGAAAGATCGCTACTCTGGTCGCGGGTGGAGGGGCTGCCCGTGTTGTCGTACAGCGCGCAGCAGATTCGGCTCTCTTTTATAAAATGCTCGAGACGACCTCTGACACTGTAAAGCAACAGGCAGTTCTCGAAGGCATAGACAAGCTAAAGCACACGGTTGGAGATTCCAACCTGAACCAATCGAGTGCAGCGCGGATTGGAGCGCTTAGTGCCGCACTTGAGCAATACGCGAACAAGCCGGATGACCCAATCTTGGCGCGAGCGGTCGTTGCGCGCGCCAATGAGCTTGTAACGATGCTCAATGATGCGACTGCGACAATTCAGAGGACACGTCAGGAGGCAGACGCCAGCATTGCTGGATCCGTTGCCCGTGTGAACGATCTTCTGTCTCAGTTTAAGTCGGTCAACGATGCTGTAGTCAAAGGCACCGCTTCAGGCATTGATGTTAGCGACCAACTCGACACGCGGGATCATTTACTCGCCCAGCTTTCAGAAGAGATGGGGATCAGTGTCGTCACTCGCGAGAACAACGATATTGCAATCTATACCGACAGCGGCGTGACGCTGTTCGAGAGGGTTCCCCGTAAGGTTGAGTTTTCTCCGACAAATACCTTTAACGCAAGTACAGTCGGATCGGCTGTTATCATTGATGGTGTTCCTGTAACGGGTTCAGGACCGATGCCCCTTAATTCAGGGAGATTGGTTGGACTTGTCCAGATACGTGACCAGGATGCGGTTCTTTATCAGCAGCAGCTTGACGAGGTCGCTGAAGCCCTGATTGCCTCCTTTGCCGAGCAGAGCAAGGCCGATCCAACTTTATTCAAGGCTGGTCTTTTCGCGCAGTCCGGAACGATCGATATGCCTCCGGGATGGGACGATGATCCGGCGAGCCAAGCTAGCGCAGGCCTTGCAGGCAAGATCACCGTGAACGCAGGTATCGATCCAGCGAAAGGTGGGGTCCTGGACCGTCTCAGGGATGGAGGGGCCAATGGGGATCCGGACTTCGTAGAGAACCCAGGGGTTCCGACGGGCTCAAATGCTGCCTACTCGGATCGGTTATACAAGCTTTCCCAAAACCTTAGCTCGGATCGTCCGTTCAACTCGGCGCTCGGGCTGGGCGATAAAACAAGCATCAAAAATTTTGCGGCCTCATCGGCGAGCTGGTTGGAGGGGAACCGCAAGACCGTATCGACAAACGTCAACTATCAGATGACGCTCCTAAGCCACGCATCGGAAGCACTATCGAACGCAACCGGCGTGAATATGGACGACGAAACGGCGCTCATGTTGCAGCTTGAGAAATCTTACTCCGCATCAGCAAAACTCATCTCTGTCGTCAATGAGATGCTGCAGACCCTTCTCAACGCAGTGCGGTAAGGCGATGAAGACAACATTCATTTCCACAATCAGTCTCTGGAATTCGCCTCGTAACGCGCTGGCAAAGATGCAAGTGGATCTTGCCAAAGCGAACCAAGAGATTGCTACCGGTCGTTATTCGGACGTTGGGCTGGAGCTTGGATATCGAGCCGGGCAGGGAATATCACTGCGGCAGGAACGTTCCGAGCTCGATGCGCTCATTGATGGAAACGGCACGGTTTCCCTGCGCTTGAATGTTACGAAGACTTCTCTCGACAATATCCGCAGCACAGCGGAAACGTACCTCAATTCCCTTCTGTCGTTGCCGCCGCTCGAACGCGGTGCGGAAACCGTCAGAGACAGTGCGGCACTTAATTTGAAAGCCTTGACGGCGGAGCTCAACAAATCCAGCGGCGGTCAGTATCTTTTCGCGGGAACTAACACGAAGCAAAAGCCGGTGAATGATTATATTGCTGGCTCTCCTGCGAAGACAGCTGTCGATGCAGCGTTCTTGGGACACTTTGGTAGGACGCAAACTGCCCCAACGGTCTTTGATATTACCGCGGAAGAGATGAGACTCTTCCTTAACGACAGTACCAATGACTTCAACAAGCTCTTTGATGGCTCTGATTGGGACAAGTGGTCTGCTGCGGCCGACAAGAATATTGAGAGCAAAATCTCGACATCAGAAAAGATCGAAACCTCAACGAACGCCAATGAAGCCGCCATGCGAAAGCTGGCCAAGGCCTATACGATAGCCTCGGATCTCGGCATAGCCGGGATGCGGACGGAGACCCAACAAGTTGTTGTTGATAAGGTAATGCAACTGCTCGGTGAGGTGACTAACGATCTCGTTGAGATCCAGGCGAGGCTTGGAGATGCCGAGACGAAGGTCAAGAGTGCCAATGATCGAATGGATCTGCAGCGGAAGATCCTCGATCAAGGAGTAGGCCGTCTTGAAGAGGTCGATCCGGCCGAAGCTAAGACAAGGGTCGATGCTCTGACGACGCAGATTCAGATGTCATATTCGCTGACGGCCCAGTTGAGGCAGCTAAGCCTCTTAAACTACCTTTGATATCAGTAGGATGCATGATGTACCGCTTCTCATATGCCGAGATCCTTGAGGATGCTTCCGATGGTTGCCGTGAGAGGGAGCGATTGGCGTTCGACCGAGCCATCGATCTCTTGAAGGCGGCTAACAATGCTCCTCAAAATGCACCCGAGCGTTCCGATGCGATCTCCTTCGTGCAGCGCCTTTGGACAATTCTTATCGAGGATCTCATGAGCTCTGAGAATGGCCTGCCGGAAACTCTAAGGGCACAACTTGTCTCCATTGGTCTGTGGGTTATGAAAGAGGCTGATCTTGTTCGGCGGGGAGATTCGCAGAATTTTACGGCTCTCATCGAGATCAACACCATGATCCGCGATGGCTTGAAATGAGCAAGTCGATGCACCTGTCCTTAAAAGCCGGGGAGCGGATATTTATCAATGGCGCCGTTCTGCGGGTTGATCGGAAAGTGTCCATCGAGCTTCTGAACGATGCCACGTTTCTGATGGAAAACCACGTTTTGCAGGTCAGCGACGCGACAACACCGCTCCGGCAGCTATACTTTGTAGTCCAGGCGATCCTTATCGACCCGAGTAGTGCAGACAGGGCCCGCTCTGTCTTTAAGGATTTGTTTGCTGCAACCCTCGAGTCCTTCTCGAATGAGGAGATCGTTCAAGGTCTGCATGATGTAGCGGCAATGGTTGAGGCAGAACGCCCCTTTGATGCGCTCAAGATTATTCGTGGTCTATACCCTGCTGAGAATGCAGTGTTATCCGGCGTCCCGCTTCCTCCTCATCGGGCCGCTTGAATAAGGAGATCAGCAATGGATGTCAGCAATGTCATGATGGCCAATGCGACTAATACGAAACAACGATCGAACTCGGCGGAAACAAACGCATCCGCAGCAAGCTTGAACTATAATACATTTCTTAAGCTGCTACTCGAGCAAATGCGGAACCAGGACCCGACAGCCCCCATGAAATCGACTGATTACATGGCGCAGCTCGCTACCTTTTCGCAGGTTGAACAGAGCATGATCGGCAACAACAAGCTTGATGCCTTGCTCTCGTCCTCAGCACTATCCCAGGTCGATAGCGTAATCGGCCGCACAGTTACGTCCGCGGATGGCTCCATCTCGGGTCAGGTCTCCTCGGTCCGGATCACCAACGATGGCGCTGTCGCGAAACTGTCGACTGGCGACGAAGTTCTAATCGGTCCGGGCATCGTGATCAGCTGAGATGAACGAGGTTGACGCCCTGGAGCTTGTTCGCTCTGCCATCTGGACGATTATTGTCGGTGCCGGGCCGGCGGTCGGCGCTGCCATGGTTGTTGGTATTGTTATCGCCCTGATCCAAGCTCTCACACAGATACAGGAAGTGACCCTTACATTCATTCCTAAGATCATAGCCATTCTTTTGGTGACATTGTTGACCGGTTCTTTCATTGGTTCGCAAATTTTTGCGTTCACTGAACAGGTCTATGCTCGGATTGAAACCGGGTTTTAAAGACGCTTCATGCTTCGGGTGCGCTCGTGGCGCTACTGGAGAGCCTCGCACAAGCTTTGTGGCTGAGTCCTACGGTTGAGAAACCGAACCGGACTCGAGTTGAATGGCCGTTACAGATGCTATAGCCCCGGAGCGCAACAAAAGCAGGGATATCGCTTTTGCTGGCGGTATCGTCGCTATCCTGGCGATCCTGTTTCTGCCCATCCCTGCACTTCTGATTGATATGGGGCTTGCCCTTTCGATCGCGCTCTCCGTCCTCATCCTCATGGTGGCGCTGTGGATTCAGAAGCCCCTTGAGTTCTCGGCCTTTCCGACGGTTCTTCTGATCGTAACTTTGCTTCGCCTGTCCTTAGGCATCGCAACGACCCGCTTGATCCTCGCGAAGGGACATGAGGGCGTTTCCGCTGCGGGCCACGTTATCTATGGATTCTCCCAGTTCGTGATGAGCGGTGACTTCGTCATCGGAATTGTCGTCTTTCTCATCCTCATCACGGTCAATTTTCTTGTCATCACCAAAGGTGCAACCCGTATCGCCGAGGTCGGCGCTCGTTTTACCTTGGATGCAATTCCAGGAAAGCAGATGGCCATCGATGCGGACCTTTCTGCAGGGCTCATTGATGACAAGGAGGCTCAACGCAGGCGCAGGGAACTCGAGGAGGAAAGTGCCTTTTTCGGTTCCATGGACGGTGCGTCGAAGTTCGTCCGTGGCGAAGCCGTAGCGAGCTTGATCACCATTGCGGTTAACATCTTCGGTGGAATCATCATTGGAGTGACCCGTCATGGCATGACCCTGTCTCACGCCGCAGATGTGTTTACTAAACTCTCCGTTGGCGACGGTCTTGTTGCTCAGATTCCGGCTCTGGTCGTGTCCTTGGCCGCTGGCCTGCTAGTCTCCAAGGGGGGAACACGCGGGACTGCAGAGCAAGCAGTCATGGGGCAATTGGGGGCTTATCCGCGGGCATTGTTTGTTGCCGCTATCCTTATGTTTGTCTTTGCCCTCGTGCCGGGGCTGCCATTTATCCCATTTATGGGGCTTGGGGGCCTCATGGCCTTCATTGCATATACTATTCCAAAGCGCCTGGCGGAGCAGCGGGCAGCCGAAAAGGCGAAAGCAGTTGCGGCTGAAGAGCAGAGCCGGACGGATACGAAGGACTCGGTGAAGGAATCTCTTAAGACCGCTGAAATTGAGCTCTGCCTAGGTAAGCATCTCGCGGTGCAGCTACTCAGTTCCCATAGCGAGTTGGCGCATCGTGTTAGCAAGATGCGACGGAAGTTTGCGCAACAGTATGGATTTGTTGTCCCGGATATTAAGCTATCTGACAGTCTCACAATTCCTCCGAAAAGCTATCAGGTGAAAATCCACGGCACGGTCGTCGTGAGCCAAGAGACACGTCCTGGCGAACTCTTGGTAGTCATCGGCGATGGCCCTAAGCCCGATGTGCCCGGCGATGAGGTTCGTGAGCCCGCTTTCGGCATGAAAGCGATGTGGATCTCCGATGCCTATGCCAGTGAAGTAAAGCGCGAAGGGTTTAGCCCTGTCGACAGCAATTCTGTTCTTCTGACTCATCTGAGCGAAGTCATCCGAAACAACCTGCCTCAGCTCTTGTCCTACAAGGACATGCGCTCACTCCTTGACCGGCTTGACCCGGAGTACAAGAAGCTTATCGATGATATTTGCCCTTCTCAGATATCATATTCTGGCCTTCAGGCGGTTCTAAAGCTGCTCCTGGCGGAGCGTGTCTCCATCCGCAACTTGCACTTGATACTCGAGGCAATCGCAGAAATTGCTCCGCATGCCCGTCGATCTGAGCAGATTGTGGAGCATGTTAGAATGCGTATTGCGCAGCAGATATGCGGGGATCTGGCGGATGGTAGTGTACTGAACGTCCTGCGCTTGGGTAACAGATGGGACCTTGCCTTCCACCAGAGCCTGAAGCGCGATGCAAAAGGCGATGTGGTTGAGTTCGACATCGACCCGCGCCTCGTTGAGCAATTTGGCTCGGAAGCTTCAGAGGCAATTAAAAAGCGCATGAAGGAAGTTCACAGCTTTGCGCTAGTGACTGCGCCGGACGCACGACCTTACGTGCGAATGATCATCGAGCGTCTCTTTACGACGCTTCCGGTGCTCTCACATCTGGAGATCGCTCGCGGCGTCGAAATCAAGTCGCTTGGGACAATTTCGTGATTCCGGTCACACAAGAGACGTTTCTAGCAGTCTTCCTCATTTTCTGCCGCGTTGGTGGGTGCCTGCTGATCGTCCCTGGCTTTTCAAGTGCCCGGATCCCTCCGCAGGTCCGGCTTTTCATGGCACTGGCCGTCAGCCTATCGATCTCGCCGTTGCTGATCAGCAAATTTCAAGGAGATCTCAAAGGGATAGCCCCAGGTACGACACTGTTCTGGATATTTTCTGAAAGTGTCACAGGGCTCCTGATCGGCCTTCTCGGGCGTATCTTTTTCATGGCTCTGCAGACCCTTTCGACGGCAATCGCTATGGGGATCGGCTTCGGTAGCCTAGCGGGCGCACCTATGGATGATGGTGAATCCCTCCCTGCGATCGGATCATTAATTATGATGGTCGCCACGGCACTGGTTTTCATGGCGGATCTGCACTGGGAGCTCTTTCGAGGATTAATTGCGTCCTACTCAAGATTACCGCCGGGCGAGAGCTTTGGCACACAACTCGCTCTGGTCCAGATCACTGACCAGATTACGGCTACATTCCTTCTTGCGCTTCGGATCAGTAGCCCATTTATCGTCTACTCCGTTATCGTGAATCTAGCGGTCGGACTTGCAAATAAGCTGACCCCAACTATTCCAGTCTACTTTCTGGCGACCCCTTTCGTGCTGCTGGGCGGTATGCTGATGCTATACTTCCTGTTCAAAGAGTTCATGCTCCTGTTCATTGCTGATTTCGCTGCATGGTTAAGCCGAGGGTAGAGTTTCTATGAACCAGCGCCTTACCAAAGCCAAACGTCTCTTAAAACTTCAAGAGCAGTTGCACGAAATCGAGAAATGGAAGCTCGCTGGCCTCCGGAAGAAAGGAGGGGAGCTTCGTGAGGCTCAGGCATCCCTCATTCAGACATTAAATGACGCCGAGGCCCTTTATGGTCTTTTTGTTGACGCCAGAGCTAGGCGGCTGCAGCAACTTGCATCTCAGGAAGCTCACAACAAGCAGCTTGAGGAACAACAAAGCGAGGTTGCTCTTGATCGAGCGAAGAAAGTCAAGCGTATCGAAAGAGCGGTTAGCCGCCTGAAGGTGGATGATCGGCGTGCGGTCGAGAAAGCTGACTACATGCAACTTCTGGATATTTTGACTTCAAAGCCGAAAGCAAGCCTCCCGTAAGCTAAAGACACTAAAGAGAGGCAAAGGGGAGAGCAAGAAGGAGCATTCATGGGAATCAAGCCGCCCTCAGACATCGTGCTAGATGTGGCACGCGCTGCGGATCCCGTGAAACTTCAGACTGCAAGCCGTAAGCTGATGGAACTATCTGATAGCGGTGGCGCCACCGAATTTGCGGAAGTTTTTAACTCCATGCCGCATAGAGGTGGAACAGCGACAAAGGATCCTTATGCAATTCAAGTGATCTCCCAGAATCAGACCACTCTGGGCAGTGCTGCGAAGCCTGGGTCTGCTTACCAGCAGTTTGAAGCCTTCGTTCTGCAGAGTTTCATAGAGTCGATGTTGCCGAAAGACTCCGAAGCGACCTTTGGAAAAGGGACTGCTGGTAGCGTATGGCGATCTATGATGGCTGAGCAGATTGGCGCACAAATCGCCAGGGCAGGAGGCATTGGGATCGCATCAAAGTTGCTCGCGGGGCGCGCAGTTTCAGCTAATGAAAACGCTGTGGCAAGCCCCACAGTGGCCGGACATGCGTCGGAGAGCGAGACCTAGAACTCGTCTTCTGTGAAGTAAGCGATCTTTGGGCATATCAGAGGGTACAGCCTTGTCGATGTTAAGAAAATCTATTGAGCGCCTTGAGGAGACAATTGAGGCTGAAACCGCCGCTCTTCTTGCTCATGTGCCAATCGATCATCAGGAATTCAACAGGCGTAAGAATCAGAGCCTTCTGGAGCTCACGCGTCTTGTTCGCCATTTGCAAGACGAGCCTACGAAGCAGGACCTGACAGAGCAACTTCAGAGCCTAAAGACGAAACTTGATCAGAACCACGCCGTTCTCGAAATGAATCTTCGAGCTGTTCAGGAGGTTGCTACCATCATTTCGGAAGCAATTCAGAGTTCCGAGTCAGATGGTACATACTCTGCTGGTATCCTTCCCGTATCGCCAGAGTAGTTGGTCATGGGGCGAATTCTGGTTACGGGCTTCTGGATTTGTGCGATCACGCTTCTGTCGTGCTACGGCGCGGTTTATTGGGGTACAGGCCTAAAGATTGTCAAGCAAGATGAATACTTAGAAGGACTAGAATATCGCAAGGTTCGAGCAATCAATGTCCCGGTGATTGCAGAGGGCGCCGTTCAGGGCTACGTGATTGCCAACTTGGTCTTCACAGCGGATGCAAGAACGCTCCGCAACCTCTCGGTGCCGATAGAGACGTTCTTTATCGATGAGACGTTTCGCCAAGTTTATTCCGATGAAAAATTAGATTTCAGGAAGCTCTCGAAATATGACGTGCCGGCTTTGCTTGCCAATGTTAAGCGTAAGGTAAACGAGCGGATGGGCGCGGAGATCGTTAGGGATGTGCTTGTTGAGAATTTCAATTTTGTCAGCAAGAGCGACATTCGTTCGTAGTTAGTGGAGTGTTCCTCCAATTGCACAGGATAATCCCTGCATTGACTAAAGCAGCTGCTCTAAGCCGAAAGCGGCGATCTCAGAGCTTTGAGGCTGCCCGTCGTTTGACGGTTCCTGGGTGAAATTTGAACTGTAAGCCGCTGCCCAAATTGTCGGTGTTTAATGTGGCGAGCTGAGCAGCTTCTCCCCCGCATATGACCGGATTGTATTCATAATTGTTTTATAGCTGGCTTCATCCATGGCCAGGACAGCGCCGCCGCAAACATTGCCATTTCCTTTGAAGCCGTAGCGAAGGACGTTCGTTGTTTGCAGAGGGCCCGGGCCGCGCGAGATATATCCCTGCGTGCCCAGAGAGCCGCTTCGGCCGTGAATAACTTCAAGGCCATCGGACGTGCCGGAGAGCCCCACTGGAACGATCCTTAGCCTTTGTCTCGATTGAGACCCGACCGCCAGTTGAGAGCCTGCAATAGAGACCATCGTTTCTGGCTCAAAGTGGAGAAACGCCTCGAACGATATCGGGTTGTGTAGACGGGTAAAGTGGTCGAAAACTGCAAGAGCCCCAAGGTTTTCGAGCACAATAAAAATCCTCTGGTGATTAAACGATGGGCCGTAGATGTTGCTGCCAACCTCGTAGAGATGAACGCCTGAGGTGCGGGTATGGGATGTAAGCCAGGATGTTCCCGAGCCAGGCTCACATCCGTTTGGAATCGCGAGGTTGTGGGCTTGTGGAGATCCTAAATAGCGGCGTGCTTCCTCGGTTTGGGGCGACAAGGACCCTGATGCCTCGGTGATCCACCGCCGGCCACCGCTCGCGAAGACGAAGGATGTTGAATCCCTGTGCCCTTCCAGGGAACTTTGTTCGGATAAATTTACGCAGAAGTACCCCCAACTGCGTCCCTGCTCGTAGAATCTTGTGGCGATTATGTCCGATGAAGGGCTCACAAAGGTCCTTGCGCCTTGAGGGTAGGAAAGCTCTGCGCGTATCCCTTTGTCGTGCATCCAATGTTTGCCGTAGCCGGACAATAGCTTCCGGATCCAAGCAGCATGACGGAGGTTAAAGGGGGTGTCGCCAAAGGGAGGAAGTGCCCCACCAGGGTCTGTTAGTGAAATGAGCTGTTGTGTCGCTTCCCTCAGCCGCGGCGCGAGATACTGACAGAGAGGCGCAACTTCCGGCATGCCATTCATGACCTCGTTGAGGATCACGCCTAATGAGACAAGCTCCAAACGCCCATGAAGCGAGTCTATAGTAAACTCACCATTCCGGCCCATGAGTTCGTCGAAACCTTCGCGGAGCTTGGATAGTGCTAAGAGCGTCCAGTATGGTGCCAAGGGGGCGCGAGAGAGCGTTCGTGACGCGTCGAGCAATGCGGCCGAGGCGAAGACATGGGACAGCGAATGGCAATGTGTATTCTGGCCAATGATCTCGGCTAAAGCGAAGCCATGGCGGATCACTTCTCCTAATAACCCTCGTATCTGTCTGGCATCATTCTTTTGACCCAGCGTTGCTCGACGGTACAGAAGCTCTAAAAGCACCTCCATCCGCTGCGCTACAGCTGTTGGATCGAGACTTATTTTGTCCCTGACATGGTTCCACGGGTTTGCCCGCGACCATGATAAAGCAAGCTCAATCGAGCGATTCAGTGCTTCAGGTTTATTCAGGCCCGGGAGGTCAAGCAGCCAAGTAAGGGATTGATACTGCGTCCGCCAAGCCGGCGATCCATAAGGATCCTCATCCCATGATGGAGAGGCAGGTAAAGGCCAGGCTGGAAAACCCTCGATGTTCAAATCGCCGGAGATGACACGATTGACGGGATGCTGTTGAAGGCCCCTCAAGCGGTAGAGCATTTGGGCTGGCCGTACGAGGTTTGTTGGCTCCGCCCATTCAGATATGGGTTTCGTTGGCTCGTCAGCTCCTGGGCCTGAAATGTCGCTTTTTAAGCGCCGAACAGCAGTACTGACGAAGTCGGCGTCCTCGTCAATCTCACCTTCGATATTCTCAAGAAGAAGATCGTACCCAAGAGAGATTTCCAGCGGCAAAACCAGTTCAACGCGCGAAGAGTCATTCCAAGTGCAGAAGCCCAGCTCCACAGTTGTGGCATTTGGTGGTGCTATGAGCTCAAGCGTAAAGCGCCGAGCCCGGGACCGCGTAGGAATGCCGATGAAGGCGCCGATCGTAGGAGCTGTAAGTGTCTCCGGATAGGGCTGCGGAATTTCGACTCCCTGCCCATCGCGATATGTCACGCGTACAAGCGCGCCCTCGGAGGCGGTGTCATCTGTAATTACTTGACCGCGAACGAAAAGATTATGACCTGGCACTAGACCGAAGTGAAGCCAGTGCGGACGAGATGACAAGATCAGCCAGTTTCGGCGAGCATCGAACGTGGCTTTGTTCTCGGCGCGAGAAGGTATCAGCGCGTCTGTGGATGAATCTGCCTGTCCCCCAGGCTGAACGAACTGAACCAGAGATACATCTCGGATCACGAAAGGCTTCGTGTTGCGCCAGCTTCGTATCGTTACCTGAACCTGCGTTGCAGGCGCTGGTACAAGAAAGCCGCTTCTAATGGTTCGAGTTCGTCTAAGGCGTGCCGTTCCAGGGCCGCTAACCGGATAATGGTATGGGTCGATCTGGCCCCGCACGAGACCTGGTACATAAGCAAAGTCGATACTCGAGCCATCCTCCGCCTGAAAGTCGACACCTATGACGGCGCAATCAGTCGCGTCATTCTCCGCCTCATCGCTTTGGAATTCGATCTCGAAGCTGAATTCGCACCAGACGTCAGGAGTAAGTTCCCGAAAAAGCAGGATGAGACGAGACCATCTGTTCTTCGTGGCAATGACGTGGGAGCCATCTTGCGAACCTGGCTCAGTGTCACCTGCATGTTGGATCAAAGCCGGCAAGATTTGTCTTACGCCCAACATGGAACCGGAGGTCTCCAAAACTCAGTAGCGATCGGACAGTCGCAGGACTGGACGATATCGTTTCAGCCCATTCTGCCCCGAGGCTAAACTCATCAGGATCCTTTGAGCAATCCTGGTCTTCGAAGGGTAGGTCCACCGAGCTACAGAAGCAACGAGAGCCCTGACAGGTCCCACATATTGATCAGCCGACGAAGGTATATCCGATGTATCGTTTTGCCTCGATGGGATCGTAGCCGAGGCGGGCGCGCAGCTTCTTGCGCAGCTTGCTGACATGCCCCTCAATCACGCTCTCCTCGACATCGTTGGAATAGATGCCATAGATGGCGTTGAAGATCTGGGTCTTGGTCAGGCGCCGGCCCTTGTTGCGCACCAGATATTCGAGAATATGCCGCTCGCGGCGGGGCAGCGGCAGGCTGGTGCCGTCGATCTCAGGATCGCGCCCGTCGAAATACACCTTCAGGCGCTCCGTTGCCGCCGGCCCGGCCTGGCTGGAGCCGTTGACCCGGCGCCAGATGGCCTCGGAGCGGGCCAGGATCTCGCGCACATGCACAGGCTTGCGCACCACATCGTCGAACTTGGCGGTGAACAGCGCCAGGGTCTGCTCGAGGGAGCGGATTTCGCTCAAGGCGATGATCGGCGCCCGGGAATGGCGGCGAATGGCCTCGGCGCAGGCGATGCGCTCCTGGAATTCGCCGAGCAGGAAGCCCTGAATGGCATCGAGATCGGTGCTGGAGGCGGCTGTGAGCCAGTCCTTGAACTCGCCGGCGATGAGCCCGAGCGAGGAAACGCCTTCGCGATCGAAGCCAGCGACGTACGCAGCCGTCACCATCTGTCGTTCATCGACGACGATGTACATGATAGAAGCCCCCCGGCCTATGCAGTTTATAGTCGAACGCAGGTACGCGCGATGATATCGCGAGTTGCTGGCGGTGAACGCCTGAGCAACGACTTTTTTACTTTTACGTTTTACTACTGCTGGTGGGCGAGTGTGCTTGGTTGGACCGCTCTGGCCCCCCGAATCAGTAGGATTATTGATAAATGCCGGGTGGGCGCCGTTGCGTCAATGACAAAGGCGTGCGGCTTGGAGTTGGGCCGGTGCTTCTCTCCGAGTGTTGCAGGCAGGTCATACGGCCGCGCCCAAAGGCAACCCCGCCAACAGCAACATCCACACCAAAAAGCGCGGACACCGAACCACATCAGCTACTGGAACGTGGTGGCTCTCGCGTCCTTATGGATCGGAAGCAGGAGCGGGTGCTGCTTTAAAAGAACGAAAGCTGTAAGCAGGCTCCAGTGCGTCCGCTGCCTCCAACCTGGCGCCCGCATAGTGCGATACTTTGTATCTATTCGTCCGGGCGAGACCAGTGACACAAGCGCCCGCTATCAAAGGTGAGCAAGTTAGAGAACTGCCCGACTGATATGTTATTAGATAAATTGAAATCTTCCCGTATCGCGACCGCGGAGGCCCTGTGAATGCGCATCCCTCGGAATTAACCTGACGCCTAGCTTTCTTTGGGATTGCGCTTAATCCGTTTGCCGATTCAGGCTTATAACTCTAGGTAAGCGGGGAGTTTCCGCATTTGCCCTGGAGTGCACGCCAAATGGTTTCAACAAGACGTTTTCTCATGGCCTCCTCTCTGGCGCGGCTTATCCGGAAGGAGCGCGGCGGCACGCGCGTGACGGAGGGCCACTTTCCCAACCAGGCAGACCGTAGCTCCTACGTGCACATCGAAGGGGATCAAGGCAGCCTCGTTCTCATCACAGGAGGCCCAGGATCCCCCCTTGAGGAGCGTACGGCTGTTCCCCGCTCGCATGCCGAGGCACTCCTTGATGTAACGCCTGGGAAGGTCGACTATGTTCGGACTGACCTGTCCATCGGCTCTCGCGAAATCCAGATAAACCGCTTCGTCACACCGGGCCCTCTCGACCTCATCGTGGTTGAGTTCGACGATAATGACGAACCTAAGGATTTCCGTCCTCTGCCGTGGTTTGGGCCCGAAGTCACCGCCGAGGCCGCGTACCAGAACCGTTCAATTGCGCTCAACGGGCTCCCGTCGGCCTTGGACGTTCCGCTCTCTAATGCTGCCCTCAACAGCCTGTTAGACACTCTGGAGAACCGCTTCAGCTCGTCCCGACAATTCTCCTATGCACCGTCGCAGAGCCATGCAGAGCAGTCGGAGCCACGCCGTCGCTCTGGAGGGGCATCTGAAAAGCAGGCTTCCTCGACGCCGCCTGCGAAACAGGCGCAAACAGCCGCAGCCTTAGAAGGGCCCTCCAGAGAGGAATTAAACCTCGACATCGAGGATAGCGTCATCCGAGAGCTTGCACGTTCGCTGCGGCCCCAACAAAGATAGGCGGAGAAAGCAGGCTTCTGCACCTCCCAACCTCTTGGGAAACAGGCACGCGCGAAGGCGGGCGAATTTTTATTGGCTCGCTGATGCTGCTCAAGGGAGCCTTCTATGCTAGCGGTTCAGGGTGATATCGCCCTGAACCGACCTCTCGCGCTCATAATGCGTACTGCTGCCAAGCTCAGCAGCATATTTACCTTTGGCGAACAAGCTATGATCCAAGTGGCAGGCGAAATCGCCTTGGCTATCGGCGATCCTGCGGCACGTAGCAGATTGATTGTAGGCATTGAGCCATCAGTGAATCGCGGTCCGGTCACGTGCCAACTGAGATAAGGCCGAAGCGAATTAAAGAGTTCGGGGGCTGTCGATTCCAAAATAGCAGATGCCGTCTCCCGGAACCGCATTTGCATTTGGAAACACGATATAGCCCGCTCTAGGCGCTGTAACCGGATCGCCATTCGCGCGCCGAGCGATGACCGCTCCTGACGGAACCGAATCCCCTGTCTTCCAGCTTCCCTCAAGGCTGTCGCCATTTTCCCTGCAGAGGACAACATCAACGATCTGAATGACTTTCTCGACGGAAGCTTTAGGCAAGGGGGCCTCAATTAATCCGAGATGCGCAAGAGCATTAAGGATTGCCCGATAGCCCACTTCGACGGCGGCTGGATCTTCATGGGTGCCACACTCCAGCGTGACGCCATAGCCACCAGAAAAGCGCATGTACTCTGTCGTGCCGACGCCCTCGGAAATCAACTTGTCAGTAAAGCCGAGTTGCTTCCGCTCGTTCAAAAAGCGCTCGTAGACATCGAGCCAGCCGTGAATCACGACCTGCACACCAAGGCTTGCCGCGAATGCTCCCTCTTGAGAGGCAAATCGGAAAGTCTCCATAAGGCCCCTGTTGTCTGGAGGGCCGGCGAAAATAAAGGGTTCGCCTTTGCCGCGGAATGAATGGATATCGAGAAGGACATCATGCTCACGCAAAAGGGCGCAGATTCGATTTCCAACCTTGTCTTCATAGTCGGCCGGGATCGTCTTTTCGCGCAGATCGCGATTGAGATTCCTGTCGCCTTCTCGCGTTCCCTGTCGATAGGCCTTCATGTTCGCAACGGGAACGAAGGTCACTTCTCCGCGGCGAATATTGAGCCTCCCGGTACGACAATCCGAAATTGCTTTTAGGATAGCTTGAGGACCACAAATTTCGTTGCCGTGAACAGCCCCTATGATGATCAGCCGAGGGCCGCGCTCAAGGCCAATAAAACGCACGACCTCGAGGGGTGTTGTTTCTGTATGATGCAGGGGGGCATCAGTGTCATCGTAATTGATATCGATCAGCATCCCGGGTTTTAGGTGTTGCGAGAACTCTGAGATTCGATCTGCTGGGATTCCGATGCACCCGGCCGTCCCGCTCATATCGGCACTTGCCGCATGAATGAAAAGAGCGCTGCCGCGTCCGACTTCAGGCATTGCATCATTGAAACCGATAGGCACGACAACTTCGAAAAGGGCCTCGTCGCGGGGCCTCTGCAATCTGTCATGGATACGCTGGTCATCTTCTGCGTAGACGAGACGGTTGTAAGCCTCCCCGTTCTCCTCCCAAATCATGCCATCCGACATGGGGACAAATGGGAATGCAAGATTATGTGCGAAGTCAGGGCGGGCAGACTCATTGAACAAGCCATAGCGCAATGGAAAGATCCCGATGGGGGTGCGCTTGTCGCCCTCGCGCTTAAGAGAGGCCTGAATTAGCCCCGCCGCTCCAACTGTGCATGGTGTTTGCCATTGGCCGATGGATAAGGTGCCGAGATGAAGCTCACCATTTTTGCGGGGAACGCGGACCCGTATCGTCGGGGCAGATGTCATCGGCGGGATCTTTCTGTCGCATACATGCTGAACGAGTACTTCAGCCTAAGGAATTTCTGGTTCGCTCATGACGTTGTCGGGAGCTCTTAAGACGCGTGAGGCTCCCATGCCGGAAGCTCGTTGTTGCGGCGGCAGCGAACAAAGTGGTGGGTTCCGACCTCCTTCAGATCCGGCCCAGGAGGCACCCGACAGAGATCTCTTGCCTCGGGGCAGCGTGGGTTGAACCCGCACCCAGCCGGAGGATTCAGAGGATTTGGAATCTCTCCGGTGATTTTATTGCCTTGGCGATTTCTGAATGGGTCGGGAATAGCCTCAATGAGTGCGCGTGTATAAGGATGGCCAGGTGTCGAGAAGATCGTCTCCCAACCACCCGACTCGACAATGCGGCCGAGATACATGACGGCGACCCTGTCGCTCATGTGTTCGACGACGCCGAGGTCGTGGCTGATCATGATATATGAGAGGCCGAAAGTTTCCTTCAGCTCTAGAAGAAGATTGATGATCTGTGCCCGGATCGACACGTCAAGTGCCGAGACAGGTTCATCCAGAATAACGATCTGAGGCTTCAGAATGAGAGCCCGGGCGATGCCGATCCGCTGCCTTTGGCCGCCAGAAAACTCATGGGGGTAGCGCTTCGCAACATCGGGACGCAGTCCGACACGGCGCAGCATGTCCGCAATTCTATCGTCGATCTCGCTTTTCGTCGTGATGCCATGAAGGCGTAACGGAGCTTCGAGGGTTGTACGCACCGTCTGACGCGGGTTTAGAGACGAGTATGGGTCTTGGAAGACCATCTGCGTCATGCGGGCTCGGTCCATCCGATCCTTCGCATCGCCCGAAATGGGTTGACCGTCGATAATGATCCTTCCTCTGGTCGGCGCTTGCAGACCCAGAATAGAAAGGGCCAAGGTTGACTTCCCGCAACCTGACTCGCCGACGAGCCCAAGGCACTCGCCTCGCTTCAATTCCAGGTCGACACCATCGACTGCATGTACGACCTTGTGGCCCCCGGCAAATAGACGGCCACCAACGGGGAAATGGACGGCTAGATCTTCGACCTTCAAAATGGTGTCGAGCATTGCCTCAGCCATGATGGTGACACCGTACAAGCCCGCCTCGCTCAAGCATGGTTGCGCCTGGCTCCTCAGTCCGGCAAATGTCGGTCGCCATGTGACATCTTGGATTGAACCGGCAGCCATTCGGAAAAGCCGACACTGGCGGGACCACTCCCTCGATTTCTTGGAGACGTTTTCTCCCATGTCGCGCCCGGGCACCGAGGAGGGGCAGCGAAGCCACCAGGCCATTCGTATATGGGTGACTGGGAGAGCGAAAGATATCTTCTGCGGCTCGCTCTTCCACAATATGGCCCGCATACATGACGCCGACACGACGGCACATATTGGCAATCAGGCCAAGATCATGGCTGATCATCAAAACCGCAGTCCCTTGAGCGGAGGATAATTCGCGAATGAGGTCCAGGATCTCAGCCTGTACGGTGACATCAAGCGCCGTGGTCGGCTCATCCGCCAGCAGGAGGTCAGGGCTGCAGGCGAGGGCAATGGCAATCATAACGCGCTGCCGCATGCCTCCGGACATCTGGTGCGGATAGTCCTTCACGCGACGATCAGGGGCGGGGACACGAACGCGCGCAAGGGCCTCGATAGCGAGTTTCTCAGCTTCATTCCAAGTCGCTCCTCTATGGAGAACGAACATTTCCGCGATCTGCCGCCCCACTGGTGAGAGTGGGTTGAGAGCCGTCATCGGCTCCTGAAAGATCATAGAGATCCGATTTCCTCTAAGCTTTCGCATCTCACGTGAAGGGAGCGCACGGATGTCGCGCCCGTCGAACCTGATCTCTCCTCCTGTGATGATCAGAGGGGGGCGAAGTAGCCCAATCAGTGCAAGAGCCGTGATACTCTTGCCGCAACCGGATTCTCCGACGAGGCCCAGGGTTTCACCTTTTTCGATCGTAAGGGATACGTTCTCGACGGCATGAAAAAGCGTGTTCCCAACAGCGAGACTGATCTGAAGATCTCTAACCTCTAGAAGTGGCGGCGCGCTCATATCCGACGTGTCCGGGATTGAGGGTCCAAAATATCTCGGAGGCCATCGCCCAAGAGGTTCAAGCCAAGAACGGTTACGAAGATCGCCAGCCCTGGAAAGATGGAAATCCACGGGGCTGTCGTGATTTGGTCGCGGGCGTCAGACAGCATGCTTCCCCAACTCGGATAGGGAGGGCGGATCCCAAGCCCAAGAAAGGACAGTGAAGCCTCTGCGAGAACGGCTCCCCCCATCCCAAGGGTTCCGATGACGATAATCGGGCCAAGCATGTTGGGCAGGAGTTGCGTGAGCATAATCCTGATATCGCTGTAGCCGAGCACCTTAGCGGCCTGAACGTAGCCCTGGCTTTTGAGAGAGAGCGTTGAGGCACGCGCCAGTCGGCATGTGAATGACCAGTTGGTTAGGCCCAGCGCGATTAAAAGGCTCGTCAAGCCCGGATTGAGAATGGCCATGATGGCGAGGGCAAAGATCAGGGACGGAATTGCCAGCATGAGGTTGGTAAGACCACTCACGAAGTCGTCCCACCAGCCTCCCCAGTAGCCAGCCGAAAGGCCGAGACATACTCCGATAATGGTGTTGATCAGCTGAGAGACGATGCCGACAGTGAGCGAGATCCGCGCCCCGTGCAGGACCCGGCTATAGATGTCGCGACCCTGCGCGTCAGTGCCAAACCAAAACTCGGCACCTGGAGGCTCCTCGGCATACATCAGGTTTGCATCCATGACAGGATCCGTGTGCGCCAGCAATGGAGCGAGCAGACCAGCTACGACCACAATCGCAAAAAGGATGCCTCCAATCAGGAGATTGGCTCTGATCTTCATTCTACGCTCTTATGTATATTTGATGCGTGGATCGATAAGGGCACAGAGGACGTCCACTAGGGTGTTAATGACTAGAAATGACAGGACAATCAGTAGAATTGCACCTTGAACGACGGGAATATCGCGCAAGGTCACGCTGTCAACGAGGAGAGATCCAAGTCCTGGCCAAGAGAACAGTTTTTCGATTACGACAGCCTGTCCGATAACGGTGCCGAACTGCAGGCCGATGGTTGTCAGGACAATGACGAGGGCATTACGTGTGAGGTGCCATTGAACCACCTTGCGCTCACTCATGCCTTTTGCGCGGGCCGTACGCACGAAATCGGCGTTCATGATCTCGAGCACAGCGGCTCTGGTCGTTCGTGCAAGCAGGGCCATCGGAGCGACGCCCAGAGCGATAGAGGGCAGAACTAGGTAGCGTAAACTGCCATCGCCATAGCCAAAGCTCGGGAGCCATCCGAGGACCAAGGCGAAGAGATACATCATCAGCAGGCCCAGCCAAAACTTTGGCAGCGACAGGCCGGAAACGGCGCCGACCATTGAAACCGTGTCGACCCAACTTCCCGGGCGCAGAGCCGCAATGAAGCCAAGCGGAACTCCAACGACAATGGAGAACAGCATCGACGCAAATGTGAGCATAAGGGTCGGCCACATGCGTTCCGCAAGGACCTTCGTCACTGGCTGGCGAGTTCGGAACGACGTGCCAAGATCGAGCTGGACCAGCTGGGCTACATACTTTCCGAAGCGCACATAAACAGGATCGTTAAATCCGAACTCCTTGTTCATGCGCTCCATCACCTGCACGTCGATGACACTGCGACCATCATCGCTCATGCTCGACGCGAAGGTGCCCGGTATGACGCTGAACAAAATGAATATGATCAGCGCCACAGCGAGCAGGATGGGAACGGTTTGAAGCAGGCGTCGAAGGAGAAAAGCAGCCATTCAGGAAACCGTTCCTGGCGCTTGGTCCAAGAGGACGCAGCGCCAGGATCCTTTCAGGACAAGAGGTTCTAGGTCGATGGTTTACTTTGCGGCTGGCGAAGATTCGTCGACCCACATCTCCTCGAAGTTCTGAATCGCGAGTTCGGTCGCGTTCGGCTGCAGGCCCTTGAGCCAAGGCTGATGGGCCATAACGGCTTTGTTGTAGTTGAAGAACCAATAAGGCGCTTCATCAAAGACGATGTTGTTGACCTTTGTGAGGTTCTCTACTTTTTTGGTCGCGTCATTGGTCGAGCCAGCTTCGTCCAGAAGTTTGTCGACTTCCTCGTTCTTGAAGAGGGTGTAGTTACAGGCAGTCTGGGGCGTCTTAGAGTGGAAGCACTTCAAGGCTGCCTGCGGATCCGGACCCGTGGAGAGAGACCAAAGGAAGGCCTGATATTCGCCCTTGCGGACGACTTCGGACAGAACCGATCCTTCAACCGGCTTAATCTTAGCCTTGATGCCCACTTTCTCGAGCATGGGGATGACGGCTTCAGCAATCGGGATGCCCCAACTCTCATTGGAGGTCGCGGTCCACTCGAACTCGAACCCGTTAGGATAGCCGGCTTCCGCAAGCAGCTTCTTGGCTTTCTCGGGATCATAGGGGTAGGGCTTCACGGACTTGTCGAAACCCGGCGAGGTCGGGGGGAGCCAGCTTGTCGCCCGGTATGCCTTATCCTTCACGAGACGCTTGATAATGAGGTCTGCATCGATGGCGTAATTGATGGCCTGCCGCACCCGCTTGTCCGCGAAAGGCTTGAATTCAGGGTTCATTCCCATGACGCGGGTATAAACCTCTGCGACTTCGAGCAGGCCCTTCGACAATTCGGGGTCATTTTTGTACGCCACGTATTGAGCCGGGCCCAAGATTGAGGCGTCGATTTCCTTGTTGCGGAATGCAACGTCACGGGCCGATGCTTCGCCCATGATCATGATCGCGACCTTATCGGCGTAGGGCTTGCCGGTATTATAGAATTTGTCCCAGCGCTCTGCCACCAGACGGGAGCCGGGCACGTACTCTGCGAGTTTGTACGGGCCGAGACCAATTGGGTTCGACGCGAAAGCCTCGTTCTGCGATTCCCCAGTTGGATAAATAGACGTTGTCGCTGTCCAGAAATAGAAGCCTGGGTCAATCCGCTCGGTAAGCGTCATCTCGAATGTGTTGTCGTCGATCTTGCGAAGGCCAGATATGGTCTTCGCTTGACCTTTCTCGACATCGACTGCGCCCTTGATCATGCGAACATAGCGCGCGCCGGGATAGGCCTTTCCGCCATCCATGAGATGGTTGTAGGTCCATATAATGTCGTCGGCACTGAGCTTTCGGCCGTTATGGAAATAAGCGTCGTCGCGCAGTTTGAAAGTATAAGTCAGGCCATCGCCGGAAGCCTCGACCGATTTCGCAAGCTCAAGGACAGGCTTTCCGGCTGCCGCATCCCAATTATAGAGGGAGCGATGGATTGCCTTTGCCCAAATCTCATCCTGCGCACGGTTTGACGTGTGAATGTCGAGATTCGCGAAGCTTGATCCGTAAGGGGCGGTGAAGCGGATCGTTCCTCCCTTCCGCGGCGTCTGCGCTTCTGCGACGCCGCCAATGGCCAAGGCGATCGCCGTTGTAATCAAAAGTCTTTTCAGCACGGTGGTCCTCCAGATATGTGGTCATGCGTGAAAAACCCTGCGGGCTGATCCATGCATGTCAGGCACCCATTGAAAGAGTGCCGGTTGCTGTCCAGGCGCGTCCCTCTTTATTTTTAAGCAACGCCATGGCGGTCGTGAACGATCACACCTCCTCGAATGGTAAGTTCACAGCTAGTGTTGTCAAGAATATCCTCAGGGGCAGCCGTCAGCAGATTCCGGGAGAAGACAGCAATATCGGCAAGTTGCCCTGGAATGAGGCGACCCTTAATGTGTTCGAGCTTCTGCGAGAAAGCCCCGAATTCGGTGTATGCTTGTAGTGCGTCCTCGATAGACACTCGCTCACGAGCGTCCATGACGGTACCCTTCCATGTTTTGCGGGTCAGCATGGCATAAAAGTTCGGGAAGGGATTGGGCTCGCAAACGGGAGCATCGCTCCCTGTCGCAGGTTTTAAACCGAGATCTATCCAGGTCCTGAAGGGATAGCTTCCTAACGACCTCTCTTCTCCGAGAACGGAAACGTAAGCATCTCCGAAGTCGTAGATGAATACCTGTTGAGGGCAGGGGTAGATCCCTGCAGCGACCATGCGCTGATGCTGCTCTGGTGTTGAAAAGCCGGAATGTTCAATCCGATGACGCCGATCTGTGTCTGGAATGGAAGCGAGCGCACGCTCATAGGCCGTGATCAGCTGCTCGATCGCAGCATCCCCGATCGCGTGACAGGCAAGCTGGTAGCCTTTGGCATGCGCGTCCATGACGAGTTCATTCACCACCTCGTCCGACATCATCTGCACGCCGGTTGTCTGGTCTTCGCCGAGGTAGGGGTAAGACATCCATGCCGTTCGGCCTCCGGCCGAGCCGTCGAGAAACAGCTTCACGGCACCGATCATCAGCATATCGTCTCCGGTGCCTGTAATTAGGCCGGCCTCAAAGCACTGCGGAACAATCGATCCGTCCGGATCTCCTAGCAGCGTCAGCCAAGTTCTGACGGGCAGGCGCCCTTCACGCTTTGCGCGATGATAGGCTGAAATTTCGCTAAACCCACCTCTTTGGCCAACGGCAGCATCCATGCAGCTCGTAATGCCATATGAGAGCAGATGTCGGCCGCCTCTTTCAATTGCAGAGACGAGTTGCTCCTCATTGGGTGGAGGAATGACTGCCCAAACCGGAGCGCGCGCATTCTCAGCCAGAAGACCGGTCAAGCGCCCGTTTTCCTGCTCGATCAATCCTCCGGGCGGGGTGGCCGATGACTCATCGATGTTAGCAAGCTTTAGAGCTAACGAGTTGCAGATCGACACATGCCCGCAAGTTCGGGTCAGCATTACGGGATTGTTAGGTGCGACCTTGTCCAGCTCGCTGCGATGTGGATGCCGCTGAACATCGAGCTTGGTCTGGTCATAGCCGCGCGCCAGAATCCACTCGCCAGGCTGAGCCTGTAAGGCCCGCGCCTGTATGTTCGAGAGCAGCCCGTCAAGAGTCGGCACGGTTGTCGGCCGAGCGTCGACCCAGTCCATCACAAGGCCAAGCGAGATGAGGTGGAGATGGGAGTCGTTCAGGCCCGGCGTTGCAAAGCGCCCCTCTAAATCTACCACACGTGTCGCTGGACCAATCAGCGTAGCGATTTCATCATCGCTTCCGACTGCCAGAACGCGCCCTTGCCATACAGCGAGGGCTTCAGCGACCCCGTCATTCCGCCCACACCAGATTGACCCATTACGCAGAACCAGATCCGCCTGCATTTGCACCATTCCCTCTCGAATTTTGTACTGTGTGATGTGCCCAGCATCCTAAAGAGCTCGCTCACTTTGGCAATCTCATATCGGATCGAGAGGCCAGATGGGGCGGCGAACCTTTCTATAGGGACGCTCCTTGAAATTACGTGTCGAGAGTGCGCCAGTGTCAACTTCGATGACCTCGCGTGCGATGGGTTCGAACGCAGCGCGGAAGTGCTGCATCGACTTAACCACCAATGTCGACTTTCGCGTCGGGTCGATGCCAAGTGACGTGAATTGCGCGAGATCCGTCGCCTGGCCATTGTGACTTATCACGATGATATCGACGCCACCAACGCGCAGAAGAAGACTTAAACCATAATTGCGCTGCGCCCCGCCACCCATCGGCCCATAAGCAATGAAGCGCCCATCCGTGATGGCTGCGACATGTCCCGTGACCTCCAATGGACCTCCCCCCATGCTGGGATCAGTCTTGCCTCCAAGCAGCATCGTAACCTCGTTCCCGACGCCGGCTGCCTGGGCCTGTCGCACAGCCTCGGGGTCGCAAATGGCGTGGAATCCGACGTTCTGGAGATCTGCATCGAGGATCGCTTTTAGAAGCGTCGTGGCGTCTCCGTAGGCTCCGGAGCCAGGATTGTCAGAGTAGTCAGCGATGACGAGAGGTTTCGAGGCGCTAGTTCCATCTTTAGCTTTCGCTATAGCCTCGTCGAGAGGCGTGAAATGAATCGAGGAGAATGCTCGCTGCTCCCACGCATAGTCCATGAGCTCCTCTGCGAGGGCCTGCGCCGCATCTCGGTCATTTCCTGTGACTGCAATGGAAGGGCCGATATCGTGGACATCGGCCGATGAGAAGCCTGCCTGGACGCTGACGACGAGAGCTTTTCCGGCGGTCTCGATAAGCTCTCCGCGGCGAAGCAGCTCCATCATAGGCGGCGATGTCGTCCGGCCTCCGTCAAGCGCGTAAAGGATAGGTCGCCGCGCTATGGCGACTTTTGGGCCGATTTTGCTCTCAAGGGCTTGCTGTAGAAGTGAAGCGCCCTGCCAGGTTCGCTCGTACTGATCCACGTGAGGATAGGTGCGATATGAAATCAAGGCATTGGCATGATCGGCCATCTGCTGCGTCACGGTCGCGTGCAGGTCGAGGATCACGACGATTGGAACATCGGGACCAACGCGAGTACGGAGACGGGACAGAAACTCTCCTTCGCCGTCGTCATAATCGTCCGTCGACATCGATCCATGCAGATGAAGGAGGATGCCGTCCACGTTATCGCTTGCGGCGATGACCCGTCCGGTCAACGAATCGAAACAGGCTGTTGTGACGCGACCTGACGGATTGGCCGATGCGACGAGCGGGTGAATGAGGTCCCATTGGAACCGCTCTGCGGCCTCGAAGGCTGCGCCCATCGACGTTCTGGTTCCACGGAAGGCTCGAGGGATTTCGTCATCGAGATAAAAGCTAGACTTTCTGAACGCGTCCTCATCTGTCTTTTGGATGCTGAATGTATTCGTCTCGTGCATGAATTCCGCAACAAGAACCCGCCTTCCCATGTCGCCTCCCTCCTCGAACGCAGATAGCGCGCTTGATATTTTATTTCGCTTGGGCGTGGCATTTAGCCTGAACTTTGCCAGGATCATGTCAAGGACGAAAGGATTCTTCAAATGCGAATCCCATTTTTGGTTTCATGATGATATGATGTTACAAAGAGATTTCTCTTACTAAGAAAATCTAGAGCGAGCATCTGGCGACCTTCTCGCCGGGATGACCGAAGCCAGCGCCTCTTCCGGTTTAAAAGCATATCTGCCGTTCTGCCTCTGCGGCCGTTTTTAATAGGGCGCCCATGACCATAGGGCCGTCCAGCGGACGCTATGCCTGGCATCAGGGGAATGGCTGGAGGCGGAAAAGGGCGGTAACGCAGATCGCTGATCCGAGAGGAGCTTGTATTCTTTTAAAAGGCAAGGCTTTGGCTCCGAGCGATTTTGAACTCGAGGATTTTCGGGAGGCCGATCTCATCTACTTGTCTGCACGCGGGCCTGTCATTGTGGGATCCTCGCGGATTATCAACATCAGGGTGCGCGGAGAACGTCCCGTCTCGGAGCGATGACGGTAGTGTGATTATGCGCCACTATGGCACTAGGGTTGGGCACGTCCCAGTATCCTAATGAAAGCCAGCCGATACTTAGATAGGCGCAGAACACGGCGCCGCTTGTCAGTGTCGAATTTTTCCATTGCCGGGATTTGCGGGCGCTCAAGGGCGAAGGATGGGGAAACGCATTCAGTCCAAGTGATGGAATTAAGCGTCTATTCTGGTTCTGCGTGCTCTGAGAGCGCTTTCAAAAGCTCGAAGCATTTCTCGGCCACAATCGGAGGGACCTTTGCGTCCCCATCGTAATGGCGCATGAGCACGGCATTCGCTTGCTCATAAAGGTCATTCAGGTTCCCTGAGATCCCAGGACGGCAGCTTGGAAACGCCTCTCGCTTACGGGTTTTGCGGCCTTTGATGTGGTGTGCTGGCTCTTTCTCGAAGAGAGACAGAATTTCCTCTTGCTTTGCGCTTTTTCTGAGATCTGCAAAAGCAATGATATCGGCCATACGCATCTCCACTACAACTGCCTGCAAACTTACCGCCTTTGACGAAAGGGCTCGGGGCAATTTCGAGTTATTTCAAAACTCTGCCGGAGGTGCTCCAGTTCCCGAACTTCGGTGGTCGTCCCCTCACCACCCTTCAATGTGCATATCGAGTGCGGCCTCAGGAATAAAATCCACAGCCTGCACAACTTGTTGACTGATTATGATCCGCCAGAAGCTTCAAAGTCGCTCGTGGCAAATTTAATTCAATTACCTTTGGAATAGGGCCGTCTGTAGGAAAATACGAAGAGAGTTTTAGCGGCCGCAAGGAATCCGCACCAAATAGGTGATCAAGATTGGTCAGAAGCTCCATAATTGATTGTATATGGGTTTCTATGGGGGATGCCTGACCTACATTCTGCTCCCGAGAAACTCAGGGGGCGTTCCCCTGCACAGAGCGGAAGGGAAGGATATAGGTTCTTATTGCATAAATATGTGGCACCCGTATCAAGCGGGCGATACCAAGCCGCCCTCTGTCTCGAGCCTGCCCTGAACAGACCGACCTCCGCTTCAAGATTAAGTATTTAACGTCGAAAGTCCGCAACGCTATGTCTGGCTTCAATCTCAAAGCCGCTTTCTTGAGGATTGCTGGGGTTCCCGAGACTGCCGATCTTCCTCCTGCTGTGAAGTTGTCGATCTCGGTTGCGGTTGTGATCGTCTTGACGGTCGTCACCACAATCGCTGCGTTCCTGTATAACAACCAGACCCAGCAAAGACTGTCGTCTTTACGTATCGAGAGCCGAGATGTCAGAATCGTCCAATTGGCGCTTCTGGATGTCGAGACCGGGGCGCGCGGCTTCGTTCTGACAGCGCGCCCAGAGTACCTGCAGCCCTATAGCGTCGGACTGCAGGTGCTAGACAACAACCAGCCGACGCTCGATCTGCTCGACAGATTTGTCGCTGACGAGGCTGGGGCGGCCCCAGGAACGCATGCATTCTCGGCGCTGGTGGCCCATTTTCGGTCTCAAATCGGAAAGATGATAGAGCCCGTCCAGGTTGGCGGTTCCAACGCTGCCGACCAGCGGATGTACCTGGACGGTAACAAGGCTGCCATGGATACGCTGCGGCAGTACATCGGTCAGTTTTTGGCCGCGAAGGCTGTTCAGGTCAATAAGGCCGAAGACAGTCTTGCGATGCTTCAGACGCTTCTCCTTGTGCTGCAGATCGTGAGTGGCATCGCCATCATGTTGGCGCTCTATTTGGCCTTCCGCGCCTTGGCGAGCCAAGCTCGCTCCCGTGCGGCCGCAATGTCAGCTTCCGTGCAGAGCCGAGAACAGGTTGAACATCTCCTCGCCATGGCAGACATGTTGCAAAGCGCAATGGGATACGAGGATGCAAACGCTGTCCTCCGAGCCACAGCGAAACGCCTGCTTTCCGGTTTGGGCGGCGCACTTTACATCTTCAATAATTCGCGTGATCGGCTTGACCTCTCGACCGCTTGGGGAGCCGACGAGGTCGACCCAACGTTGCCGCAAGTGATTTCACCCTCGCAATGCTGGGCGCTGAAGCGCGGCAAGCCTCATATCAACCAAGAGGGGTACGCGGCGTTGAAGTGCGATCACGCCCTAGAGGGACGAAGTGCACTGGAAATCCCGATGCTCGCGCGGGGTGAGATCCACGGTCTGCTCCAGATCTTCAGCAACGATTCGAGCGGAACACGGTTGGAGGCGCTCAAGCCCCTCGCAGTTGCGCTGGCTGATAATATGTCTTTGGCACTCTCAAGCATAGCGCTTCGGGAGCGGCTCCGAAATCAAGCGTTGCGTGATCCGCTGACGGGACTCTACAACCGCCGCTTCATGGAGGAGGTTCTTGAGAGCTTCGCGGTTCAGGCTGAGCGGCGCAACTCGCCAATGTCGGCTATCATGGTGGACCTGGACCATTTCAAAAAGCTCAACGACGAGCACGGACATGCTGTGGGCGACACCGTGCTCCGCGATGTTGCTGGCGTTATCCTGGCAACGATCCGCAAAAGCGATATCGCGTGCCGATATGGTGGCGAGGAACTGATCATTCTGATGCCGGACAGCGATCTGCCGGAAGCTAGGACGAAGGCAGAGGAAATTCGCAAGCGAATTGCTGAGCTCTCTCCGTCAGCTGATGTTGCTGTCAGCGCATCTCTCGGTGTTGCGTCAATCCCTCAAACATCCGCCGACCCGACCGAACTCCTCACGATGGCCGATGCCGCTCTATACAGAGCCAAGCATGAGGGGCGGAACAGGGTTGAGGCAGCTCCTCTGCGAATGGCCGCGGCAAGAAGATGAGGGAGAGCCCGTTCGCTGTCGGTGCAAGTTTGGCACTTAGAAGTCACTAGCATCTGCAAGGGAAAATGTACGCAGTCGCGTATTTCTGACGCTGCGACTGCGCCACCTTCTCGATTTCGGAGCTGCAGTCCTTACGCGCGCTCCTCCCAGATCCTGGCGAGCTCTACAACCGTTCTGACGGCCTTTTCCATATCCTGGCTGCTGACGAATTCTAGTGGAGAATGGAAGGCATGGCCACCGGCGAAGAGATTGGCACAGGGTAGCCCCATGAAGGACAGGCGTGAGCCGTCAGTGCCGCCGCGAATGCTGCCACGTACAGGTGTCATGCCAGCCCGGCGGATCGCCTCCATCGCGTATTCTGCAATCTCCGGATGCTGCTCAAGGACAACCTTCATGTTCCGATACTGCTCCTTGACCTCGAAGGTATAGCTGGAGCCTGGATAGTCTTTCAGGACCTCTCTCGCGATCGTTTCCAGCAAGGCTTCCTTGCTTTTGAGCCCCTCCTCGGTGAAATCGCGAATGATGAAGCTGAGATTTGCCTTCTCCATCACGCCTGAGGCGGCAATCGGGTGAATGAAGCCTTGACGGTCTCGTGTCGTTTCGGGGGCCATGTCCCTGGGTAGGCGCTCAATGATGGCGCTCATAATCTTGATGGCATTCTCCATTTTGCCGTAGGCGAAACCTGGGTGGATCGCCACGCCCCTGACGGTGATGTCGACGCCATCGGCTGAGAACGTCTCGTCTTCGAGCGTACCAGCCGTTTCCCCATCCAGGGTATAGGCAAAGGCAGCGCCGAGCTTGTTGAGGTCAACTTTGTCGACCCCACGTCCGATCTCCTCGTCCGTTGTAAAGAGGATCCGGATCGCACCATGCTTGATGTCAGGATTGTTGATCAGGAACTCGGCTGCCGTCATGATCTCGGCAATGCCGGCCTTGTCGTCGGCGCCGAGAAGGGTCGTGCCATCCGATGTGACGATATCATGCCCGGTAAGATCCTTCAGTACCGGATGATCGCCTACGCGAATGATCTGGTCAGGATCTCCCGGCAATTGAATGTCGCCACCCTGGTAGTTCCTCACGATCTGGGGCTTCACGTTGGTGCCACTGAAGTCCGGCGCCGTATCCATGTGAGCACAGAAGCATATGACGGGAACGCCGCTCTTGGCTGTGTTCTGCGGAATCGTCGCGTAGACGTAGCCGTGCTCGTCCAGATGCGCGTCGGAAATACCGATGGCGAGCAGTTCCTTGACCAGCAGGCGACCTAGGTTTTTCTGCTTTTCGGTCGAAGGCTGGGTCGATGAAGCGGGATCGGATTGAGTGTCAATGACGACGTAACGAAGAAAACGATCGGTAACGCTGGCGACCATGTTCGCAATCCAAACTATGAAGCGGGTCGTTGACTTTTAGCGGAGGAAAGCCGTCTCGTGAATGGGCTGCCCATAAGGCTAGTACCTAGGTCTCTTCTTCAAGCATTCGCACTCGCAAGGAGGGCTGCCCAAGACCGCTCTGCGATATTGTTATAGGGTCTTAGGTCCGCGCTGGAACAAATTACATCTGTCGAGCGGGCCGCCAAACAGTGCTTGGCCAAGGAACTCTGACGCTGATCAACAACGAAATCGATCAGGCCAGCGGGACCATCAAGCTGAAGGCGTCGTTCGAGAACAAGGATCAAGCCCTCTGGCCGGGGCAATTCGTGACCGTCCGGACTTTGCTCGAGACCCTCGATGCCCTGACCGTCCCGGCTGACGCGGTGCAGAGAACGCAGCAGGGACTTGCCGTCTACGTAGTGACAGCGAACGACACGGTCGAGTTCCGCAGTGTCAAGGTCGGCCCCATCACGCAGGGGCTCGCGGTCCTGGAGGATGGAGTGTCCGAGGGCGAGCGGATCGTCACCGCAGGCCAATACAGGCTCCAGCCTGGAGCGAAGGTGCATGTTGCGACTGATCGGCCGCCGCAGGAGGCGGCAGCGGACGGCACCACGAAAGCCCGGAGCCTCGCCAAGGATTAGGGAGACAATTCCCATGGCCCATGATCACCGCAACGACAGGGCGGACATTTCTAACGGCCGCACCGGAATTTCAGGTCCCTTCATCCGGCGACCCATTGGGACACCGCTGTTGATGCTGGGGCTCCTGTTCGTCGGGATGGTCGCGTATCCGTTCCTGCCCGTCGCACCGCTGCCGCAGATCGTGATGAAGTAGGCGATGAATATATTGGCGATGCCGTTTTCGTCGACGATAGGATAAGTAACTAGCAATACATATCACACGGCTTAGAGCCATGGCTGGGTCTCCGGCATACGAGTAGGGGTTAGGACTAGTGTACCTTGATTGAGCGCTGGCTAAGTAACTCAATTCATCTAATGCTTCGTGCAAGGTGCAAACCAGAACACAATCAGTACAATGACATACTTTTTTCTGGTGAGAGAACAGCCGTCGCAAGCTAAGCTCTTCAATAGTTTTTTGCTTCCTCGCGCAAATCAATATGCGGGCGCTTTGAGTCCCCTTCATTTCCAGGATTTCTGGGCATTTGATTGCGCTTAAGCATTTCGCCCCGGCACCTATGCACGCATAAGCTGCGTACAAGATATGCCCTCTTCTGAGTACATTATGCTTCAGCAGAAATAGCCCGCGAAGCTATGGGCCCAGGAAGTAGTAAGCCGAACAAACAATCACCTTTGGAGGGCCACTGTGCAGTTCGGGTGCGTTCTATAGGTGATTGTGAAAGTAGGTCCCGATCAGATCGCTGGAGCTCGTCTGTAACAAAGCCAAGGATCACGATGCCACCGTAGCTTTAGCTTGCTCAGGCTGATCAAGTCGCAGCCAGTTCGCCACGGTCTAAGGTGGTAGACAAAATTTTTATCAGCTAAGGAACTTTGGGGGTGCGTCTCCTTTAGTTCTAGATGCTGGCAGAAGCGGCTGCTTTCCCGACGCCTGCGGGTGACATACCTGCTGAAACGCCCGTCGGCCTGGATGTCAAGATGATGTTCAGAGTTTCAGGTAAAAGAGGCAACGACGTCGCCAAGGCTTGGCTTCGATGCATCCAAGCGCGTTATAAAGAAGCCGAAGCTTTTACGGCCGGGCTCACACTCAGCGGGTTGATAAGGGCGAGACCTTTACGGCCATTTTCAGCCGCGATTCATCTCTGCGGAAAGTGATCTATGGGCAGGAGGATATCAAGCCAGCGTGTCGCATTCTGCTGATCCACCGAAGCATTGCATACATCAATAAGTCGTTAGACCTAGAGAGTGAGATATTAATCAAGAACTTACCGTCGGTGCCTAAACGCTCGGATCAAAATTATGCCCAAGAGGTAGAAGGTGAGTATTCGAAAACTATGGATAGATCCCTTAGGACGTCGTTGACCGCAGCGAACGTCAAACGGCGTTCTCTACGACAGGACAAGATGCCCTTGGCATGGAGCTTGACGCCTGACGAGGTTGTAACGCGCTGCCAATTGGGTAGGCTTGGCCTGCCCGACATCGAACGGTCTCCGAAGCCAAGCAAGACCAAGTGCGTTCAGCTCGAGCTATGTCTCAAATCAAATGCGCGGACCTGTACATTCCGGACACTTCGCCTGAGCGGTTTCGCGTGGAGCACTGAATGTTCCATCCCTATATTGTCATTCGCATCGGATAATGTAGTTGTTCCAGACTGATCGAGCATCATGAAATTTGCCAATCGTGTTTTCGGCTCGAAAGCGATCGAGGCGGTAGCAACAGCCAGAGCTACCTCTGTGCCGCAATGGGACGCGATTGCCAATATTGAGGACCTCCGCGCGGTCGCTAGAAGTCGGGTTCCAAGAACCTTCTTTGAGTATGTTGAAGCCGGCTCCTACGATGAATTGACCTTGCGGGCGAATAGGGCTGCTCTCGGCGCGCTGGAGCTGCGCCAGCGGGTTATGGTGGACGTTTCCTCTCGAGTCCAAGCAACCACCATCGTCGACCAACCGGTCTCAATGCCGGTTGCGCTCGCGCCGGCTGGCCTGACAGGTGCGGTTCATGCCAACGGCGAGATCTATGCCGCACGGGCAGCGGAGGCGTTCGGGGTTCCGTTCTGCCTAAGCACTATGTCCGTCTGTTCAATCGAGGATGTGGCGGCCGCAGTCGTGAAACCCTTCTGGTTCCAGCTTTACCTGATGAAGGATCGTGGATTCAGTCGGTCGCTCATAGAACGAGCCCATGCGGCGCGATGCCCGGTACTCGTCCTGACGATGGACCTGCATGTGGAGGGGCGACGCACGGTTGACGTGCACAATGGCCTCGGCATTCCGCCAAGACTGACGCTGGCCAATATCCTGGACATCGCCATGCATCCGCGCTGGGCATTGGGAATGCTGCGGAGCAAGGAGTTTACTTTCGGCAATCTAAAGGATGCCATCAGGAACTCAGGCAATCTTGGCGCTCTGTCAGAATGGGTCAAACAGCAGTTCGACCCATCGTTTGATCGACACGATCTCGAGTGGGTACGTCAGCTCTGGCCAGGCAAGATCATCGTGAAAGGCATCCTTGATCCGCAGGATGCTGAGTTGGCGGTTGCCGCAGGCGCGGATGCAATCCTCGTTTCGAATCATGGGGGGCGGCAGCTCGACGGTGCACCCTCTACGGTGGAGGCATTCCCGGCCGTACGGGATGCAGTGGGCGAACGAGCCGAGCTCCTTCTCGATAGCGGAATCCGGTCAGGCTTAGATCTTTTGAAGGCACTCGGTCTTGGAGCGCGCGGGTGCTTCATTGGACGAGCTTATCTTTACGGGCTCGGTGCCTGGGGAGAGGCCGGCGTCCACAAGGCGTTGTCCCTGATATCAGAAGAGCTTGACGCTGGGATGGCCCTCACGGGCGTGACGGATGTGAAGATGGTTCCGCGTGACGTCCTCATGGGACGGGCGGGGTAGCACGCAAGCGATCGTAATCGGAGGACGCAAAGATGGCCAAGGTGGTGATGACTGAGGCCGACGCGCTGTCATCGGATAACCGCCGAAGGCATGCAGACCGGCGCATCGAGCGGGCGCCGGACGGGCGAATCAGAACCGCCTATACGGAGGTTCCCAATCTCGACGAAAGGGCACTCTTCCGGGAGCTCGAAGCTGCGCTCGAAGGTGAGGTTCGTTTCGATGACGGCAGCCGGGCGCTTTATGCAACCGATTCCTCAAATTACCGTCAGGTGCCCATCGGAGTGGTCATTCCGAAGACACGCAACGATGTCGTGAGAGCTGTTGAGATCTGCCGGCGTTATCGCGCCCCTGTTCTGCCGCGGGGCGGCGGGACGAGCCTTGCCGGGGAGTGTTGCAACACTGCGGTTGTAATCGATTTTTCGAAGTACCTGAACCGGGTGCTCGAGATCGATCCCGTGCGTCGTCTGGCGCGCGTCGAGCCGGGCTGCATTCTGGATGATCTGCGAGAGAAGGCTGCTCCGTATGGCCTCACATTCGGACCCGATCCGGCCACGCACGATCACAACACCCTGGGCGGCATGATCGGCAACGATTCCGGCGGCGTTCATGCGGTGATGAATGGGATCACGGTGCACAATGTGCACATGTTAGACGTCTTGACCTATGACGGACTGCAGCTGAGCGTTGGCCCAACAGACGATGAAGCTTTTCGCTCAATTCTTCGTGCGGGTGGACGCCGGGCGGAGATTTACCGCCGGCTTGATGAGTTGCGACACCGATACGGGGACCTCATCCTGGAGAAGTTTCCGGATATCCCACGCCGGGTTTCCGGTTACGAGAATCTCGACCAGCTCCTGCCCGAGAAGGGGATGAATGTCGCCCGTGCGCTTGTCGGGACAGAAGGCACATGCGTGACTGTTCTCGAGGCAACCCTGAACCTTATTCATAGCCCGCCTGAACGGGTCATCACGATTATCGGCTTCCCGGACATTTACCAGGCGGCCGATGCCGTGCCTCATGTTCTCAAGCATCATCCGGTCGGCCTTGAAGGCTTTGACGAAACCTTCGTGGATCGATATCGGGAGCGGGGGCTGCATGTCGATGACCTGAAGGTCCTGCCAGAAGGCCAGGGATGGCTCCTGGTCGAGTTCGGTGGTGAGACCGTCGATGATGCTGTAGCGAGGGCTCAAGGGCTCGTCGACGATGTCCGCAGCATGAAAAGCGTCGACCCGAAGCTTATCCGCGATAAGGCTCAGCAGAAGCGAATCTGGAACGTGCGCGACGATTCCCTCGGAGCTGAATCCTATGTCCCGAACCATCCTGACACATGGCCGGGATGGGAGGACAGTGCAGTTGCACCCGACCGGCTCGGGGACTACCTCAGGGAGTTGAAGGCCCTTTTCCGTAAGTACGGTTACGACCCTGTCATATATGGACATTTCGGCGGCGGGGTCGTCCATTGCGCCATCGCGTTCGATCTTTACGACGAGCCGGGAATCGAGCAGTGGCGCCGGTTCCTCGATGAGGCGGCGGAGCTTGTCGTGCGCCATGATGGCTCACTCTCTGGAGAGCATGGAGACGGCCAAGCTCGCGGAGCCCTCCTCGAGAAGATGTATGGGCCGGAGCTGGTCCAGGCATTTCGCGAATTCAAGGGCATTTGGGATCCACAATGGCGCATGAATCCCGGCAAGGTTGTCGATCCCTATCCGATCATCGCGGATCTTCGGGTTGGGCCAAGCTATCATCCGCGTAAGCTGAAGACCTATTTCAGCTTCCCGAACGAGGGGGGATTCGAACGGGCTGCCCAGCGCTGTGTCGGTGTCGGAAAATGCCGACGCCACGATAGCCATGAGGAGGTCATGTGCCCTAGCTATCTCGTGACGCACGAGGAGCAATATACGACACGAGGGCGAGCGCGACTGCTCTTCGAGATGTTGCACGGGGGGCCACTCAAGGACGGCTGGCGCAGCAAGGTGGTCGAAAATGCGCTAAGCCTGTGCTTGGCCTGCAAAGGGTGTAAGAGCGATTGTCCCGTGAACGTCGACATGGCGAGCTACAAGGCCGAGTTTCGCGCCCACCATTATGCTTGGCGGTTGCGGCCGCGACATGCCTACGCCATGGGGCAGATCCATCGACTTGCGCGCGCAGCAGCACGAACGCCCCGTATCGCCAACATGGTCACGCAAACACCGATTCTGCGGAGCCTTGCCAAGGCGGTTGGTGGGATTGCACAGCAGCGGTCAATCCCACCTTTTGCTCGCGAGACGTTCACGGACTGGTTCCGCCGTCGCGAGGTGCAGCAGGCTACGGGACCACGCGTCCTCCTCTGGCCTGATACCTTTAACAACTACTTTCGGCCTGGAACGGCCATCGCCGCGACGAAGGCTCTTGAGGCCCTAGGCTTTCAAGTCGCCATCCCGGATAGGCCGCTGTGTTGCGGGCGCCCCCTCTATGATTGGGGATGGCTTGGACAGGCTGAGCGGTTATGGAGGCAGACCATGACCACGCTTCACGACGACATTCGAGCCGGCACGCCGGTCATCGGCCTCGAGCCAGCTTGCATGGCTGCCTTCAAAGACGAGTTGCTCAACCTCTTCCCGGAGGATGACCTCGCTAAGCGTCTTGCCAGTCAGAGCGTCTTCTTCAGCGATTTTATCAGTGGACACATTGGTGATATCGAGCCCCCAGCGGGAGCCCGTGACGAGGCGCTAGTGCAGATTCACTGCCATCAGCATGCGGTTATCAAGTCCGATGGCGAGCGCAGGCTGCTCGATCGGATCGGACTCTCCTATCATGTCGTCCCTTCAGGTTGCTGTGGCATGGCGGGCGCTTTCGGTTTCAGCGCTGAAACCTACGATGTCGCGATAGCGGCGGGCGAGCGGGTGTTGCTGCCGACCGTGCGGGCTGCGGATGCAGAGACCCTCATCCTGGCAAACGGGTACAGCTGCCGGGAGCAAATCGAGCAAGGTACCGGCAGAGCGACGCTTCACGTAGCTGAACTCATAGCCCAGCGCATGAGGCTGGGATGTGACGATCGCGATCTATGAGGAAGGGGTCTACTGCCACTGTGGGGAGTAACAGCTCTCTGTAAAGCAGAGGAGAGGATTAAGGCATGCTGCCCGAGAGGGCCGGGAGCGCGCATTGCTACAAGAGTGGCTCAAGGAGTTCGACGATCCCGATATACCCTCCGGTCGATCGATTCGCATTCCGGCCTGGGTTACTTGAAATGTGGGATTTGGCGGGCTCTGAGCAGGCCAAAAGCTGCCTTATTCTTAAGGTCTCATAAGCAGGAATACTTGAGGCTTGCCCTTGATGTGGGAACGGCTCAGCTGGGCTTCGTTTAGCAAGGGCTGATATCATTCCACCGCAGTCTGTGGAGATGCTCATGCGTGTGAGCCAAGCGTCCAAGCTCTCAGCGATGGGAATATTTGCTAGAGCCAACCAAGCTTGGCGGAACACCGGACAGTTGAAGTCGTTGATCTAGGCTCTTCGCGCGAGGGGGGAGCAGTCTGACCGGGCAGGATACAATGCCTCAGATCTTCACGGCGAGCGCGGACACCAGGCTGAGGGTAGCGGTTTTCCTGCTTGGCACCGGAGTGGTGGGGGCGCTTCTGTTCGGAGGAGGGTACGTCAACTCCGCTTATGTCACGCGTGTCGGGTGGACACGTCATCAACCTGTTCCTTTCAGCCACAAGCATCATGTCGGCGATGACGGCATCGATTGCCGCTATTGCCACGATAAGGTCGAAGTGAGCTCGGAAGCGGGGCTTCCCTCGACCCATACCTGCATGACCTGCCATTCACAGCTCTACACCGGTGCGCCAGTCCTCGCCCCGGTGCGCCAGAGTTTCTCGACCGGCGAGCCCATCCGCTGGAATCGGGTCGCGAAGGTGCCCGACTATGTCTTTTTCAATCACGCGATTCACATCAGTCGTGGCGTTCCATGCGTTACTTGCCATGGACGTGTCGACCAGATGGCGCTCACATTTCGGGCGCAGCCCTTCCAGATGCAGTGGTGCCTCGATTGCCACCGCAATCCCGAGCCACACCTTCGACCACCCGAAATGGTGACACGCATGGACTGGTCAGACTGGGATCCTGACGCACATAAGGACTTTGGACGCCTTGCCGTAAAAGCCTATGGGATCGACCCGAAGCGTCTCGATGCCTGCACGGTGTGCCACCGATGAGATCGAGCGGACTACATACCGGCGATGCCGATTGGATTCGTCGCCACCTGGACGGGAAAAGCGGCCGCGCGTTCTGGCGCGGTCTCGAGCAGCTGAGCGAAGCTCCTGAATTCAAGCGTCTGCTCGCTGCCGAGTTTCCATCGCTAGCTCAAGGCCCGATGGATTTTGCGCGGCGCGATGTTCTGAAGTGCCTTGGCGCTTCGCTTGTCCTCGCCGGTCTCACCGGTTGCTCCGAGGACTTGAACTACAGCGTGCCCTATGTGGAGGCGCCGGAGAATATCATTCCCGGGCGCCCAAAATACTATGCAACGGCAGTCCTGATGGGAGGATATGCACAACCGGTTCTGGGCGAAACCCATGTGGGGCGGCCGACGAAGCTTGAAGGCAATCCGGACCATCCTGCGTGCCTCGGTGCAACGGATGCCTTTACGCAGGCAGCGGTCCTCAGCCTCTATGATCCTGATCGCTCACGGTCTCCGCGCTACATGGGACGTCCCGCGGCGTGGGCCGAACTCGATGCGATGCTGGTGTCCCAGGCCGCGCGCCTCGACGCGACGGCAGGACAGGGCTTCTGCCTTCTGACCGGTGCTACAAGTTCGCCAACCATGGGCCGCCAGCTGAAAGCGCTGACGGAGCGTTGGCCCAGGGCCCGCTGGTATATCCACGAACCAGCCGGAGAGGAGGGGCGCTTCGAAGCAACACGCCTTGCCTTCGGACAAAGGCTGGAACAGCGATTTCATCTCGATAGAGCTGAAGTCCTTGTCTGCCTTGACGATGACGTCTTAGGGCCAGGTCCGAAGCAGACTTATCACGCGCGCTGCTGGGCGACACGACGTCAGGCTGCGCAGCGGGGCGAAGGGGGCTGTAAGATCTGGGTGGCTGAGCCGACCCCATCGCTGACAGGCGTCATGGCAAGCCGGCGTGCCATTGTGACGCCTGGGAGGATCTCCGCTTTGGTTGCCGCGCTGGCTTCACAATTGGGCGTTCCTTCCGGACCAGCCCACTCTCTCGCTGAGGAGGAGCGGCGGTGGATCGAGGGAGCCGCAGCAGCACTTGAGGCTCACGGGGGGCGGGGCCTTGTGAGCGTCGGACATCAGCACGATCCTGCGGTGCAAGCCCTCGGGCTTCTCATTAATGCGAAACTTGGAAATGTAGGAGCGACACTGACTTTCGCCGAGCCAAGCCTTCTGCAGGCATCGGATGAAGGTGCCACCCTCCCCGATCTTGTTCGGAGGATGGAGGCCGATGAGGTCTCATCCCTCGCAGTCCTTGACTGCAATCCGGCCTATACGGCCCCGGCCGACCTGGGCTTTGCAGGAGCGATGGAACGGGTCGAGACGCGATTTCATGCAGGGTTATATTTCGACGAAACTGCGGCTCTGTGCCAGTGGCATGCTCCTCTGAAGCATGATCTCGAGACTTGGAGCGACGCACGTGCGGCCGATGGGCTCGCGACGATCCTTCAGCCGCTAATTGGTTTCTCTTTCGGCGGACGCTCCCAACACGTCATTCTGGAGAATTGTCTTGGTGACGTCTTCACCGAGGACCGTGCCGTTGTGGCTGAGACTTGGCGCGCAATCTGGGGCGAGCCATTCGAGGAACGCTGGCATTCTGCACTGGTTGCGGGCTTCATCCCAGGCAGTGCTCCGCCTGAGGTCGTGCCCCAGTTTCCTCTCGAATCCGCTCCACCTGTGGCAAGCGTATCCCGGGCTGAAGAGCTCACTGTCGTCGTCAGGACTGACCCTACGGTCTGGGACGGGCGCTTCGCCAATATTGCGTGGCTTCAGGAACTGCCGAAGCCTCTAACTAAGGTGACATGGGACAATGTGATCCTTGTGAGCCCGGCCCTCGCAGAGAAGCTCAAGATCGAAACCGGAAGCGAGGTCAGGCTCGAGGTTTCAGGTCGCTCGGTGACGGGCCCGGCATGGGTCATGCCAGGTCAGGAGCAGCGGACGGTCACGGTTTTCCTGGGCTATGGCCGTACGATGCCCGGGCGTGTGATGGAGGGGACGGGCTATGACGCCTACCGGATCCGGACATCCCGAGAGACCTGGCAGTTCGGCGGCGCAAGGCTCGCGCCAACTGGCAAGAAATGGCAGCTCGCCTCCACGCAACTTCACTTCGCCCTTGAAGGCCGGGACATGGTGCGCTTCATGCCCTCAGAGGAGGCGAGGGCTAACCGCAGCGGTGCGGAACAGGCGAAAGGGAAGGGCGCGCAGAGGGAAACGATCTATCCAGTCTTTGGCTATGAAAGCCCATCCTGGGGCATGTCGATCGATACGGATTTGTGCATCGGGTGCAATGCCTGTGTCGTGGCCTGCGTGGCGGAAAACAACATTCCGATGGTAGGGAAGGAACAGGTCGCCAAGGGCCGTGAGATGTTCTGGCTACGGGTCGATCGCTATTATGAGGGGCCGCCTGAGGATCCGAGGACCGTTTTCCAGCCCGTGCCTTGCATGCATTGCGAGAAGGCGCCGTGCGAGATGGGCTGTCCGGTGAATGCGACCACCCACAGCCCCGACGGCCTGAATCAGCAGGTCTACAACCGCTGCATCGGCACTAGGACCTGTTCGTCGTTCTGTCCCTACAAAGTACGCCGGTTCAACTGGTTCGACCTTACGGGCAATGACCCACCGGAGATTCAGGCCTTGCGAAACCCCGACGTGACCGTTCGCGCCCGGGGCGTCATGGAAAAATGCACCTACTGCGTCCAGCGAATCCGGTCCGCCGAGATCCAAGCCAAGATCGAGGGGCGCGCCGTTCGTGATGGGGAGATCCAGACAGCATGCCAGCAAGCCTGTCCGACCAGTGCCATTGCGTTCGGTGACGTAGCCGATTCTGAAACGATTGTGAGCCGCCGGAAGGCATCGCCCCGCGACTACAGCCTGCTGGAGGAAGTCAATACTTGGCCCAGAACAACCTACCTGGCCCGGATCGAGGACGAGACGCCAGGTAATGGGTCAAAGAGGGGATAGAGATCGTGGCTCAGGATGTCTCCATTCGAACAGCGTCCTCACGTAGCCGCTACGCTGAGATCACGCAGGAGGTCGTCGGCATTCCACTGAGCTATCCTCGCTGGCGCAACTGGTGGATCTGCTTTGGCATCGCTTTGGCACTTCTGCTCTTGTTCTTTGTCTCGGCTGGCGTGCTGTTCTGGAATGGTGTCGGGGTCTGGGGCAATAATATCCCGGTCAATTGGGGCATTGCGATCTCGAATTATGTCTGGTGGCTCGGGATCGGGCACGCCGGCACGCTGATCTCCGCCATGCTGCTTCTACTGAACCAGCCTTGGCGCAATGCTCTGAACCGGTTCGCCGAAGCGATGACGCTGTTCGCCGTCACATGTGCCGGGCTGTATCCGATTCTCCACCTTGGGCGTCCTTGGCGATTCTACTGGATGGCGCCCTATCCGAACACGATGAACATTTGGCCCCAGTTCAGGAGTCCCCTGACTTGGGATTTCTTTGCGGTGCTCACTTATCTCACAGTGTCGATCCTGTTCTGGTATATTGGGACCGCGCCGGATCTCGCCGCATCCCGGGATCGGGCCAGGGCCCGCTTCTGGCAGGTGTTCTACGGAATTCTGGCTCTCGGTTGGCGCGGGTCGGCAATTCACTGGGCCCGGTGGCGGCAAGCCTATCGATTGACGGCAGCCATTGCGGTGCCTCTCGTCGTTTCCGTGCATTCGGAGATTTCGCTCCTTTTCGCGGCGGGGCCGATTCCCGGCTGGAACTCGACGGTCTTTCCGCCTTATTTCGTTCTTGGTGCTGCCTTCTCAGGATTCGCGGTCGTGTCGATGATTGCGATTGTCCTGCGGCGTGCGTTCTACCTTCAGAATCTGGTGACTACACGACACCTCGATCTCCTCGGCAAGCTCCTGCTCGCGACGGGATTGATGACTGCCTATGGCTATATCATCGAGATCTACGCTGCGTACTATGGCGGAGAGCGGTATGAGATGGAAACGCTGTGGGATCGTTTCACGGGCGTCTATGCGTTCAGCTATTGGGGCGCGATTGCCTGCAACTTTGTGCCCTTGCAACTGCTCTGGCTGCGCGGTGCACGAACGAGTCCATTCCTGCTCTTCGTCATCAGTCTGTCGGTTGCTGTCGGCATGTGGTTTGAGCGCTACATGCTGCTCGTGACGGGGCTTTACAAGGATTATCTCCCGTCCTCCTGGGGCCTGTACGACGTCAGTATATGGGAATGGACGCTCTACGCCGGAATGATGGGCGTGTTCTTCGTGCCGTTCCTGCTCTTGATCCGGTTCTTACCGATGATCTCGGCTTTCGAGGTCAAGGAAACCCTTTACGAAGGCAAGGTTCAGCATAGCCCATCCGTTGAACGGACCGGCGCGGAAAGGATCTCCGGCCATGCGTGAGCCCCGGGCGTATGGCGAGACGTTACAGGAACTTTACGGGGTCATGGCAGAGTTCAAGAGCCCGGATGCACTCAAGCAAGCCGTGCATCAGGCGCGTATGCGTGGATACCGTCGACTGGATGCGTTCACGCCCTTTCCTGTGGAGGGGCTCGCGGAGGAGATCGGATTCTCAGACTGGCGCGTTCCGCTAGCCACACTTGCTGGAGGCGCTTTCGGTACGGGCTTGGGGTATGGCATGCAGGTCTACACGAACCTGAACTATCCCTTGAATGTCGGCGGACGCCCCATCGTGGCTCCCTCTGCGTTCATGCTGATCACGTTTGAGCTGCTCGTCCTGTTTGCAGTCGTGTTTGGGATCGGCGCGATGTTGATCCTCAATCGTCTGCCACGACTTCATCATCCACTGTTCGGTGCGGACCGTTTCGACACAGCATCGTTGGATCAGTTCTTTCTCGTCATTTTTAGTGATGACGAGAAGTTCGATGCCCGTCATATCCAGAATTTCCTCTGGTCCCTCGGCCCGGAGAGGGTTCAGACTGTCCCTTCAGCGGGAGGGCCTGGATGAACGGCCTCCGCTATATAGCAATCCCTGGTCTCTGCGCGATTCTTGCCGGCGGAATGGCAGGATGCCGCGACGAAATGGCCGATCAGCGGCGCTACGACCCCTATGGTGAAGCGAAGCTGTTCCCGGATAATAAGGTGATGCAGGCACCGCCTCCCGGAGCTATCGCGCGGGACGATCCCGCGTGGCAGCTCCCATACCTGGAGCGACCGCCGCTGACGGCGGCATTGCTGGCACGCGGGCGGGAGAGGTTCGATATCTATTGCTCGCCATGCCACGGCTATGCTGGGGACGGACATGGCATAGTGCCGAGCCGTGGTTTTCCTCAGCCTCCGACCTTTCATTCCAAGCGCCTGCGCGACCTGCCATCCAGACATGTCTTCGACGTGATCAGCAACGGGTATGGCGTGATGTACGCCTATGCCGACCGCGTTTCTCCGGCAGATCGATGGGCGATTGCCGCCTATGTGCGCGCACTGCAGGTAAGCCAAGGTGCTCGCGCCGATCAGCTCCCGGCGGATGATCGCGACGTGCTGAAGACACGCTCGCAAAAAGTGCCAGTGAGGCAGGGAGGCGCAGGATGAGCCATTTGGCACTGCACATTTCTCGTCGAGGGCCCGGTGATAGAGGCTCGTACCGCCGGATGGTCGCCATGACGGGCGGAGTGATCTGCCTTCTCGTCCTGGCTGCGTCCTGGCTCGCTCCCGAGGCGGTGATGCGCGCTTGGCTTGCCGCGACATTCGTATGGACGAGCGTTCCGATGGCGGCGCTGATGCTGCTGATGATGATGCGCCTCATCCCAGGTGCATGGAACATCGAGATGATGATTGCCACCGAAGCTGGCTGCCTCCTAGTGCCGGTTGCGGCGCTTGCATTCGTGCCAATCCTTCTGGGGCTGCGGAGCCTCTACCCCTGGGTCGATCAGGAACAGCAGACGGCGTTCCGAGCGATCTATCTTTCGGCACCCTTCTTCATCGGAAGAACTGTTTTATGGTTTGGGATTCTCTACGGTTTGACGATCCTGCTCATTCGTCGGCGGACTTGGTCCGTGCCGGTATCCTGTTTCGGGCTCATTGCGTTCACGTTGGGTGGAACTGTTGTCACAACCGATTGGCTGATGACGCTTGATCCCGATTTCCGCTCTTCCGGCTTCGGCCTGTACGCTCTGTCCGCACAGGCATGCATTGCCCTGTCCGGCATTGCTATCATGGTGCTCGTCTCTTCAGGCAGTCAGATCCGCTCCCCTTCGGTCCTGGGCGGACTTCTGCTCACGGCGGTCCTATTATGGGCCTATTTCTCGTATATGCAGTATATCGTTATCTGGTCGAGCGACTTTCCGCCATTGGTGCGCTGGTATCTCGAACGGGCACAGGGCTTCTGGGGCGGTGTCCTGTGGGTGTTTGCCCTGATTCATGGGGTCGCCGCGTTGCTCCTGATTTTGCCTCCCATCCTGCGGCGCCCCGGGATTCTACTTGCCCTTGCGTATGCAATTCTCGCGGGCAAGGTGCTTGAATGTGCCTGGCTCGTTCTTCCGGCCGGCGGCCAGGAGGCAGGCCTCCTGGCTTGTGCCTTGTTCCTACTTGCGGTCGTTGGCCTCGGTGGCATCTTCGTCAGTGTCTGGTCGATGGCATTTGACCTGCGGATCGTCGAAAGATTGCCGAAAGGAGTTCGGAGGGAGCGCTATGCAGGAGCCTCCTGATCATGTCTCCGCGTCAGGGAACACCATCCGAACGCGCGATGAGGAGCATCACGGCGTCGTCCCCAGCCAAGGCGAGCGTCGGACTGAAGTCGGTTTGGTCAGAACGCAGCGGGGTGCGCTGGAGGACATTCCCGAAGATGTGCGCCGTCGCGGCCACGAACCGACAGATGTGCGCGCCAGGAGCATCTTTTACGCCATTCTCGGCCTGATCGTGGCGATTGCCGTGTCAGGCGCCTTTGTGGGAGGTGTCTTGTTCACTATGCGAGATCGGGATGAGCAGGCTCGCGAAGGCTCGGTGGCCCGTGTTCCTGCCCGCGTAAGCCTCTATCCACCAGAGCCCCGCCTGCAGATTTCTCCGCAGGAGGATCGCAGAGCTTTTGAGGCAGCAGCTCGTGCCCAGCTCGACGGCTATGGTTGGACTGAGGAACGCGGACGGGCCCATATCCCGATTGGGCGCGCCATGGAATTGCTCGTTGCTCATGGATGGCCCGATCTCGACGAGCCGAATGCAAGCGCCGGAAATGAAGTAAACGCAGGGTCGCCGCCTCCACCTGCGCCAGAATCTCGGACAATGCGGCAGCCAACGCCGCGGGAGCCGTCCAATCCCGGTGCATCATCACTCGAGGCGCCCCCATGAGACGGTGGACTGGCCTTCTCATCATGCTTTTCGCCATCGGGGTCACGCCCTCGACAGTTCGGGCAGCTTCGTTCGATCCATTCGATGCCGCGGGAATCGACTCCGAGCCGGGTGCGCAGATACCGCTCGACTTGACCTTTCAGGACGAGACAGGGCGCACGGCCAGTCTGCGTTCCCTCGGAGGGGGCAGACCCATCGTTCTCGCACCCGTGCTGCATAAATGCCCCAATATCTGCGGTGTGACGCTGGGAGGATTGGCCGATGCAGTTGTGAGTCAGCCGCGCGATCCCGATTTCGTCGTAGTTGCTCTCAGCATCGACCCGCATGAAACACCCAGGGACGCTGCGGCCTCCCTGTCGGCGCTCGCGGCTCGGCAAGCAGACGGACCGTCGAGGAGCTACCATGCTTTGGTCGGAACCGCAGAAGCGGTGGAATCGATCACGGGTTCTTTGGGGTATCGCTACGCCTATGATCCTGAACTCGGTCAGTTCGCCCATGCGGCTGCCGTCGCCGTGCTGTCCTCAGAAGGACGTCTTGTGCGATGGGTCTACGGTCTGGCCCCCACTTCGGACGAGCTTAGGGATGCGATAGCTTCCGCGCAAAAAAATAGGGTCGGCGGCCTCGGTGAACGACTGATCCTGCTCTGCTACCATTATGATCCGCGTACAGGACGCTACACGCTCTTGATTAACCGCCTCGTGCAGATGGCCGGAACCGCGACGGTGCTGATCCTGGCCGCTGCGGTCGTGGTCTTGTGGCGCCGGGAGCGGGCAGTCCGGAGTGGGGGGCAATGAGCGGCTCTCTGCAACTCTGGCCGCAACAGGCCTCAGGTCATGCCGCACAGCTCGACACGTTTATCATGGCCTTCACGGTTTTTGTGGCCTTGCTGGTTATCCCAGTCGGAGTGCTGGTTTTCGTCTTTGCCGTCAAATACCGCCGCGGCAAGACTGTCGATCGCCAGCATGCGCCTAACCGTAAGGTCTGGCTTGAAGTATCTTGGTCCGTTGTGCCGTTTCTTGCCGCGCTCGGTTTCTATGTCTGGTCGACATCCCTTTTCTTCGAACTTAGGAATCCGCCGTCCGACACGCTCGATATTTTCATCGTTGCCAAACAGTGGATGTGGAAAGCTCAGCATCCCGGCGGCCAGCGAGAGATTGACGAATTGCACATTCCCGTCGGTCAGCCGGTGCGCCTGGTCATGAACTCTCAGGACGTGATTCATAGTTTCTATGTCCCGGCCCTGCGCGTCAAACAGGACGTTGTGCCCGGAAGGGTCTCCTCCCTATGGTTCAAGGCGGATAAGCCGGGCGTCTATTGGATGACATGCGCCGAGTTCTGCGGCACCGACCATTCGGTCATGGGCGGCAGGTTCTATGTACAGACGGCCGACGAATATGCCGCTTGGCTCTCCAGTTCCGGCGTCGATCAGTCGTTGGTGGCCTCAGGCGAGGTTCTGTTTCGCAAGTATGGCTGCAGTGGGTGCCATGCGGCCTCTTCGGCCGTTCACGCGCCCGATCTTGCAGGCCTCTACGGCCGCGCCGTCGCGCTCGCGAGCGGCGAGACCGTTATCGCCGACGAGCAGTATATCCAGGACAGCATTCTTCTGCCTCAAAAGCAGATTGCGGCCGGGTACGAGCCCATCATGCCGACATTCAAGAACATCTTGAGAGACGATGAGGTGATCCAGTTGGTCGCTTACATCAAGTCCCTCCGGCCAGCTTCGTGGAGAGTGAAGTGACAGTCGGTGCAACTCTTGAAACACCGTCCGAAAGGGCGAGTTACCTGAGGGCCGGATATAGTCTGCGGTCCTGGCTCACGACGACCGACCATAAGCGCATCGCTGTCCTGTATCTTTACGCGATCACGGCCTTTTTCTTTATCGGCGGCATCGCGGCCGCTCTGATAAGGCTCGACCTTGCGACTCCCGGCGGGGACCTGCTGTCGAACGAGGGCTATAATCGAGCCTTCACGCTCCACGGAGTCGTCATGGTGTGGTTCTTCCTCATTCCGTCGATTCCAGCCACGTTCGGCAATTTCCTCATCCCACTCATGATTGGTGCGCAAGATCTCGCCTTTCCCAGGATCAACCTGGCGAGCTGGTATCTGTACGTTCTGGCTGGTCTGTTTACGCTGTATGCCTTGATTGCAGGGGGCGTCGATACGGGCTGGACATTCTATACGCCGCTCTCGACCCTCTTCGCCAATGGCTACGTGGTGGCTGCCCTCCTGGCCGTGATCATCGTGGGCTTCTCGTCGATTTTCACGGGCATGAACTTCATCGTCACAGTGCATAAGCTGCGCTGCCCGGGGATGACGTGGTCGCGCTTGCCGCTCTTCGTCTGGTCACTCTATGCGACAGCCATGATTCTGGTTCTGGCGACGCCTGTGCTGACGATGCTGCTCATCCTTGTCTGTATCGAGCGCCTCTCCGGCATCGGAATTTTCAATCCGGATCTGGGCGGTGATCCACTGCTCTACCAGCATCTCTTCTGGTTCTACAGCCATCCGGCCGTCTATATCATGGTGCTGCCGGCCTTCGGCGTCTTGAGCGAGCTTGTCACCGCCGCGGCCCGTAAACGCATCTTTGGCTACTGGTTCATCGCCTATTCGAGCGTGGCGATTGCCGTCATCGGGTTTCTCGTGTGGGGACACCACATGTTCGTGGCCGGCGAGTCCACATATGCCAGTGCAGTGTTCTCCTTCCTGAGCATCGCCGTTGCGGTGCCGTCCGGGATCAAGGTCTACAACTGGATCGCGACGCTCTACAAAGGTTCGATTTCCCTCGACCCCGCTTTTCTCTTCGCCATGGGCTTCATTGGTCTTTTTGTAATCGGTGGCCTTACCGGTCTCATGCTCGCTATGCTTGCCGTCGACGTGCATGTCCATGACACGTATTTCGTCGTGGCCCACTTTCACTACATCATGGTCGGGGGTGCGGTCACGGCATTCTTCGGTGCGCTGCACTTCTGGTGGCCCAAGATCACCGGACGGATGTACAACATCACCTGGGGCCGGATCACGGCGGCGCTGATTTTCCTGGGATTTAACCTGACGTTCTTTCCGCAGTTCATCCTCGGCTATCTCGGAATGCCCCGGCGCTATCACGTGTATCCGCCGGAGTTTCAGGTCCTTCACGTACTGTCTTCGGCTGGGGCGAGTATTCTGGCCGTCGGATATCTTCTTCCTCTCATATATCTCCTCTACTCCCTGCGGCATGGACAGCCTGCAGGCTCAAATCCTTGGGGGGCGACCGGCCTTGAATGGACAGTTCCGTCACCTCCGCCAAAGCAGAACTTCGCCGAGATGCCTGTCGTTACGAGACCCCCGTACGACTATCCGATCAGGGATCCGATGAGCCGTGAGTGACCAGCCCGCCGCCCATTCGCCCTATGCGGAGCCAGCACAGCAGCGTGAGGCCGATCTTTTAGGCATGTATATCTTCCTCGTGACCGAGATCATGCTGTTCGGGGGCTTTCTGACTGCGGTCTACGTGGTGCGCGTCTTGCACCCCGAAGAGGCTTCATCGGCCGCAAAGCATCTGAATCTATGGCTCGGCAGTCTCAATACGGCAGTGCTCCTGACGTCCAGCCTGGCGATGGCGCTCGCCGTCCAGCTGTCACGTGAAGGAAAGTTCCGTGCAACCTCTGCTTGGCTTTGCCTGACGGTTGCACTCGGGCTTGTCTTCCTGGCGATCAAGAGTGTCGAGTACTACCAGGAATACGCCGAGGGCCTGATGCCGCTCTCTGACGGGATGAGGCCCCTGTCGAAGCCCGGCGAGCAGCTCTTTTTCAATTTTTACTTGGTGGGAACCGGCCTGCACGCCCTCCATCTCACGATCGGCATCATCCTGGTGTCCGGGCTTGCATGGCGTGTCGCACGTTCCGAAACTCCCTTGCCGCGCCGAGCCGTGACGGTGGAAATCGTGGGGCTCTACTGGCACCTCGTCGATGTGGTTTGGGTATTCATTTACCCGATCTTCTATCTTGCCCGGTGACTGCGATGACGGCCCATATTCGTACCCTCGTCCTCGTCTGGATTGCGCTCATGGCGCTTCTGGGACTGACACTCGGCGCAAGCTTTCTGCCGCTGGGTGCGTTCAAGCCGGTGGTAAATGTCGGTATCGGATTTGCCAAGGCGGCCCTGATCTTCTGGTTCTTCATGCACCTGAGGGAGGTAAGCGGGCTGATCCGGCTCGCTGCACTCGCAGGAGCAGTCGGCATCATCATCATGCTCGCCTTAATTTCGAGCGACTATCTCACCCGGCATTGGTTGGAGGTCCCTCTTTAAGCTGCTGTCCGACGAGAGCGGATCAAAGCACCTCAAAGATTCCATCGCACATCCGGGAGATTTCGTAAGGCAACCGGTCTCTAATATTCCACTTACGCCTTAAGGAGGCGTAACGCTTATAGAGCAAGAACTGTCTTCTATAGGCATATTTGCTTCCTGCACTCGCATGTGGCCAATTGATCGCCTCCGCAGTTGCCGACCACGCGACCAGCCGGCTAGGGAATTTTCAAATCAACAATAGACGATGAGGTCAAACTCTATAAAACCTTTTGAAGGCAGCAAGTGCTTATCCGAGGGTAATTGCCCGAAATTGCAGGGTGAATCCAGCCCTTGAGGCAGGTTTCGCAAGGGAAATCCAAAAAATCTGGGCTGGTCAGGTAATGGCGGAGGGAGAGGGATTCGAACCCTCGATACGGTTGCCCGTATACACACTTTCCAGGCGTGCGCCTTCAACCACTCGGCCACCCCTCCGTAAAGCTCTCAGGCTTTTCCGGCCGCTTGAGGGTTACTCCCCGACGGCCGAACATTCCGCATGCAGCGGAGGGCGTCCGTGTAGCTCCAAATGGACATAAAAGGCAAGATGCAAGTTGCATCGAAAAGGCGGCGACACTTTGCCTTCTTGCGAAAAGGCCCTAAAATAACCCCTTCGTTCGGAGAGGAATCTTGTTGAAGTTTCTGGCGCGTATGTTCGGCTTGCTGCTGGTCGCCGCTGGCTTCGTCGGTCTTGTGATCGACGGAACCCGCTCGATCGTCAATAATGTGATATCGTTCACGACGGTCGACAGCCTTATCGGCTTCCTTGTCCCGGGCGGCGTACCGGAGCTTCAGACCCGCGTTGCGGCTCGGCTATCGCCCTGGTTCTGGGATACCTTCCTCATCCATCTTCTCCAGTTCCCGGCATCCGTTACGGCTTTCCTTATCGGCGCCTTCCTGCTCTGGGCGGGGCAGAGATCCATGGAGCCTATCGGCTATCTGGCCGGGCGCTGATCCTCCCCGGAGGAGCCTCGCGGAATGGTGACGGAAGCAGGCCTTCGTTCGGAAACGAAGCGTCACTACATGTGAGGAAACGAGGACCCGCCATGTTTGGATTTCGCAAGCGACTCGATCTTCCCACGGCCTCGGAGGCCTTGCCGGGGCGTGAGATGCCCCTGGAGACGGCGCCGACCCATTTCATCAATGGGCATCCCCTCAAGCCGCCCTATCCGGAGGGCTTCGAGAAAGCCATGTTCGGGCTCGGCTGCTTCTGGGGAGCGGAGCGGAAGTTCTGGCAGCTCGAAGACGGTATCTGGATCACGGCTGCGGGATATTCGGCCGGGGTTACGCCGAACCCGACCTACGAGGAGGTCTGCACGGGTCTGACGGGCCATAACGAAGTGGTGCTCGTGGTCTTCGATCCCGGAAAGATCTCCTATGAGGCGCTCCTGAAAACATTCTGGGAGAGTCATGATCCCACCCAGGGGATGCGCCAGGGCAACGATATCGGCACCCAGTACCGCTCTGGGATCTATGTCTTTGACGAGAGCCAGCGACAGGCTGCGGAGGCCAGTCGCGGCGCCTATGAGACGGCGCTTGCCGGCAAGGGTTATGGGCCGGTGACGACCGAGATCCTCGAAGCCGGGCCTTTCTATTTTGCTGAGGATTATCATCAGCAATATCTGGCGAAGAACCCCAACGGCTATTGCGGGCTCGGCGGAACGGGCGTGGCCTGCCAAATCGGAACCGGTATCGCCGCCGAGTAGCGCGCCATTTCAGGCGAAAAGCAGCCCCACCTCAAAAAGAAAGGCCCCTGGTTGACGAGAACCAGGGGCCTTTCTTTTGGAGTGCGCATCGCGCTGCCCCATGATCAAGGGGCTGCCAGCACTCGACGGCATTCGGACGGAAGCTGTGCCAGCGTCAGGGGAGGGCGCGGCTTGCCCGGCTTCGGGTGGAGAAATTCGGGCGTGAACCAGCGGGCAAGTTCCGCTCCACAGCCGTCGCCGGCCGGAGGCGGGCTCTGGTCTTCGCAGGCCTCACTACCGCCCGGGCAGGCGAGACGGACATGGAAGTGGTAATTGTGCCCGAACATGGGCCGTATCTTTCGAAGCCACGCCCGGTCCTCACCGGCCTCACGGCAGAGCGCCTTCTTGATGGCAGCATTCACGAAGATGCGGGCAACGCTCCGCTGCGATGCGGCAGCACGCAGGAGGGCCGTGTGCTGGGGAGTCCAGGCCTCAGGATCCACGTCGATCCCATCCGGTCTCACGACATTCGTTGCGGACATTTCCTCGCGTTCGGCGCGGCTCAGGCGACGCGACGGCATGGGCGTCAGCCAGATGTCGGCATCGAGGCCGATCTGGTGAGAAGCATGACCTGTGATCATGGGGCCGCCGCGCGGTTGCGCCATGTCGCCGACGAGCAGGCCCGGCCAACCATTGACCTGGGGCACTTTCGCCGACAGCTGCCGGAGAAAGGCGACCATGTCGGGGTGGCCCCAGTTCCGGTTGCGGGACAGGCGCATGACCTGCCAGGTCTCCCCGTCTACCGGAATCTCGGCTCCGCCGGCCAGGCAACCGCGGGCATAGCCGCCGATGGAATGCGCCGGCAGTGCGGCGGGCTTTTCCCGGCGGCCGAACAATTCCTTCGCGGCGACGGACGGATCGTCGGGACGCGCCAGGGGTGGAAGCGGCTTGGGGTTGACGCTTCCTTTGTCCTGGGCCTGGGCCGCGGTGGCGAGGATGAGGAGAAGGCTCGAGGCGAGAATTCGAATCACATGCATGGAGGAAGGCTAGAGCATCGTACCGGAAAATGGAGTCGGCTGACCGGACTCCCAGGACAGGCGGGAGGTTGAGGCCGGAGGAGGTCTCCGGCTTCCCGTTCTCCCAAATCGCGATCGTGACCGGTCAGTGCCGTGCCTGCGGGCGGGCACCAGGTTCCATGCGCCGGGACATGTAACCAGGGCCGGGACCATGCTTGTCGTGGCCATTTCCCAGGCGGCGCGTCACGGTGCGGTAGGGTGGCGCCGGACGGCGGTGCGGACGGCGGCGAGAAGACCTGAGGGGAAGCAGCAAGGCCGCCACTGCGGCTCCTATGCCGGCAAGGATCGCGGTTGTGGCGACGGGATGCATCTGCGCCTCGAGAAGCAGGCTCGTCTTGCGCGGCTCACCCGGAAGCGAGGAATACATGTCCCCGTCCTGCCGGGCACGATAAAGATTGTCCCTCATTCCCGGGCGCTCCGGATGATGTGTGGTCTGGCTGGAATAGCCGGTCCATTCCATGGCGCGATCGACCATTCGCGGAGCGACCTTGCCCATGGCGCCGATGGCCCAGCCGCCGAACCCGATGGTCATTTCCCGCCGCTTGTTCTCGGCCGCAAACACAATGGCCCTCGCGACCAGGTGCGGATCGTAGCTGGGGGGCGGCACGGCGGCCTCCGCATCGAGGTAGTTGCGGGCATGCTCCACATAAGGCGTGTCGATGGACGACGGTTTGATCAGGCAAAGCCAGACCGGGGCGCCCTCGTTTTCCAGCTCCATGCGGAACCCGTCGGTAAAGCCCTTCACGGCATGTTTGGAAGCGGAATACTGCGTCTGGAGCATCATGGCGCGCTCGGACAGCACGCTTCCTACGTTGATGATGGTGCCGCCCCGTTTGCGCAGATGCTCGGCCGCAATCGTCGAGCCATAGACGACACCCCAGTAATTCACCTCGAAGAGCCGGCGCTGGTCCTGCATGGGGATGCGGTCGAGGGAGCCGTAGAGGGTCACGGCTGCGTCGTTGATCCAGGTATCGAAGCCGCCGAAGGTGTCGATCGTCTGTCGGGCCACCTGTTCCAGATCCTCGTATCTGCTGACGTCGGCCGGGACCGCAAGGGTCCGCGTTCCTGCCCGGTTCAGCTCATCGGCGATCTGTCGGAGGGCATCCGCATTGCGCGCGACGAGCACGAGGCGCCGTGCTCCGCGCTCGGCAAGAAGCCGGGCCGTAGCGAGCCCGATCCCGCTCGAAGCGCCGGTGACGACGACGACCTGTTCCTCGACCGGCTTCTGCTGAAATCTCATCTTTTGCTCCTCCGCTCCCATGGCGTCCGCGAACCCGGTTCAACGTGAGGGTAAAAGACGGGTTCCCAGGCCGTGCGGCGGCGGTCCGTCGCTCCCTGAGGCGAGCCGCGTCCGCATCCAGGCGCGCCAACGCTGAAAATGGCCCGGAACCGGCGTTTTTGCCCGAGCGTTGCCATGGCATCGAAGGACAAAGGAGAAGACGATGGAGACGACGACACAGAGCAGCGCCGTTCGTGAGACCCACAGTCTGATCGCCAGTGACAAGGTCGAAGGAACGCCGGTTCGGCGGACCGACGGCGACAAGATCGGGACGATCGAGCGCGTCATGATCGACAAGCGCTCCGGCAAGGTGGCCTATGCGGTCATGAGCTTCGGCGGCTTCATGGGCCTCGGAGAGGAGTACTACACCCTTCCTTGGGGCGTCCTGAAATACAACACGGAGCTGGATGCTTATGAGCTGAATCTCACCGAGGATCAGCTTCGCGGTGCCCCGCGCCGCACGGCGGAGGGGCACGATGCCTCCTACGATCGCCAGTGGGAGGAGCACGTCCACCGCTATTACAACGCCACGCCCTACTGGGGAGAGAGCGATCCGCTGAGCACCGGCCGCTGAGCCGATGCTCTACGACGGCCCTGAACGACAATCGCCCGGCTTTCGCCGGGCGATTTTTTGTCGGGTCCGGCGAGCAGGGAAGATCCCGCCGGCCGTACCGAACGGTTCAAGCTCAGCGCTTCGACTTCGTCGGAGACTTGCGAGAGCCGGAGGAGCGCTTCGTGCCGACGGCGCTCGACTTCTTGGTCGAGGACGTGCGGCTCGTGGCAGCTGCCGCGCGAGCCGGCGCCTTAGCCGTGCTGCGAGACTTGCCCGCGCTGCGGGACTTGGACGCAGAGCTCTTCGAGGGGCTCTTGGCCGCGGTGCGAGCCGAGGACTTCGAGGCCGAAGACCGGGTCGAGGACTTCGCCGCGGTCGACCGGGCGGACGACTTCGAAGCCGAAGACCGGGCCGCGGGCTTGGCGCTGCTGCGAGCCGAGGTGCTGCGGGATGCGCTCGAACGCGAGGACGCTGCGCTCCGGCTGGCCGTCTTGGACGGAGCCTTCCTGGCCGTCGTGCTGCGGGAAGCAGCGCTGCGGGTCGAGGACTTTGCTGCCGACTTGGCGGGTGCCTTCTTGGCGGCCGAACGCGAGGTGGTGGCCTTCGCGGCCGTCTTCTTGGCGCCGGACTTCGCCGCGCTGGTCCTGCTCGCGCTGGACTTGCTTGCGCCGGTCTTGGACGCTGCGCTCCGGCTCGTCGTCCTGGACGGAGCCTTCTTGGCCGCCGTGCTGCGGGAAGCAGCGCTGCGGGTCGAGGACTTCGCGGCCGACTTGGTGCCGGTCCTGGAAGCCGTCTTCGTGCCGCTCTTCGCGGCGCTCTTGCGGGACGAGGTCCCGGCCGATTTCGCGGCGGATTTACGGGCCGTCTTCGTGCCGCTCTTGGCACTGGACGATCCGCTCTTCTTGCTGGAAGAGCTGCGGCGGGCGCTGCTCTTCTTTTTGGTGCTGGTCGCACCAGAGTCACCCGTGAACAGCATCGTCAGCGGGTTTGACTTTTCGTCTGTCGGCATAGCCGCCTCCTTCAAGGGCCTTCGCGTGCAACCGTCACGCTTCGAAGGCAACGTCGTTATACCAAGCGGGTTCCGATTAACGGAAAGTGTAGAAAGTAAAACGGGCACATTTTCTGTGGATACTTTTCGCCTGCTGCTGCTTTCAGGCTTGCGCTCAGAGGGCGCGATGCACCCCGCAATACTGCTGTTCGATGTGTTGTGCCGTGTCTGTCGGTCGCTGCCATGTGATATGACGATGATTGTAAAAAGATCGTTTTATCAATGAGATAGAGCGTGTCTCGCATCGGATGAATTGCACGCTTTTCGATGCACCCTCTTCGTACGGAGAGGTATGATGTGCGCAAGCAATGCATGCTGGATCGTGTCCCAAAAGCGTGCCGAATGCGGGTGCAAATTTTTTTGCGATCCGTGTCCCGTGTCACGCTTCCCGCGACCTGAGCGGCACGCAAATCATGCTCTCGTGAGAGCCGAACCGGCATGCTCTGTGTATGACTCCGCATCGATCGGACATCCGACGCCCCCTCTGCTGCTGGTGCAGACGACACGCGCGGGGACCGTCGCTTGCCAGGAGCTGATCATCGCTCACGGCACATGCGCCTGACTGACCGAGAACCTTGGGCGCACCTGATGCTTGATCCTCCGGCCCGCATCCGACGATGCCTCTTGGCGGTTTGCACGGTGCGAAGCAGACGGCATCGGGCGAACTCCTGCCCTGTGAAAATTCCTTCACGGGAAAGGGATCTGGCGTTAATCCAGAGGGTGCTCCTCCACCGACTCCATTCGGCTTCCAGACGTGTCCCATCGCAGCATCCTTGCCGTCGTCTTTTGGATGACCGGCGCCCTCCTGTCCTTCTCGACGACGGCCGTTGCCGTGCGGGCTCTCTCGGGGACCTTCTCGGTGTTCGAGATCCTGTCCATCCGCAATGGTACGGCGGTCGTGTTTCTTCTTCTCCTTGCGGCGTTCCGGCCGGTGCTGCGCCCGGGTCTCATGTCAGGCCGCATCGGGCTGCATCTCGTGCGCAACGTGGTGCATTTCGCCGGCACGGCAGCCTGGGCGTTCAGCCTGACGATCCTGCCTTTGGCCACCGTATTCGCGCTCGAATTCACCACCCCCGCATGGGTGGCGCTCCTGGCTATCCCGTTCCTGCGGGAGCGGTTGACGCAGGGGCGTTTGGTGGCCGTGATACTCGGCTTCGTGGGTGTCCTCGTCATCCTCCGGCCAGGAGCCGAGACTGCACAGCCCGCGAGCCTCCTGGTTCTCGGCGTCGCGCTCGCATTCGCTCTGGTGGCCATCGTGACCAAGCGGCTCACGGCAACCGAGAGCACCTTCTCGATCATCTTTCTCATGAACCTGATGCAGCTGCCGATGAACCTCATTGGGGCGGGCTGGGGCTTCTGGCAGCGTCTGGAGGTTTCTCAGGCGCTGCCTCTCCTGGGGCTTTGCGCGGGTGGCCTGCTCTCGCATTTCTGCCTGACGAACGCCTATCGCCATGGGGATGCGAGCATGGTCGTGCCGCTCGACTTTCTGCGTATCCCCCTGATCGCTTTTGTCGGCTGGAGGCTTTATGGCGAGCCTCTCGATCCCTATGTGTTCGTCGGCAGTGCCTGCATCATTGCCGGAATCCTTTACTCCCTGCGCCGCGAGACGAAACTCTCATGAGCTGGTCCCCACAACAGGATGCCGCCCTCAAAGCCGTCGCCGAATGGCTACGGCGCGGAGACCGCCCGGTCTTCCGCCTCTTCGGCTATGCGGGCACGGGCAAGACGACCCTGGCGCGGCATGTCGCCGAAGGGGTGGATGGCGAGGTCGCCTTCGGTGCCTATACGGGCAAGGCAGCCCTGGTGCTGCGCTCCAAAGGATGCCGCGACGCTTCGACGATCCATTCCATGATTTATCGCTCCCGCGAATCCGACGAAGGTGGGCCGCAATTCGTCCTGAACAGGCAGAGCCAGGCCGCCAAGGCGGATCTGATCGTGATCGACGAATGCTCGATGGTGGACGAGGAACTCGGCCGCGACCTCCTGTCCTTCGGTCAGCCCGTTCTCGTGCTCGGCGATCCGGCACAGTTGCCACCCGTGAAGGGCGGTGGATTCTTCACCGAGGCGGAGCCGGACGTGATGCTGACGGAGGTGCATCGCCAGGCGCAGGACAACCCCATCGTGCACATGTCCATGAAGGTGCGGGAAGGGGGGCGTCTGGAACTCGGGACCTATGGTGAGAGCCGCGTCATCCGCCGTCGCGAGATCGACGCAGCCCGCGTGATGGAGGCTGACCAGGTGCTGGTCGGCCTCAACAAGACGCGGCGCATGTACAATACACGCTTGCGCGAGCTCAATGGCTACCGTGACCCCATGCCCGCAGCGGGCGAGAAGCTCGTGTGCCTGCGCAACGACAAGACGAAGGGACTTCTCAACGGGGGCACCTGGAGCATTCAGGCCCTGCGCGGCATCCGGAACGACTTCATCCGCATGGATGTGCTGCCCGACGACGATGGACGTCGGAAGACCGTGGAGGTCTCGGTTCACAAGGCCTTCTTCGAAGGAGGCGAGGAGGAGATTCCTTTTGCGCTACGCCGTGAGTCCGATGAATTCACCTACGGCTATGCGCTCACCGTCCACAAGGCTCAAGGCTCGCAGTGGGACGACCTGGTCCTGTTCGACGAATCCTATGCCTTCCGCGAGCACCGCAGCCGCTGGCTCTACACGGGCCTCACGCGGGCCGCCGAGAAGGCTACCGTGGTGATCTGACCGAGACGAGGGGTGAGCGGGCCTTCTTTTGTCGGAGAAACCGTTGATATGTGTGGGGCTACGCCCTATCGGTTATGCGGCACCCCAACAGGCAATATCCCGGTTGGCGGACAAGCCCTGTAACCGCCAACCCCGAGGGACATGGTGCCCGATATAGAAACGGCGACACGGATTGAGGAGCTTGAGCGTCAGATCGTCGATCTGCGTGATGCGGTTGCTGCGAGGGATGCCTTTCTGGCGATGGCCGCCCACGAATTGCGCAACCCCATGACGCCGATCCTGGCCCATGTACAACGTCTGCGCCGGATCATCGACGCGCCCAGGCCGCTGGGGGACGGCTCCGCCAGAGGCGATCTCGCAGGTGGGCTCGCCCGTCTCGAGAAACTGGTCGAGCATTATGTGCGCCGTGCGACCGCCCTGCTCGAAGTCTCGCGCATGACTACCGGCAAACGGAACCTGGATATCGAGTCCTTCGATCTGGCCGAACTGGCGCACGAGATCGTCGAGGCGGCGCAGCCTGCGGCCCATTACGCCGGCTCGTCCATCGCTCTCGATGCCCCGGATGCAGCCGTGGTCCGCAGCGACCGGCTGGCCATGGAGCAAATCCTCGACAATCTGGTCTCGAATGCCATCAAATATGGCCAAGGGCGTCCAATCGACCTCAAGGTCCGCTCGGATACGGATCGTGCCATCGTCTCGGTCCGGGATCGGGGCATCGGCATATCGGCTGCGGATCGGGCCCGAATCTTCGGCCAGTTCGAACGGGCCGTCGGCCTGGGATCGTCGATCGGAGGCTTCGGAGTGGGGCTGTGGGTGGTCGGACAATTGGTGGACGCAATGGGAGCGAGGATCCAGGTGGAAAGCTCGCCCGGGGAGGGGACGACCATGACGCTTCACCTCCCTCGAAACGAAACGGATCTGACATGAACGACAAGATGAGGGGCATCCGGTGAGCGACAGGCGCATCGAAAAGCTCTCGACAGGCATCGAGGGGCTGGACACCATCCTTGAGGGAGGCGTCCTCCGCGGAGGAATCTATATCGTGCAGGGCACCCCCGGTGCCGGCAAGACGATCCTCGGCAACCAGCTCTGTTTCAATCACGCGGCGCGGGGCGGGCGGGCACTCTACGTGACCCTGCTCGCCGAAACGCATGGGCGGATGCTCGCCCACATCAGTCAGCTTTCCTATTTTGACGAGACCGCCATTCCGGATGGCGTGTCGTATCTCAGCGCCTTCAGAATTTTGGAGACGGAGGGCCTCAAGGGACTTACCGAAGCACTACGGCGGGAAATCCGCGCACGACAGGTCGATCTCCTGATTCTCGACGGACTCGTCTCGGCCGAGGAAACCGCAGGTACACCCCGGGAGTTCAAGAAGTTCATCCATGAACTCCAGATCCAGGCAGACCTAGCGGATTGCACCATGGTTCTTCTCACCAGCGCAGCCGCCGATCAGGGCTTCGCGTCTGCGGAACACACGATGGTGGACGGCCTCATCGAGCTGAGGACCCGCCTGCGGGGGCGGCGCTCCGAGCGCGAGCTGATCGTTCACAAGATGCGTGGCGGCGGATTCATCCGTGGCCTGCATTCCTTCCAGGTCACGACGGACGGCATCGTTGTCCAGCCGCGCATCGAGGCTCTTCTCGCAACGCCCAGCCGCCCGGTCGCGACAGACGGGCCTATGCTGTCAACAGGCATCCCGGCTCTCGATGGGCTGCTCGGCGGCGGCCTGCACCGCCATTCCACGACCCTCGTGATGGGACCGGCCGGTTCCGGAAAGAGCACGATCGGTCAGCATTTCCTCGGCGCTGCGCATGAGCCGGGTCTCTATTTGAGCTTCGACGAGGACCCGAAGGCGATCCGCTTCAAGGCCCAGTCCCTGAACCTTCCGGTGGCACAGCTGTTCGACAGCGGAGAGGTCGAGATCATCTGGCAGCCATCGACGGAGGGGATCTTCGACGAGGTCTGCATCCGGCTTCTGGATCAGGTCCGGTCGCGGGGCGTGCGACGGGTATTCATCGACGGCATCAACGATTTCGTCCACATGACCGGCGAGGAGGACCGGATCGGCCCTGCATTGACCGCGCTGGCCAACGAGTTCAGCGCCCTCGGTGCAACCCTGGTCGGGACCTTCGAGCTGGACTTCAATGGCATCGTGCCGGGCCAGCCTCTCACGGGCCTGCCGATCCTGGGGCTGTCTCCGATTGCGGAGAACATCGTGGCCATGCGCTTTGCGGCCCTCGGCGCGGATATTCACCGCCTCATCGTGGCTCTGAAGGCGCGCGACAACGCTCTGCGACCTCAGTTCCGGCGCTATGAGCTGACCGCGCGGGGCGTCGAGATCGAAGCCGATTCCGGCCAGGCCGACCTGATCCTGCAGGAATTGGTGCGTCAGGGCGGAGCAAGTCCCGCTCCCTTCTCGACGGCTCCGTTCTATCCCGACAGGCCTTCGGGAGACGGCACGTGAAGACCATTCTCGTTGTGGACGATGAATGGGCGATCGCCGAGGTTCTCGAGGCACTGCTCGGGGATGAGGGCTATCGGGTCATCGTCGCCAATAATGGAAAGCAGGGGCTTGAACGCCTGGGGGAATGGCGTCCCGACCTCATCATGCTCGACTTCATGATGCCGATCATGGACGGGCCGGCGACGTTCGCGCTCCTCAAGGCGAACCCCGCCACATCCTCCATCCCGGTCATCCTCATGAGCTCCCTGCCGGAGGAGACCGTCGCGGAGCGATGCGCCGGCTACAGTGCCTTCCTGCGCAAGCCCTTTCGGATCGCGGCCGTTCTGGACGCCATCGACAAGGCCCTCGGCTGACGCGATCCTGATCCGTATGCGCGCCGCATGGAACCTGAACGGTTCCGTGACTTTATGTCTGGGAAGCGACCATGTTCCGGACAGGAGTCGGCGATGCTGAAATGGGCCCTCATCTTTCTCGTGATCTCCCTCGTGGCAGGGGCCCTGGGCTTCACGGGTGTCGCATCGGGCGCCAAGACCATCGCCAAGATCCTCTTCGGCCTATTCCTCGTTCTTTTCATCATCCTGCTGCTCCTTGCCTGGAGCGCGGGCGAAATGATGTTCTAGCTTTTTCAGCCCGCCGGCGCGGTCCCTGCATATTGCTCCGCTCACTCATGCGCGCAGTGCATGAGGACCCTGCTTCGTTGGGGTATGTTCCCTTAAGGAAGGCCCGCTAAGAGAGGCCCAAGCCAAACTCGTTCGTTTCCGGCCCGCTTCTCGAAACGTTCTTTCGTGCGGAAGTGGGCTCGCAACATCTTCCGAAAGGGACTTTCATGAAGCGTCGCACTTTCCTTCAGGCTGCCACGCTGGGAACGGCCGCCGGGACCGTTGCCATGCCGGCCATCGCCCAGTCCTCCCCAGAGATCCGCTGGCGTCTGACCTCGGGCTTCCCGAAATCGCTCGACACGCTCTTCGGTGGGGGCGAGCTCCTGGCAAAGTACGTGTCCGAGGCGACGGACGGCAAGTTCCAGATCCAGCCCTTCGCGTCGGGTGAGATCGTCGGCACGCCGCAGGCCGCCGATGCGGTCGGCAACGGCACCGTCGAGATGGCCCACAGCTGCTCCTACTACTACATCGGCAAGGATCCGACCTTCGCGATCGGCACGAACCTGCCCTTCGGCCTCAACTCGCGCCAGACCAATGCCTGGCTGTACCATGGCGACGGCAACAAGCTGCTCAATGAGTTCTACGCCAAGTACAACCTCTTCGCGCTGCCGGCCGGCAATACGGGCGCCCAGATGGGCGGCTGGTTCCGCAAGGAGATCAAGACCGTTCAGGACCTCCAGGGCCTGAAAATGCGCATTGCGGGCCTCGCCGGGCAGATCATGGCGAAGCTCGGCGTCGTGCCGCAGCAGATCGCCGGCGGTGACCTCTATCCGTCCCTCGAGCGCGGCACCATCGACGCCGCCGAGTGGGTGGCGCCCTACGACGACGAGAAGCTCGGCCTGAATAAGGTCGCGCCGTACTACTACTATCCCGGCTTCTGGGAAGGCGGCCCGGCCATCCATTTCTTCATCAACCTGGAGAAGTGGAACTCCCTGCCGAAATCCTATCAGGCGGCCATCCAGGCTGCGGCCGGCTACGCCAATGTGGACACGCAGGCCAAGTACGACGCACGCAACCCGGCCGCCCTGCGCAGCCTGATCGGCGCCGGCGCACAGCTGCGCCCGTTCTCCCAGGAGATCATGGAGGCCGCCTACAAGGCCGCCAATCAGATCTACGACGAACTCAGCGCCTCCAACCCGGCCTTCAAGAAGCTCTACGACAGCTACAAGGCCTTCCGGGGCGAGGAATATCTCTGGTTCCAAGTGGCGGAATACGCCTACGACAACTTCATGATCCGCGCCCGCGCCAAAGGCTGAGGCAGGGGCTGAGATCAGAATTGCGTTCGGGGCGGGCGTCGATGCGCCCGCCTCACGGCCTTACTGACTTGCGCCTTCGACGGCCATGTCCCGGCCAGCCAGCTTGCTGGCGAAATAGGCGACGGTCTGCGAATAGACCTGCGACTTGTTCCATTGCCGCAGAGCCTCGAAATTGGGCGTGCCGGGCGACCAGTCCGCGCCGCGCACCCAGCCGTGGCCCTTGAGGTAGTTCGCCGTGGAGGCGAGCACGTCGATCGGGCTGTGAAGCAGGTCCGCCCGTCCATCGCCGTCGAAATCGACCGCGTAGCGCACATAGGATGTGGGCATGAACTGAGTCTGGCCGAGCTCACCGGCCCATGCGCCGCGCATTTCGTCGGGCCTCAGGTCTCCCCGGTCCACGATCCGCAGGGCATCGAAGAGCTGCCCCTGGAACATCTCCGTGCGCCGGCAATCGTACGCGAGGGTCGCGACGGACCGGATCGTTGCCATATTGCCCTTCACGGCCCCGAAATCGCTCTCCAGCCCCCAGATCGCCACCAGAACAGGGCCCGGAACGCCGAATTGCTGCTCGATGCGCGCCAGCGCGCCCGCATGCTTGCGCAGCAGCGCCGCCCCGTTCTTGAGCCGGTAGGCCGAGACCATGCGGCCGGCGAACTGCTCGAAGCTCTGCTTGAAGACGCCCTGGCCGCGATCTTTCCGGATCACGCTCGGGTCGAAGGTGACGCCCGCCAATCCGGCCTCGACGGCCGCTGAGGAAATGCCCTGCTGAGCGGCTTCCTGGCGAATGTCGCCGAGCCATTTCTCGAAACCGGCAGGATCCCGGCAGGTTGCCGCACTGACCGGTCCCGCCGCCATCAGGCCCATCGCGAGAATCCAAAGGCGCATCGTGGCCGACATCGGTTCTCTCCAAATTTTGCCAAGTTTGCTTTGTCAAGGTTTCTGGCGACCTAGGGTCCGATCGGGACAACTCAAGAGGACGGCGCAACCGGAAGCTCCGCAGGGCGTTTCCATGACGAGCCCTTCTGCTTGCGGAGACATCCATGACATTGCGAGTGTGGCCGATTCATCTTCCGGCATTTTTCCTGGCCGCAATCGTCCTGTCGGTGGCTGGCGTTCCCGGGCAGGCGGCGGCACGCCTTGCCGGCGATATCGGATCCGGCATCTCGGCGGATTTCGACATGCGAGCGGACCGGACCCGCATTACCCGGCGTGTCGGGAATGCCTGTATGACGATGGTGCTTCCCCGCGCGTGGAATGTCGCATCGCAGGATGCGGAGCGTACCGTCCTGTCTGCCGCCGATGGTGTGGAACTCGAACTGGTCCTGCGCCCCGCCCGCGCCGCAAAGGACCTGCCGCAATCCGATATCGCGAGCCGGGACGCGGCGCTCCTCCAGCGGGATCACGAGGGCCTGTTCGGACGCCCTGCCCAGGCGGCCACCCTGGTGTCCCTGCCGGCAGGCGCCAAGCGCTGGACCGCCACATGGGTGGATGCCAGCCTGCCGAGCGCCTCCCGGGAGGTGACCCTGGACACCCTCATCGTCCCATTCTCCGACGAATGGGTGATCGAGTTGTCCCTGGCCCAGGCGGGAGCGCCCGCAGACTACGAGCGGCTGATGACGAACCTCCTCCTGAGCTTGCGGCGTGAGCCTGCCGAGACTTGCCCTGCCCGAACGCCGTGATGCGCCGCTCTCGTCCGGAGCCGCTCACGCCCTATCATGCGGGAATGCTCCGACCGTTCCGTCACCCACATCCGGAAAGCCGTTCATGGACGTCATCATCTATCACAATCCCGCCTGCGGCACCTCGCGCAACACCCTCGGGCTCATCCGCAACGCCGGCATCGAGCCGCACATCATCGAATATCTGAAGACGCCGCCGACCCGGCTCCTCCTGCGGCAGCTGATCGACAGGATGGGGATTCCGGTTCGGGATCTCGTCAGGGAAAAGGAAGACCTCTTTCGAGAGCTCGGCCTCGACCGCCCCGATGTGACCGACGATGCGCTTCTCGATGCCATGGTGGCGCATCCGAAGCTGATCAACCGCCCCATCGTGGTGACGTCGCGCGGCGTCAGACTGTGCCGCCCCTCGGAAGCGGTGCCCGATATTCTGCCCGCGCCCCAGCAGGGCGAATTCCGAAAGGAGAGCGGCGAGATCGTCATCGATGCGGCCGGCCGACGTGCCGGGACGGCCTGAGACAGGACCGAGGAAAGGACACGGGATGGAACTCGAAGGCAAGGTCGCTCTCGTTACGGGAGCCGGCTCGGGAATCGGCAAGGCCGCGGCGCTCCGGCTCGCGAAGGAGGGGGCTGCCATCGGCGCGCTGAGCCGCACGGAGAGCGAAGTTCGTAAGACCGTCGCGGAGATCGAGCGCAACGGCGGCAGGGCCGTCGCCCTGGTGGCGGACATTGCCGAGGAAGAGCCGATGAAGCAGGCGGTTTCCGATCTCGTCAGCGCTTTCGGCCGCCTCGACATCGTGTTCGCCAATGCGGGCATCAACGGCGTCTGGGCGCCCATCGACGATCTTACGCCTGCCGAGTGGGACCGGACCATCGGCATCAATCTGCGCGGCACCTATCTGACCCTTCATTATGCCGTCCCTCATCTCAAGAAGGCCAAGGGCGGCGCCATCGTGATCACGGCGTCGATCAACGGCACGCGCACCTTCACGAGCGCCGGCGCGACGGCCTATTCGGCTACGAAGGCGGCTCAGGTCGCCATGGCGCAGATGCTTGCCCTCGAACTCGCCAAACACCGCATCCGCGTCAACGCCATCTGCCCCGGTCACATCGCCACGAGCATTCCCGACAATACGTCCTGGCGCCACACGGACGAGGCGAGGGTCGCGGCGGAATACCCGGACGGCGACATCCCGCTCACCGGCGGCGAGGCGGGGACCAGCGAGGAGGTAGCCGACCTCGTGCTCTTCCTCGTCTCGGACCGGGCGCGGCACATCACCGGCACGCCGGTCTGGATCGACGGCGGGCAGTCTCTCCTGGTCTGACGATGTCCGGTCAGGAACTGGGCACCAGCTCGGTTCCCACCGGCACGGCAGGCTCCGGCACGAAAGCTTCCTTCTCGGCCTCGGGCGGCGCCGCGCGCTGCCTGATGCGATAGACGCCCCATGCGGCGATCAGCACTTGGGCCAGGATGGTCGTATAGGCAAGGCCGCGCGGCCCGAACAACGACATCGCCATTCCGGACACGATAGGGCCCGCGGTCGAGCCGGCACCGAGGACGATCAGGAGGCCGCCCGAGGCCGCCACGAACTCGCCCGGCTTCACCATGTCGTTCACGTGCGCCGTGACGATACTGTAGGTGGGGATGACACTCCCGCCGAAGACCGCGACACAGAAATAGAGCACCCAGGCGGGCGGCTTCGCGGGCACGAAGGTGAGGAGGGCGAGAATGATCGCGGCAGCCGCGCCCGCGGCCGCGATGATGACGAGGCGCCGGTCCATCCGGTCCGAGAGCCAGCCCAAGGGCCAGGTCATGGCGAAGCCGCCGAGGGTGCCGCAGGCCATGAAGATCGCGATACCGCCCGTATCGAGCCCCGCTTCGTGCGCGAACAGGGGGCCGAGGGCGAAGAAGGATGCGCTGGTGACGCCGCATAGGAAGGCCGCCACCAGTCCGAAAGGCGATTGCCCATAGAGCCGAGGCAGGCTGATTCCGGCTTCGCCCGTTGCGTGAGCCGGCGCCGTTGCGCGGGACAGGGCAATCGGCACGAGCGCCAGGGAAATGATCATCGACACAGCGCAGAACAGGCGAAATCCAGCCGGGTCGCCGGCCGGCAGGAGAAGCTGCCCGCCGATTCCCGCGATGAGCCCGGTCATGCCGTAAAGGCTCAGGATCTGACCGCGCGTCTCACCGCTGGCTGTGCTGTTGAGCCAGCTCTCTACCACCATGAAGAGCCCGGCGAAGCAGAAGCCCGTCAGAGCCCGGGCGGCGATCCACACGACCGGATGAATGGCGAGCAGATGAAACAGGGCCGTGGACGCGGCGACCGCTGCGAGCGCCGCGAAGGTGCGGGTATGCCCCACCCGCGCGATCACGGTTCCGGCCCAGAGCGAACCGAGCACGATCCCGGCCCAGAAGGCAGCGCCGACGGCCCCGACCTCCGTGGGCGAGAAGGTCTCGATGCTTCCGCGAATGCTCAGGAGCGTACCTTGCAGCGTGTTGCCCATCTGCATGAGGCCATAGCCCAGAAGGAGTGCCAGCAGGGTCGGCAGAACGTTGCGAAGGGAAGTCTGCATGAGGTGTCCTTCGGGAGTCATGGCGGTTCGCGTCAGGGGACGGATCCTCGATGGCTGGATTTTCGGCGCAGGTCCGAAGCGCGTAGGGCGGGCAATCCGCAGGATGCCCGACGAAGGGGCACGGTTCCTGGGTTGAACTCATCCCCGGAAGGACGGTTCCGTCTCCGCATGATCGTGCCGGAAGGGAGATTCGGGATAAGCGGACTGGCTCATGAGGGTGAGGCATGAGATGCGATGCGGGTCATGATGTCGCCACAGTCGAGCCGGCTAATCCGCGTCCTCGATCAATGGCCGAGGTTGTCGTGCGGGCCCACACCGGCATCGGTGCATTGTGGCCTAGCGACGAAGGAGGTGGCTGATGGACGACAATGTCGAAGAGACTGCCACGACCCATGCTGGCATCGTTCGCCCGCATGTCCTTCCGAGGTCAGAGCCGCATCTTGCGCGCGGCCAAGCGCTCCTGTCCTAAAACGCTTCTGTCGTAAGTCCCGTCTCTCCAGCCGAGGTTTCCGATGCGTTGCTTTTTCAATCTGACGAACGGCAAGTGTCATGTTGCCGACCGGGAAGGGGTCGAGGTCGCGAGCCTCGATCAAGCGCATGGAGAAGCCGTGGACGCGATCCGCGAGACCTTCCGGCATCACGAGGCGGCTGATCTCGATCTGGAGGGATGGGCTCTCGACGTCGTCGATCTTTCGGGGCGCGTCCTGTTGTCGATGTCCCTGGAGGACGCCATGGAGGCGCCGCGGATGCGCGGACGGTTCGACCGTCCGCTCGGCATCATGCAGTGATCGTTGCCTCGACGGAATGGACGGGTGGATCGGCGCCCGGGCAAGCCCGCTCCGGTCCGGTCAGCTGTCCATCTTGAGCGCTGCGATGAAGGCTTCCTGCGGGATGTCGACCTTGCCGAACTGGCGCATCCGCTTCTTGCCTTCCTTCTGCTTGTCGAGCAGCTTGCGCTTGCGCGAGGCGTCGCCGCCGTAGCACTTGGCGGTCACGTCCTTGCGCAGCGCGCGAATGGTTTCGCGGGCGATGATCTTGCCGCCGATGGCGGCCTGAACCGGGATCTGGAACATGTGCGGCGGGATCAGCTCTTTCAGCTTCTCGCACATGGCGCGGCCACGGCCCTCGGCGCGGTCGCGGTGGACCAGCATGGAGAGCGCGTCCACCGGCTCCGCATTGACCAGAACCGACATCTTCACGAGGTCGCCTTCGCGGTAATCGGAGATGTGATAGTCGAAGGAGGCGTAGCCCTTCGAGATCGACTTCAGGCGGTCATAGAAGTCGAACACCACCTCGTTGAGAGGCAGGTCATACACCACCATGGCGCGCTTGCCGACATAGTTCAGGTCGATCTGCACGCCACGCCGCTCCTGGCACAGCTTGAGCACGGAACCGAGATACTCGTCGGGGGTCAGGATCGTGGCGCGGATCCACGGCTCCTCGATGGTCTCGATCTTCATCACGTCCGGCATGTCGGCCGGATTGTGCAGTTCGATGATCGAGCCGTCGCGCAACTTCAGGTGATAGACCACGGAAGGCGCGGTGGAGATGAGGTCGAGGTTGAACTCGCGCTCCAGGCGCTCCTGGATGATTTCGAGATGCAGCAGGCCGAGGAAGCCGCAGCGGAAGCCGAAGCCCAGCGCCGCCGAGGTTTCCATCTCGTAGGAGAAGCTGGCATCGTTGAGGCGCAGCTTGCCCATGGCGGCGCGCAGGTTCTCGAACTCGGCCGCATCGACCGGGAAGAGGCCGCAGAACACCACCGGCTGTACGGGCTTGAAGCCCGGAAGCGCTTGCGCCGTCGGCTTGCGGTCATCCGTGATGGTGTCGCCGACGCGGGTATCGGCCACTTCCTTGATTGAGGCGGTGAAGAAGCCGACCTCGCCGGGGCCGAGCTGAGCCATCTCGGTCATCTTCGGCGAGAACACGCCGACACGATCGAGTCCATAAGAGGCGCCGGTGCCCATCATCTTGATGGTCTGGCCCTTCTTCATGGTGCCGTCCACGATGCGCACGAGCACGACCACGCCGAGATAGGCGTCGTACCAGGAATCGACCAGGAGAGCCTTCAGCGGCGCATCCGGGTCGCCCTTCGGGGGCGGCAGCTTGGTGACGATGGCCTCCAGCACACCCTCGATGTTGAGGCCGCTCTTGGCCGAAACCGGCACGGCCTCGGAGGCGTCGATGCCGATCACCTCCTCGATCTGCTCCTTGATCCGGTCCGGATCGGCGGCGGGCAGGTCGATTTTGTTGAGGACCGGGACGATCTCGTGATTGGCGTCGATGGCCTGATAGACGTTGGCCAGCGTCTGGGCCTCCACGCCCTGGCTGGCATCCACCACCAGGAGGGAGCCCTCGCAGGCCGCCAGCGACCGGGACACCTCATAGGCGAAGTCCACGTGGCCGGGGGTGTCCATCAGGTTCAGGATATAGGTCTTGCCGTCCTGCGCCTTGTATTCCAGGCGCACGGTCTGGGCCTTGATGGTAATGCCCCGCTCGCGCTCGATATCCATGTTGTCGAGCACCTGCTCCGTCATTTCACGGGCCGAAAGGGCGCCCGTGGTCTGGATCAGACGGTCGGCAAGCGTCGACTTCCCGTGGTCGATATGGGCCACGATGGAGAAGTTGCGGATGTTTTCGAAGGTGCGTGCGGTCATTTAAAGTTGCAATTACGACAATGTCTGTCGGCAGGGCCTTAGCAGCCTCGCCCCCTAATGCCAAGGGAAGTCGGTGTCGCGCAGTGGGTCAGATATTGGGCGGGCACCAAATATTTGGGCAGGAATGCCGAAAAAACGAGCGCCGTCACGGGGCTCGGCGGAAGCGTGGCCTGCCGCCGGAATGGTAGAACCGTCCGCAAAGGGTCGGGCGGTCAGACCTGCCGCGGCCCGTCCGAGGATCCGAACGATGACGATTGCCGTCAGGCCCGCCGCGGAGGCCGATCTCCCGGCCATTCTCGCTCTCCACAACCACCATATCGTCCACACCCTGTCCATCTGGCGCTATGCGCCCGTGGATCTGGCCGAGCGCCAGGCCTGGTTCCAGGAGCGGCTGTCCAAGGGCTATCCTGTCCTGGTGGCCGACGAGGGCGGCGAGGCGGTGGGATATGCGTCCTACGGTCCGTTCCGGACCGGCGAGGGCTATGGTCGCACCGTCGAGAACTCGATCTATGTCCGCCAGGACCGGCAGGGAAGGGGGATCGCCCGCACGCTCATGCAAGCCCTGATTACGGAGGCGCAGAACCAGGGGCGGCACACGATGATGGCCGGGATCGGGCTCCCCAACGGGGCCTCGGTGCGGCTGCACGAGAGCCTCGGCTTCGTCGAAGTGGGACGGCTCAAGGAGGTCGGCTGGAAATTCGACAGGCCCCTCGACCTGCTCCTGATGCAGCGGATGCTCTGACCCAACCGGCAACGCTTTTTCCGGTTGCGCGTTGACGTGTGTCTTCCCTTGCGGAAGGCATATTGCCCTATGCGGGTCGTTCCTCCCTCTCCTGCAGGAGTTTTCATCATGGCCAAGGTCCGCGCCCTGCCGCAACGCAAGAAGGTCGCTCCCCTCGACACGCCGACTGATCTGAAGCCGGAAGGCGTCGCGGCAATCTCCAAGGCCCTCAACGCGCTTCTGGCGGACACCTTTGCGCTCTACGTCAAGACCAAGAACTTCCACTGGCACGTGAGCGGGCCGCATTTCCGCGATTACCACCTCCTCCTGGACGAGCAGGCGGCCCAGATCTTCGCCACCACGGACGACATCGCCGAGCGGGTGCGCAAGATCGGCGGCATGACGCTGCGCTCCATCGGGCAGATCGCGTCCCTGAAACGGGTCGAGGACAATGATGCGGACTACGTCCCGCCGCTCGAGATGCTGCGCGAGTTGATGAACGACAACAAGGCTTTCGCCACGAACCTGCGCGAGGCGCACGAGGCCTGCGAGAAATACGAGGATTTCGCGACCGCGAGCCTGATCGAGAACTGGATCGACGAAACGGAGCGCCGCACCTGGTTTCTGTTCGAGGCAAGCCGCGGCGCCGATCGGTCCGGCCACTAAAAATGCGGGCCCTTCCGGGGACGCTGCGTCAGCGTCCCCGCTCCAGCAGGCGGGAGATTACGCGGGCGGTGTAATCCACCATCGGCACGATGCGCGCATAGTTGAGCCGGGTCGGCCCGATGACGCCGAGCACGCCGACGATCTTCTGGCTCCCGTCCCTGAACGGGGCAGCGATCATCGAGGAGCCGGACAGGGAAAAGAGCTTGTTTTCCGATCCGATGAAGATCCGCACGCCCTCGCCATCCTCTGCGCGGGTAAGGAGATCGATGACGTCGGTCTGCGTCTCCAGATCCTCGAACAGCAGGCGGATGCGGTCGAGGTCCTCCGCGGCCTTCAGGTCCTCGAGGAGGTTCGCCTGACCGCGCACGATGAGCTGGCGCGTCTCCGTTGCGCCGACCGGCGTAGCAAGCCCAGCCTCGACCAGTTTCGCCGTGAGGGCATCGAGCTCGCGCTCCATGTCGCTGCGGCGGATTGCGATCTCCTGCTTCACGTCCGCCAGGGTCTTGCCGCGGATGCGGGCGTTCAGGAAGTTGCTCGCTTCCGTAAGGGCACTCGCGGGCAGGCCGGCAGGAAGTATGAGGAGGCGGTTCTCCACCGATCCGTCCTCGCCCACGAGCACCACGAGGGCGCGGCTCGGGTCGAGGCGCACGAACTCGATATGCTTGAGGCGGGCATTCGACTTGGACGTCACGACGACGCCGGCGCCTCGCGAGATGCCGGACAGGAAAGCCGATGCCTCGGCCAAGGCCGTCTCCAGGGTGTGGCCGGAGGCCGCGGCCCTCATCTGGGCCTCGATGCGGGCGCGCTCCTCGCGGCCCACATCGCCGATCTCCATCATCGCGTCGACGAAGAAGCGCAGGCCCAGCTCGGTCGGCAGGCGGCCGGCGCTGGTATGGGGCGCAAAGATCAGGCCCGAGGCCTCGAGATCCGACATGACGTTGCGGATCGAGGCCGGGGACAGGGCCATGGGCAGGATGCGGGACAGGTTGCGCGAGCCGACGGGCTCCCCGGTCGCGAGATAGCTCTCCACGATCCGGCGGAAGATCTCCCGGGAGCGTTCGTTCAGCTCCGCCATGGCGCGGGTCTCGCCGAACGGTGCGGATGGGCTCTGCCGATTCATCGGGGCGCGTTCAATCCTCGGTTCACCTTGCCGTCTCATTATGTGAAGAGTGTCGCGGCCAAACGCAAGCCCATTGCGGGGCTGGCTTTTTCCGATGGCCCCAGGCTCTCCTTGCCGTCCTGCGTTCAGACCGATAAGACCACCGGAGCTTCGAAAACCCCATCCTCAAAGTCCTACGGAGACGAACCGAGATGCGCCCCTCCCAACGTGCCGCCGACGAACTGCGCCCCGTCAGCCTGGAGCGAGGCGTCGCGCGCTACGCGGAAGGGTCCTGCCTCGTCTCCTTCGGCAATACCCGGGTGCTGTGCACGGCCTCCCTTGAGGAGAAGGGGCCGCCATGGCTGCGCGGCACCGGCAAGGGCTGGGTCACGGCCGAATACGCCATGCTGCCCCGCGCCACCCACGAGCGCACGCGCCGGGAGGTCAATTCCGGTAAGCCGTCGGGCCGGACTCAGGAGATCCAGCGCCTCATCGGCCGCTCCTTGCGCGCCGTGGTCAATCTTCCGGCCATCGGCGAGCGGCAGATCGTGATCGATTGCGACGTGATCCAGGCGGATGGCGGCACCCGCACGGCCTCCATCACGGGCGCCTGGGTCGCTCTCCACGAGTGCTTCGCCTGGATGCAGAGCCGCTCCATCATCTCGATCAATCCCCTGCGCGAGCCGGTGGCGGCGATCTCCTGCGGCATCTACCAGGGCAAGCCAGTTCTGGATCTGGACTACGCCGAGGATTCCGCTGCCGAAACGGACGCCAATTTCGTGATCACCGGGTCCGGAGGTCTCGTCGAGGTCCAGGGCACGGCGGAAGGAAAGCCGTTCTCCGAGGAGGAATTTTTCAACCTCCTGCGCCTGGCGAAGGCCGGCGTCGCCCAGCTCGTCGAGTTGCAGAAGAAAGCGGTCGCCTAAAGGAAGTGATGTCCCGGCCGTCCGCCGGAGCCGGGAGCGACCCGTTTCGACCGTATGGAGGTTCACGATCATGCCCCGTCCCCTGACCGGAAAGGTCGTCATCGCCACCCACAATCCCGGCAAGTTGCGCGAGATGCGCGAGCTGTTCGCGCCCTTCGGCGTGGAGGCCGTCTCGGCCGGGGAGCTGGGGCTGCCGGTGCCGGCCGAGACCGGGCACATGTTCGCCGAGAACGCCGCCATCAAGGCCCACGCGGCCGCGCAGGCGACCGGGCTGCCGGCCCTTTCGGACGATTCCGGCCTGTGCGTCGATGCCCTGGACGGTGCGCCGGGGCTCTTCACGGCCGATTGGGCGGGCCCGACCAAGGATTTCGCCGCCGCCATGGCGCGGGTCGAGCGCGAATTGCAGAAGCGCGGCGTGACGGCGGAGGGAAACCGCAAGGCCCATTTCGTGTCGGCCCTGGTGGTTGCGTGGCCCGACGGACACGAGGAATTGTTCGAGGGCCGTGTCTTCGGCCAGGTGGTCTGGCCGCCGCGGGGAAGCCAGGGCTTCGGCTACGACCCCATGTTCCAGCCGGAGGGGTTCGACGAAACCTTCGGAGAGCTGTCTTCCGAGCGCAAGCACGGCATCGACTGGTCGGCCCCGACGGCGCAGGCCCTTTCCCACCGGGCGCGCGCCTTCGTGACGCTGGCAGCCGGCTGCCTGCGCAGGGGCTGAGCGGCCCCGAGATGACGACGGTTGTTGTCGTCAACGGTCCGATCAACAGCGGCAAGTCCACCCTGGGGCTTGCCCTGTCGCGCCGTCTGCCGGACGCCTGCTTCATCGACGGCGACGATCACGATGCGCCGGATGACGCTCCCTTGCTGGTGAGGGTCGAGGCGGCCCTGCGCCGAATCGAGGCTCGGATCGTCGGAGCTGAAGGCCGCTTCCTGGTCGTCGCCTATCCCTTGCGGCAGGAGGATTTCGAGCGCATCGGAAGGGCCTGCGGCCGGCGGGAGGCCGGTCTCCGGGTGATTACGCTCGCGCCGCCTCTCGCGGTCGCGCTCGCTGACCGGGGCGTGCGCAGGCTCGAACCCGCAGAGAGGAAGCGCATCGTCGAGATGTACCGGGAGGGATACCATGCCCGCCCATTCAGCGATCTCATCCTCGACACTGCCCGCCTTGATCCGGACCAAGCCGCCGACGAAGCCGCGGCCGCTGTCCTCAAAAGCGCAGCCCGCCTGGACCCGCAGGGCTGACTGAAAACGGAGGGCGGATCCGTGGACGCATGAAAAACGGGACGCCCGAGGGGCGTCCCGTCTGTCCGGGAACCGGCGGTTCTCCGGCCGAGCCATGCGAGGGGGCTGTCAGGCATTCGGCCGACCCGGAAGTCCGGACCTTTAGCCGTTCGCAGGGCCGCTCTTGTCGGCGCGACGCTTCGCCATGAAGGCGTCGAACTCCTCGCGGTCCTTCGCGCGCTTCAACTCCTCGACGAAGTCGCGGAACTCACGCGCTTCCTCGTCGAGCCGGCGACGCTCCTCTTCGAGGCGCTCCAGCTCGCTGCGGCGATACTCGTCGAAGGCTGCATTGCCCGTACCCATGCCCGCTCCGAACCCGCCGGCCGGGCGGCGATAGGCGAACAGGTCGTCGATCGGACGCCCGAAGTTCTCACGGAAGAAGGCCTTCGCCTCGTCGTATTTTGGATATCCCATGACTTTCCAGACCAGATAAGCGACCGCGAGCGGCCAGAACCAGATGAAGGCAAAGACGATGCCGACAATCTCCAGGGCGCGGCGGGGCGGACGCCCGCAGCGGTGGTGACGGCCGGCGCCGTTGTTCCAGGGCCCTGAGCGGCCTGGGCCGGGCCCGCCGGAGCCCGGAAAACCGGAGCCTGGAGTCCAGGCGGAGGAAGCAGAATCAGACATCACAGTTCCCGCATGTTAATGCTAACAACATTAACATGCGGATCGATTTGGGCGCTTTCAAGAGTTTTCGAGGCTGGCCATGTCGATTTTCTTGGCGAGTCTGCGGGCGACAGGCGACGGGCCGCTCTATCGACTCGTCCAGAGGGCAGGCTTGGGCGCTCGGATCGGCCTAGACGGCGGGAATCTTGCGCTGGAGCGCGCCATGGACGAGGGCGAGCACGCCGGCCCGCAGCAACTCGTACTTGTCCGGCAGGCCCGGACCTTTGGGAAGTTGGCCCGCCGCATCGAGGGTGGCGATACCGTGGGAGAGAGCCCAGACCTCGATGGCGATGAAGCGCACATCCACGTCCTTGAAGCCGTCCGGGAAGGTCTCCGAGAGAGCGCGCACCAGGAACGAGAAGGCATCGCCCTGACCGGCGCCCCCCTCCGGCTCCTTGACACCGGTCGCTTTGGTGCCCCGGGCCCAGGGCGGCCCGCAGGTCTCGGCTTCGGCCGGGCGGGGTGAGAACATGGCCGCGTAGAAGCCCGGCTCCTGCTCGGCGAAGGCCAGATAGGCCTCTCCCATGCGGGTGAAGCGCTCGAGAGGAGTGCCTTCGCCCGCCAGAGCCCGACCGAGCCGCTCGGCGAGCTGCGTGTAGCCCCGGAAAGCGACCTCGGCCACCAGGGCGTCGCGGCCCCGGAAATGGCGATAGAGCGCGGCGGGCGTCACGCCCACGAGCTTGGCCGCATCCGCCAGGGTGAATCCGCCAAGGCCCCGCTCGGCGATGAAGCGCTGCGCCGCCTCGATGAGCGCTTCCTTGAGATTGCCGTGGTGGTAGCCCTGCCGGTCGAACGGGGCGCGCCAATGCCGCATAACGATACCTGTACTGTCTCGGCCGCCAGCCTAAGCCTTCGAGCCCCGGGAGGCCAGCCAGGAACCTGAGGGGTGAACAGCGGCCAAGCGGAATGGTTCGCTCTTCGCACGGACTTTCGCCGTGCGGCAAGCCGGTGCGTGACGGAAAGGGGCCGAGATGCCATAACGCCGCCCATGATCGATCATCCGACGCGCGATGTGGGTTTCGGCGTTTACATCCACTGGCCCTTCTGCGCCTCCAAATGCCCCTATTGCGACTTCAACAGCCATGTCCGCCACCAGGGTGTGGACCAGGAACGGTTCCTGGCCGCCTTCCGGCGGGAGATCGCCCATACGGCCGCCCGAATCCCGGGACGCACGGTCACGAGCATCTTCTTCGGCGGCGGGACGCCCTCGCTCATGCGGCCCGAGACCGTGGGCGCGATCCTCGATGCCATCGGCGGCGCCTGGGCCGTGGCGCCGGACGCGGAAGTCACCCTGGAGGCCAATCCGACGAGCGTCGAAGCGGAGCGCTTCCGCGGCTATCGCCAGGCCGGGGTCAACCGGGTCTCGCTCGGCGTGCAGGCCCTCAACGACCCCGATCTCAAGCGCCTCGGCCGCATGCATAGCGTCGAGGAGGCGCTGGCGGCCGTGAAGGTCGCGGCCTCGATCTTCGAGCGCTATTCCTTCGACCTCATCTATGCCCGTCCCGGCCAGACCCCGCAGGCCTGGGCGGCCGAGCTGAAGGAGGCCATCGGCCATGCGGTGGAGCATCTCTCGCTCTACCAGCTCACCATCGAGCCCGGCACCTGGTTCGAGCGCCTGTTCAACGCCGGCAAGCTCACGGTGCCGGATGAGGAGACGGGCCGCGCGCTCTACGACGTCACGCAGGAGGTCTGCGAGGCTCATGGGCTACCGGCCTACGAGATCTCCAACCATGCCCGTCCCGGCGCCGAATCGAGGCACAACCTGCTCTATTGGCGCTATGGCGAATATGCGGGCATCGGGCCCGGCGCCCACGGGCGGCTCGTCACCGGCAATGCCCGGATCGCCACCGCGACTGAAAAGCACCCCGAGACCTGGCTGGCGCAGGTCGAGCGGGAGGACCATGGGGTGATTGAGGAGGAGATCCTCACCACCGAGGCGGCAGGCGACGAGTTCCTGCTCATGGGCCTGCGCCTGAAGGAGGGCATCGACCCGCGCCGCTACGAGGCCTTCGCGGGCCGCCCGCTGAACGCGGGTCGCGCGCGCATTCTTGAGGAAGAGGGCCTGATCCGCATGGATGGCACACGCCTGGCCGTAACCGAGAAGGGCTTCCCGGTGCTGAATGCGGTGATTGCGGAACTGGCGGCTTAAGGGAAGTCGCGGCGCGACGGATCTTGCTCCCCACAAGGGGGAGAGAGCAGGGCCGTGCTTCCACCGTCATTCCGGGGCCGCGTCAGCGGAGCCCGGAACCCATAACCACAAGCGGTTCAGACCAAGGTATTGCGATATCCACTGTGCTTTATCCTGCCTCGTCAGCGTATATGGGTTCCGGACCCGGCCCGAGGGCCGTCCCGGAATGACGGAGGAAAGGATCCTCAGGCGCGCCCGATCTTCGATTCGATCACGTCCCACACCTTCACGGAGAGGTCCGGCCCGCCGAGGCGCTTGATGGCGCGCAGGCCCGTGGGCGCCGTCACGTTGATCTCGGTGAGGTTGCCGTCGATCACGTCGATGCCGACGAGGATGAGGCCCATGCGCTTGAGCTCCGGCCCGATGGTCTCGCAGATCTCGCGCTCGCGCGGCGACAGGTCCGTCGGCTTCGCGGCGCCGCCGCGCACCATGTTGGAGCGGATGTCGTTGGCGGCCGGAACCCGGTTCACGGCGCCCGCCGCCTCACCGTCGATGAGGATGATGCGCTTGTCGCCCTCGGTGACCCGGGGCAGGAAGCGCTGGATCACCCACGGCTCCCGGAAGGTGGCCGCGAAGAGATCGTAGAGCGAGCCGAAATTCGGATCCTCCCGGCCGATCTTGAACACGCTCGCGCCGCCATGGCCATAGAGCGGCTTCATCACCACCTCGCCGTGCTCGCGGCGGAATTCCTCGATCTCGGCCTTGTCCCGGGAGATCAGGGTCGGCGGCATCAGGTGCGGAAACAAGGTGACGAAGATCTTCTCGGGCGCATTGCGCACATGGGTCGGATCGTTGACCACGAGGGTCTTCGGATGGATCCGCTCGAGGAAATGCGTCGCCGTGATATAGGCGAGGTCGAAGGGCGGGTCCTGGCGCATCAGCACCACGTCGACCGTCGACAGGTCCACCCGTTCGGTTTCGCCCAGGGTGAAGTGGTCCCCTTCCACGTCGCGGGCCTCGATCGGCTCCGCCATGGCCGTCACGGCGCCGTCCCGCAGGCTCAGGCGGTCCGGCGTGTAGTGGAAGACCCGATGCCCCCGCCGCTGTGCCTCGAGCAGCAGCGCGAAGCCCGTATCGCCCGCGATCTTGATGCTTCTGATGTGATCCATCTGGATCGCGACGGTCAGGGTCATGCGTTAGCCTCCGTGAGCAGCGAGGTTATTGGACGGAAATGCCGCAATGGCAACAGCCATCGCGGCGACGGGAGCAGCTATCGGGTGGACAGGCACGGAAGGCCGCATCCGGAAGGCTTTACGGCCCCGCCTCTTGCAGATGAGGCTCAGGTTGCCATCTGTAAGGCCATGTCCCGCCGCGCCCTTCTCATCGTCAATTCTCACAGCCGCAGCGGCGCATCCCAATGCGAGAGAGCCGTGGCCATCCTCAAGGCCCATGGGATCGAGCCCCTTCACCGGGAGTGCGAGAGCCGGGAGGATCTGTCGCCTCTGATCGCCCGGCATGCGGGCGATGTGGATTGCGTCGTCGTCGGCGGCGGGGACGGGACCTTGAATGCCGCGGCGCTCGGGGTGATCGACGCGAAGCTGCCCCTCGGCATCCTGCCCCTCGGCACGGCCAACGACCTTGCCCGCACCCTCGGCATCCCGTTCGATCTCGATGCGGCCGCCGACGTTATCGCGGCCGGGAAAACGCGCCGGATCGACCTCGGGCTCGTGAACGGGCAGCCCTTCTTCAATGTCGCGAGCATCGGCCTCTCGGCGGAACTGGCCCAGAAGCTGACGCGGGACATCAAGCGCCGTTTCGGCCGTCTCGGCTATGCGCTCGTCGCCGTGAAAGTGCTGGCGCAGGCGCGGCCCTTCAGGGCCACGATCATCGGCGAGGGCGAGTCCGTGCGGGTGAAGACCCTGCAGATCGCCATCGGCAACGGGCGCTATTACGGCGGCGGCAACGCGGTCGAGAAGGATGCGGCCATCGACGACGAGCATCTCGATCTCTACAGCCTCGAATTCAACCGCGCCTGGAAGCTCGCCCTCATGGCGCGCTCCTTCCGGAACGGCGCCCATGGGGCGTGGCGGGAAGTGAGGGCCGTGCGCGCCAAGGAGTTCGACATCCGGACGCGGATTCCGCGCCCCGTGAATGCGGACGGGGAAATCGTGACCCATACCCCCGCCCATTTCTCGATCAGGCCCAGCGCCGTCACGGTTTTCGCGCCCTAGGGAAAGTTGCTCACCGCCACTCCGTCAGGGAGAGGGGCAGGGAAGAGACTTCCTCCGAGAGAGCCGGCTCGACGATTCTCGAACGACCGAGCGACGGGCGTCCGTGCCGCACCGCATCCTCGACGCTGCCGCGCACCAGGCCGATATCGTGGAGCGCGGCGTCTCCGAAACCGGACAGAGCGCGCATGTCGCGGCGGATGCGGATCTCCCTCACCAGGGCTGCGGCGAGCCGGGCCAGGAGGGAAGGGCGGGAGGTGCGGGAGGTGCCGTTCCCCGCGAACGGGACCGAAAGGGGCGCAAGGGTGGACGACATGACGGATCTCCTGTGTGTTGCCCGCGGCCCCGGCCTTCGGCATGAGCCCTCCTTCGCCGTCCCGGAGGGCGGCGTCCCAAGAATGGCTGGTGCCGATGCTGTGGCGGCGGTTTCAGTCCCGCTGGACGGGTCTTTCGAAGCTCCCGTCCGGCGGCGATGAGAGAACCCTACGCCCAGCCCTTGCATAAGTGAAACGAATGTTCATAATGATGAAAATAATGGATCATTATGGATGTGAGCCATGGCCCGCAATCTCGACATCAGCCTGCTGCGCGCCTTCGTGGCAGTTGCCGACACGGGCGGCATGACCGCCGCGAGCGGTGTCCTGAACCTCACCCAGGCGGCCGTGAGCCAGCAGATCAAGCGGCTGGAGGAGCAGATCGGCGAAGAGCTCTTCGCCCGAGACCGGCGCGGCATGAAGCTGACGGGAGCGGGCGAGCGCCTGTTCGGCCGGGCGAAGCGCCTGCTCGCCCTCAATGACGAGATCTGGACCGAGATGACCACGCCCGAATACGAGGGCCAGGTCCGGCTCGGCATACCAAGCGATATCATCACGACCTATCTCCCGACCTTCCTGAAGAATTTCGCCCGCTCCTATCCGCGGGTGCAGATCTCCCTGCAAAGCGGATCGAGCGCGAGGCTGCGCTCCGAGCTCCAGGCCGGCAGGGTCGACGTGGTGCTCGCCACGGAGCTGTCATGCGATCCCGAGGGCGAGAACCTCGTGATGGATCGCCTCGTCTGGGTGGGCGCGCGCGGCGGCGAGGCGGCCCGGCAGCGTCCGCTGCCGGTCTCCATCGGGTGTTCGGATTGTGCCTTCAGGGCACCGATCCGCGAGGCGCTGCAGCAGGTAGGCATCGAGTGGCGCTCGACCTCCGAGGTCACCAACACGTCCGCTCAAGTGGCGACGGTCGCGGCCGACATCGCCGTCATGGCCTGGATGGCCTCCACGGTGCCCGAGGGGCTGGAGGTATTGGGCCGCGATTCCGGCCTGCCTCCGCTGCCGCCCTTCACGGTCAATCTCTACCTGCCCCGGGACGGGGGCGATCACATCGTGCAGGAACTGGCAAGGCACATCCGCGATGCCGTGGCAGGCCCGCGCCGCATGGTGGCCTGAGCCCCGGATCTGGGATTGCAGTCTTACTCTCGCCGTATTGGGCCTGCCTTTTCGGAGGCTTGGCCGTTCCATGATTCCCGCCCGAACGAGAGAAGATCCATTGCCCCGCATTACAAAGGCCGGCAGGTCATTTGCCCTTGCCATCATCGCGTCGTGCCTGCTCCCCATCGCAAGCCGGGCCGCCGACGGTTCCGCTGAAATCTCCGCCGCCGTGGACCGCGCCTTCCGTCCGCTGATGAAGGAATACGATGTGCCCGGGATGGCCGTTGCCGTCACGGTCGGCGGCCAGCAGCATGTCTTCACTTTTGGCGTCGCCTCGAAGGAGAGCAGGGCGCCCGTGACGAAGGATACGCTCTTCGAGATCGGCTCCGTCAGCAAGACGTTCAACGCGACGCTCGCCGCCTATGCGCAGGCGCAGGGCCGGATGTCGCTGGACGATCATCCGGGACAATACATGCCGCCCCTGCGCGGCAGCGCCATCGACAAGGCGAGCCTGCTTCATCTCGCGACCTACACGGCGGGCGGCTTGCCGCTGCAGTTTCCCGGCAATGTCACGAATGACGCCGGGATGACGGCCTATTTTCAGAAATGGAAGCCGGCCGCCGCTCCGGGCGAACAGCGGCGATACTCCAATCCCAGCATCGGCCTTTTCGGGCATGTTGCCGGTCTGGCGATGGGAGGCGATTTCGCTGACCTTGCCGAGACCGAACTCTTCCCCAGACTCGGCCTTGGCCAGACCTACATCCGCGTGCCGCAGGCCAAGATGAAGGATTATGCCTGGGGCTACGACAAGGCCGGCAAGGCGATCCGGGTCAGCCCAGGCGTTTTCGACGCGGAGGCGTACGGCGTCAAATCCACGGCTGCCGACATGATCCGCTTCGTCGAGGCCAATATCCGGCCGGAGAACCTCGAACCGCCGATGCGGCGGGCCGTCGAGGGCACGCATGTCGGGTATTTCAGGATCGGCGGAATGGTGCAGGGGCTCGGCTGGGAGCAATATCCCTATCCGGTCACCCTGGATGGGCTCCTGGCCGGCAATTCCGCCAAGATGGCCTTGCAGGCCAACGCCGCGACACAGCTCACGCCGCCGCTGGTCCCCTCAGGGCCGACGCTGTTCAACAAGACCGGCTCGACGAACGGGTTTGGGGCCTATGTGGCCTTCGTGCCGGAGAAGAAGATCGGCATCGTGATGCTGGCGAACAGGAGCATCCCCATGCCGGCACGCATCATGGCGGCCCATGCGGTGCTCGAGCAGCTGTCCGCCCTGAGTGGTCAAAATCGGGCGCAGCCGTAACGGAGCGCCTCGGCCGCCGCCGCTCGCATGAGCAAGCCGGCGCTAAAGCATCGGACCCAAAAGTGGATTTGCACTTTTGGGACCCATCCGGTGCTTTCTCCTTGAGTAAGAGCATCGCTGACGCGACCCGAAGGGCCGCGTCAGCGAATAACCGGGTCCACTTTTCGCTGCCGCGGCCCTCCGGGTCCGCACGATGCTCTAGGTGATCTCCAGCTCGAATGCGGACACGATGTGCTGCGGCCAGCGGCGCGGCGCGATGAAAACGGCGTCGGCCCGCCAGATCCGGTCCGCGGCCCAGGGATGGCGTGCGAGCCATGCACGGGCCGCGCGGGAGAAGCGTCGGCGCTTGGTGGCCGAGATGGCCGACAGCGCATCGTCCATCACGCCGCGCGCCTTCACCTCGATGAACGCAATGGTGCCGCCACGCGACATGACGAGATCGATCTCGCCCCCGGCAGCCGAGAAGCGGCGTGCGAGCGGACGATAGCCCTTAGCGATGAGGAAGAGCATTGCGATCCACTCGGCGCGCTGGCCGCGCAGGAACGTTGCGCGTCGCCGCTCGAGGGCCGTCCTCATGTGTTCCTTTTGGCGAGTTCGAGGGCGCGGGCATAGACCTCGCGCTTCGGCAGGCCGAGTTCCGCCGCGACGAGCGCGGTCGCGTCCTTGATGGAGTGATGTTCCAGCGCCGCCGTGAGCCTGCCGTCGAGGGCGGCATCGGCTTCGGCCGCGTGCATTTCCTTCGAGGCCTCGCCGATCAGCACCACTATCTCGCCTTTCGGCGGGCCCTCCTCGGCGAATTGCGCCGCGAGCTCCGGCAGGGTGCCGCGCCGGATGGTCTCGAACATCTTGGTGAGCTCGCGCGCTACCACCGCCTGCCGCTCCCCGAGAACGGCGGCCGCATCGGCCAGCATCTCGGGCAGGCGGTGCGGGCCCTCGAAGAGCATCAGCGTGCCAGGGATCGCCGCGAGTTCAGCGAGCCGCGCGCGCCGTGCCGCGCTTTTCGGCGGCAGGAAGCCCTCGAAGAAGAAACGGTCGGTGGGCAGGCCCGAAGCCACGAGTGCGGTCAGCACCGCAGACGGTCCCGGAATGGGCGTGACCGGCAGGCCTTCCTCGATGGCCGCCTGGACGAGCTTGTAGCCGGGGTCCGAGACGAGCGGCGTGCCGGCATCCGACACCAGGGCCAGGGCCTGGCCCTCCCGAATGCGGTGGACCATCCGCTCGCGCACCGCCTCGTTGGAATGCTCGTGATAGGCCACGAGCGGCGTCGTGATGCCGTAATGGGCGAGGAGCGTCTTGGTGACCCGCGTGTCCTCCGCGAGGATCGCGTCGGCCGCCGCGAGCACGCTCAGGGCCCGGAAGGACACGTCCCTCAGGTTGCCGATGGGCGTGGCGACCACGTAAAGGCCGGGCGCAAGGGGCTCGGCTTCGGCCGCGAGGCCGAAGGCCGTGAAGGTGGCGACCCGTGCACCGGGCTCACGCCGCCGGGTCCTGTTGTCGATTCTCTGCGTCATTGTCCGTCACTGTCGCACGAAGGCCGGGTCGAGCGGAAGCCGCCCGAGACGGGCGCCAGGCCTGGCTTGGATACAATGTTTACCATTTCGTGCGAGCCTTGGGCTGATCTGTCCGTTTCCGCGCATGCGGAAGGAGCAGGGAAGGGATGGGGGAAAGGATGACGGACTTTGCTTCCATAACGGCCGGAGCATCGCGGGTGTCCCGGCGCATGAACGCGCGTGCCGCAACGGCACTGACGCTCGCTGCGACCATGATGCTCGCCGGATGCGTCGGTTCGGGCAGCATGACCCCGCCACGCCGGAGCGCGAAATCCTCCCCTCCGTCGCAACCCGTCTTCGATGCGGACCTTCCGGTGACCGGCGCCACGGGCGGACTCGGCGCTCCCGCCGGTGCGCCGGCCGCAGCCCCCAGCGGCGAGACCATCGGCAACGGTTCCGTGCGCGTGGCGCTGCTCCTCCCGCTCTCCGGCGCCGGCCAGGGGGCCGTGGCGGCGCAGAGCATGCGCAACGCGGCGGAACTCGCCGTGACCGAGATCCAGAGCGCGCCCATCACGGTCCTCGTGAAGGACGACCGCGGCACTCCCGAAGGCGCGCGCGAGGCGGCGAGCCAGGCCATTGCCGAGGGGGCCGAGCTGATCATCGGCCCGCTCTTCGCAAGCTCCGTGCAGGCGGCCTCTCAGGTGGCGCGGCAGTCGGGCCGTCCCCTGGTCGCCTTCTCGACCGATACCAGCGTGGCATCGCGCGGCGTCTACCTCCTGAGCTTCCTCGTCCAGGAGGAGGTGGACCGGGTCGTGTCCTTTGCGGCCTCTCAAGGCCGCCGCTCCGTCGCGGCGCTCATCCCGCAATCGACCTATGGCAGCGTGGCCGAGGCGCAGTTCCGCGAAGCGGCGGCGCGGCAGGGCATGCGGGTCGTGGCGGTCGAGCATTATCCGCCGGGGCAGCCGCAGGCGGCGGTGCAGCGCATCGCTCCCCTCATCGGCGGAATGGCGCCCCAGGCCGATACGCTGTTCGTGCCTGATGGCGGCGATGGTTTGCCGGCGGTCGCCTTGGCGCTGCAATCCACGAGCTTCAATCCGCAGCGCGTGAAGCCCATTGGTACCGGCCTGTGGAACGAGGCGCGGGTCTTCGGCCTGCCGGCCTTCCAGGGCGGCTGGTTCTCGGCGCCCGACAATCGCGGCTTCGAGGCCTTTGCGGCCCGCTACCGGGCCCGCTTCAGCACCGACCCGATCCGGCTCGCCACCTTGTCCTACGATGCCGTGACGCTCGCCGCGACCCTGACGCAGGTCCAGGGCTCGCAGCGCTTCACGGAAGGCGTCCTCACCAATCCGTCCGGGTTTGCAGGCGCCGACGGCGTGTTCCGGTTCAATCCGGACGGCACGAATGGCCGGGCGCTCGCCGTGCAGGAGATCCGTGGCGGTGCAGCCGCCATGGTCAGCGCGCCGCCACGGTCTCTCGTGGCGACGAACTGACGATTGCATGGATCAGGCGCGGCGCGTTGCGGTCGCGCTCAGCTCCGGCCGGTTGTTCAGGGTCTGGAACACCACGCAATAGCGCTCCGTCAGCTTGAGGAGCTGGTCCAGCTTGTCCTGCGGCGCATCCGTATCGAGGTCGAAACTCAGGCGGATCGCCGTGAAGCCGACGGGCGCGGTCTTGTCAACCCCCAGCGTGCCGCGGAAGTCGAGATCGCCCTCGGCCTTCACGGTGCCGTGGCGCAGGTCGATCTCGAGGGCCGTCGCGACGGCCTTCAGGGTCACGCCCGCGCAGGCGACGAGCGCCTCGAGGAGCATGTCGCCGGAGCACAGCTCGGCGCCTGAGCCGCCGGTGGCCGGGTGCAGGCCCGCCACCGCGAGCGCCCGCCCGGTCTCGACCTTGCAGGCGATGTGCTGGTCGTCGAGGGTGCCCTGCGCCTTCAGGGTGATGGTGGCCGCCTCCGGTGTTTCCCGATAGCGGTCCTTCAGGGGCGCCTGCAGGGCGCGCAGTTGCGTCGAGTCCATGGAGCGGGTCCTTATCTTAGGCTCACCACCAGAGCGCGGCCGCCTCGCGGTCGCGTTCCCGCTGCGGCGAGCGGCGCGCGGGGTCGAGGGATTCGTCGAGCGCCGCCAGCACACGCCGGGCGGCCGCCTCGAAGGACGGCGCCGCCCTGTCGCGTGGACGGGAGAGTGCCAGCGGCAGCTCGTCGAAAATCCGTCCAGGCTTGGGTTGCATGACAATGGCCCGGTCCGCAAGTGCCACGGCTTCGTGGACGTCATGAGTCACCAGGAGGATTGTCGGGCGGGTCTCCCCCCAAAGGCTGAGCAGATGCTCGTGCAGGCTCGCGCGCGTGAAGGCGTCGAGGGCCGAGAACGGCTCGTCGAGAAGCAGCACCTTCGGATGCGTGACGAAGGCCCTGGCGATGGCGACGCGCTGCTGCTGCCCGCCGGAGAGGTCACGCGGCCAGCGCTGCGCATGTTCGCGAAGGCCGATCCTTTCAAGCGCATGGGAGACGCGGGCCCTGCGCTCCGCGGCGTTCAGATACGTGAGCCCGAACGCGATGTTGTCGGAGACCGTGAGCCAGGGCAGCAGGCGCGGTTCCTGGAACACGATCCCGACCGCCGGATGCGGCTCCCGGATGGATTCGCCGTCGAGGCCGATGGCCCCAGTGCTCGCCCGGTCGAGGCCGGCCACGAGGCGCAGCAGGGTGGTCTTGCCGCAGCCCGAGCCGCCGATCAGCGCGACGATCTCGCCCTTGCGGACCGAAAGGTTGATGTCCGAAAGGGCCTGGGTTCCGTCCGCATAGGTCTTGGAAAGGTGTTCGAGTTTGAGCATCACAGGCGCTCCCGCGCGACGTCCTGCCAGCGCACGAGGGGGCGCGTGAGAAGCACGATCAGGCTATCGGCCGCCTTGCCGAGAAGCGCGAACGCGATGATCGCCGCCAGGATCTGATCGGGCTTGCCCATCTGCTGCCCGTCGATCAGCAGGTAGCCGAGGCCCTCCGACGCACCCATGAACTCCGCCGCGACCACGAACATGAAGCCGAGGCCGAGCCCGGACCGGAGGGCGATGACCGCCTCCGGCAGGATCGCCGGCAGCAGGATGCGCCGGGCGAGGCCGATCCGCGACAGGCGGAAGACTCGCCCCACCTCCACGAGCTTTCGGTCGACCGACAGGATCGCACCGGCGATGCCGAGATAGACCGGGAAGAAGACGCCCACGGCGATCAGGGCCACCTTCGAGGCCTCGAAGATTCCGAGCCAGAGGATGAAGAGCGGCACCCAGGCGATGGACGGGATGGCCCGCAGGGCCTGGAGCGTGGGATCGAAGAGACGGCGTAAGGATTCGCTGGAGCCTGAGATGGCACCGAAGACGATGCCGGCCGCCGCTCCGATCGCGAAGCCGGCGAGGATCCGCCACAGGGTCACGGCGACATGGACCCACAATTCACCGGTCTGCGCGAGGCCCCACAGGGTCGCCAGGATCCGGCTCGGCGGGGGAACGAGGCGGCCCTGGGCAAGGCCCGCCTGAACGGCACCCTCCCAGAGGAGGGCCGCAAGAACGGGAAGGAAAAGGCCGAGAAGCACGCGCCCGTTAAAGGCGCGCCGCTTCCCGGCGAGGCGAGAAGCCGCGAGAGCGGCGGCTTCCTGTGGGGAGGACCAGCCTTGGCTCGCAGAGTGGATCGTGCCTTGGCCTGTCACGGCGCTCTCCCGTGATGAAGAGTGTTAGCGGGACGCGGTGGCGAAGCGGCGATCGACGAGGCTGTCGACGGCGGCGCGCACATCCGTGTCGGCTGGAATGACGCCCGCCTGCTGGAGGGCAAGGCCTGCGGCCAGGATCGTGTCGATCTGCGGCTGGCCGATGGCCGAGTGGGTCAGCTCCGTGCGCTCGAGCTGGCGCGTGATTACCGGATCGGGCAGCTTGGTGTAGGTCGCGAGGGACTTCTTGAGCTCTTCCGGATTGGCGAGCGCATAGGCGCGGGCCTCCTCGTAGGCCTTGAGGACCCGGGTCACGAGGGCGGGGTTCTCCTTCGCGAAGGCCTCGCTGACGTTGAGCACGCCCCAGGTATTGGCCGCCGCGTTGCGGTAGAAGAGCTTTGCGCCGCTTTCGATCTCGGCGGCGGCCATCAGAGGATCGAGCCCGGCCCAGGCATCCACGTCGCCACGCTCCAGGGCCGTGCGCCCGTCCGGATGCTGCAGCAGCACGAGCTTCACGTCCTTCTCGGTCAGCTTGGCCTCCTGAAGGGCGCGCACCAGGAAGATGTGCGGATCGGTGCCGCGGGTGACGGCGACCCGCTTGCCCTTCAGGTCCTCGACCTTGGCGATGGGGCTGTCCTTGGCCGTGACAAGGGCCGTCCATTCGGGGCGGGAATAGACATAGATCGACTTGATCGGGTTGCCGTTGATCCGGCCGATCAGCGCCGCGGCGCCGGCCGTGGAACCGAAATCGATGGAGCCGGCATTGAGGAATTCGAGGGCCTTGTTGGAGCCGAGCGTCTGCACCCAGCGCACGCCGATGCCGTCCTTCGCCAATTCCTTCTCCAGGAAGCCCTTGTCCTTCAGGACGAGGCTGACCGGGTTGTAGGTGGCGTAGTCGATGCGGATTTCCTTCGGCTGCGCGAAGGCTGCCGAGGTCAGGCCCGTGGCGAAGGCGGCGGCAAGGAAGAGACGACGGGACAGGCTCATGACGGTGCTCCTGGTTCGGCGCAGGAGCGTCCTTTTGGGGCCACCCGGCGCTTTAGCTGCATTTGTTTCGCGCCCGCAAGCTGCATGCTCAAATCGGCGCGTGTCCTTTTTGTAGGACCGAATCGTTCCTTATGTCAAACGTAGGTTCATAAAAAGAACAGGACTCCCTGCCATCACGCTGACCCCACAGGTCCCCGTTTCTCGAAGGCCATGGGCGAAAGCCGGCCGGGATGGTAAGCGAAAGGACCGAACAGGGTTTGCCATGGCCGCCTCCAGTGTCGAGACCGTTCTGACCCGCCTGGGCGACAGGCCGCTGCGCGATGCGGCAGAGCTGCGGGCGCGTCTTGTCCCCGAACTTAAGAGCCTTCTCGACGAGACGCGGGCGGCCGCGGAGGCGCGCCTTCTGGAGAAGGGGGACGGGCTCGCCTGCGCCCGCTTCCTGTCGGGCCGGATGGACGAGGTGATCCGCATCGTGCACGAGGCGGTGGTCCGCCATCTCTACCCTGCCGACAACCCTTCCATGGCCGAGCGTCTCGCGGTGGTCGCGACGGGCGGATACGGGCGCGGGACCCTGGCACCGGGCTCGGACGTCGATCTCCTGTTTCTCCTTCCCTACAAGAAGACCGCCTGGAGCGAGAGCGTCGTCGAGGCGATGCTCTACGTGCTCTGGGACCTCAGGCTGAAGGTCGGCCACGCCACCAGGTCGGTCGAGGAATGCCTGCGCGAGGGCGCAGCCGACATGACGATCCGCACCTCACTCCTTGACGCGCGGTTCCTGCTCGGCGACAGGAGCCTCTACGACGATCTCGTCACCCGCTTCGACCGGGAGATCGTCGCATCCTCGGCGGCCGAATTCGTCGACGCCAAGCTGAAGGAGCGGGATGCGCGCGTCGCGAAGGCAGGCGCATCGCGCTATCTCGTCGAGCCGAACGTGAAGGACGGCAAGGGAGGGCTGCGCGACCTCAACACGCTCTTCTGGATCGCCAAATACGTCTACCGGGTGCGCGAGCCGGAGGAGCTCGTGAAGGCCGGGCTCTTCACGCCGGAGGAGTTCAAGCTCTTCGCGCGCTGCGAGGAGTTTCTGTGGCGCGTGCGCTGTCACCTGCATTTCCTGACGGGCCGCGCGGAGGAGCGCCTGACCTTTGACCTGCAGCGCGTCATCGCGGAGCGCATCGGCTTCACGGGGCGTGGCGGGCTCTCGGGCGTCGAGCGCTTCATGAAAGCATATTTCCGCATTGCCAAAGATGTGGGCGACCTCACGGCCATCGTCTGCGCGGAGCTCGAAGCGCGCCAGACGAAGAAGCGCCCCGTCCTCGACCGCATGCTTGGACGCTTCCGTCGCCGGCGCGGCGGCGCGCTCGAAAACGACGCCTTCTTCATTGACAACAACCGGATCAACCTGCGTGGCGAGGATGCGTTCGAGCGCGATCCAGTGAACCTCATCCGCCTGTTCTGGCTCGCTGACCGGCATAACCTGCCGATCCATCCGGATGCCACGCGCCTTGCCACGCGCTCGCGCTCGCTGATCGGTCCGACCCTGCGCAACGATCCGGAGGCGAACCGCCTCTTCGTCGACATCCTCACGTCGCGCAATGCCCCGGAGGTGGTGCTGCGGCTGATGAACGAGGCAGGAGTGCTGGGGCGCTTCATCCCGGATTTCGGCCGCATCGTCGCGATGATGCAATTCAACATGTATCATCACTATACGGTAGACGAGCATCTGATCCGCTCCATCGGCGTCCTCACCGAGATCGAGAGCGGCGCCGGCAGTGCCGACCACCCGCTCGCGACGCAGATCGTCGGCACCATCCACAACAGGCGCGCGCTCTATGTGGCGGTGTTCCTGCACGACATCGCCAAGGGGCGGCCGGAGGACCATTCGACGGCGGGCGCTGCCATTGCGCGCAAGCTCGGCCCGCGCTTCGGTCTGACCGGGTCGGAGACGAATACGGTCGCGTGGCTCGTCGAGCATCACCTGCTCGCCTCAAACACCGCGCAGAGCCGCGACCTGTCGGACCCCGCCACCATCAAGGGCTTTGCCGACACGGTGCAGACCATGGAGCGCCTGAAGCTGCTCCACGTTCTCACCATTGCGGACATCAAGGCGGTGGGGCCCGGCGTGTGGAACGGGTGGAAGGGCCAACTTCTGCGCAACCTCTATATCGAGACCGAAGTCATGCTCGGCGGGGGTGCCGCCGATCTCGCCCGCTCGGATCGCATCCGCCTCGCGCAGGAGCAGCTGCGGGCCGCTTTGCCCGATTGGACGCAGGAGGAATTCGACGCCTATGCGGCCCGCCATGCGCCGGCCTATTGGCTCAAGACCGACGAGACGCGGCGCGAGAAACAGGCGCATTTCGTCAGGGCCGCGGATCGGGGAGGGCGCAGTGTCGCGACCGCTTACGAGACGGACAGTTTCCGCGGCGTGACCGAGTTCACCATCCTGTCTCCCGACCACCCGCGCCTGCTCGCCATCGTCACAGGCGCCTGTGCGGCGGCGGGCGGCAACATCGTGGATGCGCAGATCTTCACCACCACGGACGGCATGGCTCTCGACACCATCGTGCTTTCGCGCGCATTCGACCGGGACGAGGACGAGCTGCGCCGGGCCGAGCGGGTTGCCGTCTCCATCGAGCGCGCCCTGAAAGGCGAGGTGAAGATCGCCGATCTCGTAGCCGGCAAGCGCCCGGCCAAGGAGCGGGCGCGCACATTCCAACTCGCGCCGGAAGTCTCCATCGACAATTCCCTGTCGAGCCGTCAGACCGTGATCGAGGTGTCGGGCCTCGACCGGCCGGGCCTGCTCTACGATCTCACCACGGCGCTGGGCAAGCTCAACCTCAACATCGCGTCGGCCCATATCGTAACCTTCGGCGAAAAGGCCGTGGACGTATTCTACGTAACGGACCTCACGGGGACCAAGGTCACCCATGCGGGCCGCCAGGCCTCCATCCGGCGGGCCCTGCTCGAAGCCTTCAAGGCGGACGAAACGGAACCGGCCCATCGCCGCAGTGCTTGATTTGTCGGCCCCGGGACCTGATATGTGGCCCGACAACCCATTCTTCCCACTCAGTAGATCGACGATGAAGCCGCACGATACGGAAAACCAGAATACGACGCCGCAGACCGAGCCGAACGGCCAGGCCGCCAGCGACGCCGCTCCTCAGGAAACCGCCGATCCGGTGGCCGTTCTCGAGGCCGAAAAGGCCGAGCTGAAGGATAAGATGCTGCGCCTGATGGCCGATATGGAGAACCTGCGCCGGCGCACCGAGCGCGAGATCTCCGATGCCCGGGCCTATGGGGTGACCAATTTTGCCCGGGACATGCTGAACGTGGCCGACAATGTGCGCCGGGCCATCGAGAGCGTTCCCGAGGACGCGCGCAAGGCCGCCGAGGGTCTTTTCAAGGGCCTGATCGAGGGCATCGACCTTACCGAGCGTGACCTGCTCAACACCCTGGAGCGTCACGGGGTCAAGAAGCTCGACCCGCAGGGGCAGAAGTTCGATCCGAACCTGCACCAGGCCATGTTCGAGGTTCCTAATCCCGACGTCCCCGCCGGCACGGTCGTCCAGGTGGTCCAGTCCGGCTACGTGATCGGCGACCGGGTCCTGCGCCCCGCCCTCGTGGGCGTGGCCAAGGGCGGCCCGAAAGCAGCCGGCAACGGCGCCCAGGAAGCCGACAACCCCTCGACAGCGTCTTAAGGCGAACGTGTCATTCCGGGGCGGCATAGGCGAGCCTGGAATGACACGGGTAGCGCTTCTCCCTCTCCCGTGTGGGAGAGGGTTGGGGTGAGGAAGGGACCTCTCCGGAGAAGGCGTGACCCTCACCCGGACCTTCGGTCCGACCTCTCCCACACGGGAGCGGTGAGGGGGAGCGCTAACCTGCTCTCCTCCCCGTAGGTCTAGCGAGTTCGCGGGAGGCGCTATGCGGCCCTCTCCCCCCTTGTGGCGGAGAGTTGGAGAGGGGGGTGTGAGCGCCAGCCTGGATTCAGTTTTGCGCCGACACCCCCACCCTGGCCCTCCCCACAAGGGGGAGGGAAACAGGGCGCAGCACGTCGCTATCGTGCGCAACCTCTCCGCCGCGCATCTCCCTCTCCCATGGGGAGAGGGGCAGGGGTGAGGGGCGTGCCCTCTCCGGAGACGCCGCAACCTTCACCCGGGAGAGGTAAAAGGCGGCGCCGTTTGTTCTTCTTTCGTTCTTGACAGGTCGATCAAGCTAAGCTATATCCTTTCACATCTGCTCCCGCCGAGGGGCGCGCTCGCGAGGCGTCGCCGAATGCGGGGAGCGGAACGGTCCTGTGGTCCCACCCGACGCAAGGTGGGGCGCAGGTGGCCCCGGCAGAGCCGGAGGTCCGGGCTGGCCCGGCGCCGCGTGCGGTTCTCACCGCAAGGCCGCGTCCGGGCAGTACGTGGACCTCTCGCGGCCGGTCCGCCGAAACAAACCGTGCGCGCTGACGCTTCGGCTCACCGCATTATCCCTCATCCCCTCAGAGCCGGAGCGATCCTCTCGTCCCCCTCGATCCTGCATTCTCCTCCGGGCCTCACCGCCCGGAGGACGCAGCGGCATGCCTTTTCGACCCATCTTGCCACCACTGCAATTTCGGAAGAGAGGGTCCGCGGGACCGGCCGGTTCCACGGTCGCTCGGGGTGGGCTAAACTTGGCTTTGCCGCATTGCCCGCGGCGACAGAACTCTCGATCGAAAGCGCATTCCCGTGGGCCCCATCGGCAGCATTCCCTATGAGACCATCGGCGTGGCCGTCTTCGCCCTCACGGGGGCCCTGGTGGCGGCGCGCAAGGGCATGGATCCCTTCGGCTTCGCCCTCCTGGCCATCGTCACGGGTGTGGGCGGCGGGACCTTGCGGGATCTGCTGATCGGGACACGGCCGGTCTTCTGGGTGGGCGATCCGAGCGACGTGCTCGTCTGCATCGTGGTCGCCGGGGCCGTCTTCCTTCTCGGACCGGCCAGGGTCGCGGCCCTCGACGGCGGGCGGCGGGGGCGTATGCTCCTGTGGGCCGACGCCCTGGGCCTTGCGCTGTTCGCCGTCGTCGGGACCAACCGGGCCCTGATGGCGGGCGTTCCGCCTCTCTCGGCGGTCGCGCTCGGCACGGTCACGGCGACGTTCGGCGGCATCACCCGGGACATCCTGGCCGGTACGACTCCGCTTGTCCTGCGCAAGGAGATCTATGTCACGGCGGCGGCCCTGGGCGCGGCCGTCATGGTCGGCCTGCGTACCCTCGGGCTCGAGGCCATTGCGCCCGTGGCGGGCTTCGGGGCGGCGTTCAGCCTGCGAACACTCGCGATCCTGCGCGGCTGGTCCCTGCCGGTCTTTCCGAAGCGGGATGGGGAGGCCTGATCAGAAGGCCGTCTCCACTCCGTCAATCACCTTGCGGAAACGCGGCAAAAAGGCCTGGCGGTCCGCCACGCGGGCCATGCCGACCATCCGCACATAGCGGCCATTGTCGAAGCGGATCGTCTGCATGACGACGACCGGCTCTCCGGAGGCCGCCTCCTTGGCCTTGGCGACGATCTCGTGCCAGTCCTGCCCCTGGAGCCTGAAGGATTCCGAGCGCTCGATCGCGACCTCCTTCAGGATTTCGTTGGAATTGAGCGCCGCCTGGGCAAACTGGTCCCGCCGATCCGCCGGAAGCGCCATGGGGGCCTGGGACGCGGCCAGGATGAGGATCGGCTGTTCCACGGCCTTGATGGTGTCCTTGGGACCGTCCGTGAAGAGCACCGAATTCCCGGCGATGACCCGCACTGGCCGGAAGCCTGCCGGGTCGCGGATGCGGAACGGCAGGGCCCCGATCTGCTCCTCCAGGGAGACCGGGCCGCGCAGGGCCACGCTCTTCAGGGCTGCCCGGACCTCGGCTTCGCTGTACCCGTCATTGCCGCCCTCCACCTGGGCGACGAGGAGGGCAGTCAGATCCGCTCCCTTCAAGGCCAGCACCCATTTGCGGCCCTTGACCGGGCCCGTCATGGCGCCGGAGATCAGGAGCCCGCTCCGGCCGTCGATCTTCAAGGTCTCCCGCGACGTGACATCCAGCCCCTGCCGCCGCAGGGATTCCTTGGTCATCCCGGCCACCAGCTGCTCATAGGCCTGGGATGGCAGCTCCGTGATGGTGATGGCGGCGGCCTTCTGCGGGTTCTCGAAACCCGTGAAACGCCGGGAGGGCACCATGTCCTCGAGCGGCACAAGCCCGACCCGCGAGGCGGGCGGGTAGACCGGCTCGGCGGCCAGGGCGGCCTGAAGGGACAGGAGGAGACCAAGAGCGGCGACGGCGATTTTCATGGCCAGGAAGCTTCCGGAGGCGATGTCATGAGGTTTCCTCCTATGAATAGCCGCTGGAGGATTGGAGGCAAGCGCCCTCAGGGGCGGCTCACGGTCGCCCGGAAATGCTCCGGACGAAGGAGCGCAGGCGGGGCATGATCTCGTCCTGCCGGCTCTCCGGCGCGGTCATCACCACGCTCAGGGGCGTGCCGCCCGAAAGGAGGACCGTCACCGTGCGGATCGTTCCCAGCCCCGATCCGGCGGCCTTGCCCCGGGCCATAGCCTCGTAGCGAAGGGTGTCGTCCACCTGGATGGAGCCCAGTCTCTCCACGACGGCATCCGTCAGCTCGGGATCGTTGAGGGCGAACTGGCGCAGGATCTGGTCCCGCTGCACGTTCGGGACCACGGATAGGCTGCGGAATTGGGGTGAGGGCGAGAGGGTGATCGTGGCCCGCCCGCCGGCTCCGGCATCCGAGCCCTCATCCGTGAAGGATGCGCTCTCGCCCGCCACCCGCACCGGACGGAAGCCCGCGCGGTCACGGACCCGATAGGGCAGGGCGGCCATCTCGGCCTCGATGTCAGGGGCGGCGCGGGCCGCGGAGTCCTGCCGCATGGCCAGCGCATCCGTGGCTCCCTGGTCGGGTTTCACACTGGATGGCTGTGCATCGGCCGGGGCCGAGAGGGCAACGACCGGAAGAAGCAGGATGGCGGCAGTCCTGGGAAAGAAGGGGTTCATGATACGAAATTTACGATATTGCGTATCATAAGCTAATGCTGGGCACGACCTTTCTCAAGGTGAGATTCAGTCGACCTCCTTGGGGCAAAAGGTCAGAGGTCGCTGCAATCAGGCGGTCGACGCCGTGATGGATCAGCCGCGCCGGTCCGCCGAATACGATGGCGTCCCCGGATCGCAGCCGGACCGAGCGGGTCGGATCCTTCCGGTCGAGGCCGCCATAGCGGAACAAAGCCGTGTCCCCGAGGGACAGGGATACCACCGGCGCCGCGAGCTCTGCCTCGTCCTTGTCCTGGTGCATCCCCATCCGGGCCGCTGGCTCGTAGAAATTGATGAGGCAGGCATCCGGCGGATGCGGATAGCCGCTGAGCTCCTCCCAGGCCCGCAGCACCATAGGCGGCATCGGAGGCCAGGGCGCTCGGGTCTCCGGATGGGTCGGCTGGTAGCGGTAACCCCGCTCGTCCGAGACCCAGCCGAGGTGACCGCAATTGGTCATGCGCACGGAAAACGGCTTTCCCGTACGCGGCATGCGCGGAGCGTAGAGCGGCGCCGCACGGACGACGTCGCGCACGGCCTGGAGCAGCGCCTCCTGCGCGGGGCGGTCGAGGTAGTCAGGATAATAAGTCAGGCCGGGAGCAAGGGTGATGGCGTTCATGTGGGCTCCATCGCGTAGTGACGCCGATCGTTCCCGTCATCGAGGTGACTGGTCCTTGTCGCCTCAATGGCCGACCGTACGGGAGAACAGGTTGATCACCAGCACGCCCGCCAGGATCAGCGCAATCCCAAAAAGCGCGGGCAGGTCGAGGGTCTGGCGGAAGGCGATCCAGCCGACCGCTGCGATCAGCACGATCCCGATGCCCGACCACAGGGCATAGGCAATGCCGACTGGCATGGCCCGCAGGGTGAGTGAGAGACAGAAGAATGCCAAGCCGTAGCCGGCGACCACGATCACAGAGGGCCAGAGGCGTGTGAAACCCTCCGAGGCCTTCAGGGCAGAAGTCGCCACGACCTCGCTGACGATGGCGATGAACAGGTAGAGATAGGTCATGGGGCCTCGGTACACTGAAGGAACGTGCCGTCGGTCATACCCTGGATCGTGGGATTTTCGGAAGCGGCGAGGCTATCGCTTCCTTGCGCAAGACAACGCCGCCGCACGGGTGTTTTGGGAAAAGAGGCACGCTCCCGTGAGCAAGATTTCCCTCGAACATGCCCCTTCGAGATATATCTCGATGAAGGGCGCTTGTATTCCGCCTGGACGTTCAGATCATTTCTGTGAGGAGGCCGGATGATATCATGAATAGAATAAGTTAATAGGGCTTCATGCTTGCCAATACAGCCTATTTAAGTAGCTATATATTTATATGGTATTTTGCGAGATGGCTTGAGTGCGGAAATTTTGTTGATGGATCATTTATCTTTTGTTCCCTGTTCGATCTGGATAAATGTGTAACATTATCCGAAATGGGTAGCGAGTTGGCTGTTCCTCGTGAACGAAACGGGAATATGGCCCGTTCGGCCCGCTTGCCGGGCCGCAGACAGCAAAAAGGCCGGGCTCGAACCGCCCGGCCTCTTCATGTGGTCCCGCCGACTCAGATCACGATCACGGGCGCGCCCACCGGCACCCGGTTGTAGAGATCGATCACGTCCTTGTTCAGCATGCGGATGCAGCCGGAAGACACCGCCTGGCCGATGGTGTGCGGCTCATTCGTGCCGTGGATGCGATAGAGGGAGGAGCCGAGATAGAGCGCGCGGGCACCAAGGGGGTTGTCGGGCCCGCCCTCCATGTGGCGCGGCAGGTCTGGGCGGCGCTTCAGCATGTCGGACGGCGGACGCCAGTCGGGCCATTCGCGCTTCATGCTCACCGTCTTGCGGCCCGCCCATTCGAAGCCCGGGCGCCCGACACCGATTCCATAGCGAAGGGCGCGGCCCCCGGATTGGACCAGATAGAGATACCGGTTGGGCGTATCGATGATGATGGTCCCGGGCTTTTCCCGGCCGTTATAGGCGACGACCTGGCGCTCGTATTGCGGCTTGATCGCATAATCGAGCGCTCCTCCGATCTCGGCCCCGTACTCCGATTCGTCCGGCAGGGCGGCGCTGGCGCCGTAGGCGTAGCCGGTCAACGGGTCGGCTCCCCGATAGACCTGGCCGCGGGGAACAGGGCGCGTCACGCTCGGATAGGTCTCCCGATAGCCATCCTGGGGATAGCCTGGCGGGTAGCTGTATCCAGGCACCGCCAGCACGTTGCCGTAGACGTCGCGCGGGGCAGCGTAATAGCCGACCGGCTGAGCGAAGGCGGAAGACGAGGCGAAGAGGAAGAGGAGGGCGGTCGAAGGAAGCAGAGAACGCATCGAGGCATCCTGTCGTTTCAAGCTTTGACATTCACCCGGAATAACGACAAGCGCGGCGATTGTTTCCGGGATCATGGCAGGAAGGAGGGCACGGGTCCCGATTCCTTGCTGATTTTTGTCGATACACGAAAACCGCAGGTGATAAAGCCTTCCGACTGCGGTATGAGCCGGCCCTGGCCTGCGGCGGCACCATCCCGGACGCCCTTTTTCAGCGGTCGAGACAACATGCAGTTCGGTCCCGCCTTGCGGGCTGCCGCGGGAATCGCGGTCCTGTCCATCATGGATGCGGTCATCAAAGCGATGGCCGCCCATTACCCTATTTTCCAGATCGCGTTCCTGCGCTTTGCCTGCGGAACTCTCGTGGCCACCGGCGTGGTGGCGGTCATGCGTCCCGGCTGGCCCTCCCGGGAGACCGTAAAGGCCAACCTGTTGCGCTCCGTGGCGGCAGTCATCACGGCTCTGAGCTTCTTCTACGCCCTGGGGCAGCTGCCGCTCGCCGAGACGCTGGTGCTGTCCTTCCTGTCGCCCATGTTCATCGCGCTCTTCGGCGTCCTGCTCCTGCACGAAAGGGTGGACAGCCGGATCGTCCTTGCCATCGCGGTCGGCTTCGGGGGCACGCTCATCGTGGTCTTTGGCCAGACGGAGGGCGCGCACGCGGCGCGCTCCTGGTCCGGCGTCGCGGCGGCGCTCATGTCCGCCGTCACCTATGCGTTCAGCCTCGTCCTCCTGCGCCAGCGGGCCCAGCGGGACAAGTTCATACACATCGTCTTCTTTCAGACTACGGGGCCGGGGGTGCTGGTCGCCCCCCTGGCGCTCTGGGTCTGGCAACCCGTGGAATGGGCGCATATGGGCTGGTTCATGCTCATGGGCATGCTCGGGGTCCTCGGCCATATCCTCATGGCGACCGCCTATGCCAAGGCCGAGGCGGCCCGCCTTGCGCCCCTGGAATACACGGCCCTGATCTGGGCGGCTGCCATCGGCTATGGGGTCTTCAGCGAAATTCCGACCTGGGCGACCCTCGGCGGCGGGACCCTCATCGTGCTGGCGGCTCTCCTCACGTCGCGCCGCTAGATTGTTGCCGGATAAAGGAAATTGCGCCGTTCGGGCGAAACCGTCATGCGAGGGGAACGAGGTGGCGACACTTGGCCGGCACCTGCTCCGAGGGCGGATATTCACGATATCCGTTCGGGCGTCTTGACTCCTCCGCGGCCTCTCCTTATCTCGCGAGCGATGTTGGCACTCGATCCTTGACAGTGCTAACAGCCGAAAGACAAGGACGTGGCCATTGGGGGCTACGCTAACAGTCGAAGAGGAAGTTCCATGAAGTTCCGTCCGTTGCACGACCGCGTCGTCGTCCGCCGCCTCGAGAGCGAAGAGAAGACGAAGGGCGGCATCATCATCCCCGATACCGCCAAGGAAAAGCCCCAGGAGGGCGAGGTCGTCGCCGTCGGGCCCGGCGCCCGTGACGAGAGCGGCAAGGTGGTTGCCCTCGACGTGAAGGCTGGCGATCGCGTGCTGTTCGGCAAGTGGTCCGGCACCGAGGTGCGTATCGACGGTCAGGATCTCCTGATCATGAAAGAATCCGACATCATGGGCGTCGTCGCAGGCTAATCGCCGCGTCCGGCCCTTCCCCATCCGTTTTATCCAAGTCAACTGGAGGCTTAGCCCATGGCTGCCAAAGACGTAAAGTTTTCCTCCGACGCACGTGAGAAGATGCTGCGCGGCGTCGACATCCTCGCCGATGCCGTGAAGGTCACCCTCGGTCCGAAGGGCCGCAACGTGGTGATCGAGAAGTCCTTCGGCGCTCCGCGCATCACGAAGGACGGCGTCACTGTCGCCAAGGAAATCGAGCTTGCCGACAAGTTCGAGAACATGGGCGCCCAGATGGTCCGTGAGGTCGCCTCGAAGACCAACGACATCGCCGGCGACGGCACCACGACGGCGACCGTTCTCGCCCAGGCCATCGTCCGCGAAGGCGCCAAGGCTGTTGCGGCCGGCATGAACCCGATGGACCTCAAGCGCGGCATCGACCTCGCTACCTCCGAGGCCGTGAAGGACATCCAGGCCCGCGCCAAGAAGGTCGCTTCGTCCGATGAGGTTGCCCAGGTCGGCACGATTTCGGCCAACGGCGACAAGGACATCGGCGAGATGATCGCCCATGCCATGCAGAAGGTCGGCAACGAGGGCGTGATCACGGTCGAGGAAGCCAAGACCGCCGAGACCGAGCTCGATGTCGTGGAAGGCATGCAGTTCGACCGCGGCTACCTCTCGCCGTACTTCATCACGAACGCCGAGAAGATGGTGGCCGAGCTCGAGGATCCCTACATCCTCATCCACGAGAAGAAGCTCTCCTCGCTGCAGTCCATGCTGCCGATCCTCGAGGCCGTGGTGCAGACCGGCAAGCCGCTGCTCATCATCGCCGAGGACGTCGAGGGCGAGGCGCTCGCCACCCTCGTGGTCAACAAGCTGCGTGGCGGCCTGAAGATCGCCGCCGTGAAGGCTCCGGGCTTCGGTGATCGCCGCAAGGCCATGCTCGAAGACATCGCGATCCTGACCGCCGGTCAGACGATCTCCGAAGACCTCGGCATCAAGCTCGAGAACGTGACCCTCGACATGCTGGGCCGCGCCAAGCGCATCCGCATTGAGAAGGAAAACACCACGATCATCGACGGCGCCGGTTCCAAGCAGGACATCGAGGCCCGCGTCGGTCAGATCAAGGCGCAGATCGAGGAGACCACCTCGGACTACGACCGTGAGAAGCTCCAGGAGCGTCTCGCGAAGCTCGCAGGCGGCGTCGCGGTGATCCGCGTCGGCGGCGCGACCGAAGTCGAGGTGAAGGAGAAGAAGGACCGCGTGGACGACGCCCTCAACGCCACCCGCGCGGCAGTCGAGGAAGGCATCGTCCCGGGCGGCGGCACGGCTCTGCTGCGCGCCAAGGCCGCGGTCGCGAAGCTCTCCAGCGATAACGCCGACGTGAAGGCGGGCATCAAGATCGTCCTGCGCGCCCTTGAGGCGCCGATCCGCCAGATCGCCGAGAACGCCGGCGTGGAAGGCTCGATCGTTGTCGGCAAGATCAACGACAACACGAAGTCGGATACGTTCGGCTTCAACGCCCAGACGGAAGAGTTCGTCGACATGCTCCAGGCCGGTATCGTCGATCCGGCGAAGGTCGTGCGCACGGCTCTGCAGGACGCGGCCTCGGTCGCCGGCCTGCTCGTCACGACCGAAGCCATGGTCGCCGAGGCTCCCAAGCGCGAATCCGCTCCGGCCATGCCGGGCGGCGGCATGGGCGGCATGGGCGGCATGGACTTCTAAGAAGTCCTCGCTGAACAGCGCTGACTATAAGAAGGCCCCGGAGGAAACTCCGGGGCCTTCTCATTGGAGAGACATATTGCAAACTATATGAAATGATGTAACAAATAGGATTGAAATCAGTGGACTCGCCCTATGACCACCTATGTGATCGATCCTACTAATCCTCTTCCACCTACCACGCGGGACTACGAGCACGCCCTTCAAACTACCGAGGGTGATACAGTTATCCTTAGGGAAGGCGCTGACATCCGGGCCTCCGGCTACTTCGCAGACGGCATTCATGCCTCGGGATGGGTCAATCTGCTGATCGACGGAGGCGTTAGTAGCGCTCAATCTTTCGGGATTTTGATGAGCGGCACGCTCTCGATCGGGCAGTCCGGGAAGGTGGTTGGAGAGGAAGGGGTATTCCTCGAAGGGGGCTTCGATCACCTCAGCAACTTCGTCAACAACGCGGGGACAATCTCAGGAGAGGATGCTGGCATTTTCGTCAAGGCGTCCCAGACTGCGATCTACAACTCGGGCACGATCACGGGAGACCATGGTATTTGGTCATATCCGACTAACAGCAGCACGGCATCTCTGACGATCACCAATACCGGCGTCATCGAAGCCACTGGCGGTGAAGCGATCTTCGGTAGCGCTCACGGAAGAAACACAGTCATCAATTCAGGCATTATCAAGGGATCGGTGCTCCTAGGTTATGGCAATGATCTCTATGATGGACGAAGCGGTAGCCTGACGGGTGATATCTACCTTTACAGTGGCGATGATGTCGCTTTTGGCGGCGCAGGCTCAGAAACCTTCCGTATCGACGGCGGCACACATGTCATCGACGGTGGAGAGGGAAGCGATACAATTCAATTTCGCCGACAGGCCTTCGTGGATCTGAGGGTCACCGACGAGCAGAAGACGTCCGACACATCGTGGGATACGATCCGTAACGTCGAGAACCTGATCGGCAGTCCTTTGGCAGACCGCCTGTACGGAAGCGACGATGCAAACATCCTGGATGGGGCTGGGGGGAATGATCTTCTCGAGGGAAATGATGGGGACGATCTCCTCATTGGAGGTTCGGGAAGTGATTCCATCTCCGGAGGCTCTGGCGTTGACGTCTCCAAATACAGCGGAAACTTCGCGGATTATACCATCCGCAAGCAAGCTGACGGCAGCTACGCGATCCTGGATACTCGCACCGGCCTGAACGACGGCTCCGATGTGCTGATCGGTATCGAATATGCTCAGTTCGCCGATCGCACCATTGCCCTGACGTCCACGTCGAACTCTGCTCCGACCTCTGTCAGCCTGGATACGACGAGCGTCGATGCTAGCGCTAAGCCGGGCGCGCTCGTCGGCCACCTGAGTGGCGTCGATCCTGACGGGGATGCACTTGGGTATTTTCTGGCGTCCAACCCGGGCGGCCACTTCCGCATCCAAGGTGATCAGCTTCTCGTGGAAAAGGCTTTCGCACACGGAGACACGACTTTCGACGTCGTCGTGCGCGCCAGCGATCCTAAGGGCGCATCTCTCGATGAGCACTTCACTATCAAGGTCGTCAATGGAAGCGTAAGCGTCGTTCCGAAAGGACAGGTTTCGGGTCCAGCCCAGAGCGCCGATGATCCGTCGCGCCCTGAAGAAGTGGCTCCATCTCTCTCCCTCGGAGGCAGCAAGAAGGCGGACCGTCTCGTGGGGGGAGCGGGCGACGACCGGCTCGACGGGAAGCTCGGCGCGGACAAGCTGACGGGCGGGGCGGGCGACGATGTGTTCGCCTTCACGACGAAGCTCGGCAAAGGCAATGTCGACCGCATTCTCGATTTCAAGGCTGGCGACGACATGATCCAGCTCTCGGGAAAGATCTTCGCCAAGATCGGCAAAGGTCATCTGGACAAGGGCGAGTTCCGGCTCGGCACGAAAGCGCTGGATGAGGATGACCGGATCATCTATGACCGGAAGTCCGGCAACCTCTTCTATGACAAGGATGGTTCGGGCACTGCCTATGCGGCTGTGAAATTCGCTCACGTGAAGGCCAAGGCCGATCTGAGCGTGCACGATTTCCTGATCGTCTGACTCTCTTGATGAGGGAGCGCCCCTTGCTTCGGGCGCTCCAAAATCCTCGCCGTTCCTCATATGGCGTGAGAGGCGATGTCGCGCCTCACAGCAACGGGCTCACCAACCGCGCGATGTTCTCGATCACCTTGGAGGTCATGGGCCTGGCGCGCCAGGTTTCGAGGGAGAGTTCCTCGCTCGTGGCGAAGTAGCGCTCCTGTTCGGCGCGCAGCTCGGCGTTCACGTCCCGGTTGAAGATGATGAGGCTGACTTCGGAATTGAGGACGAAGGAGCGCATGTCCACGTTGCTGGAGCCGATCAGCGACACGCGACGGTCGACGCTCAGGTGCTTCGCGTGGAGGAGCTTGTCCCGGTAGAGGTGGATCCGGACACCGGCGGCCAGGAGCTGCGAATAATAGGAGCGCTGGGCGAGGCTCACGAGGATCTGGTCCACGGGCTTCGAGAGGACGAGATGCACTTCCACGCCGCGCAGGGTTGCAGTGCTCAGAGCGTTGAGAAGCGCTTCGCTCGGGATGAAATAGGGCGTCGTGATGACGACGCGTCGGCGCGCACCGTGGACGAGCGCCTCGATCAGGCGGCCGACGCTCGCTTCCGGATAATCGGGGCCGCTCGGCAGGACCTGCGCCACCGCATTGCCCGTGCGCGGCAGCTCGGGAAAGAGCTCGTGGGACTCCAGCACCTGCTGGGTCTCCATGAACCAGTCCGCCACGAACACGCCCTGCAATTCCTGCACGACCGGACCGGTGACGCGTACCACCAGTTCCTGGTTGACGATGCCCGGCTTGAAATCCGCATCGACGATGTTCTGCGAGCCCACATAGCCGATCCGGCCGTCGATCACGGCGATCTTGCGGTGGTTGCGCAGATCCGCGCGGGCGGATTTACGCCGCAGGAGGCCTACGGGCAGGACGAGGTAGACCGCAACGCCCCGCTCCGCGAGCGCCGCCACGACCCGCGGCGCCCAGGCCCGCGAGCCGAGGGCATCAATGAGGACCCGGCAGGTCACGCCCCGCTCCACCGCCCGCGCCAGGGCGTCGATCACGCTCCAGCCGGTCCGGTCATCGGCAAAGATGTAGTAGAGCAGATGCACGTGGTTGGTGGCGCCGTCGATATCCGCGACGAGCCGTGCGACGGAGCCGTCATAGGATGACAGGAGCGCAATGTCGTTCCCGTCCATGGTGGGAAAGCGCCCGAGATTCTGGATCAGTGTCGCAGCCTGCTGGAGGTTGCCGGGCAGCTCCGGCTCCTGGCAGGCGCTCAACGCTCCGATGCGCGCGGTGACCTGCGCGAAGGCTGCCGGCAACTTGGCAAAGCGTTCGCGCCGCCAGCGCGGATAATTGGGACGGCCGATGACATGGTAGAGCAGCAGAGCCGGCCAGGGCAGGAAGAACACGAAAAGCAGCCAGCCTTTCGCAGCCTCGGGCGAGCGCCGGAACGGCACCACGATCAGCATGACGAGACGGATGATCCACTCGGAGGCGAAATAGATCGCACCCCAGGAGAGATGGCCGAGAATATTCATGCGGAGTGCCGCAATGTGGTCATGAAACCTCGTCTCCGCCTGCTGTGCGCCCGGATGCACCTGTCGCCGGGCCCTGAAGGCCCTGCGGGGCGGCCGCATTCTGAGGGGGCGGTGCGCGCCTGTCCAGCGGGCGAGGGCCTTGCCCGATTGCCCGGCAGGGGCCGGGTCTCTAAGGATCGGGCCGTGAATGACCGCCGGTCTCGAGTCTCCGCCCTTGATCCTGATTGCCGCCTGCGACGCCTATCCCGATCCGACGCCGAGCGTCGAGGCGCTCCTGCGCGCCCTGCATGCGCAAGGGGTACGTGCGGATTACCGAAGCTGGAAGCGAACGCCGCCGGAGGCTTTGGCGGCAGCCGACGCGGTGCTGCCCCTGTGCTGTTGGGATTATCACGACCGCCCGGAGCAATTCCTGGACTGGGTCGCCGAAATTGAGGTTCGCGGCGGACGGCTTCTGAACACGCCCGCCACTCTGCGCTGGAACTTCCGCAAGACCTATCTCCTGGATCTTGCCGCACAGGGGCTGTCCGTGCCCCGGACGATCCACCTGACCCGCGCCTCCCGGTCCTCCGTGGAAGCCTGCCTCCAGCGGGAGGAATGGGGCACGGCCGTGCTGAAGCCGGTCTCCGGTCAGAGCGGCTACGGTGTCCGCAAGGTCGACCTTGCGGATCCTGCATCATGGTCGGACGACGCTTTTGCCGGCGAGGCCCTGGTCCAGGAGTTTCAGGACGATATCGGGCGTCTGGGCGAAACCACGCTCACCTTCATCGACGGGATTTTCTCCCATGCGATCCGGCGCGTCCTGCGGCCCGGCGAGTGGCGGGCCAATCTGCAATACGGAACGGTCCCCGAGCCGGTGGAGGTTGCGGCAGATGTGGTCTCGGCCGCGCAGCGTTTCCTCGAGGCGGTGCCGGACGCTCCCCTCTATGCCAGGGTGGATGGGCTCGTCCGTCCCGATGGCTTCATGCTCATGGAGCTGGAGCTGATCGAGCCCTATCTGTATCTCGAATTTGCTCCAGGCAGCGCCGACAGGTTCGCGCAGGCTCTGCTCCGGCGCCTCGCCTGAGGGGCAGGCCCGCCCGGCCTCAGGGCCGGACGGGCACGCGGCTGCGGGCCTTGCTTAAACCCCGGTAATCGGTGAGTTCCTTCAGGAACGAAGCGGCCCACCAGCTCACGTCGTAATCCTGGATCGTCTTCATCATGCGCCGCCAGCGCGCGATGCGCTCCTCACGGTCCATGTGAAGCGCGTCGCGGATGGCCTCGGCCACCTCGAACTTGTCGTTGGGGTTGACGATGAGCGCATCGGTCAGTTGCTGCGCGGCGCCTGCGAACTTGGACAGGATCAGGACGCCCGGATCCTCCGGGTTTTGGGCGGCCACGTATTCCTTCGCGACAAGGTTCATGCCGTCGCGCATGGGCGTGACCAAGCCGACCCGGGCAATCTTGTAGAGGCTCGCCAGGACAGTGCGCGGATAGGCGCTCGTGACATAATGGATCGGAACCCAGCCCGGCTCGCCGAGAGTGCCGTTGATGCGCCCCAGGGTCTCGCTCGCGGTGCGGCTTAAGGAGGCATATTCCGGCACTTCGCTGCGGCTCGTCGGAGCGATCTGCAGGAAGGTCACATGGCCCCGCTGGTCCGGGTTGGCGATGAGGAAGCGCTCGAAGGCTTCCATCCGTTCGGGGATACCTTTCGAGTAATCCAGGCGGTCGACGCCGATGATCAGCCGGCGCGAGCCGAGGCTCGCAAGGGTCTGCTTCACGACCCGGTGTGTCGGTGTCCGCCGGGCGACCTGCTGGAAGCCTTTCACGTCGATGCCGATAGGAAAGCCCTTCACACGCGTCTGATGCCCATTGAGCGTGATGACGTCCGCGCCCTGCTGGGTGGCGCCGACCTCCTGCACGATGGCGCGGCGCAGGTTATCTGCGTCGCGGTCCGTCTGCACGCCGACAAGGTCGTAATCGGCAATGGCGCGCAGAAGCTCGCGGCTTCCCGGCAGCGTCCCGAAGACTTCCGGGGCCGGCCAGGGGATGTGGTGGAAGTAACCGATCCGGTTGGTCACTCCCAGCGCCCGGAGTTCGGCCGCCAGCGGGATCAGGTGATAGTCGTGCACCCAGATCAGGTCGTCGGGGCGTATCATCCGCGACAGGGCATTGGCGAAGCTGCGGTTGACGCGCAGATACCCGGCATAATCCGCCCGCGAGAATTCGGACAGGCCGAGCCGGTAATGCATGTTGGGCCACAGGGCCCGGTTGGCGAAGCCGTTATAGTATTCCTGCCGGTCGATGGGTGTGAGGTCCATCAGGGCGTAGTGCACGTTCCCCTTGTCGACCAGTTTCGGCTCGATGGACGGCTGGGACGCGACACGCCCGCTCCAGCCGAACCAGAGCCCCTGATAGGCCTGAAACGCTTCCCGCAGAGCGACCGCGAGACCGCCGGCCGATCCTTTGCCGGTCGGGTCCGGAATGGCGACCCGATTGGAAACAACAACAAGTCGAGGCAACAATACTCTCCAATCGTTCTAAGACACTGCGATGCCCGAAATTGAAAGATGGCCGTGTTAAATAGCGCAGCTTGACGCGATGACAGCCTCAGCTGGCCCGTAAACATGGCACGTGCTTGCCCCAAATGAAAACCGCCAGAGCCGGAAACCCGCCGTTGGTGGCGTTTTCTCCTGAATATTGTGAGACTTAAGGGGTAGCCTCATGGAACTTCGTGCACCGCTACTTTTTCTGAAAGGCAATGCTGTCACGGCGACGCCGGTTCCGTCCGGCGCGCGGAACAAACGCAACGGCGACCACGTTCCGCAGCCGAGCTTTCGTGACATCGTGAGGAGAGCGCCGTGCCCGCACCGGAGCCGCGTAAGGGAACGCCGGACCCCACCTTGAGCGAAGAGGAGTTCCGCAGGCGCTTTCGCGGCCAGTTTCAGGACCCAGCCTTCGATCCGCTCTCGGCAGAGCTCGACCGCATTACGGCAGCTGCCTGGGATGCCTACAGCCACTCCCGCAAGAGCCCGCGGACCCGCAAGGCCGGGCCGGGCTTTGCGGATCCGGACTACGACCTCGCCGTCGATTGGAAGGCGGCTCAAGATGCGATCATCGACGCTCAGCGACGGCATGAGGATGCGGACGGGCCAACGCGCATTCTGCTGATCAGCGCGTCCTCCCGCAGCGAGCATACCTGCCCGGGCGAGATGTCGAAGAGCTATCGCCTGGTCGAGATTGCGCAGCAGGTCTTCGCCGGCGTGCCGGACATGGTCGTCGAAGTGCTGGAGCTGAGCCGGCTTGCGGCCGAATACGGCCGCCATATCCATCCCTGCAAGGCCTGCTTCTCGACTGCGGCTGCGCTTTGTCACTGGCCCTGTTCCTGCTACCCGAACTATTCCTTGGGCCAGACGCAGGACTGGATGAACGAGATCTATCCGAAATGGGTCGAGGCCCACGGAATCATGATCGTGACGCCCGTGAACTGGTATCAGGCCACGTCGCCCCTGAAGCTGATGATGGACCGTCTCGTCTGCGCCGATGGCGGAAACCCGGATCCGACGCGTACACACGGCAAGGATGCAAGGCGCGCCAAGGAGATCGAGCTGGAAGGCTGGGATTATCCCAAGCACCTGGCAAGGCGCCTGTTCTCGGTCGTGGTGCACGGAGACGCGGCGGGCGTCGAGAATTTGCGTCGCCTGATCGCCGACTGGCTCACCGACATGGAACTCATCCCGGCCGGCGCGCCTGCTGAACTCGACCGCTATATCGGCTACTGGCAGCCCTATGCGACGAGCCACGAAGATCTCGACCGGGATACCGCCGTGCAGGAGGAGGTACGCAACGCCGCCTATGCGCTGTGCGAGGCCGTCGTGGCGAAGCGAGCAGGACGCCTCGTCACGGCCGGACGAAACCTCAAGGAGCCGCGGCAGAAATGAGAAAGGCGCCGGGCCCTGGAGCCGCGGCGCCTTTCATTCCGTCGTGAAACAAAGCTCTATTTCGGAGCCGACTTCACCTCGGCGTCCCACTTCTTCAGGAGGCGCGTGCGCTCGGCCACCGAGCCGTATTTCGCGGTGTCATAGGTGATGAGCTTCATCTCGGAGAGCTTGGGCGCATCGGCCGAGACCGGAGCGCTCTTGTTGGACGGGATCGAGTAGATCTTCAGGTCCGCGCCAACGAGCTTCTGCGCATCGGCCGAGAGAGCCCAGTCCACGAATTTCTGCGCCGCCTCTGGGTTCTTGCCACCCTTCACGATGGAGACCGAGCCGGTCTCGTAGCCCGTTCCCTCGCAAGGTGCGATGGTCTTCACGGGCGCGCCGTCGGCAATCATCGTCACCATGTCGTGCATGAACGCGATGCCGATGGCGGTCTCGCCGAGGGCCGTGGCCTTCACGGGGGCGGCGCCGGACTTGGTGTACTGATTGATGTTCTTGTGCAGGGCCTTCATGTAGTCGAAAGCCTTGTCCTCGCCCATGAGTTGCACGAGGGTGGCCAGGAACACATAGGCCGTGCCGGAGGAGTTCGGGTCGGAGACCTGGACCTCGTCGTGATACTTCGGATCGAGCAGGTCGGCCCAGCATTTCGGCTCGGGCAGATTGCGGCTCGCCAGCACTTTGGTGTTGTAGCCGATACCCAGCGCACCGAGATAGGTGCCTGTGGAGCGGTAGCCCGCCTGCTCGGCGAAGCGGGCGGCCCAGTCGTGAAGCTGCGGCAGCATCGGCGACTTGTACTCGGCCGTCAGCCCTTCCTCGGCCGCCTGGATGTGCGAGTCGCCGGGGCCGCCCCACCACACGTCAGCGCGCGGGTTGGAGGCTTCGGCGCGGATCTGTGCGAGCGTCTCGCCTGTGCTCTTTCGCACCATCGTGACCTTCGCGCCCGTCGCCTTCTCAAAGGCCGCCACGCCGACGCGGCACTGCTCCTCGAGGATGGAGCAATAGACCGTAAGCGGTGCCTGCGCCTGAGCGGCGAGCGGCATGGCGCACACAGCGCTCGCCAATGAGAGGCCGAGGATCGAAAGACGCATGAGATTCCCTCCCGAATGCCGGAATCGTGAGCCGGCTTATTTCATCTGATGATCAAGGATGGATGCCGGGTTCTTGTCAAGCATGGGCCCATTCGAACCAAAGATTGTGGCGGGCGTTATCGCCCGCCCTATTTCGGAGCTGCTGGAACGGAGGGCCGTGTCCCGTCCGCTTCCGTAATGCAACGAGGTTCTCATGGTTTCGTCTATCAGCCGGCGTCATGTCCTAGCCGTGGTGGCCGCGCTGGCCCTTGCCGGAACAGGGCGCGCGATGGCACAGAACAGTCCGCTCAACCGCTACATGGCTACATGGAATGCACTCGCGGGCGGAGAGGTCCTGGGGCACCGCGAAATCGCCGCGCTGGTCGACGATCCTGCTGCCATGGCGGACGGGCCCGTCGATCTCGGTCGCTTCAGCGGCGCGCGGCCACATCTCGACGTGCTCTATGATGCCATTGCGCTGCAAATCCACAACGTGCTCGACCCGCAAGCCAAGGGTCTTCCTGCCATCGAGGATCGCGGGCAGGTCTTTGCGTGGTCCTGGTCCTATACGGGACGTGCCGCGATCCTCCTCTGGACGGTCAGCGGACAGGAGCGTTTCCGAACCCTGTTCGTCGATGCGGCTCGCCGGATCATGGCCCTGCGGGACGACCGCACGGGACGCAAGGACGAGGTAGCGGGCCGCGTGGTCAAATCCTGGGGGGCGCCCTGGCCGGTCCATGGCGCGACGAAGCGCATTACGGATGTAACTGTCACGGGACTCGTCTCCCTCCCGATCGCGGTCTTCGCTAACGCGCTTCCGCGAAACGATCCGCTCGCGGACGAGTTCGCCGCGCACATACATGATCTCTCCCAAGGGCTGTGGGAGTTCGACCATCTCTTCGCCGTGATGAAGGGCGGTCGGGAGGGCTATTATCGCTCCTGGCTGTCGCCCCAGACTTTCGAGGCACAGAACCATGTTCATGCGCTCGCGGCCGCAGGCACCGAAATCTATCGCGTTACGGGCGACCGCAAGCTCATGGGGCGCCTGGAGCTGCTCTGGAACGGGTTCAGGCGCGTCAGCATACAGGACGAGCGGGGCGCCGCTTATTGGGCTTATATCCCAGACCCCTTCTCAAAGCGGCCCGCTACGCCGGAGGCGTTCTGGAAGGCGGCCGTCACACTAGAATTTCCGCTCGCCTGCCAGCGTGCCGGCATCCTGGTCTCCGAGGCCGATATGGCTGCCTTCGCGCGCATCTATTCGGAGAATGTGCTCCTCTCCGACGAGACCTACAACGACCTGATTGGCCTACGCGGCCCCGCATCCACCCACCGCTGGGACGCGCTACCTGCCAGTGCCGAGCTCGAATCGCTCCTGCCGTTTATCCACCGCGGCCTGTGGTTCGCGACATATGAGCCGTCACTGAAGCCGCGGCTCACGAGTCTCCTGCGTCGCTTCCCTCACAGATTTCCCAACGGGCTTCTGGCCTCACCCTTCGGGCTCCTGGCGCGGGCCGCCTTATGGGCGGAGCTGCCGTGAACAGGCCATAAAAAGGCCGGGCATGGCGCCCGGCCAGTTCGGGAGGAATGGTTTCGACCGGCTTACCAGCTGGTCAGGACCGCGCCCTTGAAGGTCTTCTCGACGAACTCCTTCACCTCGGGCGTGTGGTAGGACTCGACCAGGGTCTTCACCCACGGCTTGTCCTGGTCCTCGCTGCGCACGACGATGATGTTCACGTAAGGACCCTTCGGGTTCTCGCGGGTCAGCGCGTCCTTTACTGGGTCGAGGCCGGCCTGCGTGGCGTAGTTGGTGTTGATGACGGCGATGTCCACGTCGTCGAGCACGCGGGGCGCCTGAGCGGCGTCGATCTCGACGAATTTCAACTTCTTGGCGTTCTCGGTGATGTCGATGATTGTCGGCTTGAAGCCGACACCGTCCTTCAGCTTCAGGAGACCTTTGTCCTGCAGCAGCAGAAGCGCGCGGCCGCCATTCGTAGGATCGTTCGGGATCGCCACGGTGGCGCCGTTCGGCAGCGCATCGAACGCCTTGTGCTTCTTCGAATAGACGCCGATCGGGAAGTTCACGGTCGTCGCCACGGTCTCAATCTTGTAGCCGCGGTCGGCCTTCTGGTTGTCGAGATAGGGCTGGTGCTGGAACGAGTTCGCCTCCAGTTCGCCGGACGCGAGCGCCGCGTTCGGCACCACATAGTCGGAGAACTCGACGATCTTGATGTCGAGGCCCTTCTTGGCCGCGATGGGCTTTACGGCTTCGAGGATCTGCGCGTGCGGGCCCGGCGTCACGCCGATGCGGATGGTCTGCGTCTGCTGCGCCAGGGCGGGCAGGCTAGCGAGGGAGAGAAGGGCTACGAGGCCCAGACGTTTCAGGGACATATCGGTCTTTCCTGTTCGACGAGTGAAATCAGGCGTGGCGGATGCGCTTGTTGACGTGGCGGGCAATGAGATCGCCGAGGCTCTGGAGAGCCTGCACGAGGACGATCAGCACCACGACCACGGCGAGCATCATCTCGGGCATGAAGCGCTGGTAGCCGTAGCGGATCCCGAGATCGCCGAGGCCGCCGCCACCGACCGCGCCGACCATGGCCGAGTAGCCGATGAGCGACACGACCGCGAGGGTCAGGCCCAGCACGATGCCGGGCAGCGCTTCCGGGATCAGCACCTTGAGAACGATCTGCAGCGGGCTTGCGCCGAAGGCGCGCGCGGCCTCGATCAGGCCCTGATCCACCTCGCGGATCGCACCTTCGATCAGGCGGGCGATGAACGGCGCGGCCGCGACCGTGAGGGGTACGATCGCCGCATTGGTGCCGATGGAGGTTCCGGCGACCAGACGCGTGAACGGGATGATCGCAACGACCAGGATGATGAAGGGGGTCGAGCGGGTGGCGTTGACAATGACGCCGAGCACCCGGTTTGCCCAGGGCGCCGCGAAGAGTTCGCCGCGTCCGCTGGTGGCCAGAAAGACACCAAGCGGCAGGCCAAAGAGCGTACCGAGGCCGGCCGAGATTGCGACCATGAGGAGGGTCTCGCCGGTAGCGCCGGCGAGCAGGCGGATCATCTCAGGCGACATGGCCGAGAACCTCCGTGTCGAGTCCGTATTGCTTGAGGAACGCGAGGGTCTTGTCGAGGGACGCCTCGGGCACGCCGACCACCAGGGTGCCGCAGGGCCGCCCGGCGATCTCGTCGACCGATCCGGCCAGGATATTCGCCTCGATGTTGAGGTTCCGCGCCAGTCGCGCGAGGACCGGGTCCGTCGCGTGGGGGCCGCGGAAGCCGATGCGCACCACCGCCTGGCCGCCCGGCTGGACGTCTGGCCGCAGGCGGTCCGCCACGTAGGGCGGCAGGGCGCGGCCGGTCTCGTCGGCCAGGAATGAGCGCGTCACCGCGTGCTGCGGCCGGGTGAACACGTCGAACACGTCGCCTTTCTCGACGATGCGTCCGCCGTCGATCACCGCCACTTCCTTGGCGATGGAGCGGATCACGGCCATCTCGTGGGTGATCAGCAGGATCGTGAGCCCGAGCTCCGCATTGATGCGGGAGAGCAGGTCGAGGATCGAGCGGGTCGTCTCCGGGTCGAGGGCGGAGGTCGCCTCATCTGAGAGAAGCACCTTCGGGTTGGTGGCGAGCGCGCGGGCGATGCCGACGCGCTGCTTCTGCCCGCCCGAAAGCTCGGACGGATAACGGTTGCGCTTGTCCGAGAGGCCGACGAGGGCCAAAAGCTCGTCCACCCGCGCCGGGATCGCGGCCTTGTCGTAGCCCGCCACCTCGAGGGGCAAGGCCACGTTCTCGGCCGCCGTGCGGGAGGAGAGCAGGTTGAAGTGCTGAAAGATCATCCCGATGGAGCGCCGCGCATGACGCAGCGCCTTCTCGGGCAGGGCCGAGATGTCGGACCCGTCGACGATCACGCGGCCGGAGCTTGGTTTCTCGAGTCCGTTGACGAGGCGGATCAGGGTCGACTTGCCGGCCCCCGAACGGCCGATGACACCCAGCACCGAGCCTTTCGCGACCGTGAGGTCGATGCCGTCCAAGGCCGAAACGGGCGCGCCGTGGCGGCCGGGATAGACCTTGGACACGCCCACGAGCCGGACGATGGGCTCAGCCGGCACGAGGCGCTGAAGCGCAGGATCGTCGAGATATCCAAGAGGTGCATTCATTCGGGGCCGTCGCTTTCTTCGGCGGAGCAATGCCCGATGGTGTTCTCTATGTCAATCTTTTCGTTCTATAAATCGGATAATCCTGACGGACAGAACGTCGCGCTGCCGGTCTATAAGTCCTGTGTCGACGCCCGTTCGGCGTGCAAGGTTCCGTGGCATTCCCGGCTAAGGTCGGGGCCAAATTCCAGCCAAGTAAGGCTTTCTCCGCATTACGAAAAATTCAGTCGCAACAAAACAGAAATCTGTCCATATCTTTGCCACGGCTTCGTCGGATCGGCTGCCGGGCCGGCCCCGGGCCGTGGCGTATGATTAAGAGGATCATGTGATGGTGAAGGCCAGCCTAGCGGCGGGACTCCTGGGTCTTGCCCTGTTCTCGTTCCCGATGAGCGGGGTTCCCGTGTCATTTCTGCTGCCGGTCTCCCTGCTCGGGCTGGCCGTGGCCCTGTTCCTGGCGCGGGACATGCCCAAGTTTCTCAAGGTCTTCGTGGCCGTGCTGGCGGGCGTGGAAGTCCTCATGGCCGGGCTTCTCGTCGCGGATGCGTTCGGGCTCATCACGGGAGACCTGGGCGGCTACGTGCCGCCGGCTTCGATGCCAGTGGGCGCGACAATCTTCGCCTTCGTGATCTACGGCGTGTCGCGAATTCCCGTGATCCGGAAGATCATGGGGATCGCCGACCGCTATTTCGACTCCGCTGCGCCGAGCGAGATTCGCATCCCGATCATCGGCACGGTGCGGGCCTCCGAGGGGGCGATCGGCACGGCCCTGCTCGCCTTCCTGATCCTGATCAATCTGGGCCAGGTGGCGCTCAGCGTCCGGTTCAACTTCTTCAGCCGCGACATGTTCAACGCGCTCCAGGCGAAGGACGGGGCGGCCTTCTGGTATCAGCTGTTCTGGATCTTCGTGCCGCTCGCCGCCGTGTACATCTCCGTGGCGCTGGTCGAGATCGTGTCGCAATACGTGCTGCGCATCCGCTGGCGCACATTCCTCAACGGCCTTTATGTGCGCGAATGGCTGGGGGACGGGACCCACTACCGCATGCAGCTCGTCTCGCGCGAGGCGGACAACCCGGACCAGCGTATCGCGGACGATCTGCGCAATTACGTGGACCAGACCTATACGCTCTCCATCGGCCTCATGAACCAGTCGGCGACCCTGGTCTCCTTCATCGCCATCCTGTGGGCCCTGTCCCGGGACTTCACCCTGCCGGGAACCGACATCCCCGTGCCGGGCCTCCTGGTTTGGGTCGCGATCCTCTACGCCCTGATGGGCACTTGGCTCACCCACGTGATCGGCCGGCCGCTTATCGGCCTCTACTTCCAGCAGGAGAGGGTGGAGGCGGATTACCGCTTCTCCCTGGCGCGCCTGCGCGAATACACCGAGCAGGTCGCCCTTCTCGGCGGTGAGGATGCCGAGAAGCAGGCCCTCGGCGGGCGCTTCGGCATGATCGTCGACAACTTCATGCGCATCGTGCGCCGGGTGATGAACCTCACGATTTTCCAGGCTGCCTATTTCCAGGCCAACGTGGTGGTGCCCTACATCCTGACCGCGCCCTACTACTTCATCGACAAGATCAGCCTCGGCCAGATGCAGCAGACCGTGGGCGCCTTCTCGAGCGTCCAGGGGGCGCTGGACTTCTTCATCACGTCCTATTCGACGATCGCGAGCTACAAGGCCGTGGTCGACCGTCTCCTGACCTTCGAGGCCGCCATCGAGAATGTGCGCCGGAGGGGCAAGGACGAGCATGTGGAGCTGGTCGAGACCCCCGAGGCGGACCTGGAGGTCTCGGGCCTCACGGTGGCGCTGCCGGAGGGCCGGCCGCTCATGCGGGCGGACGGCATCGCGTTCCGCCAGGGCGAGACCACGCTCCTCACCGGGCCTTCGGGCTCCGGCAAATCCACCCTGTTCCGCGCCATTTCGGGGATCTGGCCCTACGGCGAGGGGCAGATTCGGATCCCGGCCGGGCAGACTATGATGCTCCTGCCCCAGCGGCCGTACATCCCGATGGGCTCCCTGCGCGCGGCCGTCACCTATCCGGGCATGCAGGGCATCTACGACGATGCTGTCATCCGGGAGGCCCTGCGCGCCGCCAGGCTGCCGGCCCTCGTGGACAGGCTCGACGAGGAGCGCGCCTGGGCGCAGACCCTCTCGCTCGGCGAGCAGCAGCGCCTTGCCATCGCCCGCGCCGTGCTGGCGCGGCCCGACTGGCTCTTCCTCGACGAGGCGACGGCGGCCCTCGATGAGCCGACCGAGGCCGAGATCTACGACATGTTGAAGGCCAAGCTGCCGGAGACCACCATCGTGTCCATCGGCCATCGCTCCACTCTCGCGGCCTTCCATGACCGGCGTGTGGACATGCAGAAGCAGCCGGACGGCCTCTACGCCCCCGTCGATCTGCGCCACCAGCCCCAGCCGGCCGAGTAGGGCACTTCGCGGAGACAAGCGCGACGGGTTTCCCTCCCCCTTGTGGGGAGGGGCTCCCGCCTTTCACCAGAAATCAGCGCGCATCAAATCCGCGCACGAAAAAGGCCGGCGTGAAGCCGGCCTTCGTTCCATTTTCCGAACGTGGAGCCTCAGAGGGCTCGCTCGAACTTCAGTTCGCCGTTCTGGGTGCGGATGGTCAGGATCGGGCCTTGGATGTCCCACTGGGCCGCGGTGCGCAGGGCGATCAGGAAGGCCTGTTCGGATGCCATGGCGGGCTTGGCGCAGTTCTTCTTCGTCAGGGCGAAGGGGCCGACCGCGAGGCGCTGCTCACGCAGCGGATAGGCGGTCGCCGAATAGTTGTTGCAGCCCCCGAAGCCGCGGGCACGCAGCTGGTCGTCCAGGGTGAAGCTGGGACGGTCGCCCGTGAAGGGCTTGCCGTTCAGGCTGACGGCGGTCCAGCTGGAGCCGAGGGGGAAGATCTTGTCCTGCTGGCCCGGCTGCGGGACCTTGGAATCGACCGTGCGCGTGGGTCCGGCCTGGCGGCCGGGCGGGGGCGATGACTGAGCGTAGGCGGCGGGCACCGCGGCCAGGGCGGTCAGGAGCGCCGCAAGTCGAAGCGCATTCATGGAGACCTCATTCACAGAGACGGCGGGACCATAAGGGGCCTTTGCCGCAGAGGCAACGCCCATCGTATCGTTGTCCCGTTGCCGGACGATAGGGAAGGCGGAAGGGGCGGCTCAGCCGAGCCGCCTCAGGAGCCGCTCGGTCAAGGCGTTGCTGGAGCCGAACAGGTAGTCGAAGGCGCGCACGCTGATGTTCCGTGCCCCGAGATTCTGGAGCCCGGCGACGATCTCGAAGGCTGTGGAGGCCTTGCAATGGATCACCGTCTCGCGGCCTTCCGGCTCGCCGAACGGCAGGGTGGCGCCGAAATCCTGGAGGATCGCCGCAAGCCCCGCGGCCCGGGCCGGGTCGAGGGCCGCCCGGATCTCCCGGCTGTTGCGGGCTTCTTCCTCAGCGGCAATGCGGGTCAGCACCGTGGTCGCGGCGTCCCGGGCGGCCGGGCTCCAGGAAGCCCGGACCGAGGCCACGAGGTTGGCCTCCGAACGCAGCATGACGCCGTCGTCCAGGACCTTGAGGGCATTGGCCGTCAGGGTCGCGCCCGTGGTGGTGATGTCGACGATCAGCTCCGCCGATCCGGCGCCGGGTGCGCCCTCGGTGGCGCCGAGGCTCTCGACGATCCGGTAATCGGCGATGCCGTGCTCGGCGAAGAACCGGCGGGTGAGGTTCACGTATTTGGTCGCGACCCGCATCTTGTAGCCGTGGCGGGCGCGAATGTCGGCCGCCACCTCGTCGAGATCCGCCATGCTGCGCACGTCGATCCAGGCCTGCGGCACGGCCACCACCACGTTGGCATGACCGAAGCCGAGGGGTGTCAGCATCTCGACCGTCGCATCCGCGTCAGCGATCTGCTCGCGGACCAGGTCCTCGCCGGTCACGCCGAGATGGGCGGCTCCGGTGGCGAGCTGGTTGACGATCTCGGAGGCCGAGAGGAACGCGACCTCCACGTTAGGCACGCCGGCGAGCGTTCCGCGATAGTCGCGGGCGCCGCGGGACTGGGTGAAGACCAGCCCGGCGCGGGCGAAGAAGGCCGTCGCGTTCTCCTGCAGCCGCCCCTTGGACGGGACTGCCAGGATGAGGGGAGAATCGGTCATCGGGCGCTCCCTGCGATACGGTCGAGCCAGAAGGAGCAGCCGACCGCCGGGATCGTCTCGTCGGCGCCGAGATGCTCCAGGAGGCGGTCGTAGCGTCCGCCGCCCACCACCGGCTTACCGTCGGCCCGGCCGGGATCCTGCACCTCGAAGATGAAGCCCGTATAATAGTCGAGATTGCGCGCGAAGGTGGCCGCGAACGAGAAGGCGCCCACATCGAGCCCCCGCGCGGCCATGAAGCCGGTGCGCTCCTCGAAGAGGTCGAGGGCCGCCGACAGGTCGAGGCCGGCCTCTTGGGCGAGCTGTCTGACGGCCTCTGCCGCCTGGTCCGGATCCCCTGAAATCGCGAGATAGCGCTCGAGCACCGCCCGCGCCTCGTCGCCGAGCCCGCCCCGGTTCGCCGCGCGGGCCAGGAAGCGCTCGGCGATCTCGCCGGCGCTGCGTCCGCCGACCCGGGCGATGCCGGCGATCGACAGGATATCCTCCACGAAGGCCTTGGCGGCCTGCGGGGCCTGGCCCTCAATGGCCGCAAGAAGGCCCGCATGCTCCGCCTGGCCCTGTGGCTCCGGCTCGTTCAGGGCCGCAAGCCCCCGGCCTGACACGATGGCCCGGATCACCCGGCGCCGGGCTGCGGGCGCGAGGCCCAGGGCATCGACGAGGGCGTTGAGAAGGCCCATGTCGCCGATTCGGACCCGGACATTCGTCAGACCGATCTGACCCAGGCCCTCGAGTGCAAGTCCCAGGATCTCGGCATCGGTCGCCGAAATGTCGCGCCGGCCGATGGATTCGAGGCCCGCCTGCAGGAATTCGCCCGTCTCGCCGGGGCGCATGCGGAACACGGGCCCGCCATAGCTGTAGCCGGCGGGCTCCGCCCCATGGGTGCCGAGATGCCGGAGGCAGACCGGGATGGTGTATTCCGGACGCAGGCACAGTTCCGTGCCGGAGGCGTCCTGGGTCACGAACATGCGTCGCCGCATGTCCTCGCCGGACAGGTCCACGAAGACGTCCGCCGGCTGCAGCACCGGCGGCTCGACACGCGCATAGCCTTCGCGCTCGAAAAGCGCGATCAGCGCAAGAATGGCATCCGTCTCCGTCACTGGCTCGCTCAAACCCTCGTGGTCGCCTGCTCTCTAGCAATGCTTGGCCGCGAACGCGACCGTTTTCGACCGGAAGGGTGAATGGCGGCCGGGCGGGATCGGGATCAGGCCTGTTTCGCGGCCCCTCCGCCCTTGCCGGATTTCTCCGTCTTGGCGACCTTGCGGGTGGTCTTGCGCTTGCTGTGGTCGCTCGTCCGGTGGACGTAGCGGGGCTTCGTCTCCTTGGCGGTGGAGCGGGCCGGGGCGCGCTCGTCCTTGTCCTCATCGCCCAGGAGGGTGGCGGGCAGGAACTGGCGGGCGGTCTCGCTCACCACGCCGGCCACCGCGCCGGCGGCGGTCTGCATGGCGTCCCGGGTTGCGTCGGCGGCGAGGCTGCCCGCCTCGGCGGTCGCGGCACCGGCCTTCTTGGCCGTGCGGCTGCGGGTCAGCGCCGCGGCGGCGGCGCCTGCGGCCGCGATCAGCGCATCGGCCAGGAGCTCGCGGCCGAGATCCGAGTTCATCAGATCCTTCAGGGGCGCGAACTTGCTCAGCGCCTTCGAGAGCTTCGCGCCGGAATCCTTCTTGCCCTTGCCTTTGGTCTTGTCGGAACTCTTCTTCGCTTTGGCTTTCGCCATGATGTCCTCCTGATCGGTCAAGCTTGACGGGACAACCCGGGAAGCCGTCGCGGGGTTCCCGAGACGGCGGAACAAGAGGGGAGGCGGAACAGCGCGGGTGGCCCTGTCCGCTCGCCTTTTCCAGGGTGAGTGCCTTCGCGCGACAGTGACAGGGCACGACGGATTTCCCTCCCCCTTGTGGGGAGGGCTAGGGTGGGGGTGTCGGCGCTGAACTGAATCCAGCGTAGCGCTCGCACCCCCTCTCCAACTCTCCCCCACAAGGGGGAGAGGGCCGGATAGCGCCTCCCGTAAACCCTCGCGAACCGCGGCAGGAAGGCGAATGCGGCCCTACCCGAAATGCCGGCTCAGCACCTCGCGCACGGCTTCCACCAGGCTGTCCTCGGAGACCGAGAACTGGGCCGGGCGGGCGGCTTTCCATTCGGCGTTGGACGCGATGGCGTCTGCCGCCTTGGCGCCCTCGATCAGGTCCTTGATCTCGACCTCGCCCCGCTCGCGCTCGTTGGAGCCCTGGATCACCACGCAGGGGCTCTGGCGCTTGTCGGCATATTTCATCTGCGCCTTCATGCCCGAGGAGCCGAGATAGAGCTCTGAGCGGATGCCGGCCTGCCGGAGCCGCGCGACCATGCGCTGGTAGGCGGCGGTCTGGTCCCGGTCCATCACGAGCACCACCACGGGGCCGGGCTGCTCGGCGCCGGATACGACGGAGCTGTTCACCATGCGCAGGGCCGAGAAGAGGCGCGAGACGCCGATGGAGAACCCGGTGGCGGGCACCGGCTCGGAGCGGAAGCGTCCCACGAGCCCGTCATAGCGCCCGCCGCCGCCCACGGAACCGAAGCGCACCGGGCGCCCATCCTCGTCCTGGACCTGGAAGGTCAGCTCGGCCTCGTAGACCGGGCCGGTATAGTATTCGAGGCCGCGCACCACGGAGGGATCGATCACGATGCGATCCCCATAGCCGGAGGCGGTCACGAGGGCGGCGATCTCGGCGAGCTCGTTCGTCCCCTCGAGTCCCCGGGCCGAGGAGCCCACGACCTGGCGCAGGTTCTCGACCGTCGCGGCGTTGTCCGCACCTTTGGCGTCCGTGAAGGCCAGCACCCGGGCGATGGCTTCCGGGTCGAGCCCCGCACCCTTGGTGAAATCGCCGCTCTCGTCCTTGCGGCCTGCGCCAAGGAGCTGGCGCACGCCCTCGGGGCCGAGGCGGTCGAGCTTGTCGATGGCGCGCAGCACCGTGAGGCGCTGGCCCGCCTGGTCCTCCCCGCCGAGGCCGATAGCCTCCAGCACGCCGTCGAGCACCTTGCGGTTATTGACCTTGATGACGAAGTCGCCGCGCCCGATGCCGACCCGCTCCAGGGTGTCGGCCGCCATCATGCAGATCTCCGCATCGGCCGCCACGGAAGCCGCGCCCACCGTGTCGGCGTCGAACTGCATGAACTGGCGGAAGCGGCCGGGGCCGGGCTTCTCGTTGCGGAACACCCAGCCGGCCCGATAGCTGCGATAAGGCTTTGGCAGGGCGTCGAAATTCTCGGCCACGTAGCGGGCGAGCGGCGCCGTCAGGTCGTAGCGCAGCGAGAGCCATTGCTCGTCATCGTCCTGGAACGAGAACACGCCCTCGTTGGGCCGGTCCTGGTCGGGCAGGAACTTGCCGAGCGCGTCCGTGTACTCGACGAAGGGCGTCTCGACCCCCTCGAAGCCGTAGAGTTCGTAAACCTCGCGGATCGCCGCGAGCATGCGCTCGGTCGCGGCGATTTCGGCAGGGCCGCGGTCGGCAAAGCCGCGCGGTGCACGCGCCTTGAGTTTGTCGGGCTTGGACATGGGTCGGAATGGCCGGTTCTGTGAGAAAACGTGAGGCGTCCTAACCCTTCGGACCCGGAGGGGCAAGGGTTGAGGCGTGGCGAAGGGCTCGCCGCCACGAACCGTTGCGCCGTAGGACCTACGTCACGGCGCATCTTCAGGGTGCGAGTGGCGTGCCGAGAGGATCCGGCTTCCGGCCGCCATGGCGAGCGCGAGGACGATGAGACCCGCCGCGACCCTGAAAGTGGTCCCCATGCCGGCGGCCACGGCTTCGGGGCGTGCCGACGTGATGTCGGTCGTCGCCGACCCGAGGGTGAATACCGCGCCCAGAACGGATGCTCCCGTGATGAGTCCGAGATTGCGCGACAGATTGAGCAGGCCGGACATGACGCCCCGCTGGTCGGGGCGGGCATTCTTCATGACAGCGGTGTTGTTGGCTGCCTGGAAAAGCGCATATCCGGCCGTGAGAACGACGAGCGGGGCAATGTAGCCGGCGATTCCGAACCGCAGCGGCATCAGGGACAGAATGAAGGAGCCGGCCGCCATCCCGGCGAGCCCAGCCACCGTCATGCGATCCGTGCCGAAACGGTCGACAGCGCGGCCAGCCGGCACACCGGTCGAGGCGGCGACGATCGGGCCGACCGACAGGACCAGGCCGACAACAGCCGCATCGAGCCCGAGGGCACGGGAAAGATAGAAGGGCCCGACGATCAGGGTTGCCATCATCACGGCCGAGACAAGGGCGCTCATGGAAAGGCTCGCGTTCACCCGCGAGTCGCGGATCATAGTCGGTCGGATCAGCGGGGAGACTGCCTTCGCCTCGGCGAGCGCGAGCAGACCGGCGCCGAAGGCCGCCGCCGCGAGCAGGGCCACGTTGAGCATGCCGAAGCCGCCGCGCCCAACCGTCATGGCGAGCGCATAGGCCGCAAGCGTCAGAGAAAGCAGCAACGTGCCCAGGATGTCCAGGTCCGCCCGGTCGGATTTCGGCCCTTGGCGGTCGACCGGCAGGGCACGCTGCACGAGCAGAAAAGCCAGGAGCCCCAGCGGCACGTTCACCAGGAAGATTGCCGGCCAGCCAAGAGCGGCGATCAGAACGCCGCCGAGCGACGGACCGAGTGCGGTGCCGATCGCTGACATCGTTCCGAGGAGTCCCATGGCGCTACCGGTCCGCGCTTTCGGTATCGCCTCGCCGACCAGTGCCATGGCAAGAGCCATCATAACGGCGGCTCCGAGGCCCTGCATGGCCCTTGCGGCGATCAGCAGCCAGAGCATGGGCGCAACGCCACACAGGGCCGAGGCGGCCGTGAACAGACCAATTCCCGTGAGCAACAGCCGTCGGCGACCGATAACGTCGCCAAGCCGCCCGACACCGACAATCAAGGCCGTGACGGCAAGGAGATAAGCGAGGACGACCCACTGGACATGCTGGAAGGAGGCCCCGAAGGCCTGCGCCAGGGTCGGCAAGCCGACATTGGCGATGCTGGTGCCGAGCGAGGAAAGCAGCATGGACAGGGACAGGCCGGCAAGCGCCCAAGGCGCCGAAGAAGCTGATTGCCCATCGCCGAGCCCTATCCCGTCCCTCTCCGCGACTGTCGGTTTCATGATCAACTCCGCTTTCTGGCGGCTCCGAAGGGAGCTATCGGGCAACGTAAGCACCTGTCAGACAAGGCGGAACACGCATCATTTGCACTTTATTCGTGCGTCTGGCGCCATATGTCGGCAATGCCGTGCTAGAGTCGATCCATGCCGAGACCCGATCTCAACCTGCTCGTCACTCTCGATGTGCTACTTACGGAAGGCAGCGTTGCGCGCGCCGCCCGGCGGCTGCGGCTCAGCCCCTCGGCCATGAGCCGGGCCTTGGCGCGGTTGCGTGAGACAATGGGCGATCCGCTGCTGGTCAGGGCCGGGCGCGGTCTCGTCCCCACGCCCCGGGCGCTCGAACTCCGTGAGCGGGTCGGGTCTCTCGTGCAGGACGTGGAGGCGGTTCTACGCCCTGTCGAGGCGCTCGATCTCCAAAAGCTCGTCCGGACGTTTACGCTGCGGACCGGCGAGGGCTTCGCCGAGAATTTCGGGCCAAGCCTCCTGGCACGCGTCACTGCGGCCGCTCCCGGAGTGCGGCTGCGCTTCATGCCGAAGCCGGACAAGGACAGTACATCCCTTCGCGACGGGACCGTCGATCTCGAAACGGGAGTCGTCGGGAAGGCGACTGGTCCGGAGGTACGTGCACAAAGCTTGTTCCGGGACCGGTTCGTCGGTGTCGTGCGGCAGGGGCACCCGCTGAGCAAGGACGAGATCACCCCCGCCCGTTATGCGGCCGGGCGGCACATTCTTGTTTCGCGGCGAGGGCTAGACAGGGGGCCGATCGATGATGCTCTGGTGCCGTTCGGGCTCGAACGGGAGATCGTTACGATCGTCGGGGGCTTCTCGACCGCGCTGGCTCTCGCGCGGGTCTCCGATCTGATCGCCAGCGTCCCCGAACGACATACCGGCAACCTGCGCGCCGGGATGTACAGCTTCCCCCTCCCGGTCCCCATGCCGGAGGTTACGGTCTCGTTGCTCTGGCATCCGCGGCTCGATGCCGATCCGGCCCATCGCTGGCTGCGCGGATGTGTTCGAGACGTTTGCGACACGCAGCGGCATGGTGCGCCGCCGATGCCCCAAACCGGCCGCTCCCTTTAGAGCAAGGTGGAAGCGTGGCGCTGCCTGCGCCTGTCCGTCGCCTTGCTGTCGAAAACAGTCATGGCCGGGACGGGCCCGGCCATGACGGAATGGTAGGTCTCACGCCACCTTCTTGATCACCCGGGCGACCTTGTCGGCGATTTCGCCGATCTGGTTCTCGGTGATGATGAGCGGGGGCGAGAGCGCGATGGTGTCGCCCGTGATGCGGATCATCAGGCCCTCTTCCTGGAAGCCGCGGTCCATGGCCTCGAAGGCGCGGGCGCCGACCGCGTCGGGGCGCGATGCGAGGTCGATGGCGCCCACGAGGCCGATAGTGCGGATGTCGAGCACGTTCGGCAGGCCCTTCAGGCCCTGGATCGCGTCCGCCCAGATGGGCTCCAGCGTCTTGGCGCGCTCGAAGAGCTTCTCGTCCCGGTAGATGTCCTGGGCCGCGAGGCCCGCCGCGCAGGCGAGCGGATGGCCCGAATAGGTGTAGCCGTGGAAGAGCTCGATAGCGTGGTCCGGACCCTTCATGAAGGTGTCGTAGATGCCTTTGCGCACCAGCACGCCGCCCATGGGCACGGCGCCGGAATTGACGCCCTTGGCGAAGGTGATCATGTCCGGCACGACCCCGTAGCGCTCCGCCGCGAAGGCGGTGCCGAGGCGGCCGAAGCCCGTGATGACTTCATCGAAGATCAGCAGGATGCCGTACTTGTCGCAGATCTGGCGCAGGCGCTGGAGATAGCCTTTCGGCGCCGCCAGCACGCCCGTGGAGCCGGCCATCGGCTCGACGATGACGGCCGCGATGGTGGAGGCGTCGTGCAGGGCCACGATGCGCTCCAGGTCGTCCGCCAGATGCGCGCCCCATTCGGGCTCGCCGCGCGAGAAGGCCTGTTCGGCCCGGTTGTAGGTGTGAGGCAGGTGGTCGACGCCGGCCAGGAGCGAGCCGAAGAACTGGCGGTTCTTCACGATGCCGCCCACCGAGATGCCGCCGAAGCCGACGCCGTGATAGCCGCGCTCGCGGCCGATGAGCCGGGTGCGGCTGCCTTGGCCGGAGACGTTCCAATAGGCGAGGGCGATCTTGAGCGCCGTGTCGACGGCCTCGGAGCCCGAATTGCAGAAGAACACGTGGTCGAGGTCGCCCGGCGCCAGCTGGGCGAGGCGGGACGCGAGCGCGAAGCCGGCCGTATGGCCGAACTGGAAGGCCGGGGAATAGTCGAGCTCGGCCGCCTGGGTCTGGATCGCAGCCGTGATCTCGTCCCGGTTGTGGCCCGCATTGCAGCACCACAGCCCGGCGGCGCCGTCGATCACCTCGCGGCCGTCCGGAGTGTAGTAGTACATGCCCTTCGCCCGGGCGATCATGCGCGGGCGCTGCTTGAAGGAGCGGTTCGCCGTGAACGGAAGCCACCAGGCTTCGAGGTCGTTGGGCGCGGACAGGTCGTTGGCGGCTCTGGAAGGTTGGGCGTTCATGGCTTTCCCCGGAACGATGGATTCGCCGGAGCCTAGCGCATCGGGCGGAAAAGGGGAGCCGGTTCTTCGAGGGCGCCCGCTGTCCGGCTCCTAAGCCAGCCCGTCTGGATCAGCCCGTCATGGCCTCGGCCTCGTAGCCGGCGGCGTTGAGGGCCTGGGCGACCTCCAGGCTCTGGGCCTTCGTATGGACGTGCACGCGCCCATGCGCGAGGTCGACCTCCACCTGCGCCCCGGGGTCGAGGCTCTGGATGGCCTTGGTGACGGCATTCACGCAGCCCTGGCAGGTCATGCCCTCGACCTGCATGAGGAGATCCTTGCGGGGTTCGTCCATGATGGCATTCCTCGGTCCGGCGCCCGCGAGGCAAGCGCCGGAACCGCCACGGGAAATCCCATCGTTTCGGAACGGTAACGCTTGCGGTTCTGGACTTGGTCGGACAACATCGTTGCAATAGTGATTCGCCTTTTACCACGGGAGCGGGGGCACCCATGGTCATAACGGCCAAAAGGCCATATTCCATGTTTAAGGGCCGGGGAGCGAAATGGTTCGCCCTCGGCGCCGGCGTCGCAACGGCCGCAATTGCCGTTGCGGCAGCTATTGCGGCCGAAAGCCTTCTGCCGCTCGTCGCCATCCTCAATATCGCGGCTCTTGTGGTCACGGGCGCCATCGGCCTGCGGATGGACGGAACGTCGCAGGAGCTGCGCCGGATCGCGTCCGATCTGGGCGGACTGGCGATCCGCGTCACCCGGCTCGAACGGCAGACCCAGAAGGCGGCGCAGGACCCGAGTGGGGCGTCCGCTCCTATCCTGCGTTCCACGGTGGCGGAGGTCACCGGGACGGTCGGGCTCCTCGGCGGCGTGGTGCGCGAGCTTGCGCGCAACGTGGCCGCCCAGAACCAGGACGTCGCCGATCTCAAGAGCACCCTGCGCCCCGCCAACTCGGAGACCGCACAGGCGCCGGCCCTCAGGGTCGGGCCGGAGCTGCGCGCCCGGGCCATGCCGGTTCAGACCCTGCCCGCCGAAGATGTCGCCGGGCCGGAGCCCTCGCTTCTGCCTCTGCCGGGGCAGAAGGGAGCGGGCCGGGACCAGCCGGCCGGTCCCATTCTCCGGGCTTTCGAGGCGGAGGATATCGAGCTGCATCTTCAGCCCGTGCTCGCCCTGCCGGAGCGCCGGGTTCGCGCCTATGAGGCGCTCGCCCGGCTTCGGCTTGCGGACGGCACCCTGATCGGCCCGGGCGAGTTTCTGCCGCTCCTGGAGCGGATGGGCCGGGCCCCGGCCTTCGACCGTGCCATGCTCCGGCGCGCCGTGACCGTGGCCCGCCATCTGGTGGCGCGAGGGAGCGAGGCTCTCATCACGGTCAATCTCTCGCCCCGCTCCTTGAGCGAGCCCGGCTTCCTGCTCTCGGTTTTGCGGCTCCTCGAATCCGCCCCGGAAGTGACCGGCAAGATCGCACTCGAATGGTCCCGAACCTGCTGGCAGGCCCTCGATGGGCCGAGCCGGGACGTGGTGCTGGCCCTGTGTGGGCATGGCGTTCCTCTCTCGGTCGACGGAACCGGGGGGCTTCCGCTACGGGACCTGCATCTCGATGTGCGGTCCCTGGCGGAGCACGGGATCCGGTTCGTCAAGCTGCCGGCCGAGACGATCCTCGCGGCGGCCCAGGGCCCGGACGGCGATGCGGATATCCGCGACCTGATCGCGCATCTGCGCCGCTCGGGAATCAGGCTGGTGGCCGAGCGGGTGGAGCGGGACGAGACAGTTCCGGCCCTGGTCGCGCTGGGCGTGCCGCTTGCGCAGGGCTTCATCTTCGCGGCGCCCCGGGCGGTGCGGGCCGAAATCCTCGGCAGCCCATCCCGGCAGGCGGATGTCGCGCCGATGCCCTTACGTCGCGCCGGTTGACTTCACGCCGCCGAGGGCCTACCGCCCGGCGGAACTGTGCGATGCGGCCGGGCCGAAATCGCATCCGACCCAAGTCCGGGGACGGTTCGGATCCCGCGTGCCGCACCGGCCCTCAAGCTGTGAGATCCGATGACCGTTTCGCTCCGCCCCGCCCTGATCGATGGGCTTCAGCCCATGGCAGGCCGCTACGACCTGATCCTCTGCGATGTGTGGGGGGTGCTCCACAACGGCGTCAAGGCTTTCGCGCCGGCCAGTGAGGCCCTCGTCCGCTTCCGGGAAGGGGGCGGCCGGGTGGTGCTCGTCTCCAATGCGCCCCGTCCGGGCTCCGCGGTGGTCACGCAGCTCGACGGGTTCGGGGTTCCGCGCCGGGCCTATGATTCCATCGTCACGTCCGGCGACCTGACGCGGCTCGCCATCGAGGAGCGGATCGACAAGGTCGTCTACCATATCGGCCCGCCCCGGGACATGCCGATCTATCAAGGGCTTAATGTGCGTTTCGGCTCCGTCGAGGAGGCCGATTACGTGGTCGTCTCGGGCTTCGAGGACGACGAGCGGGAGACGATCGAGAATTATCGGGAGCGGCTCGAGGCCATGCGGGCGCGGGAGCTTCTGATGGTCTGCGCCAATCCCGATCTCATCGTGGAGCGCGGCAACACGATTGTGCCCTGCGCCGGAACCATCGCGCTCGCCTACGAGGAGATGGGCGGGCCGGTGTTCTATGCGGGCAAGCCCCACGGGCCCATTTACGACCGGGCGATTGCAGTCGGCGCCAGGCTCAAGGGCGCGCCCATCGGCAAGGACCGGGTGCTCGCCATCGGCGACGCTATCCGCACCGACATCGCGGGCGCGGCCGGCTACGGCATCGATTCCCTCCTGGTGGCCCGCGGAATCCACGCGGAGGAACTCGGCGCCCATCGCGGTCCCCTCGTGTCCCAGCACGTGCAGGACTGGGTCGACCTCCAGCCCGTGAGGCCCCAGGCCATCACGGACGCCCTGTCCTGGGCGGCTTGAGCCGGTTCTTTTGCCTCTGGCTTTGGGAGAGGGAGAGGCATTATCCCGTCATTCCGGGGCGCACCTTTAGGTGCGAGCCCGGAACCCATAACTGCTGACAGTGTAGGATTAGGCACAGCGGTTATCGTTAGCTTTGTTCTGAGACGCTGGTAATTATGGGTTCCGGGCTCTGCTGCGCAGCCCCGGAATGACGGTGAGCCCGTCCATGCTCTCTTGACCCTCGCGACGCTTTTCGACAGGGTCGCGGCCGTTTCAGCCCGCCCCAGGTCCCATGCGTTCCGACCCTTCCCCATCCCGTCCCTTCATGGTGTGCCGCGACGGTGAGGCCGTGCCGGGAGGCCTTGAAGGCGCCGTGGCGGCCATCGGCAATTTCGACGGGGTCCACAGGGGCCACCAATCCCTGATCCGCATGGCCCTGGAGGCCGGTCGCCCCGCCGCGGTGGTGACCTTCGAGCCGCACCCGCGCACCTTCTTCCGGCCCTCCGAACCGCTGTTCCGCATCACGCCGGAACCGGTGAAGCTCGCCATCCTCCGCCGCATCGGCCTGGACGGCGCCTTCGTGCGGCGGTTCGATGCGCGGCTCGCATCCTTGAGCGCCGGGGAATTCGTGGATCTTCTCGCCCAGGACCTGAAACTCTCCGGGGTGGTGATCGGGCACGATTTCCATTTCGGCCGCGGACGTGAGGGGACGCCCGCGCTGATGAAGGAGCTCTGTGCTGCCCGCGGCCTCAGCTGCCGCATCGTCGAGGCGGTCCGTGACGGAGCCGAGCCGGTCTCCTCCAGCGCCATCCGGGCTGCCTTGGAGGCAGGCGACGTGGCGCGGGCCAACGAGCTCCTCGGTTATCGCTGGTTCGTGCAGGGCGAGGTGCGCCACGGGGACAAGCGCGGCCGGCTCCTCAACTATCCCACGGCCAATATGCGCCTGCCGGAGGATTGCCGCCTCCGCTACGGGATCTATGCCGTCAGGGCCGCGGTCGACGGCCGCCCGGTGGACGGCGTCGCGAGCTTCGGGCGTCGCCCCACCTTCGACAACGGCGCGCCGCTTCTCGAAACGCACCTGTTCGGCTTCGACGGCGATCTCTACGGAAAGGTCCTGGACGTGGAACTCGTCGGCTGGATCCGCGGCGAGGAAAAGTTCGACAGCGTCGAGGCGCTGGTCGCCCGGATGGACCGGGACTCGGACGAGGCCCGCCAGATCCTGGCGACGGATCGCACCGCCTCGATGATCGAGTGAAGAGTTACGCCGGATCGGAGAGGCGCCTCCCTCGTCATTCCGGATTGCCGTCAGGCAAGTCCGGAACCTATATCCGCTGATATTGCTGGAGAATGCGCAGCGGATGCCGTTGCTCCCTATCCTCTACCGTCGGTGTTTATGGGTTCCGGGCTCCGCTCCGCGGCCCCGGAATGACGTGAATCACACCCCCTTCAGGGCTTGGGCTGCCATGGCGTAGCCACCCATGGCGCCGTCGACGAAGTGGATGTGGTCGCTGCGGGTGACGGAGGGGACGAAGCAGGTCATCAGGGCGGCATCCTGCCGGTGCAGGCCGTAGCGGGCGATGCCCTGACGGGAGGCCCGAGTGAGCAGGGCCTCGATCCTGTCCGCGAGGGTCGGGGTGCAGTCGAGGGTCATGCGCAGGCCGTCATCGAACTTGCGGAAATCCGTGTTTTCCACGAGCTGGCGCCGGTAGCGCGTCGTGTCGAAGCTCCCGACCCTCAGCCTGAGACGGTAGATCGTGAAGGACGCGAGCCTCTCCAGTCCCAGAACGGCTTTATGCAGGCCCTTCCATCTCCGACCGCCCTTGGCCTTGACCTCCAGATCGAAGCCCAGGAAGGGCGAAGACATGTCCGGCCCCATCTCGGGCACCGGCCGGCGGGCCTCGGCCCGGTCCTCCGCGAGGGCCAGGATGCGGTCGACGAGGCCCGCGAAGGCCGCCGCATCCGCCGCCTCGCCTGGGACCACGATCAGGGACAGGATAACCCCGCGCTCGGCGGGGATCTGGTCGAAGCGGCACGCAAGCCCCGTCAGGTCGGGGCGGGTGCCGGGCTCAGCCGGCGGCAGCGCGAAGGCGCCCTCCTTCATCCGGCGCTCCGCATAGGCCATGCCGCCGCCGTCGAACATCGCATAGGCCACGTCCGGCGAGGCGGCGAAACGGGCGACGCGCACATCGTGCCCGGCTTCCCGCACGGCCCCGACGGGCACGAGGGCGACCCGCAGATCGAGGCCGAAGGCGTCCCGCACCCAGGCGGCCACGCCCGACAGGGCCGTGCGGGCGATCTCGGCCCGGTCCGGCGGCAGGGCGAAATTCGCCCCGTCGCCCCCGAATACGAAGGGAAAGTCCTCGTCCTTTGGCAGGGCATTGGCGACGGCGGCGATCACGGCTGCGGCTGCCGTGTTCACCTCCTTGTAGTGCCCCGCCGCAATGGCGGCCGTCGAGCGCACGATGTCCGCGAGCCCCAGCACCCAATCCTCAGGCAGTGGCGCATAGATCGCCGGGTCTGTGAGCCGCGAGAACCGGTCGAAGACCGGCAGCCGGCCGTAGAAGCCGGTCGGCTCCGTCTCCGGGGCGTCCGGGTTCAGGCGGTCGGGGCGCATGGGCCTGTCCGGGCGGTCAGGTCTGGGCCTCGCCCTCGGGTGCGCCCCGGTCCAGCAGGTCCGGCAGGGGCTCGCCCTCGGGGACGAAGCTCAGGGAGACCGAGTTCATGCAATAGCGCTCGCCCGTGGGGGGAGGGCCGTCGTTGAACACGTGGCCGAGATGGCCGTCGCAGCGGGTGCAGCGGATCTCGGTGCGGACCATGCCGTAGCTCGTATCGCGCACGAAGGCCACGTGGGAGCGGTCGATGGGATCGAAGAAGCTCGGCCAGCCCGTGCCGGATTCGAACTTGGTGCCGGAGCGGAAGAGCGGCAGGCCGCACTGGCGGCACGTATAGGTGCCCCTGGCCTTGGCTTCGTTGAACACGCCGCAGAACGGGCGCTCCGTTCCGTGCTCCAGGATGACGTGGCGCTCCTCGTCGGTCAGGTCGGCCACGAGGCGCTCGCGCTGCGCCGGGGTAGGGGGCGTGAGGTCGAAGCCTGCCTGCGAGCGCCGCTCCGTGGCGGCAGGGGTCGGGTGGTCCATGGCGCGGTCCTTCTCGAAAAAATGGAAGCGACAGCCAATATGGTGGACCTGCCCGCCAATAAGAAGCGTTCCCGGCCGCGGTCACGCTTTATTCTCGGCCTGCGCGCTGCTAAAAGGCTCGCCATGTCCGTGCTTTTCCAGGCTTCAGGCGGGATCGTCGCCCGCGCTCCGCGAATTATCGGCCCGGCCCTCGTTTGAGCGCGAGGGTCCGGGATTCAAGCCTTTTCGCCCCGATACGACCCGATTTCGAATGCCTGATCGTCCGCATGCCAGCGGACAGACGAGATTATCGACCGCCATGTCAGACAAGACGACCGACAAGACCGCCACGCCTGCGCGCGATTATTCCGAGACCCTGTTCCTGCCCCAGACGGATTTTCCCATGCGGGCCGGGCTGCCGCAGCGCGAGCCGGAGATCCTCCGGCGCTGGAACGAGATCGACCTTTATCGGCGGCTGCGCGAGGTCCAGAAGGGCCGTGACCGCTTCGTGCTCCATGACGGGCCTCCCTACGCCAACGGCAACATCCATATCGGCCACGCCCTCAACAAGATCCTGAAGGACCTGGTCGTCCGCTCCCAGGGGATGCTCGGCTACGATTCCAACTATGTCCCCGGCTGGGACTGCCACGGCCTGCCCATCGAGTGGAAGATCGAGGAGGAATATCGGGCCAAGGGCAAGAACAAGGACGAGGTGCCGATCGTCGAGTTCCGCCGCGAGTGCCGGGCCTTCGCCGAGAAGTGGATCGACATCCAGCGCGAGGAGTTCAAGCGCCTCGGCGTCGAGGGCGACTGGTCCCATCCCTACCTGACCATGTCGTATGACGCGGAGGCCCAGATCGCCCGCGAGATCATGAAGTTCGCGGTCTCGGGTCAGCTCTACCGCGGCTCCAAGCCCGTCATGTGGTCCTCCGTGGAGCGGACCGCGCTGGCCGAGGCGGAGGTCGAGTACCACGAGAAGACCTCGACCACGATCTGGGTGAGGTTCCCCATCGTCCGGACCCTCGATGGCGACCTCGACGGCGCCTCGGTGGTGATCTGGACGACGACTCCCTGGACGATCCCGGCGAACCGCGCCATCGCGTTCGGGTCCGAGATCGCCTATGGCCTCTACCGGGTCACGGAAGCCGCCGACGACAACTGGGCCAAGGTGGGCGACCGCCTCGTGATGGCGGACAAGCTGGCCGCCGACGTGTTCGCGGCCGCCCGCGTGACGGGCTACGAGCGCGTGAAGGACGTGCTGCCGGTCATGATCGAGCGCTGCGCGCATCCGTTCCGCGGGCTCGAAGGCGCGAACGGCTACTGGGACTTCGACGTGCCCGTGCTGCCGGCCGACTACGTCACGGACGATGCCGGTACGGGCTTCGTGCACACGGCCCCCGGCCACGGCGCGGACGACTACAACACTTACGTGAAGCACCGGGACGTGTTCGCGGCCTGCGGCATCAAGGAAGTGCCGCACACGGTGGCGCCGGACTCGTCCTACTTCCCGGACGTGCCGTTCTTCGCGGGCGAGCGGATCTACGACGACAAGGGCAAGGATGCGGGCGCCAACGAGGCGGTGATCCGGAAGCTGGTCGAGGTTGGCGCCCTGATCGCACGTGGGCGCCTCAAGCACCAATATCCCCATTCCTGGCGCTCCAAGGGTCCGCTGATCTTCCGCAACACGCCGCAATGGTTCATCGCCATGGACAAGCCCCTCGACCGCGAGGGCGACACCCTGCGGCAGCGGGCGCTCCATGCGATCCGGACCGTCGAATGGGTGCCGGAGGCGGGCGAGAACCGCATCACCGGCATGATCGAGAACCGCCCCGACTGGGTGGTGTCGCGCCAGCGCGCCTGGGGCGTGCCGATCGCCGTCTTCGTGCGGAAGGGCACCAACGAGATCCTCAAGGACGAGACGGTGAATGCCGCCATTGCGGACGCCTTCGAGCAAGAGGGCGCGGATGCCTGGTACAAGGATGACGGCGCGCGCTACCTGAAGGCGGGCGGCTACGACATCGCGGATTTCGACAAGATCGGCGACATTCTCGACGTGTGGTTCGATTCCGGCTCCACCCACGCCTTCGCGCTGGAGAAGCGTGACGATCTGAAGGTGCGCCGCAAGGTCGATGGCGGGCCCGATCAGGTCATGTATCTGGAAGGGACCGACCAGCACCGCGGCTGGTTCCACTCCTCGCTGCTCGAGAGCTGCGGCACCCGCGGCCGCGCGCCCTACGACATCGTGCTGACCCACGGCTTCGTCCTCGACGAAAAGGGGCAGAAGATGTCGAAATCCGTCGGCAACGTGGTCTCGCCGCAGAAGGTGATGCAGGATTCCGGCGCCGACATCCTCCGCCTGTGGGTGGCGGCATCGGATTATTCCGACGACCTTCGCATTGGCCCGGAGATCCTGAAGACCTTCGTCGAGACCTACCGGAAGCTGCGCAACACGATCCGCTGGATGCTGGGCTCGCTTGCGCATTTCCACGAGGCCGACCGGGTCGAGCCGGCCTCCATGCCGGAGCTGGAGCGCTTCGTGCTCCACCGCCTTGCCGAGCTCGACGGCGAGATGCGCGAGGCCTACCGTGCCTTCGACTACAAGCGGGTGGTCGCGCTCCTCAACTCCTTCATGACCACGGATCTGTCGGCCTTCTATTTCGACATCCGCAAGGACGCGCTCTATTGCGACCCGCTGTCGAGCCATGTGCGCAAGAGCGCGCTCACGGTGATCGACCAGACCTTCCGGGCGGTCGCCACCTGGATCGCGCCGATCCTGGCCTTCACGGCCGAGGAGGCGTGGCTCGCGCGCTACCCGCAGGCGGAATCCGTGCATCTGGAGACCTTCCCGGCCATTCCGGCGGAATGGCGCAACGAGGCGCTCGCCGAGCGCTGGGCCAAGGTCCGGCGCGTGCGCCGCGTCGTCACGGGCGCCCTTGAAATCGAGCGGGCGCAGAAGCGCATCGGCGCGAGCCTGGAGGCGGCCCCGACCGTCTTCATCGCCGACGAGGCGCTCCTCGAGGCCGTGCAGGGCCTCGACCTCGCGGAGATCGCCATCACGTCCGGCATCCGGGTGGAGCGGGGCGAGGGTCCAGCGGAGGCCTTCCGGCTCGACGAGATCAAGGGCGTGGCGGTGGTGCCCGCCCTGGCCGAGGGACGCAAATGCGCCCGGTCCTGGAAGGTCTCGCCCGAAGTCGGGTCCGACCCGGATTATCCGGACGTCACGCCCCGCGACGCCGAGGCCCTGCGTGAGTGGGACCGTCTCAGGACGGCCGCCGAATGAGCAGGAGCAGCGAACCCGATATGCCCCTGGGGCCCGGCGATGACGGGCTGAGCGACGCTGCACCGAGCAGCCCCGCCCCCGCGCGTCCCGCATCCCCCCGCCGCGCCTCCCCGGCAAAGGGAGGCGCCGGCAAGGGAGCGGGCAAAGGAACAGGGAAAGGCAAGGGACGGCGAAAGGCCTCCGGCGGTCTGTCGCTCGCGGCCATGATCGGCTTCTCGCTGGCCTTCCTGACCCTGGTCCTCGATCAGGCGAGCAAGCTCTATTTCCTGTTCGTCTACGACCTGCCCATCCGCGAGCCGGTGGTCGTCAACCCGTTCCTGAGCCTGATCGTGGTCTGGAACCGGGGGATCTCCTATGGCCTCTTCCAGCAGCACAGCACCCTTGGGCGCTGGATCTTGATCGTCGTGTCGATCGCGGCCGCCATCGGCCTGTCGGTCTGGATCCGCCGGACTTCGGCCAAGCTCCTGGCCGCCTCCCTGGGGCTGATCGTCGGCGGCGCCGTCGGCAACGTGATCGACCGGCTCGCCTACGGGGCCGTGTTCGATTTCATCCAATTCCAGGTCGGAGGCTGGTCCTGGTACGTGTTCAACGTGGCCGATGCGGCCATCGTTGCGGGGGTGGCCGGTTTGCTTTATGACTCCTTCCTGCTGGAAAGACGCCGCAAGGCTTGACCGGGCGCGGGAGAATGCCCGGCTGCCTTATGTTCGCCAGAATGAGCAATCAGGCGTTCCGGCAAGAATGGAACAACCAGGTGGTGGGTACCATGAAGGGATTGAAGGTCATCGGTTGCGCAGGCGCTCTCGCGCTCTTCGTCGCCGCCTCGGGCGCCTCGGCCGAGGAGGGTGAAGCCGTGAAGAGCCTGCTCGGCAGCATCGGCATCATCCCCAAGGAGAAGGCTCCCATCATCTATAACGAGCGTCCTCCGCTCGTCCTGCCGCCGAAGATGGACCTGCGTCCCCCGGCGCCGGGTGGTGGGGCCGAGGCCCGCAACGCCAATTGGCCCAAGGACCCCGACGTGATCGCCGCCCGCAAGGCGGCCGCCGAGGCCCGCACGCCCTATACGAGCTCGGAGCTCTACAAGAACAGCGAAGGCAAGCGCCTCTCTGTCGAAGAGATGCGGGCCGGCCGCGACCCGAGCAACTACGTCTCCGGCAATGCCATGCCGGCCCCGGTTGGCCGCCAGCTGGACAAGAGCGTCATGAGCCCGGACGAGCTCAGGGCCTTCGACACCAAGGGCGATGACGTCAAGCTCGCGGGAGACGGCCTGGAGCGCCGCTATCTCAGCGATCCACCCTCCGGCCTCCTGAAGGCCGCCGGAGGCGCGCCGCTCAAGGCCTCGGCCGATCCGGTCCCGATGGGCGACCCGGATAGCCCGCTGGCCTTCATTCGGCAGCAGCAGCAGCGCTAAGGCCACCCTCATAGGCACTCATTCAGGCGAACGGTTTTCCCCCGGTTCGCCTGAAGTCGTTTTGGGGCAAGCGTAGCCGGCCTTTGGCCCGCATTTCCCGTAAAAGGTGTGCTGCTTCGCTTGCCTGGCCTCTCAATTGCAGTATTCCCCTGAATTCGGACCCAAGAGCCGTATTGATTCCGCTAAGATTGGAAATGTCATGGACACAGCCCTGAAGCCCCTGTCTCGTACCGTAACCCCCTCGGAGGGACGGACCGAAGGCGGTGGGCCGGACGTTTCCTCTTTCACGCTCGACAACGGCCTCGACGTGGTGGTCATCCCCGACCACCGGGTGCCGGTCGTCACCCATATGGTCTGGTACCGCAACGGTTCGGCCGACGATCCGCTCGGCCAGTCCGGTATCGCCCACTTCCTCGAGCACCTGATGTTCAAGGGCACCGAGAAGCATCCGGCGGGCGAGTTCTCGAAGGTGGTCTCCGGCCTCGGCGGCCAGGAGAACGCCTTCACGTCCTTCGACTACACGGCTTATTTTCAGCGCGTCGCGCGCGAGCACCTCAAGACCATGATGGCCTTCGAGGCCGACCGCATGACTAACCTCCTCCTGGAGGAGGACGTTATCGGGCCGGAGCGGGACGTGGTGCTGGAGGAGCGGCGCATGCGCGTCGAGACGGATCCGGCCTCCCAGCTCTCGGAGGCCATGGCGGCGGCCCTCTTCGTGCATCATCCCTACGGGATCCCGATCATCGGCTGGATGCACGAGATCGAGACCCTCAACCGGGACCATGCCCTCGATTACTACCGCCGCTTCTACACGCCCGAGAACGCCATCCTGGTCGTGGCCGGCGACGTGACGGCCGACGAGGTGCGCCGCCTGAGCGAGGAGACCTACGGACGTGTCGCGCCCTGCGGCAAGCGGCCCGTGCGCTTCCGCCCGCGCGATCCCGAGCCGGTCGCGGCGCGCCACATCACGGTGGCCGATCCCAAGGTCGAGCAGCCGACGCTCCAGCGCCTCTACCTCGTCCCCTCCTGCCGCACGGCCAAGGACCGGGACTGCTACGCCCTCGAGCTCCTCGCCGAGGTGATCGGCGGCGGCCCGACCTCCTATCTCTACCGCAAGCTCGTCCTGGAGCGCGGCATCGCCGTGAATGCGGGCGCCTGGTACATGTCCTCCGCCATGGAGGAGACCCGGTTCTGCATTTATGCGGTGCCGGCAGAGGGCGTGTCCCTCCCGGCTCTCGAAGAGGCCGTGGACGAGGCCCTGCGGGCGATTTCCGCCGAGGCGCTCGATTCCGAAGCCATCGAGCGGGCCAAGACGCGCCTGGTGGCGGAGACCATCTATTCCACCGACAGCCAGTCATCGCTCGCCCGCATCTACGGCTCCGCGCTCGCCATCGGCGAGACCCTGGAGGACGTGCGTCGCTGGCCGCTTGAAATCGAGGCCGTGCTCAAGGACGACCTGGCCTCCGCCTCCGAGCGCTACCTCATCCCACGCCGGTCCGTGACGGGCTACCTGCAGAAGCCGGCCTCCTGAGGCCGCTCCCCCGCACCACGAGGTTTCCGAGACGAAATGATCATGACCGCTTCCGCCGATACCCGCCCCGCCGTTTCCCCCACCATGGTGAAGACGCTCACGTCTCCCGGCGGCGTCGAGGCCTGGCACGTGGAATCCGACGTGGTGCCGCTGATCGCGGTCGCCTTCACGTTCGAGGGCGGCTCCGCCCACGACCCGGAGGACAAGCCGGGCGTCGCCCAGATGCTGGCGCGCCTGCTCGACGAGGGCGCCGGACCTTACGATTCCGACGCCTTCCAGGAGCGCCTGGCCGCGCGGGCCATCGAATTATCGTTCAATGCGGGCAACGATGCCGTGGGCGGGTCGCTCAAGACCCTGGTCAAGCACGCGGACGAGGCCTTCGAGCTTCTGCGCCTGGCGCTCCTGGAGCCGCGCTTCGACCAGGATTCCATCGAGCGCGTCCGTGCCCAGACCATCGCGGGCCTGCGTTACCAGCAGAACGATCCCGGCGTCATGGCGACACGGCGCTTCTTCGAGGAGGGCTTCGCGGGCCATGCCTATGCGCGGCCGACCTCTGGCACCGTGGAGAGCGTCGGGGCGATCACGCGGGACGATCTCGTGTCCATGCACCATGCCCTCATCGCGCGCGGCCGCGTGAAGGTCGCGGTGGTCGGCGCCATCGATGCGGAACGTCTCTCGGTCCTCCTCGACAAGGCGTTCGGCGATCTGCCCGAGGCCAAGCCGCTGAAGCTCGTCGAACCTCTGGTGCTCCAGAATCTCGGCACACGCCATGTGGTCGATCTCGACGTTCCGCAATCGGTCATCCGTTTCGGCACGCCCGGCATCGCTTGGCGGGATCCCGGCTTCATTCCGGCCTATGTGCTCAACCACATCCTCGGCGGCGGCGCCTTCACGTCGCGCCTGTTCCAGGAGGTGCGCGAGAAGCGCGGCCTCGCCTATAGCGTCGGGACCTCCCTCGTGAGCTACCGGGCCGCCGCCATGACCTGGGGCTACACGGCCACCAAGAACGAGCGGGTAGCCGAGGCGCTCGACGTGATCGCCGGCGAGATGATGCGCCTCAAGGAGGAGGGGCCCTCGGCCGAGGAGCTTCAGAAGGCGAAGGACTACCTGATCGGCTCCTATGCGCTGGGCTTCGACACCTCGACGAAAATCGCCCACACGCTGGTGCAGATCGCCTTCGAGGATCTCGGCATCGACTACATCGCCCGCCGCAACGACCTCGTAGCCGCCGTGTCTCCCGAGGACATCGCCGGCGCCGCGGAGCGCATCTTCGGCGACGGCCGCATGCTCACGGTCATCGCCGGCCGGCCGACGGGGTTGTAACGGCAAGCGCCGTTTTGTGACCGGTTGTTCTCGTCATTCCGGGACGGCCCTTCGGGCCGGGCCCGGAACCCATAAACACAACGATTCACAATAAAGATCTGCGATATCCGCTGCGTTCTATTCGGGAAGTTTAGGGATTATGGGTTCCGGGCTCTCGCTGCGCTCGCCCCGGAATGACAGCGGGGCGCCCTAGCCGTAGCCGTCCTGCTGCCCTAGTGTTCCGCTCCCCTATGACGAGTTGGAGCATCCGGATGGCCCTGCAGCAATCGATCGACCTTGCCCTTGCGTCCCAGATCGGCGACGGCGGCCTGCCCGGGACGGCGCTGGAGGCTGCACTGGCGGTGGTCGGGCGGGCCATGAAGCGCCTGGCCGAGGACGACGCGACCGGACGGCTGCCGCTCCTGCACATGCCACGCACCACCGACGACCTCGACAGCATCCGTGAAGCCGCGTCCTGGCTGCGCCGGGATGCCACCGACGTGGTGTTCCTCGGCACCGGCGGGTCGAGCCTCGGCGGCCAGACCCTGGCGCAGCTCAAGGATTATGCGGTGCCCGGCGCAGGCCGCTTCGCAGACGGGCCGCGGGTGCATTTCCTCGACAATCTCGATCCCATCACGTTCGACCGCATTCTCCACAAGCTGCCGCTTTCCTCGACCCGCTTCGTGGCGATCTCGAAATCCGGCGGCACCGGCGAGACCCTGATGCAGACGATGGCTGTCCTCTCGGCGCTCGACAAGGCGGGCCTGAAGGCGCGTCCGGCCGAGGCGTTCCTCGGCCTGTCGGAGCCGCGCAAGAACGGGGGCAAGAACGCCCTGCGTGACCTCCTCGAGCCCGAGGGCGTGCGCTTTCTCGAGCATCACACGGGCATCGGCGGGCGCTATTCGGTGCTGACCAATGTGGGCCTCCTGCCGGCCGCCGTACTGGGGCTCGACATCGCGGCGATCCGCCAGGGCGCCGCGGAGGCCTACGAGCCCTTCCGGGCCGGCCGGCCCGCCCAGGAGGCGCCGGCGGCCGTCGGCGCCGCGCTCAACATCGCCATGTCGCTCGAAGGCCGGAACATCGCCGTTACCATGGCCTATGCGGACCGGCTGGAGCGCTACACGCGCTGGTGGGTGCAGCTCTGGGCCGAGAGCATCGGCAAGGACGGCAAGGGCTCCCAGCCCGTGGCGGCCATCGGCCCGGTTGACCAGCACAGCCAACTCCAGCTCTATCTCGCGGGCCCGAACGACAAGCTCTTCACGGTGATCACCACGAACACCGAAGGGCAGGGGCCTGTGATGGATGAAAAGCTCGCGCAGCGCGCAGGCGTCGCGGAGTTCGGCGCCAAGCACATCGGCGATCTCGTGGCCGCGCAGGGCCGCGCCACGGCCGACACGCTCGCCCGCAACCGCCGCCCGACCCGCCGGATCCATATCGAGACGCTCGACGAGCGCGCCATGGGCGAGCTGCTCATGCACGGCATGCTGGAAACGATCCTCACCGGCTACGCGCTCGGCGTCGACCCGTTCGATCAGCCCGCCGTGGAAGAGGGCAAAATCCTCGCCAAGAAGTACCTCGCTCAGGAGAAGTGAGGGGGCGGGTGGCGCTTCCCTTCACCTCTTCAGGAGGAAAAGGACGCGCACCGTAGCTTCAGGCGCGACGGCTTTCCCTCCCCCTTGTGGGGAGGGTTAGGGTGGGGGAGTGAGCGCTGAACTTTCAGAACGAAGCGCCAACACCCCCCTCTCCAACTCTCCCCCACAAGGGGGGAGAGAGCCGCGCGGCGCTTCCCACGTCATTCCGGAGCGCCGACCGGCGCGAATGTCGCGCCGTCTGGAAAGCCTTGGCCCGGCGCCTTATTGTCTTGTGTCGATTCTCGAAAATCCGAAGGATTTCATGGCCGTTCGCCGCCTCGATCCCGTTCTGGTCGACCGCATCGCCGCCGGCGAGGTGGTGGAGCGCCCGGCTGCCGCCGTGAAGGAGCTCGTGGAGAACGCCATCGATGCGGGCGCCACCTCGGTCGAGATCGCCGTCGAGGCGGGTGGGCGCCGGCTGATCCGCATCGTGGACGACGGCGCCGGCATGACGCCGGAGGATCTCGAACTCGCTGTCGAGCGCCACGCCACCTCCAAGATCCCGAATGGGGACCTGTTCGCCATCGACACCCTGGGCTTCCGTGGCGAGGCGCTGCCCTCCATCGGAGCCGTGGCGCGGCTTGCCATCACGACCCGCACCGCCGATGCCGAGACGGGGTCCGCCATCGTCGTGGAGGCGGGCGCCAAGGGGCCGGTCCGGCCCGCGGCGGCGCCGAGGGGCACCAAGGTCGAGGTGACGGACCTGTTCGCGGCCACGCCCGCCCGGCTGAAATTCCTCAAGAGCGACCGTTCCGAGGCGCAGGCCGTCGCCGAGATCGTCAAGCGTCTTGCGATCGCGCATCCGACCGTGCGCTTCACCCTCACGGGCGAGCACATCACGCCCTTCACCTATCCGCCGGAGCCTGAGGGCGAGCACGGTTTCCTGCGGCGCCTGTCACGGGTGCTGGGGTCCGAGTTCAACGACAACGCCATGGCCGTGTCGGTGGAGCGCGAGGGCGTGCGCCTGTCGGGTTTTGCGGGGCTGCCGACCTTCCATCGCGGCACGTCAACGCAGATCCATTTCGTCGTCAACGGGAGGCCCGTACGCGACAAGCTCCTGCTCGGAGCAGTGCGCGGCGCCTATGCGGACGTGATGGCGTCTGACCGGCATCCGGTGCTCGCGCTGATGGTCGATTGCGACCCGCGCATCGTCGACGTGAACGTGCATCCGGCCAAGACCGAGGTGCGCTTTAGAGACCCCGCCTTCGTGCGCGGCTTCGTGGTAGCAGCCCTGAGGGAGGCGATCACCCGCTTCGGCTTCCGCTCCGCCTCGACGGGCGGCGCGCGTACCCTGGAGAGCTTGCGCCCGCAGGTGGCGCCGCCCCTGCGGCCCGCCTCCGTGGCGCACCGGGCGCCCTCGTTCCGGCATGTCCAGGCCTTCGCTGGCTGGCAGGCGCCGCACGAGGGTGCTGCGCGGGCGGTCGGGCTCGCCGAAACCCAAGCGCTCTTGCCCGATCTCGCGGCGCCTTCGGCCGACAGCCGGGCGGCCTATGCGGAGCCTGAGACGGGCGCCGAGCAGGCGCCACTCGGTGCGGCCCGGGCGCAGATCCACGGCACTTACATCGTCGCGCAGACGGGGGACGGCATTGTCATCGTCGATCAGCACGCGGCCCATGAGCGGCTCGTCTATGAGCGCCTGAAACGCGAGCGTGCCGCCTCCGGCATCGCTCGCCAGCTCCTGCTGATCCCCGAGGTGGTCGATCTCGATCCGGTCGATGCGGACCGTGTCATGGCGGAAGCCGCGACCCTGGAGAGCCTCGGGCTGGTGCTGGAGTCCTTCGGGCCGGGCGCGCTCCTGGTGCGCGAGGTTCCGTCCGCCCTGGCGGGCGGGCGCATCAAGGCCCTGGTTCAGGACGTAGCCGACGCCCTCGCCGAATGGGGGCAGGGGGCATCAGCGCCGCTGGAGGAGAGGCTCGACGCGGTGCTCTCCCGCATGTCCTGTCACGGCTCCGTGCGGGCCGGCCGGCGCATGAGACCGGAGGAGATGAACGCCCTCCTGCGCGAGATGGAGGCCACGCCCCTGTCGGGCCAGTGCAACCACGGGCGGCCAACTTATGTGGAATTGAAGCTCTCCGACATCGAGCGCCTGTTCGGCCGGCGCTGAACTATCGGACCAGGTTAAGACAGACGCGGCCCGGCACTATTTCATTCGCCACGACAGAGGCCATGCTGGGCCTGCCAGCACAGCTTCCTCATGCGCCAATGCCGATTCAGTGTCAGGCGGCGCGGCTGTCGCGCACGAAATGCGTGGGCGACACTTCTCTCATCGGCAAATGATGAGGGACAAAGTCCAACGCGCGAACGGCACTTGGGATCTCGTCGAAAATCGGTGTTCGACCCTCCGGCCGGCGCGTGGGATCCGCCACCGGCACGGTTGACAGGAGTTTGCGCGTATAAGGGTGCTGTGGATTCCCGAAAACCGAGCGGCGGTCCCCAATCTCCACGATTTCACCGAGATACATCACCGCGACCCGGTGTGCGATCCTTTCGACCACAGCCATATCGTGACTGATGAACAGGATCGCGATGCCCATCTCGCGCTGCAGGTCCATCAGCAAGTTGATGACCTGCGCTTGGATCGTGACATCAAGGGAGGCAACCGCCTCATCGGCAATGATGAGGCGGGGATCGAGAGCCAAGGCACGTGCGATGCAGATCCGCTGACGTTGCCCACCGGAGAATGCGTGAGGATAGCGCTCCAGATGCTCCGCTGACAGTTCCACTTTGGCCAGAAGATCCGCAGCCCGGGCCCGCATGGCCGCCTTTGATCCGAGACGGTGTACGCGCATAGGATCCATCAAGGCCTGGGCAATGGTCATTCTGGGGTTCAGCGAAGAGAACGGGTCCTGAAAGATCATCTGCACTTCGCGGCGGAAGCGCGTTATCGCCTTGCCTGATCCTCCAATCAGCTCCACGCCGTCGTAGCGTATCGATCCAGCCTGCGGCCGGTCCAATTGCATGATTGTCCGTGCGACCGTCGACTTTCCGCAGCCGGACTCGCCGACCAGAGCCAAGGTTTCACCGGGAAAGATGTCAAAGGACACCTTTTCCACCGCGTGGACACGACCTGAGGGGCGGCCCAGGACGCCTGACCTGAGATCAAACCGCGTGACCAGATCACGCACTTCGACAAGCGGCGCGAGAGCTTCTCGTTTCAGCATCGGCGTCACGTTAAACTTCTGCCCGCTCACTAGCTGGTTCATAAACTACCAATGGGAATTTCTCGGGCGCATCCTTCTCTGCCATGCTTCCGAGCCGCGGAACCGCGGATATGAGCGCGCGGGTATATGGGTGTTTGGAATTTGCGAAGATCTCGTAAACACTGCCAGCCTCCACAATCTCGCCCTTCAGCATCACGCAGACTCTGTCGGCAATCTCCGCCACGACACCCATATCGTGCGTAATGAACAGAACCGACATGCCGATCTCGTTCTGCAGTGCGCGCACGAGGTCCAGGATCTGCGCTTGGATCGTCACGTCCAGTGCTGTCGTCGGCTCGTCGAGGATCATCAGCGAGGGCCGGCACGCCAATGCTATCGCGATCATCACCCGCTGCCGCATTCCGCCGGACAGTTGATGAGGATATTGATCCAATCTGCGGGCCGCATCAGGAACACGAACCAGCTTCAGCACATTCAAGGCAATCTCGCGCGCTTCGCTGCGAGTTTTGCCCTGGTGCCGAATGACTGCTTCGGCAATCTGATCGCCAACGGTAAAAACCGGGTTCAGGCTCGACATGGGGTCCTGAAACACGATCGAGATTTCGGATCCTCTGAGCTTTTCGATCTGCTTTTCGGTCAAATGCGCCAGATCGACGACCCTTTCGTCCTTGAGGCGCATGAGAATGCGCCCATGGGTCACTTTGGCGCCATCATGCTCCGTAAGTCGCATAATGGTCATCGCCGTGACCGACTTACCCGAGCCTGATTCTCCCACAAGAGCGACCGTCTCACCTCGGCCGATGGAGAACGAGACCCCGCGAACAGCTCGGATCGGCGTCAATGAGTTGTTCGCGTAGCTGACTTCCAGAGCCTCGACCACCAGGATGGCATCGTTTGGGACGGTCGAAATATCGGCTTCAGTTCTGGGCAAGACTGTACCTGGGATCAAATCAGCTGCGCTCTCCCATATCGAACGCGTTCCCCCCGAACGATGTCAATAGTCGCAAGACGCCAATTCTGTTCGAGAGAGGCGGAGCATCAATCATTCCGCAGGCGAATATTCTATCGGCTGGTCTACGCGTGGGCATAAACAACCTTCTTGCGGAGCATAATTATGCGTTTTTTGCATTGCGCCGCAAATTTTCACATAGCGCGGAGTTGTGCTCTGGCGGCTTTCCATGTGCCTTGTTTGACGGACTCGGCTCAGCGCGTGATGGGAAGAGCTCTGCCGGGCCTCCGCTCGGCGTGATCGGCAAGATGCCGCCAAAGGAGTTCGCCTGCCCGGCCCATGGAGCCTGCTCGGCGGAAGATCCGTATTTCCATCGCTAGGGACATCTGTTGACCGCCAATTTGGACGAGTTCACGCTCTGCGATGGACTTGCGGACGCAGATTTGCGGAAGCCAAGCGATGCCATGTCCTGCAACCACCATGTGCTTCAGGCTCTCGGCAAGCGAGGATTGATAGACGGTGTTGAGGTTCAAGGGGCGCCGCCAGCGTGAACGAATGAGCGAGATCAGTTTTCCCAGATAGCCGTCGTTCCACGAATAGGCGAGAAACGGAATCTCATTGTCGCCGGCCTGGTTGATGTCGAAAAGCGGCCTGCCGGATTGGTCCGTTCCGGAAACGAGAATGAGCCTGTCGGCGCCAATCTGAAGGGATTCAAAGGGGCCGGTTTTCAGAACTGGAGGCCCGTCAGGATGATCGTAGGTGATTGCAAAATCGCATCGGCTCGATGACAAATGTTCGATGCATTCCATGAAATCCGTGGCATGCATGCTGCTGCGCATTCCGAGAGCCGATATGGGCGCTGACCCGATCCAGGGTGGGAAGAAGTAGATCGAAAGGGTATGCAGAGCCGCGAATGTGACGAGCTGCGAGTTGGCTCCCGCGGCATTGCGACAGTCAGTGCGCAGTCGATACATCTCACGCACCTGCTCCTGACACCGCGGCAGGAACAGGTTACCTGCCTCCGTCAAATGCACAGGATAGGTACTTCGATCGACTAAATCAGCCCCAATCCAGGCTTCCAGAGATTTAATGCGTCGACTGAAGGCCGGTTGGGAAATGCTGCGGGCCGTTGCGGCAGTGGAGAAGTTTCGCGTCGCGACGAGCGCCAGAAAATCCTCTAGCCAGGCCAGCTCCATACGCGGCTCCATGCTTTTTTTGCATGGTCAATCCTATCTGCACATTGGACAGTAGCACAAGTGTGCTTTTAGCTTTCCGCCAAAAGAAGAAGACGGCCGACCTCCAGCCAGTAGGAACAATGAACGATGCGAGCTCTTACTATTGCCGCAGGCCTTCTTCTAGGTCTTGCCGCTTCCTCCGCTAGCGCTGAAACGAAAAATCCGGGAACTTTCGTCTTTCTCTGGACGGATGACGTTCAATCCTTCGATCCGGCCTATATCGCCAATACTCCAAGTTCATATGGAGTGCTGAACGTCTATAGCCGTCTGTTGAATTACAAGGGATCCGAAATATCGGAATTCGTCCCCGCCATCTCGACCGAAGTGCCGTCGCTTGAAAATGGCCTGATCAAGCAAGGTCCGGACGGATCGGTGACCTACACTTTTCCCATCCGCAAAGGCGTGCGCACCCACAAGGTCGGCGTGAAGGGCGCTGACGGGAAGGTCACCTGGGAATATCTCGATACCCTCACGGATGCCCAGAAATCCTCAGTCGAACCCGGTTACGGCGAGATCACGGCCGAGGATGTGCGCTACTCATTCTTGCGCGCGATCCTCATGGGGCAGTCGTGGATGTCCAATGCCATCACGGAGGTCATCACGGCGGGCAAATACCCTGATATTGCCAAATGGGTGGAGGCAGAAGGCGGCGGCGCGAAGATCAAGGAAGCAAGCCCGGACGTCTTGCGCAAGGTGTACGACCAGCTTGCATCACAGATCACCGTAGAAGGTGATAAAGTAACAATGAAGCTGCCGAAGTCGTTTCCTGCAACCCTTGGCGTCGTCGCTTTGCCGTTTGGTGCCTCGATCGTCGACAAGGAATGGGTCGCGTCGGTCGGAGGCTGGGATGGTTCGGGTGATACTTGGATCAAGTACTACCGCCCGGAGCTGAGCGCCGATCCTCTCTTCGCACAGGAGAACGGCAGCGGCCCCTTCATGCTCGAGGACTGGAACCGAACCGAGCGGCGCATCACTTTGAAGCGCTTCAACAACTACTTCTTGGAGCCTGCTTCTCTTGAGCGGGTCGTCATGCGCACCGTCCCCGAGTGGACGACGCGGCGGCTCCAGCTATTGTCGGGAGACGCGGACTTCGTGACGACGCCAGTCGAGTTCCTGGACGAGTTGAGCAAGACGGACGGCATCAAGGTCGTCGATGGTCTTCCCAAGGTCTTCGGCCGAGGCCTGTTTTTTGCCTGGCCGGTGGATGATGCGGACAATCCAGCGATCGGCAGTGGCAAGCTCGACGGGGCGGGCATTCCGCCGGACTTCTTTGCCGATATCGATGTCCGCAAGGGCTTCAACTATGCGCAGAATTATGACGCGCTCCTGAAGCAGGTCCTGCTCGGTAAGACCGTGCAGTCGCGTGGTCCGTCCGTGCGTGGGATCATGGGGTACCGTCCGGATTCGCCGGTCTATTCCTACAACCCGGCAAAGGCCGCGGAGCACTTCAAGAAGGCCTACGGAGGCAAGCTGTGGGAGACCGGCTTCACCCTTACGGCGTATGTGCAGGAGGGTACGCCTCAGGGAACGGCGGCATTGTCTGCCTTGCAGCAGGGCCTGCAGCGCATCAACCCGAAGTTCAAGCTCAAGATTCAGTCGCTCCCGTGGGCCTCGATCTCGGACAAGCTCAATAACCGGGCAAAGCCGGCGTCGCCGCTGACCTACATGGGTTGGGGACCTGATTACTCCGATCCGGGCGGGCCGCTCGGAGCTGCGTCCTATTACCTTTCCCCCACGGGCCTCGTCGGCGGCATGGTCGGCCAGGGCTATCGCGACCTGATGGCCGAGAAGTTCAAGCCTCTCCTGGATGAGGCGTGGGCCTCCAACGATCCGGCCGTGCGCGAGCCGATCTACGCGAAGCTACAGGAAATGTCGTACGAGTATGCGACGACCCAGTTCCTCTGGGAGGAATTCGGATACATCGTGACACGCAGCAACATCGATGGTTTCGTCAATAACATGATCCTCTACGGGGCCTGGGACTTTTCGACCATCAAGAAGGCGAACTGAGCCCGATTCACAGCCGGACGGCTCGTCCGTCCGGCTCCTCCTTCTCCAATCGGAACGCTACGTGTGCTGAACTACGCTTTTCGGCGGCTCCTCATGCTGCCCGTCGTGATGTTCGCTTTATCCCTGATGATATTTGCGTTGCAGATGTCATTGACTCCAACCCAGCGGCTTGCGGCCTATGCTCCCTCGCCGGACTTCTTGAAAGGCGGACAGGAGAGCATCCGCGCGCTCATCGAGCAGTATGGCCTGAACGATCCATTCTACATTCAATACGGCCGCTGGATCGGAAACATCCTCACGGGAAATCTGGGCTGGTCTGAAACCGCCAGGCAGCCAGTTGGGGTCGCACTCGCGTCTCTTCTGCCGGCGACGATCGAACTGGTCTTCCTGGCCTTCTTTCCAGGACTGTTCCTCGCCATCTATCTCGGCTCGCGTGCCGGAATCCATCTCAACCGCTGGCCCGATCACCTCATCCGCGTCTTCACGATCCTCGGCTGGTCGTTCCCCGTCTATGTCTTCGGCCTGCTGATGCTGCTGATCTTCTATTCTGCGCTCGACTGGTTCCCGCCAGGACGCCTGAGCCAATGGGCACAAGCCGTCGTCTCCTCGCCCGATTTCGTCCGCTATACCGGAGCGAACACCGTGGACGCGCTCCTGAACGGCAACTTCTCCGTCTTCCTGGATGCGCTCCGCCATCTCGTGGCTCCCGTCGTCACCCTGATCTACGTCAATCTGGCGAACATGACGCGCGTCATGCGCACATCGATGCTTGAGACGCTGCGGCAGGACTATGTGCGAACCGCACGAGCCAAGGGAATGCCGCGGCGTGTTGTGGAGCTCCATCATGCCCGGCGCAATGCTCTGCTCCCGGTTGCCACGATCGCCGGAATGGAACTGGCCTATATGATGGGCGGCGTCGTCATCACGGAAACGATCTTCGATTATTCCGGCCTCGGGCAATTTGCCGCAAAGTCTGCAGCGAACCTAGATTTCCCGGCGATCCTGGGCTTCGGCCTCTACTTTGCGGTGGTCCTCGTCGTTCTCAATCTCTTGGTCGACCTCATCTATCCGCTCCTCGATCCTAGAGTGAAGACAAAGTGAAAACGCTCCGGTACTTCGCTAGAAATCCCATGTCGGTCCTCGGCGTGGCCATTCTCGTGGCCTTCGTGCTGATCGCCATCTTCGCGCCCGTCCTGGCACCTCCGCAGGAGTTCCAGATCACGCCCTACGACACCCCGAGGGCCGGCTTCACGGCGACGCCGCAGCCGCCCTCAGAGGAAGCGATCTTCGGGACGACCGAAGGGCAATACGACATCTACTATGCGGTGGTGTGGGGCACACGGACTGCGTTCAAGATCGGGCTCGGTGTCGTTGCGATCTCGGTCCTTGTCGGAACCATCGTAGGGGCCATCGCCGCATACTACGGAGGGATGGTGGACGAAGTTCTGATGCGTACGGTCGACGTGTTCATGGCAGTCCCCTTCCTGATCGCCGCGATGGTGCTCACGGCTCTGCTCGGCAAGGGTATCGTTCCCGTCACCATCGCGTTGGCGACTTTCGGCTGGATGGGTTACGCCCGCATCATCCGCAGCGAGATGCTCCGCATCCGTGAAATGGACTACGTCCACGCGGCAAGGACATATGGAGCGAGCGACCTCAGGCTCATCGCGCTTCATATCATCCCGAATGCCTTCTTTCCTGTGCTTGTCCTTGCGACGATGGCCACAGGATCGATGGTCCTGTCGGCATCGGCTCTCAGCTTCCTCGGCGTCGGCACCGAAGAGGGCTATGCCGACTGGGGGCAGTTCATCGCCTATTCGCGCAATTGGATCGTCGGACAACCAGGGAACCCGTTCCAGTACTGGTACACGTTGGCATTCCCGGGCGCCGCGATTTTCCTGTTCGTCTTATCGTGGAACCTCGTAGGTGACACGCTGCGGGACATCCTGGATCCCCGCCACTCTCATTGACAAAGGAGACGGTCATTGACCTCACTCAACGCCACTGCCGTCGAGCAGTTCGAAGACTTGATCCGTCATGAGGTAGAGGACAAGGCGATCCCCTCGATCTCATACGCCCTTGTCGACCGAGACTTCGTTCTGGCGCAAGGTCACATCCAGCGGCACGATCTTGACTTCGATATGCGCGAGGATACGTGTTTCCGCATTGGCTCCATCACCAAGACCTTCACGGCTGTTGCGATCATGCAGCTCGTGGAGGAGGGTCTCGTCGATCTCGATGCAGACGTGTCGGAGTACCTGCCAGGATTTCAGCCGCTGAATCCGTTCAAGGGTCGTGAAACGGGACCCTATGGATCCCAGATCAGCCTCCGGAAACTGATGAGCCACACGGCCGGTATCGTTCGCGAGCCCAAAAGCGGCCACTATCTGGATTCGACACGGCCGCCCCTCGCCGAAACCGTGGCCGAGCTTGCGACATCGACGCTGAAGCAGGATCCGAGCGCAGGCGTCATGCATTATTCCAACGCGGGCATCGCGGTAGTCGGCATGGTCATCGAGAAAGTCACCCGCAAGACCTATTCCGAGTACATCAGCGAGAAAATCCTGCGGCCGCTCGGGATGCATCATACCTCGTCCGGGATGGCCCCCGGCATCCGTGAGCGGCTTGCGCCTGCCAATATGTGGACGCTCGATGGGGACAGCCCTGCGCCGGTCTTCAGCCTGGGAGGCTCCCCGGCCGGGAATATCTTTTCGACAACAGGCGATATGGCGAAATATGCACAATGCCTGCTCCGGGGCGGATTCGGGCCCGATGGAAGTGCAATCGTCTCGCCCGCTTCGCTAAGGGAAATGTGGCAGCCGATCGGAAAGCGCCCTTCCGGTCATGACAAGGCGCTGAACGGATACGGCCTAGGCTTCGGCATCGGCGACATCGATGGTTGGACATCGGTCGGCCATGGCGGCGCTGTTTACGGCTATGCATCGCAGATGATGTTGCTGCCAAGTGCGGGCTTAGGCGTTCTCATCTTCGCAACTCTGGACTTCGTCAATCAGATTGCCTCGAGAATCGGTGCGGATGGGCTGCGGATCGCTTTGGCTGAGCGAAATATGGGACCGCGTCTTCCCCGGCTGCAGAATCCTCCACCCATCACGGACGAGCAGCTGGCGACGCTTCCCGGTCACTATCGGCATGAATCGACCGGCGAGATTGTGGAGGTCAAGGAGCATACGAAGAAGCTCTACCTCATGGGCGAAGGAGTCCCGCTCCAAATCAAGCCTGTTGCCGGTACCGATTTCGTCATCGATGGTCGCATCTACGGCCGAGGCTCAGAATATCCGCATATGAATCTCTCATTTCCCGAGCCGGAGACTCTGGTTTGGAAAGGCGCCCGCTGGAAGCGCATCGCAACGCTCCCGACCGAACAGGTGCCACCCGAGATAGCGCCTCATCTGGGTGAATATGGCCCGGACTTCAATATAACGTACCTGTATTACAGTCACGGTGAACTGCGGTGCCTCATCGAGTATTTCTGCACGCATGTATGCGAACCGGTCGATGCAGGACGGTTCCGTATGCACGGGCTTCTATACGAAGAAGAGATCCTCGAGCTTGGCGCCGTGGATGACCAGGGACGCAGCGGAATTCGCGTCGGCCCCATGTTTCTTGCTCGGCGCAATCAACCGGCAGAGTGTGCAAGTTGAGTGCGGTTCCCAAAGTGAACGATCTCACGACCATGGAGTCTCCGCTCGGTCCGAGAATGCGGATCAATGGTCGTGAGGTCGATTATTTTTGTGGCACCAGCTACTACTGTCTCCATGGTCATTCCGAGGTCATCGATGCTGCATGTGCGGCAACCCGCCAGTTCGGAATGGGGCCCGGCACCCTTGCTCAGATGGGCGTTTATCAGGACCTTCAAGAGCGGCTGAATGCGTGGTTTGGCGTCGAGCACGTTGTCAGCCTCATGTCGGGCTATTCAAGTCCGATGGCGCTTTTGCAGGGCCTGCGCGATGACTTCGATGTGGTCTTTGTCGATGCTGCCACCCATTACAGTGCCCGTGATGCCCTCGGCACGCTTTCCAAGCCTATCTTCAGCTTCCGCCACCTCGATCCCGAATCCCTGGCCGACGCTCTTGCGCGCCATGTCGGAGCGCGGCAGCGACCTCTCATCGTCACGGATGGCGTCTTCCCTTCATCCGGAGCGCTCGCGCCTCTCAAGGACTACAGGCGCGCGATGGAGCCGTACGAAGGAGCCTGTCTTGCTGTCGACGATTCCCACGGCGTTGGCACGCTCGGCAGCAGCGGACGCGGCTCACTGCAGCATGCCGGGATCGAAACCGAAGGCAATTTTCTTGCAGGTACATTGAGCAAGGCCTTCGGGGCATCCGGCGGTATTGTTCCGGGCAACCGTGCGCTTGCGGACAAGATATCCGCAAACGCAATGGTCATGCGCGGTGCCTCGCCCATGACGCCGGGGGCGGCGGCGGCCGCCACCGCAGCGTTGAAGATCCTACAATCCAAGCCTCAGATGCGCGAGAATCTGATACGGAACGTCCAGCATATGCGCGGCGGGCTTCGGAAGATCGGCTTCGATATCGCCGATACGCCCGTCCCGATTGTCAGTGTCCGCGGCGCGGTCGATTTCGATCGCCTCCGTGAGAGGCTTGACGCTAGGGACATCATCGTCAAGGTGGTCAAACCGTCAGGATACTCGGATGCGCCGGATGTCCCGAGCATGCGCCTGGCTGTGTTCTCGGAGCATTCCCCCGAGCAGATCGACGGCCTTCTATCGTCAATCTCAGAACTCGCATAATCAGAGGAACGTATGAAAGTCTTCATCAGCGCAGACATTGAAGGCACGGCAGGAATCACCGCCTGGGACGAAGCCAAGAAGGGCAACCCGGAATACGCGGAGTTCCGTGAATACATGACGGACGAGCTCGTCGCCGCATGCGAGGGCGCAAAGGCTGCGGGTGCTACGGAAGTGTTCGTGAAGGATGCGCACTCCACGGCACGAAACCTGAACCTCTCCCGGTTGCCCGAATACGTCCGCATCATGCGCGGCTGGAGCGGGCATCCGGACATGATGATGTTCGGTATCGATTCGAGCTTTTCCGCGGCTCTCTACACCGGCTATCACAACAAGGCAGGAACGGATACAAATCCGCTGGCTCACACTCTGACTGGCACCGTTTCGAGACTTTTGATCAACGGCGAAGTTGCCTCCGAGTTTACGATCAATGCCCTCTGCGCGGCGCGCTATGGCGTCCCGTCGGCGTTCCTTTCCGGTGATGCCGGCATGTGCGAAGACGCAAAGGCCATTGTGGCCGGCATCGGAACAGTGGCGACGAGCGAAGGCTTCGGTCCCGCAACGTCTTCGCTGTCGCCACGTGCATCCGTGGAGGCGATCCGCAACGGCGTCGAGGCGGCGCTGTCGGGCGACCTTTCAAAATGCTTGCCTCGCCTTGCCAAAGACTTCGAGCTGATTGTCGAATATACGACGCCGACCGAAGCCTTCCGCGGGAGCTGGTATCCGGGCATGGAGCACATGGCGCCGCGCAAGCTTCGCTACCGGTCGAATGACTTCTTCGAAATCCAGCGAGCGATCCGTTTCATCGTCTGAGCCTCGGCTGAAATTTTAGGTTGACGCCTGCTCAATGGATTGATGGTCCGTACATCCGTGCCTAGCGCACGGATGTTCATCTTTGTCGGTCATGCACCCGGCAATTCGGAACGTTATTGAACAACATGCCCAGCATATATGGTCAGCCCTGGTCGCCTCCGACACCGGGAACATAGCCCATCAAGCGCCAGTTGCAGGATGTTGTTATGTCACGCCGGAGGTGAAACTGTGAGGGGTAGATGGGCGGGCATGGCTACGCCTATCAATGCCGCGGGCCATTCTTTACTCGCGAAATTTTAGAACATGCGCGGGGCACCTGCACGAATGCATCATGAGACTGGCGGTGTCTCGCGCGGCCCATTAATACACCTCTCGACGCATTTATGCCCGCCCGTGGGCACGCCTCATAGTCCGATGACAGGAGCAGACATCAATGGCCGCGGTTCTTGACGCATTGCGCGATGTGCTTGGCAGCGGTGGCCTCAAAACCGGAGACGACATTCCGCGCAAGAACTTCGGCGATGCAAGCAGCGCTAAGCCCCATGCGCCTCTTGCCCTTCTTCTCCCTCGCTCGACGGAGGAGGTGTCACGCTGTCTGGCGATCTGTAATACCTTTAACCAAAGGCTTGTTCTACAAGGCGGAATGACTGGGCTGGCGGGCGGCGCGAATCCGCAGGAGGACGAGATCGCTCTCTCGCTCGAACGGATGGTGGGCGTAGAGGAAATCGACCGTGACAGCGCGACGTTGACGGCGCTTGCCGGCACGCCGCTCGCCGTCATCCAATCCGCAGCCGAGGAAGCGGGCTTTATGTGTGGAATTGATCTCGGCGCCCGCGGAAGCTGCACCATCGGCGGGAATGTCGCAACGAATGCAGGCGGCAACCAGGTTTACCGCTATGGAATGACGCGCCGGAACGTTCTCGGGCTCGAGGTTGTGCTGGCCGACGGCCGTATCGTCCGATCGCTCAACAAGATGATGAAGAACAATGCCGGCTACGACTGGACGCAACTCTTCATTGGCAGCGAGGGCACGCTTGGTGTCGTGACCCGCGTGGTGATCCCCTTGCATCCGCGCTCATCGGGGCTCGCATCTGCTCTCTGCGGGATCGATACCTTTAGCGATGCGCTCACGGTGCTTCGTCGATTCGACAGCCGCTTTCCCGGCCGGCTTCTCGTGTTCGAGGCCATGTGGCGGGAGTATATGGATATTGCCATCGATCGATCGGGTCTCGCGCAACCGTTCGGGGAACGGCATGAAATTACCCTGCTCGTGGAGGCAACTATGGGGGATGACGCAGGCGGAGAGGAAGCCTTTACGGAGACCCTTGCAGAACTCATCGAGCAGGGTGTCATCAAGGACGCGCTGATTGCGCAATCGGGCAGTGACCGCAATCGATTCTGGGCATACCGTGAGGCCAATTACGAGTTTGACCGTGTCCTCCCCAAGGGATCCCACTTTGACGTGAGTGTCCCTTTGTCCCGGATGGCGGAGGCTGTCGATCTGCTGCGCCAGCGAAGCCGTGGCCGGTGGCCAAATTCGGTGCTGATCGTGTACGGCCATGTGGCGGACAGCAACATCCACCTCTCACTTTTCGACGCGGGCTACGACGAAACCGTCGGCCAAGAGATGAATGCGGTCGTTTATGGCATCATCTCTGATGTGGGCGGCACTGTCTCGGCAGAGCATGGGATCGGCTTTCTCAAGCGCCCCTATCTCGCCATGAGCCGCACCGCGCCGGAGCTCGATCTGATGAGGGTCATCAAGCAGGCACTCGATCCAAATGGAATTCTCAATTCGGGTCGCATTCTTGCTCCGGCATAAGCCGGATATCCGAACGAAGTTTTCCCAGATGATGCAAGGAAACCTCTATCCATTCGGATGGGCGTGCGGCTCATGTCGACGATCACGAAAGCCTACGACAGTTTCCCCTACCTAGCGCAGGGGAGCTGCCTCGCGAGCCCATTCTTCGGATGAAGGACTCTTCGCAGCTCCACAAGATTGTATCATGTTGCTGGCCGGGCTTTGCGTCCACGTGATGAAGCACAGGCGGCCGCATTCCCGAGCACTCCCGTGAATACGAGGTGGACATGCGCCTTCATTCCAGCCTTAAGAGCATCCACCGTCATCGTCTCGTCCGAGATGAACAGGCTGAAATGATGAGTGCCGAGGGCCGTAATCAGTGTGGCCAGCTCGGAGATATTCACGTGCTCCCCGATCACCCCGCGAGCGCGCATTCCATCGAACATCTTCACGTAGTGCTTGATGATCAGCCAGTTGAAGAAGATTCCGGCGCGGTGGAGGCGGTCGCCGGGCTGAGTATACGGCGTCGCGAGAATCACACGCCAGCATTCCCGGCCTAACGTACGTAGTGCCTGGTCTGCGAGGAGATTCTCGAACCCCTGGACAGCCTCGACAGGATCCCGCGGTGGATTGCGGATATAGGCCCTCCGCTCTGGCAGAGCAGTTCGCGCATGCCGCATTGCGAGCGCTGTAAGAATGTTCGTCTTCGTCGAGAAGTAGTTATAGACCGTCGCGGGTGCAACGCCCGCCGCTTCCGCGATCTCCTCGATCCGTGTGCCTTCGTACCCTTGGGACGCGAACAGCTGTGATGCAACCGTCAGAATGAGTTCGTGACGATTGCGCCGGTTTCGGCTTCTTCGGCTTATTGAAGGCTTGGTCGCTTCCATTGGTACGAGAATGGAGAAGAAAAAACTTAGAGTCCACTCTTTTTTGTACTTGACTCCAAATTTGAGCCGTTGTCCCCTGATGGTGCCCAGGACATTACGCTTCGGCAGTATGTCCTCATAATCCAAATAAAGAGGGACGGGGCGTAAGTATGAAAACAGAAGAGACCGGGCGCGATCTGCATATCGATCGAGTTTGCAAGCAATTCGGTTCGTTCAAAGCGGTCGATGACCTGTCACTGGATATCGCGCAGGGGGAGTTTCTTACACTCCTCGGCCCCTCCGGCTCGGGAAAGACAACACTTTTGATGATGATTGCCGGCTTCGTGCAGCCCAATTCCGGCAACATCTTTCTCGACAATCGTCCCATTATCCATTTGCCGCCGGAGGCGCGCAACTTTGGAATGGTTTTCCAGGGCTACGCACTCTTCCCTCACATGAGTGTGTTCGAGAACGTGGCCTTTCCGCTCAAGGTCCGTAAGGTTCCGCGGGAGGAGATCAAGCGCCGCGTCGAAGCCGCCCTCGACTTGGTGCAACTCCGGGCCAAGATGGATCGGCTTCCGCGCCAGCTCTCCGGCGGCCAGCAGCAGCGAGTTGCGCTCGCCCGAGCCATGGTGTTCACCCCGCATCTGCTGCTCCTCGACGAGCCGTTGAGCGCTCTCGACAAGAAACTGCGCGCGGAATTGCAGGACGAGCTCAAGCGGCTGCATCGAAAGGTCGGCCTGACATTCATCTACGTGACGCATGACCAGGACGAGGCGCTCTCCATGTCGGACCGGATCGCGATCATGCGCGACGGCCAGCTGGTCCAGCACGGCACGCCTACGGATCTCTATGAACGCCCGCGGACGACTTTCGTCGCCGACTTCCTCGGCAAAAGCAATTTCATCCGCGGCCGGGTCAGTGCCGTTTGTGAGGGCGAGTTTCGCTTCACGACGCCGCAGGGCGAGTTCCTGCAGAAGACGAACGGGCCGCAGCCGCAACTGGGAGCAGACGTGGCAATTGCCGTGCGGCCGGAAAAGATGTCCGTCGTCGGCGCAGGCGACGAACCCGGCAACGTCATTTCTGGCACCGTCGCCGAGTGGAACTATTTCGGTTCCGAATTCCGCCTGGTCGTCGATGCAGGCGAGGTCGGTCCTATTGCCGTGATGCTGCCCGCTTGGCGGTCGGGCGGTGCACCGGAACTCGGCCAAAGGCTGAAGATCGGCTGGGAGCCGCGTGCGGGAATGCAGGTGATGGAAGCCTGAGACGAGAACCGCCGCCGTCAACTCAAAAACAGAGAGGGATCATCATGACGCTACAAACCTTTGCCGAGGATTGCCGGGAGATTGCAAAGGAGGAGGGGAAGGGGCTGTCACGCCGCGACATGCTGCGCGCTGCCTTCGCGCTTGGCGTCGCACCCGCCGTACTCGGAAGCGGATCAGCCCTGGCGCAGGACCGCAAGGAGGTCGTCCTCGTTAATTTCGGTGGCGAAGCCATCAAGGCATTCGAGGAAGCCTATGTGAAGCCCTTCGCCGCGCAGGGCGGCCGCATGGTCCTCGACGGCAGTGGCGCTCTCAACGGCAAGATCCTGACGATGGTGCAGTCCGGGCACGTGACCTGGGATATCTGCGACGCAGGAATAACGACCCTGGCCGAGCTCGGGCCGAAGAACGCCCTCGAAAAGATCGACTATACCATCGTAGACAAGTCCAAGGTGCCGGCCGAGTTCGCTTACGAAGACGGCGTCGTGAACTACATGTTCAGCACGGTTCTCGCCTGGGACAAGAGCAAGATTCAGGGCCAGCCGACTCTTGCGGATTACTTTGACGTGAAGAAATATCCGGGTCGCCGGATGATGCGCAAAGATTCGCAGGGGATGCTTGAGCTTGCGCTCCTTGCGGACGGTGTGCCCATCGACAAGCTCTATCCCCTCGACGTGAAACGCGCCTTCGCGAAGATCGAAAGCATCAAGAAAGATCTGCTCTTCTGGAGCAGTGGCTCCGAGAGCCAGAGCCTGATGCGGGACGGCGAGTGCGTCATGGGCCTTCTGTGGCACACCCGCGGCAACATTCTGCGCCGCGAGACGCAGGGTCGGGTGGATTATACCTTCAAGGACGGCCTGCTCCAGCCCGGCCTCTGGGTCGTTCCGCGCGGAAATCCCGCAGGCAAGGAAGCCTTCCGTGCTATCGCGTCCATGCAGCAGCCGGAGGGCCAGGTGAAGCTTCTGGCAGCCATGGGCAACGGCCCGGCGAACCCGGCAGCGCAGGCTCTCGTTCCGCCGGACCAACGCACGCAGAACCCGGCCGATCCGGAGAACGCGAAGGTCCAGGCGAAGATCGACGCGGCCTGGTACCGGGAAAATCACTCGAAGACCTTCCAGAATTTCCTCGACCTGATCTCGTCTTAATCCGGCTAAGGGGCGCCGGCCATGCCGGTGCCCCATTCATTAAACGACGTCGTGCCCGACGCCGGTTCCCGGCGAACGCGGCACCATGCCATCCCGCGCCACCGAACCGGACAGCCCGATGACAATCGTCACCAGAGCGAATGCCCCGCGTGCCATCACCCGGCCGTTCTTCACGCCAACGACGCGCTACTGGCTGCTGATTGCACCGGCGCTCGCCATGATGGTTGTGTTCTATCTCTATCCGGTCGGTCGGGTCCTTTGGATGAGCGTGACCGAACCGAGCCCGGGGTTAGACAATTACGCACTTCTCGCAACCAGCGCCTCGATCCAAAGGATGCTGATGACTACGGCGAGGATCGGTGTTCTTACGACAGTAATCACGCTGATCCTCGCCTATATCGTTTCGTACGCTCTGGTGCACGCTTCTCCATCGACGCAACGCTGGATGTTCCTCGGCGTCCTGATTCCTTTGTGGATCTCGGTCCTTGTACGGGCCTTCGCCTGGTTCGTGCTCCTGCGCCGCGAAGGTCTCATCAACACGGCGCTCCTTTCCACCGGGCTCGTGGATACGCCCCTGAACCTGATCTGGAACGAAACCGGCGTGATGATCGGCATGGTGCATTACATGCTGCCGCTCGGCATTCTTCCGATTTATGCGAATATGCGCGACATCGATCAGCGATGCATTGCGGCCGCCCGCGGCCTAGGTGCGACCCCGTTTGAAGCATTCCGAAAGGTGTTCCTGCCTCTCTCCCTTCCGGGCGTCGTCGGTGCGAGCATCCTGGTCTTCATCTTCTCCCTAGGCTTCTTCGTCACCCCAGCGCTTCTGGGCGGCGGGAAGACGCTCATGATCGCCGAGTACATCAAAGTGCAGATCCTCGAAGTGGTGCGCTGGGGTGTCGGCACCATGCTCGCCGCAACCCTGCTCATCGTGATCGCTTCTCTCCTGGCCGGCCTTAGCCGCGTCGTCGACCTTCGCAAACTTTTCGGGGCCGGCTGATCATGACCGCGAACGGCTTCGGCAACATCTCCATCATGACGCGATCCCTCGCGTGGGCGATCATTTGCTTCCTCGTCCTTCCGATCACCATCGTGTTCGCGGTATCGGTGACCGACCGGCATTACCTCTCGTTGCCGGAGCACGGCATCTCCTTCCAGTACTACCGCAATCTATTCACCAGCGGGCCATGGCTCAGCAGTATCGCCCAGAGCTTTGTGATTGCTTGCGCATCGACGGCCATCGCGGGCGTCACGGGTACGCTGTGCGCCATCGGCTGCTGGAGGCTCGGGAATCGCGCCAGCAACTTCATCCGGTTGCTCATGCTCGCCCCGATCATGGTGCCGACAATCGTCTATGCGCTCGGGATTTATCAGTTCTGGATCGATCTCAGGTTGCTCGACTCCTACACCGGGCTGATCATCGCCCATGCGGTGACGGGCATTCCCTACGTGGTGATCACCGTTTCGACCGCCCTGGCGGGCTTCGATCCGCGGCTCGAACAGGCGTCGCTCAATCTCGGCGCGTCAATGTTCCAGACCCTCCGGCTTGTCATCATTCCGAGCATCATGCCGGGTGTCGCTTCGGGCCTGATCTTCGCCTTCATCCACAGCTGGGACGAGCTCGTCCTCGCGCTCTTCATCGCCGGACGAGGCGTGTTCACCCTCCCGCGCCGGATGTGGGACGGCATCAACGAAGCACTCGATCCGACCATGGCCTCGGTCGCAGCCGTGCTCGTCCTCATCACGGTCGGGCTCCTTGTCGCCGACATCGCCATTCGCGCCAGCCGCAAAGCCTAGCATTGGAAGGACAAGAAAATGTCGTCACATTCATTCGGCCCTGAAAAGGCGGCCGCCCTGGCCTGGATTGAGGGCAACACGGAAAACCTATCCCGAGATCACAAGACGATCTGGGATCTGCACGAGCCTTCATGGCGGGAATATCGCTCCGCCGCCTGGTACGTGGAGCGGCTGCGTCGCGAAGGCTTCACGGTCGAGGAAGGGTCAGGGGATATGCCCACGGCCTTCTGTGCCGAGTGGTCGAACGGATCGGGCCCCACGATCGGCGGATATGCGGAATACGACGCCGTGCCCGGAACCTCGCAGGAAGCCGTGCCCTATCGCAAGCCCCGGGAAGGCGTCAGCAGGCATGCCGCCGGTCACACCGACCCGCACTCGGCCCTCGGCATCGGATCCTTTACGGGCTTCCTCGCAGCCAAGCACGCGATGGAGAAGCACGGGATCAAGGGCCGTCTCAAATTCATGGGCGAGCCGGCCGAGAAGATGTGCGGCTCGAAACCCGTGCACGCCGCCAAGGGTTACTACGACGACCTCGACGCGGCGATCAGTTTTCACCCTCACTCCTTCCCGGCACTCGCGAACAGCTGCTTCTGGGACACGCACAGCGCCCCCTATTGGAGCCGCATCTACACCTTTGAATGCCCTCATCCGGAGACTTGGCAGCGCTCGGGCGCATTCGCAGGCGTTACCCATAGCCATTCGACTGCGCGTGCGCCCGGGGCCATCGACGCGGTGTGCCTCATGTACACCTCTTCGAAGTACACGAAGGAAGCTATGCTCCCCCATCATGGGAGTTGGAGCCTCAACGAGTTCATCCTCCATGCCGGCCACGCGGCGGCGGACAATCTCGCGCCTGGACTCGCGCAGATCCAGTACTCGCTGCGAGCGCCAACTCTCGATATGTGCGAGCGCGTCTTCGAAGTGCTCGATCGCAACGCGGAGCATTGCGCCGCCATGGCCCATTGTACGGTCAAGTCGGCATGGATCACGCGGACCCGCGCAGGCCTGCCCAACCACGCCATGGCAGAGACGGCTTGGCGGAATTTCGAGGCCATCGGGGCACCGCAGTGGAGCGAGGAGGCTCGTGCCTTCGGTCGCGAGATCCAGAAAAGCCTCGGGGTCGAGCCGATGGACGACCCGTTCATGCCCGAGATCCAGAAGTTGACGCCGCCATGGGAGGGCGAGAAGGCGTTCCGCGAGCAGCTGCCCTCCTGGCAGAAGAACCTCGCTGCCGACGATTACGTGGACTACACCTGGCACGCTCCGACAGTTCGTCTCTATGTCGGACGTCCAACCCTCAAGGCGCCGCCCGGATACCGTTATCCGGAATGGACCCGCTATGCGATGGGCGGCATGCCCGCCTGCATCGACCCCATGTGGACGACTGCGGGCAAGGTGATCGCCGCAACCATCGTCGATCTCCTCACCGACGGAACGTCTCTCGCCAAGGCACAAGCCGAATTCCGAGAGCGGACGGGCGGCGGCATCGGTGGCGAGCGATGGGTCGCACCGCTGCTGCCCGCCGATTTCGAGCCGCCCGTGAACTACCGCTGGCCGGAATATGTCGCGACACCCCGCGGCACCGAGTGGACCATTCCCACTGCCGCCGAATGAACCCTAGTGTTTCCAGGAGAAAATGATGTCCATCATCTCTGAAGGCGAATATCGCTACAATATGCTCATCAAGACTTTCGCGTCCCGGCCCGAGCCACCGTTCCACGACGAGAGCGAGCAGGTCGAAGTCTGGGGCCAGCGCTGGGGCTGCAACAACGACGTCGGTCAGATCCGGAAAGTGCTCATGCACCGGCCGGGACCTGAGCTGAAGATCGTCGATCCGTCCATGCGTCTGCCCGACATCGGCGCTTTTGGCGACCCGGAAAAGGGCTGGTACTGGCGCGGCGACACGGTTCCGGATCTTGCAGCGCAACAGGAGCAGCACGACGGCCTTGTGGCGGCGCTGCGGGAGGAGGGGGCGGAGGTCGTCTTCGTCGATGAATGTGCCCCCGGCAAGATGAAGACGGTCTATACCCGTGACAGCGTGATCGCCGTTGACGGGGGAGCGATCGTCACCCGGCTCGGCCCCCCGGTTCGCCGGGGAGAGGAAGCGCCTGTGACGCGCTCGCTCGCCAAGATCGGCATGCCGATCCTGCGCACCATCACCGGGACCGGCCTGCTCGAAGGCGGCAGTTTCGCGTTCCTCACGCCCAAAGTCGCCGTCCTGGGATTGTCGAGCCGGGTTAACGAAGAGGGTGCCCGCCAGCTCGAGGAAGTGCTGCGTACGCAGGGAGTCGAGCTTCTGCGAGTCGAACTGACCGGCTACCGTCTTCACATCGACGGCATGATCGTCATGGTCGACGCAGACACCGCCTTCGTCAATCCGACGCTGCTTCCATTCTGGTTCCTGGAGCGGTTGAAGGAGCTTGGCATCCGGCAGATCGAAGTCTGCCCGGACGACGGGCCGTGGGTCATCAACTGCCTTGCGGTGCGACCTGGCCGGGTCCTCATGGCGGGCGGATTGTCGGATCGTACCGCTGAGAAGTTCGACAAGGCCGGGATTTCCGTGCGGGTCGTTCCTTACGACAAGGTTGGTCTTGGCGGCGGTGGCATCCACTGCTCGACTGCGCCGCTGATCCGTGATCCTCTTTAAGAGGCACTGAGCCGCGCGGTCTTGCCGCGCGGCTCCCATGTCCTGACCACGGGCCCTGTCTTCCTACGAGGTTCCTTCATGAACGGCGCCGAAAGCCTGGTGCGCACGCTGATCGCGAGCGGCATCGATACATGCTTCGCCAATCCCGGCACATCCGAGATGCACTTCGTCGCCGCCCTCGACCGGGTGTCGGGGATGCGCTGCGTCCTCGGCCTTTTTGAGGGGGTCGTGTCGGGGGCAGCGGATGGTTATGCGCGCATGGCCGACAAGCCGGCCGCAACGCTGCTCCACCTGGGGCCTGGGCTCGGCAATGCGCTCGCCAATCTTCATAATGCCCGCAAGGCGGGGACGCCGATCGTCAACATTGTCGGCGATCATGCCACCACTCATCGTCGCTACGACGCACCGCTCACGGCCGACGTGGAAGGGGTCGCCCGCCCGATGTCGGCCTGGGTGCATACCTCTATGGATGCCAAGAGCGTTGCCCGCGACGGCGCGGAAGCCGTGGCCGCCGCTCTTTCGCCTCCCGGCTGTGTCGCAACGCTGATCCTGCCAGCCGACACGGCATGGAACGAATCCGACGGCCCCGCTTCGGCTGTTGCACCCAAGCAATCCGCGAAGGTGAGCGACGAGGCCATTCGACAGGCAGCGGCACATCTGCGATCGGGCGAGCCGACTCTTCTCCTCGTCGGCGGCAGGGCGCTGCGCGCGAAACCACTGGAGCTGGCAAGCCGCATTGCGCAGGAGACCGGTGCCAAGCTGATGGCGCCTACGTCCAATGCGCGGATCGAGCGCGGCGCGGGCCGCGTCGCCATCGACCGGATCTTCTACCCCATAGGGCAGGCTCTGGAGCAGCTTGCCCCCTATAAGCGCGCCGTCATCATAGGCACTCAGAACCCGGTTGCCTTCTTTGCCTATCCGGGGAAGCCCAGCCTCGTGCTGCCGCCCTCCTGCGAGGTTCAGGTCCTCGCCGAGCCTGGAAACGATCTCCTCGACACTCTCGAGCGTCTTTGCGACGAGCTCGGAGCGCGCAGCCAAGCTCCTCAGCTGCAGGCAGGCTCACGGCCCGAGCTCCCCCGAGGCAGCCTGACCCTCGATGCCATTGCGGCGGCAGTCGCCGCGCTCGTTCCCGAAAACGCCATTCTCGTCGACGAGAGCATCAACTCGGGCGGAGCGATTTATCCGTTCACGCAGGGCGCGCCGGCCCATGATTGGCTGCAGCTCACCGGCGGCTCTATCGGTATCGGTCTTCCCCTCGCGACCGGCGCCGCCGTCGCCTGTCCTGACCGACGGGTCGTGGCGCTCCAGGCGGACGGGAGTGGGATGTACACCCTTCAGGCCTTGTGGACACAGGCACGCGAGAAGCTCGATGTTACGACGATCATCTTCGCGAACCGAGCCTATGCCAGCCTCGATATCGAGCTGCGGAACGTGGGAGCATCGCAGCCAGGCCAAGTTGCTCTCGACATGCTGGACCTGTCCCGGCCGGACCTCGACTGGGTCAAGATGGCCGAGGGTATGGGCGTCGAGGCCGCCCGGGCCGATACGGTCGAGCGCCTGATCGATCTTCTGCGCGGCTCCTTCGCCCGGCGCGGCCCCTTCCTCATCGAAGTTCCTTGCTAGGAGAGTGCCATGCGGACGCCAAACCTTATGATAGACGCCGAGCGGTTGTGGTCCGACCTCATGGAAACAGCCCGGATCGGAGGTACGACGAAAGGTGGCATCCGGCGTCTGACCCTGACTGACGAAGACCGGGCGGTACGCGAGTGGTTCCGGAGCCAGTGCGAACGGATCGGCTGCACGGTGCGCATCGACGAAGTCGGCAACATGTTTGCTCTCCGCCCGGGCCGCCGGGCCGATCTAGCGCCCATCGCGATTGGCAGTCATCTCGATACACAGCCGACCGGCGGCAAGTTCGACGGTGTGCTCGGCGTGCTCGCAGGGCTTGAGTGCCTGCGCACGCTTCACGAAGCCGGGTATGAGACCAATGCGCCGCTGGCTCTCGTCAACTGGACGAATGAGGAAGGATCCCGGTTCGCTCCGGCGATGCTCGGTTCCGGCGTTCATGCGGGCGTGTTCGATAGGGCCTATGCTGACGCGCGCCAGGATCCGGCCGGCGTTCTCTTTGGCGAGGCCCTCGACGGCATCGGCTTCCGCGGCGACGAGCGGGTGGGAAGCATCGCTCTCGGCGCCATGTTCGAGCTGCATATCGAACAGGGGCCGATCCTGGAGGAGGAGGGCCGGACCATCGGCGTGGTCAAGGGCGTGCAGGGGATGCGCTGGTATGACGTAGAGATTGTCGGCCGAGAGTCTCACGCTGGCTCGACCCCCATGCGCTCGCGCAAGGACGCCCTTTCGGTGGCCGCTCGTCTCGTCATTGACGTCGAGCGTCTCGCACGCGACGTCGCTGACGCAGTCGCGACCGTGGGGATGGTTGCCGTGCACCCGAATTCGCGGAACGTCGTTCCTGGCCGCGTCAACCTCTCGATCGATCTTCGCCATCCGGATGCGGCGGTGCTCGATGAGCTCGAGCTCGGCTTCGAGAAGGTCCTGAAGACTTTGGAGGCGGAGAACGCTATAACGGCGACGCTGACCCGGATCTGGGACTCGCCTCCGGTTCCGTTCGACGAAGGATGCCTCGCATCCATCCGCAAGGCGTCGGAGGATGCCGGTTTCCCATGGCGCGAGATGGTTTCTGGAGCGGGGCACGATGCAGCCTATATCGCCCGCATCGCCCCGACCGCGATGATCTTCATTCCGTGTGCCGGCGGCCTTAGTCACAATGAGGAGGAAGATGCCTCCTTCGACGATTGCCGCGCCGGCGCACAGGTGCTGCTGCAGGCAGTGCTCGACTACGACCGCCGCTTCGCCGACAGCGTTCCTGAGTTTCAGCGGTCGCGGAGCGGGGCAAGGTGAGGCACAGGTTCGGTCCAGAATGGAACATCCTCGGTCCTGGGTGTCCATTCGCCGTTCGCCACGAGCTGACGCACGTGAGCAGCGATCTCGCTCATGGGTGCGAACCAGACGCTGCCCTTGGCGATCATATGCTCGATCAGTGCGATCATGGCTTCTGCGCGTGACAGGCGTCCCGAGAGAAAAGGGTGCCAGATCGAAATCCAAAGACCGCCATGGTTCCAGGCCGCATCGAACTCGGCCTGGTACACCTCCAGCGCCCGCGCCGGTGCTCGAATGGGCATGCGCCAGGAAAATTCCTCTAGGCTCGCGTACTGATTCCAATCGTCGAGGGAGAAGTCGGACGGAATCTCGATGAGGGATCCACGCTGCGTTTGAAGAAGATAGGGCACGTCGTCGCCAACAAGCGAGGCGTCGTACGTGAAGCCTCGCTCGACGAGGAGTTCGACGGTATGTTCGGACAGAGCATATCCCGGCGCACGGTATCCGACCGGAGCATTCCCGACGAGATGCTCGAAGGCCTTGATCGCGCGGTCGAGCACGCGGGCTTCCCCGTCGCGGGTAATGGTATTCGGCCGCTCGTGCAGCCAGCCATGGTGACCAATCTCGTGCCCAGCCTCGACGAGGGCAGTTACAGCATGCGGATAGGCCTCCATGGTCCAGCCCGGAATGAAGACGGTCTGCCGCAGCTTATAGGCCTCCCATATCTTGATGAGGCGCGGTATCGCCACGAAGGGGCCGTAGCGGAGAGCCGAGGACAGCGCCAACCGCGAGGGTGCGCTCTGTTGGTGATAGATGTGGAGGAGGCTTTCCGCGTCGAGATCGAAGGAGAAGCACACCGCGCAGCGGGCTCCGCCTGGCCAGGGTGGAGGATTGGCGAGAAGGGGCCGAGGCATCTCAATATCTTCCTGGACGCGAAGAGCGTCGGCCCAATTAAATCAGAGCATTTTGGATTCGCAAAGGCGGACGGAGAACGCCGCGTTGGCCGCTCCCGCCGTGTGCGCGCTCGATCATGCACAGGGTTTTGTCGCAAATTCAGGAGTGGACGAGAGGAGAGCAATTGCGCGGTCGGGCAGCGCGCAGGTGAAACTGTTCGCCGAGCGTTGGCCGCCTTTAGCCAACCACTACCGAATGCAGAGCAGAATCGATCAAATGCCTGCTCTTGAACACGTCCCCTCCGCTCGCGGGACTTGGCGAATGGTCATCGCAACATAAAAGCAAAAGGATTGCGGCGAATCCCTTAGCATAGCCGCCTTCGATCTACCCTCGAGTCATCGACGACAATGCTGGATTTCTAGGTATCTGCGGCGCAGGAGGGTGCTATTCCCAAGCTGAACATGGCTGGCGTACCACCCGTATGGACGATGCATGCGGCCTCATGGCTGGGAATATCCCCTCGCCCGAGGCAGCTCAGCAGCCCTGCGAAGGTCTTCGCCACATAGGTTTGTTCGAGCATGAGCGCCTCGAGGCGCGCAAACAGACGACAGGCCTCGATGGACGCATCGGTCGGGATGCCATATCCGGCACCCAATTGATCCATGTGAATCTGGACACGCTCCAGCATGTCGTATGCGGGTCTGAAATCGATCAGCCGGCACAGATCCATGAGGATGGCCCCAATCAGCGCTTTAAGTTCCTCGGCGACATACTCGACGCTGACGAGATGAAAGGTCCACGGCAGGTCGAGCATGGCCGCACCCAGGATCATCCCGGCTTCCGTGACGCCCATGGAGCCGGGCAGAACGATGTGGCGCAGATCGACGCCGGCCGCGACGGCCTGCTCGTAGAGTTCCCGGGCAGCGTTGACGTAACCGAGTGCGCCGATCACCGGATCGCCTACCAGATAGGGGCGACGCCCGGCAGCGGCGAGCTTTGCGACGGCATCGCTCGCCAAGCGTGAGCGCTCCGCCTCGTCGACTTGGCCCAGGTAACAGATACGCGCGCCCATCATTTCCGTCAGCAGGCGATTGCTATGCATGGGCGAGGAGTCGGACCCCGCATAAAGCACCAAGCATTCCAGTCCTATTCTGGCTGCAGCCGCTGCCGTCAACCTGACCTGGTTCGATGCAGCTGCGCCTGCGATGACCAGAAGATCGCTGTTCCGCTCCAGCGCTTGGCCCAGCCAGAACTCGAGATTGCGCAACTTATTGCCGCCGAAGGCGAGGGGCATGCAGTCGTCGCGCTTGACCCAGAGCTGCGAATGCCCGGCATGGGCCCCAGCCCGCACCATCGGCTCCAGAGGCGTCTGCCCTGACAAGAGTGACACGCGCGGAAAAGCATCCAGCATCCGGTTAATCCAGATCGACGGGTCGGGCCGCTCCCACGCGGCGCTCGGCCCAGCGCGCGAAGCGTAGGACAGGATAGCAATACAGGAAGTAGATGAACGCGATGAGCCCGTAGATGAACAGAACGTCCCGCGGGAAGCGCAGGATCGACACCTCGCCCTGGCGGGTTAGTTCCGAGATGCCAACCACCGAGAGAATCGCGGTGCTCTTGATGATCATCACGTAGACGCCGCTCATCGGCGGCACAGTCAGCTTCAGCGCCTGCGGGATGACGACGTGCCAGAGGCGCTGCAGGCGGGTCATGCCAAGCGCGGTCGCCGCCTCCGATTGGCCGCGCGGTACGGCCTCGATGGCGGCCTTCACGATCTCGGCCACATAGCTAGAGGTGTAGACCGAGAGCGCAACGAAGGCAGCCGTGCGCGAGTCCCAGCTGAGCCAGGAGACCCCCGTGTTCGGGAGCACGAAGTAGAAGACATAGAGCTGCACGAGGAACGGGGTTCCGCGCAGCGCATGGATGTACAGGCCGAAAAGCCCCGTGAGGAAAGGCACACGCTGGCTGCGTACGAGGCCAATCACCGCGCCGATCAACGAGCCGGCCACAATGGCCACGAGGGAAACGTAGAGCGTCTCCAGAAACCCTTTCCAGAGGAACGGCAGTAGGGACGACGTGATGGACCAGTAGCGTTCGAGCATCGCATCAGCCCTGCGCATTCCAGGCTGGGCCAGCCAGCCACTGCTTCGCGCCGCGGGAGAGAAGGAGAACCACGAGGTATATGAGCAGGTAGCCAAGAGCAATCGTCAGGAAGCTCTCGTTAGGCCGTACCCGTTCGCTGTTCAGAAGAATGCCGGCGCTCGTGAACTCAAAAACCGTAATGATGGACAACAGGGACGTGTCCTTGATGAGAACCGCCGTCTGGCCGATCAGTGGGGGAAGCGTGTTGGCGAAAGCCTGCGGCAGAACGATGTAGCGCATGCGTTGGCCGTAATTCATCCCGACCGCCTTGGCGCCCTCGATCTGGCCCCGGGGAACGGATTCGATCCCGGCGCGGATGATCTCGCCCATATAAGGGGCGCTGTTCAGGGTCAGGGCGGCAATGCCGAAATACATGTCGTTCCAGCTCTTCGCGAAAGGCAGAAGGGCAGGGAGGCCGTAGTAGACAAGATAAATCTGGACGAGGAGCGGCGTCGCCCGGATGAAGGCCACATAGCCTTCGATCGGCTTGCGGAGACCCATGCGGTTCGACAGGAGCGCGAGGGCGACGAACGTGCCGAGCAGAAGCGACAGGACGAGGCTCGCTCCGGCAGCCGTTAACGTGTTGCCCAGTCCCTCGGCGAAGCGACCGAGATACTGCGCCACGATTCGGTAATTATAATAGTCGAGGAGCCAGGTCATCACTGTCGAGGGAATTCTTGTGCGAGGGGCGCAGCCGGCCGTCTGGCCGGCTGCCGGTGGATAGACCGCTTACTTGTGGTCTTTTTCCCAGTCGCTGGTGTTCCACCAGTAGTTCACCAGGTTCTCAAGACGGCGGTCCGCCGTAATCAGCTCCACATAATTGTCGAGCCAGAGCTTCAGGTGGAACGCATTGGCTTGAGTGGCGAAAGCGAGGGGCTCGCGGGTGATGACGCCCTCGAGGATCTTCAGGTTGCCGAATTCGCGCACGAAGTTGGTGACGTTGCCGAGGTCCGATACCGCGCCGTCGAGACGGCCGCTGGAGAGAGCCTGGGCCACGGCCGCCGTGCCGCCGGCGAATTCCTTGAGGTTCGCCTTGGGCATGAATTTCTTCACCGCATCGCCATAGGAGCTGGCCTGGGTGGCGCCGATGTTGAGGCCATCCTTGTTGATCTCTTGCCAGGTCTTGTAGGGCGCATCCTTGGCGACAACCGCGACGGTTTCCTGATAGAACATTGGGCGGGAGAACAGGAGCTGCGCGGCGCGCTGGGGCGTCGGGGTCATGTCGGCAGCGATCATGTCGACCTTGCCGGACAGGAGCGCCGGGATCAGGCCCTTCCAATCGTAGTCCTGGAACGTGACTTTCACGCCGAGATCCGCCGCCATCATTTTGGCGAGCTCGACCGCGAGGCCGGTGCGCTCCCCCTTCTTGTCGACGAAGCTGACTGGCGCACCCTGCGTCTGAACGGCGACACGGAGCTCACCGCGCTTCAGGATATCGTCCATTTCGTCCGCTTGAGCGGCACTGGCGAAGCCCAGGCAAGCCGTCACGGCCGCCATGATCAAGTTCCGTAGTTTCATCATGTGGTCTCTCCCTCTGTCAGTCTTTTGGCATGTTCCTCAGGAGCCCGCGGCTCAGAGGATCTGGTCTAGAAACGCCCGGGTCCTTTCGTGGGATGGTGACGCGAAGAAGGGGCCGGGCTCTCCTTCTTCGACAATCCGTCCCTCGTCCATGAAGACGATGCGATCCGCGACCTCGCGGGCGAAGCCCATCTCGTGGGTCACGACTGCCATCGTCATACCTTCCGCCGCCAAATTGCGCATGAGATCCAGAATGCCGCCAACCATTTCCGGATCAAGAGCGGAGGTTGCCTCGTCGAACAGCATGATCTTTGGATTCATGGCAAGCGCGCGAGCGATTGCGACGCGCTGCTGCTGCCCGCCAGAGAGTTGGCTCGGATAGTGGCTGGCACGGTCCGCAATGCCGACCTTTTCTAGCAGGTCCCGTGCGCGTGAGACCGCCTCCTCGCGCGAGCGCCTGCGCACGACCATCTGGGGAAGTACGACATTATCCAACGCCGTCTTGTGCTGGAAAAGGTTGAAGTGCTGGAACACCATTCCGATCTCGGCCCGCAGGCGGTTGAGATCCGTATTCTTGTCGCTCAGAGAGACGCCATCGATCATGATGCGGCCGGTATCAAAGCTCTCCAAAGCGTTCAGGGTGCGCAACAATGTGCTTTTGCCGGAACCGGACGGACCGATAATGACGAGCACCTGACCCGGCTCGATGGACAGTGACACATTGTCGAGAGCGCGATGCTCACTGCGCCCGTGAGCTGCTCGAAACGTCTTGGAAATCTGGTCAACAAGGACAATGGGGTTGGCGGTCATCATGCTACTTTCAAGTCGATCGGACGCTCGCCCGAGAATGCGACGGCCGCGGGGAGACGCCATGATCGCTCGCGCACGCCGCCTTTATCATCCCGCCGAGAGTTTCCAGGATGAGACGGATGCAAACGCGTACACGCAGCAGGAGCCACTTGATGCGCGGGAGTGCATTCAGTCCTGCCTGGGCTTCAGCTCCGTCGATATTGTCGATTCGCATTCGCGCAGGGGCGCCTGTTGTCGCGGCCGGTTCGATCAGCGGCCGCTGGTCTCTGCTGGTGCCGATATGACGATTGCAGACCCAATAGATCTCCTCGTGCGCGGGCTGAAGCAGCTCGTCACGACCATCAACAACGACGCAATGGTTGCCAAGGCCATGCATTTTCAAGAACCGACGGGCACTAGGAATAATGAAGTTATCACATTATATCGCTTCATACCAGGAAAGCCGACACCCAATCCGTCTTCGATGGGGATGTGAACACTGGGTTCCGTCTCAGGGCGAGTCAAGGCGGGGCTCCCCCTCGCAAATTAGACAATAGTTAGCATCGAAGTTAAAGCACATGGCAAGTTTCATCTGGCATCGCTTCCCCCGCGGACGATGGCGAGGGGCAGTGTCGTTACGCCAGGCTGCTTCCGGTCGAAACCCTTGCCGCAACTGCGGGCCTGAGCCCATCATCCTTTTACGAACATTTCCGCGCTGTGACGTCTCTGACGTCTCTGCAATTTCAGTAGCAAGTGCGCCTGACCGAGGCCCGGCGCCTGGTGATGACTGCAGGTGCGAGTGCGAGCCTCGCCGTCTGTTTGGCCGGGTATGAGAGCGTGCAACAGTTCACGTGCGAGTGTAGGCGGATATTCGGCCTGCCATCCTCGCGGGACGTGGAAGTAGCAAAGGGCGGGCTGGAGGGGGTTGCCTGAAGGCGTCGACGGGATTGGATTGGGGCGGGTTCAGACTTATCCAGCATCCCCTCGATGCCGTAGCGGACTGCGCCTCAGGCCGCGAGATTGCGAACCATCTCGAACTGGCCGATCGGCGTCCGCTCGAATCCCATTCGGGTCATGAAGCCAGGAGCGAGGTCCTCCGGGACGTTGGCGGTGACCAGGAGATCCTGCTGCGGATGGGCGGCCGCCACGGTAGAGATCATGGCTTGCCCTAATCCGCGTCCCCGCGCATCGCGGTTTACGAAGAGGGTCCGCAGGGCGAGGCTTCCGGGCTGCGGTGCAGGCTCCACGATGGCAAAGGCGGTCCCTTCCAGGGACAGCCCGCGCGCGGGTGCCGCAATCGCCGCCAAGGTCTCGGGAGCCAGAAACCACGGGAGATCGGCCGGGCCTTCTTCGGCGAGCTTGCGGGCGATCGACAGCGGGTCGACCTCCACGAGGTCAGCCACGGCGGCGGGTATCCCGGCCGTCGCAGCGCGGCGATATCCGATCAGCCGGCGGCGGCTCTCAAATCCGAGGCTGCGATAGAGGCGCACGGCAGGCTCGTTGGTGTCGATGACCTCCAGCAGCAGGTGACGGTCGCCGAGCTTGCGCAGGTCTTCGATGACCTTGCCCAGTGCGAGCCGCCCCAGGCCGCGAGCCCGGTGGGAGGGCACGATGCCCATCGCGGCGATCCGGGCCGTCCAGCCGCGGCGGGCCACGAGGATGAGGGCGACAGGGTGCTCCCCGTCCGTGAACACGCGGCTGGCGCGAAGGTCGAGGGTCTCACGCCGGAAGCGAGCGTTGAACATCTCCCCGTTGATCGCCTGCGGAATGACATAGCCTTCGAAGCAGGCGGTCATGATCTCGGCTAGGGCGCTGGTCGTGAACGCGAGGGCAGGATGGCTGACCACGCCGGCAGGCAGGGGCATCGGGAAGGTTTCCATTGCGTGGATCTCTGATGGCGAAAACTGAAGTAAGGGCTAGTCCGGAAGCCACGCGGCGATCTGCTGCGGTGTCAGGTTTGCGCCGCACAGGACGCTGGCCACGCGGGAGCCCGCATAGTCCTGCTGTTTCTGGATCAGCCCGGCGAGACCTGCGACGCCTGCCGGCTCGACCACCCGGCCGAGATGCCGCCGGACGAGCCGCATGGCTTCGAGGATCAGTTCGTCGCTGACCAGCACCACCTCGTCGACCGTGTCCCTCATGGAGGTGACCGCAAAGGGTACCGGCACCCGGACGGCAATGCCGTCGGCGATTGTGTTGACGGAGAGTGTTTCCAGCGGCTGGCTCGCCGCGAAGGAATGCGCCATGCACGGCGCTCCCATGGCCGCGACCGCGACGATCCGGGTCTGGGGCGACCGATGCCTGAGCCACGATCCCATGCCTGTTGCGAGCGCACCGTTGCCGAGAGGGACGAAGATGGCATCGAGCGGCGGCAGGGCTTCCGTGATCTCGAGCGCGATCGTGCCGGCTCCCTCGGCAATGGCTGGCTCCGCCCCGTCTTCGACGAAGCGGAAGTCCTTATCGGCCGCAAATGCCCGTGCCTCAGCCTTCGCTGCATCCAGATCGGGCCCGTGAAGGATCACCTCGGCCCCGAGCCGGCGCATAGCCTCGATCTTGAGGGGGCTTGCCGTCTCGGCGGCAAAGACGATGACCCGGTGTCCGGCCCGGACGGCCGCATAGGCGAGCCCCTGACCGAAATTGCCGGCCGAGGCCGCGACCAGCGTGCTGCCTTCGCTCAGGTCACGGGCGACGAACAGGCTCGTGCCACGGCCCTTGAAGGAGCGGATCGGGTTGTCGGTCTCGTCCTTCAGCCACAGGGACAATCCCAGATGCCGGTCGAGATCCGGCGACGTTCGCAGGGCGGAGCCGCGGAAGACAGGCGGGATCTGGTGGCGGGCCTCGGCGATCCGAGCAGGGGACAGGGAAGTGATGTTCATAATAAAAAGCTTAGCAGGATCGCGCGATGCGTGTTCCCAATATTTGCGCTAAGTGCGCTGCAAAGCCGCGTAAGCTGACGCTTCCTTGCAGGATTCTCGCATGCCCGATCTTGATGAGCTTGATCTCCGAATCCTTGACCTTGTCCAGGATGATGCCGATCAGTCGAGCGAAGCGATGGCTGGCGCGGTGGGGCTGTCGGCCTCCGCCGTGCAGCGGCGGTTGGCGCGCCTGAAGCGCGACGGCATCATCGAGAGGGTCGTCGCCCTGGCGGAGCCCCGATCCGTAGGCCACACCGTGACGGTGCTGGTCGAGGTGGAGATCGACAACGAGCGCCGCAGTGCCCTGGAGGGCTTCCAGCGCTGGGTTCTCGATGCGCCGGAGGTGCAGTCCTGCTGGTATGTCACGGGCGACGCCGACTACGCGCTCCTGGTCTGCACCCGGGACCTGGACGCCTACAATGCCTTCATCGAGCGCCTGATGACCGAGCAGCCGGTGGTGCGCAAATACAAGAGCCTGATCGCGCTCAAGACGATCAAGCGCGGGCTGAAGGTCCCTGTGAGGTGCTCGGACCCGGGCACTGGCGCATAAGGAAGCCATACCGTCAGGCTCCTCATAACCGCTATCGCGGTTCATGAAACAGCGCCAGGGCGGGGTGCTACGTGGTCTTCTGGCCGGTCAGAGGGGCCGGCCGACATCCGTCATCAGGTTGTACAGGCAGTCGCCCCGGGCAGTCATCGTCGGGAAGCGCCGGCAGCTGACCATGCCGCCCGTCGGGAAGCGGAGCACCACGGGCGGGGTCAGGGGACTCTCGTAGGAGTGGATGCAGCCCGCCTCCTGGCCGGCTTCCACGACGTCGCCGACTGCGGCGAACGGTTGGAACAGCCCGCTCTCGGTCGCGTAGACGGCGGCGTTGCGGCCGAGCGATCTCATCAGCCGGCACCCATTCGTCTCCCGCACGGCCATGTCCGGTACGATCCCGTAATGCTTGAGGACCCGGCGGACCCCGGTCTCGGCGATCGCCAAGCCGACGGGCGAGAGGGTCGCGCCTCCGCCGAGTTCGGTCGTCAGAGCCGGAATGCCCCGCTGCTCGGCCGCGGCGTAGAGCGTCGTGGCCCCGCCGCCACCCTCTCCGTCGGTGAGCACGCCGACCGGGGCGTCGAACGCCCGCAAGAGCTCCCGCACGGCCTCCTGGTGCTCGGGCGTCAGCCCCGGCCGGGCCAGCGCGAGCGGCAGATATTCGAGCGAGCGTCCGCCGGAGTGAAGATCGATCACCAGATCGGAGATCGGGAACAGGACGTCGTCGATGTAATGGGCGAGCATCTCGGTCGGCGAGCCATGGGCCTTGCCCGGGAACAGGCGGTTGAGATTGCCTTCGTCAATTGGGGACACCCGCTGGCCCGCCGCCACTGCCGGATAGTTCAGGGACGGCAGGATGATGATCCGCCCGTTGACCTGGGACGGAGAAATCTCCCGGGCCAGCTTGATCAGAGCAATTTGGCCCTCGTACTCGTCTCCATGATTCCCGGCCGAGAGCAGGATTGTCGGGCCGCGGCCGTTCCGGATGCAGATCAGCGGGATTGGAATCCAGCCATAGGCCGACATGTTCGACGAATACGGAAGCCGGAGGTAGTCCGCTTGCTTGCCGTCCAGATCGAAATCGATGGCCGTCCAAATGCGGGTGGTGTTCGACACGACGTGTTCTCCAGTGGCAAGCGGTACTTATTGGACGGGGGATTTTGTCGGCTCAGAGGATTTGACGGAGAAAGGCCCTCGTCCGCTCGTTCTGCGGGTTCGTGAAGAACTCCGACGGAGGAGCGCTCTCGACAATGCGGCCGCCATCCATGAACACGATCGAGTCGGCCACCTTGCGGGCAAACCCCATCTCGTGCGTGACGCACATCATCGTCATGCCGTCCCGCGCGAGCTCTATCATGACATCGAGCACCTCGTTGATCATTTCCGGATCGAGCGCGGAGGTGGGCTCGTCGAACAGCATCACCTTCGGCTTCATGCACAATGCGCGCGCAATCGCGACACGCTGCTGCTGCCCGCCGGAGAGCTGGCTCGGGAACTTGTGCACCTGCTCGGGGATCCTGACCCTTTCCAGATAGTGACGAGCAATGTCCTCGGCCTCTCGGCGCGGGATGCTGCGGGCCCGTCGCATCGCCAGGGTGCAATTCTGCAGGACCGTAAGGTGAGGGAACAGGTTGAAGTGCTGAAAGACCATGCCGACGTCGCGCCGCAGCTCATGGAGGCGCTTGGCGACCGCTCCGACCTCCTGGCCGTAGATGAAGATCTGGCCGTCCTGATGGCGCTCAAGCTGGTTGACGCACCGGATCAGGGTCGACTTGCCCGATCCCGATGGACCGCAGACGACGACCTGCTGTCCCACGTGGATGCGCAGATCGATGTCCTTCAGGACATGGAACGTCCCGTACCACTTGTTCAGTGACTGGATGTCGACTGCGACCTCGCGCGGCTCCGCGACACTGCTTCCGGTTTTAAGGGTGCTGATTTCCATCACGATGTCCGGTTAGCGTTTGGCGGATTTCAGGAGCCGGGTTTCCATCAGGCGCACGAGCTGGGCGATTGAAACCGCGAGGACCAGGAAGATGACCCCGACGGTCAGCATAGGCTCGGCATATCTGAACGTGTCGGATGCGATCTCCATCGCCTGCCCGAGCATCTCCGGGACTGCGATGATCGCCAGATACGGCGTGGCCTTCAGGATCGACACGAAATAGTTCCCCATCGGGGCCGCGATGTTGCGCAGCATCTGGGGCGCGATGACGAAGATCACGATGTCGAGCCGCCGGAGACCGAGCGCGTGTGCGGCCTCGAACTGGCCGCTCGGGATCCCGTCGATTCCGGCCTTGAACACCTCTGCAAGATACCCGCTGTAGTACAGGCTCAGGCCGAGGATGCCGACCACATAGGACGGGAGGGTGACTCCGTAGAACGGCAGGACGAAGTACAGGAAATAGAGCTGCACCAGGACGGGAGTGGAGCGGATGAAGTCGATCAGGAACCGCATCACGTAGGACATGACGCGGCTGGAGCGGCGCAGGATCTCGAAGGTAAAGCCCAGGAGCGCCGCGCCAAGGCAGCTCACGATCGTCACCCAGATGGTTGTCCCCAGGGCGGATAGAATGATCGGCAGGCTCGCGATGGCGAAATCGAGGTTAAAATTCACCGCGGGTCCTTTCGCTGACCGCCACCCGCTTCTCCACCCACCGGCCGAGGATCGTGGCCGGGTAGCAGACGATGAAGTAGGCGACGAGAAGGGCCGAATAGGTGCCGACCGGGTCGTATTGGAGCTGCGAGATCTCCTTTGCCCGGAATGTCATGTCGGTCAGCGTGATCAGGGACACCAGGGCGGTACCCTTGATCAGCTGGATGACCTGGTTGATGAAGGTCGGCGTCATGGCCTTGAAGGCCTGCGGCAGCTCGATCAGCGCGAGGATGTGCAGGCGGCGCAGGCCGAGGGCCCTACCGGCCTCGACCTGGCCCGGATCGAGCGCCTGCAGGGCCGCACGGACTGCCTGGCTGCCGTAGCCGCCGATGTTCAGCCCGAGCGCCATCGCCGCAACGGTGATGCCCGACAGAGTGATGCCGAAACTCGGCAGAGTGTAGTAGAAGACGAACAGCAGAACGATGACGGGCGAGCTTCGCCAGAACTCGATGATCGCCGTAACGATCCATCGCGCCGGGCCAGTGGTGAAGTGCTGCAGTATTCCGAACACCAGCGCAAAGGGGACAGCGTAGGCCATCCCCCACAGCGTGACGGTGGCCGTGACGCCGAAGCCTTCGAAAATGCCGGCCAGGATCTCGACGAAGCTCATTCCCGCACATCCTCAATGTCGCATGAGCGATCAGTCGCCCTTGCAGACATCCGCGGTCTTGATTTCGGGAGCCATTTCGGCATCGGTGAAGCCGTAGGTCTCCATGATCTTTTTGACCGTGCCGTCGGCCTTCAGCTTCGCCAGACGCTCGTTGAACAGGTCGCGAAGCGCCGCGTCGTTGGTCCGGAACGCGATGGCCGTATACATGGCGGACGGAAGGCCGTTCTCCTTGGTGAGGCCCGTGAATGGCGCCGCCCGTTCGAGGCCCTTGACGTTCTTGTCCTGCAGCAGGGAGACGACGCTCGGCGCCGAGAGCGTCGCTGCATCGGCGCGCCCGCCAAGCACGGCGGAGACGAGATCAGTGGTCTCGTGGAGCTGGAGAATCTGGTCCTGCGGAACTCCGGCCGCGATGGCGTTCTTGGTGTTCTCAGTGCCCCGGCCACCGGCAAGACGGATCTTCGGATTCGACGCAATGTCCGCGTAGCTGTGAATGTTCAGCGGGTTGCCCTGCTTGACGATGAGCCCGTCGCCGACTGCGAGGTCCGGCTCGCTGAAGATCACTTCCTGGCAGCGCTTGGGCGTGATCGCGATTCCGGAAGCGATCATGTCGAACCGATTAGCATTGAGGCCCGGGATGAGTGCTCCGAACTCCGAGATGACGAAATTGATGTTCTTGATGCCGAGAGGCTCGAGCGCCGCCTTGACCAGATCGGGGTGATAGCCCTGGACTTCGCCCGTGCTGCTGCGGAAGCCCCAGGGCGCGCGGTTATGGATGCCGATCGTCAGGGTCCCGGAGGCGAGGCGCTCCTTCGCATCCGACTGGGCCAGCGCCGCAGGCCCGCTGCCCGCGAAGGCCGCGAGCGCAAGCGCCGCGAGTCCTGCCTTGATGGTCAGTCTTCTGGTCATGTTCAACATCACAAGTCCCTCTCGTTGTTGGTTTGCTGTGTGAAGAATTCGGGCGTCACGCACCCGCCGGCGCGGGAGACGCGGTTTCGCAGAACGTGTCGAGCGCCGCGAAGAACCGGTCGAGATCCTCCTGCAGATCCGACAGGGCCTCCACGCCGATGCTGACGCGCAGGACCAGATCCTCTCCGGGCCATGGTTGAGCGGTGCGATTGGCCTTGACGGGCATCGGGGCCACCAGGCTCCGGGTCCCGCCCCAGGATGCCCCGATGGCGAAGATCTTCAGGGCATCGAGCGCCGCGAAGACATGCGGCGTTGCGGCCGGGGTGAAGATGATCCCGAAGACGCCGCTCGCTCCGTTGAAGTCGCGCTTCCAGAACTCATGGCCCGGATTCCCCGGCAGGGGAGGGTAGAGGATCCGATCCACACTCGGCTGATCGGCGATTGCGGGCAGCAGGCGCCTGGTCGTCTCGGCGCAGTAGTGGAGACGCACCGCCATCGTCTCCATCCCCCGGAGAACGAGCGAACAATCGTCAGGGGAGACCCCGATGCCCAGGCGGCTCAGTTTGCCCTTGACGGTGGACGCCATCGCCTGATCGCGAACCGTAATCGATCCCATCAGCACGTCCGAGTGGCCGGAGAAATACTTCGTCAGCGCCTCGACGACGATATCGGCGCCGTGTTGGAGAGGCTTGAAGAGCAGTGGGGTGGCCCAGGTATTGTCACAGCCGAGCAGGGCGCCGTGTCGATGGGCAATCTCCGCGAGGCGACGCATGTCCTGGACCTCCATGGTCGTGGAGCCGGGCGATTCCGCCCAGATCATCCGCGTCCGGCGATCCATCATGCGCTCGAGCTCGTCCGGCGCCGTCGGGTCGTAGAACGCGACGTCGATCCCGAGCGTCCTGAGATCCTTCTCGGCGAAATCCCGGAGGGGCGGGTAGACCGTGTCGGCGATAAGGATTCGATCCCCCGCTTGGACGAAGGACAGAATCGCGACCGTGATCGCGGCCTGGCCGGACGGGACCAGGAAGGTCCTATGGCCTTGCTGGAGAGCGGTGATCTTATGGGCGAGCGTGCGCGAGGTCGGCGTTCCGGACAACCCGTAGCTGTAACCCTCGTCGCCGCGCTCATGGCGCTTCTGATAGCTCTGCGCATTCGGGAACGGGATCGTGGATGCCCGATAGACCGGAACTCCAAGGCTCGCGAAGCCGTCCCGGCTAGCTTCGGAGGAAATGACGCAACGTGTCCAGTCGTCCATAGGCGCTATCCTTGCTGGGTTCCCTATAGATCATGGTGACCCTATTCCGTCCAATACGAATATTGTGCCTGACTATTCTCTGTGGTTATATGTTTCCTATCCTGTGAGGGCGGCATGAATCAGCGCCAAATCGAAGTCTTTCATGCCGTAATGACGGCCGGGACGGCCTCCCGCGCGGCGGAGGTCCTGCGTATCTCGCAGCCCGCCGTCAGCAAGGCGATCCAGGAGCTAGAGCGATCTGTCGGGTTCGCGCTCTTCGAGAGGATCAAGGGCCGTATGGTCCCGACGCCAGAGGGCCAGCTCTTCCAGCGGGAGGTGGAAGCCTCCTTCCTCGGCATGGCGCACCTGCGCAGCATCGCGGCACGGATCCGGGACTTCGGCTCGGGTGAAATTCGTCTGGCCAGCCTCTCGGCGCTGAGCACGAATATCGTTCCGCTCGCCCTTCGCCGTTTCAGGGACAGGCACCCGCAGGTGGCCATCACTTTGCAGGCCCAATTGTCGTCGACCATCCGCGATCTGGTCGCGTCTGGGCAGTTCGATCTCGGCATCGCGGCGGACGAGGTCGACGTCACGGGTGTCGTTGCCCGGCCCTTCATGACCTGTCGCGCCTCGATTGCCGTCTATCCGGGGCACCGGCTCGAGAGCGCCCGCTCCATAACGGCGGCGGATCTGCATGGCGAGGAATTCATTGCTCTGGCGCCGCAGGACACGACGCGGATGGAGGCGGATTCCATCTTCGCCGCTGCGCAGGTGCAGCCCCGCATCGTCCTCGAGACGCCGTTCTCGTCAACCGTCTGCGCGATGGTGCGGGCAAAGCTCGGTTGCGGCCTCGTGAATCCGCTGACCGCCGAGATCTATCTGAACAACGGATTGATCCTGAAGCCGTTCGAGCCGGCCGTGCATTTCCGGACCCTGCTGCTGTTCCCGCTCAATCCAAGGCCGTCACGGATTCTCCAGGACTGCGTCGAGGAACTGGACCGCGCCGTGGCCGAACTGTCCTCGCAGCTCGGAACCTCCGACGCCGACCTCTTGTGAACCATTCCGGTGCCGCCCGGTACCGCGGCGTGCCCGATCCTTGGGGGCATCGCCCCGGCATTGAAAAGCAGCGGCACGGCGACATAACCTCGGCCGAGAGGGCGGGAGGTCCGACATGACCACAATGACGGTCCGGTTGCGGAGCGTTCCCGAGACGCAGGCCTGTCTCGGCTGGGCGGGCGCCCATTCGGTTGTCGTCGACCGGCCGGCCGGCAAAGCCGGTGGGCAGGGGCTCGGCTTCAATGGCGGGCAGCTGCTTGCCCTCGCCATCGGCGGCTGCTTCTGCAACGATCTCCATTATGTCGCTCACGCCATGGGAATCGAGCTCGTCTCGGTGGCCGTCGACGTTACCGTGAAGTTCGAAGGCGAGCCTCTCCTGGCGACGGGTGCGGATGTTCGGGTCTCTGTCGAGGCCGCCGACGCGAAGGCCGATCTGGACGCGTTGATCGCGCGGGCGCAGGCGACGTCCACCGTCAGCAATTCCATCGCGCGCGGCGTCCCCGTTCGCGTCTCGCCGGTTTCCGGTCCGGCGCCGGAGATCCTGGCGCTCTCCCGCTAGAACGACAAAGGCTTGCCCGAGACCGGCTCCAGGGCGTCGCCCTTGCGCTCGTAGATGACCGTGGCAGGCGGCAAAGGCTTGCCGTTGCGCTTGCCGCGATAGGCGAGGGTCAGACGGCCTGCGGGATCCACCTTCCAGGATCCGTTGATGTCCGTGCAGGACTTGCCTTTCTCGACCGCATCGCAATCGCTCCGCGAGAGCACGATGCCGTCCTCCGGGCTGATCCGCACCGCATGCCCGTCGCGGAAGATGAAGACCTGAAGGATGCTCGTGGTCTCGCCCTGGAACGTGCCGCCGCCCTGAATGACGATCCCGTCATCGGCGCCCATGCGCATGGGCGTGATGGCCGTCACGTCTCCCCAGGAGCCCGCCTCCGTGAATTCCGGGTGCCGCGCCACCGTCACGAGCTGCTTCCCGTCCCGCCGCAGGAAGGTGGCGGTGATTTTCGCGCCGCAGCCATGGCAGGCTTCGCCCGGCACCTGGCCGAAGGTGAAGAGCACCACCGCGTCGCCGAAAGCGTTCGCCTGGTACGGGTAGATGCAGGGCTCGGGCTCCCCCTCGTCCGGATCGGCCTTGCGTTCGGGCACATTCGGATAGGCGGCCTGCATGGCGCTGCGCAACAGGGCGTGCCCACGCAGGGCGGCTGCGGAACCGGGGCAGAGCGGGCCCGCCCCGCCCTGGGCCTGCACCTCCGGGGCGGTCATCAGAAGGCTCGCGGCTGCGAGCAGAACAAGACGCCCGATCATGGGAACGACACCGACCCTCAAGGCCGATGACGGCCCGCGGTTCCATAGCCGATTTCCATTGCGCCGCAACGGAAACTTCGCAGTGCTCCGCCACACTTTCCGGCCCTGTGGCGCCCTTGCGACGGACCGGAGATGTTTTTAGCGGGAAGGGCCGGGACGCTCCGAGGAGGCCGCCCAGATGTTCACGCCGCCCTCGACCGCGTGCCGGTCGATCTCGGCCAGTTCCTCCGGCGAGAACGCGAGGGTCTTCAGCGCCGCCACGCAATCAGCGATCTGCTCGGGGCGGCTCGCGCCGATGAGCGCGGTCGTCACCCGCGGGTCACGCAGCACCCAGGCCAGGGCCATCTGGGCCAGGGTCTGGCCGCGCTTCTCGGCGATGGCGTTGAGACCCCGGATCCGGCGCAGGTTGTCCTCGCTCAGGAAGCTCTGGCGCAGGGACTTTCCGGCCGCCGCGCGGCTGCCTTCCGGAACTCCGCCGAGATATTTGCCCGTGAGCATGCCCTGGGCGAGGGGCGAGAACACGATGGTGCCCATGCCGGATTCTTCCAGCACGTCGAGGAGCCCGTCCTCCTCGATCCACCGGTTAATCATGGAATAGCTCGGCTGGTGGATGATGCAGGGCGTCTTCAGTTCGCGCAGGATCGCCACCGCCTCGCGGGTGCGGCGGGCATTGTAGGACGAGAGGCCCACATAGAGCGCCTTGCCCTGCCGCACGGCGGAATCGAGGGCCATCATGGTCTCTTCCAGCGGCGTCTCCGGGTCGAAGCGGTGGGAATAGAAGATGTCCACGTAATCGAGACCCATGCGCTTCAGGCTCTGGTCGAGGCTGGAGAGCAGGTATTTGCGGCTGCCCCATTCGCCATAGGGGCCCGGCCACATGCGGTAGCCCGCCTTGGTGGAGATCACGAGCTCGTCGCGAAAAGCTCGGAAATCCGTGCGCAGCACCTCGCCGAAGAGGCTCTCGGCGGCGCCGGGCGGCGGGCCGTAATTGTTGGCGAGGTCGAAATGGGTGATGCCGAGGTCGAAGGCCGTGCGGCACATCTCACGGGCATTGGCGGCGGTCCGGTCCTCGCCGAAATTGTGCCAGAGCCCCAGGGAGATCGCCGGCAGCTTGAGGCCGCTGCGGCCGCACCGGTTGTAGATCATCGAATCGTAGCGGGTCTCGGCGGGCAGGTAGGACATGGTCGTCTCCGGAAATTCGCGCGTCGGACTGAACGCTCGCACATCGCGCCCCGCCGGTTCAAGACGGCTTCGTCAGAAGCGGGTGATCACCGTGATGCCCGTCCCCTCGAAGCGGTCCATGGCCATGAGCGCTTCGGGTGCCTCGTCGAGAGCGATATGCCGGCCGATGAGCCGCTGCGGCGCGAGCTTGCCGGTCGCGATCATGGCCATCATCGCGTCGTAGCGGAAAGCCTGCATGCCGTGACTGCCGTAGATCTCGAGCTCATGCGCGATGACCTTGTCCATGGGGATGACCGGGCGGGCATGGTCCCCGAGCATCAGCCCCACCTGCACGTGGCGCCCGCGGCGGCGCAGATTGGAGATGGAGTTGAAGCAGGTGGCAGGATGCCCGAGCGCATCGATGGAGACATGCGCGCCGCCATCCGTGACGTCCCTGACGGCCGCCACCACGTCCGTGCCGGGGGAGGCTTGGATTGTCGCGACGGCGCCGAGCGTGCGCGCGAGATCGAGCTTGTCGGGCGTAAGGTCCACCGCCACCACGTTGGCGCCCATGGCGGACGCGATCATGATGGCCGAGAGGCCGACGCCGCCGCAGCCATGTACCGCCACCCACTCGCCCGGCTTCACGCGGCCCTGGTCCACCACGGCCCGGAAGGAGGTCACGAACCGACAGCCGAGGCTGGCGGCGGTCGCGTAATCGAGGCTCTCCGGCAACGCAACGAGGTTGAGGTCAGCATGGTCGAGCGCCACGTATTCGGCAAACGAGCCCCAGGCCGTGAAGCCGGGCTGGAACTGGTGTTCGCAGACCTGCTGGTTGCCCGAATGGCATTCCCGGCAATGGCCGCATCCGGCCACGAACGGCACCGTCACCCGGTCGCCGACCTTGAAGCGCGTCACCTGCCGGCCGGTGGCGAGCACCGTGCCGGCGAGCTCATGCCCGGGCACGTGCGGCAGCACGATGTCGGGGTCGTGCCCCATCCAGCCGTGCCAGTCGCTCCGGCACAGACCCGTCGCCTCCACCTTCACCACCACGCCCTCGTCGGAGGGCTCCGGATCCGGCACATTCATGATGCGCGGCGGCGCGGAGAACTGCTCGTAGACGACGGCTTTCATGGGCGGCCTTTCCTCATCTCGCAACGGGGAGGTTTAGCCCGAGGGTGACGATGGGGCAAATACATCGCGGGCCCTTCCAGGAGAGGTGAAAGGAGGAGGGGATCAGGCCCGGTAGCGCCCGAACACCACCTTGGTCTCCCCGTAATCCCGCCGCTCGATCTCGTCGAAACCGTCCGGCAGCGAGACGGTGACGCCTTGCGCTTCCTCGACCACCACGAGCGCATCGGGCACGAGCCAGCCGCCGGCCGCGCAGGAGGTGAGCGCCTTCGGGGCCAGGTCCTTGCCGTAGGGCGGGTCGCAGAAGACGAGCGAGAAGGGGGCGTTCGGTGCCGCCGCACCCATGCGGGTGGCGTCGCGGCGGAAGAGGCGCGTGGCGCCGCCGGCGCCGACGGCTTCCACGTTTTCGCGGATCAGGCCGCGCGCCTGGGCGCCGTCGTCCACGAACAGCGCGAAGGCGGCCCCGCGGGAGAGTGCTTCCAACCCCATGGCGCCGGTGCCGGCGAAGAGGTCGAGCACGCGCGCGCCCTCGACCGGGTCGTCATAGGAATGCTGGAGGATGTTGAAGAGCGTCTCGCGCAGGCGGTCCGAGGTCGGGCGGATCGCATCCGAGCTCGGCCCCTTGAGCGAGCGGCCGCGCCAGCGCCCGCCCACGATTCTCATGGATCAGCCCTCACGGACGGCGGCCTCGCGGCCCCCCTTTGGAGCCGCCGCGCGGACCTCCCTTGAAGCCGCCACCTTTCGGGCCGCCCTTGCTGAAGCTGCCGGGACGTCCCTTCCCGGCGCCGTGCGGCGCGGAGCCACGGGGCGAGCCGTCGCCCCGGGGCGGGCCACGGCGGGGCCGGTCGTCGTCCCCACGGGCGCGGAAGGGCCTGTCGCCCTCGTCGCGCCGCGGCTTGAACGGCCGTCCGCCGGCCTCATCACGGGATCGGAAGGGTCGATCCCCCTCCGGGCGTGGGCGGCGCGGGCGCTCGCCCTCATCGCTGCGGGCCCTGAACGGCCTGTCGCCGGCTGCGCGGCGCGGGCGGTCCTCGTCGTCCCGTCGCGGACGGGAGAACCCGCCCTCGCGTTCGCCCCTCGGGGTTCCTTTCGACACTCCCCGCGGGCCCGGCCTGCGGGTCCGCTCCTCGTCGCGGGCCGGAGCTTCGTCCCGCGTCTCGCCGACCAGGCGCTCGACCACCACCTTCCGGCCTTCGCCGGACTCGATGGCGCCGACTCGCTGGCGCGGTCGCTCCGCATTGGCCGCGCGGGCCGCCTTCGGGTCGGCACCGCGGCGCGGCGCCTTGTGCGGCGCGGATTCGTCCTCGTCGGTCGCGCGCCAGACGCTCCGCTTCGCTTCCAGGCGGGAGGGGCGCTTCTTCGGCTCCTCATCCTCAAAGCCCCGGCGCTCGTCGCCGCCGCGGCTGCGGAAGGGCCGCTCGTCCTCGTCCCGATGGCGGCGCGGGCGCTCGTCGTCCCGTCCCCGGCCGAAGCGGGAGGGGCGCTCCTCGCGGTGCTCGCCGCGTTCCGCACGTTCCTTCTTCGGCGACCCGAAGGGCGCGATGGGCTCACGTACGGGGCTTTCGAAATCGACGCCCGCCTCAGTCGCGAGCGCAGTGCCGAGCTGGTCCTTGAGGACCTTGGTGCGGACTTCCTCGACCAGGCCCTGCTCGATGTCCCCGAGCTGGAACGGCCCGAAGGACAGGCGGATCAGCCGGTTCACCTGAAGGCCGAGATGCTCGAGGATGCGCTTGACCTCACGGTTCTTGCCCTCGCGCAGGCCGAGTGTCAGCCACACGTTGTCGCCCTGCATCCGGTCGAGCCGTGCCTCGACGGGGCCGTATTCCATATCGTCGACCGTGACGCCGTCCTTCAGCCGGTCAAGGTCCGCCTGGGTCACCTCTCCGTGGGCGCGCACCTTGTAGCGGCGCAGCCAGCCCGTTTCCGGATGGGCGATCACCTTGGCGAGGCCGCCGTCATTGGTGAGGAGCAGGAGCCCTTCCGTGTTGATGTCGAGGCGGCCGATGGCCACCACCCGGGGCAGGTCCTCCGGCAGGCTCTCGAATACGGTGGGGCGTCCCTCCGGGTCGCGGGCCGTGGTCACGAGGCCGCGCGGCTTGTGGTAGAGCCAAAGGCGCGTGCGCTCCTTGGCCGGCAGGGGCTCGCCGTCCACGGTGATCTTGTCGGCCGCCGTCACGTTGATGGCCGGGGAGGTAAGCACCTCGCCGTTGAGGGTCACGCGGCCCTCGGCGATCAGCACCTCTGCGTCCCGGCGCGATGCGATGCCGGCCCGGGCGATGACCTTGGCGATCCGCTCTTCGGCCGGCTCGATGGCCCGGGTCTCGGGCTGGGCTTCGCGGGCCGCGCGCGGGCGCTCCTCGCGCACAGGCGCGGGACGGCGCGGGCGCTCGTCGCCGCCACGGCCGCGGAAGGGACGGTCTCCCTCCTCGCGGCGGGGGCGGAAAGGCTTGTCGCCATCGGCCCGCGGACGGCGCGGACGGTCGTCGGCGTCACGGCTGCGGAACGGCTTGTCGTCGCCACGCGCGCGGAACGGCCGGTCGCCGGCCTCGCGGGGCTTGCGGAAGGGCCGGTCACCGGAAGTGCGGCCACGATCGGGGCGTCCGGGAGGACGGCCCTTACGATGATCATCGTTGCTGTCGGTCATAGGAGCCTGATAGCAGAGGAGAAGAAGAGAAGCGAGGACAATGGATAAACCCGTTTCCGGCAAAACCGATCCCGGACTCGATCCGATGGGTGCGGCCTTCGCGGAGGCCCATGCGGCGGCCGCGCGCGGCGAGGTGCCGGTGGGCGCGGCCGTGGTCAAGGACGGCCGGGTAATCGCCTCCGCCGGCAATGCCCCGCGCGCCCTGCGTGACCCCTCGGCCCATGCAGAGATCCTGGCCATCCGCCGGGCCTGCGAGGCCCTGGACGACGAGCGCCTGGCGGGCTGCGATCTCTATGTGACGCTCGAGCCTTGCACCATGTGTGCGGCCGCGATTTCCTTCGCGCGCATCCGCCGGATCTATTTTGCGGCCTCGGACCCGAAGGGCGGCGCCGTCGAGAACGGCGTCCGCTTCTTCCACCAGCCCACCTGCCACCACGCCCCGGAGGTCTATGGCGGCATCCGCGAGGGGGAGGCGGCGGCTTTGCTCAGGGAGTTCTTTGCGGAAAGGCGCGAGGGATCCATGCCCCCGGGCGAGGGGAGCTGACGCACCCTGGAATGGTGCGGGCAGCGCTGCCTTTTACCTCTCCCGTGTGGGAGAGGTCGCGCCGCAGGCGCGGGTGAGGGTTGCGGTTTCTCCTGGGAGCGATCTCCTCTCACCCCTGTCCCTCTCCCCACGGGAGAGCGAGAAGTGCGGTGGAGAGATTGCGCACAACCGGGACGTAGCACAGCAGAATCCCCTCCCCACAGGGGGAAGGAGAGCCGGTTGAGGGTCTCCCTCAGACGAAGAAGAAGTCCTTTTCGGTCAGCTTGAGGCCCTTCTTGAGGGTCGCAATCTCCACCGCTGCCTTCGACCCGGACCCGTCGGCATCATAGGACAGCACGCCCGTCTTCTTGTCGTAGATGAAGAAGTCGTTGGCATCCTTGGCCTTGTCGCCGACCGTGAAGAACTTGCTCGCCATCTTCGCCGGCTTGGCCTCGCTGCCCTTCTTGATCGCGGCGTAAAGCGTCTTGTTCGCCTTGAACAGGCTGTTCTCCAGCCAGAGCGTGTCGTCCTTGACGGTAAAGTCGGCGATCTTGTCGAGGTTGGTCTTTTTGTTGAACTTGGCATCGAACACAAAGATGTCCTGGCCGGCGCCACCATAAAGCACGTCCTTGCCGGCCCCGCCGTAGAGCTTGTCGTTGCCGGCTTGGCCCTTGAGCACATCGTTGCCAGCGAGGCCCTTGATCACATCGTTGCCGTCCGCGCCGGTGAGCCGGTCGGCCCGGGACGTGCCTTGGAGAACAGGAGCCGAACCGGCGGGATTGCTCGGCTGGCTGGGGGTGTCCGGCGTGCTTGGCCCCGAAGGCACATCGGCCGTGCCGAAAAGTTCTGTCTTGAACGAGAACCCTTCGTCCCTCCAGCCGATGATGAATGAGCCGTTCGCAAGAGGCGCCACGAAGGGATTGTATTGTGAGCCCGCCGTAGTAGTTCCCACCGTGGCCGCTTCTTGGGTAATCGTGCCGTCGGCTGAGCAGGCAGCTACATAGATGTCTGTATCGCCGGCGCCCACCCGAACCGTGAAGCTGACGGCAAAGCCGCCATTTGCCAGAGGCGAGATCTGAGGGGAGCCTTCGATCGGCAGATTGGGCATCGCGAACAGCACGGGCTTCCCGACCGCCTGGCCCTCGGAGCTGAAGACCTGGAGGTGCATGACCGGGCTGTTTGCCGCCGATCGATCGTCCCAGGCCGCCACAAACCCGCCATTCGCAAGGGCCGTGAGGCCTGGATGGGTTTCCTCCGTCGTCGCAATCGTCGCGAGAGTCCAGATTTTCTTTGGATTATTGATGATATCCGGGATTGCCAGGAGCGTCGTATCTGTCGTGCCGGCTTGCGCGACCAGGGTCGTGACGTTCCCATTGGGCATCGCTTGAGACGCAACTATGCCGCCTTCATGAGCAGGGGAGCTGTGAACCGCCTCGGCGACATGGCCCCACGTTCCGTCGTTCTGTGTCACAGCGCTTCGGATCAACCAGTTTTCGGAACCGGATTCGGTCGTGATGGAGCCTGCATAGACAACGGAGAACCCGCCATTTGCCTGGGCTGCGACGCTATGGGGAATGACGGTCGAAGTATCCGCATCGCTTATGACGAGCGGATCCCCTGACTTCAACTCATGGCCCTGTTGGGGAGGGCCGAAAAACTTGACCTGTATTTTGTCGACCGAAGGGTCGCTCCACACGAGGACCGTCGAGCCGTCCGATAGGGTTTTCCCTATGACGGTCATAAAATCCGTCCCCTGTTTCTGGTAGACGGTCTCCTTCCCGCGTAGCACCGTGCCATCTGGCCTGAGGATCATGTCGTAAATGGAGGCGACCTGGGTCTGGCCCTCGGTCTCCGCCCACGCGACCATGTAATTCCCGTCCGACAGGGAGACGATGGTAGCGCCAAAGGTGCCGGACAGATTCACCTGCATGGCGTGGGGAAGCGATACTGACATATGGAGCTCCGATGCTCATTATTCGATATGTTATATCGAATAATGAGCATCGGAGCTTCGAAGTGTGCCTTCGCACATGGGGCCGTACGGTACGCCGGCCGGGAGCGCCTATGTCCCTAGGAACTCCCGCAGGGCCGCCAGCGTCGCGCCTGGCATCTCCTCCGCCACGAAATGGCCGGACGAGACGCCGACGCCCGTGATATCCGGCGCGAAGGTGGAGCGCCAGATGTCGAGCGGGTGCTGGTTCTCGCCGCTCGTGCCGCTCACCAGGTAGAAATCGCTCCAGATGAGCTGCACGGGGCACTGGATCGTACGGCGCGCTGACCGGTCCGCCTCGTCGGCCTCGATGTCCCGGGTCGCGCCGGCGCGGTAATCCTCGCAGAAGGCGTGGATGCGGGTGGGCTCGTTGAAGCCGTCCCGGTAAGCGCGCATGGCGCGCGGGTCGAAGGCGGACAGGTCGCCTGGGGCGGACCAGAGCTTCATGAGGCCCTCGAAATAGGGAATCGGATTACGGCCGATTTCTTGCTCGGGCTCGGGGGCCGGCCGGGAGAGGAAGCCCCAATGGGCCTCCGGAACGTGGCCTGCCTTCATCTGCGCCCAGACATAGGAGGTCGGCAGGATGTCGAGGAGCGAAAGCCTCTCGACGCGGCCCGGATGGTCGAGGGCGAGGCGATAGGCGACCCGCGCGCCCCGGTCGTGCCCCGCGAGCGCGAAGCGCACATGGCCCAGGGCCTCCATGACGGCGATCACGTCCCGCCCCATGGCGCGCTTGGAATAAGTCTCGTGCGCGGCATCGCTGCGCGGGACCGAGGACCAGCCGTAGCCGCGCAGGTCCATGCAGACCACCCGGTGCGTCTCGGCCAAAGCGGGCGCGAGGCGGTGCCACATCACATGGGTCTGAGGAAAGCCGTGCAGCAGCATGAGGGGAGGGCCGTCGCCCTTCGAACGTGCGAAGATGCGCCCCGCCTCCGTGTCGATCCAGTGGGATTCGAAGCCGGGAAAAAGATCGTCGCTCATGGGGTTCGCTCGTGAAAGGTGGCGGTGTTCCCCATACCTAGGCCAGCGTGGCGTTTCGTCAGCCCCGCTCGCGCTCCACCGCGCGCCAGCCGATGTCGTGTCGGCAGAACCCCTCCGGCCAGTCGATGCGGGCCACCGCCTCGTAGGCGCGCTTCTGCGCCGCCGTGATCGTGGTGCCCAGGGCAGTGACATTGAGGACCCGCCCGCCCTGGCTCACGATCCTGTCGCCCTCCTGCTTCGTGCCTGCGTGGAAGACGATCACGTCCTCCATGCCCTCGGCCTGGGCGATGCCGCGGATCTCGGAGCCCTTCTCGACCGGGCCGGGATAGCCCTTCGCGGCCATGACGACCGTGAGCGCCGCCTCCGGCCGCCATTGTAGCGAGATGCTGTCGAGAACGCCGTCGCAGGCGGCGAGGAAAGCAGTCACGAGGTCCGACTTCAGGCGCGGCAGCAGGACCTGTGTTTCGGGGTCTCCGAGGCGCGCATTGTATTCGATGAGCTGGGGACCATCCTTCGTGAGCATCAGGCCCGCATAGAGGATGCCCGTATAGGGCGTGCCCCGAGCACGCATTCCGGCCAGCGTTGGCTCGATGATCTCGCGCATCACGCGCGACTGGAGTTCCGGTGTCAGCACCGCGGCGGGCGAATAGGCGCCCATGCCGCCGGTATTCGGCCCTTCGTCGCCATCATGGACGCGCTTGTGGTCCTGCGCGGTGCCGAACGGGATCGCAGTCTTTCCATCGCACAGGGCGAAGAAGCTCGCCTCCTCGCCTTCCAGATAGGCCTCGATCACCACTTCGGCCCCAGCCTCTCCGAAACTTCCGCCGAGCATGGCGTCCACGGCGGCCTCCGCCTCCTCGAACGAGGTCGCGACGACCACGCCCTTGCCGGCCGCGAGGCCGTCCGCCTTGACGACGATCGGCACCCCATAATTTCGGAGATAGGTCTTGGCCGCCTCCGCATCCGTGAAGCGGCGGTAGGCGGCTGTCGGAATGCCGAATTCGGCGCAGAAATCCTTGGTGAAGGCTTTCGAGCCTTCGAGCTGCGCGGCCGCCCGGGTGGGCCCGAAAGCCTTGATCCCGGCAGCCGCCAGATCGTCCACGAGCCCCGCCACGAGCGGCGCCTCCGGCCCGACCACCACGAAATCGATGCTCTCCCGGCGACAGAACGCGATGACGGCCGCATGATCCGTCACGTCGAGGGCGACGTTCTCGCCCTGCTGCGCCGTGCCCGGATTGCCGGGCGCGACGAAAAGCCGGTCGCAGAGAGGGCTCGCCGCCATGCTCCAGGCCAAGGCGTGCTCGCGCCCGCCGGATCCGATGAGAAGGATGTTCATGCCCGCCGTCCTGTGATGACAGGCCGCTCTTAACCGGAGGAGCGCCCCCCATCAACCGGGCAGCGTTGTCTCAGTTACTTCCTACAGAAGGATAGGTCAGTGCGAAGCACCGAGCGAGGGGTTGCGTCAGATCCGAAGGAGCCGCGCCCGATAGCGATGAGGCGCAACGCGATTCCCTCCCCCTTGTGGGGAGGGTTAGGGTGGGGGTGTGGGCGCTAAGCTGGATTCAGTTCAGAGCCAACACCCCCACCTCCACCTCCTCCCCACAAGGGGGAGGAGAGCAGCGCTTCTCCCTTAGACGAAGAAGAAGTCCTTTTCGGTCAGCTTGAGGCCCTTCTTGAGCGTGGCGATCTCGACCGCAGCCTTCGACCCGGACCCGTCCGCATCATAGGACAGCACACCCTTCTTCTTGTCGTAGATGAAGAAGTCATCGGCGTCCTTGGCCTTGTCTCCCACCGTGAAGAACTTGCTCGCCATCTTCGCTGGCTTGGCCTCGCTGCCCTTCTTGATCGCGGCGTAAAGCGTCTTGTTCGCCTTGAACAGGCTGTTCTCCAGCCAGAGCGTGTCGTCCTTGACGGTAAAGTCGGCGATCTTGTCGAGGTTGGTCTTTTTGTTGAACTTGGCATCGAACACAAAGATGTCCTGGCCGGCGCCACCATAAAGCACGTCCTTGCCGGCCCCGCCGTAGAGCTTGTCGTTGCCGGCTTGGCCCTTGAGCACATCGTTGCCAGCGAGGCCCTTGATCACATCGTTGCCGTCCGCGCCGGTGAGACGGTCAACCCGCGCCGTGCCGATCAGAGTCAGCGAGACCGGACCGGGCGGAGGAGGTGGAGGAGGAGGCGAAACGGACTGCGATAGATCGAGGAGCTGGTCGCCAAACTGGGCGAACTGGATGTCCTTGAGAACGTCGGTGCCGTCCCCCGTGGCCCGCATGTCCGTGATTGTGACACTGCCATCGGCATTCCGGATGATCGAATACTGGTCCTTCGCGCCGGAGAACATGGCTGTGTCCGTGCCCGTACCGCCGTCGAGGGTGTCATTGCCTCCGCCGCCCGTGAGGGTGTCGTTACCAGCGTCTCCATAGAGCATGTCGGCATCGTTGCCCGACTCATGGATGCTGTCATCTCCTTCGCCGCCATGGACCGTATCGGCACCTGTCGCTCCATAGAGTTGGTCGCGGCCGGCACCGCCGTCGAGGACATTGTTGCCGTCATTTCCGAAGATCGTGTTGTCGAGATCGTTGCCGGTTCCGTTGATGTTGCCGCCGGCATTCTCCAGAGCGAGATATTCGACGTTCGCGCTCAGCACATAGCTGATCTTGGCGATTACCCGGTCGAATGTGCCGCCGGACGCATCCTCGGTCACCGTGTCGCCGGTGGAATCGACGAAGTAGAGGTCGTTTCCGGCCCCGCCGGTCATCACGTCATCGCCCGCTCCACCGACGAGCATGTCCTCACCTGCGCCGCCATCAAGGCGGTCGGCGCCGGCACCGCCGTCGAGGGTGTCATTGCCGCCGCCTCCGCTGAAAACATTGACGCCGCTGTTGCCGGTCAGAAGATTGTTCAGCGTGTTCCCGGTCGCCGTGAAGTCGCGTGTACCAGTGACTGTTAGATTTTCGATATTGTCCACCAATGTATAGGAATTCGGCGTAAAGGCATCGGTGATCTTGATGGTGTCCGTACCTTCGTCCTTCACCTCGACGACGGTGTCGCCAGCATCGATGATGTAGACATCGTCCCCTTTGAGGCCTCCTAGGAGATCATTTCCTCCCTTGCCGTCCAAAATGTTGTTGTGGTCGTTGCCGAGGATCTCATTGCTCAGATCATTGCCGGTCCCGTCGATATCGCCGGAGCCAGTCAGGGTAAGGAATTCCACGAAATCCGTCAGGGTATAGCTGACGGAGGCCCGGACAGAGTCGATGCCTTCATCATTGGCTTCGACCACGACATCTCCGGCATCGTTGACAACGAAGGTGTCGTCGCCCAGTCCACCGATCATCTGGTCCGCCCCGAGTCCGCCGTCGAGGATATCGTTTCCTTTGCCACCATCCAGCAGATTGGCTTCGGCGTTGCCCGTCAGGCGATTATCGTAATCATTGCCGGTCGCCTTCTGGCCGACCATCAGCTCGATATTCTCGAGCTCAGTCCCGACGAGGGAATAATCGAAGAGAGCGTAGACTGTATCGTCCCCGCCATCGGCAAGCTCGACGATGACGTCGTTGACATCATCCACAAAATAGACATCGTGGCCGAGCCCGCCGATCAGATGATCGCTACCCTTGCCGCCGTCCAGAGTGTCATTGCCTGCGCCGCCATTGAGAATATTGGCGAGATCGTTCCCGTAGATCTGGTTGTTCGCGTCGTTTCCGGTTGCCTCCTGAGCTTGTCCCTCAAGCAGGACGTGCTCCACGTTGGCGTAGTCCTTCAGATCGATGTTGAAGTGCGAGATGATCGCATCCTCGCCCTCGTCGGCGAGCTCTGTGACCACGACGCCTGCTCCTGCATCGTAAAGCACATAGAGGTCGTCCCCCTTGCCCCCGATCAGGGTATCCTTGCCTTCCTTCCCATCGAGCGCATTGCTCCAATCGTTCCCCGTCAGGATGTTGTCCAGGGCGTTGCCGATGATGCTGGCGTCGGCATCGCTCGCTTGCAGCGTGTAGTTCTGCTCCTGGTCCGTGAGCGTGTAGGTCTTGGTGACGGGATCATAGGTCGGCACGGAAATTCTCCTCGCGGGTTTTTCGCAAGGTATTTTATTCTATATAACGTATCAGTATATTTATCGGAGCGGTCTCACTTACCGCTGCGGATGCAGGTCAGGGCCGGTGCGGAAGAACTTCGCCCCGAAGGAAACCGGCCAGATCGTCCGTGATGTGGTCGATGTGGAGGGCTCTCACGGCCTCCTGCTCGAACTCCTCGCGGAAGGGATCGGCCGTCCGCGGCACCACGAGGGTGGTGGTCATGCCCAGATCATGGGGAACGACCAGGTTCTTGGCGATGTCCTCGAACATAGCGGCTCGCTTCGGCTCGACCGCGTGCTTGTCCAGGAAGCTCTCATAGGCGCGTCGGTCGGGCTTGGGCACGAAATTGGCCGCCGCGATGTCAAACACGTCGTCGAAATGGTCGAGGATGCCGATCTTCCGGGCCACGTTCTCCGCATGCTTGCGGGAGCCGTTGGTCAGGATCAGCTTCCGCCCGGGAAGCTTCTCGATCGCGAACCCTAAGCGCTCGTCCAGGGCGATGTCCGTGTGGTCGATGTCGTGGGCGAAATCGAGGAAGTCGTAAGGATCGATGTCGTATTCGTCGATCAGGGCCCGCAGGGTCGTGCCGTATTTATGGTAGAAATACTTCTGCAGGGCACGGGCCGAAAGGCCGTCGATCCCAAAGAGCTCGGCAATATACAGGGTGATCCGCTCGTCCACCTGTGGCCAGATCCGGGAGGTATGGGGATAGAGCGTGTTGTCGAGATCGAAGATCCATGTGTCCACATGGGAGAAATCCCGTGCTTCCCCTAAGGACAGTTTGTCGTCGATCGGCAGAGCTTTCATGGCACCCTAAAGATGAATATGGGGCCGCAGCGGCCCCATATCGGTAATATAGGCACGGAATGCGTGCATTTGAAGGGGCCTACCCCCGCCGGATGAGGGTGCCGGCGCCGTGGTCCGTGAAGAGCTCGAGCAGAACCGCGTGGGGCACCTTGCCGTCGAGGATGACGACCGCCTCGACGCCCCGCTCCAGGGCATAGATGCAGGTCTCGATCTTCGGGATCATGCCGTCCGTGATAGTGCCGTCGGCGATCAGGCGGCGGCAATCCTCGATGGTCAGCTCGGGGATCAGGTTCTTGTTCTTGTCGAGGACGCCGGGCACGTCGGTGAGCAGAAGGAGGCGCTTCGCCATCATGGCGCCCGCAATGGCGCCCGCGAAGGTGTCGGCGTTGACGTTGTAGGTCTCGCCGTCATGGCCCACCGCCACCGGCGCCAGGACCGGGATCAGCTCGGCGCTGAGAACCTGGTCCAGAACCGCGCGGTTGACGGAATCGGGTTCGCCCACGAAGCCGAGATCCACCACCTTCTCGATGTTCGAATCCGGGTCCACAGCCGTGCGGGTCACCTTGCGGGCCGTGACCATGTTGCCGTCCTTGCCGCACAGGCCGACCGCCTTGCCGCCCTCGGCGCCGATCCAGCCGACGATCTGCTTGTTGATGGAGCCGGCCAGGACCATCTCCACAACCTCGACGGTCGCCGCGTCGGTGACGCGCAGGCCCGCCTTGAACTCGGACTTGATGCCGAGCTTGTCGAGCATCTTGCCGATCTGCGGACCGCCGCCATGCACCACGATGGGCTTGATCCCCGACTGCTCGAGCAGCACCACGTCCTCGGCGAAATCCTCCGCGGCGGCGCGGTCCCCCATGGCGTGTCCGCCGTACTTGATCACCACGACCTGCTGGTCGTAGCGCTGCATGTGCGGAAGGGCCTGGACCAGCACTTCGGCTTGCACATGGACGTCGGGCAGCTGCTGGGCTGCGGGATTGGAACTGGACATGAACGGCCCCGGCGCGTGAGAGAACGGAACGGCGAGGGTTCTAGCCGAAGGGGAGCGCTCTGCAAACAGAGACTTCAGCCCCGCGGGCGAAGAATCCCGGCCACGCCCGCAAGCAGCCAGCCGCCCATGAGCAGGAAACCGCCGGTCGGGGCCGCCATGGGCGCGAGGGCCACGCCCGAAAAGGCGCGGCGGGAAAGGTCGCCGCAGAACAGGGCGAGCCCGAGAACAAGCGCGAGGCCGGCGAGGCGCCCCAGGACAGAGTGGAGAGCGCCCAGGGCCATGAGGGCAGCCAGCGCCAGGAGGGCCGGGGCGTGGAACAGGAGGAATTGCGCAGCGGTCTGCAGCTGGCCGCCGCCGGTCAGGTGCGAGGCTGCGGCCGAGAGGGCGACGCCCAGGCAGCCGGCGAGGCCCGCCATCAGGACCAGGAGGCGCTCCGGCAGGGTCACGCCTCGCCCCGCTCGCTCAGGAGGCGGGCGATCTGTGCGCGAAGTTCCGGGATGCCCGCGCCCGTACGGCTCGAGGTGGGCATGATCACCGGAAAGGCCGCGGCGCGCTTGGCGATCTTCTGGGCCGTGTCGGCGATCCGCTTCTCGATCTCGCCATTCTTCAGCTCGTCCGCCTTGGTCAGCACGATCTGATAGGACACGGCAGCCTTGTCGAGGGTCTCCAGCACCGCCTCATCCACCGGCTTGATGCCGTGGCGGGCATCGATCAGGACATAGACGCGGGCCAGGCTTGCCCGTCCGCGAAGGTAGTCGTGGATCAGTTTTGTCCAGGCCTGCACCTTCTCCTTCTCGACGGCCGCATAGCCGTAGCCCGGCATGTCGACGAGGTGGAAGCGCCCGCCGATGTCGAAGAAGTTGAGCTGCTGCGTCCGCCCGGGTGTATGGGAGGTGCGCGCCAGGGTGTTGCGGCCCGTCAGGGCGTTGACGAGGCTCGACTTGCCCACGTTGGAGCGCCCCGCGAAGGCGATCTCCACCTTGCTCATGGGAGGCAGGTTCGTCAGGGCGTTCGCCGCCCATTTGAAATCCGCCTCGCCGGCAAAAAGCTTGCGGCCGGGCTCGAGGAAGGGTTCGATATCGGATGCCGTGTCTGTCATGGGCTCCTTATCGACGCTCACACGGCGTTGTTCAAGGCGCTTTACCGGTTCCGGCTGCCTTGCGGCTCCAGAACGGCTTTGCCTTCTCCAGCCGCCCCGCCAAGGTTCCCGCCCGGGACAGGTGGCGCTTTCTGCGTCGGGCTGCCATGCGTTCGTCCCACGAGGCGGGAGAGAGCTGCCTCGCCATGACGAGATCGTTCAATTCTCCGAGCTCGTCCTGAAGGTCCTGGAGGATCGGCCGCATGATCCTGTGCCGCTTTTCTGCCTTTTCCCCCGGAAATGTTGCGGAAAAGAACTCGATTCCGTAGCGCAGCCCCTTGATCCGGATCCGGAGGCGGTGCCGCTTTCCGTCGCTGACCTTCGTCAGGCTACGGGTCGCCTTGCGGATCTGTTTCCACCGGCATCCCAGCTCCCGGCGCGCCCTGTCCATGGCCGGGACCGAGCGGGCACTGCGTGCCTTTTTGCGGCTCGCCCACCGGCCTGCCTCGATCCAGGCGGCGAGCCGGAGGATCGCGGACCGGAAGCGGGGCTTTTCGAGCGTCTTGAGCAGCGCCGCATACGCCCGGACCTGCTCCTTCTCGGCCTTCGCCAAAGCCTCCGGATCGAGCTCGGCGCCCGCGTTCCGCAGGGTGTCGATATGGACGTCGACATCGCGCACGCGGCCCAGTTTCTTGCCGATCCAGCGCAGATCCTTCATCGCCGCGAGGCTCTCCCGGTCGTCGAGCATGTCTTCGAAGAGCGAGATCGCTGCCTTGAGGCGCCGCGTTCCTACCCTCATCTGGTGCAGGGCTTCGGGCGCCCGCGTGCGCCGGAGGACCTCCTCGTTCCTGACAACCTGGAGGAGGCAGGAGCGGGCAATGGTCCGGAACGCATCGGCACTGCTCCAGGTCGGCGGCACGAGGATGGGAGCGGCGTGAGCCGCTTCCACCTCCGGAGCGTGCAGAAGCCGGTAGCCTCGCTCGGACTTGGTCAGGAGCGAGAGGCGTACCGTGTCGGCAAGGTCCCGGGCCAACGAAAACAGGGACGAGACGTCTCCCCGCTGCAGCTCGAACTCGATCTCGGTGAAATCCGCCGTCTTCGGTCCTGCCGTGACCCGGCCCTGATCGAGACTGATCTCGATGAGCGAATCCCGATGCGCGCATTCGAAGACGCGCCGTTCCGTTTCGAGGGTGAAGGCGGGAGCGAGGCGCTCGGTGAGGCCGGGCCGAGCGAGAAGGGAGGCGAGCGGCGTCGCGGCCGCGACGTCGAGGGCAAGGCGGTTCTCCGCAAGGGGCCATTCCCATTCGGGCCTGCCCAGGGCAAGCCCCTGATCCGCATCCTCCGCCTTGAGAGTCTGGACGAAGCGTCCGTCCCACTCCCGGATGCGCAGGGACAATCCTGCCTGCCGCAGCGCGAGGTCCGGCGTATCGTAATAGGTGGTGCGCAGGGTCCCGCTCCGTTCAGGGAGCGGCTCCGCCCTCTGGAACAGGGGGAGGGCCAGCAGGTCCGTTATGGGGCCTGCCGCCCATTCGAGTTTCAGCTCGATCTCGTGTGGGGTCGGCACGGGGTTTGCTCGATGCATCGTGCGCCATCCGGATTCTGCAACGGGGCTTCGCTTCACGGCGGGGCGGTAGCCTGTCCGAATAAGGATGTAGAGGAGGGACGGCGACGAGCAATGTCAGCCGGAGGTTCCTCAAGTTTGATGGCCTGGGCCACGAACCTGGCGGGGTGTTCTTTTGAGCCGCTTGTGCTTTCTTCCGGATGCGGAGGCTCGGCTCGCCCCGTGCAGGAGAGAAGCGCCATGAAGACCGACCCGGTCCGCATCTATTCCGTCGAAATCCTGTCGGACGATTGGGCGGTGCTGAAGAAGGTGACCTTCGACTATACGCGCCGGGACGGGCGGGTCGAGCGGCAGGTCCGCCAGACCTATGACCGGGGCAACGGCGCCGTGATCCTGCCCTACGATCCTGACCGGAAGACCGTTCTGCTCGTTCGGCAGTTCCGGCTTCCGGCCTATGTGAGCGGCCATCCCGCGCCCCTCATCGAGGCCTGCGCCGGGCTTCTCGACGACCGCGATCCCGAAACCTGCATCCGCCGGGAGGCCGAGGAGGAGTTGGGTTACCGCCTGCGCGAGCCCCGGCGCGTCCTGAGCGCCTTCATGAGCCCGGGCAGCGTCACCGAGCGGCTCGCCTTCTTCGTGGCGCGCTATTCCCCCGCCGACCGAATCGGCGCTGGCGGCGGCGCCGAGGGGGAGGGCGAGGACATCGAGGTGCTGGAGCCGACCCTCGACGAGGCTCTTTGCATGATCGACCGGGGCGAGATCATCGACGGCAAGACCATCATGCTCCTGCAGCACGTGAAGCTGAAGGGACTGATGGAGGCCTGAGCCGCGCCTCTCAGGCGGCCCCGCGCAGGGCCGCGAGGTCCGATCCGCGGATGGCCTCGAGGTTGCGGGAGATCTTCCCGGCATCCCAGTCCCACCAGCGGATCGTCAGGAGTTCTGCGATCACGTCGTCTGGGAAGCGCCTGCGGATGAGCCGCGCCGGATTGCCGCCGACGATCGCATAGGGCGGCACGTCGGCGGTCACGACGGATTTCGCCGCCACGATGGCGCCGTCGCCGATGGTGATTCCCGGCATGATCGTCGCCTCCTGGCCGATCCACACGTCGTTTCCGACGATTGTGTCGCCCTTCAGCCCCGCCTGGATCGTCGCCCAGTCGAATCCTTCCTCCCAGCCGTTCCCGAAAATGTTGAACGGATAGGTGGAGAAGCCCGTCATGGCGTGGTTGGCACCGTTCATGATGAAGGTGACGCCGCTCGCGATGGCGCAGAACCGCCCGATCACCAGCCTGTCGCCGATGAAGTCGTAATGGTGCTGGACGCAGCTTTCCACGAAATGCTCGGGGCCGCGCGGATCGTCGTAATAGGTGTAGTCGCCGACCTGGATGTTGGGCTGTTTCACGAAGGCCTTGAGAAAGCCCACCCGCGGGTGGCCGGGCATCGGATGCGGCGTCCTGGGATCGGGTCCTGCGGTCATGTGGGCTCCTTTGAAACGAAAATCCCCGGAGCAGGGCTCCGGGGATCCATGATGTCGCTCGGTTCCGGTCCGGTCAGCCCTTGGCGGGCGTCTTCCGGCCGAACGTTCCGCGCAGGTTGTGCCAGAGCTCGATCCGCACCCCGTTGCGCTTCATGATGAAGGCCTGCTGGGTCACGGAGAGGAGGTTGTTCCAGGCCCAGTAGATCACAAGACCTGCCGGGAACGAGCCGAGCATGAAGGTGAAGATCACCGGCATCCAGGCAAAGACCTGCTTCTGGACCGGGTCCGGCGGCTCCGGGTTCATCTTCATCTGGAGCCACATGGTCACGCCCATGATGAGCGGCCAGGCGCCGAGCATCAGGAAGTGGCCGATCACCGGAACGGCGCCCGGATCGTAGGGCAGGAGGCCGAACAGGTTGAAGACGGAGGTCGGGTCCGGCGCCGCGAGGTCGCGGATCCAGCCGAAGAACGGCGCATGGCGCATTTCGATGGTGACGAAGAGCACCTTGTAGAGCGCGAAGAAGACCGGGATCTGGATGAGCACGGGCCAGCAGCCTGCCACCGGATTGATCTTCTCCTTGCGGTACAGCTCCATCAGCGCCTGCTGCTGCTTCATCTTGTCGTCAGCATAGCGCTCGCGGATGGCCGCCATCTCCGGCTGCACGGCCTTCATCTTCGCCATGGAGGCGTAGGACTTGCTGGCGAGCGGGAAGAACAGCGCCTTCAGGACCACCGTGACGAGAAGGATCGCGATGCCGAAATTGCCGAAGAGCTTGTAGAAGAAGTCGAGGACCTTAAAGAGCGGCTTGGTGATGAAGTAGAACCAGCCCCAATCGATCAGCAGGTCGAAGTTCTTGATGTTCAGGTTCGAGGCGTACTGATCGACCGTCGCAACTTCCTTTGCGCCTGCGAACACGCGCTGAGTCGTCTCCACGGTGGCGCCCGGCTGCACCGTCTGGGGCGCGCCCAGGACGTTGGCCTGATAGGTCGGGCCGGTCGGGTTCTGGCGGACCGTGAAGGAGCCCTGATAGCCCTGAGCCTGGTCCGGAATGACCGCGGCTGCCCAGTACTTATCCGTGATGCCGAGGAAGCCGCCGGTCACATTGTCCCACGTCTTGCCGACGAGGCCCTGCCCGGGGACGGGGTTCTCCTTGTCGAGCTTGGCATAGGTGAATTCCTGCAGGCCCTGGTCGCCGAGGACGCCGATCAGGCCCTCGTGCAGGACGTAGTAGCCGAGGGTGGTGGGCTTCCCGTGGCGGGAGACGAGGCCATAGGGGTGGAGCGTCACGGGCTCCGTGCCGCGGTTCTCGACGCTGTCCTTCACGGTGAACATGAACTTGTCGTCCACCGAGATGGTGCGGTGGAAGACCTGGCCCTTGCCGTTGTCCCAGGTCAGGGTCACGGGGCTTGCGGGGGTCAGCCTGTCCTTGTCGGCGGTCCAGACCGTGTTAGGGCCCGGGACGGAATCGGCCTGGGGACCGACCCAGCCGAAATCGGCGTAGTAGGGGTTCTGGCTCCCGGAGGGCGACAGGAGCACGATGTTCGGGCTCTTGGGGTCGACCGTCTCGTGATAGTGCCGCAGCGCCACGTCATCGAGGCGGCCGCCGCGGAGGTTGATGGAGCCGAGGATGGCGGGCGTCTCGACGGGCAGGCGCGGCGAGCGGGCGAGGGCGGCCTCGCGGGTCTCGACCGTCGGGGCGGCAGGGGTTGCCGGAACGGTGCCCGGGACCGGTGCCGAGGGGCCTCCGGCCTGACTCGGGGTCGGCGTCGGCGTCGCCGGATTGGCCTGCTGAGCCGTCTGCTGGGCGTGCTGGGCGGCCTGGCGCTGCCGTTCGGCTTCGGGGGCCGCGAAGAAGTATTGCCAACCGATCAAAACCGCCATCGACAGCACGATGGCGACGATGAGGTTCTTGTTCTCATTGCGCATGGGAATGTCCGCGACGCTCGCCGTTGGGAGGTGAGGAGGGGGTAGGGCGGCCCTCGGGCCGCGCCGTCTTCGGCTTGGTGACGACACGCAACGCCCGCCGAAGGTCGTCGATGAGCACGTCGTAATCCGCAGCCAGGATGTCGCGCCGTCCGATCACCACGATATCGGCACGAATGTCGGCATAATCCAGACCGACCATCCCGCATGCGCTCCTGAGTCGCCGCTTGATCCGGTTGCGCTCAGTGGCGTGACCGACCCGCTTGGTTACGGTCAGGCCGATCCGGAGACCGTCTTCGGGAAGGCGGCTGGTGTTCCGGTCGTCGCGCAGGAGGCCCTGGACCGTCATCCGCTCCGTATGAAAGCGGCGGCCCGAGGCCGCCGCAACGAAATCAGATCGTTTCGTCAGGCGCCCGACCGTGGTTGCGCGAGGCTCGCGCACCGGTCAGTCCTGAACGCCGGGTTACGCCGACAGGCGCTTGCGGCCATGGGCGCGGCGAGCCGCGATGACCTTGCGGCCACCCTTGGTCGCCATGCGCGCACGGAAGCCATGGCGGCGCTTGCGAACGAGCTTGCTCGGTTGATACGTCCTTTTCACGGCTCTTCTCCGGTCGAAAGGGGCAGCGGTGCTCGAGGCTCGCGCCCGTCTGGATTGTGGGGGAAACCCCGAAACTGTCTCGAAAAAACGATCAGCGCCCGAAACGAGCGCCGTCAGCTTGCGGGCTTATGACGGAAGGGCGGCCCAAAGTCAACGCCGCAACCGCCCTCGATCATGCCGCAAAACGCCCTCACGAGGAAGTGACCGGCGCAGGGGGTCGCTGCGCCGCTTGGGTCCGCGGCGCATCCGTTCTAGATGAGGGGCACGAACGGGGGAACAGCGTGGCGGGCAGCAGGCAGCGGGAGGAGGCGGAGAAGCCGGGCGGCCTGTGGCGATTCCTTCCCCTGGTTCTCGTCGCCCTTGCGGCCGGCGCATTCTTTGCCAGCGGGCTTCATCGCAGCCTGACCCTGGACAGCCTCATGCGCCACCATGACGCCGCGCAGGCCTTCGCGACGGACCATCGAGCCGCCGCCCTCGGCTTCTATGCCCTGGCCTATATCGTCATGGTAACCCTCTCGATTCCGGCCTCTGCGCTCCTGGCCACCCTGGGAGGCTATCTCTTCGGCTGGGTCCTGGGGGGCAGTATCGCGGCCCTTGCGGCCACCATCGGAGCCGTGAACATCTTCCTGATCGCGCGCACCTCCCTCGGGGAGCTGCTCCGGCGCCGGGCTGGGCGGCGGCTTCAGGCCCTCGCCGAGGGCTTTCGACGCGAGGCCTTCTCCTATGTGCTCTTTCTGCGCCTCCTGCCGGTCATGCCCTTCTGGGTGACGAATCTCGCGGCGGCCCTGTTCAGGGTGCGCCTGAAGACCTTCGTGCTGGCGACGCAGATCGGCGTCCTGCCCACCACATTCGCGTTTGCGGTGGCGGGTTCAGGCCTAGACGAGGTCGTCGATCGACAGGAGGAGGTTTATCGGCAGTGCCTGGCGGCTGGCGGGAGCGCATGCAGCCTCTCCTTGAGCCCGCAGAACCTCCTGACCTCCGAACTGGTGATCGCTCTGGCCATACTGGGTACCCTTGCCCTGGCGCCCATCCTGTTTCGGCAATGGCGGGGACGGAGCCGAGAGGAGAGACCGTGACGAACGAATCTGCCCCCACCTTGACCCTCAGGCCCGACCTCTGCGTCATCGGCGCGACCCCGGCCGGCCTTTCGGCCGCCTCCCTGGCAGCTGCCCTCGGCGCGTCCGTCGTCCTCGTGGGGAAGAGGCCCTGGGGCGTGGAGCGCCCTGAGCCGGGTGACCTATCCTCCAGCGCGCTCATCGCCGCTGCCGGTCATGCGGAAGCCCTGCGCCGGGCGGGCGCTTTCGGGATCGGGCAGGGCCTCGAGCCGGGCGTGGATGCCGCGAAGCTCCGGGCTCACGTGCAGGAGGTGGTGCGTTCCGCCGCTCCCATGGATTCGCCGGAACGCTACAGGGCGATGGGCGTCCGGGTCATCGAGGCCGGGGCGTGCTTCATCGATCGGCGGACCGTGACGGCCGGCGAGCACGTGATCAGGGCGCGCCGATTCGTCATCGCCATGGGGGCGCGGCCGGCAATGCCCGAGCTCCCGGGTCTCCAAGATATTCCTTGCCTGACGGATGAGAGTCTTCTCGACCTCGCGGTCAGGCCCGACCATCTGGTGATCCTGGGCGGGGGCGTGACCGGCATCGAGATGGCCCAGGCCTATCGCCGCCTTGGCGCCCAGGTGACGGTGATCGAGGCCGGGGAGCGCATTCTCACCCGGGAGGATCCCGAAATGGCCGCCGTGATCGGGCGGGCGCTCCGGGCCGAGGGTGTCACGATCCGGACGGACGCGACGGTCCTGCGCGTCGAGCGCCGGGCGCAGGAGTGCCTTGCCATCGTCCTGAAGAGCGGTGAGCGGGAAAAGATGGTCGAGGGAAGCCATCTCTTCGCCGCGGCCGGCCGAACGCCCGACATCGAAGGCCTCGATCTCGATAAGGCCGGGATCGAGGCTGGGCCTGCGGGAATCAAAGTCGGCAGCGGCCTGCGGACGACGAACGCGAAGGTCTATGCGATCGGCGGCTGCGTCTCGGGTCAGGCCGAGGATCCCCCTCAGGTGGCGAATCATCAGGCGGGTCTCGTGGTCCGTAATGCCCTCTTACGGGTGCCCGTCGGGTACGGCGCCGTGCCGATCTCGCGCGTGGTCCGGACAGATCCCGAGCTCGCAAGCGTCGGACTGACCGAGGAGGAGGCACGCGCCCAGCAGCACGACATTCGGATCCTGCGTTGGCCCTTTGCCGACAATGAACGGGCCCTGGCCGAGCGGGAGGTGGCCGGACACGTCAAGGCTATCGCGACCCGAAACGGCCGCATCCACGGCTGCGCTATCGCAGGTCCTCGGGCCGGCGAGCTGATCGCACCCTGGTGCCTCGCCATGGCCAAGGGCCTGAGGGTGGGCGACCTGGCGGGGCTGGTCTATCCCTATCCGACCCTGTCCGAGGCGACGCGGAGCGCCGCAGTGGAATTTTTGAAGCCGTCGGCGCAGAATCCGTGGATCAGGCGCCTGATCGGCTTCGTCGGTCGCCTGGGGTAAGGGTCCGGATGAGAGCTGAGCGGCCGCATTTCCTGAAAGGGGGTTTTTCGAGGTACCTGGGACTCTCCGGGCGCCTGCTCCTGCTCACCGCGCTCTTCGTCATGGTGGCGGATGTGCTCATCTATGTGCCGTCTGTCGCCAATTTCCGGCTGACCTGGTTGAATGATCGCCTCGCGGCGGCGCAGATCGCCGCCCTCGTGCTCGATGCCGCGCCCGACCAGAATCCGTCCGGCGAGCTCGAGATGCGCATCCTGTCCGGCGTTGGAGCCAAGGCCATTGCGATTCGGGGTGGCGGGCGGCGAAGCCTCCTCGCCGCCGGCGACATGCCGACCGAGGTGGGCAAGACCGTCGACCTGCGCAGCGTGACCTGGGCCCAGAGCATCCGTGACGCCTTCGCGCTCATGCTCCATCCGCCGAGCCACCCCATCCGCGTCATCGGGTCCGGCATGGGCGTCGAGTTCGTCGAGATGCTGCTCGACACCAAGCCCCTGCGCCACGCGATGCTCATCTTCTCGCGCAATATCCTGCTGGTCTCCCTGTTCGTGTCGGGGCTGACCGCGTGCCTGCTCTATCTCGCGCTGCAATGGGGGATCGTGCGCCCTGTGCGGCGGCTCACCGGCAACATCGCCGAGTTTTCCAGCAACCCGGAGGACGCCTCGCGGGTCATTCGGCCGAGCGGCCGGGCGGACGAGATCGGGCTCGCCGAACAGGCTCTGGCGCGCATGGAGACGGCCTTGGCGGACGAGTTGCGCCAGAAGCGGCGCCTGGCCGAACTCGGCCTCGCGGTCAGCAAGATCAATCACGAGCTGCGCAACATGCTCACGACCGCCCAGCTCCTCACGGACCGGCTCGACCGGGTGAACGACGAGCGGGTGCAGCGAATCGCTCCACGTCTCGTGGCGACGCTCGGCCGCGCCATCGCGTTCTGCGAGGCAACCCTCGCATATGGCCGTGCCACGGAACGCCTGCCGCAGCGCCGGATGCTGCCGCTCGCACCCCTGGTGGCCGATCTGGCGCACCTGACCGACCTCGCGCCGGAGCGGGGCATCGTGTTCGAGCAGGACGTCGCTGAGGAGCTGATGATCGATGCTGATCCCGACCAATTGTCGCGGATCCTGGTGAACCTCGTCCGCAATGCCGTGCAGGCGCTGAGCCAGGCGGGCGCGTTCGAGGGCGAACCCCGGGTCACGGTGTCGGCCTGGAGGGAGGGTGATACGGTCCTCATCGACGTGAAGGATAATGGACCAGGCATCCCCGGCCGCCTGCGGGCCGGGCTCTTCACGCCGTTCCAGGGCTCCGCTCAAAAGGGTGGGTCGGGGCTCGGCCTCGCGATCACGGCGGAACTGGTCCAGCTACACGGAGGCACGATCTCGCTCGCAGAGAGCAACACCGGAACATGTTTCCGGGTGCGGATTCCCGACCGTCAGGGCTCCTGAAAATTTTTTTTGGTCCGCCTGCGCAGCTTCGTCAGAAAGAGGCTTGCCAACCCGATCCGAACCCATTAACTCAGCGGTCCTCCGGACAACGCTGCTTCTCGCAAGCAGCTGCCGAGTAAGCGCCCGTAGCTCAGCTGGATAGAGCACCAGACTACGAATCTGGGGGTCAGAGGTTCGAATCCTTTCGGGCGCGCCATTATCTTCGATCAGCGATGAGCTGCTTTGAGGAGGGACTACCCTCAGAATCCGGCCGCCAGGCTCGGGAGCTGAGGCATGACATCGCAGTACGGTTTGGGGCCATAGCTCAGTTGGGAGAGCGCTTGAATGGCATTCAAGAGGTCGGCGGTTCGATTCCGCCTGGCTCCACCAAACCGGACCGCATGGAGCGTGCGGGTGTAGCTCAGGGGTAGAGCACAACCTTGCCAAGGTTGGGGTCGAGGGTTCGAATCCCTTCGCCCGCTCCAAATACGATCGATGCGCGGGCGTAGCTCAGTCGGTTAGAGTGCCGGCCTGTCACGCCGGAGGTCGCGGGTTCGAGCCCCGTCGCCCGCGCCAGTCGATCCGCTCCCCAAGCACGGCGGGGCCTCCGCCGGCCGATTTCACGGCATTCGAAACGGGGCCGCAACCTTAGCCACTTCTGTGCGTTTCCTGTGTGCTACCGGACACGGGGAACATCTCATGGGTATTATCTGGACAATCATCATCGGTTTCGTCGCTGGCGTCATCGCCAAGCTCATCATGCCGGGTCGGAATGAGCCCTCGGGCTTCATTCTCACGACCATCCTGGGCATCGTGGGCGCGTTCGTGGCCACCTATCTCGGCCAGGCGCTCGGGTGGTACCGGGCTGATGAGGGCGCCGGCTTCATCGGCGCCATCGTCGGCGCGATCATCGTCCTGTTCATCTGGGGCCTGATCGCAGGACGCAGCCGCTCCACCTCGTCCTACTAAGGGCGATTCGGATCCGTCGATACGAAAACGGGCTGCAAGATGATCTTGCAGCCCGCTTTTTCATGGCCGCGCCGCGAAAGGGGGCACGGTCGTTTTCTTAAATTCGCTCAGCGCAGGCGCGGGGTCGAATCGTCCGGGCCGAAGAGGGCGGCCTTCACGGGGCAGTTGCCCACATAGCCCCGCCACGCCAGATAAGACCCGCCAAGCAGCGCGGCGACGTTCAGGAGCGGATTGGGGCGCGGCTTGGCGCCCGCCGCAGCCAGTCCGAGCCCTGCCACAATATAGGCGGCACGCTCCATGGTCGTCAGGTTCTGTTCGTCGGAAGCCGCATTCACCACGTTCATCTCCTTTGAAAATTCGTAACCGAAACGCGACGCTTGCGCCGTTGTTCCAGGCCGGAGCGGCCAGGCCCGGCATCGCAAATCGGGGCGGAGAAAACTCGGGAACCAGCCAGCTTGGCTGTCGTTGAGTCCACGCTCAACGATAGGGAGTTGCCGCTATGCCGAGTAAGGAAAAGACTTTGCACGACCTGTTCCTTCATACCCTGAAGGACGTCTATTACGCCGAGAAGCAGATCCTGAAGGCTCTGCCGAAAATGGCGAAGAATGCCGAATCCGAGGAACTCAAGCAGGCCTTCGAGAAGCACCGTGACGAGACCGAAGGGCAGATCGAGCGCCTGGAGCAGGTGTTCAAGCTGCTCGACAAGCCGGCTCGCGGCGTCCAGTGCGAGGCCATCAACGGAATCATCGAGGAAGGCAAGGAAGTGATGGAGGACTTTGCCGAAAGCGAAGCCCTCGACGCCGGCATCCTCGCGGCCGCACAGGCGGTCGAGCATTACGAGATCACCCGCTACGGCACCCTGCGGACCTGGGCGATGGAGCTCGGCCTGAAGGATGCGGCCCGGCTTCTGGAGCAGAATCTCGAGGAGGAGAAGAAGACCGATCAGCTTTTGACCAAGCTGGCCGAAGCGCGGGTCAATACCAAGGCCGCCTGAGCACTCTCATAGGTCCGGAATTCCCGACGCGCCGCGAGCCATCGCGGCGCGTCTCGTTTGGGCAGACGTTCAGTGCTTCTGAGCCTGGGCAGCGCCCGGCTCTGCGCTCAGGGTAAGACGCAGGTCCCCCGAGGCGCCGACCTCGAGGCGGGTCCGCAAGGAATCCGGCTTCTCGAGAAGGTGCAGGAAGGCCAGGATCCTCAGGCGCGAGACCGGCCCCAGCCCGGCAATGACGCGCAGGATGCTGTCGCTCAGCGCGAGCATCAGCTCCTCCTGGATCCGCTCCTCCTGTGGGAGAACCCCGCAGGGCAGGTCGTCAGGCCGCCGCATGGGGCACCTGCCGCAAAACTGGGACGGACAGATTGTGTCTGACAAGACACGGGCCCCGAAGCCCCGCCAGCTGGCGGAGGTGATCGAGGCTCTGGGGTGAGACCGCGATCGCGACCGCGAGGCAGGGCTGTCCCTCGATCGGCGTCGGAAGGCCCAGGGGGCGAACCTTGAAGCCGGCCTGTTGCCATCGCGGGAGCCACCACATCTCGACCACCGCCGTGACCTCCGTGATGCCCTCTTCCAGGCAGAATTGTTGGAATGCCGCGAGAAGGCGGCAATCCGTCCGGCCCGTGCGCCGCTCCCGCACGACGAAATAGCGTGTGCATTCGAAGATGGTCGGGCCGCACAGGGGGCGACCATGCACGAGGTGGGGAAAGGCCTCGCTGATCATGTGCGGCAGGAGTGTCGGGTAGAGCCGCAGGCCGCCGACGGGGCGGTCGTCCTCCAAGGCCAGGAGATAGATGGCTTCGTCGTTGTCGTAGGCGTCCACGTCGCGGCCATCGCCACGGTCGAGGGCACGCCAGCCCCTTTCCTTCACGAAGACCTCGTGGCGGGCGCTGTGATAGGCGTCGAGAACGTGGCGATAGGACGATCTGTTTTCCGCAGTGATGACGTGGACCGATGTCATGCCGGTGACCTCCGATGACTCGGACAGCACTGTCCACGGCGGGCGCCGGATGCCTATTGTAGGAAATTACAGATGCCGCAGCGTCAGGGTCGGATGAGGCGGTGCTGGAGCGCGCGGGCCACCGCATGGGTCTTATTCAGGGCCCCCAGCTTGTGGCATGCATTGGCGATATGAGCCGTGATGGTCCGCTCCGTCACGCCCATGATGATGCTCGTATCGAGGGCGGACTTACCGGCGGCGGCCCAGCAAAGGGCCTCCCGCTCGCGGGCCGTAAGGGGATTGGTGTGGTGTGGAGGCGCCAGGATCTGCCGGATCCGCTCGAAGGCATACATGGCCATCAGGTGGATCGCCGGTTTCGTCTGAGGCGTGAGGTCGAGCTGCGGGCCGCTCATGGACAGGCAGGCCTCGTAGCCGTTCAGCCCATGGATGGGCAGGCAAAAGCCCTCCCGCATGCCGAAGGCGCCGGCCCCGTTCATAACCTCGGCGGCCCGAGGCTCGGTTGCCGGGTCATAGGAGGCTTCCGACCATTCGAAGGGCTGAACGGTCTGGCGGCAGAGGCGGATTACAGGGTCGAAGCGGTCGTAGGACCGGCCCGTATAGAGCAGGTACCATTCCATGGGCCATTTCTTGAGCAGCACCAGCGTCTCGATCCGCTGGTCGGGATGGGGCAGACCGGTGACGATGAAATTCTCGAAGCCGAACCGGGAGAAAGAGCGCTCCATGGCGTCGATCACGGCCTGAGCGGCTGTCAGCAGATCGAGTTCCTCGATGAAGGCGAAAGCATCTTTTGCGTAATCGACGCTGCGGCCGGTCACGGCATCCTCCCCAAATTTATACAATTATGAGGTGAATTCACAATAAATTCAACTTTGGGTTTGAGATCGGGAGGGCTCCCGTTATGGTGGCGCCAACGCAGGAGGTGTTCGTGCAGAAGAAGTCCCCCGGCCCGATCGACAGGCATATCGGCAACCGTGTCCGCCTGCGGCGGATGTCGATCGGCATGAGTCAGGAAAGGCTGGGAGAGGCGCTTGGCCTGACGTTCCAGCAGGTCCAGAAATACGAGAAGGGCACCAACCGCATAGGCGCAGGCCGGCTCTTGGCCGTTGCCAAGATCCTGGGCGTCGGCATTGAGTTCTTCTTCGAAGGCCTGCCGGAGCTGGAGCCGTCGGGTGATCCGGGCGAACGGATCATGAACGCGTTCATGCTGGTCCCCGAGAGCGAGCGCCTCGTCCGGAGTTTCATGCGCCTTCCGGATGGGGAGGCGCGCCGCAAGGTCGTCGATCTGGTGGATTGGCTTGCCTCGAGCCGCTGAGACAGCCCGGAGAGGTCAGGCCCTCGCCTCGCCGACATCGTCCGCCATGGTCGCTCCGCGCGCCCCCAAGGGCTTGGTCGGGCCGACCGTGGTGTCCTGCGCGGTCTGGTGCTCGATCTCCGCATTGAGCTCGGCGCCCACGAGCACGACCCAGAGAGACAGATAGATCCACATCATGACGCCGATGATGGTGCCGAGAGAGCCGTATGTGGCGGAATAATCGGTCCAGTTGGACAGGTACCATGAAAACAGGATCGAGAAGACGAGCCAAATCGCGGCGGCCGCGGCGGAGCCGGGCGTGATCCAGTGCCACCGCGCCTCCCGACGGCTCGGGCCGTAGCGGTAGAGCAGGGCGAGCCCGAAAAGAGCGACGCCGAACATCAGGATAGCGGGCAGGAACGTGACCAGCATCTCGCCCACGAAGCCCAGATGGAGGAACCGCACGAGCAGCGGAACGCCGATCACGAGATTGATGAGCACCACGAAGAACACGATGGCGCCGAGCGTGAAGCCGAGGGACACGAGGAGCAGCCGGAAGAAGCTGCGCTTCTCGGTCTCGTCATAGGCGACGTTGAGCGCGGCGAACAGGGCGCGCATCCCGCTATTGGCGCTCCACAGGGCCAGCAGAACGCCCCCGGCGAAGCTCAGCCCCAGGGTGCTGGTGCGGTTGCTCGTCAGCCGCTGGAGTTCCGCGCCGATGAGGTCGAGAACGGCTGCAGGAACATAGCCTCGCATATCGGCAAGATGCTCGCCGATCGCGATAGGATCGGCGATCAGTCCATAGAGCGAGACGAGAGCTGCGAGGGCCGGGAAAAGCGAGAGAAGGATGAAGAAGGCGGTAGCGCCTGCCACCGTGCCGACCTTGTCCTCCAGGATCTCGTCCCACAAGCGGAGGAAGATGTCCTTCCATCCCAGCCAGGGAATATGGAAGGGCTTCCAGGCCTCTCGGCCGCGGCCGTGCTCCCGGGCTCTGAGATGGTTCACCCGGTTGGAAACCGCGTCGTTCATGCCGTCCTCTGCTGCAAACTTGTCCGTATGGATGAACGCCGGCGCCGGGCAAAGTGTTGCGGGTCTCCCGTGCGCCGTTCCCGGACGCGCGGCCCCTGTGCGTGTCCGGCGCAGGCGCGCGGAACCTGCTGCGCTTCAAGGGGTTACCTTCTCGCGACCGGATAGAGGATACCATGAGCGTGGGACAGCAAGGCAGCGACACCAATCGCCAGAAGCAGGGTGAGAATGAAAACTGGGATGCGCTGAAGAGCGATGTCGGCGAGATGGCCGATGCGGCCGTCGAGCACGGCTGGCACTTCATCGATGCGGCCCGCGAGCAGGCGACCGATTATGCCGACCGTCGCAAGAGCGATGTGGCGCAGTCGGTGGCGGATTTCGCCAGTTCCCTGCGCGGCTCGACCCAATCCTTCCAGGATCGTCCCAACATCCAGGCGGTCGTAGACAGTGCGGCAGAAGGGCTCGACCATCTGGCCGAGACCATCCGCGAGCGTAGCTTCGCCGACATCTTCAACGACGTTGAGAATGTCGCCCGCAGGCGGCCCGCGACCGTGGCAGCCGTGTCGATGGCCATTGGCTTCCTGGCGGCGCGGTTCATCAAGAGCACGGCCGAGGACTTGCGCGAGGATGCCTATATCGCACCGCGGTCGCAGGGACGGCGCGGCGCCAACCGTCGCGGACAATCGGCGCAGACCCGCAACGGCCAGGCCCGCAGCGGCAATGCGTCCAGCTGACGGAGCCTGATCATGCCGGACCGTGAGTACCAGACCATACAAGGCCTCGTCGTCGAGGCGATACGCGACAGCAGCGATCTGGCCCAGAAGGAATTTGCGCTGTTCCGCACGGAGATCTCGACCAACCTTCGCACTCTGTTCATGGGGCTTGCGATGGTGGTCGTTGCGGCGGTCTTTGCCATTGCGGCCTTGATACTGTTCACCGATGCGCTCGTGAAATGGCTCGCCACGGTGGTGAATTCCGAGGCGCTCGCGGCGCTCATAGTGGGTGGCGTTCTGGCGATCATTGCCATCGGCCTTCTCCTCTATGCGCGTCACGCCATGTCCCTCTCGGCGCTCGCGCCGCAGCGGACCGTGCGCTCGATCAAGCGCGACGCCGAAGTTCTGTCCGAAAGGGTCGCCGGATGACGCAGGAAATCGATGAACTTGAACGCGACATCGAGCGCAGCAGAGCCAAGCTCGATCTGACGATCGATCAGCTTCAGAGCAAGCTATCCGTTTCGGGCGTCGTGGACGACATGCTCGGAACGGCGCGGAATGGGCGCTACGGCCCGGCCTTCGATCACATGCTGACGACGATTCGGCGCAATCCCGTGCCCGTCATGCTTATCGCGGCCGGCATGGGCCTTCTCTTCTATAGGCTCGGACGCAAGCCGCGCGTCCGTACCCATGTGCGCATCACGGCCGACGAGGACCTCGCGCTCTATCCGGAAGAGCCGCGCCTCTACGAAACCGGCGCATCCCCGCTGCAATCCCCACAGGACGTCATGGAACGCCGCCGCGGCGTCAACATGCGCATCTGAATTCAACAGGAGATCTTTATGGCTGACCCGAAGAACGAACCAGGCAAGTCGCAGAACCAGCAGAAGGGCGGCTCGGACAGCGGCTCCGGCGGGAAGATCTCCGCCGGTACGTCTGTCGGCCATGTGGGCGAGTCACCCATGCCTCATGCTCAGGGCGGCGGTAAACCCGCCCAAAGCTCGACTCTTGCGTCCCACACCTCTCAACCCCTGGGCGGGCAGAGCTCCGGCGGTGGCCGTTCTCAGGACCAGTCCTCGGGCGGTCTCGCCGATAAGGCGCAGCAGACGGCCCAGCAGGCTGGTGAGAAGGTCCGGGATGCGGCCGAACAGGCGCGCAGCAAGGCCAATGAGGCTTACGAGGCAGCCTCGGACTGGGCGCAGGATACCTATGAGCGGGCTTCCGACTGGGCATCCGACCGCTACCAGCACCAACAGGAGCGGCTCGGTGACGTGCGCGAGCGCTCGATGAGGCAGTTCGGCCGGGCCCGTAACGGCGTGCAGAACTATGTCGCCGAAAATCCAATGGTGGTCGGCCTTGTCGGCTTGGCGGCCGGCCTGCTCCTGGGAGCCCTGCTGCCGCGCACGCGTCGCGAGGACGCCATGTTCGGCGAATGGGCGGACGATGTCCGCAACCAGGGCATGCGCTACGCGCGGACGGCTGCGGAGCGCGGGCGGGAATACGTGGAGGAGACGTTCGCGGGCGACGAGGAACGCTTCAGCCGCCACGAGAGCGAATTCCGACCCGATCGGCCAGGTGCAAACACCCACTGATCAATCCGACAGAACGAAAAAGCGCCGGCATCGACCGGCGCTTTTTTCATGGGCGATTGCCGAAAACGTCCGACAGGCGGCCGAAAAAGCAACGGCCACGGCGAAATCATGCGCGTACATCCGGCGTCATGACCTCGGCATCGTGACCGTCTCCGGCATCTTCCGCCGGTTGGTCATAAGATAAGGATCGGGCGTGACGGTTTAAAGACGCCTTCCGGCGAACTCTGGGGGTGCTGCGCCCAACTGGCACTTACGCGTGTTTACCATAATCCTTCTAAGCCTTTTTCCGTCTATTCCGCTGCGGAACCCGACGGCTGTCCGGCCGTTCTCTCTGTGTTCACCTGATAAAGTTGCGCTGATGCGTTCATGGAGTCGATTGCGCAGGTCCGAGATCATTCATCTGAGGGAGTCGGTGTGTGCGTATTCTCATTGTGGAGGACGATCCATGCATTGCGATGGATATCCAGACGATCCTTGAGGAAGAGTCCCACGAGATCGTCGGAGTTTACGAATCCGTCCGTGAAGCCATGCGGCACTTAGGCGACGGATTTGACTATGCTTTGCTGGACATTGATCTGGTTGACGGCAAAAGCTTCGGCATAGCCTCGGAACTGATGCAGAGGGGGATCCCATTTGCATTCGTGTCCGCGTCGTCGCCCCAGGAGCTTCCAGCCGATCTGAAGAGAGCCTCCTTCATCCCCAAGCCCTTTGAAGAGAGAACGCTTCTGCGCTCCATCGGGCAGGGTGCCCCGGCGGCCGCCTTGCAGCAAAGACGGGCGGAGGCCTGAGTATCCGTTGACCTGTCCGGCTTCGAGCGATAAGGCGCAGGCCTCTCGTTTCGGAAGGGCCGGAACAACTTTGGGTGCTGCGCGTTAAAGATCGTCGAGTCACGAGTTTCAGTATGATGGTCGAGGAACAGTCCACAGTTCTTTTGGTCGAGGACGAGCCCCTCATCCGCCTATTCATCTCGGATCTGTTGGAAGACGCAGGGTTCAAAGTCGTCGAGGCGGCAAATTCTGCCGAGGCTCTGACGATTCTTGAGGCCGGGATGCAGGTCGACGTCCTTTTGACGGATGTGGACATGCCCTATGGCTGTAACGGCTTTGAGCTGGCCCATAAGGTTCATGCCAAGTGGCACCGGACCGAAATCCTCATCATGTCGGGGCGGCAATGGCCATCGAACGGGGATCTGCCCCCCGGCGCCGCATTCTTGGCGAAGCCCTGCCCGAACGAAGCCATCGTCTCGCACGTGCATTCCGCGGCCGAACGGACGCGACGGATCTGGGCGGATACAAGAAAGCCGAGCGTTTCCAGGGATTTGGTCGCCAATGTCGTTCCGTTCCCGAAAACCGCTTAATCCTCCCCAAAACGGTCTTGCTGACCGCGCGGAGCACACATAAGCTCTGCCACCATTGGCCATCTGACCGGCGAACCGCTTCAGGCCAGGCCGATGGACCTTCACAGACCCTTCGACGGCTGCGAGGGGTCTCTTCTCATCCATCCTCGGAGGAATCCATGCCGACCAAGACGACAGACGGAAAAGCCGGTGCGAAGAAGCCTGCGGCCACGAAAGCAGCCGGATCCAAGCCCAACGCTCTTCAGCAGCCCTTGCAGCCGTCCAAGGAATTGGCGGCGGTCGTCGGCTCGAACCCGCTGCCCCGCGGCGAGGTCGTGAGCAAGATGTGGGACTACATCAAGAAGAACAACCTTCAGAATCCCGAAAACCGGCGCGAAATTCTCGCGGACGACAAGCTGAAGCCCATCTTCGGCAAGCCCAAAGTGACCATGTTCGAGATGAACAAGCACATCGCCCAGCATCTTAAGTAAGGGGCGGGCTCTTCTTCAGGAATCCTGCCGCCATCGTGAGAGCGGCAGGATCTCCGGCTTTTCCCCGGGCGCCCTGGCCCAGGGATCGACCGCCCATTCGAGGCGGTTTCCTTTTTCGGTGATGACGGCTGTCGTGTGCGGATAGCGCCCGTCGATGAAAAGGCCCCGCGATGCGGGGCGTTCCACCTCATGATAGGCCAGAAGTCCGTGGTCCTGGAGCACCAGGAGCAGGCTCGTCGTATTCGCCGTCTCATCCACACAGTCCATTTGCCCGCCGACGCCCGACATGGACGGAGGCGAGCGCGGCATGTCCGGAGGGCTCCCGAGCTGACGTGCAAGGTAGGACGTGTAGAGCCTCACGACTTCCTCCAGAGCCTTGCGCTCCTGGGCGGGTGATCCCCGACCGGCCCGCAGAAGGGCACTTGCCCGGCCAATCAACGGCGTATCCAGGGCCAGGGCCGCCCGCCGCACGCAGCCATAGCCGTGACAGGCGACGATCCGGTCTCCCGCGGGAGGGGCGTAACCCTGCTCCAGGAACCATGCGCGGGGTTCCTCGGCCTTGCCGCTCGTCGGGGCCATGGCCAGGAGGAAGGGCAGGAATACCGAAATCAGGTGTGGCATCCGCTTCATAATCTGAGTACCTATCTCTCGGTCGCTCGGGGCTGTCGGTTGTCCAACGGGAATTAGGTGTTCCGGCCGGCTCTGCCAGGGGCGACCTGTCCCGCACTGTCGAGGTTCTCCCGAGGTTTTTCCGATGTCCCGCACCGTCTTCCTGAATGGCTCGTTTCTTCCGCCCGAAGAGGCCAAGGTCCCGATCATGGACCGGGGTTTCCTCTTCTCGGACGGCGTCTACGAAGGTGTGGGCGTCCTCGACGGTCGACTGGTCGACAACGAGGCGCATCTGGAGCGCCTTGAGCGCTCCCTGAAGGAAATCAGGATCGACAATCCCTATTCGCGGGCCGAATGGACCCGGCTCGAGGAAGAGCTGGTGCGCCGGAACGGTATGAAGGAGGGCTTCCTCTACCTCCAGGTCACCCGCGGCGTGGCGGAGCGGGACTTCTTTTTCCCGCAGGACGTCGCCCCGACCGTCATGATGTTCACTCAGACCAAGTCCATCGCCGATGCTCCGGCGGCCCGGAACGGGATCGCGGTCGTCACAGTCCCTGACCGGCGCTGGGAGCGGCGGGACATCAAGTCGATCTCCCTCCTGGCCCAGGTGCTCGCCAAGCAGGCCGCCAAAGAGGCGGGCGCTCAGGAGGCCTGGATGGTCGAGGACGGTTATGTGACGGAGGGCGGCTCATCGAGCGGCTTCATCGTCACGAAGGCCGGCAGCATCGTCGTGCGGCCCCTGTCCAATGCCATCCTGCCGGGCATTACCCGGAAGTCGCTCCTGCGCCTGTCGAAAGAGGACGGTATTCCGCTGGAGGAGCGCCGCTTCACGGTCGAGGAGGCCTATGACGCCGCCGAGGCCTTCCTGACCAGCGCATCGAACTTCGTGGTGCCCATCGTGTCCATCGACGGCCGCCAGATCGGTGACGGAAAGCCCGGCCCGATCACCCAGAGGCTGCGCGATCTCTACCTTCAGATGGCCCGGGAGCCTGCCTTGGCGGCCGAGTAACTGGGCAGGAACCTCTCCTCCGGCGGTCCGTTTCCTCTCAAAGGAGCGGATCCATGAAGAGATGGTTCATTCTCGCGGTCATGACCGTGGCCGGACCGGCAGGGGCATTCGCCCAGGCGCCGGTCCTGCCGCAGCAGGCGCCGAACATGCCTGCCCCGAACCAAGTGCCCGCCGAGAAGATCAAGCCCCATGACCCGTCCGAAACGGGCTCGACCGGAACCTTGAGCGACAAGCTCGAGAAGAGCGACGGCGTCATCAAGCCGCCTGCGACCGCGACCCCGGACATGACGGTTCCGGCCCCGGTCCCCAATCCGGGCACGACCCCCGTCATCCCGCCCCCGGGAAGCCCGGGCGGCAATCAGACGGTGGTTCCGAAATAGGAAACTCAGCCGGCGCGCTTGCGCCGGCCGGTTTTGGAAGCCGGGCCCTTGCGGCCCGGCTTTTTGTCGTTCGGCTTTGCGTCGCCGCCGACGATCAGGTCGGCGAGGTCCGTGATCTGCCGACGAAGCTCTTCGTCGGAGCTGCCCGTTGCGGGAAGAGCCGCCTGTCCGAGCTCGGCCTCTGCCGCTTCGGCTCCTACCTTTGCGTCCAAGGGGGCGACCGCGACCTTCTCGCTCAGGTCGGTCTCGAGCTCCCGAATGCGCTGTTCGAGAATGAGGCCTCGTTCCTGTTCGGCCGTCAGGCTCTTGGCGAGCTCCGTGAGGCGCTTGCGCTCGTCAGTGAGCTCGCTGTGCCGTTCGTTGAGCGCTCGCTCGAAATCGTCGCCGCGTGCGGTCTGCGTCATGAGCCGTGTTTCAAGGTTGGAAATCGTGATCCGCTTGACATCGAGCTCGCTCAGGGCGGCCCTTAACCGCTCCTCGGCATCCTTGTGAGCGCCATCGCGCTCGGTTGCCCGCTCTTCGGTTCTCTCAAGGGCGGCTTTCGTGCGGATCAGGTCCGACTGGGCATTATCCAGTTCCCTCCGCGTGTTCGAGAGCTCGTCCAGGGTGGCGCGGTGCGCATTTTCCAGGGCCGCAAGGGTTTCGCGGGCGCCCGACAGGGATGTGCGGGTCTGCGCCAGCTCCTCCTCGGTCGACGCCAGCTTGTCCTGGGTCGCCTTGAGCTCCGCATCCCGTGCCGCGATCACGGCGTCGCGTTCCGTAAGCGTATCCTCCAGCGCCTGGATGCGCAGAGCGCGGCGGCCCAGCTCCTCCATGCTCTCGTGCTTGACCGCCTGGGCCTCCTCGGCCTTACGCTCGATGCGCCGCTGCAGAACGGCGAATTCCGCGCGCAGATGGTCCTTCTCGGCGGTCAGCTCCGCGATGGACATGGGGAACAGGGCCTCGACCCGGCGGCGCGCCAGGCGCTCCGCACGTGTGTTGATGGCCGGAATGATAAGGAGCGCAATCAGGGTTGCCGCCAGGAACCCCAGCGCGAAGATCATGATGGTTTCGACCACGCGGACTCAAACTCCCAGGTGCACGATCGGAAACGCTCAAGCACCAATCTTGTGCCCGCGCCGCTCACCAGGGCCCGACTGAGCCCTGGACAGCCCTTTTTAGCGCAGATCAGAAGGGATTCCAGGTCGGCTCGGGGGTGAACTTCAGATATCCCATATTGACGCCGAGGCGCGCACCCACGCCGGTGCGGATCGGCACGACGACCATTTCGTCGGCGGCCGCAGCCGAGATCCCGAAGCCGCCGACCAGATAGGCGGACCCATCGACGCCGACGAAACGGCGGTAGAGGGCATTGATGGCCGGGAGGTTGTAGACCAGCATCATCGTGCGCGCGCCTTCGCCGCCCACGTCGAAGCCGAGGGACGGCCCCTGCCAGAAGACGCGCTGCTGGCCCGCATTGCGGGTGAACAGCTTGCCCTCGCCGTAGCGCAGGCCGCCGAAGAAGGCGCCGGAGGCTTCCTGGCCAAGAATGTAGCCGTTCGGCTCACCCCAGCGGCGGACCGCCTCCTCGACGGCTAGGGCCAAGCCCCGGGACGCGGAGCCGAAGAACTGGTGCCCGGACTGGACGAGGTCGTTCGAATTGTAGGAATTCGGCGCCGCGGGGGCGGCGTAGTTGGAGCGGGATACCTGCGCCGAGGCCCCTGTGGCGGAGGCCCCGAAGAGAGCAGCCGTGACGGCTGCCGCCAGAAGGATCGTTCGCGAGCTCATGAGCCATCTCCTCGCTTGAGACGCCGGCGCCGAGACGCCGGCAGGAAGTGCCAGATCGGGCCTTCCGCCCGGACGAAGCCGGCCTGGAGCACCGTCGACGGAGTGTTTTAATGCCGTCAACCCTAACAAACTCTGTACGAAGCGGCCGGAATGCTAGCAGGAGACAGGAAGAGCAAGGCGAGGCGCGAGGGCGATGTCGCCGAGAGCCGCGAAGGGCCCGTTGCGGTAGTCGCGATCCTTATGACCATAGGTCAATGGCGCGCCGCCAGGACCGATGACCCGACCGCCCGCGCGGGAGAGGATATGGTCCCCCGCCGCCGTGTCCCACTCCATGGTCGGCCCGCACCGCACGTAGATGTCGGCTTCCCCTGAGGCGATAAGGCAGAATTTCAGGGCCGAGGAGGCCATGCGCCGGGTGCCGATCGAGAGGGTGGACAGGCAGGCCTCGGTGGCGTGGTCCCCATGGCGGCGGCTCACGAGAGCCACCAGGCCATTGTCCGGCGCGGCCCTTGTCCCGATGGGCTGCCATGCGATGGCCTCGCCCGGGTCGCCCGGGATGGTGCCCATTTCAGCCCGGGTCCCGGCGATCCAGACGCTTCCAAGGGCCGGCGCCGCTACCACGGCCGAGATGGGCCGGTCGCCCTTCACCAGGGCGATGTTGACGCTGTATTCGCCCGTCCCGCGGATGAAGTCGCCGGTTCCGTCGAGGGGATCGACCAGGAAGAAATACGAATCCGTATCGGCGCGGCTTGCCGTCTCCTCGGCGACGACAGGGATGTCGGGCCAGGCGAGGTTGAGGCGTCGGATGATAATTTCTTCGGCCGCAAGATCTGCGGCCGTGCAGGGCGTCCCATCGTCCTTGAGGCGCTTGTCGATGGCGGCGTGCTCCATCCGCCGCAGAATTTGTCCGGCCTCGATGGCGATCTTTGCCAGTTGCCGCGCCAGGGCATCGGTGTCGCTGTCGTCGAGACTCGTCATGGTCGTGCCGCTCGGCCGGGCATAAGGGTTCCTTTGCCTGCTTTTCAAAGAACTCGGAGGCGGGTATCCCGGTTCACGTTCTCTTTCCTGTTCTCGCCTAAGCTTCGCAGATCGCAACCCGATTGTGCAAGCATTGGACCGAGCCGACGGTCATTCCGGAGCCCTTATGGCCACGATTTCTCTCGATTCTCTCGATCTCGCCGCTCTCCTGTGTTCCCGCGTGTGCCATGACGTGATCTCCCCGGTCGGGGCCATCGTGAACGGCCTCGAAGTGCTGGAGGACGACAACGACGCCTCCATGCGGGAATTCGCCCTTGAGCTGATTGAGAAAAGCGCCAAGCAGGCCTCGGCCCGCCTTCAGTTCGCGCGCCTCGCCTTCGGGGCCGCGGGATCGGCCGGGGCGGCTATCGACCTGGGGGATGCGGAGCAGGTCGCGCGTGGGCTGTTCCAGGACGACAAGATCTCCTTCGCCTGGTCGGCGCCGCGGCTGCTCTTCCCGAAGAACCGGGTCAAGCTGCTGCTCAACCTGATCATGATCGCGATCAACGCCATTCCGCGCGGCGGCTCCATCTCGGCGAGCGTATCGGGAGACGCGGAGACCTGCGAGTTCATCATCCGCTCGAAGGGAATGAATGCGCGCATCCCGGTCCATGCGGAGGCGCTGCTTGCGGGCGAATCCGAGAGCGGCACCGTCGATGCCCATGGGATCCAGATCTACTATGCCGGTATGGTGGCTCGCGCAGCCGGCATGACGACTGCCTTCAGCATCGAGGGCGACGAGGTCACGTTGCGGGCGACATCCGCATAGGCATCGGCAAGGGCAGGGGCGTCTTCCCGGCCTCCTGCGCCAGCCAGGTGCAGAAGGCCTGCGCCTTGCGGCTCCGCCGCGGTCGGCGCACGGCCACATAATCCATCCCGCTCCCGACGAAGCCGAACGGGGCCACGAGGCGGCCCGCCCTGATATCGTCGATCACCAGCTGCCAGGGTGCGATCCCGACCCCGAGGCCGCCCACCGCCGCTTCGAGCATGTAGTAGAAATGCTCGTATTCCGTTCCGGCGAGCGCGAAGGCACTGCTTGCGGCCCTGTCGATCCAGTCGGACCAGGCATAGGGGCGGGTAACCGTATGGAGGAGGGGCGCCTGCGCCAGATCGCGGGGTTCCGCCAGATGCAGGCGCGCCGCAAGGGCCGGGGAGAGGACCGGCCCCACCGATTCCGCGAAGAGGGTCGTTGACGGCGCCTCGGGCGGCAGAAGATGCTCGGTGAGCCGGATCGCCACCTCGTAGCGGTGGCGCGTGAAGTCCACCGGCGCATGGGAGGCCGAGAGCCTTACCTCAATCCCCGGATAAAGCTCCTGGAACCGATACAGACGCGGGATCAGCCAGCGCATGCTGAACGTGCCCGTGCAGGACACGTCGAGGGCTCCTTCCTCCTCGTCCGCCACGGCGCGGATCCCGGTCTCGATGTGATCGAACCCGGTGGTCAGGTGGGACAGAAGGGTGCGCCCGGCCTCTGTAAGCCTCAGCGCGTTCTTCGGCCCCTCGAAGAGCCGGATGCCCAGCACGGTCTCCAGGTGGCGCACTTGGCGGCTGATGGCGCCATGCGTCACGGAAAGCTCCTCCGCCGCCAGGGTCATGCGGCCGAGACGGGCCGCCGCCTCGAAGGCCACGAGAGCATTTAGGGAAGGAAGGCGACGCTGGGCCATGGAATGAAAGCCATGTGAGAAAAGCGCACATCGTTCGTCAGATCATATCGATTATCGAGCCCTCTGGCGCGTGAGACAAGGGCACATTCTCGGGAGGCCGCAGCCCCGCGGTCCTAGCCGGGAAGTCACCTTGAAGGGAAACGACGTGGAGCCGATGGTCTTCGGAGCCGTGCTGCTGGCGGCCTCCATGCATGCGGGATGGAACGTGGTCGTGAAGGTCGGGCTCGACCGCTTCTCGTCCATCGTGCTGCTGGCCTTGTTCTCGGCCCTGATCTGCCTTGTCCTGCTTCCGTTTTTCCCTCTTCCGGCCGCCGCATCCTGGCCCTGGCTCCTGGCCTCCGCCATGGTCCATGTGGTCTACAAGCTTACCCTGGTCCGCGCCTACGAGCATGGCGACCTGTCCCAGGTCTATCCCCTGGCCCGCGGCACGGCGCCCCTCGTCGTCGCCCTCGTGAGCGCCGGCTTCCTCGGGGAGGCGATGACCGGCGCGAAGCTGTTGTCGATCCTGCTGATCGGAGGCGGCGTCTGCCTCATGTCCCTGCGTGGAGGAGCCGTCGGGCGAATGCCCCCGAAGGCCTTCGTCTTCGCTCTCGCGACGGCAGGATGCACGGCGAGCTACACGCTGCTCGACGGAGTCGGCGCACGATTGTCCGGCTCCGCATCCGGCTTCATCATCCTGCTCAGCATTTTCGACGGTCTCTTCACCTGTGCCTACGCAGTTTCGCGGCGCGGCCTGCGGATGCTGGTGCAACTGGCACCGGCCTGGCGCATGGGCTTTGCGGCCGGAGCCATGTCCCTTGCGTCCTATTGGATCGCAATCTGGGCCTTCACGAAGGCACCCATCGCGCTCGTGGCGGCACTCCGGGAAACGAGCGTTCTCTTCGCGGTGCTGTTCGCAGTTTTCTTCCTGAAGGAACGGGTCGGAGCAGGACGGATCGCGGCTGCCGTCGCGATTGCGGCCGGTGTCATCCTGATGCGTCTTTAAGAGCGCATCATCCCCTGTAGGCGACGAGCACGGCTCCAGCAGCGATCAGCGCGACGCCGGCCCAGTTCCACTCGGACAGGCGCTCTCCAAGGAAGAGCACGCCGAACAGTGCGACGAGGACCACGCTCAGCTTGTCGATGGGTGCAACCCGCGCCGCATCGCCGATTTTGAGCGCGCGGAAATAGCAAAGCCAGGACGCGCCTGTGGCAAGGCCCGACAGGATGAGGAACGTGAACGTTCGCGTCGAGATTGCGCCCCAACCCTGCCATTGCTCACGTGCGGTCAGAATTGCGCCGATCACGAGCAGGATCGTGACCGTGCGGATGAAGGTGGCGAGATCCGAGTCGACATTCTCGACTCCGACCTTTGCGAAGATCGCCGTCAGTGCCGCGAAGACGGCGGAAAGCAGAGCCCAGAATTGCCACGATACAAGAAGCGATCGCATCGGAGGTGCTCCGTTCGGGGTGCAACCTTTGTATCCTAACAAAAAGCCCGGCTTGTGGCCGGGCTTTTTTGAGGGATGGAGAGAGGAGAGAAGATCAGACGGCGATCCGCTCTTCCGACTCGCTCGGCTCGCGTAGCACATAGCCGCGGCCCCATACGGTCTCGATGTAGTTCTTGCCCTGGGAGGCATTGGCGAGCTTCTTGCGCAGCTTGCAGATGAAGACGTCGATGATCTTCAGCTCCGGCTCGTCCATGCCGCCATAGAGATGGTTGAGGAACATCTCCTTCGTCAGGGTCGTGCCCTTCCGTAGGGAGAGGAGTTCCAGCATCTGGTATTCCTTGCCCGTGAGATGCACGCGGGCGCCGCCCACCTCGACGGTCTTGGTGTCGAGGTTGACCACCAGATCGCCCGTCGTGATGACCGACTGCGCGTGGCCCTTGGAGCGACGCACGATCGCATGGATGCGGGCGACAAGCTCGTCCTTGTGGAAGGGCTTCGTCAGATAGTCGTCGGCGCCGAAGCCGAGGCCCTTCACCTTGTCGTCGGTGCCGGCCATGCCGGAGAGAATCAGGATCGGCGTCTTGACCTTCGCGACGCGCAGGGTGCGCAGGACCTCGTAACCCGACATGTCGGGAAGGTTCAGATCGAGAAGGATGATGTCGTAGTCGTAGAGCTTGCCGAGGTCGACGCCTTCCTCGCCGAGATCCGTCGCATAGACGTTGAAATTCTCGGACTTCAGCATCAGCTCGATGCTCTGCGCAGTTGCGCTGTCGTCTTCGATGAGAAGTACGCGCATGTTTATTCCCCAGCCCTTGCCCTTGGGCCACCGAACAGCGGATGGCTGTCCATCTGCCACAGGGCCTGTGGCGGATGCCCTCTTGAACTGATTCGAAACGCTAGTTCAGAATGGTTAACAAACCCTGATTCAGACATGCAAGCGCTTAACGACTTCGGCGTGCCCGCCCGTCGTCCCAGACCTCCGTCCTGTGGATTATGCCCTGCCATTCTGACCCGCGTTGCAAATTGAAACTCTTTGCTTTCCGGGATTTTTCATCCCGGCCCAACGACATCCGCAAGGAATGCCGCCGTGACGGATCCAGTGTTAACGCGTTCGGTAAACGAAAGGTTGATGGTCCCCGCCTGTGGATAGGTCTCTGCAAAGGTGACGTATGGCACCGCAACCTTTCGCGGGGATTTCCTCGGCGGCGGTAAGGAAAGCTCAACTTCCGTGCTCGATGGTAAACGTGTCCGGCGGATAACTGAGCGATCCACCCGGGCACGTGAAACAGCGACGTGTGGAGTTGAATCAAGATGAAGTCGCGGGATACGCTCATCCGCCTCAAGCGCTTTCAGGTCGACGAGAAACGTCGGAAGGTTGCGCAGATCGAGATGATGATCGCAGAGTTCGACCGCATGGCGGCCGATCTCGATCGTGAGATCGCGGTGGAGGAGCAGAAGGCCGGGATCTCCGATCCGAACCACTTCGCCTATCCGACCTATGCCCGCGCAGCGGCGCAGCGGCGCGATAATCTCCGCCAGTCGGTTGAAAACCTGCATGCCCAGCTCGACGACGCCAAGGCGGAGCTCGGGGAGGCTTTCGAGAGCCTGAAGCGCGCCGAGAGCCTCGAGGATCGCGAGCGCGGCGATCCGTCCCGCGAGGCCGTCGTGGTCCAGGCCACGCAGTCGCGGGCCATGCGTGCCTCTGCGTAAGCCGGGGCCGCGTTAAACGTTTCGCAAAGGCGCGCTGAGAGGCGCGCCTTTCGCATTTCAATCAGCGTGAGCCCAGAAGCGGTACGTGCGGGCCCGCCTCGAGCGGAAGATGGCCTGCGAGCCGCGGGTCATCCACCACCTCGATCGCTCTCTTGTAGGGCTCGAACCCAGCCCGCCGGTAGAAGCCCAGGGCATCCGGGTGGTCGAGCGAGCAGGTATGGACGAAGAACCATCCGATGGGCTTCTCGAAGGCCCGGCGGATCGCCTCCTGGATGAGGAAGCGCCCCGCGCCCCGGCCGATGGTCCCGGGCACCAGGCCCAGAAAGGCAAGCTCGGCTTCTCCTTCCGGGCGGAAATCCAGTTCGAGCAGGCCGATATCGGTCGAGCCGTCCCGCAGGACATAAATCTCAACCCGCGGGTCGGTGAGGATCGCCTCCAGCTCCGTATCGGGCATGGCGGCGCGGCTGAACCAGAGCCAGGGCTCTCCGATGCGCCGGAAGAGGTCGCGGTAGCGCGCGGTTTCGCCCCTCGATCTCTCAAGGGACAGGCCGTCCGGGATCGCGGGGGCGAGGGCAGGAGAGGGCCGGCCCATGTGCAGATAAGTCACGATGGCCGCGATCTTCCCTTCAGGAAGATCGGTATATCCGTTGAGATTCAGCGCGGCCGAAGGGGTGCTGGCCATCGAGGACGGTCTCCTGGCACGGGGGCTATGGACGCCTGATGTCTCACGGGAATGGCCGGAGAGCAACGGGCGGGAGGGCGCCCGCAGGACGACGGGTTACCGGCTCATTACGTAGGGGAAGGCGGGTGCGGAAAACCTATCCCGATCGGCTTGCGAAAATTGCTCCGATCCCGCTTGCCCGCGACCGACTTCCCCCTTGCGGTGCAAGGGCTTGTAGGGCACACAGGGGCAAGTGCTGAGGAGCCGCCCGCGTCGATGAAAAATGTGCGTGAGTTCATCTGGCCCGTGATCGGGCTGCTGGCGGTCTGCGTTTCCGGATGGCTTCTCTATCGTGAACTCCGCGGCCTTTCCCTCGACGACGTGTGGGAAAGCCTCAAGGCGGTGCCGTCCCATCGCTACCTGCTGGCCGGCCTGTCCACTCTCGTGGCCTATGGCGCGCTGGCTTGGTACGACCGGATCGCGCTTCTGCATCTCGGTGTCCGGCACATTTCCTGGCTGTTCGTGTCCGTCACGTCGTTCACAACCTATGCCCTGTCCCACAATATCGGCGCCTCCGTCTTCTCCGGGGCGGTCGTTCGCTACCGGGCCTATTCGTCGAAGGGGCTGAGCGCCTCCCAGATCGCCGTTCTGGTGGCGTTGTGCTCCTTCACGTTCGGGCTGGGCACCATTCTGCTCGGCGGGGTGGTGCTGACCCTCGATCCCACCCTCCTGCATCGCCTTGAGAACGTGCTTCCTAGCGTCCTGACCAATCCGGCCACGGCGCGGATCGTCGGCTTTATCCTGCTTGGCCTGGTCGTCCTCTATGTCGCCGGGTCCATTCTTCACCTCCCGCCTATGGTCATCCGTAAGGCCAAGTTCGAATATCCTCGCCCGGCGATCCTGTGGCGTCAGCTGATGGCAGCGCCATTGGAGCTGCTCGGCGCGGCCGGCATCATCTATTTCGTGCTTCCGTCCCATCTCGAGCCCAGCTTCGTCATCGTCCTGGCGGTTTTCCTTGCGTCCTTCTCGGCGGCCCTCATCAGCCATGCTCCAGGGGGCCTCGGGGTCTTCGAGATCGTCTTCGTGACGGCCATGCCGGACATTCCCAAGCCCGACGTTCTGGCGGCGCTGATCGTGTTTCGGGTCTTTTACCTCCTGATCCCGTTTGCGCTCTCGCTGATCGTCGTCCTCATGTTCGAGCGCGCCCGCCTGGCCCAGGCTTGGCGTGGGCGCGGCAGGTCCGACGACCGGCCCCCGCTACCCCCTTCGCCCTTGGTCTGATGCCCAGGCCGGTCTCCTGGCGCCGCCTCGGCTTTGGCCTCTCGACCCTGCTCGGGGGCAGGGCGCGTGGTTTCTTCATTCCCTACCGCTATGCCGAGAGCGTCGAGGCCGCCGGGTATCCGGCCCTCCTTCCGCTCTTCGATGAGGCGAGGCCCCGGTTCTCGACGCTTCTCGATGCGATGGAGGCCTGCTCGGCGAATCTGCGCCTGATTGCCCGTGGCCAGGGCCCGGCCCGTTTCGATCAGGACTGGTTCCCTCGTCTCGATGCCGCGGCCGCTTATGCGATGGTGCGGACCCACGCTCCGAAACGGATCGTCGAGATCGGATCCGGGCACTCCACCCGGTTCATGGCGCAGGCCGTTCGGGACGGCGGCCTGCCGACGCGGATCACATGCATCGATCCCGCCCCGCGGGCTTCCCTGGCCCAGCTCGACGTTGCCCACAATGCGGTGCTGCTGCGCGATGCGGATCCACGCCTGTTCGAGTCCCTGGCGGCCGGCGATGTCCTGTTCGTCGATTCCAGCCATATCGCGATGCCCGGAACCGACGTGGACCGGCTTTTCCTGGACGTGCTGCCGCGCCTCGCCGGCGGAACCTTGATCCATGTCCACGACATCGTCCTGCCGGATGCCTACCCGCAGGTCTGGGAATGGCGAGGATATAACGAGCAGATGCTCGTGGGGGCCCTCGTGCAGGGAGGCGCTTATGAGCTTCTCTTCGCGAGCCACTTCGTCGCGCAGGCCATGCTGGGCGAGCGCCCCAAGGGTATTCTCGCGGAGCTCCCGCTGCCGCCGGGCGCCCACGAGACCAGCCTCTGGCTGCGCAAGCGCTGACGCGGCCGAACCTCAGCAGGCCATGCCGCCCCGTGCCTGACCCGGCTCGGGCACCGAGAAACCGGCCTCGGCATATTCGTTCAGCTTGTTGCGCAGGGTCCGGATGGAGATTCCCAGGATCTTCGCCGCATGGGTACGGTTGCCCCGGCAATAATCAAGCGTGTCGAGGATGAGGTGCCGCTCCACGTCCGCGACGGTCTGGCCGATCCGAATGACCCGCGTGGCCCCAGGATCCCCGTTGCGCAGGGCCGGATCCGTATAGGCGGCCGAGGAAGGGGCGGGCGGGTGCGGGAAGTCGTAGGCTTGCGACACGTAGCGGACCTGTCCATGCAAGGGGGCTGCAGGACAATTGTCCGAGGATGGTTAGCAATGTCTTAACGGCAAAGCTTCATGCTCCCAGCAGGCGCGGGAAGGGCGCGGTCCTGCGGGAGCCGCGCCCTTGAAAGGGAGATCTGCCGGGACTTACTGGCGGTAATGCTGGATACGCGTCGTGCGCAGGCCCGCGAGACCGTGCTGGTCGATGGAGAGTTGCCAGCTGAGGAACTCCTCGGTCGTCAGGGTATACCGCTGGCAGGCCTCCTCGAGGCTGAGGAGGCCGCCGCGAACGGCGGCGACGACTTCCGCCTTGCGGCGGATGACCCAGCGGCGGGTGCTGGAGGGCGGAAGGTCGGCAATCGTCAGGGGACTGCCGTCGGGCCCGATGACATACTTGACCCTCGGGCGGTGGGGTTCGGTCATGATACGCTCACACAAAAATATTCAACGACCTTGATGAGCGTGACGTTATGCGACGCCGATTAATGTTTTCCTAAGCGCGCACAGGGGCATGAGGGCGCCGGGATGCCCTCCTTCGAAGGTAGGGGCGTGACGTTTGGAGCCCGCAGGCGCTCTGGAAGATCGGCCCTGCAATCGCTATAGAGGAGCTTTGGCCCCTCCGTGCGCCGCCTTGAACGGCGCCTCGGGATGGAACGATGCTCAATTCTCTCGATCTTCCCCGCGAGCCGTCGAAGACGCGCGTCGTGGTCGCCATGTCCGGAGGCGTGGATTCCTCCGTCGTCGCTGCCCTCCTCAAGCGGGAGGGCTACGATGTGCTGGGCATCACGCTCCAGCTCTACGACCATGGGGCGGCCGCCCACCGTAAGGGAGCGTGCTGCGCGGGCCAGGACATCTATGATGCCCGCCGTGTGGCCGAGGCCATCGGCATTCCCCACTACGTGCTGGATTACGAGGCCCGCTTCCGCGAGGCGGTGATCGACCGTTTCACCCAGAGCTATCTGGCGGGCGAAACCCCGATCCCCTGTGTGGAATGCAACCGCTCGATCAAGTTCCGCGACCTCCTGGAGACCGCCCGGGAACTCGGGGCGGACATCCTGGCGACCGGGCATTACGTGGCGAGCCGGGCCCTTCCGGACGGGCGCCGCGCCCTTCACCGTGCGGCCGACCCGGAGCGTGACCAGAGTTATTTCCTCTATGCCACGACGCCAGAACAGCTGAGCATGCTGCGCTTTCCCTTAGGCGAACTGCCCAAGGATCAGACCCGGGCGCTGGCCCGAGAGTTCGGTCTTGCAGTCGCCGCGAAGGCGGACAGCCAGGACATCTGCTTCGTGACCCAGGGGCGCTACAGCGACGTGATCGAGCGGCTGAAGCCCGGCGCCGTGCAGGGCGGTGAGATCGTCCATGTGGACGGGCGCGTCCTCGGCCGGCACGACGGGATCATCCATTACACCGTGGGGCAGCGCAAAGGCCTCGGCATCTCGACCGGCGAGCCCCTCTATGTGGTGCGCCTCGAGGCCAAGGAAGCCCGGGTGGTGGTGGGCCCGCGGGAGGCCCTGGCGACCCGCCTGATCCGCATCGCGGATGTGAACTGGCTCGGGGACGGGCCCCTGGACGGCCTGGGCGAGAAGGGCATGGACGTGGCCGTGCGCGTGCGTTCCACCCGCGAGCCGCGCCCCGCCATCCTGCGGACCGACGGAACCGGGGCTATTGTCGAGCTGTTATCGGCGGAAGATGGGGTGTCTCCCGGTCAAGCTTGTGTCATCTATGAGAGCGATGCTCCCCGGGCACGTGTGCTGGGCGGGGGCACCATCGCTCGCACGACAGCCGAGGTCGCGTCCGCCGCGGCCTGAAGGCTTCCACTGAAGGACGCTCCATGACGGATGGACCCACCACGGCCCTGATGCGCAAGGCTTATGCGCGTTGGGCCCCGATCTACGACATTGTCTACGACAAGCTGACCGAGCCGGCCGCAAGGGCGGCCGTGAATGCGGCGGTGGCCTGCGGACCGCGAGTGCTCGAGGCCGGGGTCGGGACGGGGTTGTCCCTGGGCTATTATCCGGCCCGCGCGGAGGTCTATGGAGTCGATCTGTCCGAGGACATGCTGCGCCGGGCCCAGGACAAGGTGGAGAAGCGCGGGCTGACCCACGTGAAGAGCCTCCAGGTCATGGACGTGACGCGGCTCGGCTTTCCGGACGGGATGTTCGATGCCGTGACGGCGCAGTTCATCATCACCCTCGTGCCGGAGCCCGAGGTCGCGCTGTCCGAATTCGCCCGCGTGCTGAGGCCCGGCGGGGAGATCATCCTGGCCAATCACTTCGGCCAGCCCTCCGGACCCATCGCGGCTCTGGAGGAACTGGCCTCGCCCGTGGCCAAGGCCATCGGCTGGAGCTCGGCCTTCAAGGCCTCCCGCGTGGAGACCTGGGCCCGCAGGACCGGCTGCATGGAGGTGGTGGAGCTCAAGCCTCTTTTCCCGGCGGGCTTTTTCAAGCTGATGCGGATCCGCAAACAGGCCTGAAGAACAGGCCCGGACACCGCTCAAATCCAAGCAAAGGCAGCCACCTTGAGTATTTCCAGGGGCTCCACTTGCTATTTGGGCGGTTAATCTCTATATCTTTTCTATCGTTGTTTGGCCGGATCCCTGGGCCCCGTCGCGTTTCTCTTGAAATGCGCGTTCAGTCTTCATCCAAAAATCGAAAAAACCGGACGGGTTGCGCTCTCTGGCGCAGCCTACGTGTCCCTATGTCAGGAGAAAACTGAAATGCTCACAGGAACAGTCAAATTCTATAACGACCACAAAGGCTACGGCTTCATTCAGCCGGACAGCGGCGGAAAGGACGTCTTCGTCCACGCCACGGCGCTCGAGCGCGCCGGCATGCGCGGCCTCGTCGAGGGCCAGAAGGTCAGCTTCGAGATCGAGACCGACCGCCGCTCCGGCAAGCAATCCGCCGGAAACCTCCAGGCCGCGTAACATCCGCGGCGGGAGGAAAACTTCAACTATGCGCAGGAGAACTTCAAGGTCTCCCGCGCCTCAACGAATACAAGAAGAACACTATGCAATTTCACTTCATTCCCACACCCGTCGGCCGGGACCATTGGACGGCCGGCTTCACCCTGTCCCGGATCTGGGCCAAGGACGCAGGAGACAAGCGGGAGGTCAGCCACCTGCTCGACCGTCGCTATGCCTATCAGTCGTCGCGCGAGCTGCAGTGGCACCTTGCCTACCGTTTCGGGCTCCCTGCGCAGGCGATTGAGCTGACTTCCGAAGTCTGAGCCCTAGTTTACAGGGCACATCGACCGTTTCAGAAGAGAAAGCCTGATCCCATGCGTATCTTCATGTTCGCTTCCCAGAGCCGGGACGACCTTCACGCCTTCGCGGGCGACGAGAGCGGCAGCAAGCTGCCGGCCAAGTTCGGCCCCTGGGGGCTGACCGGTACCCTGCAGGCCCGCCAGTCTCCGCCGCACAATTTCTCGCGCCGTGCGATTGAGCAGGCGATCTCGGCAGAAGGCTTCCAGCTCTGGCGCGTCAAGTCGCGCGCGTAAGGGCATGCCGCCGGGGCTCCGGTCCCGGCAACCCCTTTGCCCAAGGCTTGGCCGGGGCATGCGCAGGCTGAAGAAAACGTAAGCCGGAAAGGCCTCGGCCTGCATTCTCTTTCTTGACAGGCGCGCCAAACCCTCCCTATATCGCGCCTGTCCGAGACGGGTTCTCCCGTCCCTGGGGCGGAGTAGCTCAGTTGGTCAGAGCAGAGGAATCATAATCCTTGTGTCGGGGGTTCAAATCCCTCCTCCGCTACCAATCAAATCAAAGGCTTAATCCTCTTGCGAGATTCTGGCCGAAGCGTTGAGTACCCACTGAGTACCCAGCGCAGTTGTTGCGCAGGCCTCGCCTCGTGATTGGGCGGCTCCCCCGTTTAGGGACGAACGTGTTCTCACTTGTTGAGCAATGTGAACCACTTGTTACTTTTCATGCAGCAGTTATCGTGACGATATAACGAAACAATGTATTTGGCTTCATTGTTCTTAAGGCACCAGAGGCGAGCTGACATGGGCAGGTCGTTCCAGCACGAGATCACAGGTTCGAGCCTTGCTCAGGATATCCGATTACATCGGGTTTAGCGCTCTTCTAGCTTTGTGGCGACCTGATATAGGTAGCGAAAAAGCAGCGCTATAAGGAGAGCGAGCAGATATGGCTCTGACAAAAATCAGAACGCTCGGAAGTGGCGGCTTTGGCGTCGTTGACTTAGTTGAGGACGATGCCGGAGCGCACTTTGCTCGTAAAACGTTTCACGTCCTTCAGAACCTTCCGCCTCAGATCATCGAAAATGTACGCCGTCGTTTTGCGCGTGAAGCCCGTACCCAGATGGGTATCCGGCATCGCAACATTGTTCCCGTGGTGGATGGAGATTTAGATCATGATCCACCTTATTATCTTATGCCGGTAGCCGTCAGCAGCCTTCAGGACGATCTTGCACGTGATGGCACCTTAGGCGGGGCGTGGATCGCGGCTATAGCTGATATTGTGGCAGCATTGGATGAGCTTCATTCAATGCACATCTATCACAGAGATCTTAAGACGCAGAACGTGCTGCGCTTTGAAGAGGGTTCAGAGCAATTCTACGCAGTGAGTGACTTCGGACTCATCGCGATGAATGAAACCCGCATTTCTGCTCTCACAATGACAGGCATGGCGAAGGGCAGCGACTATTACACCGCGCCAGAAATTACGTCTGATCTCAGACGTGCCTCACCTCAGTCCGACATCTATTCGCTAGGATGTATCATCCATGATATCGTCGGAACTCAGCCAAGGATTCCTTGCCATGAGATAAGAGAGGATGGGCCTTATGGTGCGATCCTGCGGAATTGCACACGAACTGATGCCTCGCGGCGCTTCAAATCGGCGAAGGCTGTCCTTGATGCTCTTATCAGTGTTAGCGTAACTCTCCCGCCTCTTACCAACGAGCGAACCTCTGGGTTTGTCGAACAACTCAATCAGCACGAACCCTTAAGCGAAGCCGCTTGGCGTGGCTTGGTGGAGCTTGTGGAGGATGAGTTCGGGTCTAACGACGCTAGAGCTATCCTTGTGAGTGTTGGGTTGGATCAAGCCTCTGACCTATGCACCAGACATCCTGAACTCGGAGATCGATTGGGGCAAATTTACGCTCGTTGGGTTCACGGCTCGTCGTTTGCTTTTGAGAGATGTGACGCTCTCGCTAACGTTCTGGAAGTCTTTGTTGACGCTGGATCGTTCGAGACGAAGGTAGATTGCCTAATGGCCATGCTTGAACTCGGCACTTCCCACAACAGGTGGTACGTAGAGAGGAAATTTTTCCAGCTATGTGGTCCTAGTATGGACGATAACCTTGCGCGCCGCCTTGGCGTTGAGTTTCGGGCTGCGGGCTCAGATTTGTGCCGCACCATTGGGCGTGCAGAGTTGTCGATTCAAGTCAGCCGTGGACAGCTTCATCCTGTTCTGGCTCAGATTCTGGAAGAAGTCTGCACATGAGATTCTCATATGCATCCTTCTCCGAACGAGGGCCAAGGGCAGAGAACGAGGACGCTATAGGCGTTTGGCATCTAAGCGACGATTGGATGGCTGTAGCGATTGCGGACGGCCTGGGTGGGCACATGGGTGGGCGTAGAGCATCGGCTCTAGCAATCGAACACTTTGGATCGCTCCTGCAAGAACCTACGATCCCTGATCTTCTCCTCATTGCCCAGCAGATCCACGCGGTCCTCAGAGCTGAACAGAATCAATCGCCTGAAGTTCGAGGAATGGCGACAACATTCTCCGCAGCTCTGATGGTTGAGGATCGTATGCGGTTCGTCCACGTAGGGGATACAAGAATATCGATTCAACGTGCCGCCGGAATAAAGCGTATCACCCAAGACCATACCGAAGCATACCAACTGCTGGTGGCTGGAAAGCTCACGCGTGAGGAGTATGAGAACTATTCAAGAAAAAATATCCTCGTGAGTGCGCTCGGAATTCATAGCCTTCCAAAGATCGATGTTGGCGAAATAGTTCTCCAAGAGGGAGACAAAGTATTTTTTACGTCTGATGGCGTGCATAATAATATTCCAATCCAAGAAATGAAATCTATATCAGATCGATCTGAGGGTCCCGAAGAGATGTGCTTTGAAGTTCGGAGAATTGTGGAACAAAGAAAGCCGGAAGATAACTATTCATTCGTTGCGATTTATATAGATTAGTGCATAAAACGGTTGTCGCTATTAGACTTCTAGGTTGAGAAGGGGCGATCTTAGTCCGAGATAATAGGTTGATGCCTCAACCCCCCCCTCATATCCCCCCGCTTTCCCAAAGGCACTGGTTGGGCAGCGCTCACTCCGCAGATAGTTAGATCGAGCATCAACACATCGGGGATCAACGAATGTTTGGTCAATCGATGCTGTCGGAAGCCTATGCTGCCTAAATGCGAAGATTTCTGGGACCAAGACTTAGACCAAACGTCAAGGATGACACAAACGGAGCACGGTCGTTCGCGAAGAAGCTCAAATCAAGCTGGTGATAGGTGTCTATGCTGTGTCAAATACGAAACGCTCTCCAAATTTCGCATACCACAGCATAGGTAGGGAAATTGACCCAATTGCTATCTAGTCACGCCAGGTCTTAGCATTAACATCTGCTTAGGATCCGCGCGCATTTGGAAATACGATGACAAATACAGAGAGCTTCGAGCAACGGCCCTTTGGTGATGCTGTCTTTGCCGAAAATCCAGAAAATAGATGCCCCGTTCTGTTGTTGCTGGACAATTCTGGCTCAATGGGTGGCGCTCCTATCAATGAGCTAAACAAAGGTCTTCAGGTATTTCGTGATGAACTGTTCGCCGACTCGCTTGCTGCAAAGCGAGTCGAAGTTGGAATAGTCACGTTTGGACCTGTGAAGGTCGAAATGGATTTCACTGGTATCCAGCACTTCTATCCGCCAACACTCTCGCCTGACGCTGACACTCCAATGGGCGCTGCGATCGAGAAGGGACTGGAGCTTCTTCGCCAGCGTAAGGATACGTACAAGGCGAATGGGATTTCGTATTATCGTCCATGGGTATTCCTCATTACCGATGGTGGCCCAACCGACAGTGTCAGTCGCGCTGCGGAGCTGATTCGTGAGGGCGAAAACTCAAAGAATTTCATGTTTTTCGCAGTTGGAGTGGAAGGCGCAAATTTCGAGGCTCTTAAAAAACTAAGTGTCCGTGAACCGCTCAAGCTGCAAGGTCTGCAATTCCGTAGCCTATTCCAGTGGCTGTCTGCCTCCCTGTCTACTGTATCTAAATCTCAGATTGACGAACTTCCTCCGCTTTCCAATCCGACTGCCCCAAACGGGTGGGCAGTTGCTGGATGAAAGACCGGAAGTGGAGTTGGGTTGGGGCGTGTTCAACGGGCACGTCCCACCTAAGGGCAGGCCTTGGCTGTGACGATGCAGGGGGCTGTATCGAGTTTCAGGCGACAGAGGGACCAACGCTGGTCGCAATCGCATCTGACGGAGCAGGCAGTGCGGAGTTTTCGCGCATTGGTGCTGGTATCGTAACCAGAACCTTTTCCCGTTGCGCTTTTGATTTCCTTTCGAGCGGCGGTCGAGTCTCCGAGGTAAACTCGGAACGTGCTAGCGAGTGGCTTGATGCTATTCGCGACCGCATAAACCAAGCGGCGTCTAGAGAAAACGCGCAACCTCGGGCATTCGCAGCGACATTGGTTGGCTGTATCGTCCAAAGAGAACATTCAGTTGTCATCCATGTTGGAGACGGAGCCTGTGTTTACCGTCTTCACGGAAGTGGAACTTGGGAAGTTCCTAGTTGGCCAACCCAAGGTGAGTACGCTTCAACAACATACTTCGTAACGGATGACCCGCAGCCTCGTGCAACCATCAAACATATAGATGGAGGCGTAGAGGAGATTGCAGTCTTCACTGACGGTCTTGAACGGTTAGCTCTTGATTTTGGTTCATCGACTGCTTTCCGGCCTTTCTTTGAATCAATGTTCGGAGCGTTACGGGGTTTACCGGCGGGGCGTCAACGTCGCCTCTCAATGGATCTGCGCACGTTTCTAGATAGCTCCGCTGTGACGGAACGCTCGGACGACGATAAGACATTGATCATGGCGAGAAGGTCAGGAGCTTAGTTCATGGTCGGGCCTTTTCAGTCCTCCATGGGCCGTACGATTAGGATTAGCTCAGTTCTCGGACGTGGCGGCGAAGGAATTGTTTACTCAGTAGACGGCGACCCTGACAAAGCGGCCAAAATCTATCTTCCTGGATTGGCCGACGAGCGGAAAGAAAAGATTTTAGCTATGGTTGCTGCTGGCTGGCACAAGTCCGCTGGCTTTGTAGCGTTTCCAACTGACGCACTCTTCTCTGCATCGGGATCGTTTGTCGGCTTCACGATGCGAAAGGTTGGGGGAAACAAGGCTGTCCACGAACTCTATTCCCCGACAGGACGAAAGACAGCTTTTCCAACTGCCGGGTTTCCCTTTCTTGTCAGAACAGCCGCAAACGTTGCACGAGCCGTCGCGGCTGTTCACGCAACGGGTTGCGTAATTGGGGATGTGAATCACTCAGGCGTTCTAATCGGTCAGAACGCCACTGTAACCCTTATCGACAGTGACTCGTTCCAGGTAATCAGTAACGGGCACATTTATCCCTGTAAGGTTGGTGTGCCTGAATTCACGCCACCTGAGCTCCAAGGCAAGCGCTTAGATCAAGTTCATAGATCTGTAAATCACGACGCGTTCGGACTCGCAACGCTCATCTTCAACTTACTATTTATGGGCAGGCATCCCTTCTCAGGGCGTTACTTAGGCGCTGGAGACATGCCCATGCCACGCGCGATTGAGGAATTTCGCTTTGCGTACTCGGCACGACGCTCAGCAACACAGATGGAGCCACCTCCGAACGTTCCTACTCTTGCAGATCTACCTCTCAGTTTAAGCGATGCATTCGAGCAGGCGTTCGGACCAGTTGGAGTAAGCAAAGCCCGGCGGAGCGCGGCCGAGTGGGTAAGTCTTCTCGACCAAGCGGAAAGGGAACTAGCCCAGTGCTCAAAAAACTCAGGGCACCATTATTTCCGTGTGGCAAAGTCATGCCCATGGTGCCGCATGGAGAAAGCATTTCCTGGCTTCATCGCATTTTCCCCAACGAGAATGCCACAACAAGGTGGAAAGCCTTTCGACATTGGTCAGCTTATCAGTGCCATTCGTAGTGTCCCTGATCCGGGTCCTATACCAGACCTACAATCTCTCGTTACATCCCCTTCAGCCTTGCAGCCTAGTGCTACTGCGATAGCTGCCCGAAAGGAGCAGGTTGTTCGTTGGGCTGTGAGCGCAGTTGGCGCAATCATTGGACTTGTAATCCTCGCGACTAACTGGATCCCCTCCATTCTCGGTCTCCTGGTGATGGGCGGTAGTGCAGCATGGGGACTTGCACAGCCTTCAGCACGGAAGAACCTGAACGCTGCTGCAGCAAATGCAAGATCCAACTGGCTCAACAACGTGGAGAAATATGAGAGTGTCGGAGGTAACGAACGTTTTCTTAAGCTGAGGCAGGATGCAGAGGCGCTTATAACCCAAGCTCAAGGCCTATCGGGAGAAGAGGCGCGGAGGATTGCTGGGCTGGACTCAAAGCGTAGATCCACGCAGATGCGACGACACTTGGAAAAGTATCCAATCGCGAAATCCGGAGCTAAAGGAATCGGTGCATCACGGCTGCTCACGCTAAGGTCATACGGAATCGAGACCGCCGCCGACGTTGATAGACGGCGGATCGAAAGCATTCCGACGTTTGGTCCATCCTTAGCAAACGGACTTATAGTTTGGCGTCAAAAAGTCGAGGCGAGGTTTGTCTTCGATCCGAGCCAACCGCTAGACCCGGCAGATGTTCTTGCAATCAAGTCTGACATTGCAAAGCGCGGCGCGGACTTGGAGAAACGTGTACACCAAGCTTATCTCGATCTTCAAAATGCACACACTGCTATTCTGTCAGCTAGGACGGGACATGCTAATCTAGCAAAGGCTGCATGGGAAAGTTGGAAGCAGGCTGAAGCAGATGTGCAAGAGGTTGAACAATCTGGTCACGCGTTCAAGAAAGTGATGGGGTTGGCGCTAATTGCTGTTGTCACTGGAATATTCGTGTGGGCAGTCATTGCAAGTCAGCGAACAAAAACTCAGCAAAATACAACTACTGCTGCATCTGTAGTACCGTCCGAGACGAAGGACCCTGCAAAGGCATTCGACGTTCCTCCAGATCCCACACCAGCTCCCGTGCCACCAATCAGCCCGCCAAGCGCTTCAGCTGTCGTGCCGGAGCCATCTGGGCCTGCAATCATCCATACTGTTCCGAGCGACGATGCGGCTCAGACTGGAAAGGAAGCTTCAAGTCTCTCGGAAGAGGCGAGTCTCGCCGTAGAAGAAGCGGCGCCAAGTGCTCCTGCCGATCGGCCTACGCCACCTGTAGCTGTGCCGCCACTCCCAGACCCGGTTGAGATTAGAGCAACTCCCACGATCGCGGCCTCTGAGAATGTAGAATTAGCAGCCGTTCCTTCCTTGATGAACCTATTGTCTCGCGAGGACGCGATGCAGATTCAAAGTCAATTGGCATGGCTTGGATACTTCGACGGCGTTGTGGATGGTATCTGGGGGCCGCGCTCACGTCATGCTCTACGGCAATTCCGCCAAAGAAATAAGCTCGGAGCCGACGATCAATGGAACGTGGAGACTCAAAGCACGCTTATGGGAAATGCTGCGTTGCGTGCTCCCTCCAACAGCATCAGCGGTGGAGGACCTTGGAACGGGCCAGAGGCGACGTTAGCGCCTCCAGTGGGTGCCACGCGTAATCCACTGAATCGGGCTGACGCAGTATGGGTTCAAGAACGCTTGAGGCAGCTTGGATTCTACAGAACCATCAACGGTGAAGGTGTATGGGGAATAGCCTCACGCGATGCTTTAAGAGATTTTAAGACGGTAAGTAATTTGCCTCCCGACGATACTTGGGACGCTGTAACTGAAAGCAGCCTCAAATCAGCATTCGCAATAAAGGCCGAGCAGACCTTTGTCGGAACATGGGCAATCAGTCCAAATAGCTGTGCAGCTGGACCGGGCGGAACTCCTCCTCTGAAAATCACATCTCAGCGGGCCGAAGCATTAGGTGGCGTGTGTACGTTTGAGAGATTGCAAAATGAAGGTGGAATCTGGCGCACGACCACGCAATGTACCGAGCAAGGCAAGAGTTGGTCACTTGAGCTGACACTGCGGGTCAATGGCAGGACATTGATTTGGTCCAATGGTCAAGGGGCGACAACATACTATAGATGTTAATTCAGAGACGTGCTTGTCCGCTATTAGAGCGGCTTAGGCTTGTGGTGTCAGAAAGTAGATTGGTGTGAGTGGAAGTCTCTTCCGTGCGAGATCATCAAGCTTTCCATAGAATTGTATCCAGAGATCAACCAAACGCTCAAAATCAATGAGTGTCACGCGTCGCCTTGCTTGGCTCCTGGCGAATTCTTCAGCATCCTTGGTAAAGCCACCTGTCGAAACGAAAATCCCCACCTCATCGTCGTTCACTACCGCACTGAAAGAGGCTAAGCCACTCCGGTCAGTTTTCTGAATTTGCCGTTTTACCTGAACTTTTATCCTTGGAGTGCTCGTGCCCAATGGATCAGTGTGCGCGATGATATCAACACCGCCGTCCTTTCCCGGCGGTGATACCCAAGAAACAAAGTATCCCATAGCCTTTAGGAGATCGGCTACCAAATCCTGGAACTCGTATGGGTTCATAGCGCCAAGGTAGTGCTCGATTTCGGCCCAAGCTTGCTCTTCAGCCTGCTCGAATGTGATGCTAGCAGACTTGTCATCGCCATCCACCTCATCGGAGGAGACCGACGTGGACGTGTCTGAGGTTCCTGGCTGAGAGCTCTTCCATTGAGCGTACAGGCGACAAGCTTCTTTGTAGAAAGCTTCCGGGTCTAACCAGCTCTGGTACGCTTGCTCACCGGCCCCGGTAACGGACCAAATTCCCTTATGCTTCAGCAGCCATCCAGCTTTCACACAATCAACGGTGGCGAAGCGCACTATTTTGTCGAAGCGGCGAGTTCCAGACGACTCGTAGATGCCTTGCTCGTAATTCGTCAGGGTAACGGAACTAGCAAGGGCTTTAAGCGCTTCCGAAGCTTGGAGCCCATCCGGGTTTTCAAGCAAGATTTCGAATAGCTTGCGAAGTAACTCACCAGTTCGGCGTCGCGTGATTTCCGCCATGTCGGCCCCCAGAGCAGGGTTATAAAAATGCTCAGGAGTCATTTATTCGGCCAGCGCCCAGCCTGCAAACGGAATCGCACTTCTGAGTCTATAGGTTTGTAGCCTTGGTTATCGTACGAAGCGTATATTGAGTGCCACGTTCCCGTGCTTTGGCACTCCCATAGTGCAGCGTATAGAAGATGTCGTCAGCGTTCATTCCATGAAGTGCCAGACTACGTGCCACCGCAAAATCAGTCCTACTCCGATCGAAGCTATCAAGGGTCCTAAACCGCGTGCATAAGTCCGATGCTGTCGCATGGTACAGATCTACGTATTCTTGCTGCTCGCTATATGTATGTGATCCGACCTTCAATATGTAGTCAGTGCAAAGAGGAACACAGGGGCCGAGGGGAGGGGGAGAGGGTGGGTATGCGGCGGCAAGCTGTCCAGCCTCTTCGCGGAGTTTATCGTTTGCTGATGAAGAAAGGATCCGGAAAATCTTTGCTCTTGGATACCCGCCGTTTCCGTCATGGTACTTTTCCTTGAGGTTCCGGAATTCTGGTAATCGTCCTACCTGATTGCTCTTCGCGGATCCCAGATCTCCACCATAACGCTTCGCAAGCAGACGAGCAGCAGCGTTGTGAATGTGTTCTGGGAAGTTCGCCGGGTGCTTTCGTGCAGCGAGATTTAGCCATACTTGAAAGTTAGCTGGGCTTGTCTCGACTGCTAGAGCGATATGGAGTCCATCGTCTCGCATTTGAGCTACAGCGTCTTCACACACATCGTCGACGAGAACACAGCGGTTATCATTCGGACGAAAATAGATATGGTAGCCCTGGCGGTTGCGCCCTCTCAGGAACGAGACGCTAGCTCTGTGGCAGAACTCCTGCATCGACCACTGCCGTGAAATAGGAGGTTGGTGTCCTGATGTGCCAACGGCATCTTTGTGGATCAGGACCACGCGGTAGAAGTCAGAAGCGAGCGCATAAGCTGCCTTTCTCACTTCCTGTTGTGTATAGAGGAGATAGTACACGGGTGATTTGTCAGCAGCCTTATTCATATCCCACCTCGATGGGTGCCAGTGACGGTAAGTTGCGACGTTGGAATTCGATGTAAACGTCGCGAAGGGTGAAATCCCCCTTCCAGACAAGTCGAGCGTCAAACTCAAGCCAGCCTTGGCCTCCAGTAACAATGAAGCCAATTTCACGTAGTAGCCGTAACGTGTGCTTAAGATGGCTTGAGCTCACACCAAGCTCCCTTGCGAGCTCGCGTTGAGTGCTGAAGCGGATCCGGCAGCCGGTTTCATCCAAGTAGTGCCAGCCTGCACCATTCGCCTCAACTGAACGGTCTTGGTTACGGCAGAGGCGCTTCTTAGGCCATTTGACCCGACGCATCAGCCTCCAAGTAAGGCCTTCATCAAGGTTCATGCCTTGCTCGTTCGCTGCATCCAGCAGCTGATTAATCAGGCCATTATCATAGTACGCCAACTCACTCGATCTATAGTTTAGGCGCGGCCTCAGAGTTGGTACTTCATCGTCTCTGATCGCTCCCAGCCTGATTCTCATCTCGGCAGTGGTCAGGGACACACCGGGTATAAAGACTCTGGGAAGTTCCTCCGGGCGGCGACGTCTGGGCATGTGTACAAAAAGTCCATTGGCTAGGACTCTTCGTACCTTAGCAGGTACAAGAAGTCCTTCCCGGCAGACTGCCGGCCTAGTTAAGTTGCTGATTTGATTGGTGTTTCAGGCCCTTATATATGAATCATATAGTAAGGGCTTACATGGTCATGGCTCCGCAGAGCCGACGCCTTGCTGCATCTGAGCGGTGTGGGCATAGGTTCGTGTTAGGAGCCACTTACGGACGTCCCCAGCTCTGTAGGCCACCTGACGACCGATTTTGAGAAAGCGCGGCCCTTGGCCCTCGTGACGCCAACGGGCAAGGGTTTGTACGGCAATGCCCACATATCCTGGCATATCAGCAGCACGGATTAGCGTATCGTCCTCAGATGGGAGCGGAAGAAGGGGGGATGGGACAGTCACAGGAATGCTCCTAGCTAATGATCAACTGCTAGGAATTTGGCGCGTAGTGGGTGAAGGTGAAAGCGGACTAATTGTTGTGCATCAGCGCAGATACTTCGCAAAGCGATCGGCAATTTTTCGCTTTGTTTGATCTGAGAGAGATACAAAAATCTTAGCGGCAAGTTTTGCATCTCCGGCGAGTATGGCTTCATTGAAGTCGTTGCTGTCAAATTTAGAAGAGAGATCAGCGCCACTAAGCATCTTGCTCCGCCACCGTCGAAACATGCGATGCAAGCTTTCGGGCACAGCCACGATTCTATCTTCGGGCTTCCTTGTAGATTGCGTGCTCTGATAGGCCTCAATCGCCTCATTCAATGCCTTCGCATAAGATCTAGTCTTTCCGTAGCGTGTGATCGCGTCTCGAAAGACGATGTCCTGCCAAGTTCTCCGGTTTCGGCCACGCACGAACGGCTCAGCGTTTAAAACGTCGTCGGATTGACTGGAAGCAGGGATCCGGAAATGCGTAAGTATGATCCTGCATTTGGCTGTCGCACTATGAAGGTCATCATCAACGCGCAGAGCTGGATGTACGCGGTCATTGCTGGCGTGTTCGGTCATCGAGCGGCCTTATGAGTGAGGTGAACGTGCTTGTAGCTTGTCGCAACTCATCAGGACGATGATGGGCATATTTTAGAGTAGTGATTGAGCTCTTATGGCCAAGTAGGTGTCTGACTGTGTCGAGTGGAACCCCGTTTGCGACTAATGCGGAAGCATAGTTGTGGCGCAGTCCGTGTGGGGGAAATCTGTTCATTCCGGCGCGCTTCAGTATTCTCATCCAGGCGCGTCGGTAAAACACGATCGGTTTGCCGGGCTTATCGCCCGCGATGATGTATGGATTGCTCTCAAGCTTTGGAATTCCATCCAAGATTGCCAAAGCGGATCCATCTAGGACAATGTGCTGACGCTCTCCTGGCTTGGTTTCATGTACAGTCAACAGCCCGCGCTCGCGATCCAAGTTTTCCCACTTAGCATTCTGTAGCTCCCCTATCCTGCGGCCTGTGAACATCGCCAAGAGAAAGAGCGAGCGTGCAAATATGTTTTCATCAGCGTTACAGGCGTCGATGAGCCTACGGCACTCTTCAGGCGACAGCCTGATGTCGCGTGGAGGGGGCTCTTTGAATAGCTTTAATGCCTCAGCAGGTGAAGTTTTTAGGTGTCCCCACTCAATTGCTACATTGAGCATCCGTTTGAGGAGAGCAGCGCACCGGTTAGCTGTTGAGGCAGAGGTTTTGGCTTTGATGCCGCTATGGAGTTGCTGAAGTTGTCGTAATGATATCTCAGATAACTTGCGCCCTGCTAGATCTGGGAGGATGTGGTCGCGCAGGCGCTGTCGATCACTTTTGATGCTTCGCTTGTGATCGGCTGCGTGGGAGAGGTAGTCCTTCGCTAAATCCCCAAAGGTCATTTCCTGACGTCGTGCTTTGCGCTCGGATGACGGATCGCGGCCTTGCCGGACCTCATACAGCCGGTCTTTCGCCATTGCACGAGCCTGTTTGACTGTCAGGGAGCCAAAGTCGCCCAGTGTGATACGCTTTTTCTCGCCCGAAGCGTTACGGTAGCTCAGAATGAAAGATAGACGTCCTGATGGATATACCCTAACGCCGAAACCTCGCAGTTCATCGTCAAAGCGAATGTCAGCCTTATTCCCTGCCTTCTCGTAACGAAGCTGCTTTAGGCTTGAGGTAGTGATTTGCACAGCCGCCTCTTGAGTACCCGGTGAGTACCCGACATACTGACATCAGAAGCTACATTCCGGCAAGCTGTGGAATGGATTTCGCTTTATAATCAATATCACGGCATTCAAAGGAAATACGCGAGCGTGCGGATACAGGGAATCATAATCCTTGTGTCGGGGGTTCAAATCCCTCCTCCGCTACCATCAGTTTCCCATCAAACGGCCTGTGAGACGTCTCTTCCTTCAAAGCGGCGGGATGTCTTGGCCTTGAATCTTGCCAGCTGCGCTCGTGCCATTGGGAACGCGGCCAATCTCTTTTGGCGGATTGAATTTTAAGTTGTGACTGGCTGGATCATTTAAACCACAAGCTACATTTGATAGCCTTCGCGTTACGACATTGCGAAAATCATTCATGAAATTGCAAATTCGCAAGGAGAGCGGAAAGCCTCTTCGACATGGTAAACGCTGCCCTCGCTGGACAGGATTGCGCCATTTTCTACGGAAACGAGCCTCTGCCTCAAGGTGACATCGGCTCAATACGCTCCTTCTACTCACCTCTGATTATTTTCCCTCTCTGAATGAAGAGCTTGGCGGCAGTCCCGATTGGTCTAAGAATGTTACGAAAGAGTATATCATTGCCCTAGCCAGCGATGGGGACGGGCCGTGACATCGCAGTCAGTCAAGGGGACGTCACATGAATAAGCCCGTTTTCGACAAGTCTCTCACCATCGAGTCTCTGTCCGTCGAGCCCGCCGATCTCGGCAATATGCTCGACGATACGATTGCGGGCGGTGTAGCGGGATACACGCTTCCATCGGATGCGGAGCGCGATTCCGCTGTGGCAGATGACCGGGGCCCCACGCAGGTTGCGGGTCCCGATCTGCTGCATGACGAGAAGGACGGGCGGCGGTCGATCGAAGGACGCGCTGAGGATGGGGCGCCTGCCGGCGCCTCTGCTGGAGATGGGCATGGCCACTCAGCCGAAGTGTCTGTCGAGGCTGTCATGTCTCACGCATTGGCGGCCGGCGAAACTCAAACGTCAGCTGGCGCTGTCGATGTGTCGCGCTCATCCGTAACCAATGGGCCTCTAGCGACATCTGTCGCGGCCGCCGACGTCGGCAATCACGCCATCGAAGGCGCCGATCTGGCTGCTGCCGACACGCCGATGGATTTCTCCGTTCCTCAGCAGGAGCGTGTTTCGGCTGCCGATCAGGTTTCGCCCATGGCTTTCGGCGATCCCGCTCCTTCCATAGCCTCAGTTCTCCTTATCCAGGGCAGTGATGATCCATCCAAGCCGGATAACTTCGATCTCGACAAGCCAGAATATGCCGGATTTTCCCTTCGGGTTAATCTTCTAAACGGTGACGATAAGGTCAAGGCCGGTGGTGGAGGGGCTGCTACCATTGATGGCGGCGCAGGAAACGACACCATCTATGGTCGATTTGCTAGCGGTGAGACGCCGTCTGATGAATATTATGGCGGATCAGGATTCGATACTGTCGATTTCTCAGGTAGAGCTAACGACAAATATTCGCATATGACTTTCGATGGTCAGATTGCAACTTACTATCGTCTTACCCTCTCTGGTTCACCGGCAAGGGTTGGATTCGATATCGAAAAGATCATTGGCATTGATACACAAGGACCTACTTCGCCTAAGGACGGCGATTCCTTTTATCTTCGCCCTGACCTCGCTCCACTCGGATTACCGGTCTACTGGGCAGGAATGGGAGGCAACGACGACCTTAGGGCCGGCTTAGGAAATGACACGCTCGACGGTGGAGCGGACGCCGACGTGTTGCAGGGGGGCGACGGGAACGACTCTCTCTACGGAAGCAAAGACTTCAACGATAATATTCGCGACATCCTGTGGGGCGGCAGCGGTAATGACAGGCTAACAGGCAATTCCAACGACATCATGATTGCCGATGTCGGCCGAGACACCATTGATGGCGGCTGGGCATGGTATGCGGACTGGACCTATATTGCGGACAAGAGCACAGAGGTGCAGGAGAATCTTAGCTTCACCTACACGGCGCAGGTTGTCGATAGAATCGTCAATCTCCTCACCGGAACGGTCACTGACGGTGCCGAAACCGATACATTGATCAATGTGTGGCAGGTTTCGACCGGTGCCGGCAACGACCAGTTGACTGCCTCCAATGCCGGCTCCTGGTTCGATGCCGGTAGCGGTTCCGACAAGCTTTATGGCGGTGATGGAAACGATACCCTCTTTGGAGGTCAAGGCCTCGACTTCTTCTATGGCTCGGCTGGATCTGATCAAATTGATGGGGGGATGGACTCAGGTGTGGTCGACTACATTTCGCTCACTGGGCCTGTCGTGATCGATGGTTTGAGCACGGTCTATAAGCCCAACGACAAGGTCGACATCGTTACAAACATCAACCACGCACAGGGGACGAATTACGACGATTCGATCGCCGGAAACATGTTTGCTAACAGTCTGTTAGGCGCCGGCGGGAAAGATACCATCTACGGCGGAGCCGGCAACGACACTCTCGACGGTGGAGATAAGGACGACAAACTTTATGGTGAGGGTGACAACGACACCCTCCTGGGCGGGAACGGAAATGACTCCCTGTACGGTGGGGACGGCATAGATTCTCTTGTCGGTGGCGCCGATGCGGACAGTCTGGACGGTGGCCTTCAAGGCGACTCGCTGTTCGGTGGCGCAGGCAATGACACGCTCTGGGGCGGCGCCGGCGCCGATTATATGGAAGGCAATACGGGTAACGACGAATATTGGGTTGATGATGCCAATGATGTGGTTGTCGAGGTCGCTGGCGAAGGCGAAGGCGATCAGGACATCATCTATAGTTTCATCAGTTATGACTTGGGCGCCAAGGCGGGCTACGTCGAGAATCTGACGGCTGTGGGCAATGCTCAAATTAGCCTCACAGGCAATGCTGGAAATAACATCCTGATCGGTAATGATGCGAGGAACTTTTTCGAGGGTGGCGCCGGCGCCGACACGATGAGGGGTGGCCTCGGGGACGACTATTACTACATTCGCGACCTCGACGATAAGCCGGAGGAATTCAACGGCACAATGGAGGGAACTGATACGGCCGAAATCTTCGTTGCGAATTTCGACGGCCGTAAGCTCGCGAATATCGAGCAAATCTTCATTCACTACGAGCTCGGGGCCAGCGTCGACTACGCTCCCGACAATCCCAAGGTTGTTCCGGGCTCGGTCGAGACGCTCTATGAGGGTAACGATCCTGGCGCGACCGTTCTTCAAATTCACGCGGACGACAGCGACTCGACCGGCGGTCCGCTGGCCTACGAAATCCTGACCCATTCGGACCTGTTCAGCGTCGACGCAAATGGCTACGTGAAGCTCAATGCCATAATCGACTTCGAGAATCCGCCCGCAGGCTTTGTTACCGAGGGGAATAGAAAGTTCATCCTGGTCGATGTTCGTGCGGTGGAAACGAGCGGCGGCAAGTATGCGTCCGATCCGACGACCCTGAAGATCTATATCGAAAACGTGGACGAGGCGCCGACCGCGCCAATCGTGAAATCGACCTCAACAACGCCTGAGAATGCCTATGTTTCGACGCCTCTGGCACAGGTGGAAGGATCCCTTGACCCGGAAGGGGTGGCAGTTTCCTACGCTTTCGCCGAGGATGCTGACGCGAACCCATACGATCTCTTCCAGATCAGCCAGGATGGTAAAATTACTCTAAAGCCCAGCAAGTTTCTGGATTACGAAGCCGCTGGCCTGCATGACGACGGAGACGGAAAGGGCCGGTACTACACCCTGAAGGTGATCGCGACGGACGGGAACCAGAAGTCTACGGTCACGCCGGTCAAGATCTACGTCTCCGATGTCCCCGAGGCGCCGAACGCGCCGACCTATGAAGGTAAGCCGACGGTGACCGAGAATACCCGTCCGGCGGAGACGATCGTTCAGCTGAACGCCACCGACCCGGATGGCACAATCCCGACTTACCAGTTTGCACAGACGAGCGATGCCAATCCCGGTGGCCGCTTCGTGGTGAGTTCGGATGGGAAGATCTCCTTGAAGTCCGATGCTATACTGGACTACGAGGCCGACGATCTGATCCCCGACACTGTGAATGGCGGCAAGTACTATGTCGTCAAGGTCGTGGCATACGACGGGACGTTTGCTTCGAACGTCACTCCGGTTCGGATCTATGTCGCCGACGACAATGACCTGCCGACCGGAGTTGTGTTCAAGGATGCGCCGGAGAAGATCGTGGTCGGCATGGGGCCGGGCACGCCCATCGTCCGGGCCGAGGCCATCGATCAGGACATGGCCAATCGCGGCAGCGAGTTCGTTCACAACAAGTACATGTTCTCGAACGGTACGTCGGAACTAGGCAAGTTCGTGATCAACGCCGATACGGGCCAGATCTCCCTGAAGGAGGCGCTCACCCCGGCGGATGTGCACGCATATTCCCTCGAAGTCGTCACTTACGACGAGGGGCACCAGACGGAATCCGTCACCGCGACCTACCAGTTCACGGTCGAGAACGCTCCCTTTATCTGGGAGGGCGAGGATCCGGTCGCAGAAGTGCCTGATACGGGCATTGCGTCCCCGTTCACGCACGTCATGGTCCTCGATGGCGGCCTGACCGGCCTCTATCTGGAGATCACCTTCGACCCGAACGAAGGCGAGCTTGATCTTAGCGACATGCCGCCATGGTACGAGGGATACGAATATGTTCCCGGGTCTGGCGTTCTGAAGCTCATGGGATCGATGCAGGACATCATCTCGGCCCTGCCCCATGTAAAATTCGACCCAACGGATCGCCCGGACGGCGAGGTTGGAAACTCCGTTCTGACCCACTTCCACCTTGCCTTGCTTGACAGGGCAGGCACTGAACTCGCCACGAACGATGCTGTGGTGGTCGACTCCCAGGTCGCAAACCGTGCGCCCACCGTCGTCGGCGACAGCGCCACCTTCACCATCAATGACAACGAGACCATCAATCTGGTGATGCCGTTCGCTGGTATCACAATCAACGACACCAATGCCAACGACTTTATCACCGTGACCATCACGGCCATCAGCCAGAGCGGCGGTGACTTTGTCGATGCGGACGGGAACACATTTTTCGGAACCTACACGATCTCCGGTCCGCTGGTGGACGTGCTCGCAGCCGTGAGGGCGCTGAAGTTCAACCCCCTCGACCTCGATGGGGCTGCGCGTGGCGCAACTGACGTCACCACGTTCCAGATCGACGTTCACGATAAGGCCGGCGCCAGCGTCTCGTACACGCCGGACATCAAGGTCACGTCCGTCGTGGCCAATCGCGCACCGGATTCGGTCAGCTTGTATGACGACACCATACGGGAGGATCTCGGCGTCAACCGGCCGGTCAGCCAGCTGGACGCTCATGACGACAACGGAGATCCCATTGTCGAATACCGACTGGACGATTCATGTCAGGGACGGTTCGTCATCAAGCAGGACGCTAATGGCTGGTCCGTTTATCTGGTCGGCGTCGTCGATTTCGAGAACGCCCAATACATGGAGAACGGCGTCAGCTGGTACGAGATCAAGGTCTCGGCCTTCGACGGAGTCGATTGGTCCACGTCACAGACCGTGAAGATCTTCATTGAGGACGTAAATCCAGACAATTCCGCGCCCGTCATCTCCGTCGATCCGAACGGTCATACGGACTGGGATGTCCCGGATACCGATACGGTTGCGCCCTTCCAGGATCTCACATTCTCCGATGCAGAGGACGGCGCAACGGTTCCGCCGACTCATATGAAGGTAACCATCACCTTCCTCGGAGCAAAGGGCGTCCTGATACTGCCTACTGGAATTGCAGGCGTTGAGATCCTCCAAAACGGCAGCGGCATCCTTGAGGTCAAAGGCGCGCCGGAGGATGTGACGAACTTCATCAAGCACGTTGCCTTCAATCCGACGAACGGAACCGCTCAAACCACCGACTTCACCGTTTGGCTGACCGACTCGCGGGGGGCCTATACGACGACCCATGTGACGGTCGATGCGACGGTGTCTGGAAATCCGAACGACAACGAAGCGCCCGCTATCACGGTCGATCCGCTTCACGCCTCTACGGAAACCAAGGACTGGGATGCTCCTGTCAATCCGTTCGCCTGGGTTGCCCTGCAGGACAACGACAGCGGCAATGACACGCTGACCCTGACGATCAGCTTCAAAAACTCCGACGGGAGCCTGAATGGGTCCGACTGGGGTGGAGAGCGGTCTGACGATACCTTGCATGATCGGGTCACCTGGACCTTCACGGGCACACTCGCAGCACTCCAGGAGCTCCTGAGCCAGCACCTCACCTTCAATGCGACCGAGCATGATGAGGCGAGCCCGGACCCGATCACAACCCAGTTCACCATCACGCTGGACGATCACCATCATGCCTTCCCGGCCAGCAATACGGACGTGACGGTGGTGACGACTGTGACGGGGCCGACAGGACCGAACCAAATTTACTACGTGACCAAGGTCGATCAGGTCTTTGGAGAGCTTGCCGACCCGGCGCTGGGGGAATCGACAAAGCCATCATCCAGATCAAGGAGCAGTACATTCTTGACGATGATGACGGCATCGACATCATGGAGGCGGACGAGGCGCTCCAGGATGGTATCAACGTCGTCGGCAATAATCTCGACAACACAATCATCGGCGGCAATTTCAATGATATCCTTGACGGCGGCAGCGCTGGACAGGATGTCCTCCAGGGCGGGCTAGGCGACGATACCTATGTTATCGCGCGTCGGCAGGGCATCACCATTGTAGAGGTTGCGGACACTAGTGGCGGAAAGGATACCGTCCGGCTGGTCGGCGATGCCTTCAAGGACGCAGGCTATACCTTGGGCGCATTCCTCGAGAACCTCGATGCCAGCGGTTCCTCCGGCGCCATGACGCTGACCGGTAATGATGTTGGTAACAGCATCACAGGCAATGCCGACAGCAACATCCTCATGGGCCTCGAAGGCGACGACACGCTCGATGGCGGTGCCGGGACGGCCGCTGACATTCTTATCGGCGGCAGCGGAAACGACATTTACAAGATCCGCCATGTCAGTGATGCGATCCAGGAAGGAGCTGGCGATCTCTTCGATGTGGCGGAGGTTTACCTCCAGGAGGAATACCGTCTCAAGTCCGACGCACAGGTCGAGACCCTCAAGGCCGGGGACGGCTTCAACAAGGGCGTTCACCTGGTCGGCAACGCCTATTCGGTGAACATTCTCGGCAGCGGCGCCATTAAAGTCTCCGATACGCTCGATGGTGGCACCGGTGTCGATATCGCTCATGCCCTGAACGGTGGAGACGGCAACGACACCTATTACATCGTCAATGTGAACGATGAGATCGAAGGCGAAAGGGATCTGGAGAACCCGAACGACGACGGCAAGCTCAACGGCGACAAGGACGTCGCATATCTCTACAGCGGCCTCTATGCGACCAAGGAGGAACTGCAGGCCAAGATCGATCACTACATGGCCATCGGTATCGAAGAGGTCCATGTGATCGATGGCGTTCCAGAGGCGCCCGACAACACGGCGCCCACGAATGTCCGCCTCTCGAACGACACGTTCTTGACGTCTGTGGACGAGAACTCGACGCAGGATACGAAGGTCGGCTTCGTCGTCGCCGACGACGACACAGTGGGCATGACCTTCGAGATCTACGGCAATGATGCTTTCGGCATTCGGCAGGATACGGGCGAGATCTATGTCCTCGATCCGGCGAAGCTCGACCGGGAGCAGGTGGCATCCTACACAGTCCATGTTCGCGCCAAGGACGCAGGTGGTCTCTACTCCGCCTGGAGGGATATCACCATTACCCTCAATGACGTGAACGAGGCGGCCGACAGCATCAGCTTCAACGGTGTGAAGAATATCCACGTCGGCGATACGAATAATGCTCCTGTGGTCACGGCGCTCGCCCACGATCCGGACGTCAATACGGATACCTTCCAGACCAATCTGTATCGGTTCCAGAATGGGCAGGGACCGGACGGGACGACCAGCGCCGATGGCTTGTTCAAGATCGACAAAGACACCGGGCAGGTCAGTCTCGCCGACGGTGTCACCTTGACGGAGGCCGATAAGAAGATGCACACCCTCTGGGTGATCGCCTACGACAAGGATCACGCGGACATCGTGAGCCAGGCCTTCTCGTTTGACGTCGTCGTGCTGGACGCGACAGGCAATACCCCGCCGAACGACGTGCAGCTGTCCACGGGCGGATTGTCGATCACCGTCGACGAAAACACGCCAGACAGTGCCTTCGACTACAGTATTGTCGCGCAGGACGATAAGGCCGGCCTGACATACTATGTGGAGGATAACGCATACGTTACGGTCGATGAGACGACGGGCCGGATCCATCTGAAGGACACCTTCAAGCTCGACTATGAGGCGATTACGGACGCGACCTTCACGTTCAACGTCTATGCCAAGGACAGCGAAGGAGCTGTCTCCGATACGCAGACCATCACGGTCACCTTGAATGACAAGAACGACGGTCCGGAATCAGTCAGCGTTGCCGATAAAGCGGCGATCAAGGTCGGTGACGTCAGCGGCATCGTTGCCGCTACGGCTTCTGTCGTGGACAAAGACACGAAGGAAGAAAACCGTCAGAATCACTATCAGTTCGTCGGTAATGACGGCTGGACCGGCACGACGACCCAGGACGGGTTGTTTACCATCGACCAGAATGGCCAGATCACGACGGCCCGAGATGTCCAGGCGACGGATTACTTCGCTCATAACCTGAAGGTTCAGGCTTATGACGAAGACGGGAACGTCGTTGAGACTACCTATACGGTAGATGTGGGAGCCGCAGGGAATACGGCGCCGACGTCGATCGAAATAACGAGCAACTGGGCTCGTGAATGGGCTCGCGACGGGTTCGTGATCGGCTCGTTCCTGCCAGTCGATCCGGATGGCCCATCAGGATCCTATACCTTCAAATTCTGGCTCGGCGACGATGATTCAGGCAATCCAATCTTGTCAGATTTTGATGCGGATCATCGGTTCACGGTCGACGGCGATCGGTTAATAATCGCGGATGGCACGAAGCTGGACTTCGAAGTTGCGCGCTCTCACAAGTTCTGGATTCATGTGTCGGACGGATCCAATACATATAAACAAGAGATCGCCATTACTGTCCGCGATTGGCTGAATGAGAACGGAACTGGCAGAGATGATCCCGAAACCTTCAAGGGTGGTGCCGGAGACGACATTTTCGACGGTAGTGGCGGTGACGATATCCTGATTGGCGGCTTTGGTTCCGATGATCTCACAGGCGGAGCTGGCCACGATGCCTTCGTCTTCGACAAAGACTTGATCAATGACGAGTTCGACACGATCAGAGACTTCAACGTGGGAGAAGACAAGATCCGCTTGAAGGGCGAGATCTTCCAGCTCGACGATCTGGTCGACGGAGAATTGAACGATGATGTTTTCGGGATCGGTCACGCCGCCACTACGGAAACACAGCGCGTTATCTACGACGTGGATAACGGAGCGCTCTACTATGATGAGGATGGCTCCGGAGACGCGGCTGCAATGCTGATTGCGATCTTTGATCCTGAGCATAAACCACTGCTCACGAAGTCGGACTTCCTAGTGATCTAACTAATCGAGCGGGACCTTAAAGGTCCCGCTCTTTACTCATAGCAAAAGCAATGTTATCTCGTACTAAGTCTTGGCGCGAAAGGGGCTTGTGATGGCTTTACCGTTCTACAATCTCAAAATTGAAGGAATTGCAGGTGTTTCGACTGCTCCTGATGACTCCTCGCTCAATATAAATGAGAATGTCGCGACGGATCTTGTAATCGGAAAGATCTATGGCTTTGCCGCGAACGAAGATCCTACACAATTTGACATTACGCCGAACACTCAAACTGGTGCGAATGGCGACGACCGCGGCCGCTATGGAATCAAATGGGATGCGGGCTTAAATAGTTGGGTTGTCTACATTAAAGCTGGGGGGAAGTAAATTTCAATTTTGAAGACAAGAATGGTCCAGACAATTTATGGAAGAACCTTGTCGACTTTAATGTGACGCTCAAAAATGGCAGTACGTACCAACCAAAAGCTGATTATAGCATAAATTTCACGTTTAATATCCAAAATGTAAATGAAGCGGTGAAGAGCGTCGCTTATGGGGCGCAGGCCACGATTACAGCTGGCTCGACACAGTCTGGAATTGACTTTGTAAAGGCAACTTGGAGCGATCCGGACACTATAACGGCGTTCAAGGGCAACAAATATGCCTTTCTCGCGGCTGATGGCGTAACCCTGGTTACAACGGACGGCGGATTTACAATCAACGCCGATACGGGGCAGATCACCACTAATGATAGCATCGGATCGGAGGTTGCCGGTCAGAGAACGCTCAAGGTCGTGGCTTACGACGTTGCTGCCGAAAGCACGGCGAATAAGCTGAGATATGTCGATAACCACACCTTCACAATTGAGCAGGGAGCGGTGAACAACCCGCCTCCGGCGCCGTCGGGAACCTTTGCGGTGGACGAGCGCTCGGCGTCCGACACGGTCGTGGCGACGCTGGCCGACAAGGACACGGACGGGCAGACGATCGCGTACACGTTCGAGGGCGGCGGCACGACGAGCGCGGATGGCCGCTTCAAGATTTCCGGCAACAAGATCGTGGTGGCGAACAGCGCGATCGAGGTGACGGCGAACGACAAGGTCACGTACAAGCTGGTGGCGTCCGACGGAACGGCCACGACCAGCGGCAGCGTCTCGATCACAGTCAACAACGTCAACCGTGCGCCTGTGACGCCGGCTGGAACGGCGAATGTGACCGAAGGGACCGCTGACGGTCAGACCGTTCTGACGCTGACGGACAAGGACATCGACGGCCAGACGATCGGCTATACCTTCGCGACCGGCGGTACGGTCAGCGCCGACGGCAAGTTCAAGATCGTCGGGCACACCATCGTGACGAACGGCGCGGTGGCTGATGTGGCGAACGACACGCCGCTGACCTATGCCATCGTGGCCAATGACGGCTCGGGCGCCGCCAACGCCACCGCGACCGGCAACGTCACCATCACGGTCAAGGACGTGCCGCCGGTGAACAACCCGCCTCCGGCGCCGTCGGGAACCTTTGCGGTGGACGAGCGCTCGGCGTCCGACACGGTCGTGGCGACGCTGGCCGACAAGGACACGGACGGGCAGACGATCGCGTACACGTTCGAGGGCGGCGGCACGACGAGCGCGGATGGCCGCTTCAAGATTTCCGGCAACAAGATCGTGGTGGCGAACAGCGCGATCGAGGTGACGGCGAACGACAAGGTCACGTACAAGCTGGTGGCGTCCGACGGAACGGCCACGACCAGCGGCAACGTCTCGATCACGGTCAACGACGTTAACCGCAAGCCGATTATCGATGGCCTTACCAACGCTCAGGTCAATGAAGATGCTGGCCCCTCTACTCAGATCGGCATCTTCTCCGCCCATGATCTCGAAGATAACCAGGCTGGTCTCGTCTTCGAGCTGAAGGATCAGAATGGTAATGCCGCAGACGCTGGCGGCCTCTTCTCCGTTGATGCGACTGGCCATTTGACTGTCGCTAAGGCACTGCCGGATGGTGTCGGAGATCAGACGTTCAAGGTCATGCTCAAGGTGTCCGACAAGGATGGTGGTGCGGGATCCCTCTCGACCTACCAGGAATTCACCATTACGGTGAAGGATGTCGTTGCGGGCAACCATGCGCCTCATAACCTAGAGCTGGATGGAGGCACGATTGTCACCATCGACGAGAACACGACTCTTGCAGGTAAACTCTCGGCTCAAGACGACGATAACGATCCTATTACCTGGTCCTTCGACAACACGGTTGCGGGCAATGCCAATGGCTTGTTCGAGATCGGTACCGATGCAGCGACGGGCAAAACGCAGCTCCAGCTGAAGGCTGGTATCGACTATGAGGCACTCGGCAATGACAAGTTTGTCATGGTCTATATGAAGGCCTCCGATGACAATGATCCGCCCGGCGTCAGCATCACGCAGGCCTTCAAGATCAACATCAAGAATATCAACGAAGGGCCGGACAAGATCCGTCTCAATGCTGAGACGGCAGTGACCATTGCAGAGAACAAGCTAACCGGAACGGAAGTGGGCACCCTCACGGCTCACGATCCCGAAGGCAAGGCGGTCACCTATGCTCTGGCCGACAGCGCGGACGGACGCTTCAAGCTCGATGCCACGAAGACCAAGATCCTCGTGGCCGATGGAGCCAGGCTCGACTACGAGGCGGCCCAGTTCCATGACATCAAGGTGGTCGCCACCGATGCCGACGGCCAGACCTCCGAGCAGACGATCCGCATCAACCTGTCCGACGTCGACGAGACGCCGCCTACGCCGACCAACCATGCGCCGGGCAGTCTAATGCTGACCGGGGCCGGTGCCGCGGCCGAATATGCCGTGATGGGCACCGAGGTTGGTACCCTCTCGGCGGCCGATGCCGACAGCGATGCCTTGACCTATACGTTGCTGAACAATGCGGACGGCCGGTTCATGCTCTCGGGCAACAAGATCCTGGTGGCGGACGGTTTCCGGCTCGACTTCGAGCAGGCTACCGCTCATGCGATCACGGTCCAGGTCAGCGACGGCAAGGGTGGGGTCTCGCAGCAGAGCTTCTCGATCGGCGTCACCGACGTCGCCCGTGAGATCACCTCGGGCAGCCCGGCTAATGACGTATTCAAGGCCGGCAAGTACAACGACAAACTCTTCGGCGGCTCCGGCAACGACAAGCTCTATGGCGGGGCCGGCAACGATTACCTGAAGGGCCACGGCGGCAACGATGTGCTGTGGGGCGGCGCCGGCAAGGATATCCTGTATGCCGGAGCGGGCAAGGACGTGTTCGTGTTCGATGCCAAGTTCAACAAGAAGACGAATGTCGACAAGATCCTGGACTTTGTCGTCAAGGATGACTCGATCTGGCTCGACAATGCCCTGTTCAAGGCGAACAAGAGCCTCTATGCGGCGACCAAGAAGGGGACGGAGACCAAGCCGTTGAAGATGGCGAGCAAGTTCTTCACGGTGGGCGACAAGGCCAAGGATAAGGACGACTTCTTCGTCTACGACAGCAAGAAGGGCGTGCTGTACTATGATGCGGACGGGTCCGGGTCGAAGGCTGCGGTCGAGATCGCCACGCTCAAGAAGGGCCTCAAGATGACCTACAAGGACTTCTTCTTCATCTGATCAGGCTCATTCTCTGCCAACAGCCCCGGGCATTGCCCGGGGCTTTTTTGTTTGATCGGGAGTGAGGCGCATAGGCCGTAGGAACTTCCAGGGTTGGTTCTCAACGCTCGGAAGGGCAGGGCGCTCCGCCGCTATTTCGCGGCAAGCAAATATGATGGCCTGCCGGATCGCGGAACAGCGATTGACGTTCCCTGATCTGGCTCGTCGCAGGTCTCTGCCTGCTCTGGCCGCACCGAACCCTGCATCTGCCTGTCGGCTGCTCTCGGAACACGATGCCAAGGTATGACAAAAAGGCGGGCCAGCACTGGCGATCCTGTCATCAACGCGACGCCGAAGGACTGCTGAGGTTCCGCTACGACTAGAGCCGGCAAGCATGATAGCGAACCAGGGCTCAGATAGGTTTGGAAAACCGCTCGCCTCGAAGGCCGTTGCCATCAGCGCCGCAACCCTTGCCTTTAGAGCGACCCCTTCCGCTCGGTGGGCTGCGTCTCGGTCTGGCTGTAGATCGCCTCGGCGATCAAGAGGAGCTTCTCCCGCTCCATACGCCCCGTCACCGCATAGGACAGGTCCCGGTCGATCCACAGGAAGGCCGAAACGTTGCCCTGTGCCTCGAAGCGGAACGTGGTCGGTTCGTCGCCGCTGCCGGGGCGAGCATAGAGGGTCAGGCGTCTCCCGGCTGTATCCTCGTACATGAAGAGGGCAGCGGGCGAGGACTCGGCCGGGAGCAGGCGCCCGCCGATGAGGCGGAAGCCCTGGCCCGTCAGGTCGGGGGCCTGGAGAGGCTTGCCGAGTCGGCGCGAAAGCCATTGCACGAGGTGCGCCTCCTGGCTGGCCCCGACTTCGACCGGATGAGCGGTCTCGACCACATAGGTCCGGTACGCCGCAAAGGCATCTTGTGCGACAGGCCCGATCCGTTCCTGCGCCGTGGGCGTGCTCTCCCGGGTCAACCAGGCATGGCCCACGGCTCCAATGACGGAGCCGGCCAGAAGCCCCGCCACGGCTGCTGCTGTGGCGAGGCTTGGCCAACGAGAGTGTCGGCGCTCGCTCACGAGATTGGCGACGCGGAGGCGTGAGGGGATCGGCTCGCCGGCTTTCCCGCTCAGTCGCTGACGGAGGGCTTCGCGCTGGCGCATATAGGCAGCGACCTGTGCTGCGGCCTCGTCGTGTGACGCAAGGTAGGCATCCACGGCCGCCCTGCGGTCGGGCTGCAAATATCCGTCCACATAGGCCTGAAGGTCGTCCTCGCCGATCGGGCGCTCGACCGTCATTTCACTCTCCTGAGCACTGTCGTGCCTCCTATGTCCATGAACCGCCTCATCTTCTCCCGACCCCGGCTCAGGCGCGACATAACGGTACCGACCGGTATGCCGAGAGCCCTGGCCGCATCCTCGTAAGAGAGGTCCTCCACGCTGACGAGGAGCATGACGGATCGCTGCTCTTCGGGAAGCGAATTGAGCGCCGTAAGGATGTCGCGGAGGCCGGCATGGTGTTCCGGTTCGGTGCCCGGCGCAGCCATGTCGGTAAGGACATCCGCGCTTACCTGGAGGCCACGGCGCTTCCGTTGGCGCATCCTGTCCAGGAACAGATTGTGCTGAATGGCGAACAGCCATGCCTTCAATCCACCGTCCCGGTGGCGGGAATGCCAGCGGCCGATGGCGCGTTCGAGAGTATCCTGGACGAGATCGTCCGCAGCTTCGTCATCCCTCAGGAGGGCCCAGGCGTAACGCCTCAATCCCGGGATCAGAGGCTCCAGAAGGGCGGCGATCTCGTCCAAGACAGGTGCCTTCGTCCTGTGTGGGCTTAGGGAGCCGCAACGTGCCAGATATTGTTGACGCCGTCGCCCGTAGTGTCGCCGGGCTTGGTATCCTTGACCCATGTATAAAGCGGATGACCCTTGTAGGCCCATTGCATCGAGCCGTCGTCACGCTTCACAGGGCTCCAGTCTCCACTGGCCTTTGCGCTCGCATCGGCCATCAAAGGAGGCCAATTCTGGGCGCAGGTGCCGTTACAGGCGGATTTGCCGGCGCTGTCCTTGTCGAAGGTATAGAGCGTCATGCCCTTTGCGTCGACGAGCACCTTGCCCTTCGAGGTCTCCGCCACCTTCGCCGGCGCCATGCCCTGGGCCATCGCGGTGCCTGCGCCGAACAAAATGCCGAGCAATGCGGCCGTATAGATCGTTTGCTTTATCACAGCTTATCTCCCTGGGTTCGGATCGAACCACCCAATGAGACGCTGCGACCGACCTCTTTATTCCACGGGATGGCTGGAAACCTGCAAAAAATCGCTTCCACGCCCTTTCGGAGGCAACGAGCCGGCCGGGACGTCGCATTAGCCCAACGTAGTGGTTGCTGGGGAAGAGCGGGGCCTTGTCGAAAGATGGGCCCCGATACAGAATGCCCTGCATCAAAGCCCCTTGAGGGCAAAGCCGGACAGATCGGCAAAGTGCGTAGGAAAAACTACGCCGCAGAGGAAACGAAGCCGCGGCATGCCCAGTGCAATGCCGCATCCGGAGAGGAGGCGTCGGTGACGACGGCCGCTGACTCGCGCGAGGACACGTTCCCGAAGCTGATCGTCAGCAATGCACGTCTACGCCCGCAGCGGACGGCGTTCCGGCACAAGGATCTGGGGATCTGGCAATCCTGGACCTGGGCCGAGGTCCACGACATCGTCCGAGCCTATGCGGCAGGTCTCCTCGACCTAGGCCTCACGCGCGGCGGCAAGATCGCAGTCATCGGGCATAACCGACCCTATCTGTACTGGACGATCATGGCCGCTCAATGGATCGGCGCTACGCCGGTTCCAGTTTATGCGGATTCCGTAGCCGACGAGATGGCCTACGTGCTGGCTCATGCGGAGGTGACCCATGCGGCGGTCCAGGACCAGGAGCAGGTCGACAAGCTGATCTCCATTGCGGCCAAGCTTCCGCAGCTCGAGCGGATCCTCTACGACGAGGATCGCGGCCTCCGGGACTACGACCACAGCCGCCTGCATCCGATCCGGGCGGTGGTCGAACAGGGGCGCGAGAAACTCAAGGAGCCGGAATGGACGGCCTTGCTCGAGAAGGAAATGGAACTCGGCAGGGGCGCCGATCTCGCCGTCATCCTGTACACCTCGGGCACAACCGGCCGGCCTAAGGGCGTGATGCTGACTTTCGAGAGCGTGATCGCCGCGGCGGAGATCGGCTGCAACTTCGACAGGCTCGATGAGAACGACGAGATCATCGCCTATCTGCCCATCGCCTGGGTGGGCGATCACATCTTCTCCTATGCTCAGGCCATCCTGTCAGGACTCTGCGTGAACTGTCCTGAAAGCCCTGAAACCATCGCGGATGACAGGCGCGAGATCGGTGCCACCTATATTTTCGCGCCACCCCGCGTGTTCGAGAGCCTGCTGACGCTCACCATGGTGCGCATGGAGGACGCAAGTGCTCTGAAGCGGCGCATGTTCAGGTTCTTCATCGACCATGCCGCAAGAGTGGGCGAGAGGATCCTCAACCGCGACAGGAGCGTCGGCCTCTGGGACCGCCTCGTCTGGCAAATGGGGAACGTCCTGGTCTATGCGCCGCTGCGCAACCGCTACGGCATGACCCGCGTCAAGGTCGGGTACACGGCCGGCGAGGCCATCGGGCCGGAGATCTTCCGCTTTTACCGCTCCATCGGCGTCAATCTCAAGCAGCTCTATGGACAGACGGAAGCCTCCGTTTACATCACGATGCAGCCCGACGGGGAGATCCATGCCGATACCGTCGGCCGGCCGGTGCCGCGGGTCGAAATCCGGATCGACGAGAGTGGCGAGGTTCTCTATCGCTCGCCGGGCGTCTTCCTCGGTTATTACAAGGATGACGAGAAGACGGCTGAGACCAAGACACCGGACGGCTTCGTTCATTCGGGCGATGCCGGTTTCTTCGATGCGTCGGGGCACCTCAAGATCATCGACCGGGCCAAGGATGTAGGGCGCCTGCGCGACGGGTCCCTGTTCCCGCCCAAATACATCGAGAACAAGCTCAAGTTCTATCCGAATATCAAGGAAGCCGTCTGCTTCGGTGACGGGCGCGATTATGTCGGCTGTTTCATCAACATCGATCTCGTCGCCGTCAGCAACTGGGCGGAACGGAACGGCGTGACTTATGCATCCTACCAGGAGCTTGCTGGGCATCCGCTCGTCTACGACATGATCGAGAAGCACGTGGACGAGGTCAATCGATCCCTGGCCGGCGAGCCGCGCATGGGAGGGGCCCAGATCAAGCGCTTTCTGATCCTGCATAAGGAGCTCGATGCCGATGACGGGGAGCTCACCCGCACCCAGAAGGTTCGCCGGGGCTTCATCGCGGAGCGGTATGCGCCCCTCATCCAGGCGCTTTACGACGGGTCGCAGGAGAAGGACGTTACCACCGAGGTTACCTTTGAGGACGGGCGGAAGGGAACGATTTCCGCCCGGGTCAAGCTGCGCGACATGGCGCCCCATCCCTATAATGACGGCGCCGCACTTCCGGAGGCAGCAGAATGAAGCCATTCGATCCGCAGGGAGCAGCCGCGGATGACGTCCTCCTGGCCGTCGATAACGTGACCCTGAGGTTCGGAGGCGTGAAGGCGCTCACCGATGTGTCCTTCGACATCCGGAAGGGGGAAATCCGGGCGATCATCGGGCCGAACGGGGCGGGCAAGACCTCGATGCTCAATTGCATCAACGGCTTCTACTATCCGTCCGAGGGGCGCATCACGTTCAAGGGCGAGACGCGGCGCAAGATGCGGCCCTATGTGGCGGCACGCGGCGGCATCGCGCGGACCTTCCAGAACGTCGCTCTCTTCAAGAGCATGTCGACGCTCGACAACATCATGGCCGGGCGTTCCCTCAAAATGCGCGCTGGATTCTTCTGGCAGCTCCTTCGTCACGGCCCGGCCCTGCGGGAAGACGTCGCCCATCGCAAGATTGTCGAGGACATCATCGATTTTCTCCAGATCCCGCATATCCGCCGCACGCCCGTGGGGCGTCTGCCTTATGGGCTGCAGAAACGGGTGGAACTCGGGCGCGCCCTCGCGATGGAGCCTGACCTTCTCCTGCTCGACGAACCCATGGCCGGCATGAACCTGGAGGAGAAGGAGGACATGTCCCGCTTCATCATCGAGGTGAATCAGCAGTTCGGGACGACGATCGCGCTCATCGAGCACGACATGGGAGTGGTCATGGACCTGTCCGACCGGGTCGTGGTGCTGGAATACGGCCGCAAGATCGCCGACGGGACGCCCGAGGAGGTGAAAAGCGATCCGCGCGTCGTCGATGCCTATCTCGGCGTCGCTCACTAGGGAGGTGGGATGGACATTCTCTACAAGGTCCTGGTCGAACCCTTCGTCTTCATGGGCGAGGCCCCGGACCTCCTGGTGCAGACCCTCTGGGAGGGTCTCGTATCCGGCGTGCTCTATGCCCTGATCGCCCTGGGCTTCGTCCTGATCTTCAAGGCCTCCGGCGTGTTCAACTTCGCGCAGGGCATCATGGTCGTCTTTGCGGCCCTGACCCTGATCGGCTTCTATGAGCTAGGCGTGCCCGCTTTGCTCGCCCTGCTCCTGACGGCAGGCGTCATGCTGCTTCTCGCGATGGCGGTCGAGCGGGTAGTGCTGCGCCCCCTCGTCAACCAGCCGGACATCATCCTCTTCATGGCAACCTTCGGCCTGACCTATCTTTTGATCGGTCTGGGTGAGCTGATCTTCGGCGGATCGCCGAAGGAGATGATCACGGATGCGCTCTATCTGCCTCAGGGCGTGACGGAACTGACCATCATGGGCGGCCCGGTCCGATTCCAACATCTCGATATCGCGGCAGCGATCATCGCCTCCCTCATCATCGCGGGCCTTGCGGTCTTCTTCTCGAAGACCCGGATCGGCCGCGCCCTGCGGGCCGTGGCGGACAGTCATAAGGCGGCACTCTCGGTCGGAATTTCGCTCAACCAGATCTGGGTCATCGTTTGGTTTGCGGCCGGCATCGTGGCTCTCGTGGCCGGCATCATGTGGGGCGCCCGCTCGGGCGTTTCGTTCTCACTCCAGATCATCGCCCTGAAGGCCCTGCCGGTGCTGATCCTCGGCGGCTTCACGTCGATCCCAGGGGCCATCATCGGAGGGCTCGTCGTCGGCATCGGCGAGAAGGTCGGGGAGTTCTACTGGGGCCCCCTCGTCGGCGGCGGGATCGATACCTGGCTCGCCTATGTCATCGCGCTCCTTTTCCTCCTCTACAGGCCCCAGGGCATGTTCGGGGAGCGCATCATCGAACGCATCTGAGAGGAACCCTGCGTGCTCTATCGTGAAGCCGGACAGTTCAAGACCACCTATTCGTCCGACATGGCGGTCTTCCGCCTGCGCGAGGACAGGATCGGCATCGCCGTCATCGTGGCGGTCGCCTATGCGCTCGCCTTCGTGGGAAGCGACTTCCTGTTGCAGGCCGTCCTGATCCCCTTCCTGGTCTTCTCGCTGGCCGCCATCGGCCTCAACATTCTCACGGGCTATGCCGGGCAGCTCTCCCTCGGGACGGGCGCTTTCATGGGGGTAGGGGCCTATGCCTGCTACAAGCTCATGACGGCTTTCCCGGACGTGAACGTCATCGTTTGGATTCTGGTGTCAGGCTTCTTCTCTGCCGCCGTGGGGGCGCTCTTCGGGCTGCCATCCTTACGCATCAAGGGCTTCTATCTCGCGGTTGCAACCCTGGCCGCCCAGTTCTTTCTGCAATGGTGCTTCATCCGGGTGCCATGGCTCGTCAACTACAACGTCTCCGGCGCCCTCGACGCTCCCTTGCGGACACTGTTCGGGGTCCCGGTCGTTGGAGCGACGGCGACGTCGCAGACGCGCTATCTCGTGGTCCTGACCCTCGTCATCGTCCTCACCTGGCTCGCCTCGAACCTCGTTCGCGGCCGGATCGGCCGCATGTGGATCGCCGTGCGCGACATGGACCTCGCCGCCGAACTCATGGGCATCCGCCTGCTCCAGACGAAGCTGCTCGCCTTTGCGGTCTCGTCCTATTATTGCGGCGTCGCCGGAGCCCTGATGGTGTTCCTCTGGTACGGCGGCGCGGAGTACGACGTTTTTAACATCAACCAGTCCTTCTTCATCCTCTTCATGGTGATCATCGGCGGCCTCGGAAGCCTGATCGGGTCTTTCTTCGGCGCAGCACTGATCTTCATCATGCCGATCGTCCTCGGCATCGTACTGCCGGCAATTCTGTCGCCCTTCGGCCTATCCGTCGGGGCCGAGACCATCGAGCATCTGCGCTTCATGATCGTGGGCGCACTCATCATCTTTTTCCTGATCGTCGAACCGCACGGACTCGCGCGGCTTTGGCAGATCGGCAAACAGAAGCTCCTGGTCTGGCCATTCCCCTATTGAGTGTGGGGAGGGGCTAAGACCGCCAGGGAGACGTCGCTCAGCAAGGACCGGCTTGGCCGGATAACATGGGAGGAACGCCGATGTCGTTTCGCAGAGTGAGTCTAGGACTAGCCGCCGCGTTGCTGATGGGGGGAGCGGCTGCGCCCGCCGCCGCACAGGATTCCATCTATGTCCCCCTGTTCACCTACCGGACCGGGCCCTTTGCCGGATCCGGAACATTTATTGCGGACGGGATGCACGATTATCTGGAGATGCTGAACCAGCGGGACGGCGGCATCGGCGGCGTGAAGTTAGTGATCGAGGAATGCGAGACCGGATACGACACCAAGAAGGGTGTCGAGTGCTATGAGGCCGTGAAGGGCAAGAACCCGGTCATCGTCAATCCCTGGTCGACCGGCATCACGCTGCCCCTGATCCCGCGCGCGGCGGTCGATAAGATCCCGATCCTATCCATGGCCTATGGACTCTCGGCTTCTGCCCGTGGCGACATCTTCCCCTGGGTCTTCAATCCGCCGACCACGTACTGGGACGGCATGTCAATGATCATCAAGTATATCGGCGAGAAGGAGGGCGGGCTCGACAAGCTGAAAGGCAAGAAGATCGGCTTCCTCCATCTCGATGCCAGCTTCGGCAAGGAGCCGATTCCGCTCCTCGAGGAACTCTCGAAGGAGCTCGGCTTCGAGGTCAAGCTCTATCCGGTGGCCGCCCAGGACATGCAGAACCAGTCGTCCCAGTGGCTGAGCGTGCGCCGTGACCGGCCCGATTACATGATCATGTGGGGCTGGGGTTCCATGAATGGCGGCGCGATCAAGGAGGCCGTGCGCTCCGGCTACCCGATGGACAAGTTCCTGTCCGTCTGGTGGCCGGGAGAGGATGACGCCAGAAGCGGCGGCGCGGGCGCGAAGGGCTTCAAGATGCTCAACTGGCATGGTGTCGGAACGAGCTACCCGGCCCTTCAGGACATTCTCAAGAACGTCGTAGATAAGGGATTGTCGAAAGCCTCGAAGGAGAAGGTTGGCGAGCTTCTCTACAACCGCGGCGTCTATAATTCCCTCCTGATCGCCGAGGCCATCGCCAATGCCCAGAGGCTGACGGGCAAGAAGGCTGTGACCGGAGAGGACGTGCGCCGGGGCATGGAGACCATCAAGCTCGATCCGGCCCGTCTCAAGGCGCTCGGCCTGGAGGGTTTCACGGACCAGATCACCCTGTCCTGTGATGATCATAACGGCCACCGCCCCGCCTTCATGCAGGAATGGGACGGAACCAAATGGGTGAAGATCTCCGATCCCATCGAGCCCATGAGCGATCGCGTGAAGGCGCAGCTCGAGGCTGCCGCGAAGGACTATGCCGAGAAGAATGCGGGCTGGCCCAAGCGGACGGAGGCTTGCGACAAGGCGAGCTGACGCTCCTCGGATGATTTCCTGCGGGCGGTCTCAACCTGCCCGCAGGCCAAATGGACGGAAAGGAGATCCCGGTGGAACGAACGACGCACACCCTGGAGGCGGATCGCAAGCCGCATGAGGATCTTGTCCTGTCCGTCAACAATATCGAGGTCATCTACGATCATGTGATCCTGGTTCTGAAGGGCGTCTCGCTCTCAGTCTCTCGCGGCGGCATCGTGGCACTCCTCGGGGCCAATGGGGCCGGCAAGACGACCACGCTGAAGGCCATTTCCAACCTTCTCCATGCGGAGCGTGGAGAGGTGACCAAGGGCAGCATCATGTTCGACGGAGAGCGCGTGGATCGTCTCTCCCCAAACGAACTCGTGCGGCGCGGTTGCATCCAGGTTCTGGAGGGGCGGCACTGCTTCGGCCACCTGACCATCGAGGAGAACCTCCTGACGGGCGCCTTCACCCGGAGGGACGGTCAGGCTGCCATCCGGCGCGACCTGGAAGCGATCTACGATTATTTCCCGCGCCTCAAGCAGCGCCGAGGTTCCATGGCGGGCTATACCTCGGGGGGCGAGCAGCAGATGTGTGCCATCGGCCGGGCCATGATGTCCCGGCCCAAGATGATCCTCCTGGACGAGCCTTCGATGGGGCTCGCGCCGCAGATCGTGGAAGAGATCTTCGAGATCGTCCGCAAGCTCAACGAGACGGAAGGCGTGTCTTTCCTCCTCGCGGAGCAGAACACCAATATGGCGCTGAAATACGCCACCTACGGCTATATCCTCGAGACAGGACGCGTCGTAATGGACGGCCCTGCCTCCATGCTCCGCGAGAATGAGGACGTGAAGGAATTCTATCTCGGCGTCTCCGAAGGGGACCGCAAATCGTTCCTCGAAGTGAAGAGCTACAAGCGCCGCAAGCGCTGGCTCGCCTGACGCGCCTTTCCCTGACCGTTGAAGAGAGCTCTATCTGTGACCGAGTTTTTCGATGCGCTCGAAACGCGCAGCCAAGCCGAACGCGACGCGGACCTGTTTGCCCGTCTGCCAAGCATTTTGAAAAAGGCCATTCAGGCTCCCGCCTACGCGGCGCGCATGCGTGGTGTCGACCCGGACGCAATTTCGAGCCGTGAGGCGCTTGCCCGCCTGCCGGTCCTGCGTAAGTCCGAGCTGCCGGCCTTGCAGCAGACCTCGATGCCATTCGGCGGCTTCGTTCCCGGATCGATGGAGGCGTTCGGACGGCTCTTCACCTCGCCGGGGCCGATTTTCGAGCCGGAAGGCGTCGAGTCCGATGTCTGGCGGGCGGGGCGCGGTCTTTATGCTGCGGGCTTCCGCAAGGGAGACGTGGTCCTCAACACCCTGAGCTATCACATGACGCCCGGTGGCTTCATCATGGATTCGGGCGCGCGTGCCCTGGGCTGTGCCGTGATTCCGGCAGGGCCGGGTAATGTGGAGCTGCAATATGAGGTGATCGGGGCGTACCGGCCTGTCGCCTATACGGGAACACCGGACTTCCTCAAGATCCTCCTGGACGGTGCGGCTGCGGCCGGAAAGGATCTCTCGTCCATCCGGCGCGCGCTGGTCTCCGGCGCGGCCTTTCCCCGCTCCCTCCAGGAGGAGTTCGCCGAGCGCGGGATTGCGGCCTACCAGGCCTATGCAACGGCCGATCTCGGCTTCATCGCGTACGAGACGTCCGCAAGGGAGGGTCTCGTGGTCAACGAGAACATTATCGTCGAGATCGTCCGGCCGGGAACCGGCGATCCGGTTCCCGAGGGAGAGGTTGGCGAAGTCGTCGTGACGACCCTCGATCCGCACCGCCCCTGGATCCGTCTCGCCCTGGGTGACCTGAGTGCTGTTATGTCGGGGCAGAGCCCCTGCGGCCGCACGAACATGCGCATCAAGGGCTGGATGGGGCGCGCCGACCAAGCCACGAAGGTGAAGGGCATGTTCGTGCGGCCCGAGCAAATTGCCGAGATCGGCCGCAAGCATCCGGAAGCTGGCCGCCTGCGTCTCGTGGTGACCCGAGAAGGAGAGGCGGACGTGATGACCCTGAAGGCGGAAGCCCGCGAGGCCGCTCTCGCCGTCGCCCTCGCGGCCACGCTCCAGGACCTGACCAAGATGAAGGGCCGTGTAGAGATCGTGCCGCCCGGAGCCCTGCCGAACGACGGCAAGGTCATCGCGGACGAGCGGACTTACACCTGAGCGCATCCGTCTCCGGAACGGCGGGCCCGGGGAGGGGCCCGCTCTTCACCGGAGATCGTTACCGTCCGACCGCGTAGGCCTGCATCAGGCGCGGAGTGGCCGCCCCATGGAGCAGCCCATCCTTGTCGCGACTGGCCGCCACGAGGCGCCCGATGGTCCAGATCGGCATGGTATCGACGTCGTGTCCGCGCGCCCGCAGCTCCTCCAGAACCTCGGGACCGAAACCCTCCTCTGCCGCCAGATGCCCGGGCTTCTGCTCCCGAGGGTAGAAGGAGGAGGGGAAATGTGCCGTGTGCGCCATGGGCAGATCGATGGCCTCCTGCAGGTTGAGGCCGTGATGGGCATGGCGCAGGAAGAGCAGCAGCTGCCACTGCTCCTGCTGGTCGCCGCCCGGAGAGCCGAACACCATGTAGGGTTCACCGTCCTTCTCGGCGAGCGTCGGGGTGAGGGTGGTGCGCGGCCGCTTGCCCGGCTCCAGGCTCGCCGGAAGCCCTGTCTCCAGCCAGAACATTTGGGCGCGGGAGTTGAGCATGAAGCCCAGCTCAGGGATCACCGGCGAGGATTGCAGCCATCCGCCGGACGGCATGGCGGCGATCATGTTCCCATGCCGGTCGACCACGTCGATATGCACCGTGTCGCCCCGGCGCGCGGAGCGCATGGACGCAAGAGTCGGCTCGCTGCCCATCACCTTGCGGTCCGTGGTGGAGAGTTCGCGCAGAGCCTTCATCATGCGCTCGACCTGCAGCTCATATCCGTCCACATGTCCGGGCCGCAGCTCCAGTGAGGCACGCTCGCCGATCAGCTTGCGCCGCTCGTCCGAATAGGCGTCGGAGAGGAGCGTCTCCATAGGAACCTTCACAAAGTTCGGGTCGCCGTAATAGGCTTCCCGATCCGCGAAGGCGAGCTTCATCGCTTCCACGACCGTGTGGATGAAGGAGGCGCTCGTCGGCCCCATGGACTCCAGGTCGAAGCCCTTGAGAAGAGCCAGCGTCTGGAGGAAGACCGGTCCCTGCCCCCATGGGCGGATCTTGTTGACGCGGTAATTGTGATACTCGTAGGTCTGAGGCGCATCGTAGCTTGCGGACCAGGAGGCCATGTCGTCCGCCGTAATGACGCCCCGGTGCCGGGAGCCCGACTGATCCATGACCTCATGGCTGCGGGCGAAACGGTCGATCGCCTCGGCTACGAAGCCTTTGTAGAAGGCTTCCCGAGCCGCCTCGATTTCCCCTTCGCGGTCGCGGCCTTTCGCTTCGGCTTCCCGAAGGATGCGCTTCCAGGTTTCGGCCAGTTGTGGGTTGCGGAAGAGCTTGCGTGCCTCGGGCACGTTTCCGCCCGGCAGGAAGACGGCAGACGAAGTCGGCCATTCGGTCTCGAAGAAATCCTTGAGGCCTTTGATCGTATCCGACACGCGCGGCAGAAGCGGGTGCCCCTTTTCGGCGTAGTAGATTGCAGGCTCCAGCACTTCGCGCAGGCGCAGGCTGCCATGATCGCGCAGGAGAATCATCCACGCGTCAAAGGCGCCGGGTATAACCGTGGCAAGGAGCCCGTTCCCCGGAATGAGCGACAGTCCCTCGCGCTTGTAATGCTCGATCGTCGCGCCCCTCGGCGCCGTTCCCTGACCGCACAGCACCTCGACCTTCTTGGTCTTCGCGGAATAGAAGACGGCCGGAACCTCGCCGGCGGGGCCGACGAGATGCGGCTCGACGACCTGGAGAACGAAGCCGGACGCGACGCAGGCGTCGAAGGCGTTACCGTTCTTCTCGAGCATCGCCATGCCGGCCGCGGAGGCGAGCCAGTGCGTCGACGTGACGATGCCAAATGTGCCGAGGATTTCAGGCCTTGTCGTGAACATGTGACTAATCCGGTTGAGATGTTAGTTTTCGCGAGGGTCCAGGGCATCGCGCAGGCCGTCTCCAAGGAGATTGAAGCCGAGCACGATGAGGAAGATGGCGGAGCCGGGGAAGAAGGACATCCATGGCGCCTGTTCCATGAAGTTCTTGGCCGTGTTGAGCATGGATCCCCAGGAGGGGTTCGGCGGCTGCTGCCCGAGGCCGAGGAACGAGAGGCTCGCTTCCGCGATGATGGCGCTGGCGATCGTGAGCGTCGCTTGGACCAGGATCGGCGGAATGACGTTCGGCAGGACGTAGCGGACAAGGATCCAGAAGTCGGGAAGGCCGATGGCGCGGGCCCCCTCGACGTAATCCTCCGCCTTGACCGACAGGACCTGGCCGCGCGTGAGCCGGATGAAGATCGGCATAGCCGAGAGGCCGATGGCGATCATGGCGTTGGTCAGGCTGGGGCCCAGGAACGCCGCAAGAGCGATGGCGAAGATCAGGAACGGAATGGCCAGCATCGCGTCGGTCGAGCGCGAGATTACGGCATCGATCCATCCGCCGAAATAGCCCGAGACGAGGCCGAAGGGCACGCCCAGGAGAACGGCGATGGCCACCGAGACGACGCCCGCCGAAAGGGAGGCTCTGGCTCCCCACACCATGCGCGAAAACACGTCGCGGCCCAGCTCGTCCGTGCCGAACCAGAAGATGGCGGAGGGTGGCTTGCGGATCGTCATGAAGCTCGGCTTCACGGGATCGAACGGCGCCACAAGCGGCGCCACGAGGGCGACCGCCACGAAGAAAAGCACGATGATGGCACCGAACAAGGCGCTGCGGTTCTTCAGGAACTTGGCCAGAACGCGGTTGCGCTTCTTGGGAAGCGCAAGGTCTTCCGTGATGGCGAGCGTCATCGGGCGTGCCTCAGGCGGGGATTGGCGAGAACGTAGAGGACGTCGGCAAGCAGGTTCATGAGGATGAAGCCGACGGCCGTACACAGGACGACCCCCTGCACCACCGCGTAGTCACGGTTGAAGACCGCATCCACGATGAGCTTGCCGAAGCCTGGGATCGTAAAGATCTGCTCGGTCAGCACCGCACCGGCGAGGAGCTCGCCGAACAGGAGCGTTGAAAGGGTAATGATGGGCACGAGTGCATTGCGCAGGGCGTGCTTCATGATCACCACCCGCCCGAGCAGGCCTTTCGCGCGCGCCGTGCGGATGTAGTCGGAGCGCAGCACGCCCAGCATAGCGCTGCGCGTATGCCGCATCAGGCTCGCGGCGAGCCCCGTGCCGAGCACAAAGGCCGGCATGATCATGGTCTTGATGTTGAGCCACAGGTCTTCGCTCGGCGGGACAAAGCCCGAGGCGGGCAGAAGCTTCCAGCGCACCGAGACCAGCATGATGAGGAGAATGCCGAGCCAGAAATTGGGGATCGACAGCCCGGACAGCGCCACCACGTTGGCGGCATAGTCGACGGACGTCCCTTTTCTGACGGCAGAGAGGATCCCGGCCGGAATCCCGATGGCGAAGGCCACGATCATGGCGAAGATCGCAAGCTCGATCGTGACCGGCAGCTTGCCCAAGATCAGCGTCAGGACGGGAATGTCCGTGCGCAGGGAGATGCCGAGATTCCCCTGAAGAACCTGGCCGATCCAGGCGAAATACTGGACCGGGATCGGGTCATCGAGACGATATTTCTCGCGCAGGAAGGCCAGGACCTGCGGATCCCGCTCCTCGCCCGCCAGGGTCAGCACGGGGTCTCCCGGCAGGAGCTGCTGCAGGGTGAAGACCAGGACCGACACGATCAATATGGTCGGGATGGCGATCAGGATGCGCTTGGCGATGTAGCGGAGCATAGGGCTCTGGCTTCTTCTCTGCGATATCGGAGGAGCCTGCCCGGTCCGCGACCGGGCAGGCCTGGAGCCGTGGTCTTTAGGACGAGAACTTCACGCCCTTGAGCCGGATCATGCCGTCCGGATAGGGGCGGAAGCCCTGCACCTTCTTGGCCAGAACGAAGGGCCAGGGCTGGTAGTAGTTGTAGATGATAGGCAGTTCGTCCTGGAGGATCGTCTGCGCCGCATCGTACAGCTCCTTGCGCTTCGCCTCGTCCGTGACGGCGCGCGCCTCGTTGAGGAGCCTGTCGACTTCCGGATTGCAATAGCGGCCGTCGTTGAGACCACCCTTGCAGGTCACGAAGGGGTGGATGTTGCCGTCGGGATCGACACGGCCGGACCAACCGATCACGTTGACGTCGAAGTTCCCGGCCTGGGCCTCTTTCTGCATGGCCGCGAACTCGGTGGGACGCAGAGAGATATCGAATCCGGCCTCGGCCGCCATGGCCTGGATGATCTCGGCGATCTGCTGCGTCGTCGTGCTCGTGCCGAAGGTCAGGTCGAACTTCACCTTGTCGACGCCTGCCTCCTTCAGGAGCTTCTTGGCCTTCTCGACATCGCGCTTCTTGGCCGCGAACTTCTTGTCGTTATAAGGGCTGGCTTCCGGGAAGGGTTGTCCCGCCGGCGGGAAGATGCCCTGGCCCACGACCTCGTTGATGACGTCGCGGTCGATGGCGTATTCGAGAGCCTGGCGGACCCGCTTGTCCTGTCCGAGCGGGGACTTGGAGCGCTCGCCGTTATTGGTGTTGATTGTCAGGCCCTGGTAGCCGATGCCGCTGACCGGCGCGAAGGTGAGGGAGGAATCCTGCTTCACGGCCGCGACGTCGCTCGGCGCAAGGCGCTCCAGCATGTCGAGATTGCCGGCCTTGAGATTGGCGAGGCGAACGGTCGTATCCGGAATCGGCTGGAAGACGACCTTCTCGAAGTTATAGTCCTTGGCGTCCCAGTAATCCTTGAAGCGCTCCAGGACGATGCGGTCGTTCTGCACGCGCTCGACGAACCGGAAGGGACCTGAGCAGACGGGCTTCTGGCCGAAATCGGCAGATGCGAGGGCCTTGGGCGACATCATCATGCCGGCGCGGTCGGAGAGCTGCGACAGGAGCGTCGCATCGGGCCGGGACAGTTTGAGCGCCACAGTCATGTCGTCGACGGCCTCGACGCTTTCCACCGAGCCGAGCTCACTCTTGCGCAGGCTGTCGGGCAGAGTCCGGGCACGGTCGATGTTCGCCTTCACGGCGGCGGCGTTCAAGGGCTCTCCATCATGGAACTTGACCCCCGGACGCAGCTTGAACGTGAGGGTCTTGGGATCCGTCCAAGTCCATTCTGTTGCCAGCTGAGGGACAAACTTCAGCTCGGGCGTGATGTCGATGAGCTTGTCGCACAACGACGTGAAGACGATCCGCCCCACGAATGTCCGGGCGCGATGCGGATCAAGCACGTCCGGATCCTCGTTGAGGCCGATCCGGAGGGTCTGGGCGGATGCTGCGGTGCCCATCGCGAGCGCGACGGTCATTGCGAGCGGGAAAAGTGACTTCTTCAATTCTCTCTCCTCTGGTTCTTGTCTGGTTCTTAGCGGCCTGGATTTGCGGCCTCGTCTTGCCGTTCTCGCCAAGCCTTGTAGAGCGCCATGCGCTTGGCGAGCGCAGGGCTTGGGGGTGGGGCCGAAATGCTGCCCGCACCCGCGTTCTGGATCTCGCGCCAGAAGTGACAGGCAACGTGTCGGCCGTCGCCGGCATCTTCGAACAGGGGGCGCTGCTCCCGGCAGATCGGGCGCGCATGAGGGCAGCGCGTATGAAAGCGGCATCCAGACGGCGGAGATGTCGGACTCGGCACATCGCCTTGGAGAAGGGGCTTGGGCTTGCGGCCCGCAGGGCTCGGGATCGGGATGGCCGTCAGGAGCGCCTGTGTATAGGGATGGAGCGGACGGTCGAACAGGTCGTCCGTCGCGCTGAGCTCGACGATCTCTCCGAGATACATGACCGCGACCCGGTCGCTCATATGGCGGATGACCGCGAGGTCGTGCGCCACGATCACGAGTGTGAGCCCGAAACGGTCCTTCAGGTCTTCGAGGAGGTTGACGATTTGGGCCTGGATCGAAACGTCGAGGGCCGAGACGGGCTCGTCCCCGACGATCAGCTTCGGCTCACCGGCGAGCGCCCGGGCGATGCCGATGCGCTGGCGCTGGCCGCCCGAGAACTCGTGCGGATAGCGGTTCGCATGGGCGGGCAGCAGGCCGACCGTGCGCAGAAGCTCCGCAACCTGTTCCCGCCTCTGCGCTCCCTTCCCGAGCCCGTGCAGCCAGATCGGCTCGCCGACGATGTCGCCCACGGTCATGCGTGGATTAAGGGAAGCGAAGGGGTCCTGGAAAATGATCTGCAATTCGCGCCGGAGGCGTCGCATCTCACCCTGGTCGAGGGATAGGATTGACCGGCTCTCGTAGAGAACGTCACCCGCTGTGGGCTCGATCAGCCTTAGGAGAAGGCGGCCAAGAGTCGACTTTCCGCAGCCCGATTCACCGACGACCGCAAGGGTTTCGCCCCGGCGGACCGACAGGGACACTCCGTCCACCGCATGAACGACGGTCTGCGAAGAGAAGAGGCCACCGCCGCCGAAGTGCTTGACCAGGCCGACCCCCTGTAGAATGACGTCGTCGCTATTCATGCCGCACCTCCCCGGTGGATTTCGAGCGGGGCGTACCAGCAGCGTGCCGAATGCCCGGGTGAGAGCTCTGCGAGAGGTGGGGGCTCCGTATCGCAGCGTGTGTCGGCAAAGGGGCAACGAGGCGCGAAACGGCATCCCTTAGGCATGAGTTCGGCTGGCGGAACCGTGCCGCGGATCGTGGCGAGGCGCCCCTGGCGGCGGCCGAGCGACGGGACGGAGCCCATCAGCCCGATCGTATAGGGATGCTGCGGATCGTCGAAGATCGCCTCGACGGGGCCAGCTTCGACGATCCTTCCGGCGTACATGACGGCGACGTCATCGGCGACCTCCGCGACGACACCGAGGTCATGGGTGATCAGGATCATCGCCATGCCGCTTTCGTCCTGAAGGCGGCGGATGAGGGAGATGATCTGCGCCTGGATCGTCACGTCGAGGGCGGTCGTCGGCTCGTCGGCGATCAGCAGTTCCGGCTCGTTGGCAAGAGCCATGGCAATCATGATGCGCTGGCGCATGCCGCCCGACATCTCATGAGGATAGGCCTGCATGCGCTTTTCCGGTGCGGGAATCCGGACCCGCCGGAGCATGTCGAGAGCCCGCTCCCTTGCGTCGGCCTTCGACACCTTCCTGTGGCGGAGAATGCCTTCCGTGATCTGGTCCCCCACCGTGAAGGCGGGATTGAGCGAGGTCATGGGCTCCTGGAAGATCATCGCGGTCCGGTTGCCGCGCATGTCGGCTCGCTCTCGCTCGGAAAGGCCAAAAAGATCTTTCCCGCGGAATTGGGCAGTCCCGTTCACGAGCCTCGCCGGAGGTGTCGGAAGAAGCCCCATAAGAGAGAGCGCTGTGACGCTCTTCCCGCAGCCGGATTCTCCGACCAGGCAAAGGGTCTTGCCCTTGGCGACCGAGAAGGAAACATCGTCCACCACATTGACGCCCGGAGGGGCGCCATCGAAGCGGATCGAGAGATTTTCCACGCGAAGTAGGGTCTCAGGATCCGAATGACTTCGGGGGTCGAGTTCCGTGCTCATCGTCCGAAGCACCGTATCGTCGATCATGCTGCGGGCCGTCCCTGATCATCCGGTGAAGACACATCCGAAGGCGCATTGTCCTGGGCCGTCGTCGTGGAGCGGGTCATGATCCTGAGCAGGCTGGCACGGACGGTTTCCAGGTGCTCGCGCATGGCCTGTTCCGCTGCTCCACCGTCTCGGGCCGCAATGGCGTCAACGATTCGGCTGTGCTGGTTCACGTAATTGCGCTGCCCAGGCTTTGACCGCGCCTGCTCGCGAAGCCGCCGCCAGGTAGGGTCCTGCCGGATCCGGTTCATGACGTCGAAGAACATGAAGAGCAGGCTGTTGCCGGCCGCTTCGGCAATGGCCCGGTGAAAGGCGCCGTCCCACAATTCCCGGCTGTCCATATCCCCGTCGGCGCTTGAGGCCGTCTTGCCCGCAAGATGGGTCAGCCGCTCGATGTCGCCGTTCGATGCCCGCAGGGCGGCGAGGCGGGTGAGGGCGGGCTCGATCTCGAGCCGGGCCTCCATGATTTCCAGGGGATTGGTGCCGCTCGACAGGGCTTCGAGGTCTACTTTCGTCCGCAGAGGGCGGGATCCCACGAAGGTTCCTTTTCCCTGCTGGCGCCAGATCCGCCCTTCCGCCTCGAGAACCTCAAGAGCTCGCCTCAGGGCACGCCGTCCCACGCCGATCTGCTGCGACAGGGATCGCTCAGGCGGCAACTGGGCATCGGCCCCGCCGTCGAGCGAGTCGAGCAGGATCCGCAATTGCCGAAGGGCAAAGTCCGAGCTGTCCGGCAAGGGCTCAAAGATCATCCAGCCTCCCTCAAGACTGATTGTTACTTTGATGCACCGATGCGCGGTTCTTTATTGCTTGGCCTTCGATCGATGCGAAACAAACTTAACCCAAGGGCGAACCATTACGCAATTGGTTTCGTAAGGGTTCGGAATTGGTTCCGGACATCTTGAGATGAGCCCGTTCGGAAGAAAACGGACCAAAAGCGAAGAAAGCCGGCAATCGGGCAATGCCTGAGCCCTTGCGAGCCGCAAAAGAGCACCGAGATAACGGCAGAGAAGAAATGCGGATGGAATGATGACTGAAATCCTGGCCCTGTTTACAGACCCGACGGTCTGGGCTGCTCTTGCCACCCTCGTCGTGATGGAGGTGGTCCTCGGCATCGACAACCTCATCTTCATTTCCATCCTGACCAACAAGCTGCCGGCCGACCAGCAGACGCGGGCCCGCCGGATCGGCATCGGGCTTGCCCTGATCCTGCGTCTCGGCCTCCTGGGGACCGTGGCCCTCATCGTGCAACTGACGGAGCCGATCTTCGAGATCTTCGGTCATGGCTTCTCGTGGCGGGACCTGATCCTCATTGCGGGCGGTCTCTTCCTTGTATGGAAGGCCACCAAGGAGATTCACCACAACGTGGATCCTGATCACGGACCCGACATGTTCGAGGGCAGCAAGGCGAGCCTCGGCTTCGCCTCCGCGATCGGCCAGATCCTGGTCCTCGACCTGGTGTTCTCCATCGACAGCATCGTCACGGCCGTCGGCATGACCGACCATATCCCGGTCATGGTCATCGCCGTCGTTGCAGCCGTCACCGTGATGCTGCTGGCAGCTGATCCACTGGCACGCTTCATTCAGGCCAATCCGACCGTAGTCATGCTGGCGCTGGGCTTCCTGCTGATGATCGGGATGACGCTGATCGCCGAGGGCTTCGGGGCGCATGTGCCGAAAGGCTACATCTACACCGCAATGGCCTTCTCGGCCCTCATCGAGGGGCTGAACATGCTCTCGCGGCGGGCCAAGCGGAAACGCTGACGGGGAGTGAGCCTTTCCAGGCCTGGCTCATCCCCTGCGCGTCAGGCGGATGGGGCGGCCGCCTTCTGCGTGCCCTGCGCCGGAGAGCGCACGGACGCTTGAAGGCGAGGTAGGAAATCCCAAAGTTCTCGGTTGAGGATCTTCAGGTCCTCGACCGTCTTGACCAGTTCCCCGATGCGAGCTTCGTTGACGGCTCTGACTTCTCCCAACACCAGACGTCCAGCGCTTTCCCGGATCTTCATGGCATGGGTGTGGGTGATCTCACCGCGGTCACTCACAACGTACATGCAATGGTTGAACTCATTGCGGATGCGTGTGCAGGTATTGAAGCGCGCAATGAGCCCGTCGAGGACCTGCGCCGTACCCTTGTCGGCGATCTTGGCCTTGGCAAGACGCTGGACGAGGTCCAGGCGGGCTCTTGTGGTGTTCAGGGTCGCAAATACGATGGCGGCCGAGACCTCGTCGGTCTCTAGGAGCAGCATGAGCACATAAATGAACATGCTTTCATTGTTGGACCAGCTGAAGACCAGGTTCCCGATCAGCGCCAGGACCATGGTCCGATGGTCGGCGGAGTCGATGGCTGCAGCCTCGATGGCCTGAAAGTCGGGCTTGTCGGGAAGTTTCGTTGGCATGCCTGTGCCTTCTCTTCCGGAGCGGTGTCATCCTCGGCACGGGCCGTCGGATCGCGCCACTATAGTCCGGTTTATGCCGAAGGGCGATTGCGCCATGCCGATTGTGGGCCAATTGTCCTGAGGCTGAGGAGGGGTGCGGCTGCAGATGTTCCAGCTATGGAAGGCGCGCAGAGGGCGAAAGTCCATCCTGGCCACGCTGGCGCCCTTCATCGAGGGAAGCGAGGCGCGCCTGGGGAGGATACCGGCAACCGCATGGCATAACGCATATGTCTTGGGTTTCCTGTCGCTGCTGGCCAGCCTCGAAGCCCGGATAACACTGGAAGGGTCACTGAGTTCGCTGGCTCTCGGTCTCATCCAGGCTGAAACCATCGCGGCGCTGAGCGGAGAGTCCGCCAGTGTCCACGGGGAAGAGATCCTCACCCTGAGCATGGAGGACGACCCGCAGTTTCTCAGCGGCTGCAATCAGGCCGTCAGCTTCCATGCGGCCCTGCAACGAAGCTATCGTGCGTTTGTCGAGCCTGGCCGCTCTGCCGAGTGGAAATCCGATATGCCTTATCTGCAGGATGATCTTGATGCTCTTTGGCGTGAGATGTTCGAAGAAAAGGTCATGTCCCTCTCGTGAAACGACAGCTCCTCATCTCTCTCAAATGCAAGGATACAGGGCTACTCCCATTGCGCAACTGGACGCATGGCGTGAATTAAAGTCTACTTTCCCTGCCTGAAGCGTCCCTGCACGGAGGCGCTACGGGACATTATCGAGTCGACCGCGAACATGAGTGTGAAGCGTACGGGTGCCTGCCTCCAGGCATGAGACTCGAAAGTGAGAGCCTATGGATCGCTTCAGCTTGAAGCGGACAAAAGGGCTTCTCCAAGACTGAAAAATGACATCGGGGCGGGCCGCACTCACGTGCGGCGGAATGTTCGCCGGACCGGAACCTATGCATGGATTCCGAAGCCGTCGACATGTGCTCCGACAAATGTCGAGAGGTGAACGTTTCTCGTAGGGAGGAGGCGCCGAACCTTATTGTCGCTCACTTTATGAACCGGCCATCGGGCTCATTTCTGGAATCTTGCGCTTGGCGGATTCTGCACTGGGCCGATGGAGAACCCTGAAAATCGGATTTGGCATCGCGACGCTTCGGCCGGACACGTAATGGATGGGAAGGCTGGACTCGGAGCGCTGCCGTCAGTTGAAATAGGACATCGATCATGGCTACCGATCAAAACGGCAACGTCGCTGCCGCCATTGCGGGCTTTGCTTTTGCATCCCAGGAAAACGGTAATTACGACGACGATAGCAACACCAACAGCCGGAACGACAGCAGCACGAACGACAGCTATAACGATAGTTCGGACAATAGCGACAATTCCGACCACTCTGACAACTCAGATAATTCCGACAACAGCATCACTGATGCCTTCAATGACAACAGTGACAACTCGGACAATTCGGATAACAGCGATAATTCGGACAACAGCGACAACAGCACGAACGACAGCTACAACGACAACAGCACGAATCTCGATGTCGCGCTGAATGATGCTCTCAACGACAAGAGCGCGACCGATAGCTATAATGACAATTCCGACAATTCTGACAACAGCGACAACTCGGACAATAGCGACAACAGCACGAACGACAGCTATAACGACAATAGTGATACCACGACGACAACGGTCGATGTCGCGCTGAACGATGCGCTCAACGACAAGAGCGTCAATGATAGCTACAATGATAATTCAGACAACAGCGACAATAGCGATCATAGCATCAACGACAGCTATAACCCAACGGACAGCTATAACGACAACAGCGACCATAGCGTCAATGATAGCTACAACCCAACGGACAGCTACAACACCGCCAATTTCGATCTGAGCGTCAACATTCAGGATGCGTTCAACTATTCAGAGACGAATTGGATCAATCTCGATAATACTGACTTCAACGGTGTTCTCTCGGCTATCGGTGACGGTGCCGGGCAAGCCTTCAGCATGACGCAGATCAGTGAGTTGGCCGACAACGACACCCTCACGGCAAACCTGACCAGCAATGCAGAATGGGGCCAGGACGGCACGTGGACCGGTGGGGATGCGAGCGGGATCAACGGCGCTGCCGGAGACTTCGCAACGGGTGCAGGAGAAGATGGGTCCGTTGCCGCGAATGTGACTGCGGCCGCCACCTCCCATCTCGAGGCCTTCAATCAGAACATCTCGATGGGTGCCAATATCCAGTACCATTCGATGAGCGTTGTCGGTGGTGATCTGACCGACGATCATCACAGCTAACCGCCTGCGATATGGCCCGCACGGGATACTCGTGCGGGCCATATCATTGTTCCAAGTTCGTCTTGACGGCAGGAGGCATGGATGGCCGCCGGTGGCGCACTCGAAATGATCTGGCATTTTGCCGGATACTGGCATCTCAGCCAGGATTACGCCGCCGCCCGTCTTAAATACGACGAAGCTTTCTACAAGGCCCAAAATACGGAGTATCGGCTCGAGCCGGACGATGCGGTGCGCGTGGCTGCAGATAATCCGGATATGGGCAGCCAAGCTGTCCGTACTATCATGGCGTCGAGCCCATCCGGATCGAGCGGTGACTTTGCGGCGCTCAAGTTTTCACATCTCAAACTTCCCGAGATCGACAGTCGGCTCTACCTCCCAGAGGAACGGTCAGAACCCCCGTCTGATGGTGAGGCTGGGTCCTCCGGAGGGGCGGCGGCCCACCTCGGCTATGGCCACCACATTCAGTACATCTATGTGATCCATTACATCACTCGCCCGCAGGGCGAGCATGTGACACAGCCACGTGCTGAGCATCCGATCGGGCACCGGGAGCCGACCTACAGCCTGTCCTATGACGATCCGCCATCCGGAGTGGTTGCTAAGCTGACACAGGCCAACACGCTCTCCGATGTCGACCGCTTTTCCGATGCCGGGCACGAATACGATAGCCTGAATCCCGTTCATGCTGACGAGGCCATGTCGTCCCTCGTCGATGCTGGGCGAGACCTCATTCCGCCTGCAGGCGCCCCTCTGGGCCAGTTGGGCGATGTCATGACCGAGGATGTGCTCGCGCATGACCAAGCCCTGTCCGATGGGACCCGTGAGACCGGCGAGATTGAGCCTGGACGATACGTTAACGGCGAATTGCAGGAGCAGGATGCGTCGAAGCCGGAAGACACTTCAACCGTGACACCGCCGGCGCCACCCGAGAGGGAGGAGGGTAGCAATGATCCTGGGCAGGTTGCGGAGACCGGGGCCAACAAGGCCGAGAACGCGGCTTTGATCCTCGACTTGAACGATGCTCCCGCGACCCTGATCGTGAAAGGCGACTACTTTTCGACCAATGCGATCCTGCAAGCTAACATCCTGCAGAACCAGGACCATGTCCTGGATGCGGGAGCCCAGCCCGCCGTCGTGGATGATGGAGGGAATACCACCGAGAACATCGCCAGCTTTGAGGCGACGGTGCTCATGGAGGCTGCCGGCGCGAAGGCCTACAAGGGGGACCTGAAGGTCAATGTCGATTACGTGAACGGCGATTTGTTCGATATCAAGGCGCTGACGCAGAGGAGCTTTGTTCAGGACGGCGACGTCACGGTCCAGACGACCACACAAAACTATACCGAAGTTCATACGGGTGGCAGCGAGCAGTACAATGTCGCCAGGTTCCTGGACTGGGGCAAGAACTACGACGTCATCGTCGTTCTGGGCAACTACCACTCGGCCAATATCATTTCCCAGCTGAACATCGTGCTCGATGACGATGTGATTGCCGTGAATGCGGGAGAGGAGGCCGAGGACGCGTCCAGAGTCTTCTCGGGCCAGAACACCCTTCATAACGAAGCTGCGATACACACCTACGGATCTACCGCTTTCTCGTCCATGACGGATGACCTGACGAAGCTGATCGAGAGCCTCGGGAACAGGGAGAATGTCGGTCGGGAGGCCTGGTCCGGCTTCCACGGTACCGCGACCGGGACATTGGATGTCCTATTCGTGACTGGCGACTATTACGACCTGAACATCATCAATCAGGTCAACATCATCTCGGACCCCGATGTGGCGGTGCAATGGGCCAAGGACGGCTCGACGATGCAGTGGCTGTCGTCCGGTGGCAATAGCGCCGGTAACTTCGCCGAGATCATCGATGCAAGCGCAACCGCCGGGCATGTGATCGGTGGAAATGCCTATGAGGATTCCATTCTCCTGCAGGCCAATCTGGTTTCGGACGATACGCATGTCGTCCGGACCGATCCAACGGCCCTCGTCACTGAGCTCATCGCATTCGTGGATCACGCTCAGAGCACGACGGACGACACCAATGTCTGGACCAAAGACATCTTCGGAAATCAACACGATACGTTCGGTCACGTTCTGACCTGACAGATCCGGGAAGAACGATCCTGTGGAGCTGGGGGAGCTGATGCTTCTGAAAGACGCCTTGAAAAGTCTCTCGACGGAGCCGCAGTCCGGTTTGAGCCGGAGCACCAACGGAGGGCCAGCACCCCGCCCAGCAGCATCCCCGGGAAACATGCGAAGGCCTGAGCCCCCGTTTGCTCCCCCGAAAGCACCCATGCCGAAGCCGTCCGTGGCTCCCGGAGGGAAGCCGCTCGAGCGGGAGGAGGCGCGCGTGCCGTCTGCGCCTGCCCGCTCAAGACCGGCTGTCCCTTTCCAAAGTGACGGGAGGGATGTCAAGGCTCCGCCCGGCGGGGATGGTCCGAGCCGCGGTGGGAACGGGCCACGAAAGCCACCCCAGCTTCAGCAGCGCTCCGCGGATCGCGATTTTCGCGAAGTTCTGAGCAAAGGTCTCGCAGCCTGTCGCCGAAACCTGATCACGGTGGCGGTCTTCTCGTTCTTCGTAAATGTTCTCGTCTTGGCAATCCCGGTCTATCTCTTCAACATCTCGGACCGCGTCTTGACCAGCCGCAGCGTCGATACTCTTGCGATGTTGTCCCTGGTCGTCATCGGGGCGGTCCTCGCTCATGTGCTCATGGACATGATGCGCCGGTTCATCCTGATGCGGATTGCCGTGGAGGCGGAAAGCAAGCTGGGCGCTCCCGTTCTCAGTGCTGCCGCAAAAGCCTCGCAGAATGGCTCCGTCAAGGAATTCCAGATTCTATCCGATTTGCAGCATGTCCGCAGCTTCCTGACGGGGCCGGTCCTGCTGATGATGCTCGATGCGCCTGTCGCACCGGTCTATCTCCTGGCCGTTTTTCTCATCCACCCACAGCTCGGCTACATCGTCTCCGTGACGGGGCTCCTTCTTCTGGCCGTGGCGCTCGTTAATCAGAAGCTGACCGCAGTGCCTTTCGCGAAGGCCAATGCCTATGCGTCCAGGGCCAATCTCCAGGCGGATGCCATGGCCCGGAACGCTCAGGTCATCAACGCCATGGGGATGATCCCCGAAGGGGTTCTGATGTGGGGGCGAGAGACGGGCGAGTCCCTCAAGGCCCAGGTCATTGCGCAAGACCGCAACATCATGATGACGGGCCTGTCGAAATTCATTCGCCTCACCACCCAGGTGTCGCTCCTCGGATGGGGGGCGACACTCTCGATGGCGGGCGAACTTACCGGCGGGATGGTGATTGCATCCTCCATTGTGGCCAGCCGCGCTCTGGCGCCTGTGGAAGGAACCATCGAGGGCTGGAGAAACTTCGTTCAGGCCCGCTCCGCTTATGGACGGATCAAGTCGCTGCTCCACAACTCGCCGCTCAACATGGAGCGCCTGCGTCTGCCGCAGCCGCAGGGACGTTTGAGCGTCGAACGCGTGCTCTACGTGCCGCCACCGAACAAGAAGGTGATCCTGAACGGCATCTCGTTTCAGCTGGAGCCGGGTGAGTCGCTCGCGGTGGTTGGCGCTTCGGGCACGGGAAAGTCGACCCTGGGGCGCATGCTGGTCGGATCCATCATTCCTACGGCCGGCAGCGTCAGACTCGACATGATGGACCTGCGCAACTGGGATCCGCGACAGTTCGGCGAGAGCGTCGGCTATCTTCCGCAGGATGTTCAGCTCTTTCCGGCCTCGATCAAGGCTAACATCGCCCGCATGCGGGATGATGCTAGTGACGACGATATTTTCGATGCAGCCGCGCTGGCGGACGTCCACGAAATGATCTCGCAATTCGCGCAAGGTTACGAAACCATTGTCGGAATGGACGGCAGCCCTCTCTCGGGTGGGCAGCGCCAGCGCATCGGCTTGGCTCGTGCCTTCTTCGGCAATCCTCGCCTTGTCGTTTTGGATGAGCCGAACTCCAATCTCGATTTTCCAGGCGAGCAGGCGCTTGCCCGCGCGCTTACGCGAGCCAAGGAACGAAGCATCACCATTGTGGCCATCACTCAGCGTCCGGCACTGCTCAAGAGTGTGGACAAGATCATGATGCTCAAGGACGGATCCGTGCAGGCCTTCGGCCGACGGGAGGAGATTATTCCGCTTCTGAGCGGCCGCAGGCCACAGGACGGTCCGCCCGTCATTGAAGGATAGGATCGGAACTCTCCATGTCGCACACGGCTACGATCACTCTCCAGAAGCAGCAGGAATGGTACGCCGACGTGCCGCGAAGCACGCGCCTGCCGACGCTTTTGGGCATTGCGATTCTCACTTTGACCCTCATGGGATTCGGATATTGGGGAGGGATCGCCCCCATCGCGGGCGCTGTCGTAACATCGGGCGCATTCGTGGCCACAGGTCAGAACAAGATCATCCAACACCTGGAAGGAGGCGTCATCCAGGACATCCTCGTGCGCGAGGGGGACGTGGTCGAACCGGGCGAAACCCTGATCCAGCTGGATGAAACCGGACCGCGAGCGGAACTGCGCCGACTTGCCCTGCGCGAGGCGCGGTTGATCGCCATCGAGGCTCGCCTGCGGGCCGAAATGGCCGAGAAGCGCGAGGTTGCATTCCCGGATGAACTCCTGAGACAGGTCGATAGCGATCCCGACATTGCCACGATCGTCAAAGCGCAACGGGCGACCATCGAAGCGCGTCAGAAGAGCCTTCAAAGCGAGATCGCGTCAATCCGGACAAGCATCGAGGCGCTCCATGAGCGGATCAAGGGCAGCACGACTCAGCTTGCGTCCGTCCGCGAACAGATTGCCTTCTTCGACGAGGAGCTTCTCGCGAAGGAACAGCTCCTGAAGAGCGGTCTTATCCGCAAGTCCGAGGTTTTGGCGCTCCAGCGCGCGCGAGCGAATCTCCAGGGAGAGGTAGGGCGGCTGACAGGAGAGATCGGCGACTCGAAGGAAAGGATTGCTCGCTCGGAGGAGCAGATCGTCGGTACTCGGAATGCGGCCATCAAGACCTCGGTGGAACAGTTGCACGAGACCCTCGGAGAGTTGGCGGACGTGCGAGAGCGCGTCCTCGCGGCGACACGTGTCCTCGACAGGGTGAAGATCGCAAGTCCCGTGAAGGGCGTCGTGGTGAAATTGCGCTATCATACGCCCGGCGGCGTCATCGAAGCGGGCAAGACGGTCATGGAGATCGTCCCCCTTCAGGACAGCCTGCTCATCGAGGTGAGGGTGAGACCTCAGGATATCCCGAATGTGAAACTAGGGCAAAAGGCCATTATCCGTCTCACGGCACTCAAACAACGCATCACGCCTATGATCGAAGGGGAGGTGGTCTATGTGTCTGCCGATGCGCTGCCGGACGAGAAGAGCACCCTGACGCGCAACGACGTTTATGTGGCGAGGGTCTCCCTGGACCCGAACGAGGCCTCCAAGATCCACGGATTTGCGCCAACTCCAGGAATGCCTGCGGAGGTCTATATCAAGACGACCGACCGCACCTTTATCGAGTATCTGCTGCAGCCGATCCGGGACAGCATGGCGCGTGCCTTCCGCGAAATGTAGGGGCTATTCCGGATGGAAATTTTCATGCTCGCGGACCGTCTTTTGAGGGCCGTCCGCGAGCGCGCTGAAAAAGCCATGCTCACGGTGCAGGAAGTGACTTAGGCAAGTTTTCAGGTTATGTTTTGGCAGATGATTATGGATAAGTTTATTATATAGCAAGATAAGTATAAATGTTCATAAGTCCGAAGCATATGGCGATTTGTGTGTGTAGTTATGCTTATGAATTTCGTAAGAGCTCATTGTCTAATTAAATGAATAGGCAAAATTTATAAAATTGGACGTTTTTCGGAAATATTTACATGGGATAGGGTGTGTATTAGTGAGATTCAATTTCTCGGCGTTGATAGGAATTCAAGGATGGATCTCCAAGGCAATTAGGATTTTTTCACTGGGGCATCAGATGGCATGAAATTTACCTCCTAAGCGGTAAAATTACCTCCTTTGCCTTAATGCTTAACAAATGGTGAATTGTATAATTTTCTCGTAACTGCAAAAAGGGAATGTCGCGGTATGCCTCACGATTCACTACCCATTACAACATTCCTCGCCTGCAGGAATGCCATGGTCCGCGAAGGAATTCGTCACATTCTGTCTGCTACGCGCTATCACGTGCGGCCCGAGCAGGCCATTGACCGGAATGACCTTCTTTCGGCCCTCCCGTCAGAAACCGAACTGCTCTTCATTCTCGACGAGAACCTGTACCAGGAGCAGAGTCCGGAGATTGTTCGAGGCCTCAAGGCGAGGGCTCCGTCTGCTCGGGTCGTCGTTCTTGCAGACAGTTTCGACATGGGCGGCATGGCGGCGATCTTGAACGCGGGGGCGGACGGTTACTGTCTCGCCACGATCGGCTGCGAGACCCTGGTAAAATACCTTGACCTCGTCATGCTCGGCGAAAAGGTGTTTCCGGCCGCAATGGTCATAGCCGCCTTGTCGGAGCGTGCCGTCGACGCTCCTGCGCCACGCTTCTACTCGACCGCAGAGGCTCAACGGATGCAAGTCGTCGCAACGAGCGTACCGAGCCGGATGCTGTCGGCCCGGGAGGCGGAGATCCTGCATTGCCTCATGGAGGGCGCGCCGAACAAGACCATCGCGCGGAAGCTCGATGTCGCCGAGGCGACCGTGAAGGTCCATGTGAAGGCCATTCTTCGGAAGATCCGTGTCACGAACCGCACGCAGGCTGCCATGTGGGCCGTCACGCATTTTTCGAACGAAGTCCATGACGAGGCCCCTCCGCTCTCGTCCTAGACTGCGGCAGCTCTCCCGAGCGTCTGCCCATGAGAACCGGCCCGGCAGGACTCCTTTTGTCGGACCGGAAAGGAGCCTCGATATAGTGGCTGCTCTGCCTGAAATGGGAAGGTGCGACGCGCACCAAGTGCCTTTCACGGACCGAAAATGAGCAGGGCGCCCGCCCTGCATGTCGAGCGAGCCTTGGGTACCCATTCACGGTGCGGCGTCGGTATGCATCTCCTGAAACATCGTTGAGCAGCAGCGTCAGACACACTGATTTCGAGAGGCTGGTCACATGGTCTCCAGCGAAGGTCGGATCAATCCTGAAGATGAGACGGTCAAGAGAGATGCCGTAAAGGACCATGTCCAGACCATGCTGCGGCGGCTCATCGACGCGAAGGCAGGCAAGCGGGCGGCTGCCGAGAAGATCTTAATGAAGAATACCGTTGAGCGGGATCGAAAGTAAGACCCGTCCGTCCTCATTGGTGACTTCCAGCGTCCAACTGCGCCAGTCTTCGGCTATGCCATCGTCCTCTTCGAGAAGCTCTTCGATGGCCTTGACGGCCTGGAGACGGGCCTGCTCCAAAGTCGAAACCTCGATCCCGTCCACGTCCAGGATGCGCTCATAACCATCGATGAGATTGAAGTAGCACCTCATGATGACCGGTATCGGCTCCATATCGTTCTTCTGTGATGTTGTTTGGATTCGCAGGTTCCTGAACCGCCGACAGCAAAATTCGTAAAGGTGAGAGAACCCGATGTCTAGGTTCTAATTTGCGCGGATGCTTCAAACTACCCGCAAGGGTGAGACAAGGCGCGAATCACCGCCTCTACAAGGCCCTCGGCACCCTGTCGCGCTTCGATCTCGTACCCCCTTCGCATCCGTTTTGTTTGCACCGATGCAGTTCAGGGGCTGTAGCAGGAAATAATTGCTCAGGAGATTCTTTGCAAAAATAGAGCCGTGAGCCCTAAATTTTCACCAAATGCTAACTTACCTATTTTGCCGCTACGGAAGTTAGGCTAGCTTCCTTTCGAGTGTAATACAAAGAAACGAGATGCTGAACTGTCCGGGGGCTTAGGTCAGAGAAGCAGGCAATGAGGAAGAACTATAGTTGCGATGGCTTGTCCAATCTGGATGAGCTTGTCCCCGGTGAGGCTTTCTCACCGATTTCGGGCACCCAATTCTCTGGAGGGTGGGATGCAACAGTTGAGGCTGATACGGAGCCGGTGCCTACATTGCTCGTTGAGCCTAATACTCTGCTGCGAGAAGGCTTAAAGCGTATCCTGACGGACACCCGTTTCCAGGTCGTTGCTTCCTGTTCGGGTTTCTCGGAGGTTCGGGCTTACGAAGCGTCCGAACGGTCCTTCATGTTGATCGTCAGCGCCGGCGCGGATCGGGAGGATGCCTTCCGCCAGATCAAGCAGTTGAAGACGGAGTGCGGGGCCGCAAAGGTCGTGGCTCTGGTGGATCGGTATGACCTTCAGGAGGTTCTGTCGGCCTTTCGGGCCGGCGCCGATGCCTACCTGATGAAGTCGGTCTCCTGCGAGGTGCTGACCAAGTCGCTCGATCTCGTGATGCTGGGAGAGGCCATCTATCCGGCAGCGCTCCTCGATCTCATAAGGGGTCAGGTTCCTATCGCCGAAGAGCCGGCCGACAATCCGGACGAAGTCCTGATGGAGGCGGGCAGCAAGCTCGGCAAGCGCGGCCTGTCGGTCCGGGAGACGGTCATCCTGCGGTGTCTCATGCAGGGCGATTCCAACAAGATCATCGCCCGGAAGTTCGACATCACGGAAGCCACCGTGAAGGTGCATGTGAAGGCCATCCTCCGGAAGATCCGTGCCAAGAACAGGACGCAGGCAGCGATCTGGGCGGCCAACCATCTTCGCCCTGGCGAACAGGCGGCCGGAATCGGCAGTCACTGATTAGAACCCGTCGCCGGCCGTGCAGGAGGCAAGCCTTCCTGCTCGACCGGCTCCGCATGAGACGAAGGTCTCGTCCGATCCCCCTCCATTGCATCAGGCCCGCTCCCGTTCCCGGGCGCTACGATGACGATCCTTCCCGGCATTTCCACCAAAATCGGGTGGCAACGACCGGGGTGAACCGAGGACGTCATGCGTCGTATCACTCCCGTCCTGCTCGCCGGCGGATCAGGCAGTCGGCTCTGGCCCCTGTCGCGGCAGAACCTTCCAAAGCCGCTTCTGCCCCTCATCGGAAACGGGACACCTCTGCAGAAGACGGCGGAACGCCTGCGGGGTATCGACTTCTACGGCGAGCCCCTGGTGATGGCGCAGGCCGAGCATCGCTTCGCAGTTGCCGAACAGCTCCAGTCGGTAGGAACGCAGGCTCGCATCGTTCTCGAGCCCGTTTCCCGTAATACGGCTCCGGCGGCTGCTGTTGCGGCGCTGATCGCTGGTCGGGACGATCCAGAGGCTATCCTGCTCGTCATGCCGACGGATCATGATGTTCCGGATGCCGGGGCTTTCCACGGTGCTGTGGAAAAAGGGCTTGCTGCGGCCCAGGAGGGCGCCTTCGTCCTGTTCGGGGTTGCACCCTCCGGCCCGGAGACCGGCTTCGGCTATATCCGCCTGGGCCGCACCATCGGAGGACATCCCGAAGTCCATACGGTAGAGGCCTTCAAGGAGAAGCCCGACAGAGCGGCTGCGGAGCACTTTTGCCGCAGTGGTTCGTATGTTTGGAACAGCGGCATCTTCCTCCTGCCGGTCCGGCCCTTCCTCGACGAACTGGCTCGCCTGGACGGCGAACTGCTTCAAGCCTGCCGGGATGCCGTGGCCCAGGCGGCGTCTGACCCTGACTTCATCCGCCTCGATGCCGAGACCCTCGCACGGGCGCCGAGTATCTCGCTCGACTATGCCGTCCTGGAGAGGACGGATAGGGCGGTGGCAGTCGCCCCCTCGTTTCCCTGGTGCGATATGGGAACGTGGGCGGCGCTGTGGAAGCGGGAGACCAAGGACGAGCGCGCCAATGCCCTCCTCGGTAATGTCCTCGCCCGGGACACCCAGGGCAGCTACATCCGCTCCGACGGCCCGTTTGTGGCGACGTTAGGGATCGAAAACCTGATCGTAGTCGCCACGCCCGATGCTGTTCTCGTGGCCGACAGGGAATCAGGACAGGAGGTAAGGCGGCTCGTCGAGGAGATCGAGGGCTTGGCCTGCATGGGCGAGGGGTAGCCCTCCTGAGTGCGGCCGCGGTGGTTCTGTCTCACGCGGCCGCCGAGGTTCCCGCGGCCTCATCCTCCAGGATCATCATGGCACCCTTTTCGGCGATCATGATCGTGGGGGAGTTCGTGTTCCCGCTGGTGATCGTAGGCATGACGGAGGCGTCGACGACCCGCAGCCCCTCGATGCCGCGCACCCGGAGCCGCTCGTCCGTGACGGCCATCGGGTCGCTTTTGATGCCCATCTTGGCGGTGCCGACGGGGTGGAAAATGGTTGTCCCGATCTCGCGGGCGCCATGGAGCAGCTCAGCGTCCGTCGTCAGCTCCGATCCAGGCCTATATTCCTCGGGACGATATTTCCGGAGCGCCGGCATTGCAACGATCTGCCGGACGAGGCGCAGCGCATCGACCGCCACCTGCTGATCCTCGTCCGTAGCCAGGGAGTTGAGCCTGATCGAGGGCGGCGCCAGCGGGTCCGGCTCGCGCAGGCGGATGCTGCCACGGCTCGTCGGCCGCAGGTTGCAGACGCTTGCCGTGAAGGCCGGGAACGGATGCGGTTCCTCGCCGAACTTGTCGAGGGAGAGCGGCTGGATGTGGAACTGGAGGTTCGGCGTCGCATAACGGGGCGAGGAGCGCGTGAAGGCACCAAGCTGCGAGGGCGCCATGGTCAGGGGGCCGCGGCGGAAAAGGGCGTATTGAAGGGCCATATGCCCCTTCCTCATGAGGGAGCGGTAATCCTCGTTGAGGGTCCTGGTGCCGTGAACCCGATAGATCGGGCGCAGCTGGAGGTGGTCCTGAAGGTTCTCGCCGACCCCCGGCGCGTGGTGGATAACCTCAATGCCGTGCTGCCGCAGGAGGTCGCCGTTGCCGATGCCGGAGAGCTGGAGAAGCTGGGGCGTGACGACGGCACCGGTCGAGACGATCACCTCCCGCCTCGCACGGATCTGCCGTTTGATGCCGTTCTGAACGATCTCCACGCCGATTGCGCGCCGGCCTTCGAAGAGGATGCGCGTCGCCCGGGCCTGGGTCTTGACCATGAGGTTCGGGCGGGACAGGGCGGGCTTCAGGAAGCCCCGTGCCGCCGACCAGCGGCGCCCGTTCTTCTGGTTCACCTGGAAATAGCCGATGCCCTCGTTGCTGCCTGTGTTGAAGTCGCTCGTTCGCGGGATGCCGGCCTCGACCGCAGCCTCGATGAAGGAATCGAGAATGTCCCAGCGCACGCGGGGCGGCTCGATGCGCCACTCGCCTCCGGCCCCGTGATGTTCTCCCTCGCCGAGATAATGATCCTCATGGCGTCGGAAGATGGGCTTCACGTCGTCCCATCCCCAACCGCGAAGGCCCATCTGGCGCCAGTTGTCGTAATCCTCCCGCTGGCCGCGCATGTAGATCATGGCGTTGATCGCCGAGCAGCCGCCGAGAACCTTTCCACGCGGATAGTTCAGGACGCGGCCGTTCAGGCCAGGCTCCGGCTCGGTCTTGAACATCCAGTCGGAGCGGGGATTCCCGATGGCGAAGAGATAGCCCACCGGGACATGGAACCAGATCCAGTTGTCGCGGCCGCCGGCCTCAAGCAGGCACACGGAATGGCGCCGGTCCGCCGAAAGGCGGTTGGCGAGGACGCAGCCGGCCGATCCTCCGCCGACGATCACGTAGTCGAATGTGTCGCTGTCTGCCATCGGACTGCCTCGACGCATGTGTCCTGCCCGAGCTCGATGGCCGGTCAGGACGGGAGGGACCTGTTCTTCTTCTGCCTAAGGAACTCCAGCACCTCACCGGCGATCCCGCGACGGAAGACCAGGACGCAGACCACGAAGATGATGCCGATCAGGACCGTAACCGGGAAATCGGACGAGGCGAGGTAGTTCTGGAGCGCGATGACGAAGGCCGCGCCTACGACAGGGCCGATCAGGGTGCCGATGCCGCCGAGCAGGGTCATCAGGATCACCTCGCCCGACATCTGCCACTGGACGTCCGTCAGGGTGGCAAACTGGAACACGATGGCCTTGGTGCCCCCTGCAAGGCCTGCCAGGGCCGCCGACATGACGAAGGCGCCGAGCTTGTAGCGGTCGACCCGGTATCCCAAGGAGATCGCCCGGCGCTCGTTCTCGCGGATGGCCTTCAGGATATTGCCGAAGGGGGAGTTCACGATGCGCCAGACCGCGAAGTAGCCGAAGAGGAAGATGGCCAGCGTGACGTAGTACATGGCAAGGGGCTCGTTCAGGTCGACGAGCCCGAGGAGCCTTCCGCGCGGCACGCCCTGAATGCCGTCCTCACCATGGGTGAAAGGAACCTGGAGACAGATGAAGGCGAACATCTGCCCGAGCGCCAGGGTGATCATGGCGAAATAGATGCCTTGGCGCCGGATGGCCAGGAAGCCGACCACGAGGCCGAGAGCAGCGGCCCCTAATGCGCCAAGAAGGATGCCCGCCAGAGGATCCCAGCCCCAGACCTTGACGGCATGGGCGGTGAAATAGGCCGCTCCTCCGAAGAAGGTGGCGTGGCCGAAGGAAAGCAGGCCCACATAGCCGATGAGCAGGTTGAACGCACAGGCGAAGAGCGCGAAGCAGAGCACGCTCATGAGCAGCACGGGATAGACCGCGAAGGGGGCGGCGAGGAGCCCGACGAGCGCAAGCGCCGCCAGGGCTTTGATGGGGATCTGGATCCCTTCCTGCTTCTGCAGAGGCTGTGATTGGACTGTCACGCTCCTCAAGCCTCCCGTCCGAAGAGCCCCGCCGGCCGCACGAGCAGGACAAGGGCCATGACGACGAATATCACGATGCTGGATGCCTCAGGATAGAAGACCTTCGTCAGGCCCTCCAGGATGCCGAGTACGTAGCCCGTGACGATGGCGCCCAGGATCGAGCCCATGCCGCCCACCACCACGACGGCGAAGACGATGATGATGAGGTTGGTGCCCATCAAAGGGCTGACCTGGTAGATCGGCGCCGCCAGAACGCCGGCCAGGGCCGCCAGGGCTGCGCCGAGGCCGTAGGTCAGGGTCAGCAGGCGCGGCACGTTCACGCCGAAGGCCTGGACCAGGGTGGCGTTCTCGGTCGCCGCCCGCAGATAGGCCCCGAGCCGCGTCTTTTCGATCAGGAGCCACGTGCCCAGGCAGATCACCAGGGAGGCCACGACAACCCAGCCGCGATAGATCGGGAGAAACATGAAGCCGAGGTTGAACGCGCCGGTCAGTTGCGGCGGTGGCGCATAAGGCTTGCCAGACGTGCCGAACCAATAGCGGAACACGCCCTCGAAGATCAGCGCCAGGCCGAAGGTGAGAAGGAGCCCATAGAGCGGATCGAGCCCGTAGAGGCGGCTCAGCATGGTGCGTTCGATGACGATCGCGACTACGCCGACGATGAGGGGCGCGAGAACGAGGGAAGGCCAGTAGCCGATGCCCGCATAGTTGAGGAGGCCATAGGCCGCGAAGGCTCCCAGCATGTATTGCGCGCCATGCGCAAAGTTGATGACCCTGAGCAGGCCGAAGATGACCGCAAGTCCCAGGCTGAGCAGGGCATAGAATGAGCCGTTGATGAGGCCGATGAGGATCTGACCGTAGAGGGCAGGGGCTGGAATGCCGAAAATCGTGCTCATCTGATCCTCATACCCCGAGCACGCTGGTGAGCTCTTCCATATGGGCGTCGAGCTCCTGCGCGGGGAACGAATTCACCATGCGTCCGTCCTCCATGAGGTAAAAACGATCCGCCACCTTGCGGGCGAAACGGAAGTTCTGCTCCACGAGCAGAATGGTCAGCCCGCGCTTCTTGAGCGCCACGAGAACGTCGCCGATCCGCTGCACGATGACGGGCGCAAGCCCTTCGGTCGGCTCGTCGAGCAGGATCACGCGCGCGCCGGTCCGCAGAACGCGCGCGATGGCGAGCATCTGCTGCTCTCCGCCGGAGAGCTTGGTACCCTGGCTGTGGCGGCGCTCATGCAGGTTCGGGAAGAGGCGATAGATCTCCTCGATGCTCATCCCACCCTCAGCCACCTTCGGCGGCAGCGTAAGGTTCTCCTCCACGCTCAGGCTCGCGAAGATGCCCCGCTCCTCGGGAACATAGCCGAGCCCCGCTTGCGCGACCTTGTGGAGCGGCATGGCGAGCAGATCCTGCCCCCGCAGGCGGATGGTACCTTCGCGCCGGCGCAGGATGCCCATGATGGCACGCAGGGTCGTGGTCTTCCCGGCGCCGTTGCGGCCGAGCAGGGTCACGGTCTCGCCTTCGCGGATATGGAGATCGACGCCGTGCAGCACATGGCTCTCGCCATACCAGGCATTCAGGGCCTTGATGTCGAGGAGCGCGTCACTCATGCTCGGTCCCCATATAGGCCTCGCGCACCCGCGGGTCGGCGCTCACCTCGTCGTAGCTGCCGTCCGCCAGGATCTCGCCTCGTGCCAGGACCGTCACCCGGTCGCAGAGATCCTCGACCACGTGGAGGTTGTGCTCGACCATCAGGACCGTGCGATTCTCGGCGATTTGGCGGATGAGGTCGGAAATGCGGCCGATATCCTCGTGCCCCATGCCGGCCATCGGCTCGTCGAGGAGCAGCATGGCCGGGTCGAGCGCCAGCGTCGTGGCAATCTCGAGGGCTCGCTTGCGTCCGTAAGGGAGCTCCACGGCCGGGAGATGCGCATAGGCGGACAGGTTCACCGCCTCGATGAGCTCGAGCGCCCGCTCGTCAAGGCGGGACAGGATTTTGGAGGAGCGCCAGAACTGCGTCGCGAGGCCCGAGGGGCGCTGCAGGGCGACACGGACATTGTCGAGGACCGTCAGGTGCGGGAAGACGGCCGAGATCTGGAACGACCGGACCAGGCCGAGACGCGCCACCTCGGCCGGCTTCATAGCCGTGATGTCGCGGCCGCGAAACTCGATCCTGCCGCGGGTCGGCGTCAGGAACTTGGTGAGCATGTTGAAGACGGTAGTTTTTCCCGCGCCGTTCGGGCCGATCAGCGCATGGACGGTCCCCTCGCGGATGGAGAGCGTCACGTCCTTCACGGCGACGAAGCCGCGAAACTCCATGGTGATCCCGGTGGCGCTCAGAATGGGCGTGGCGCTGGCCATCATGCGGTCGATCGCTCCACGACAGTGAACTGATACAATCGGCGGCCTCCGCAAGGCACGGAGGTCCGCCTCGAAACAATGGAGGGAACGGTGGCACCGTCCCCTCGCACGACAGGGCAGGGGCTCACTGAGTCAGCGAGCAACCGCTCTCGGAGGCCTTGAGGAAAGCCTCGTCGCCCGGGACCTTGGCGAGCTGCTTGTACATGTCCCACTCGCTCTTGCTCTCGTCCGGGCTCTTCACCTGGAAGAGATACATGTCGTAGACCATGCGGCCGTTGGGCAGGACCTTGCCCTTTTTGGCGAAGACGTCCTCGACCGGCATCTCATGCAGGGCCTTGGCGACCGGCTCGGTGGCGTCCGTGCCGGTCTTCTGGATGGCCTTCAGATACTGCAGCACGGACGAGTAGGTCCCCATATGGATCATGTTCGGCATCCGGCCGGTGCGATCCATGAAGCGCTTGGCGAAGGCGCGGTTCTCGTCGCTCTGGTCCCAGTACCAGCCTTCCGTGAGCGTCAGGCCCTGGGCGGCCTTCAGGCCGAGTCCATGCACTTCGGCCAGGGTGAAGAGCAGCGCCGCGAGACGCTGGCCCCCTTGCGTGATGCCGAATTCGGAGGCCTGCTTGATGGCGTTGGAGGTGTCGAGCCCCGCATTCGCAAGGCCGATCACGTTGGCGCCGGAGCTCTGGGCTTGAAGCAGGAAGGACGAGAAATCGTTGGTGCTGAGCGGGTGGCGGACCGAGCCGACCACCTGACCGCCCTTGGCCTTCACGAATTTCGAAGTTTCCTCCTCAAGAGAATAGCCGAAGGCGTAATCCGCCGTGAGGAAGAACCATTTATTGCCGCCGTTCTGCACCAGCGCGCCGCCCGTGCCGACCGCGAGGGCGTGGGTGTCATAGGCCCAGTGGAAGCCGTAAGGAGAGCATTGCTTGCCGGTGAGGTCCGTCGTGGCGGCGCCCGTGACGATGTCGATCTTCTTCTTTTCCTTGGACAGGCCCTGGACCGCAAGGGCAACCGAGGAGGTCGTCAGCTCCATGATCGCATCGACCTTCTCGGTATCGTACCATTGGCGCGCGATGCTGGAGGCGACGTCCGGCTTGTTCTGGTGATCTGCACTGACGATCTCGATGGGTGCGCCGAGCACCTTGCCGCCGAAATCCTCCACGGCCATGCGGGCCGCCTCGACCGAGGACTTGCCGCCGAAATCGGCATAGACCCCCGACTGATCGTTCAGAATGCCGATCTTGACCACATTGTCCGACACCTGCTGCGCGTGGGCGGATGGCGCCAGCACGGTGCAGCTCAAAGCGAATAGGACCTTCTTGAGAACGCTCATCGGCTTCCTTCCCTCTCTGTGACGCTGCCCGGCTGGGCCGGGTCTGTTATGCCCTCATGGTGGAACCACCCGGAGCAGCGGTCAAGAAAGGTTAGGGGGACTTTTCGGCCCTGCAATGCGGTCGGGGTTCATCCTTAAGTCGCAGAGCTTAGGAGGCTTTATGCCTTTCGCGAGGAGCGAGGCTTCAGGAGCCGGAGGTCTCCTTCGCCCGGAGCAGCAGGGCTGCGAGCTCTGCGAAACCCTCGCCTGAATGGCCGGACGTCACATAGGCCGGCCTGCTCTTCAGGCGGTGCACGAAGGCGCCGATATTGGCGACCCCGACGCTCATGGGAAAGGCCGCGAACATGGGTTCGTCATTGGGGGAATCGCCCGCATAGACCACGCTTGCCCGCGCCGCATCCCAGTCGAGCCCATAGACGTCGGCCAGGAGGGTCTTCGCCATGCTCAGCTTGTCGTAGGCCCCGAACCAGCCGTTGACGTGGATCGAGCTGACCTTGGCCTGGGCGCCCGCCCGCTCGAAAATCGAGACGATCCGGTCCACCTCGCTTTCCGGCAGGGGCGGAACGTCCTCGCAGAAATCGACCGCGAGGTCCGCGACCCGGTAGGCCTGGTCACTGGCGAGGGCGGCTCCCGGCACGGTCGAGAGGACCTCCTTTTCGATCGCTTCGAGCCGGGTGCGGTTCTGGTGGCGCTCCTGTGCGCTCGCCCAGAAGTGCTGGTGCATCTTCTTCGCGGCCCGGTCATACCGGAAATAGAAGGCGCCGTTCTCGCCCACCACCGCGTCCACCGGCCACATGCGGGCGATGTGGTCGCACCAGCCCGCGGGGCGGCCCGTCACCGGGATGACCACGAAACCGGCCCGGTGCAGTGCCTCGAGGGCTCCATAGGCGGAGGCAGTCAACATGCCCTCGGACGTGATCGTGTCGTCGATATCCGACAGGACGATGCGGACCGAGCGGGCCTGGTCGAGGGAGAATTCCGACAAGGGCTTCATGCGCGACCTCCCGTAAGGATATGGCAGGCGAAAGACAGGCGGGACATCGGCATGGGACGGCTTTTCATGGGAGGGGATGTCGGTAAGGTTGGCCGGGACGCTAAAGGCCGCGGATTGGCGGATCAAGCGGATGGATGTGGTATGTCCCACAAATCCTGTCCAGCTTGCAACATTTCCAATCGGCCAAGCCCAAAGAGGCAGGCATGAGCATCGAACGAAGAGCCTTCGGGAGCATCGACGGACAGGCCGTCGAGTCCTATGCCCTCGAGGCCGGGCCCCTCAGGGCGCGGATCATCACCTATGGGGCGATCCTCAGCGAGCTGCACGTTCCTGACCGGTCCGGACGAAGCGCCGACATCGTCCTCGGCTATGACGACCTCGACTCCTACCTGCGCTTTCGCGGTTCGGCGGGGGCGATCTGCGGGCGCTATGCCAATCGCATTGCGGATGCCCGTCTGACCATTGACGGCGAGGACTTCGAGCTCTCGCCGAACGAGCCCCCGAACCATCTGCATGGCGGTTACAAGGGCTTCGGCAAGCGGATCTGGAACGCCGAGCCGGACAGCGCCGGCCGGGCCCTGCAGCTGACCCTCCACCGGCCCGATGGAGACGAGGGTTATCCCGGGGCCGTGACGGCCACCGTCACCTATCGCCTCCTCGACGATCCGGCCCTGGAGATCGTCATGGAGGCGACGACCGACCGGCCGACCGTGATGAACCTCGCCTATCACGGCTACTGGAACCTCGCGGGGCACGGATCGGGCCATGTGCGCGACCAGCTTCTTGCCATCGAGGCCGACCGCTACACGCCGGTCGGCCAGGGCAAGATCCCGACTGGTATCCTCGCGCCGGTGGCCGGTACGGCTTTCGACTTCAGCCAGGAGCGGCCCATCGGGGCCTTCATGGATGACCGCGCCCAATTGCTCGAGGGAGGCTACGACCACAATTTCTGCCTGAACGGCGCCGCCGGGACCCTGCGCCGAGCGGCACGGGCTGTCGATCCGGTATCCGGCCGCGCCCTCGAAATCTGGACCGACCAGCCGGGCGTGCAGCTCTATACGGCGAACCATTTCAAGGCGCTGCCGGCCGTCGGCAAGGGCGGCGTTCCTTATGGCAAGCATGCCGGTTTTGCTCTGGAAACCCAGAACTATCCCAATTCCCCGAACGTGCCGCATTTCCCGTCAGCCCTTCTCAGGCCTGGGGAAGTCTATCGCCACGTCATGCGCGTCCCGTTTCGTCTCACCTGACGCCCCGCCGCAAGGTCTTCCATGCACAACGATGCCGACATCCTTCATGCCCTGTTCGATGCGGCCCTACAGGCTGCGCTGCCTGACGGGAAGTTCGACGGACAACTGCCGGACCGGCCGAAGGGACGAACCATCGTCCTGGGGGCCGGAAAGGCCTCGGCCCGCATGGCGGCGGCCTTCGAGGAGGCCTGGACGCAAGTGGGCGGCACCTGCGAGGGGCTCGTGGTTACCCGCTACGGGCATGGCGTGCCGACGCGCTTCGTGGAGATCGTCGAGGCGGCACATCCGGTACCCGATGAGGCCGGGCTGGAGGCTGCCCGACGGATCCTGGCGCTCGCCCAGGAGGCAGGCCCTGAGGATCTCGTGGTCTGCCTGATCTCCGGCGGAGCATCGGCGCTCCTGTCCCTGCCGGCGGAAGGCCTTACTCTGGCGGACAAGCAGGAGATCAACCGCGCGCTCCTGCGCTCCGGCGCGCCGATCGGAGAGATGAACCGGGTACGCAAGGCCCTCTCGGCCATCAAGGGCGGGCGCCTCGCGGCGGCCGCAAGCCCGGCGCGGGTGGTCACATACCTGATCTCGGACGTGCCTGGCGACGATCCGGGCAGCATCGGCTCGGGCCCAACGATCCCCGAGCCCGTCGACGCGGAGGAGGTGCTCGCGATCCTGCGGCGCTACGCCATCGACGTTCCCAACCAGGTGATCGACGTGATCCGGCGCAACAGGCTGGAGGGCGGGATTTCGGGCGGAGAGGTCCATATGCTGGCGACCCCGAAAATGGCCCTCGATGCTGCGGCCCAGCGCGCCCGCGATTTCGGGCTCTCACCGCTGATCCTCGGCGATGCCATCGAGGGCGAGGCGAGGGAGGTCGGCCGCGTGATGGCTGGCATCGCGCGCTCGGCCCTGCGGCATGGCGATCCCGTGAGGCCGCCTTGCGTGATCCTCTCAGGCGGCGAGACCACGGTTACGGTCCGAGGGAAGGGGCGCGGCGGGCGCAATGCAGAGTTCCTGTTGTCCCTGGCCCTCTCTCTCGAGGGGGAGCCCGCCTTAGCGGGCCTCGCTTGCGACACGGATGGGATCGACGGCTCCGAGGACAATGCGGGCGCCTGGTTCGACGGGGGCCTTCTGGAGGCGGCGCGCGGACAGGGGATCGACCTGAATGCCGCTCTGGCGGACAACGATGCTTACACGGCGTTCTCGGCCTTGGGTCGCCTTGTCATCACGGGGCCGACCCTCACGAACGTCAACGATTTCCGCTGCATCCTGGTGCGCGGCTGATCGAGGCGTTGTCCTTCGTCAGATCCCGCTCCCCCTGTCGTCTCCTTCGGCTCGGGGCAAGACCAGCGTGATGGTCGTGCCGTGGCCTTCCGTGCTGTCGATCCGTGTCGTGCCCCCGTGCAGCTGAAGGATGTGCCAGACGAGGCTTAAGCCTAGGCCCGTCCCTGGCACGTGCTTGGCATTGCGCGCCCTGAAGAAGGGCTGCATGAGGAACGGCAGATCCCGCTCGGGTACGCCGATCCCCTCGTCCTCTATGCCGATGCGGATTTCATGCTCGTCCGCGTGGCCCGTAACGGTGATGGGCCTGTCGAGGGGCGAGTACTTCATGGCGTTCGACAGCACGATCACGAGGGCCTGCTCGATGAGCACCGGGTCCCCCAGGAACCTGTCCGGCAAATCCTCCGTCGAAAGCCGGAAGGTGCGGCTCTGTTGCTGCTGCCTCTGTTCCCGGCAGACGCGCTGTACCAGGCTCTTCAGGTTGAAGACGCTCGGGTTCAGCGTGATCGCGCCCGCATTCGCCCGTGTGTAGGACATGATCGTCTCGATCAGTTCCTGGAGGCGGCGGCTGGCGCGCCAGATCTTCTCGCCGCGGTCCCTGATCTCCTCGGCGCCGAGATTCTCCGAGCGACGCATCAAGCCCTGCGCCAGGGCCGAAATGGTGGAGAGCGGCGTCACCAGTTGGTGCGCCAGAAGGGCCATACGGTCCAGGTTCCGGACAGGATCCTGCGAGGGATCGGTGCCGTTCTGCCGAGAAGAGGCGGAGGAATGGTTGGAAGGTGTCCGATGATCCGACACAGAGGAACTCTTTGGGAATTTAAAGATATAACGTTATGATTTCGAGTTGGTTCAATCCGGCCGAGGTAATTGTTCTCGGCCCCGGCTAGCGAGGGCCAAATTGCTGCTAATCGCTAAGCTTGGCTGTGTCGCCCCTCATATAGGGAGGAGTGCCTTAAGAACGCTTCGGGAGGTCCCAGCCCACCTCCGGAGGGCCTTACCGCGGCGGTGCGTCATCCTGATGAAGAAACCCTTGGCCGTTTCGTGCGTTCGCCCCGGGAGCCTTTCAACAACAGGAGAATGAAGATGGACAAGGATCGCGTCGAAGGCAGCATGAAGAACATCAAAGGCAGCATCAAGGAAGGCGTCGGCAAGGCGGTTGGCGACACCAAGCTCGAATCCGAGGGCAAGATGGACAAGGCTGCCGGCAAGATTCAGAATTCCGTCGGCGGACTGAAGGACTCGCTCCGTAACAACGACTAAGCGGAAGTTTCGCCGAAAAAGGCCCGGCCCCTGCCGGGCCTTTTTTTGGCGTCAGATCTTGCGGATCGTGAAGACGATCCGGCGTTCATCTGTGTGCTGGCTCTCCAGCACGTCTCCGGTCTCGCGCACGAGGTTCGGCAGGTCGATGCCTGCCAGGGGGTCGGTGCACGTGACCTTCAGCCGTTCGCCGGCCGTAAGGCCGAGGAGCGCCTTGCGTGTTCGCAGGACGGGCAGGGGGCATTTCAGGCCGGACAGGTCGAGCTCAATCATGCGTCGGTTCCAACAGGAGGGCCTCGGCGGCCGCGAGATCCTCCGGGGTGTTGATGTTGAAGAAGGGGTCTGTCGGCGTCGCCGGCCACACGGCGCGGGCGTAGCCGTGTCGCTCCGCCCAGCCGCGAACGCTGCGGACGTTCTCTTCCGTTAGGGCATGATGCAAATCGTCCCTGAGGGCGACAGGCCATAATCCTACGGCCGGATGGAGCCTATCGCCGGACTCGGCGCAGGCCAGCGGCAGGCCTGCATCTTGGCGAGCTGCGTGAAGGCGCATCACGAGATCCTCCGGAAGGAAGGGCGTATCGCCCGGCACCGTCACCACCCACTCGGCCTCCGGCCGATGGGCCAGGGCCCAGTCGAGGGCTGAAAGCAGCCCTGCGAGCGGGCCGGCATGACCTGGTAGGATGTCGGGGACGAGGGGCAGGGAGATGCCCGTGAACCGCGACGGGTCTCCATTGGCGTTCAGGATCAGGCCACCGCATTGGGGCTCAAGGCGCCGGACGATGTGCCGGAGCAGGGTTTCGCCTCCCAGGCGCATCAGAACCTTGTCGCGCCCGCCCATTCGGGTCCCGAGGCCGCCCGCAAGGATCGCCCCGACGGTCCGGGGGCCGGGGATGGGCTCCGGCATCGCCCCTTACTCGATGACGATGCGCGGGGGAGGGCGTACGCCGCTCGCGCCCGTGAGGGCCTCGGCTACCTTCCGGGCCATATCCTTGTAGATCCGGGCATGGGGACCCTCCGGATCGACCGCAACCACGGGGCGGCCTGCGTCCGAAAGCTCGCGGATCGACATGTTGAGAGGCACCTCGCCGAGGAACGGCACGCCGAGACGCTCCGCCTCCATCCGGGCGCCGCCATGGCCGAAGATATGGGAGGACTGGCCGCAATGGGGGCACACGAAGGTCGCCATGTTCTCGACGATGCCGAGGATTGGGATCTCCACGCGCTTGAACATGGACACGCCCCGCCGGGCATCGATCAGGGCAAGGTCTTGCGGGGTTGAAACGATGACGGCTCCGGCCAGGGGCGTGGATTGCGCCATGGTCAACTGGGCGTCGCCCGTGCCGGGCGGCATGTCGACCACGAGCACGTCCAGGTCTCCCCAGGCGACCTCGCGCAGCATCTGCGTGATGGCCGACATGACCATGGGCCCACGCCAGATCATCGCGGCTTCTTCGTCCACCAGGAAGCCGATGGACATCACCTTGAGCCCGTAGGCCTCCATGGGCTCGAGAACCCGGTTCTCGAGCACCTTCGGCTTGCCGTGGATGCCGAGCAGCTTGGGCATCGAGGGACCGTAGATATCCGCATCGAGCAGCCCCACCCTGAGCCCTAAGGATTGCAGCGCCAGGGCCAGGTTGCAGGCAGTAGTCGATTTCCCGACGCCACCCTTGCCGGACGCGACGGCGATCACATGGGTGACGCCGGGGATCTTCTGGTTCCGCGCCTGTGCCGCATGGGGGCGGCGTGGCTCTGCGGATCTCGGCGGCGGCGTGGAGCCTGCAGGGCGCTCGGCCGTCAGGGTGGCGAAGACGCCCTTCACGCCCGGCAAGCCCTGAACGGCGTTCTGCGCCGCTTGGCGCACCTGCTCCATGGCGGGTGCCTCCGCGGGCTCCACGTAGATGGAGAACATCACGCGCGCGTTTTCGTCGATCAGGATCTCGGACAGGCGTCCCGAGGCCACGAGCCCGGTGCCGCCTGCGTCGACCGGCAATGTCGCAAGGGCCTTCAATACGTCTTCACGGGTGATCGCCACGCTCGTCTCCTTCCCGGACTCAAGGTCCGATGATCCCGCCCGTCATGTAACGGGTGAACGGCCGCCCGTTAAGGTGTCCTCCTGTCGCGAGACGCGAACAAAAGCCCACCTTGTCCGTTGACCACCGAGCCGCAGGGACGGGGCCTTCGCGTCCTCTCGGCGCGCGATGGAGCGTATCCGCGCTTACCGGCTTCCGTTCCGACCATATGGAATAGACCTGAGGAGACGATAATGCACCAGCATGGCCACGACGACCCCCATGCCCAGAAGCTTTACGAGATGATCAAGGACATGAGGATCGCCATGATGACGACCCTCGACACGGACGGCACACTCCACAGCCGTCCCATGTATAGCATAGAGGCGGATGAGCACGGCGATCTGTGGTTCTTCACTAAGGTGCAATCTCCGAAGATGACGGAGATTTCCCGGGATAACGAGGTCAATCTCGCATATTCGAATCCCGAGAAGCAGAATTACGTTTCGGTTTCCGGCAAGGCCGAGATCGTCCGGGACAAGGCGACCATCGACGACAAGTGGTCGGAGCCCCTCAGGGCTTGGTTCCCGGATGGGAAGGACGATCCCTCCATCGCGCTCGTGCGAGTCCATCCAGCGAGGGGCGAGTACTGGGACAGCCCGTCCTCGACCCTGGTCCATCTCTACGGCTACGCGAAGGCGGCCGTCACCGGGAAGCCGCCGACCGATATCGGCGAGCAGGAGAAGGTCAACCTGCGCTGATCCTGGCAAAGCTTGGCCTTGCCCTGCACGCATGACCGGATGCCGCCGCCCGCTCTTTCATCGCGGGCGGCGCTTCGCTATGGTCCTGCCTTCCTGATGGCCGCAAGGAGCAGGCGATGGTGGACATTGCGACCAGGGTCTATAACCACACCTGGAAAATCGACCCGATCGTTCGGTCCGTTCTCGACACGGATTTCTACAAGCTCCTGATGGCGCAGACGATCTTTCGTCGCCACCGGGACGTCCAGGTCACCTTCGGTATCCAGAACCGCACGACCCGCATCCGCCTCGCGGAGATCATCGACATGGGCGAATTGCGCGAGCAGCTCGACCATGTGCGCTCCCTGTCCTTGACCCGGGGCGAGTCCACATGGCTGCGGGGCAACACGTTCTACGGCAAGCGGCAGATGTTCTCGCCGGAATTCATGGACTGGCTGGAGACCTTCCGCTTTCCCGAATACCTCCTGGAGAAGGAGGACGGGCAATATGTGCTCACCTTCCACGGCCCCTGGATCGAGACCACCATGTGGGAGATCCCGGCGCTCGCCATCCTGAACGAGCTGCGCTCCCGCGGCGTGCTGAAGGGCATGGGCAAGTTCGAGCTCCAGGTCCTCTATGCACGGGCCATGACCCGGGTCTGGGAGAAGATCCAGCAGCTCAAATCCCTGCCTGACCTCTCCATCACGGATTTCGGCACGCGCCGCCGCCATGGCTTCCTCTGGCAGGATTGGTGCGTGCAGGCCATGATCGAGGGGTTGGGGCCGGCCTTCCTCGGCACGTCCAACTGCCTCATCGCCATGCGGCGCGAGGTGGAGGCGGTGGGCACCAACGCTCATGAGCTGCCGATGGTCTATACGGCGCTCGCCGACAACGACCAGGAGATGGCCATGGCGCCCTACCGGGTGCTGGCCGATTGGCAGAGCGATTACGAAGGCAATCTGCGCATCATCCTGCCGGACACGTACGGCACTTCCAATTTCCTGCGCAACGCTCCGGACTGGGTCGCAGCCTGGACGGGTATCCGCATCGATTCCAAGGACCCCATCGAGGGTGGCGAGGAGGCGATCGCCTGGTGGCTGGAGCGCGGCCAGAACCCCAAGGAGAAGCTCGCAATCTTCTCCGATGGGCTCGATGTCGACGTGATCCAGCGCATCCATCGGCACTTCTGGGGGCGCATGCGCATCGGCTATGGTTGGGGAACCCTCCTGACCAACGATTTCCGCGGCTTCGTCCCGAATGGCGGGCTCGACCCCATCTCCATCGTCTGCAAGGTCATCTCGGCCGACGGCAGGCCGACGGTGAAACTCTCCGACAATCCCACCAAGGCCATGGGCCCGAAGGCGGAGATCGAGCATTACAAGCGCGTCTTCCACGTCGGCGCGCAGAACGCGAAACCGGTCCTGGTATGAACAAGACGATCGATCTCAACTGCGACATGGGCGAGGGCTTCGGGCCCTGGCCTATGGGAGACGACGCGGCAATGCTCGACATCGTCTCGTCCGCCAACATCGCGTGCGGCTTCCATGCGGGCGATCCGAACATCATGTTCCGGACCGCCGAGACGGCGCGCCGAAACGGCGTCGCCATCGGGGCGCATCCGGGCTTCAACGACCTGCCGGGATTCGGCCGCCGGACGATCCGCGGAGACAGCCCTGCAGAGATCGAGCGCATGGTCGCCTACCAGATCGGTGCGCTTCAGGCGGTGGCGACACTCGCCGGCCATCGGGTGACCTACGTAAAGGCGCATGGGGCCCTCAACAACATGGCGAACGAGGACGAGGATCTCGCCATGGCCATCGCGCGGGCCGTGAAGGGCGTCGATCCGGGCCTCGTGAACGTGTGCATGCCCGGCCTTCTCATGGAGAAGGCGTCCGAGAGGCTTGGGGTGCCGGTCGCGCGGGAGTTCTTTGCGGACCGGACATACGAGGACAACGGCACCCTCACGAGCCGCAAGAAGCCGGGTTCGGTCCTTCACGATGCCGAGGCGGCCGCCGAGCGGGTGCTGCGCACGCTCCAGGATGGCGCCGTGACGAGCGTGTCGGGCCGTCGCATCCCGGTCGCCATCGATACGATCTGCGTCCATGGGGACGAGCCGAGCGCCGTGGCCATGGCCCGCACGATCCGCGCCAAGCTCGAGGCGAACGGCATCACGGTCGCGCCATTCACCCGGATCTGAGACGCGCCATGTCGTTCAAGGACCATTTCTCGTCGCGCTCGGCCGATTACGCGGCCCACCGACCGACCTATCCGGTTGCGCTCGTCGATTATCTCGCGGGGCTGTGCAAGACGCCCGCGACGGCTCTCGACGTGGGCTGCGGCACGGGCCAGCTGTCGGTCCTGCTCGCCGAGAGATTTGCGTCCGTTGTCGCGACCGATGCGAGCGCCAGGCAGATCGAGAATGCCGTGCCTCACGAGCGGGTCACATATCGCGTGGCTCCGGCCGAGAAGAGCGGGCTTCCGGAGCATTCCGTCGATCTCGTCACGGTCGCTCAGGCGGCGCATTGGTTCGATCTTCCGGCTTTCTATGCGGAGGTTCGTCGCGTCGCGAAGCCCGGCGGGATCCTGGCCCTCATCACCTATGGGGTGGTCCGGGCGGACCCGGAGATCGACCCGGTGGTGCGGCACTTCTACCGGGACGTGATTGGGCCCTACTGGCCGCCCGAGCGCCGGCATGTGGAAGAGGGATATCGCGGCTTCGATTTTCCGTTCACGGAGCTGACGGCGCCGGACATGGCCATCACGGCCGAATGGCGCGCCGCCGATCTCATTGGCTATGCGGATACCTGGTCGGCGGTGCGGGAGGCCGAGAAAGTCCTGGGCCGTGCCCCCATCGATGCCTTCGCGCAGGACCTGACCGCCGCCTGGGGCGACCCTGAACGGCGGCGCACGATACGCTTTCCCCTCTCGTTCCGGATCGGCCGGGTCTGACAAGAAGGCCTGTGTCTCGTCAGGAGACCAGCGCCATGCGGTCAACATCCACGAGCCCGAAATCGGTGATCTTCAGGTGCGGGATAACCGGCAGGGGAGGAAGGCCACCTGCAGGAAAGGCTCGGGCAGTGTGACGCCGAGATCTCTGGCAGCCTGTCGCAAGGGGTAGAGCGCATCGCGCACCTCCTCGTAGGAGCGGTCGCTCATGAGCCCCGCGATGGGCAGCGCCAGCTCGGCCCGAACCTCGCCGCCTGAGACCACCACGAAGCCGCCTTCGATGTCCCGCAGGCGATTGACGGCCGCGGCCATGTCGGCATCGCTTGCGCCGACCACGCAGATATTGTGGCTGTCATGGCCCACCGAAGACGCGATGGCTCCCTTTTTAAGGCCGAAGCCTTTCACGAAGCCGAGGCCGATATTGCGGTTAATCCCGTGGCGCGCCACGACCGCGACCTTCACGACATCCTGTGCGGGATCGGGCTGAAGCGCGCCGTCTTGGTGGGGTAGCGTGGCCGAGGCCCGTTCCGTGATGATTCTGCCGGGAACGACGCCGATCACCGGCGTCGGACCGGAGGTGGCGGGAACGCGGAATTTCTCCGCCGAAACAGGATCGACCTTGATGCTGTTGCGGCCGATGGGCGCGACGGGCTGGCGGCTTGCAAACAGCGCCTCGTTCACGGGCCGTCCGGCGCTGATCACGTCGGACACGGCGCAGGTTTCGAGATCGTCCAGCAGCACGATGTCGGCGCGCTTGCCGGGCGCGATCATGCCGCGGTCGGTCAGCCCGAAGGCCTGCGCGGCCGTCAGCGATGCGGCCCGATAGGCCGCGAGCGGTTCGCACCCGAGTGAGATCAAGGTGCGGATCATGGAATCGAGATGCCCTTCCTCTGCGATGTCGAGAGGATTGCGATCATCCGTGCACAGGGCGAGGAAGGGCGAGGTCTGAAGCGACAGAAGGGGCGCCAGGGCGTGCAGGTCCTTCGAGACCGAGCCTTCGCGGATAAGGACGGTCATGCCCTTGCGGATCTTCTCCAGTGCTTCCTCGGCGCTGGTGGTCTCGTGGTCGGTGCGGATTCCCGCCGCCAGATAGCCGTTGAGGTCGAGGCCGCGCACAAGCGGCGCATGGCCGTCGATATGGCGGTCTGCGAATGCCTCGAGCTTGGCGAGGCAGGCGGGGTCCGCCGCGAGCACGCCGGGAAAGTTCATGAATTCCGCAAGGCCGATCACCTTGGGGTGGTGGCGATAGCGCAGGAGATCGGCAGCCTCGATACGCGCACCCGCCGTTTCGAGATGCGTTGCCGGAACGCAGCTCGACAATTGCACGCGCAGATCCATGATCGTCCCCTCTGCGCAGGCCAGGAAATAGTCGAAGGCAGCGGTGCCGAGCACATTCGCCATTTCGTGCGGATCGCAGATCGCCGTCGTGACGCCGTGCGGCAGCACGCAACGGTCGAACTCGAACGGCGTGACGAGGGAGGATTCCACATGCAAATGCGTGTCGATGAATCCCGGAACGGCGATGCGCCCGCGACCGTCGAAGGTGCGGGCGCTCCGGTAACGTCCATAGGTGCCGACGACGGTATCCTGGCAGATCGCGATGTCGGTCCGCGTGAGCGTACCGGTCACCAGATCGAGCAGGCGGACATCCGTGATGACGAGATCGGCCGCGGCCTTGCCGCGGCCCTGGGCGATGCGGGCCGCGATGGCCTGTGCGTCGGACTTTGTCGTCATGCGTCTCCTACCAGCTTCGGCGCGATCCATTGTCGATATGGATGATGCCGTTCCGGTAGATCTTAAGACCCCCAACCTCGGGACGCGAGCGCAAATATGCCATGGCGCCGCGCTGGCGGTTGTGGAGGCGCAGGTCCATGGCGCGGCATGCGAGATGCAGGGAATGCCCGGCGCCGCCGGCACGCCTGTTGCGCCCGACCGTCCGGTGTGTGGATTCGATGCTGACCGTCCCGAACCGGGCCGAGAGATCCGCCACGACTTCGCGCAAGGCAGTCGGCAGGCAACCGGTTGGCGCACCGCTCCTCAGCATGATGCGGCCGTTGGCGACAGAGCCGGAGAAGAGGGGCGCAGCGGGCACCGTTCCGGTCCGTGGCAGGCTTCCGGTTACGCCCGTGTCCTTCAGGCGCTCCGGCCCCGGCAGGCTGGCATATTGCGGCACGAGGGCGGCCGTTCCTTCGCCTTCGGCTCTGGCCACCGGCGTGGTCGCCAGAAGCGCTCCGGCGACGCATGCGGCACAGATGGTCTCTCGCGGGAAACGATGGTTTCGACAATCGGAACCGGTGCTCATCGGGTCCTCCCCTTGCGAGCCCCCGTTGCACAGCCATGAGCGACCGACCGCCGCACATGGCTGCGTTTCGTTATCGTTCTTGAGCATGTAACGGCTAAGTTGCCGCTGCTGGCGAAGCAAGTTAAGGTTGAAAATGGGCAGCGCAACCCATCCTGGGAGACTTAAGTCCTCGACACCTCGAAATGGCAGGCTTGAATTCCTGTTCTAACGCTCCCGAGATGTGAACTTATCCTTTGGAGCTTGGCAATAAAGTTGCTCCAGATCGGTCTTGCGGGCGTGGCTTTTCATGCACACATCTTCTGCATTGTCCTGCCCTCTCATGCGGCAGACTGGAGAAAGTGGGAATGAACGCTGCGCACGGCGCATTTTTCGAAGCCATCAAGACTGCAGCCCCGACCCGCGGGGACGCGCTCGCGCGCGTGACGCTGGTGGCGCGGCTGATGGACAACGCCTTCCTGATCCCGGGCCTGAACCGCCGCGTCGGCCTCGATGCGGTGATCGGTCTCGTTCCGGGTGTGGGCGATGCCGTCTCGGCCGTCCTGGCGAGCTATATCGTCTGGGAGGCGCACCAGCTCGGCCTGCCGCGCTGGAAGATCGCCCGCATGATCGGTAACATCGCTCTCGATACAGCCCTTGGGGCGATTCCGGTCGCCGGAGACGTGTTCGACGTGTTCTTCAAAGCCAATCAGCGCAATCTGCGCATCATCGAGAGCCATCTGGGCATCGCCCGCCGCGGGCCGCGCCACATCGACGGCACCGCGACCCGTATGGACGAGCGCTGACCATGAAACGCCTTGCCTGGTCCGTCGCCGCGATCCTGGTCGGCCTCTGGTCCCTTCTCGCCTGGGGCGCCTACGGCCTCATCGACCTGTTCGGCAGCACCATGGCCCGCAATGCCGACGTGGTGACGAGCCATCCCGGAACGGTGGAGTGGCTCTCGTGGAGCCTCGCGGCCCTGCGCAATCTCGGGCTGGCGGCCGTGGTCTTCGTCTGGGGTCTCGTGGCCCTGCTCATCCTCGCCGTGCCGACGGCCATCAGCCTCGTGATGGGGCGGACTCTCCGCCCTGTCGAGCCGATGGACTGGGGCAGCGCCTATCCGCGTCCTGGCTATCGGGACGTGACGCCGAGCCACGACGCGGAGCCTGCTCCGACCCGGGAGCCGCCCCGCATCGAGCAGCGGTAAAGGACCGGCCCGCGCCTCAGCGGTGGCTGGAGATGAACTGCTTGAAGCGCTCCGATTTCGGGGCGCCGAACACCTCGGCCGGCGCGCCTTCCTCTTCCACCACGCCCTTGTGCAGGAACATGACCCGGTTCGACACGTCGCGGGCAAAGCCCATTTCGTGCGTGACGACCAGCATAGTGCGTCCTTCCTCGGCGAGCGAGCGCATGACGCGCAGCACTTCGCCGACGAGTTCCGGATCGAGCGCCGAGGTCGGCTCGTCGAAGAGCATGACCTGCGGGCGCATGGCGAGCGCGCGGGCGATGGCGGCGCGCTGCTGCTGACCGCCTGACAGGTGCGACGGATACTGGTTGCGCTTGTCGACGATCCCGACCTTTTCGAGCAGGGCCTCGGCCTCCGCCACGCATTCAGCCTTCGGGCGCTTCTGCACGTGGACGGGCGCCTCGATGACGTTCTCAAGGATGGTCATGTGGGACCAGAGATTGAAGCTCTGGAACACCATGGCGACCCGGGAGCGGATGCGGTCGACCTGCGACTGGTCCGCCGGCTCCATGCCGCGCCGCGTCTGCTTCAGGCGGATGGCCTCGCCGCCGATCTTCACCTCGCCGGAATCGGGCACTTCCAGCATGTTGATGCAGCGGAGCATGGTCGACTTGCCCGATCCGGAGGCTCCGAGGATCGAGATCACGTCGCCCTCGCGGGCCTCCAGGGAAACACCCTTGAGCACCTCGAGCGGGCCGAAGCTCTTGCGCAGATTGTGAACCGAGACGGCAGGCGTGGTGGCGGTCGACACGGGGTGGGCTCCGGTACGAGACAGGGCGGCGTTGGGCGCTACTTGCGACATGGCGGCACTCGGGATCGCGGCCTCAGACATGAGCGGCCTCCAGCTTCGGCTCCACGGAGGGCGGGCGGCGCAGGTGAGGAGACAGCCACCATTCGATGGCCATGATGATGCGGGTAATGATGAAGTTGAGGATCAGGTAGATCGCACCGGCGACGACGAAGATCTCGATGGCCCGGAAGGTCTGCGAGATGAGCTTCGCGGCCAGGCCCGTCACCTCCATCATGGTGATGATCGAGGCGAGCGAGGTTGCCTTCACCATGAGGATGATTTCGCTGCCATAGGCGGGCAGAGCCTGACGGACCGCGATGGGAAACACGATGCGGCGGAACAGCAGGAAGCCGGACATGCCGCAGGCGCGGGCCGCCTCAACCTGCTGGTGCGGGACAGCCTGCAGTCCGCCGCGGATGATCTCGCTCGCATAGGCCGCGGTGTTGAGCGTCAGGGCGAGCACCGCGCACCAGTAGGGCTCGCGGAAGAAGCCCCACAGGCCCCATTCCTGGAGTGTCGGGCGGAACTGGCCGAGGCCGTAATAGATCAGGAAGATCTGCACCAGGAGCGGAGTACCGCGGAACACGAACACGTATCCCCGCGCGATGAGGTCGAGCACGCGGACGCCCGACATGCGCATCAGCGCCAGGATCATGGCGAAGACCGCGCCGAATGCTACGGACGTGAAGGAGAGGTTGAGGGTCAGCGGCACGCCGGACAGGAGCTGCAGGAACGTGCTCCACATGAAGGCGAGATCCATCAGGATGCCCTCCTCATGCCGCGCATCGAATGAGTCTCTGCGCGCTGGAACAGGTAGGTGGAGACCCAGGTGATCGCGAGGTAGAGCACGCCCGCCGTGAGATAGAAGTCGAAGGGCCGGCGGGTGGAGCCGGCCGCGATATGCGACTGGCGCAGCAGCTCCACGAGACCCGTGACGGAGATGAGTGCGGATTCCTTCAGAACCAGCTGCCAGGTATTGCCGAGGCCCGGAATGGCATAGCGCAGCACCTGGGGCGCGATGATGCGGCGGAACATCAGCCAGCGGTGCATGCCGACGGAGCGGGCCGCCTCAATCTCGCCGCGGGAGACCACCTGATAGGCGCCCCGGAACACCTCGGCCTGATAGGCGCCGGACACGATGCCGATGGCCAGCGCGCCGGTCACGAAGGCGGGCACGCCGATGAAGCCCTCCGCCCCGAACAGGCTGCCGATGGCGCTGAGCGCCGCGCTGCCGCCGAAATAAAAGAGATAAATGACGAGAAGATCCGGGATGCCGCGCAGGACGGTGGTGTATCCGTCCGCGAGCCACCGGGCCGCGATATTGCGCGAGAGCTTGGCCCAGGCCACCAGGGTGCCGACCACGGAACCCACGAGAAATCCGCAGAGCGCCACGGCCAGCGTCATTGCCGTCGCCGTCAGGAGCGCCCATCCCCACCCGTTCGGGCCGAAGCCGACGAGCTCGAAATAGCTCAATTGCTGCACGCTGAACTGTTCCTGTTTTGCGTCACCCCGCCTGCGGGGTGACGCCGTTCGAGACGATGATCGTGCGACGCGCTCAGGATTGCGGCGTCATGTCGACCTTGAACCACTTCTCGGTCAGCTTCTTGACCGTGCCGTCCGCGATGGCGGCCTGGATCGCGTCGTCGAAGTTCTTCTTCAGCTCCGCGTCGCCCTTGCGCAGACCGACGGCCACGCCGCGTCCCAGGACGCCGCCGGACACGCCCGCGCCGACCATGGTCATGTCCTTGAACTCGGGCTGGTCGATGGTCGCCTTCATGGAGGACTGCGCTGCGAAGATCGCGTCCACGCGGCCGGCCGACAGGTCGAGGTCATGCTGCTCGGTGGTCTTGTACTCGCGGATCTCGATCACGTCCTTGAGGTACTTCTCGAGGAACTGGGAATTCACGGTCGAGCCCTGCACGCCGACCGTCTTGCCTTTCAGCACGGGCTTCCAGGCATCGATCACCTTCTGGGCGCCCTGCGGGTCCTTGTCGAGATTCAGCCGTCCGCCCGTGCCTTCCAGCTTGGCGAGGGGCGAATCCTTCATGGTGGCGAAGCCGTGGAGGCCCGACGCATAGGGGCGGGTGAAGTCGATCACCTCGAGCCGCTTGTCGGTGATGTTCATGCCGGCCATGATGGCGTCGTATTTCTTGGCGTTCAGCGCCGGGATGATGCCATCCCAATCCTGGGCCACGATCTCGCACTTCACCTTCATGCGCGCGCACAGGTCGTTGGCGAGGTCGATTTCGAACCCTTCGAGCTTGCCGCCGGCGCCGGTGAAGTTCCACGGGGCGTAGGCGCCCTCGGTGGCGATCTTCACGGTCTTCTCCTGAGCAGTCGCGCCGCCCACCGCAAGCATGGCGGCCAGGAGGCCGAGGCCTAGTCCCTTGAACATTTTCATCGTCGTTCCCTTATCGTTAGTGCCGGTAGAACTCCGGCCGTTACGGCCGAAACCCGGGTCCCGGCCTTCGCCGTTGCGTAAAAGCTAACATTCAAAAGCGAAGCCAGCGCAAGTCCCAATCCTGCTGAATTGGCTCCCCCGAATGGTGATTTCGGTCGCAGTTGGGGCCGGAATATACAAAAAAGGCGCGGCCGGAGCCGCGCCTTTGATCGAATGAGCCAGGATCAGCCCTTCGGCGAGATGTCGATCTTGAACCACTTCTCGGAGAGCTTCTTCACGGTGCCGTCCTTTACGGCGCTCTGGATCGCATCGTTGAAGGACTTCTTCAGCTCGTCGTCGCCCTTGCGCAGGCCGACGCCGACGCCCGCGCCGAGAATGCCGCCGGAGATGGACGGGCCGACGAGAACGTAATCCTTGAATTCGGGCTTCTCGAGAGTACCCAGGATCGCCGTCGCATCGGCCAGAACCGCATCGATACGGCCAGCCGCGAGGTCGAGATCGTGGGCCTCGGTGGTCTTGTATTCGCGGATTTCAGCCGTGCCCTTGAGGTACTTGTCGGCGAAGTTCGCATGAATGGTCGAGCCCTGGACGCCGATGGTCTTGCCCTTGATGACCGGCTTCACGGCGTCGATCGCCTTCTCGGCCGCTTCCTTCTGCGTGGCGAGATTATAAGCCTGGCCGGTGCCGGGCATCTTGGCCAGCGGAGAGGACTTCTCCACCAGGAAGCCGTTCGGGCCCGCCGCGTAGGGGCCGGCGAAATCGATCACCTTCTGGCGCTCGTCGGTGATGCTCATGCCCGCCATGATGGCGTCGTACTTCTTGGCGTTCAGCGCCGGAATGATGCCATCCCAATCCTGGGCCACGATTTCGCACTTCACCTTCATGCGCGCGCACAGGTCGTTGGCGAGATCGACCTCGAACCCTTCGAGCTTGCCGCCGGCGCCGGTGAAGTTCCACGGGGCGTAGGCGCCCTCGGTGGCGATCTTCACGGTCTTCTCCTGCGCGGCTGTGCCGCTCACCGCAAGGGCGGTGCCGAGGATGGCCAGGCTGACTGTCTTCAAGACCTTCATTTGTGTTCCCTTGATTCTATGGCTCGGATTGAAACGAGCCTTGCTTCTTGCGATCCGGGACCGCAACCGTCACGGAGTAACGGCCAAACGCATCAAAAAGGCAAGACACCTTCTCGTAGCATCGCGGCAGGGCGCTCGGCCGGTCAGACCACCTTGAGCCGGATCTCGCCCAGGCCCTCGATGGCACCGGTCAGGGTCTGACCTTTCGTCACCGCTCCGACCCCGTCCGGGGTGCCGGAGAAGATGACGTCGCCGGGCGCGAGCTCGAAATAGGCTGAGAGATAGGCGATCTGCTCGGCGACCGACCAGATCATGTCGGAGAGGTCCGCCTTCTGCTTCACCGTTCCGTCGACCGCGAGGGAGATCGTGCCTTTTGCCGGATGGCCGGCCCGGGAGGCCGGGACGAGGGGGCCGACGGGCCCGGACAGGTCGGCTGCCTTGCCGAGCTCCCAGGGGCGGCGGAGCTGCTTGGCCTCGTCCTGGAGGTCCCGGCGGGTCATGTCGAGGCCGACCGCATAGCCGTAGACATGGTCGAGGGCCTTCTCCACCGGGATGTCGCGGCCGCCTTTAGCGAGGGCCACCACCATCTCGATCTCGAAATGATAGTTCGCGGTCTTGGGCGGATAGGGATGGTCCACGACAGTGCCGCCCGGGACAGGCTGGAGCGCATCGGCGGGCTTCATGAAGAAGAAGGGCGGCTCGCGGGTCGGGTCGCCGCCCATCTCGCGGGCATGGGCCGCATAGTTGCGACCGACGCAATAGACCCGGCGCACGGGGAAGAGGTCGCTCGAATCCGCAATCGGAAGGGCAGGGACGGTCGGGGCAGGAATCACATAGGCCATGGGAGGTCCGGCAAAGGGTGGGACGGGATCGGCTGCGGCCTTCCTGTGGGAGAGGCCGGTTGTTTCCTTACCTCCACCTTGCCCTCGACGCCACAAGACGCAATGACTATGCGCCACCCATGGAGCAGGAATGGCCATCGCAGCATCCGCGCACAGGACTCTCATCGATACCTTGACGGAACGGCTCGGCGCCGCCGCGGTCCTGACCGAGGCGGCCGATCTCGAACCGGCTTTGGTCGAGACGCGAGGGCTCTATCGCGGACAGGCCCTGGCCCTGGTCCGCCCGAAGGACCAGGACGAGGTCGCGTTCACGATGCAGGAATGCGCCCGGGCCGGCGTTCCGGTGGTACCCCAGGGCGGCAATACGGGCCTTGTCGGCGGCGGGGTCCCACAGGGAGGGATCGTCCTGTCCCTGGCCCGCCTCGACCGGATCCGCCATCTCGACCCGGTCAACGCCACCATCACGGTGGAGGCCGGATGCATCCTGAAGGCCGTGCAGGATGCGGCCGATGCGGCCGGCCACCTCTTCCCCCTGTCGCTCGCCTCGGAAGGCTCCTGCCGGATCGGCGGCAATCTCGCGACCAATGCGGGCGGCACCGCGGTGCTACGCTACGGCAATACCCGGGAGCTGACCCTCGGCCTGGAGGTGGTGCTGGCGGACGGGCGCATCTGGAACGGGCTGAAAGGGCTGCGCAAGGACAATACAGGCTACGACCTGAAGGACCTGTTCATCGGCTCAGAAGGAACGCTCGGCATCATCACGGCCGCCGTCCTGAAGCTCTTCCCGAAGCCGCAGGTCCGGGTCACGGCCTTCGTGGGCTGCGCCTCGCCCGGGCAGGCGCTCGAACTCTTCAATCGGCTGCGGGAAGCGGCGGGCGACCAGCTCACGGCGTTCGAATACATCCCCGATTTCGGGCTCGAGATCGTGCTTCGCCATCGTCCCGGCGCCGTGCGGCCCTTGAGCGGACGGCACGCCTCCTATGCGCTGATCGAGCTGTCCTCGCCGCAAAGAGATGCGGACCTGCAGGGACGGCTCGAGGCGATCCTCGGCCAGGCCTTGGAAGACGGCCTCGTGGAGGATGCGACGCTCGGCGCGAGCGAGGCCCAAAGCCTTGCCCTGTGGCATCTGCGGGAGAGCCTCTCCGAGGTGCAGAGGCTCGAAGGCGGCTCCATCAAGCACGACATCGCCGTGCCGGTGTCCCGGGTGGCCGAGTTCATCGAGACGGCGTCCAGGGCCTGCGAGGCCGCCATGCCGGGGATCCGCGTCTGCGCCTTCGGCCATTTCGGCGACGGGAACATCCACTTCAACCTGTCCCAGCCGGTCGGCATGGACAAGGGCGCTTTCCTGGCCGAGTGGGAGCGGTTCAACCGGATCGTTCACGACATCGTCCATGCCATGGACGGGTCTATCGCGGCGGAACATGGGGTCGGGCTCGTGAAGCGCGATGAGCTTCCGCTCTACAAGGATCCCGTGGGCCTCGACCTCATGCGCGCGCTCAAGCGCACCCTGGATCCTCACAACCTGCTCAATCCCGGCAAGGTCCTCGATCTCGGAGACCCGGCCGCTCCTGCCATCGCGAGACCGACGGAAAGCCCATGAAGACCATCGACATCCTGGCCATCGGCGAGCCGCTGATGGAATTCGCCGAAGTGCGACGCGGAGAGGAGCGCCTCTACCTGCCGGGTTTCGGCGGGGACGTGTCCAACGCGGCGGTGGCGGCCGCGCGCCAGGGCGCAAAGGCCGCCATCTTCACGGCTCTGGGCGACGACGCGTTCGGACGGGATTTTCTCGCCCTGTGGGACCTGGAGGGCATCGACCGCTCCTCCGTCTTGGTGCGCCAGGATGGCAGGACGGGGGTCTACTTCATCAGCTATGGCGAGGAGGGGCACGTTTTCTCCTATGCGCGCGCCGGATCGGCCGCAAGCCTCGTCCATGAAGGGGAATTGCCGCTGGAGCAGATCGCGGCCGCCCGCGTCCTCCATGCGTCAGGCATCAGCCAGGCGATTTCATCCGACTGCGCCGATGCGGTCTTCGCGGCCATCCGGCATGCGAAGGCGAATGGGACCGTCGTCAGCTACGACACCAACCTGCGCCTGCGCCTCTGGCCTCTCGACCGGGCGAGGGCCGTGATTCATGGGGCCGTGGCGCTCTCGGATATTGCGCTGCCGGGTCTCGACGATGCACGCCAGCTGACGGGGCTCGACCGGCCGGAGGAGGTCTGCGACTTCTATCTCGCGCTCGGTTGCCGGATCGTCGCCCTGACCATGGGGAAAGTCGGGACCATGGTGGCGACGCCGGAGTGCCGCGAGGTCATTCCGGCCCGTCCCGTCGCGGCCGTGGATGCGACAGGAGCCGGAGACACATTCGACGGAGCCTTTCTGGCCGAGTGGCTCGTGCATGGCGATGCCTTCAAGGCCGCTTCCTATGCCAACGCGGCGGCTGCCCTCTCGACCCTGGGCCAGGGGGCGGTCGGTCCCATGCCAACGCGGCAGGCCGTCGAGGCCTTTCTGCGCGCCGCATGAAAACGGCGGGCCGCCAGGGGCCCGCCGCTCAACTCAGAACCGGATTTCCGCTCAGCGTGCGCCCGGCAGGCGACGCGCGTTGGTCAGGTGATGCTCCAGGTGGGGGATGACCGAGCGCGCATAGGTCACGAGCGCCGGATCCGTGCCGGTCTGGGCATATTGCTCGTAGAGCGCGAGGGTCTCCTGGTGAGCGGCGCGCTGATAGCGGCCATAGAGACGGTCGAATTGCGGACCCGTGGTGGACGCGAGCTGGTTCAGCATCTGGGTCTTTTCGGCATCGAGCTGGACCGGCAGGCGGATCGGAGCCGCCGCGACCGAGCCGGTCGCCTGGATATCCGCCGCACGGCCTGCTGCCCCACCGGTCGTCGCGCCGACACCTGCGCCCACGGCGGCGCCCACCGGGCCGCCGACCAGCGCGCCGACACCGGCACCTGCCAGGCCGCCACTGACCGCACCGGCTCCCGTCCCGCCGCTCGGGGCGGACGCAACCGCGCCGGTCGTGGCGCCGACACCGGCACCGACCGCGGCGCCCACCGGTCCGCCGACCAGGGCGCCGATGCCAGCACCCGCCAGGGTGCCGCCAACCGTCCCGCCCAGCCATTCGCCGCTGGCCGAATAGACCGCCTGGCCGCCGTTGAGGGCCTGGCTCGTCTGGCCATGGTCGGTGATCATGTTCTGGGCGAAGGTGCGGACCCGCGGATTGCGGGAGCGCTCAAGAGCCAGCCGGCTCGCGGCGATCTCGAAGGCATCGGCCTGGGTCGCCATGGCGCGGAAGGTACGGCCGTCCATCGACTGCGCGAAGGCAGGCGCGGAGGCAGTCGTCAGCAAAGCTGCAAGAACAACGTATTTCTTCATAAGCTGAGCTCCTGATTGGGAACGCAGAACACCCTTGCAAGACCTGTCGGCCTGCAGAAAATTACTGGTGGCTGCTGCAGTCGGACAACGATGTAGTGTCCATGGGGTTCCGGCCCCGTTTCTCAATCCTGGCCATTTCTTCCCAATACTGTGAAGCTTGCGGCCATCGTGCCGGAATTTGCTTCGGGCCGGACAACGGGGGTGCGGCGGCCGCCTCGATAGGATATGAGCGCACGTCCGGTTCCGAGATCATCGTGTCGAAGCTCGTCCACATCCAGGTCCTGAGGGCCCTCGCGGCCCTGTCGGTCGCCTTCCTCCACGCGCAGCACGATGCGGTGGGGCTGGCCGCGCGCACGGGATGGAGCTTCCCGAATCTCGATGGGTTTCCGTGGATGGCCGGGGTCGACGTCTTCTTCGTGATCTCCGGCTTCATCATGGTCTATGCGTCGCGCCCGCTTTTCGGCCGGGACGGGGTCCGGGGCACGTTCCTGGTCCGGCGCCTGCTGCGCATCGTCCCGCTCTACTGGGCCGTTACGACCCTTTATCTCGCCGTCGCGCTCGTCGCGCCGGCTTTGCTCAACAGCGAGAACATCGCCGCCTGGCAGGTGCTGGCCTCCTACCTGTTCATTCCGTTCGAGCGCCCGGACGAGACTGTCCAGCCACTCTATTCCCTGGGCTGGACACTCAATTACGAGATGTTCTTCTACCTGCTCTTCGCCGGCGTGCTCGCTTGGCCGCGTGGACGGGCCGTGGGCCTGCTCGCCGCAGGGCTGGCGCTGCTCGTCCTTGTCGGGCGCCTTTTCGATCTACCTCAGCCCCTGGGGTTCTGGACGGACCCGATCCTGCTCGAATTCGCCTTCGGCCTTGGCCTCGGCCTGCTGCACGCAAAGGGCGTCAGGCTCGGCAGGGGGCTGCGCTGGGCTCTTGTGGCGGCGGCCCTCGGGCTTCTGGCCATGAACTTCATCGGCCTTCGCAGCAACCTCAACGAGATGCGGCCCCTGGCCTGGGGCGTCCCGGCGGCGTTCCTGGTGGCGGCCGCATCCCTGACCGCGACGGACCGGAAGCCGAGCCTTCTCACCCGGTTCGGCGAGATGACCGGCGATGCCTCCTACGCCATCTATCTCGTCCATCCCTTCGTGATCCGCGGGATGGGTGTCCTCCTGGCCCGGACCCGGATCGATGCGGCGCTCGGCCCCTGGAGCTTCATCATCCTGGCGCTTGCCGCGACATTGGCGGTGAGCCTGCTGGTGCACCGTTTCTTCGAACGGCCGGTTACGAATTTCGTGCGGGCGCGGACCGGTTCGCCGAGAGCCGCACAGCCCGTTTGAGCGCTGTCCGCCTTTCCTTCAGCGCACGCGACCCGGCTGCCGGATCTGGCCGAGGGACAGCATGCCCATGCCGCCGATGCTGCCGTCCGGCTTCAGGCCACGCAATTCCGCCGTGAGAAGGAAGCCGGTCTCGTCCCGATCGATCGTGAAGAGGTGGTAGCCGGCTTTGTGAGTCAGCGTGCCGCTGCGGGCCGAAGCGGAGGGCGCACCGATGACCGGGACCGGGCCCCGAGGGCTAGGGAGATGCGCCAGCGATCCCACATGGTTGTGCCCGTGCAGCACGAGTTCCGCGCCCACGCGCCCGATCATGGCCTCGAAGGCGGCCGCATCGGTCAGGTTTCGGCCGGGCGATGCGCCGCCGCGGTGGGGTGGATGGTGGATCAGGACGATGCGGAAGCAGGACGGATCCTCTCCCAGCTTTCCAAGCACCTGTTCTGCGGCCTTCATCTGCTTCGAGCCGACGCGCCCGCTCGCCACGAAGGGCAGGGTCGGAATGGCTGAGGACAGGCCGACCAGCGCCACTGGTCCGTAGCGGCGCAGGAACGGGAACACGCCCTCCCGTCCGTCGTCGCCGCGGGTCCAGGGAGCCACTTCCCGGAGAAGCCCTTCGAGGGCGCCCATCACATAGGCGTCGTGGTTGCCCGGCACGAAGCTCACGAACTGGGGCGAGCCGAGGCTTTCCAGGAAGATGCGCGACGTCGCCCATTCGCTCGGCAGGCCGATATTGCAGGTATCACCCGTGCAGGCGATGTGGTTCGGGGCCTGGGCGCGGATGTCGGCCACCAGGGCGCCCAGGAGCTCCATGTCGTGGGCGCCTGCGCGGCTGCGATGCCAGTTGTACCAGCCGGTGAGCCTCTTGCTCAGCAGCTGCCGGAGCTGGGGACGGGGGAGCGGCCCCACATGGGGGTCGGTCAGATGGGCGAGACGGAACATGGCAGGACCTTACGGTTTCGAACGCCGCTCGCCAATCGGCCTCAAAGGTCTCTCCCGAGGCCTCAGGCGCTGCCGATGAAGATGCCGGCGAGCAGCACCAGGACGCCGCCGACGATGACCTGGAAGGCTGCGCGCAGGAACGGCGTGTCCATGTAGCGTGTGCGGATCCACGAAATGACGATGAGCTCCACGGCGACCACGAGGGCCGCGACCGTCGTCGCGAACATGAAGGCGTTGGGCCAGGAATCCGGCACCAGATAGGGCAGGGTGTGGCCGAGCCCGCCTACGGCGGTCATCAATCCGCAGATGAGGCCGCGCAGCCAGGGCGAGCCGCGGCCCGTAATCTGGCCGTCGTCCGAGAGCGCCTCGGTCAGGCCCATGCTGATGCCGGCGCCCACGGAGGCCGCGAGGCCCACCAGGAAGGTCTCCCAGTTGTTGCCGGTCGCGAAGGCGGCCGCGAAGAGGGGCGCGAGGGTCGAGACGGAACCGTCGATGAGGCCCGCGAGGCCCGGCTGAACGTATTGCAGGACCACGAGGCGCCGCTGCGCCTCCCGCTCGGCGGCCTCCGCGTTTTCCGTGAGATGGGCGGCATGAAGCTCGCTGGCCTTGCGCTCGTGCCCGCGTTCCACCTCGGCGAGCTTGGTGAACAGGGCGCGGACATTCACGTCGAGGGTCTGCTGGGCGGCCTTCTCGTAGAAATTCGCCGCCTGGAGCTCCATCACCTCCGCCTCGCGGCGCATCTTGTCCAGGTCGAGGCCCGGATTCCACCAGACGGCGCGGCGCTTCAGGAAGCCGCGCACGTCCTCCCGGCGGATCGGCGGCAGGTGCTCGCCGAAGCGGGTGCGATAGAAATCGTAGAGGGAATTGCGGTGCTGGCGCTCTTCGTCGGCCATGTCGTCGAAGATCTCGGCCGAGGAAGGAAAATCGGTGCGCAGCCGGTCGGCGAACGCCTGATAGATGCGGGAATCTTCTTCCTCGCTGGCGATCGCGAGGGCAATCACCTCGCGCTCGCTGAGTTCCGACAGCGCCTTCATCCGGAGATCTCCTGTTTGGAATTATTCTAAACAGGATTCCTAGGACTCGCCAAGCCTCCGCAAAGGTCCTGGCAAAGTCCGCCTCGGGCGTTTATCGGATGTCGGGCAGAGCCCGCCAAGCTCAGTACTGGGCGCCGGGGATCAGGGCTGAGCGGATCGCGTGGTCCTGGAGGTCGAGATCCGGGGACCAGGAGAAGCGGGAAGAGCCGGAGAGGAGAGAGAGGATCAGGGAGACGAACATGGGAGCACCTTCTTGTTGGCGCTGTCATAGTCCTGCTCAGGGCGCATGTCACATGCTGAAACAATGGCACAGATATGCAGCTAAAGTATAACTCGTTCACGAAATAGTAAGCTAAGCCGTGCTCTCCTCATGAGACTGCCCCGTATTCTGCAAACGAAGCTCGCCGGGCGCCTGCTGCGCCGGACCTTCCATACCTATTGGCGTTTCTCGCGGGGCATGACCCTCGGTGTACGGGCCGCGGTCATCGACCGGGACGACAGGGTCTTCCTCATCCGCCACACCTATGTTCCGGGCTGGCACCTGCCGGGCGGCGGCGTCGAGACCGGGGAGCCAGTTCTCGAGGCGCTTGAGCGCGAGCTGCGCGAGGAGGGCTGCATCGTCATGACAGGGGCGCCGCACCTGCACGGGGTGTTCTTCAACCGCCAGACCTCGCCACGGGACCACATCCTCGTCTACACCATCCGGGACTTCTCGGTCGCAGGCCCAAAGATCCCGGACCGGGAGATCGCCGAGACCGGCTTCTTTCCGGTCGACCGGCTCCCCGAGGGCGTCACCGCCGCAACCCGGCGGCGCCTTGCGGAAATCCTCCGGGGCGAGCCCGTCGCGGCCCTCTGGTAAGATGACCATACGGAACCGTTTGCGTGCCGGCCCGGGCGCTGCTATGGGCCAGGGGCACAAGGACGCATGCCTCATGAGCCCGATCCGGATCCTGCGACGACGACACGGCTGACGTTCCCATCCCGCCGTATCGTCCTGCCGTTTCCGCGAGTCCGTTCATGACTGAGCTCTCCCTGATCATCCGCAACGAACAGCCCGTCGATTCCGAGGCCATCGAGCGCCTGCACGAGCGCGCCTTCGGCCCGGGCCGTTTCGCACGCACCGCCTCCCGCCTGCGGGAGGGAGCGCCCCACCTGCTCGATCTGTCCTTCACGGCCATGGTCGGCACCCTGCTGGTCGGCTCCGTCCGCCTGACGCCGGTCCAGGCGGGGAGCGAGGGAGCCCTGATGCTCGGGCCGCTTACAGTGGAGCCCGCCTTCGAGGGGCGGGGGATCGGTGCTGCCCTCATGCGCCGCTCCCTCGATGCCGCACGCGACAAGGGCCACACCCTGGTGCTCCTGGTGGGCGACGAGCCCTATTATCGGCGCTTCGGCTTCAAGCGCGTGCCCCACGGGCACCTCTGGCTTCCGGGGCCGGTCAATCCCGACCGTTTCCTCGCGGTGGAACTCGCCGAGGCCGCGCTGGCCCGCGCGAAGGGCAACGTGAGCGCGCTGCCCGCCTGAGGCCGCTTGCGTCAGGCCCGGCGCCGGCCCTCGGCGATCCAGGCCACAAGGGTCGCACCCACCAGCAATGCGAGGCCGAGGAGGCCCAGCGCCAGGGGGAAGACCGACACGCCCCGCACAATCGCGCTCTCGCTCGGCCGGATGCCGATCCAGTCGCCGCCGGAGAAGCGTGTGCCGGAACGGACCGAGAGAATGCGCGGCACCGTGATGTCCTGGCTGCCTTCCGCCGCGACCCGGCGTACGGAGCCGCCCGTGGCCTCCGCGATGGGGCTCAGGGCCTCCGTATTGCTGAACACGTCCGCCAACTCGCGCGGGTTCGCCGGGCCGATGCTCACAAAGGCGATGAGATCGCCCGAGCGGACCGTGTGAAGCCCGAGCTCCCGGCTCGTCACCTGGGCGGTGAACAGGCCCGGCCGGGTCTCCGTGAGCGGGACACTGCTTTCCGCGCCGCTTGGAGCCTTCAGGGTCACCGGGTCGGCCGTGTCCTTCATGGTCTGGCGCTCGATGCGGATGTCGCGCCCGGCCGCACTGGCGCGCAGGGCCTCTTCCTCCAGGGCCGGCTCCTTCATGAGCCAGTGGGCGAGGCGGCGCAGCAGGTCGAGATGGGGGCCGCCGCCCTCGAAGCCGCGGGCCCAGAGCCAGGCATGGTCGGAGAGAAGCAGGGCGACGCGCCCCTTCTCCTCCCGGTTGAGGACGAGGAGCGGCAGGTCCTCCGCGCCCGACATGACGGTGCTGCCCATATTGACCTGGGAACCGATGGTGCGCAGCCACTCGCCCCAGGCAGGCGGATTCGCCTCCGAGCCGGGCAGGTCCCGGGTAACCGGGTGGCGCGCCCCCGTTCCGGTGATGCGCGCCCGGAAGGGCTCTTCGAGAATGCGCCCGTCGGGCACGCCCGGAATGACCGGCGCGAGGCGGGTCTGGGCCAGGCTGCCGAAGCCCGCGAATTCCGGCCCGGCCGCCACCAGCACGGCACCGCCCTCGCGCACGTAGCGCACGATGTTCTCGAAATAGCTCGAGGGCAGGACGCTCTGGTTGGCGTAGCGGTCGAAGATGATGAGGTCGAATTCCTTGATCTTCTGCTGGAACAGCTCCCGAGTCGGGAAGGCGATCAGGGACAATTCGTTGATCGGCGTCCCGTCCTGCTTCTCAGGCGGACGCAGGATCGTGAAATGCACGAGGTCCACGTTCGCGTCGGACTTGAGCAGGTTGCGCCAGGTCCGCTCGCCCGGATTGGGCTCGCCCGAGACCAGGAGTACCCGCAGCTTCTCGCGGATTCCCTCGATCGGAATGACTGCGCGGTTGTTGGCCTGGGTCAGCTCGTCGGGCAGGCCCTCGACTTCGAGCTCGACCACGTTCGCGCCCCCGTGCTCGATGCGCACGTTGAGCGAGAAGGGAACATCCGTGCGCACCTGCTGGCGGGCGAATTCCTGCCCGTCCCGGCGGACCGTGACGAGGGCCGAGCCGGTGCCGCCCCGCTCCATCACGACGGCCCGGATGGTCTGGTCCTTGCCGACGATCCCAAAGCGCGGCGCCTCCAGAAGCTTGATCTGCCGGTCGCGCTCGTCGGGACGCCCGGTCACGAGCACATGCAGAGGCGCCTTGAAGCCGAGGCTCTCCACATTGGGCGGGATGTCGTGCACCACCCCGTCGGTCACCAGGATGGCGCCGGCCAGCCGGTCCGGCGGAACATCCGCGAGCCCGTTGGAGAGGGCCGCGAACAGGCGCGTGCCGTCATCCCCCGTGCCGTCTGTCGCTTCGATGTAGCGGGGCTCCACGTCCTGGAGGGAGCCGAAGCGGCGCTCGAGCTCCTGGCGGACTCGGTCGGTCATGGCCTGGCGGTCACCGAGGGTCTGCGACGTGGTGCGGTCGACGACCACCGCGACGATGTCCTTGACCTTCTCCCGCTCCTCCTGGACGAGAGCCGGATTGGCGAGGGCCAGGAGGACAAGCGCGAGGGCGAGCGCCCGCAGCAGGGCGACCGGCCCCCGGGACACGACCGCGAGAACCGCCAGCACGGCCGCGACCGCGCCGACGGCCCAGAGGATCGGCACGGGGACGAGCGGGGTGAAACTCAAGGAGAGCAAAGCGTTGTCCTACTCCTATTGCCCCAGGCGTTCGAGCAGGGCCGGTACATGGACCTGGTCGGCCTTGTAGTTGCCCGTAAGCGCGTACATGACGAGGTTGATGCCGCTGCGGAACGACAGCTCCCTCTGGCGCTGCTGGTCGCTGCCAACGACCGGAAAGAGAGCCTCCCCGCGCGGCCCGACCGCCCAGGCGGCCGCGAGATCGTTGGACGTGATGATGATCGGCGACACCCCGTCGCCGGACCGTGCCGGACGGTTGGCCGTGTCCTCGGTCGGTGGCGGCAGGGCCTCCACCCAGGTCTGGCCCGTGGCGTAGCGCCCGGGGAAGTCGTCGAGGATATAGAAGGTCTTCGTCAGAACATGGTCCGACGGCACCGGCTCCAGCTCGGGAACGTCGAGGCCCGCCAGCATCCGGCGCAGATATTGCCCCTCGGCGCTCATGGCGCCGTCCGGGCGGGCGCCGAAAGCATCGCGGGTGTCGAAGATCACCGTGCCGCCGCTCTTCATGAAGGCGTCGAGGCGCCGGATCGCCGCTTCGCTCGGGATTGGCCGCGTCGCCACGATCGGCCAGTAGAGGAGCGGGTAGAAGGCCAGCTCGTCCCGCGCCGGATCGACGCCGATCGGATCCCCCGGCTGGAAGGCGGTGCGCATGGTCAGCACCTGCGAGAGACCGAGGAGGCCTGCCTTGCTGGTCTCGTCGATCTGCTCGTCCCCGGTGATCACGTAGGCAAGGCGGGTCACGAGAGCGGAGGCCCGGCTCTCCTGACTCAGGGCTCCCTGGCTCTGGGGCGGACGGCTTTCCGGCGGGGCGCCCTGGGCGCGCGCATCCGACGGGAGAGCGGCGGCAAACAGGGTTGCCAGCAGGATCGCGGCGCCGGCACCCGCGCCGGCCCGGCGCATCCGTCCGAACAGGTTGGCCAGATGGCCGCCGAGCCAGAGCGACGCCAGGGTGTCGATGAGGAGAAGGGCGAGCGCGAGGCTGAACAGGGGTGCCCGCAGGTCGATGGTCCTGGCGCCCTCAAGCGGTGCGATACGGGCCCGCAGGGGCGCATAGTCGAGGGGTGCGAGGCGGTCATCCGGGAGAAGGGTGTTGACCGCGAGGCTCGAATCCACGGGGCCGTAGAAGCCGGGCGGGTGTTCGGCGCTGGCCCGTTCCGCGTGGCCGCGCATGACCGCCCGGGCGGTCGGAGGCGGCGACGAGAAGACGCCGAAGCCGTCGAGGGTCAGGCGCGGCGCGACGGTCTGGTTCTCGGCATTGCGGGATTCGGGACTGGCGTCGCGCGGGGAACCCGCCAGGGCCGTGATCCGGCGCAGCATGTCCACGAAGAGACCGGACAGGGGCAGGTTCGACCAGGTGGTGTCGGCCGTCACGTGAAAGAGCACGATGAGGCCGTCGCCCCGCTTGTCCGCCGTCACGATGGGGGTCCCGTCCTCGAGGGCCGCCCAGGTCTTGGCCGGCAGGTCGCCCTCGGGCTCCGCCAGGATCTGCCGACGGATGCCGATCTCCTCCGGCACCGTCAGGCCGAAGAAGGGGCTCTCGCGGGTGAAGGGCGCGAAGGTCTTGGGCGTGTCCCAGGACAGGGTGCCGCCGAGGGTGCGCCCGCCGCGCCGCAGATGGACCGGGACGAGGTCGTCGTTGCCCGCCGCGAGGCGCGACCCGGCGAAGCGCAGGAGAAGGCCGCCGCTTTCCACGAAGGCGCTCACCCGCGCCTCAGCCTCCCGGTCGAGCCCGCCGACATCGGCCAGGACGAGGATCGAGACCTGCTCGTCGAGCAGCTGGTCGATGGCGTCCGTCACGCCGCCGCGGCCCTGCCGGATCTCCGCATAGGGCGAGAGAGCCCTCTCAACGTAATAGATGGGCGACAGGAGCGGCTGCGCCTGGTCCACCGTGCCGCCGAAGACGAGCCCCACCCGCCGGCGCTTGCCGCGCTCGTCCAGGAGCGTGACGGCCCCGGCCGCGTTCTCGCCCAGGATCTCGATTCTGGCGATGTCGTTGCGGATTTCGGTGGGCACTTCGAAGGTTGCGGTAGTTTCGGTAGCGTCGGCCGGGAACGCGAAGCGGCCATCCGCCAGGGGGAGGTTCTTCAAATCGAGGGCGCGGACGATGCCGGCATCGCGGCCATTGGGCTCCGCCCTGATCACCGTGGTGGCGAGCTGGCCGCCCGTATTGGCGATTCCCGCCAGCGCGAGGGCAGGGGAGCGCTCCGCCTTGAGGACGATGATCCGTCGGTTCTCGGTCAGGGGGGCAAGCCCCTGGATGAGGTCCTGCCCCTCGACGCCCGCGACGCCGTCGCTGATCCAGACGATCTCCGCATCGGGCGTCGATTCCAGGTAACGGCGAATGGAATCGAGATGGGCCCGGCGGTCGGGCATGTGCGGCAGGGGCTTGAAGGTGCGCAGGCGCTCCAGGGCGGCCGCAGGGCTCATGGACTGGAGGTCCTGGGGTTCGCCGGCCGTGGCCGCGACGGCAACGACCCGGCCCTCGCGCTCTGCCGCCTCGATCCGTCCAGCCGCCAGGTTCATCCGGTCGCGCCAGTCATGCGCGGCCGCGAAGCCGTTGTCGACGAGAAGGAGCAGGGGCGCGCGGCTGCTGCCCTCGGCCAGCGAGTTCCAGATCGGGCCCGCGGCCGCCAGGATGAGGATGGCCGCCAGCAGAAGCCGCAGGAGCAGGAGCCACCAGGGCGTGCGGGCGGGCGTTTCCTGCTCCGGGCGCAGGTCCGCCATGATCCTGAGCGGCGGGAAGTCCACCCGCTTCGGCTGCGGCGGCGTGATGCGCAGGAGGAGCCAGATCGCCGGGAGGGCCGCGAGTGCGATCAGGACCAGGGGGGCGGCGAATGTGAGGGGGAAGCCCAGCATGGTCTAGCGCCGCCCGCCGCCGGCGCCGCGCGAAGCGGCCACGAGAGTGATGAGACGCAAGGCCGCCTCGCTCGCCGGGCGGTCGGTCCGGTGGACCGTGAATGTCCAGCCCCGGCGCCGCGCCAGATCCTCCAGGTTGCCTCGGTGCAGCTTCATGCGCTCCCGGTAGGCTTCGCCCCAGGAGGCGGCGTCGCCGATGCGTAAGGAAATCCCATCCTCGAGGTCGTGCAGGACAGCCTGCCCCTCGAACGGAAAGGTCTCCTCGACCGGGTCGGCGATCATCACCAGATGGCCGCGGCAGCCCCGGCTCGAAATGGCCTCGACGGCGGTCGCGATTTCGGCCGGAGGACTCAGGAAATCGCCGATCAGGATGGCTTCGTCCATGGTAGGGATCGGCGCCCGCGGCGGCAGGTCGTCATCCAGGGAGGAACGGTCCATCACCAGGGCCTCGGCCATGGCCTCGGCGATCCGAGCGGTCGCCCGGGGTGGCATGAGGCCGAGCAGGCCGGCCCGCTCGCCGCCTTCCACGAAGGCGTCGGCAAGCGCGAGGCCGAGCACGATCGCCCGCTCGGCCTTGGCGGCCCGCGCCAGGTCCGAGACAAAGGCCATGGAGGCGGAGCGGTCGATCCAGAACCAGATGTTCTGCGCGGCCTCCCATTCGCGCTCGCGCACGTAGAGCCGGTCGTCCCGGCCCGAGCGACGCCAGTCGATGCGCTGGGCCGCCTCGCCGGTCACGAAGGGGCGGAACTGCCAGAAGGTCTCGCCGATGCCGGCACGGCGGCGCCCGTGCATCCCGTGGGAGAGATTCGCCGCGACACGGCGGGCCTCCAGCACCAGGCGGGGCATCCGGTGCGCGAGATCGAGGGCCGCCTCGGTCTCGTGGCGGCCGGGAACGCGGGCGGTCTCGGGGAGAACCCGGACACGGGCCATGACGGGAATCCTAACCGGCCAGCCGCGCCGTCAGGCGGCCGATGACCCCCGTGACCGTCTCGCCGTCAGCGCGGGCCGCGAAGGTCAGGGCCATGCGGTGCTTCAGCACCGGCTCGGCCAGGGCCACTACGTCGGCGATCGACGGGGCGACGCGGCCCTCGATGAGGGCGCGGGCGCGCACGGCCAGCATCAGGGATTGGGAGGCGCGGGGGCCGGGCCCCCAGAGCAGCTTGTCGGTGATGCCCTCGATGGAATCGCTCCCGGGCCGCGCGGCGCGCACGAGGTCGAGGATCGCGTCGACGACGCTGTTGCCGACCGGCAGGCGGCGCACGAGGCGCTGCGCGTTCATCAGCGCTTCCGCGTCCATCACGGCGGCGGGCTTGCGCTCCTCAGCGCCGGTGGTCTCGATCAGGATGCGCCGTTCCGCATCCCGGTCCGGATAGCCCACGTCGATCTCCAGGAGGAAGCGGTCGAGCTGGGCCTCGGGGAGCGGATAGGTGCCCTCCTGCTCGATCGGGTTCTGGGTCGCGAGAACATGGAAGGGCTGGGGCAGGTCGTGACGCTCGCCGCCGACCGAGACGTGGTGCTCCTGCATGGCCTGGAGCAGGGCCGATTGGGTGCGGGGGCTGGCGCGGTTGATTTCGTCCGCCATGAGAAGCTGCGTGAAGACCGGTCCTTTCACGAAGCGGAACGAACGGCGCCGGTCGGCGCCCTCGTCGAGAATCTCGGAGCCCAGGATGTCGGACGGCATCAGGTCGGGGGTGAACTGCACACGCCGCGCATCGAGGCCCAGCACCGTTCCGAGGGTCTCGACGAGCTTGGTCTTCGCCAGGCCGGGGACGCCGACCAGGAGCCCGTGACCGCCCGCCAGGAGCGTGATCAAGGTCTGATCGACCACATCCTCCTGGCCGAAGATGACTGAATGGATCGCGTCCCGGGCCCGCGCCACGGTTTCGAGCGTCGCCTCAGCGCTACGGACGATGGCGTCATCGAGAATTGTGGGCGGTTGAGCGATGCTGACCGTCATGTGTCATCCTTCCACGCACTGGCGTCCGCCCCCGGCGACACTCTGCCTGTCTTGGGCATCGATAGGCAAGCGGGTCTTACGGGTCTATGCGCCGCAGTTGCATCTCCGGAACCGGAGACCTGGACGGCGCAGGCTGTAGCTCTATGCTGTAGGAATTAGCCATGGATCGCCGTTCGTCGATCCTCCAGAGTGCAAATTCTTGTTCACGCTTGTGTCATGACCGATTCTGCCCCGACATCCGGCAGCGCCCTGTCGCGGCTCGCGGCCGCGCTCGGCCCGGAAAAGAGCCGAAGAGGACCTCCGCCCGTGGAGCGCTGGAATCCCGCCTATTGCGGCGAGATCGACATGCGCATCGCGGCGGACGGAACCTGGCATTACATGGGAACGCCGATCAATCGACCGGCGCTCGTGCGCCTGTTCTCGACGGTGCTTCGCAAGGACCCGGAGCGCTACGTGCTCGTCACGCCCGTCGAGCGGGTGGGAATCACCGTCGAGGATGCGCCCTTTGTGGCGGTCGAGATGGCGGTGGAAGGGGAGGGTGAGGCGCGCCAGGTCGCGTTTCGCACGAATGTGGACGATCTCGTGCAGGTGGGGCCCGACCATCCGCTGCGCTTCGAAACGGATGCGCATGGCGGCGTGAAGCCCTCCGTGAAGGTGCGCGGCGATCTCTGGGCCCGGGTGACACGGGCTCTGACCTTCGACCTGATCGCCCTCGGCGAGGAACGCATGGTCGAGGGCGTGCGGCAATTCGGCGTTCCTGCGGGAGGCGTCTTCTTTCCCATCGCGCCCGCCGACGAGGCACAATAGTCCGATGCGGACAGCCCCCCTCGACACGCCGGATTTCCTGACCCTGGCGGCCCAGCGCCTGCGGCCGGAGCCACCTGCGCTCGGCGATGCCCTCGCCAATCCGCGGGGCGACCATTCCCTCGACGATGTTCCCCTGGTGCATCCCCTGACGCCGAAGGAAGCGGCCGTCCTCGTACCCGTCGTCATGCGGGAGGAGCCGACCCTTCTCTTCACCGAACGGGCCACGAGCCTGCGCCAGCATTCCGGCCAGATCGCCTTTCCGGGCGGGCGCGTCGACCCGACGGACGAATCCGTCCTGGCGGCGGCCTACCGGGAGGCGCAGGAGGAGATCGGCCTCGACAACCGGTTCATCAGCCCCCTCGGCTATCTCGACCCCTATCTGTCCACCACCAATTACCTGGTGATTCCCGTGGTCGCGCGGGTGGCTCCCTCCTACACGCTGGTCCTCAATCCTGATGAGGTGGCCGACACCTTCGAGGTCCCCTTAAGCTTCCTCATGGAGCCGGCCAATCACCAGCTCCATGCACGCGAGTGGCAGGGCATCCGGCGCAGGTACTATGCAATGCCCTATGAGGGACGCTACATCTGGGGCGTAACGGCGGGCATCCTCCGCAATCTTTACGAGAGGCTCTACATGCCATGACGCGGGCGATCATTCAGGAAGTGTTGCTGTTTCTCCTGCCCTTCGCCGCCTTCGCCATCTATCTCCTCATCGCCCGCCGCAATCCCCTGGCCTGGTCGTCCTGGAGCAAGCACGTGTCCTGGGTGGCCATCGCGGGCCTCGCCCTCGTGATCGTCTCGCTCATCCTCGGCGGCCTCCTGGCGGAGCGCCATAAGGAGGGCTACGTGCCCACGCATATGGAGAACGGGCGGGTCGTCCCGGGACAGTTCCGATGACATCGCCCCTGCGCCGGGAAACCCTCGAGGCGCTCCTGGAGCGGCCGCGCCTGCGTGCCCTCCTCGAGGCCATGAATCGGGACGGGGAGGAGACCCGCATCGTCGGCGGGGCCGTGCGCAACGCACTCTTCGGGCTTCCCGTGACGGAGGTCGACTGCGCCACCACGGCGCTCCCCGAGACCATCACGCGCCTCGCGCAGCAGGCCGGGTTCAAGCCCGTGCCTACGGGCATCGACCACGGCACGATCACGGTGGTCGTCAAGGGCGAGCCCTTCGAGGTCACGAGCCTGCGCGAGGACGTGGAGACGGACGGGCGCCGAGCGGTCGTGAGCTTCGGCCACGATTTCGAGGCCGATGCGAAACGGCGCGATTTCACCATCAACGCCCTGTCCTTCGGCCTTAACGGGCGCCTCTACGATTATGCGGGCGGCCTGGACGACCTCGCGGCGCGGCGGGTCCGGTTCATCGGGGATGCGCGGACCCGGATCCGCGAGGATTACCTGCGGATCCTGCGCTTCTTCCGGTTTACGGCGGAATACGCCGAGAACGGCCCGGACCCGGAGGGGCTCGCGGCCGCGGGCGCCGAGCGGGCCGGGCTCGCAATTCTGTCGCGGGAGCGGGTCCGGCACGAATTCCTGCGGCTCCTCATGGCCCGGCGCGCCATCGGCACGGTCGAAATCCTCGCGGAGCACGGCTTTCTGACCTGGATCCTGGACGGGGCCGCCGAGCTCGGCCGGTTCGACCGCGCGGTCGCGGCGGGCCGGGAGCCGATCGAGCGCCTCGCGGCCCTCGCGGTCTTCGTCGAGGAGGATGCGGAGCGCCTGCGCGAGAGGCTAAGGCTCTCCAACGAGGAGCACCGCCGGCTTGCGGCCTATGCGCGGCTCCTGTGCGAACTCAAGGGTGGGCCGCCTGTCCTCGATCCGGTGGCGATCCGCCGCCTCGCGGCCGCCCATGGGGTCGAGACGCTCTCGCTTGCCCTCGCGGCCCTGGCCGGAGAGCCCCGGCCGCGGGTCGATGCGCAGGCGTTGGCGGCCCTGGAGAGTTTCCGGAGCGGCGCCGAGCCGGTGCCGGTCTTTCCCCTGCGCGGCGCCGACCTCATGGCGCGCGGGATCCCCAAAGGCCCGCGCATCGGCGAGATGCTCGGCCGGGCGCGGGACCTGTGGTTCGCCGAAGGGTGCCCGGACGATCGGGCTTCCGCGGACGCCCTCCTCGAGAGGGTGCTGGAGGAGGGCTAAGGCATCGGACGCAAAAGTGGGAATAGGTTTTGCGTGAAAAGATGCTCGAAAATAGAAAAAGCCTTTACGGCCAGCGGACCGTCGGCGGCATCGACGAGAGGATAGACGCGATGTTGCCGCCGGTCTTGAGGCCGAAGATCGTCCCCCGGTCGTAGAGCAGGTTGAACTCCACATAGCGGCCCCGCCGCACCTGCTGCTCGATGCGGTCATCCTCCGTCCAGGGTGTGCCGACGTTGCGCCGCACGATCTCGGGATAGATGCGCAGGAAGGCCTCGCCCACGTCGCGCGTGAAGGCGAGGTCTCCGTCCGGGTCGCCGGTCCAGTGATAGTCGTAGAAGATCCCGCCGATGCCGCGGGGCTCCTTGCGGTGCTTGAGGAAGAAATACTCGTCGCACCAGGCCTTGTATTTCTCATAAGAGGCCGAGGGGTGCCGGTCGCAGGCGTCCTTCATGGCCGCGTGGAACGCGACCGTGTCCGGGTCCTCCTGGGTGCGGCGGCGGTCGAGCACGGGAGTCAGGTCCGCGCCGCCTCCGAACCAGGGCTTGGTGGTGACCACGAAGCGGGTGTTCATGTGCACGGTCGGCACGTGGGGGTTCCACGGATGGGCGATGAGCGAGATGCCCGACGCCCAGAACCGTGGATCCTGCTCCGAGCCCGGGATCTGGCCCCGGAATTCGGGCGCGAACTCGCCGTGCACAGTCGAGACATGGACGCCAACCTTCTCGAAGACCCGGCCCCGCATCATCGCCATGGTGCCGCCGCCACCGGGCTGGCCGCTATGATCCTTGCGTTCCCACGGCTTGCGCTCGAAGCGCCCAGGCGCGGAAGCCTCGGGGGGCAGGGGAGAGGTCACCTCGTCCTCGATGGCCTCGAAGGCGGCGCAGATGCGGTCGCGCAGGGCCGCGAACCAGACGGGGGCTTCCTCCTGCAGGCGGCGGACGTCGGCATTGTCGGTCATGATGGATCGGGCTCCGAAGAGGGTAGATGGGGAAAGGTCCCGGTCTGCCGCAGGGCCTCGCCGAGAATCATGGCGGCCGCCACGGCGACGTTGAGGGAGCGCAGGCCAGCCCGCATAGGGATGAGGACCCGCGCATCCGCAGCGTGATGGACCTCGTCCGGCACCCCGGCCGATTCCCGGCCGACCAGGACGATGTCGTCCGGCGCGTAGACGATGTCCGTATAGGGCACGGCCGCCTTCGTGGTGGCGAGGATCAGGCGCGGGCGGCCCGTTGGGGTCTTGCTTTCCTGCCTCCAGGTCTCGAAACTGTCCCAGGAGACGTGGCGCGTGATCGCGGCCCGCTCGAGATAGTCCATCCCGGAACGGCGCAGGTTCCGGTCGGACACGTCGAAACCCGCCGGCTCGATGATCTCGACAGGCACGCCCAGACAGGCGGCGAGGCGCAGCATGGTCCCGGTGTTCTGCGGAATGTCCGGCTGGTAGATGGCAAGGCGGGGCATGGACGGCACATCGGCCGAAGCGGGCGCCGCCGTCAAGTGAACGCTTTCAAGTGAACGCTTCTCCGCCTGCCGGGTTATCGCGGGCCGGGAAGCCGGAGCATCGGACGCAAAACCGGTTCCCGCTTTTGCGTGAAAAGATGCTGACAAACAGAAACCTGAAGCCTCGGGGATCGGAATGTTTCGGTGGTTTGAGAAGCGAATCGACCCGTTCGCGCCCTTCGACGAGAGCGAGACGCCTCCCGGCACGGTGGGCGCCTTCTCGTGGTACTACATCCGGCCGGTCCGGAACTGGCTGGTCGTCCTCTTCTTCGCGTCCCTGGTGGTGGGCCTGTTCGAGGCCTCTCTTTACGTCATTATGGGCTGGATCGTGGATATCCTCGCCCATTCGAGCCCCGACCGGCTCTGGGCGGACCACGGCACGTCCCTGATGCTGATAGGGGCCGCGATCCTGTTCGTGCGGCCCGTCCTGCATTTCCTGCACGAGGCCATCACGAATCAGCTGCTGGTGCCGCAGAGCACCAACATGATCCGCTGGCGCACCCACCTTTATACCTTGGGCCACGCCCTCGGTTACTTCCAGGCGGATTTCGCCGGCAGGCTCGCCAACCGCATCACCCAGGCCGGCTCGGCGATCCGCGAGATAGCCGTGACGGTGCTTGATACACTTCTTTATGTGGCGATCTTCGCGTTCACGGCCCTGGGACTCTTCACCAAGGTCAGCCCCTGGCTCGCCCTGCCGATGGGTCTGTGGATCGTCGGCTACCTGGTGTTGCTGCGCTATTTCGTGCCGCGCGCGAAGGCGCGCTCCCTGAAGGTGGCGGATACGCGCTCGGCCCTCGTGGGCCGGATCGTCGACAGCTACACCAATATCCTCACCGTCAAGCTCTTCGCCCGCGGCGCGGAGGAGCGCTCGGCCGTCCACCGCGCCCTTGCGGCCCATACGGAGGCGTTCCTCAACTCGTTCCGGCTCATCACGGGCGTGACAGGATGTCTCGCCATCATGAACAGCGCCCTGCTCGTGGCTACGGGGTGGCTCTCCATCGCCCTCTGGATGCGCGGGCTCATGTCGAGCGGCGAGGCCGCTACGGGTCTTGCCCTCGTCATGCGCATCCTGGCCATGTCCGGCTGGGTCATGCAGACCGTGCGAGGCGTCTTCGAGAATATCGGCGTCGTGCAGGAGAGCATGGACACAATCGCCCGGCCCCACGGCATCGTGGACGCCCCGCGGGCGAAGCGACTTGAGGTCACAGCCGGCGAGATCCGCTTCGATCACGTCTCGTTCCATTACGGCCGCGAGGACGGGGTGATCGAGGACCTGAACCTCACGATCCGCGCCGGCGAGAAGGTCGGCCTCGTGGGAACGAGCGGGGCCGGAAAGACCACCATCACGTCCCTGCTGCTGCGTCTCCACGACGTGGAGGAGGGGCGGATCCTCGTCGACGGGCAGGACATCGCCCATGTGTCCCAGGACAGCCTGAGGGCCGCGATCGCCATGGTGACCCAGGATACCTCCCTCCTGCACCGTTCGATCCGGGAGAACATCGCCTATGGGCGGCCGGGCGCGAAGGACAGCGAGATCGAGCAGGCGGCCCGCCTGGCCCACGCCCACGATTTCGTCCTCGACCTGGAGGACCACCGGGGCCGAAAGGGCTACGACGCCCATGTGGGCGAGCGGGGCGTGAAGCTCTCAGGCGGCCAGCGTCAGCGGGTCGCCATCGCGCGGGTGATCCTCAAGGATGCCCCCATCCTGGTGCTCGACGAGGCCACCTCGGCCCTGGATTCGGAGGTCGAGGCAGCGATCCAGGAGGCGCTGTCCACCCTCATGGAGGGCAAGACCGTGGTGGCCATCGCCCACCGGCTCTCCACCATCGCGGCCCTCGACCGGCTGATCGTTCTCGACCGGGGCCGTATCGTCGAGGAGGGGAGCCATGCGGAGCTCCTGCGGCGGAACGGGCTCTATGCCAGGCTCTGGCGGCGCCAGTCGGGCGGCTTCCTGGGAGCCGAGGAAACGGCCGCCATCTGAGCCCTGCGGATTGGAACAAGTCCAATCCGCCTATGGACAGGCGGGCTTGGCCGTGCCAAAGAGCCCTTCGCGCGGCGACGCCCAGTCGCATTGCGCGCGCGTTGGCGCGTATGCTTGTTCAAGCGGGCAGCGTGCCGGATGCTTGGATGGCCCAAGGCCCGCCAAGCCATCGCAGATGCGCGGTTCTCGTTTTTTGACGTATGCTGGAGAGCCAAGTGGCTGAGACCACCTCTACCGTCGTTGAGCCGACACGGCGCGATTTCCTCTTCATCGCCACTGGGGCGGCCGCAGCTGTCGGCGCCGCGACCGTAGTGTGGCCTTTCATTCAATCCATGACGCCCGACGCCGCGACGGTTGCCGCCGGTGCCCCGGTCGAGGTCGATCTGTCGCCCATCGCCGAGGGGCAGATCGTCAAGGTCTTCTGGCGCGGGAAGCTCATCTTCATCCGCAACCGCACCCCGGCCGAGATCAAGGCCGCCGAGGACGTCAACGTTGCGAGCCTCCGGGACCCGCAGCCCGACTCGGCCCGCGTCAAGCCGGGTCATGCCCAGTGGCTGATCGTCTACGGCAACTGCACCCATCTCGGCTGCGTGCCCCTGGGGCACCAGGGAGCCTACGAGGGCTGGTTCTGCCCCTGCCACGGCTCCGTTTTCGACACGTCCGGCCGCGTTCGCGGCGGTCCGGCCCCGATCAACCTGCCGATCCCGCCCTACACCTTCACGTCCGATACGAAGATCACGATCGGCCAGGAAGCCACGGCGTAACCCTTTTCGCGACGGCCATTTGATCAGGCGACACCATGAGCCAGCACCCAACGACCTACGTCCCCAAGAGCGCCTTCGGAAAGTGGTTTGAAAGCCGCTTGCCCATCGCGGGCCTCGTCCATTCCTCGTTCATCGCGTTCCCGGTTCCGCGGAACCTGAACTATTTCTGGACCTTCGGCGCCATCCTCGCCTTCATGCTCGTGTCGCAGATCGTGACCGGCGTGTTCCTGGCCATGTACTACACGCCGAACGCGGCGCTCGCCTTCCAGTCCGTCGAGCACATCATGCGCGACGTGAATTTCGGCTGGCTGATCCGCTACCTGCACGCCAACGGCGCCTCGATGTTCTTCGTGGCGGTGTACGTCCACATCTTCCGCGGCCTCTATTACGGATCCTACAAGGCTCCCCGCGAGATCCTTTGGATCCTCGGCGTGATCATCTACGGCCTGATGATGGCCACGGCCTTCATGGGCTACGTGCTTCCCTGGGGTCAGATGAGCTTCTGGGGCGCGACCGTCATCACCAACATCCTGGCCGCCATCCCGGTGGTCGGCGACACCATCCAGAGCCTGCTCTGGGGCGGCTACTCGGTCGGCAACCCGACCCTGAACCGCTTCTTCTCGATCCACTACCTGCTGCCGTTCATGATCGTCGGCGTGGTGATCCTCCACATCTGGGCACTGCACGTGCCGGGCCAGAACAACCCGACCGGCGTGCCGATCAAGTCCGGCAAGGACGCGGTGCCGTTCACGCCCTACGCGACGATCAAGGACATCTTCGCCACCGTCGTGTTCATGATCCTGTTCGCCTGGTTCGTGTTCTACATCCCGAACTACCTGGGCCATGCGGACAACTACGTCCCGGCGAACCCCTCGGTGACGCCCGCCCACATCGTGCCCGAATGGTACTTCCTGCCGTTCTACGCGATCCTGCGCGCGATTCCGGACAAGCTCGGCGGCGTCATCGCCATGTTCGCGGCCATCGCGGTCCTGGCCTTCCTGCCCTGGCTCGACACGTCCAAGGTCCGTTCGACGAACTACCGTCCCCTCTACAAGCAGTTCTTCTGGATCCTCGTGGCCGATACGCTGCTGCTCGGCTGGCTCGGTGCCAAGCCGCCGGAGGGCTGGTACGTCATCGTCTCGCAGATCGCGACGGCCTATTACTTCATCCACTTCCTCATCATCCTGCCGCTGCTCGGCTTCATCGAGCGTCCGCTCCCGCTGCCGAACTCGATCATCGACTCGGTGATGGGCGTGAAGGGTGGTGCGGGTCTTCCGACCGGCGCCAACGCCGAACCGCACTCCAAGGGCTGACGCGAGGGCTGGGGAAAATATTATGATGAAGCGTACTCTTGTCATCGCCGCAGCCCTTCTCGGCCTGTCGGCACCCGCTTTCGCTGCGGGCGAGACCCCGGTCCCGCCGCAGCTGAAGTGGAGCTTCAGCGGTCCGTTCGGAACCTTCGACCGGGCCCAGCTCCAGCGCGGCTTCAAAGTCTACCGGGAGGTCTGCTCCTCCTGCCACAGCCTCAGCTACATTGCGTTCCGCAACCTCGCGGAGCCCGGCGGGCCGCAATTCTCGGAAGCCCAGGTCAAGGCTCTGGCGGCCGAGTACAAGATCCAGGACGGCCCGAACGAGGCCGGCGACATGTTTGAGCGTCCCGGCCGCCCGGCCGACCGTTTCCCGTCGCCGTTCCCGAACGAGAACGCCGCCGCGTCGGCCAATGGCGGCAAGGCTCCGCCGGACCTGTCCCTGATGGCCAAGGCCCGCACCTATGAGCGCGGCTTCCCCTGGTTCGTCTTCGACATGTTCACCCAGTTCGCCGAGACGGGCCCGGACTACGTCCATGCGGTTCTGACCGGCTACGAGGAGCCCCCGGCCGGGTTCCAGGTGCCGGAAGGTGGTCACTACAACCACTATTTCCCGGGCCATGTCATCGCCATGCCCAACCCGCTGAGCGACGGGCAGGTGGAATACCCGAAGGATGCCAACGGCCAGCCCCAGGCGCCCGAGACAGTCGAGCAATATTCGCGCGACATCACGGCCTTCCTGATGTGGACCGCGGAGCCGACCCTGGAGGCGCGCAAGCGCATCGGCTTCCAGGCGATCCTCTTCCTCATCGTGCTGTCCGGCCTGCTCTACTTCACCAAGAAGAAGATCTGGGCCCGGGTCGGCCACAGCGATGTGACGACGAACCAGGCATAAGACACCGAAAAGGCCCCGCTCCGGGGCCTTTTTCTTTTGGATGACGCCCTGCCGGTGATGGCCTCGGCGGCTCGCCCGGTCCACCATCCGACCCTTCGGAGGAGGCGGACATCATGGTGAAGGCCGTGCTCGGCATCATCGGAGGGTCGGGGGTCTACGACCTGCCCGGACTCGAGGACCTGCGCGAGGAGGCGGTCGTGTCTCCCTGGGGCGAGCCTTCGGACGTCCTGCGGCGCGGCCGGATCGGCGCGACCGACGTGGTGTTCCTGCCCCGCCACGGGCGCGGCCACCGCCACTCGCCCTCGGACATCAATTACCGGGCCAATATCGATGCCCTGAAGCGCGCAGGCGTCACCGACCTCATCTCGGTCTCGGCCTGCGGGTCGTTCAAGGAGGAGCTTTTCCCAGGCTCCTTCGTGCTGGTCGATCAGTTCGTGGACCGGACCTTCCGGCGCGAAAGCTCTTTCTTCGGGCGCGGCTGCGTCGCCCATGTACCGATGGCGCATCCGGTCGGACCGCTGCTCCAGCGCCGGATCGCCGAGGCGGCCGCGCAGGAGGGCATCCTGGCAAGGCTCGGCGGCACCTATGTGTGCATCGAGGGGCCGCAATTCTCGACTTACGCGGAATCGCTCACCTACAAGGGCCTCGGATACGACGTCATCGGAATGACCGCCATGCCCGAGGCCAAGCTCGCCCGGGAGGCCGAGATTACCTATGCGACGATCGCCATGGTGACGGATTTCGACTGCTGGCATCCGGAGCACGACGATGTGGACGTGGCGGCCGTCGTGGCGGTCGCCCGGCAGAACGCCACGACCGTCGCCGGGCTGATCGCCCGGATCGCGCGGGACTTCCCGGCCGAGCACGAGCCATGCCCCATGCGCTCCGACCGGGCCCTCGACGGCGCCATCATGACGGCGCCGTCTGCCCGGGACCCGGCGCTCCTGAGGAAGCTCGACGCAGTCGCCGGCAGAGTGCTGGGGTAGGAATGGCGGCTCCAGCCTCGGACGTGACATCGAACTCACGTCATAGGCTAAGCTTTCATTTTGAGCATCTTTTCACGCAAAACCGGTTCCCACTTTTGCGTCCGATGCTCTAGGTCATCATTCCCCCCATCATGCCGATCCCGAAGACGAGCCTGAACAGCCAGCCGATCAGCGCGAGGATAAAGGCCACGATGAAGGTGGCGGGAATCGCCGCCAAGGCGGCCTTCACGAAGAACAGGACGAGACTTGCGAACGGAATGTCGATATCGCTCAGGATCGTTCGCTGAAACGGCTCGGGCATGGTAGGTCTCCTGTCATTCCGACCTCATCCACATGTGTCAGGCTCTCTCATGGACCAGCGCCTTTTGACGGATCTGAAAGCCGCCATCCGGTCGATCCCGGATTATCCGAAGCCGGGAATCGTCTTTCGCGACATCACGACCCTGCTCGGCGACGCGCGTGCCTTCCGCCGGGCCGTGGACGAACTCGTCCACCCGTTCGCGGGCGGGCGGGTCGACAAGGTGGCGGGAATCGAGGCGCGCGGCTTCATCCTGGGCGGCGCGGTCGCTCACCAGCTCTCGGCGGGCTTCGTGCCGATCCGCAAGAAGGGCAAGCTCCCGCACGAGACCGTGCGCATCGCCTATTCGCTGGAATACGGCGTGGACGAGATGGAGATCCACACGGACGCCATCGGCCAGAACGACCGGGTCATCATCGTGGACGACCTCATCGCCACCGGCGGCACGGCGGTGGCCGCCACCCAGCTCCTGCGCCAGATGGGTGCCAACATCGTGGCGGCCTGCTTCGTGATCGACCTGCCGGATCTCGGCGGCGCCCAAAAGCTCCGCGCCCTGGACGTCGAGGTCCGCAGCCTCGTGAGCTTCGAGGGACATTGAGCAGGCAGTTTATATGGCCGAAGACACTAAAGAGCCCAGCTTCTCTATCTTCGATCCGGATGGTTCGACCATCTATTAGGTTGCAAGTAACTTTATTGCATCCCTAATGATTGAGCACTCACAGACAGTGCCAACAAAGTTGGGGGATCTTATGAGAATTGTCTTCGCCATAGTTATTCTCGGCGCTCTGATCTCGAGCGCTCAAGCTCAATCGAAAGCAAGTTGCAAGATTATGGCGAGTGCAACGGCCAAAATGCTCAATGGAATCAGCCCAATGGTTCCCGCCATTGATGATTTGGAAGAGCATATACCTACAATGAGGAGTGCGGCTTCCGGAGAGGGAAAGAATGCGGTGGATCGGTTCGAGGATAGCCGACGTAAACTCAGCATTGCTTTGAAGGAATTCGTGAGTTCATCACGCGACCTCCATAATTCTTTTGAATCCTGCAGCTAGGCTGGCATTCAGCGCTCCGGCCGCCGCTCCCAGAACACCGCTCCGTCGAAGGAGAACACCTCCTCGCCGTGCTGGTTGATGCCCGAATTCCGGTGGAATGCGAGGCCCCAGCCGGGGCGCGATGCGGAGACGCGCTTGCCCGTCAGGGTCGAGCGGTAGGTGATCGTGTCGCCCGCATAGACCGGCTTGAGCCATTTCAGGTCGCTGAAGCCGGGGGAGGGGCCGAGGCGGGCCGGGCGCTCGCCGCGGTTGAGGGCGTCGGTCCGGATGCGATCGCGATGGGCCGCCATCAGCTTCATCCAGATCGCGGCCGTCTGCCAGCCGGAGGCGCACAGGTCCCCGAATAGGCTCGCCTTCGCGGCGACCGGGTCCACGTGGAATCGCTGCGGATCGTAGGCCTTGGCGAAGCGCACGATATCGTCGGCCGTATACGTGTAGGCGCCGAGCACGTCCGTCTGTCCGACCACGAGATCTTCGAGATAGGGATTGGCCGACATCGCCGGCCGCGTGTCGACCGGTTCGGGTGCCGTGCTGTCTGCCGGAACGCTGCGGCTGCCGTTCACTGCAAGCCCGGTTTCCCGAAGCCCGAACATGATCCAGTTCTTCTGGACCATCACGGCCTCGTCCGCCTGGTTGAGCACGTCGAACTGGAAGCGCACGAGCCCGATGGACGGCCTGCTCTTGGAGGCGCGGCTTTCGAGCACCGTCATGCGGGAGCGCAGGGTATCGCCCGGGCGGACGGGCTTGGCCCATTTCAATTCCTCGATCCCCGGGGAACCCATGGAGGTCGAATCGAGGATCACCTCGTCGGCCAGGAGCCGCATGTTGAGCGAGCAGGTGTGCCAGCCTGACGCGATGAGGGTCCCGACGAAACTGTCCCGGGCGGCGATCTCGTCCACATGGAAGGGCTGAGGATCGTATTCCCGCGCGAAGGCGACGATCTCGTCCTTGGAGATCGTGACGGGGCCCAGGGTCCGGACGGAGCCGGGCGTGAAGTCTTCGAAGGCGTAACGGGGCATCGGCTTTCGGGGCAGGAGAGGGCCCTGGCGGACCCTTCCCACGGCTTGTGATCACGGATTGAATTGTCCGGCCGCGTTGTGCGCCAGGCGGATCGGCTCCGGCAAGCGATATTTTGGCGAGCAGGCAAGGACGAGGGCCGCGGCGGTCTCGAGATCGGCCAGGTGGCCGGGCGAGATGAACATCGGGTTCTTGGCCGTGCGGGTCCGCAGCGCCACGCCGATGGTCTCGCCCCGGTCGATGAGCGGCGCAGCCGCGCCCTTTTCCTCGGCCAGGTCCTTGTAGCGCCCGCACAGGAGAGTCTTGCCGCAGCCGATGGTGGGACGCTCCAGCCACAGGCCCATATGGCTCGCAATGCCGATGCGGCGGGGATGGGCGATGCCCATGCCGTCGAAGAGGAATACGTCCGGCTCGCTCTTCAGCTTCTCGAAAGCCTCTTCGAGCACAGGCCCCTCCCGGAAACTCAGGAGGCCTGGGATATACGGGAAAGGCGTCGGGCGCTGGACCAGAACGGTCTCGACGGGCAGGAAGCCCGGATAGGTCATGACCACCACGGCCGCCTGGGACTGCTCGTTCTTGACGCTCACGTCGACCCCGGCGATGAGCCGGACCGAGTCGAGCGGGATCGGGCGGTTGGAGACCACCTCGGTCCTCAGCTCCTTCTGGAGGGCGACGGCCTGTGCGGGGGTGAGATTCCAGGGATGGCGGTGACGAAGGTGCATGCTCTCAGCATCGGATGATCTGAGGCTCAACGCGTCAAGGCCCGAAACGGTCCCGCTCGGGCGCTCATTCAGCCGGTGGTGCCGAGTCAGTGTCTGGGCCAGCGGACATCCTGACTGTGCCGGCCGGGAACCAGCGATACCAGGGCGCTGACGATGAAGCCGAAGGCCACGAGAAGGGCGACGATCAGCTCCGCCGAGCCTGGGCCCGGCGACACCACGGCGCCTCCGAGCGTATAGGCGATCTCTTCAAGGGAACCCTGCATGGCACTCCTCCACGCAGGGATAAACGCAGAGCGGGGCTGAACGGCCGAGGAAGCGGCCGTTCACGAATCCGTCAGTTTGCGAACCGGAAGTGCAGGACGTCTCCGTCCTGGACCGTGTATTCCTTGCCTTCCAGGCGCAGCTTGCCGGCATCGCGGGCACCGGATTCACCTTTGAGGGTCACGTAGTCAGGAAACGCAATGGTCTCGGCCCGGATGAAGCCCTTCTCGAAATCCGTGTGGATGACGCCGGCGGCCTGCGGGGCGCGGGTGCCTTTCGTGATTGTCCAGGCACGGGCCTCCTTCGGGCCGACCGTGAAATAGGTGATGAGGCCGAGAAGCTCGTAGCCTGCGCGGATCACCCGGTTCAGGCCGGGCTCGGCGAGGCCGATGGCGTCGAGATAATCCTTTTGCTCGTCCGCGGCGAGAACCGCGATTTCGCTCTCGATCTTGGCCGAGACGACGACCGCCTTGGCGCCTTCCTCCTTCGCACGCTCGAAGACCTTGGCCGAGAAGGCATTGCCCTGGTCGGCCGAGGCCTCTTCGACGTTGCAGACGTAGAGGACCGGCTTGGACGAGAGGAGGCCCAGCATCTCGAAGAGGCGCTCCTCCTCGACCTTCCGCTCCACCATGCGGGCAGGCTTGCCTTCCCGCAGCAGGACGAGGGCACGGTTGACGAGGTCCAGGGTCTCCTTGGCCTCCTTGTCGTTGCCCTTGGCCTTCTTCTCGAGAGCCGTGACGCGCTTCTCGAGGCTCTCGAGGTCGGCGAGCATCAGCTCGGTCTCGATGGTCTCGATATCGGCGATCGGGTCGATCTTGCCTTCCACGTGGGTGATGTCCGTATCCTCGAAGCAGCGCACCACATGGGCGATGGCGTCCACCTCACGGATATTGGCCAGGAACTGGTTGCCCAGGCCCTCGCCCTTGGAGGCGCCGCGCACCAGGCCGGCAATGTCCACGAAGGTGAGGCGGGTCGGGATGATCTGGGCCGAGCCGGCGATCCCCGCGAGCTTGTCGAGGCGGTCGTCGGGCACGGCCACGTCGCCCACGTTCGGCTCGATGGTACAGAACGGGTAGTTGGCCGCCTGCGCGGCCGCCGTCTGGGTCAGCGCGTTGAATAGGGTGGATTTGCCGACGTTCGGCAGGCCGACGATGCCCATCTTGAAGCCCATGGCCTCACTCCTTGCCTATGGCCGGCTTCAGCCGGCGTTGTTCTTGTCCTGGCCCGCCTTCTCGCCGGGCCGTTTCACGTCGATCCAGCCCTTCGCCTCCATGGCGAGGTGGATCCGGTTCTGAAAGCTCGCATCCTCGCCCTTGGCGAGGAGCGCCGCATTGTCCGCAATCGCCCGGGTCAGGTCCTCGACCCAGGACTCTTCGGCCTTGGAAAAATCCCCGAGCACCCACGGCTGCACCGCCGGCTTGTGGCCCGGATGCCCGATGCCGATCCGCACCCGGCGGTAATCGTTGCCGCAATGGGCCGTGATCGAGCGCAGGCCGTTATGCCCGGCATTGCCGCCGCCGACCTTCACTCTCAGCTTCGCCGGAGGCAGGTCGAGTTCGTCGTAGAAGACCGTGACGTCGGAGAGCGGGATCTTGAAGAAGCGCTGGGCCTCCGCCACAGCCCGGCCCGACTCGTTCATGTAGGTCTGCGGCTTGAGGATGAGGACACGCTCGCCGCCGATGACCGCCTCGGCGGTCTCGCCCTGGAACCGCTTGCGCCAGGGGCCTGACCCATGCGCGCGGGCAATCTCGTCCACGGCCATGAAGCCCACATTGTGGCGGTTGCGGGCGTAGCGGGATCCGGGATTGCCGAGGCCGACGAAGAGGTGCATCGCTGAAAAACACCCTCATAAGAAACGCCCCGGCCTTGCGGTCGGAGCGTCGAAGCCGTTCGATGGGCGTTCGCCGCCCGGCGAAGGAGGATTAGGCCTTGGGAGCCTCGCCCTCGGCCGCAGGAGCCGCTTCCTCTTCCTTCATGCCCGACGGGGCCACGACGGTCACGAGGGTGACGTTCTCGGTCGCGGTCGGCTTGGCGCCGTTCGGCAGCTTGATGTCCGACAGGTGGACCGAGGAGCCGATGTCCAGATCGGCGACCGAGGCCTCGATGAAGTCCGGGATCGCGTCGGACGGAACGAGGAGCTCCACCGAGTGCTCGACGATCTGGAGCGTGCCGCCGCGCTTCACGCCCGGGCACTTCTCCTGGCCGACCACGTGGACCGGAACCACGACCTTGAGGGCCTGGCCCTTCGAAAGGCGCAGGAAGTCCACATGGAGCGGGAAATCCTTGACCGGGTCGAGCTGGTAGTCGCGCGGAATGGCGCGGGTCTTCTTGCCGTCCACGTCGATCTCGAAGATCGTGGTGAGGAAGTGGCCGGCGAAGATCAGCTGCTTGGTCTGGTTGGCGTCGAGGGCGATCGCCTCGGCCGACTGGCCGGATCCGTAAATGACGGCGGGTACCTGGCCTTGGCGACGAACGGCCCGGGCGGCCCCCTTGCCGGCCCGGTCGCGCGCCACGGCCTTGATCTGCTTGATATCGCTCATGGTCGTGGTCCTTAAAAAGTGGGTTTAAAAACCGAAAGCCGCCAAGGGTGGTGTACCTTCTGGCGGCCGTCAGGTCGGCGCCCGTGCCTCCAAGGGTGTCGAGCGGGCGCGAGGCGGCTTATAGGGGATAGCGCCCTCGAATGCAAGAAAGAGGCGGGTTGCCTCGCCGTGCATTCAATCGGACGGAGCCGTGTCTGCCATCGTGAGGGCGAGCTTCCGCAGAAGCCGGGCAAGCTCGCTCTGCTCCTCCTCGGTGAGGCCAGAGAGCATGGCCGCCTCGATGGCCATATCCTCCTGAAAGGCGGCCTTTGCACGGCGGATCCCTTCCTCCGTCAGTTCCACCGGCAGGCTTCGCCCATCGCCCTCGGCCGCCGGCCGCCGGATCAGGCCGGCCTTCGCAAGACGGTTTAGGCGGTCCGTCAGGCCGCCGGACGAGATCATCAGGGAGCGGAACAGCTCCGTGGGGCGCAGCCGATAGGGTGGGCCCGAGCGCAGCAGGGTGAAGAGAACATCCGCTTCCCCGCTATCCAGCCCATGTGCCTTGAAGATCGCCTCGATGGGCGGCCGGGCCGCCAGCGTGATCCGGCGTGCCCGGCCCAGGATCGCCATGCCGCGCGTATCCACATCCGGCAATTCCGCCTTCCATTGATCGCGGCGCTCATCGATTCCGTCCCCGTCAGGCGGCGCTGCGTCCGGATCGAGATATCTTGACATCGAGATAATTCTCCTGATTATCTTGATCTCAAGATAAATGACGCGGGAGCCGATGCAAGGCTCTCAGCCCTTCTGGAACGCATTGCGGCTCCGCTAGAAGCTGCTCGCCTGAGGCCCTCACATGGATTCGACCCTTACGTCACGCACGTCCATTGCCCTGGCCTCGCCCATCCTTCTCCTGGGCCTGTGCGGATTTCTCTTCGCCAGCCGGATTATGATGTCGAAGACGGCGCTTTCTGCGGGCCTTCAGCCATTCCAGCTCGGCGTCTTCGCCAATTGGGGCGCAGGTCTGTGCCTGCTGCCCGTGCTCGCCTCGACCCGGCAGAGGATCCCGATGGCGCCGGAGCATCTGGTTCTTTATGCCGTGCTCGGGATCGTCAGCTTCGCGGTTCCGACGACCCTGTCATACTTCGTCGTCGAGCGGGTAGGGCCCGCCTATACGTCGATCGTCTATTGCCTGTCGCCCCTGCTGACCATGACCTTCGCGGCCGTCATCGGCATGGAGCGCATGTTCCTGCGCCGTTTCATCGGGATCACGTTCGGCTTCCTGGGAATGGTCGCGCTCATCCAGCAGCAGATCCTGCAGATCGACATCGATCAACCCATCTGGGTGGCGGTCGGCCTGGTGATCCCGGTCTGCGCGGCGAGCGGCAACATCATTCGCTCGGCCTGGTGGCCGAAGGGGACTTCGGCGCTTGCCTTCTCGTGTGGTGCGTCGCTCAGCTCGGGCCTGATGGTGGCGCTGATGGCGCCGGTCTTCGAGACGCCTTCGGACTGGCACTTCGCCGAGCCCGGCATTCTTTCGGGGATCCTGGTCCTGAGCGCGGTCTCCGCCCTGTCCCAGGTGATGAACTACCGGCTCCAGCAGATCGCCGGACCGGTGGTGTTCAGCCAGATCGGCTATTGGGGAACGGGTTTCGGGGTGGTGCTCGCCGCCATCCTGTTCGGAGACGTGCTGACGACCCTGTCCTTCGCAGGGCTGGCCTGCATCATCGGCGGCGGCATGCTGGCCAACCGCAAGAGGACCTGACGCGCGTCGCGTCGGGGGCAAGCGGTCACGACCCATCGGGCATGACCGCCTCTTCGTATCAGTCGAACAGGCTCGACACCGAGCTCTCGGTCGCGGTGCGGCCGATGGCTTCGCCCATGAGCGGCGCGATCGGCACGACGCGGATGTTGTGCGCCACCTTCACGGCCTCGGTCGGCATGATCGAGTCGGTGATGACCAGTTCCTTGAGCTTGGAATTGGTGATGCGCGAGACCGCGCCGCCGGAGAGCACCCCGTGGGTGATGTAGGCGTAGACGTCCTTGGCGCCGTTCGCCAGGAGGGCGTCGGCCGCATTCACGAGGGTGCCGCCGGAATCGACGATGTCGTCGAGCAGGATGCAGGACCGGCCGCTCACGTCGCCGATGATGTTCATGACCTCCGACTCGCCCGGCCGTTCGCGGCGCTTGTCCACGATGGCGAGGGGGGCGTCGATGCGCTTGGCGAGCGCCCGGGCGCGCACCACGCCGCCGACGTCCGGCGAGACCACCATGCGGTCGCCGCCGTTCATCCGCTCCTTGATGTCGCGCGCCATGATGGGCGCCGCAAAGAGGTTATCGGTCGGAATGTCGAAGAAGCCCTGGATCTGCCCCGCATGGAGGTCGAGGGTCAGGACGCGGTCGGCGCCCGCATGGGTGATGAGGTTCGAGACGAGCTTGGCCGAGATCGGCGTGCGCGGACCGGGCTTCCGGTCCTGGCGGGCATAGCCGAAATAGGGGATCACGGCCGTGATGCGGCGCGCCGAGGAGCGGCGCAGGGCATCGATGATGATGAGCAGCTCCATCAGGTGGTCGTTCGCCGGGAACGACGTCGACTGGATCACGAACACGTCTTCGCCGCGCACGTTTTCCTGGATTTCGACGAACACTTCCATGTCGGCGAAACGCTTCACCTGGCATTTGGCGAGCGGAACGTTGAGATAGGCGGAGATGGCCTCTGCCAGCGGATGGTTGGAATTTCCCGCGACGAGCTTCATGAACGCTTCTTTGGCTCTAAGTGTGACCCGAGGAGCCTTCCGCGTGACGTTGTTGCCCTTGTGCGGCAAGGCGCTTGGGTCTTAGCAGCGATAGGAAACCGTCACAATACGCAAAGCCGCCGATCGGCGTTTTTCTGCCCGGACCGGGCCGGTCACTGTGCCGCAACCTCCCCGTCGAGCTCCGCCTCGGCGGTCCGGATCGGGGTGGAATCGCGCGCGGCGCTCAAGAAGCCGGCGATCTCGTCCATGCTGGCATTGGCGAGCTTGGCGAGGGTTTCCTTGTCGAGGGCCGAGATCGACGCGGTGGTCCGGGCCGGGCTGGTCCCGGTCAGACGCTTGGCGCGCCGCTTCTCCGAATCGAACACGTCCCACACATAAGCGACCTTGGTCTCGCCGTTGACGGTCTCGGTGGAGAGATAGCCGCGGACCCGGTAGCGCGCCTGGGCCGAGGATCCGACCAGCTCGACCTTGCGGTCGGCGGCCGCGCTCGTCAGCTCGTCGATGAGGGCCGTGCGGACCGGCTGCGGTGCACCGTCGATGCTCTCGAGCGCGATGGGAACGCCCTCCGGCGATCCGCTCGAGAAAGAATCGGTCTGGCAGGCGCCGAGCAGGACGGCAATCGCCAGGACGGCCATGGATCCGGCCCCCTTCATCCCCAGCATGAACACTCCCGTTCTCCGTTTCGGTAACGAAGTTTTAAGCTTAACGGGACGCCGCGTCCAGATCAGCGGCTTTTGCGCAGGCGAAGGGCAGTTTCGTCGAGCGCAAGCGCAATGAGCCCTGCCGCCAGGCCCCAGAAGGCCGAGCCGATCCCGTAGAGGGACAGGCCCGAGGCGGTGACCGCCAGGGTCAGCACGGCCGGAAAGCGCTTGAACTCGTCCGAGAGGGCCGAGCTCAGGGCGCCCGTGAAGGCGCCGATCAGCGCGAGGCCCGCCACGGTCTTGATCAGCTCCGGCGGCAGGGCCGCGATGAGCGCGATGAGGCCCCCGCTGAAGATCGCGAAGAGCAGGTACGAGAGGGCATAGAAGGGGCCCACGAGCCAGCGCTTGTCTGGGTCGGGATGGGTGTCCGGGCCCGTGCAGATCGCCGCCGAGATGGCCGCGAGATTGCTCGTATGGGCGCCGAACAGGGCCGTGACCACGGACGCGAGCCCCGTCACAGCCAGGATCGGGCGGGAGGGCGGCGCGGCGTAGCCGGAGGCCTTCAGGACCGCGAAGCCGGGCAGGTTCTGGGACGCCATGGTCACGAGGAAGAGCGGCAGACCGAGGCCGATCAGGATTGTGGGCTCGAAGGCCGGAGTGATGAAGGTCAGGGCGGACAGGTCGAGCCCGGAGGCGGGGAGGTGGGCCGAGCCGTTTCCGAAGGCGAGGCCGAGACCGACGAACAGCACCGCGAGGACTGCCAGGGCGGGGTTGAAGAGCCGGACCAGGAGAAAGACGGCCACGAGGGGCAGGACGAGCCCCGGCGCGCCCTGCGCGCTCTCGAACACCGCCATGACGAAGCGGATCAGCACGCCCGCCAGCATCGCGGCCGCAATGGCGGTCGGGATCCGCTCGATCAGGCGGCCGAAGGGCCGGAAGGCTGCAGCCAGGACGATGAGTGCCCCGGCCATCAGAAAGGCGCCCACGGCGGCATGAACCGAGACCCCGCTCGAGGCCGCGATCAGGGCCGCCCCCGGCGTCGACCAAGCGGTGATGATCGGCATCCGGTAGCGGACGCTTAAGTATCCGGTGGTCGCCGCCATGCTGAGGCACAGGGCCGCGACCCACGAGGTGGTCTGCGCCGCATCGGCCCCGACCGCGGCGGCGGCCGCGATGATGATCGCGATGGTGCTGCCGAACCCGACGAGGGCGGCGATCACGGCGGAGGACAGAATGGACAGGCGCATCTGGGACGCCCCCCCTGTTCGGAGCGTAGCCATTTAACCCGGTAGCGGGGGGCGGTCTATGTCAAGTATCCGCGAAAGATACCAAGCGAAGCGATAAGTGGACTTCTATCAATTCGATATATAAGGAAATAACATATCTAAAAGGAGTTTAAACAACATGGCTTTGACCCCTACTGGGACCGCATGGCAGATAAACACGACCGGATTTGCCCCCTTTGAAGTCCTCTCCAACGGAAATGTCGTTGTCCTCGAAGTCAGGCCCGGCGCGTCGGGTTCCCAGGACTATATGGGCCAAATCTACTCTCCTGCCGGTGCGGCAATCGGTCAGAGCTTTCTCGTCAAGTCCTTTGGCGTGGGAGATATTAATGCCCGTGGGATAGATGCTCTGCCCGATGGTCGCTTCGCAGTTGGTTGGGTATACGAACCTGACGGATACTCCGGCCCTTCCTACTTGGAAGTGGGGATATTCAATGCCGACGGATCAGTTTTCAAAGCTCCCATTCAGGTTGGCTCGACCAATGCAAATTACCCAGAGGCTGCGACCCTAGCCGATGGCAGCTATGTGGTGAGCTATCAAGATGGGGGCACCAAAACCGTTACCTTCGACCACAACGGTAATCCGGGCCCAATCGTTAGCGTTTCAGCCTGGAACGACAATTGGCTTACCGGGTTGCGGGGCGGAGGCTATGTCACGGTGGTCGAGGAGGGTTCCGCATCCGGACCAGGGTCTGCCATCAAGGCCTATCTGCGCCAGCCCAATGACACGGTGACCGAGACTCTCATTACGACACTGCCAGACAATCCAGCTCCTGGACTGGTAGGTCATGTGCCTTCCGGAGCATTGGTTGTTTGTCTCGCGAACGGCAATCTCGTTGTTGCATGGGATGTGACATATGCAAGCGGGGCGAAGGCCACCAAGGGACAACTTGTCAGCCCGAGTGGAGCGCTCATAGGGGGGGAGATGACCCTCCTTCAGGATCCAGATGGTTCTACCTATAGAGGCAACATCGAGGCATTGCCTGATGGTGGCTTCTTGCTTACCACAGAGGATATTGACGGAGGTATTTTCACAGGTCCTGAAAATACGGATGCCTATATCAGCACCTATTCGGCGACAGGCTCTCTCGTCACGGCTCCAATCCTCGCACATCAGCGCACAGAGGGCCAGCAGTACGGTCTAAGTGTGGAGGTCCTGAAAGACGGCAGCTTATTGGCAAGTTGGTTGAGTCGTGTAGGCGGCAAGTACACGACTCACTTCCAAGTCTTCAGCACCGGCTCTGTGGCGCCTCCGGACACCGATCCAGCGCCTCCATCCGCCGATCCAGGTAACCCATCTGTCGATCCAGTAGAGCCATCCGGCGTCACGCGGACCGGCACCAAGGGCAAGAATGTGCTCGTCGGCGGCGCGGGCAATGACAAGTTCTATGGCGGCTACGGCAACGACAAGCTCACCGGCCTGGGCGGCGCGGACGTGTTCGTGTTCAATACCAAGCTTGGCACGGCCAAGACCGACCGTAAGGTGAATTTCGACACCATCACCGACTTCAAGCCGCGTGAGGACAAGATCTGGCTCGACAACAAGATCTTCACCAAGCTCGGCAAGAAGGGCACGGAAGCCTCGCCGGCGAAATTGAACAAGAAGTTCTTCAAGTTCGGCACCAAGGCCGGGGACAAGGACGACTATGTGATCTACGACAAGAAGACCGGTATCCTCTCCTATGATGCGGACGGCTCAGGTGCGAAGGCGGCGATCGAGATCGCCAAGCTCGCCAAGAACCTCAAGCTCACCTACCACGATTTCGCGATCGTCTGACGTCCCGATGCTTCTATCCTAAGACCTGGTCTCTTCGGTCATGGCCGGCCTTGTGCCGGCCATCTCGATTGGAAAAGCGCAGCGTCCATTCTGTCGGGATCACCGGCACAGGGCCGGTGACGACGGATGGAGGTGGACGACACTTGGCTGGACGGCCGCGTGATGATTGTCCTGAGTGAAAACAGGCCCGCTTTTCACCGGTGTGACCCTCCGGGTTGCTGAAGCGGCCCCCTCAGATCCGCTAGAGGACCCTCGATCGAGAACGCTTGTCTCACCTCTATCTTGTACGGACGCAAGGAGGGGCCCTTGGCAGCAGGGCTTTCCCGACCGGTCGGGAATCCCTAAATCTCCCGTATGAGTCGCAATCCCAACAACGACGTTCCCCCCGACATTCTGGACAACGACGAGGACGAGGACATCGTCGCAGTCGAAAGCGGGTCCGACGTCGAGTTCGACCTGGAGGCGCATCCGGGCTCCGTCCAGCGCGGGACCGAGGTCATTCGCCATTTCTGGGCGACGCTGCCCCAGGCGCCGGGCGTCTATCGGATGCTCGATGCCAAGGGTGACGTTCTCTATGTGGGCAAGGCCAAGAGCCTGAAGGCCCGGGTGGGCTCCTATGCGCGCGGGCAGGCCCATTCCAACCGCATCGCCCGGATGATCGGCGAGACGGCCTCCATGGAGTTCGTCACCACGGCGACCGAGACCGAGGCGCTGCTGCTCGAAGCCAATCTCATCAAGCAGCTCAGGCCCCGCTACAACGTGCTACTGCGGGACGACAAGTCGCTCCCCTATATCCTGCTCACAGGCGACCACGAGGCGCCCCAGCTCGTGAAGCACCGGGGCGCGCGCAAGCGCAAGGGCGACTATTACGGCCCCTTCGCCAGCGTCTGGGCCGTGAACCGCACCATCAACGCGCTCCAGCGCGCCTTCCTCCTGCGCTCCTGCAACGACAGCTATTACGAGAACCGCACGCGGCCCTGCCTGCTGTTCCAAATCAAGCGCTGCTCGGGCCCCTGCACGGGAGAGGTCTCCCACGAAGAATACGCCCGCCTCGCCGACGAGGCGCGAGCCTTCCTGTCGGGCAAGTCCAATGCCGTGAAGGCCCGCATCACCGACGAAATGCAGGAGGCCGCGGAGGCGCTCGAATTCGAGCGTGCGGCCCGCTGCCGCGACCGGCTGGCGGCGCTTTCGGCCATCCAGGGCGTACAGGGCATCAACACCCAGTCGGTCGAGGAGGCGGACGTCTTCGCCCTCGACGAGCAGGCCGGGCAGTTCTGCGTGGAGGTGTTCTTCTTCCGCAACTGGCAGAACTGGGGCAACCGCGCCTATTTTCCGAAGGCCGATAAATCCATGAGCCCGGAGGAGGTGCTCTCCTCCTTCGTCGCGCAGTTCTACGACGACAAGCCGGCGCCGCGGCTCATCCTGCTCTCCCATGAGATCGAGGACGCCGAGCTCATGGCGGCGGCGCTCTCCACCCGCGCGGAAGTAAGGGTGGAAATCCATTCGCCGCGCAGAGGCGAGCGGCGCCAGCTCATCGATTACGTGCAGCGCAACGCCAAGGAGGCGCTCGGCCGTCGCCTGGCCGATACCGCCTCGCAGCAGAAGCTCCTGGTCTCCCTGGGTCAGGCCTTCGGGCTGTCCAAGGCCCCGCGCCGGGTGGAGGTCTACGACAACTCCCACATCATGGGCACCAACGCGGTCGGCGCTATGGTCGTGGCGGGGGCGGGCGGCTTCATGAAGCAGCACTACCGCACCTTCAACATGAAGTCGGAGGACCTCAAGCCCGGCGACGATTACGGCATGATGCGCGAGATGCTCCAGCGCCGCTTCGCGCGCCTGGTCAAGGAGGAGCCGCGGGAATCATCCGCCCCGGATGACTCCCTCCCCCTTGTGGGGAGGGCCGGGGTGGGGGTGTCGGCGCCAGCATCGGGCGATGGGGGCGCCGACACCCCCACCTCCATCTCCTCCCCACAGGGGGGAGGAGAGCCTGTCGCGAATGCGAGCCGGGTCCGCGCCAATGAACCCGTGGAAACCGTCGACGACGACAGCTTCCCGTCCTGGCCGGACCTCATCCTGATCGACGGCGGCAAGGGGCAGCTCGAGGCGGCGCGTCAGGCCTTGGCAGAGATCGGTGTCGACGAGGGCGACGTGGCGATGATCGGCATCGCCAAGGGGCGGGACCGGGATGCCGGGCGGGAAACCTTCTTCAAGCCCGGGCAGCCGCCCTTCAAGCTGCCGCCGCGGGATCCGGCTCTCTACTTCGTCCAGCGCCTGCGCGACGAGGCCCACCGCTTCGCCATCGGGGCCCACCGGGCGAAGCGCAAGCGCGAAATGGTGAAGAACCCCCTCGACGAAATCGCCGGCATCGGGCCCACCCGCAAGCGGGCGCTCCTGCACCATTTCGGGACCGTCAAGGCGATCCAGCGGGCGGCGCTTGAGGATCTCATGAAGGCGCCGGGCGTGAACGCCGCGACCGCGCGGGCGGTCTACGACTTCTTCCATGACCGGGGCTGAGGATCGGCTCCTTCACGATCTCTCGACATGGGGAGAGGGAAGTCCTGGAAACGCCTGAAAGTAAGATCCCTGACCCGTCGCTGCGGGAACCGGTCCGGTTGACGGGCCGCTCCCGGCATGCTTCCTGCCTTCTTATGAACACCGCCTCCTCCATGCGCCGGTCGAAGGCTTTCAATCTGGCCAACATGCTGACCTACGGCCGGCTCGTGGCCGTCCCCGCGGTCGTGGCCCTTCTCTTCTGGCCGGAGGATCACTGGTCCCGCTGGATCGCCCTCGCGGTCTTCGCCCTGGCAGGCATCACGGACTATCTCGACGGCTATGTGGCGCGCACTTATGCGCAGCAATCCGCCCTCGGCCGGATGCTGGATCCCATCGCCGACAAGCTGCTTGTTGCAGCCTGCCTCCTGATGCTGGTGGCCGACAAGACGATCCAGAGCTGGTCCATCTGGGCCGCCATCGTCATCCTGTGCCGGGAGATCCTGGTCTCGGGCCTGCGGGAGTTCCTGGCCGAGCTGAAGGTGGGCGTCCCGGTGAGCCGGGTGGCCAAATGGAAGACGACGGCGCAGATCGTCTCCGTCGGCTTCCTCATCGCGGGTCCTGCGGGCGAGACCGTCCTGCCCGGCACGGTCCTGATCGGCACGATCCTCCTGTGGGTCTCGGCGATTCTCACGATCTATACCGGCTGGGACTACCTCAAGACCGGCATCCACCACATGATGGACGAAGGGTAGGCCATGCGACTCGTCTATTTCGCCTGGGTGCGGGAGCGCATCGGACGGACCGACGAGGAGGTGGAGGTGCCGGAGGGCGTCGTGACGGTGGCGGACCTCGTCCGCTGGCTCAGGACCCGGGGCGAGGAATACGAATACGCCTTCGAGAACGAGGACATCGTCCGCGCCGCGATCGACCGGGTCCATGCACGGCCCGAGAAGGCCATCGCGGGTGCCCGCGAGATCGCCTTCTTTCCGCCCATGACCGGGGGCTGAGCCCGCAAGGTGAGGCCGTGAACGCCACTGTCCGGATCCAACGGGAAAGCTTCGACGTGGCCGCGGAGACGTCGGCGCTCACGGATGGCCGTGCCGATATCGGCGCCGTCGTATCCTTCACGGGCCTGTGCCGCGACGAGGGCGGGCGCCTCTCGGCCCTGGAGCTCGAACATTATCCCGGCATGGCCGAGGAAGAGATCGGACGCATCGCCCGGATGGCCGGGGAACGCTGGCCGCTTCTCGGTCTCGCGGTCGTTCACCGCTACGGGCTGGTGCAGCCGGGCGAGGAGATCGTCCTAGTCCTGACGGCCTCGGCCCATCGGGAGGCCGCCTTCGAGGCCGCGTCCTTTCTCATGGATTACCTGAAGACCCGGGCGCCGTTCTGGAAGCGCGAACACCTGAAGGACGGGACGGTCGGCGAGTGGGTCGCGGCGAAGAGCGCAGACGATGCGGCTGCCGGGCGGTGGAGCTGAGCCCGGCGGTCCCTTGCCCTTGACGGTCGGGCGCCGGAGGCGGACCATCGCGATCTGAAAGGACCGACGGAGGCGCCTATGCGGTACGTCGTTGTCGCCTTGAGCCTGCTGCTGACTGGAGGGGCCGTGGCCCAGATTCCGAGTCATGACCCGGCCGATTGCTATTGCCGGGCCGCGGGCCGGATGTTTGCGGTCGGCCAGAATGTCTGCCTCAGGACGCCGGACGGGCCGCGCCTCGCCCGTTGCGACATGGTGCTCAATGTGACGTCTTGGATCTTCAGCGAGACACCCTGCCTCGATTCATGAAAAAACGCTGCCGGATCTCTCCGGCAGCGCATGTCATGAAAGCGTTGGGTCGAATAGTCTCGTCGGGCCGGAGCCGACTTGAATTTCGTTCAGAACACCCCGACCACGATAGCGCAGATGAAGGCGAGCGAAACGCACACCGCTGCGATGTTGAGCTTGGAAGCCTTGTCCAACTTCGACGTCAGGTTCATGAGAGTCCCTGTCTAAATGAAGGGGTAAATTAACAAAGCTTTAACAAGGTGAAAAGCCTCCCTTCATCAATCGAAACGGCGCAAGCGGTTCGGTCGTACGGTAGAGCAGAGTTAAACACCTGGAACGTCAGCAAAATCAGGCGTAGGCCCGGAGTGGAAAAAAAGATATTGTGCGGCGCGCTTTGGAAAATCTTCACATATATTGGTGAATCGAACAGGTTTTTTCCTGAAATGCTATAGGTTTCAAAGGTTTTCGTCTCCTGCGCTTGCATTTCCTTTTAGGAAGATCTCGGTGGGTCGAAGGTTTCGCCGTTGACGGTCTGTTTACGCCCGTCGGCCTAGTCTGATCCCATGCGTCGCGGGTTTGTTGCGTTCATTGCCCTATCGCTGGTCGGGCTCGGGTTGACGGGGTGCGGACTGTTCCGATTCGAACAGCGCGAGCCCTGGCGTTCCCAGGCCGAGGAAGCCTGCCTGTCCCAGCAGCTCGTCCAGCCCTCCGCCTATATGGCCCTCTCGTCGAAGATCGACGGGCCCGGCGTGTGCGGCATGGATCATCCGTTCAAGGTCTCGGCCTTCAACAACGGCGCCGTCGGCCTGAAATCCAAGGTGACCCTGGCCTGTCCGATCATTCCCCGGATCGATACCTGGATCGACGAGATCGTAAAGCCCGCCGCTACCCTGTATTTCGGGGTGCCGGTCATTGACCTGAAGGCGGGGTCCTATTCCTGCCGCCCGCGCAACAACCAGAGGGGCGCCAAGGTGTCGGAGCATGCCTTCGGCAATGCCCTCGACGTCATGGCCTTCGTCCTGGCCGACGGGCGGGAGATCGCAGTGGCCAAAGGCTGGAAGGGCGATCCGGCCGAGCAGGAATTCCTGCGCGAGGTCTTCGTGGGCGCCTGCCGCTATTTCAGCACGGTCCTGGCTCCCGGCTCCGATGCATATCATTACGACCACCTGCATATCGACCTGGCGCGCCACGACCCGCGCGGCACGCGGCGCATCTGCAAGCCGGTCCTGAAATTCGCCGCCCGGATCGATCCCGAGCGCAGCCGACTTGCCGCTGCGGAAGCTGCGCAGACGGCTGATCTCGCGCCGGTCGACATGGAGCAGGACATCCCGGAGGGTGGCTTCACGGGTATTCCCGGGCCCGCTTCCACGCCTGCTCCGGGCGGGCGCTATGCGGCCGACCTGTCGGTGCCCGGCACCTCCTCGTCGCAGCTTCCGCCCCTGCGCCCGCTCAACCAGAGCGCCATTCCGCCCGCCTACCGTCCGCCGGTGCCGGGGGAGCCCCTGGCGCTGCATGGGGCGGGAATCTACTGAACCGGCCCAAGCGGAGCCTTGACGTTCCTGTTTCGCGCTTACATGGTCCTGAAACGATCTGACGATCCGGTGGAGCGATAGCGATGAAGTGGCTGGCGGCTTTGGTGTCCTGCGTGCTGGTGAGTGCACCCGTGCTCGCCCGCGAGATAACCCCGGCCGAACGGCGGGACCATTCCTACAGCGCGTCGCTGCCCGGCTGCGAGGATCCCTCGGTCCTGGGCCAGATCTCGTCCGACTTTTCGACCCGCGAGAGCCGCTTTTGGGCCTCGTCTCTCACCATCGTGGGTTTCGAGCGTGTGGCCGAGACCGCCTGGCGCCCCTGGGGCCTCGACTACATCCCGCGCCGCTACTGCACCGGCACCGTGATCGTGTCGGACGGCTACAAGCGCCGGATCAATTACTCGGTCCGTGAGAAGCTCGGCTTCATCGGCATCGGCTGGAGCGCCGATTGGTGCGTGGTCGGGCTCGACCGGAACTACGCCTACGCGCCCCTGTGCAAGCAGGCCCAGCCGTGATTCTTGCCAGGTGCCTTGCCCTGGCAGGCACCTGGCTCCTCCTCGCCCTCCTCCCGGCCACCGCGCAGCCCATGCAGGAGCGGCGCGGAGCCCCGACGGGTGCGTTCGACTTCTACGTCCTGGCCCTTTCCTGGTCCCCAGGCTTCTGCGAGACGAATGCCCGCGGGAACGAACGGGAGCAATGCCGGGAGGGCAGCGGCCTCGGCTTCGTGGTCCACGGCCTGTGGCCGCAATGGGAAACCGGCTACCCGACCTTCTGCGAGCCCGCCGGGCGCTTCGTGCCGCGCGCCGTGATCGACGAGAACGAGGGCCTGTTTCCCGACGCCAACCTCGCGCGCTACCAGTGGCGTAAGCACGGCACCTGCGCGGGCGTGAGCCCCAGTGCTTATTTCGAACTCGTCCGGAAAGCGCAGGAGGTGGTGCGAATCCCGGAGGGTTTCGCCACAACCCGGACGGAGGCCAAGGTCATGCCCATCGAGATCGAGCGGGCCTTCGCGAATGCCAATCCGGGCCTGCGGCCGGACATGATGGCGGTGTCCTGCGGCCGGCGGGTGTTTCAGGAAATCCGCATCTGCCTCGAAAAGGACCTGCGGGGCTTCCGCCGCTGCCCGGAGGTCGACCGGGACGGCTGCCGCGTGGGCGCGATCGCCGTGCCCATGCCCCGCTGAAGGCACCGGTGCGCGGCCGAGGCCGTTCCTTTCGTCCTTCGAACGTGGTTTAGATCCCCCATGAATTATCGTCACGCCTTCCATGCCGGCAATTTCGCCGACGTCATGAAGCATGCCCTTCTGGTGCGGATCCTGGCCTATCTCCAGCGCAAGGAGACGCCCCTGCGGGTCATCGACACCCATGCGGGCATCGGCCTCTACGACCTGTCCGGCGACGAGGCCGGGCGGACGGGCGAGTGGGTCGATGGAATCGGCCGCCTCGACGAACCCTTCGGGCCCGACGCGGAGGCCCTGCTCGAACCCTATCGCCGCGTCGTCGCGGAGGTCCGCGCCCGTCATGGACAGAACGTCTATCCGGGCTCGCCCGGAATCCTGCGTGAAATGCTCCGCAGGCAGGACCGGGGCGTGTTCGTAGAGCTACATCCGGCCGATTACGCGGTCCTGAACGCGGCCTTCAACGCGGTTGCCAATCTCAAGGTGCTGCATCTCGACGGCTGGACGGCTCTTCACGCACTCGTTCCGCCGAAGGAGAAGCGCGGGCTCGTGCTCATCGACCCGCCCTACGAGCAGCCGAACGAGCTCGAACGGCTCGGCACGGAAATCCTCGGGGCCCTGCGCAAGTGGGAGACCGGCGTCTATGCGGGCTGGTATCCCATCAAGGCCCTGGAGCCCGTCAATGCGCTCGTGGAGCGCCTGCATGCCGAGAGCCCGCGCCCGGGACTGCGCCTGGAAATTCTCGTGGACGATCCGCGCGATCCGACGCGCCTCAACGGCAGCGGCCTAATCGTCTTCAATCCGCCCTGGGCTCTCAAGGCGGAGGCCGAGATCCTGCTCCCGGCCCTGGCGGAGCGTCTCTCCCGAGGGACGTATGCGGGCTATCGCTGTGAGCCGTTCGGCCCGCCTGCCTGAAATCCGTTGCGGGGGGCCCGCGCGGGCGGCATGAAGGGGCGTTCTGTCCCTATCAGGTCATCCCATGCTCACTCTTCGCACGTCTCCCGCTTCGCCCTTCGGCCGGAAGGTCAAGATCTCCGCAGCCCTCCTGGGCCTGTCCGATCGCATCGAGGCCGTTCCTGCCGATACCAACGATCCCGAGGATTCCCTGCGCCGGCAGAATCCGCTCGGCAAGATTCCAGCCCTGATCCTGGAAGACGGCGAGGTTCTCTACGACTCGCGGGTGATCGTCGAATATCTCGATCATCTGGCCGGCGGCGGAAAAATCCTCCCGGCCGGGAAGGATCGCTTCACGGTCCTGCGCCAGCAGGCTGTGGCCGACGGCATCATGGATGCGGCGCTGCTCCAGGTTTACGAGGGGCGCTATCGAAGCGCGGACCGGCACGAGCCGAAATGGGTCGCTCTTCAGGCCGGCAAGGTCGAGAGGGGGCTCGCCTATGCGGAGGCGCATCTCTCGACGCCTGCGCCGGACCTTCATATCGGGCATGTCGCGCTCGCCTGCGCGCTTGGCTACCTCGATCTGCGCATGGGCGGCACATGGCGCGAGACGCATCCCCGGCTGGTTGCCTGGCTCGCCGATTTCGAGGCTCGGGTCCCGGCTTTCGCCAAAACGCGCGTCACGGCCTGAGACGAAAAAGGCCCGGTGTTTCCACCGGGCCTTTCTTATGGGCGAATGCGCCGAACTTAGTAGGACGAGAACTTGTAGTTCAGGCCTGCGCGGATCACGCCGAACTCGTCCTTGTTCTTGTTGCTGCCGTAGTAACCCGCTCCGTAGAAGGGATCGTAGTTGTTGCCGTTGTCGATATTGACATACAGGCCTTCGATCCGGGCGGTCAGGTTGTTCGTGAAGGCGTATTCGAGACCGCCGCCGAGCGTCCAGCCGCCGTTGTCGCCGTTATAGGCGAAACCACCGGTGGCGTAGATGAGGGCGCGGTCGAACGCGAAGCCGGCGCGGGCGCGGACGGTGCCGAACCAGTCGTCGGAGCTCTTGCCGCCGTAGTAGTAGCCATAGACCGGGCTATACGAGAGGCGGTCGCGGCTGCCGCGGTCGGCGTACTGAATGTCCGCCTCGGCGCCGATCACGAACTGACCCATCTGATAGTTGTAGCCGACCTGGCCACCACCGACGAAGCCACCGTCGTTGCCGCCGTTGCCACCATAGTAGCCGAGCAGCGGATCATAGAAGAACGGGTCGTTGTTGTTCGTATTCCAGCCATAGCCGGCGTTCACGCCGACGTAGAAACCGGTCCAGGTGAAGACCGGGACGGCCGCAATCACCGGAGCCGGAGGAGCGGCACGCGCCGGCAGGTCGGCCGCGGAGGCGGCTCCGGCGAAACCGAAAAGAGCAACGCTGGCGAGAAGGATTTTCTTCATGGTTACTTTCCTATTCGATATTCCCGATCCCGATACACAAACACACGAAAGTCCCGGACCGAGTCAGACTACGGAACCTATATAGATCGAGAGCCTCGTGAGATCTGTGACATGTCCACAACAGCACCTGGAGGGCACTGTGACAGGATTGTGGCAGACTTTTTGTGTATTCCCCTTGGCATCCCTTGCCATACAGAACGCCTTACGGCCCAGTTGGTTCGAGGGTCTGACGGCGCAAGGATGATTTTTGCCACGTTTCGGCCAGGGTGCAGGGGAATTCATGAGTGAAACCATGGCAATTGCGGGGGTGGCCCTGGTCACGGGAGGCGCCCGCCGGATCGGCCGCAGCCTCGTCGAGAGGCTCGCCCGGGAAGGGTATTCGGTCGCGATCCATTGCCACCGCTCCGTCACTGATGCGGAGGAGGTAGCCCATGATATCCGTCGCGCCGGCGGGCGGGCCGCCATCGTCAGCGCCGACCTGTCGGATTCTGCAGCCGTCGGCGGGATGGTGGAGGAAGCGCGCGCGGCCCTCGGGCCCCTGACGCTCCTCGTCAACAATGCATCGGAGTTCGAGCCTGACGAGGTCCTGAGCCTGTCGCCGGAGCGCTGGGACCGGCATTTCGCCGTGAACCTGCGGGCACCGGCCCTTCTGGCGCGGGACTTCGCCCATCAGCTGCCAGAGGATGCCGAAGGAAACATCGTCAACATCGTCGATCAGCGCGTCTGGAAGGTCACGCCGCAATTCTTCTCCTACACGCTGACCAAGGCTGCCCTTTACACGGCGACGCAGACCATGGCGCAGGCGCTGGCACCGCGCATCCGGGTGAATGCCATCGGGCCGGGCCCGACCCTCGCCAATGCACGCCAGGAGGCCGAGGATTTCGCCCGGCAGACCGACGCGCTGCTGCTGCGGCGGGGAAGCGGCCTGGACGAGATCGGCGATGCCCTGATGTATCTCGTTCGCGCCCGCAGCGTCACCGGTCAGATGATCGCCGTGGACGGAGGCCAGCACCTCGCCTGGGAGACGCCGGACGTTACAGGTATGAGGGAATGAGCGTGATGGCCGAGATCAGGCGGCCGTAATCGGGCTCGCCGCGATGGGTCGTGCGCCGGTAGCTGAAGAACTGGTCCTCGTGGGAATAGGTGCAGAGGCCCAGATTGGCGAATTCGCCGATCCCGGCCCACTCCAGCCGACGGCCGATATAGGCGGGCAGGTCGAACATGGCATGGCCTTCCCGCGCGCTCGGCCGGAAGAAATCCTCGTTGCCGGAATCGAGCGCGATGAAATTCGCTCTGAATTCGCCGCCGACCTCATAGGCGTCGGGGCCGATGGTGGGCCCCAGCACCGCCACGATCTTGTCGCGCCGCGCCCCGAGCTGCTCCATGGCCTCGAGGGTTGCTTCCAGAATTCCCGAGGAGGCACCGCGCCAGCCCGCATGAGCGGCACCGATGATGCCCACATGAGGATCGGCGAAAAGGACGGGTCCGCAATCCGCCGTCGTGATCCCGAGCGCGATGCCCGGCACGGCCGTCGCCATGCCGTCGGCCTTGGGGCGCTGCCCCTCCCATGGCTTCTCGACGATCACCGCATCGGCCGAATGGACCTGGTGCACGCTGACGAGGGCCTCGGGCGCGACCTCCAGCTCCGCGGCCATGCGGCGGCGGTTCTCGCGCACTTTCTCGGGGTCGTCCGAGGAGCCGAGGCCGCCGTTCAGGGATGCGTAGATTCCCTCCGATACGCCGCCCTCGCGGGTGAAGAAGGCGTGCCGGATGTTGGGATAGGTCGCGAGTTCGGGGGCTTCGACATACATGGGCGTCAGGTCCTCGCCGGAATGGAGGGCAGGGGGGCCAATCCGGGGACGGCCTCGAGGCTCGGATGGCTTAAGGCCAAAACCTTAAAGAGCTCCCCCATCGCCTGTGGGCCGCGGCCGGTCAGGCGCTGGAGGGCATGGTCGATGGTCTCGGCCTGGGCGGGCGAGGCCTGTCGCTTCAGGGTCGCGGCCCGGGCTGCAATGCCGAGGCTTTCGAGGAAATCGCCCTGGGTGGCCATGCCGTGGATCCGCAGGCTTTCGCCCGCGGCCGCCTGGGCAATGCGGTGGAAATCCACATGGGTCGTCAGGTCGGCCTCTCCGGGATCAGCCAGAGGATCCGCATAGGCGTGGCCCTTCACGGCCTGGAGCGTGTCCGCGAAGGCCGGGCCCCAATAGCCGTAATCGATGAACAGAGCCGCCCCCCTCTGCCGGGCGAGCCTGCGGGCGATGCCGGTCGCCACGGCGAGGCCCGCGACAGGCCATTCGAGCATTGCCCCGAGCCGGGGAGGGGAGCCGAGGGAGGCCTCTGGCTCAGGCTTCAGGCCGAAGGCCAGCGCCTCGCCTTCGAGCCCGACCAGGCGCTCGCACCAGCCCCGTTCCGTGCCGATGAACTGGCGCACCGGCAGGGCATCGAAGAACTCGTTGGCGACGATCAGGGTCGGCCCCTCGGGAACATCCTCCAGGCGGTCGTGCCAGGAGACCGGCACGCCGGAGGTGGAGAGGGCCGCCTTCTGGCGCTCCCGCAGGGCCGGGCTCGTCTCCACGAGATGCACGGAGGCAGCGGCCAGGAAATCCGGCATCAGCCGCCCGGCGCGCAGCAGGTCTGCCATCAGCGTACCGCGCCCTGGGCCGAGTTCGACCAGCCGCAGGGACCCGGGTCGTCCCATTGCGTGCCAGGTCTCGAGCATCCACAGGCCGATCAGCTCGCCGAACATCTGGCTGATTTCAGGCGCCGTCGTGAAGTCTCCCGCCGACCCGAGCGGGTCGCGTGTGGCATAGTAATGGGCCAGGCACAGGCTCATGTAGCGCTCGACCGTGATCGGCCCTTCGAGGGCGATGAGGCCGTGCAAGGTCCTGGCGAAGGCGTTCACGCGGCCGTCGCGGCGGTCGAGGACCGCGTCCAGCCCCGGGCCGCGATCCAGATGGCCGCGATCCCGGCGAGCGCCATCGGGACTGACAAGAGCATGCCCATGGTGATGCCGCCTTCCAGGAAACGGACCGAGGAGCCGAACAGGAAGCCGAGCTGCTCGTCCGGCTCGCGGAAGAACTCGCAGGCGATCCGCGCCAGGGCGTAGCCGAGGAGGAAGATCCCACCGACAAGGCCCGGGCGGCGAAAACCGAAGGCCCGGACCGCGACCGTCATGACGATGAACAGGACGAGCCCCTCCGCGAAGGCCTCGTAGAGCTGGCTCGGATGACGCGGGACAGGCCCCCCATGGGGGAAGACGACCGCGTAGGGAAAGTCCGGCGCCGGGCGGCCCCACAATTCGCCGTTGATGAAGTTGGCGATGCGCCCGAAAAACAGGCCGATGGGCGCGACCGTGGAGGCGAGGTCGAGGATCGTCAGCGCATTGAGGCCCCGCGAGCGGGCGAAGAGCACGATTGCGAGCGCGGCTCCGAGGAAGCCCCCGTGGAACGACATGCCGCCCCGCCAGACCGCGAAGATCTCCAGGGGATGCTCCAGATAGGCCTTGAGGTTGTAGAACAAGACGTATCCGGTCCGCCCGCCGAGGACGACCCCGAGCGCCACCCAGACGATGAGATCGTCGATATCCGCGGGCTTCGGCTGCGGCGAGGGTGCCCAGAGATCCGCCCGGGCGGCCAGGCGCTTCGCGTAGAACCAGCCGCCCAGAAGGCCGACCACATAGGCGAGCGCATACCAGCGGATCGCGAAGGGGCCGATCGAGAAGGCGACCGGATCGATGATGGGGAAGGCGAGGCCGGAAGGAGGCATTCGGGGAACCCTGATCGCTTTTCCTGCCATTGGACTGCCGGGGCCCGGATCGTCAACCCTGTTGCGGCCGATGCCAAAAACGCCCACATGTGAGCCCATGCGGGCCCGGCGCCCGCCCCCTCATCACGGACAGACCCATGACCCAGACCTCCAACCGGCTCTTCGATGAACTCTCCCGCCTCGCCACCGATGCCGCCGGCGCCGCGCAGGGCCTCCGCCGGGAAGTCGAGACTGTGGTCAAAAGTCAGATCGAACGCCTGATCCAGGACATGGACGTGGCGACCCGCGAGGAGGTCGAGGTGCTTCGCGAGATGGTCAGGGCCGCCAGGGAGGAGAACGAGCGCCTCGCCGCCAGGATCGCGGCGCTCGAGGCGAAGCACGGGGAAAACCTGCCCGCGAATCCGGCCTCCTGACGCCTTCCACAGCCTTGTGGCTGCCGTGAGGGCAGCTTTTGTGGACAGGTCAGACCGACGCATTGTGACGGGGGTCAAAATCTAAGACTGTCGTTTCATGAGCTGATTCGCGGCGGAATTGGGAATAGCTTCCGGATACCGAAGGTATTTGAAAGCAAAATTTCTGGAATTCGCGTGAATTTACGTTACGGCGTTGCTTGGATGTGCTTGGCATCTTTCAGGCAAGAATTTCATGGAACGAGATGCCTCAGCTTCACATCGAACTTGACCGGCTGGAACATCCGCTCGACGTGGTCGAGCGGCTCGCGTCCTTACGGGACTGGATCTTCGATCGGGCCGAGGCTGACGAGATGTCCGTCTCTGTCTCCGGACGCTGGGCGGACTATCACATCGCCTTCACGTGGATCGAGGACGTGGAGGCGCTTCACGTCGCCTGCGCGTTCGACCTCAAGGTCCCGGATCGCCGCCGGCAGGACCTGCTTCAGCTCATCTCGCGCATCAACGAGCAGCTCTGGGTCGGGCATTTCGATCTCTGGAGCCGGGAGAACGTGGTGATGTTCCGCCATGCCCTCCTGCTGGCCGGCGGGGCGGATCCCACCCAGGGCCAGTGCGAGACCATGCTGCGCGTCGCCGTGGAGGCTTGCGAGCGCTACTTCCAGGCCTTCCAGTTCGTGATGTGGGCCGGCAAGTCTCCGAAGGAGGCCCTCGACGCGGTGCTCTTCGAGACTGAGGGCGAGGCCTGAGCGGCCCTCGACAGGGTCGAGGCGGGCTGGATAGAGTGCGCGCTCCGTCACCGTCTCCTCAAGGTTTTCCATGTCCGAGCCAGCGCGTCACCTGCCGTCCTCCCTCGTTCTCCTCGGAGCCGGCAAGATGGGCGGCGCCATGCTGGAGGGCTGGCTCGCCCAGGGTATGAATCCGCAGGGCGTCACCGTGCTCGACCCGCACCCATCGGACGAGATGGCGCGGCTCTGCGAGAAACGCGGCATCGCCCTCAATCCCTCCCGGCCGGATCAGCCCGAAGTGCTGGTCCTCGCCATCAAGCCGCAGATGCTGGACGAGGCCGCGAAGGACCTGGACGCCCTGATCGGGCCCGGAACCCTCATCGTGTCAATCCTTGCGGGCAAGACCATCGGGGATCTGCGCAAGCGCCTCCCGGAGGCCCGCGCCGTCGTCCGCGCCATGCCGAACCTGCCCGCCAGCATCGGGCGCGGCGCGACCGGCGCCGCCGCCAGCCCGGAGGTCACGGAGGCGCAGCGCCTTGTGGCGGACGCGCTCCTCAAGAGCGTCGGGGCGGTCGAATGGCTTCCGTCGGAGGATCTGATCGACGCCGTAACGGCGGTCTCGGGCTCCGGCCCGGCCTATGTGTTCCACCTCGTTGAGTGCCTTGCGGAGGCAGGCATCGCCGCGGGCCTGCCTGCAGACCTCGCGCAGCGGCTCGCCCGCGCCACGGTCACGGGAGCGGGTGAACTCCTGTTCCAGAGTGACCTGTCGCCCGCGACGCTGCGCCAGAACGTGACCTCGCCCGGCGGCACGACGGCCGCCGGGCTTCAGGTGCTCATGGCCGATCCGGGCGGCCTGAAGGCGCTGATGCGCGAGACGGTTGCTGCGGCAAAGAGGCGGGCCGAGGAACTGGCGGGCTGACGGGCGCCGTCCGCGACCTACTTAGCAGGGCAGGTTTTTCAACACGATTCGGGAGATTGCCATGGCCATGGACGTATCATCCAAGCGCAAAGCGGTGGTGGAGGCCCTCATGGAGCTGGCCTCCCGGCGGCGGTGGGATGAGATCGAGATCGGCGATCTCGCTGAGGCGACGAACCTCTCCCTCGCCGAGTTCCGGGATCTCTTCCCGTCCAAGGGGGCGGTGCTCGGCGCTTTCTCGCGCCAGATCGACCGCCAGGTCCTCGAAGGCACGACGGAGGATCTCGCCCAGGAGCCGGCGCGGGAACGGATCTTCGACGTGATCATGCGCCGCTTCGATGCCTTGGCTCCCTACAAGGACGCCCTCCGCAACATCGTGCGCGACCTGCGATTCGACCCGCTGGCACTGGCGGCGCTCAACCGCGAGGCGCTGAACTCCCAGCGCTTCATGCTCGCGGCAGCGGGCATTCCCACGGAGGGGCCCTTGGGAACTCTGAAGATCCAGGGGGCGGCTCTCGTTTATGCCAACACGCTGCGGACCTGGCTCGACGATGACGACCCAGCCCTCGCCAAGACCATGGCGCGGCTCGACCGGGAATTGCGGCGCGGCGAGCGGTTCATGGAGCGGGCCGAGGACGTACGCCGTCTCACGGCTCCGTTACGGGCCGCGGGTCGTGCCTTGATGGAAAGCCGCGGCTCGTCGAGAAGCTACACGAAGCGCAAAGGTGACGGCGAGACCAACAACCCGGCCGCCGCGATCTGACCGAAACGGGAAGGGGGCACTCATGGACCATGCGAGCGCGGGATCTGCGCCGATCGCTTTCGAGGATTTTCTGAAGGTCGATATCCGGGTCGGCCGGATCGTCACGGCGGAGCCCTTTCCGCAGGCGCGCAAGCCCGCCTTCAAGCTGACGATCGATTTCGGGCCCGAAATCGGCCTCAAGCGCTCCTCGGCGCAGATCACCGTCAACCACACGCCCGAGGAGCTCGTCGGCAGCCAGGTCCTGGCGGTCGTGAACTTTCCTCCCCGCCAGATCGGACCCTTCATGTCCGAGGTCCTGACCCTCGGCGTTCCGGACGCCAACGGCGATGTGATGCTCATCCGCCCCGACCGGGAGGTCCCGATCGGCGGAAGGCTCTATTGACGGACGAGGTGGTCCAGGGCCTCGTCTTCGACGACGGCGGGCGAGTGCTGCTCGGGCTCAGGGCCGCTCACAAGCGGACCTATCCCCATTGCTGGGATATCTTCGGCGGGCATGTGGAGGCCGGTGAGAGCCTGGAGCAGGCGCTCGTGCGGGAATTTCGCGAGGAGCTCGATATCGCGGTCACGCGCTTTTGCTCCTTGGGCGACGCCATGGAAGAACCGAACCCTGCCGTGAACGGTCACAAGAGGTACCATTCGTATCTCATCGAGGCCTGGACCGGAGAGCTGACGAATGCGGGCGACGAGCACACCGAGATCGCCTGGTTCCCGGTCGCGGATGCGCTGATCCTCGATTCCCTCACGCCGACGGCCCGGCACGCCATCGAGGCGTGGCAGGCAGACGCGTCAGGCCGGTAGGCGGACCGTCGCCCGCAGGCCGCCGAGGGGGCTCTCGCCGAGGGAGATGTCGCCGCCGTGGGAGCGGGCGATGTCGCGGGCGATGGCGAGGCCGAGGCCGGAGCCACCCTCGTCCTGGTTGCGGGCCTCGTCCAGCCGCACGAAGGGCTTGAAGACCTCCTCGCGCAATTCTGGCGGGATGCCGGGTCCGTCGTCGTCCACGTGGATCACCAGCCAGCGGGTCTCGTGGTTGGCGTTGATCTCGATCGTCTCCCCGTGCCGGGCCGCATTGGCCACGAGGTTGAACATGAGGCGCCTGAAGGCGTCCGGCCGCACGATGACGATGGGGTCGCCCACGAGGTCGAGATTCGTCAAATGGCCCTGCCGCTCCGCATCGACCTGGAGGTCTTCGAGCAGGGGGCGCAGATCCGTCGCGACGGCCTGCTCGCCCGCGTCCCCCCGGGCAAAGGCCAGGTAGCCTTCGAGCATTCGGCTCATCTCGTCCACGTCCCTCTTCAGGTCCTCCACCTCGGGCGTCTGCCGCAGCAGGGCGAGGGAGAGCTTGAAGCGGGTCAGGATGGTGCGCAGGTCGTGGCTCACGCCGTTGAGCATGGTCGTGCGCTGCTCGATGTTGCGCTCGATTCGCCGCTTCATTTCGAGGAACGAGTGGCCGGCCTGCCGCACCTCGCGGGCACCCCGGGGGCGGAACTCGATCTCGCGGCCCTTGCCCAGGGCCTCGGCGGCCTCCGCAAGGCGCAGGATCGGGCGGATCTGGTTGCGCAGGAACAGGATCGCGATGCCCATCAGCACCAGGGACGACCCGCCCATCCACACCAGGAAGATGTGCGAGTTCGACGCATAGGCCTGGCTGCGCCGGGTCAGCACCCGCATCACGGTGTTGGAATCGAGCTTGACGCGGATCTCGACGAAGTTCGAGCGCCCGACCGTGTCCATCCAATAGGGACGGTCGATCTGCCGGCGCAGCTCGTCCGACAGGGTCTCGTCGAGGATCGAGAAGAACGGCTTCGGCCCCGGGGCGGCAGGTCCGTGTCGTGGAGGATGTCCACGTCGAGCTGAAGGCGCTCCGAGGCGATCCGCGCGAGGGTGGTCGCATCCCTGTCCTGTGGATAGCTCTCGTAGATGTCGATCAAGGCCGCGATGTCGGAGGTTACGGCCGAGGACAGGCGGCGTGTCACGAGCTGCCAGTGCCGCTCCATGAACACGTAGGCCACCACCGATTGCAGCAGCACGATGGGCGCAATGATGATGATGAGGGAGCGCGCATAGAGACCCTTGGGCAGGATCCGGCCGAGCCAGCGCATGGCGACGTCGAACGGGGAATGCTTCAGGGCCGTGCTGAGCTTCATCGGTCGATCACGAGGCGATAGCCCACGCCGCGCACCGTCTGGAGGAAGATCGGGTTGGCCGGGTCGATCTCGATCTTGCGGCGCAGGCGGTTGATCTGCACGTCGACCGTGCGCTCGTTGGCCGCGATGCCGTTGCCGGCGAGCTCCTCCCGCTGGACGTTGTCGCCGGCCCGGGAGCCGAGGATCGTCAGGATCTCGCGCTCGCGCTCGGTGATGCGCACGAGCTCGTCGCCCCGGCGCAGCTCGCCCCGGTCGAACCGGTACGTGAAGGGGCCGAAGCGCACCATCTCGGGAGTCTCCGAGGAGGCGATCTCGGACGGAACGGCGCGCTTGAGGATGTTGCCGAGGCGCAGGAGCAGCTCGCGCGGCTCGAAGGGCTTCGGTAGATAATCGTCGGCGCCGATCTCGAGCCCCGTGACCCGGTCCGCCGCATCCGCGCGGGCGGTCAGCATCAGGATGGGGATCTGCGATTCCTTGCGCAGGCTACGCGCATAATCGAAGCCGGATTCGCCCGGCATCATCACGTCCAGCACGAGGGCGTCGAACACGAAGCTCTCGGCCTTGGACCGCGCCTCTGCGGCGCTCGCGGCCGTGGTGATGCGGTAGCCGTTCTCGGTCAGGAAGCGGGCCAGGAGATCGCGCAGGCGCCGGTCGTCGTCCACCACGAGGACGTGGGGAGCATGGTCGGGGATATCGATGCGTGCAACTTCCATCGGCTCGGCTTTTATCAGACTTTCTCGGTGCCGAACACGAGGCGCTCCACATGCGCCCGGTCGTCCGGGTCGATCAGGCGCAGGAGATAGCGGGTAACCACGTCCTTGGCATCGGGCTCCAGGTCGGCGAGCGCACGGGCGATGCGCCGCGTCTGCAGACTGGCGAGCTTCTGGGCCAAATCATGGCCCTGGAGCGTGGCATAGAGCAGGCGCTGGCGACGGTCGGACGTGCCGGTCCGGCTCTCGATGAAGCGCTTCTCGATCAGCTCCTTGAGGACCCGGTTCAGGCTCTGCTTGGTGATCCGCAGGATGTCGAGCAGTTCCGCGATGGTCAGGCCCGGCTGGCGGTCGACGAAGTGGAGCACCCGGTGATGGGCGCGCCCGAAGCCGTATTCGCCGAGGATCCGGTCGGGATCGCTCACGAAATCCCGATAGGCGAAGAAGAGCAGCTCGATGAGATCATAGGCGGGCTGCTCGGCGCGGCTGTCGGCGTCTGGCCTGAAGGGTCTGAGAACCGGGATTGCGTCTGGCACCGTCCGTGTCCATTATTTAAGTCAGCGTTGTTGACATATCTCAGGCCGATTGTTACTCGTCAAGGCGCTTCCGCGAAATGAATGAAATTGAAACCACGCGGAACGGCATCGGAAATTGCGCGGCCCCGATGAACCACAGGTCGCCATTCAGGAGAAGACACATGTCCGCTACCCCCTTCGATCAACGTGATGGATGGATCTGGTATGACGGGCAGCTGGTACCGTGGAAGGACGCCAAGGTTCATGTGCTGACCCACGCTCTGCATTATGGCTCCAGCGTCTTCGAGGGCGAGCGCGCCTATGGCGGCGAGATCTTCAAGTCGATTCAACATGCCGAGCGCTTGAAGAAATCGGCCCAGATCCTCGATTTCGAGATTCCCTTCAGCGTGGCCGAGATCGACGCGGCCAAGCGCCTCGTGCTGGAGAAGAACGGTCAGAAGGACGCCTATCTGCGGCCCGTGGCTTGGCGCGGATCCGAGATGATGGGTGTCTCGGCCCAGCACAACAAGATCCACCTGGCCATCGCCAGCTGGGAATGGCCGAGCTATTTCGACCCGGCCCAGAAGATGAAGGGCATCCGCATCGACATGGCGGAATACCGCCGGCCCGATCCGGCGACTGCTCCGTCCACCGCCAAGGCGGCCGGCCTCTACATGATCTGCACGATCTCGAAGCACCGGGCCGAGCGCCGGGGCTACGCGGACGCGCTCATGCTCGACTGGCAGGGCCGCGTGGCGGAGTGCACAGGCGCAAACGTGTTCTTCGTGAAGGACGGCGCGCTCCACACCCCGATTGCCGATTGCTTCCTGGACGGCATCACCCGGCAGACCGTCATCGAGCTCGCCAAGCGGCGCGGCATCGAGGTGGTCGAGCGCCGCATCATGCCCGAGGAGATGGCCGGCTTCAGCGAGTGCTTCATCACCGGCAGCGCCGCCGAGGTGACGCCCGTGGCCGAGATCGCCACCTACACCTTCACGCCCGGTGCTCTCACCAAGACCCTCCTGGAGGATTACGAGGCCGAGGTTCAACCCAAGGCGAAGGCTGCCTGACGTTAAGGCAGCTTGAGGCTCGGCGGCTCTCAGCCGCCCGTGTGCCGGAACGGTCGCGGTCTTGCCGCGGCCGTTCTGTTTATGGGGCCGCCTTTCAAAAATCCTCCGCGTCGGGAATGCGGTTGAAGGCGATCTTGGCGCCCGCATAGCCACCGGGAAGCTCGGCCCAGGGCCCCCAATGCAGCAACCGTCCCTGGTAATGGGCGTTCAGCCGGTCGGCGAGGACGGACAGGTATTCCTGCCGCCGCTTGATCTGGGCCTCTGCGGTGAAATCGAAGAGGTCCTCCGCCCGCTCCCCGGCGCCGACCAGGTCCTGCAGGGTCACATGGACGCTGCGCAGGCGCGTACCCGCAGAGTTCTCACGTTCCGCATGGCCGAAAAGCCGGGAGAGGCTCGCCAGGAGCGAGGGGTCGTCGGCCGTCGGCAAAAACCGCTCCTCGCCGTACCAGCCGGCGCTGTCCCGGTCCGTCAGCCACAGGGCGAGGGTCTTGGCCGAGAAGCCGCCCCGGCGCATCCGGCTCGCCGCCTTGGCGAGGAGCACCCGCGCGCACGCATAGGCTCCGGCCAGGTGCCGCCAGCCCGTCGGGAGCACCCGCCCGTGGCCGAACATCCGCCGCTGGGTCTCCGGCCGCTCCACCTCATAGCCGTGCAGGCCCATCCACAGGCGTTCGCCCTCGACGCTGCCCCAGAGCCGGCGCAGCTCCTTCGGCTGCATCCGCCACAGGGCCGACATGTCGCGGATCCCGGCGCGGGCGAGGCGGTCCGCATTGCCCTTGGCGATGCCCGGAATGTCGGTCAGGGCCAAGGACAGGAGGGGACCGGGCAGGTCCTTCGGGTGAAGGGTCACGAGACCGTCCGGCTTCTCCAACTCGGCGGCAATCTTTGCCAGGAGTTCGTTGGGGCCGAGGCCCACCGAGCAGCTGAGGGTGGTTCCGACCTCGCGGGCGATCGCCCCCTTGACCCTTCGTGCGAGGCCAAGCGCATCGGCCTGCTCGGACGGCATGAGGGCGCAGAGCATCTCGTCGATGGAGCAGATGGCCTTGACGGGAAGCACGGTCTCGATGGCGCGGATGATCTCCCGATGCAGAGCGACGTAGCGCTCGTGCCGGGCCGTCACGAGGACGATGCCGGGGCACAGGCGTCGCGCGTCCCGCACGACGGTGCCGCGCTTGATCCCCACGGCCTTTGCCTCCCGGCTGACCGCGATAAGGCCCGTATGTTCCGAGGCCACCGGCACGACGCCGACGGGCCTACCGCGCAGGTGGGGCTGGAGATGCTGTTCCGCACTGGCGAAGAACGAATCGAAATCGACATAGAGCCGCTCGATGTCCGCGGGTTTGCGCATCCCATCCGTCCTTTCCGGCGTTCGAACAAATCAGGAACACAGGCATTTTCGGGAGTCGAGTCGCAAACCTGTGGATAACGGGGATGGTTTTACCTTTCGAAGACTGATCTTTCTTTGCGTCACATAGGAAAGGGAAATCTTGTTCTCTTCTTGAACGTAGAGGGAACAAAGCGGGTCTTCGGCAGGTCGGGGCGAGTTGTCTCGATCCGGCGAAAGAATGGATTCCGGGGCAAAGAAAGAACGCAAAGTAATCCGCGCGGCCTTTGTCTCGGCCCGAGCGTGGATTCCCGCCGTTCGACTGAGCCTGTCCGTTGCGGCGTGCAAGCTGAGCCGCTCCCGAAGCCGCGAACCTTACCTTAGGTTATGGACGGGGGGCGCAAGACCTTCCTCCTGCCTTCGGGCAGAAGAGAATTCGATGGCGCCGATGTGTCCCGAAGAAGCGTCTTGGAGAACGGCCGTACGGTCTCCACATTCGGGTTGAAGATTGCGTTCCATTGCTTCGCAGGTGCCCCCTCATGCCGCTCCCGTCCGGATCCTTGTCCCGCGCATTGCGGAAGGTCCTCGACCTGATCCTCCTGACGGTCGCGGTCTGCGTGGTGCTCGTGGACGATGCATTCCGGGCCTTCGTCATTCCGGCCGTGCGGGCGCTCGCACGGCTGCCCGTGGTCCGGTGGTGCGAGCAGGCGGTCGCGCGGCTGCCGCCCTACGGCATCCTCATGCTGTTTCTCATCCCGCTTGCGATCATCGAGCCGTTCAAGATCTATGCGCTCTATCTCTTCAGCCTGGGCCATTTCGCATCCGGGCTGCTCACCTTCTTCGTCGCCAAGGTGGTGGGGCTCGGGCTCGCCGAGCGGCTCTTCGCCATCGGGCGGGACAAGCTCCTGACCATCGGATGGTTCGCCTGGTGCTTCGTGAGGGTCGTCGCCATCCGGGATTTCGTGCATGGCTGGCTCGAGGGGACCTGGGCCTGGCGTCAGGCGCGCCGTATCGCGGCCATGACCAGGGCGATGCTGACGCGGGCGGGCAGCGCTTTGGCCCACCTTTTGCGGCCGGACCGTCGGCGTGGGCGGCTTGCGGCGGCCTTTCGGCGAGTGCGGCAACGCCCGATCCTGTGATCGTCCCCCTTTCAAGGCTCGGCAAATACCCCCATATGCCATGTACGGAGCATTTCGCTCCAGAAGGATATCAGACGACGATGATGAAGATCGCTTCTCGCCGCAGCCGTATCATGGTGGCGCTCGCGGCGGCCCTCGTCTTCGCCGGAAGCGCGGCGGAAGCTCGCCCCGGCGGGGGACGGGGCAGCTTCGGTTCACGCGGCGCCCGCACGTGGAGCGCACCCCCGAGCACCAATACGGCGCCGGGCGCGGCCGCTCCGATCCAGCGCTCGCAGATCCCCAACCAGGGTCCGACGGTCAACCGTCCGGGCATGCCTAACCCTGCGGCCGCACAGCCGCGCCGCTTCGGCTTCGGCTCGGGCCTCATGGCGGGCCTTCTCGGCGCCGGCCTGTTCGGCATGCTGATGGGCCACGGCTTCTTCGGCGGCCTCTCGGGCCTCGGCTCGTTCCTGGGGCTTCTGCTCCAGATCGGCCTTGTGGTCTTCCTCGTGTCGCTGGCCATGAAGTGGTTCCGGCGCCGTCAGGAGCCCGCTTATGCGGGTCCGCAGGGCCATGCCCGTTCCATGGCGGGGGGCTCCTCCGTTCCGCCGACAGGCCCTGGCGGTCTGGCGAGCGGGCTCGGTGGCCTCGGCGGCCTGGGTGCTGGCCTTGGACGGGCAGCTGGCGCCAGCTCGGCACGTCCCGGAGCTCGGGATGAGGTCGGGATCGGCGAGCAGGATTTCGCCGCCTTTGAGCGTGCTCTGACCGAGGTGCAGGATGCCTATTCGCGCCACGACGCGGAGAAGCTCTGGTCGCTCGCGACCCCCGAGATGGCCGGCTACATGCAGGAAGAGCTGAACGACAACGCCGCCCGCGGCGTAGTCAACACGGTCTCGGGCGTGCGCCTGCTCCAGGGCGATCTGGCCGAAGCCTGGCGCGAGGGGAGCGCAGATTACGCGACCGTCGCCATGCGCTACTCCCTGGTCGACGTCACGACCGACAAGGCGACCGGACGGGTGGTGGAAGGCGATCCTTCCCGGCCTGTCGAGGCCACCGAGATCTGGACCTTCCGCCGCGACCAGGGCGGACCCTGGAAGCTCTCGGCGATCCAGCAGGGCTAATCCCCAACCATTGCAAAACAGAACGGCCGGCTTTTCGCCGGCCGTTTTTTCATGTCTGGGCGAAGATCCTTACTCTGCGGCCTGACGGCGGCCCGAATGGCGGCCCTCCCGGATCTCCTCGACGATCTTGGCGCAGAATGCATCCAGGTCTCCGGGATTGCGGCTGGTGATCAGGCCCTGGTCGGTGACCACCGCCTCGTCCCGCCACCGGCCGCCCGCGTTCATCACGTCCGTCTTGATGGAGTGGTAGGAGGTGCATTGCCGGTCTCTGATCACGCCGGCCTCGACGAGAAGCCAGGGTGCGTGGCAGATCGCGGCGACCACTTTGGCGCTCCCGTAGAAGGTGCGGACAATCTCGACGGCCTTCGGCTCCACTCGGAGAAGGTCCGGGTTGATCTGCCCGCCGGGCAGCACAAGGGCGTCGAACTCGTCCGGCTTCACGTCGTCCAGGTTCCGGTCGACCTTCACGCTTTCGCCCCAATCCTTCTTGTTCCAGCCGCGGATGCTCTCCTGCTGCATGCGCGACGTCGGCGAGGCGACGACGACCGTTGCGCCGGCTTCGGACAGCTTCTTTAGGGGGACCATCAGTTCCGACTGCTCGAAGCCGTCGGTGGCCATGATGAGGATCTTCGCCTGCTTGATGTCGGGCATGGGACTCTCCGTCGTTGAAGGGGGGACGGGCGGGCAACGGGCAATCGGACTGGGAGTTCCGCCGAGGGCCCGAGGGCGTCCCATGGCCGCACGCTTCTGCGGAACCCCTTCGGAGCGCTGCGGTTGACCAACCGAAACCTGCAACCCGTGAAGGATGAGAAATGGTCAATCCAGGCACCCCGACCCGCGAGCCGACACCGGGCGGCCACATTCCGAGCAAGGTGCCCCCCGCATCCCCGGATGAGCGTCCCGATACGGGGCCGACCGGGCCGCGGACGCCTTACCCTGTGAACGATCCCGGTATCTCGGACCCCAAGGGTCCCGGCTCAGAGCCTGATTATCTGCCCGGCAATCCCACCGATCCGGGAACGCGTTTTTGAGGCAGCTGAGGGAGGCCGTAATGGAGGTTTCGATCAGGAGACAGCAGGTCAATCACCGGCCGGCAATGGCGGTTTATGTGTCTGGCCGGTGCGTCGAAACGGGTCTGAGTGAACAGCAGGCCTTCGCGAAGATGGCGGAACTCCTCAATGCACAATTCGCCGAGGCGAAGAGCCATCAGGATCAGCAAATGTAGAGAAGCTCAGCGCGATCCGGGTTCAGATTTCCAGGATCGCGTAAGGCTTGCCGGTCGGCTTCTCGATGTGTTTTGCGACGTTGTAGACCGGCTGCCCGCCCGGCGTGCGGCCTTCGAAGCGGCCGCGATGGGCGTGGCCATGCACGATGGCCGAGACCTTGAAGCGGTCGATGGTCTCGGCAAGACGTGACGAGCCGAGGAAGGGATAGATCTCGAGAGGCTCGCTCTCGATGGTCTCGACGATAGGGGCATAATGCAGGATCACGAGGGAGCGCTTGGCGCGCACCTGGCGCATGGCGTTCTCGAGCTTGATGGTTTCGTTCATGGCCTCGCCCACGAACTGCTTGATGGCCGGCTCGCCGAACGAGCCGAGCATGCGCCGCCCGAATCCGCCCGCGAACCCTTTCACACCCACGAAACCGACGCCGTCGATCTCGCAGGACTGGCCGTCCAGGACGCGCATGCCCGCTTCGCGCAGGATCTGCGTGACCTCTTCGGGTGCGCCGCATTCATAATCGTGATTGCCCAGGACACCGACGATAGGGATCGAGCAGGCTTTGATGTCCTGCGCCAGGATCTCGGCCTCCCGCGGCTTGCCGAGGTCCGTCAGGTCCCCGGTCAGGACGAGCACGTCGGCATCCTTTGAGACTTCGGCGAACAGGTCGCGATAGGAGGAGTTGCTGTCTTCGCGCACGTGGAGGTCGCCCATTGCAGCGACCCTCAGAAGAGGCTGTTCGTCAGTCATTCCGCCAATCGCCTTCGCCGCCCACATCGGCGAAGCCCCATTCCTTTACGTCAATCTCGTAATCCACGCGGGAGAACATGCGCCCTCGGCACACCTTCATCTGAGGCGGCGGCAGGTCGAGCTGCTTGGAGAGACGGTCGAGCAGCTCGTCCATGACCCAGCGGGGGACGTTGTCCCGCTCGGTCGGATAGATCCAGCGGAAGTTGAGGAGATGCATGAGCAGCACCTCCCAGTGCACTTCCATGTAGCCGAGCAGGCGGTGCCAATCGATCAGGTCGTGGGCCTTGAGAATGGTATGGGCCACATCGGCCCCGTCGTAGCGGTGACGGAGCTGAATAAAGCACTTGGACCAGACGAGCTCGGTCGGGCCGACGATGCGGACCGGAGTTCCGAAGACCTCGATCTGCCGGGCATTTTCGAACCACTGATCGCCGATCGGCATGGTGCCGTTCGAGGAGGCGAAGATCACGTCGAAGAAATAGCGGCCTTTGAAGACCTTGCCGAGCCAGCGGTCGTCCTCGATCTCGACCGCGTAGCCGAGATTCTTGAAATGGGATAGGACCCGCGTGTAGTCGCCGGCCTTGCAGAAGATATCGAGATCCTTGGTCGGGCGGGTAATGCCCGTATAGGCCGAGAGCGCATAGGTCCCGGCCAGCAGGAAGGGCAGGCCGAGAGCGTTCAGTTCCCGCAGGGCCTCCGCATAGAAGGCCTCCGCCTCGGGATATTTCAGGGTCGGCTCGGCCTTGGCGTCGATGATCGGAACGCCGGGATGAGCGATGGGGGTAAAGTCCGGGTTGTGTACCGTCATCTGCCTCTTCCGCAGGGCGCACTTCGCCCGCGTTCGACAACCGGATGGCGGTAATGAAGTTCCTTGGCCTGACGAAAGCGTGACCGGAGGAGGTCACGCCTGCCGGCGCAGATCCTGGACCTTGCCGGGAGACGGCGGCCCTGCGTCGATGCCCAGAGCCGCAAGGACGGGCGCGAGCTTTTCGTCGAACTGGACGATCTTCCCCCGGAGTTCCGCCACGTGCTCCTCGCGGGTCGTAAGCGGCTTTCCTTCCCGGGCGAGCCTGTGCCCTGTCTCCATCATGCAGCGCCAGACGAAATCGGGAATGTCGGCCTCCCGGCGCCTGCGCCCGAGCCAGATCATCTGGTCGATCTGGTCGACCCTGACCCCGCTCCCGGTCACGGGTGATGCGAATGTGAGCGCGATGGGCTCATGCACGTTCCGTGTCGCGACGGCTTCGTTGAAGGCCTCCGTCCGCGCCTTGCGCTCCGCAAGCGCCTGCGCGTCGAGGCCGGGATGGCAGTTGCCCTGACCAACCAAGCAAACGAGAGATTGGATGACCTTGTCGAGGCCGATGTCTTCGAGGCCGGGCGAGGTCATGATCTCGCGCAGAGAACGCGGCGTGCCGTCGAGCGCGGACGTGAGAGCCCGATGGAAATCGGGCTGGAGCTTCATGCTGTAGCCCCGGCCCTGCACCTCGGACGGGACATGACCCGGAAGGCACGTCAGGGCGAAGCGGGTATCGAGCCAGCGCTCCCTTGCCAGGGATCGGCTCATCCGCACAGGCCCCTTGATGAAGACGTCCTTTCGGAAACCCTGGTCGACGATATGGTCGCGCAGGGTCTCGCGCAGGGCGATATCATCGATCTCGGCCAGCATCTTGCGCTGATCCGCCGAGAGATTGATCTCGTCGATGGTCTCAAGAGGGGAGGCAGAGCCGATCCACCGCAGTTTCGCCTCTGCGAATTCCTCGGCCACGTCCATGAAGTAAAAGGGGTTGTGGTCCGCGTTGAAATATTCGTGGGCGATATAGTGGGGATCCTTGGTCTTCAGGAGCTTCAGCCGCTCGGCGAGTTTCGGGTTGCCGGCAAAGAAGCGGGTGCCGAGCGTACTCAGGCGCTCGGCGAAATCGACCGCGGCGCGGATCCGTGCCGCCCGGGAGCCGGTGGCCTGCCTGTCGGCATATTCCACGAGAAGGCGCCTCAGGGGCATGACCGAGGCCCATCCGGGCATGACGTTATAGGAGGCGTAGACGAGCCCGCCAGGCTTGAGCTTCCGACGGATGAATTCAACGATGGTCCGGCGGTTCTCGGGCGAGATCCAGCTATAGATCCCGTGGAGGGCCACGATGTCGAAATCCGGAAGGTCGTCCCGCTCAAGGAACTCGGCAAAGCTGTCGTCGAAGAAATGCACGTTGGGCAGCCGAGCCGCCCCCGCCAGGGCTTCCGCACCGGCGACATGGCTCGGATTGAAGTCGGTGGCGTAGAATTCCACGTGTGGATTGGCTGCCGCGAGGACGTTGGTCGACACCCCTTGGCCGCAGCCGAGCTCGCAATAGGCGAGGGGCTCGACCCGGAGACCCGGCGCGGACACGCCCTGCATCAGGGCCGCGAAACTCAGGAGGCTCGGAGCAAGCTCACGGTAGAAGCCATGCGTGTATTCGATGTCGACGATATAGCCCGCGTTCCAGCCCGCCATGCCGCTTCACCTCCTGATCCTGCCAAGAAAACGGGATGTTATACTGTTTTATTAAATTCGTGCAGCGGTTTGTTTGGAGAGGGGCCCTCGGCCGAGCTAATGGCCGCCGAGGGAAACCCGGACGTCCCGCGGGCTGTTGAGGATTTCGAGGAGGCTGTTGGCGATGTGCCGGGCCTCGTCGTCCTTGAGACGGAGCAGGAAGGGCGCCAGCATACCGGCCTGGAGAGCAAGGACCGCTTGGCCGTTCTCGTCCATGCCGATGTCGATGGATGAAGAGGTCACGTCGAGGATCTCCTCGCCGTCCTCATCCCCGGATTCGGCGCCTTCGCCGATGGCGGCGAGCAACTGCCCGAGCGCCTTGACCAGGGAACGGGCCGCATGGGGGTCCATGACGACAGCCGTCGATTGCTCGCCCTTCTGGAATGCGAGTTGGATATTGGTGCCGTCGAGGGTGACGGAAATTCCTGCCATGTTGTCCGAGCCTCCCCGTCACATATGGGGTCGCAGGCCCGGGCATGAAAGGCAAGGGGGAAGTGTGCCATGAGCGGCCCGAGGCTGCGGTCTCCTGGATGGCGTTCCAAGGGAAGAAAAGCGCCCGCAGGGCGGGCGCTCCATGGCCGAGGACGCCGTCAGGTGCCGGACGAAGTCGTCGTCCGTCGGCGGGCTGCCTCCATCCCCTGGGTCGTGCCGGCCCCAGTGCCGGTTCCTGTGGACAGATTACCTGTATCGGCGCTCTGCTGAACCCGGAGGTTGTTCTGGACGTGGGTCACGCCAGAGACCGATTCGGCGATATCCTCGGCATGGCGCTTCGCGAAGCGGTTCTGTACCGTGCCGTCGAGGGTGACCTCACGGCCCGAGACCGTCACGTTGATCTCCGAGGCGTCGATGTGTGGGTCGTCCGTCAGGCGATCGTTCACGTCCTCGCGGATGCGCTCGTCGGAGCGCTGGTAGCCCTTGGGGCCGCGCCCGCGGTGATATTGCTCCGCGCGGCGCATGTCCTCGTCCCGGCGCCGGTTGGCCTCCTCGTCGCCGAACCAGGACCTGACCTCATCGCCGGCACGCTCCAGGAAGCCCCGGTCCTCGCCGTAATCCCGCGATCCGCGCCCGAAGAAGCCGGAGCCATACCGATCCTCGTCATAGGACGAGCCATAGCCACGGTAATCCCGGTCGCGGCTGTAATCGACCCCGTAGCCCGTCATGCCGCTGCGGCGGTCGTCGCCGACCACGTCGCGCCAGTCGCGGGCGGAGCCGCCGGAGCCGTAGCCCGCGGAATCGCCGTAATCCCGGCCCCGCCAAGTGTCATTCTGCCAAGTGTCATCCCGCCAGGGATCGTTCCGCCGGGATTCGTTCCTCCATGCGTCCGACCTCCACGTGTCGGAGCGCTCGTCCCGGTCGTAGCCTGACGAGCGGTTGCCGAAGCCGCGCCGGGCGATGTAGCCGTCATCCTCGCGCCAGCGGTCGCCAGAGGTGGAGCCTTCGCCGGAGCCGAAGCGGCGGCGGGAGCCGTAGGACTCGTCCCTACCGCGCCAGCCCTCGGTGCGGTACCGGTCCGGATCGTAGCGATAGCGGTCGTTGGCCATGGGCGTGCTCCTATTGTCTCAAGAAGATCCGGCCGCTCCGGGATGGTCCTCCGGGCGGTCCTGGAAGCCCAACGGCAGGCACGAAAGAGGGTTCCTCCTTCGGGTGCGGATACAGGGCGTAGGACGATCTCCTGACGATCTCTTGGAGCTGAGCGGTTCAAAAGGGGTGGATGCCTTGCAATTGCCCCATCCTTCCCCTACTTATTTTCGCATCGACATTTGGCCGGACGACTGGGCTACTTCGCTTTGGCACTGCCGAGCGCACGTTCCTTCTCTCTACCAATATCGACTAGCGGGTGATTCTGTTTCGGCAAATCGCCCACGTGCAAACGACAGTGAAAGGGAATTCCCATGGAAACGGGAACCGTGAAGTGGTACAATGAAACCAAGGGTTATGGTTTCATCCAGCCCGACAACGGCGGCAAGGACGTGTTCGTTCATGCGACGGCGCTTGAGCGCGCCGGCATGCGCGGTCTTCGCGAAGGTCAGAAGATCTCCTACGAGCTTCAGACCGACCAGCGGACCGGCCGCTCTTCTGCAGTGAACCTGCAGAACGCGTAAGGGTTCGATGCCGGAGGGCGTGCATGGCGCGCCCTCTTGCACATCAGCCGTTCCGCTCAGGGGCGGCTTTTTGTTTTTGAGACGAAGGGCTTTGCATGGCAAAGGAAGAACTGATCACATTCGAGGGTCTGGTGACCGAAATCCTGCCCGATGCGCGTTATCGCGTGCAGCTCGACAACGGGCACGAAGTGATTGCCTATACGGCCGGCAAGATGAAGAAGAACCGCATCAAGACCCTCGCGGGCGACCGCGTGACGGTCGAGATGTCGCCTTACGATCTTGAGAAGGGTCGCCTCATCTTCCGCCACAAGGATTCCGGTTCGTCCGGCCCCCGTCCGCCGCAGCGCGGCGGCCAGCAGTTCCGTCGCCGGTAAGCGCCGCGGCCGCCGTTTAGGCGACCGCAGCCATGATCGAGAGCGTTACCCGGTCGGGCCCGATATCCTCGTCCATATCGGTGAAGTGCATCAGCTCCGCGAGCCGGTTACGGGCGCGGTTCACCCGGCTTTTGATGGTGCCGACCGCGCAGCCGCAGATCTCCGCAGCCTGCTCGTAGGAAAAGCCCGAGGCGCCGACGAGCAGCAGCGCTTCCCGCTGGTCGTGGGGGAGGCGGGCGAGGGCCTTCTGCAGGTCCTCGAAATCGAGATGCGGGATCTGGTCCGGCTGGACCGACAGGGTCGAGGCGTATTTGCCGTCCGCATCCTCCACCTCGCGGCGGCGCTTGCGGTATTCCGAATGAAAGAGATTGCGCAGGATGGTGAAGAGCCACGCCTGCATGTTCGTGCCCGGCTGGAACCGCTCGATGTTCGCGATGGCGCGCATCAGGGTTTCCTGCACCAGGTCGTCGGCGCGATCCACGTTATTGGTCAGCGAAATAGCGAACGCGCGCAGGTTCGGCGTTGCCTTGAGCATGGAATCGCGAAGGGTGACGTCTATGCTCATGATTGCTGCTTCTCCGGCACCCCTTGATCGAGGCGGTTGATGATCTCGATGAACCGGTCAGGGACCGGTGTCTCGCCGAGCGCCAGGGATTCGTAGAACTGGCGCAGGCGCTGACCGAGCTGGGCCTGGACGGACCGGCTCAGGGCGGGCGATGAGTGTCTCATGCCCGGGACAGGCTCGAATTCATCGTCGGACTCGTCCATGCGTATACTTGCTTTCAATGGGTTATCCTGATCCATGCGGGTTAGCGTCCCCAACGGGCCGCACTCATGGCGGCACCCAATCGCCAATATCTCAACGCCCAGGTTGCCCTCTTCGTTCCCGCCCGGAACCAATTCCTGTTGCGCCCGAACGAGGCCCGGGGGAACTTAATCCTTACCGCCAAGTTTTCGTCACGGACGCCCCGCCGCCCCCGCGGCCGGGGACATTCAGCGCCCTCTTCAGCCCGGAGGGCGCAAGGCACCTGACGGAGGACATTGCCCCATGGCTACCAGCACCATCATTCTCATTATCGTCATTCTGCTCCTCATCGGCGCGGTTCCGGCCTGGCCCTACAGCCGCAGCTGGGGTTACGGCCCGAGCGGCATCCTCGGCGTCATCCTCATCATCTTCATCATCCTGCTGCTGATGGGACGAATCTGACGCTAGGCGCTGTCTTCCGGGACAGCGCCTCAGGACCGCGATAGTTCCGAAGCCGTCGACGGTCGGGTCAGGCCCGGCCGTCACGGTGCGTGGAAAAGTGCGGGCAGTGCCGTGCTTTCACCTCTCCCGGGTGGGAGAGGTCGGTGCGGAGCACCGGGTGAGGGTTATGCTTCATCTGGAGGGGGCGCGCACGACCGCGACGAAGCTCGACCGAATTCCCTCCCCCTTGTGGGGAGGGCTAGGGTGGGGGTGTCGGCGCAAGACTTTCAGAACGTGGCGCTCACACCCCCACCTCCACCTCCTCCCCACAAGGGGGAGGAGAGCAGCATAGTGCTTCCCGCGGTGGCCCATGTTCTGACGGAGGAGAGCAGCGCGAGGCCTCGCGGCAAAGCCTGGGCTTCCCGCAGGGTGGCGGTGACATGCCGCCCGGTCTGCGTCCGATCACCGATTACAGCGGAAGGGCGGGAAGGTGCTGGCCGTGCCGGCATTCATGGCCGCGACCACCATCATGTTGGCGAGGTCCAGTTCCTCGGCGGAGCGGGGACACACCTCCGGACGCTCCGTGCAGCCCGAGGCCAGGAAGGCCTCGTGGTTCGCCAGGAAGTCCCGGCCGAGTCCCTTCGATCCCTGCCGCGCAATGGCCTCGCCCCAGGCCTTCCCGTAGCGGATGCATTTCACCTCGGCCCAGCTCGGCGAGGCCGTATCCTCGGCCCGGGCCGGCACGATTGCCAGCAGGGCGAAAAGGCCCGCAAGGAAGAGGCGTGGGGCCGTCGAGACAGTCGAGAAATTCATCGGACACCCGTCGGGAAGGAGACCGCGCCAGGGATCACGCCGGCCCGCCCGGGTCAAGACGCTGCGGATCGATCCGCGGCTTTCGCCGGGGCGAGGTGCCGGTGGGCACAGAGCGAGAACCGCACGGCAGGCCCGTTCCCGTCCCGCTCCGCCCCGGATTTGTCCGGTCTGGCGCTCTGTGATAGTTACCGCCTCTCCTTCCGTTTGAGACCCTTGGAGCCGTAGCATGGGAGACGCTAAGTCGTCGGACACGTAAGCCGCAACAACGCTTTCTCTTGTTGTTGCGGCGTCTGTCGAACTGATCCCAGCTCCCGCTGACAGGCAGATCGCCGCCCGAATGTTTCCCATTTGAGCGGATGTCTCATCATGTCTTCAAAGCCCCCAGTGTGGGCCTATTCCGTGCCGTCGGCGCTCCTTCTGATGGCCCCTTTCGATATCCTCGCCTCCCTGGCGATGGATATCTATCTGCCGGTCGTTCCAGCCATGCCGGTTGTCCTCGGCACCAGCTCGGCCGTCGTGCAGCTTACCTTGAGTCTCTACATGGTCATGCTTGGCTTCGGGCAGATTGTGTTCGGGCCAATCTCCGACCGTATAGGGCGACGGCCTGTCCTGATCGGCGGCGCGGTGCTGTTCGCGTCGGCGTCGTTCTGCCTGGCGTTGTCGACGGCGGCGGCCCCCTTCGTCATTCTGCGGTTCCTGCAGGCTGTCGGGGCATCGGCCGCCCTAGTGGCGACCTTCGCAACGGTCCGCGATGTCTATGCCGAACGCCCGGAGGGCGTCGTCATCTACAGCATGTTCGGCTCCATCCTGGCTTTCGTGCCGGCACTCGGTCCCATCGCGGGGGCGCTCCTGGCGGAATGGTTCGGATGGCGCGCAATCTTCGTCGCGCTGGGGGCTCTTGCGGTTCCGGCAATTCTGCACGCCCTGTTCTGCTGGCCTGAAACCCGACCTGTGGCGGCTGTCACGACACGCGGCACGTTCGGTCCCGTTCTACGCAGCCTCACGTTCTGGACCTACACGCTCGGGTTCAGTGCCGCCATGGGGACGTTTTTCGTGTTCTTCTCGACCGCGCCGCGCGTGCTCATGGACAGGGCTGGATATTCAGAGCTGGCATTCAGCCTAGCCTTCGCGACAGCGGCGGTCGTGATGATCATCACGACGCGCTTCGCCAAACGGTTCGTGGCCCGGTGGGGCAATGCCGGGAGCCTCCGGCGTGGCACGGCGATGCTGCTCGTCGGGGCGGCTCTTCTGAGCCTCGGTCAGATTTTCGGCCGTCCGTCTCTGTGGAGCTTCATTGCGCCCATGTGGGTAATGGCAGTCGGTATCGTCTTCACGGCCTCGGTGGCGGCGAACGGTGCTCTTGCGGAGTTCGGTGACAGGGCAGGCTCCGCGGTAGCCCTGCATTTCTGCGTTCAGAGCCTGATCGTCAGCATTGTCGGGACCCTGGCCGTGATCCGTTTGCACGGCGACACCGCTTGGCCGCTTGCGGCCTTTGCGGCGGCCATGGCGGTAATCGTCCTGATTTCCCTGGAGTACCTTCACCGCCGTGAAGGTGCACGGGTGTAAGCACCGGGACGGGGGCGGCCCTACCGCCCCCGCCTCCTCTTATATTTCGGCTTCTGCCCCCCATGCCCCTGGGTTGAACGGGGGAGGGGGCGTTCCTTGAAGTTCAGGGGCACTTCGCGGTCGGTGCCGGGGCCCATTTCGTCGAGGCCGGGCTTGCGGATGCGGGTGCCTTCGTCGGAGCGGCCCTTGCCGGTCGGGCCGTAGGCGTCCGCGTCCTCGTCGCCGGGGCTGGCCCCCTCGGGGGAGGCGGGCAGGCCCTTCGGGGGCAGGTTGGCGCTGTGGCCGTATTTGCGCGAGCCCGAATAGCGGCCGGCCTCGCGCTCCACCTGCGCCTGGCGGGCGAGCGGATCGTCGCTGATGGCGAGCTCGGTGGCCTGCAGGCGCTTGAGCTCGTCGCGCAGGCGCGCGGCCTCCTCGAATTCCAGGTTCGCGGCGGCCTCGCGCATGCGCTTTTCCATGTCGGCGATGACGGCCTTGAGGTTGTGGCCCACAGTGTCGCCGGCCTTGGCGAGGCCCGTATCCACCGACACGTGGTCGCGCTCGTAGACGCTCTCCAGAATGTCGGCGATGTTCTTCTTCACGCTCTGCGGCGTGATGCCGTGCTCGGCGTTGTAGGCGAGCTGCTTCTCGCGGCGGCGGGTGGTCTCCGCGATGGCCCGCTCCATGGAGCCGGTCATCTGGTCCGCATAGAGGATCGCCTTGCCTTCCACGTTACGGGCGGCGCGGCCGATGGTCTGGACGAGCGAGGTCTCGGAGCGCAGGAAGCCCTCCTTGTCGGCGTCCAGAATGGCGACCAGCGCGCATTCGGGAATGTCGAGGCCCTCGCGCAGGAGGTTGATGCCGATCAGCACGTCGAAGGCGCCAAGCCGCAGGTCGCGGATGATCTCGATGCGCTCCAGGGTGTCGATGTCCGAGTGCATGTAGCGCACGCGCACGCCGTTCTCGTGGAGATATTCCGTGAGGTCCTCGGCCATGCGCTTGGTGAGCGTAGTGACGAGGGTGCGGAAACCCTTCGCGGCGAGCTCCTTCACCTCGTGCAGCAGGTCGTCCACCTGGCTGCGGGCGGGGCGGATCTCCACCACCGGGTCTACGAGGCCCGTGGGGCGGATGACCTGCTCGACGAAGACGCCGCCGGTCTGCTCCATCTCCCACTTGGCGGGTGTCGCCGAGACATGGACCGATTGCGGCCGCATGGCGTCCCATTCCTCGAAGCGCAGGGGCCGGTTGTCCATGCAGGATGGCAGGCGGAAGCCGTATTCGGCGAGCGTCGCCTTGCGGCGGAAGTCGCCGCGATACATGCCGCCGATCTGCGGCACGGTCACGTGGCTCTCGTCGGTGAACACGAGGGCGTTGTCGGGCAGGTATTCGAAGAGCGTCGGCGGCGGCTCGCCGGGCTTGCGGCCCGTGAGGTAGCGCGAATAGTTCTCGATGCCATTGCACACGCCCGTCGCCTCGATCATCTCCAGGTCGAACTGGGTGCGCTGTTCGAGACGCTGCGCCTCCAGCAGGCGGCCCATGCGGGCGAGCTCCTGGAGCCGCTGCTGCAACTCGTCCTGGATGCCTTTCACGGCCTGCTGCAGGGTCGGGCGCGGCGTCACGTAGTGCGAATTGGCGTAGACCTTCACGAACGAAAGGTCGTTGGTCTTTTTGCCCGTGAGCGGGTCGAACTCGACGATGCTCTCGATCTCGTCGCCGAAGAGGCCAATGCGCCAGGCGCGGTCCTCCAAGTGGGCCGGAAAAAGCTCGATCACGTCGCCGCGCACCCGGAAGGTGCCGCGGGCGAAATCGTTCTGGATGCGCTTGTATTGCAGGGCCACGAGGTCGGCGATGAGCTGGCGCTGCTCGATGCGCTCGCCCACCTTCACCGAGAAGGTCATGGCCGTATAGGTCTCGACCGAGCCGATACCGTAGATGCACGACACGGACGCCACGATGATCACGTCGTCGCGCTCGAGCAGGGCGCGGGTCGCCGAGTGACGCATCCGGTCGATCTGCTCGTTGATGGAGGATTCCTTCTCGATATACGTGTCCGAGCGCGGCACATAGGCCTCGGGCTGGTAGTAGTCGTAATATGAGACGAAGTATTCCACCGCGTTATCGGGGAAGAAGGACTTGAACTCCCCGTAGAGCTGCGCCGCAAGCGTCTTGTTGGGCGCGAGGATGAGCGCGGGGCGCTGCGTCTCCTCGATCACCTTCGCCATCGTGAAGGTCTTGCCCGAGCCCGTGACGCCGAGGAGCACCTGGTCGCGCTCGGCCCGGCGTATCCCGTCCACCAGTTCGGCGATGGCGGTCGGCTGGTCGCCCGCGGGCTTGAAGTCCGACACGATCTTGAACGGAATGCCGCCTTCCGACTTCTCGGGCCGGGGCGGGCGGTGCGGCACCCAGAGCTTGCCGTTCTTGAAGCGGGGATCACCTTCCGTCAGCAGCCTGGTGAGCGCGTTCACGGTGGCCGAGACGCCGTTCACGTCCGGCGCGGTATCGCCGAGATCGGCCGCCACGTCCGGCCCGTCATCGGGTCCTTTCAGGCCAAGCTTCTTGGCGAGCGCCGGGTCAACATCCTCCACGTCGCCATGGATGAAGGTTTCCTGTGCCCGCTCGGCGAAGCCCTCCGCGGCCTCGCGCTCCCGGTTGACCGCGGGATTGAGCAGATCGGCCAGATAGGTATCCAGCGGCTTGAGCTCAGGTTTGGACGCCTTCCCGGTGGAAAGCTTGGGCTTCTTGGGTGCTTTGGCCATGGAACGAATATGGTACAAAACACCCGCCTTGGGAAGGTGGGGCGGGGTTTCTTCGGTGTTCCAATCCTCGCCCTGTCGTTCCGGGGCGAGGGCGGCGAATGTGTGGAAAATATGATCCCTGGTCTTCCCGGGCGGGAAGGGCAACCCTAAGGTGCGGCCCTTGCGTGGAATGGTCGCTGCCGATGAATCCCTCTGAAAGTCTTCCGAAATTCGATGCTCTGATGATGCCGACCATTGAGGCGCTCAAGATTCTGGGCGGCTCCGCTTCCAACGAGGAACTGGCGGACTCCATCGCCGAGCGGCTTGGTCTGACCGAGGTGCAGCGGGCCGTTCTCTCGAAGAACAAGAGCACGCCGGAATTCGAGTATCGCCTGGCCTGGGCGCGCACTTATCTCAAGCATTATGGCGCCGTCAGGAATTCGCAGAGAGGCGTGTGGAGCCTCACGGAAACCGGTGAGCGCCTCAGCGAGGCGGATGTCGAGGAAATCAAAAGAAACGCACGGGCCAACATCAACTCCCGGCAGGATCGCAGCGTGGCAGCCCGGACGGATCGAGAGGCCGACCCGGAGGCGGATGTCAGGGGCCGTCTGCTCGACATCCTGAAAACCTTGAAACCTCACGATTTCGAGAAGCTGTGCCAGCAGCTGCTGCGCGAGTCAGGTTTCATCAATGTCAAGGTGACGGGGCGCAGCAACGATGGCGGAATTGACGGCGAGGGGGTCTATCGCGTCAATCTGCTCTCATTCCGTGTGCTCTTCCAATGCAAGCGCTGGAAGGGATCGGTCGGGCCGAACGTGGTGCGGGATTTCCGAGGCGCCATGTCGGGCCGAGTCGACAAGGGGCTCATCATCACCACCGGCACTTTTACGGCCGAAGCGCGACGAGAGGCCTCGCGCGACGGGCCGCAGACCATCGAGCTCATCAATGGCGACGACCTGTGCCGCCTGCTCATCGAGAACAATCTCGGCGTCATCGTCAGGCAGGTCAGGGTTATCGAAATCGACGATGCGTTCTTCCGATCCATCTAGAGCATTGGACGCAAAAGTGGGAACCGGTTTTGCGGGAAAAGATGCTCACAACCTGAATGCTTGAGTTCGTCTCGGCTTGGATCGGCCTCACGCCGCCTTCCGCGCCACGTAGCGGCCGTCGCCGAGAGGCGTGATGCGGCCATACAGGGCGAGGCCGGAGAGGCATTGCGCGACACGCTGCTCGATGCGCTTGCCTCCACGCTTGAAGCCGCGCGCCAGTTCGGCGGCGTCCATCGGGCGTCCGGCGGCGAGCAGGAGCGACTCGACGGCGAGCGGCTGCTCGTAGCGATCCTTGGGAAAGTCCGGCAGCCCCTTGTCGATGGCGACCACATTCGCGCCGAGGTCGAGTTCGCCGGTCTTCGCCGCCGGGCCCTTCGCGAAGCGGGGGATCTGGTAGTCCGGCCGCAGCCAGCGCACATGGCCCGCAGCCTCCTCCTTCGCCCGCTCGGCATTGAGCGCGACGAGGCGTTCGAGAATCTCTTCGTCGGACAAGTCCGCGGGCCAGCCATAGGCCTCGAAGACGAGCCGGTCGAGCCGCTCGTGCAACTCCCTCAGGATGAGGATCAGGCCCTCGTCCTTGATGCGCTCCTCCTCAGGTGTGAGCGCGCCGCCCGCCTTCAGCTTCTCCAGCACATTGTACATCTGCGTCAGTGTAAGACGAGGATGCTCCGCCTGACGGCTTTTCCGAAACGCGTCGATCTCTTCCGCGACGGCACGGATTTTTTCTTTCAGGGCTTCCGAAGGATCGGGGAAGGGGAAAGTTTCAAAGCATTCTGTGTGGTTGTAGGTGTGATCATTGCCAGCTCCAAGCCAGCCACCAGTTCTCAATGAGTACGTGATATGAATGCTTGAAGAGAGGATACCAAGTACCATTGGATCATCGCTGGCAATCATAACTATCTTACTTTCAGCTATTACATCGCTGGTAAGAAAAGAGAAGATACGGTGCTTGGCTGTGCGCGTGGTTCCAACATATCTGTCAATGTTGCTAACCGCATCACGCTGAGATTCATGTGTGCGGCCAAACCACCACCACATTTTTTTTCGAAACGGCTCTCGGTTTTGGTCACGCTCGGGTTTTACGTGAACGAGAAGATGTTGATAAATCTCGGGATATTCTTTTCTTACGGTATCATTTTCCAATGGGTAAAGATCTATAGCAAATCTACGCTGATTGGCTTGGACGAGATCTCTCCCATTCATATACGGGCGAACTATTTTACGACAATTACTTCCATATTTTGCGATTAGCCTGTTTTTGAAATCCGCATCAATAACGAAGCCTTGTCCATGAAGTTTATATCCCATGTAGGCTAAGCCTCTATCGGCTAAGAGAGATTTAGCGCTGGTGACATCCACACCCAGCGTCTGGTCTGGATTGATCCGCCCCTCACGCGCAGTCAGCTCCACCACCGGCTCGTCCGTATCCAAACCGCTCTCGCGAACAACCTCGTACAGCACGCCGTCCCGCTCTCCCTTAACGGCCACCGTCATCGCAATGCGCACCGCCGCCGAATCCGCAGCAGCCTTCGTCCAGGGGTGATCCGGGATTGCCATGACGAGCGAGACGGGCGGCTTGCCGTCCATGCGTTTCTTCATGACGCGGCGTGAGAATTCCTGCGTGATCGAGTTGGTGGTGACGAAGCCGAAGCGGCGGAGTGTCGAACCTTTGGCGGTCAGGAACTCCGCCGCGCGGTCCCACCAGTACATGACGAAATCGGCGCTGTCGTTCATGTGCTTGTGCGCGGCCCAGAGCGTTTCCGTATAGGCATCTCCCAGGCGCGCCCGCAGGTCCTTGCCGCCAATAAACGGCGGATTGCCCACGATGAACTCCGCCTCGGGCCAGACGGGCCGGCGCGCATTCGGATAGGTCTCGATGCGCCGATCGTCCTGCTCCACCACTTTCGGCACGGGATAACCGTCCCAGGTCAGCACCGCGTCGTAGCCTTCGCGCCTGCCGAAATTGATGTTCTCGAAAGCGCGCAGGATCGGCTCCGAGGGGTGGCCGGTGCGGTTGCGGTAATGCTGCTGGAGATAGCCGATCCACACCACGAGCTCCGCGATGGCGGCGGCGCGAGGGTTGAGTTCGAGGCCGAGGAACTGGTGCGGGTCTACGGTCTCGCGGTCGAGCCCCATGCTTTCCGGCTCGCCGAGCCTGGCGAGGGTCTCCAGAACCTCGCCCTCCAGCTTCTTCATCAGTTCCAGAGACACATAGAGGAAGTTGCCTGTGCCGCAGGCTGGGTCGAGCACACGGGTACCGCAGAGCTGGTGATGGAAGGTGCGGACGAGGGCGACGGCCTTCTTCTCGTCCCCATCGAGCTGAGCCTGCTCGGCCTTGGTGAGAGCCGCCTGCCAGTCCGCCCGCAGGGGCTCCATGACGGTCGCTTCAACAAGGCGCTGGACATAGGCGCGGGGCGTGTAATGGGCGCCGAGCTTCTTTCGCTCGGTCTTGTCGAGGGCCTGTTCCAGGAGCGTGCCGAAAATCGCGGGATCGACCTCCGTCCATGAATAGCTCGCCGCGGCCAGAAGCTCGCCGATCTCCTCTCGGCCGAGCGCGAACACGGTCGTATCCTTGAACAGGCCGCCATTGAAGTGGCGCACGCGCCCCTCGATCACATGGCTGAACTCCTCGCCCTTCTCCATCTGCTGCCACAGGGCGTTGAGCCGGTGCGGAAAATGGGACGGGTCCTTGACGCTCTTCTCCAGAAGGCTCCGAAAGCTGTCGCGCGGGAGAAGCTCCACATCCTCAGCGAACATGGTGAAGAGGCAGCGCATAAGGAAATGCGCCGCGTCCTCCGGGTTGCAGCCGCGCTCCTCCAGAGACTTGCTGACTTGTGCCAGCCTTTTGGCGATGTCGCGGGTGACGCGGGCGGAGGTTTTGGACGGGTCGAGGGATTGCGGCTCCTGCCAGATCGTCGCGAGGAGCGCGCGCGTTTCGGCCTTGCGCAGATCCTCCATGTAGACGCGGAAGCCGTTGCGGTCCGGAAACTGGCTGTAGGCCCGGCCGGTGCCGGTAAAATCCGCATAGATCTCGAAGCAATGGCCGACGTCGCAGACGATGATGAAGGGCGGCGCCGCATGGTTCACGTCCAGGAGGAAGACATAATTCTCCGCCTGCTTGCGGGCATTCTGCATCATCACGTCCCAGCCGCGCGCGATGCTCCGCTTGCCGAGCTGTTCCGGCTCCTGGCCGAGAAGGCTCAGCTGGCCCGAGATCGCATTCTTTTTACCCGGCAGGCGGGATTGCTTCGCTTCCAGAATGAAGGCGTTGCGCTTGTAGAGATCGATCCGCTTCGGCGCAGTCACTGCATCGCTGCCGCGCGGGCGGACGGCACGCTCAAAGACGTAGTCATTCTGGTCGCGCTCGCTCCCCGACGGCTCAGGGCGGGCGACGCCCAGAAGGTCGCAGAGCTCCGTGAGGAACATCTGGTAATTGGCACGCTCCGCCCCGCCTTCGCGGGATGTCCAGCGTTCGATGAAGATTTCGACAGAATCGGGAGACGGGTAGGCGGCAGGAGGCAATGTCATGGAGATACGTTATTCCATGACATTGCCGATTGTGAAGGCAGGGAGCCCGGCGTTTACCGAGGGGGACAGGAGCCCTCCTTAAGTCGGAGGGAGGGCTCCGGATATCCTTTTTGTCCTCACGCCGTGAAGGCGGTGGGTCCCTGGAGGTAGCGGGCGGTGCGCTCCATGCGGGCACGTTCCTGTTCGGCCGCATCCGGGCGTTCGCCCGCCGGGCGTTCCGAGGCGACCAGAGGTTCGGGATGCGTCGCGGCGGCGGCAGGCGTCGTGGACACCTCCGCGCCGGCTGAAGAAGGCGAGGGCGTTTGGGGGGGCATGACACACTCCGTGAATCGCCCGGAGTCTCGGGTCAATCCGTGTCGCAATTGCGGCGCCGCCGCGGTGGCCAAGCCATCATCCGGCGGATGGGCCGGGCGTTTGCCGGCTCACGCCTCGTCGCAGCTGCGGCCCAGGAGGTTCAGCCCCTCGTCCAGCAGATCGCCCAGGTTGGGAATGCCGATCAGCCAGTCCGCCGTGGACAGGGAGCTCGCGGCCTCCCGCTCACGGGCAAGGCGCACCGCATCGGCCCATTCCTGGGGCTCCATGTCGCCCCGGCCGATATAGACCAGGGCGATGAGGTCGGCGCGCTCGTCATCGTTGAGGCCGGCCACGACCTCGCGGATTTCCTCCTCGGTCATGTCGTCCGGGTTGGTCGTCAGCGAGTCGACGTTGCCGTCGTCGATGGGGTTCGAGCCGGAATCCGGATCGGTCACGCCTTCCTTAACGTCAATGGCCTTCACGCGGGCGATGAGGCCGCAGACCTTGTCGATCCCGATGTCGAGGGAAACGGATTGGGAAAAGTCTCTTTTCTGCGTCATGACAAGAAAACCCCGAAGACGGCATTCGGTTCGGCCTTCCTTTCAGGAACCTTGGCGCGGAAGGATGAGCCGGGCCGGAGGGGCAAGAAATCCGTCACCGTTTCAGGGGGAGCATGGTAAGGGAGCCTCGTTTCCCATGCGATTCGTCAGACCATGCCCGGCCTAGACATTCTCGGCTTCGTCGCCGCCCTCCTGACCACCCTGTGCTGGCTGCCCCAGGCGTTCAGGACCATCCGCACGAAGGATACCAAGTCCCTGTCCCTGGTGACGCAGAGCGTCTTCACGGTGGGGGTGGGGCTGTGGCTGATCTACGGCATCATCGCCGGCAATGCGCCGATCATCTTCGCCAACGGCGTCACCTTCGTGCTGGTGGCGTTGATCCTCGCTATGAAGTTGCGATACGGCTAGGCACGAACTCGACTCCGGGAGAGTCTCATGCGCCGTTTCCTCGCCTTCGCGCTCATCGGCATGGCCCTCAGCCTCGGGCTTCCCACGGGCGCCTTGAGCCAGCGCGCCCCACAGGCCGAGCGGTTCCGGCTCGAGCCGCACCGGCCCGGGCAGGCGGATGTCTATATCCTGTCCTTCGGCCTCTGGGGGCCGCAGAGCGTCTTCGAAAGCGAGGCGAAGGGCGCCGCGCGCATCCTCGAGCAGCAGCTGGGCTCCAGGGGACGCACGATCGTCCTGTCCAACACCAAGCGCCGCTCGGACGCGACGCCGGACGCGCTCTTCTCGGCGGCCGGGGCGGTCGGCCGGACCCTGGATCCGGAGGAGGACATCCTCCTTCTGGTCCTCACTTCCCACGGCAGCCCGGACGGGATCGGCCTCGTCTCAAGGCGGGACGAGGGCGTGATGACGCCCGATATGGTTCGGGAGCTCCTTGCGGAGACGAAGGCCCGCAACCGCGTGCTCATCGTCTCGGCCTGCTATTCGGGCATCTTCGCCAAGGAGCTGGCGGACGAGCGCACCCTGGTCATCACGGCAGCCGCGGCCGACAGGCCGTCCTTCGGCTGCCAGGATGGGGCGACCTGGACCTATTTCGGCGATGCCTTCTTCAACAAGGCTTTGCGGAATGCCCCCCGCCTCGACGATGCCTTCGACCGGGCGAAACGGTTCGTGACCGCCCGGGAGAAGCGGGAAGGGTTCGATCCCTCGGAGCCGCAGATCGCCGGCGGCGGCCAGGTTTTGGAGCGCCTCGCATCCCGCTGCGCCATGCTCCGGCCGCAGCGCACCTGCTGACCCTCCGGTTCGAGGATCTCTCTCCCATGCGACCCTTCGCGTGTCTTGACACGGCCCGCGAGAGGAATAGGGCAGGGGCCCCCTGTCATCCCTCCCATGAGCGCCCATGAACCCCTACGTCGCTCCGATCGTGATGCTGTGCGCCTCGAACGTCTTCATGACTTTCGCCTGGTACGGCCATCTTAAGTACAAGACATCTGCCCTCTGGATGGCGGTCCTGGTCAGCTGGGCCATTGCGTTCTTCGAATACTGGTTCGCGGTCCCGGCCAACCGGATCGGCTCGGCCGTCTATTCGGCCGCCGAGCTGAAGACCATGCAGGAGGTGATCACCCTCGCGGTGTTCGCCGGCTTCTCGGTGCTCTACCTGAAGGAGCCGCTGGGCTGGAACCATCTGGTCGGCTTCGCGCTGATCGCCTCGGGCGCCACCTTCATCTTCCGGGGCGGGTAGCGGCCGCTCCCGCTACTGGTCGGCCGGCCGGACCCGCAGGATGCGGCCCTGGCTCGAATCCGTCAGCAGGTACACGTAGCCGTCGGGCCCCTGGCGCACGTCGCGGATGCGCTCGCCGAGCTGGCGGAGCATGCGCTCCTCCCCGGTGATCCTGTCGCCGTCCGTCTCCAGGCGCGACACCAGCTTGCCGGCCAGGGCGCCGACCAGCACGCTGCCGCGCCAGGCCGGGAACTTGTCGCCCGTGTAGAAGGCCATGCCCGAGGGCGCGATGGAGGGGTCCCAGTAATAGATGGGCTGCTCCATCCCGGCCTTCTTGGTGCCCTCGCCGATCTTGGCGCCCGAATAATCGACCCCGTAGGTGATGACCGGCCAGCCGTAATTCTTCCCTTTCCGGGGAATGTTGATCTCGTCGCCCCCGCGGGCGCCGTGCTCGGCGGTCCAGAGCTCTCCGGTTGCCGGGTTGAGAGCCGCGCCCTGCACATTGCGATGGCCGATGGACCAGATCTCCGGGCGCGTGCCATCGCGGTTGAGGAAGGGATTGTCGGGGGCGGGCCCGCCTTCGGGACGGATATGAATGATCTTGCCCAGGTGGTTCGCCGGATTCTGCGCCTGGTCGCGCAGGTCGAACCGGTCGCCGACGGTCACGAAGAGATTGCCGTTCCGGTCGAAGACCAGGCGCGAGCCGAAATGGTTGCCGCCCGTATGGGACGGCTCCTGCCGGAAGATGACTTTCGTGTCGGTCAGGGCGCTCCCGGCCTCGTCGAGGCGCCCGCGCATGACGCTGGTGCCGGCCCTTCCTTCCCCCCGGTCCTCCGCGAAGCTCAGGTAGACGAGCCGGTTCTGCGGGAAGTTCGGGTCGAGCGCCACGTCGAGGAGGCCGCCCTGGCCGCGGGCCGCAATGCGCGGCATCCCCTTGATGGGTTCGGACAGGGCCCCATCCGCCGCCACGATCCGCAGGCGGCCGGGCCGCTCCGTCACGAGCATCCGGCCGTCGGGGAGAAACGTGAGGCCCCAGGGATGGTCGAGATTGCGGGCGACCGTCTCGACGATGACCTCCACCTTGTCGGTCCGCACGCGCTGGGTGTCCTGCGCGAAGGCCGGGCCGATGACGAGCGCGAAGGCGAGTGCAAGGAAGGGGCGAAGGCGGGGCATGGAATCTCTCCGTCGTCCGAACAGCCGGAGAGCTAGCCGTTTATGGCGGGCCGTCAACCGAGGGGCCGCTCACGCCCGCGTTATCGGGCGAGGAATGTGGTGGATGTGGTGGTCGCGTGGTCCGAGAGAGCCTGCGTCGTGGTCGCCATCACGGAGATCGTCGCAAGACCCATCAGCATGACCAGGACCAAAGAGAAGCGGCTTTCCTGCCGCGGGTCGAGCCTCTGGGTGCGGGAGGAGACGTGGTAGGTATGGGTCCGGCGGGTGGTATGCATGGCATTTCCCCAGATACTTCACACTTTGCGCAGGAAAAACCTGTGCGAATCGAGAAAGTTCCGGGCGTTAACCAAAATGTTGCTTACGGAATTCCTGGTAAGTGACCGCGTTAACTATTCATTAACCTTTTGGGCGGCGCTCAATTGCTTGAGTTATCGGTCCGCGCCGCGCCGTGGAAGACGGCCTCGATATTGTTGCCGTCCGGATCGAGCGCGAAGGCCGCGTAATAGCCCGGGTGATAGGGGCGCTCTCCCGGCCCTCCGTTGTCCCGGCCGCCATTCGCCAGGGCTGCGACATGGAAGGCCTTCACGGTTTCCACGTCGTGCGCCTGAAAGGCGAGGTGGAGGCGGGAAACTGCACCGTCGGCCTGATCCACCCAGAGTTCGTCGCAGGCAAAATGCCGGGGGCTTTCGGAGGTGAATTGCCGCCCGACCGCCTGCAGGACCGCCCTGTAGAACCGTCGGCTGGCCTCGATGTCGGCGACGCGAAGATGAACGTGATCGATCAGTCGTCCCAGGGAAGTCTGCATGGTCGGTTCCTGTTGGCCTGAGACGAGATAGAGCCGCAAAGCTTCACCGGGAGAGGCCGGCAAACAAAATGGCCGGGACATGCCCGGCCATAAGGTTCACCGATGGGGCGACGGATTCGGAGGGGATCAGTTCCCCTCGACCGTCTTGATGTTCGCGGCTTTGATCACGTCGGCCCAGGTCTGGATCTCCTTGGCCAGATACGGCTTGAAAGCCTCCGGGTCGCGCACGTTCAGCGTGAAGCCGATCTTGGTGATGCGCTCCTTCACGTCGGGCTTGTTGAGGATGTCGATGATGGTCTTCGACAGCTTGTCGAGGATGGGCTGGGGCGTCTTCACGGGCGCGAAGAAGGCGGCCCAGGATTCCGCGTCCGCGTCGGTCACGCCTTGCTCGCGAAGGGTCGGCACGTCGGGAGCCTGCGGATTGCGCTGCCGGCTCGCGAGGCCGATGGCGCGCATCTGGCCGGCCTGGAACTGCGCGAGCACGCTCGGCAGGGTCGAGTTCGACACGTCGATGCGGCCCGCCATCAGCTCCGTCACCAGGGGGGCGGCGCCGCGGAAGGGCACGTGGGTCATCTTGATCCCCGTGCGGGTCATGAAGAGTTCGGTGGCGAGGTGTGAGCCCGAGCCGACGCCCGTGGAGCCGTAATTCAGCTTGCCCGGGTCCTTCTTGGCGAGGGCGATCAGCTCCGGAATGGTCTTCACCGGAAGGCTGTTGCTGACCACGAAGACATGCTCGAAGGCGCCGGCGCCGGCCAGCGGCGCGAAGTCCTTGATCGCGTCGTAGCCCGGCTCCTTCAGGAGGAACATGTTGTTCCCGTGGGTCTGGTTGTTGCCGAACACGATGGTGTAGCCGTCAGGCTCCGCCCGGGCCACGGTCCGGGTGCCGACCGCGCCGGACGCGCCCGCCAGATTCTCGACGATGACGTTCTGGCCGAGGCTCTTGCCCATTTCCTCTGCGACGATGCGAGCGATCACGTCCGTCGGTCCGCCCGCCGGATAGGGCACGACCATCTTGACGACGCGGGTGGGGAAATCCTGGGCTATGGCCGAGGAGGCCAGGAGCGTCGCGCCGGCAAAGAGACCGAGTGCAAGCCGGCGAGTGAGGGAAGGGGTCATCGTTCGGGAGTCTCCTCAAAAAGCCACGGTATGTGGGCTGTTTCGCTTGATTGGACAGCTTATGCGGACTAGGGTCCGCCGCCGTCAACGGTCCCTTCTAACGCCCCGATTGGAGGATTCCCATGGGCTTTTTGTCTGACGCCCTTTCCCGCATCAAGCCGTCTGCGACCATCGTCATCACGCAGAAGGCGCGGGATCTCAAAGCCCAGGGACGGGACGTGATCAGCCTCTCGGTCGGAGAGCCGGATTTCGACACGCCGGACCATATCAAGGAAGCCGCCATTGCGGCCATCCGCCGTGGCGAGACCAAGTACCCGCCGGTCTCCGGCATCGTGCCCCTGCGCGAGGCCATTGCCCGCAAGTTCAAGCGCGAGAACGGCCTCGACTACAAGCCCTCGCAGACCATCGTGTCCACGGGCGGCAAGCAGGTCATCTACAACGCGCTCCTCGCCACCCTGAATCCGGGCGACGAAGTCATCATCCCGACCCCGTACTGGGTTTCATATCCGGAGATGGTCGGCCTGTGCGGCGGCACGCCGGTCTTCGTCGACACCACCATGGAGCACAGCTTCAAGCTCCAGCCGGAACCCCTGGAGCGGGCCATCACGCCCCGGACCAAGTGGATCATCCTCAACTCGCCCTCGAACCCGACCGGCGCCGCCTATTCGCGCGCCGAGATGAAGGCGATCACCGACGTGCTCATGCGCCATCCGCACGTCTGGGTGCTCACCGACGACATGTACGAGCACCTCACCTACGGCGATTTCGAGTTCGTGACTCCGGCCCAGGTCGAGCCCGGCCTCTACGAGCGCACGCTGACCATGAACGGCGTGTCCAAGTCTTATGCCATGACGGGCTGGCGCATCGGCTACGCGGCCGGGCCTGAGCACCTCATCAAGGCCATGGACTTCGTGCAGGGCCAGCAGACCTCCGGCGCCAGCACCATTTCTCAATGGGCCGCCGTCGAGGCTCTCGACGGGCCGCAGGACCATCTGCCGCGCTTCAAGAAGGCCTTCGAGGAGCGCCGCGACCTGGTCGTGTCCATGCTCAACCAGTCGAAGTACCTGAAGTGCCCGGTGCCGGAAGGCGCCTTCTACGTCTATCCGTCCTGCGCCGAGGCCATGGGCAAGACTGCTCCCTCGGGCAAAGTACTCAAGACGGACGAGGATTTCGTCTCCGAGCTCCTCGAGGCGGAAGGAGTCGCGGCGGTGCACGGCTCGGCCTTCGGCCTGGGCCCGAACTTCCGCATCTCCTACGCCACGTCGAACGCGGCCCTGGAGGATGCCTGCAACCGCATCCAGCGCTTCTGCGGGTCCCTGCGGTGAGTGGCTGGCCTCGGACCTTCCACCCGGATCCCGAGGCCCCTCTCTATCGCGTCGACCAGGGCTCGCCCTATCGGGTGAAGGCGGATTTCCGCGTCGACTTCACCAATGGCGGCCATGTGGAGGCGAAGGATTTCCTCCTCGACATCGAAGGGGAGGACGTTACGCCCGAACGGCTGGCCGAGATGATCGTCTCGGCCATGAACCTGCTCAGAGCCGGGCCCGTGACGATCTTTTCCATGCAGATCGTGCGTCGGGGCGAGCACGCGGATGCCGTTCCGGCCCGGGCGCCTGCGCCCTGAGCCGAACGTTTCCGGATTTTTCCTGAACGAAAAGGACCGCCCGCAAGCCCCGGGCGATCTTCTTAGGAGGCGACCTCGGCCGCATCCTCGATCGGCACCAGGGGCTCGTCCTTGATGAGATCGAGCGTGAGGGCCGTGCGCACGTTGCGGACGTTGGGCAGGCTCGTGAGTTCGGAGACGAGACCCTGGAAGGACGCCAGGCTGGGGGCCACGCACTTCATGATGAAGTCGATGTCGCCGGACAGGGTCCAGCATTCCCGGACCATGGTCCAGTCCTTGATCCGCTGCTCGAACTCCATGAGCTCCTTCTTGCCCTGAACGTCGAGCTGGACCATGGCGAAGCACACGATCTCGAAGCCGAGCGCCTTCGGATCGAGCATCGCCCGATAGGCCTTGATGACACCGGCGGCCTCGAGGGCGCGCACACGGCGCAGGCAAGGGGGTGCCGACAGGCCGACTCGCCGGGCCAGCTCCACATTCGTGATGCTGCCGTCGGCTTGCAGTTCCTTGAGAATGGCCCAGTCTATGGAATCGAGGCGTCCGCGCACGTGACCTCCGGGAAAGGCTCGTCTCGGCTGAGTAGACGTTGTAGAGGGTCTGCACAAGCTGGTCCGGCGATTAAGTCGCAACGAACCCCATAAACTCCACAGGCAGAAGGATCGAATGTTGCGTGAATTGGGGCTCACCTCCTGGGTTCTGACCGACGGCAAGGCCGGGGACGAGATGCAGGCCCTGAGCGTCGCAGATGCCTTGAGCCTGTCTCCCGAGATCCGCCGGGTCCGGCCGAGGGCGCCTTTCAGCTGGCTGATGCCCTGGGGGCCGATCGACCCGCGGGAGCGGCCGGGCGCTCATAACAGCCCCCTCGTCCCACCCTTTCCCGATCTCCTGATCGGCTCCGGGCGCCGGGCCGTGCCGTATCTGCGCTTCGTGAAGAAAGCCTCCGGCGGACGGACCTACACGGTGTTCCTGAAGGATCCGCGCACCGGCCCCGGGGCGGCGGACTTCATCTGGGCGCCGAGCTACGACCGGATCCGCGGCCCCAACGTGCTCACCACCCTGACCCCGCCCCATCGGGTCTCGCCCGAGCGCCTTGCGGCCGCAAGGGCGCATCCGGATTCCCGCTTGGCCGGCCTGAAACATCCTCGTGTGGCCGTTCTGGTGGGCGGGAGCAGCCGCCATCACCGGTTCGAGGCCCAGGATGCTGCCCGCTTCACGGCCTACCTGACAACCCTGGCGGAGAGCGGCGCCGCCCTGATGATCACCGCCTCCCGGCGCACGCCCGAGCCCCTGCGGGACGCCCTGGCGGACCTTGCCCGCCGCCATGGCGGCTTCTTCTGGGACGGGACGGGGGAAAACCCCTTCGTGTCCCTCCTTGCCCTGTCGGACGCCGTGGTCGTGACGGCGGATTCCTTCAACATGGTGGGCGAGGCCGCCGCCACGGGCGTGCCGCTCCTGGTCTTCGAGCCGTCCGGCGGGCATCCCAAGCTCCGGGTGTTCCTGGATGCGCTCAAGGAGAAGGGAGTTGTGCATCCCTTCGAGGGGCGACTTGAAGGCGCCCCTTACGAGCCGCTAAATTCAACCCCCCTGATCGCGCGCGCCATTGCCGAGGGCCTGGCCCGCCACCGTCGCGCTCTCGGCCTGCCGGACGCGACATTTCCACTGGAGAACCCCTGATGGCCCAATCCCACGCCAAGCTCATCATCGTCGGCTCTGGGCCTGCAGGCTATACGGCCGCGATCTATGCCGCCCGTGCGCTCCTGGAGCCCGTGCTGATCTCGGGCTTCCAGCCGGGCGGCCAGCTCATGATTACGACCGACGTGGAGAACTATCCGGGCTTCGCCGATGTGATCCAGGGCCCCTGGCTCATGGAGCAGATGCGCCTGCAGGCGGAGCATGTGGGCACGAAGATGGTGTCCGACCACATCGTCAAGGTGGACCTGAGCACCCGTCCGTTCCGCCTGGAGGGGGATTCCGGCGACGTCTATACCTGCGACGCCCTCATCGTCGCCACCGGCGCCCAGGCCAAGTGGCTCGGCCTGCCCTCGGAGGCTCAGTTCCAGGGCTTCGGCGTCTCGGCCTGCGCCACCTGCGACGGCTTCTTCTTCCGCGGCAAGGAGGTGGTGGTCGTCGGCGGCGGCAACACGGCCGTCGAGGAGGCGCTCTATCTGTCCCACTTGGCCAAGAAGGTCACGGTCGTGCACCGGCGCGATTCCTTCCGGGCCGAGCGGATCCTCCAGGATCGCCTGTTCAAGCAGCCCAATGTCGAGGTGATCTGGAATTCGGCCATCGACGAGATCTGCGGCTCGCAGAACCCGACCTCCGTCACCCATGTGCGGCTCAAGAACCTGGTGTCCGGCCAGGTGACGGAGCACAAGACCGACGGTGTCTTCATCGCCATCGGCCATAAGCCCTCGACAGAGCTTTTCGCCGGGCAACTCGACATGAAGCCTGGCGGTTATCTGCTCACCAAGCCCGACTCGACGGCCACGAACGTTCCGGGGGTCTTCGCGGCCGGCGACGTGGCGGACGACGTGTACCGCCAGGCGGTCACGGCGGCCGGAATGGGCTGCATGGCGGCGCTCGAATCCGAGCGCTACCTTGCGGCGCTGGAGACGACCCAGCAGGCCGCTGAATGATTTCATAACAGGAATTTGCTGGACCGCCGGTCGGAATTCCTATTGCGTCCGTCGGGCACCGGTAAGAGATAGAAAACCCGGCTTCAGAGGCCGGGACGTGAGGGGAACGCCGTGGATTGGGACAAAATCCGGATTTTCTATACGGTCGCTGAAGCCGGGAGCTTCACGCGGGCCGGCGACGATCTGGGTCTGAGCCAATCCGCGGTCAGCCGCCAGATCAGCGCCCTGGAGCGGGAGCTGAAGGCGCCCCTGTTCCACCGCCACGCCCGCGGCCTTATCCTGACCGAGCAGGGGGACCTGCTGTTCCGCGCCGCCCGCGACATGCGCATGCGGCTGGAGACCACAAAGGCCCGCCTCGTCGAGACGAGCGAGCGGCCCTCAGGTGTCCTCAAGGTAACCACCACGGTCGGGCTCGGGTCGATCTGGCTGGCACAGCGCATCGCGGAATTCCTCGACCTTTACCCTGAAGTGCGGGTCGAGCTGATCCTCAACAACGAGGAGCTCGATCTCGCCATGCGCGAGGCCGACGTGGCGATCCGCCTGCGGCGGCCCGCCCAGCCGGACCTGATCCAGCGCCGCCTGTTCACGATCCACTTCCACGTCTATGCGTCGAACGACTACCTGAAGCGCTTCGGCGAGCCCAAGACCCTAGAAGAGCTGGACAAGCACCGGATCGTGTCGTTCGGCGGCCAGGAGCCGTCCTATCTCATGTCCGTGCACTGGCTCTCCACGGCCGGTCGCGAAGGCCAGGAGCCCCGGCCGTACCATTACGTGGTCAACAACATCACGGCGCTCCGCTACGCGGTGGAGACGGGTGCGGGCATTGCGGTGCTGCCGGATTACGTTGTGGTCGGAAACCCGCATCTCACCCAGATCCTGCGGGATACCGAGATGCCTTCCCTCGACAGCTATCTCGTGTATGCGGAGGAGATGCGCTCGGTCGCCCGGGTCCAGGCCTTCCGGGACTTCCTCATCAGCAAGGCCCAGCGCTGGACCTATTAGGCGCTGCCTCACGGCTAGTCCCGAGGACGGGCTAAGCGCGCCTCAGCAGGGTCTCGCGCGGAGTCTCGTTGAAAGCGCGCCTGTAGGCCACGCTGAATTCCCCCATATGGCTGAAGCCGCACGCCAGAGCGATCTCGGTCACGGTCGAGGCTGTCGGATCTGCGGCCGCAAGAGACAGGCGAGCTTTCTGCAGCCGGATGGAGCGCAGGAAGGCCATAGGGGTCATGTTCCGGTAATTCTGAAAGCCCGCCTGCAGGCTTCGGGCGCTGACGCCCGCATGAGCCGAAATGTCTGCGAGCGACAGCGGCTCGAAGAAATGCGCCTCCATATAGGCCTCCGCCCGTTTCACATAAAAGGGCGCGACGGCCGATTGAGGCTGAAGCAGGGCTTCGGAATAGTTGTGGCGATGCCCGAACAGGAGGCTGGTAAAGACCAGGTGCTCGAGTTGCTGCCGGATGGCAGGGATATGCCTGACGAGGGAATCCGGATTGCTGAGTTCCGCCTCAATGTACTGCATCGTCCGGAGCCAGCCGGGACCGATGCCCGTATCGAGAGGAAATCCGATTTCGAGGTCGAGGCGCTCGTCGAGATCCCGCCCGAGCAGCTTTGCACAATATTCCGTGAGTCTCTTGCGATCCACAACGAGGGCGCGCGCATCGCAATCCTCCGAGAATTCGAGCGCGCGCTTGGGGCCGGATGAGAAGAAGATGCCATGCGCCCCTGTAATCGCGAAGGTCTCCCGGCCGTAGACCAATTGGGCGCTGCCTGAATGCGCCATGACGAAGGCGATGTTGTTGAGCCGCTCGTCTACTTCTTGCGGAGGCAGGACGATGGAGAGCTTTTGTCCGAACCGGACGTCGAAAATGCCGAGCTCTTGGGTTCCGTGAAACTGAAAGATGCCGTGAAACGGTCCCGCCCGGGTTGCCGGAATAAGCGTCTGCGGAGAAATGAAATTGCTCAGGGAATGTTCGAGCTCGTCGACCTCCGAGGTTTCACAATGATAATCGGCAAAGATCTTCTGGGCTTGAGCCGAAACGGGCTGAGAGGGGTCCGGAATATTGGCTGAAGCGATTGATCTGCCCATGGGCTCGGCTCGGAGAGGGATTCCGAATCTGCATATATGCTCTCCCCTTGTCCACGGGCTTGGGCGCAGAGGAGAGCAGATGCACGGGCTCTAAAGAACTAGTCTCGGCGTTCGGTTCGCCAATACATAAACCCTTGGGCGAATTGCGTGCGGATACTTAACTACCGGTTGGTGTGGGGCCGGGCGACCTTATTTTTCCAATCGCGAGATCAGGCTCGACGTATCCCAGCGGTTGCCGCCCTTCGCCTGCACGTCGGCGTAGAACTGGTCCACCAGGGCCGTCACGGGCAGGCTGGCGCCGTTCTTCCGCGCCTCGGAGAGGACGATGGAGAGGTCCTTGCGCATCCAGTCCACCGCGAAGCCGAAATCGAACTTGCCCTGATTCATGGTCTTGCCGCGGTTCTCCATCTGCCATGAGCCGGCGGCGCCCTTGGAGATCACGTCGAGCACGGCCTCGATGTCGAGGCCGGCGCGCTTGCCGAAATGGATGCCCTCGGACAGGGCCTGGACGAGGCCCGCGATGCAGATCTGGTTGATCATCTTGGTGAGCTGGCCGGAGCCGGCCGGGCCCATGAGCCGGCAGGCCCGAGCGAAGCTCATGATGACGGGCTCGGCCTTCCCGTAGGGCTCCGCATCGCCGCCGCACATGACGGTCAGCACGCCGTTTTCGGCGCCCGCTTGGCCACCGGAAACCGGTGCGTCCACGAAGGCGGCATCCTTTGCCCGGGCGGCTTGGTAGAGCTCGCGAGCGACCTCCGCGGAGGCGGTGGTGTGGTCGACGAAGATGGAACCGGGGCGCAGCGCCTGGAAGGCGCCGTCCGGGCCAAGGGTGACTTGGCGCAGGTCGTCGTCGTTGCCGACGCAGGCGAACACGATGTCCTGTCCCTCGGCGGCCTCGCGGGGTGTCGGCACGGCGCGGCCGCCATTCTCCGAGACCCACTTGTCGGCCTTTTCGGCCGTGCGGTTGTAGACCGTCACCTCATGGCCTTTGGCCTTCAGGTGGCGCGCCATGGGATAGCCCATGACTCCCAGACCGATGAAACTGACCTTCATGCCGCCTTGCGCCATCTTCCGCTCCCTGAACCGTCGATAAAGGTTCTATGGAGAGACCCGGCGGGGAGCAACCGTTCTCACTTGATATCGAACGGAAAATACTTGGCGCGGATCCGATCATAGGTGCCGTCGGCCATGACTTTGTCGATGGCCTCGTCGAACCGCGCCTTGAGGGCCGTGTCCTCCTTGCGCATTCCCACACCGTAGAACTGGCGCCGATAGGGAGGATCTGCGGGGGCGGGGCCGAGAATCCGGCAGCATTCGCCCTCGCGGGACTTGAGGAATTCGGCCAGGGCACGCTTGTCGCCGAACACCGCGTCGATGCGGCCCACGAGAAGATCGAGATTGGCCTCGACGGGGGTCGAGTAGGGGATGATCTCGGCGCCCTTGTAGTTCTGCCGGAGATAATCGAGATGATCGGAGCGGTCCGTGGCGCCGATCTTCCGGCCCGCGAGTGCGCTCGGCGTGACGCCGTTGAGAGAGCTTTCCTTGGGCGCAATGAAGATGGCCGGGATCCGGTAATAGGGCTTCGAGAAGGCGAGGCGCTTCTGGCGCTTCTCGGTGATTTCGAGGGACGACATGACCGCATCGTATTCGCGGTTGAGAAGGCCGCGCTGGATGCCTTCCCATTCGTGCTGCACGAAGACGCAATCCGCCTTCATGACGTCGCACAGGGCCTTGCCGAGATCGACCTCGAACCCCTGCAGCTCGTTGTTTTCCATGTAGTTGAAGGGAGGGTAGGCGCCCTCGATGGCGATGCGGATGGTCGGGCTGTCCGGAGCCTTCGGCTGGGACGTATCCTGGGCCGTTGCCGGGGTGGCGGCGAGCCAGAAGAAGAGGCCCGCCATGGCGGTCAGTCGGCGCCCGAAACTCAACACGATCACGATGCTGTTGCCCTGAATGTCGTCGGCGATATTCCTTGAACCTGTTGAATAGTCAAGATTCTCCAGCGGCCAATACTGTCGCGGGATAGTATTCTTAAGGACTAGCCGCCAGTCGTGCTCATGTGACGCCGCAGGGCGGGGCGGGCATGGCGGCGGTCGATGACGAAGTCGTGGCCCTTGGGCTTGCGGGCGATGGCACCGAGGATGGTCTGGCGCAGCAGGTCGTCGCTCTGCGAGGCCCGCACCGGATGCCGCAGATCGGCGGCGTCCTCCTGGCCGAGGCACATGAAGAGCTGGCCTGTGCAGGTCAGCCGCACCCGGTTGCAGCTCTCACAGAAGTTATGGGTCATGGGCGTGATGAAGCCGAGCCGGCCACCCGTTTCGGCCACGCGCACATAGCGGGCAGGGCCGCCCGTGCGATCTTCGACCGCATCCAGGGTGAAACGCCGGCTAAGGCGGGCGCGCACCAGGGAGAGGGGCAGGAACTGGTCGATGCGCTCACCATCGATCTCCCCGAGGGGCATGACCTCGATGAGGGTCAGATCCATGCCGCGCCCGTGGGCCCAGGTCAGGAGCGTCTCGATCTCGTCCTCGTTCACGTCCTTCAGGGCGACCGCGTTGATCTTGACCTTCAGGCCCGCCGCTTGAGCGGCATCGAGGCCCGCCATCACCTTCGATAGGTCGCCCCAGCGGGTGATGCGTCGGAACTTGTCGGCGTCCAGGGTATCGAGGGACACGTTGACGCGCCTCACGCCGCAGGCCGCGAGTTCCGAAGCGTAGCGGGCAAGCTGCGAGCCGTTCGTCGTCAGGGTCAGTTCGTCCAGGGCGCCGCTTTCCAGATGGCGCGAGAGGGAGCCGAAGAGGCTCATGATGTCCCGCCGCACCAGGGGCTCGCCCCCAGTGATGCGCAGCTTGCGCACGCCGCTGTCGACGAAGACGGAGCAGATCCGGTCGAGCTCCTCCAGGGTCAGCAGGTCCCGCTTCGGCAGGAACGCCATGTCTTCCGACATGCAATAGACGCAGCGGAAATCGCACCGGTCCGTCACCGAGACCCGCAGATAGGTGATGTCCCGGCCGAAGGGATCGACCAGGGGCTGGGCCGCGGAGGAGGGCAGGGGCATGTCTGCCGGCATGGGAGGGGCGATCCTTTGCGGGTTGTCCCGGAAGGGCACCCAGCGTAGTGATCGGGCCGCGGGCGTCAATTCACAAACCGGGCAGGAGGCGAGGGAACATGGCCGAGGGGAACATGGCAACGGAACGCTGGCCCACCGAGCTGCGGCTCTCCCCGGATAAGCGCAGCCTGCGCATCGCCTTCGACGACGGCACGGCTTTCAACCTCCCGGCCGAATACCTGCGGGTGACGAGCCCCTCGGCGGAGGTCCAGGGCCACAGCCCCTCCGAGCGCAGGACCGTGCCGGGCAAGCGCAATGTCCAGATCCTCGCGGTCGAGCCCGTCGGCAACTATGCCGTCAAGCTCGTCTTCGACGACATGCACGATACCGGCATCTACGGCTGGGACTATCTCCACCGGCTCGGCGCCGAGCAGGAGGAACGCTTCGCGGCCTATCTGGCGGAACTCTCCGCCAAGGGATTGTCGCGGGACCGCTGATGGGAGGTGGATTGGGCAGCAGAGACCGCTAACGGTCCTGTAAGCAGCTGAATTTATGGCCGAATTGCCATGCTCTATGGAGAGCTCACGGCCCGTGATCCCTCTCGTGTAAACGCGGCCTTTGCGTGGCCTTTGCCGGGAACTCGGATCACTTCGGCGCGAACCGATTGCCCTAGAATCGATAGTGTAGCCGGACACAGCCTTTGTCGATCACTTGGGCGCTGATGAGCGTCGGGCTCGCGCGAAAGCCGGTGAGCGGAAAGAGCGGTCGGCCGCCACCCAGCATCTCCGGGATAATGTAGATTTCGATCTCGTCCAGCGCCCCGCGCTCGAGGAAGGCCATCTGCAACTGCCCGCCACCCAGCATCCAAACGTCGCCGTCGTCCAGCCTGCGAAGCTCGCGGATCAGCGCATCGACATCACTCCGGACCTCCAGCGGTCCTTTCGGATTCTCGATCGGCCGCGACGTAACGACGATCACGCGCTTATCGCCGTAAGCCCAGGGAGAGGGATCCCGTGCGATGAAATCGTACGTGCCGCGCCCCATCACGACGGTGTGGATGCGCTTGAGGAAGGTGCGATAGTCGTGCTCCCCGAGGTCCATGTCGTCGTACTGGAGCAGCCAGTCCAGATCCTCGTCCTCGGTAGCGATCAGCCCATCGAGGCTGGCGGCGATGTACCCCAGGATTCTGGCCATGCGGTTCCTCCATTGATTAATAAACGAATAAACGTTTATATATTCTCATGGCAAGACCCAAGACCATTTCAGACGAGCAGGTGCTCGACGCTCTGTTCGGAACGCTGCTGGAAAACGGTCCCGACCGACTGACCTTCGCCCACGCGGCCAAAGCCTGTGGCCTCTCACCGGCGACGCTGGTTCAGCGCTACGGCAGCCGCGAGGCTTTGGTCCAGGCCATTCTCCTGCGCGCATGGGACCGTCTGGACGCGGAGACCGAAGCAGCTGATGCGGAGGAGGCGCCGACGCCTCAAGGCGCAATCGACCTGCTGCTTCGTCTCATGCCGACCGAAAATGCGGAACGCGATGCCACCAACGGTCTGTTGCTGCTGAGAGAGGACATTCGCAATCCCGTCCTGCGCAGGCGAGGCGCTGCTTGGGGCCGTCGTCTCGCCGAAATCCTCAGCCGCCGCCTCTCGGTGGACCGGAAGCAGGGCGAGCGCCTGGGTTGGCAAATGGTGAGCCTCTGGCAGGGCGCACATACATGGTGGGCCTTCACACGGGAGGAGCCAGCCGAGCAGGCGATCAGACGGGTCCTGGAGGAATGGGTTGCAGACTTAAAATGACCGATGCGCCCGGGATTGCCCGCAGAGCGCACGGCCGCATTTGCCGGCTGTTCTGTCAGATGCCGGAAGGAAAGCGTCATCCCGAGCCTGCAACAGGTGAGTCCCGGGATGACGGAAATTGAACGACGTATGCCTTACCGCTGCACCACGACGCGGGCGCCGACCTTCGCGCGGTTGTAGAGGTCAATCACGTCCTCGTTGGTCATGCGGATGCAGCCGGACGACACCGCCTCGCCGATGGTCTCGGGCTCGTTGGAGCCGTGGATGCGGTAGATTGTGCTGCCGATATAGAGGGCGCGGGCGCCGAGCGGGTTGTCCGGGCCGCCGGCCATGTGGCGCGGCAGGTCGGGACGGCGCTTGAGCATCTCGGCCGGCGGACGCCAATCGGGCCATTCCCGCTTCATGGTGACCGAATGGGCCCCGGCCCAGGTGAAGCCGGGCCGTCCCACGCCGACGCCGTACTGGATCGCCTTGCCGTCCCCCAGAACGAAGTAGAGCCGGCGCTCGTTCGTGGAGACCACGATGGTCCCGGGCGCATAGCGCCCTTCGAAGGAGACGATCTGGCGTGGGATCGGGGAGGCCTGAACGTTCAGCGACTCCTCGGGCCCGTAGAGGGGCTGCCGGGTGAGAGGATCGATTGCCGTGAAAGCTGCGGCCGGCGTCGCAAGGGCGGCGAAGGCACAGACAAGCCCTGTCAGGGCAGCGCGGGTGCGTCCCATATTTGCCTCGAATTCAACAAGTTTGGTGCGGGTTGGTGATCTCTCAACGCAATGGCCGCGTTTCGGATCCGTTGAATAACAAAGGTCCGTTATGAAATCACCCGATCGAGGTGCCTCATTTTCGCCACATCGTAACCGGGAGGTTAAGGTCAGGCTGCCGCAATCGGTCGTTGGAGAAATGTCGGGGCTGGGCTGTCGGAACCGCTTGACGCCGGGGGATCATCGACTTTAGAAGGCCCTGGTCAGGGCGCGTAGCTCAGCGGGAGAGCATTCGCTTCACACGCGAAGGGTCACAGGTTCAATCCCTGTCGCGCCCACCATTTCCTTCCTGACAATCAAATTCACGATTTCGTGCGGGCCATCGCGGCCCGATCTCTCCGGTGGCTTACTCCCTCAGGCAGCCGCCAGCCGCACGAGAGTGCCGACGGCGTCGAACAGCTCGTCGAAATGGCCGATCACCAGATCCGGGTTGAGCCGGCGCACGGGCACGTCCGTATAGCCGAACGGCACTGCAACGGACGGAATGCGGGCCGCCTGGGCCGTCACGATGTCGGTGCGCGAATCGCCGACCATCACGGCCCGATGCGGGCTGCCGCCGGCCCGCTCGATCGTGAGGGTGAGGTGGCGCGGATCGGGCTTGAAGACCGGGAAGGTGTCGCGCCCGCAATTGGCCGCGAAAAGATCGGCGATCCCCAACGCCTCGATCAGGCGAACGGAATGGTCCTCGAACTTGTTGGTGCACACCGCCAGCAGGAAACCGGCCTGACGCAGGCGCCCCAGGGCCGCCTCGACGCCCGGATAGAGCTTCGTCCTGACGCAGATATTGTCCCGGTAATGGACCATGAAGGCCTGGAACAGGTCGTCCAGGCGGGCGGGTGCCAGCTCCTTGCCGGCCTCCTCGAAGCCGCGCTGGAGGAGGGCCCGGGCACCGACGCCGACCAGGTCGCGCGCCTTGCGCAGGGGCAGGGACGGCAGCCCCTCGCCCTCGAGAATGACGTTCAGGGTCCCGATCAGGTCTCCGGCCGTGTCGGCCAGCGTGCCGTCGAGGTCGAAGACAACAATGGGCGGAGCCACGCGGGGCGCGACGGATGGGCTTTGAATGGCCATGGAGGTCGGCTACCTGCAGAGGACGAGGGAATCAAGCATGAGGGGATGATATGGTCTTATGGTTGATTCGTTCTTACCGGGCTCACCAAGAAGGAGTGTTGCATGCGGCTTGCCGGTTCCTTGGCGTATTTATCCTCGGCTTTCGTTTTGGCTAGCCTGACGGCTCCGGCTTTCGCCGCTCCTTACGATTTCGTGCCTGCCCCGCAGACCGATCTGAACCGGATCTACCGGATCGACCGCATTACGGGCGAAGTCAGCTCCTGCCAGTACGGCCTTCAGGAGGGCACCATCGGCGTGACCCTGTGCTTCGGCGCAGGCGAAGGCGCGGGACCGCAGGTGCCTGGCGAATACGGTCTCGTGGCCTCCCGCCACGAGCGCGAGGGCGGTGTGTTCAGGGTCAATTACCGGACCGGCGACATGAGCATCTGCTACGTGTTCGACGAGAAGGTGGTGTGCACGCCCCAGACCAATCCGTCGGCCCAGGGGCTGCCCCAGGCCGCTCCGGCCGCGACTCCGAGCGTGCGGCCCGGCACGGGCGCATCGCCGCAGCGGCCCTGACCGGCCTTGCCGGACCGCATCGATCCGTTGAAAAGAGCCTGAAACAATCTTTCTTCTCCGGGTGCCGACATGCTAGAGCCCAGCCGGGCCGGCCGCGCCAGGAGGACGACCAGCATTAGGAACCATCAGTGAGCGACAATCTGAAGCGCGATGTGGGCGAACGGGCTGCGGCCCTCGTGACCGACGGAATGAGGCTTGGACTCGGGACCGGGTCCACGGCCGCCTATTTCGTCGCTGCCCTCGGCGCGCGCGTGCGGGAGGGCCTGTCGGTCGTCGGGGTGCCTACCTCTGAGGCGACCCGGGAGCAGGCCCAGCGCGAGGGCATTCCGCTGACGACCCTCGACGAGACCCCCGAGCTCGATCTCACGGTCGATGGGGCCGACGAGATCGACGACGATCTGCGCCTCATCAAGGGCGGCGGCGGCGCCCTGCTGCGGGAAAAGATCGTCGCCTCGTCAAGCCGCCGCATGATCGTGATCGCCGATGGCTCCAAGCGGGTCTCCCGCCTCGGCCGCTTCCCGCTGCCGATCGAGGTGGTGCCCTTCGGCCTGCGCGCGACCCAGGTGGCTATCGAGAAGCTCCTGGAGACCCTGGAAATGAGCGGGGAGATTCACCTGCGCCGGACCGCCGACGGAACGCCCTACATCACGGATGGCGGGCATTTCATCCTCGATGCGCATCTCGGGCGCATCGAAAAGCCCAACGTGCTCGCCTCGACGCTCAACAACATCCCGGGCGTCGTGGAGCACGGTCTCTTCATCGGCCTTGCCACGGGGGCGATCCTCGCCACCGATCAGGGTCTCGTCGAACTTGGTCAGGTCTGACCGTCCTATCGTCATGACTGGAGCTTACACCCCATGATCCGTACCCCCCGTCTGGCCGCGTTCGCCGCCGCCATCGTGATGCTCGCGGGCCCCGCTTTCGCGCAGACTGCGCAGCCCACGGAGAGCCAGCTGGCCCTCGCCCGTGAGGTCGCCATCAATTCCGGCATGACCCGGTCCATCGACGCCATGACCGAGCCCTTCTTCATCCAGCTGCAGCAGATGAACGTCACCCGTCCGGAGATCAAGAAGGACCTGGAAGAGGTGGTCACGATCATCCGTCCCGAGGTCGAGCAGCAGAAGGACAAGATGATCGACAGCGCGGCCCGCGCCTTCGCGACCCGCCTGTCGGAAGCCGAGCTCAAGGAAATCGCGGCCTTCTACCGCACGCCGGCCGGCAAGAAATACGTGGAAGTGCAGCCCGGCCTCCTCGACGACATCGTCAAGGATCTCGCCACCTGGGCGCAGAACGTGTCGGAATACGTCATCATCCGCGCCCGCGCCGAGATGAACAAGCGCGGCCATCAGCTGCAGTAAGCAAGACGTATCGTCAGAATGCAAAAAGGCCCGGTTTCCCGGGCCTTTTTCTTGTGTGGGGTGAGGAGTGCAGGGTGGCGTTTCCTGTGTCATTCCGGGGCGCCGAAGGCGAGCCCGGAACCCATAAACACCAGGGTTTCAGAATGAGCCGCTGCGATAGCCGCAGCGCTTTGTCCTACATCGTCAGCGTTTATGGGTTCCGGGCTCTCGCTATGCTCGCCCCGGAATGACGGTGAGGCACGGCCTTCTTTTGTCTTGAAGCGGGGAGAAGGCCGTGCCGGCAGGCTTAATCCTCGTTCATCTTGAAGCGGTTCAAACCCTTGAGAATGAAGGGCAGGACCAGGGCGATGAGCGCGATGGCCAGGAGCGTGGCCGAGATCGGGCTCTGCACCAGGATCATCGGGTCACCGAGGCTGATCGAGAGGGCGCGGCGCAGCTGCGCCTCCGCGATGGGCCCGAGGATCAGTCCGACCACCACGGGCGCGATCGGATAGTCGAAGCGCCGCATCAGGAAGCCGAGGACGCCGAAGGCGCCGAGCATGGTCAGCTCGACCACGGAGGGCTTGGCCGCGATGGTGCCCATGGTGGCGAAGACCAGGATGCCCGCATAGAGCCAGGGCTGCGGAATAGCGAGGAGCTTCACCCACAGGCCCACCAGCGGCAGGTTCAGCACCAGCAGCATGGCGTTGGCGATGAACAGGCTGGCGATCAGGCCCCAGACCAGCTCCGGCCGCTCGGCGAAGAGCAGGGGGCCGGGATTGAGGCCGTATTGCTGGAAGCCGGCCAGCATCATGGCGGCGGTCGCCGAGGTCGGCAGGCCGAGCGCCAGGAGCGGCACCAGGGTTCCGGCCGCCGACGCGTTGTTGGCGGCTTCCGGCCCGGCCACGCCCTCGATGGCGCCCTTGCCGAACTCCTCCGGATATTTCGTCAGCCGCTTCTCGGTCGAATAGGACAGGAAGGTCGGGATCTCGGCGCCGCCTGCCGGCAGGGCACCGATCGGGAAGCCGAAGAGGGTGCCGCGGATCCAGGGCCACCAGGAGCGTTTCCAGTCCTCCTTGGTCATCCACAGGGAGCCACGCACCGGCTCGACCACCTCCTCCTGGATGTGGCGGCGGGACGCGACATAGAGCGCTTCGCCGACCGCGAAGAGGCCGACCGCCAGGGTCGTCACCTCGACACCGTCGAGAAGTTCTGGCACGCCGAAGGTCAGGCGCGCCTGGCCCGTGAGCTTGTCGATGCCGACGAGGCCCAGCGCCAGGCCGACGAACAGGCTGGTCAGGCCGCGGATCGGCGAGTCGCCGAAGGTGGCCGAGACGGTCACGAAGGCCACGCACATGAGGGCGAAATAGTCCTCGGGGCCGAACCGGACGGCCAGTTCCACGAGGGTCGGGGCCAGGAAGGCGAGGCCGAGCGTCGCAATGGTGCCGGCCACGAAGGAGCCGATGGCCGAGGTGGCGAGCGCCGGGCCGCCGCGGCCGGCCTTGGCCATCTTGTTGCCTTCGAGCGCCGTCGCCATGGAGGCGCTTTCGCCGGGCGTGTTGATGAGGATGGCCGTGGTCGAGCCGCCATACATGCCGCCGTAATAGATGCCCGCGAACATGATGATGGAGCCGCCCGGATCGAGCTTAAAGGTGATCGGCAGCAGCAGCGCGACCGTGAGCGCCGGGCCGATGCCTGGGAGAACGCCGACGGCGGTGCCGAGAAGCACGCCGATGAGCGCGAAGAGAAGGTTCATCGGCTGGATCGCGACGGTCAGGCCATGCGCGAGGGCGAAAAGGGAATCCATGGTGCTCAGGCTCCGATCAGACGCTCGATGGGACCCATCGGCAGGCTCAGGGTCAGGAGCTTGGCGAACAGGAGATAGATCACGACGCCCGCCGTGAACCCGATGGCGAGGTCGGTCAGGAAGGCACGCCGCCCGAAGGCCGCCGACGTGCAGGCGAACAGGACCGCCGTGGCCGGAATGAAGCCGACGCCGAACTCGATGAAGGCGATGAGCGCCGCAAGCCCGCCGATGATCAGCACGATGGGCATCCACAGCAGGCTTTCGCGCTCAGGCAGTCCGCCGCGCAGGGCCGAGACGGCATTGCCGACGCCCAGGACCGCGAGCCCGCTGGCAACGACGATGGGCATCGCCTTGGGGCCGAGCCCGTAAACCGAGGAGAGCTCAAGGGTGCTCAAGTCCCACCAGATGGTCCCGGCCAGGAGGAGGAGCAGGAGGGCGATCAGGAGGCCCGCCTTGTCGACCCGCCGCGGAGTTCGTGTCGTCATTGTTGTTGTCCTTAAAAAAGAAGCGCCGCACGGGGCGGCGCTTCCAACGTCGTTCCGGCGTAAGCCTTTATGACTTCACGAGTCCGACCGAGGTCAAGACCTCTTTCGTACGGGCCTGGTCGTCCTTGAGGAACTTGGCGAAGGCATCGCCCGACTCATAGGCGTCGTCCCAGCCCTTCTGCTTCAGGATGTCCTGCCATTCCTTCGACTTGACCATCTTGTCGATGGTGTCGACGAGGGTTTTCTTCTGGGCGTCCGTGATGCCGGGAGGCGCCACGACGGCGCGCCAGTTGGCGATCTCGAGGTCGACGCCCTGGTCCTTCAGGGACGGCATCTCGGGCGTGCCCTTGCCGGCCGGGGTGGTCAGGCCGATGAGGCGCAGCTTGCCGGCCTTGATCTGGCTCTCGAACTCGCCGTAGCCGGAGATTCCGGCCGTCACCTTGCCGCCCAGGATGGCCGCGAGGGACTCACCGCCGCCCGAGAACGGGATGTAGTTGATCTTCGTCGGATCGGCGCCGACCGCCTTGGCGAAGAGCGCGACCGCGATGTGGTCGACGCCGCCCGCCGAACCGCCGGCCCAGGTCACCTTCGCGGGGTCGGCCTTCACGGCCGCCGCGAGGTCCTTGGCGTTCTTGATCGGGGAATCGGCCGGAACCACGATGGCCTCGTACTCGCCGGTCAGGCGGGCGATGGGGGTGGTCTGATCGAGGGTGACGGGCGACTTGTTGGTCAGAAGCGCGCCCACCATCACGTAGCCCATGACCATGAGCTGGTTGCCGTCGCCCTTTCCGCTGTTCACGAGCTGCGCGATGCCGATGGAGCCGCCAGCACCCGGAACGTTGGTGACCTGGACGCTCTTGGCAAGGCCCGCCTGGGTCAGAACCTGCTGCATGGAGCGGGCGGTCTGGTCCCAGCCGCCGCCCGGCGCCGCCGGGGCCATGATCTTGAGTTCGGCCATCTGGGCCGACGCCGTGGTGACGAGGCCGGCGACGGCCGCGGCGGCGAGCATGCCCCGCCAGAGGCCCTTGCGATACTGGCTCATTCTATTTCCTCCGATTATTCGAGAGACTTCGCGCTTGTCGCAGGATGGATTTCATGGCGATCCCGCGCGCTGCGACAAACGGTAAAGGTGGAAACGCAACGCGGCAAGCGCTTGCGTCTTTATCGGTGTTGAACCTTCGCGTAAGACCCACCCCATGACAATTCTTGCTTCCGACACGGGCGGCCGGGGGGCCGGCGCACGGGCCCTGTGGGCCGACGGGCTGTGGCGCGCCGCCATGGCGGCCCTGGCGCTCATGCCGCTCGGCATGGCGATCGCCCATCGATCGAGCCCGGTTTTCGCCGGGCTGGCGGCTCTCCTCGCGCTGGCAGCCACGGCTGTCGACGGACGGCTCAGTGACCTGGCGCGGCAAGCCCGCACAGCGCTCGCATCGCCCCTCGGCCTGGCAGTCCTGGCTTTCCTCGCCTGGTGCGTCGTGTCCGTCGGCTGGAGCGAGTTCAAAGCCCTGTCCGTCTCGGCGCTCGGAGAGTTCTGGGTATCGGTCCTGGCCGCTTTCGTGCTGGCCCTGACCTTGCCGGCACGGATGTCCCGGACGGCCTTCTGGCTCCTGGTCGCAGCCTCCGTCATCGCCTGCGTCACGATGATCTTCGAGCTGCGCACGGGACTCGCTCTGCGTAAGTCGCTCGGGATGCGCTGGCACAGCTTCATCTTCAACCGCCCGGTGCTTACGGTCCTGTGCCTCCTGCCGGCCATATCTGTTTGGATGCTGCGTGGAGTGCGTCACGGCTGGGTTCTCGCCTTGGCCTTGTCGGCTCTGGCCTTCGCGGCCATGGCACATTCCGAGAGTGGCGCTTCGATCCTCGGCTTCGCGGCCGGGCTCGCGACCTTCCTGGCCGCCCTCGCGGCCCCGCGACTGGTGACCCGGCTTGCGGCGGTCGCGTTCGTGGTGCTGACGGTCGCTGCTCCGTTCCTCGGGCAGATCGCTGACCGCGCCATCCCCGCAGGCGTCCACCAGAGGCTCGCGGACGATCATTCCCGCGATCGGGTCGATATCTGGCTCAGCTTCGGAGAGGCCATCCGCCGCCAGCCGCTGCTCGGGGGCGGTTTCGGTGTCAGCCCGCGCATGCGCGACACGGCCGTGGCCGAGCGGGTGCCGAGCGAGGACGAGACCCTTCTCGCCGTCGGTCATCCCCACAATACGCTGCTCCAGGTCTGGGCCGAGCTCGGCGGCGTGGGGGCATTTCTGGCCCTGGCGACGATCCTTCTGCTCCTGCGCACCATTGCGCGGCAGGAGCGCCTTGTCGCAGCCGCATCCCTGGCGCTCCTCGGCAGCGCGACGGCGGTGGCGCTCGTCGGCCATGGGGCCTGGCAGGGATGGTGGGCGGCATCCCTGGGAGCCGCTATCGTATGGATTCTGGCCGCGCGCCGGACGGAACGGGAGACTTGACCATGAGCGATTTCGACGTCGATCTGTTCGTCATCGGTGCAGGATCCGGCGGCGTGCGCGCTGCGCGGATCGCGGCGAGCTACGGTGCGCGGGTCATGATCGCCGAGGAGTACCGGGTCGGCGGGACCTGCGTGATCCGCGGCTGCGTGCCCAAGAAGCTCATGGTCTATGCGGGCCGTTTCGTGGACGAGTTCGAGGAGGCGGCTGGCTTCGGCTGGACGCTTCCGGAGCCGCGCTTCGACTGGAACACCCTCATGACCAACCTGCACAGGGAGGTTGACCGCCTGGAGGGCATCTACCGGGCCAACCTGGAGAAGGCCGGGGTCGAGATCGTGGACAGCCGTGCCGTGATCGTGGACCCGCACACGGTGCGCATCCTCAAGACCGGGCAGGAAATCCGCGCCCGCTATATCCTTTTGGCAGTCGGCGCCCACCCGGTCATGGAGCCGGCGATCCCCGGTGGCGAACTCGGCATCACGTCCAACGAGGTGTTTCATCTGAAGGAGCTGCCGCGGCGCATCATCGTGGTCGGCGCGGGCTATATCGCGGTGGAATTCGCCGGGATCTTCGCCGGTCTGGGCAGCGAGGTCACGCTCGTCCACCGGGGCGACAAGCTCCTGCGCGGGTTCGACGAGGACGTGCGCGACGCTCTCGCGGAAGCCTATCGCGGCCGCGGCATCACGCTCGCCCTGGAGCGGACGATCCATCGCCTCGACAAGCGGCCCGACGGCATTGCCGCGACCCTAAGCGACGGGACCGTGCTGATGGCCGACCAGGTCCTTGTCGCCACCGGGCGCCGCCCGAACACCTCCAATCTCGGCCTGGAGCAGGTCGGCGTGAGCATCGACGAGGTCGGCGCGGTCATCGTCGACGGCTATTCGCAGACGGTCATTCCGTCCATCTACGCGGTGGGCGACGTGACGAACCGTGCGAATCTTACGCCGGTCGCGATCCGCGAGGGGCACGCTTTCGCCGACACGGTCTTCGGCGACAAGCCGACCATGGTGGACCACGAGCTGATCCCGACGGCAGTCTTCTCGACCCCCGAGATCGGCGTCATCGGCTGCAGCGAAGCGGCCGCGCGGGCGCGCTGCGGCGAGGTCGATATCTACAAGACCTCATTCCGCCCCATGAAGGCGACGGTCTCGGGCAGCGCCGAGCGGGTGCTGATGAAGCTCGTGGTCGAGAAGGCGACCGACAAGGTGGTGGGTGTGCACATCATGGCGCATGACGCAGGCGAGATGATCCAGCTCGCCGGCATCGCCGTCACCATGGGCGCCACCAAGGCCGATTTCGACCGCACCATCGCGGTCCACCCCACGGCTGCGGAGGAACTCGTGACCATGCGCACGCCCTTCGTGGTGAAGAAGCCGGTGGCGGTGGGGTAGGGCGGCAACGGAATTGTGATCCGGGATAGGCGCGTCCTGTCCCGCTTCATGCCCTAGATGGCTTCGGCATTGCGACGATGGGGAAAGTTCCATGCGCCTTGCCGTCACGAGCCTTCTTGCCCTGGGTCTGCTGACCGGTGCCTTACGGGCCGAACCTGTCGATCTCGAACTTGTCTTCGCGGCCGACGGCTCCGGCTCGATCGACAACGATGAGCTGCGCCTCCAGCGGCAGGGCTGGGCGGATGCGCTGACGAGCAAGGACGTGCTCGACGGCATCCGGAACGGCCCCATCGGGGCGATCGCGGTAGCCTTCATGGAATGGGGAGGGCCGAGTTCGCAGGTTCTCGTCGTCGACTGGCACGTGATCCGCGATGCCGCGAGTGCGAAGGTCTTCGCCGAGAAGCTCGTGAGCGCGCCGCGAGGCGCTACCGGCTACAACTCGATCTCCAACGCGATCGATTTTTCCGTGCGCCTTGTCGAGGACAATGCCCATGAGGGTACCCGCAAGGTCATCGACGTATCTGGCGACGGCCCCAACATGAACGGACGGCCCCTAGCGGCGGCTCGGGCGGAGGCGCTGGCCAAGGGCTTCACCATCAATGCCCTGTCGATCCGCCGTCCGGGCGGGCGGCCGGGTGGCCCTGGCGGCATGGCGCTGGAGGATTACTATGCCCAGAACGTCATCGGCGGCCCGGGTGCCTTCGTGGAGATCGCCGACGAGATGCGGCCCTTCGCGGTGGCGGCCCGGCGCAAGCTGCTGACGGAGGTCGCAGGTCACGAGCCACGGGTCCGCTTCACGGAGCGCTGATCCCTCAGCGCCGCGCCAGGCGCACGCCGAAAACCTTCATGCCGCCAAGCAGTACGACGCCGTAGAGTATGGCCCCAGAGGCCCCGAGGACGGCCAGCAGCGTCTCGCTGCGCCAGGCCGGAAGGGTGTTGGTCCAGCTCGAAAGGGGCGCGGGGGCGAGCCATGCGAAGGCCCCCAGGGCCAGGCTCGCGAACACCACGGCGATGCAGGTGCGCAGCAGGCCTTTGCTTGGGTCGTTCCAGCCGCGCCGATGGGCGAGGATGAAGAGCAGGATCAGGTTGATCCAGACGCCGAGCGCAGTGCCAAGCGCCAGGCCGACCACCCCGAAGGGTCCCATCAGGACGATCTTCAGGAGCACGTTGGCTGCCACAGCCGTGAGCGAGGCATAGAGCGGAGTCAGCGTGTCCGAGCGGGCATAGAAGCTCGCGAGCGCCGAGCGGATCAGCACGGCGGCGGGCAGGCCGACCGAGTAGGCCGCGAGCGCCGCGCCTGCGCGGGCGGCAGCCTCCGCGTCGAAGGCGCCGCGCTGGAACAGGGCCGTCATGATCAGGTCCGGCATGGCCACGAAGGCCACGAGGAAGGGCGCCGCGAGGGCAAGGGTCAGCCCGACCGCCCGGTTCTGTGCCGCATGGGCGCCTGCCACGTCGCCGCCTGCGATGCGGCGGCTCATTTCCGGCAGAAGCACCGTGCCGGCCGCGATCCCGATGACCCCGAGGGGAAGCTGGTAGATGCGGTCCGCATAATAGAGCGACGACACCGCACCGGTTGGCAGGAAGGACGCGATGATCGTGTCGGCGAAAATGGCGATCTGCACGCCGGCCGAGCCGATCACCGCGGGGCCGAGCGTCTTGAAGAAGGACCGCATGGCCGGATCGGAGCGGGGTGTCGCGAGCGTGGGCGCAATGCGCTTGCGCTGGGCATCCCACCAGACGAGGCCGAGCTGGAGCACGCCCGAGACGGTGACGCCCCAGGCGGCCGCATGGCCCGCATTCGGAAATAGGAAGGCAAGCGCCAGCGCGACGATCAGCGAGAGGTTGAGCAGGACCGGGGAGGCGGCCGCCACGGCGAAACGCTCATGGGCGTTGAGGATCGCCGAGAGGATCGTCACGAGCGTGATGAAGAGAAGATACGGGAAGGTGATGCGCGTCAGCGTCACCGCAAGGTCGAACTTTGCCGGCTCGTCCGTGAAGCCCGGGGCGAGCAGGTTCACCACCACCGGCATGGCCAGGAAAGCCAACCCGAGCAGTGCGACCTGCACGATCAGCATCAGCGTGGTGATGCGGCTCGCAAACGAGCGGGCCTTGTCCTCGCCCTCCTTCTCCAGCACCTGCGCGTAGGTGGGCAGGAAGGCATTGTTGAAAGCGCCCTCGCTGAAGATCTGGCGGAAGTTGTTGGGGATCTTGAAGGCCACCACGAAGGCGTCCGCGACAGGCCCTGTGCCCATCACGGCGGCGATGACCACGTCCCGGATGAAGCCGGTGAGGCGGGAGACGAGAGTCCAGCCCCCAACAGAGAGGATCTTCCTGAACATGGGTCAGGCCCGGCGCAGCCGGGGATCGTCCCGGACGAGGCTCGTGCTGACCTCCGCGGCACCGCCCACCCGCTCCTGGACCACATAGAGCGGCCGCCTCTTCACCTCCGCGAAGATGCGACCCACATATTCTCCGATGATGCCGAGCGACATGAGCTGGATGCCGGAAAAGAACATGACGGAGACGATCAGGCTCGGGAAGCCCGGCAGGTCGGTGCCGAACAGGAGGGTGCGGATCAGGAAGTAAATGGCCGTTGCAATGGACAGGAACGAGATCAGGAAGCCCAGATAGGTCCAGACCCTGAGCGGCACGGTCGAAAAGGCCGCGATGCCGTCGAAGGCGAAGCGGAAGAGCTTGCGGAAGCTCCACTTGGTGAGGCCATGCAGGCGCTCCTCCACGACGAAGGGCACGCCGGTGCTCTTGAAGCCGATCCAGGCATAGAGGCCCTTCGAGAAGCGGGCCTTCTCGCCAAGGGTCTGCAGCACCTCGACGCCCTTGCGGTCGATGAGCCGGAAATCGCCCGCGCCTTCCGGCAGGCCGATTTCGCCGAAGCGGGCGAAGAGGCGATAGAACAGATGAGCGAAGCCGCGCTTCACTCGGGTCTCGTCGGAGCGGTCGGTCCGCTGGCCGTAGACCATGAGGTAGCCTTCCTTCCAGCGCTCGACGAAGGTCTCGATCATCTCCGGCGGGTGCTGAAGATCGGCATCCATGATGATCGTGGCGTCGCCCCGGGCATGGTCGAGACCGGCCGCGATGGCGATCTCCTTGCCGAAATTGCGGCTGAACGAGATGGCTCCGATGCGCGGTTCGGTCAGGCTGAGGGCCTTGATGCGCGGGAGGGTATCATCCCGGCTGCCGTCGTCGACGAAGATGATTTCCCAAAGGGAAGTGATCCGGTTCAGGACGGGCAGGAGCCGTGCGCACAAAGGCGCGATGTTGGCGCTCTCGTTATGGACCGGGATGATGACGCTGAGTTCAGGCGACGCCACAAATTCTTCCTTCGACCGGAGGTCCCTTCGACCCGGGCCGCATTGAGACCCGAGTTTTCTGTTCAGCTCAAGAGGGATAGGGTGCGGCATAGCCGATTTTGAGGTGAGAATGAGCCCGCAGCGCCAGGTAGTGCTTTGTGCCGACGATTTCGGCCTGACCGACGGGGTGAGCCGGGGCATTCTCGACCTGGCGGAGCGCGGCCGTCTTTCGGCCACGAGCGCCATGACCAACATGCCCGGCTGGCGCCGGGCCGCGCCGGAGCTCGGCCCTTTCGTGGGGCGGATCGGGATCGGCCTGCATCTCAACCTCACGGTCGGGGTGCCGATCCAGCCGATGCCTCATCTGGCCCCGAGCGGGACCTTTCTGCCCCTCGGGGCCCTCCTCTCCAATGCCCTGCGCAGGCGGCTGTCCGTGGACGAGATTCGGGAGGAGATCTCCCGCCAGATCGTAGCCTTCGAGGCGGTGCATGGAGTGGCGCCCGATTTCGTCGACGGGCACCAGCATGTCCATGTGTTGCCGCTGGTGCGCCAGGCCCTGTTCTCGGCCCTGACCGAGAGGGGCTATGCGGGCCGGGTCTGGCTTCGTGATCCGTCCGACCGGATGACCTCGATCCTGCGGCGGCCGGTGAGCCGCGGCAAGGCGCTGATCGTCAAGGCGCTGGCCAGGGGCTTCCGGGAGCAGGCCCGCGCGGCGGGATTCCGCACGAATGAAGGATTTTCGGGCTTCTCGCCCCTCGACATGTCGGTGCCGGCCCAAAGAGTCTTCGCCACGGCCTTCACCAATCTGGGGCCGAGACCCGTGGTGATGTGTCACCCAGGCTATGTGGACGATGAGCTGCGCAGCCTCGATCCGGCCGTCGAGAGCCGGCCCGCAGAGCTGGCCTACCTGCAATCGGACGCCTTCGCGGAGCTCCTTGCGGAGCGGGACGTCACCTTAAGCGCCGCGCCCGCTCCCATGGTCCAGGCCCGGCCGGCTTAAGAGTGACGCGGCTTAGCCGATGGGGCGGGTCGCCTGCTCCAGCCAAGCCCGCGTCTCGCCTTCCAGGTGCGGACCGATCTTCTCCCGAACCTCGGCATGGTAGCCGTCGAGCCAGGCAATTTCGTCCGACGTGAGGAGGGCCGGTTCCACGAGGCGCAGGTCGATGGGCGAGAAGGTCAGGGTCTCGAAGCCCAGCATCTCCCGGTCGCCTCCGGGGATGGTCCGGGGCTCCACGAGGATCAGGTTCTCGATCCGGATGCCGTATTCGCCTGGCTTATAGAAGCCCGGCTCGTTGGACAGCATCATCCCGGCCTCAAGAGGCGTCGTGCCCGTCTTGGCGATGCGCTGCGGCCCTTCATGTACCGAGAGATAGCTGCCGATGCCGTGGCCGGTGCCATGGTCGAAATCGAGGCCGGCCTCCCAGAGCGGCTGGCGCGCGAAGGCATCGATCTGGGCGCCGCTCGTGCCCTTCGGGAAGACGCAGCGCGCAATGGCGATATGGCCCTTGAGCACCCGGGTGAAGCGGTCCTTCATCTCGGAGCTGGGTTCGCCCACGACGATCGTGCGCGTGATGTCCGTCGTGCCGTCCTCATATTGCGCGCCGGAATCGATGAGGAAGATCCCGTTCCGCTCGATGGGCCGGTTGCTCGTCCGGGTGACCCGGTAATGGGGCAGGGCCGCATTGGGGCCGGCGCCGGAGATCGACGGGAACGACACGTTCTTCAAAGCGCCCGTTTCCATCCGGAAGGCTTCCAGGGCCTCGACGGCGTCGATCTCCGTGAGGCTGCCCTTCGGGGCCTCCCGGTCGAGCCAGGCGAGGAAATGCGCGACCGCCACGCCGTCACGCAGATGGGCCGCGCGGGAGCCGGCGATCTCCGCCTGGTTCTTCACGGCCTTCATGAGAGCGATGGGGTCGGCGCCCACATCCACGGTTCCGCCGGCCGCCTCGATCCGCCGGATCAGCGCGACGGAGCCGGTCGCGGCGTCGATGCGGACCTTATCGCTGCTCTGCCCGAGGGCATCGAGGCCCACGAGAAAGCTGGTGATGTCCACGAAATCCGCGAGATCGCCTACGGCGTCGCCGGCCTCGTTCGTCATTTTCGCCCGGTCGAAGTACAGCTGCGCCCGCCCTTCCTTCGGGACGACCGCATAGCCGAGCGGAAGCGGCGTATGGCCTACGTCGCCGCCGCGCAGGTTGAAGGCCCAGGCGAGGTTGTGCGGATCGGAGATGACGAGGGCGTCGAGCTTGGCCTCGGCCATCTTCGCGCGCAGCCGCGCGAGCTTGGAGGCCGCGGTCTCGCCCGCATAATCGAGAGGGTGGGGCAACACAGGAGCCTGCGGCGGGGCGGGACGGTCGATCCAGATCACGTCGATCAGGTTCATGTCCACCGGCGCGAGCTTCGCCCCCGCACGGGCGGTCGCCTTCTCCAGGCGCTTGAGGCCGTCGCTGGTATGCAGCCACGGATCGTAGGCCAGGATCGCGCCCGCCGGGAGGCTGGCGGCGATCCAGTCCTCGACCGAGGTCTCGGCCAGGGGCACGGGGGTGATGACCGAGGTATCCACCTGCTCGGCCGCCTGCACGGTATAGCGCCCGTCCACCACGAGGGCGGCCTTGTCCTGAAGGATCACGGCGGTTCCGGCCGAGCCCGTGAAGCCCGTCAGCCAGGCCAGCCGCTCCGCGCTTTTCGGCACGTATTCGCCCTGGTGCTCGTCGGCGCGCGGGACGATGAAGCCGTCATAGCCCCGGCGCGCCAACTCGGTGCGCAGCCTTGCGATCCGCTCCGGACCTTGAGCGGGAGAGGTGGAATCGTCGAAACTCTGGAAGCGGGCCATGAGAGGGATAAACCGGTCTGGGAACTGAAGGGCGCCAAGCTAGAGCGCTTTGCGCCGCAACGGAACAGGTCGCGCACCGGAGAGAGCAGGATTTTTCACCGGAGGCGTATGCCGTCGGTTCGGGCGGAATGCCTGCTTTCCATGCGCCGGGTGCCTGTCAGGTGAACTTTTCCGTTTGTGAACTGCAAAGGGATCATGGCTCTCATGCCGTCCAGCCCACTCCTCAAAAAGGTCAGTTCTTCTTACCTATATGGCAACGACATAATGAGGAACGTCGAAGGGTCATCGCACCACTTTGGGAGATGAGCCAATGTCAGCAGTCACTTTCGCGCCGATCGTATCGGGCGCTTCCCCGAATTCAGGTTTCGGGCTCCACGCGCGGCGCGTGATCGGGTCCCTGACAGCCGGCCGAGCCAGCGCCGCGGCCCGTCAGCTGCGCCCCTATGAGGCGGCTTTGCGTGAAATATCCGCCCGCTACGGCGAGCCAGCCAATCGTCCGTCCGCAGAACGTTGAGGAGAGAGAACCATGATGATCGTCGCCATTCTGAAGGCCTTCAGAGCCGCCCGTGACGTCTGTGTCGAGGCCATGGTCCTGCGTCAGGCCCTGGCCCGGCGCTATCCGGACGTCGTGAGCGAGTAATCCTCGAACCGGCGGGGGCGCGGATGCGCCCCGCCCTGCCGCATGACGAGGGCGACCCAGCCCTCCAGGTCGTAGCGGCGGTCCAGGTACCAGCCCTGGGCCGCATAGGCCGACAGTACCCCCGGCACGTCTCGCCCCAGGAGGCCTGAGAGGATCAGGACTCCGTCAGGAGTCGCCACGCGGGTGAGGGAAGGGGCGAGCTGGCGCAAGGGTTTCGCCAGGATATTGGCGAAGACCAGGTCGAAATGGCCGGGCCTGTCCGCCATCGCGTGCCGGACGCCCGGTCCCACATAAAGCTTCATCCAGGCCCCGATGCCGTTGAGCCGCGCATTCTCCCGGGCGACCCGCACGGCTTCGGGATCGATGTCCCCCGCCACCACCGGCTGCTTGAGGACCTTGGCGGCCGCGAAGGCCAGGATGCCCGTCCCCGTGCCGACGTCGAGGACACGACGGGGCTTACGCCGCTTCAGTTCATCCACGAAAGCCAGGAGGCAGCTCTTCGTCGTGCCATGATGGCCCGTGCCGAAGGCGAGTGCCGCCTCGATCTCGATGGAGAGGTCGTTCGTCCGGCGCTCGTCCCGGTCATGGGATCCATGGATCAGCAGACGGCCCGCCCGGACCGGCTTGAGCCCTTCGAGGGACGTCTTGACCCAGTCCTGTTGCTCCAGGGGCAGGAACACGCCCTTGTCGGCCTCGGCTCCGACGATGGGCCGGAGAAGGTCGCGGATGGCGGCCTCGTCCGGCTGACGGGCGAAATAGGCCTCGAGCAGCCAGGGGCCGTCCTCCTCCGCCTCGAAGGCGGCGACAGCCGTCTCGGCCGGGTCGAAAATCTCCCCGATCAGCTCCGTCATGGCACGGGCCGAGCGTCCATCGGTCGTGATGCGGAAGACATGGGTCGGGCGGTTGGGGTGAAGTCCTTCGAGCATGGGGATCGCTTAGCGCATTTCGGGGAGGAGCGGGAGGAGGCATTCCGCGTGAAAATGCGGCAGGTCCGCCCGACCTGGGCGGACGGGGCGCCCGCGGGACCCGGAACCGGCCGAAAGCCGATCCGTTGTGCTCTGGTCCGGACCAGCTCGTTCGTCCGGATTCCCTCCCGGCCAAGACAGGAGCCCATCATGCCAGGACGTCTCTACGACAAGGTCGCGATCGTCACCGGGGCCGGCACCGGAATCGGCGAGGCCATCGCGTTGAAATTCGCTCGGGAAGGCGCCCGGCTCCTGCTGGTCGGCTTGCCGGACGATCCCGTGGACGACGTGGCGCGGCTCATCAACGGCGCGGGCGGCTTCGCGGAAGTTTATCTCGGCGACATTGCCGAGGAGCGTCATGCGGAGGCCGCCGTCGAGGCCTGCATCAGCGCCTATGGCCGGCTCGATGTGCTCATTAACAACGCGGGTGTGTTCCTGGCCGTCGCCGAGACACAGGATTACCCGATCGACAAGTTCGACGAGACCCTGCGCGCCAATGTGCGCTCCGTCTTCCTGATGACCAAGTTCGCCCTGCCGTATCTCCAGAAGTCCCACGGCAACATCGTCGCGACCGGCTCCGAGGCGGGCACGATCGGTCATCCGAAGAACGCCATGTATGGCGGCACGAAGGCCTTCATCCACTCCTTCATCCGCGGCATCGCGGGCGAGCAGGCGGCCTACGGCGTGCGGGCCAACTGCGTCTGCCCCGGACCCATCGACACTGCCTGGACGCACAAATCCACCGGCCCCATGGACGCGGAGCTCGCCTCCATGGTCACCCAGGCGACCCCCATGGGGAGGCGCGGCACGCCCGAAGAGGTCGCGAACGTGTTCTGCTTCCTGGCCTCGGACGAGGCGAGCTACGTGACCGGCGCACTCTATGCGGTCGACGGTGGCATCACGATCTCGAAGGGCCCCATGGGCGCCAAGGCCTCGTCCTTCTTCAAGAAGCAGCCTGAGAGCAAGCTGCCGACCCGCCATTCCCATGACGGCCTGAAGAACAAGGATTACGAGACGATCACTTAGCCGGGACGGATTCGCTCCGGATCTCCGCCGGCTGCAGGATCTTCAGCCGCTCGGCCTCCTGCAGCCGATAGTGGCGCTGCAGGTCGGTGATGTAGTCGCGCACGATGGGCGCGGCGTCGCGCCGCCGGGCGAGCTGCATGTGGAACACGAGCTGGCTGCCCGTGAGGAACATGGACTCGGCGCTGATGAGATAGAACTCGAACATCCGGCAGAAGCGCTCGTCGTACATATCCCTGATCCTGTCCCGGTTGGCCTCGAAGCGCCGGTGCCAGTGGTTCAGGGTCTTGGCGTAGTGGAGACGCAGGAACTCGAGATCCGTCACCCACAGGCTGTTCTGCTCGACGACCGGAAACACCTCCGAGAGCGCGGGCGAATAGGCGCCCGGGAAGATGTATTTCCTGAGCCATGGGCTGGCCGTGCCGGGCGGGCTCATCTTGCCGATGGAGTGCAGGACCATCAGCCCGTCGTCGTTAAGGAGCGCGTTGATCTTGGAGAAGAACTCGCCGTAATGATGAACGCCCACATGCTCGAACATGCCGACCGAGACGATGCGGTCGAACCGGCCTTCGAGCTTGCGGTAATCGAGCATTTCGAAACGGACGCGGTGGGAGAGGCCCGCCTGCCGCGCCTTTTCGTTGGAGAGCGCGTGCTGCTCCTTCGAGAGCGTCACGCCCGTCACGTCCACGTCCTCCATGGCCGCAAGATAGAGCGCGAGGTCGCCCCAACCGCTGCCGATATCGAGGACCTTCAGACCTGGCTTGAGCTGGAGCTTGGAGGCGAGAAGGCGAAGCTTGTTGCGCTGCGCCTCCTCCAGGGTGTCGTCCTCATGGACGAAATAGGCGCAGGAATACTGCATCCCCTCGTCGAGGAAGAGCCTGTAGAAATCGTTGCCGAGATCGTAGTGATGGGCGACGTGCTGCTCAGCCTTGCCCACCGGGTTCGCCTGCTGGAACCGCTTCACGCCGCGTGAGATGCGCTTGAGGACGCTCTGCAGCGGATAGTTCGCAAGTGTCGAGCGGTTGAGGGAGAACAGCATCAGGAAGTCCCTGAGCGTGGACCCTTCCTCGAAGCTCATCCGCCCGTCCATGTAGGCCTCGCCCGCATGCAGCTCCGGATTGAGGAAGAGCTTGTGGTAGAGCGACCGGTCCGTGAGGCGCATGGTCACTCTCGGTTCCGGCGTCCCGATGAAGAGATGGGCCTTGCCGTCCGCATCGATCACCTTGAGCGTGCCGGTGCGGACGAATGCCTTCAGCATGTGGGAGAGAGGAAACATGAGGGCCCCTTGCTCACAGTCTCAGCCGGGCCGGATGGTTCCACAGTTGCGACAGCGTGGCTAGAGGGCTGATCCCTTCCTTTCGGTCCCTAGTCATGAGCCGGAGAGTTCGGTTCTTGCAGCGCCGAGGTTCCGACGATGTGGGGGGCATGACAGGAAGTAACGTCGCGCGCCTGTGACATGGCGCGGCGGATTCCCCTCCCCCTTGTGGGGATGGCCAGGGTGGGGGTGTGGGCGCAGGACTCTCAGAATGTCGCGCTGCACCCCCACCTCCAACTCCTCCCCACAAGGGGGAGGAGAGCGGGGCGGCGCCTCCCGCGAACACCCGAGATCCGTTGAGCGGAAGACGGGTAGGCTAGCTTAAAGTTACCCCAGCGACTCTACGAAACTGTCGAGCACCATCTTCCGGCCGGCCTTGTCGAACTCCACCGTGAGCTTGTTGCCATCCACGGCCTCGACGGTGCCCGGCCCGAACTTGGTGTGGAGCACCCTTCCGCCCACCGAGAAGCTGGAGCCGCCGGTGGATTTCGCCACGAGCTCACCCTCGATCATCATCGGCCCGCGCCGGTCGCCTGAGCGGCGGGCCGAATAGCCGCCGTCGTCAGCCGTGGAACGGTGGGCCTGTGCCCGCTGCCAGCCGGGGGTCTGGTAGCTGGAGCCCGAAAAAGGCGTCATCCGGTCGAAGCGGGAGCCGCCCCCGAAGCCGCCGCCATAGGAGAAGTTGGCGGGCGCCTCCATGATCTCCACGTCGGCCTCCGGCAGGTCGTCGATGAAGCGGCTCGGGACGGTCGAGTTCCAGAGGCCGTGGATCCGCCGGTTGGACGCGAAATAGATCTTGGCCCGGCGCCGGGCCCGGGTCAGTCCCACATGGGCGAGGCGGCGCTCTTCCTCCAGGCCAGCGCGGCCGCTCTCGTCGAGCGCCCGCTGGTTGGGGAACAGGCCTTCCTCCCAGCCGGGCAGGAACACGGTGTCGAATTCCAGGCCCTTCGCGGCATGGAGGGTCATCAGGCTCACGCGCTCGGTGGTGTCGGACTCGTTCGCCTCCATCACCAGCGAGACGTGTTCCAGGAAGCTCTGCAGGTCCGGGAATTCCTCCATGGAGCGCACGAGCTCCTTGAGGTTCTCGAGCCGCCCCGCCGCATCCGCTGACTTGTCCTTCTGCCACATCTCCGTGTAGCCGGATTCCTCTAGCACGGTCTGGGCTACCTCGGACTGGGTCATGGTCTCGGAGAGCTTCGCCCAGCGCCCGAAGGAAATCAGCAGATCGCGCAGGGTCGCCCGCGGCTTCGGCTTCAGCTCGTCGGTCTCGACGATGAAGCGCGCCGCTTCGAGCAGCGGCACCCGCGCCGCGCGGGCATGGTTGTGCAGCACTTGGATCGTCGCATCTCCCAAGCCGCGCTTGGGCACGTTGACGATGCGCTCGAACGCGAGATCGTCCGCCGGCTGGTTGACGACCCGCAGATACGCCAGGGCGTCCCGGATTTCCGCCCGCTCGTAGAAGCGCGGACCGCCGATGACCCGGTAGGGCACGCCGAGGGTCACGAGCCGGTCTTCCAGCTCGCGCATCTGGGCCGATATGCGTACCAGAATGGCGATCTCCGACAGGGGATGGCGCTTGGCATGCAGCGCCTCGATCTCCTCGCCGATGAGGCGCGCCTCGTCCTCCGAGTCCCAGGCGCCCGTGATCGAGACCTTCTCGCCCGGCTCGTCCTCGGTCCGCAGCGTCTTGCCGAGGCGGCCCTGGTTCTTGGCGATCAGGCCCGAGGCGGCAGAGAGGATGTGCGCGGTCGAGCGGTAGTTCCGCTCCAGCCGGATCACGGTGGCGCCGGGAAAATCGTGGTCGAAGCGCAGGATGTTGTCCACCTCGGCACCGCGCCAGCCATAGATCGACTGGTCGTCGTCGCCCACGCAGCACAGGTTCTTGCGGGCCTGCGCCAGGAGGCGAAGCCAGAGATACTGGGCGACGTTGGTGTCCTGGTACTCGTCCACCAGCATGTAGCGGAAGCGGTTCTGGTATTGCTGGAGGATATCCGGATGCTCGCGCCAAAGGCGCAGGCATTCCAGCAGCAGGTCGCCGAAATCGACAGCGTTGAGGGTCTTCAGGCGTTCCTGATAGGCCCGGTAGAGCTTTCCGCCCCGGCCGCTGGCAAAGGCGCCCGCCTCGCCGGCCGGCACCTGGTCGGGCCCGAGGCCCCGGTTCTTCCAGCCGTCGATGATGGAGGCGAGCTGCCGGGCAGGCCAGCGCTTCTCGTCGATGCCTTCCGCCTCGATCACCTGCTTCATCAGGCGCAGCTGGTCATCCGTGCCGAGAATCGTGAAGTCGGAGCGCAGATCCACGAGTTCCGCATGGCGGCGCAGGATCTTGGTGCCGATGGAGTGGAAGGTGCCGAGCCACTGCATCCCCTCAGCCACCGGGCCGATGAGGGAGGCCACGCGCTCGCGCATCTCGCGGGCCGCCTTGTTGGTGAAGGTCACGGCGAGGATGTCGAAAGGCCGGGCCTTCCCGGTGGCGATGAGGTGGGCGATGCGGGTCGTGAGCACCCGGGTCTTGCCCGTGCCGGCGCCCGCCAGCACGAGAACGGGACCCTCGGTCGCCTCCACGGCGGCGCGCTGCTCCGGATTGAGGCCCGAGAGATAGGGCGATTGCGGGGTGACCGCCGCACGGGCGCGGGCGCTCAGGGAACCGGAAGCCGGCTCGAACGCGGCATCGCCCTGCGGTTCGGGTCTGGTGTCAGGCTGATTCATCGGGGCGACCATGGATCAAAAGGCGAACGGCGTCGAGCCCGGATTGGGCGCGATCCTGCCGCAGGCGGAACTTCGTTGTCGAGAAGGGCGTCAATCGCCATATGGGTATTGTCGGCCCCGAAAGGAATGGAACCATGCGCAACGCGTCGAAGGCTTTCCTCTGCCTGGGTCTGGCTCTCTCCCTGGCTTCGCCTGCGGTCGCGCAGAACCGTCTGCCGCGCAAGAGCCCGGCGGAGCGGCGGGTGCAGGAGCTCAATCGGGATATGCAGCAGCAGCAGCGGCTTCAGCGCTTCGAGCAGCAGAACCAGTTCGAGACGAACCAGCTCCGTCAGAGCATCGATCGGCAGAGGACCTTCAGCAATCCGACCCCGCCTGCCGGGATCAGAACCTGCCCGCCGGGCTCCGTGGGGTGCTGAGCGCAGGGTAGCGCTGAGGCCGGCCTAAGGGTGGAAACAGCCGTCGGCGGCAGGTCAGTGGCAGGTGCCGGAGGCCAGCATCGGCTCGCGCAGGAAGGTGTCGGAGCGGCCGGGAATTCCCATGATACGGCCCAGGGCCTGGGGCCGGGCGAGGCGGGAATGGGTCGCCTTCATGATCGCCAGATTGGCCAGAATGTCGTCCGGGAAGGGCGTAACCTTGCGGGTTTCCATGTCCACGTGGAGGCTCAGGCCCTCGGATGTCGCCGACAGCCATCCCTCCGTCGCGTGGCGGAGTTCCATGTAGAAATGAAGGCGCTTCTCGTCGAAATCGATAAGCTGGAGCGTGACCCGGGCCGTGTCCTTGGCCCGCAATTCGCGGCGGTAGAGGGTATGGGTCTCGGCGGCGAAGAACGAGGCGTTGCGCTCCTCGACGTAATCCTGCCCCAGGCCGACGAGGCTGAAAGCCTCCTCCACGGCCCGGTCGAACAGGACGTGGAAGTAAGCCATGTTCATGTGCCCGTTATAATCGATCCATGCCGGCTGGACCCGCATGGTCGAGGACACGAACGGAGCGAAGAAGAATACCGGCGCGCGCTCGTCCATGATCAGTCCGCTCCTCCGATCCCGAACATGCCCATATTCCCTCCTCGTTTCGTAACGCTAACACATTTCCCACGACGATCCAGTGGCTTGCGACGTATTTCTCACGCGGAGTGTCGCCTTTGCGACGGTTCTGATAGTCATGGGACGAGTCAGCATCGCAATCGGACCTGAAGCATCGATGAACGCGCCCCACCCGTTCCTCCGTACGAAACCGGACCAAGCCGCCCTTGTTCCTCTGCTCGCCGAACTCACGGGCCGCCTCGGCGACCGGGTCGTTACCTCCGAGGCCGTGCGGCAGCAGCATGGCCATTCGCTGACCTGGGCTCCGAACCAGCCGCCGGACGCGGTGGTTTATCCGCAAACGACCGAGGAAGTCTCCGAGATCGTCAGGCTCTGCCTCCGATACAATGTCCCGCTCATTCCCTTCGGGGCGGGTACGTCCCTCGAGGGGCACATCAACGCGCCCTATGGGGGCGTGTGCATCGATATGAGCCTCATGAAGCGCATCATTGCGGTCCATGAAGAGGATCTCGACTGCGTGGTCGAGGCGGGCGTCACCCGCAAGGAGCTGAACGAGCACCTGCGGGACAAGGGGCTGTTCTTCCCCATCGATCCGGGTGCCGACGCCTCCATCGGCGGCATGGTGGCGACACGGGCCTCCGGCACCAACGCAGTCCGCTACGGCACCATGAAGGACGCAGTCCTGTCTCTCACGGTGGTCATGCCGGACGGCGAGGTGGTCCGGACCGCGAGCCGGGCCAAGAAGAGCTCTGCCGGCTACGACCTGACGCGCTTCTTCGTCGGTTCGGAGGGCACCCTCGGAATCGTTACCGAGATCACCCTGAAGCTGCATGGTATCCCCGAGGCGATTTCCGCCGGGATCTGCCCATTTCCCGATGTGAAGTCCGCGTGCGATGCGGTCATCATGACGATCCAATCGGGCATCCCGATCGCCCGCATCGAACTTCTCGACGAGCTTCAGGTGAGGGCTGTCAACGCCTATTCCAAGCTCACCCTGCCCGAGAGCCCGCTGCTTCTCCTCGAATTTCACGGCTCTACGGCCGGCGTGCAGGAGCAGGCGGAGCGTTTCGGCGACATCGCGACCGAGTTCGGCGGCGGCCCGTTCGAATGGGCCACGAAGCCTGAGGAGCGCTCGCGCCTGTGGCAGGCCCGGCATGATTCCTATTGGGCGGCGCGGGGCCTGCGGCCGGGAGCGCAGTCGGTCGCGACCGATGTGTGCGTGCCGATCTCGCGCCTGGCGGAGTGCGTGGACGAGACCAAGCGCGACATCGCCGAGAGCGGGCTTATCGCCCCCATCGTCGGCCATGTGGGAGACGGCAATTTCCACGTCCAGCCGCTCGTCAACATGGACGACCCGGCTGAGATAGAGGCCTGCGAGGCTTTCGTGGACCGGCTCGTGCGGCGGGCGCTCGCCATGGAGGGCACCTGCACGGGCGAGCACGGGGTCGGCCAGAAGAAGATCAAATACCTCCAGATCGAGCACGGACCCGCGGCGCTTGCTCTCATGCGTGCCTTGAAACAGGCGGTCGACCCGCACAACATATTGAATCCGGGAAAGATTGTTGCGTTTTGACAGTGGATGGAAACCGCGATCCGCTCCCGCTGTTTGGGCCCTTGAGGTAAAGATCCTGCGACGAAACGGAGAAAAGGCCGCCTCTTGCGCGACATCCTGACGATTATCGCATCGATCGTGATTCTCATTCTGGCGGTGGCCGTTGCCGCCCCTCCGTTCGTGGATTGGGAGGCGCACCGGGACTCCATCGATCACCTGATCTCGCGCGCCTCGGGAACTGAAGCTCATACGGAGGGCCGCATCGGCGTGCGCCTCCTGCCGTCGCCGCGCCTGCGCTTCGACCGCCTGCGGCTCGGCGGCAAGACGCCGGATTCTCCGTCCCTGACGGCGGATTTCGTCTGGGCCGAGATCGCGCTGACGCCGCTGCTGCGTGGCGAGATCCGCTTCACCGAGACCCGGATCGGCCGCGCCGACATCCGCGTCCCGGTGGCGCCGGACGGGAGTTGGCGCCTGCCGCAGGACCTGACCGCCGGCAGCGCCCGCAGTCGGGAATGGGCCATCGACAGCCTGAAGGTCGCCCAACTCCTGGTGACGACGCAGACGCCCACCACCGGCCGCACGGACCAGGCCTATGCGGAGAACGTTTCCATCGAGGGGCAGAAGCTCGTCGGGCCCTGGAGGGTCGAGGGCACCACGGCGGGAGTGCCGTTCCGGCTCGTGACGGGAGAGCTGACATCTGACAAGACCGTCCAGGTCCGGCTGTCCGGCGGTGGCGATATCTATCCGCGCTTCGACCTCGACGCGAAGCTCGCCCTGGAGGGGGAGGCGCCCGGAGAGGCGAGCCCGTCCCTTGCCGGCAAGGCCAAGATCCTCTTCGGTCCGCCGGCCCAGGTGGCGGCAGCGGGCATTCCGATCCCGATCGCCATCGAGACGGATTTCAAGGCCGGCGCCGGGCAGGTGGTTCTCGACCCCGTGAGCCTCGAAGCCGGGGAGGGGGGCGCCAGCCTGCGCATGGCAGGTCAGGGAAAGGTGCAGCTCAACGATCCCCGGATCTCCCTGAAGCTCGAAGGTCGCCGGCTCGACGCGGACAGCTTCATCCTGTCCTCCAACGGGCAGGACTTCAAAAGCCGCCTCGCGACATGGTCCATCCCGCATATCTCCATCCCGCTCGACCTCGACCTGAAGATCGACAGCATCGGCCTCGCGCAGGAGGAGCTCTCCAACGCGGTCATGCGCCTGTCCGTCGACCGGGGCCGCGCCAAGGTTGAGCGGATCGACTTCCAGGCGCCGGGCGACACCCGCGTCGCCATGGAAGGAACGGTCGGGCTCACCATCGAGGGCGGGGCGGACGGGAAGGTGGCGCTCGCGTCGAACCAGTCGGACCGGTTCGCCCGCTATCTCGACCGTCTGGGCCTTCGCTCGCCCTTCCTCAAGGCCCTCGACGGGCGGCCTCTCGAGATGTCCTCCGACGTCGCGTATTCCAACCCGGTCCTGTCCTTCAACAGGATGCGGGTGAAGACCGGCGACGCCGTCCTGACCGGCAACCTGCGCTACACGGCTCCGGAGGGAGACGGGCGCGGCAAGCTGGAAGCGCAGGTCGGAATCCAGAATCTCAACCTCGATCAATTGCCCCGCGTGTCGAGCGTGTTCGAGGCGACGCAGAACCTCGATGTCGGCTTCATCCTGGAAGCGCGCAACGTTCGTGCGGGCAACAGTCCCGAGGCCGGCCGGATCACGGCGCGCATCCTGTCCGACGGGCCCGCGCTCCTGGTCGAGTCCCTCGAAATTGCAGATCTCGCGAGCGCCAATGCCCGCGTCAGCGGACGCATCGCGCCGGACGGCTCGGGGCGCATTGCCGGAAAGGTTACGGCGCAGCGCGCAGCGCCGCTGGTGGACCTTCTCGGCAGCGTCTGGATCGGCGGCATTTCCAAGCTCGTGCCGTATTTCCTCCGGGAGGGCGACCTCAACCTCGACATCGTGACCGAGCGCGTAGCGCCGCCACCGAATTCGACGGAACTGCGCCTGCGCACCACCGCGAAGGGCACGGCAGCCGGCGGCACTTTCCTGGGGTCGGTGGATTCCCTCGACGGGCGCACCGAGAACCTGGACGTCACGCTCGTGACGGACAATACGGGACGATGGGTGAACCGCCCCGCCGCTCCGGCCCTGAAGCGGCCTTCGCAGGTGACCCTGCGCGGCACGCGGGTCGGCTCCGGGCAGTTCAACGTCACTGTGGCAGGCGACGTAGGCGGCGTGAGCATCACCACCAAACGCCCCTTCACCCTGAGCGCCGACGACGATGTGGTCGATAGCGGCGAGGCCGAGATTGCGGCCGGCGATATCGCGCCGTTCCTGCAACTGCTCGGCGACGGCTCAGGTGTCGCGTCTCCGGTGCCGACCCAGGCGCGGATCACCCTGGGGCGGGAGCGGGATGCCTCGCTCGTCACGGTCACCGGGCAGGTGGCCAACAGCAACGTTCAGGCGCGGCTCGCGGTGCGCTCCCGCTCAGACATCACCGGCGACGTCTCCCTCGACCGCCTGTCCCTGCCATGGCTCGTGACGACCATGGCCCTCAACACGCCTCCGAGCCCCGATGCCAACGCCCTCTGGTCGACCGCCCGCTTCGGCCAGAGCGCCCGCCTCGTCAGCGGCGGTCAGGTCGCCTTCAAGGTCGCCAGCCTGGACCTCGGGCGCGGCCTGCAGGCGACCCGTGCGGGCTTTACGGTCGAGGCGACGGCGGATGGTGTCTCGATCCGCAATCTCGACGCCATGCTCGGAACCGGAAAGCTCACCGGCTCCACCACGATCACCCGGCAGGGCGCCCTTGCGTCCGTGGTGGGCGATGGGACGATTGCGGATGTTCCGCTCTCGGCCCTCGCGGGAGCCACTCCCTTCGATGCGCGCGTCTCGGGCAGCCTGAAGTTCGGGACGGCGGCCGATACCATGGCCGGGCTGGTGTCCAATCTCGGCGGTGCCGGAGAGTGGCGGATCGTCAACCTGCGCATTCCGGACGTCGATCCTTCTGCCTTCGACCGGGCCCTCAAGCGCCTGCTCGCGGATGCGGACCCCTTGACCGAGGGCAGGGCCGAGATGGCGCTCGCGGCGGAACTGAGCCGCTCCGCACTCTCGGTCCCGGCCGTGACGACCTCCGCGGCCCTGGTCGCCGGGTCCCTGCGCCTGTCGCCCTTCGTGGTCCAGAACGCCGCTGCTTCCTGGCAGGGCGCCGTCACCTACGATCTCAAGTCCCTGGCCTTCGAAGCCCGTGGCACGCTGGCTGCCAGGACGGCGCCGCAGGGCTGGGTCGGCGCACCGCCCTCCATCGGGCTGACCTGGCGCGGCTCGCTGGCGGCGCCCGTGCGGGAAATCGACGCCGGACCGTTCCGCAACGGCCTTGCGGCCATCGTGCTGAAGCGCGAGCTGGAAAAGATCGAGGCGTTCGAGAAAGCGCAGGCTGAGCGGCAGCGCCAGATCCAGGCCCAGCAGGAGGCGGAGCGTCGGGCCAAAGCCGCGGCCGAGGAGGCTGCCCGCCAGGCGAAGGCCCGCGAGGAGGCGGATCGTGCCCGGATCGAGGCGGAGCGGATCCAGTCGCAGCAGCGGAGCGACCCGAACGCGGCCCTGCCGCCTCCGGACGATCAGGTGCCGTTCACCATGCCGCCCCTGACCCCGCCGCTGGAACTTGCCCCACCCCCGGCGATCAATTCCCGTCCGGGCGGCTGAGGCGCTCACGCAGGTCGTCGAGCACGAAGACCCGGATGGCCGAGGATAGGTTCTGCGCGCCGCGTTCCGCGTCGATCAGACCGATCAGGGCCTGGACCGAAGTCGAGCGGCGTGTCGCGATCTCGCGCAGGGCCTGCCAGAACGGCTCTTCCAGGGAAATGCTCGTGCGGTGTCCCGCAATGGAGACCGAGCGCTTGAGGATGCCGGCGCCCAGGGAAGCCATGTCAGGGCGTGTCCTCGTCGCGTTTGTGCCCGTCGAGGCGGCGCTCGGTGAGGGTCTTCTCCGCCTCGGTCTTGTCCCGTTCGGCCTTGGTGCGGCCGAACAGGACGCGATTTTCGGCGGCGCGGGCCTCCTTGTCGGCCCGCGCCTTGCGTTTGCGCGCCTGGCGCAGATTGACGATCTCGGCCATGGCGCGTCCGGTCCTTACTCGCCCGGCGACAACATGGTCTCGGGCCGCACCACGGCATCGAAATCGGCCTCGGAGACGCCCGCCTTCAGGGCTTCCTCCTTGAGAGTCGTGCCGTTCTTGTGCGCGGTCTTCGCGATCGCGGCCGCCTTGTCGTAGCCGATCTTCGGCGCAAGGGCCGTGACCAGCATCAGGGAGCGCTGCATCAGGTCCTTCAGGCGCTCGTGGTTCGGCTCGATGCCGACGACGCAGTTATCCGTGAAGCTGACGGCGCCGTCCGCCAGGAGGCGGATCGACTGCAGCACCGCGTAGGCGATCACGGGCTTGAACACGTTGAGCTCGAAATGGCCCTGGCTCGCCGCGAACGTCACGGTGGTCTGGTTGCCGGCTACCTGGGCGCAGAGCATCGTCAGGGCCTCGGCCTGGGTCGGATTGACCTTGCCGGGCATGATCGACGAGCCGGGCTCGTTCTCGGGCAGCGAGATCTCGCCGATGCCGGAGCGCGGGCCGGAGCCCATCAACCGGACGTCGTTGGCGATCTTGAACAGGCCCGCCGCGAGGCTCGACAGGGCGCCCTGGGTGAAGACGAGGGCGTCGTGCGAGGCCAGGGCCTCGAACTTGTTGGCCGCCGACGTGAAGGGCAGGGCGGTCAGCTCCATGACCTTCGCGGCGAAGCGGTCGGCGAATTCCGGATGGGCGTTGAGGCCGGTCCCGACGGCCGTGCCGCCCTGCGCGAGGGCGTAGATGCCCGGCAGGGTCGCCTCGATGCGCGCGATGCCGAGTTGCACCTGCATCGCATAGCCGGAGAACTCCTGGCCGAGGGTGACCGGGGTCGCGTCCTGCAGGTGGGTGCGGCCGATCTTCACGATGTCTTTGAAGGCCTTGGCCTTGTCGTCGAGGGCCTTGTGCAGGTGCTTGAGGGCCGGGAGAAGCCGGTCGTTGATCTCACGCGCAACCGCGATGTGCATGGCGGTCGGGAACGAATCGTTCGACGACTGGCCCATATTGACGTGGTCGTTCGGATGAACGGGCTTCTTCGAGCCGCGCTCGCCGCCGAGGCGCTCGATGGCGAGGTTCGAGAGAACCTCGTTCATGTTCATGTTGGACTGCGTGCCCGAGCCCGTCTGCCACACGACCAGCGGAAATTCGTCGTCGTACTTGCCCTGCACCACGTCGGCGGCGGCGCTCACGATGGCTTCGGCAAGGCGCGGGTCGAGCTTGCCGAGATCCTTGTTCACAAGGGCGGCGGCCTGCTTCACGATGGCCATCGCGTGAACGAGGGGGAGCGGCATGTGCTCACCGCCGATGCGGAAATTCTGAATCGAACGCTGCGTCTGGGCACCCCAGAGCTTGTCGGCGGGAACTTCGATGGGGCCGAAGGTATCGGTTTCGGTACGGGTTGAGGGCGACATCCTGACCTCTTTCGATGGGGGTTCGTGTTCTTATCTCAAGTTTTGCGGCCCGCAACAGCACACGGACCCTAAGGCATGTCAAATTCCATGAGCGAGACCGTCGAGACGCCGCTTTTCCGCCCGCCGGCGCCCCGGCCGCGGACCGAGCCCATGGGGCTGCTGGCCTTTCTGCTCGCGATCCGCCGGAATCCTCTCGCCACCTGGATGGACAAGCATTTCGAGGAGCCGGTGGTTTCCGGAGAGGGCGTCCTCGGGCGCATGACCGTGGTCAACGACCCGGCCGTGATCCGCCACGTTCTCGTCGACAACGCCGCCAATTACCGCAAGGACGACCTGCAGATCCGCATCCTGGCGCCCGGCCTCGGGCGCGGGTTGCTGACCGCCGAGGGGGAGGAGTGGCGCCTCCAGCGGCGGACCCTGGCGCCGCTCTTCAACCCGCGCACGGTCGCCGGGTTCTTCCCGGCCATGGTGGGGGCGGCGGACCGCCTCGTGCGGCGCTGGCAGCGCCGGCCGGACGGGCGGATCGTCGATGCCTCCCTGGAAATGACCCGCATCACCCTCGACGTGCTGGAGCGGACGATCTTCACCCAAGGGGTCGCCCGCGATCCGGATGCCCTGGCCCGGGCCATCACCCGCTATTTCGAAGGAATCGGCCGGGTGGACCCCATCGACATCTTCGGCTGGCCCGATTGGGTGCCCCGCATCGGGCGTCTCAGGGCGCGGCCGGCGGTCCGGTTCTTCGACGAGATGGTCGAGGAGCTGATCGGGGCCCGCAAGGCCCTGATCGCCCGGGGCGAACCCGCCCCCCGGGACATCCTGACCCTGCTCCTCGAAGCCGCCGACCCGGAAACGGGCCGGGGGCTGACCGACGAGGACGTGCGCGCCAACATCGTGACCTTCATCGGCGCCGGCCACGAGACCACGGCCAATGCCCTCTCCTGGTCCCTGTACCTGCTCTCGCAGGACCCGAAATCCCGGTTGCGGATCGAGGAGGAGGTGGACCGGGTGCTGGGCGAGGGCCCCTTCGAGGTCCGGCATCTCGAAAAACTCGTCTTCACCCGCGCGGTGATCGACGAGGCCCTGCGCCTCTATCCGCCCGCGCCCTTTCTCAGCCGTGCTGCCATGGCGGACGACCGGATCGGCGACCTGCACATCCCAGCCGGCTCGGTCGTCACGGTCGCGCCCTATGTCCTGCACCGGCACCGGACGCTCTGGCGCGATCCTGATGCCTTCGACCCCGAGCGCTTCCTGCCTGAGAACCGGGACAGGATCGACCGCTTCGCCTATCTGCCGTTCGGCGCAGGGCCGCGGGTCTGCATCGGGGCCAGCTTCGCGCTCCAGGAGGCGACCATTGTCCTCGCGAGCGTGGTGCGCGCCGTGCGGCTCGATCTGGCAAAGGGGCACGAAGTCCGGCCCCTGCATCGCATCACCTTGAGACCGGAGGGTGGCCTGCCCATGAGACTGACGCACCGAAAAAGCAAAAAGGCGGCCTGAGGCCGCCTTCGTAGCCAAAAGCGAGAGGTCAGTTCTTCTTGCGGAACGCGTCGAGGCTGACGACCTGGGCGGTGCCTTCGGGCTTCGCACCCTCGGCCTGAGCGGGCTCGCCCGCTTCCGCCTGAGGCGGTTCCTCAGCCGGGGCTGGGGGCTTCTTGGCCTTCGGCGCCTTCTCGGTGGTTCCGGCCTTGGGGCGCTTCAGCTCGACAGGCTGCGAATCGCCCGTGCGCTTCGGCGCGGGAGCCTCTTCCTCGATCTCGTCCTCCTCCTCGCCCTCAGTCGTGAACTTGAGGCCGAATTGCACGGAAGGATCGAAGAAGCCGGTCAGGGCTTCGAAGGGGATCAGCAGCCGCTCCGGCACACCCGAGAAGGACAGGCCGATCTCGAAGGTATGTTCGGTGACGTTGAGGTCCCAGAACTGGTGCTGGAGGACGATGGTCATCTCCTGCGGGTATTTCTCGCGCAGTCGGTTGGAGAGCCGTACGCCCGGAAAATCGGTGCGGAAGGAGATGTAGAAATGGTGCTCGCCGGGCAGCCCGTCTTTCCCGGCATCGATCAGGACCTTGCGCACCACGCTTTTCAGCGCGTCCTGCACAAGTAGATCGTAGCGGATCAGGTCTTTACCGGCCATGAGGGAGCCCTTGAGGAAGAGGAAGTGGAGGCTTCTGTTGCCAGGTGCCTCCGAACCCCGCCTAACGGTGCTACCCGTTAGGGCTTTGAATCGGCTTTAGAAGCTGCTTACGCAGCCACCGCAACCGGAGCATAGTTGTCGTTGGCAACTATTGAATCGGCCCGATAACGGCGGAACCATGCCGAGCGAAAGTCTACCCTTTACGCCCTCGTCGATCCTATTTCGCCCCCGCCGAAACCTAGGCTCAGCCTGGGTTTTGGTGGAGGCGCCGGGTACCGCCCCCGGGTCCGATGGGTTTATTTCGATAGCCGTTTATCGCCATAGCCGACCTCGCAGCCGGCACACCCAATATAAGAAAGCCGGGCGCATTTTGAAAGAGCGGGGGACAAGTTCCGTTGGGATGATTTGCGCTCTCGGAACCTCCCGGGCGGCTGGCCTATAAAGAGACGAGGAGCACTTCATGCAGGCGTATCACGATCTTCTCAGACGAATCCTGGACGAGGGCATTCGCAAGGACGACCGCACCGGCACCGGCACGCTGTCCGTCTTCGGGCACCAGATGCGTTTCGACCTCAGCCAGGGCTTCCCTCTGGTGACGACCAAGAAGCTGCACCTGCGCTCCATCGTTCACGAGCTGCTCTGGTTCCTGAAGGGCGACACCAATGTCCGCTACCTGCAGGAGAACGGTGTCACGATCTGGGACGAATGGGCGGACGAGAACGGCGATCTCGGCCCCGTCTACGGCAAGCAGTGGCGCTCCTGGGCGAAGCCTGACGGCGGCTCGGTCGACCAGATCCAATGGGTGCTGGACGAGATTCGGCGCAATCCCGATTCCCGCCGGCTCATCGTCTCGGCCTGGAACCCCGCCGAGCTCGACCAGATGGCGCTCGCGCCCTGCCATTGCTTGTTTCAGTTCTACGTGGCCGAGGGGCGGCTCTCCTGCCAGCTCTACCAGCGCTCCGCTGACGTGTTCCTGGGCGTGCCCTTCAACATCGCGTCCTACGCACTCCTGACCCACATGATGGCCCAGGCGACAGGCCTTCAGCCGGGAGATTTCGTCCATTCCTTCGGGGATGCGCATCTCTACATGAACCACCTGGAGCAGGCGCGCCTGCAATTGTCCCGGGAGCCTCGGCCCCTGCCGCACCTGCGCCTCAACCCGGCGGTGCGCTCCCTGTTCGACTTCACGTTCGACGACATCGCCATCGAGGATTACGATCCTCACCCGGCGATCAAGGCGCCCGTCGCGGTGTAGGCCATGGGCCGGCGCGAGATCATCGAGAGCGCCGTCCGGATCCTCGCGCCGCGCATCCCGCGGCACGAATTCGAGGCGGTGACCGATCACGCCCTCGGCAGCCGCGGCCTCCATACGGCGACGCCCGAAACTGCTGCCTGGCTGTCCCTCGTGGCCTATATCCGCCACCGCTTCACCGACTACGACGAGCTGCTCGAGGACGGCTACGACACGGACAGCGCCCGCTTCTTCGTTCTCGACCACATGAACGAGGTCCTGGAGGAGTGGGGCTCCCCACGCCGTATCAAGGCGGAGGACGAGAAGGCCGAAGACGGGACGGATTGAGGCTCGACAGGGCCGGCGGGCTTGGGCACAACCGTCCTATGACCATCACCGTGCCCTTCTCCCCCTCTCTCACCATCCGCAGGGCCGAGGCCCGCGATGCCTCCCTGGTCCTCTCGTTCATCCGTGAACTGGCCGAATATGAGCGCCTCGCCCATGAGGTCGACGCGACCGAGGCCGATATCGCGCAGGCCCTGTTCGGCCCGAATCCGCGCGTCTTCGCGGATATCGCCGAATGGGAGGGCGAGCCCGCCGGCTTCGCCCTGTGGTTCTATAATTTTTCGACCTTCCGCGGCCGGCATGGGATCTACCTGGAAGACCTCTTCGTGAGGCCAGCCTTCCGCTCCAAGGGCATCGGCAAGGTCCTGCTGAAGCACCTCGCCCGGATCTGCGTCGCCGAGAACCTGCCGCGCCTGGAATGGTGGGTTCTCGACTGGAACGAACCCGCCCTGCGCTTCTACCGCTCCATCGGAGCCGTCCCCATGGACGAATGGACCGTGCAGCGGGTGACCGGGGAGGCGCTGGAGCGGCTGGCGGAAGGGTCCTGATGGTCTGTTCGTTGAAACTCTATTCCCTTGCATGGAGCCTGTCAGGATTCTGCGGATCGGACAGGCGTCCTCCGATGGTCTCGAACCTTGCAACCGAGACCGTTTCGGGGGAGGAATGAGCCGCCTGGATCGAAACCCACTCTGCTCCCCGAAAGTCCCCATGACCCTGCCTCTCATCCTCGTGGTCGCCGTGGCCGATAACGGCGTTATCGGGCGCGACAACCGCCTTCTCTGGCGCCTGCGCACCGATCTGAAGCGCTTTCGGGAGCTGACCTGGGGCAAGCCGATGATCATGGGCCGCAAGACCTTCGAGTCCATCGGCAAGCCGCTGCCGGGACGTGCGACGATTGTCCTGACCCGGGAGCCGGGCTTTTCGGCAGAGGGCGTCCATGTGGCGCGTGGCTGGGACGAGGCTGTCGCCATGGGCCAGGAGATCGCCGTGCGCATGGGAGCCGATGCGGTTGCGGTCGCCGGCGGGGCCGAGATCTATGCGCTCGCCCTGCCGCATGTAGCGCGCATCCACCTGACGCAGGTCCATACGGCGCCGGAGGGCGACGCGATCTTCCCGGATTTCGACCGTTCTGCCTTCACGGAAACCCGGCGCAGCGAGCACCCGAAAGGGGCTGATGACGAGCACCCGTTTACCTTTATCGATTTCGAACGTCGATCACGATCCCGCCAAGGTTGACGAAAGCCGCCACAATCCCCAAGTCGCAGCCTTGACAGGCGGGAGAAAGACCACCCACAACCGCCTTGAGTTTCCATCGGCTCAAGCGGCCGGTCTTTTCAGAGTGAGGAAAGGCGACCATGCCTTGGAGTAACCAAAGCGGCGGCGGCCCCTGGGGCCAGCGCGGGGGATCGGGAGGCGGCAAGAGCCCCTGGGGCTCGGGCGGCTCATCCGGCAACGGAGCGCCTCCGGACCTGGAGGATATCCTGCGTCGTGGCCAGGATCGGCTGAAGGACATCATTCCGGGCGGCCCCATGGGCGGCAAGGGTCTGGTGGCCCTGCTGCTCGGCGCCATCGTCATCTGGCTGCTCACGGGCTTCTATACGGTCCGCCCGAACGAGGTCGGCATCAACATGCTCCTCGGCCGCTTCACCGGCACATCGGGCGAAGGCCTGCGCTATAACCTGCCTTATCCGCTCGGCCGGGTGATCAAGCCCAACGTCACCGAGCAGCAGCGCATCGAGGTGGGCTACCGCTCGACCCCGTCCGGCCAGGGACGCGCCCGGGACGTGCTCGAGGAGAGCCTGATGCTCACCGCCGACGAGAACATCGTCGACATCGATTTCGACGTGGTGTGGCAGGTCAATCCTGCCCGTCCGCAGGACTTCGTCTTCAACCTTCAGAATCCGGAAGGCACCATCAAGTCCGTGGGCGAGAGCGCCATGCGTGAGGTGATCGGTCGCCGCCAGATCCAGAACATCCTGACCACCGAGCAGGCCAGTGTCGCCCAGGAAGTGCGCCAGATCATGCAGACGACGCTCGACGCCTATGGGGCCGGCGTGCTCGTCAACGTGGTCCAGCTCCAGGCCGCCCAGCCTCCGGCCGAGGTCCGCCAGGCCTTCTTCGACGTGAACGCCGCCCAGCAGGATGCGGTGCGTGTCCAGAACGAGGCCGAGACCTTCGCCAGCCGCGTCGTCCCCGAAGCCCGAGGCGAGGCATCCCGGACCGTTCAGCAGGCCGAGGCCTATCGCGAGCAGGCCACGGCCGATGCCACCGGTCAGGCTGCGCGCTTCAGCCAGATCTACGCCGCCTATAAGCAGGCGCCCGCCATCAGCCGGGAGCGCATGTTCCTGGAGACCATGGAACGGGTGATGTCCGGGGTCGACAAGGTGATCATCGATCAGAACGGGCAGGGGGTCGTTCCCTATCTGCCGCTCACACAATTGCCGCGTCAGCCGGCCCCGCAGGGCCAGGGCGCAGCCTCGGGCCAGCAGGGAGCTACGCGATGAACAGTCCAGCCGTCCGGACGGGTCTCGTCATCCTTGTGGCGATCGTCGCCATCGCTCTCTACAGCTCGATCTTCATCGTTCAGCAGACCCAGTACGCCCTCGTGCTGCGCTTCGGCGCGGTGCAGTCGGCCCTGCGCGAGCCGGGACCCTATTTCAAGGTGCCGCTCATCGACACGGTCACATATTTCGACAAGCGCGTGCTGGACCTGGACCTTCCGGTCCAGACCCTTCTCTCCGCGGACCGGCAGAACCTGGAGGTCGACGCCTTCACGCGCTATCGGATCATCGATCCCCTGAAGTTCTATCAGGCGGTCGGCAGCATTCCGCTCGCCAACCAGCGGCTTCAGAGCTTCACCAACTCGGTGATGCGCAACGTGCTGGCCAGCGCCTCCCGCGACGCCATCGTCCGGACGGACCGCAGCAATCTCATGCAGCGCATTCAAGAAGACGTGAACCGTCAGGCCCAGAGCCTCGGCATCGAGATGATCGACGTGCGCCTGACCCGGGTGGACCTGCCGGCGGCCAACAGCCAGGCCGTCTACCAGCGCATGCGCACCGAGCGTGAGCGCGAGGCCGCGGACCTGCGCGCCAACGGCCAGCAGCTGGCGCAGACCATCCGCGCCAAGGCCGAACGCGAGGCGACGGTGATCCGCGCCGAGGCCAATCGTAAAGCTGAGGAATTGCGCGGACAGGGCGATGCGGATAGGAATCGGATTCTGGCCGAGGCATTCGGTCAGGACCCGGACTTCTTCGCCTTCTACAGGTCCCTGCAGGCATATGAAGCCGGACTCAAGTCAGGAGAGACGCGCCTCGTGCTGAGCCCGAATTCCGACTTCTTCCGTTACTTCAACGATCCGGCGGGCCGCCAGAGCGGAGCGCAGGCGCCCGCCCAGCCGGCCGCGCCGGCCGCGGCCCAATAAGGCGCCCATGCAGGATCTCGTCGCAGCCCTCGGCCTCGCTCTCGTGGTCGAGGGCATTTTATTTGCGGCGTTCCCGGACGGCATGCGCCGCGCCATGTACGAGGCGGCGCACAGCCCGAGCGACCGGATGCGCCTGGTCGGCATCCTTTCGGCCATCGGGGGCCTGGGGATCATCTGGCTCATCCGGCAGTTCGGATGAGGGCGTCAGCCCCGCTTCCGCCGCATTCGGCGCTTGAATGGCGATACAGAGGGACAATCTATATCCACGGCTCTCCAAGAGAGGAACTTCAATGATTCAAGCCATGAACGCGCTGGCACCGTCCGGGACGGGGCGGCTGTCCCGCCTGCTGGCGGCGTCCTGCTTCGCCGTCGCGCTTTCCGTTACGTCCGCGGTCCCGATGGCGGCACAGGCCCGTTCCGCACCGGAATCCTTCGCCGACCTTGCCGAAGAGGTCACGGGCGCCGTCGTCAACATTTCGGCCTCCACCACGGTCGAGGCCAAGAACCGCACCCTGCCGCAGCTGCCGCCGGGCACTCCCTTCGAGGATCTTTTCGAGGAGTTCTTCAACCGTCGCGGCCAGGGCAATGGGGACAGCCCCCTGCGCCAGCGCAAGTCCAACTCCCTGGGCTCCGGCTTCGTGATCGATCCTTCCGGAATCGTGGTGACCAACAACCACGTGATCGGCGATGCCAACGACATCAGCGTGATCTTCCCCGACGGAACGCGCCTCAAGGCCGAGATCGTCGGCAAGGACTCGAAGGTCGACCTCGCGGTCCTCAAAGTGAAGTCCGACAAGCCCCTCAAGGCGGTCAAGTTCGGAGATTCGGATAGCCTTCGGCCGGGCGACTGGGTGATGGCGATCGGCAATCCCTTCGGCCTCGGCGGGTCGGTCACGGCCGGCATCGTGTCGGCCCGCGGCCGCAACATCGATTCCGGCCCTTACGACAACTACATCCAGACCGATGCGGCCATCAACAAGGGCAATTCGGGCGGTCCGCTCTTCAACATGAACGGCGAGGTGGTCGGCATCAACACGGCCATCCTGTCGCCCACGGGCGGCTCCGTCGGCATCGGCTTCGCGGTTCCGGCCTCCACGGCCGCGCCGGTCATCGACCAGCTCCGGCAGTTTGGCGAGACCCGCCGCGGCTGGCTCGGGGTGCGCATCCAGAGCGTCGACGACGCCACCGCCGAGGCGCTGGGTCTCGGGGCCGCACGCGGCGCGCTCATCGCCGGCGTGGACGACAAGGGCCCGGCCAAGCCTGCCGGCCTCGACGTGGGTGACGTGATCGTCCGCTTCGACGGCAAGGACGTGAAGGATTCCCGCGATCTGCCGCGCATCGTCGCCTCCACGCCGGTCGGCAAGTCCGTCGATGTGGCGGTGATCCGCAAGGGCAAGGAGGAAAACAAGAAGGTGACCCTCGGCCGCCTGGAGGATGGGGAGAAGCAGGCCAACCTGCAGCAGCCCTCCACCGATACGCCGACCGCCACCAAGCAGGCGCTCGGGCTCGAAATGTCGGGCATCACGGATGATCTGCGCCGCCGCTACGGCCTCAAGGACGACCAGAAGGGCGTCGTGATCACCCGCGTCGACCCGAACTCGGCCGCCTCCGACAAGCGGATCCAGCCGGGCGAGGTGATCGTCGAGGTGGGCCAGGAGCCGGTTTCCACTCCGGCCGACGTGACGAAGCGGGTCGAGGCCATCAAGGGCCAGGGCCGCAAGTCCGTTCTGCTCCTCGTGGCCAACACACAGGGCGAGGTCCGCTTCGTGGCCCTGTCCATCGAGTAACGGAACGACCTTCTCGCAAACAAGAAAGGGCGGCCTCAGGCCGCCCTTTTTCGTGGGCTCTTTCCGATGAAGTTCGGGTGGTACAGGAAGCACCGCACAGCTCTCCTTCTCGACGGATCCCGAGTAACTAAGGGAAGTGCCTGCCTGCTCTCCTCCCCCTTGTGGGGATGAGCTGAAGGTGGGGGTGTGAGCGCCAGCCTGAATTCAATCCTGCGCCAACACCCCCACCCTAACCCTCCCCACAAGGGGGAGGGGATCACATGGTGCGTTGTCCCGGTTGAGCGAAATCTTGCCGCGCCTCTCCACGAGAGGAACGAGCGACACGGTCCTGTGCCCGTCGGTTCTACGCGCGAGGCATCAGTCCCGTTCTCAACCCGTACGCCCAGTCAGCCCGTCCATTCGCGTCCGCGCGGGCAGCGGCTTTCTCATGATCGTACGGGATGGCGATGAACTCCGCGTGGATCTGGCCATCCGGCTGCAGGTCGAGCATGACATAGCGGGCATGCGGCGTGCCGGATTCCGTCACGATGAGCGGTTCGGTCGATACCTCGACGGCCGGGCATCCGATGCTGCCCGGATTGAGGACGAGCGTGCCGTTCGGCAGACGCACCAGGTCCGGCCGGTGGCTGTGCCCGCAGAGGACCAACCGGGCCGTGACGTCGCCGAGACGGTCCGCAATGGCGGGCGTATGGCCGCGGACGAGGCGCCCGCCCTCGACGGCATCGATCAGGAAGGTATTGTCGTCCTGCGGCGTGCCGTGACAGGCGAGAATCTCCGGCGTGACCCAGGCCGTCGCCGGAAGGCTTCCCAGCCGCCCGATCTGATTCCCATTGAGAACGGCTTGTGCGAAGAGGTCCGACGGACCCATCTCATCCCCCGGAAGGGTCGCGAGCTGTCGTTCGTGGTTGCCGCGGATCGTGAGGGCGCCGTGCGCATCGAGGCGCTCCAGGGTCTCGCGAGGCCAGAGCGGACCGGACACGCAGTCGCCGAGGTCGACGACGTGGTCGGGCCTGCGCCGGTCGAGATCCGCCAGGACGGCGTCGAGCGCCAGGACGTTGCCGTGAATGTCGGACAGAACCGCAATCTTCATCGATGAGCCTCATGAAACGACGAATCCCCGGAGCGGGCCCGGGGATCCCATCGTCGCATGATGCCGGACGAAATGCGCTAAGGGATTGGGAGCGAGGTCGACCTCACTCCCAATCCCTTAGGTTTCTGCTTCCTTGAGCATCTTCCCACGCAAAACCGGTTCCCGCTTTTGCGTTCGATGCTCTAGGCGGCGAGTTCCGCCCGTACCTTGGCGCGGAACTCGTCGATGGAGACGAGCTTGCCGCCACGCTCCACGTTCCAGAAGGTCCAGCCGTTGCAAGCCGGAAGGCCCTGCACGAGGGCGCCGATCTTGTGGATCGAGCCGACGATGGCGCCGAGCGCCAGGGTGCCGTCCGCCCGCACGATCGCCTGGTAGCGGCGGCGCTCGTCCACCAGCGTCTCGCCGGCCTTCACATGGCCTCCCTCGATGAGGGACAGGAAAGGAACCCGTGCTTCCGTGCGCTTTTCGGGCGGGGCCGCAACCGCGACGTCGGACAGGGTCTCGGCCGCATCGATGCGTGCCTGCGCGGCCTTCGCGTAGACAGGGTCGCGCTCGAGCCCGATGAAACGGCGTCCGAGCTTCTTCGCGACGGCACCGGTCGTGCCCGTGCCGAAGAACGGGTCGAGCACCACGTCGCCGGGATTGGAAGAGGAAAGCAGCACGCGGGCGAGCAGCGCCTCCGGCTTCTGAGTGGGATGGACCTTGCGGCCGTCCTCATCCTTCAGACGCTCTTCGCCCGTGCAGAGCGGGATGAACCAGTCCGAGCGCATCTGGACGTCTTCGTTGCCGGCCTTCAGCGCATCGTAATGGAAGGTGTAGTTCTTCGCCCCCGCGCCCTTCGAGGCCCAGATCATGGTCTCGTGCGCGTTGGTGAAGCGACGGCCCTTGAAGTTCGGCATCGGGTTGGCCTTGCGCCAGACGATGTCGTTGAGGACCCAGAAATCCAGGTCCTGCAGCGCGGTGCCGACCCGGAAGATGTTGTGATAGGAGCCGATCACCCAGAGCGTCGCGTTCTTCTTCATGACGCGACGCACGCCGGCGAGCCAGGCGCGGGTGAAGGCATCGTAATCGGCAAAACTCGAGAACTTGTCCCAGTCGTCGTCGACGGCGTCGACGAGGCTGTGGTCGGGGCGCGTCAGCGCCTGCTCGAGCTGGAGATTGTAGGGCGGGTCCGCAAAGACCACGTCCACGCTCTCCGGCGGGAGCTTCTCCAGGTTGGCGATGCAGTCGCCAACGAGGATCTCGTCGATGGGAAGAGACGGCAGGACGGAGAGGGAGGCTTTGCGCCCCATCCGAGGCGCCGGCGCAGCCCGCCCGGTACGCGAGACATTAATCCGGGTGGCAGCGCCGGCGGCCCCGGTACGCGAGGTACCCATGGGTGATCACCGGTTACGCAACTGACAGTCCGGATCATGAGACGTTAGGGTAAAGACGAAGTTTCCAAACGCGAAAAAATACGTCCTATTTTAGGTCGGCAAATTCTGCCTATTCATTGAAATTGCTGAGGTTTTTAGGTTAATGGCCGTTAAGGCCGGCTACAGGTCGAGCAAACCCTGGCGCAGAGGCGCGAAACTCATGCGATGGAACGGGCAGGGACCCTCGCTCGTCAGCACGGAGAGGTGCTCCCGCGTGCTGTAGCCCGCATTCGTCGCGAATCCATAAGCCGGATAGCTGGCATGGAGACGAGCCATCAGCCGGTCGCGCACGACCTTGGCGACAATGGAAGCGGCCGCGATGGACGCAATGCTCGAATCACCTTTCACGACAGTCTCGACCGGGCAGGGAAGGCCCGGCGGGTCATTCCCGTCCACGAGGGCCATGTCGGGCGTGCAAGGCAATGCCGCGAGTGCCCGGCACATGGCGAGAAGCGAGGCCTGCCGGATATTGATGGTGTCGATCTCGGCATGGGAGACCGACGCGACCCCTACATGCGCCGAGGCAAGGATCGCCGGGAACAGGGCTTCGCGCTTCTGCGCCGTCAGCGCCTTCGAATCCGCCAGCCCGGCGGGCACGTTCTCCAGGTCGAGCACGACCGCGGCCGCGACCACAGGCCCTGCAAGCGGCCCGCGCCCGACCTCGTCGAGCCCGGCGATGCAGCGGAAGCCTGCCGCGCGGGCGGTCAGCTCCCGGTCGAGGCCGAGGCTTTGCTTCTGTGGAGTGCGAATCGCGGCGGTCATGGCGGGCATCAAAGCGGGAACGCCATGAATTTAACAGTCCATGGAATGTCGCGCCGGCTCCTCATGACTCTATCGGCACCGTGCTTCCGAATGCCAGGCTTTCCTCAAAACAGCGACAGCTGCGCCGATTCCTTCACGGGCGGGGTGAACAGGTCGGTGCGCAGCTTCCAGCTGCGCTGGTTGAGGCCGAGGCGTTCGGCGGCGGTTTCGAAGCGGCGGCCGATCATCCACGCATAGGGGCCGATGCCGGTCTGGCGCACGCCCCATTGGGAATCGTAATCCTTGCCGCCGCGCGCCTCCTGCAGCAGCGAGAAGACGTGGTTGAGCTTGTCCGGGTAGTGCTCCACGAGCCAGTCGCGCATGACGTCCTTCAGGTCGTGCGGCAGGCGCAGCAGCACGTAGCCCGCCTCCCGGGCGCCGGCGATGTGCGCCGCCTTCAGGATTTCCTCGATCTCGTGGTCGTTGATCGCCGGAATGATCGGCGCCACCAGAACGGTCACAGGAATGCCGGCCTCCGCCAGCTTGCGCACGGTGTCGAGCCGCTTGGCCGGCGAGGCGGCGCGGGGCTCCATGCGGCGGGCGAGGCGGGGATCGAAGGTCGTGATGGAAATCGCCACCTTGGCGAGCTGCCGGTCGGCCATGCGGGTCAGGATGTCGATGTCCCGTGTGACGAGGGCCGATTTGGTCACGATCCCGACCGGATGGTTCGTCCGGTCCAGCACCTCCAGGATGCCGCGCGTGATGCGGAAGCGCCGCTCGACCGGTTGGTAGGGATCGGTGTTCGAGCCGAGCGCGATCACACTTGGCGCATAGGAGGGCGCGCGCAGCTCCTTTTCCAGGAGTTCGGGTGCGCCGGGCTTGGCGAAGATCTTGGTCTCGAAATCGAGCCCCGAGGACAGCCCCTGGAAGCCGTGGGTGGGGCGCGCAAAGCAATAGGAACAGCCGTGCTCGCAGCCGCGATAGGGATTGATGGAGCGGTCGTAGCCGATGTCGGGCGAGTCGTTCCGCGTGATGATCGTGCGTGGCTTCTCGACGATCACCTCGGTGGGGAGGGGCGGGAGCTCCTCCTCCAGGTTCCAGCCGTCGTCGAAGGCCTCGCGCTTCGCGGGCTCGTAGCGTCCCGTCGGGTTCGACACGGAGCCGCGCCCGCGCCGCCGCTCGCCTTCGACCCGATAGGCGGGATCGTCCATCCGGCGCCGCGCGGCCTCGGCCGCCTCGATAGGCGAGCGCGCAACGGGCCGTGACAGGACGGGGTCGCGGGGAATTTCCCTGAAACGGATAGTCATGGCGGCCTCACGCGAATCCGGCATTGAGAGGGCCACAAGAATAAGAACAAAAAAGGAACAAAATCAAGTCGACTTAAGCGCGACCTGTTTCCCTCCCCTTGTGGGGAGGGCTAGGGTGGGGGTGTCGGCGCCACGATTTTAAAGTCCTGCGCTCACACCCCCACCTCCAGCTCCTCCCCACAAGGGGGAGGAGAGCAGGGATGTGCCTCCCGCGAAAACCCGAGATCCGAGGGGAAAAGGCCAGCACAGCACTTCCCAATCATCCCAGGCTCAGCTCAAGAATCCCGAACTGGCAAAGGGGCTGCTCGGCACGACGAGACGGAGGCGACGGCGCACTCGGAAAGCCCTATGCTCTTTCCATGATCACCGCTCTCATCCGCACCCGGCACGGGCCCGAGGCCCTTGCTGTCACGTTGAGCGCCCTCGTTCCCGCCGTGACCGCGGGGCTCGTGGGCGATGCCGTCGTTCTGGCCGAGGAACAGGACGAGGCGATTGCCCAGGTGGCGGAGGCCGCTGGAGCGGTCCTGGTCGTGGCGCAGCGCGATTCCTGGGCTGAGGGCGCGCGGGTGGCGCGGCGGGACTGGCTCCTGTGCCTCGATGCCGGGGATGTGCCGCAGGAGGGGTGGATCCGCGTGCTCGATCGCTTCCTCGGGGCTGGCCCGCCTTCCAGCGAATCAGGGCGCTTTCGGAGGCCTCAGGGTGTGGCGCATGCTCTCTTGAGGGCTCTCTCGGCGGTATTGCGGAGACGGACGGTGCAGGCCGGGGACCTCATCCATCGCAGCCTCCTGGCCGAGGGCGTGCGGTTTCCTGCGCCCGTCCGCCTGCCGGCGAGCGTGGAGCGCGATCCGGCTTTCGGCTGAGCCGGGCCTCAGCCCTGGAGCTTGCCCCGCTTCAGGTGCTCGTCGAGGCGAGGCATGATCTCGACGAAATTGCAGGGCCGGTAGCGGTAGTCGAGCTGCGTCGAGAGAATGCCGTCCCAGGCATCCTTGCAGGCGCCGGGCGAACCCGGCAGCACAAAAACGAAGGTCGTCCGGATGAGGCCCGCCGTAGCGCGGGACTGGATCGTGGAGGTGCCGATCTTATCGAAGCTGATGCGGTGGAAGATCGTCGAGAACCCGTCCATGCGCTTGTCGAAGAGCGGCTCGATCGCGTCCGGCGTCACGTCCCGGCCCGTAAAGCCAGTGCCACCCGTCGTAATGATCACGTCGATGGCCGGATCCTCGGCCCAACCTCGCACCTTCGCGCGGATCGCCTCCGCGTCGTCCGGAACGATGGCCCGGTCGCCGAGCCGGTGACCCGCCTTGGTCAGGCGTTCGGTCAGCGTGTTGCCCGACTTGTCGTCGTCAAGGGAGCGGGTGTCCGAGACGGTCAGGACCGCGATGGTGAGGGGAACGAAGGGGAGGGTCTCGTCGATGCCGGGCATGCGGATTCTCTCGCTGTGCCCCTTCGTCTACCGCTGTTGCGTGGCACGATCCAGCAAAACGCCGTCGTCTCCGTCATTCCGGGGCGAACCCCGGAATTGACGATGCCCTCTTTCTCGGATCGCTAGAGCATCGTGTGGACCCAGAGGGCCGCGTCAGCGAAAAGTGGACCCGGTTTTCCGCCCCGAACGATGCTCCAGCCCAGAGAAGAAGCATCGGACCCAAAAGTGGGTCCACTTTTGGGTCCGATGCTGTAGGGAAGTGCGTAGCCTTACAACTTGCTCGCCCGGAACGTGTCGCAAGCCTGGATCTGGCCGGTCTTGAGGCCGGTGGTCAGCCAGCGTACCCGCTGTTCGGAAGAGCCGTGGGTGAAGCTGTCGGGGACGACGCGGCCTTGCGACTGCTGCTGAAGGCGGTCATCGCCGATGGCCTGGGCGGCCGCGATCGCCTTTTCGATGTCGCCCTGCTCAAGGGAGTTCCAGCGCTCGTTGGAGTGGTGCGCCCAGACGCCCGCGAGGCAGTCGGCCATCAGCTCGACGCGGACCGAGAGCTGGTTGCGCTCCGTCGCCCCGACCTCCTGCTGCCGGGCCTGGACCCGGGGCAGGATGTCGAGCTGGTTCTCCACGTGGTGCCCGACCTCGTGGGCGATCACATACGCATAGGCGAAGTCGCCGCCGGCACGGAAGCGCTGCTGCATCTCCTGGAAGAAGGACAGGTCGAGATAGACCGTCTGATCGAGGGGGCAGTAGAAGGGGCCCATGGCCGATTGCGCGGCACCGCAGCCGGAGCGCGTGGCGCCCGAGAACAGCACCAGCTTGGGCTCCTTGTACTGGCGGTTGGCCTGCTGCGGCAGCACGGTTTTCCACACGTCTTCCGTGTTGCCCAGGATGGCGGCCGCGAAGCGGCCCATCTCGTCCTGCGGCGTGCCCTGCTTGCCCTGCTGCTGCTCGTAGCCGCCCTGGTTCGCGATCATCTCGGCGCCGCCGATGAGCAGGCGCGGATCGATGCCGAGCGCCCAGCCGATGATGCCGAGCACCACGATGGTGCCGATGCCGAGGCCGCCCGCACCGCCCGGAATGCCACGGCGGTCTTCCACGTTCGACGAGGTTCGAAATTCATCCCAGCGCATAGTCCACCTCAAGAGGCGTTGAGCGCCTCGTTCGAGCGATAAAGCTGGAGCGTAGTGACAGGTTCCCGTCGGAACGGGAAGGACCTGCCTATTCCGTTCCGTCGAGGGCTCGCCGCAGGGCCTGGAAATCCCGCCAGCCGAGCCGCTTCTGCAGGGGCTGGCGCAGCAGATAGGCCGGGTGCAGCGTCGGCAGCGCCCGGATCTCGCGCCCGTCCCCTGCCTTGTAGGTGAACCAACGCCCGCGGCTGCGCAAAATCCCGTCCTTCACGTCGAGGAGGTTCTGGGTGGCCGGGCCGCCGAGGCAAAGCAGGAAATCAGGTGCCGCGAGCTCGATCTGCCGCGCGATGAAGGGCTTGCAGATCGCCACTTCCTGCGGGGTTGGGGTGCGGTTGCCCGGCGGGCGCCAGGGCACGATATTCGCCACGTAGACGCTCGTGCGGTCGAGGCCGATGGTGGCGAGCATCCGGTCGAGGAGCTGGCCCGAGCGGCCCATGAAGGGCTTGCCGATGCGGTCCTCGTCCGCGCCGGGGGCCTCGCCCACCAGCATCACGCGGCCTTCCGGATTGCCGTCCGCGAAGGCGAGATTCTTGGCGCTGAATTTCAGGGCGCAGCCCTCGAATTCGGCGAGCAGCCCTTCCAGCTCCTCCAGGGACTTGGCATGGGCGGCCAGTTCGCGGGCCAGGTGGGCGGCATCATCCGGCGTTCCTGCCGCAGCCTTGGGCAAAGGGCGGGCGGGCGTTGCGGGCGGCGCAGCCGGGGATGCGGCTTGGCGCTGCGAAGGAGAGCGGGGCTCGGGCTGCCGGTCCGGCGCGGGAGCGGGCTCCGCGAAGCGATTGTGCGGGGTCTCGTCGAGGGCAAGGTCCACCCCCGCCTCGACATGGAAGTCGAGGAGTGCCTGCAGGGCCTCGCGATCGGGGGGCATGTCCGCCATGAGCTCTATGTAAGCGTCCCGCGAGGCGCGGACAACTCGCACCGCAGCACCGTGTCGCGGTTCTTCAGGCCATCAGGTCGAACAGGGTCGGCTCCTCGTCCCGGCGCGCACCCTCGATCTCCAGGAGCCGGCGCTTCGTGACGGCTCCGCCGGTGGCCGAGAAGCCGCCGAGCTTCCCGCCGGCTCCGACCACCCGATGGCAGGGAACGATGATCGCGAAGGGGTTGCGCCCGAGGGCTTGGCCGATGAGCCGGGGATTGTCGACCGAAAGTCGCGCCGCGATCTCTCCATAGGTCATGACCCGGCCGGGCAGGATGGTGCGGGCCACCTCGTAGACGCGCCGGTGAAGCTCCGGCACGCCCTCCATGTCGAGGGGAGCGCCCAACAGGTCGCGGGCCTCGCCTGCCAGAAGCGCGACCACGTCTGCGATGACATGGCGGATCGCTTCCGGTGGATCGGCCTCGGAAGCCTCGTGAAAGCGCCGGACAAGGCGGTCGCGGGTCTTCGCCGCATCGTCTTCCGGCAGCTGAAAAGCCGTGATTCCACGCTCGTTCCAGGCGATCCCGCAGGGGCCGACCGGCGTGTCGAAGATCGTGAGGAAGGTCTGGGCTGCCATGATCGTCGCTCCCGTTCCGGGCCGGGCGGCCCCCGAGGCCCGCATCGGCAACCGTCATCATGGGCGGATTCGAGGCGCCTTCAATCCATTTCCTGCCGTTTTCCGCGGTTCAGTTCTCGATCACCAGCGGCTCACCCGCGGCCAGATGTGCGGCCGAGAAAGACGGAGAGGCTTTCGGCGCCATTCCGATCCTTTTCGCGGGATTGAGAATGAATATGCGCAATCTTCTTCCAGCGCGGCCACAACGAGGGTAGGAGACCATGTGAACAAAGAGGCTTGAGAAACCCCGCTGTTAGTTCATATGTAAACTATCTGTCCGGGGTCGCGCGTATCAGGAGGAAGACCATGGCCGAGCTGCCCGCCCGTGAATCGATGGAGTTCGACGTCGTCGTCGTAGGGGCGGGCCCTGCGGGCCTGGCGGCTGCCATTCGCCTGAAGCAGGATGCTGCCGAGCGGGGCGCCGAGGTCTCCGTGGTCGTGGTCGAGAAGGGGTCCGAAGTGGGCGCCCACATTCTCTCAGGCGCCGTGATCGATCCCATCGGCCTCGATGCCCTCCTGCCGGAATGGCGCACCGATCCGGACCGTCCCCTCAAGACCGAGGTAACGGCCGACGAGTTCATGTATCTTGGCCACGCGGGCGGCGTGCGGCTGCCGAACGTGTTCATGCCCAAGCTCATGAACAACCACGGCAATTTCGTCGGGTCCCTCGGCAATGTCGCGCGCTATCTCGGCCGTAAGGCCGAGGAATTGGGCGTCGAGATCTATCCGGGCTTCCCGGCCTCCGAGGTTCTGGTGGAGGACGGCAAGGTGGTGGGCGTCGCCACCGGCGACATGGGCATCGGCCGTGACGGCCAGCCCAACGCCAATTTCACCCGCGGCATGGAGCTGCGGGCCAAGTACACGATCTTCGCCGAAGGCGCGCGCGGCTCCCTGACCAAGCAGATGGTGGACCGCTTCGGCCTCAATCAGGGCCGGGATCACCAGAAATACGGCCTCGGCATCAAGGAACTCTGGCAGGTTAGGCCGGAAAACTTCCAGCCGGGCCTCGTGCGGCACTCCATGGGCTGGCCCCTGCCCAACAATGCGGGCGGCGGCTCCTGGCTCTACCATTTCGACGACAACCTCGTGTCGGTCGGCTTCGTGGTGCACCTCAACTACAAGAACCCGACCCTCTCGCCCTTCGACGAGTTCCAGCGGTTCAAGACCCACCCGATGGTGCGGGATGTGTTCGAGGGCGCAAAGCGCATCGGCTACGGAGCGCGGGCCATCATGGAGGGCGGCTGGCAATCGGTGCCGCGCCTGTCCTTCCCGGGCGGCTGCCTGGTGGGCGATTCCGCCGGTTTCGTGAACGTGCCGCGCATCAAGGGCAGCCATAACGCTATCCTGTCGGGGATGCTCTGCGCCGATCATGTCTTCGATGCGCTCCAGGACGGGCGTGCCAACGACGAGGTTGCCTCCTATGAGGAGACCTGGCGCGCCTCGCCCATCGGCTATGACCTCAAGCGGGTGCGCAACGTGAAGCCGCTCTGGTCCCGCTACGGCACGGCCGCCGGCGTGGCGCTCGGCGGGCTCGACATGTGGCTCACCGAGATCTTCGGCTGGTCGCCCTTCGGCACTATGAAGCACGGCAAGCCCGACCATGAGAGCCTGCTGCCGCTCTCCCAGGTGAAGCCGATCGTCTATCCGAAGCCGGACGGGGTGCTGACCTTCGACCGGCTCTCCTCGGTGTTCCTGTCGAACACCAACCACGAGGAGGACCAGCCGCCCCACCTCCAGGTCAGGGACATGGGCCTGCAGAAAGCCTCGGAGCACGACGTCTATGGCGGCCCATCGCAGCGCTATTGCCCTGCCGGGGTCTACGAATGGGTCGAGGGGGAGGGCGGGGTCCGCTACCAGATCAACGCCCAGAACTGCGTCCACTGCAAGACCTGCGACATCAAGGACCCGAACCAGAACATCAACTGGGTCACGCCCGAAGGCGGCGGCGGGCCGAACTACGTCAATATGTAAGGCGCTGGCCGTTTTGCCGCGTGCTCACCGTCATTCCTGAGCGGCCTTCGGCCGGGCACGGAATGACGGACGAGCAGCCTGGGGACCATAAATCTCTTCTTCACGAGACCTTTACCAATGCGGGAGGCAATGTTCCCCTTGCGGCCACAGGAGGGAGACGCCATTCTCCGGCCTGATTTGACGCACATCTCTCCCGGGACCTTCTCCCGGGATGCGCGATGATTGGAGCAGCGCTGAGTGCCAACCCTTAACATGCTTTCGGCCCGCAGGGGCCTGTCCGCGCTTGTGTTTGCTGCTGCCGGCCTCCTGGCGGCGCCTGCCCTGGCAGTCAATACCGATCCGAGCGAGACCCTCGAGCCCGCCCAAAGCCTCGAGGGCAACTTCCTGGCCGCCTATGTGGCCGGCACCACCCACGATACGGCCGCGGCCACCACCTTCTTCCGGGAGGCGATCCTGGAGGATCCGCGCAACCAGGAGCTTCTGGAGCGCGCCTTCGTGGCCTTTCTGGCGAACGGCACCATGGGCGAGGCCTATGGCGCGGCTGAGCGCCTGGCCGCCAAGGACAGCTCGAATAGCCTCGCCCGCTTTGCGCTGGCCGTGCAGTCGCTCAAGGCCAAGAAATACGCCGATGCCCGCACCAAGCTCACGGTCCGCGGCCGGCCCGCTGACCTGACCGCGACCCTCCTCACGGCCTGGGCCTATGCGGGAGCCAAGAATGGCAAGCAGGCCCTTGCGACCGTGGACAAGCTCAAGAGCGAGCGCGCCTTCAACCAGTTCCGCGAATACCATGCGGCTCTCATCGCCGACGTGACGGGCAATCCGGCCGAGGCCGAGAAGCGCTTCAAGGCCGCCTATGAGGGCGAGCGCAACACCCTGCAGGTGGTGGACGCCTATGCGCGCTTCCTGGCGAAGCGGGGGCGCCGCGACGAGGCTTTCAACCTCTACAAGGCTTTCGACGACGTCGTTCCGCGCCATCCGGCCGTGCGGGCCGCCATGGCGACCCTGAAGGACGGCAAGCCCCTCGGCCCCCGGGTCACCACCGCTCAGGAGGGCGCCGCCGAGCTTCTCTATGGGCTGGGCGTCGTCGGCAACAGCCAGGGCGACGAGCTGACCGCGATCATCTACCTGCGCCTGGGCCTCGACCTCGATCCGAAACATTCCCTCGCGCTCGTGACACTCGGCGACATCTACGAGCGCCTGAAGCAGTACGACCAGGCGAATGCCGTCTTCGAGCGGGTGCCGAAGGACGCGCCCGTCCGCATCAGCGCCGACATCGCCATCGGCCAGAACTTCGAGCTTCTCGGCCGCAGCGCCGAGTCGGAGAGCTACCTCAAGGCACTGATGGAGAAGCATCCCGACGAAGTCGAGGTGCTCATGGCGCTCGGCAACGTGCAGCGCTCGCGCAAGCAGTTCGCGGAGGCCGCCGACGCCTACGACAAGGCCATCAAGCTCATCGGCACCCCGGAGCGCGGCCACTGGATCCTGTTCTTCTACCGCGGCACCTCCTATGAGCGCGCCAAGCAGTGGGACAAGGCCGAGGCCGACCTGAAGAGGGCGCTGGAGCTCGTTCCCGACACGTTGCCCCAGGGCAAGGCGCAGGTGCTCAATTACCTCGCCTATTCGTGGGTCGACCGGAACGAGAATATCGACGAGGCCTTCAAGATGCTCACCCGGGCGGTGGAGCTTGCCCCCCGCGACGGCATGATCATCGACTCGCTCGGCTGGGCCTATTACCGTATGGGCCGCTACGACGACGCGGTGCGCGAGCTGGAAAAAGCCGTGGAGCTGAAGGCCGGAGACCCGGTCATCAACGACCATCTGGGCGACGCCTATTGGAAGACCGGGCGCCAACTGGAAGCCCGGTTCCAGTGGAACCACGCCAAGGATTCCAATCCTGAGCATGAAGACCTGGTGAAGATCCTCCAGAAGATCGACAAGGGCCTCGACGAAGCCTCCGCCACGACACCGCCCCCGCGGCCGCCACGACCCCAGCCTCCGAGCCAGCAACGCCCGCCGCTGGGACCACCCCACCTGCCACACCGGGCGAAGGCGGCTAGCCCTCGCTTCACTCACCCCGAGCCCCGGGGTTCGCGAGAAGCGGCGCCCGGCCTCTTTCCATGGGCGCCGCTCTCGGGCATGGAGCGTTCATGCCTAACGTCCTCGCGACCCGCGCTCCCGCCAAGATCAACCTGACACTTCACGTCCTGGGACGCCGCGCCGACGGCTATCATGACCTGGAGAGTCTCGTTGCTTTCGCCGCGACGGGGGATGATCTCAGGCTCGCGCCCGGTGAGGAGCTCCGACTTACGGTTAGCGGCCCCACCGCAGCCCTTGCCGGAACCGGTGCCGATAACCTCGTCCTGAAGGCCGCACGGCTTCTGGCGGAGCGGATCGAGGGACTGCGGACCGGGTCATTCCACCTGACGAAGCGCCTGCCGGTCGCGGCTGGCATCGGCGGCGGATCGTCGGACGCGGCCGCGGCCCTGCGCCTCCTGGCGCGCCTGAACGGCCTCTCCCTGTCTCATCCGGCCCTGCGCGAGGCCGCACGGCTGACCGGCGCGGACGTGCCCGTCTGCCTGGAGCCGCGGGCCCGCATGATGCGCGGAGCCGGGGAGACGGTCGGCCCCGCTTTGCACCTGCCGCGCCTGTTCGCCGTGCTGGTCAATCCACGCGTGCCGGTCGAGACCCCTGCCGTATTCAGGGCTCTCGGCCTGACCCCCGATCAGCCGCTTCCCGGCGCGGCTCATCCGGATCTGGCTCAGGAGACAGGTCCATCCCTGCTCGCTGGCCTGACGGCGGCCCGCAACGATCTGGAGCCGCCGGCCTGTGGGCTCGAGCCCGTCATCCGCACGGCTCTGGAACAAGTCGCCGAAACGGAAGGTTGCCGCCTTGCCCGCATGTCCGGCTCAGGCGCCACGGTCTTCGGCCTCTACGACGACCGACCCACTGCCGAGGCGGCCGCCGCCGCGATCCTTAAGGAGCGACCGGATTGGTGGGTAGTAGCGACGAGCCTGCGGTGACAATTCTAAAGGAGCGTCGTTTCTGGATTGATCCTAGTCCCTGCTCGGTCTCGTCCTTATTCCTCCGCGACACTGCAAAAACACGGATGCCCGGCTTTACGCCGGGCATCATGAAGGTGTCAGTCCTGATCGAACGGAGGTTTGTGCTTCGCTGGGGGTAATCGCGAAAGATCAGATGATCAGGAAGTCCTTCTCGGTCATCGCAAGACCTTTCTTGAGAAGTGCGATCTGGACCGCTGCCCCGGAGCCATTTCCGTCCGCATCGTAGTAGAGCTTGCCGGTGCTCTTGTTATAGATGATCCGGTCATCCGCGTCGTGGGCCTCAGCGCCGATCCAGAAGGCTTTCTTGGTCAGTGACCCCTTCGAGCCCACAGCCTTGAAGACGCTTTTGGACAAGTGGATGGTGTCGTCCTTCACGGAGAAATCAGTGATGCGATCGACGTTCGTCTTGCTGGGCTTGGTGTCGAACACGAAGATGTCCTTGCCGGCACCTCCGGTCAGAACATCGGCTCCAATGCCGTCCTTGATCACATCCTTGCCTTGCCCGCCGAAAAGCCTGTCATTGCCTGCGCCGCCGACGAGGACATCGTTTCCGGCCCCGCCAGTGAGAAGATCATTGCCACCATTCCCGAAGAGGGTGTCATCGCCCGCGCCACCGGTAAGGGTGTCATTCCCCTCCGTGCCCTGGGATGTATCGTCTTCATCCTCTACTTGTATCGTAAAGGATCGGTCGAGGCTTAGGCCGTGCGAGTCCGTGACACGGACATGGACCGTATGGGAGGTCGCGGTCTCATAGTCGAGCTTGCCGCCGTCCTTCACCACCAGTTCGTCATCCATGATGGCGAAGCGCCCTCCGGCATCGTCGAGCAGGGTATAAGTCAGTACGTCACCATCCTGATCCTTGCCGATGAGCACACCGATGACCGTGCCGTCGTCACTGTTTTCCAACACGGCGTTGTCGGACAAGATCAGGTCAGTCGGCGCATGGTTGCTGGGCGGTACCGGGTTCTCGTCCACATCCTTCACGGAAATTGTGAAGGTCTTTGTGTCGGAGAAGCCTTGGCTGTCGGTCACGCGGACTTGCACCATGTGAGCGGAATTCGTCTCGTAGTCGAGGCGACTGCCGTCAGCGACGAGGATCCTGTTCCCCTCCATCCGGAAGCGACCATCGGCGTTATCGAGAAGCTGATAGGACAACGCATCCGCATCAACATCGTACGCCCGGATGATCCCGACGAGAGTGCCGCTTGCGGCGTTTTCGGCCACTCCGCCGCCTTCGAGAGTCTCGATGACCGGCGGGTGATTTTGTGGCGGGGTATCCGGAACGTCACGGACAAAAATCGTGAAGGTCGCTTCCTTGACGCCGCCACGGCCGTCGCTCACCTCAACCCGAACAGCGTGGTTCTGTGCTGCTTCGTAATCGAGCTTGGAGCTATCTGCCACGACCAGTCGATCGCCCTCGATCCTGAAGCGCCCCTCGGCATTGTCGAGCAGTTTGAAGGTGAGCCGGTCGCCGTCCGGATCGGCACCATGCAAGTGACCGATAAGAGTGCCAGACGAGGCGTTCTCCATGACCTGGACGCCATCGAGCATCAGCATGGTCGGATCATGGTTGTCCGAAGGCGGGTTCGGGTCTTCATTCACGTCGTTGACGCTGACGGTGAAAGCCTTGAGCACGACGGCTCCACGGCTGTCGGTCACGCGAACCAGAATGTCGTGGGACGTGGCCTTTTCATAGTCCAGTTTCGATGCATCGCCAACCACGAGGCGATTTTCGATCAGCCTGAAGCGACCATCGGCGTCATCGAGAAGCTCGACGATTGTCTGGTCATTGTCAGGATCGGATACAGAGAAGCTTCCGATATAGGTTCCGGACGGAGTGTTTTCGTCGACCGAGCCGTTCGTGAGAACCACCTGCGGCTCGTGGTTCTCGGGTGGCTGCTCCGGCATGTCTTTGATTTTGATATCGAAAGTCCGCTTCAGTGTCCCGCCGTGACCATCGGAGGCCTGGATCGTTATCGTTTGGATCGGATGCGTTTCAAAATCGAGAATGGCGCCCTGGCGGACGACGATCTGATCTCCAACGATCATGAACGGGCTGTCCTGATTGACGATCGTATAGGTGAGCGCATCCCCGTCCGGGTCCATGCCGAAGATCTTTCCGACATAGTAGCCACCCGGAGCGTTCTCGGGCACGTCTTCAGCCCAGACGAAAAGATCGGCAGGAGGCTGGTTGGGGGGCGGAGTGTCAGGAATGTCCGCAACGGAAAGCACGAAGACCTTCTCGATACTCGCGCCATGCGAGTCCGTAGCGCTGACTTTGATCGTGTGGAACGGATTCGCCTCGTAGTCGAGCTTTGAACCGTCATTGACGACCAGGACATTGCCCTCAAGCCGGAAGCGGCCATCGGCATCGTCGAGCAGGGAGAACTGCAGGGCATCACCATCCGGGTCCAGTGCCATCAGGGAGGCGATCACCGTGCCGTTCGCGGCGTTCTCTCCAACAACGTTGTTACTAAGGCTCAGGTCGACAGGCGCATGATTATCGTAGGGTGGCACATCCCCGTCGGCGCGATCCGTAACGCGCACCGTGAGGAGCTGCTCGGTCGTCACCCCGTACGAGTCCGTGACAGCAACTGTCACGACGTGAGACGTTGCGGTCTCATAGTCTAGCTTGCTGCCATCAGCCACGACAAGCATGTTGCCTTTTATTGCGAAGCGCCCGTCAGCATTGTCGACCAATCGATAGCTGATCGCATCGCCATCGGGATCGAGCGCCTTGACCCAGCCGACGATGACGTTCTTGTTCGAACCCTCCGGCACATAGTCGCCCTGGAGTCCGACGACGACTGGGGCGTGGTTTACGGGAGGTGGAGGCGGCGGAGGCGCCGGCACGTCCTCCAAGTCACGCAGGTAAAGCGTGACGACGTAATCCTGCGTTGCCCCTTGAGAGTCCGAGGCCCTGATCAGAACTTGGTAGGACTGGGCAACCTCGAAATCGAGATGCGCACCGTCCGCGACTTTAAGCATCCCATCTTCGATTTTGAAGCGCCCGCCTGCGTCGTAAACTAGCGAGACATCGGCGATACCGTCCTCGGCATCGAAACCGAAGACGGTACTGATCAGCGTGCCACCAGCGGCGTTCTCATCGACGAACACATTGCCAAGATATATATAAGGCGCGGAATTCGATGCCTTGTCCTGAGATTGCAAGTCTACCATGGTCCCCCCCATCTAGGCGGACCTTTATGCAATGTTATTGCAATATAGTCCAGGTTTATTTGCTTAATAGGCCTACAAATCCGTCTCTAAAAGCTCCTTTCCTGTATACCCCTGCGCATAGAGCAGGGCCGTCAGGTCTCCATGGTCGATGCGGGCGTGGGCGGCGGCCGCGACGGCGGGTTTGGCGTGGTAGGCTACTCCGAGGCCGGCTTCGCCCAGCATGGCGAGGTCGTTTGCGCCGTCGCCGACCGCCATGGTGTCCCCATGGGAAAGGCCGAGGCGGTCACGCAGTTCGACAAGGGTCGCGAGCTTCGCCTCGCGCCCAAGGATCGGCTCCTCGACCTGTCCGGCCAGCATCTCGCCCTCCACGATCAGGCGGTTGGAGCGGTGCTCGTGGAAGCCGATCTTCGCGGCGATCGGGCCCGTGAAGAGCGTGAAGCCACCGGAGACGAGGCACGTATAGGCGCCGTTCTTCCGCATGGTCCGCACCAGGGTGCTCCCGCCGGGCATCAGGCTGATGCGGTGCGCGATGATCTCGTCCACCACCTTGACGGGCAGGTTCTTGAGGAGCGAGACGCGCTCCCGCAGGGCCGGCTCGAAGGCGATCTCGCCGCGCATGGCGCGCTCGGTGATCTCGGAGACTTCGGCCTTCAGGCCGACGAAATCCGCCAGTTCATCGATGCATTCCTGCCCGATCATGGTGGAATCCATGTCGGCCAGGAACAGGCGCTTGCGCCGCCCCTCCAGGGGCTGGACGATCACGTCCACGGGCGCATCGCCGAGGGCGTCGCGAAGCGCGGCCTCGATGGCGGCGCGGGTCCGGCCGCCGGCCGGCAGGATGAGGTCGGCGGCGATTCCGCTTGCCAGGACGACCTGTTCCGTCTCTTGTCCCAGCGCCCCTGCGGCCGCCGTCAGGACCGCGCCGGTCACGGCCGGGCGGAGGGGATTGGCGACGAGCGTCGCGACGACGAGATCGGGGGAAGCAGCCATCGTGGAGACCGGATGTGAGTGACGTTCGGATCGGCGCGGTTCTCATTGCAGGGCCGACCGCATCAGGCAAGTCCGCTTTGGGAATTCGTCTCGCGCAGGCCCTCGACGGGGTCGTGGTGAATGCCGATTCCATGCAGGTCTACCGGGACCTGCGGGTGCTGACCGCCCGTCCGACGCCTGATGAGGAGGCGCTCGCCCCGCACCGGCTCTACGGCCACGTGGACGCCGCCATGAACTTCTCGGTCGGCCGCTACGTCGCGGACGCCACAGCCCTCCTCGAGGAGTTGAGGGGCCGGAAGCTTCCGATCTTCGTGGGCGGGACGGGACTCTACTTCAAAGCCCTGACCGAAGGCCTCTCGGACATCCCGCCCGTGCCGGAGGAGGTGCGGGAGGCGGTGCGCCGGGAGAGTGATGGGCTGGAGACCCCGGAGCTCCACCGCCTCCTCATGGAGCGCGACCCAGAGACGGGGCGGACCCTACGCCCCTCCGACCGCCTGCGGGTACAGCGGGCCCTCGAAATCTACGCCGCGACGGGCCGGCCGCTCGTGTCCTTCCACGGGGCGCGCCAGCCCGGCCCCCTGGCGTCGGTCCCGGTCGTAAAAATCTTCCTGGCGCCCGAGCGGGAGGAGCTGCGCCAGCGCATCGATGCCCGCTTCCTCGCCATGATGGAGGGCGGTGCCCTAGAGGAGGTGAGGGCGCTCGGAGAGCGAAACCTCGACCCCATGCTGCCTGCCATGCGGGCTCATGGAGTGCCGAGCCTGCTCGCTTACCTGCGCGGCGAGATCTCCCGCGAAGAGGCCATCGCCCGGGGGCAGGGGGACACCCGTCGCTACGCCAAGCGCCAGTTCACCTGGTTCCGGCACCAGTTGCCCGACTGGGCCTGGGTGGCGCCGGAGGAGGGATACGAGGCCGTCATGGGCGGCCTCAATGCCCCGGCGCGCCCGTCGCCATCTGGTAGAACGTGATCACGATCTCGAAGACGATCAGGAGGACGATGATCAGTTCGAGCCTCAGGGAGCGCTCGGTGTCGATGAGATCCGTGAGGGCCTGGGTGGTGTCGCCGATCACGTCGAGCTTGCCATGGAGGGAGCTCGCCCGCTCCTTCAGCTCGTATTCGTCCTCGAGGCGCGCATAGAGGCGCTCCAGATCCGGGCGGTCCCAGAGCACGTCCGGCTTCTCCTCCACGGCCACCCGGCCTGAGACCCTCTGGCGGACCAGGAGGGCGTTGCCCACGAGCTTGAGGATTTCCCGGCGCCCGCCGGGGCGCTTGCCTTTCTCGGCCAGGAACCGGGCGAAGGGCTCCATCACGTCGAAGACGGCCGACGCCTCCCGCTCGTCCCGGGACAGGGCGGCGCTCTTGGCGAGGGCGTCGGCGATCACGGCGAGCCGCTCGGTCGAGAGGTTTCGGACATAGATGGGCCCGCCCGGGGGGATCTGGTCGTCCTTGTCGGCCGAAATCTCGATAAGGGCCGTCTCCTCCTCGTGGCGGGCGAATTCGCCGATGATCCGCTGGCGCAGGCCGCGGATCACGTCGTCCTCCTCCAGGGGCGTGAGGCCCACGAGGACCGCGACGCCGAAGCGGAACAGGGCCACGAAGCCCTCCTGGCCGGCCCGGAACGCGAGGGGGGAGGTGGAGAGCACGTCGCTGCGCTCCAGCCCGGCCACATCGAGCCGGTCGCCGAGGAGCAGGGCGCGGGCGGTGATGCGCGGCCCGCGGGCGGAATTTTCGGTTGTGGAAACGGTATTGGTCATGACACAGTGCTGGCAGGTCCTGATCGTAAGAGCTAGGCCGTGAACCGGCAAATGCGAGACGCTTGACCGAGTGAAACGCATCGGATAGCGTCGACGCAACTTTCGAACCCAAGAGCTGCATTCATGCGCAAGCTTATTATCGTAGTACGAGCGCCATCGACGGAGCGGGGATAGTCCCGCAGGTCCGGCGATGGCGCACAGGCCCCCACTGGGGCCTTTTTTATTGCCCAGATTTCCCAAGACAGCGAAGAGACCAGACGGAGCGAGTGACATGAGCGAGACGATGACGGGAGCCGAAATGGTGATCCGCGCTCTCCAGGATCAGGGTGTCGAGCATATTTTCGGCTATCCCGGCGGAGCGGTCCTGCCGATCTACGACGCCCTCTTCCACCAGGAGAAGGTCCGTCACGTCCTCGTCCGCCACGAGCAGGGCGCGGTCCATGCGGCCGAAGGCTATGCCCGCTCCTCCGGCAAGCCCGGCGTGGTGCTGGTGACCTCCGGCCCCGGGGCCACGAACGCCGTGACGGGCCTTGCCGACGCCATGATGGACTCGATCCCCCTGGTCTGTATCACCGGCCAGGTCCCGACCCATCTCATCGGCTCCGACGCCTTCCAGGAATGCGACACGGTCGGCATCACGCGCCACTGCACGAAGCATAACTACCTGGTCAAATCTATCGAGGACCTGCCGCGGATCCTTCACGAGGCCTTCTACGTGGCCATGAACGGCCGGCCGGGCCCCGTCGTGATCGACCTGCCGAAGGACATCCAGTTCAAGACCGGCACCTATGTGCGCCCGGCCAACAACCAGCACAAGACCTACCATCCCACCGTCAAGGGCGACATGGAGCGCATCCGCGCTGCCATCGACCTGATGGCGAATGCCAAGCGTCCGATCTTCTACACGGGCGGCGGCGTCATCAATTCGGGCCCGCACGCCTCCGCGCTCCTGCGCGAGCTCGTGCACCTGACGGGCTTCCCGGTCACGTCGACCCTGATGGGACTCGGCGCCTATCCGGCCTCCGACCCGCAATTCCTCGGCATGGTCGGAATGCACGGCACCTACGAGTCGAACCTCGCGATGCACGAATGCGACGTGATGATCAACATCGGCGCGCGCTTCGACGACCGCATCACCGGGCGGCTCGATGCCTTCTCGCCGTTCTCCAAGCGCATCCACGTGGACATCGACCCGTCCTCCATCAACAAAAACGTGCGAGCCGATATTCCGATCATCGGCGATTGCGCGCATGTGCTCGAGGACATGTTGCGCCTGTGGCGGCAGAAGTCGCCGCAGGTGGACAAGGTCGCCCTCCAGGAATGGTGGGACAAGATCGGCGGCTGGCGGGAGCGCAACTGCCTCGCCTATCGGAATTCCACCGAGACCATCAAGCCGCAATACGCGATCCAGCGGCTCTACGAGCTCACCCGGGACCGTGAGACCTACGTCACCACGGAAGTGGGCCAGCACCAGATGTGGGCCGCGCAGTACTTCAAGTTCGAGGAGCCGAACCGCTGGATGACCTCGGGCGGCCACGGCACCATGGGCTACGGGCTGCCGGCCGCGGTCGGCGCGCAGCTTGCCCATCCGGACGCCCTCGTGATCGATATCGCGGGCGAAGCATCGATCCAGATGATGCTGCAGGAAATGTCGACGGCCCTACAGTACAATCTGCCGATCAAGGTCTTCATCCTCAACAACGAGTATATGGGCATGGTCCGGCAGTGGCAGGAGCTGCTGCACGGCGGGCGCTACTCCCACAGCTATTCGGAATCCCTGCCCGACTTCGTGAAGCTCGCCGAAGCCTATGGCGGCGTCGGCATCCGCTGCGACAAGCCGGCGGATCTCGACGAGGCGATCCTGAAGATGATCAACACGAACCGTCCGGTGATCTTCGACTGCATCGTCGACAAGACCGAGAACTGCTTCCCGATGATCCCGTCGGGCAAGGCGCATAACGAGATGCTGCTCAACGACTATCTCGGCGAGACCGGAACCGACATCGGCTCCGTCATCGACGAGAAGGGCAAGATGCTGGTGTAACGAAGACCGAAAGTCCCTCTCCCATCCGGGAGAGGGGGGAGAATTCTAGCGATGCCCACCCTCGTTATCGCCAACAAGTGCTATTCGTCCTGGTCGCTGCGTCCCTGGCTGTTGATGAAGCAGCTGGGGATTGCCTTCGACGAAATCACGATCCCGCTCGATCTGCCGGACACGAAGGAGAAGGTGCTCAAGCATTCTCCTGCCGGGAAGGTGCCGATCCTCATCGATGGCGATGTGACCGTGTGGGAGAGCATCAGCATTATGGAATATATAGGCGATGCCTTCGGGGCTCCTGTCTGGCCCGAGGATCGCAAGGCACGTGCCATGGCGCGCTCCGTCGCGGCAGAAATGCACGCCAGTTTCTTCGCTCTCCGTAATGCCTGCCCGATGAATCTCGGCAAGAAATACGCACGCAAGGATCGCGGCGAGGCCGTCGCGCGCGACGTCGCACGCTTCGCTGAGATCGTCTCCCAGTCCCGTGAGCAGTTCGGCGCTGGCGGTCCGTTCCTCTTCGGGGCCTTTTCGGCCGCGGACGCCATGTACGCTCCGCTCGCCACGCGCCTCGACACCTATTCGATCCCCCTCGATGGAACGACGAAGGCTTACGTCGATGCCGTTCTCTCCCTTCCGGCCTTCCGGGAATGGCGCGAGGCGGGGTTGAAGGAAAGCTGGATCGTCGACGCCGACGAGGTCGACGAGGAGCCCATCGCCAATTACCGAAATGCCGCCTGAAACGAGAACAGGTCCCGGAAGCCAAGAGCCATGAGTCAGATGAGCACCCACTATCCCGGCGCCACCCGCGTCGAACCCGTCACCCGCCACACGCTCGCGATTATCGTCGACAACGAGCCGGGTGTCCTGGCCCGCATCGCCGGCATGTTCTCGGGGCGCGGCTACAATATCGAGAGCCTCACGGTCACGGAGACCGAACACGAGGCTCATATCTCGCGCATCACCATCGTGACGACCGGGACAGACAGCATCATCGAGCAGATCAAGAGCCAGCTCTCGCGGCTCGTTCCCGTCCACCGCGTGGTGGACCTGACCATGACGGGCGACGCGGTGGAGCGGGAGCTTTGCCTCGTGAAGGTCGTCGGCAAGGGTGACCACCGGGTCGAGGCCATGCGCCTCGCCTCTGCGTTCGGCGCTCGCACCATGGACGCGACCCTGACGTCGTTTGTCTACGAGCTCACAGGCACCACCGAAGAGGTGGAGCGCTTCATCAAATTGATGACCGCCGTCGGTCTCGTGGAGGTATCCCGCACCGGCGTGGCCGCCATGGCGCGCGGCGCCGAAAGCATGTAGGCCCTGTGCCCGTGTCGTCCTTTCGCGAGAGCTATCTCGGCCGTCTTCGGGAGGAGGTGGGTGACCGCCTTCTGCTCATGCCCGGCTGCCGCATCGTCGTCGAAGGTGAGGACGGCCGGGTGCTGCTGCAGCGCCGTTCCGATTTCGGCATCTGGGGTATCCCCGGCGGAGTGCCTGAGGAGGGGGAGGACATCCTGGATGCAATCGTCCGGGAGACGCATGAGGAGACCGGGCTTACAGTCCGGAAGCCCCACGCCTTCGGCTATGCCAGTCATCCGGATTTCGAGACCATTCGCTATCCGAACGGGCATGTCTGCCAGTATTTCTCGCTCATGTTCTGCGCGACCTCCTTCGAGGGTACGCTTGGCGGGAGCGACGGCGAGAGCCTGGAGCTCGGCTGGTTCGCGCCCGACGATCTTCCGTCCATGCTGCCGAACATGCGCCGGAGCGTGGAAGCCTATGGGCGCTTCAAGGCCAGCGGCGAGTTTCAGATGATATGAGCGCGCTCCCGCTATCCCCTGAAGTCGTTCTCTTCGAGAAAGGCGGCCTCCTCGGGCGTGGTCTCGCGCCCCAGGATGACATTCCGGTGCGGGAAGCGGCCGAAGCGGGCGACGATGTCCCGATGGTGGCGCGCCCACTTGATCGAATCCGCCTCGCCCAGGTCCTCGTTGAAGGCGACCGAGCGATCCTGGTGCCGAAGGGATTCGGAATGCATGAACGGGAGATAGAAGAACCGGCGCAAGGCAGGCTCCACGCGCTTATCGTAGCCCCGCTCAATGGCGCGGTCGGCGACGAGGAGGGCGGCCGGGTCGGTCTTATAGACGTCGCGGGTGCCCCGGAACATGTTGCGGGGGAACTGGTCGAGCAGGAGAACGACCGCGAGCGCGCCGTCGGGGGTCAGCTCCCATTCGTTCAGGTCGCCGCGGGCGGCGGCCCTGTAGGTAGCCATGAAACGGTCGCGACAGGCCTGATCGAAGGCCTCGTCTTTCGTGAACCATTTGTCGGGTCCGGCCTCGCGCCAGAAGGCGAGAACCTGTTCGGGAGAAGCGAGCTGATCCATGCGCCTGATTGTCCACGAATGGCGCCGGAATTCAATCCGGCAGGAGAGCCGGCCGCCGAAACCGCCGCTCCGCCCGTGAAGGGAAGGACGGAGAGCGGAATGCAGGCGACGTCGATTCGCTGCATGGTGGCCGCCGGACATGAGGGTAAGTTATGGCTTTGACCCGGGAGCCGGGCGAGGTCATGAGACCGGGAGGAGAAACGAAGTAATCTTTACGAGAACGACCGCAGAACGAACGAAAATAGCGGCTTCATCGCTTCCTTTTGTAACAAAAGGTCGATAAGAAGCCGCATCCCGCCAGGCCCCTGAAGGTATGGGGCGCATTACGCAATACGAACGTTGAAGGAAGAAGGCAGCCATGCGCGTTTATTACGATCGCGATGCCGACATCAATCTGATCAAGGGCAAGAAGGTCGCCATCGTCGGCTACGGCAGCCAGGGCCATGCCCATGCGCTGAACCTGCGCGACTCGGGCGTGAAAGACATCGCCGTGGCGCTCCGCAAGGGCTCGGCCTCCGCGGCCAAGGCCGAGAAGGAAGGCCTGAAGGTCATGGAAGTGGCCGAGGCGGCCAAGTGGGCCGACGTGGTCATGATGCTGACCCCCGACGAGCTCCAGGCGGACATCTACCGGGACGAGCTTCACGGCAACATGAAGAACGGCGCGGCGCTCCTCTTCGCGCACGGCCTCAACGTCCACTTCAACCTCATCGAGCCGCGTAAGGACCTCGACGTGCTCATGGTGGCGCCAAAGGGCCCCGGCCACACGGTGCGCTCGGAATATCTGCGCGGCGGCGGCGTGCCGACCCTCATCGCGATCCACCAGGACGCCACGGGCAATGCCCATGACCTCGGCCTCTCCTATGCGTCCGCCAATGGCGGCGGCCGGGCCGGCATCATCGAGACCACCTTCAAGGAAGAATGCGAGACCGACCTGTTCGGCGAGCAGGCGGTGCTTTGCGGCGGTCTTGTGGAGCTCATCAAGGCCGGCTTCGAAACCCTGGTCGAGGCGGGCTACGCCCCCGAGATGGCCTATTTCGAGTGCCTGCACGAAGTGAAGCTGATCGTCGACCTCATCTACGAGGGCGGCATCGCCAACATGAACTACTCGATCTCCAACACGGCGGAATACGGCGAGTACGTCACCGGCCCGCGCATCATCACGCCCGACACCAAGGCCGAGATGAAGCGTGTCCTGACGGACATTCAGAGCGGCAAGTTTACCCGCGACTGGATGCTCGAGAACAAGGTCAACCAGACCTCGTTCAAGGCCACCCGCGCCCGCAATGCCGAGCACCAGATCGAGGAAGTCGGCGCGCGTCTCCGCGATATGATGCCCTGGATCAAGTCGAAGGCTCTCGTCGACAAGACCCGGAACTGATCGCCTCGGGTCCGTTGAGCTGGGGAGGCGGGTTCGCCTCTCCAACAGCGACACGGAAACTATACGAAAGCGCCCCGGCCTGTCCGGGGCGTTTGCATGTCTGGCTGTCGAAATGTGCCGCGGGCAATAAAAAAGGGGCGGTTGATCCGCCCCTGTTGTTATTGCAGCCCCCACGAGAGGTTCGGTTCAGGCCATGTGATGCAGAAGCAGGACGATGGCGCTGACAAGACACAGCACATGACCCAGCACGCGGTACCGGGGCATGCAGAATTTGAAGATCCCATAGCAAACCGCCAGGGCGAGCAGGAGACCCCAGATACTTTCGGCCATGCGGCCGACGCCCTCTTGTCCGGCTGAGGGATCGGGAATGCTCCAGGTCTCGAAAATCCAAAGCGCCGCGAACGCGATGCCGCCGACCCACCACCCGAGATGCCGCCACGAGGGCGGCAGCCCAGGGAGTGCCCCCCGAGGAGCCCCGGTCACGGACCGGAGTGCGTCATCGTCGTCGTACCAATCGTACGTATCTGACGGGCTCTGTTTCATGACATTGCTTTGCGTTAAGGCAATGATGTCCAGTAACAGACGAAAGCGCGTCTGCCACCTGCCGAAACAGAGAGGGAGGGGCCGAAAAATGCCCTAAGGGAGGGGATAAAAAGGCTATTGGTCGTTGCTTTTCGTGTTGTCGGCCTTGTTGTTGCTCTGCTTGCCCGGATCGAGGCGTTTCTTGGTCGTGCCGCCGGAACCCCGGGTCATGTCACCCGGATGTTGCTTGCTCTTCGCGGAATCGTCTCCGCTCATCTTTCCGTTACCCATGAGAACCTCCTCAAATGATGGGGGTCAATGACGGGCCTGGAGGAGGGTTCCGCCCGAAGGGCAGGGGTCAGAAGAACCTTTGTGCCAGTCCGGCGCCCGGAGCGAGGAGGAGAAAGCCCCAGACGAGGGCCGAGGCCAGGTTGGCGGACTGGAAGAGAACGGCCGGCATCAGGAAGATGCCGGAAATCAGAGGCACCACGGCCCGGGCGGGCCCGAAGAAGCGCCCGAGGAAGACCGCCCAGGGGCCGAACCGATCGAAGAACCGCTCTCCGCGTGCAACAAGGTCGGGCTTTCGAGACAGGGGCCAGATGCCGTAGGCGGCCGTCTTGTAGCGGCGCCCGATCGCGTAGGAAATCCAGTTGCCGAGGAAAGCACCCGTCACGGCGCCCGACCAGGCCTGCCAGAAAGGGATCTCGGCTGCGGCGATCATAAAACCCACGGCCACGATGATGGTGGTGGCCGGCAGCAGCAGGGACACGAAGGCGAGCGATTCGCCGAAGGTCAGGAGGCCGACGACCAGGGGCGCGAGCTCCCGATGGTCACGGATGAAGGCGAGAACGATTTGGGTTATTCCGTCCAGGTTCATGAAGCCTTTCCTAAGCCGCTTCCGGGATCCGCTGTCCGAGATGCGACGTTTCCGTGATCATTTCCATCACAGCCCGCGATTTGATGCGGGGAGAACGATGCGCTAACCGGAGGCGATCAGTGGGGCAAGAGCCATGAACGTTCTTTCGATCCAATCCCATGTCGCCTACGGCCATGTGGGCAATGCATCCGCGGTCTTCCCGATGCAGCGCCTCGGGGTCGAGGTCTGGCCCATCCACACGGTGCAGTTCTCCAACCATACGGGCTACGGCTCCTGGAAGGGTCGCGTCTTCGACGGCATGGCCATCGAGGAGCTTCTCGACGGCATCGCGGATCGCGGCGTCCTGTCCCGCTGCGACGGCGTTCTCTCGGGCTATATGGGCTCGTCCGATATCGGGACCGCGATCCTCTCGGCCGTCGCGCGGGTGCGCACCCTCAACCCGGACGCCCTCTATTGCTGCGATCCGGTCATCGGCGATGTGGGGCGGGGGATCTTCGTGCGGCCAGGCATTCCGGAATTCATGCGCGAGCAGGCGATCCCGGCCGCCGACATCATCACGCCGAATCAGTTCGAGCTGGATTTTCTCTCCGGGGTGACGACCGAGACCCTCGCATCCGTGAAGGAGGCCATTGCGGCCGTTCACCTCCTCGGGCCCAGGGTCGTGCTCTCCACGTCGATCCTGGTGCAAGAGACGCCGGAGGATTCCGTGGATCTCGTCGCCGGGGAGGGTGGGCGCTTCTGGCGCGTGCGCACGCCCCGGCTGTCCCTGAGCGTCAACGGGGCGGGCGATGCGATTGCGGCCCTGTTCTTCGTCCATTATGCCCGCACGCGCTCGGCCGCGAAGGCGCTGGAGGAGGCCTCAGCCTCGGTTTTCGGCCTTCTCAAACGGACCGAGGAGGCGGGCTCCCGCGAGATCCTGACCATCGCGGCGCAGGAAGAATTCGTAACCCCTACCTACCGTTTTCCGGCCGAGGAGATCTGACCGATGGCTCGTCGCTTCGTCACCCTGGACGTCTTCACGCGTCAGCTCCTTGCGGGCAACCCGCTCGCCGTCGTGCTCGACGCGCAGGGGCTCGACGACGGCGCGATGCAGGCCATCGCCCGGGAGTTCAACCTGTCCGAGACGGTCTTCGTCCTGCCGCCCGGCGATCCGCGCCAGCGGGCTGACATCCGCATCTTCACGCCGGCGCGGGAACTGCCCTTCGCGGGCCATCCCACGGTCGGCACGGCCGTCCTCCTCGCGCTCCTCGATCAGGAGGGCCAGCCCGGAGCGGTCGCGTTCGGCCTCAAGGAGAAGGTCGGCATCGTCCCCTGCGCGATCGAGATCGAAAGCGAGACTGAGGGACGGGCCCGGTTCAAGCTTCCGCGCCTGCCCTTCGCCTGGGGCGACGGCAAGGAGACGAGCGACTGCGCCTGGGCGCTCGGCCTCGACCCGACCGAGATCGGGTTCGAGCGCCACGTGCCGAGCCGCCACTCGGCGGGGGTTGCCTACGATCTCGTTCCGGTCGCGTCCCTCGATGCGCTCGCCCGCGCGAAGCCGCACGGCGAGGCCTTCGACCGGGCCTTCGGGGACAGCGACCATCCGGCTGCCTATGTCTATGCGCGCATGCCCGATGCGGAGGGCCTGCGCTTCCGGGCCCGGATGTTCGGTCCTGGAATGGGCGTTTCGGAGGATCCGGCGACCGGATCTGCGGCTGCGGCCTTCGCCGGGGCGCTGATGCAGTGTGAGCCCCTGGGCGACGGGGAGCATAACGTCGTGATTGAGCAGGGCGTCGAAATGGGGCGCCCGAGCGAGATCGCGCTCCAGCTCATCATCGCGAAGGGCGCGCTGGTCTCGGCGGAGATCGGCGGCCACGCGGTCCTCGTGAGCCGCGGCGAAATCCTCGCATGAAGCGCGAACTCACCATCACCCGCGTGGCACGGGTCGAGGCCGCGGCCAAGCCCTTCACATGGCGCTGGGCGGAGGAGAACCGGGAGGCCATCGCCGAGAACTGGCAGCGGCGCATTGCCGCCAAGCCCAAGATGTTCAACGGCCGGGTGCTGATGCTGAGCGACGTCTCGGTCACGCCGGAACTGGGCCGCAACACCTATTTCGAGACCGACTATGCCAATCTCGTCGCCTGGATCGACATGGGCCATCCGGACCCGACCGTAGCGAACGGCTTTGCCATGGCGGCCCTGCGCGGGGCGGACGGGGCCTTCATCTGCGGCGTCATGAGCCACGACACGGTGAACGGGGGGCGCGTCTATTTCCCGGCCGGGACGCCGGACCGCTCAGACATGCGGGCCGACGGCACCGTCGATCTTGCCACGAGCCTGACCCGGGAGCTCGCGGAAGAGACGGGCCTCACGGAAACGGACTACGGCATATCGGACGAATGGATCGTCATCGAGCGCTGGCCGGCCGTCGCCCTGATGCGCTACGCCACTTTACGCGTCCCGGCGGCGGAGGGCGCAGAGAGGATCCGCGCCACCATCGCCGCGCAGGATCAGGCGGAGCTCAGCGACGTGCGCATCATCCGCGGGGTAGAGGACATCGACCCGAAGACGATGCCTCTCTACCTGCAATCCTTCTTCCGCTGGAGTTTCTCGGCTGATCCGGCCCTCAGCGATAGCCGTACCGGGCTTTGGTCGCGTTGACCATGCGGATCGCCTCCGCGTCGCGGCCGGCCGCACAGGCGCCGCTCGCCTGATCCATTTCCCGCTCGACCCGGTTGTAGACCGACTGGTTCACATGGCCCATGGCCAGGTCGTTCCCCATGACGGCACGGTAGCGGTCGATCTCGCCCTTACAGCCGGCGCCGTCGGGCATGCGGAAGCTCGACGGGGTCACGTTGACCGAACCGGCGGACGGGACGGGCGCGGCAGTCTGGTTGCAGGCGGCAAGCGGCAGTGCCGCCAGGCCGGCAAGCCAGGCGGAACGGATGACACTCTTCATCAAAACGAACTCCCCTTGTGATTGGCCTTAAGGCTCCGCGTCCAATCTAGAGCATTGCGTCGGAAAGGGGATTCTCTCTGCCCATTCCGGCGTGGATACCGCCGCCCTTCCGGGACCGTTCCTCCGTCATTCCGGGGCGCCGCAGGCGAGCCCGGAACCCATAACCACCAGCGTGTCAGAATGAAGAGTTGCGAGAACCGCTGCGCTTTGTTCTGCACCGTCAGCGGTTATGGGTTCCGGGCCCGGCCAAAGGCCGTCCCGGAATGACAAGGGTGGCGCCCTGAAGGACGAGGCGCCAAGCGGGACGGATTCGTGCGCGGAAGCCCCAAGGAAGGTTTCGTTTGTTTCAACCGCTTGCCATCGGCAGCGAGCACCGCTACAAACGGCACGTCCGCGACGACGCGGATTCAGGAGGAATGGGTCGCCATGTCCATGGGCCCCCACATCGCCGGAACGAAGGGTGCCGCTCTCGCGGCCGGTTCCGCGCGCCTCCTTGGTCTCCTTCTCCTTAGTCGCCCCTGAGGGTCGGCTGGGCGCTGTCGCCTGGGCTCTCAGGGGTTCGTGATGAGGAACCAACCTAGAGCGCCGTGCCGCTCGCCCCGAGAAGGATGAATGTGATGACCGTTTCCCCCGCCGCCGGCTCCTCCAAGGACCGCGTTCTGATTTTCGACACCACCCTGCGCGACGGCGAGCAATGCCCCGGCGCCACCATGACGCTGGAAGAGAAGCTGGAAATGGCCGAGCTGCTCGACTCCATGGGCGTCGACATCATCGAGGCCGGCTTCCCCATCGCGTCGAACGGCGATTTCGAGGCCGTGTCGCTGATCGCCAAGCAGGTGAAGCGCGCGACCGTGGCGGGCCTCGCCCGCGCCATCTCGGCCGATATCGCTCGGGCCGGGGAGGCGGTACGCCACGCGGTCCGGCCGCGCATCCACACCTTCGTATCCACCTCGCCGATCCACCTGGCGCACCAGATGCGCAAGACCGAGGAAGAGGTTCTGGAGATCATCACCACGACGGTCGGCCAGGCCCGCAACCTGGTCGAGGATGTGGAATGGTCCGCCATGGACGCCACGCGCACCTCCATCGAGTATCTGTGCCGCTGCGTCGAGGCCGCGATCCGCGCCGGCGCCACCACCATCAACCTGCCCGATACAGTGGGCTATGCGACGCCCGACGAATACCGCGCCATGTTCCGCGCGGTGCGCGAGCGCGTGCCCAATGCCGACAAGGCGATCTTCTCGGCCCATTGCCACAACGACCTGGGCCTGGCGGTCGCGAACTCGCTGGCGGCGCTGGAGGGCGGCGTCCGCCAGATCGAGTGCACCATCAACGGCATCGGCGAGCGAGCCGGCAATGCGGCGCTGGAAGAGATCGTCATGGCGATCAAGACCCGCGGCGACGTGCTGCCCTACGAGACGGGGATCGAGTCCGCCATGCTGACCCGGGCCTCGAAGCTCGCCTCCGCCGCGACCTCGTTCCCGGTCCAGTACAACAAGGCCATCGTGGGCCGGAACGCCTTCGCGCACGAGAGCGGCATCCACCAGGACGGCATGCTCAAGCACGCCCAGACCTACGAGATCATGACGCCGGAGAGCGTCGGCGTCACCAAGACCAACCTTGTCATGGGCAAGCATTCCGGCCGCGCGGCTTTCCGCAACAAGCTGGAGGAGCTGGGCTACAAGCTCTCCGACAACCAGTTCCAGGACGCCTTCGAGCGCTTCAAGGATCTGGCCGACCGGAAGAAGCACGTTTACGACGAGGATATCGAGGCGCTGGTCGACCAGAAGATCGCGATGGCGCATGACCGCATCAAGCTGGTCTCCCTCTCGATCGTCGCCGGCACCCGTGGGCCGCAGCGCGCCACCATGAAGCTCCAGGTCGACGACCGCATCGTCACCGAGGAGCAGGAGGGCAACGGTCCGGTAGACGCCACCTTCAACGCCATCAAGGCTCTCGTGCCCCATGAGGCCGTGCTGGAGCTCTATCAGGTCCATGCGGTGACCGAGGGCACGGACGCGCAGGCCGAGGTCTCGGTGCGCCTCTCGGCGGATGACCGGAGCGTCACCTCCCGGGCCGCCGATCCGGACACGCTCGTGGCGTCGGCCCAAGCCTATCTCGGTGCCCTCAACAAGCTGATGAGCCGCGGCGCCCGTCTGCACGCCCAGGCGGCTGAGTAACGCCTCTCCCGTCTGCTTCGATCCGAGCTGCCTCCTGGCAGGAGGCAGCTCGGATTTGCATGCCCGTCGCGTCTACAGCATCGGACCCAAAAGTGGACCCACTTTTGGGTCCGATGCTTCTTCTCTGGGCTGGAGCATCGTTCGGGGCGGAAAACCGGGTCCACTTTTCGCTGACGCGGCCCTCTGGGTCCGCACGATGCTCTAGCGAAAAACCTGTCGCGGCCATGATCGTATCGCGTCCGCCCGGGTTTGTGGCCGGATCGAGGCCCCCATTTTCCGGCCACGCTGAATGGCTTGTGCCGATTCTGTCAGCTTGACGGCACAAGCCATGCACTTAGTGCAGCCCTTTCATGAGGCATGCTGCATTGCAAAAGGGCGCTTTGCAGCCGATATGAGCAGTGGCTGATTTCAACGCGGCACCGCTTCTTCCTCCCAGCGCTGCCGTGTCGGCCGTTCCCTCTGGAAGGTTTTGACAATTTGTCGGACCTCACTTTAGCCGGGCTTCGTGCCCGGCTTTTTTTTGCCCGCATGCCGGGAGGCGGCTCTCACTCCGCCTTCAGCTCATCCTCCTTGAGGATCCGCCGCAGGACCTTGCCGACATTGGATTTCGGCAGCGTCTCGCGAAACTCGATGCGGCGCGGCACTTTGTAGGCGGTCAGGTTCTCGCGGGCGAACTTTCGCAACTCCTCGGCCGTGAGCGAGGGGTCTTTACGCACCACGTAGGCAACAACGACTTCGCCGGAATGCTCGTCGGGCAGGCCGATGACGGCCGCTTCCATGACGCCGGGATGATGCGCGAGGGTATCCTCCACCTCGTTCGGATAGACGTTGAAGCCAGAGACAAGGATCATGTCCTTCATCCGGTCGACGATCTTCACCTGCCCGTCGGGCTGGAGAACGGCGACGTCGCCGGTGCGGAAGTAGCCGTCGGGCGTCATGACCTTCGCGGTCTCATCCGGCCGCTTCCAGTAGCCGGCCATGACCTGAGGACCCTTCACGCAAAGCTCGCCCCGCTCGCCGAACGGAACCGGCACGCCGTCCGTGGAGCGGATGGAGACGAGAGTGGACGGAACCGGATAGCCGATGGTGCCGGTGAATTCCTCGATGTCGAGCCGGTTGACGCAGACCACCGGGGACGTTTCCGACAGGCCGTAGCCTTCCACGATGGGCCGGCCCGACACCTCTTTCCACTTCTTGGCGACCGCCGCCTGGGTCGCCATGCCGCCGGCGACGGCGAAGACCAGCTGCGAGAAATCGACCTTTTCGATTCCCGGCGCATGAGCCAGGGCGTTGTAGAGCGTGTTGACGCCCGACATGAGCGTGATCCGCCGCGACTGCAGCGTCTTCACGAAGCCCGCAATGTCGCGCGGATTGGTGATGAGCAGCTGACACCCGCCGATCCGCGTCACCAGCATGGTGCAGACCGTCAGGCCGAAGATATGATAGAGCGGCAGGGCCGCCACCATCACGTGGTCATCACGCTCGCCGAAGAACGGGCGCATCCACGCCTCGCATTGCAGCACATTGGCCACGACGTTGCGATGGAGCAGCACGGCGCCCTTCGCGACGCCCGTGGTGCCGCCTGTATATTGCAGGAAGGCGTTGTCGTCGGGCGTGACGGCAACCGGCTCGAACCGTCGTGCGCGCCCTTCCGAGAGGACCGACTTGAAAGCGACGGCTTTCGGAAGCGAGAACGGCTTCACGCCCTTCTTCACGTAGCGCGAGACGAAGTTGACGATCGTTCCCTTGAGGCCGAGCAGGTCGCCCGGCGTGACGAGCACGATGCGCTCGATATGCACATGCGACAGCGCTTCCTGCACGGTCGATCCGAAATTCTCGAGCACGAACAGGAACCGGGCGCCCGCGTCCTCAGCCTGATGGGCGAATTCCCTGGCGGTGTAGAGAGGGTTGACGTTCACAACCGTGCCGCCGGCCATGAGGATTCCGAAGAGCACGGCCGGGTAGGCCATGACGTTCGGCATCATGATGGCGACCCGGTCGCCCTTGCGCAGACCCTGTCCCTGCAGCCAGGAAGCCACCGCCTCGGCGGCGCTGCCGAGCTCCGCATAGGTCATCCGCTTGCCAAAGCTGTCCGCCGCATATCGCGAGCCGTACTGGGCGACAGCGTCGCGGAACATATTGACCAGAGAGCCGACCTTCGCCTCGTCGATGGTCGCGGGAACGTTCGGCGGATAGGATTTCAGCCAGGGCATGGCGGTGGCTGCATCGGCACCTGCCGGGGCGGGCGCCGGGGTCGTGGCGTTCATTTATTTTCCTCCGCATGGTGCGGTTGCTTCGTGGGAGATGGCGTCTCCCTCCTGGGGCTTACCTTGGCGTGAGCGGCGGTCTTTGTCGATGGGCCCCGCCTTCCGTCGCAAGGCCAGACAGGCGTTGACAGAATGCGCTGCCGACGGCCACGTTCGGCAACGCACCAGATAGGGGGCGGTATCCGTATGACCATCCCGATGGAGCTTCAGCACGCGTCGGAGGATTTCGAGCGCTTCCTGCGCGATGCGAAGGAGCAGTCCGGCCTTGCGACCCGCAACCAGGTCTTCACGATGGTGCAGGGCGTCCTCCAGACCTTCCGCCGCCGTCTCGACGTGAGGGAGGCCCTGGCCTTCGCCGATGTGCTCCCGCCCATCCTGCGGGCGATCTTCGTGAGCGACTGGGATCTCGACGAGCCGAAGCGTCCGTTCGAGGATAGGGTCATCATGACCCGCGAGGTCCAGGCCCTGCGTCGGGACCACAATTTCTCGCCCGACACGGCGATCCGGGACGTGGCGGTGGCCTTGCGGAAGAATGTCGACGGCCCGGCCTTCGAGCGAGCCCTTGCGGCCCTTCCGACGGAGGCGTCCGAATTCTGGTGCGTCTGACGGATGGCCAGCGCGAGGCCGGCCATCCGCGTCTCGCGGCTAATGCGTCTTCTGCATGACGAGCTCGGCCGGGCGCCCGCTGAGCTCCGCCATGTGATCGAACCGGGTCGAGAAGGTGCCGACGCCCGCTGTGGCGGAGCGGAGCTCCACGATGAGGTCCCCGATCTCGGCTTCGGGGATCGTCGCGCTGATCACGTCCCAGCCCGACCAGCCGGGCCTTGCGTCGTAGCCAAGGATCTGACCCCGGCGGGACGTGACGAGGCCCGTCGCCTTGGACAGTGCCTCGCTCGGGATCGCGATCTCCACCGACAGCACGGGCTCCAACAGCACGGGCTTCGCCTTCGGCAAGGCCTCCGCCAAGGCGAGCTTCGCGGCGGCCTGGAAGGCGGCGTCGGAGGAATCGACCGTATGGTACGAGCCGTCCGTCAGCGTCACGGCGAGATCCACCACCGGGAAGCCGAGGGGGCCGCACCGGACGGCGTCGCGCGCGCCCGTTTCCACAGAGGGGATGTATTGGCGCGGCACCACGCCGCCGGTGATCTTGTCCTGGAAGGCGAAGCCCTCACCGCGGGGAAGCGGCCGGATCTCGATCATCACGTCGCCGAACTGGCCATGGCCGCCGGTCTGCTTGCGGTGCCGGCCCCGTGCCGCTGCGGGCGCGCGGATCGTCTCGCAATAGGAGATCCGGGGCCTGGACGTCTCGACGCCGACCTGGAACCGGGATGCGAGCTTCTCGACCGCGACCCGCAGATGCATCTCGCCCTGGCCGAGGAGCCGGATCTCCCCGATCTCGGGGCGGCTGTCGACGACGAGGGAGGGATCCTCCTCGGCGATCTTGGCGAGGGCGCCGGTGAGGCGCACGTCGTCCTTGCGGTCCTTCACCCGGATCGCGAGGGCGTAGACGGGCTCCGGCGGTGCGGTGGACAGGATCGCGTCCGGACGGGTCTTGCCAGTGCTGAAGCAATCCGCCGTCGCCAGATCCTCCAGCCGCCCGAAGCCGAGCGTCTCGCCGACCGAGGCCGTGTCCTTTCGGGTCGAGGCCGTCCCCACGAGGGTCAGGAGGCTGCCGATGCGGGCCTCGCCGCCCCGGGAGCCGATCACCGTGTCGCCCTCATGGAATTCGCCGCGCAGCACCCGGGCGACGGACAGTTTCCCGCCCTGACCGAGATGGAGGGTCTTCATGATCTGGGCGAGGGGCGCTCCCTCGTCGGGTACGCCGAGTCGGGCGCGGGTCTGTTCGAGGCCGGGAGCTTCGTGGCGCAGGGCCTTGAGGAGGCGCGTCACCCCGTTGCCGCGCTCGGCCGAGCCGATGAAGGCCGGCACCACATGCTGGTCTCTCAGCTCCCGGGCCAAATCGTCGAACACCCGGTCCCGCGGGGGCTCGATCTCGGAGATCAGGTCCTCCATCAGAGCGTCGTCGTAATCCGCCAGACGCTCCAGCATGGCGAAGCGCGCCTCGCGCTCGCGCGGAGCCTCGCCGCCCGGCATGTCGACCACCTCGCTCGGGGCGTGCTCGCGGTAGATGAAGGCGCGCTCGAGGGCGAGGTCGATGAAGCCGACCGCAATGCCGTCCTTCCAGATCGGGATCTGGCGCAGCAGCAGGGGCGTGCGAGAAGCCCGCTGGAGCAGCGCGAGGGTCTCGCGGATCCGCCGGGTCGCGGTGTCGATCTTGTTGATGAACAAGAAACGCGGAATGTCCGCTTCCTCGAGCTCGCGCAGGATGACTTCGAGGGCTGGAATCTTGCGCTCGTCCGCCTCGCAGACGACGATCGCCGCATCGCAGGCCGGGACGACATTACGCATTTCGTGCAGGAACTCGGTGGAGCCGGGGCAATCCACGAAGGTCATGGTCTCGCCGAGGAAGGTCGCGGTCGCGACGTTGGGCTCGACGCTCATGGCGTGGGCGCGGGCCTCCGGGCTCGCATCGCCGACGCTGTCACCATTGGTTACCTGGCCCGATCGCCCGATCGTGCCGGTTCGCTCCAGGATCGCTTCGAGGAGAGTTGTCTTGCCGCTCTGGAACGGGCCGACGATGGCGATGCATCGCGGGCCCTTCGATCCTCTGCCGTTGGGTGCCATGAGAGTCTCCTTCCTGCCCCCATCAGCGCGCTCTTGCCGGCCGCGTCGGGAAGGATGCTCTGCCTGTCCGTCGCCATTGGCAAGGACTTTTCCGGAAAGCGGCCGAAGTGAGCCATTCCAGGAACGGCAACGGCCGGGCTTGAAACCCGGCCGAGGGAAGGGGGATGGAGACGGATTATCGCGCCGAGCGGAGCTCCAGGTCGCCGACCCCGAGGGCGAAGTTCAGGCCGGTCTGGCCGCTGACCGACACGGGCTGAAGCGCGATGGAGCGGTTGGACCCGCCGACCAGGACATTGGCGCCGAGACCGGCGCCGACGGTGGCCTCGGCGGTCGCGCCCACATAGCTGCCTGCCAGGGAGCCGCGCACTGGCCGGCCTTGAGCGAAGACTGCCCAGGTGATGACCCCGCGCCCGGTGGCGCCCACGTCCAGGCCGAACTTGCGAATGACGCCCACATAGTGCTCTGCCGGCCCGCGGCGGGGGCGGAACGTGCAGGCGGTGCTCTTCTGAGATGTCAGGATCAGGCCGATCCCGCCCGACACGTTACAGGTCAGGACCCCGGCCCGGACCCGGCTCTGGGCCTGTGCCTCCCCGATGCCGGTCGAGGCGACCAGCACCAGGGCTGCGGCGAGTGAGGCGGTGCGAAGCATGACGGATCTCCCGGAAGAGCTTGGCTATATCAGGCGATCAACGGTCCAGGCGGAACGATGTTCCATCCGCTCAGGAGGATATCCCGGGGGATGATGCTCCACGGTGCCGCCGTTAGCTGATCAGCTGCCGCCGCAGCCAGAGCACGTAGTTGCGGGCGATCTCGATCGCGCGGCCCGGCTCGTCCGGGTCGACGATGCTCCGGTTGACCTGAAGGACCGCGAGCTGAGGGTGCCGGGCCAGGATCTCGCCCTTCGGGCCCAGGGCGAGTGCCTCGCCGTCGAGGGAATCCGTTCCGCCTCCGCCACCGCCCCCGCCGTTCCGCCAATGCTCGCCCCCGCCACCGGGGGAGGGGGTCAGGAAGAGGCCGGTCAGGCGGACCACGAGACGGGGTCCACGCGGGTCGATGCGATCCGCGAAGGAGATGCGGAGCTGGTCGAGAGCCGCCGCCGCGATGAGATCCGCGAAGGGGCCAAGCTGCTTCGCCCGCAGAACGCTCACATCCACGGCAAAGGAGGAGAAATATTGCGGGAAGGGCTGGGTAGACCTGAAGAGTTGGGCCCGGGCGGGCGCCGTGGCACTGCCCAGGGCCATTCCGGCCAGTCCGATCAGAAGGGAACGGCGGGAGAGGGGGAGCATGGAGGCGTTTCCCGTTTCACACTCCCCTTCATATGGGTCAGCCGAACCGGACGCCCACGACCTCGTAGGATTTTCCGCCGCCGGGGGTCGTGACCTCCACGGTGTCGCCCACGGTCTTGCCCATGAGGGCGCGGGCAATGGGGGACGAGATCGAGACCCGGCCCGAGCGCACGTCGGCCTCCGGATCGCCGACGATCTGATACGTCTTTTCCTCTTCCGTATCCTCGTCCACCAGCTTCACCGTGGCGCCGAACTTGATCCGGTCGCCCGAGAGCTTGGCGATGTCAATGACTTCCGCTCGGGAAATCAGGCTCTCCAGCTCCAGAATCCGGCCCTCGTTGAGGGATTGGGCCTCCTTGGCGGCATGGTATTCGGCGTTCTCCGACAGATCGCCCAGCGCGCGGGCCTCCGCAATCGCCTGGATGATCCGGGGGCGTTCGACCTGCTGCCGGTGCTTGAGCTCTTCCTCGAGCGCCGCAAAACCCTTGATCGTCAGAGGGACCTTGTCCATCATTCGTCTCGTCTAAAAAGAGGTGCGAGGCCGCCGTTGCCGACGCCCTCGCTCATCAACGAAAACTTCCGTGAAGCTTCGCAGTTCAGATTGTCGCCCGGGCGTCAGGCGAAGTAATCCTGGAGTGCCCGGACCTCGAGATCGCCGCCGAGATAGGCTTTGATGCCCTCGGCCGCCGCGATCGCTCCTGCAAGAGTGGTGTAGTAGGGCACCTTATGCAAGAGGGCAGCCTGTCGGAGGCTGCGGGAATCCGAGAGAGCGCCGGCCCCCTCGGTGGTGTTGAAGACCAGCTGGATATCGCCGTTCTTGATGGCGTCCACCACGTGCGGACGGCCCTCCAGCACCTTGTTGATCCGCGTCGCCTTGACGCCGTTTTCCTCAAGGAATTTCTGGGTGCCGCCGGTCGCAACCACCTGGAAACCGATCTCCTGGAGCATCAGGACCGTCGGCAGGATGCGCGACTTGTCCGAGTCGCGCACCGACACGAACACGGTCCCGGTCTTCGGAACCTGGCTGCCTGCGCCGAGCTGGCTCTTGGCAAAGGCCACACCGAAGCCCCGGTCGAGGCCGATGACCTCGCCGGTGGAGCGCATCTCGGGCCCCAGCAGCACGTCCACGCCCGGGAAGCGCGCGAACGGGAACACCGCTTCCTTGACGCCGATATGGGGCAGTTCCTTCGGGGTGAGCCCGAACGTGTCCAGGCTCTCGCCGGCCATGATCCGGGCCGCGATCTTGGCGATGGGCTCGCCGATGACCTTGGCCACGAAGGGCACCGTCCGCGAGGCGCGCGGGTTGACCTCCAGCACGTAGATCTCGCCGTCCTTGATGGCGTATTGCACGTTCATCAGGCCGCCCACGTCGAGGGCGAGCGCCAGGGCCTTGGTCTGGCGCTCCAGCTCGGCGATGATCTCAGGCGCGAGCGAACGAGGCGGCAGGGAGCAGGCGGAATCGCCCGAATGGATGCCCGCCTCCTCGATGTGCTCCATGATGCCGGCGATGAAGGTATCCCGGCCGTCGCAGAGGCAGTCTACGTCCACCTCGATGGCATCCGACAGATAGCGGTCGAAGAGGAGCGGGTTCTTGCCCAGGACCGTGTTGATCTGCCCGGTCTTGTCGTTGGGGTAGCGCGCCTTGATGTCGGACGGGATCAGGCTCGGCAGGGTGCCCAGCAGATAATCCTCGAACTGCGCCTCGTCGCGGATGATCGCCATGGCGCGGCCGCCGAGCACGTAGGACGGGCGCACCACGAAGGGCAGGCCGAGATCGGCCGCGATCAGCCGGCTCTGCTCCACCGAATAGGCGATGCCGTTCTTGGGTTGCTTGAGGTGGAGCTTGTCGAGCAGGCGCTTGAACCGGTCCCGGTCCTCCGCGAGGTCGATGGCGTCCGGCGAGGTGCCGAGGATCGGCACGTCCGCCTCCTCCAGGGCGCGGGCGAGCTTCAGGGGCGTCTGGCCGCCGAACTGGACGATGACCCCGTGGAGCGTGCCCTTCTGGCGCTCGGTCTCGATGATCTCGAGCACGTCCTCTTGGGTCAGGGGCTCGAAATAGAGCCGGTCGGACGTGTCGTAGTCGGTCGAGACCGTCTCCGGGTTGCAGTTGACCATGATGGTCTCATAGCCCGCGTCCTTGAGGGCGAAGCAGGCATGGCAGCAGCAATAATCGAACTCGATGCCCTGGCCGATCCGGTTCGGGCCGCCGCCGAGGATGATGACCTTCTTCCGGTCCGAGGGGTTGGCCTCGTCGGCCGGCTGGCCCGCGAAGGGCGCCGCATAGGTCGAGTACATGTAGGCGGTGGGCGAGGCGAATTCGGCCGCGCAGGTATCGATGCGCTTGAAGACCGGGCGCACGGCGAGCGAGCGGCGCAAGGTCCGCACCTCGGCCTCGGACTTTCCGGCGAGCACCGCGAGGCGGGCATCCGAGAAGCCCATGGCCTTGAGGTGGCGGAAGGCGCCGGGGGTCTGCGGCAGGCCGTGGGCCTTCACCTTGGCTTCCAGATCCACGATGGCCTGGAGCTGCTCCAGGAACCAGCGGTCGATCTTGCAGCTCTCGTACACTTCGTCGTGGCTGACCCCGAGGCGCAGGGCCTGGGCGACCTTGAGGAGCCGGTCCGGCGTCGGGGTGCCGAGCGCCGCCTTGATGGCGTTCTTGTCGTCGCCCTTGCCGAGCCCCTCGATCTCGATCTCGTCGAGGCCCGTGAGGCCGGTCTCTAGCGACCGCAGCGCCTTCTGGAGGGATTCGGGCAGGGTGCGGCCGATAGCCATGGCCTCGCCCACCGACTTCATGGCGGTGGTGAGCGTCGGCTCGGCACCGGGGAATTTCTCGAAGGCGAAGCGTGGGATCTTGGTGACCACGTAGTCGATGGTCGGCTCGAAGGAGGCCGGGGTCACGCCGCCCGTGATGTCGTTGGCGATCTCGTCCATCGTGTAGCCGACCGCGAGCTTGGCCGCCACCTTGGCGATGGGGAAGCCCGTGGCCTTGGAGGCCAGCGCCGAGGAGCGCGACACGCGCGGGTTCATCTCGATCACGATCATGCGGCCGTTCTGCGGGTTGACCGCGAACTGCACGTTCGACCCGCCGGTCTCGACGCCGATCTCGCGCAGGACCGCCAGCGAGGCGTCGCGCATGATCTGGTATTCCTTGTCAGTCAGCGTGAGGGCAGGGGCGACCGTGATGGAATCGCCCGTATGGACACCCATCGGGTCGATGTTCTCGATGGAGCAGACGATGATGCAGTTATCCGCCTTGTCGCGGACGACCTCCATCTCGTACTCCTTCCAGCCGAGCACGCTCTCCTCGATCAGAACTTCGTTGGTGGGCGAGGCATCGAGGCCGCGCTCCACGATGTCGAGGAATTCATCCCGGTTATAGGCGATGCCGCCGCCCGTGCCGCCCATGGTGAAGGAGGGGCGGATGATGGCCGGCAGGCCGACCTCGGCCAGCGCGAGGAGCGCTTCGCCCATGGCGTGCTCCTGGTAGCGCTTGCGCCGGTCGTTCTCGGCAGCATTCCACTTGAGCTCATAGGCCGCGACCATCCGCTTCTTATCGCCCGGATGGATGTCGAGGGCCTCAAGGCGCGCGAGCTCGGCCAGATAGGCGTCCCGGTCGGCCTTCTTGAGGGCGGAGGCGTTGGCGAGGCGCGATTTCGGGGTGTCGAGGCCGATTTTGGTCATGGCCTCGCGGAAGAGCTGGCGGTCCTCCGCCTTGTCGATGGCCTCGGCCGTGGCGCCGATCATCTCGACGCCGAACTTGTCGAGCACGCCCATCTTCTTGAGCGAGAGGGCACAGTTCAGCGCGGTCTGGCCGCCCATGGTCGGCAGCAGGGCGTCGGGGCGCTCCTTCTCGATGATCTTGGCGACGATCTCGGGGGTGATCGGCTCCACATAGGTGGCGTCTGCCAGGTCCGGATCGGTCATGATCGTCGCCGGGTTCGAGTTCACCAGGACGATTCGGTAGCCTTCCTCCTTCAGGGCCTTGCAGGCCTGTGTCCCCGAGTAATCGAACTCACAGGCCTGCCCGATGATGATCGGGCCGGCGCCGATGATGAGGATGGAGGAGATGTCTGTCCGTTTCGGCATTGGGCCACCCAGGCGTATCCAGCCGCGCGGCCGTAAGGTACGGCGCTTCGAGCGCAGCTGGCATGGTGTCGGATTGAAGGTTGAGAGAGGCTCTTACACGGCCTTCCCCCGTAAAGAAAGGGGCAAGGTCAAGGAACGAACAGGAGTCGCTGTGCTGCCTTCCGCCTCTCTCCGGCAGGAAGAGGGGGATGGGCCACCGAGGGATCGCCCACGACAGAGGCGTGGCGCGACGGAATTCCCTTCCCACCGCAAGTCGGGTGTTCCCGACTTGCGGTGGGGAGCGGATCTCGGGAACACCCGAGATCCGCGGGAGGAGAGTAGCGCCGCACGTCCCGGGAATGACCGGGGTGACATTGTCGGGCGTGACCCGGCGACCGGGAGACGGTAAGGGGAGGGGGTGAAAACCTTGTCCGTTCATCGCCTTGCCCGCCAGTTCGTCGCCTTCTTCGGCGTCGGCGTGGCGGCGGCCGTCGTGCATTACGGGCTCCTGATCGGCCTGGTAGAGGGCCTTGGAAGCCATCCGGTGCCGGCGACGCTCGCCGGCTACATCGCCGGCGGGCTCGTGTCATACGTCCTCAACCGGAAACACACCTACGAGAGCAGCCGCCCCCACCGGGAGGCCACCTGGCGCTTCGCCCTGGTGGCCCTCGTGGGCTTCCTGCTGACCTGGGGCTTCATGTATCTCTTCACGGTCCGGCTGGGCGCCCCCTATCTGGCCGCCCAGCTCGTCACCACCGGCATCGTCATGCTCTGGAGCTTCCTGGCCCACAAGGCGTGGACGTTTGCGTGAAAGCCCTTCCAGGCAGGCATATCGTCAGATGACCATGAAGTCGTGATAGGTCATCTTGAGGCCCTTCTTCAGCGTGGCAATCTCGACTGCCTTGTGACTGCCCGAGCCATCGGAATCATAGAAAAGCACGCCCTTCTTGTTGTCGTAGATCAGGTAATCGTTCTTGTCCTTGGCCTTGGAGCCGAGGGTGAAGAAGCCCTTGTTGAGCTTACCCGGCTTTGTCTCCGTGCCCTTGCCGAGCTTGGCCATGTACTTATTGTCGAGCCAGATCGTGTCGTCCTTCACGGAAAAGTCCGTGATCTTGTCCATATTGGCCTTGCTGGGCTTGGTGTTGAACACGAAAATGTCCTTGCCCGCCCCGCCGGTCAGCACATCCTTGCCCAACCCGCCATAGAGCTGATCCTCATTTGCACCTCCATTCAATAAATCATTTCCAGAATTCCCCAATAGCTTATCATTTCCAATGCCTCCCATAAGCTTGTCGGAAGAATTATATCCGAATATAAACTCACCAATTACGTCTGTTACTTCCAAAATGATTGATGTTTTGCTATATCCGCCACGGCCGTCGCGAGCTGATATTTCGATCATATACGAGGATTGCTGCTCAAAATCTAACCGACCATTGAGAATAAGTCGGTCACCCTCGATGCGGAATAAGCCACCGTAGTTGTCGGTGAGGCTAAAGCTCAGTTTGTCGCTATCCGAGTCAGCAGCACTGATAGTACCGATTACGGACCCGGGAAAGGTAGACTCATTTATCCTATGGTTGGAAAGAGACGGTGAAGTAGGTGTATGATTCCCGCTAGGTGGAACATCGCCGCTTTGTGGTCCATTTATGGCTTCAATAACTATTGAGACGTTGCTTGTTTGTCCTCCCTTATCTACTACCCAAACATTGACTTCATCGTTGTAAATAGAATTCGGACCGCGAACAATCTCTACATGCTGCAGAATATAGTCGGCAGCTTCTGGAGGTGCATCGTTATTGAATCCAAAGAATAGATTTGAATGTGCGCGGTCATAGGATAGCTCTGAAAAATTTCCTATTTCCTTTCCATCCCAGTAAATCTGATATCCATCGGAATTACCTTTTATAAATTCCATGCGATCGCTGGGTAGAAATCGAAGCTTGTCAATTTGACTAGATGTTTGAACACGAATCTGTCTGATAGTGCCTTGGTCATCCGATACATGAGCGTTGTTTCCGGAATCAAGGTACGCTGTTTGATTTGGGGGGACGAGCTTGTGCTCGTCGGAAAAATTGGAAAGAACAGGAGCTGGATTTATCGTTTCGATCCCAGTGTCATCTATAACTTTGTCGTAACCTGACAGATGCGCCTTAGTCCGGTTCTCTTGGGTAAGTGTTCCAAAATAACGTAAAGTATCCGACTTGTTAGAAAATGCATCTGTGTAAGCAAATGAAGATGGATTGTTAGTATAAACCGTTACGCCTGGAGACGTTTTTATTGGCCACGTCTCTACAATTGTCTTCCCTCGTAGATCAATAGTATCACCAGTGACTTGAAGATATGTATACCAAGTTCCATGAAATGAGGAAATACTATCAAATTGGCTGCTCGTCAGGATGACATTGGCACTGCTTTGTGCCGTAATCGTTGGGTAGCCGCTGAGCGTTGCCTTAGTGAAATCAAAATATGATCCGCTGCCTCCTAGGAGATTAAGAGTTTCAGTGCCGTTGCCAATGAAAGTGTTTCCCGGCACTTGATCGGCTGTTATTGTTTTCGTCGCCATTGCTGTCCCTGTGCGCCACTATGTAAAAGTGGGGAACCAAATTATTTCATTCTTTATAACATAACAATATGCAGTAGGAGACGGGTTTTGGTATCTCTCATTGCTGCGATCAATTATTCGCGGTTGAAGCTATGCTGGCCAGCAGCTGACGCAATCCGCGCCACGAACGTCATGCGTGCCGGGTTGTGCCCGAGATTGCGCTCCGCCCGGTCGGTGCGGAAGCCCGCCTCGCTCAGGATCTCGATCATCTCGGCCTCGCCGTAATGCGACAGGCCGATCTCGTCGCGGATCTTCCGGTAGTCCGAGAGGGCCGTACGGGCGAGGCCGCGCAGGGCGGCGGTCAGGAACCCTCCCTGCCAGGCGAAGGAGAGGAGCGCCTTCGCGTCGGTGGCGGGGCTCACATCCGGAGGAATCACGTCGGCAAGCACCAGCCGTCCCGTGTCCTTGAGCTTGCCGCGCCAGAGCCGCAGCAGCGCGCGCAGGTCGTCCAGGGAGAGGTATTGCAGGAGCGAATTGACCACGATCAGGTCGAGGGAGGCATCCTCTACGTCGGGAAGATCCTCGGGGGCCAGAATCGTCACCTTCGGGTTGGCACCAAGCCGCTCCCGGAGCCTGTCGCGCACCAGCGGGGCGCCGTCGCACAGGAAGAGGTGGCCGCAGCGGGCCGCGACCCGGTCTGCGAACAGGGCCTCGCCGCAGCCATGATCCAGCACCCGCGCCTCGGGCGAGGTGATCAGGCCGATGATCTCATTGGCCACGAGCCGATAATGCAGGAGCTTATGGCGCTCGCTGGCATAGATCGGCGTGTCCTGGTTCCAGTAATCCCGCCAGTTCATGACGGGAGTCCTAGAGCATCGGCCCGAAAAGTGGAATGGACTTTCGGAATCGGGGCGTCAGCGGCTCTCGGTCCACAGCTTCGTCAGCGGACCGTCGGCTCCGTCCACCGGGTCCATGTCCGGCAGTGGCACCTGGGCGATGCGCCGGCGGGCCTCGGCGGCCGCGTTCGGATCGCCGCGAAGGGTGTCGTAGTCGTTGCCGTTCGGGTAGGCGCCGACGACGAGGAGCCCATCGCCGCCATCGATCAGCGCATGACCGACCCCGGCCGGGATAACCACCACGTCTCCGGCCGTGAGGGCGACGATCTCCCCGCTCTCGCCGCCAAAGCGGACGCGTGCGGAGCCTGCTGCGATGCCCAGCACCTCATGGGAGGTGGAATGGTAATGATGGTAGTCGAAGATGCCGTTGCGCCAGGAATTGGTCCAGCCGTTCCGGCGGAAGGTGGTCTCGAAGGCTTTGGCCGGATTGTCCGCGGAGGGCGAAATGGCGCCCCGCCGCACGATCAGCGGCAGGGCGTTGTTGGGGATGATGCCGTCATCCGCGAAGACGAAGGTCTCCGTCCCAAGCGGCGCGTTGTAGGCGTGAGGGGCGCCGTATCCTTTCGCTTCGGTCATCGCGGCAATCTCCGTGTCCGTCTGTCTCGTTCAGTCGGAAGGCAGAACGCCGGATGTGCCGAAAGGTTTGATGCCCCTTATCGCCAGGGGACTCAGCCCTTCAGCGGCAGGGAGACCTCGGTGAGGAGCTCGGAGGCCGGAACGTCGCGGGGATTGTTGAGATAGGTCTCGAAGACCGGCTGATCGCCGACCTCCTCGCAGCTCTGCGGAAGCCACTCGCGGTAGAGCTGGCGATAGACCTCATCCAGCCCCGTATAGGGCCCCTTGTAGAGAATGGTCGCGATCCGCCCGGCCGGGATATGGCGCAGGGTCATGCCGTCGGAGAGCGGCATGTCCGGCTCGACCTCGAGGCCGGCCTCGGAGCGGAGTTCCGCCTCCGGCACGCTCCCCGGGTCATCGTAATAGAGGCCGATCATCCGGCGCGGGGTGCTGAAGAGGCCCCGTGCGCCGCCCCATGCGGCCAGTCGGTCGAAGCATCGCCCGATATCGTGATAGTTGCCGCGATGAGGGTAGGTCGCGAGATGAACGCCGTCGAAATCCTTCACTGTGACAGGCAGCATGATGTCGTCTCCGTTTTCGGTTGGGCGAAACGGAGTGAACCGTGCCCGGAACGCGCCCGGGGGCTCGCCATGGCCGTTACCGAAGGCCCGCGTGAAGGCCTCGACGGAGCCATAGCCCGCCCGCCGGGCGATCCGCTCGATGGGATAGGCCGAGCGGGCCAGTTCCCCGGCAGCCCGGTGCAGCCGCAGCCGGCGGACGGTATCGGCAACCGTCTCGCCCGCAATCGAGCGGTAGATGCGATGGAAATGATAGGGCGAGAAGCAGGCGATGCCTGAAAGCCGCTCTAAGGACAGATCCCCGTCCAGGTTGTCGGCGATATGGTCGATGACCAGGGCCACCCGGCGGCCGTAATCGAGTCGCGTCTTGTGTTTTGTCTGCAGCATGGATCACTCCGAGACCCGACCTTACGGGCCTCGAATTGATCACGGTTGCGGATTTGACGCGAGTGGGCGGGTCTTCAGAGGCCGAGCGAGAGGGCCGTCACGGCCCGGTCGATGGCGAGGTAGAACACCACGAACGCGAGGGCGCCCGCGATGGCGAACTCGATCATCTGGTTCTTGAAGATCCGCATCTGCCGGAAGATCTCGCGCCCGGACACGGACATCAGCCAGGCGATCGTCAGAACAGCCGGAAAGACGAAGAGGAACGACCAGGTGCTCTCCACCTGACCCGCATAGGACGGATCGATCAGCGGACGGATGTTGCGGACCCAGGGAGCATAGAAGGACGCGTAAAGCGAGGTGAGCCACGCCAGGCCGACCGCAACCCCCAGGTGGAACGTGAACAGGCTGTGCAGGCGTCCGAATTCGCCTGTCTTTTCGTCAATGGTCATCGGAGAAACCCCCAAATCACGATTCGTATGGTCAATGTTTTTTGGTTTTCGACCGGTTAACGTGATTTGGGGAACTTGCGCAATACACGTGTTGTCACATGCATTGTCGCGGAGACATCCTTCTTCCGGCCAAGCTTCGACGCCGGGCCGGAAGAAAATAGTCTTTAAGCTTGGCGTTTCGCCTTCTCGTCTTCGATCATCTTCACGAAGCGGTCGAAGAGATAGTGGCTGTCCTGCGGGCCCGGGGAGGCTTCCGGGTGGTACTGCACCGAGAAGGCCGGCCGGTCGGTCAGCGCAATGCCGCAATTGGAGCCGTCGAAGAGCGACACGTGGGTCTCGACCGCGTTCTGCGGCAGGGTCTCGGGATCAACCGCGAAGCCGTGGTTCATGGAGGTGATCTCCACCTTGCCGGTGGTCCTGTCCTTGACCGGATGGTTCGCGCCGTGATGGCCCTGGTGCATCTTCTTGGTCTTGCCGCCGACCGCGAGGCTCAGCATCTGGTGACCGAGGCAGATGCCGAAGGTCGGGATCTTCTCGTCCAGCACCTTCTTGATCACCGGAACCGCATATTCGCCCGTGGCGGCCGGATCGCCCGGACCGTTGGACAGGAACACCCCGTCGGGCTTGAGCGCCAGGATGTCGTCGGCCGAGGCGGTGGCGGGCACGACCGTGACCTTGCAGCCTGCGCGGGCGAGGAGGCGCAGGATGTTGCGCTTCACGCCATAATCGATGGCGACCACGTGATGCTTGGTCTCGGCCTGCTTGCCGTAGCCCTGGCCGAGGGTCCAGGTGCTCTCGTCCCAGTCGAAGCGCTGGGCGCCGGTGACCAGGGGGACGAGGTCGAGCCCGTCCATGGACGGCAGGGCGGCTGCGCGGGCCTTAAGGGCGTCGAGGTCGAAGCGGCCCTCGGGGTCGTGCGCGATCACCGCGTTGGGCATGCCCTTCTCGCGGATGAGGGCGGTGAGCGCCCGGGTGTCGATGCCCGTGAGGCCGACGATGCCACGGGCCTTGAGCCAGCCGTCCAGGTGGCGGGAGGCCCGCCAGTTCGACGGATCGGTGACTGCGGCTGCCATGATGGCGCCGCGCACACCCGACGAGGAGGCGGCGTTCACGCTCTCGATGTCCTCGTCGTTGGCGCCGACATTGCCGATATGCGGGAACGTGAAGGTGATGATCTGGCCGGCATAGGACGGGTCGGTCAGGATTTCCTGGTAGCCCGTCATGGCCGTGTTAAAGCAGACCTCGCCCGTGGCCTCGCCGATGGCGCCGATGCCGAAGCCTTCCAGGACGGTGCCGTCCTGAAGCACGAGAACAGCCGTGGCGCGCGGCTCCGTCCAGCCACCCGAGGAGGACCCGGTGGTGTCTTTGTCTTGCAGCATCGTCATGATCTCTTGTAAGTCCCAGCCCAACGGGTCGCGTTCGAGCAGGCGTGCCTGTGACGCCCTGGGCCCAATCCCGGTGACTTAAGGGGCCGTTCGCGCCACGTCAACGCTCGGACGCTTAAAACGCAAGGAGAGGCGCATGCTGCGCGAACGTTTCACCGCCGACATGAAGGAAGCCATGAAGGCCGGCGACAAGCCCAGGCTCGGCGCCATCCGGCTGATCCAGGCGGCCCTCAAGGACAAGGACATCGAGGCCCGCGGCGCCGGCAAGGGCCAGGCCACGGACGAGGAGATCCTGGCCCTGCTCCAGAAGATGATCAAGCAGCGCCAGGAATCCATCACCATGTACGAGCAGGGCGGACGGGCGGAGCTCGCCGCCCAGGAGAAGGCGGAGGCCGAGGTCATCTCCTCCTACCTGCCCAAGCAGATGGACGAGGCGGAGGTGAAGGCCGCCATCGAGGCCGCCATTGCCGAGACCGGGGCCGCCTCCATGAAGGACATGGGCAAGGTGGTCGGCCTCCTGCGCGGCAAATATGCCGGCCGCATGGATTTCGCCAAGGCGAGCGGTCTCGTGAAGGAGATGCTGCCCAAGGGTTAAGCCCTTGGGCTGGGGCCCCTCTGGTCAGGCCGCCTTCCCGGCGGCCGCGCCCAGCTCTGCGAGAAGGTCCCGGGTCGTCGTCACCCGGGCGAACTCGAAGCCGAGCGTCGCCACATGGACCCGGTGGACGGTTTGGGCGGGAATCGTGCCGCCCGCGCCGTCCGGCAATTCGAAGCAGTCGCAGGCATCCTCGACCAGCACCATCTCGTATTCGAGATTGGCGCCGACCCGCACGGTGGTCGAGACGCACATGTCGGTCGAGATCCCGAAGACCACGATTGTGCGGATCCCGAGGCGCTTGAGCCGGAGGTCGAGATCGGTGCCGATGAAGGCCGAGTTGACGCTCTTGGAAATCAGCGCCTCGCCGGAGCGCGGCTCGAAGCCCGGGCGGAAGGCATTGCCCGGCTGACCCGGCGCCAGGGTCGAGCCCGGCTCCACGGAATCGTGCCTCACATGGAGGACCGGCAGACCCCTGGTCCGCCAGGCTTCCAGCAGGGCGAGGCCGTTGGCGTCGAGATCGTTGTTCCAGCGGCGGGGCCAGGAGGGTTGGTCGAAGGCCTGCTGCATATCCACAGGCAGGAGGGCGGCGTTGGCGAGGGTCATCGGGGTCTCCTTGGTCCGTCATTTCTGGCACGACATGGTGCCGGTTTCACTCGACAAGATGACGGTCCGGCCGGCTAAATGCCGGTCACGACCTTCCCGCACAGGCTGATCCGTCATGCTCGACGACAAAGACAAGATTCTGATCGCGGCCTTGCGGAAGAACGCCCGGGAGAGCCTCGTGGGCCTTGCCCGCAGCGTCGGGCTCTCGCGCAGCGCCACCCAGGAACGGATGCGCCGCCTGGAGCGGGAGGGGGTCATCCGGGGCTACACGGTGGAGCTCGCAGCCGAGCAGGACCCAGCCGTGCGGGCCATGATCGCCGTCACGTTCCAGCCCGGCTTCCGCTGCAAGCACGTGGTCCCGCACCTCGCCGGAATCCCCGAGATCGTCGCCTGTCATTCCCTGACCGGCTCCATCGACATGATGGTGATGGTGGCCTGCGGCTCTAACGCGGCCCTCGACCACGTCCGCGATACGGTTGCGGCCACCGAAGGCGTCGCGACGGCCACGACTCATCTCGTGCTGGGGACGCCGCTGGCGCGGTCGTGACAGGCGTTGCAACGGACAGGCGCGATATCCTCTCCGCTGCGCTTCTCCCTCTCCCGTGTGGGAGAGGGGCAGGGGTGAGGGAGGGCCCTCTCCAGAGAAGGCGAGCCCCGACCCGCCGCACTGCCTCTTCACCCCTAGAACTTGGAGTGCGCGGGAGGCGCCGAAGTGCCCTCTCCCCCCCTTGTGGGGGAGAGTTGGAGAGGGGGTGAGCGCCACGTTCTGAAAGTCCTGCGCCGACACCCCCACCCTGGCCCTCCCCACAAGGGGGAGGGGATCGCGGCGCGCTTGCCTCGCCTGTTCTTCTTTGGTTCTTGACAGGGCGGTCAAGCTAAGCTATATCCTTGCGCATCTGCTCCCGCCGAGGGGCGCGCTCGCGAGGCGTCGCCGAATGCGGGGAGCGGAACGGTCCTGTGGTCCCACCCGACGCAAGGTGGGGCCCAGGTGGCCCCGGCAGAGCCGGAGGTCCGGGCTGGCCCGGCGCCGCGTGCGGTTCTCACCGCAACGCCGCGTCCGGGCAGTACGTGGACCTTCCGCGGCCGGTCCGCCGAAACAAACCGTGCGCGCTGACGCTTCGGCTCACCGCATTATTCATCATTCCCTCAGAGCCGGAGCGATCCTCTCGTCCCCCTCGATCCTGCATTCTCCTCCGGGCCTCACCGCCCGGAGGACGCAGCGGCATGCCGTCATGGCGCCATCGTCATTCCCAAACCGCTCCCCGTCATTCCGGGACAGCGCGAAGCGTTGGGCCCGGAACCCATAACCATTGAGCTTTCCAAGAATGGCGCAGTGGTTCTCACAGCTCCCTATTCTGCACCCTCAGCGGCTATGGGTTCCGGGCTCGGCTCTACGAGCCGCCCCGGAATGACGGGAGTGTCATGGTCTGACAGGGGCATGGCTCGACAGAATTCCTTCCCCCTTGCGGGGAGAGTGAGGGACGTTGGAGAGGGCAGGGTAGCGCCTCCCGCGTCTCTCCTCTCCAATCATGTCACTGGCTCAAGGTGCGGCGAAGCTGTGGATTGCGGGCACAGGGCGGCTTGGGCATTCGGTTTCTGTCTCGGTTGCCGCCGCCCTAGTTTATCCAGGTTGTTTGGAGATATCGCTGACCTTGCGTTACCCGCCCCAGATCCTCGAGGAGATCCGCGCCCGGCTGCCGGTTTCGGCCGTCGTGGGCAAGCGCGTGCGCCTCAAGAAGGCCGGGCGGGAATGGAAGGGGCTGTCCCCGTTCAACGCCGAGAAGACGCCCTCGTTCTACGTGAACGACCAGAAGCAGTTCTACCATTGCTTCTCGTCCGGCAAGCACGGGGACATCTTCACGTTCCTGATGGAGACCGAGGGGCTGTCCTTCCCGGAGGCCGTGGAACGGCTCGCCGCGGAAGCCGGTGTGGCGCTGCCGAAGCTCTCCCGCGAGGACCGGGCCGAGGAAGTCAAACGCAACACCCTCTACGACGTCATGGAGATGGCCGCGGAGTTCTTCATGGCGTCCCTCCAGGGCCGGTTCGGCCTGAAGGCGCGCGATTATCTGGCCGGTCGTTCCCTGGGCCGCGAGATCCAGGAGCGCTTCCGGATCGGCTATGCGCCGCCGGAGCGCTACGCCCTGCGGGACCATCTGGCCGGGAAGGGCGTGCCCCTGGAGATGATGGAGGAGGCGGGCCTCCTCTATTCCGGCGAGGATGTGAAGGTCCCTTATGACCGGTTCCGGGACCGGGTCATGTTCCCGATCTGTGACCTGCGCGGGCGGGTCATCGCCTTCGGCGGCCGGGCCATGAGCGCGGAGGTCTCGGCGAAGTACCTCAACTCGCCGGATACGCCGCTCTTCAACAAGGGGCGCCTTCTCTACAATTTCCACCTTGCCCGCAAGCCCGCCCACGACCGTGGGACCGTGATCGTCGCGGAAGGCTATGTGGACGTGATCGCGCTGAGCACGGCGGGCTTCCCCAATGCGGTCGCGCCCTTAGGGACGGCCCTGACCGAGGACCAGCTCGCCCTGCTCTGGCGCATGGCGGACGAGCCGATCCTGTGCTTCGACGGCGACAAGGCCGGGCGCCGGGCGGCCTACCGCGCCCTCGACATCGCCCTGCCCAATCTCAGTGCCGGCAAGTCCCTGCGCTTCGCGCTCCTGCCGGAAGGGCAGGATCCGGACGATCTCGTGCGCTCGGGCGGCCCGGCCGCCATGGAGCGGGTGCTCGCCTCCGCACGGCCTCTCATCGACATCCTCTGGGCGCGGGAGGTGGAGGTCGGTCCCCTCGATACGCCGGAGCGGCGGGCCGCGCTGGAGCAGCGCCTGCGCGAATCGCTGTCACTGATTCGCGACGAAACCCTCCGGCGCTATTACCGGGAGGACGTCGAAAGCCGTCTTTCCACGCAGAATCCGGAGCCGCGGCCAGGTCGGTTCAGCCGCCAGGGCGGAGATTTCCGGCGGGGCCGCCGGGGCCCTGCGCCGATCACGCCGAGCGCCAGGCTGAGCATCAGCCCGCTGCTCGCCCGCAGCGCCCTTTTCACGGGCGGCTCCGGCGAGACGCCCCGCGACGCGATGATCCTGTGCACCTTCCTGGCCCATCCGGAGATGCTCCACAGTCACGCGGAAACCCTTGCGGAGCTTGAGTTTGAGGGGAGGGGTGCGCAGGATCTCCGGCGGTTTCTCATCGACGACGCGGCCCATGGCGAGCCCTCGGATCCCGACGTGATGCGCGCCCGCCTGGAGCGGGCGGGGCTTGCGGATGTGGCGGAACGTCTTACATCTCTGGTACGCCCCGGGGACCGCTGGGTCCTTGATCCGCATGCCGATTTCCTGCGACTCGAAGACGCATTGCGGCAGGCAATCACCTTGCATCGCCGCGCACGCACGTTACATAGCGAGCTTCGGGCTGCGGAGCGCGCACTCGCCGAAGACGACAACGAGGCCAATCTCGCCTGGCTGCGAGAGGTCCAAAACCAGCTGTCTTCCGTCGAGGGTGCCGAGGCCGATCTAGACGACGGAGTTGTCCACCGCGACCACTGATGCCCGGCGGGCATGGGCGGACGGACGAGCGGGGAGAATGGTTAACGGTTAGTCAAGCGACTTGCTGTTTTATTGTTTGGAATGAATTTCGGGTGGTGAGGCCTTCGAGCTTCGCTGCCCATTCGCGCATCGCCGATCCGGCTTGGGGGCCGGTGGGGCGCCGGAGTAGTGCAAAGCATGGCAACGAAGGCAACCGAACGGGACGAAGCCGAGACCGCAGCGCCTGAGCAGCAGAGCGACGGGCCTCTTCTCGATCTGACCGATGCCGCCGTTCGGCGGATGATCAAGCTCGCCAAGAAGCGCGGCTACGTAACCTATGACGAGCTGAACGAGGTCCTGCCCTCCGAGGAGTTCTCGTCCGAGCAGATCGAGGACGTGCTCGGCCAGCTGTCCGAGATGGGCATCAACGTGGTCGAGTCGGAGGAGGCCGAGGAAGGCGAGAAGGCTGAGGCCGAGGACGAGGAGGCCGATGGCGGCGACCTCGTCGAGGCCACCCAGACTCGCGCCGTCGCGGTCCGCGAGACCACGGCCAAGGAGCCGACCGACCGGACCGACGACCCGGTGCGCATGTATCTGCGCGAGATGGGCTCGGTGGAGCTTCTCTCCCGCGAGGGCGAGATCGCCATCGCCAAGCGCATCGAGGCCGGGCGCGAGGCCATGATCGCAGGGCTCTGCGAGAGCCCGCTGACCTTCCAGGCCATCATCATCTGGCGCGACGAGCTCGTCGAGGGCCGGGTGCTCCTGCGCGACATCATCGACCTCGAAGCCACCTATGCGGGCCCCGACGGAAAGGGTGCGCCGCGGGAGGCGATCGGCGACGGCGAGGAGGAGCCCGCCGCCGAGGAGGGCGAGGGCGCCACTCCGCCGGAAGGCGAGATGGACGACGACGACCTGGAGAACAACGTGTCTCTCTCGGCCATGGAAGCCGAGCTGAAGCCGCGTGTCCTCGAAACCTTCGATTCCATCGCGGACAACTACAAGAAGCTGCGGCGGCTCCAGGTGGAGCATGTCGAGCAGCGCATGCAGAACAAGCAGCTGACGCCGGCCCAGGAGCGCAAGTACCGGGAGCTGAAGGCCGACATCGTCGCGTCCGTGAAGTCCCTGTCGCTCAACAACAACCGCATCGAGGCCCTGGTCGAGCAGCTCTACGACATCAACAAGCGGCTCATCTCCCATGAGGGCCGCCTGATGCGCGTGGCCGAGAGCCACGGCGTCGCCCGCGAGGAGTTCCTCCGGCACTACCAGGGCTGGGAGCTCGATCCGAAATGGGTCCTGCGCGTCTCCAAGCTCGGCGGCAAGGGCTGGAAGGACTTCGTGGCCCGCGGCAAGGACCAGATCCACGAGCTGCGCGAGAAGATCCACAACCTCGCGTCCGAGACCGGCCTGGAGATCCAGGAATTCCGGCGCATCGTCATGATGGTGCAGAAGGGCGAGCGCGAGGCCCGGCAGGCCAAGAAGGAGATGATCGAGGCGAACCTGCGTCTCGTGATCTCCATCGCCAAGAAGTACACGAACCGCGGCCTCCAGTTCCTGGACCTGATCCAGGAGGGCAATATCGGCCTCATGAAGGCGGTCGATAAGTTCGAGTACCGGCGCGGCTACAAGTTCTCGACCTATGCCACCTGGTGGATCCGGCAGGCGATCACCCGCTCGATCGCCGATCAGGCCCGCACGATCCGCATTCCGGTGCACATGATCGAGACGATCAACAAGATCGTCCGCACCTCGCGCCAGATGCTGCACGAGATCGGCCGCGAGCCGACCCCGGAGGAGCTGGCCGAGAAGCTCGCCATGCCGCTCGAGAAGGTCCGCAAGGTCCTCAAGATCGCCAAGGAGCCGATCTCCCTCGAAACGCCCATCGGCGACGAGGAGGATTCGCACCTCGGCGACTTCATCGAGGACAAGAACGCGATCCTGCCCATCGACGCAGCGATCCAGAGCAATCTTCGTGAGACAACGACGCGAGTCCTCGCGTCGTTGACCCCGCGCGAGGAACGCGTGCTGCGCATGCGCTTCGGTATCGGCATGAACACCGACCACACCCTTGAGGAGGTCGGACAGCAGTTCTCGGTGACCCGCGAGCGTATCCGCCAGATCGAGGCCAAGGCGCTCCGCAAGCTCAAGCACCCGTCCCGCAGCCGGAAGCTCAGGAGCTTCCTGGACAACTGACCGGACTTCCCAAGGCGCCCCATCCGGGCGCCTTGTTTTTTTGGCCGCTGGGTCGCCTCTTATCCCACGCGCAGGAAATGGGTCACGGCGCCGGCCGTGATGGCGGCTGCGCCTGCGGCGGCGACGAGCCAGCCGGTTTTTGGCGTTCCGAGCACAAAGGTCATGCCGGTCTTCACCACCGTGTTGGTCGCGACCGCCAGCGCGATCCCGATTGCGGCCGCCGCAAGGGGGAGGGACGTCTGCGAAAGGCGGGCGAACGAGAGGGTAACCGCGTCCACGTCGGCGATTCCCGAGAGGATGGCGAGGAGGTTAAGGCCCGCGCCGCCGAACTTCTCGCCCAGGATCTTGGCGAAGAGGCTGATGAGGGCGATCAGGCCCGCAAGGCGCAGCGCCGTTCCGAGTTCGAAGGGATTCTGGATTTTCAGGTCCGGAGAGCTTCCATCCCGGCCGGCATGCCAGAGCAGCAGGGCTCCGGCGAGGAGCAGCACGAGCCCGCCCGCCCCGAGCGGCCAGGCGAGGGGTGCGAGGAGCGGCACGTTCACGGCGCCCGCCACGGCAATCACCCGCACGACCATCACGGCGCTCGAAAGGAGGATGCCGCCCGCGAGGATCCGGCTCGCGCCGGGCTGCTCCCGGGATAGGCGCGCGAGGGTCACGGTGGTCGCGGTCGAGGAGGCGAGGCCGCCTGCAAGCGCCGCCAGCGCGACGCCGTGGCGGCTCCCCAGAATCCTGACGGCTACGTAGCCCACGAACGAAAGGGCCGCGATGACGATGGCGAGCAGCCAGATCTCCGCCGGGTTGATCGCGTCATAAGGATCGACCGTGCGGTTCGGCAGCAGCGGCAGGAGCAGGAACGTCATGGCGAGGAGGATCAGCACCGCGCGGATCTCCACCCAAGTCAGCCGCCTCAGCCAGGAATGGAGCGGCTGCTTGAGGGCCAGGATGATCGTCGCGGTCACGGCCACGGCGACTGCGATGCGGATGTCGCCGAGGATCGAATAGGCTCCGAGCGCGAAGGCGAGGAGCGCCGCCACCGTGCCGGTCGCGCTGACATTGCCCTCTGCGGAGGCCTCGAGCCACGCGAAGGCCGTGAAGGCGATCGCGAAGGCGAGGAACGCGAGGCTCAGGAAGACCGGACCGAGCCCGTTGCTCAGGATGGCACAGAGCGCCCCGAGGAGGGTCGCGAGCATGTAGGTGCGAAGGCCTGCCGCGCGCTCGCCCTCCGCTTCGTCCCGCTGCTTCCAGCCGCGCTCGAGCCCGATGAGCATTCCGATGGCGAGCGCGACGGCGAGACGTTCGAGCAAGGGGTCCAGGGTCATGAAGTCAGTCCTCGGCGGAAGGCGGGGCCTTTGTAAGCCGCCTTCCGGTTTCCACCTAGAGCGTTTCAGGCCCGTGCGTCCGTCAGCACACTGGCGAGGGTAGCGGCATCTTTCCGCCGGGAGGAGGAGCGGCGCCAGGCGAGGCCGATGGTGCGCACCGGCTCCGGCTCCGTGAAGCGCACGAGCTGGACGCGGTCCGTGCCTTCCGTCGCTGCCGCCATCTCGGGCAGGAGGGTGATGCCGTAGCCGTTGGCCACGAGGTGCATGACGGTCGAGAGGCTGGAGGCGCCAAAAGCCTGGGACGTGTCGGGCGAGAGGGCGCTGCACACGCTGAGCGCTTGGTCGCGCAGGCAGTGGCCTTCCTCCAGCAGCAGCACGTGCTCCGACGCGAGGGCCTCGGGCGTGATGCGCTCGTTTGCGCTCCTCCCAGCCCGGGCCTGCCGCGCCACCAGGAAACGGTCCTCGAAGGCCGCCAGGGTGTCGAGTTCCGGGCGGTCGAGCGGGAGGGCGGCGACGATCAGATCGAGTTCGCCGCGCACGAGTTCGTCCACGAGGGCTGCGGTCTGGGTCTCGCGGACGCGCAGGTCGAGTTCCGGATGGTGCTCGTGGAGCAGGGGGAGGGCCTTCGGCAGCAGGTAGGGGGCGATGGACGGGATGATGCCGAGCCTCAGCATGCCGACAAGGGGTGGCTTCTCCCGGCGGGCATAATCCTCCAGGTCAGCGACCGCGGCCAGAATTGCGGAGGCGTGCCGGACGATCTCCCGGCCCTCGGAGGTCAGTTCCACGGCGTTGCGCCGCCGTTCCACCAGATGAAGGCCCAGGGACTGCTCCAGTTCCTGGATCTGCATGGACAGGGCCGGCTGGGTCACGTGGCAGAGGGTGGCCGCGCGGCCGAAATGGTGCGTCTCGGCAACGGCCGCGAGATAGCGGAGCTGGCGCAGGGTGATCATGACGATAAGTTAAACTGATCGAGGCGGTCAGACAATCGAATTGGACTTATGGTTAAGCCTCGCCGATGGTGCACCCAATCCAGGAGGACCACCATGACGAAACCGACCATGACCACCACGGCCGGCGCTCCCATCGCCGACAACCAGAATTCCATGTCGGCCGGCCCGCGCGGGCCGCTGCTGCTGCAGGATTACCAGCTTGTCGAGAAGCTGGCGCATCAGAACCGGGAGCGCATTCCTGAGCGTGTGGTTCATGCGAAGGGCTCGGGCGCCTACGGCACCTTCACGGTGACGCAGGACGTCACGAAGTACACGAAGGCGAAGCTATTCTCCGAGGTAGGCAAGCAGACGGAAATCTTCCTGCGCTTCTCCACCGTGGCGGGCGAGCGCGGCGCGGCGGATGCCGAGCGCGACGTGCGCGGCTTCTCGGTGAAGTTCTACACGGAGGAGGGCAACTGGGACGTGGTCGGCAACAATACGCCGGTCTTCTTCGTCCGCGACCCGCTGAAATTCCCCGACTTCATCCGCACGCAGAAGCGCCATCCGGCCACCAACCTGCGCAGCGCCACCGCCATGTGGGATTTCTGGAGCCTCTCGCCCGAGAGCCTCCACCAAGTCACCATCCTGTTCTCGGACCGGGGCCTGCCGCAGGGCTACCGCTTCATGCACGGCTTCGGCTCGCACACCTATTCGTTCCTCAACGATGCGGGCGAGCGCTTCTGGGTGAAGTTCCACTTCAAGTCGATGCAAGGCATTCGTAACTGGACCAACCGGGAGGCGGAAGCCGTTATCGCCAAGGACCGCGAGAGCGCCCAACGTGACCTCTACGAGGCCATCGAGCAGGGCGATTATCCGCGCTGGCGGGTCTGCGTGCAGATCATGCCGGAAACGGATGCCGAGAAGACCTCCTACAACCCCTTTGACCTCACCAAGGTGTGGCCGCATGCGGAATACCCGCTGCACGAGGTCGGCATCCTGGAGCTGAACCGCAACGCCAGGCATTACTTCGCCGAGGTGGAGCAATCCTCCTTCTCACCGTCGAACATCGTGCCGGGCATCGGCTTCTCGCCCGACAAGATGCTCCAGGGCCGCATCTTCGCCTATGCGGATGCGCATCGCTATCGGGTCGGCACCCATTATGAGGCCCTGCCCGTGAACCGCCCGCGCTGCCCGGTCCATCATTATCATGCCGACGGCAGCATGCTGTTCGAGGTGCCCGAGCGGGGCGACGCTTACTACGAGCCGAACTCCTTCGGCGGCCCGACACAGGATGCCCGCGCCGCCGAGCCCCCGCTGAAGATCTCGGGCGATGCAGACCGCTACGACCACCGGATCGGCAACGACGATTACAGCCAGCCCGGAGCCCTTTTCCGGCTGATGAGCGATGACCAGAAGGCCCAGCTCATGGACAACATCGCCGAGGCGATGCAGGGCGTGCCCGTCGAGATCGTGAAGCGCCAGGTGCTCCACTTCTACCTCGCCGACAAGGCCTATGGCCTCGGTGTTGCCGCCCGGATGGGCCTGTCGCCGAGCGAGGCGATTCCTCAGGCCGCGGAATAGGCTTAAGCCCCCCAGCCTTGACCGCGGGGCCGCCCGGTTCGCCGGGCGGCCTTTTTGTTTTCGGCCATGCAGAGACGTCATTACGCCCCCGCGTTGGCGGGAATTGCATATGATAACGTGATTTGCCAAATATTCACGATCAAATCTGCTTAATGAAAGCAAAATACATGATTAAAACGTGGTTTAGCCGGCCGCTCTGGCAGCGGGTCGCGGTCGGCTTCGCGCTCGGCATTCTGGCTGGCGTGCTTTTCGGCGAGAAGGCTGCCGTCTGGTTCAAGCCGCTCGGCGACATCTACCTGAACCTCGTGCGGATGATCGTGATCCCGCTCGTGTTCTTCACCATCGTGTCCAGCGTCGCGAAGCTGGCCGAGGCTGGGAACGTGGCGCGGCTCGGAGCCCGCACCCTGTTCTGGTTCATGGCGACCTCCGCGGTCGCGGTTCTGGTCGGCTTCGCGTTCGGCCACCTGATCGATCCAGGCCTCGGCCTGTCGAACCTGCCGCTCGGCGAGGTGAAGGCGCGGACGATCCCGTCTCCGCTCGAGGTGCTCATCGGCATCGTGCCGACGAACCCCATCAAGGCCATGGCGGACACGAACGTGCTGCAGGTGCTCTTCTTCGCCGGGATCGTCGGCGCTGCGCTGGTCTCCCTCGGCGAGAAGACAGCAGGCCTCAGGGCGCTCGCCGACCAGGGCGCCGCTCTTGTGTTCCGCATCACCCGCTGGGTCCTGCAGCTGACGCCCATCGGCACCTTCGGCCTCATCGCCTGGGTGGTGGGGCGCTACGGCCTGTCGTCCCTGCTGCCCCTCGGCAAGTTCATCGCGGCCATGTACATCGCCTGCCTGTTCCACATCATCGTGGTCTATGGCGGTCTCCTGAAGCTGCACGGCCTCAAGGTCGGGCGCTTCTTCCGCGGCGCACTGCCGGCCCAGCAGATGGCCTTCGCGACCTCGTCGAGCCTGGCGACCCTGCCCATGTCCCTGCGGGTGGCGGTGGAGCGTCTCGGCGTGCCGCAGAGCTATGCGAGCTTCGCGGTGCCGCTCGGCGCCAATGTGAAGATGGACGGCTGCGGCGCGATCTATCCGGCCATCGCGTCGATCTTCATCGCGCAGTATTTCGGCCTCGACCTCTCGCTGACGCAATACGTGCTGATCGGTCTTACGGCGGTGCTCGGCTCCCTCGGCACGGCCGGCGTTCCGGGCACCAGCATCGTGATGCTGACGCTGACGCTGAGCACCGCGGGCCTGCCCCTGGAGGGGATCGGCTACATCGTGGCCATCGACCGGGTGATCGACATGATGCGCACGGCGACCAATGTGACCGGCCAGATCCTCGTGCCGGTGCTGGTCGCCAAGGAGGAGGGCATCCTGGATCTCGCGGTCTATAACGGCCGCGAAGAGGCCCGTGCCGGGTCCCCCGAGGCGGTTCTCGCGCCTGCCGAGTGATCTTGATCCGGCCGGAGCGAACCCTGCTCCGGCCGGTTTTCCCGTCGGGAGATGCAACCGCAGCCGAGCCTGACCGTTCTGCTCTGGACGGAGCAGGGCGAGCATGGCGTCGCAGACCTCATCGAAGAAAGTCATCTACGCGGCGCTGATCGGCAATTTCCTGATCGCCGTCACCAAGTTCGTGGCGGCCGCCTGGACCGGAAGCTCCGCCATGCTGAGCGAAGGCGTCCATTCCCTCGTCGATACCGGCAATGAGCTCCTGCTCCTCTATGGCCTCCACCGTTCCAAGAAGCCACCCGACAAGGCGCATCCCCTCGGCCATGGGCGGGAGCTCTATTTCTGGACCTTCATCGTCGCGCTTCTGATCTTCTCTCTCGGCGCGGGCGTCTCGATCTATGAAGGCATCGTCCATCTCCGGCATCCGGAGCCTATGGAGAACCCGCTCGTCGCCTATGTGGTGCTGGGCCTGTCTCTCCTCTTCGAGGGCGGGTCCTGGTGGATCGCCCTCAAGGAATTTCGCAAGGCCAAGGGGCGGCTCGGCTATTTCCGCGCCGTGCGGGAGAGCAAGGATCCCACGACCTTCACGGTCCTGTTCGAGGACACGGCTGCCCTGGCCGGCCTCCTGATCGCCCTCGCGGGCGTGGCTGCGGCCCAATATTTCGAGATGCCGGAGCTCGACGGCATGGCCTCCCTCGGCATCGGCGTGGTGCTTGCCGTCACGGCCCTCGTCCTGGCGCGCGAGACGAAGGGGCTGCTCATCGGGGAGGCTGCCAACAAGCGCCTGGAAGGCTCGGTCCTGGCCATCGCGCAGGCCGACCCAGCCGTGGAGCGGGCGAACGGCGTCGTGACCGTGCACCTTGCGCCGAACCAGGTGGTCGCGGCGCTCAGCGCCGAGTTCTCCGACGAGCTGCGCACGCCCGACATCGAAGCCTGCGTCACCCGCGTGGAGACGAAGATCCGGCAGGCACATCCCGAGATCACCACGCTCTTCATCAAGCCCCAGAGCGCAGGCACCTATCACCGCCATCATCCGGCGACCGAGGCAGCAATCCGGCATCCGGCGGACGCGTCGTCGCATTAACGGATGCGTGACCGCCGGCCGCTATTGAAAGCGTGCATTGTTCTCCCATCATACCCAGCCTGGATCAAAGGAGCGCGCATGGCCGAACGGGTCATCAAGGACGACCAGCCTCGCGTCTATTTCAACTGCAACAAGTGTCCGGCCTTCTGCTGCTCGATCTACGAGCGCGTCGCCGTGTCGAAGCAGGATATCGCGCGCCTGGCGAAGCATTTCGGCGTGACTTTCGCCGAGGCGCAGAAACGCTACACGACCGATTATGACGGAGAGCGCGTCCTCAAGCGCGTGAAGGACGTCATCTTCGAACGCACCTGCACATTCCTCGACCAGAAGACCCGCGGCTGCACGATCTACCATGCGCGGCCGGGGGTCTGCCGCTCCTATCCAGGGCGCTCGCGCTGCGCCTATTACGACCTGCTGCGCTTCGAGCGCGTTCAGCAGGGGGACGAGAGCGTGGTTCCGCTGGTCAAGATTTCGTTCCGGGACGTGGACGAGGAGGTCGTGGACGGCGCCGACGAGCCCGAGCCGATCTACGAGTGGGACGAGCGGGAGGATTAGGCGCTCGCATCAGGGCCGGGCGGCGTTCTCCCGTTGCGGCTTCACGACTACGGTCGCGGTCATCCCGGCGCTCAGGCGGATCGTGTCCGGCACCTTGTCGAGGTCGATGCGCACGGGGATGCGCTGCGCCAGGCGCACCCAGCTGAAGGTCGGGTTCACGTTGGCGATGAGCCCTCCGGTGCCCGACACGGTCTCCCGGTCCGCGATGGCCCGCGCGATGCTTTCTACGCGTCCGGCGATCTCTTCCGGAAAGCCGAGGAGGCGCACCTCGGCCGGGTCGCCCTCGCGCAGGTTGCGCAGCTTCGTCTCCTCGAAATAGCCGACCACGTAGAACGAGTCGCTGTCGACCAGCGCGAGGGAAGCCTTACCGGCCACGGCATAGTCGCCCGCATGGACCTGGAGATTGGTGACGTAGCCGTTCACTGGCGACCGCACGGTGGTGCGGTCGAAATTGAGGCGGGCGGTATTGAGAGCGGCCAGCGCCTCGTCATAGGCCGACTCCGCAAGGGCGACCGCCGTTGCGGCCTGCTCGCGCGCCTCCACGGTAATGGCCGCGCTGGAGAGGCGCGTGCGCCGTTCCAGCTCACGGCGGCGCTGCTCCTGTTCCTGCTCCCGGGCCTCTACGGTGGCCTCCGCCTGCGCGAGGGCGAAGCGGTAGCGCTCCGGATCGATGACGAACAGCACGTCGCCTTTCTTGACCGCCTGGTTGTCCTTCACCCGCATGTCGGCCACGGTGCCGGAAACCTCCGGCGCAATCAGGATCACGTTGGCCCGCACGCGCGCGTCGCGGGTCCAGGGCGATTCCACATAAAGGCGCCAGGCGAAGAACCCGCCCGTGATCGCCAGGGCGACCACGAAGGCGGTGACGACGACCCGAAAGGTGCGAGACGCAAGCACGGTTCAACGATCCCAATGGAAGACGGCCGCGATGCAGCCCGACAGGATGAGGACATAAAGCGCCGTGTTGAACAGCGCCGGATGCCAGACGAAGCGGTCCGCCCCGAGCCAGGCGAGGATCCGTTTCAGGACGAGCCAGAGAAGCGCCGCCGCGGCCGCATAGGCGAAGAGGGGCGGCACGAAGATGCCGAACAGGTCAATTTCCTTGATCATGCACTCTCCTGCTGGGCGAGGACGGCATGGAGCGCGTAGGGTTCTGAAATGCCGAAGAAATCTCCGTGACGGTCCATGGCGCTGCCGATGGCCATCAGGGCCGTCAGGGCATCGGCGGTCGCGGACGAGCGATGAGTCGTGAGAATGGCGATGGCGGGACGAAGGTCCGGGGGCGTCGGATTCTGACGCCCGTTCTTCAGGTGGCGGAAATGCCGGGCGAGATCCGCCAAGGCCGCGTCCAGCGCACGGGAAGCCGGTGCCGGCAGGGCCGTGCGGACGGCGCGCAGGGTCAGGAGATTGAAGCCGATGCGTAGCGACGTGAGCGCGCCGCGCATGAGGCCCTGTTGCTCCGGCCGCGCGATGTCCACGCGGGAGAACAGGGCGTTGATCCGGTCGAACATCCGGCTCGCGAAACGGCTGCGGTCGGCGCTCACCTCTCCGGAGGCGAGTGCCTGGAGGTCCCTCATGATCCCGCGACGGATGCGCCGGACGGCCCACTCGACACCCAGCGGCCGCAGGAGCCGGAACATCAGGATGCCGACCACGATCCCACCGAGGAGGCCGAGGGTGGAGTTGAGGAAATTGGCGAAATCCGTCTGCGTGGTGCTGTTGGTCAGGCTGAGGAAGGCCACGAGATTCAGGCCGAGGGGCGTTACCTGGGTGCCGATGCGCGGAAGCGCCAGCAGGATGCCGAAGGGCAGATAGAAGGGCAGCAGCACCATGACCAGGGACGTGAAGCCGTCGATTGCCGGAAGGACCGCCAGGAGATAGATGGCCGCCGCCACAGCAGAGAGCAGGGTCATGCGCAGGAAATTCCCGGCAGCCGTCGCCGGGTCGTCCAGGGAGGCCAGGATGCTGCAAATAACCCCGCTGAAGATCACCGCCGAGCTGCCGTTGCTCCAGCCGGACAGGATCCAGAAGGCTGAGGTCGTCAGCACGGCCGTCACCGAGATCCCACCGGCCACCAGGGCGAGGGTGACGTCCCGGTAGCGGGCCGTGGAGGGAGCTGCCTCGCCGAGTCGTATGGGTCGGCCGTCGAAGAGGCTTTGCCGCAGGGCCAGGATGTGCCGCCAGGTTTCGAGCGCGTCGCGCAGGCGCAGCAGGATGTTGCGCACCAAAATGGTTTCGGGGTCGCGGATCAGGTCGTCGAGGGAGGGGACCGCCTCGGAAATCCTGTTCTCCAGGTCCCGGATCGTCCTTTCCAGGGCAGGGTCCGCAATCAGCACCTCCTCTCGACCGAAAATGCCCTCTGCGGCTTCGAGGAAGGGCTGGAGCCGGTCCAGCTTCTCGGGCGCTTCGCGCTGCAGCAGCACCAGCCGGTCGTGAATGGACACCAGCAGGGCCAGCAAAGCGAGAAGGCGCCCTTGCAGGTGCCGAGCCACGTCCCCGGCCGCCCGCACGGTGGGCGTATCGAAGGCCGAGAAGATCCGCAGGGCGTTGAGGGCGATCACGTCGGCGATGAGCTTGCGCTGATCGGAGAGAAAACGATCTGGGTCGGTTCCGCCGCGCATCATGTCGGCGACCCAGCGCGCGCAGGCGTTCAGGGTCGCGTCGACGGAGGATTTCAGGGCCTCTCCGGCCGAGCGGGGAAAGACGAGCTGGCTCACGAGCGTCGCGCAGCCGATCCCCAGCACGATCTCAATGCAGCGGCCCACTGCGTAGTCGAAGGCCGTCTCGGGCGCCAGGGCGGCCGGGATGCCGATGATCGCGGCCGTGTAGCCGGACAGGACGGCCCCGTAGGAGGCCGGGGCGTCGCGCAGGAGCACGGACGTGAAGGTGCAGGTCCCGATCCACAGGGCGAGAAGGACCAGGAAGAGCGGCGGCGCCTGGGCGACGAGCCCCACCAGGAGGAGCGCGATTGCGGCCCCGACAATCGTCCCGGCGACCCGGAAGAGGGATTTCGCCGCCACCATCCCGGCAATGGGCTGGGAGACCACGAAGGCGGTCAGCATGGCCCAGCTCGGCTGGGTCAGGTTGAGGCGGAAGGCGATCCACAGGGCGAGCATCGCGGCGCCGAAGGTCTTGATCGAGAATATCGCTTCTCGCCAACTCGGCTGCGGCATGGGCGGCGGAACTCTTGCTCGGGTCTGTCGGGCAGGCCGTCTCCGGCCGGGCGATGGCCAAGCGGCCGGCTGGAAGGCGGTCCCGGATCGTTCTATCTAGAGGAGCAGGGCCTGAATCCCAGGCCGGCGCCGGCAGGAGTTCCAGAGGCGTGGTGGAGCGGCCGGGAATGTCCGCTCGTCAATGCAGCCTTGCGTTGAGAAAAGGAGAGGGCGCGGCCGTTTTGGTTTATAGCCCTGTCCCTTAAAGATGATGATTGGGGCCGTGCGTCCGCCGAGCCTCTCACGAAACGCCCGAGAAACGCTCAAGAACGCCATGGATACCAAGTCGACCATCGCCTCCGCCGCCGCTCCTGCCCGTCCTGCGGTGGAAGGAGTGGCCGTACCGATCCTGGCGGCCATCAGCTTCTCGCATTTCCTCAACGACCTGATTCAGTCGCTCATTCCGGCGATCTACCCGCTCCTGAAGGAGAGCTATGCGCTCGACTTCGCGCAGATCGGCCTCATCACCCTCACGTTCCAGCTCACCGCATCGCTGCTCCAGCCCCTGGTCGGCTTCTACACGGACAAGCGGCCGATGCCGTTCTCCCTCGTGGTGGGCATGGGCTTCACGCTCGTCGGCCTGCTCACGCTCTCGCGTGCCTCCTCCTATCCGCTCCTGCTCCTCGCGGCCGGGCTGGTCGGCATGGGCTCCTCTGTGTTCCACCCGGAATCCTCCCGCGTCGCCCGCATGGCCTCCGGCGGGCGGCACGGCCTAGCGCAATCGGTTTTCCAGGTGGGCGGTAATGCCGGAACGGCCATCGGGCCGCTCCTGGCGGCCTTCATCGTCGTGCCCCTGGGCCAGCCAAGCATCGCCTGGTTTTCGGCGGTCGCCCTGTTGGCCATGATCGTCCTGTCCCAGGTCGGCCGGTGGTACGGGACTAAGCTCGCAGCCCTGCGGTCCAAGCCCCGCGCCGCGGCGGTCAGGTCCACGCATTCGCGGAAACGGATCTTCTGGTCGATCACCATCCTGATGCTGCTCGTCTTCTCGAAGAACTTCTACACGGCGAGCATCACCAGCTATTTCACCTTCTATCTAATCTCGAAGTTCCAGCTTTCTGTGCAGGATGCGCAGCTGCACCTGTTCATCTTCCTCGGCGCGGTGGCGGCCGGCACGGTGCTGGGCGGGCCCATCGGGGACCGGATCGGGCGCAAATACGTGATCTGGTTCTCGATCCTGGGCGTCCTGCCCTTCACCCTGGCCTTGCCCTACGCCAACCTGTTCTGGACCGGGGTTCTCAGCGTCATCATCGGCCTGATCCTGGCCTCCGCCTTCTCGGCGATCCTGGTCTATGCCACGGAGCTGGTGCCCGGCCGGGTCGGGATGATCGCCGGCCTGTTCTTCGGGCTCTCGTTCGGCATGGGCGGCCTCGGCGCCGCGGTGCTGGGCGAGCTGGCGGACTGGACCGGTATCGAGACCGTCTATCGCGTCTGCTCGTTCCTGCCGGCCATCGGGCTCCTCACGGTCTTCCTGCCGCACGAGCGGCCGGGGCGACACGCCTGAGGGCCGGCCCGGCGCCTCAGCGCCAGGCGTAGTTGAAGCTGACGCTGATGCGCTCGCTCTCGGCCTCGTTCACGGGGACTTCGTGCCGCAGCCAGCTCTCCCAGAGCAGGACCGTGCCGGGCTTCGGCGCCATATAGGCGAACTGGCGGTTCTCCGGCTTGGCCTTGGCCTTGCGGGGCGGCGCCGCCATCATGAACCCAAGGCGCGGATCCTCAAGCTTGAGGGCGCTCGCCCCGTCCGGGATCGTCACGTAATAGGTGCCGCTCACCACCGAATGGGGGTGGATATGGGAGGTGTGCACGCCGCCCGGTGGCAGGATGTTGATCCAGAGGCTGTCGAGCTCGAGCTTGCGGCCTTTCAGGTCGAATTCCAGCTCCTTGGCGAAGGCCGCCACATGGCTGTCGAGCTTCTTGAGCAGGTCGCCGAAGACCGGGACGCGCCAGGGCAGGTCGTCGAGCGAGGCGTAGGACGTATAGCCCGGATAGCCGTTCTTCTCGCACCAGCGCTGCCCGGCCTCGTCGTCCTCCGCGATGGACCAGCAGGCGCCCTCCAGCTCCGTGTTGAGGCGCTCGGACTTGGGCCCGGTGAGTTCCGCGCGGTAGATTTTGGTGACGAAAAGCGTATCGATGGTGAACATGGCACGGCTCTAGTTGCGGCGGGCGAGAGTGTCAAAACGAAAGCGTTCCGGCAAGCGGCGGCGGGGCGCTTTCCCGAGCGATGCTTCCCCCGCTTGCAGGTCCGCCCACGCGCTCCCACCTTGGCGATATGATGCTCATGTCCTCGCAACCCGGCCTTCTCGACGACCCCCTGACCCTGGCGCGCAGCCTGGACCCGGAGACCCTTTCGCGGGTCATCTCCTTGCGCGACTGGCTCGTGACCGGGGCGGCCCGGATGGAGGACCCGAGCGATATCCTCAATGCTTTCATCGAGCACCTGCGCGAACTCGGCCTGCCCATCGACAGGGCGGCCTCGGCCATCGAGGCGCTGCACTCGGAATATGCCGGGATCGGCCGCTTCTGGACCAAGGACGAGGGCACCGTGGTGCGCTATCTCCCGCACGGGGAGCGGCGCGAGACGGTCTACGGCTCAAGCCCCTTCGCTTATGTCAACAAGACGGGCGAGTGGCTGCTGCTCGACCTGGAGAAGACGCCCGAGGATCGCTTCCCGATCCTGCCCGAGCTGAAGGAGGCCGGATACCGCCATTATCTCACGGTCCCGCTGCGCTTCAGCAGCGGCGCCGAGAACGCAATCTCCTTCGCGACCCGTTCGCCGGGAGGGTTCAATGAAACGGCCCTGCGGATCCTGCGCCTCGTCATGCCGTCCTTCGCGCTGGTGGTGGAGCTGAGGACGACGGGCAACCGCCTCGACGAGGTTCTGCGCATCTATGTGGGCGATGAGCCCCACAAGGCCATCCTGTCGGGCGCGATCCTGCGCGGGCAGGTGACGCGGATCCGCTCGGCCATCCTGTTCGCCGATATGCGGGACTACACGCAGATTTCCTCGACGCTCAGCCCCGAGCACGCGGTGGAGCTTCTCAACAATTACTTCGACTGCCTCGTCCCGCCCATCGAGGACGAGGGCGGGGAGGTGCTGAAATATCTGGGGGACGGCCTCCTGGCCATCGTCCGCGACCGGGGCGACGACACGGGCGGCGCGCCCCAATCGGCCCTTTCGGCCGCCACGAAGGCGCTCCGGCGCATCCAGGCCGCCAACAGCGAGGGGCGCTTTCCGGTGCCCATCAATATCGGCATCGCGCTCCACCACGGGGACGCCGCCTACGGCAATGTGGGCTCGGGCCGACGCCTTGACTTCACGGTGATCGGCCGCGACGTGAACATGGCCAGCCGGATCGCCGAGCTGAACAAGCAGCTGGGCGAGCCGCTCCTCATGTCCAAGCCCTTCGTGGAACACCTCTGGGGCAACCCGACCCCCCTCGGCGCCCATGCGCTTGAAGGCTTCGACGAGAAGATCGAGGTGTTCAGGCCCTAAAGGCCGCTGGGGCATGGGCCGGGAAGGCGGGGTCAGCCGACTTGGCGCAAGACCGTTGCGGAGCGACCGCTTTTGCCGCTAAAAGCCCCTGACCCTTCCCTGAAGGGCCTGTAGCTCAATGGTTAGAGCCGGCCGCTCATAACGGTCTGGTTGCAGGTTCGAGTCCTGCCAGGCCCACCACTTTCCATGGCCCGGGGGCTTTTTCTTTAGTTTCTAACCGTTTAGCAGGCGCTGTGCCGTTGAACATGAGTGGTCAAGTGGTCGCTTCCGCCAACCTCATGAGGGCCGCAGGAATGTGTGGCCTGTAGCGCGCAGTCGCCATTGAGGGGATGCCCTGGATCTCCTCGCGGAGCTGACCGGAATAAAGATGTGGCCCTGCAACTCATGCGCAAGCTGCTGGACCGGCCTGAATTGCGTCTCAGCTTAGGTTCCAATGATAAAGGCCCGCGGGATACCCTTGTGCTCGTTTAATTATAGCACATAACAGGCTATCCGGCCGGGCGCGGGGAAGTCCTGGGTACGGTTAGATGCCCGAAGCAAGCGCGGGAAAAACGATGGCCGTTTCGGTCTGTGATGGGCGGCAGCTCCAGATCGTTGTTGAATCGAGTACCTTTTTCCCAGTCTCGTACGGGAGTGCCTAAATCAGGAGCTGCCCTATGCTGAAGCTGACGGTGAGTTGGGACGAGAACGGTCCCTTGTTGAAGACCGCAGAGGTTGAAAGCCCCCTATCGGGCCAGCGCTGGACCGCTCAGGTGAGCAACTGACGGCGGATGAAAAACGGGAATTGCTATCGGTCGCTCAGGTCCTGGCACGGCGAATTGCCGATCTGGCGGCGGAGGATACCTTCTTCAGCAACCCGCGCTAGCGGAAGTGGCTTTTTGCGATCTGAGCGGCATTTCAGGCTCAGAATTTTCGGATCGGCAAAGGCGCGTGGGCAGGCGTGATGACTGAGGCTGACGCGATATCTCCGCGTTCAGTCACGCGCAGAAGCGGTGAGCATCCGATAGATCAAGCTCCCGCAAGCTTCTGTTGCAGATAGCCAATTGCGCCGTTCAAGGTGATGAGCTTCGGATAGTCAAGCTCAGGGACGTTGACCCCGAGACGTTGGTGCAGGGCTGCGACCAGATTCAGGAAATCCATCGAGTCGATGTCGCATTCCTCTCGCAGATCGCCGTTCGGATTGATCGCCGCCACGTCGACGTCAGGGGCAATGCGCCTCAGTTCGTGTTGAATGATGGTGCGGATGTCGAGGTCTGTCATAGGCTTTCCGGCTGCTGGAGAAGGCGCTCGATCTCGCAGAGGAGCAATGCACCGCGATGGCCATCGCTCACCCGATGGTCGGCCGCGAGCGTCATCGTCACGACTGGCCGGGGCATGATGGCGCCGTCATGGATCCAGGGACGCTCTATGACCTTGCCGAACCCGACGATGGCGACCTGCGGCGGATAGATGACACCGAAGAGGGTCTCGACCCCTCGCTCACCGAGGCTGGATACCGTAATCGTCGGGTCTGCAATCTCGGAGCTGCGAAACCGCCCTGAGCGCACGCGCCCGACGAGATCGCGCATTCCTGCCATGAGCTGGTCAAGCGGGAGGGTATTGGCATCGTGGATCGCAGGGGCGACAAGTCCGCCGCCCCGGATCGTAACGGCAAAGCCGACATGGACCGGGCTGCTGGGGCGGAAGGTCTGGTCCATGAAGAACCCGTTGAACTCGGGAAAGTGGCCGACCGCAAGGGCCGTAGCTTTGACGAACAGGGCGCCCAGGAGGAGACGCTGCTCCGGAGAGCGTTCGGCATTGACGTGGGCGACCCACGCCAGTGCTGCTCCCGCATCGGTCACATGCGAGAGATAATAGTGCGGGATCTCGCGTTTCGACCGGGCCATGGCTGCTGCAATGGCGCTGCGCATCTGCGCAATGCTGGAGGCCGCCTGCGGCTGAGCCTCCGCCCGAGCGCCTGTTGGCTGCGCAGCCTCGACATCGGCCAGAAGCACTGCTCCAGCAGGGCCGCTTCCTTTGATCCGGGAGAGATCGATGCCTTTCAGGCTCGCCAGCCGCCGGGCGGCGGGGGAGGCAAAAACGCGACCGAGAGCGCTGGCACCCGGAACGATGGCCGGAGGGGGCGTGAGGGGAGCTGCTGCCATCTCGCGGATTGCAGGTAGAGGCGGCCCTGGCTGCGCGGCCTCAACGGGGCTGGGACCAGCACCTGCAACTCCGGCCTCGTGGATCAGTGCGAGAGGCGTACCTACAGGCACGGTGGCGCCAGTCTCGACCAAGAGCCTTTCGAGGGTGCCCTCCTGGAATACCTCGATTTCGATGGCTCCTTTCTGCGTTTCTACGACTGCGATGATGTCGCCCCGCTTCACGGCCGTGCCGGGCTTGACCAACCACTCGACGAGCGTTCCCGCCTCCATGTCGGCACCGAGCGACGGCATCAGGAACTCGCTCATAGCGCCTCCATCAGGACTTGCCGCGCACCGCCGCCCGTGCAGCCGCAACAATCTTCGCAGCCTGCGGGATGGAAGCCTCCTCGAGATGGCGCGGATAGGGGATTGGCACCTCCTCGCTGCATATCCGGGCAATGGGTGCATCAAGCTCCCAAAAGGCCTGTTCCACAATGCGCATGCCGATCTCTGCGGCCAGGCTCCCACTGCGCCACCCTTCGTCGACGATGACCGCGCGGCGGGTCTTGGAAACTGATGCGATAAGGGTGCGGTCATCGAGAGGGCGAAGGGAGCGAAGATCGAGGACCTCCGCGTCAATGCCATCCTTGGCCAGGATCTCGGCGGCGTCCAGAGTTTTCCAAAGCGATCCGCCATACGTGATGAGGGAAATGTCACGCCCGGCTCGTCGAATGACGGCCTTGTCGATATCGACCGGTCCTGCATCTGCCGCCATCAGCCCTTTTTGATTGTAGAGCATGATGTTCTCAAAAATGAGAACCGGGTCGGGCTCCTGGAGCGCGGTCCATAGCATGCCGCGGGCGTCCTCGACGGTCGCCGGAGCGAGCACCCGGATTCCAGGGATGTGGGCATACCAGCCTTCAAGGCTGTGCGAATGCTGAGCCGCAAGCTGGCGTCCGGCGCCGGTTGCCATGCGAATGACGACGGGCACGCCGAACTGATTGCCTGACATATGCCGGATCGTTGCCGCCGTGTTGAGAATCTGGTCGAGAGCGAGCATGCTGAAGTTGCAGGTCATGAGCTCGACCACCGGACGCAGGCCAGCCATGGCGGCTCCGATGCCGATGCCCGTGAAACCGGATTCAGACAAGGGTGTATCGCGGATGCGCTCGGGACCGAACTCCGCAAGGAGCCCTTTGCTGACCGCATAGCAGCCGCCATAATGGGCCACATCCTCTCCCATCAGGAAGACACGCTCGTCGCGCTGCAGGGCATCGCGGATCGCCTCGCGGACAGCCTCGCGATAGGTCGTCTCGACAGAAGGTTTGTCTGTTGCAGGCGCGCGCTCAGGAGGGGAGGGGCGGTCAGGAGCATAGACATAACGGGTGAGGTTCTCGACGGGCTCCCAGGTGCCCGCCTCGGCGACAGCGACCGCGGCGTCGATCTCGGCAGCGACCTCATTCTCAATTCGGTTCAGGTCTTCGGGGTGTGCCAGCCCGTTCTGCTCGAGCCAGCCCTGGAAGCGGACGATCGGGCCCTTTTTGCGCCAGGCCTCAACCTCATCCTTGCTACGGTAGAGCTGAGCGTCGAACATCGAATGGGCACGGAAGCGATAGGTGCGGCATTCGAGAAAGTACGGCTGTCCCGTCGCACGGACTGTATAGATGGCGCGCCGGGCGGCCGCTTCGACGGCAACTACGTCCATACCGTCCACCGCTTCCGACGCGATCCTGTAGCTTTGCGCCTTGCGGTGAATGTCGGTCTCCGCCTCTGAGATCTCCAGGGCGGTTCCCATGGCGTAGAGATTGTTCTCGCATACGAACAGAACCGGCACGTTCCAGAGAGCCGCCAGATTGAGGCTCTCATGAAACTCACCCTCGGCGACGGCGCCCTCCCCAAAGAAGCAGACGGTCACATGGTCCAGGTGATGTATCTTGTCTGCCAGGGCGAGGCCCACGGCGAGGGGGAGCCCGCCGCCCACGATGGCATTGCCTCCATAGAAGTTAGTGTCACGGTGGAACAGATGCATGGAGCCGCCGCGGCCGCCGCTGCAGCCCTCCCGTTTGCCGTACATTTCCGCCAGGGCTGCTGCCATAGGGACGCCGCGGACCAGGGCGTGACCATGCTCGCGATAGGTGGCGACGACGCGGTCCCGCTTTTCGAGGACGGGGATGATGCCGACCGCGACGGCCTCCTCGCCATCGTAAAGGTGCAGAAAGCCCCGGATCTTCTCCTGCGTATAGAGCTCGGCGCACTTGTCCTCGAACCGGCGAATCCGGACCATCTGCTTGAGCAGTTCGAGCTCATGGGTGCGGGAAAGTCGCGGCTTCGAGATCACGTCCGTTATCGCTCCTCGCTCTCAAGGGTGGAAGTGTCGCCTTCCGGCAGGCCGAGCTCGCGCGCCTTCAGCAGGCGGCGCATGATTTTGCCGCTGCGGGTCTTCGGCAGGTTCTGTCGAAAGGCAATTTCTTTGGGGGCGACTGCCGGGCCAAGCTTCTTGCGGGCATGGCCGAGAAGGTCCATGCGGAGCTCCTCGCTTGTCGCAAACCCCGCCTTGAGGGCGACAAAGGCCTTCACGGTTTCACCGGCGACAGGATCCGGAATGCCAATCACGCCGACCTCTGCGACCGCCGGATGTTCCATCAGGGCACTCTCGACTTCGAACGGTCCGATCAGATGGCCGGCGCTCTTGATCATGTCATCGGCCCGCCCGACGAACCAATAGTAGCCGTCCGCCCCGCGCATCGCGAGATCGCCGGAGAGATACCAGTCGTCCACGAAGCATTTGCGGTAGCGCTCCTCCTCATGGAGATAGGCCCGCATCATCGAGGGCCAGCCAGGTCGCAAAGCCAGTTCGCCGACCGTTGACGGAGCGGAGATTTCGCGGATATGCCCGTCCCGCTTCTCAACAATGCCCGCCGCCACACCGGGAAGGGGTTTGCCCATGGAGCCGGGATGGACATCCATCGCCTGGTAGTTAGCGATCATGATGCCGCCGGTCTCCGTCTGCCACCAGTTGTCATGGAAAGGCTTCCCGAAAGTTTGCGCGGACCAGACGACAGCCTCCGGATTGAGAGGCTCGCCGACGCTGGCCATGTACCGGAGATGGGAGAGATCGAAGCGCCGCGCGAACTCGCTTCCGACCTTCATGAGCATGCGGATCGCCGTCGGTGCTGTATACCAGACGCTGACTTTCTGATCCTGCAGGATTCGGTACCACCGTTCGGCATCGAACTCGGCCTGATCCACGATCATTGTCGTACCGTTCGTCAGCGGTGAGATGATGCCGTAGGACGTGCCGGTGACCCAGCCAGGGTCGGCCGTGCACCAGAAAATGTCGTCGGTATGGAGATCGAGCGCGAATTGTCCGGTAATGTGATGGGCGATCACGGCCGCATGCACGTGCACGGCCCCCTTAGGCCGGCCAGTTGTGCCGCTGGTGAAGTGAAGGAGGGCCATATCCTCTGGCGCCGTGCGCTCGATGTTGAAGTGATCGGAGGCCCTGTTCATCAGTCCTGCGAGGCCATGAATCCCAAGGGTCCCTGTATCACCCCCGTCGATGAGGATGACATGACGGAGGCTGTCGAGGTGGCTGTGCCACGGTGCAATTTTGCGGCGATAGAAATGGTCGGTGGTAACGAGCAGCTTCGCTTCGCCGATGCTCATGCGAGCTTTGATGGGCTCGGGCCCGAAGGCGGAAAAGAGGGGGCAAAAAACCGCCCCAGCCTTCAGGGATCCCAGAGCCGCGACATACAGTTCGGGAACACGCCCCAGGAGGCAGTAAACGCGGTCGCCCTTGGCGATATCGAGAGAACGAAGAATGTTGGCGAATCTGCTGGTCAGCCGCTGCAGATCGCCGTAGGTGAAGTTACGGATAGTATCATCCTGGCCGATCCAGCGAAGGGCGATTTTGTCGCCCAGGCCATGTGCGACGTGTCGGTCGACCGCTTCATAGGCGATGTTCAGTCCGCCACCGGGCAAACCGTCGAGAAGCGCGCGCGCCTGGTCCCACGAGAAGTCAGCGACCGCGCGATCATAGTCGCGCAGGTTTGAGAGAGCGATTTCTTCGGGACGCTTTCGAATAGAATCCCAGGGCATTCCGCCTCCGCAGGTGCGCAACTTTGCAAAATTCTCGCAAAAGCTGCGGCCGATCATTGAGAATGGTCAATGATGGGATGCCTGTAGGACTTCACCATGCGTCCGCCACCCGACCGGGACTGCGGTTCATAACCTTGGCCGGTCTTAGAAAAGGCGTACCCAGTGGGTCGAAACGGGCAATCTAGCCGCGTCGGCAGTCGGTGCCCGACATGAGTGAACAGCCGAGACATGCTCGCGTAGGTTCGTTCTATCATCTCGCAGACGTCTCACTCGAGGGACGCTCCTGCTGCGGGCTCGCGTGTTTCGCCGCCCGCGCCGATGATTTGAGCCGGTGGACGACCGCGGCCGAAGCTACCCCTTCCGTTTATTGTCTCGGAAAGTGTTACGCTGGACCCAGTACGGCGAGCCAGGATCTCCGTCCGCACATTGCCGTCTGCACCAGCCGGACCGTGCTCCTCGGCAATGTCATCAAGGGTGGTCTGCGCAACTTTGCGGCCTATTGCGGCGCGGGAGGAGGAACCGCGTGGGCGAAGGCCCAGATGATGGCGCCGGCTGAGCTGGTGGGTCTCATTGAAAAATCCGGGCTGCGTGGGCGTGGCGGTGCCGGCTTTCCATCTGGCCGCAAATGGCAAGCGGTAGCGTCGCATGCGAGTGTCCTGAAATACCTGGTGGTCAACGCCGATGAAGGCGACCCTGGCGCATTTTCCGACCGCTTCCTGCTTGAGGATGATCCGTTCCGTATGATCGAAGCCGCGATGATCGCGGCACGTGCGGTTGGAGCAACGCAAGGCTACGTCTACCTGCGCAAGGAATACCCGGATGCGGCGGGAATTCTGCGCGACGCTCTTCAGCAAGCCAAGAGCGCGGGTTGGCTGGGAGCCGGGTTTGACATGGCATTGGTGGTGGGCGAGGGGAGCTACGTCTGTGGCGAAGAAACCGCAATGCTGAACGCGCTCGAAGGGCGTCGACCGGAGGTGCGCGTACGGCCGCCGCAAATTTCAGAGCGCGGCTTGTACGGTGCACCGACCCTTGTGCACAACGTCGAGACGCTCTGCGCCGTACCATGGATCGTCGAACAGGGTGCGGATGCATATGCGGCTCTCGGCTTTTCCAAAAGCCGGGGCACCAAGCTGTTGTCGCTCAACTCTCTCTTTCGTCGGCCTGGCCTGTATGAGGTTGAATTCGGCATTTCACTTGCCGATCTCTGTGAGAACCTTGGCGGGGGGCTGCGCCGGGGGAAGCTGAAAGGACTCATGATCGGTGGTCCGCTTGCCGGCATCGTCCCGCCCGATCTTCTGGACACAAGGCTCGGCTATGAAGAACTGCAGGCCATCGGCTGTGCGGTTGGGCATGGCGGGATCATTGCGTTTGCCGACGACACGCCCCTGGCCGCCATCATGAGCGAAGTGTTTCGTTTCGGCGCATATGAATCGTGCGGCAAGTGTACCCCGTGCCGGCAAGGCACGCCTGTTCTCGCCGAGGCCTTCAAGAGTTTGGCGCAGGGCCGGAGGATTAACCGCCAAGACTATGCTGCACTGATCGACGTGCTTGCTGCTACCAGTCTGTGCGGCCACGGGCGAGGATTGGCTGAGTTCGCCTCCGCGGTCGAACGGCATTATGGCGAGGAGTTGGCGTCGTGCTTCGCCTGATCATCAATGGCATGCCTCATCGCGTTGCGCCGGGAACGCTCCTGATCGACGCCCTCCGATTGGCGGGAGCGCCCGTGCCGCAGGTGTGCCACGATGCGCGCATTGCCCCTTCGGGTGGCTGTCGATTGTGTGTGGTCGAAATCGAGGGTCAGCAAAGGCCGATTGCGAGTTGCACCACCATTGCGGAGGAAGGCATGCAGGTCCGCTCCCATACGGCGGCCCTGCAATCCTTCCGAAAAACCAATCTCGAATTGCTGGCTGAGCATTACCCGCCCGATGCCGTCGCGGCCAGACCGGACCTGCCCTTTCATCGCCTCCTGAATGAATTCGGCGTGACTGCGGGCGGATCGGTCGTGACCGGCACCCTCTTCCAGGATGATACCCATCCTTATATCGGCGTCGCGATGGAACGCTGTATCCGTTGCGATCGCTGCATTCGCATCTGTGATGAACTTCAGGGGCAATTCGTATGGGAGGCGATTGGACGCGGCAGCGCCACCTATGTGGCGCCGGGCCGGGGCAAGACGATGCTGGAGGGCGGATGCGTCAGCTGTGGGGCCTGCGTCGATACCTGTCCAAGCGGCGCGTTGTTTGACAAGCGTAGCCCGACACAGCCGTCCAGCTGGACACGTAGCACGTGCGCCTATTGCGGCGTTGGGTGTCAAATGGAAGTCGGCGCATCAGCGGGGCTGGTCGTGGCCGTCAGGCCGGCCGACAGCCCCGTGAATCGGGGCCACCTCTGCGTGAAAGGGCGTTATGCTTTTGAGTTTAACCAGGCGGATGATCGAATATCCACGCCTATGATCCGGCGCGACGGCGCCTGGGAGGCTAAGACGTGGGACGTTGCGTTCGAACACGTGGCGACCGAGCTCCTGCGCATCCGCACGATGCACGGTGCCGACGCGATTGGAGTGCTAGGGTCGGCGCGCGCCAGCAACGAGGAAAATTATCTGACTCAGAAGTTCGCCCGAGTGATCCTGGGAACCAACAACGTAGATTGCTGTGCGCGCGTCTGCCATACGCCGAGTGCCAAGGCGCTGAAAACCATGCTCGGCACCGGCGCATCCACCAATAGCTTCGACGATATTGAACGCGCGCGAACCATCCTTATCTGTGGCGCCAATCCGACGGAAAATCATCCGGTCGTCGGTGCGCGAATCAAACAGGCGGCGCTACATGGCGCCAAACTGATCGTCATTGATCCCCGTCGTACCGAGCTCGCCGCCTTGGCGGATCTGCACCTTGCGGTCCGCCCGGGCTGCAACGTGCCGCTGATCAATGCAATCGCGGCGGCCCTGATCGAGGAGAACCTGGTCGATCAGAGATTCCTGGCCGAAAGGGTCACCGGTTATGAGTCATTTGTAACTTTCATCCAGGCCTATAGGCCCGAGCAAGTCGCACCTGAGTGCAGAGTCGCAGCCGAGGACATCCGCGCAGCGGCGCGTCTGTATTCCGAGTGCAGACCGTCGATGTGCTTTCATGGACTGGGCATAACCGAACATTTGCAGGGTACTGAGGGTGTCGAGGCGCTCATCAATCTTGCCCTCCTGACGGGGAATCTGGGCAGGCCCGGAACCGGCATCAATCCTCTGCGCGGACAGAACAACGTCCAGGGCGCAGCTCTCATGGGGTGCGATCCGGCGTCACTGACCGGCGTGCAGTCACTCAAGGAGGCCGGCCCGCGCTTCGAGGCCGTTTGGGGAGCGCACTTGCCGAAAACCCACGGCCTTGACTTGCTCCAGATGATGGATGAGGCCTGCTCAGGCCGACTTAAGGCCTTGTGGGTCATCGGTTATGACATTTACCTGACGCTCGCCGATGCGGCCCGGAGCCGCGCCGCATTGGCCAATCTTGACCTGCTGATCATCCAGGACCTGTTTCTGAATCAGACCGCACACGAGTTCGGCACTGTTTTCCTGCCTGCCGCTTCGGCGTTCGAAAAGGACGGGACGTTCATGAATGCGGAACGCCGTGTGCAGCGGATAAGGGCTGCTGTCGCGCCCCCGGGGGAGGCGCTGCCCGATTGGGTGATCATCCAGCAACTGGCAGGCCGTCTGGGCCACGCTGACGGCTTCGAGTTTGCACATCCGCAGGCGATCTGGGACGAGGTGCGTACAGTCTGGCCTGATGTGGCCGGCCTGACTTACGATCGCCTCGAGAACGAGGCGCCTCATTGGCCGTGTCCAAACGAGCAGCATCCCGGCACGCCTGTCTTGCATCAGACGAGCTTTTCGGCCGAAAAGACCGCCAAGCTGGTGCCGGTTCCATACATACCGACCTCGGAAAGCGCGGATGCGGACTATCCTTTCCTCCTCACTTCCGGCCGCCGGCTTTATGCGTTCAATGCTGGTACGATGACCAGCCGGACGCCGAACAGCCTGTTGCAGCCGACGGATGTTTTGGACATGGCGCCGGCTGACGCCCTGAGGTTCGGCTTAGCCGATGGTGAATCGGTCATTGTTCGCAGCCGCTACGGGGCTGCCACTCTGCCTTTGTGCGTGAATGATGCTGTGGCGCCAGGCGAATTATTCGTGACGTTCCATTGCCCCGAGTTGTTCGTGAACAATCTGACCTCATCGGTGCGCGACCGACTGGTGCATACGCCAGAATATAAGATGACGGCCGTTCGCGTCGAAAAGGCAACGCGAATATGACCTGAGGGCCGGATCAAAGGAGACGTTCAGGAAACAATCATAAGTGCTGACCGACCGTCCAGAAATGCCGGTCCCAAATGGCTCGCCTTCTCAGGCCGCTTTGATGGAAGCCGCTTTCCCAACTTGGTGCAGGGCCGGAAACTCGTCTGCCGTGATCGTTTCCTTCTGCAGCAGGAGAGCTGCTCCGGCCTCGAGATCCGCCATGCGCAGGGCAAGAATGTCACAGGCCTTCCTAAAGGCCAGATCGATGATCTCGCGGCTTGTGACATCGATCTCTCGGATCGTCTGCTCTGATGCATTGGGCCGGTCGATTGAGCCAACTCCCAGAAATGGCTGCGCTGGCGGCAGATAGGTGCGCTGACCAGTGACGTCCGCCATGCCATGCCGTGTCACCATCTCCAGAGCAATCTCCGTCGCGCGCTGCAGGTCATCCGCTGCTCCGGTCGAGACGTCGTCGTCGAAGACGAGGGATTCGGCCGCCCGCCCGCCCATGAGGACCGCAATCCTGTTGCGCAGATCACTCTCCGCCAGGAGGAAGCGATCCTCGGTCGGACGCTGGATCGTATAGCCGAGCGCTCCGACGCCGCGGGGGATGATCGACACCTTGAGCACGGGATCGACTCCCGACAGGCTCGCGGCCACCAACGCGTGGCCCATCTCGTGGTAGGCTACGCGCCGCCTCTCCTCATGGCTGAGAACCCGGCTCTTCTTTTCGAGACCTGCCACGATCCGCTCGATGGCGGCCGTGAAGTCCGCGACCGTGACGTCCTCGGCCTTGCGGCGGGTCGCAATGATGGCCGCTTCATTGACGAGGTTGGCCAGATCCGCGCCCGTGAACCCCGTCGTCAAGCCCGCGATGTCATCAAGATTGACGCCGGAAGCGAGACGGATCTTGCGTACGTGGACTTTCAGGATTTCGATACGTCCCTTCCGATCCGGCCTGTCCAGGAGAACCTGGCGGTCGAAGCGGCCCGGCCGTAGGAGGGCAGGGTCGAGTACTTCCGGCCGGTTCGTCGCGGCGAGAAGGATGACGCCGCTGCTCGGATCAAAGCCGTCCAGCTCCGCAAGGAGCTGGTTGAGCGTCTGCTCCTTCTCGTCGTATCCACCGGCGATCGGAGCCGCAGCCCGGCTACGGCCGAGGGCATCGAGCTCATCGATGAAAATAATGCAGGGGGCGGCCTTGCGTGCCTGCTCGAACAGGTCCCGCACCCGTGCGGCGCCGACGCCCACGAACAGCTCGACAAATTCGGATCCGGAGATCGAAAAGAACGCGACGCCCGCCTCACCGGCAACGGCGCGCGCCAGTAACGTCTTGCCGGTTCCGGGCGGCCCCACCAGAAGGATGCCTTTCGGCACACGCGCGCCCAGGCGGCCATAAGATTGCGGGTTCTTGAGGAACTGCACGATCTCCTGGAGTTCGAACTTGGCCTCATCGGCCCCTGCAACGTCTGCGAAGGTGACCTTGGTGTCGGTCTCGACATAGACCTTGGCCTTTGATTTCCCGATCGCCATGAGCCCGCCAAGGCCCTGGCGCTCCGCCATGCTGCGGAACAGGAACGCCCAGAGCAGGTAGAAGATCAGGAGCGGCAAGATCCATGACAGAATTGTCGCAAGGATTCCTCCCGATGGCGCGCCCGAGACGGTGACGCCCTTGGCAGCGAGTTTCTCCGCGAGCGTCGGATCAACCCGGGTCGTCGCTATTTGAGTGCGCCCGCCTGACAAAGGCTCCTTCAGAACACCCGTGATCGTGTCCTGACCGACAGTGACCTGAGCGACCTTACCGTCGGAGACGAGTTGCTCGAACTGGCTGTATGGAATGGTCTCCACCTGCTGGGCGCTCGTCCAGAGCTGCTGGATGAGCATAACCCCGAGGAAGGCCGCGATGATGTACCAGATGGTCCATTGCTGCTTGCGTGCGTCTGCGTCCATTGCGCTTCCCATCACGAGCGTGAAAGCCCGCCATGCGTCTTGATCGGCGCTGGCATCGATCCTTCGGTCCGGCGGCATCCAAAAGCATGTCCCTCCGACGGTCTCCGGAACTGGAGGCCCTGGGGGCGCATCCCTTCGAGGACCCGGCTGATGGTCAGGGCGGCCAAGGCCTCTTCCTCGACGACCTCGAGAACGGTCTCGGTTGTCTTCGGCTCAGCGCAATCCATGCTTGCCGAGAAGCCTGACAGTGCTGGCCTGCGGGCCCTTGTCGCCCATCTCCTCGGCGAAGGTCACCCGCACCCCCGGCCTCAGATCCGCGAAAGCGTCGTCGATCACGCTGTTCCGGTGGAAATAGATCTCACGCCCATCACCCGCTTCGAGAAAGCCGTATCCCTCCTCAGGCTGCACCCATTTCACAGTTCCGATCGGCTGGGATTCGTGGGCTTTGATTTCGCCCTGCATGTGCCGCATTGCGTCCTGAAGCTGTCGCCGGGCACGATTGAAGGCATCGTTGATCGCAAAGGCCGGGTCGGAGAATCGTTCGTCCTCAGGCGGTGTGTGCTCGACGGCGACCTCACGCCCATCTGGCAGAACCAGGTGGATGTTGAGCTCATACTGCCCGCCGGTCCGATGGCCCCGGCCGGGCCCTTTCATCACGACACGGCCAGCGGTGAGCCGGTCGCAGAACTTTTCGAGACCGGTCATCTTCTGCTCGATCAGGGTGCGTTGCTGCTCCGTCGGCTCGAAGCCTTGGAAATCGATCTGAGCAGGGACATGCATGATGGCGCTCCTCTTTGCCAGGGCGGAAAAACTTGGCCAAGGCGGAAAAACTTGCTGACAGCGTGGATCTCCCTGCCTTCCCTGCATTGAGGAATGTCAAGAACCGTCGCCCCGTCACGTTGTCGGGGCCGCAGTTTCCGGCGAGAAGGACGATGATGGTCGGGATCTGAGCTGCGAAGCACAACGGCAGATGCTTGAGGTGTCGGGCCTTCTCGAATGCCGATTCCCGTTGATTTTTCTCAACAAGCCGCACTGCGTATGCAGTAGATTTTCCCTCTGGCTTCATGAGCCGGCGGGGCGCTTCTTGGGCTTCGCTGCAATCGTGAAGGAGAGTTTCAGATGAGGACTATTATCAACCAGACGCAAGATAGAGCCATGAATGTGGGTAATCTCGTTCTTGGTGCCATTCTGTTCCTGTCGCCCTGGCTCCTAAGCTTCCGCACTGAAGGCTATGCAGCCTGGAACGCCTGGATGACCGGCGGCATCATCGCCATCGTCGGCTTGGTGGCGGCCCTGCAGGTCTATGACTGGGAGGAATGGGTGAGCCTGCTTGCCGGCCTATGGGCAATCGTGTCCCCTTGGCTTCTCGGGTTCTCAGGGTTGACCTCTGCCATGTGGACCCATGTCGCGGTCGGCCTGATCGTGGCAGTGCTGGCGGGAGGCGAGCTTTGGCGGCTTTATGGATCGTCAGAGGCTCGATCCGTCTGATTCGATCTGCCGCCCATTTGGGTCGTGCCTATTTCGCTCGCCGCAGTCCCCTGATGGCAGATTGGAAGCAGGAGCCGGTGCTATTTTGCGTCCAGGCCTCCCGGCGATGATTGTTGAGGCGCTCGGTCTCGAGAGACACTTCTCCAGACCGATCTTCACGAAGGTGTACAAGCGGCCATAGGCCAATGCGCCGAAGCTTTTTTCGCAGAGAGGTGGCTCGCTCATCAGCAGAAGGAGGGAGATGACGTCTCCTGGATGTCGCATCCGCATTCAACCGCTGCATCCGGGCGAACGACAGGGACCCGGCTGGATTCGATTGGGGCACTCAGCCATGAGCAAGACCACCAGGGCCCCTCCGGAGAATATCCTCGTCAGCCAGACGGGGGACGACACCGACGCCGCCTTTCAGAAGAGTGAGGTCGCGGGCCGTGTCATCGACATCGTGAGCCAGCTCGTCAGCGAGGTGCACTCCTCGTTTGGGTCTGCCCGGGCGGTAGCGTTGCAGAGCAACCTCGATCGCGACCTTGCGCTGGACAGCTTGGCGCGAACGGAGCTGTTGCTGCGCCTGAACCGGGCGTTCAAGGTACGGTTGCCGAACAAGCTTCTCGGCGAGGCCGAGACCCCGGCCGACCTGGTCGCCGCGATCATCCGTGCAGCCCCTCGTTCCAGAGCCGCTCCGGAGCCCGGTGGCGCTCTCGCTCCTCCTCAACCGCCGGTCGCCGAACCCGCCGAGGCTTCAACCCTTCTTGAGGCTCTGGCCTTCCATGTCCGCGCACATCCCGAACGGATCCATATCTATCTCCGACAGGAAGACGGCACGGAAGAGCCGATTACCTACACGCAGCTCGACCGCGAGGCTCGGGCCGTGGCTGCCGGCCTTTTGGCACGAGGCTTGAGCCCAGGCGACCGCGTCGGGATCATGCTGCCGACCGAGCGTTCCTTCTTTGTCACTTTCTTCGGGATACTTTGCGCCGGCGGCGTTCCGGTTCCGATCTACCCACCCTTCCGACGGGCCATGCTGGAGGATCACCTGCGCCGGCAGGCGGGCATTCTTCGCAATGCCGAAGCTTCCATCCTCATCACGAACGAGGAGATCCACGCGGCCGCAGGGCTTCTTCTCGGGCTCGTATCGAGCCTCAATCGTGTCACCACGGTTCAAGAGCTCAGGCGGGCTGCTCCTCTTCCGGCTCCGCTGCCGGCCACGGCCGACACGACGGCCCTAATCCAGTACACGTCCGGAAGCACTGGCGATCCGAAAGGGGTCGTGCTCTCCCATACCAACCTTCTGGCCAACATCCGAGCCATCGGCGATGCGCTGGGAGCCTCTTCGTCCGACGTGGTGGTGAGCTGGCTCCCCCTCTATCATGACATGGGGCTGATCGGTTGCTGGCTTGGCAGCCTCTACTACGGGGCGCTTGCCGTCCTCATGCCGCCGCTGTCGTTTCTGGCCGATCCCATGGTGTGGCTGTGGACGGTTCACCGGCATCGGGCCACGATCACGGCAGGCCCCAACTTCGCCTTCGAATTGTGCCTCAAGGTGGCTCCGGACAGTGCTCTCGACAACCTGGACCTCCGCTCCCTCAGGGCTGTCATGAACGGGGCAGAGCCGGTGAGTCCGAGCACGATTCGGCGCTTTGAGGAACATTTCACTCCCTACGGATTCCGACCCGACGCGATGGTGCCGGTCTATGGCCTTGCGGAAAGCTCCGTCGGTCTCGCCTTTCCGCCCAGGGGACGTGCACCGATCGTGGACCGCGTCGGTCGTCAGACGCTCACGCGCAACGGCGTCGCCCGTCCGGCAGCCCCAGAGGATGCGACGGCGCTCGAATTCGTTGCCTGCGGACAGCCTCTGCCCAAGCATCAGATCCGCATCGTCGACGAGGATGGGCGTGAACTCCCGGAGCGGCACGAGGGCCGCCTTCAGTTCAAGGGTCCGTCGGCCACGGCGGGGTATTTCCGCAACCCAGAAAAGACACAGGCTCTCTTCGACGGAAACTGGCTCGAAAGTGGGGATCGGGCCTACATCGCCGGCGGCGACATCTACATTACAGGCCGCATCAAGGACATGATCAAGCGCGCCGGGCGCAACATCTATCCGCAGGAGCTCGAGGATCGCGTCGGCAGTCTAGACGGCGTCCGCAAGGGCTGCGTTGCGGTCTTCGCAAGCCCGGATCCGCGCACGGGCACCGAACGGCTTGTCGTCATGGCCGAAACCCGCCTGACCGACCCAAGCCAGCTTGATACCCTGCGCCTCGCCATTATCGACGCCTCACAAAGCATTCTCGATCTCCCGCCGGACGATATCATTTTTGTGCCACCGCATACGGTCCCCAAAACCTCAAGCGGCAAGATCCGCCGCTCGGCGGCCCGCGCTCTCTACGAGACCGGCGGAGCTGGTGGAGGACTTCATCACCCCTCCCTACAGGTCGCCCGTCTGCTCGTTGCCAGCGCCCTGCCGCGGCTGCACCGCGCGCGGAGGGCGCTCGGCAGCTGGGCTTATGCCGCATGGTGGTGGCTCCTGTTGGGCACGGTGGCATTCGTCCTGTGGCCAACCGTTGTGCTGCTGCCGCGACGCTCGTGGCGGTGGAGCGCCTTGGGTACCGGCGCGCGCCTGTTCTTTCGCCTGAGCGGTATTCCGCTTTCCATCGAGGCCGCAGCTCCGCTGCCAAGTCGAGCATTCGTTCTAATCGCCAATCACTCAAGCTATCTCGATGGCGCCGTCCTGTCGGCCGCTATCCCGGGTGGCCTTACCTTCGTGGCGAAGCAGGAACTTGCGGAGCAAATTCTTGCAGGGCCGTTCCTGCGCCGCCTTGGCACGGTGTTCGTCCGCCGGACGGACCCGGCGGGAGGCGTCGCCGATACAGGACACGCCCTGGAGGCAGTCTGCGCGGGCGGACGCCTCGCCTGGTTCCCCGAGGGGACGTTCACCCGTATGCCCGGATTGCTCGCCTTTCATCTCGGAGCGTTTGAGATTGCCTCCCAGGCAAGTGCGCCTATCGTCCCAGTCGTCATTCGTGGGACGCGGTCCATCCTGCGCTCGGATCAGTGGCTTCCGAGACGTGGGGCCATCGCGGTTTACATTGGAGAGCCGATCGATCCGGCCGGACAGGACTTTACCGCGGCAATCCGGCTGCGCGATACTGCCCGCGCTCAGATACTGGCACGGCTCGGCGAGCCCGATTTGGCGCGGGAGCGCGTCGATCTGCGTGAGAGTATTCCTTGAGTTCGTCCATGAGGAAGGGCGCATGGATTGGGACTGCGCGTCACCCTGTTGCGAGGAGAAACTCTGATTCACGTTAGCGAATAGCGCCGAGGACCGACACCTCATGAAGAGGCTCGTTCCAGCGCGCTTTTCGCCTGCAAAGAAATTTCTTGAGGTGCCTCCGGGAGCGCAGCCGGCACGGGATCACCTCTATTTCGGGGCAATCGAGCAGAAGATCGGCGGCTGAGCCTCTGTCATGCATGGGACATGAACGGCATGGGCACGAACCGGAGGTGTTTGCAGTGCAAGCAAAGCGGAGAAGGATGGTGCAACTGCTCCTGGCGCTTGCTGCAAGCTTGGGTTTACCCGGCGCGATCAGCGGGACCAGACCAGCCCTGGCCCGCGGGAAGCAGCGTTCCGGCAATACCCTCACCATTTTCCTGTGTGGGGACGTCATGCTTGGGCGCGGCATTGACCAGGTGCTGCCATTCCCAAGCGATCCGAAGCTTCACGAAGTTTACGCGGATTCTGCCCTTGGCTACGTTCGGCTTGCCGAGGAGGCGCATGGCCCGATCCCGAGGCCGGTTGGTTTCGAGGATCTATGGGGCGCGGCATTGGATGCATGGCGGCGGGTTGCTCCGGATCTAAGCCTCGTCAATCTTGAGACCACCGTCACGCGCAGTGAGGCCTATGAGCCCAAAGGCATCAATTATCGCATGAGCCCAGAGAATGCCGGCTCTCTCCTCACCGCCGGGATCGATTGCTGCGGTCTCGCCAACAACCATGTTCTGGATTGGGGCAGGCCGGGCCTGATCGAAACAATGCAGGTTCTCAGGCGCCTGGGCATATCCATTGCCGGAGCGGGCCAGAACCTGGCTGAAGCGATGGCCCCTGCAATTTTGGATGTTTCCGGCATAGGGCGCGTCGTCGTCTTCTGCTATGCCATGACCACAAGCGGGACACCGCCGGGCTGGGCCGCAACGTCGACGCGGCCCGGCGTGAACCTTCTGCCGGATCTGTCCGATAAGATGGTCGAGCAGATCGCCCAGCAGGTGAGGGCGGTCAGGCGAGAGGGGGATGTGGTCATCGCCTCGATCCACTGGGGATCCAACTGGGGCTATGCAATCCCGGATGAGCACAGGCGGTTCGCTCACGCCCTGATCGACCGGGCCGGAGTTTCAATCCTGCATGGCCACTCCTCGCATCACCCGATTGCTATCGAGCGTTACCGCAACCGGCTGATCCTTTACGGCTGCGGCGACTTCCTCAACGACTATGAAGGCATTGCCGGCTACGAGGAGTTCCGGGGCGACCTCAGCCTGATGTATTTTGTGACCGTTAATGCGGTCACGGGCGCTCTCATCGGCCTCGAGATGACGCCGCTCCAGATCCGGCGGTTCCGCCTGAACCACGCGACGCGCGAGGATGCGGAGTGGCTGCAACATAGGCTCGACCTTGAGTGCAGACGCTTCGGCGGCAAGATTACCCTTGGTCCGGATGATCGCTTGATCCTATCCTGAGCCGGATAGGCAACTTTCTCGCAGCGGGTTCCGTCTCGCGCGTACACCGAGTCCGGGGGCGTTCAGATCGCGCGGTGTCCGACAACCGTGATTGCCCGGGAGCATCACCCCTTGCAATCCCTAAAGGATAACTGGCAGTCTTAGCTGGATGATGTGTTGATTTCCTTCGCCATCGCGGACGGAGAGGCTCTCGATCCCTGTGCGACCCTCCTGAACATAAAGCTCGACGGGCGTTTGAATCAGGTGATCGAGGCCTTCAAGGGCCACCTCAAGCACGTTGTCCTTCGGATCATAGGCCAGTCCCCATAATCTGATCCACTCTGCCTGAACCTGGCTGCCCAACTTCGGAGAGACGATCTTGACCTCTGCCCGTCTGCCATCCAGGCCAGCCGAGAATTTATCGAGATAGAGGCGCCAATCGGCCTCGTTGATCTTTTTTGTTGTCATGACAATGTCCCTCCTCCGCCATGGCACTGTGCAGACTTTTGCGAGTGTCTCAGGTTGCCGGGTAACCGACGGTTTGCGCCGCAATCACGCGTTGCTCGGAACGTAGGCCCATTCTAAGGGCGAGCGCCCTGCGGTCGATCAGGCCGCGCACCACCGTTGCAAGACCCGCGGACGCACAGAAGAGATAGACGTTCTGTGCGATGAAGCCTGTATCGAGCGCCGCGTAAAAGCGCTGCTCGTCCCGATCGGCGCTTCCCTGCATGCGAGTGAGATCCGCAACATAGATCAGATTGACGGGGGCCGACCAGACGAATTCCTGTTGGCCCGTGAGGGCGCGGATGTCGTCACGGAGGACCCAGTCGAGCTGCGAATGGTGGGGATCGAACAGATAGAGCCCGCGCGCAAGCGCGACATAAACGTCGATTTCCTGCCAGTTTCGGGCCGAGGGAGCTGTGCGATAGTCGTCGCGTCTGTTGATGCCGCATGCTGCCCAGAGCAGATCCGACAGGATCAGGGGATCGAGTTGCTGAAGAGCGAATTCCCGGGACGATTTGCGCGCGGCGAGAGCCTCCATGAGCGGCCGCCCGCCCAGCTTGGTCGGTAAGGGCAGCCCAATGGGTTCGCCAATGATGGCCGGTGCCGGATTGAGACTGGTCATGGGAACATCCTCATCGAGGGGCACTAGATCTCATTCTGCGCCATAGGGTGTTCCAGTTATTCTCGCCCGCATTGACTTATGTCAGCTGCCTAAGCCGCTATCGGACAAATTTCACGATGGCGCCTCGGGTGATAGTCGATCCACCCGTTTCGCACCTTGTCAAAAGCGTGATCAGGTACCTCGCGGATGTGTTTGAAGGATATATCGAGCGGAACAAGGATCGTCTTAGAGAACCCGTTATCGGCATACCGCCGACCGATGGCGTCAGCATTCAGGTTCGGTCCGGCGCGGAGGGAGTGTCTGGCGCTGTACATGACGGTGAGATTGACTTTCATCAACACGGCCGCATGAGGCGACTATTACGGTCGCCAACAAGTGGCGTCTGAACCCTCCCACGCGGCCCACGAGGTTCTCATGAGCACAACCGGTCTCGACGTCTTCGACAGAACGTTGCATGTGACGAACTCTTGGCTCGATGAGATCATGGCCGAGCTTGGCCCGGACCGCCATCTCGCATGGCATGTCCTGTCAGCGGTTCTTCATGCCGTGCGGGATCGGCTCCCGCCGGAGCTCGCCGTGCATCTTGGGGCACAATTGCCGCTCCTTGTGCGGGGCGCCTACTATGATCAATGGCATTTCATATCTGAGCCCGACCGGGACCGATCCCTGGAGCATTTCCTCGATCGCGTCGGGCAGGGACTGAAGAACATCAGGCCGGTCAACCGAGCCGAGGCGGTCCAAGTCGTCTTCCGTGTCTTGAACCAATACCTGGATGAGGGACAGATTGCCAAGGTTTGGGACTCGCTTCCCCACGAGGTTCGGGCTCTTTGGCCCTTAGCCAGTCACTGAGCCTGGGAGGTGTTCCCAAGGTTTATAATGAGGACTCGGACATGCCATAAGGTTCTCTCCATGGAGGGTCGCTCGACGCAATCCTCAGGTGCGGGCTTGTCCACAACCCCGGCGCAACAGAACGCCCTGGGCCTGGCACTTGGGCGGATCGCTGTTGCTGCCGGCAAACCTGTGCTCGACCTCTTTCGGACAGGAACCTCGGTGAGGACCAAGAGCGATGCGTCGCCGGTGACCGAAGCGGATCTGGCCGCCGAGAGGATGATCCTTGAAGGGCTCCGCAATTTGCTGCCCAGGATGCCGGTCATCTCGGAGGAGCAGCCGGAAACCCATCAGCTCGCACCCGACGAAGCCTTCGTGCTGGTTGATCCACTGGACGGAACCAGGGAGTTCATAGCGAAGCGGGATGAATTCACGATCAATATCGCGGTGATCGCGAAGGGACGACCCATTGCGGGCGCCATCTATGCCCCCGCTCTCGGGACGCTCTGGTATTCTGGTGCAGAAAGCTTCAGGCTCGACGTCGCTCCCGGGACCGAGATCGGGCAGGAAATCCGGGCGCAGCCCGTCAAGGTTCGCTCTCCTCTTCCGGGCGGGCTCTTTGCACTGGTCAGTCGCTCCCACAGGGATCCGGCCACGGAGGATTTCCTCGCGCGGCTCTCTCTGCTTGATCGGCAGCCTATGGGCTCGTCGCTGAAGTTCTGCCGAATCGCTGAGGGGAGCGCCGACCTTTACGTGCGCCTGGGTCCAACGCACGAATGGGATACGGCAGCTGGCGACGCGATCCTGTCGAGCGCCGGGGGGCAGGTCGTCGACCGAAGTGGAGTGCGATTGAGGTATGGCAAGGCAGAACTAGGCTTTCGTCACGCAGGCTTCATCGCCTCCGGTGGCCTCAGGATGTCCCGGGATAAGGATTCCGCACTGTCGATGCCCTGATGCTGGAGAATGTCGGCCTTGATGGTGTCAGGCTTCTGTGAGGCATCGAGGTTGACCCAATCTATCTCTCCACAATGGCGCGCAGCCTGTATGCGGACAATATCTGCTGTCGCATCGGACGGATCCTCCCGGCGGGCCGCCACGCGCGATGTCAGAACTTCTATCGGTGCCCGGAGCCAGTAGCCTGTGAAGGGAATGCGCCATCCAGCAGCATGTTGCTCAAGCTTCTTGCGTTCCTGGGGACGATCAAAGACCGCATCGGCAATGACTGCGGAGCCTGCGCGCAACGCACGTTCGGCCTCCTGTCGCAAGTTGGCATAAACCTGTTCGGAAATCTCCGGCCGATAGGCACTCTCCGGCAGCCGGGATTGGGCCGGCACGCCATGCAGGTGTTTTCGGATGCGATCGCTGTTGAGGATGCGTGCCCCGGGGGCTTGTCCCAGGTAAGGAGCCACAAGAGAGGCAATGGTTGACTTGCCGGTTCCGCTCAATCCTCCAATGGCCAAAAGGGTGGGCGGCGCGGGATTCAGCAGAGCATCGGCGAGATCGAAATACTGCAGGGCCTCGGAAAGCACGCTGGCCCTCACATTCGGGGCTGCAGCGTGCTCAGCCTGGGCGGCTGTGACGTGGGCACGGACCGTCGCCCGAATGGCCATGAAGTACGGGATAAGACCGAGCCCGTCGGTTTCGTCAGCCTCATCGAGATATCGGTTCAGCAGGGTGTTTGCCAGTTCCTGTTGCTTCCGGTGCCACAGATCCATCAGTAGAAAGGCCAGATCATACAGCACGTCGATGGTCGCAAGGTTCTCGTCGAATTCGAGGCAGTCGAACAGGGTAGGGGCGCCACGCCACAGGCAGATGTTGCGGAGAATGAGGTCTCCATGGCAGCGACGAATCTTGCCTGACTGGCGGCGTCGTTCGAGCTCTTCCGAATGGGTTTCGAGGGCCTGCCGGAATTTTTGGGAGAGCGTGGCGGCGACTTCGTCCGGAACGAGCATGGTGGCGCGGAGCGAACGCTCGTTGATCTCAAGGACGTCCGCAACGCCCTTGACCCCTCCATGCTTCAGGCTGATGGCCGCCTCTTGGTGAAAGATCGCAATGCGGTGTGCAAGGTCTGCCATAATCGCAGGCGTGAGAGAGTTTCTCTGGGCCATGCGGTCGAACAGACATTCCTGGTCGAACCGGTGCATTTCCACTAGGGTATCGACCAATGGTCCCGTGCCATCCAGCACCAGCCGACCATCCGCCTCGCGCGTGATGGTGCGGACATTCATGTAGAGTTCCGGGGCCGTGCGGCGGTTGAGGGTAAGCTCCTTCAGGCAGGCTGTATGCCTTTGCTGCGCCGTGGAATAGTCGAGATAGGGAAAGCGAACCGCCCGCTTCAGTTTGTAGGCCCTGTCCCCTGCCAGGAAGATAATCGAGGCATGGGTCGTCATGACCTCCACAGGCGAGCGCGCTCCAAAGAGCCTCTTCAGGAACGCAATGGTTTCGACTTGCTTATCGATGGGCACCGCTGCCGCTCTGCGTCATGGGAAAAGATCCCGGGTGCCGGGCCCTGTCGCTCAGAGTCTGAGCGAAAACGTCCGACACGTCGAGAATCGTAAGCCGATCGGAAAGGGCGGCCACGAACTCAGGTGTCTGAGGAATTGTATTCGCCAGGAGTACCGTGTCGATTGCCGGCTGGGTCAGGTTGGCAAGTGCGGCCGGCCCGCCGACGCCATGCGTAGCCGCGACGATCACCCGCTTTGCGCCATGCTCACGGCATTGTCCTGCGACCCGCGCCATCGTCGTGCCTGTGCTGATCAGGTCGTCCAGAATGACCGCCGTACAGCCGGAGACGTCTCCTGCGAAGAGATCGCCCGAAACCCGGCCCATGCTGCGCTGCTTGTCGGCGAGACCCTTGGAAACCGGGCGGCCAAGGTGCTCTTCCAGCACCTGGCGGAACAGTTCGGCCCGCTTGGCCCCCCCGATATCGGGCGATACGACAGCAAGCGAGGTGTTGCCGGCTATGGCGGCAACATGGCGGCTGAAGGCAAGGTAGGCGTCGAGGTGGGTCGTGTTGCAGCGGAATGCATTCTGAAATGCGGCGAGGTTATGGACCTCCATGGTCACGAGCCAATCGGCTCCGACCGCCTCAAACAGCTGGCCGATGTAGCGCGTCGTGATGGGATCGTAGGGTTTGGTCTGCCGATCCTTGCGGGCATAGCAGAGATAGGGAGCGACAACTGTAACGCGAGCGGCACCCGCATCCTTCAGTGCCCCCACGAAGAAGAGCAGGCGGCAGAGCCTGTCGTTGACGCTCTGACTGGAGCTGCCATGAAGACCGGCGATTACCTGGACATCTCTGCGGCGCACGTCGACGAGAGGTCTGGTCTTATGTTCCCCGTCTTCGAAATCACGCTCCTCATGGGGCTGAAGCGACTGGCCCATGTGGTGAGCGATGCGTTCTCCAAGATCAGTCGCTGACTTCAATGCGAACAGCAGCGGTTGGTTGTCGGCTGGTTGGGCAGGGAGCGGAGTCCATGCACTCGCCAGCCTTTCGGCATGTATCGGCCGAAGCGCTAAGCCGCCGAAGAGGCCATCCACGGCTTTTCCATCTCCTGAAAGAGGTGCAAGAACGATTTCCACCCTGACCCGATGGTGATCGGCTGCATATGCCTCGAACTCCGCCAGGACCGGCTCGGCGCACCGCTGCACAAGCCCAGAAAGCCGTCGAAGCCTGACAGCCCCACGTCGCCGCGGTGCTTTGGCCAGAACGACGACGCCGTGATCACACGCCCCCATCAGGTTCTCGAATGCGGCTCCTCCGAACATCAGGACCGGCGCATTTGCTTGGGGATCTAGTTGGAGGATGAACCCGTTCCCGGCTGCTTCGCCAAGGTCGGGTACGGCAACCTCCTGAAGCTTCGGTGCGACACGGCCACTGCGCTTATCTTTCCAATAGTCAAACAGCCAAGAGAGAGCTTCGTCCTTCGGTTGGGGGGCAAAATCCAACCGCTCGAAGAGTCTTCGAAGGGTCGGATCTGTCGTTGCGAAGGTCGTCATAGCGCATCCAGTCTGGAGGGGTACTCATCTCGGCGAGCAGCCAAGTTTGACCGGTCTCCCAGCCGTTCCGCTCGAGGGGAGCTCCTCGGCATTATTGTTGCTGGAAGCTAGCCGCCTCTGCATACCAATACATTGACAATGGTCATGGAAAACCGGCGGCTGGCTGAGACGTTGATCTCATGCGACAATGCCACGACAATTCCGTCCGGTGCGACATATGTTCAACGGCACCTGCGCAAACGCACCGACACTTGCGGCGAAGGTTCACTTCCTCGGCAAGTCATCGTCCTATCCTTATCGGCCCGATCAAGTTGTCGCGAAGGAGACCCACATGTCATGGGTGTTCCTCGCAGGCGAGAGGGTGTTCAAGCTGAAGAAGCCTGTTCGCTATCCCTATCTTGATTTTTCGACCCTGGAGGCTCGCGAGCGATATTGCCGTGAAGAGACACGATTGAACCGTCGGCTTGCGCCCGGAATCTATCAGGGCGTTGTCCCTCTGACCTGTTCGTCCACGGGAGTGATGGCCCTAGGAGGGGAAGGGGAGATTGTAGATTGGCTCGTCGAGATGCAGCGCCTGCCCGCCGATTGCATGCTTGACGTCCGCCTGAAGGAAGGACGCGTGGGCCAGGAGGAAGTTGGCCGACTTGCCCAGGTTCTGGCGAACTTTTACCGGCACGCCGAGCACCCCTCCGTCGATCCGGATATGCTCTTCCGGCACTTTACCCAGGAAATAGCCGAGAACCGGACCGTACTTCTGCGCCCTGATCTGTGGCCGGACGTATCCAAGGCGTCGGCGCTTCTCGATCAGCTTGATGCGGCGCTCGGGAAGATCCGCCCTCGTTTGCGAGAGAGGTCCCAATCGGGCTGCATCGTCGATGGTCACGGCGATCTGCGACCGGAGCATATCTGCCTGGCAAATCCCATCGTGATCTTCGATTGTCTCGAGTTTAACCGGGATTTGCGGCTGGTCGATCCCTATGACGAACTGGCATTTCTGGCCATGGAGTGCGCTCACCTGAACGCAGCATGGTTCGGCCGCGCTCTGATCGAGCGCGTGGCAGAGCTCATGGGAGACACCATTCCGCATGACCTTCTCGGCACCTATACGGCTCTCCATGCGGTTCTCCGAGCCCGACTTTCACTGGCGCATCTTCTGGATCCTTCTCCGCGAGAACCTCAGAAGTGGCGCCCGCAGGCAAGGCAGTATCTGGATTTGGCGGAGCGCGCGCTTGTATCGCTGTCGTGAAGGCAGAAATTCGGCTTAAGGGCAATGGTATATAGGATCTATTCCAGCTTTGACGAAGCCATGAGCTTCTGACGAACATCCTGCTCGTAGTCCTGAAGATTGTCACTGACGCTGATCGGGTAAGGAGAGGTCGATGCTTTGACCATGCGGAGGCCTCCAGGCAGTTGCTCGATCGAGCGTCGAGCGTGTTCCCGGATCTCGGCCAAGGCGGGAGCCGGCGCGACGCGCCGCCCGCTCAGCATCACCGGCTGCAGGAGCGGAGAGCCGTCCCGATGCTCGGAACCACGAGCAATCACGTCGCCTTCGGCCAAACCATTCCGCATTGCACGGAAGATCTGCTTGCGGCCCGGCAGGGTACGCTTGCCTGGCGAGAGCTTCATTCGACCAACGCCGGCATATTCCACCAGTTTATAAGCTATATCGAGGGCAGGGGCATCCTCTGAAACGCTCATGCTCGTTCCAACCCCGAAGGCATCGATTGGGGCTTCGGCCATGAGGAGCTCGGTGATCCTGTATTCGTCAAGCCCGCCGCTGGCAAAGATCTGGAGATCCTGCAGTCCCGCTGCATCAAGGATCGATCTCGTCCCCTTGGCCAGCGTCGCCAGATCGCCCGAGTCCAGCCGCACGCCTTGAATACGGCAGTTTGGTCCGAGTTCCTTGGCAAGCTCGACGACCCGCCGGACCCCTTCCAGCGTGTCGTAGGTGTCGACGAGCAGGGTGGTTCCTGGGAATACCCTGGCGAAATCCCGGAAGGCTTCAGCCTCGGACGCACAGGCCTGAACGAAGCTATGGGCCATCGTCCCCGCAACGGGGATTCCCCATCGCTGCCCGGCTGCGAGGTTCGAGGTTGCGGCAGCGCCTGCAATAAAGAATGCCCTTGCGCCTTTGACGGCTGCATCCAGTCCCTGTGCACGCCGTGCACCGAAATCGACGACAGGCCGCCCCTGGGCTGCTTCAACGATCCGGGCCGCCTTGGAGGCCAGGATGGTCTGGAGGCCGATCTGGTTCAGGGCCATGGTCTCGATGATTTGCGCCTGGCTGATGGGTGCGGCGATTTCGAGAAGCGGCTCGTTCGGAAAGACTGGCGTCCCTTCCGGGACCGCATAGACATCGCCCGTGAACTGGAAATCTCTCAGCTGATCGATGAACGTTTGGGGAAACAGGGGATGCGATGACAGGTAAGCCAGATCCGTCTCGCTGAAGGATAGGTTTTCCAGATCTTGTAGAAAGGGGTTGAGGCCGCAGGCCAGAAGATAGTTCCGCTGCGGGGGCAGCTTTCGGAAGAATAGGTCGAACACAGCAATGTCGCGCATGCTGAGTTCGCTGTAAGCGCGCAGCATCGTCAGTTCATAAAGATCTGTGAAGAGAGCATCGGTGCCGCTTGCACTCTCGGTCCAGACCGAATCGGGCATGATCTCACCTGAACCACTGGGTGGATCTTAGGGCCTGCCGCGCACCGTAATACGGCCCGTCAGACAGAAGCAGGACATGCGTCATGGAGTAACTCTCCACGCTATCGCAACAGCTTAAGGGAAACCCTTGCGACTCGCCTGACCTTGAGATTTATCAAAAGCAGGTTTGCGGGAAGGCCGGGCCATATTACCCGGATTGCTTCGCTGCGGACATCAACCCGGGAGGCAACCTGATTCCGAAATCCGTGGGTGGGCCTCCGTCTTTACGAGAATTGAACGCCGGAAGGGCAACCCAAGTGCTAAACAGGCCCGGCGTAGGATGCGGTGACGCGACGCTGACTTCTCTTCAGGGTGGAAAGACGCCGCGAGTAACCGTCCCCTAATGATTGAAATCTTATCTCGTGAGGTTGCTGAACATGAAGATCCTGGTTCTCCCCGGTGACGGAATCGGCCCTGAGATCACCGCCGCCACGACCAAGGTTCTTCAGGTTCTCGATGCAAGGGTTGGTCTTAACCTCAAGCTCGAAGCGCTGGACATTGGCCTGGTGACGCTGAAGTCGCAGGGCACGACCTTGCCCGACACGGTCATGAAGCGCATCCCGGAGGTGGATGGCGTCATCCTCGGACCCGTGTCGCACTACGAATATCCATCGCGCCAGGAGGGCGGCATCAATCCGTCCGGCGAACTCCGCGTCAAGTTCGAGCTCTACGCCAATATCCGCCCCTGCCGCTCCCGGGAGGGGCTGACGATCCTGCGCAAGCCCATGGATCTGGTGATTGTCCGCGAGAACACGGAAGGATTTTATTCAGATCGTAACATGTTCGCGGGCAGCGGCGAGTTCATGCCCGATCCCGATATGGCGCTCTCGATCCGCAAGGTGACGGCCAAGGGCTCGGCGCGGGTCGCCTGGGCCGCCTTCACGCTGGCCCGGGGTCGACGCAAAAAGGTCACGGCGGTTCACAAGGCGAACGTCCTCAAGCTCTCGGATAACCTCTTCCTGCGCGAGGTCCGCAAAGTGGCTCAGGACTTCCCGGACGTTGAACTGGACGACCTGATCGTCGATGCGGCGGCCGCGCATCTCATCCGCACCCCTGACCGTTTCGATGTCATCGTCACCACCAACATGTTCGGCGACATTCTCTCCGACGAGGCGTCGGAGCTGTCCGGCAGTCTCGGCCTTGGGGGCTCCATCAATGCCGGTGACGAGATCTGTGTCGCCCAGGCCCAGCACGGTTCTGCTCCTGATATTGCCGGGAAGAACATCGCCAACCCGACATCGCTCATTCTCTCGGCCGCGATGCTCCTCGACTGGCGCGGCCGGCGTGATGCGAACGAGAATCTAATCCGCGCGGCCGCTCTTCTCGAAGCCTCCGTCGAGATGGTCCTGGATCATCCGGCGACCCGTACGCGGGACATCGGCGGCACCCTCGGCACGGATGCCTTCGCGGAGGCCGTCTGCTCGAGCATCAGGACAGCGAACTGAGCCTCTCTGTCATTGACCAATCGCAATCCAGCGGATGGGGGCTCGGCTACTCTGTCTCGGCAACCCGTCTGGGATGCGATCCATTCGGGGCAACGGTCCGGCGGGAGGGCCGCCGGCATCGGCGCATGTGATCACGGGGAACGTTTGGGATGAACCGGGTCAAGGACAAGGTCGTGATCGTCACCGGAGCCGCGCTCGGTCTCGGCCACGCCTCCGCGATGATGCTGGCGCGCGAGGGTGCCAAAATCGTGCTCACGGACATCAAGGATGCCGAAGGCGAGGCGGCGGCTCAAGCGATCCGCGAGATCGGCAGTGAGGTGTTTTACCTCCACCACGATGTCTCCAGCGAGCCGCAATGGCAGCACGTCATGGCTCAGACACTGGACAGGTTCGGTCGCGTCGATGTTCTGGTCAACAATGCCGGCGTTGCCGATGGGTGCCCTCCCGAGGAGGAAACGCTCGAGCACTGGCACTGGCTGATGAGCATCAATCTGGACGGCGTTTTCCTGGGAACGAAGCACGCCATCCGCGCCATGAAGGCAGGAACGCCGCCCGGAGGCGCGATCATCAACCTGTCGTCCGTCGCCGGCATGATCGGCATTCCCGATCTCGGCGCCTACTGCACGTCAAAAGGCGGCGTCCGGCTCTACACGAAATCGGTCGCGCTTTATTGCGCCAAGGCAGGCTTGAACATTCGGGTGAACTCCATCCATCCCGGGTACATCTGGACGCCCATGGTGAAGAACTACCTGGCTCAGCACGGGGATGTGGAGGTGGGTCGCCGGACCGCGGACGAGCTTCACCCGCTCGGCCATATCGGTGAGCCGGACGACATCGCCTATGGCGTGGTCTATCTCGCTTCGGACGAATCCAAGTTCATGACAGGGGCCGAGCTTGTTATCGATGGCGGTTATACGATCCAGTGAATTCCTTCCGCTCCAGGAGCGAATACTAAGCCAGGTTTCATCGATTCTGATGCGGAATAGTTCTTTCCTCGCCGGCGCCATGGTTTAGCCCTGTCCATGGGGGAACCTCGGCCGATATCCGGGGTTCTCGCCCCATAAATACTTCGTGGCGCACAAGCACAGACATGCCCGATCTCGCCTCATCCCTCCGCTGTGCCCGACCAGGGCGTGCTGGCGCTCGGATGGCCGGGAGGGGCGACGGCGGAGAGTGACGTGGCGATCTCGCAATACCGGAACCTGATGTGGGACCTGGCGGTGATCTTCGCCGTGCTGTCCCCGTTTACCCTCATCATGGGCTATTATTCCCGCAGGAGGTTCCATGCACTCCTGAAGGCTCCGCTGAATGAGGAGGTCGAACAGGAGACCCATGACTGGGAGCACCGTGTTCGCCGCTGGACCATTCTGGAATTCCTCGTGCCCGGCCTCTCGATCCTCTCGTTCATCGCCTGGCTGGTCCTATCCCATCTCTCGGCCGGCGTCTCGTGACCGGCCCCAGGACCGGCGCAAGCGCCTGAGCGACGAAGAAAGCCATCTGCGGAAGGACCAGAAGAGCATCCCGGATGCCGTAGGCGAGTCCGTAGAGAAGAAGTGCCGGAAGTGACAGGACAGCAACGCTGAGCAGAAGGAGCGGCCGCCTCAGGAGTTCGACCTCGAAGGCAAGTTCGCCGAGACGGCGGAAGCGCGGGTCTTCGCCGATCGGAGCCGACCCGTCCACGCGCTGCGTGAACTCATGGGTACGGAACCGCTCCCATTCGATGTCCTCCAGGGGTGAGGGCCGGCAACTGGGGTGCCGACGGGCAAGTCCCATTTCCGTCATACCCCTCACGGCCAAGGCCAGGAGCGAGGCCGGCACGGCGGCAAGCAGGACCAGGGCCATGCCCGGTCCGAGAAGGGGCTCGAGGCTCTCATTCACACGGGCCCGGTCCGCCTCCCCATAGCGAGGATCCTCCTTCAGGGCGCGCGTGAGGGCCTCAAGCCGCGCATGGCGGCGGCGGGCGAACGGCGCGGTCGCAAGCGCCAGGATCCAGCCGGCGACCGGCACGGCGAAGAGCAGAAGGACGATCACGGACGACGTCATCGGGCCGCTCCCAGCAGACCAGCATACAGGGCCGGGTGGAGCCGGAACAGGGCGGTCAGATCATCGGCAGCGAGCGAGGTTTGGGACCGCGCGGGAAAGCGGCGTCGATCTCCGCAATCTCGGCGTCTGATAGGACAAGATCCCCGGCGGCTGCGTTCTGCCGCGCATGGTCCGCCGTGGAGGTTTTCGGAATGGCGAAGAGCGAGGGCTTGCGGGTCAGGAATGCGAGCGCGATCTGGCGCGGTGTGGCGCCATGCGCGGCGGCGATCTTTTGGAGCACTTGGCCCTTCGCCGTCCGCGGTGCTGGGAAATCGCCGCTCCCGAAAGGCGAATAGGCGACGAGCGCAACGCCGTGCGTTTCGCACCAGGGAAGCACCGCGTGCTCGATGGCGCGCTCCTCCAGATGGTAGAGCACCTGATTGCAGGCGATCCGGCCGGGGCCCGCGAGGGCCAGAGCCTCGGCGAGGTCCGCCTCGTCGAAATTGCTGACGCCCCAGGATAGGATCTTTCCGCTCTCGCGCAGGGTTTCGAGTGCGGCGACCGTTTCTTCGAGCGGAATACTGCCGCGCCAGTGCAGGAGATAGCAGTCGAGCCGGTCCGTTCCGAGCCGCGCAAGAGATCGCTCGCAGGCCGCAATCGTACCGCGGCGGGACGCATTTTGCGGCAGGACTTTCGACACCAGGAAGACCTCGTCGCGCCGACCGGCGATGGCGTCCCGGATCAGGGGCTCTGCCTCGCCATACATCTCGGCGGTGTCGATGTGGTTCAGGCCAGCATCGAGACCTGCGCGCAAAGCCGCAGCGGCTGTCTCGCGAGGGGCTTCGTCGAGACGCCACGTGCCCTGGCCAATGACGGATACCGGACACTCGAGAGGCCCAAAACGGCGGTGCGGCATGGTTGGCTCCTGAAAGCTATTCTCATGAATGACGTGCTCTTGTGCATCCCGAAGTCTCGTGATGCACTTGTCGATGCTGAAGTTCTGAGCTGTCTCGGGCGAATTCTTGAAGGTACCGTTTCAAGCGCGGCTCTTGCTGGAAGAACGTTAATTGCGGATTCTTTTCGCATATAGGGACTTCAAATACTTGTGAGAATGAGGGCGGGCGACATCGACGCAGTATATCGGATGTAGAAGCGATCCGAGGTTATAGGGCCCTATTTACCCTTTTCGGATAATAAAAACTGGAACAATTAGGGAACACTATCGAATTGCATCTTGCCAAAGCTGGTTTTCGGACATATTTCGCCTCTGCGTCTCAGGATTTATGACGACGAGGACCGTTGATCCTGCGACGCTGCGGAACACTCTCCCTTACTTCATCAATCCCAATGGTTCCTGCGTGGCTAAGGATAACAACATTATGAGCGAGAACGTGACCTCTCCGAACTTCATTGAGCTTGCTGCCGATATCGTCTCGGCCTACGTGAGCAATAACTCCGTTCCCGCCACCGATCTGCCGCTGCTTCTCAACTCGGTCCATTCGGCTTTGACGAAGACGGCCCAGGGTATTGCCGAGGCGCCGCAATCCGCGCTGACGCCCGCCGTGCCCGTGAAGAAGTCCATCACGCCGGACTTCATCATCTGCCTCGAGGACGGCAAGAAGTTCAAGTCGCTGAAGCGTCACCTGCGCACGACCTACAACATGACGCCCGAGCAGTACCGCGCTAAGTGGGACCTGCCCCGCGACTATCCGATGGTTGCTCCGAACTACGCCAAGGCCCGCTCCGAGCTCGCCAAGACCATGGGTCTCGGGCAGCAGCGCCGCAAGGCCGAGGACGAGAAGCCGGCCGCCACTAAGGGCCGCCGCAGCAAGAAGGCCGCCTGATCGGCGAAGCCTTTCCGGAATGAATGCAAATGCCCGCCTCCGGCGGGCATTTTCGTTTTGCGGATTCGCATTACCGATCCGTAACTTGCGGGCGCCCCATGGCGCAGCGATCATGGACTTGTCTTTTCTCAAGTCTGAGCTCGTCATCCATGAACAAGGCTTTGCTGTTGCGGCTGCACCGTTGGGTGGCCCTCGTCTTTGCGCTGCCGCTTCTCGCCGTCATCCTTTCGGGTCTGGTCCTGTCCTTCGAGCCGCTCGTCCTCCAGAACGCCATTGTGCCCGGCTCGCTCCCGGTCCAGACGGTCGAGGATCTTCTCGCGCGCCACGATACCCAAGGCACCGCCCGGGCTCTCTTTCTGCGCCCCTTGGAGGGGACGATGTCGATCGGCAGAGGAGCGGGCGGCACTGAGATCGATCTGTCGAGCGGCCAGCCGGCGGTTCGTGACGGTATGACCTTCTCGGATGTCTTCGGCACGGCGCGCCGCCTCCACGAGCATCTCATCGTCCGTGCAGGCTGGCTCGTGACGACCTCGACAATCGCGATGCTGGCGCTGATCGTCCTCGGAATCCTGATGGGCTTGCCCAAGCTGCGCAACACGATCCCGGGCTGGCACAAGGGGGCTGGCTGGCTGCTGCTGCCGCTGGTCATCCTCAGCCCTCTGACGGGCCTGCTACTGGCCCTTGGCGTGACGTTCGCATCGGCTCCTGCGGCGGCTCCGTCCTCCGGCCCGCCGACCTCGCTGCGGGAGGCTGTCCGCGTGATCGGGGCCGACCACGATCTCGCGGGGCTGAGCTGGATCCGTCCCATCGGCCGAAACCTCATGGCCCGTGTCGCCGAGGACGGCGAGATGAAGACCTATGTGCTGACCCGCGACGGCGCCGTTCCGGGTAGCCGGAACTGGCCGCGCCTCCTGCATGAGGGGACCTGGGGCGGCATGGTTCTGCCGGTCCTGAACGTTGTGACATCCGTGGCCCTGTTGGGGCTTCTTCTGACAGGCGCCTGGATTTGGGCACGCCGCAAGCTGCGTCCCAGACCGAACCGGCAGCGCATCGCTCGGGTGGCATGAGGGCGTTTTCGCGAGCCTGCTGGACGGTCCGTTAATGAGATCCTTACGGGTCCCGACGTTTCCTGCTCGGAAGCTATGACGAGAGGATCCGGGCCAGAGGGATTTCGCGGATGACGGACGAGAGCGCGTGGCGTCGCGACATCAAGCATTTTCTCGACGGTGCCCGCTACCGGATCCGGCACCATACGGGCCTTTACGCCGACGAGGACCTGATCGGCGCCGTTCTTCATGCCTGCCGGCAGGCGGAACAGGGCTGCGCGCCGGACCTGCGTCTCGAGGAAGCCAGACGCGAGATCGAGGCCCGCTGCAGGCGGCTCGCTCAGGCGGCCGACCGTTTCGCAGACCGTGATTTCGCCCGCCTCGGGGCCCTGCGCTCGCAGGCGCTCGCAGCCGTAGACACCTTTCAGGACATCGTTCTGCACAAAAGCCGCCTGCGTGAGGCAGGCCACAGCGCCGGCGCATTCCTGAGACGGCAGGCGCTCTGAGCGCTACCGGCCGAGGGATCACGCCTCGGTCCGGTTCTCCTGCGCGATAACGCGCGTGAGGCTTCCGGTTGCCGGGTAGAGGGGAATGAGGCAGGCCTGGAGCGCGTGGTAGAGGTCCGGCTTTCCGGTAAAGAGCGTCGATGCGGGGCGGAGCGTCTCTGAGAGTTCCGGATGCCATCCCCGATGCTGCTGGTCGATGAGGTGGAGAGCCGCGAAGTCCCATAGGTGCCGGTACCAGCTCTCGTGGAAATCGCTCGGAAGATGATCGCACAGGAAGGATGCGGCGCCGATCGCCTCCGCGCAGGGCCACCAGAGCTTCTGGCGAAGGGCCGGCCGGTTCTCCCAGTCGAGCGTATAGAAGAAGCCCCCGTTCTCCTTGTCCCAGCCCAGTTCGACCGATTGCCTGAAAAGGGCCGCGGCGGCGTCCCGCATCCAGGCATGGCGCCGGTCGCCGAGCACCCAGAGCTGGAGCAGGAGCCTGCTCCATTCGAGCCAGTGGCCGGGTGTCGTGCCCGCGGGGCGAAAAACGTCCGATCCGCGATAGTCGCGGTCGAGACTCCAATCCTCGTTGAAATGCTCCGCCACCCGGTGCCTGAGGGCAGTCGCATGACGTCCGATGATCAGGCTCGCGATGCGTTCCGCCTTGTCCAGATAGGCGCTCCTTCCGGTGGCTTCGAAAGCGGCCATGAGCGCCTCGGTCAGGTGCATGTTCGAGTTCTGGCCGCGGTAGCGGGTGAGAGGCGTCCAATCGCGGGCGAACTCTTCCGCCACGGCTCCGTGCCGATCCTCCCAGAACTTCTCCTCCAGCACCTGGGTCACGTCGTCGATCAGGCGATCCGCCAGGGGATGGCCGACGACCTTCGCGCTCGAGGCTGCGAGCAGGACGAAGGCATGGCCATAGGCCTGCTTGGTGTCGTCCTGGAAGCGCTCGCCGTCCAGGGACCAGACATAGCCGCCATGGTCGGGATCCCGGTGATGCTTCCAGAGGTAGTCCACACCGTGGTCCACGAAGTCAGCGCAGCCGGGCCGCCCGAGGAGGTGTCCGATGGCGAAGCAATGGACCATCCGCGTCGTGTTATGGATCTGGCGGATAGGGCTGCCGTCGTCGATGGGCTTGCCCGTTGTATCAAGGTCGAAGAAGCCGCCCTTCGGGTTGATCGCGCTGTGCTGGAAGAAGCCCAGGAGATCGGCCGCCTGGCCCGCGAGCCATTCCCGATGGGTCCGCCGCGCCCGCCAGGGCGAGCCGTCGGGGGGAAGAACAGGCAGGGACGAGGGCATGGGCGAACTCCGCTGGGCTTGGCTGCAATAAAGGCCGAAAGGGTTCCGCGCGCAACTCGCCTAAGGCGCAGGGCGAGCGAGGCGCTTGAGCTCTGGAAGAACCTGGTCGAGCGATACCGGACCGGTCTTTCCGCCGAAGCCGAAATAGAGCGTCCGGTAGAGCCCGTAGAGTTGCTCGTAGGTGTCCCGCGTCGCTGGGTCGGGCTCAAAGGTCCGGAAGGGACGGCAGATCGCTGCCTGGGCGCTCTCCACATCCGCATAGGAGCCCGCCGCGAGGCTCGCGAAGATGCTCGATCCGAGCCCGGTCGGCAGTCCGTCCGGGACCAGGACCGGCCGTCCGAGAACATTGGCGTAGACCTGGTTCAGGACAGGGTTGTTCTGCGGAATGCCGCCCGCATTGATGACGCGCTCGACCGGCACGCCGCCCTCGGCCATACGTTCGAGGATGATGCGTGTGTGGAAGGCGGTTCCCTCGATGGCGGCGAACAATTCGTCCTGGGCTGTGTGCAGCAGGTTCCAGCCGAGCGTGATGCCGCCCAGATCGGCCCTGACGAGCACTGTTCGGTCGCCGTTGTCCCAGGTAAGCCGCAGGAGGCCCGTCTCGCCGGCCCGGTAGCGCTCCAGCCCCTCGGAGAGCGTCCGGATATTGGTATTGGCCCGGCGCGCAATGGCGTCGAAGATGTCGCCGGTTGCGGACAGGCCCGCCTCGATTCCGACGAGGGACGGATGCACGCTTCCCGGCACGATGCCGCAGACACCCTGGACAAGGCCAACCTCCGGCCCGATGGCCATGACGCAGGTGGAGGTTCCGACCACGTTGACCACGTCACCGACGCTGCATCCCGCCCCGATGGCGTCCCAATGGGCGTCGAGCGCGCCGACGGGCACAGGGATGCCGGCCGGCAGGCCGAGGCGCTCGGCCCATGTGTCCGAGAGCCGGCCCGCGACCATGTCGGACGTCTTGTAGACCCCGCCGAGCTTCTCGCGAATGCCGTCGAACAGCGGATCGACCTTGGAGAGGAAGTCCTGCGAGGGAAGGCCGTCCCAGCGTGGGTTCCACATCCATTTATGGCCCATGGCGCAGATGCTGCGCCTGAGCTGTGAAACATGCGTCACACCCGTCAGCGTCGCGACGATCATGTCGCAATGCTCCAGGGCCGTGCCGAACCGTTCCCGCTTGTCCGGGTTGTGTCGCAGCCAGTGAAGGAGTTTCGCAAGGCCCCATTCGGAGGAATAGACCCCTCCGCACCAGCGGATGGCCTCAAGGTTCTCCTCATGCGCCAGCGCCGTGATCCGCGCCGCCTCCGCCTTCGCCCGATGGTCGCACCAGAGGTAATAATCGCCCAGTGGCCGCAGGTTCTCATCGACCGGGATGACCGTCGATCCGGTCGTGTCGACCGCGAGCGCTGCGACGCAGTCTCCGCGGATTCCCGCGGAGGCCAGCGCCCGCTGCATCGCGGTGACGAGCGCGTCCAGGTGATCCGCATGGGACTGGCTGGCGTGGTCCGGGTCGTCCCGCCTCCGGTGGAGCGGGTATTCGGCTGTGCCCAGCCCGAGCGGCCCCGTGTGGTCGTCCACGAGGGTTACGCGTACGCTGAGGGTGCCGAAATCGACTCCAGCGACGATCGCCATTCATGCTCTCCGAAAGACAAATGAGGTGAGGGGCGGCAGGGATCTCATGACTGCCCGTATGTAGCGGCCGCGCCGTGCTTCCTGAAGTAATGCCGGTCGAGGAGATTCTGGGAGATGCCCGCCCTTTCCGGAGCGAGGGAAACGGTATGGCTCGCCATGCGGGCGACCGCCTCCAGCACCACCGCGTTGTGCACGGCCTCGTCGGGGGTGCGGCCCCAGCAGAAGGGGCCATGGTCGGCGACGAGCGCCGCAGGCACCTCCAAAGGATCGCGGTTGCCGAAGCACTCGGCGATGGCGACGCCGGTGGCGCGGACATAGTCCTTCTCGATCTCCTCGGCGGTCAGCTCCCGCGTGACCGGGACGGGGCCGTGGAAATAATCCGCATGGGTCGTCCCCAAGGGCGGAATGGCGCGCCGTGCCTGCGCCCAGGCGGTGGCGAATTCCGAATGGGTGTGCACCACACCGCCGATTTCGGAGAACGACCGGTAGAGGTGAAGATGCGTCGCAAGGTCAGACGAGGGCCGCATTTCGCCCCAGACCTGCCGCCCTTCGAGGTCGGTGATCACCAGGTCGTCCGCGCTCATGCGCTCATAGGGAACGCCGCTCGGCTTGATGACAACGAGGTTCTCGGCACGGTCGATGCCACTAACATTGCCGAAAGTGTAGAGGACGAGCCCGCGGCGCACCACTTCCAGATTGGCTTCCAGAACCTTTTCCCGAAGCTCCCTGAGCATGTCCGTTTCTCCAACCGCCATCCCGGCTTCTCAAAAACGAACGGCCATGATCGCCGATCATGGCCGCCGTTCATGCCTATGTGCTCAACGCGCGGCCGTCCATCCTTTGTACTCTCCGACATTCTCGGCGGTGATCAGCTTCGGATCGAGCAGGATCACGTTCTTCTCGGGCTTCTTGCCGTTGAGGATGCCGGCTGCGAGTTCCAGGGCCTGCCCAGCCATCACGTAAGGATCCTGCGAGGCCGAGGCCTTGATGAGGGAGTTGCCGGATTTCAGCTCGGATTCGATGTCCGGCGCGCCGTCGACGGACGTAATGATGAACTCGTTCCGATTGAGCTGCTTGGCCGCAAGGCTTGCGCCGATGGCGGTCGGGTCGTTGATCGCGAAGATCGCGTCGATCTTCGGAAAACGGGTCAGCAGGCTCTGGGTCACGGCGAAGCCGCCGTCGCGGGAGCCCTTGGCGTCCTGGTTGTCGGACAGGATCTTGATGCCCGGGTTCTTGTCGAAGACGCCCTTGCAGCCCTTTACGCGGTCCGTGATGGAGGAGACCTGGGGACCGTTCACGATCAGGACGTCGCCTTTGCCCTTCAGGTGATCGACGATGTACTGGCAGGCGATCGCGCCGGCCTTGACGTTGTCGGTCATCACGGTCACGTCTGCGCCCGCTGCCGCCACGTCAAAGGCTGCCACCACCATGCCGGCCGCCTGGGCCCGCTTGACGGAGGGCTCGATGGCGACCGGATCGACCGCGTTGAGCATGAGGATGTTCACGCCGGACGCGATGAAGTTGTCGACCTGGGTGAACTGCTTGTTGAGGTCGTAGTCCGACGAGACCGAGGTGATTTTCACGTTCGGGTTGATGGCCTTCGCCTTGTCCTCGATGCCCTTGATGGTGGCGACGAAGAACGGATTGCCGAGGGATCCGACCGAGATGCCGACGCTCGTCAGGTCCTTGGCCAGGACCGGACTGGCCATGCCGGGAATTGCCAGGCCGGCAAGGACGGCGAGGCTGCAGGTAAGCCGGGACAGTTTCATCGTTTCCTCCTTGGTGACGGCGATCCGCCGAGGTTTCGGCCCCGGTCCTCGCCCGAACCATCGCCCTGCCGGGCCATGGAATCCGCTTCAGGTGCGCGCCGATCCCTTGAGGCGGTAGCGGTCGAGCGCCACGGCCCCGATGATCACGAACCCCTTGATGATGAATTGCCAGATGTCGGACACGCCGACGAGAATGAGCCCGTTCGACAGGATAGCGATGATCAGTGCGCCGATCAGCGTGCCCCAGATCGACCCGATGCCGCCCACGAAGCTGGTACCGCCGAGGATGACGGCCGCGATGGCGTCGAGCTCGTAGGATTGCCCGAGCTGCAGGCCGTTCGCCGCGTAGAGGCGCGCCGCCGACATCACGCCGCCGAGGCCGCTCGCGAGGCCCGAGATGGAATACACGAACAGCAGCACGGCCCAGACCTTGATGCCGGTGAGCCGCGCCGCATCGGGATTGCCGCCCACTGCGTAGATATGCACGCCGAGCACCGTCCGCCGCAGGATGAACCACGACACCAGCACCACGACGAGCGCGATTACCACCAGCCACGGAATGCCGAAGAGATTGCCGTTGCCGATGAACGCGAAGGGAAGCTGCGGGTTGAACTGGGTCGTGTCTCCGCCGAGAAGGCGCGCGAGGCCGCGCACGGCCGTGAGTGACCCAAGAGTCACGATGAAGGGCGGCAGCCGCATGAAGGCGATCAGCGCGCCGTTGATCGCCCCGAGCACGAGTCCTACGAGCAGGGCGGCCGGGATGCCGAGCATGCCCCAGTCAGGAACCTTGGATCCGATGATGGCGACCATCGCGGCCGCCGCCAGGATCGAGCCCACCGAGAGGTCGATGCCGCCGGTGAGGATGACGAAGGTCATGCCCGCCGCAAGCACGATGTTGATGGAGGCCTGCTGCGCTACGATGGACAGGTTCTGGACGCTCATGAACCGGCCGGACATCAGCTCGAACACGACGCCCAGGATGATGAGCACCGGCAGCATGCCGACGGCCTGCACGGTGGAGCGCCAGGCCAGGCGGCGCTGGCGCGCCTGTGCGCCTGCATCGGCGGCTCCCGGGCCGGGGATGGATGCGCCGGTCTCGTTCGGAGTCGTCATGCTGCTTCTTCCCTCACGCCTGTCGCGATGGCCACGATGTTTTCCTGAGAAATGGCGGGATGCCCGGTCCCGCCGACCTCGCCGGCGATCCGCCCTTCGCGCATGACCAGGACCCGGTCGCAGATCCCGACGATCTCGGGAAGCTCGCTCGAGATGACGATGACGCCGACGCCGTTGCGGGCGAGATCGTCAATTAGCCGGTAGATCTCGGACTTGGCGCCGATATCCACGCCCCGCGTCGGCTCGTCGAGGATGAGGATGCGCGGCCTCGTTTCCAGGAGCCGGGAGAGAAGGACTTTCTGCTGATTGCCGCCCGAGAGGCTGCCGACCGGCACCGCATCCCCCGCCACTCGGATGCCGAGCGCCCGGATGGCCGCCGCGGCACGGTCCTTCGCTGTCTTGAGGTTGAGGACACCGCCCGGGCGTGCGTCGCGGCCCAGAACGCTCAGGTTGATGTTCTCGCGCACCGTCAGGTCGAGGAACAGCCCGAGATGCTTGCGGTCCTCCGTCAGGTAGACCACGCCCGCGTCGATGGCATCCTGCGGAGAGTGGATCGAAAGGGATTGCCCACCGAGGAGGATTTCGCCGCCGGTGCGCGGATCGGCCCCGTAGATGAGACGGGCGAGCTCCGTGCGCCCGGCGCCGACAAGGCCTGCGATGCCGAGCACCTCTCCCTGATGCAGGTCGAACGAGCAATCGTGGACGCGCTGCCCGTCGCGCATGTCCCTGACGGAGAAGATCACGGGGCCGCGGCTGCCCTTGGCATTGTGCTCTTTCTTGTAGAACGACGAGAGGTCGCGCCCGACCATCATCCGCACGAGGCGCTCCGCCGAAATCTCCTCCCGCGGGAGCGTGCCCACATAGGTGCCGTCCCGTAGCACCGAGACCCGGTCGGCCAGCTCATACACCTCGGCCATGCGGTGGCTGATATAGATGATCGCCATGCCGTCTGAGCGGAGCTGGCGCACGAGGGCGAAGAGGGCGTCGGTCTCGCGGGACGAGAGGGAGGTTGTCGGCTCGTCCATGACCAGGATGCGCGAATTGGCGATGAGCGCGCGGGCAATCTCCACCAGCTGCATCTCAGCCATCGAGAGGGTGCTCACCCGGGTCGAGGGGCTGAAGGTCACGCCGAGCCGCTCAAGCACGGCCCGGCAGGCCTGCTCCATGGATCCCCTGTCGATCATGGGGCCGCTGCGGTGCTCCCGGCCCAGCAGTATGTTCTCGGCCACTGTCAGGTTCGGCGCGAGGGAGAGTTCCTGATAGATGGTCGAGATGCCGTGATGGATGGCGGCGAGCGGGTCCGTAATGGCGATGGGGCTACCGTCGATCCTGATCTCGCCGCCGGCATCCGCCTGATAGGCGCCTGACAGGATCTTCATGAGGGTCGACTTGCCGGCCCCATTCTCGCCCATCAGAGCATGGATTTCGCCCGGATAGACGGTGAGGGATACGTCCTTGAGCGCCTTCACGCCGGGGAATGTCTTGGAGATCCCCGTCATCTCCAGGATCGGGGCCGATCCTGTCATGAACGCACTCCGGGTCCGCGATCACGGTCAGCGGGCGCCGTGAGGCTGAAGGTTTCGCAGCTCCAACGCACGCTTTCCTCCCTCAAGACTTTGACGCGAAGTCCAGTCATTCTTCTTTTCAGGAAGAAGAAATACTATGGCGGCGGCGCATCCTGTCAATTGTCGCGTTGGGATGCCTTAGAGAACTCCGGTCGCAAAGCTTTGTACAAGCGCCGGAATGCCTCGATTCTCGGCCCATACCGCTCCACGCGCTCCGGATCGGGCACGATCCGGTCGAGGACGGGCGGCGCAGTGCAGACGGCTTCAGGCGCTGCCCCGGTGGCAGCCAGCATGGCGAGCCGCGCGGCCCCGAAGGCCGGCCCCTTCTCGCCGCCGCGGAGGCGCACGAGGGGCAAATCGAGGATGTCGGCCAGGATTCGGGTCCAGAAGGCGCTGCGGGATCCGCCGCCGATGACGCCCGCCTTCGACAGCTGCGCACCGGCCTGGACAAGGCAATCCTTCGCATCCGCGAAGCTGAAGGCCACGCCTTCGAGAACGGCCTGCGCCAGTTCCGCCGGGGTCGTCTCCGGCGAGAGGCCGAAGAACACGCCGCGCGCATGGGGATCGTTATGCGGGGTTCTCTCGCCTGTCAGGCAGGGCAGGAAAAGAACCTGCGACGGACCCCGATAGGAAGCCTCGGCGTCGCGCAGAAGGGTGTCTATGTCCCGGTTCAGAAGTCCCGACAGCCAGGCAAGGCAGCTTGCCCCGTTCAGCATCGCGGCCATCTGGAACCACAGCTCTGGGAGGGCATGGCAGAAGGCATGGACCAGCCTGTCAGGGGCCGGGCGGAAGGCTTCCGTGGCGATGAAGAGCTGACCCGAGGTGCCGAGCGACAGGAAGGCTGCGCCGTCGCCCGTGGCCCCGAGGCCGACCGCGCCGGCGGCCGCATCCCCGGCGCCCCCAGCAACGACGATTCCGGAGGGCAGGCCCCAGCGCGCCGCCAGGTCGGGCCGCAGGAAGCCCGCGGGGGCAGAGCCCTCGACCAAGCCCGGCATCTGCCGCCGATCGAGCCCTGTGGCAGCGAGCGCCTCGTCCGACCAGGCGCGTGCTGCCTCATCGAGCCACCAGGTGCCTGCCGCGTCCGACATGTCGGTGATGCGCTCGCCCGTCAGCTTGAGGCGGATATAGTCCTTGGGCAGGAGGACAGTCCCGACGGCGCGGAATATCTCCGGCTCATGCCGCGCCACCCAGAGAAGCTTCGGGGCCGTGAAGCCCGGCATCGGGACGACGCCCATGGCCCGGGACAGGTGGGGATGCAGCCTGCCCAGCTCCTCAGCTTCCCGGAACGAGCGCCCGTCATTCCAGAGGATCGCAGGGCGCAAGGGGCGGTCCCGGTCATCGAGCAGGACTGCGCCATGCATCTGGCCCGAGAGCCCGATGGCGCGTAAGTCAGCCCATGCGGCCGGCACGCTTGCGCGCAGCGCCTCGACGGCGCCTTCCACAGCCTCCCACCAGGATTCCGGATCCTGCTCGGACCACAGGTCACGCGGGCGGGAGATCGCGAGGGGCTGGCTCGCCTCGGCGAGCACCTCCTGCTCCTCGTCGACGATGACGGCCTTGACGGCCGAGGTCCCCACATCGATGCCAAGATATGCCGGCATGCCGCTGCTCCGTGTCCCGCCGATCGGCTGCGAATCGCTGCCGAGCTTTGCAGCTTCGGGCGGAGCGTTCAAATCCACGGGGGCTTCGTCACCCTGATGGGCGGCATGGTGACGAAGCCGAAAGGTGCAGACCTTCGGCGGGGTCAGACGGCCTGGGCCAGGGGGGCTTTGCCGGCGGGCGAGGTGCGGTCGTCGAAGCCCTTCGGGTGAGCAGAACGCCAGGCCCAGGCAGTGCGCACGATGTCGTCGAGGGAGGCGTATCGGGGCGACCATCCGGTATCGCGGCGCAGGCGCTCGTTCGAGGCGACGAGGACAGGTGGGTCACCGGGGCGCGGCGGGCCGAACCGATGGGGCACCTTGCGGCCCGAGACTCGCTCCACCGCGTCGATGACCTGACGGACCGAGTAGCCCGTGCCGTTACCCACGTTGTAGCAGCCGCCCTGACCCTCGGCGAGGCGGTCGAGGATCCGGCAATGGGCATCGGCCAGATCCGTGACGTGCACATAGTCGCGCACGGCGGTGCCGTCGACGGTGTCGTAGGTATTGCCGAAGACGGTCAGCTCCGGTCCAAGGCCGAGGGCTGCGTTGATGGCCAGCGGAATCAGGTGTGTTTCCGGATCGTGATCCTCCCCGAGCCTTCCTTGAGGATCGGCCCCCGCCGCATTGAAATAGCGGAGGGCGGACCAATGGAGGCCGTGGACCTTTTGCGCCCATTCCAGCCCCCGCTCGGCCATCAGCTTCGACTCCCCGTAGGGCGACAGGGGGTGGAGCTTGGATTCCTCGTCGATGGGAATGCGGTCCGGCATCCCGAACAGCGCCGCCGTGGAGGAGAGAACGAAGCGCATGCAGTCGGTCTTGATGGCGGCCTCGGCAACGCGCAGCGTGTTGCTCACGTTCTCGGAGAGATACATGAGCGGCTCGCGCATGCTCTCGCCCACGAGGGAACGCGCCGCGAAGTGAACGACCCCGTCGAAGCGCCAGCCTGCGAAGATTTCGTTGAGGCGGCGCGTATCCGCGATGTCCTCGACGATCAGCTCGACACCGGGCGGCACCGCTCCCCGATGCCCTTGGGAGAGATTATCGACAACGACGACATCGTCGCCGCGTTCTGCCAACGCGAGAACCGTGTGGCTGCCGACATATCCGGCACCGCCGGTGACAAGAAATCTGGCCATGTTGCAACTCGTGAAAGAAAATCCCCAGACGCGCGGGGCAGCCGGAGCACCTTTGAGGGAAAACTAGAGCATTTTTCGGCGAAGGGGATCCGGCCCCGGCCAAAAAACGCGGGAACGGAGAGCAGGCCGGTTCCAGACGGGTGGAAACGGCCGCGGGAGATGGAGGCGTAGGGGAGGGGGTCAGGCGATGCCGGTCTCTCCGTAGCGGAGGGCGCCGGTCCAGACATTCTCAAGGCGCTGCAAGGTCCTGAAGGCCGTCTCCAGGTCGCGCTTTTCCTCGGCATTGCGCGTCACGAGACGGTGGTAGGATTCGTCCATCCGGCGGACGTCCTCGCAGAGCTTGCGTCCTTTTTCGGAGAGGCGGATGCGCGCGGAGCGCCGGTCGCGCTCGGAGGCGCTGCGGTCGACATAGCCGCCCTCGACCAGACGCTTGAGGTTGTAGGATGCGTTGGAGCCGAGATAATAGCCCCGGTCGATGAGATCGCGGACCGTGAGCTCATCCGAGCCGATGGTGAAGAGCATCATGACCTGCGAGGGGCTGAGGTCGCTCACGCCGAGGCGGCCGAGATCGAGCCGGAACAGATCGAGGTACCGACGATGAAAGCGCTCGACCACGCGAACGAGGTCGAGGTGGGTGATGCCCGGCGGCTCGTCCGCGGACGAAGCGGATGCTTCCGCATCATCCTGTCCCTTGGCGGACCGCAGGGCTGGCGGCAGTTCGGCCAGGCCTCCGGTCGACACCTCCCGGAACAGGCCGATCTCATTGCTGTACTTGGGTTCCATGCCTTGTCTTCTCCTATCTCTCGATAGTGATTATTTCGAATTTCGAACTATTCGAGGGCGATTTCCCTAAACTTCTAAATTATTATGTTGTGTTGCGTTATAAAGGGAGTGCTTAGTCGGAGGTGGCATCCCGAAAGATCACCCTAGGAGGGTATAGAGATTTATCAACGTGTAAAGCGTGCGGAATTTATCCTTCCTTCGGATTGCTGATTACTCATTTCATCGTCATATTTTCGACGAACAAATCACTGCAGGAAGGGTCGCATGAACAAGGCGACTGTTTCCGGGGGAGCCGCGGACCTCATCCACCGCGGCCGTAAGGCGTTCTTTGTGGGGCTCGCCTATGCGGGCCTTTTGAGCGCCGTCATCAATGTCCTGCAGCTCACCGTGCCGCTCTTCATGCTGCAGGTGCACGACCGTGTCGTGAACAGCCAGAGCGTCGATACGCTCGCGATGCTGATCGTGATTGCGGCGGTGGGGCTGATCCTGTTCGGCGTCCTCGATTATGTCCGCGCCCTGACGTTTCAGGTCATGGGCAGTCTTCTGCTGCGCCGGCTGAACCTGCCGGTCCTGCAGGCCGCCGTGTCGGCTTCCGTCCAGAAGGGGAGCGGCCGTGCCGGGCAGGCGATTCGGGACATCAACGACCTGAGGGCCTTCATCACCGGCAATGCGATCGGCATTCCGCTGGAGGCAATCTGGTGCCCGATCTTCCTTGTGGTTCTGTTCGCGCTGCACCCGCTCTACGGCATCGTCGCCCTGATCTCCGCCACGATCATCGTGGTGCTGAGCCTTGTCTCGGATCTTCTGACGCGGCGCACGCTCAAGCGGGCCAACGAATCGACGATCCAGGGCATCGGCGACATGAGCGCGAGCCTCCGTCATGCGGAGGCCATCGAGGCGATGGGAATGTTGCCGGCCCTCGCGCGCCGCTGGCGCCACGGGCAGCTTCGTGCGCAGGACCTGCTCGATACGGCCACGCGGCGCGGACGCGCCATGTCGTCCCTGACGCGGACCTGCCGCTACATGATGCAGATCGCCGTGCTGTCCACCGGTGCGATTCTGGTCATCCGGCAGGAGGCGAGCCCGGGCTCCATGGTGGCGGCCAGCATCATCATGGGACGTCTTCTCCTGCCCTTCGATTCGATGGTGGACGGATGGCGGCAATGGGTGCTCGCCGGGGCGGCCTGGAAGCGAATCGTGAGCCTGCTCGAAGACGAGACGCCGCGGCGCGACACGCAGCCGACACCGCGGACCTCCGGCGAGCTCACGGTCGACCGGCTCGTTTTCGCTCCGCCCGGTTCCGATGTCCCGGTCCTCAAGGGGATCTCGTTCTCCCTGTCGCCGGGCGAGGTGCTGGGCATCGTCGGTCCCTCGGCGGCCGGAAAATCGACCCTCGCGCGCCTTCTCGTCGGCGTTCTGAAGCCGACCACGGGCGGCATCTATCTCGACGGTCACAACGTCTTCCTGTGGGAGCGCGAATCCTTCGGACGAATGGTCGGCTATGTGCCGCAATCCGTGTCGCTGCTGGAGGGGACCATTCGGGAAAACATCGCGCGGATGCAGGACGCCAATCCCCAGGCCGTTCTCGAAGCGGCGCGGCTCGCTGACGTGCACAACATGATCGGGCGCTTCCCGCTCGGCTACGACACCCGCCTCGGAGACAGCAGCTTCCTTTTGTCCGGCGGCCAGCGGCAGCGCATCGCGCTTGCCCGCGCGCTCTATGGGCGGCCGCGCATGATCGTCCTCGACGAGCCCAACGCGAATCTCGACACGGAGGGCGAGCGCGCCCTCATCCGGGCCATCGAGGCCGCGCGGGCGGACGGCGCCATCGTGATTCTCATCGCGCACCGGCCGTCGATCATGCAGGCGGTCGACAAGCTTCTCGTCCTCCAGGATGGCCGGATCGCCCAGTTCGGGCCGCGGGCCTCGGTGGTGGATATCGACGGACGCGGCGAAAGGATCGCCAAGCCCGCTCAGGCACAGCCCGTGCGGGCCGTTCAGGGAGATGCAACTCGTGGCTAGCACCGAGATTCTCGTCCAGAGCCGGCCCCGGGCCGCGCAGCTGCCGGTCCCGCATGAGCCGGACTCCATGCAGCCGTGGGCCGAGCGCTTCGAGAGCGAGGAGCGCGATGGCCCGTCCCTGCGCACGCCCCTTTTGGCCGGAACGCTTGCCATCGTGTTGGGGCTCGGCGGCTTCGTCGGCTGGGCCTATGCGGCGCGCCTCGACAGCGCGGCCGTCGCGAACGCGACCGTGATCGTCGATTCCAAGCGTAAGACGGTCAGCCATCTTGAAGGCGGCATTCTCAAGAGCCTGCTGGTTCAGGAAGGCGACGTCGTCCAGGCGGGGCAGCCGCTTCTGCAGCTCGACGACACCCGCGCCAAAGCGGAGCTCGAACAATTGAGAGCGAAGCGCATCGGTCTCGAAGCGCGCCTCGTGCGCCTGCGGGCGGAACAGTCCCGGCAGGATCAGCTGACATTCCCCGAAGAGGTTGTGGCCTCGACGAGCCCGATCACGGACGAGGTGCTCAAGGCGGAGCGAAACGTCTTCTCGTCGCGCCGCGAGATGTTCAAACGCAAGGTCGATATCCAGCACAAGACCGTGCAGCAGCAGGAGGCGGAGCTGGCCGCGATCGAGGCCCAGACGGTCGCCAATACCCGCCAGGCGGAACTCCTGAACCGCGAGCTACAGGCGGTCGCGTCCCTGGTGGAGAAGGGCTATGCGCCCCGTCCACGCCTTACGGAGCTTCAGACTCGTGAAAGCGAGCTCACCGGGCGGGCCGCCGAGCTGGTGGCCCGCAAGGCGAAAGCCGAACAGGCAAAATCTGCCGCCGAGCTCGAGATCCTGTCCATCGAGAACGATTTCCAGCAGCAGGTTGCGGCGGATCTCCAGGCGGCACAGCTGGAACTCGCGGAAACCATCGAGCGGATGAGCGCGGCCGGCGACGTCCTGCGCCGGATCGTGGTCGTGTCGCCGCAAGGCGGCATCGTGACGAACATCCGCAGCCGCACGCCTGGCGGAGTCATTTCGCCAGGGCAGCCCATCCTCGACATCGTTCCCGAGCAGGAGCCCCTGATCATCGAGGCGAAGGTAGGGTTGCGGGATATCGATTCCGTTCATGTGGGAGCGCCCGTGCAGGTGAGACTGACCGCTTACAACAACCGCAGCACCGCGCCGCTGGCGGGAACGCTGACATATCTCTCGGCCGATCAGCAGCTCGACGAGCGCAACGAATCCGCCTTCTATGTCGTGCGGGCATCGATCGCTCCGGAAAGCCTGGCGAACAATCCGTCCGTCAAACTCTATCCGGGCATGCCGGCGGAAATTCTCATCATCAACAAGCCGCGCCGAGCTGTCGATTATCTCCTCGCACCGATCACCGAGAGCTTTAATCGCGCATTCCGTGAAGAGTAATCAATTCTTAGCCCAGATCCTAATGCAGTCATGGAAATTATGCGGCCGACCAGGCAGGGAGGAATATTGATAAAATATTTCGAAAGTAAAACTAAATTTGACTTAGTTTGAATTCTATTTTGTTCCATAAGTAGACTTATTATTTAGCAAGCTATACTTGATCTTTCTGGAGTTTTATTGAATTTTGCGCTTTACAAATCAGTCTGTCTTGAGCAGTGTTTTTCTGCGGCGAACAGAACTGCGCATTCGCGCGGCCGGCATTTGGATATGCCAAGGGCGTTCGCCTGCATCGACTCCACCAATCCATCCGGCGGGCAGACGTCCCTCCGGTCCCAGCCAGCAAGGAGACAGGTATGGCAACTCTTGAAGGCGGTGCCTATCACGACACGCTTCACGGTACCCATTCCCCGGATGTGATCTTCGGGAATGGAGGGGATGACTTCCTCTTCGGCGGAGGGGGCAACGACGCCCTCTTCGGCGGTGAGGGCGACGACCTTCTCTTCGGCGGCAACGGCGAGGATGCGCTGTTCGGCGGAACGGGCGACGACAAACTCTTCGGCGGCAACGGCAATGACGTGCTGCAGGGCGGTGAGGGCGACGACGTTCTCTTCGGCGGCAATGGCGACGACGTGCTGCAAGGCGGCGCCGGTGACGATTACCTCCGGGGCGGCAACGGCAACGACGTCGTCCAGGGCGGCGATGGAAACGACATCCTCGAGGGCAATTCCGGCAACGATCTGTTGCAGGGCGGCGCCGGCGACGACGTCATCCGTGGCGGCTCGGGCGACGACATCATCCACGGCGGCGCAGGCGACGATGTTCTGTACGGTAATTCCGGACAGGATGTCTTCGTGTTCTCCGGCGGCGGCGGCAACGACGTCGTCATGGACTTCAAGGTCGGCGAGGACCTGCTGCAGGTCTCCAAGGGAATCAACGGTACCGACATCGCGTCGGCCGACGATCTCGCAAGCCGCGTTCACCAGGTGGGTGGCAACACCCTCGTCGATCTCGGCAATGGCGACACGGTCACGCTCGTCAATGTCAATGCGGACGACGTGCAGAGCAACCCGAACGACTACTTCTCGGTCCATTAACCTGTCGGGGCGCTGCGGCCACACGCTGCAGCGCCTCCTCCTACGAGGTGTTTGAACGGCATGGCGCTGCTCGATCTATCGGACGTGGTTTTAACGGAAAACGAGGCGGATCTGCCACGGGCCTTTCATCTGGGCGGCGCGGCGATGCTGATCGTCTGGGATGTTCCCGAGCCGGTCCAGGTTCCCGCGTCTCTGTCGGTCGCGGATGCGGTCGTTGCGCCGACGGCATCACTGCGCCTTCCGCGCCAGGATGGCGGAACCCGTCTTCTTTGGGTCCTGCGCCGGCCCGAGCGTGTTTCCCTGCGGGCCGTACTGTCGGCGGAAAGTCTCGGTTTGAACACCGAACTGTCGCTGGCGGGTGATGCGCCTCTTCCGGCATTCGATGCGGCTGCGCTCCTCGACGATCTTGAAAGACAGGCAGGCGCCACGCTCGTGTCCACCCTGCTGGGCCTATGGAGCGGCCTTTTCCGTCTTCAGCGCAACACGACCTTTCTTCGCAACGTGAAGATGCTGCTGCGTCGGCTGGAGCCCTCGCCGCAGCCGGCCGCCATTGTGGCCCGGGCGGTCGACGGACTCGTCCTGCTCCAGACCCCTTTCCCGGCAGGCTTCGGGACGATCCACGCAATCCATCGGGTTAGCCCTCGTGGCGTGGAACGCCTGAAAGGGCAGCCGCATCGCTCGCGCCTGGGGCGGGGGCGTGAGGCGCTGCATCTCCTGACCGTGGCCGAAGAGGCAGGCGAGCAATCCGACTGGCTCGTCTTCACCGGGCCTGACGGTCTCCAGGCAAGAACCATCCTGCGGCCCGACAAGAAAATACAATCCTTGACGGCGTGGCTGCGCGAGCATGGCAAGCGCGCGGCCGGCCTGCGTGAACATCTTCTGATGGAGATGCCGGGCCTTACGACTTCGGGCGATGTCGCGTCCGTGGAAGCGCAGCTCGGCGCCCCTCTGGACCGTCAGCGGGTCACGGGTGCGGGCCTCTCTGCCGAGATCGCCTGTGCGCTGTCCACCGCGCGCGGAACGCTCGTGACGGGCTGGTTCCGTGACCCGCTGAATCTCGTCGCCGGCGTGGCCGCCATCGGGCGGGACGGCACGGTCCATGATCTGACCGGGGAGCTGCGCCGGTTTCCGGTTGCTGCCGAGGATGCAGGGGGCGGCCGGGTGAGCGCAGTCGGCTTCGCGGCCCTGGCGCCTGCAGCCGGCGGAGCGGCGCCCCTGCTCCAGCCGCGCTTTCGCCTGCTTCTGCGCTCGGGCGCCTATCATCCCCTCGTTCCTGCCCCGCAGTCGGCCGATCCGGTCGAGGCCCGTGCAGCGGCCCTGCGTGCCGTGCCGCCGCAGCACGTGGACGAAGCGCTCCTGGCGGATGTGCTCGCGCCCGTCATCGCCGACCTTCACGAGAAGGCGCGCGCGGGCACGAATGAGCCGCGCGTCCATCAGATCGGCCAGCCGCTGCTGCGCCCGAAAGTCTCGGTCGTCATCCCCCTCTACAAAGCGCTGGACTTTCTGCGCTTCCAGATCGCCGCCTTCGCGACGGATCCGTGGTTCAGGCAGAATGCCGAGCTGATCTATGTGCTCGACTCGCCTGAGCAGGCTGCGGAGGTCGAGCACCTGATCGGCGGACTGCATCTCGTCTATGAGCTTCCGATTCTGCTTGCCGTGATGGAGCGCAACGGCGGCTATGCCCGCGCCTGCAATGCGGGCGCCGCCCTGGCGCGCGGCGAGGTTCTGGCGCTCGTCAATTCGGATGTGGTCCCGGTCGCGCCGGGATGGCTCGAAGCGCTCGTGATGCGGCTGTCCGGCCGCCGGCGTGTCGGCGCCGTGGGTCCGAAGCTCCTCTTCGAGGATGGCTCCCTTCAGCATGCGGGCATGTATTTCGAGCGCGACCACCGCGGACGCTGGCTCAACCACCACTACTACAAGGGCATGCCGCGCTTTTATGCTCCAGCGACGGAAGAGCGCCTCGTGCCCGCCGTGACCGGAGCCTGTCTGGTGATGTCTCGGCCGCTCTTCGAGACGGTCGGCGGCTTCACGGAGGATTACGTAATCGGCGATTATGAGGACAGCGACTTGTGCCTCAAGATCACGGCCGCGGATCGCCGGATCCTCTATGCGGCCAATGTCGAGCTCTATCACCTGGAGCGCAAGTCGATGACGCTCAGCAGCGACTACATGAAGGGCGTCGCCTGGCAATACAACTGCGCTCTTCATGCCTCCCGCTGGGGAGACAGGATCGCGGCCATCATGAACGCGCAGCTCCGAACTTCAAAAAACAAGAGGACAGCCGCATGAATGCTCAGGTTGGCAGCAAGGTCAGCGCCTATCGGCCCTTGCTCTCCCCCGCCGAGGAGGCACGCCTCTCGGTCACCGTCGAAGGGATCACGCGCAACCGCTTCCTTCCTGCGCCGCCGCCCGAGAACGTCTTCGTCGGGGATGGGGATTATCGCGCGATCGGAGCGGAATATCTCGGTCATTTCGTGCGCCTGGGCGGCCTCAAGCCGACGGATCGCGTTCTCGACATCGGCTGCGGCATCGGCCGCATGGCGGTGCCGCTGACCCAGTATCTGGATGGCCAGGCGGGCTGCTACGAGGGCGTCGATCCCGTGCGGGAAGGGATCGAGTGGTGCGTGCAGAACATCACGCCTGCCTATCCGCATTTCCGGTTCTGCCAGATCGACTTGGCGCACGAACTCTACAATCCCGGCGGTTCCCTCGCGGGGCACGAGGTGGTCCTGCCGTTCTCGGACGCGAACTTCGACTTCGTCGCCATGGTGTCGGTCGCGACGCACCTGCCGGTGTCGGAGATCGCTGCCTATGCACGCGAGGTCATGCGCCTGATGGCCCCGGGCGGGCGGCTTTTTATGACGGCCTTCCTGGTCCTCGACGGAGATGTGGATAGGGCAAACGCACGCCCCCGCTTCACGGCCGGCAAGGAGGAGGGAACCTGGTACGGCGATCCGGACGCGCCGCTCGCGGCGATCGGCTTCGACCGTCACCTGGTCGAGCAGGCCGTGCGCGAGGCCGGACTCAACATCGAGCGGGTCAGCCTCGGCCACTGGCGCAACATCGACAGCACTCATTACCAGGATGTGGTGATCGCGACGAAACCGGAGGCCGCCTGACATGCGGGTTCTCGTCGTCGCCCATAACCATCCGGACCTGCATCCAGGAGGGACCGAGATCTTCGCCCACGACCTGTTCCGCGAACTGCGGACACGGCCTGGCATCGAAGCTCTGTTCCTCGCGGCTACCAACAGGGTTCACCGAGAGCCGCGCCCCGGCACGAGCTTCCAGGCCGTGACGGATGCTCCCGACGAGGTGGTGCTCTGGAGCGGACATTTCGATCATTTCTACCTGAGCCAGGTGGACACCTACGGGGTCGTCCCGCAGCTGGCCGCGCTCCTGCGGGAGTTCCGTCCCGACGTGGTTCATATCCACCATGTCCTGCTTCTCGGCGTGGAGTTCATTGCGCTCATCCGGCGCGTGCTGCCGCAGGCGCGCATCGTGATGACGCTCCACGATTACTACGCCATCTGCGCCCATGACGGCTTGATGATGCGGACCAAGGGACGCGAGCGCTGCGAGCGCGCCTCGCCGAACCGGTGCAGCGGATGCTTCCCTGACATTCCCGCCGACCGCTTCCTCCTGCGCGAGCGCTATCTCAAAACCCTGCTCGCACAGGTCGACCGTTTCATCGCGCCGAGCCGCTTCATCAAGGAGCGTTTCGTCGCCTGGGGGTTGCCTGAGGCCGTCATCGACGTGGTGCCGAACGGTCGGCCCGAAGCTCCTGTGGCCGCACATCGTGCCTCGCCAGACGGACGACGCCCCGTCTTCGGCTATTTCGGCAACCTGAATCCCTGGAAGGGGGCGCCCGTGCTGCTGCGGGCCGTGCAACGCCTGATCGCCGAAGGTCGGGAGGATTTCGAGCTGCGCATCCATGGCGGCGCGCCGTTTCAGGCGGAGAGCTTCGTCGAGGAGGTCGACGACCTCGCGCGTGCGGTCGAGCCTCACGTGGTGCGCCTCGGTCCCTATCGCCGGGAGGAGCTTCCGGCCCTCATGGCGGCGGTGGACTGGGTCATCGTGCCGTCCATCTGGTGGGAGAACGCGCCCCTGGTGATCCAGGAGGCCTTTCATCATCGGCGCCCCGTCATCGCGAGCGGCATCGGCGGGATGGCAGAGGCCGTGACGGACGGCCGGGACGGGCTCCACGTGCGCCCGGACGATCCCGTCGCGCTCGCCCGCACCATGGCGCAGGCCATGGACGAGCCGCAGCTCTGGAGCAGGCTGGTCGAAGGGATCCGGCCGCCTCCAACCATTGCCGAAACGGCCGAACGGCATCTTCGCCTTTATGGCGACCTCGATATTTCCGCACAGGCAGCCTGATGCAGGGAGGGACGACCTCATGAGCATGGCAGAAGTCAAAGCGCCGATCCGGCAGGCTCCGGAGCCGACGGGTGGCCAGATCCAAGGACGGCTCGATGCCGTCGAAAGCCGGCGCCTCTACGGCTGGGTCTGGGACCGCGCGCAGCCACAGGAAAGGCTCCTCGTGCGCGTGCTCTTCCGGGGGCGCATGGTGGCCTCTGCCACGGCCGACCGTCCGCGTGTCGACCTGAGGCGCAACGGCATCGGCGACGGGGCCTATGCGTTCGAGGTCGAGCTGCCGGTCAGCGTCAGCCAGGACCTTGGAGATCTTGAGGTCGTGGCGGTCTCGCGCAAGACCGGGGAGGAGATCATCCTCCCGGCACCAACCCAGGACGAGCGTGCCGCGGAGGCGGCGATCAGCGCTCCGCTCAATCGGGTCCTTCAGCAGCTCGAAGTGCTGATCACCGCGCAGCACCGTTCGCAGATCATCCTGCGGGAAGCCGTGGAGGGGATCCGTGAGACGGCCGGGCAGGTGGAGCGCATGGCCTCTCAGGAAGACGGCATCGGTGCGGCCCTGGAGGTCGTCCGTTCCAACCACGGCGAGCTCGCCCAGCGCATTGCCGACGTGGAGGTGTTCCACATGCGCTTCGACAAGATGATCGCCGGCTTCGACGAGCGGATCGCCGAGCTGGCGAACGCGGCCGACCGGCCCATGCGCCGCGCCGTCGCGATCCTGATCGCCCTGGCGGGCATCTCGGCCGCCAGCGCCCTTTCGACCCTTGTGATTGCGCTGCGATAGGAGAATTCATGACGATTGCAGTCCGCCATCCGCCGCAGAGCGATGTGCCGCGCGCCGTTCGCGCCGACCCTGTCGGAGGTGGCGCCTTTCTGGCCGATCCCCTGAGCCTGCCGACCGACGGCGAAACCGTCATCGCCGCACCCGTAGGAGAGGACCTTCTGCTCCTCGCGGGCGTGACGGACGCCATGTCCCGCTCGGTCCCGGTCCTGCTCAACGGCGACCCTGCGCTGTCGATGACCGCGAACGTGGTCACATGGGTGCGCAAGGAGGCGCCTCCGGAAGCCTGCATCGGATTCGTGGCGGTCGTCCCGGTCAAGGTCGCGGGCCGGGTCCGCATTCGCTCCATCGTGATGCGCCGCAAGGGGCAGCCGCTCCGCTACACCCTGGTGAGGCGGGCCCTGCCGCTCATGGGCCTGATGAACATCGTCGCTGTCGATGCCGAATCCGAGTTTCCGAAGGTCGCGGACGGCGTCGCCCAGGCTCTGGTCAGCGGACGGTCGGATCCCAAGCGCGTGGCAGCGGCCCTGTCCATGCTCACGGCGGCCGCACGGGCGGACGGTTTCGTCGAGGTCATGGGCGCGCTCGATACAGGCGAGATCCTGCTCCAGGGCTGGTCGAGCGAGTTGCCCCTCGATCGCTCACGGCTGATCGTCTCCCATGAGGGCCTCACGTCCGGCGACTTCGCGGCCGCCAAGGTGGTGCGCGACGATCTGGGGGAGCGGGGATACGGCTTCGTCGGCGTCCTCAACACCGGCGAGGCGACGGTCGACCTCGAAAGATTGCAGCGGCTCTTCTTCCGTGGGCCGCAGGGCTGGCGAACGCTCGAGATCTATGACAGGCGCGTTCGCCTCGCACCGATCGACGTGCCCGCCCATATCCGCGATGTGCTTCCCCGGGCGGCCGCCGAGGCCGAAACGTTGGCCCTGCTGCAGAAGATGGGCGCGCGTTACGACGGGCGCGACACGGTCTCATCCCTCAAGGAGCCCGTCCGGATCGGCATGGATGCGGTTCTGGACCTGGCGAAGGGAGGCATTCTCGTCAGCGGCTGGATGCTGGACCCCGAGCAGGCCGTCAGGGAGGTCATCCTCCATGCGGGCAAGCAATCTGCCCGCATCGACGGAACATGGACACGCCTGGCCCGGCCCGATGTGACGGCGGCCTTCCAGCACGATCCGGCCTTCGGCCACAGCATCGATCCGCACCGGCACGACCACGGCTTCCTGGCTTTCGTGCCCGGGCTCGCCCCCGGGAGCGAAGATCCGGTCTATTTCGAGATCGTGACGGGGGAGGACACGTCCGCATTCTATCCGCTCAAGCCCGTGCGGGCCTCGTCCCGCCGCGCTCTGGACCGGATCGTGGCGGCGCTCGATCCGCGCTCCGCCGCGACCGGTATGGCGATCGAAACCCATATCGGGCCGATGATCCAGGTGTTCGACCACCCCAAGCCGCGGCCCGTGGAGCAGCGCGATTTCGGCTATGATGAGAGCGCATCCGGCCTCGCATTGGCGCTCGGCGGCCGCCGTGACGGTGAGGAGGTGCTCGTCACTCTCTCGCTTCTGGCCCTCGACCCCGCGATGCATGACATTCCTATCATCGTCTGCGTGCCGATGGAGCTCTACGGCAAGATCGCCGCGGAGGTGCAGCGTCTTGCGAGGTTCTACGGCCTCGGCGTCAGGCTCGTGGGCGCCGAGGGCGTGCAGGATGCGTGCGACGCTCTCGATGCGGCCGCCCAGGCCACGAAGGTCGAGACGCTCGCGTTCCTGTCCGCCGGCGTCATGCCGCGCCGCTCCGGATGGCTGCCGGTTCTCGAACGGGCCCACCGCAACCGGAACGGAAAGGCCCTGGTCAGCCCGACGATCCTGTTCGAGGACGACTCAGTCTGTTTCGCCGGCACCATTCTGGACCCGCGGGAGCGGCGCCTGGTTGACAGTTTCCTGGGCTATCCGTGCGACGTCATCCGCGGCGCGGAGCCCATGGAAGTCATGGCCGGGTCGAGTGCCTGCTGCATCCTCTCCCGCGCGGCGTTCCACGATATCGGCGGTTTCAGCCAGTCCTATCTGAGCGTCCGGGAAAAGAGCCGCGATCTGAGCCTGAAACTGAAGCTCGCCGGCACGCCTTCGATCTGGCTGCCGGACATCGAGATGGTCGCGGCGGATGGCGACCCGGCCGAAGTAGGCCTCTCGTGGCAGCGGCTAGTGCAGCACGTGGACCGCTGGAGCTTCGACCGGCGCTGGTCTCTCCTGGTCGCCAACATGCGAGGAGCCGAATGACTGTTCACCCGTTACGCGTTCTCGTGGTTTCCCACGGCCATCCGAGCCTGTCCCTCGGTGGCGCGGAGGTCGCCTCCTATAACCTCCACAAGGGGCTGAACACCCTCGAGGATGTAAATTCCCGCTTCCTTGCCCGCGTCGGCCATCCGGTCGTGCGACATGGGGGGACGGCGCTTCTGAGCCTGCGCCAGAAACAGGGAGAGATTCTCTACCACGCCGACGATTACGACCATTTCTTCCTGTCCAACCGGAACACCGAGGAGGTGGAGCGCGACTTCATGCGCGTGGTGCTCGACCTCAAGCCGGACGTGATCCATTTCCATCACTTCATCGGCCTCGGTCTCGAATGCCTCTATGCGGTCCGGCGGGCCCTGCCGGACACGGTCATCGTCGTGACGTTCCACGAGTTCCTGTCCATCTGCCACCACCACGGCCAGATGGTGAAGACCGGCAACGGCAACCTGTGCCGGCAATCCTCTCCGGCCGATTGCAACGCCTGCTTCCCGGACATCTCGCCCGCGCGCTTCCTGCGCCGGGAGAAGTTCGTGCGCGGGCTTTTGGAGCTGGCGGACCATTTCGTCTCGCCGAGCCACTTTCTGGTGGACCGCTACGTGGATTGGGGGCTCGACAGATCGAAGTTCACGGTGATTGAGAACGGCCTCGACATTGTGGAGCCGACGCCGCCCCGGCCCCTGCCGCCCGGCGGTCGCCGCGCCCGGTTCGCCTATTTCGGGCAGATCACCGCGTTCAAGGGTGTCGACGTCCTGCTCGATGCGGTGGCGCGCATTCCGGAATCCGTCTGGGGCGACGATGCCCAGCTGATGATCTTCGGCGGCAATCTCGAACGGCAGCCGGAAGCCTTCCGGCAGAAGATCGAGAAGCTCGTCGAGCAGGCAGGCTCACGGGCACGCTTCTACGGCGCCTATCAGAACGCCGAGATGCCGCGCCTCATGCAGTCCATCGACTGGACCGTCATTCCGTCGATCTGGTGGGAGAACTCGCCCATCGTGATCCAGGAATCCTTCTTCCACGGTCGCCCCATGATCGCCAGCAATATCGGCGGCATGGCCGAGAAGATCACCGACGGGGTCAACGGCCTGCATTTCAGGGTCGGATCGCCCGAGGACCTGATCGACCGGATGGTCGAGGCCCTGACGGATCCGGGACTCTGGGACCGGCTTCGCGCCGGCATCGCGCAGCCGATCAGCTACCGGGACTGCGCCCAGAAACACCTCGACCTCTACTACACCGTCGCGGCGAACCGCGACTCCGTACCCGCCGTGCGTTCGGCCTGACATTCGCCCGGCATACGCCTATAACCAGAAGGAGAGACAACGTGGCCCGCATTCTCGTGATGATCCCCTCAGGGGAAGTCTATGACCACGACAACGTTCGCTGGTACCGCTACAAGGACGTCCAGAACCACATCAACCACTACCACAACATCGGCGACGCCTTCGTCTTCGACTCGTCCCTGAAGCTCCTGAACTTCGACAAGCTCGGAGTCCTGCCGATCGCGAACCCCAATCTCGACGACATCGACCGGCTCAACGAGGAATACGACTACGTGTTCCTGCGCGGGTCCAACTATGTCCACAAGGACATGCGCTGGAGCCAGACCATCGAGGTCCTCAAGCGCCTCAAGATCCCGGTGATCGCCTACGGAATCGGCGCCCAGGCTCCCGTGAAGGGCAAGATCGAGCTGTCCGAAGAGACCAAGACGGTGCTCCGCATGATGGCGGATTCGACCACCTCCATCGGCGTGCGCGGCACCTATTCGGCCCAGGTCCTGTGGGATATCGGCATCCGCAACGTGCGCATCATCGGCTGCCCGACCGCGTTCCGGAGGAACAACCCGAACCTGTCGATCCAGCTGCCGTCCCTCGACAAGGTCCGCTATGCGGGCATCACCATGCGGCGGGAGGTCTCGCCGGCCTACGCGCAGGACATTAAGCGCTATCTGACCTTCCACCGCGACCTCGTCAAATCCCTGGCGCAGCGCTTCGACGTGGTCCTCATGGCCCAGGGCGAAGTGGAGGAGAAGAAGATCGTCTTCGGAACCCAGGAGCAGAAGGAGGAAGCCTTCGCGGCCCTGCGGGCGAACAAGTGGGTCTCCGACTGGTACATGGACGAGACCATGGAGCAGCTCCACCGCGAGCGCCTGTTCTATTCCGACGTGGTCTCGGACTACGAGGACCTGGTGCAGCAGAAGGACCTGGTTCTCGGCTACCGCCTCCACGGCAACCTGATGGCCCTGTCGAACGGAACGCCGTCGATCTACTTTACCTATGACAGCCGGACGACGGAATTCGCCGAGACCTTCCAGATCCCGAGCTTCGACGTCTTCTCCGGGAAGGACTTCGTCCTCGAGGATTACTGGGACCAGTCCCTGTTCGACAAGTTCAACCGGGCCTATCACCACACCTATCGCGAGATGCGGCAGTTCCTGGTCGAGAATGGCGCCGACACCAAGATGGTCGACGTCATGGAGAAGGTCCAGGAGCCTGTCCAGAAGGTGGCGTGAGGGCACACCGATGAAGCGGCCGCTGGCGCTTCTCGCTCTCTCTCTCCTGGCGGGAAGCGCGCTGTGGACCGGCGCTCGGGCCGAAACGGCCGGGCGCCGGGACTTCACCCTCGTGCCGTCCGGACCCGTCGAGACGGTGTTCGACTGGTCACGGGATGCCTGCGCGAAAAGCCACGTGCCGGATGCTTCGGCGCGGGCCTTCCGCGACGCGGACGGGGAGGTCCGCGTGATCGCGAGTCACAACGACAACCGCGCCTTCGTAGGGCCGGACCTCGATGCAGTCCGTCCCCGCTGCGACGTGGTGTATCAGGGAAGTCGCTCGGCCCGCCTTGCCGATTTCGACGACCTGAGCTGGATCGGCGCCGTCTACACCCGGGATGGCCGGACCGTTTATGCCCTCGCGCATACGGAGTTGCGCGGCGAGCGCACGCCCGGGCAATGCCCGGCGGGGCGCTACAGCGCCTGTCTCCTCAACACCGTCACGGGCCTCGTCTCCCACGATGGCGGCCGTCGGTTCGAGAAAGCCTCCGCCACACCCCCGGTCGTGGCGACGCTGCCTTACGCCTATCCCACGGACCGCAAGGCGCGGGTCGGCTATGCCAACCCGTCGAACATCATCGAGCGAGACGGGTGGTATTACGCCTTCATTTTCGCGGACGGCTACCGGGACCAGCGCAGGGGCAACTGCCTCATCCGCACCAAGACCCTGGACGATCCGGGCTCCTGGCGCGCCTGGGACGGAAAGGGCTTCACGGTCACTTTCACTGACCCGTTCCGGGCGCCTGAAAGCGATGTCGCCTCCCATGTCTGTCAGCCGGTCGCCCCCAACGTGATCGGCCGGATGATCGGCAGCATCTCCAAGGTGCGCGGGACGGATGCGGTCGTCGCCGTGTTCGGCGATAAGCGCCGCACCGCGGACGGGCGGACGATCGAGGGGTTTTATGCGTCCACCTCCGGCGATTTGCTGACATGGACGCCACCGACCCTCGTGATGGAGGCGCAGCTTCTCTGGGACAAGGATTGCGGCCGGCCGGAAGCCTATTTCTATCCGAGCCTCCTCGATCCGCAGGCACAGACGCGTTCCTTCGAGGATGTCGGTTCCAAGGGGTATCTCTACCTGACCCGCTACCAGCTCACCGGTTGCAAGGTTACCTGGGACCGGGATCTGGTGCGTGTCCCCGTGGAGGTCCGCACGGCTCCCTGACGCGACGGGGAAGGGCTCCCCGCCGCATCGCGCCGTTTTCAATCCCAGGCCAGGGAGCCGCCGTTCTGGTAGTCGATGACCCGGGTCTCGAAGAAGTTCTTCTCCTTCTTCAGGTCCATGGCCTCCGACATCCACGGGAAGGGGTTCTCGGTCGGCGCAAAGACCGGCGCGAGGCCGAGCTGGGCGCATCGCCGGTTGGCGATGAAATGCATGTACTGCTCGCACTGGGCCGCGTTGAGGCCCAGGAATCCGCGCGGCATGGTGTCCCGACCGTAGGCCGCCTCGAGCTCCGCCGCCTCGGTGAGCATTCCCCGGATCTCGTCCTGGAATTCCGTCGTCCAGAGATGCGGGTTCTCGGCCCTGATCTGGTTGATCACGTCGATCCCGAAATTCAGATGCAGGCTCTCGTCGCGCAGGATGTACTGATACTGCTCGGCAATGCCGACCATCTTGTTGCGCCGCCCCAGGGCCAGGATCTGCGCAAAGCCCGTGTAGAACCACATCCCCTCGAACACCACGTAGAACGCCACGAGGTCGCGCAGGAAATCCCGGTCGCGCTCCGGCGTGCCGGTGCCGAATGACGGATCGTCGAGATGGCGGGTGTGCCGGAGCGCCCAGGCGGCCTTGTCGGTGATCGACGGGACCTCCCGGTACATATTGAACAACTCACCCTCGTCGAGGCCGAGGCTCTCGACGATGTATTGGAATGTATGCGTATGGACCGCCTCCTCGAAGGCCTGACGCAGCAGGTATTGCCGGCATTCGGGGTTCGTGAGGTGCCTATAGATGGCGAGCACAATGTTGTTGGCCACGAGGGATTCGGAAGCCGCGAAGAAGCCGAGATTGCGCTTGATCATGCGTCTTTCGTCTTCTGTCAGCCCGTCCTTGGCCTTCCAGAGGGCGATGTCCGCATGCATGGAGACTTCGGTCGGCATCCAATGGTTGTTGCAGGCGGCAAGATATTTCTCCCATGCCCATTTGTATTTCAGGGGGAGGAGCTGGTTCACGTCGGCGCGGCAATTGATCATCGCCTTGTCGTCGACAGTGACGCGCCGCCCCTGGCGGTCGATGTCGCCAAGTCCCGTGGGCGTAAGAGAGGCGGGCGCGGCTGCGCGGGTGTCTGCCAGGTCGAGCATGGCTGTCCTTTCGGGGAATGAGAGCAAGAGAAAGGCGCCGCCTTACTGGCAGGCCTCGCAATCCGGGTTGTCGATGGAACAGGCAAGCGCCTCCGGAGACGGAACCGGGGCAGGCGTGATGCGCACGGCATTCAGGCTGCCGTCCGTCGCCGTCAGGGTCGACTTCTCCACATGGGTCGCGGCCGTGGCGCGCAGGTAATAGGTGGTCTTGAGGCCACGGTGCCACGCCAGCTTGTACATGGCGTCGAGAGCGCGTCCGTTCGGGGTGGCGATGTAGAGGTTCAGGGACTGTGCCTGGTCGATCCATTTCTGGCGCCGGGCCGCAGCCTCGATCAGCCAGGATGAGTCGATTTCGAAGGCGGTCGCATAGAGCGCCTTGAGGTCGTCCGGGATGCGGTCGATCCGGCTGAGGCTTCCGTCGAAATATTTCAGGTCAGAGATCATCACCTCGTCCCAGAGACCCCGCTCCTTCAGGTCGCGGACCAGGGCCGGGTTGATGACCGTGAAATCCCCCGACATGTTGGCCTTCACGTAGAGATTGCGGAAGGTGGGCTCGATGGACTGGGACACGCCGCAGATGTTGGAGATGGTCGCGGTCGGCGCGATGGCCATCACATTGGAATTGCGCATGCCGACGGTTCTGACGCGCTCGCGCAGGCTCGCCCAGTCAAGCCGCGAGGAGCGGTCGAGGTCGAGACCGCCCCGCGCCTCGGCGAGGCGTTCGAGCGAGTCGATGGGCAGGACGCCCTGGGACCAGAGGGATCCCTCGAAGCTCGGATAGCGCCCCCGCTCGGCCGCAAGGTCGCAGGAGGCCGCGATGGCATGATAGCCGATGGCCTCCATGCTCTCGTCCGCGAAGGCGACGGCCGCATCCGATCCCACCGGCAGACGCAGGGCGTAGAGTGCGTCCTGGTAGCCCATGAGGCCGAGGCCGACCGGGCGATGGCGCAGGTTGGAGCGGCGCGCCTCCGGAATGGTGTAGAAGTTCACATCGATCACGTTGTCGAGCATCCGCATGGCGGTCCGCACCGTCCGGGCGAGGCGGTCGTGGTCGAGCCCCTGCGGCGTCACGTGGTTGGCGAGATTCACCGAGCCGAGATTGCACACTGCCACCTCGTCGTCGGAGGTGTTGAGGGTGATTTCCGTGCACAGGTTGGAGGAATGCACGACCCCGACATGGCCCTGGGGCGAGCGGAGGTTGCACGGGTCCTTGAAGGTGATCCAGGGGTGCCCGGTCTCGAACAGCATGGTCAGCATCCGCCGCCATAATTCGATGGCGCGCAGGCGCTTCCAGACCTTGATCTCGCCTCGTGCGGCGCGCTCCTCGGCGACCCGGTAGGCTTCCGCGAAGGCGGTCCCGTAGAGGTCGTGGAGATGGGGCACTTCGTCTGGCGAGAACAGCGTCCAGTCCCCGTCCTCCAGAACCCGCTGCATGAACAGATCCGGAATCCAGTTCGCGGTGTTCATGTCATGGGTGCGGCGGCGTTCGTCGCCGGTGTTTTTGCGCAGGTCGAGGAATTCCTCGATGTCGATGTGCCAGGTTTCGAGATAGGCGCAGACTGCGCCCTTGCGCTTGCCGCCCTGATTCACGGCAATGGCCGTGTCGTTTGCGACCTTCAGGAAGGGCACGATGCCCTGGGATCGGCCGTTCGTGCCGCGGATATGGGCGCCGAGGCCGCGCACGCGCGTCCAGGAATTGCCAAGACCGCCGGCATATTTGGACAGGAGCGCGTTGTCCTTGATGGCCTTGAAGATCCCGTCCAGATCGTCGGGAACCGACGTGAGGAAGCAGGAGGAGAGCTGCGGCCGCGGTGTGCCCGCATTGAAGAGGGTCGGGGTGGAGCACATGAAGTCGAAGGACGACAGCAACTCGTAGAACGCGATGGCGTGCTCCTCCCGGTCCACCTCGCGGATCGCGAGCCCCATGGCGACGCGCATGAAGAAGGCCTGGGGCATCTCGAAACGGATGTCGTCCCGGTGGAGGAAATAGCGGTCGTAGAGGGTCTGAAGGCCGAGGAACTGGAACAGGTCGTCCCGCGCGGGCCTGAGCGCCCGGGCGAGGCGGGCAAGATCGAAGCGGGCAAGCTCAGGATCGAGCAGGCCGGCCTCGATGCCGGTCCGAACGAAGGCCGGAAAGTAGGCGGCGTAGTCGGGTGTCTCCCGGACGAAGCCCGTGGCCGAAAAGGCTTCGCGCTTCAGCTTGCCGAGGAGGAGCCGTGCGCTGACGAAGGAATAGTTCGGCTCCTGCTCGATGAGAGTGCGGGCCGCCATGATTTGCGCCAGGGCGAATTCCTCGCTTGTGATCCCGTCATAGAGATTGCGCAGGGTCTCCTGAAAGATCGGCTCCGCCGAGACGCCTTCGAGCCCTGCACAGGCAGCCTCGATGGCTCGCTTGAGGGCATCAAGATCCAAGGGGGCCGTGCTCCCATCGGGCTGGCGGATCGTCAGGCGCGGAGCCGGGGAGGGGGCCTGCGCTCGCTGCCGCTCGCGGGCGCGCTCCTCCCGGTAGAGGACATAGGCGCGGGCCACCTTCTGGTGCTCGGCGCGCATGAGTGCGAGTTCCACCTGGTCCTGAACCTCCTCGATGTGGAAGGTCCGGCCCGAATCCGCCCGGCGCAGGAGCGCCGTGACGACCCGGTCCGTGAGCTCCGCGACCGTTTCGTGGATGCGGCGCGAGGCGGCCGCGGACGAGCCCTCGACGGCCAGGAACGCCTTGGTGAGTGCCACAGCGATCTTGTTCTGGTCGAAGGGCGTCACGCTGCCGTCGCGGCGGATGAGTCGGTATTCCGGTGCGGTGAACGGCGGTGCAGAGGCCGGCAGATGCGCCGGCATTGGGTGAGTGGACAGAGACATTCGGCAACCCCTTTGAAGCAGGGGAGTGGGCCGAAGGAGCGCAGATCAGGATTACGGACGCAGAGGGACGCCGCCATCGGATTGCGATCCAACGGGGCACCCCGCCCGTGACGATCGAAACGCGAAGGCAGGTCTCCTGGCTCGCGGGTCAGTGCCGCTGTCGTCCTTCCCGGCGCGTCCACGCCAGTGGTTCGTTCGACAGATGCTCGCCGCTTACAGTTGCGGGGGCAGCCTCGGTATCGCACCGAGTTCCCTCTTAGCCTCCGAGCCCGTGCGACTCGGAAGAACCTTCGCTAGATATGGTAGGGATGCGGCCGGGCATGTCAATATGTGGATGGCGCATGGGTTGCCATGCGCCATTCCCGCATGATCCGGACGGCCATGCCGCGGCGCCCTCTTAACGCGCTTCTGTCTTTTGCGCGGAGACGAGGAGCATCATCGGCCGCTCCAGTTCTTCGGCCAGGTCGGGCCATTGCTCAATCTGTTCGTGCGTCGGCGCGAATTCCTCGATCCGGCGCAACGTGAAGCCTGAATCGATCAGCGTGTTGAGCGTCGTGCCGAGCGTCCGGTGATACTTCAGCACGCCCCTGGCGAACCAATCCGTGCGGCGCTCGCCCTCCATCGAGTAGCCGTTGACCGGCCAGGTCTTGCGGCCGTCTTCAGCCGCAATCCAATGCGGATGCGCCGCAGCCATGAAGATCGGATGCTCGATCGTGAAAACCAGATCTCCGCCCGGAACCAGCGCATTGTGAATCATGCGCGTGAGACGGCCAAAATCCTCGACATAATGAAAGGTGAGGGCGCTGTAGACGAGGTCGAAAGCCGCCTCGGGCAGTTCCAGCGTCTCGAGATCGGCGATCCGATAGTCGATAGCCGGGTCCGAGGTATCGGCCGTAGCGCGTGCAACCATGTTTTCAGACAGGTCGAGCCCGAGAACCGAGGCCGCGCCCTGCGTGCGCATCCAGCGTGAAGCCCAGCCGAACCCGCAGCCCAGATCCGCCACGCGCTTTCCGGTGAGCGCGGGCAGCATGGCCCGGATCGCAGGCCATTCGGGCGCACCGTCCAGGCCTTTCACCTGTCGCGGCAACTGGCTGTAGCCAGCGAAGAATTCGGGATTGTCGTAGATATTCTGTGCCATGTTGATCTCCATAACGAAAGGAGGACGAGGCACGTTTCAATGCGGAAAGACCTCGTCCGTGAGGGGCGAGGCCAAGGCTGGCGATCCGCGTGTTCAGTTCGCGTGGTCGACATCCCGGCACCCCGCCGTGGGGATGCCGGCCAACCGGGCGACAATATGGGTGTCCTTCTCGACCATGGCCCATATCTCGGCAAGACCTCCGGAGGAGTCAAGCGCCGACATGGCCATGATGGCTGCTTCGTCCGCACGGCCGCTTTCGATCAGCGCGATTTCAACCCATTGCGCGTCGCTATCAGGGCGGGCCCTTCTCCCTGTCGGCGAGTGCCGAGCCCGAGCGGAAGAGGATGCAGTGCGGACAGGACTATCGCTTTGAAGTGGCTCGCGATGTCGGGCCTATCGAGAAGAATTCCAAAGTAGAGCCAGATAAGAAGTGTTCTAAGTTATTGATTTATAATTGATTTTTGTAAATTTTAGTCTTAGCGGTGCCGCGACGCCAAGGGCGTGACACTCAACCCGGGGCCTTGACCCCCAGGATCCATGAGGACAGCCGATGCCGAGCTTCAGACGGCGCGAGAACGGTTCTGCGACCGCGCGCTTCCCTTTCCTTTTCCTTCTCGCCTTCTTCGCCACCGCCAGCCTCTTGTGGTCGGTGTCCGCGATCTCTCCGGCCCATGCCCAAACGGCCGAGACCGTCGAGGTCACGGATCTCGCGGGCCGCACGGTGCGGGTCAAGAAGGGCGTGCAGCGCATGATCCTGGGCGAGGGCCGCCAGCTCTATGGGCTGGCCGTGCTCGAAAGGGACAACCCCTTCAAGCGGGTCGTCGGCTGGCGTGATGACCTGAAGGTCAACGATCCGGACGCATGGCGCAAGTACCGCGCCAAGTTCCCGGAGGCCGAGAAGATCGCGGATTTCGGCAATCCCTATACGAGCGATTTCAGCGTCGAGAAGGTGCTGGCGCTCGATGCGGACGTGGTGGTGCTCGATCTCGGCAACTACTTCAAGGCCCAGGAATCAGGAACCATCGCGAAGCTCGAGAAGGCCGGTATCCCGGTCGTGTTCATCGACTGGCGCGAGGATCCGAGCCAGAACACCGTGCCGAGCCTCATTCTCCTCGGACGCATCATGGACCGGGAGAAGGAGGCGCTCGCCTTCGCGGATTTCTATCTACGCCAGATCCGCCTCGTCTATACGCGCGTCGGCAATCTCAAGGAGAAGGACCGTCCGCTCGTGTTCATGGAGCGCGCGGCCGGCTATAACCCCAACAATTGCTGCTCCACCTGGGGCGCCACCAACTTCGGCAAGTTCGTCGAGGAGGCCGGTGGCCGCAATTGGGGAAGCCGCTTCTTCAGCTCCACGAGCGGCGGCGACGTCAATGTCGAGAAGGTCATCGCCGACGATCCTGATTTCTACCTGATGACCGGCGCGAACTGGTCCGAGGCCATCCCGAGCAGCACCGCGGCGCCCATGGGTTACGAGGCCACGGACGAGAAGGTCCAGGCGAGCCTCAAGACCCTGACGGCGCGGCCGGGCCTGTCCCTGCTCCGGGCCGTGCGCGAGAAGCACGTGATGGTGCTCTACCATCAGTTCTACAACTCGCCCTATTCGTTCGTAGCCGTCCAGGCCGTGGCCAAGATGCTTCATCCCGACCGGTTCAAGGATGTCGATCCGCAGGCAACCTGGACGGAGCTCCACGCGAAGTTCCTGCCGGTCGAGACCTCGGGCCTTTTCTGGGCCACGATGAAATGACGAGCATCGCGCTCACGGCGGTCGCGGGCTACCGGCGCGCTACGCGCCGGCGCCTCGGCCTCTTCGGCCTGGGACTGGTGGCGCTCCTGGCCGCCTTCGTGACCGACCTCGCCGTGGGCCCGGGCCCGGCAACGCTCGGCCAGGTGATCTCCGCGCTCATCGACCCGTCCGCGGCCGATGCGCGGCTTCGACTGGTGGTGTTCGATCTGCGCCTGCCCATCGCCCTTATGGCGGTGCTGGTCGGTGCGATGCTCGGCCTCGCGGGCGCTGCCATGCAGACCATCCTCAACAACCCACTCGCCGACCCGTTCACCCTCGGCGTGTCGGCGGCCGCGAGCGTCGGCGCGTCGCTCGCCATCGCGTTCGGCTGGGTTCTGCTCCCCGTCGGCGGGACCATCGCGATTACGACGAACGCCTTCGTGTTCGCCCTCATGGCGTGCCTTGCCCTGTTCGGCCTGACCAAGCTGCGGGGCGTGAGCGCCGAGACCATGGTGCTCGTCGGCATCGCGCTTCTCTTCACGTGCAACGCGCTCCTCGCCCTCATCCAGTACCGCTCAAATGAGACGCAGCTTCAGCAGATCGTCTTCTGGATCATGGGCAGCCTGAGCCGCGCGAGCTTCGAAAAGATCGGAATCTGCGTCGTTGCGCTAGGTATCGCGCTGCCCTGGATGTTGGCGCGCGGCTGGGCGCTCACGGCCCTGCGCCTGGGCGACGAACGCGCCGAGAGCATGGGCATCAAGGTCGACCGTCTCCGCCTGGAAATCCTGGCCCTGGTGTCGCTGCTCGCGGCAATCTCGGTGGCCTTCGTCGGCGCCATCGGTTTCGTCGGGCTCGTGGGTCCCCACATCGCCCGCCTCGCCATCGGGGAGGATCAGCGCTTCTTCCTGCCCCTGTCGGCTGCCACAAGTGCCATCATCCTGTCCCTGGCCTCGACCCTGTCGAAGGCCGTGACGCCGGGCATCATCTATCCCATCGGGATGATCACGAGCCTCATCGGCGTCCCGTTCTTCATCAGCCTCATTCTCTCGATCCGAAGCCGAGGAGCCTGATGCCGTGTCCCTCCTGATCGACGACCTCAGCTTTTCCTACGGTCCGCACGCGGTCCTGAGCGGGCTTGCGGCCGGGCCTCTGGAGCGCGGCGCCCTGACGGCGCTCGTCGGACCGAACGGCTCGGGAAAATCGACCCTGTTCCGGTGCTTCTCGGGCACCGCGAAGCCGCAAAGCGGGCGCATCGTCCTGGACGCGCAGGATCTCGCGACCTTCAAGGACAGCGAGCGCAGCCGCCGGGTCTTCCACCTGGCGCAGGACCTGTCGGCGCGCGCCGCCCTGACGGTGTTCGAGGTCGTCCTTCTGGCCCGCAAGAGCCTGACGGGCGGCTTCAACCTGCGCGCGGGCCTGTGCGATCTGCGCATGGTCCAGAACGTCCTGGGGAGCCTTGAACTCGAGGCCCTGAGCCAGCGTCCCATTGGCGCCCTGTCCGGAGGCCAGAGGCAGCTCGTCGGCATAGCCCAGGCGCTCGTGCGCGAGCCCGACGTGCTTCTTCTCGACGAGCCGACGAGCGCGCTTGACGTGCGCCGTCAGCTCGAGGTCCTTCAGACCGTCCTCCGCGTGACCCGCGAGCGGTCCATGATCACCCTCGTGGCCCTGCATGACCTGTCCCTGGCGGCCCGCTTCGCCGACCGTCTTCTCGTCCTGAAGGAAGGGCGGATCGCCGAGGAGGGAGAGCCGGAGGACACCCTGCGCAAGCACGCCACGGCCGAGGCCTACCGCGTCGGCCTTCATCTCGAGCGGTCCACCCGCGGATCGCTCCTCGTCGAACCCTATCTTTCATCCCTGCGAGCCGCCGAATGACGAGCACCCTGCACCCCTCCACCAACTGGTCCCTGAAGGAAGACATCCGCAGCTATTGGTCGAAGCGTGCCGAAACCTTCGACCGTGCCTTCGGGCACCGGATCCCGAAGGGACCCGAGCACGACGCCTGGGCGGCTGAGATCCGGGACCATTTCGGCGAGGCTCCCCTCGACGTGCTGGAGCTCGCCTCGGGAACCGGAGAGGTGACCGGCGTCCTGCTCGACCTCGGCCACAACGTTACCGGGATCGATTTCTCGGAAGCCATGATCGAGCGCTCCCAGGCGAAGCACCGGGGGAATACGCGGGCCCGGTTCCTGCTGGGCGATGCCGAGGGCACCCTGGAGCCTGATGATACCTACGATGCGGTCGTGTGCCGCCATCTCGTCTGGACGCTGACGAACCCCGAAGCGGCTCTTCGGGACTGGCACCGGGTGCTCCGGCCCGGCGGGCGTCTCCTGATCTTCGACGGGGATTTCGTGAACCAGCCCTGGCAGGGTCGCCTGGCAAAGCGGGCGATGACCCTGCTCGAAAAACTGACGGGTCCCGATCTCCACCGGGATCCCCCCCTGGCGCAGCAGCATACCGCGATCCTGGAGCAACTGCCCTTCCGGGATGGCCTGACCTTCGCGCGCCTCAAGGGGATTGCCGAGGAGGCGGGCTTCACGGATGTGGCGTGCAGCAGCTACCGGCGCATCCAGCGTGCCCAGCGGCGCATCGCCGGCCCGCATGACTGGCTGCGGACCTGGCTTCATGACCGGTTCATCCTCACCGCAAGAAAGATGTAATCCGCAGCCGCACGGAGGACACGCCTCTTTCGCAGTTCCGGTCCGGCGCCGAACTGCGATACGGAAACGGAATGGGGGAGGCCGCGAAGACCGATGAATTCCATGGATTGGGCAGATCTGCCGGACCTGAAGACGCCTTACGTTCTGGTCCAGAAGGAGAGGCTTCTCCGCAACATCCGCCGAGGAGCGGCCATCGCGACCGAAGCGGGCATCCGCCTGCGCCCTCACGTGAAGACGCATAAATCGATCGAGCTGGCCGCACTTCAGCACGAGCACGGCGCCGAGGGGCTGACGGCCTCGAAGCCCAGCGAGGCGGAGATCTTCGTCCGCGCGGGCTTCAAGGACGTGCTGGTCGCCTATCCGGTCATCGATCCCGAGCGCATCATCCCTCTCCTTCGAGCAGCCGATTGCAACCGAGCCTCGGTCACCTTCATCGCGGACAGCCGGGAAGGGCTTACGGCTGTCGAAAAAGCCGCGCAGGCCGCGGGGCGCAGCGTTCCCGTGCGCATCAAGATCGACGTGGGGCTGCACCGCTGCGGCATCGCGGCGGAATCGCCCGCTCTGGAGGGGCTTGCCGAAATTCTCAAGCGTTCTTCCGCGCTCATCTTCGACGGCCTCGTGTCCCATGCGGGTCACGCCTATGGCCGCACGGGGCGCGATCAGATCGGCGAGGTCGCCGCGGAAGAGCGGCGCCTCATGCTCCTCGCGAGGGAGCGCCTGACGGGCCTCGGCCTGCCGGACGCGAAGATCTCGGTCGGGTCCACGCCCACGGTCTTCTCGTCGGAGACCTTTGCGGGCATCGACGAGATCAGGCCCGGAAACTACGTCTTCCTCGACCTGACCGCCGTCCGGCTCGGGATCGCCACCCATGACGACATCGCCCTTGCGGTGGTCGCGACTATCGTGAGCGCCAACGAGGATTATTACATCGTCGATGCCGGCTCGAAGGCGCTGACCTCAGATCTTGGAGCGCATAGCTCGGGAGGGGCCGGCTTCGGCCTCGCCTCCACGTTCGACGACCGGGCGAGCCGTCTTCCGGTGGTGCGCCTTTCGGAGGAGCATGGCTTCGTGGAGAGGCGGGGCGGAACCCTTCCGGTCGGGACCCGGATGCTCATTTACCCCAATCACGCCTGCCCTGTGGTCAACCTCTTCAACCGTCTGGCGGTCTATGACCCGGAGGGCGAGCCGTCCCTCTGGTCGGTGGACGCGCGTGGGCGGAGCGTCTGATCCGGGCCGCGCCGTGCCTCTCGTCCGGAAGGGCAAGGCCTAGCCGGCTAAAATTGCGATCCCTTTCTGATCGCAGGCTTTCCAGTGTCATTTAAATGTGATTGTCTCATCCCATAAGGACGCGAAAAGCGCCGACAGGGAGGGAAGTGAGGCCGTGGACAATAATGTCTTGCCCGCGATCGAGGTCGATCATCTGCAAGTGAGCTACGGCAGCCAGCCGGTGCTCCACGGGGTCAGCCTCTCGGTCGCGCCGGGAGAGTTCATCGCCATCCTGGGCTCCTCCGGATGCGGGAAGACCACGCTGCTTCGCACCATCGCGGGATTCCAGAAAGCCTCGGGAGGCGCCATCCGCCTCTTCGGGCGCGACGTGGTCGATGTGCCGCCCGAGAAGCGCGGCATGGCCATGATGTTCCAATCCTATGCCCTCTGGCCGCACATGACCGTGCTGGGCAATGTGGGCTACGGCCTTCGCCTGCGCGGCGTCGCCAAGGAGGAGATCCGGACCCGGGTCGCCGCCGTCCTCAAGATGCTCAACCTGACCGGCCTCGAGGGCCGGAAGGTGACCAACCTGTCCGGCGGCCAGCGCCAGCGGGTGGCCCTGGGCCGGGCGCTGGCCATCGAGCCGGAGATCCTTCTGCTCGACGAGCCCCTGTCGAACCTCGACGCGAAGGTGCGAATCCAGCTCCGCTCGGAAATCAAGGCGCTCCAGTCCCGGCTCGGCTTCACGGCAATCCACGTCACGCACGACCGGGAAGAGGCCATGACCATGGCGGACCGGATCGTCGTGATGGATGCGGGCCATATCGCCCAGGTGGGATCTCCGAAGGAGGTCTACGACCGGCCTAATTCGCCTTTCGTGGCGAGCTTCATGGGCGCCGAGAACACCATTGCGCTCGATATCCGGCCCGCGGGTGACCGCGTCGAGATCAGCACCCGGGACGGGCGTTCCATGCCCTATGGGGGCGACGTGCCGGTCGGCGCCGTCACGGCCTATTTCCGCGACGATGTCGCGTCCCTCGACGATCCCGATGCGTGGGTCGAGGATTCCATCGTTCTGCCCGGGACAATTACGCAGAGAACGTATCCCGGCGGACACTACAGGTACGTGGTCGCGATCGGCGACCGTCATTTTACCGTGACGGACGACCGCTACCACGACGTCGACCGCCCCGTCGGCCTGAGGCTGCCGGTGGCGTCGTTACACCTGTTCCCCACCGAACAATCCAAGGGAGGAATTCATGCGTAAGGCTCTTTACGCCGCGGGCTTCGCGGCGCTTCTGATGACGAGTAGCGCCAGTGCGCAGACGCTCAATGTCGCCACCGCGGGCGACCAGAACATGGTCGACTACATCAAGGATTATCTCGGCCCGCTCTTCGAGAAGCAGCATCCGGGCGTCAAGGTCGTGGCTGTCGGCACAGGGCCGGGCGACGGCGGATCCCAGAAGATCTACGAAAAGCTGGAGGCGCAGAACAAGGCCGGCGCGCCCGCGGATTTCGACGTGGTCGTGATTCACCAGAAGGCGGCCGGCACCATGGTGCAGGAGAACCTGCTCAAGAAGTACCGCGACAGCCTCCCCACCGGGAAGCTCGTGACCCGCGACACGGCGACGAACTCCCTTGGCACGGACGTCTCCGGCTACGTCATGCCCATGTTCCATTCGCAGACCGCCATTGCGTACAACCCGGACCTCATCAAGGACGTGCCGAACAGCTATGTGGAGCTGCGCGACTGGGTGAAGAAGAACCCGAAGCAGTTCGGCTATAACGGCATCAAGGGCGGCATGTCCGGCGTCGCCTTCGTGACCGGGTGGGTCGCGGCCTTCGGCGGTGACGCTGCGAAGCTGGAGAAGGGCCCGTACGATGCGGCCGAGAAGGCTGCCTGGGACAAGTCCCTGGCCGACCTGAAGGAGTTCAACAAGAACGTCGTGATCACGCCCGGCAATGCCGGCACCCTCGACATGCTCAACCGCGGCGAGATCGCCATGGGGCCCGTCTGGGTCGACATGTTTTATACCTGGAAGGCCGAGGGCAAGCTTCCGCCGAACATGCGCCTGAAGCTCGTGTCGCCCGGCATGCCCGGGCAGCCCATGTACTACGCCGTCCCGGCGAAGACCGCGCAGGATAAGCTGGCGACCGAGTTCATCGCGCTCGCGACCAGCCCCGACGTGCAGGCCGAGGGCATCGTGAAGCGGTTCAACTGGTATCCGGGCATCGACGCCAAGAACCTGGAAGGCAAGCTCGACCAGGCCGTGTGGAATCAGCTCTTCGCCGACATCCCGCCGGATGCGCTCTCGTCCAACGGCAAGCCGTTCCCCATCGGTCCGTACTTCAACGACATTCTCGAATCCTACGAGAAGAAGGTCGCGAACTGATCCTGTTCACGCCACGGGCGGCCTTCTGGGCCGCCCGTGGCCATTCGGCTCCGGCTTTCTGCCGAAACCGGGATGTTGCTCGACCATGGCACGACCTTCCTTCTTCGGCCTTCTGCTCATCGCCCCGGCTCTGGCGATGATCGGGGTGCTGTTCCTGTACCCACTGGGATTTTCGCTCGTCTCCGCCTTCGCGGGGCCGGACGGCGGGGCGTCCCTCGCGTCCTTCCATAAGGCCTACGAGCTTTATTCCACCGACATTCTCTTCACCCTGTTCATCGTCATCGTCTCGACGCTTCTGACGGCGCTTTTTTCCATCGCGATCGCCGGCATCCTCACCTTGAGCGAGACGCCGTGGCTGGTCTCTGTGCTGCGCAACCTCTATCGCTGGCCGCTCTTCATCCCGTTCATCGTGGCGGCCCAGTGCATGCGCACCTTCCTGGCGAAGAACGGGCTCATGAACAATTCCTTCGTGGCTCTCGGGATCATCGAGCCGATCCAGGCCACGAGCCTGTTGGATTGGCGCGGCATCATCATCACGTTCGTCTGGAAGCAGGTGCCCTTCGTAACCCTCATGCTGGCCGGCGCCATGGCGTCCATCGATCGGGCGACCATCGAGGCGGGACGTAATCTCGGCGCCTCGCGCCTGCGCGTCCTGATCGAGCTCGTGCTGCCGCAGGTCGCGCAGACTCTCCTCGTCGGCCTCGTCCTGTCCTTCGTGACCATGCTGTCGGTCCTCTCGGTGCCGATGATGGTGGCAGGCTCGCAGCCCACCATGCTGACCGTCGACATGGCCTTCCGCATCAACTCCTACGGGGACTACTCCACCGCGAACGCCCTTGGGGTGATCTCCTACATCATCGCCGGCACGGTCGCGTGGATCTATCTGCGCCACAATGTGAGGCGGGAGGCGCAGGCATGAGCGGGAAGACCGTGCTTTCCCCCGCGACAGGCAGCTTCCCCCTGAAAAACGCGGGAAGGGCGGACGTGCGCCGCTCCGCGCCGGCAAGGACCTGGGCATTCGGCTCCACGCTCCTCAAGGTGCTGGCGCTGGCGCTCTTCGCTTTCCTGCTGTTCGGCCCCCTGGCCAACCTTGTACTTTGGTCAGTGGCGGAGCGGTGGTATGCGCCCTTCAAGCTGCCGGTCTCCTACGGCATGCGTTATTGGGAGGTGGTCTTCCGGCCGACCGGCGATGCCATGTCGTCGCTCGCCACCAGCGTCGCCATCGCGTGCCTGACCGTCGTCGTCGCGCTCGCGGTTTCGGTGCCGGCGGGCTATGCGCTCGCCCGCCTCAGGCTGCCCTGGCGGACCGGCCTCATGATCCTGTTCCTCCTGCCGCAGGCCTTCCCGTCCGTGGCGATCTACATCAACGTGGCGCGGGTCTTCTACGGCCTCGGGCTGACCGGGACGATTCCCGGCGTCGTGCTGGTCCATGCAGCCCACGGGCTCGTCTATTCCGTGTGGATTGCAGCGGCCGCCTTTGCGGCAGTGGATAGGGACCTGGAGCTGGCAGCGCGCAACATCGGCGCGTCGCCCCTGCGCACCTTCTTCACCATCACGCTGCCGCTGGCGGCACCCGGCATCATGGCGAGCGCCATCTTCGTCTTCCTCGAATCCCTCGACGAGTTCACCGGCACCTTCTTCGTGGGCGTGCCGCAGGTGACAACCCTGCCGCTTCTCCTTTACAACGCCAGCATGGGCGGCAATTACCAGATTGCCTCCATCACGGCTCTCATCCTTCTCGTGCCCTCCGTTCTGTTCATGATCGTCATCGAGCGTTTCCTGAAAGCCGACGTCCTGAGCAAGGTCGGGCAGTAATCGCAGGACATCCATGCTCAGGATCATCACCTGGAACATCCAGTGGGGGCTCGGCATCGACGGGCGCGTCGATCTCGAACGCCTCATCGCGGAGGCCCGCGGCATCGCCGATTTCGACGTGCTGTGTCTTCAGGAGGTTTCGGACAATTTCGATACCCTTAAGAACAACGACGGCAGCAACCAGTTCGCGGCCCTTGCGGCTCTGCTGCCCGGATACACGGCCGTCGAAGGCGTTGCGCTCGACATTCCCGACGAAGCCGGAGGGCGCCGCCGCTTCGGCAACATGATCCTTTCGCGGCTCCCGGTCACGCAGGTCCTGCGCTACACCCTGCCATGGGAGGCGGCCCCCACCCGCAACATGCCGCGCCTGGTGCTCGAGGCGACCGTGGAGACGGGCTCCGGTCCCTTGCGGATCATGACGACCCATCTCGAATATTCCTCCGACAAGCTGCGGCGGGCGCAGGTGGAGGGGATCCGCGAGGCGCACCGCACGGCGCACGAGCGGGTCATCACGCTTCGCGAGGACGGTGCCGGCACCTATGTCCGGCACCCGGTCACGTCGTCGGCCGTCCTGACGGGCGACTTCAACATGCGCCACGAGGATGGCGCAAAGAAGCGGCTCTCCGACCCTTTCGAGAACGGCGCTCCGGCGCTGGTCGATGCCTGGCAGGCGCTCAATGGCGAGAAGGCCCACCCATGGTCCTTCTGCATCTACGAGCAACAGCACGGCGAGCCCCATTGCTGCGACTTCATGTTCGTGACCGAGGATCTCGTGCCCCGGCTGCGCAGCATGACCTATGATCAGCGCTCGCAGGCGTCGGACCATCAGCCGGTGCTGATCGAGCTCGACCTTTGATCCCCGTCCGCTCTCGGAACGGTTCCGGGCAGGGCAACGGCACAGCGGCCGGAGAACTGCACATGCTCCAGATGAGGCTGCGTATTGGGGCTGTCTCGCAAGATAAGTGACGTAACGGAGGCTTGCGGAGAGCTGCGAATCGAGAAAAACCCGCTTGACGCCGAGGTTAGACCCATGCAAACGCGGCGAATGAGCTAACCTTACGGGGAAAGCTCATCTATCAGGCTTTCCTCTGGGATCGAAGGAACACCCATGAACAAGAACGAACTTATCGAGCAGATCGCTCAGGAGTACGAGCTGACGAAGACCTTCGCGCGGGATCTCGTCGAACATGTGTTCGAGTCCATCTCCGACGCCGTCCACAAGGGCGAAGAGGTCGCGATCTTCGGTTTCGGCAAGTTCAAGCTTGCCGAGCGCAAGGCGCGCAAGGGCCGTAACCCCCAGACGGGCGAGGCCATCAAGATCGCCGCCTCCAAGAACGTGAAGTTCGAGCAGTCCAAGTCCCTGAAGGAGCGGGTCAACGCCAAGCGCCGTTCCCGCAAGGGCTGAGCTGACGCACATCTCTGTGGCGGTTGGGCGCCTTCGGGCGCCCAAATCGTTTCTGAGGGCCGCCGCTGCCCGATTGGCCGCCTGAGACACACAGCGACGAGGCGGTCCTGTCCGAAAGGAGTACCCTTTACGGACGCCTCAGAGAGACAGGGCCGCGCCGCAGGAAAGGGGTGATGCCGGCAAACGCGCGGATGTTTCTTTCAGCCCGGCCCCCGGCAGGCAGATCCACGCACCTGCGGGCGGAACCTGCGGCATTCCCTGCCGTTCAAGCTCAGTGCGGGCCACGGGGCCGGAAAGGTCCGTTCGGGCTGGGGACACTCTTGAACGGAGGCGGCAATGCTTCATTTGCCACGATCCCTGCGTTTGTGTCTCCTCCTCGCCACCTGCCTTCTCGTCCGGCCCGCGCAGGCCGAACCACGGCTCGATCTTGCCCTCGTCATCGCCGTAGACGTGTCCTCCTCGATGGATCCCAAGGAGCAGAAGCTGCAACGGGACGGCTTCGTGGAGGCCTTCAGGTCGCCCTTGGTCCATAAGGCCATCAAGCAGGGCATCCTCGGGCGCATCGCCGTCACATACGTGGAATGGTCGTCCTCGGACGATCAGACGATCGTGGTGCCATGGACGGTGATCGACGGGCCGGATTCCGCGAGCACCTTTGCCCAGAGACTATCTTTCCAGCCTACGCGCCGGGGAACGACCACATCCATCTCGGCGGCGCTCGATTTCGGCGCCCGTCTCCTGCGGGAGATCGAGCCCGAAACGGTCCGGAAGGTCATCGACGTTTCGGGGGACGGCACCAACAATGACGGGCGGCCCGTGACCGATGCCCGGGATCAGGTCGTCGGCGCCGGGGTCACCATCAACGGCCTTCCGGTCATGATCAAGAATCCGGAGGCCATGTGGGACATGGATGTGCTCGATCTCTATTACCGGGATTGCGTGATCGGCGGGCTCGGCGCCTTCATGCAGCCCGTCCGGGACGTGAGCGAGTTCGCGACCCTGGTCGAGCTGAAGATCCTGCGTGAGGTATCCGGGATCGATGGTCAGATCCTGCCCACCATTCCGGCCGCAATGAGCGTGGATTGCCGAACCGGCGAAAAGAAGCGCGAGGAGCCGGAGGTGCCGCTTCTGAAAAAGCCCTGATCCGGTTCCTTCGACGAAACCGATCCGCAGCGCATCGCGCCTGGCGGATAGCCTCGTCCGTCCGGGGCGCCCGCCCTGTGAGCCATGCCCTGCATGGGAGGTGCCGGCGCCCGGGGAGGGGATCAGTTGACGCTGTTGCTCGGCGCGTCGCCCATGAGAGCCGCTTCGGCGGCCATCAACAGCGCCTCGCCGAGTTCGCGAGCCCGGTCCGCCGTCATGGCCACGGGCATCTGGTGGCGAATGCCACGGGCGAAATCGTCGGGCGTTGCGGCAATCTCGATGACCATCATCGCATCGCGGCCGTCGAGCGTGCCAACCGAGAAGCTTGTCAGAGCGCCAATCAGATCGAAGTCCTGGGTCATCTCGACCTCCATGTTTCTGCCTTGGTGCCGTTTTCCCTCGGAAACAGAAAATTGTCTGCTCTCCGGGTGAAGAGTGGATTATGTTACAAATTTGTTTCTATCGTTATTTCAAAAGCTTAGGGTAAATTTTTTTTACATTTTTCTTCTTTTGGATGCTTGGAAGTCTTTTGGCGGCCGTTCGTTGCCCGTCTGAGGATCGCGCTCCTGACGTAGGGGAGCCAAGGGCATTCCGTTGTGGTAGGATCCTTCGGCGCATGGGAGGCATACGACCATGGACGAAACCTTACGGCGTGAGATTGTCGATATCCTGAATCGGGCCCAGGACCTCACCCTCGCGACGATCCGGCAGGACGGCTATCCTCAAGCCACGACGGTGTCCTATGCCAGCAGCGGCTTTCACATCTATTTCGGCTGTGCGGACCAGTCCCAGAAGGCCCAGAACATCGCCCACGATGCCCGGGTCTCTGCCGCCGTCACCCTTCCGTACGAGAATTGGGAGCAGATTCGGGGCCTGTCCTTTGCCGGGCGGGCAGAGCGCCTGACGGATCCTGCTGCGATCCAGCAGGCGGTGCGGTTGATGCTCGCCAAGTTTCCCCAGCTCGCCCAATATGCCACGGAAGGACTCGAAGGCGTGGCGCTCTACCGGATCGACCCGGAGGTGTTCTCGGTCCTCGATTACCGGAAGGGGTTCGGCCACACCGAATTCTCGACGGTATCCGACGAGGCGCGGCTCGATGCGGTCGAGGAAGCGGATCTCGAATCCTTCCCGGCGAGCGATCCCCCGTCCTGGACCGGCACGTCTCTGCTCTAAAGAGCGGCCGTGAGATCGAACTCACGCCCGAGATTTCGGGTTTCCGGTCTCGAGCACCTTTTCCGGCAAAGCCGGTTTCCACTTTACGACCGATGGTCCGGTGGATGATTTCTGACGCTTGGAATCCAAGCCGCAGGTCCGCTCAAGATTACGGGCAGGCCTTCAACATTGAGCGGGATCATGAGGATTTCGTTGGATAGATCGTTTGTCCGAGCGCCAGCATCGAGACGAATTTTTCAATTCGCGCCGCACGGGTCTTTTCCGTCTTCGCGTCATGGATCCGGTAGAGGACGGCGTATCGATTAGCGCCCTTCAGCGTCGAAAAGAATGCCTTCGCGGCCGGCTCGGCATCAAGGGCAGCCTGCAGGTCATCTGGGATCTCGGCTTTGCTCTGCGGAGCATAAGCGGCGTCCCAGCGGCCATCAGCCTTGGCCTTCTCGACCTCGGCAAGTCCCGCCGGAGTCATCCGTCCAGCGGCTGAAAGCCTTGTGGCTGTCTCCACATTGACCTGTGACCACTTGCTCCTGGGTCCACGCGGGGTAAAGCGCACGAGCCAGAATTGGTCGTCGAACCGGTCAAGCTGCCCGTCGATCCACCCGAAGGCGAGCGCTGCCTCGATAGCCTCGGATTTGCCGACGCCGGCGATGCCGGATGTTTTCTTGGCAAGCTTCATCCAAATGCCTCGTGAGGCGGACCCGTGTTCTGCCAGCCAACTTTCCCAAGCGTCGCGCGACGCAAAGGCAAGAACGGGTAATCCTTTGTGTTCGGTCATGTCCACTCTTCGAATGCCGTCCGGGTGTGTAAGACGAACCCACAAATCAATCCTGGCTTAAACGGGCGGGCGTTTGCCGAAACTTCGTAGAGGCGATGAATATCCTTCGGTGGTCGGGCACCGGGCGTTGGAAGCCGCCCACAAGTTCGCCCTACAGCATCGGACCCAAAAGTGGACCCACTTTTGGGATCAATCCGATGCTTCTTCTCTGGGCTGGAGCATCGTTCGGGGCGGAAACCGGGTCCACTTTTCGCTGACGCGGCCCTCTGGGTCCGCACGATGCTCTAGAGAGCGGCCGTGACCTGGATTTCGAGGGCGTAGTCCGGATCCGCGAGCTTCGCCTCTACGCAGGCGCGGGCCGGGGTGTGGCCGGGCGCGACCCAGGCGTCCCAGACAGCATTCATCTCGTCGAAGCTTCCGATATCCGACAGCCAGATCGTGGCGCTGAGAAGCCGCGTCTTGTCGCTGCCGATTTCGGCGAGCGATTGGGCGATCTGGTCGAGAATGTCCTTCGTCTGTTCGGTGACGGACCCGCCCAGGGTCGTCTCCGGCACATAGCCGGAGAAGTACGCCACGCCGTCCTTGATGACGAGATCGCTGTAGCGGGCCGCAACGCCCACGCGGGAAATCGCCGTCATGGCCGGCTCTCCTTGTCTGGAGCCGCGCCGGCCCGTTGCATGGTCTCGGGGATATGTCCGGAGAACGCGACCGCCACCGGGCCGGTCAGGACGAGCCCGTCATCGTCCCGGACTTCGACCTCCAGGAGGCCGCCGGGCATGTCCACGGCAACGCGGCTCTCCGACGTCAGGCCCCGACGGCGTGCCGCCAGCACGGCCGCGCAGGCTCCGCTTCCGCAGGCGCGGGTCAGGATGCCGGGCCGCTCCCAGACGACGAGGCGGAGCCTGTCCGGCGCGACGAGTTCCGCCACGCCGATATTGGCACCCTCGGGCAGGAGAGGGGCATTCTGGAGCGCCGGCGCCCAACGGGGAACGTCGACGGCATCCCGGTCCGCCACGAAGCAGACGAGATGCGGGTTGCCCAGGCTGAGGGCGGTCGGCTCCGCGAGGGGGCCGGACGCCAGGTCGAGGCGAAGGGTGTCCCGGGACTCCGCCAGCGGGATGGCGTCCCAGTCCCAGCGCGGGGCTCCGAGCCGGAGGGCGACCCTTTCGGCATCCGGGCTGGAGCCTTCGATGGCGCCGCCGAGGGTCTCGAGCACGACCGAACCTTTCCGGCTCTCCTGAAGCAGGAGCCAGATGACGCAGCGCGTGGCGTTCAGGCAGGTCTGGGCCTCCGTGCCGTCCACGTTGTAGATCCGCATCCGGCCATCGGCACCGGGCACGGTCGGCTGTTCGATGACGAGAAGCTGGTCTCCGCCGATGCCCTCGTGGCGGTCGCAGATGAGGCGGATGACCTCGGCCGAGGGGCGGAACGGCTCGGCGCGGCCGTCGACGATGACGAAATCGTTGCCCAATCCATGCATCTTGAGGAACGGACGACCAGGGAGAGCGAAGGACAGCAAGGGACTTCCCGAAAGAAAGACGGCTGAAGGGAGCGGGCGGGCCAGGCCCGCGACACTGGGTGCTCCCCTCAGGCCTGTCAAGCGCGTCCGCTTCTTCCGCGGGCTCTCTTCCAGGCAGGGCCCGAACGGAGTATTCGCCTTGGGGCACGCGCCGGGAAGGCGCATGGTTCGAACCGGACGAAAGCCGAGGAGCACATCATGAAGGCAAGGGTGAAATGGGTCGACGGAATGGCCTTCGTCGGCGAGTCGGGCAGCGGCCATGCCATCGTGATGGACGGGGCACCCGAATATGGCGGGCGCAACCTTGGCATCCGGCCCATGGAGATGCTGCTGATCGGCCTCGGCGGCTGTACGGCATTCGACGTGGTGCAGATTCTCCGGCGCGGTCGGGAGCAAGTGACCGATTGCATCGTCGAGGTGGAGGCCGAGCGGGCCGAGACCGACCCCAAGGTCTTCACCAAGATCCATGTCATCTACCGCGTGAAGGGGCGGAATCTTGCGCCCGCCAAGGTGGAGCGGGCCATTTCCCTGTCGAAGGAGAAATATTGCTCGGCCTCGATCATGCTTGGCGCGGTGGCCGAGATCACGCACGAATGGTCGGTCGTCGACGAGGCGGAGGAAGTCGCCTCCTGAAGGCCGTCTATCCGGCTCTTCCTCATGTGAAAAGCCCATAAGACCACTATGGACAGGAAGCGACCAATATGAGACCAGTGTGAGCGTGAGCGAAACTGGTCCTCATACCCGCTTCCGGTCCCTCTACGGGCAATCGCTTCCCGGCACTCGTGTCAACGAGGATGGTTGCGGTCTGCACGGTCGCCATGCGTGGATCGTCGACGGCGCAACGGGCGTTTCGGACGGGCAGATCGGGTCCGCTCCGAGCGACGCGGCATGGCTGGCCGAGACCATTCAGAGTATCCTGCCGGAACTCACCGGCGCCGAGAGTGCCAACTGTGACCTTCTCGAGGTCCTCCAGGCCCATGTCGGCCAAGCCTTCGAGGCGGCCGCAGGACCGGCGAAGGAAGGTGCAGGCCTTGGGGATGTCGGGCCTTCGGCCTGCCTCGGCCTGCTCGGGCTGGAAACCTCCCATAATTCTCTTCGCGTGAGCGGCCGCTTTCTGGGCGACGTCGTCGCGCTGGTTCAGACGGACGGAACGGTGCTGCGCTGGACCGACGAGCGGTCCAAGCCCTTCGAGCGGATGACCCTGGCGGCCCTCGGCGATGGCGGCTCCGATGCGAGCGGCATGTCCGAGCCGGTCCGCCGCCAGATCCTGGAAAACCGCGCAAGGCTCAACCACCCGGACGGGTACTGGGTCGTGAACCCGCGCCGTCCCTGGGCCGGACGGGAGCTCCGGTTCGAGGCGACGATTGCGCCCGGCTCACCCATCGTGCTTGCGACCGACGGCTTCATGCGCCTCGTGGACGTGTTCGGCGCCTATACGGACGCGTCGCTCCACGCGGCCCTGGCGGCCGGGGAGGGCGATGCCCTGTTCCAGGAGCTGCGCGAGCGCGAGCGGCGCGACGATGGGGGCCGTGCATTCCGGCGCGTGAAGATCCACGACGACGCCACCGTGCTGGTGATCGCCGCGGGGCCTTAAGAATCAAGGAATTCCGAAAGACGGACCTCAAACGGCAGGTCTTTCGGTGTTAAAGGAGGAGACTTCCACAATGAGGGGAACGACGATGAAGCTGACGAGACGAATGCTGATGGGCGTCGCCATGGGCGGCTATCTGCTCTCGGCCGGGGCCGCCATGGCCAAGACCGAGCTGACCTTCTGGAGCTGGCGCCAGGAGGACAAGGCCTTCTACCAGGACATCATCAAGAAGTTCCAGGAGAAGGAGCCGGACATCTCGGTGAAGTTCGAGACCTACGCGCCCGAGAACTACCAGACCATCCTGTCGACCGCTCTCGCGGCCGGGCGCGGCCCGGACGTGATCCAGGCCCGCGCCTACGGCAACCTGGAATCCATCGCGACGCCCGGCTACCTGCTCGCCCTCGACAAGCAGAACGTGCCGGAACTGGCGAACTTCCCCGAAGCCGCGCTCGCGGCCGAGACCCTGCGTTCGGACGGCAAGGTCTATGCGGTGCCCTTCGCGATGCAGGCCCAGCTCGTGGTCTACAACAAGAAGCTCTTCAAGGATGCAGGCGTTAACCCGCCGAAGACCTGGGACGAGCTGATGGCCCTGTGCCAGGCCCTCAAGGCGAAGAACATCAACCCCTTCTCGAACGGCACGGCGACCGCCTGGCAGAACGAGACCATCGTGGGCGGCCTCCTGTCCTCCATGCTGGGCAAGGACTTCGAAGCCGACATCGTGTCCGGCAAGGCGAACTTCACGGACCCGCGCTTCGTCAATGCCCTCACCAAACTGAAGGACGTGAGCCAGTATTTCGCGCCGAACTTCACGGGCGTGGATTATCCCTCCTCGCAGCAGCTCTTCGTGGCGGGCCGCGCGGCCATGTTCGCGGGCGGTTCCTATGAGGTCGCGAACTTCAAGACCCAGAACCCCTCGCTCGATCTCGGCGTATTCCCGGCTCCTGTCCTGAAGGCGGGCGACGAGGCGCTCATCGCCACCTATTACGACGGCGGCTACGCGGTGAACGCGAAGTCCGACAAGAAGGACGCGGCGCTCAAGTTCGTACGCTTCCTGGCGACCCCCGAGTACGGCACGGCCTTCACCAACACCCTGAAGAACCTCTCGCCGATCAAGGGCATCAAGATCGAGGATCCGATCACCCAGGAGGTCGCGAAGCTCGCCGAGCATTCCATGTCCTACCTGATGCTCGTGCGCTTCCGTTACCAGGAGCCGAGCGGCTCCGTCCTGCTGCAGTCGAACGTGCAGAAGATGCTCGCCGGCCAGCAGACCCCCGAGCAGGCCGCGGCCGAGATCAACAAGGGCATCGCGACCTACTACAAGCCGTTCCAGAAGTAAGCTTATTCCTCGTAGTCCCCGGGGCTCGCGCCCCGGGGATTCGCGTCTTTGAATCGCGGATGCTCTCCGCACGATTCTCCGAGGCCGATCCATGCCCGTCTCGCCGAAGCAGGCTCGAACACTGAAGCACCGCAGCTGGGTGGCGTTTCTCGTCATCCCGCCTATCGTCTTCATGTCCCTGTTCGTGGTCTATCCGATCCTCTCGGCCTTCGCCTACGCGTTCTACGAATGGCGCGGCCTGGCGCGCGGGGAATTCGTCGGCCTTGCCAATTTCCGTGAGGTGCTCTTCGGGGCCACCATGGGGCCGGTGGTCTGGAACGCCTTTCTGCACAACGTCTACGCGCTCGTGGCGCTGATGATCATCCAGAACGGGGGCGGGTTCTTCCTCGCCTGGCTGCTCTACAAGGAGCCCTTCGGCTTCCGCTTCCACCGGGTCGCGGTCTTCGTCCCGGTCGTGCTCTCGACGATCATCGTCGGCTTCCTGTGGAAGCTGTTCCTCAATCCGAATTTCGGTATCGTCAACCAGGCGCTTTACACGCTCGGTCTCGACTCCCTCGCCAAGCCCTGGCTGGGGGATTCCTCGACGGCCCTCGGCGCCCTCATCCTGGCGAATGCCTGGCACTTCATCGGCTTCCCGACCCTGGTCTATCTCGCGGGCATGCAGCGCATCCCGTCCGAAATCATCGAGGCGGCGCGCCTCGACGGCACCAGCGAGTGGCAGCTCCTGAAGAGCGTCGTGTGGCCGCTCGTGGCGCCGAGCACCACGATCCTCTTCACGCTCCTCTTCATCGGCGCGTTCAACTGGTTCGAGATTCCTTACGTGATGGTCGGCCTCGACGGCTCGCCCTTCGGCACCACGGACGTGCTCGGCCTGGTCTTCTACCGCACGGCCTTCGGCAACCAGAGCGCCAGCATCCAGAATTTCGGCCAGGGCTCGGCGCTTGCGACGCTCCTGTTCCTGTTCATCGTCGTCTTCGCGTCGATGCTCACCCTGTGGCTCCGCCGACGGGAGATCCAGTTTTGACGACCATGACCTCTCAGGCCGCGCCGCAGCGGGCCCTTTCGTTCGCACTCCTGGCGCAGATCATCCTGATCGCGAACTCATTCATCATGCTCTACCCCGTGGTGGTCATGGTGTTCTCAGCCTTCAAGACGACGGGCGAGATCTTCGAGCATCCCTTCGCGCTTCCCGACTTCACGCAGGTTCAGAACTTCACGCGGGTGCTCGGCGAAACCTCGATGCCGACCTATTTCGTGAATTCCATCCTGGTCACGGGCACGTCGATCATCCTGATCCTGGTGCTCGGCACCATGGCGGGCTACGCGGTGGCGCGCTACGAGTCCCGCACGAACACACTCGTGCTGCTGTTTTTCCTCGCGGGCCTGATGCTGCCCCTCAAGCTCGCCGTCATTCCGCTCTTCATCCTGCTGCGGGACCTGAACCTGCTCGACAGCCGCTGGAGCCTCATCGTCACCTATACGGCCATCGGCCTGCCCTCCACGGTCTTCATCATGGCGGGCTTCCTGCGCTCGCTGCCGAACGAGCTGGAGGATGCCGCGCGCATCGACGGGGCCTCGGAGCCACGGATCATGTGGTCCGTCATGCTGCCGCTCGCCCGGCCGCCCATGGCGATCGCGGCGATCCAGAACGCGGTCCCGATCTGGAACGACTTCTTCTTCCCGCTCGTCTTCATCCAGACAGATTCGGCCAAGACCCTGCCGCAGGGCCTCACGACCTTCATGGGCGAATACACCACCGATTGGGGCATGCTGTTCGCGGGGCTCACCATCGCGGCGGCGCCCATCACGCTGCTCTACATCGCGCTTTCACGCCAGTTCATTCAGGGCATGACGGCCGGTGCCGTCAAATAGGAGATCGGCCATGCTCATTCCGAAAGGCGCCCTCGTCGTCTCGTGCCAGGCCCGCGTCGACAACCCGCTCCACGGCCCGATCTTCATGTCCGCCATGGCCCGCGCGGCGGCGGCCGGCGGCGCAAAGGGCTTTCGCGCCAACGGCGCCGAGGACGTGGCGGCAATCCGCGCCCTGTCCACCATGCCGATCATCGGCATCGACAAAGCCTTCGACGACGATTTCCCGGTCTACATCACGCCGGATTTCGCCCATGCGTCCCGCATCGCCCAGGCGGGCGCGGACATCATCGGGATCGACGCGACGCCGCGGCGCCGCAACGGCGAGCCGGTCGAGACCCTGATCCGGCGGATCCGCGATGAACTCGGGCGTGAGGTCTTTGCGGACGTCTCGACCCTGGAGGAGGGGCAGGCGGCGGCCGCGCAGGGCGCGACCTATGTGGCGACCACCCTGTCGGGCTACACGGACGCGACGGCTGCGCTCAAGGAGAAGGGTCCGGACCTCGACCTCATCGAAGCCCTGGTCCGAACCGTTTCGGTCCCGGTCGTCGCGGAGGGCCGGTTCGACACGCCCGATCTCGTCGCCGCCGCCTTCGCGCGCGGCGCCCATGCGGTCGTGGTGGGCACCGCCATCACGAACCCGCGCGAGATCACCAGGAAGTTCGCCCAGGCGGCAGAGCCGTGGGCGGGCGAAGGAAATGCTGGCGCCCCGTGAAACGGCGCAGATCTGTCACGGAGTGAATCATGGCCGATGTATCGATCCGCAATATCCGCAAGTCCTTCGGGCCGGTTGCGATCATCAAGGGCGTCGACGTCGATATTCAGGACGGTGAGTTTGTCATCCTGGTCGGCCCGTCCGGCTGCGGAAAGTCGACCCTGCTGCGCATGATCGCGGGGCTGGAGGACATCACGGACGGCGAGATCCGCATCGGCTCGCGGGTGGTGAACGACGTGCCGCCGAAGGACCGCGACATCGCCATGGTGTTCCAGTCCTATGCGCTTTATCCGCACATGACGGTCGCCGAGAACATGGCCTTCTCGCTCAAGCTCAAGGGCACGCCAAAGGCCGAGATCGACAAGCGCGTGAAGGAGGCGGCCGCCTCCCTCGGCCTCGTGCCGCTTCTCGACCGCTATCCGCGCCAGCTCTCGGGTGGCCAGCGCCAGCGCGTCGCCATGGGTCGGGCGATCGTGCGCGACCCGCAGGTGTTTTTGTTCGACGAGCCGCTCTCGAATCTCGACGCCAAGCTGCGCGTGCAGATGCGCACGGAAATCAAGGAACTGCACCAGCGCCTGAAGACCACGACGGTTTATGTGACCCACGACCAGATCGAGGCCATGACCATGGCGGACAAGATCGTCGTGATGCATGACGGCATCGTCGAGCAGATCGGCGCGCCGCTGGACCTTTATGACCGTCCGGCCAACCTGTTCGTCGCGGGCTTCATCGGCTCGCCTGCCATGAACTTCATCGAGGGGACGCTCGCCGGGCAGGGAATCGCCCTGAAGAGCGGGGCGTCTCTGCCCCTGGAGGCCCGCCCGAATCTCGCCGAGGGTGCCCCGCTGACCGTCGGAATCCGTCCCGAGCACCTGCAGATCGTTCCGGCCGGGACGCCCGGTGCCATCCCGGCGACGGTCGCCGTGGTGGAGCCGACAGGCTCGGACACGACCGTCATCGCCAAGGCGGAGGGTGGGAACCTTACCGTGGTGGTGCGGGACCGGGTCTCCCTCAAGCCGTCCGAGACCATCGCCCTCAAGCCCTTGGCCCATCAGGCACATTTGTTCGATGGGCAGGGAAAACGGGTGGCCACGGCCTGACGCCGGGATCGGTGGCGCAGACGCGGATCCTCTCCGGAAAGCGGACCTTATAACGCAAACGTGAGATCACGGCGCGGCTGCTCGGGTGTAACCCAGGAGGCATGGGTTCAAACGAGGTGCCATCGTCGTGCAGATCCGCCGTCCTTCAGACATCCCGCCGTCCGAGATCACCCCTCGGAGCGATTATCTCAACCGTCGCCAGCTCTTCGCCGGTGCAGCCGGTCTTGCCCTGGCGTCCGGCCTGTCCGGCCAGGTTCAGGCCGCGTCGCTCGCGACCCAGAAGAGCCCATTCTCGACGGACGAGAAGCTCACCAGCCTTCAGGACGTGACGAGCTATAACAATTTCTACGAGTTCGGCGTGGACAAGGGTGCGCCGGTCGCCCATGCCCACACCCTCAAGACCTCGCCCTGGACCGTGAAGGTGGACGGGCTCGTGGCCAAGCCGGCGGAGTTTTCCGTCGACGACCTCATCAAGGGCTCGGCCCTGGAGGAGCGCATCTACCGGATGCGCTGCGTCGAAGGGTGGTCGATGGTCATCCCCTGGGACGGGTTCCCGCTCGCCGATGTGCTCAAGCGCGTCGAGCCCCTCGGCAACGCGAAATACGTGGCCTTCGAGACTGCCTACCGGCCCGAGGAGATGCCGGGGCTGCAATCCATGTTTCCGGTCCTCGACTGGCCCTATGTGGAGGGCCTGCGGCTTGACGAGGCGATGCATCCCCTCACCATCCTGGCCGTCGGCCTCTATGGGGAGCGGTTGCCGAACCAGAACGGCGCTCCCATCCGCCTCGTGGTGCCGTGGAAATACGGCTTCAAGGGCATCAAGTCGATCACGCGGATCCGCCTCGTCGAGAAGCAGCCGGAGACCTCCTGGAACAAGCAGGCGCCGGACGAATACGGCTTCTATGCCAACGTGAATCCGAGTGTGGACCATCCGCGCTGGAGCCAGAAGACCGAGCGGCGGATCGGGGAGGGCGGGCTGTTCGTGAAGCGGCGTCAGACGCTGCCCTTCAACGGCTATGCCGACCAGGTGGCGCAGCTTTATTCCGGCATGGACCTTCGGAAGTTCTACTGATGGATGCCCGCAGCCCGAAACCGGCCGCGCGGGCGGGCGCCTCCGCCCTCCGCGTGCCGAAGCTCCTCCTCTACGTAGTCGGCTTCGTGCCGGCCGTGTGGCTGTTCTATCAGGGGATCAACGACAATCTCGGCGCCGATCCCATGCGCTACCTGGAGCAGTCTCTGGGCCTGTGGGCGCTGCGCTTCCTCGTGGCGACGCTGGCGATCACGCCCCTGCGCCAGATCCTCGGCATCAACCTCCTGCGCTACCGGCGCGCCCTCGGGTTGTTGTGCTTCTATTATGCGGCCCTGCACTGGACGACCTATCTGGTCCTCGATCAGGGGCTCGATTTCGAGGCGATCTGGGCCGATCTCGTGAAGCGGCCCTACATCACCATCGGCATGGCGACCTTCCTTATCCTGGTTCCCCTGGCCGTCACGTCGAACAACGCCTCCATTCGGCGTCTCGGCGGGCAGGCCTGGGCGCGTCTGCACCGGCTCGTCTATGTCGCGGCCATCGGGGCGGTGCTGCACTTCCTGCTCGTCGTGAAATCCTGGCCGCCGGAGCCGCTGGTCTATACGGCCATCGTTCTCGCGCTGCTCGGCTACAGGTTGGGGCGCTCCGTCCTGCGGAAGCTTGCCCCCAAGCCGGAGCCCCGTCGCCGCGCGGCTTGAAGAGCGCCGCCGCTCGGATAGGATGCGGCCGAAACGAGAGGGCCGTTCCATGGCGACGCACCGGATGTCGAAGCTGTTCCGAACCGCCTTTGCGGGTCTCGTCGCGGTCATGGTCCTGTCGGCTCCCGCAGGTGCGCAGGATCAGGACGTGGTGGTCTTTGCGGCCGCGAGCCTCAAGAACGCCCTCGACGAAGCCAACGCCGCCTGGCAGCGGGACACCGGCCGGACGGCCGCGATTTCTTACGCGGGCAGCAACGTCCTCGCCAAGCAGATCGAGGCGGGCGCGCCCGCGGACATCTTCGTCTCGGCCGATCTCGATTGGATGGACGAGGTCGCGTCCAAAGGGCTCATCGATCCTGCGAGCCGCATGAACCTTCTCGGCAACGCCCTCGTGCTGATCGCCCCGAGGGACGAGGGCGCCGACATCGCGCTCGAGCCGGGCGTCGATCTCGCGGCGGCGCTCAAGGGCGGGCGTCTCGCCATAGCCAACGTGACGGCGGTGCCGGCCGGCAAATACGGCAAGGCGGCACTCGAAAAGCTCGGCGCGTGGGAGAGCGTCAAGGATCGCGTCGCCCAGGCCGAGAACGTGCGCGCCGCTTTGCTCTTCGTGTCCCGCGGCGAGGCGCCGCTCGGGATCGTCTACCGGACGGATGCCGCCGCGGATCCCGGGGTCAGGATCGTCGGCACGTTTCCCGAAGGGACCCACCCACCCATCGTCTATCCGGTGGCGCTGACCAGGACGGCCCGGCCCGACGCAAAGCCCTTCCTCGACTTCCTGCGCTCGCCGAAAGCCAGGCCGATCTTCGAGCGGCAGGGCTTCTCGGTTCTCGACAGGCCGGTTTCCGGCTCTTGAGCGCGTGGCTGTCCCCTGAGGAGTGGTCCGCCGTCACCTTGAGCCTGAAGGTGGCGACGGCCGCGATGGCCGGCAGCCTTGTGCCCGGGATCGCCGTGGCGATGCTCCTCGCCCGCGGGCGCTTTCCGGGGCGCCAGGCGCTCGATGCCCTGGTGCACCTGCCCCTCGTCCTGCCGCCCGTGGTGGTGGGGTATCTCCTGCTCCTGGTCTTCGGCCGCCGCGCGCCGGTCGGAGCATTCCTGGCCGAGCATGTGGGCCTCGTCTTCTCGTTCCGCTGGACCGGCGCGGCCTTGGCCTGCGCTGTCATGGGCTTTCCCCTGCTGGTGCGCGCCGTGTGCCTCTCCATCGAGGCGGTGGACCGCAGGCTCGAGAAGGCCGGCGAGACGCTGGGCGCCCATCCGGCCTGGGTGTTCCTTCTCGTGACCCTGCCGCTCATTCTTCCGGGCATCCTGGCCGGGATGGTCCTGTCTTTCGCCAAGGCCATGGGCGAGTTCGGAGCCACGATCACCTTCGTGTCCAACATCCCCGGCGAGACCCAGACCCTGCCGACCGCCATCTATTCCCTCACGCAGGTGCCGGGCGGCGAGGCGGGGGCGCTGCGCCTGACGCTCATCTCCGTAGCGCTCTCCATGGCGGCCCTGTGGGCGTCCGAATGGCTGGCGCGGCGGGTGCGGCGGAGGATCGCCGCCGAATGAGCCTCGAGGTCGACATTCACCATGGGCAGGGCGCCTTCACGCTCGATGCGCGCTTCCATTCCGAAGGGAGGCTGACGGCGCTGTTCGGGCGCTCCGGGGCGGGCAAGACGACCCTCGTCAATGCCATCGGCGGTCTCGTCCGGCCGGACCGGGGGCGGATCGTCGTCCAGGGGCGGGTGCTGCTCGATACGAACAAAGGCATCGACGTGCCGGTCCACCGGCGCCGGGTCGGTTACGTGTTCCAGGAAGGGCGCCTGTTCCCGCATCTCACGGTTCGGCAGAACCTGCTCTTCGGGCGCTGGTTCACCCCCCGCCGCGAGCGGGCGGCGGATTTTGACGGCGTTGTGGAGCTTCTCGGCATCGGCCATCTCCTCGGGCGGCGGCCCGGCACCCTGTCGGGCGGCGAGAAGCAGCGGGTCGCCATCGGCCGGGCCTTGCTCGCCGATCCGCGGATCCTGCTCATGGACGAGCCGCTCGCCTCCTTGGACGACACCCGCAAGGCGGAGATCTACCCCTACATCGAGCGCCTGCGGGACGAGGGCCGGGTGCCCATCGTGCTCGTCAGCCATTCGGTGCCCGAGATCGCAAGGCTCGCGACCTCCGTGGTGGTCCTCGCGGAGGGCCGGGTCGCCGCCTGTGGGCCAGCGGCCGAGATCCTGCGCCATCCGGAGCTCTTCCCGGAGCCCGGCCCCGCCGAGGCCGGGGCCCTGGTCGAGACCTGGGTCCTGCGGCACGAGGAGGCCTTCGACCTGACGATCCTCGAATCCCGTGCCGGCTCCCTGACGGTCCCACGGCTCGACCTGCCTGTCGGCGCGCCCTTGAGGGTGCGCATCCGTGCCCGCGACATCATCCTGGCCCTGGAGCGGCCCGAGGGCCTAAGCGCCCTGAACATCCTGTCCGGCACCGTGACGGACGTCGCGGCCGGGGAGGGGCCGAGCCTCGACGTGACCCTCGATTGCGGGGGCGAGCGCCTCCTGGCGCGGATCACCCGCAAATCCGCCGAGCATCTCGGCATCGCGCCGGGACGGGCGGTTCACGCCATCGTCAAGAGCATCGCGTTCGATCCGCAGGTGGTGACCCGCATCCCCCGCGGGGAGTGAGGCCGGACGCCAATTCCTGAGGCTTGCACCCGCGGCCAGGGGGTGTAGCTTGCCCGGCAGCAATCCCTTTCCATGAGGCAGGATCATGAACGACCAATTCCGGAATCCGTCCGAGGCCACCTCCCATGCGCAGCGGCTCGACCGGTTGGCCGAGGTCGCGGTGCGCGTCGGTCTCGGCCTGAAGCCGGGGCAGGAGGTCGTCATGACGGCGCCCCTGGAGGCCGTGGCCCTGGCCCGTCGCATCACGGAGCATGCCTATGAGGCCGGCGCATCCCTGGTCACGACCCTCTTCTCCGACGAGGAGGCGACCCTCATGCGTTTCCGCCATGGGCGGGAGGATAGCTTCGATACGGCCTCCGCCTGGCTCTATGAGGGCATGGCGAGCGCCTTCAAGAACGGCGCGGCGCGCCTTGCCATCGTGGGCGAGGATCCGTCGCTCCTTGCCCAGCAGGACCCGGAAAAGGTCTCGCGGGCGAACCGGGCACGCTCCAAGGCCTATATGCCGGCCCTGAACCTCATCGCGGGCTTCGACACCAACTGGACCATCGTGTCCGCCGCGACCCCCGCCTGGGCCAAAGCCGTGTTCCCGAACGATCCGGAGGACGTGGCCGTCGCCAAGTTGTGGGATGCGATCTTCTCCGCCTCGCGCGTCGACGCGGACGACCCCATCGCGGCCTGGGCGGCCCACAACGGCAATCTCCAAACCCGCACCCGGATGCTCAACGAGAAGAGCTATGCGGCCCTTCACTTCAAGGGCCCGGGCACGGACCTGCGCGTCGGCCTCGCGGACGATCACGAGTGGAACGGCGGCTCGACGACGGCCAAGAACGGGATTGTCTGCAATGCCAACATCCCGACCGAGGAGGTCTTCACCACCCCGCACAAGGACCGGGTGGACGGCACGGTGACGAGCACCAAGCCGCTCTCCTATCAGGGCACCCTGATCCAGGACATCCAGGTGCGGTTCGAGGCGGGTCGGATCGTGGAGGCCAAGGCCCGCACCGGCGAGGCGGTCCTCAACAAGGTGCTGGAGACCGACGAAGGCGCCCGCCGCTTGGGCGAGGTCGCCCTGGTGCCGAATTCCTCGCCGATTTCCCGCAGCGGGCTTCTTTTCCTGAACACCCTCTTCGACGAAAATGCCTCCAGCCACATTGCCCTTGGGCAGGCCTACAGCAAATGCATCAGGGGCGGCGGCACCATGAGCGAGCAGGAGCTTGCTGCCCGCGGCGCGAACAAGAGCCTCATCCACATCGACTGGATGATCGGATCCGGCCAAGTGGACGTGGACGGGATCACGGCGGACGGGCAGGCTGAGCCGCTGATGCGCGGCGGCGAGTGGGTGACGGCGTAACATCGTCGGCCGGCAGGACACGTCGTCGCGCCCCTGGGTACGGGTTATTTGCCGGCTCAGCGGCGCGGCGGGCTTGACGCTAGGGCCCTGCCGCTGCGAAGTGGAGAGGTATCAAAGAGGTACAGCCGTCGCCTGGCGACGCGCAGCTTCTCGGTGAGCACAGGATTCATGTCGGATATTCCATCCCATCGTCGGCGGCAGGACGGGCCGCTTCTGTCGGTCCGCTCTCTTTCGGTCGAATTCGGATCGGGGCCGGGCGCCTTCCGGGCCGTGAAGGAAGTCAGCTTCGATGTCGAGCCGGGCAAGACCCTCGCGATCGTGGGGGAATCCGGCTCGGGCAAGTCCGTCACATCCCTCGCGATCATGCGCCTGACCGACTATACGGGCGGGCGCATCGCGGGCGGCGAGGTGCTGTTCCGCCGCTCCGGGGGTGAGACGCTCGACCTCGTCGGAGCCTCGGACGCGACGCTCCGGGCGATCCGCGGCAACGAGATCGCCATGATCTTCCAGGAGCCTATGACGTCCCTCAACCCGGTCTTCACCATCGGCAACCAGATCGCCGAGGCGCTGACCCTGCACGAGGGGCTCAATGCCCGTGACGCGCGCCTGCGGGCGAAGGAGCTTCTGCAGAAGGTCCGCCTGCCCGACGCCGACAAGCTCCTTGACCGTTATCCACACCAGCTCTCCGGCGGCATGCGCCAGCGCGTGATGATCGCCATGGCGCTCGCCTGCGGGCCCAAGCTCCTGATCGCCGACGAGCCGACGACCGCCCTCGACGTGACGATCCAGGCGCAGATCCTCAACATCATCCGCGATCTGCAGGCCGAGATGGGCACGGCCGTCATCTTCATCACCCACGACATGGGCGTGGTGGCCGAGATGGCGGACGACGTGGTCGTCATGTGGAAGGGCGAGAAGGTGGAGCAGGCGCCCGTGCGCGAGATCTTCGCAGCGCCGAAACACCCCTATACGCGCGCGCTCCTTTCGGCCGTGCCGCGCCTGGGCAGCCTGACGGGCCAGCCTCTGCCGAAGCGCACCCCCGTGATGGTGATGGATGCGGGCGAGCCGAAGGAGGTGGGCGAGACCCATGTGCAGGACACGGCCGATTATTCGAAGCCGATCCTTCAGGTCGAGAAGCTGACCACCCGTTTCGACGTGGGCAAGACCTTCTTCGGCCGCGTCACCCACCGGGTTCACGCGGTGGAGGAGGTGAGCTTCGACATCTATCCGGGCGAGACGCTGGCGCTGGTCGGCGAATCCGGCTCCGGCAAGTCGACCATCGGGCGCACGCTCCAGCAGCTTGTGGAACCGACCGGCGGCACGGTGCGGTTCGACGGGCGCGACATGAACGCCATGAGCCAGCCGGAGCGCCGGCGCCTGCGTCAGCAGATCCAGTACATCTTCCAGGACCCCTTCGCGTCCCTCGACCCGCGCCACACGGTCGGGTTCAGCATCGCGGAGCCCATCGTGGTGCACGGCCTCATCAGGGACCGCAAGGCCATCGAGCGGCGCGTGCACGAGCTTCTGGAGCAGGTCGGCCTGCAGCCGCAGCACGCCAAGCGCTATCCGCACGAATTCTCCGGCGGCCAGCGACAGCGCATCTGCATCGCCCGCGCGCTGGCAAGCGATCCCAAGCTCGTCATCGCGGACGAATCCGTCTCGGCTTTGGACGTGTCGATCCAGGCGCAGATCGTGAACCTGCTCATGGAGCTTCAGGAGCGCCGGCGGCTCTCCTATCTTTTCATCACCCACGACATGGCCGTGGTGGAGAAGATCAGCCATCGGGTCGCCGTGATGTATCTCGGGCAGATCGTCGAGATCGGCTCCCGCCAGGCCATCTTCGAGAACCCGCAGCATTCCTACACCCGCAAGCTCCTGTCGGCGGTCCCCATCGCGGATCCGGAGCGTGCGCGCGCCGGGACGCGGGTCGAGGGTGAGATCCCGAGTCCGGTCCGTCCCGTCGGGCAGGAGCCTGCAATTCATCGCATGCGGGAGGTCGAACCGGGCCACTGGGTGGCCATCGAGGCCGACCAGCTCCGCGGCGCGGCATGAAAGAACTCTTCAGAGGAGAGAGCAGAATGAAAGTTTCAACCACCCTTCGGGCGCTCGGCTTTACGGTCGCGGCCGCCCTGGCGCCGCTTGCGGCGACCCAGGCCCAGGCCGCCGGCACGCTGACGACCGCAATCGCGCTGGATCCCGGCAGCTGGGATCCCATCGACACCTTCGTGGTCGACTGGTCGTCCGCCGCCAACAACATCTTCGACGGCCTGACCGCCCGCGGCGCCGACATGAAGCTGAAGCCCGGCCTCGCGACGAGCTGGGAGTTCCTCGACAACAACAGCCGCATCCGCTTCAAGCTGCGCGAGAACGTGAAGTTCCACAACGGCGAGCCCTTCAACGCGGAAGCCGTGAAGTTCACCTTCGACCGGCTCCTCGGCGACGAGGGCAAGAAGGGGCCGCAGCAGTCGAACTACACCTCCATCGATCACGTCGAAGTGGTCGACGCCAACACCGTCGATTTCATCATGAAGCAGCCCGACCCGGTGCTGCTCACCAAGCTCGCCGGCTACGGCGCCATGATCGTCCCGCCGCAATACATCAAGGAAAAGGGTGACGATTACTTCAACAGCCACCCGGTCGGCACGGGGCCTTTCAAGTTCGTCAGCTACGAGCCCAAGGTCAGCCTGACCCTCGAGGCCTTCCCTGAGCATTGGGGCGGCGCGCCGAAGCTCGACAAGCTCGTCTTCCGCATGATCGCCGAGGCCAACACCCAGATCGCCGAGCTCCAGGCCGGGCGCATCGACGTCGCGACCCTGATCCCGTTCGGCCTTGCGCCGACCGTCGAGAAGGATCCGAAGCTCAGCCTCATCAGCATCACGGGCCCGACGGTCGTGGCGCTGCGCCTCAACACCAAGAACGGCATCACCAAGGACGTGAACGTCCGCAAGGCGCTGATCATGGGCATCGACCGCGATGCCATCATCAAGGCGGTGCTCCTCGGCCACGGCAAGCCCATCGCGAGCTTCCAGGCGGACCTGTCCTTCGGCTACGACCCGAACCTGAAGCCGCTGCCCTTCGACCTCGCCAAGGCGAAGCAGATGCTCCAGCAGGCGGGCGTGCAGCCCGGCGCGCCGGTGAAAATCGACTTCCGCGGCAACGACGCGACCTTCCGCGAAGTGGCGCAGGCGGCGGCCGGCTTCCTGCAGGCGCTCGGCCTGAAGGCCTCGCTCCAGCCCTACGAGACCCCGGTCCTGCTCAACGACATCATCCCGAACGGCAAGACGGACGAGGCCTGGCACAATGCCTGGGGCGGCTGGACCTTCGACTACGACAACACCGCCTACCTGATGTACCACTCGGGCGAGAAGTGGAATCCTTACGACAAGGATCCCAAGCTCGACGCCATGCTCGAGAAGCAGCGCAGCATCTACGACGTGAAGGAGCGCGAGAAGATCCTTCAGGAGATTGCCCGCTACGTGGCCGATCAGGCCCTGGAGATCCCGCTCTACAACCAGAACACCATCTACGGCGTGAACAAGCGGGTGAAGAACTTCGATGCGCCGGCGGACCGCCGCTTCCGCTTCACCGAGACGTCGGTGGAATAATCCGCCGGCGCTTTTTCGCATCTTGAATGACATGGCGGCCCCGCTCCGGCGGGGCCGCCTCACGACAACAAGAACAAGGATCACCCGATGGCGGGCTTCATTCTCAAGCGATTGTTGCAGGCTGTATTCGTGATCCTGGCCGTGACGCTGATCGTGGCCTTCGCGATCCGCCTGTCCGGCGACCCGGCCGTCATGCTGGCGGGCGGCAGCAACATCACCGAGAAGGACCTGCAGAACATCCGCCAGGCGCTCGGCCTGGAGCGGCCCTTTTACGTGCAGTATCTCGACTTCCTGAGAGGAGTGCTGGTCGGCGATTTCGGCCGCAGCTTCATGGGCGGCACCCCCGTGTCGCTCCTCATCTCCAAGGCCTTGCCCGCGACCCTGCTCCTGGCCTTCGCGTCGCTCCTGATTTCCATCGTGCTGTCGGTTCCGCTCGGGGTCTATGCGGCCGTGCAGCGCGGGCGCTGGCCGGATCAGCTCATCCGCATCCTGTCCCTCGTCGGCCTGTCATTCCCGAATTTCTGGCTGGCGATCATGCTGGTGCTGTTCTTCTCGATCACGCTCGGAATCCTGCCGCCGAGCGGCATGGAAGGGCCTGAAAGCTTCGTCATGCCCGCGCTCACCATGGGCATCATCCTGACGGCCACCAACGTGCGGCTGGTGCGCACCTCCATGCTGGAGACCCTGTCCCAGCAATACATCATGGTGGCGCGCTCCAAGGGGCTGAAGGATTGGGTGGTGCTCTACAAGCACGCCTTGCGCAACTCCGCGATCCCCCTCGTCACCTATATCGGGCTCCAGTTCGGCAGCCTCATCGGCGGCATCGTCATCGTGGAGCGGGTCTTCAACTGGCCCGGCATGGGAACGCTCGCCTTCGACGCGATCTCGGCCCGCGACTATCCGGTCCTCCAGGGCTCCATCACGGTGCTGGCCCTCTTCATCGTGCTCATCAACCTCCTGGTCGATATCGCCTACGGGCTCATCGACCCGCGCATCCGGACGGAGTGACGCCCATGGCCCTTGCCCAGGCAGCCGCCGCATCGCGCCGGCACTTCAGATCCTTCGAGCTCGTCCTCGGCGTCCTCCTGACGGGCGGCATGACGCTCGCGGTCCTGTTCTCCGGCTTTCTCTTTCCTGACGGCGGCGAGAGCATGGACCTGATGGCCCGCCTCCTGCCGCCGTTCCAGAACCCGGCCCATATTCTCGGCACCGATCCGCTCGGGCGCGACGTGCTGGCCCGCGTGATCGTCGGCGGGCGCATCTCGCTCACGGTCGGCGTCCTGTCGGTCCTCGGCGCCGTGGTGCTCGGGACCCTGATGGGTCTCATCGCGGGCTATTACCGCGGCATCGCCGAAGTCATCCTGATGCGCTTCGCGGACGTGCAGCTCGCGCTGCCCTTCATCCTCATCGCCATCATGTTCCTGGCCATTCTCGGCACGGGCATCGACAAGGTGATCTTCTTCATGATCATCGCCCAATGGGTGCAATATGCCCGCCTTGTGCGCGGCTCCGTGCTCGCTTTGCGCGACCGGGAGTTCATCCTCTCGGCCCGGGCCATCGGCGTCGGCAACGGGCGGATCATCTTCCAGCACATCCTTCCCAACGTGCTGGGGCCCATCGTCATCCTGATGACGCTGAACGTCGCCAACAACATCCTCCTCGAAAGCAGCCTGACCTTCCTGGGCCTCGGAGTCGATCCCCTCATTCCGAGCTGGGGCGGCATGCTCGCGGACGGGCGCACCTATCTCCAGTCGGCCTGGTGGGTCAGCGTCTTCCCGGGCCTCGCCATCATGTTCACGGTGCTCGGCCTCAATCTGCTCGGCGACTGGCTGCGCGATTTCCTCGATCCTACAGGGCAGACCTCCAAATGACCGTTCTTCTCGACGAAAGGGTGCCGCGGACCCTCGATGCCCTCGTGGCGGAGTGGTCGGCCGAAGACAGGCGCGGGGCACGTCTCGAAGCCTGGCTATTCGAGGACGAGCCCGCGCGGCGCAAAGCGGAGGCCGCCCTTGCCGAGGCCGGCGTCACGGCGCGCCTGCGCAGCGCCTACAAGCCCCTCGTCCACGCCTTCCTGGAGGAGATCGACACAAAGGACCTCGCCCGCGTCGAGATCGTCTATCCGGTCCACCCCACGGCTAACCCCATCCGATTCCTCTCCGAGGCCTATCCGCTGGCGGGGCTTCTGGAGGGCGTCGAGACAGTCTTCACGCCCGGCGACGAGAAGCCCGTCTACCGGGTGACGGCGCAGTACCGCGACGGCCGGACGGCCGAGCACGAGGTCTTCGCGCCGAACCGCATCCGCCGCAACCATCTCGGCCTGGCCGATCTCTGCCCGACCGGGTGGATGCGCGCCTCCGCGCCATCGGGCCTTGCCCGCGACGAAGCCCTCACGACCGAGATCGAGACGGTGTTCGACAGGGTGATGGCGACCGTCGCGGCCCATCCCTGGCCGGCCGAGGAGCCCTATGCGGAGACCCTCGCCATCGACGTGAGCATCGCGGGGATCGAGCGCCCGCTGGATTACGGCGACGAGGTGATGAGCACCCGCGAGGCGCTGCACGAGGATTTCTATTTCTCCCTGCTCGAATTCTTCAAGCACCGCTCGGGCCGCCCGCCGGAGGATCGCGGGCTCCAGCCGGGCCAGATCGTGCCGGATATCCGGGCCGGGGAGGGGGATGCGCATGTGCGCGTCGCGCTTCTGGCATTCGGCCGCCCGCAGGATCCCGTCCGGCCTGAGCAGGTGCTCGAGACCGCCGATGCGGCGCCGGGCCTCGCGCAAATCTATCGGGATCTCGCGGAACTGCCCGGCCAGACCTTCGAGGGCATCTCGCGGGAGGGGCGTCCCGTGCGCGGGATCTACCGCCCGGGCCGTCGCCCGGCAATTCTGGTCTCGGCGGGCCAGCATGCCAACGAGACCTCGGCGCCCGTCGGTGCCCTGCGCGCCGCGCGCCGGCTCCTCGCCGATCCGGACGTCAACCTGGCGCTGATCGCCGTGGAGAACCCGGACGGCTATGCGTTGCACGGCCGGCTCTGCGAGGCCAATCCGCGCCACATGCATCACGCGGCCCGCTACACCTCGCTCGGCAGCGACGTGGAGTTCGACCGGGGCAACCCGACCTACGAGATCGGTGCGCGAAATCAGGCGCTGGAGCTCTCGGGCGCCGAGCTTCACGTGAATCTCCACGGCTATCCGGCCCATGAATGGACGCGGCCCTTCACGGGCTATCTCCCGCGCGGCTTCGAATTGTGGGCGATCCCAAAGGGCTTCTTCCTCATCATGCGCCACCATCCCGCCTGGGCCGGGCAGGCGAGGGCGCTCATCGAGGCGGTCACGAAGCGTCTCCAGGCCATTCCGGGCCTGGCCGCGTTCAACCGGCGCCAGATCGAAATCTGCGCGATCCATTCCGGCGGCACGCCCTACGAGATCGTCAACGACATTCCCTGCCTCGTCACCGCCGAGGAAAGGCACCCGTCGCCGCTCACCCTCATCACGGAATTCCCGGACGAGACCATCTACGGCGAGCCCTTCCGCTTCGCCCACACGGTCCAGATGACGACCGTGCTGGCAGCAGAGGAAGCCTTCGCGGCCATGATGGCGCAGACGGTCTGAGCGCGATAGGCTCAGGCCCGAGTCGGGAAACGGGAGCCATCATGTCGTCAGTCGCCATCGTTACCGCCGCCAGCAAGGGCATGGGTGCGGCCATTGCCAGGGAGCTGCACAGCCGGGGCTATCGCCTCGCGCTTCTGGCCCGCTCCGATGATCTGCAGGCCGTCGCGCAGGAGACGGGCGCGCTCGCCGTCCAGGGCTCCGTCACCGAGCCGGCCGACTTGGACCGCCTCGTCAAAGAAACCCTCGACCGCTACGGGCGCATCGACGCGGTCGTGAACCATACCGGCCACCCGCCGAAGGGCGATCTCCTGGCCATTCCGGATGCGGATTGGCATCTGGGCCTCGACGTGGTGCTCATGAACGTGGTGCGCATGGCCCGCCTCGTGACGCCCGTCATGGAGAAGGCCGGGAAGGGAACTTTCGTCAACGTGTCGAGCTTCGCGGCCTATGAGCCGGATGCGGATTTCCCCGTCTCGGCCGCGCTGCGCACGGCGCTCGCCGCCTTCACCAAGCTCTATGCGGAGCGCTACGCCAAGGCGGGCATCCGCATGAACAACGTGCTGCCCGGCTTCATCGACAGCCTGCCCGAGAAGCCGGAGCGCAAGGCCCGTATCCCGATGGGGCGCTACGGGACCGTTGGCGAGATGGCCAAGACCGTGGCGTTTCTCCTGTCGGACGATGCCGGCTACATCACGGGCCAGAACATCCTGGTCGATGGCGGCCTCGTCCGCGGCATCTAGAGCATCGTGCGGAAAAGTGGACCCGGTTCTCCGCTCGGACGATGCTCTCATTGAGAGAGAAAGCATCGGATGGGTCCCAAAAGTGCAAATCCACTTTTGGGTCCGATGCTTTAGGCCAGCGCGCAGCCGGAACAGGACAACCGAACCTTCCGTTAAGGAAGGGTGCCGGGGCAACGCGGCTCCGGCTTCCCTGTCCGGAAGGTGCCACCATGGCCGGTCTGTCCTGGAAGCAGCGCGAGAACGATGCCGCGCTCGAAGAGACCATCGGAATCGTCCGCCACAACGGCGAGCCCCTGCCGCCCCTGGAGGATGCGGAGGCCTTCGGCGCGGCCTTCGACCGCTTTGCCGACGCGAGGGTCGTGCTGCTAGGGGAGGCGACGCACGGCACGTCCGAATTCTACCGCGCCCGGGCGGCGATCACGCGCCGGCTCGTGGAACGGCACGGCTTCACCATCGTGGCCGCCGAGGCGGATTGGCCGGATGCCGCCCGCATCGACGCCTATGTGCGCCACCATCCCGTTCCACCCAGCGACGATGCAGCCTTCCAGCGCTTCCCCGCCTGGATGTGGCGCAACGAGGAGGTGGAGGATTTCGTCAACTGGCTGCGGGACTTCAACCGTGACCGTGCGGACGACAGGCGCGTCGAGTTCCGCGGTCTCGACGTCTACAGCCTCGACGCCTCGATCCGCGCGGTGATCGACTATCTCGACAGGGTCGATCCCGATGCCGCTCGGGAGGCGAGAGGGCGCTATGGTTGCCTCAGCCCCTGGCAGTCCGACCCGGCCCGCTACGGCCGGGCCGTTCTCACGGGCCAGAAGCGCCCCTGCGACCAGGCCCTGCTCACCCAGCTCCAGGACATGCTTGCCAAGCGCATCGCCTACATGAGGGCCGACGGCGAGGCCTTCTTCGATGCGGTCCAGAACGCCCGCATCGTCCATGCGGCGGAGCATTACTATCGGATCATGTACGAGGGAGCGACCGAGTCCTGGAACCTGCGCGACCGGCACATGTTCGACACCCTCCAGCGGCTCCTCGCCCGGCGCGACGGCGCCAGGGCGGTGGTCTGGGCGCATAATTCCCATATCGGCAACGCGGCCGCCACGGCCATGGGCTGGCAGGGCGAGTTCAACATCGGAGAGCTCTGCCGCACTGCCTACCAGGACCAGGCCGTGCTCATCGGCTTCGGTACAGACCGCGGCACGGTGGCGGCCGCAAGCGACTGGGATTCACCGATGGAGATCAAGGATGTCCGCCCGGCGCGGCCGGACAGCCACGAGCGCCTCTTCCGCGATGCCGGCCTCGGCCGTTTCCTCACGGATTGGCGCGGACCCGGCCGCCTCGACCTGCGCCGCGCCCTGTCCCGCCCCCGCCTGGAGCGGGCCATCGGCGTGATCTACCGGCCCGAGACCGAGCTCTACAGCCATTATTTCGAGGCGGTCCTGCCGGAACAGTTCGACGCCTTCGTCTGGTTCGACGAAACCCGGGCCGTGACGCCCCTGACCGAAGCGCACGGGGAGGGCATGCCGGAGACTTATCCGTTCGGGCTGTAATGAGGCCCGCGCCATTCCGGCGCGCGTAGCATCTCTCCAGGAGTGACGCGGGGGCGCCTCCGTGCCCTCTCCCCCTTGTGGGGGAGAGTTGGAGAGGGGGTGTTGGCGCAGGATTTTCAGACCGTAGCGCTCACACCCCCACCCTGACCCTCCCCACAAGGGGGAGGGGATCGCGGCGCGCTTGCCCTAACTGTTCTTCTTTCGTTCTTGACAGGCCGGTAAAGCTAAGCTATATCCTTTCACATCTGCTCCCGCCGAGGGGCGCGCTCGCGAGGCGTCGCCGAATGCGGGGAGCGGAACGGTCCTGCGGTCACACCCGACGCAAGGTGGGGCCCAGGTGGCCCCGGCAGAGCCGGAGGTCCGGGCAGTACGTGGACCTTCCGCGGCCGGTCCGCCGAAACAAACCGTGCGCGCTGACGCTTCGGCTCACCGCATTTTCCCATCATCCCAGCAGAGCCGGAGCGATCCTCTCGTCCCCTCGATCCTGCATTCTCCTCCGGGCTTCACCGCCCGGAGGACAAAGCGGCATGCCTTCTTTTCATGAATTCATTATCCGAAAGCCATTGCGCCATGACCCGAGCCGATTACGTCCTGTCCCATCTTCCCGATCCCGACGATGCCCTGCGCCGTCTGGCCGACGTGCTGCATGTGCCGGCCAAGTGCCGCCGTCGCGCGTGCCGCCGCGAACGCGGCTGTCAGGGCGGCTACGGTCCGCCGTGCTATTTCGAGCACCGGGCCATGTTCGCCGATCCGCTGGCGGACGGGCTGCAGGAAATCCGATCCTACTGGACAGAGCAGCGCGAGAGCCTGCGCGCCTTGCTGCGACGGTGACTATCGTCAGGCCCGGTCTTGGCCCGGGAAACCATGTCTTTGCAGCACTGTGGTTCTCATGACGTGGATGGCCGGATCACGTCCGGCCATGACGGAGTGGGGTTGCAGATGATGCACCGTCATTCCGGGGCGCACCTTCAGGTGCGAGCCCGGAACCCATAACCACCAGCGTCTCAGAATGAAGAGCCCTGATAGCCGCTGAGCTTTATCCTGCCGCGTTAGCGGTTATGGGTTCCGGGCCCAGCGCTCCGCGCTGTCCCGGAATGACGGGGGAGCCTCAAGTCCCCCGAACCGACCGGCGACCTTTGCCCACCTTGCTCCTTCAGGCCGCCCCTGCTAACTGACCGGGCAATTCCCCCAACACGATCCTATTCGGCAGGTTTTTACGTGTCCCGTCAGTTCATCTATCACATGCGCGGTCTGACCAAGACCTATTCGAGCGGCAAGAAGGTCTTGGACAACGTCCATCTCTCCTTCTATCCCGACGCGAAGATCGGCGTCCTCGGCGTCAACGGCGCCGGTAAGTCGACGCTCCTGCGCATCATGGCCGGCATCGACACCGATTATAACGGCGAAGGCTGGGTCGCAGAGGGCGCCCGGGTGGGCTACCTGCCCCAGGAGCCGCAGCTCGACCCGACCAAGAACGTCCGCGAGAACGTCATGGAAGGCGTCGCGGCCAAGAAGGCGATTCTCGACCGCTACAACGAGCTCGCCATGAACTATTCCGAGGAGACGGCGGACGAGATGACCCGCCTCCAGGACGAGATCGAGGCGAAGGGCCTCTGGGATCTCGATTCCCAGGTCGACCAGGCCATGGACGCCCTGCGCTGCCCGCCGGACGACTGGGCCGTGGACAAGCTCTCGGGCGGTGAGCGCCGCCGCGTCGCGCTTTGCAAGCTGCTTCTCGAGCAGCCCGAACTTCTGCTCCTAGACGAGCCGACCAACCACCTCGACGCCGAAACGACGGCTTGGCTGGAAGGCCACCTGCGCAGCTATCCGGGCGCAATCCTGATCGTCACCCACGACCGTTACTTCCTCGACAACGTTACCGGCTGGATCCTCGAGCTCGACCGCGGCCGGGGCATTCCCTACGAGGGCAACTACTCCTCCTGGCTCGAGCAGAAGCAGAAGCGCCTGGAGCAGGAGGGTCGCGAGGAGGAAGCCCACAAGCGCACCATCGAGCGCGAGCGGGAATGGGTCTCGGCCTCGCCGAAGGCCCGCCAGGCCAAGTCCAAGGCGCGTATCCAGCGCTATGAGGACCTCGTCGCCAAGGCCTCCGAGAAGGGGCCGACCACGGCCCAGATCATCATCCCGATCGCCGAGCGTCTGGGTAACAACGTCATCGAGTTCGACGGTCTGAAGAAGGCCTTCGGGGACAAGCTCCTCATCGACGGCCTGTCCTTCAAGCTGCCGCCGGGCGGCATCGTGGGCGTCATCGGCCCGAACGGCGCCGGTAAGACCACCCTATTCCGCATGATCACCGGGCAGGAGCAGCCGGACGAGGGCACGATCCAGATCGGCGAGAGCGTCAAGCTCGGCTATGTGGACCAGAGCCGCGACACCCTCGACGCCAACAAGACCCTCTACGAGGAAATCTCCGGCGGCAACGAGGTGATCTATCTCGGCAAGCGCGAGATCAACGCCCGTGCCTATTGCGGCGCGTTCAACTTCAAGGGCGCGGACCAGCAGAAGAAGGTCGGCGTGCTCTCGGGCGGCGAGCGCAACCGCGTTCACCTCGCCAAGATCCTGAAGTCCGGCGCCAACGTCCTGCTCCTCGACGAGCCGACCAACGACCTCGACGTGGACACCCTGCGGGCGCTCGAAGAGGCGCTGGAGGATTATGCGGGCTGCGCCGTGATCATCAGCCACGACCGCTGGTTCCTCGACCGCATCGCGACCCACATCCTGGCCTTCGAGGGCGACAGCCACGTGGAATGGTTCGAGGGCAACTTCGCCGATTACGAGGAGGACAAGAAGCGCCGCCTCGGAACGGATTCCACGATCCCGCACCGGATCAAGTACAAGAAGTTCGCGCGGTAAGGGCTATGGGGACCTTCCTCGTCACCGGGATCGGACGCGGCATCGGGCAGGAGCTCGCCCGCGTCCTCCTGGAGCGTGGCGACCGGGTCGTCGGCACCGTCAGGGGCGGTGGCACGGCTCCCGCCGCGTTGCGGGAGCACGAGGAGGTGGGCCGCCTTCGCGTCCTCGGCCTCGACGTGCGCGATCCCGCATCCATCGCGGATGCGGCCCGTGCCGTCGACGAGCCGATCGATGTCCTCCTGAACAATGCGGGCGTGATCGGCCCCCAACGCCAGTCTACCCTCGACATGGATTTCGACGGGTTTCTCGACACGCTTGCGGTCAACACCCTCGGGCCGCTGCGGGTGGTCCAGGCTTTCCTGCCGCATCTGCGCCGCTCCTCGAACGGCAGGATCGTGACCATCAGCAGCCGCATGGGGTCCCTGTCCCATGCCAAGTCGGACCGGATCGCCTACCGGGCGTCGAAAGCCGCCGTGAACAAGGTGATGCAGGGCCTTGCGACCGATCTCGCGCCCGAAGGGATCGCGGTGATCTGCGTCCATCCGGGCTGGGTGCGCACCGATATGGGCGGCGCGGGCGCCGATATTAACGTTGGGGAAAGCGCGGCGGGGATCGTGTCGCTGATCGACCGTCTCTCCATGGCCGAGAGCGGCCGCTTCTTCGACTGGCAGGGGGAAAGCCTGCCCTTCTGATCACCGGGAGGTTGGGTTCCGGCCCGAAACAGTGTAAGACCCTTGAGGCACGAGAACACCAGAGAAGATGTCACCGTGCCCGCCGATGAGATGAAGTCCTTCCAGTCCGTCGCCTCTCCCGAAGAAGCCGTCGATGAGCTCGTTCTGCTCTATGACGCCGCCATCGAGGCGCAGCGCCATGCGCTGGAGCATTTCTTCGCCACAAAAATTCCCCCTACGGCCGAGGAGCGCACCCGCTTCCGCTATCCGGAGCTGCGCGTCGTCTACAGGGCCACGGCGCTCCCGCCCGTGAAGCAGCGGGCCTATGCGAAGCTCCAGGCGCCGGGGGTCTATGCGACCACCGTCACCCAGCCGGCCTTCTTCCGGAACTACCTGCTGGAGCAGCTCAGGCACCTCGTGCGCGATTACGGCGTGACGCTGGAGGTCGGCGTCAGCCAGCAGGAGATCCCCTATCCGTACATCTTCGAGCGGGGCGACGAGCTCGGCCGCGGCGCCCATTCGGCCGCGGAACTCGCCCAGTTCTTCCCGACCCCGCTCCTCGCATCGGTCGGGGACGAGATCGCCGACGGGATCTGGGAATTCGTCGAGCATGCGCCCCGGCCCCTGTCCCTCTTCGATGCATCGCGGACCGACTATTCCCTGCGCCGCCTCGTCCATTACACGGGCAGCGACTGGCGCGCCGTGCAGCCCTGGATCCTGCTGACGAACTATCACCGCTACGTGGACCAGTTCGTGCGCTGGGCCGTCGCCGAGCTCGCCAACCCGGACAGCCCCTTCGAGAAGCTCATCCTGCCGGGCGGCATCGCCATCGAAAGTGGTCTGTCGGAGGATGCGGTCGCGGAGCTGATCGGCTCCTCGCCCTGGCACCGCTTCCAGATGCCGTCCTATCACCTCACCCGACGGGACGGGCACGGGGTCACGCTCGTGAATATCGGCGTCGGCCCGTCCAACGCCAAGAACATCACGGATCATCTCGCGGTCCTGCGGCCCCATTGCTGGCTGATGGTGGGCCATTGCGGCGGCCTGCGCCAGTCGCAGACCATCGGCGACTACGTGCTCGCCCACGGCTATCTGCGCCGCGACCGCATCCTCGACAATGCGGTGCCGCCGGAAATCCCGGTGCCGGCCCTCGCGGAAATCCAGGTCGCTCTCCAGGAAGCCGCCGTGCAGGTCACGGGCGAGCGGGGTGACGCCCTGAAGCGCCGCCTGCGGACCGGAACCGTGGTGACCTACGACGACCGGAACTGGGAGCTGCGCTGGAGCCAGGAGCGGCGGCAGATCAACCTGTCCCGCGCCATCGCGGTCGATATGGAAAGCGGGACCATCGCGGCGCAGGGCTATAGGCTGCGGGTTCCCTACGGGACTCTCCTCTGCGTGTCGGACAAGCCGCTCCACGGGGAAATCAAGCTGCCGGGCGCCGCGAATGCCTTCTATGAGCGCGCAGTCGGCGAGCACCTGATGATCGGGCTTGCGGCCCTCGACATCCTGCGCGACCAGCGCACCTCCCTCCATTCCCGCAAGCTGCGCAGCTTCGACGAGCCGCCGTTCCGCTGAGGTCGCTCAGGGCAGACGGAACGCCTGGCTCCGAACGGCTGCCGATATCGCACGCAGGAGATCCTGCCGGCTGTCTTCCCCGGTCGGGAGCGCATGGCGTTCGAGTTCTCCGAGCGACGAGAACTGCCAGTGGAGCTCTGTGATTGTTTCCGGATCGGTCAGCGTCTCGCCGCCCCGCTCCCGGCAGCGCCGGATGGCAATATCGAGCGGCGGGCGCAGGACCAGATAGTGGAGCGGCACGCTCAAGGCCCGAAAGGGCGGCAGGAACCAGGGCCCGATAATGCCGTCCACGATCACGAAATAGCCGCCCTCGGCATAGCCTTCGGCCGCCTTGGCGAGAACGTCGATCACGACCCCGTTCTGCCGGTGGGCCTCCGGCCGGTAGGGCGAAACCGCGCCGTTCCCGATGAAATGCCAGAAATCGTCGGCATGGAGATGGACCTTCGAGGAGCCCGGCTCAGCCGCAAGGGCACGGGCCGCCGTCGTCTTTCCGGAGCCCGGCGGCCCGGTCAGGATGAGAATTTCGCCCGCAGAATCGACCATGCCGTTCTCTACCACGCTTAAGCCAGGGTGTGGGGCCGAGGGGCTCGGGCAGCACAGGAGCCTCCTTTCGCACTTGCTGGCTGCCCTTGCAGAGGGCGCATGCCTATGGGGCAGCCGGACCCAAGGTTTAACTTGCCGGATTTCCAAAGAAGATATAAATATATCTTTATATGTGAGAGCGAGTTTCAATCGTGCCGGATACCGCATCGCCATCGCTGGATCTGACACTGGGCATCCTCCGGGCGGCCGCCGAGGAGACGCGTCTGCGGATCCTGGCCCTGCTGACCGAGGGGGAATTGTCCGTGACCGATCTCACGGACATTCTCGGTCAGTCCCAGCCCCGCATCTCCCGCCATCTCAAGCTCCTCGTCGAGGCCGGGCTAGTGGAGCGGCACAGGGAAGGGGCCTGGGCTTTCTTCCGGCTCACGGACCGGGGCGAGGCTGCCCATATCCTCCGGCCGATGCTCGACAGCCTCAACCGGTCCGACCCGCTCCTCCTCGACGACCGCACGCGGCTGGAGGCGGTCAGGGCCCAGCGCTCCCATGCGGCCCAGGCCTTCTTCTCCCGGCTCGCGCCCGATTGGGACCGGATCCGCTCGCTCCATGCGCCGGAGGCGACCGTGGAGGCGGCAGTCCTGGAAATTCTCGGCGACAAGCCGATCCGCAATCTGGTCGATCTCGGCACCGGAACGGGCCGGATGCTCCAGCTCCTGGCGCCGCGGGCCTCGCGCACAGTCGGGCTCGATGCAAGCCACGCCATGCTGTCGGTCGCCCGCGCCAACCTGGAAAAGGCCGGCCTGCGGGGCATCGAGCTGCGCCAGGGCGACATCTATGCGCCGCCTTTCCCGCGCGACACGTTCGACCTCGTGGTGATCCATCAGGTCCTGCATTATCTCGACGACCCGGCCCGCGCGATCCGCGAGGCCTCGCGGCTGGTGACGCCGGGCGGGCGGATCCTCGTGGTCGATTTCGCGCCCCACAGCCTCGAGTTCCTGCGCGAAACCCAGGCCCATCGCCGACTCGGCTTTGCGCCCGAGCAGGTGGCCGACTGGCTCGACGAGGCCGGGCTCGACTGCACCCTCAACCGGCAGATCGCCCCCGTCCGGACAGGCGACGAGCAGCTCATTGTTTCCCTATGGCTCGGGCAGGACCGCCGCATCGCGACGGACTGGCCGATTTCCGCACCCGACAGAGAGGTCGCCTGATGTTGCCGCTCGCTTCGCGCCCCAGCCGGCAGGCGTCCTGCCCGATCAAGGTCTCGTTCGAGTTCTTCCCGCCCAAGACGGCCGAGATGGAGACGACGCTGTGGTCCTCCATCGAGCGCCTCGCGCCTCTCGATCCGCAATTCGTGTCCGTCACTTATGGGGCCGGTGGCTCCACCCGCGAGCGCACCCACGCGACCGTCTCCCGCCTCGTGCGCGAAACGCGGCTGAACCCTGCCGCGCACCTCACCTGCGTGGCCGCCACGAAGGAGGAGGTCGACGGAGTCGTGCGTTCCTATTGGGATGCAGGCGTGCGCCATGTGGTGGCCCTGCGGGGAGACCCGGTCGGTGGGCTGGGCACGGCTTATGAGCCTCACCGGGAGGGCTATCAGCGCACTTGCGATCTGGTGGCCGGGATCAAGGCCATCGGCGATTTCGAGGTGTCCGTTTCCGCTTATCCCGAGAAGCACCCGGAAGCCGCCTCCCTGGACGAGGACATCGACGTGCTGAAGGGCAAGGTGGATGCGGGCGCGGACCGGGCCATCACTCAATTCTTCTTCGATAACGACGTCTATTTCCGCTATCTCGACCGGGTGCGGGCGCGGGGCATCGACATTCCGATCGTGCCCGGCATCGTGCCGGTGCAGAACTTCCGCCAGACGGCGAACTTCGCGGCCAAGACTGGCGCGAGCATCCCGGCCTGGCTGGCCGCCCGCTTCGAGGGCCTGGAGGAGGATGTGGAGACACGCCGGCTCATCGCGGCCGCGGTGGCGGCCGAGCAGGTGATCGACCTCGTCGATCGCGGCGTCCATGAATTCCATTTCTACACCATGAACCGGGCCGATCTCGTCTACGCGATCTGCCGCCTTCTCGGGCTGCGCAGCGAGGCCGAACGGGTGGCCGCCTGAACTCCCAACGGTCGAGCCAGCGCCCGGCCATTTTGTGTCAAACCCGCTGCCGCGCGGTAAGGGCGGCTGCAACCGGGCAAACCGGTAACGACGAAAGATAACGACGATGACGATCGATGCTCCCTGTCCCGCCGATGGCGCCGCGGTGATGAAGGCGCTCCGGGAGGCTGCCGCACGGCGCATTCTTGTGCTCGACGGCGCGATGGGCACGGAGCTGCAGCGATCCCGCTTCTCCGAAGAGGATTTCCGGGGTGCGCGCTTTAAGGACTGGAAGCAGGATGTCAGGGGCAACAACGACCTGCTCATCCTCACCCAGCCCGATTCAGTCCGGCAGGTGCATCTCGATTATTTCCGCGCGGGCGCCGACATCGTCGAAACCAACACCTTCTCAGGGACATCCATCGCCCAGGCCGATTACGGCATGGAGGAGATCGTCTACGAGCTCAACGTGGAGGGCGCGAAGCTCGCCCGCGAGGCGGCCCTGCAGGCCGAGAAGGAAGACGGCCGTCGCCGTTTCGTGGCCGGCGCGGTCGGCCCGACGAACCGCACCCTCTCGATCTCGCCGGACGTGAACAACCCGGGCTACCGGGCCGTCACCTTCGACCAGGTGCGCGCCTCCTATGCGGAGCAGGTGAGGGGACTTGTCGACGGCGGCGCCGAGATCATCCTCATCGAGACGATCTTCGACACCCTCAACGCCAAGGCCGCCATCGTGGCGACCTATGAGGTCTTCGCCGAGAAGGGCGTCAGGCTCCCGGTCATGATCTCCGGCACGATCACGGACCTGTCCGGGCGCACCCTGTCGGGCCAGACGCCCACGGCCTTCTGGCATTCCGTGCGTCATGCAGCGCCTTTCGCCATCGGCCTCAACTGCGCGCTCGGCGCGCGGGAAATGCGGGCGCATATCCAGGAAATCGGCAAGGTCGCCGATACCCTGGTCTGCGCCTATCCCAATGCGGGTCTTCCCAACGAGTTCGGCCTCTATGACGAGCGGCCGGAGGCGACTGCCGGCATGCTGGCCGAGTTCGCCGATGCGGGCCTCGTCAATGTCGTCGGCGGCTGCTGCGGGACGACGCCCGACCACATCCGGGCGATTGCCGAGGCAGTAGCCGGCAAGGCACCGCGACAGGTGCCCGTCGTGAAGCCGATGATGCGCCTGTCGGGTCTCGAGCCCTTCGTGCTGACGCCGGACATTCCCTTCGTGAATGTGGGCGAGCGCACGAACGTCACGGGCTCCGCCAAGTTCCGCAAGCTCATCACCAACGGCGACTACGCGGCTGCCCTCGACGTGGCCCGCGACCAGGTGGCGAACGGCGCGCAGGTGATCGACATCAACATGGACGAGGGCCTGCTCGATTCCGAAAAGGTGATGGTGGAGTTCCTCAATCTCGTCGCAGCGGAGCCCGACATCGCCCGCGTGCCGGTGATGGTGGATTCTTCCAAGTTCCACGTGATCGAGTCCGGCCTGAGATGCATCCAGGGCAAGGCTATCGTGAACTCGATCTCCATGAAGGAGGGCATCGAGGCCTTCATCGAGCAGGCCAGGATCTGCCGCGCCTACGGGGCCGCAGTCGTCGTCATGGCCTTCGACGAGCAGGGCCAGGCCGATACTTTGGAGCGCAAGGTCGAGATCTGCACCCGCGCCTACAAAATCCTGACCGAGGAGGTGGGCTTCCCGCCGGAAGACATCATCTTCGATCCCAACGTCTTCGCGGTTGCTACCGGCATCGAGGAACACAACGGCTACGGCGTCGCCTTCATCGAGGCGACGCGCATCATCCGCGAGACCCTGCCGCACGCCCATATCTCGGGCGGCGTGTCGAACCTGTCCTTCTCGTTCCGCGGCAACGAACCCGTCCGCGAGGCGATGCACTCCGTGTTCCTGTTCCACGCGATCAAGGTCGGCATGGATATGGGCATCGTCAATGCGGGTCAGCTCGCCGTCTATGACGAGATCGACCCGGAGCTGCGGGAACTCTGCGAGGACGTGGTGCTCAACCGTCGTCCCGATGCCACCGAACGGCTCCTGGAAGCTGCGCCGCGGTTCAAGGGCGACGGCGGGGGCCAAGTCAAGGCGGCGGATCTCGAATGGCGCTCCTGGCCTGTGCAGAAGCGCCTGGAGCACGCGCTGGTCAACGGCATCACCGAGTTCATCGTGGAGGATACGGAAGAAGCCCGCCAGCAGGCCGAGCGGCCCCTGCACGTGATCGAAGGCCCGCTCATGGCCGGCATGAACGTGGTCGGCGACCTGTTCGGCGCCGGCAAGATGTTTCTGCCGCAGGTGGTGAAGTCGGCCCGCGTGATGAAGCAGGCCGTGGCCTATCTCATGCCTTTCATGGAGGCCGAGAAGGAGAAGAACGGCAGCACCGAGCGCTCGGCGGCCGGCAAGGTCCTCATGGCGACCGTCAAGGGCGACGTGCACGATATCGGCAAGAACATCGTCGGCGTGGTCCTGGCCTGCAATAACTACGAAGTCATCGATCTCGGCGTCATGGTGCCGGCCCAGAAGATCCTGGACACGGCGCGCAAGGAGAAGGTGGACATCATCGGCCTCTCGGGCCTCATCACGCCCTCCCTCGACGAGATGGCCTATGTGGCAAGCGAGATGGAGCGCGAGGGCTTCGACATCCCGCTCCTGATCGGCGGCGCCACCACGAGCCGGGTCCACACGGCCGTGAAGATCCATCCCCATTACAACAAGGGGCAGGCGGTCTACGTGACCGATGCGAGCCGCGCGGTCGGCGTGGTCTCGGCGCTCCTCTCGCCGGACGCCCGGGACGAGTATATCGGCACGCTCCAGGCCGAGTACCGGAAGGTGGCCGACGCTCATAAGCGCTCGGAGGCCGACAAGCTGCGCCTTCCCATCGAGAAGGCGCGGGCCAATCGTTTCCCCATCGACTGGGCCGCCTACCAGCCGCCGAAGCCGACCTTCACGGGTGCGCGCGTGTTCCGCAGCTATGATGTGGGCGAGCTGGTGCCCTATATCGACTGGACGCCCTTCTTCCAGACCTGGGAGCTGAAAGGGCGCTTCCCGGCGATCCTGGACGATCCCGAGCAGGGGGAAGCCGCGCGGCAGCTCTTCGAGGATGCGCAGGCGATGCTGAAGCAGCTCGTCGAGGAGCGCTGGTTCAACCCCAAGGCCGTGATCGGCTTCTGGCCCGCCAATGCGGTCGGCGACGACATCGCGCTTTACACGGGCGAGAGCCGCGCAGATGTGCTGGCGATGCTCCACGGGCTGCGCCAGCAGCTCTCGCGGCGCGACGGCAAGCCGAACCTGTGCCTGTCAGACTTCGTCGCTCCTCGCGAGAGCGGGAAGGCGGATTACGTGGGCGGCTTCGTGGTCACGTCCGGGATCGAAGAGGTACGCATCGCCGAGCGCTTCGAGCGCGCCAACGACGATTACCGCTCGATCCTCGTCAAGGCGCTGGCCGACCGTCTGGCGGAGGCCTTCGCGGAGCGCATGCACCAGCGGGTGCGCAAGGAATTCTGGGCCTACGCGCCGGATGAAAACCTCGGCAACGACGGGCTGATCCGCGAGGAATACCAGGGCATCCGCCCCGCGCCCGGCTATCCGGCGCAGCCCGACCATACCGAGAAGTCGACGCTCTTCAGCCTGCTCAACGCCGAGCGCAGCATCGGCGTGGCGCTGACCGAGTCATACGCCATGTGGCCTGGTTCCTCGGTCTCGGGTCTCTACCTGTCGCACCCGGAGGCCTATTATTTCGGCGTCGCCAAGGTGGAGCGCGACCAGGTTGAGGATTACGCCGCCCGCAAAGGCATGAGCATCGCAGAAGTCGAGCGCTGGCTCTCCCCCATCCTCAACTACGATCCGGCTTCATACAGCAGCATCATGGCGGCCGAGTAGGCACGCGGTGGACGTGCAATCGCGAAGCAAATGAGACGTGTCAGAGACACGGGGACAAATGCACCATTACGTGCATTGAATGGGGTCAGGAGCCGCCAGGCTCCTGACCCCAACGTTTTATAACGTCCCATTATCGGAATGGCGTGATCGAACGCGCGGCGGTGGTCCTGCTTCGCGCGCTCGGAGCTGAATCCTATAAGAATTCTACTCCCTCGCTTCAGAAGCATCGGCTATAAGCGCGCAAGCTTAACAGTAGTACCGCGACTTGGGGGCTCCCCACGACCGGCACTCGAAAGATTAAAGTCATGCCTCGCATCCTTGAGACGATCTCACGCCAACTCCGCTGGGACTGGCAGCATACCAACACAGGGGAGAACAAGAACCAGACCGCCTGGTGGGGTAACTACGAGCCTCAGTGGGATGTGATGGACGCGAAGATCGCGAACCTCGTCTGTGAGCTTGAGGACGACCAGTGGGAGGTGAAGTCGGTAACCCCGCTCACCTCATCGCGATACACGGGGGTAGGCCTCGACAATCGCGGCGGAGGGACGACGGTTTGGGGCGGTGGCTACGGTTATGCCACTCCTGTTACTGTAGGTGTCATTGTCCTGGCCCAACGATGGGTTGAAGTGTCTGAAGACGAGCTTGCGCAACGTTCTCGGGAGCGCGCTGAGCGTCAAGCCTCCCAGGCCACCGCAGCGCGTCGCGCTGAGCACGACAGAATCATGGCGCTACCGATCAAGGCCTCTGGGATCTTCTCCAAAGAATGGGTTTTCAATGGCGAGAAGTACCCCTCGGAGGGTGCAGCCGTGGTGGCCAGGAAGTCCTTAGCGGAAAAGGCGCTGGGATAGTATTGCCCAGTTGTCCAAGTAACCTTGAGAAATTATGGGCTGTTGGCGTCCCCGTGCCCGGGGGAAATCAATGGACAGCGAGATGATGTACGGTCTCACAAAGGCTATGGCCAAGAACCTGGGCCTGCTTGCAGCTGCTGTCGGATTGGTGCTTGCTGCATCCTTGGCACAGGCTCAGGACAAGCACTTCTATCTTGGGCCACGCACCCCCCGCATTGATGTAACCAAAGTCACAGGCTTTGGCACAGAAAATGCGGTCGCCGAAGGCACCGTCACCGAGGCCGCGGCCAGGGAATTCTGCGAGACCTTCCGCGTCCTCGACACACCGGAAGAAACCAGGGAGTGCATTGCCGGAAAGCTGGCGCAATACGGAAAGACCTACAGGGTGACGGCGGACTGTGTGGCCGGGTCGATCACGTCAGTCTACGAAGAAACCTTCTACTACGTAGGTCAGCGCGTGCGCAGGAGTGACACCGACTCTCCGAATATCTCTCTCTGGAAGGATGAGGAAGGCGAAACGCTTGATTTCACGCGGCCCTATGACCCTGGTCATGTGGTTGCTCAGAACTGGAGTACGGTCTGCGGCGCATCCCATCGGCCTGACACTCATGCCCAGCTTCAGGCACTCATAAAGCGGTCCAACAAAGCCGGAACCGGAAAGGCTCAGTGGACCATGGGGCCGCGTAAGAAGGGCTTCGACGGCCTCTCCTATCTCCACAACGGCTCATACATGCTCGTCGATGAGCGCCACGGCGAAATCCGCTACGAAGAGCCGAAGCGGGCAATTGCAGGCACTGTTGCTCCAGGCACGGTACTGTTTAGAGGCTCCTTCAGCGACACCGAGTCCGACCCAACCAAGGGCTACGCCAAAGGCGTGGTGAAAGGCACCGCCTACACCTTCAAGAAGGGCTGCCCCCCAGCTCCCTATGAGGTTGAAGGCACCTATGACTCCGGTACCATCACCCTAAGAGGCCAAGCGCCAAAGCGCGACAAGAACTCGTGCGCTGTTCTCGGCACAACCAGCAACAGCCCCCACACGGTTTTGAGGTTTGAGGAGGCGCCCATAGGCGACTGACGCCGTGCTCCCATTCTGAGAGCGCAAAGCGTGGGTGCCTATTCCGCTCCCCGAGACGCACCCAGCCTTTCCCATGAATGGCGTTCAGCGCAATTCGAGGGAAATGCCTTTGAGATTGGCTCACGAAGTCAGCTAATCGCACAATTCGTCTCAGAGACTGTGACTTCCTCAGTGGGATGGAGCGCGACCTGTTTCCCTCCTCTTGTGGCGAGGAGGGCATGTAGCGCTTTCCACGTCATTCCGGGCCCAGTGCTCAGCACTGTCCCGGAATGGCGATGTTGCGTTCCTATTCCCGCCGCAGCGCTTCGATGGGGTCGAGCTTCGCGGCGCGCTGGGCCGGGTAGAATCCGAAGAAGATGCCGACAAGGGCCGAGAAGCCCACGGCGATGACGACGGCGTTCGTCGACACGAGCGATGGCCAGCCAGCGAGCTGCGCCACCAGATAGGCGGCGCCGGCGCCGAGACCGATGCCGAGGATGCCCCCGATGGTCGACAGGGTGGTGGCCTCGATGAGGAACTGGCTGAGGATGTCCCGCGGCCGCGCGCCGACAGCGAGACGCAGGCCGATCTCACGGGTGCGCTCGGTTACGGAGACCAGCATGATGTTCATGATGCCGATGCCGCCGACGAGGAGCGACACCGCCGCGACGGCCGCGAGCAGCATCGAGAGCGTGTTCGCGGAGGCCGAGGCCGTATTGGCGATCTCGGTCAGGTTGCGGATCGAGAAGTCGTCCTCCTGCTCGCCGAGGATGCGGTGGCGCTGCCGGAGGAGCTGGGTGATCTGCTCGATGCCCGGCTCGATCTCGTCTTCCTGCGCGAACTTCACGAAGATCGAGCCCACGGACCTGTCCTTCGCGTAGTTGCGGCCGATGACGCGGCGGCGGCCCGCATCGAGGGGCACGAAGATCACGTCGTCCTGGTCTTGTCCGAAGGCGGACTGGCCCTTGGGCGCCATGACGCCGATGACCCGGAACGGCACGTTGCGCACGCGCACGGTCTGGTCGATGGGGTCGTCCTCGCCGAAGAGGTTGCGTGCCACCGTCTGCCCCAGGATGACGACGATGTCGCCGCGGCGCACCTCTTCCGGGTCGAAGGTCCGGCCGGAGGCGACGTCCCATTCGCGCGCTTCGAACCAGTCGTTGTCGATGCCGTAGATGCGGGTGGCCCAGTTGCTGCCGCCCGCGACGACCTGCGTTCCACCCTGCACGAAGGGCGCGGCCGCGACCACGCCGTCGATCTCGTGGCGGATCGCCTCGGCGTCTTCGTCCGTGAGGGACGAGGATGCGCCTGCGCCGAGCCGCGCGCCGCCCTGTGTGACGTTGCCGGGCGTGATGATGGCAAGATTGGCGCCGAGGGACCGGATCTGCCGGTCGACCAGATTGCGCGCACCTGAGCCGATCGCCACCATGGCGATCACGGCCGCCACGCCGATGACGATGCCCAGCATGGTGAGCAGGCTGCGCAGGGCATTCGCCGCGATGGCCGAGAAGGCGGACCGGATGGCTTCGAACCACCTCATGCGACGACCTCCTCGATGCGGGCGTCAAGGGGCGTCTGGCGCACGTCCTCGATCACGCGGCCGTCCCGGAAGCGCACCAGACGGCGCGCATGGCGCCCGACATCGGCGTCGTGGGTGACGAGCACGATGGTGGCGCCTTCGCGGTTGAGCTCTTGGAACAGGGCCAGGATCTCCCGGGCGGTGCGGCTGTCGAGGGCGCCGGTGGGCTCGTCGGCGAGCAGGAGGCTCGGCTCGTTCACGAGCGCTCGCGCGATGGCGACACGCTGCTGCTGGCCCCCCGAGAGCTGCATGGGGCGATGATGCGCCCGCCCGGCAAGGCCGACCCGCTCGAGGGCGCTGAGGGCGCGCGCATGCCGCGTCTTCCGGTCAACGCCCGCATAGATCATCGGCAGCTCCACGTTGCCGATGGCGTCGATCCGCGGCAGCAGGTTGAATTGCTGGAACACGAAGCCGATCTCGCGGTTGCGCAGTCGTGCCAGCCCGTCCGCGTCGAGGCCCTCCACGGCCGTGTCGGCGAGCCGGTAGTGGCCCTCTGTCGGCCTGTCGAGGCAGCCGACGAGGTTCATGAAGGTGGACTTTCCGGAGCCCGACGGACCCATCACGGCCACGAAGTCGCCAGCCTCCACGTCAAGGTCCACATGGTCGAGGGCGACGACGCGCCCGCCGTCCAGGTCGTAGACACGTCTCAGGCCCCGGGTTTCGATGAGCGGCACGACGGCGCTCCTAGAACATGCGCGGCGCGCGGCGGCGCGGCGGGGAACTCGGCTGGTCGGAATCCTGCGCTCCACCCCGTGCCCCACCTCCGACCACGATGGCATCACCCTCCTTCAGGTCGCCCCGCAACACCTCCGTGTAGGAGCCGTCCGTGACGCCGACCCGCAGGGGCACGAGTTCCGGATTTCCATCCACGAGGCGATACACGCGTCCGTCGAGGCCGGGATCTGCCGCTGCCGGGCGCGCGCCGCGGCGGCGCTGCGGGTTCTGTGCCGTCTCCGGAGTGGACTGCCTGACCGCCGCCACCGTCGCGCCGGAGGGGCGGTAGCGGAGGGCAGCGTTGGGGATGCGCAGCACGTCCTCGCGCTCGTCCGTGATGATCTGGAGATTGGCCGTCATGCCGGGCAGAAGCGCGAGGTCGGCATTCTTCACGCCGATGACGGCCGTGTAGGTGACCACGTTCTGCACGGTCTGCGCGCCGAGGCGCACCATCCTGACGCTGCCGGCGAAAGTGCGGTTCGGATAGGCATTGACCGTGAAGCTGACGGCCTGGCCCTCTTTGAGGCGGCCCACATCCGCCTCGTCGATATTGGCGTAGATGTCGATCTCGCGCAGGTCCTGCGCGATGGTGAAGAGGGTCGGCGCCGAAAGCGAGGCCGCGACGGTCTGCCCGAGTTCGATATCGCGCTTCACCACGACGCCTTCGACGGGTGAGCGGATCTCGGTTCGGGCGAGGTCGATCTCGATATCCCGCAGCTTCGCCTCCTTCTGGAGGATCATCGCCTCGGCCGACTTAAGGTTTGCCTGGGCGAGCGCGAGGTCAGCACGCAGGCCTTCCGTCTCGGCCTTGTTGGAGGCGATCTGGGCCTGGGCCGAGACCAAGGTGGCCTTCTGGACGTCGAGCTGCGTCTTCGCCTGGTCGAGGGCGTTCTGCGTGCCGGCCGCACGGGCGAAAAGCTCGTTCTGCCGCTCGAAGGTGCGCTGCGCATCGGCGAGCTGCGCCTGTGCGCGGTCACGCTGGGCCGCGATATCCGTCGTGACGGCCTCGGAGCGCTGGAGCATCGATTGCGCCTTGTCGATCTGCGCCTTCTTCGTGTCCCGGTCGGCCTTTGCCTGGGCGAGGTCGGCGAGCGCCGCGTCGCGTCGGGACTTGATCTGCTCCGAATAGAGACGGGCGACGACCTGGCCTTCCTTCACGGGGGTGTTGTAGTCGGCGAGGATCTCCACGACCTGGCCCGAGAGCTGCGAGCCCACCAGGACCGTCGTCACGGGATTGAGCGTTCCGGTGGCGCGCACGCTCGCCGTGACCGGTCCCCGCTCCACGGCCGCGAGCCTGTAGGCCGCGTCCGACGCGTTGCCGCCGGCAGGCCGCCACAGGAAGAACCCTGCTGCCCCCGCGACCGCCAGAACGCCGATGACCCAGAACCAGACCCGCCGCACGCCGAAAACCCTCTCAAGCTCGCCATGCATTGTGACGGAGAACCCGGCGGGATTCGAGTTAACTCTTTGTCATGCGACGCTTTGTGGTCGCGTGGCGATCAGGTCGCGCAGGGTGGTGATGGTTGACGCATCGGCAACCCCATCGACCCGTTCGGGCCGGAAATGCCGCTGGAAGGCCGCCACGACCTTCTCGGTGTTTTCGTCGAACACGCCGCTGATCTTCAGCCCGTAGCCGTACATGGTGAGCATGGCCTGGAGCGCCTCGATGGGCATGCCCTCGTCGCCGCGGGCGAAGAAGCGTCCGTCGCGGATGGAGGCGGGCGCCACCCAGTGGCCGACGCCGGCCTCATGCAGCCTGTGCCAGGGGAACAGCTCACCCGGGTCGACCTTGCGCCCCGGGGCGACGTCCGAATGGGCGAGCACCCGCGTCGGCGGGATCCGCCAGCGCGAGACGATGTCCCGCGCAAGCGCCGCGACGCTGTCGATCTGGGCGTCGGGGAAGGGTGGCAGGCCACCCGGATGCCCCGGATTGGCGATTTCGATGCCGATGGAGCGGGAGTTGAGGTCCGTCTCGCCGTCCCAGTAGGAGGCGCCCGCATGCCAGGCCCGGCGGGCCTCCGGCACCATCTGGATCACCCGTCCGTCCTCGAACACGAAGTAGTGGGCTGAGACCTGCGAGATCGGATTACAGAGCCATTGCAGGGCCTCGCCCGCATCCGGCATGCCCGTATAGTGCAGGATCAGCATGTCGGGCCGCCGTCCGTCCTTCCGCTCCCCATGGTTCGGCGAAGGAAAGACCTTCGCGGCGACTGTGGTTTCGGGGCGGGGAGGGGGGCTCATCGGTTCACCTGAGCTGTCGTTCGGCCGCGACGCGTTCCCAGGCGGCGTTGATGACCGCGAGCCGCTCGGTCGCGATCTTCACGGCCTCCGGCGGCAGTCCGCGCGCAATTTCCCGGTCGGGGTGGTTCTCGGCCACAAGCTTGCGATAATGGCGGCGCAGGTCTTCGTCGCTCATGGCGCGATCCGCCTTGAGGATGAGATAGGGATCGTCCGCCTGCCGCACATGGCGCGCGGCAATGCGCTGGAAATCCGCGTCCGAGAAGGAGAAAATCGCGGCCACGTCGCGCAAATAGGCGAATTCGGCCTCATGCACGGCGCCGTCCGCCTTGGCGATGTGGAACAGGCCGTCGAGCACGTCTTCCAAAAGGGCGGGCTCGTCCTTGAAGAGGTCGCCGATCTGGCGCGCATAGGCCTCGAAGCCTTCGGGGGTCTGCTTGGCCAGATCGAACAGGCGCTTCACGCGCTCATGCTCCCCGGCCGGAACCTCTACGATCTGCTCGAAGGCCTCGACCTCCCGGTCTACCACCACGCCGTCGGCCTTTGCCATCTTGGCCGCGAGGGCGACCAGGCCCATGGTGAAGACCACATCCCGCGGCGGACGCCCGAAGATCGCCCCCTCGCGGTCAATCAGCATATGACCCGCGACGCCGCCCAGAAGGGCGCCGATCGGCCCCCCCAGAGCGAGGCCGAGGCCCACGCCGCCCAATTTGCCCCAAATCGACTGAATCATCTTGGGATTGGTAAGCGCAAGTCCGGGCAAAAGAAAAGGGGCCGGAACGATCCGGCCCCCTGAATTTCGACCTGGGAAGACGATTAGCGGCAGTAGATGTTGCCGTAGACGTCCTGATACGTGCCATAGGGGCAGGCCGGACGGGAGGGCGTGGTCGCAGCGCCGACCATCGCACCGCCGGCAGCGCCGATGGCTGCGCCCGCAAGAGCGCCACCCGCGCGGCCCGTCGCAGCGCCGCCGATGGCTGCACCCGCGAGACCGCCGATGGCTGCACCGCCGACTGCACGCTCGCCAGGCGTATTGCAGGCTGCCATCGAGAGGGTGAGGGCGCCAGCTGCGATGGCTGTGATGATCTTTTTCATGGAAGCTTCCCTGTCGTTAGCGGGCTGTGGAGCGCCCAGCCCTACTTAGCTTGACCTTACGCTGACGCCAACTCTCGGATGACCAAACAGTTCCTTGGAACAGGAATTATCTGTAGAAAATTCTCACGCGTTAGAGACATGAAGAACTCGCGGAATTTCGCAAGGTTTCCTTGGCTTCTTATTGTCTAGCTTAAGCAAAAATCGAATATCGTTGCGCCTTGTCGTGTCACATCTTCGCCCCATTTCGGCCCCACCGAGCGAATGATCGCAGCCGTATGATCCTGGGGGACCGATATGACTTTGCCGCATCTCATGAGAACGGTCGCGGTTGCATCTCTCGGCATTGCAGTTCTTGCCATAGCGACCCGCGCTCATGCGGAGGGTGGCGAAGGTGCGAGCGTCGTTCCGCCCGAACCGCTCTTTGAGAATCAGGTTGCGGACGCTGCCGTGACAGATTCGGCTCCTGAGGCGGCCAAGGCAGACGACAAGGCGACCACTGCTTCCATCGTGCCGGCGATCCGGATCAGGACGCGGGTGTCCGACGAAGCCCGCGCCGAGACTCTGAAGCCTCTCATCCAGCGTTATGCGGCCGAGCACGAGCTGCCTTATTCCCTTGCGGATGCGGTCGTTCGGGTGGAGAGCCGCTACAATCCCGCTGCCCGCAACGGCCCGAATATGGGGCTGACCCAAATCAATGTCCGCACCGCCCAGGCGCTCGGCTACCAGGGCAATGCGGCCGGCCTTCTCGATGCGGAGACGAACCTGCGCTACGGCCTCAAATATCTTGCGCAGGCCTACAGGCTCGCCGGCGGGGACACCTGCGGCACTATCCTCCGCTACCAATTCGGCCACCGCACCCAAACCATGACCCGCGCGTCGCGCGCCTATTGCGCCAAGGTGAAGGTCATCACGGCGAAGGCCGATTAACGTCGCTTTGTGCCCCCGCAAGGCGTAAGCCGCCCTTGACGAATGGGCGCTGCTTCCCCCACATCCACCGCGTCAGTCGGCCGGGCGGCCGCTCCGCTTGTCGGAGAGGAAAGTCCGGGCTCCATGGAAGTACGGTGCCGGATAACGTCCGGCGGGGGTAACCCTAGGGAAAGTGCCACAGAAAGCAGACCGCCCCGCTCATGCGGGGTAAGGGTGAAAGGGTGCGGTAAGAGCGCACCGCGGACGCAGTAATGCGGACGGCACGGCAAACCCCACCGGGAGCAAAACCGAATAGGGACGACAGGCGTTCGCGCCAGGCCCGTTTCCAGGCTCGTCGTCCGGGTTGGTTGCTTGAGGCGGTCAGCAATGACCGTCCCAGAGGAATGGCCGCCACGTCCGGGGTTCGCGCCCCGGGCCCTACAGAACCCGGCTTACAGGCCGGCTGACAACTTTTCCACAGGGCGAAATTTGGGGAAATCGAGGGCAAACCGTTGCCCCGCTTACGATTCATTAACCCTAAACAATTCTGATGGCGGTTGTCTGCCGACAAGCCTTCGCTCCAGTCCCATTTCGTTGACGCCCATACCCTCCCATGTTATCCCAAATCATCCCGTCGACGATGTCTTCTGAAGGGATGGTCAGGCCCACACAAGGCACTGGCCGCAAGGTTCAGAACGAGGCGTCCACATCGGCGTCGGGGTGCGGTGGATCTCTTCGATCCGCCGGGGGGCTGACAATCAGGAGTGCGCGAGCCGCGGCCCATGAACCGCTTCGTGTCCAATTTCACCAACAAGTTGGATTCGAAGGGTCGGGTCTCGATCCCCGCATCCTTCCGCTCGGTGCTGGCGGCGGATGGGTTCGAGGGGCTCTACGTTCATCCGGCGCTGGATGCGCCGGCATTGGACGCAGGCGGCAACGTGCTCCTGAACGAAATCGATGCGTTTTTGTCGACGCTGTCGCCCTATTCGGACGAGCGGGATCAGCTGTCGACGGCGTTGTTCGGAACCAGCGAAATCCTGAAAGTCGATCCGGAGGGGCGTGTCATCCTGACGGAGACGGTGAAAGTACATGCCGGAATCACGGACGCGGTGACGTTCGTGGGGCTCGGTCACAAGTTCCAGATCTGGGAACCCGAGCGTTTTCGTGCGCATCTGGAGGAGGCGCGCACAAAAATGCGGGACCTGAAAAAGGTTTTAGGCAACCGGGTCATGGAGCAGCGTTCGGTGCAGGACATCTCACCAGGAGTACGGGGGCGATGATGGGACGCGGCGACGGCCCAGGAGCCGGAGCCGCTGGCGGACCGACCCGTCACGTCCCCGTGCTTCTGGCGGAGGTCTGTACAGCGCTGGATGCCGCAAGCAGCGGCACGTATGTCGACGGCACGTTTGGGGCCGGCGGCTATACCCGCGCCATCCTGGATGCGAATTCCAAGAACATCGTTCTTGCCATCGACCGCGATCCCGATGCGATCGCGGGCGGCGAAGCGCTTGTCGCGCGGTACAAGCGTCGGCTCACGCTCGTGCACGGGCGCTTCGGCCAGCTCGACGAGATTGCCCGGGCGCAGGGCCACGAGAGCGTCGACGGTGTCGTGCTCGATATCGGCGTCTCGTCCATGCAGCTCGACGAGGCCGAGCGCGGCTTCTCGTTTCGCGGCGACGGTCCGCTCGACATGCGGATGGAGCGCGAAGGCCCGAGCGCGGCAGATCTCGTAAACGAGTCGTCCGAAGCGGAGCTGGCGGACATCTTCTACCATTACGGCGAGGAACGGCGGTCCCGCGCGGTGGCGCGAGCCATCGTCGAAGCACGCCGCCGGAAGGCCTTCGAGACGACCGGCCAACTTGCGGAACTGGTCGCCTCGCTGATCCGTCAGGAGCCCGGCGGCATTCATCCGGCGACGCGCGTTTTCCAGGGGCTTCGCATTGCGGTCAATGACGAGCTCGGGGAGCTCGTTCGGGCCCTGCACGCGGCGGAGCGCATCCTGAAGCCCGGCGGGCGTCTGGTGGTCGTGACCTTCCATTCCCTCGAAGACCGCATCGTGAAACAATTCTTCGCCACGCGTACAGGGCGCAGCCCAGGCGCATCGCGCCATCTGCCGGGCCTTGCGGCTCCCGAGCCGACATTCGAAGCCATCACCCGGGGCCCGGTGCTGCCTGGCGACGAGGAGACGGCGCGCAATCCGCGTGCGCGTTCGGCGAAGCTGCGTGCCGGATCGCGCACGCAGGCTCCGGCGCAGGAGCCGTTGAGCGCCATCACGATGCTCGCGGAATTGCCGCAGACGGCCGACAAGAGGGGAGGGCGCCGGTGATCCGCCTGCTTCACATCATCGCCATCTCCCTGCTCATTGCGTCGGCAGGGTATGCATACTCGGTCAAGTACGACACGCTGTTCTACGTCGAGCAGGTCGCGAAGCTGAAGAGCAAGGTGCAGCGCGAGCGCGACGCCATCGCGGTGCTCCAGGCCGAGTGGCAATATCTCGACCGTCCCGACCGCCTCCAGGCGGCCGCTGATCAGCATCTCGACCTCCAGCCCCTGAAGATCCAGCAGCTCGCCCGCCTCTCGGATCTGCCGGACAGGCCGGCCCGCGAAGACGAGATCGGCCGCAAGCTGGAGGCCCTTGGGCTGTTCGGGCCGACCTCGACGCCCAAGGACAAGAACGCCGACGCCCGTATCCCGACCACGCAAACCCCGAGACGGTAAAGCCCGTGCTGCAAAAGTTCGATCCGGATCTGATCGGCCAGAACGCCGCACCCCGGCGCGGCGTTCTGGCCCATATGCGTGAACTCTTCCGCCTTCGCGTGGACAAGAGCACCACGCGCGTCGGTTTCACGGCGCTCTGCTTCGCGAGTTTGTTCTGCGTCATCGGCGGGCGCCTCGTCTACCTCGCCATGACGAGCGACGCATCGAGCGAGGTGCGCCGCGCTACCTCCCTCGAAATTTCCGCTGCGCGTCCGGATATCGTCGACCGCAACGGCAATATCCTCGCGACGGACGTGAAGATGGTGTCGGTCTTCGCGGAGCCGCGCAACATCATCGACAAGGACGAGGCCGTCGAGCTGTTGACGGCGGTCCTGCCCGATCTCGACGCTACGGATCTGCGCAACAAGCTCGGAACCAAGAAAGGCTTCGTCTGGGTCAAGCGCGAGATCACGCCGCGCCAGCAGGCGGAGGTGCATCGCCTCGGCATCCCGGGCATCGGCTTCCTGCCGGAGAACAAGCGCGTCTATCCGAACGCGGAGGCGGCCGCTCACGTGCTCGGCTTCGCGAACGTCGACAACGTCGGCATCGCGGGCATCGAAAAATACATCGACAGCCAGGGCCTTCAGGATCTCAACGGCGCGGGCTTCGCCATCTCGGCCGCGGACCTCAAGCCGGTGCAGCTCTCCCTCGACCTGCGGGTGCAGCATGCTTTGCGCGACGAGCTCGCCAAGGGCATGGCGAAGTTCAAGGCCAAGGCCACGGCCGGCGCCATCATGGATGTGAACACGGGCGAGATCATCGCCCTCGTGTCGCTGCCCGATTTCGACCCGAACAACCCCGTCGACGCGCTGGAGGCGGACCGGATCAACCGCGTCAATGTTGGCGTGTTCGAGATGGGTTCCACTTTCAAGGCCCTGACGGTCGCGATGGCGCTCGACTCCGGCAAGTACAACATCAACTCGACCCTCGATGCGCGCTCGGGCCTTCGCTACGGCAAGTTCACCATCGGCGATTACCACGCCACGCGTCGCGTGCTGACGGTGCCCGAGGTCTTCATCCACTCGTCGAACATCGGCACTGCCCGCATGGCCCTCGGCATCGGCGTCGAGGGGCACAAGGCGTTCCTGCGCAAGATGGGCCAGCTCTCGCGGCTCAAGACGGAGCTGCCGGAATCCGCCGAGCCGATCATTCCGCCCCGGTGGGGCGAACTCAACACCATGACGATCGCGTTCGGTCACGGCCTCGCGGTGGCGCCGCTCCAGGCGCTGATGGCCGTGGGTGCGCTGGTAAACGGCGGCATGCTGATCACGCCCACCTTCCTCAAGCGTGACGAGGCGGCGGCGCGCCAGAACGCCCTGCAGGTTCTCAAGCCCGAGACCAGCGAGGCGTTGCGCTACGTGATGCGTCTCAATGCGTCGAACCCGGCGGGCTCCGCCTCCTCGGCGGCCATCGCGGGCTTCTACGTGGGCGGCAAGACCGGCACGGCCGAGAAGGTCATCAACGGCCGCTATTCGAAGAACAAGAACTTCACCACCTTCACGGCCATCGTGCCCTCGGACAAGCCGAAATACGTCTTCCTGACGATCATGGATGAGCCTCAGGCAGTGGAAGGCACTTATGGCTTCTCCACGGCAGGGTGGAACGCCGGCCCGGTGACCGGAAACATCATCGAGCGCGTGGCGCCGTTGCTCGGCGTGCCGCCGCGCTTCGAGCCGCCGGTCAATCCCTTCCCGCTCATGACGCGCCTCGGCGCCTGGGGCACCAAATGACGAAACCGACGACCCTCGGCGATCTTCAGCCTGAAGCGCAAGCCGGTGAGGCAGCCGCGCGTCCCGTCTCCGGAATCGCGTCCGACAGCCGGAAGGTGAAGCAGGGTTTTGTTTTCTTCGCCGTGCCGGGCACGAAGGCGGACGGGATGAGCTTCGTCCCCCAGGCCGCAGCCGCAGGCGCCGTTGCCGTCGTCGGCGAGGCGGAGCGGCCCGCGGACCTGCCGGCAGATATCGCCTTCCTGCGCGTACCTGACGTGCGCCGCGCCCTGTCGACGGCCGCCTCCCGTTTCTTCCCGCTGCAGCCCGAAAAGATCGTCGCTGTCACCGGGACGAGCGGCAAGAGCTCGGTCGCCGATTTCGTTCGCCAGCTTTTCGCCGTGCTCGGGCACAAATCCGCGAGCCTCGGCACCCTCGGGGTCATCACGTCGGACGGTGCCGCCTACGGCTCGCTGACCACGCCGGACCCGATCTCGCTCCACGAGACCCTCGACCGGCTGGCACGGGACGGGGTCACGCGGCTCGCCATGGAGGCGTCCTCCCACGGCATCGACCAGAGGCGGCTCGACGGGGTTCGCCTGGATGCGGCCGGCTTCACCAATCTCGGCCGCGATCACCTCGATTATCACGGCACGACGGAGGCCTATGCGGCCGCGAAACTGCGCCTCTTCGATACGCTTCTTCAGCCCGCTGGGCCGGCCATTGTCAACGCGGACGGGCCCTTCGCGGACGTGTTCATGGAGGGCATCCGACGCGCCGGGCGGACGCTCCTGACGACGGGTTCCGCCGGCACGACCCTGCGCCTCGTCGCATCGGAGACGGAAGGCTTCGACCAGAGCCTCACCGTGGAGGCCTTCGGCCGGACCTGGCGGACGCGGCTTCCGCTCCTCGGGCGCTTCCAGATCGAGAACGCCCTCGTGGCGGCCGGTCTCGTCCTCGCGGTCGAGGGTGAGGACAAGGCCGGGGCGGTGCTGGAAGGGTTTGCCCGCCTCAAGGGCGTCCCGGGCCGCCTGGAGCGGGTCGGCGAAGTCGATGGTGCCCTGTGCATCGTGGATTATGCCCACAAGCCGGATGCGCTCGCCCATGTGCTCGATGCCCTGCGGCCCTTCACGAAGGGGCGGCTCGTCTGCATCGTCGGATGCGGCGGCGACCGGGACCGGGGAAAGCGGCCCCTGATGGGTCGCATCGCGATCGAGAAGGCCGATGCGGTCATCGTTACGGACGATAATCCTCGCTCGGAGGATCCGGCGGCGATCCGCGCCGAGGTCATGCAGGGCGCGCCCGGCGCAACCGAGATCGGCGACCGGGCCGAGGCCATCCGAACGGCCGTAAGGGGCCTTCAAAGCGGCGATGTGCTGGTCGTGGCGGGCAAAGGCCATGAAACGGGCCAAATCATCGGCGACCGGACCCTGCCGTTCTCGGACCACGACGAAGTCCGGGCGGCCATTGCGGAGAGGCAGGGATGACCACCCCCTTATGGACCCTTGAGGAAATCGCCACGGTGACCGGCGGTCGGATCGGCGCGGGCGTCGTGCCGGCCTCCGGCGCCTCCATCGACACGCGCACTCTTGCGCCGGGCGATCTCTATTTCGCCATCAGAGGCGACGTGCATGACGGGCACGATTTCGTGCCGGCCGCCCTGGAAAAGGGCGCCTCTGCGGCCGTGGTGTCCGACGAGAAGGCTGCCGCCTTCAAGGATTCCGGCCGGCTTGTGGTGGTGCCGGACGTGCTGGAGGCCATGCGCCGCCTTGGGCGCGCCGCTCGTGCGCGCAGCCAAGCCAAGATTGTCGCCATCACAGGATCGGTCGGCAAGACCGGGACCAAGGAGGCCCTGCGCCTCGCCCTCGCCCGGCAGGGCGCGACCCATGCGTCGGTCGCCTCCTACAACAACCATTGGGGCGTCCCGCTGACGCTCGCCCGGATGCCGCGCGAGAGCGAATTCGGCGTCTTCGAGATCGGCATGAACCATGCGGAGGAAATTCTTCCGCTGACCGCCATGGTGCGCCCCCACGTGGCGGTCGTCACCACGATCGAGCCTGTCCATATCGAGTTCTTCCGCTCCATCTGGGGTATCGCCGACGCCAAGGGCGAGATCTTCTCAGGACTAGAGCCCGGCGGGACGGCGGTCCTGAACCGGGACAATCCTTATTTCGAGCGCCTGCGCGCCCATGCGCTCGCGTCTCCGGCCGGGCGCATCCTCACCTTCGGCGAGACCGAGGGGGCGGATATCCGGGCCGAACGGATCGTCGTGAAGCCCGATCTCTCGGTCGTCGAGGCGCGGGTCTTCGGCCAGCCTCTGACCTATCGGATCGGGATGCCGGGGCGGCACATCGCCCTCAATTCCCTCAGTGTCCTCGCGGCCGCCCATGCGCTCGGCGCGGACCTTGCCCTGACGGCGCTCGCCTTCTCGGACCTCAAGCCCCCGGTGGGCCGCGGCGAGCGGACCATGCTATCCCTGAGAGACGGGGAGGCGCTTCTCATCGACGAGAGCTACAACGCCAACCCGGCTTCCATGCGGGCGGCGCTCGCCAATCTCGGCGCGGTGGAGCTTGCGCGCCACGGGCGCCGCATCGCGGTCCTCGGCGACATGAAGGAGCTGGGGGAGGAGGGGCCCGCCCTCCATGAGGGACTGGTCGAGGCCGTCGAGGCTGGCCGGGTCGACCGTCTCTATGCGGCCGGCGCCCTGATGGGGCATCTGGTGGAAAAACTCCCGAAGGCCAAGGTGATCGCCCATGCGCCGAGCTCGACCGAGCTTGTCGAGGCCGTGTGCGCCGATCTGCGTCCGGGGGACGCCGTGATGGTCAAAGGGTCGCTGAGCATGAAGATGGCTTTGGTTGTCAAAGCTTTGAAAGAACGTTACGGCGCTGGCCAGACGAGCCAAGCGCTGAAAGGATAATCGATGTTGACCTGGTTGGCTGAGTTCAGCCCCTATTTCAGCCCCCTCAATATTTTCCGCTACATTACATTTCGCACCGGCGGCGCCACCGCGACGGGGCTTCTCTTCGTGTTCCTGTTCGGGCCCGGAATGATCGCCCTCCTGCGCATGCGCCAGGGCAAGGGCCAGCCGATCCGCGAGGACGGGCCGCAATCCCACCTCCTGACGAAGCGCGGTACGCCCACCATGGGCGGTCTCATGATCATGGCCGGCGTGCTGGTCTCGACCCTGCTTTGGGCCAACCTCGCCAATCATTATGTCTGGGTCGTGCTCTTCGTCACCGTCGGCTTCGGCGCCATCGGCTTCTACGACGATTACCTCAAGGTGACGAAGCAGTCCCACAAGGGCTTCTCGGGCCGCTCGCGGCTTGCCATCGAGGCGCTGATCGCAGCGGCCGCCTGTCTCGCCATCTCGTACATGGCGACCCCCGGCCTCGCCAACAAGCTGGCGCTGCCCTTCTCCAAGGAACTGATCCTCAATCTGGGGTGGTTCTACATCATCTTCGGCGGCTTCGTGATCGTGGGCGCCGGCAACGCGGTCAACATCACGGACGGTCTCGACGGCCTCGCCATTGTGCCCGTGATGATCGCGGCCGGTACCTTCGGGTTCATCGCCTACCTGGCCGGCAACGCCGTCTTCGCCAATTACCTGCAGATCCACTTCGTGCCCGGCACCGGTGAGCTTGCGGTCATCTGCGGCGCCCTCATCGGCGCAGGCCTCGGCTTTTTATGGTTCAACGCGCCGCCGGCGCAGATCTTCATGGGCGACACGGGCTCACTCGCCCTCGGCGGGCTTCTCGGCACCATCGCGGTCGCGACCAAGCACGAGATCGTGCTCGCCATCGTGGGCGGCCTCTTCGTGCTCGAGATCATGTCCGTGATCATCCAGGTCACGTCCTTTAAGCTCACGGGCAAGCGCGTGTTCAAGATGGCGCCGATCCACCACCATTTCGAGCAGCTCGGCTGGACCGAGCCGCAGGTGGTGATCCGGTTCTGGATCGTCTCCGTCGTGCTGGCCCTCGTCGGGCTCGCGACCCTCAAGCTGCGGTGAGCGCATGATCCCGGTCACCACCTTCGCGGGACAATCGGTTGCGCTCTTCGGCCTCGGCGGGTCGGGGCTCGTGACGGCGCTTGCCCTGAAGGAGGGCGGAGCGCGGGTCGTCGCCTGCGACGACAACCCCGCCAAGATGGCGGAGGCGCAGGCCAGGGGCATCGAGACCGCCGACTTGCGGGAGGCAGACTGGTCGCGCTTCTCCGCCCTCATACTGTCGCCGGGCGTGCCGTTGACCCATCCGGAGCCGCATTGGTCCGTGCGGCTCGCGGAAGAAGCCGGCATCGAGATCGTGGGCGATATCGAGCTCTTTTGCCGGGAGCGCGCGAAGGTGGCGCCAAATGCGCCATTCGTGGCGATCACCGGGACCAACGGCAAGTCCACCACCACGGCGCTCGTGGCGCATATCCTGCGCCAGGCCGGCCGCGACGTGCAGATGGGCGGCAATATCGGCACGGCGATCCTCTCCCTCGAACCGCCTGCGGGCAACGGCATCCACGTGGTCGAGTGCTCCTCCTTCCAGATCGACCTCGCGCCCTCGCTGGCGCCGAGCATCGGCGTGCTCCTCAACATCTCGCCCGACCATCTCGACCGGCACGGCACGATGGAGAACTACGCTGCCATCAAGGAGCGGCTGGTCGCGAAGGCGAAGACCGCGGTCATCGGCATCGACGACGATCTCAGCCGCGCCATTGCGAAAGCTTGCGCTGCGCGAGGCGTCAGGGTCGTGCCCGTATCGGCCGGAAGCACTGGCAACGAGGGCGTCTTCGCCGAGGGGGCGCGGCTGTTCCGGGGGGCGCCCGACGGCCCCATTCCGGTGGCGGACCTCGACGGCATCCACTCCCTGCGCGGCGCCCACAATGCCCAGAATGCCGCCGCGGCGGTCGCCATTGCCCAGGCGCTGGGCATGTCCGAGGACGAAATCCGGTCCGGTCTCAGGAGCTTCCCGGGATTGCCTCACCGGATGGAAGAGATCGGCCGCATCGGCGCGGCCCTGTTCATCAACGACTCGAAGGCCACCAACGCGGATTCCACCGAGAAAGCCCTCAAGTCCTTCGACAACATCCTCTGGATCCTCGGCGGCAAGCCGAAGGAGGGCGGGATCGAGCCCTTGCGCCCGTACTTCCCAAAGATCCGCAAGGCCTATCTGATCGGCGCCGCCTCCGACGCATTCTCCGAAACGCTGGGGGAGGGCGTGCCGCATGAGCGTGCCGAGACCCTCGACCGGGCCGTGGCGCATGCCGCGCAGGACGCCGCTGCTCTCAGCGCCCCGGCTGTCGTGCTGCTGTCGCCAGCCTGCGCGTCATACGACCAGTATCCGAATTACGAGGTGCGCGGGGACCATTTCCGCGAACTCGTCAAAGCACTGCCCGGCATCAACCCCACGATGGGAGCTTAGACGTCATGGTGTCACGCGCGGAACGTTCGGCCTTCGGCGATTGGTGGTGGACCGTCGACCGGCTGCTCCTGGCCGCACTGGCGATCCTCTCGCTCGCCGGTCTCGTGTTCCTCATGGCGGGCGGCCCGCCCGTGGCGGAGCGGCTTGGCCTGTCGACCTTCCACTTTGTGAACCGGCAAGTCCTCTTCCTCGTTCCGGCCCTCGCGATCCTGCTGCCGGTCTCGTTCCTGTCCCTCCGCCATGTGCGGCGGCTTGCGCTCCTCGTCTATTTCACCGGCATGGCGCTCATCCTCCTGGCCTTCCAGTTCGGCCCGGAAATCAAGGGCGCCCATCGCTGGATCATGATCGGGCCGCTCGGCATCCAGCCTTCCGAATTCGTGAAGCCCGCCTTCGTGATCCTGGCCGCCTGGGCCTTCTCTGAAGGCGCCAAGCGCAAGGACATGCCGGGCGCGCTGCTCGCCTTCCTGATCCTTCCGGCCACCATCGTGCCCCTGATCCTCCAGCCGGATTTCGGCCAGACCATGCTGATCACCGCCGTGTGGTGCGGCCTGTTCTTCGTGGCCGGCCTGCACTGGTTCTGGGTGATGGGCCTCGGCGGCGCGGGCCTGGTCGGCGTCGTGGCGGCCTATGAGTTCCTGCCGCACGTGCGCGCCCGCATCGAGCGCTTCATGGACAAGTCCTCCGGCGACACCTTCCAGGTCGACATGGCGATGGAATCCTTCTCCCGCGGCGGCTGGCTCGGGCGCGGCCCGGGCGAGGGCTCGGTGAAGCGCATCCTGCCCGACGCCCATACGGACTTCATCTTCGCCGTCACGGCCGAGGAATTCGGCATCGTGGTCTGCATCGGCCTGCTGCTCCTCTTCGCCTTCATCGTCCTGCGCGGCCTGACGCTTGCCCGCCGCAACGAGGATACGTTCTGCCGCCTTGCGGCTACCGGCCTCGTCATGATGTTCGGCCTTCAGGCTGCCATCAACATGATGGTGAACGTCCACCTCATGCCCGCCAAGGGCATGACGCTGCCGTTCATCTCCTATGGCGGTTCGTCCCTGCTGTCGCTGGCGCTCAGCATGGGCTTCCTCATCGCCCTCACGCGGCGCCGCCCGCGCGCCGAGACCATGGACTACTTCACGCAAGGCTCGGCGGCGCGTTCATGACGGGGCCCCTCATCCTCCTCACGGCAGGCGGCACGGGCGGCCATCTCTTTCCGGCCGAGGCCCTGGCCAATGCCCTGAAGGCTTCCGGCGCGCGGGTGGTCCTGGCGACCGACAAGCGCGCCAATGCCTATGCGGGCTCCTTTCCGGCCGACGAGATCGTGGAAGTGCCCTCCGCCACGCCTTCGGGGCGCTCGCCGCTGCAGATGGCGAAGGCCGCCCTTGTGCTCGGGCGCGGGACGCTTGCGTCCATGCGGACCATCCGGCGGCTGAAGCCCGCCGTCGTAGTGGGCTTCGGCGGCTATCCGACGGTTCCGCCAGTCCTGGCAGCCTCGTTCCTCGGCGTGCCAACGGTGATCCATGAGGCCAATGCGGTCATGGGGCGCGCCAATCGGCTGCTGGCCCGTCGTGCGACGCTAATCGCGACCGGGTTCGAGGCCATCAAGGGTGTGCCGGCCGGCGTTCCTGGCAGGACGGTCCATACGGGCAACCCGGTGCGGCCTGCGGTGCTCGACGCCGCGAAGGCCGGCTATCCGCCTCTCCCGGCCGACGGCATGTTGCGACTTCTCGTGGTCGGCGGCAGCCAGGGCGCGCGCGTCATGAGCGACGTGGTCCCGCCGGCGATCGAGCGCCTGCCTCCCGAATTGCGCGCGCGCGTCAGCGTGTGCCAGCAGGCCCGCGGCGAGGATCTGGAGCGCGTCCGGGCCCATTATGGGCGACTCGGCCTCCCGTTCGAGGCGGAGCCCTTCTTCAAGGACTTGCCGCAGCGCATGGCCGCGGCCCATCTGGTCGTCGCCCGCTCCGGGGCATCGACCGTGGCGGAACTTGCGGTCATCGGACGGCCCTCGATCCTCGTGCCGCTGCCGGGCGCCCTCGACCAGGACCAGGCGGCCAATGCCCGGACCCTCGGAGACCGGGGCGCCGCCATCGTTCTGCCGCAGACTGACTTCACCCCCGAGCGGCTGGCGCAGGAGATCACCACCTTCCTGCGGGAGCCAGACCGCTTGACGCGGGCCGCCGCTGCCGCAAATAGCGCCAGCATCACGAATGCGGCCGAGCGTCTCGCCCAGGCCGTGCTCCAACTCGCCTCATCCGCCAAGAAGGATAAAAACCCATGAAGCTGCCGCCGAAACTCGGACCCATTCATTTCATCGGCATCGGCGGCATCGGCATGTCGGGCATCGCCGAGGTAATGCACAATCTCGGCTACACGGTGCAGGGCTCGGACGCGGCCGACAACTACAATGTCCGGCGCCTCGCCGAGAAGGGCATCAAGACCTTCATCGGCCACAAGGCCGAAAACGTGGACGGCGCCGAGATCGTGGTCGTGTCGACGGCGATCAAGCGCGACAACCCGGAGCTCACCACCGCCCGCGAGAAGCGCCTGCCGGTCGTGCGCCGCGCCGAGATGCTGGCGGAGCTGATGCGCTTCAAGTCCTGCGTGGCGGTTGCCGGCACCCACGGCAAGACCACCACCACCTCCCTCGTCGCGACCCTGCTCGATGCGGGCGGCCTCGATCCCACGGTCATCAACGGCGGCATCATCAACGCCTACGGCACCAATGCCCGCATGGGCGAGGGGCAGTGGATGGTCGTGGAGGCGGACGAGTCCGACGGCACCTTCCTCAAGCTCCCGGCCGACGTTGCCATCGTGACTAATATCGACGCGGAGCATCTCGATCATTTCGGCAATTACGACGCCATCAAGGACGCGTTCCGCTCCTTCATCGACTCGATCCCGTTCTACGGCTTCGCGGTGATGTGCATCGACCATCCGACCGTGCAGGACCTCGTCGGGCGCATCGAGGACCGGCGCATCATCACCTATGGCGAGAACCCGCAGTCCGACGTGCGCCTGATGGACGTGGACACGCGGGGAGGGCAGACCCGCTTCCGCGTGATGATCCGCGACCGCCGCCCGGGCTTCCGCCTCGAACTCGAGGATCTCGTCCTGCCTATGCCGGGCGCGCACAATGCGCTGAACGCCACGGCGGCCATCGCGGTCGCGCACGAGCTCGGCGTCTCGCCCGATTCCATCCGCAAGGCGCTTGCGGGCTTCGGCGGCGTCAAACGGCGCTTCACCCGCACGGGCGAGTGGAACGGCGTCACGATCTTCGACGATTATGGCCACCATCCCATCGAGATCGCAGCCGTCCTCAAGGCTGCCCGCGCCTCGACGGATGGGCAGGTCATCGCGGTCGTGCAGCCCCATCGCTACACGCGCCTGTCCTCCCTGTTCGACCAGTTCTGCACGTGCTTCAACGATGCGGATTCGGTGATCGTCGCGCCGGTCTATGCGGCAGGCGAGCAGCCGATCCCCGGCGCCGACCGGGACGGTCTGGTGTCCGGCCTCAAGACGCGCGGCCATCGCAACGTGATGGGCCTCGAGAAGTCCGAGGATCTGGCTGGCCTGATCAAGGGCATCGCCAAGCCGGGCGACTACGTGATCTGCCTGGGAGCCGGCAACATCACCCAATGGGCCTATGCCCTGCCGGGTGAACTCGAGGCGCTGGGCGAGAAGGCGGCCTGATGTTCGCGGACATCACGCCCGAACTGAAATCAGCCATGCCGGACCTGCGGGGGAAGCTGGAGGCCAATGCGCCGACCGCGCCTCTCTCCTGGTTCCGCACGGGTGGGCCAGCGCAGGTGCTCTTCACACCGGCCGACGAAGAGGATCTTGCCTATTTCCTCTCCCGTCTCGACCGGCAGGTGCCTGTCCTCGTGGTCGGCCTCGGCTCGAACATGCTCATTCGCGACGGCGGCTGGGAAGGCGTGGTGATCCGCCTCGGCAAGGGATTTGCCGAGATCGCCGTGGACGGAAACCGCCGGATTCGCGCTGGTGCGGCCGCGCCCGACGTGAAGGTGGCGCGTGTGGCCGCGGAGGCGGGCATCGCGGGTCTCTCCTTTCTCCGCGGAATCCCGGGCACCATCGGCGGCGCGCTGCGCATGAACGGCGGCGCCTATGGGGGCGAGACCAAGGACGTCCTCGTCGAGGCGAGGGGCCTGACCCGTTCGGGCGAGAAGGTCGCCTACACGAATGACCAGATGGGTTTCACCTATCGACACTCTGCCGTGCCGGACGATGTGATCTTCACCGAGGCCCTTTTCGAAGGCCGTCCCGGCGATCCCGAGGCCATCTTAGCCGAGATGAACACGATCACCGAGGCGCGCTCGTCCACGCAGCCGGTCAATACCCGTACGGGCGGCTCGACCTTCAAGAATCCCGACGGCCGCAAGGCCTGGGAGCTGATCGATGCCGCCGGCTGCCGGGGGCTGCGCATGGGCGACGCGCAGGTCTCGGAGATGCACTGCAACTTCCTGGTCAATCACGGCGCCGCCACGGCCACCGAGATCGAGGCGCTGGGCGAGGAGGTGCGCCGCCGGGTGCGCGAGGCCTCCGGAATCACGCTGGAGTGGGAGATCAAGCGCGTCGGGCATACCTGACGCGCCCACGAATCACTGTTAGGGCCCGGCGGAAGGCCATGGGTCCCAAGGGAGCAGATCATGGCCAAGCACGTTGCCGTCCTCCATGGCGGCTGGTCCGCAGAGCGCGAAGTCAGCCTGGCGTCGGGCCGCGCCTGTGCCCGGGCGCTGGAAGAGCGTGGCTACAAGATCACGCCCATCGACGTGCAGCCCGACATCGCCACCGTTCTCCAGGCGACGGCGCCGGACGTGGTCTTCAACGCCCTGCACGGCCGGGTGGGCGAGGACGGCACGATCCAGGGCCTCCTCGAAATCCTGCGCATCCCCTACACCCATTCGGGCGTCCTCGCCTCGGCGCTCGCCATGCAGAAGGACCGGGCCAAGACGGTCATGCAGGCGGCCGGGGTTCCGGTCCCGCGCGGCGTGGTCGTTAACCGTTTGGACGCGGCCAGGGCCCATGTGCTGCCCGCGCCCTACGTGATCAAACCGGTCAGCGAGGGCTCGTCCGTGGGCGTCATCATCGTGCGCGAGGAGCGCAGCCATCCGCCCCAGGAGCTGCTTCGGGAAGATTGGGCCTTCGGTGAGCAAGTCCTTGTGGAATCGTATGTTGCGGGCCGGGAGCTGACCTGCGCTGTCATGGGCGACCAGGCGCTGGGCGTCATCGAGATCAAGCCCGCCACGGGCGTGTTCTACGACTATGACGCAAAGTACGTGAAGGGAGGCTCCATTCACGTCCTCCCGGCAGAAATTAAACCGAATATTTACCAAAAGGTCCAAGAGTTGGCGTTAACGGCGCATCAAGCGCTCGGCTGTCGGGGAATCAGCCGCGCCGACTTACGGTATGACGACACGCCCGGTGGAACGGGTGAACTCGTTGTTCTTGAGGTCAATACGCAACCCGGCATGACCGAGACGAGCTTGGTGCCAGAACTGGCAGCCCATGCGGGCTATTCGTTTGGCGAGCTTGTGCAATGGATGGTGGAGGACGCTACCTGCAACCGATGACGGCCCACCGGGCCGGCGCTCCGGTTGCGCGCGCGACTGCCGAGCCCCGCCGGTCCGTCACACCGCGATTCGGTCTCATCCAGCGTTTCCGCCCCACCCGCAGCGTCCGCCGCCGTGGCGCCGGCATCCCGATCGAGAAGCGCATTCCGCGTCATCTCGGAACGTTCCTGGCCTTGGGATTCTTCGGGGCCGTCGCCGTCACGGGCCTCTGGCAGGGCGGCCATCTCGACGATTTCATCCGCCAGAACGGCCAGCCGCACCATGCCCTGGCCCGCATGCTCGGCCTCGGCCTGGAGCAGGTCACCATCTCGGGCATCGCGCAGATGCGTGAGTCGGAGGTCCTCGCGGCCGCCGGGCTCGACGCGAAGCTGTCCCTGGCCTTCCTCAATGTGAACGACGTGCGCGAGCGCCTCGAGCGCGTGCCGATGATCAAGAGCGCAACCGTGCGCAAGCTCTATCCGAACGAGCTCGTCATCGGCCTCACGGAGCGCGAGCCCGCGGCGATCTGGCAGCTGAAGGGCGAATTGTTCGTCATCGCGGCCGACGGCACCGTCATCGACCTGATGCAGGACGCGCAATATGCCGACCTGCCCTTCGTCGTGGGCGAGGAGGCCAATGCCCGCAGCAAGGATTACATCGCGCTCCTCGAAGCCGCCGGTCCCCTCAAGAACCGGATCCGCGCCGGGATGCTGGTCGCGGGGCGGCGCTGGAACCTCAAGATGGACAACGGCATGGACGTGAGCCTGCCGGAGCTCGGGGCCGCCGATGCGCTGGCGCGGCTCGTGAAGCTCGAGCGCGAGCAGCGGATCCTTGAGAAGGACGTGCTGGCCGTCGACCTGCGAATGGCCGACCGGGTCATCGTCCGCCTGACGGAGGAAGCGGCCTCGGCACGGGCCGATGCCTTGAAGAAGAAGCCGGTGCGCGGCAAGGGAGTGGAAACATGAGTCGCTCGGGTCATGGTCTGACGCCGCGCATGAAGCCTTTGTCCGCGCGCAAGAGTGCCATCCTGTCGGTTCTCGATATCGGGACGAGCAAGGTGGTGTGCATCGTGGCGGAGCTGAAGCCCGCCGACGAGATCGAGTCGCTGCGCAGCCGCACCCATGTGGCGCGCATCCTCGGCATCGGCCATCAGCGCTCCGTCGGCCTCAAGGGCGGCGTGATCGTCGACCTGGAGGCCGCCGAGACGTCGATCCGCCAGGCGGTCCACGCGGCCGAGCGGATGGCGAAGGTCGAGATCCAGTCCGTCATCGTGAACCTCACGGGCGGCCGGCTCGGCTCCGAACATTTCGAGGCGCATGTCCCCGTCCGCGGCGCGGTCGGCCCGGGCGACGTGCACCGGGTGCTCGACATCGCCAGCAGCCATGATTCGCGGCGGGGCAGGGCGGTCCTGCATGCCTTGCCGACGGGCTTCTCGCTCGATGCGCAGAACCACATCGTCGACCCGGCCGGCATGATCGGCGAGCGCCTGGGCGTCGACCTGCACGTGGTTACGTCCGAGGCAGCGGCCGCCCGCAACCTGATGCTGGCGGTCGAGCGCTGCCATCTCGGCGTCGAAGCCGTGATCGCCACGCCCTACGCGGCCGGCCTTTCGGCCCTCGTGGACGACGAGGCTGACATGGGCTGCGCCGTGGTCGACATGGGCGGCGGCACCACGAGCGTCGGCATCTTCATGAACGGGCACCTGGTGCATGCCGACGCCATCGCGGTCGGCGGCCACCACGTGACCATGGATATCGCTCGCGGCCTGACGACGCGCGTGTCCGCCGCGGAGCGCCTCAAGACGCTCTACGGCTCGGCCATCACGTCGAGCGCGGACGACCGTGACATGATCGCGGTCCCGCAGGTCGACGAGGACGAACGCGATGTTCCGAACCATCTGCCGAAGTCGCATCTGGTCAGGATCATCAAGCCGCGGGTCGAGGAGATCCTCGAACTCGTCCGCGACCGGCTGAAAGCGGCGGGCTTCGCCGCGCAGGCCGGTCGGCGCGTCGTGCTGACGGGTGGCGCGAGCCAGCTCGTCGGCCTTCCGGAAACGGCGCGACGCATCCTTCAGGGACAGGTCCGCGTCGGGCGCCCGCTCGGCATCAAGGGGCTGCCCGAAGCCGCCAAGGGTCCCGCCTTTTCCGCGGTGGTCGGCCTGCTGGTTTATCCGCAGGTGGCGCATATCGAGTATTTCGAGCCGCGCTCCGGCGGCTTGTTCCAGGGTACGGGAACCGACGGCTACATCTCCCGGGTGGGCCGCTGGATTCGCGAGAGTTTTTAATGCGTAGGGCGATGGCGCGGCGGCCATGGCCCAGAGTTCAAGTCAACCAAGGGTAAGCGTCGGCCGAACGCTGTCGGTACAAAGGCCAAAGAAGGCAAACAGGTCATGGCACTCAATCTGCAAGCTCCGGATATCCGGGAACTCAAGCCGCACATCACGGTCTTCGGCGTCGGTGGCGCCGGTGGCAATGCTGTGAACAACATGATCGAGTCCGGGCTTCAGGGCGTCGAGTTCGTGGTCGCGAACACCGACGCGCAGGCCCTGGCCTCTTCCAAGGCGGACCGCATCGTCCAGATGGGCATCCAGGTGACGGAAGGCCTCGGTGCCGGCTCGCAGCCCGAAGTCGGCCGCGCGGCCGCCGAGGAGGTGATCGACGAGATCCGCGATCAGCTCTCCGGCTCCCACATGGTGTTCATCACGGCCGGCATGGGCGGCGGCACCGGGACCGGCGCGGCGCCGGTCGTGGCCCGCGCGGCCCGCGAGCTCGGCATCCTCACGGTCGGCGTCGTCACGAAGCCGTTCCAGTTCGAGGGCGTTCGCCGCATGCGCCTCGCCGAGGCGGGCATCACCGAGCTGCAGCAGTCGGTCGACACCCTCATCGTCATCCCGAACCAGAACCTCTTCCGTGTCGCAACGGAAAAGACCACCTTCGCGGATGCCTTCGCGATGGCCGACCAGGTGCTCTACTCGGGCGTTGCCTGCATCACCGACCTCATGGTGAAGGAAGGCCTCATCAACCTCGACTTCGCGGACGTCCGCTCGGTCATGCGCGGCATGGGCAAGGCCATGATGGGCACCGGCGAATCCTCCGGCGAGAAGCGCGCCATCCGGGCCGCCGAGGCCGCGATCGCCAACCCGCTCCTCGACGACGTGTCCATGAAGGGCGCCCGCGGCCTGCTGATCTCCATCACGGGCGGCAACGACCTCACGCTCTACGAACTCGACGAAGCCGCGACCCGCATCCGCGAGGAAGTGGACCAGGACGCCAACATCATCCTGGGCGCTACCTTCGACGAGAGCCTGGAAGGAATCATCCGCGTGTCGGTGGTGGCCACCGGCATCGACCAGATCGCCGGCGAGGCGGTGGACCTGTCCTCCACGGAGCAGCGGATTTCGGAAGTGGCCGAGCGACTGCGGGCCGAGGCCCGCGCCCGGGTCGCCCAGACCCAGGCCGTCCCGACCTTTCGCGCCACCGCCACAGCCGAAATGGTGAAGGCGGTTCCGGCTCCTGCCCCGGTCGAGGCTGCGCCCGCGCCGGCTCCCGTTGCGACCGCCCCGATCTATTCCTCCCTGGCGACCCCGTCCGTCGAGCCGGCTCCCCAGCCGGTGGTCCGTGACGACGTGGTCCTCACGCCGACCCAGCCGAAGCAGGCCATGGCCTACGAGGCGCCGGTCGTCGCCGAGCCAGCCTACGAGGAGCCCGTTGCGCCGCAGGGCGCCTTCATCCCGCCGCAGGCCGAGCGCGCCATGCGTCCGGCCCGGATGCCCCGGATCGACGAGCTGCCGATTCCCGCGCAGAACCAGATCCGCGCCAGCCGGGGCGAGGAGGCGCCGCACGACACCAAGCGGATGTCGCTTCTCCAGCGCCTCGCCACGGTGGGCTTTGGCCGCCGGGACGACCATGCGCCGGCCGAGCCCGCTCCGCAGCGGCAGGCTCCCGAGGCGCCGCGCCAGCAGATGTCGCCGGTCCATGCCGAGTATGCCAAGCGGCCCGCCGCTCCCCAGGGCTACCGCCCGGCCCAGGGCCATCCGGAGCAGGCTCCGCGGATGCCCGCGGCCCAGCGCGGCGTCGAGGACGACCAGCTGGAGATCCCGGCCTTCCTCCGCCGCCAGGCGAACTGACGTCACGCAGGCCCTCACGGCCTGTTACGAAACCGAGCCCCCGGCCGTCACGCGGCCGGGGGCTTTTTAATAAAACGTTTACTTTTCAAAGAGTTGCGAATTGTCGAGGTTGTAACACACGGTAAGAAAGCGTGATTTGGCCTAGCCGTGCCCGAGTCCTATCTTGCCGTCAGTTCAAAGCGGGATTCGTTGCAGGCCCGCGCGTTGAGATGAGAAAGCGGGCGCTGGGCGCCGGGCGGGGTTCCGCCGGAGCAAAGGGTCCGAGGTCGAGTGAAGATGAAGCAGAGCCAGCAAACCACGCTTCGCGCAGCCGTCGCCCTCACGGGGGCAGGCGTCCATTCCGGAGACGAGGTCAAGATCGTTCTCCACCCGGCGGAGGTGAACCATGGCATTGCTTTCCTGCGCACCGGCCTGCCCGGAGGGCATGAGCGCCTGATCGATGCGCGGCATCTCGCCGTGACAGCCACCGAGCTCTGCACCGTGATCGGGGACCGCGACAGCGGCGCCGTCGCGACCATCGAGCACCTGATGGCGGCCCTCACGGGCCTCGGGATCGACAACGTGCTCGTCGAGATCGACGGGCCTGAGGTTCCGATTCTCGACGGCAGCTCCGCCCCCTTCATCGACGCCATCGACCAGGTCGGCCTCGTGGCCCAGACTGCGGCCCGTCGGTATCTCAAGGTTCTCAAGCCGGTCCGCGTGACCCAGGGCAAGGCTTTCGCCGAGCTCCTCCCCAACGAGCGCGCCTTCCGCCTCGACGTGGAGATCGATTTCCCGACCCCGGTAATCGGCCGTCAGCGCAAGTCCGTCGACCTGTCGCCGTCCGTGTTCCGCAAGGATATTTCCCGCGCCCGGACCTTCGGCTTCATGCGCGATGTGGAGAAGCTCTGGAGCGCCGGTTTCGCACTTGGCGCCTCCCTGGAGAATACCGTCGCCATCGGGGATGATGGCATCATGAACCCAGAAGGCCTGCGCTACGCCGACGAGTTCGTGCGCCACAAGATTCTGGACGCGGTCGGCGATCTCTCCCTCGCGGGCTTCCCGCTGCTCGGCACCTACCGCTCCTATTGCGGCGGGCACCGTCTCAACTTCTCGGTCCTCGAAGCTCTGTTCGAAAGCCGCTCCAACTACGCCGTCGTGGACAGCGGCGCCCGCCGGGAGACCGGCTATGCGGAGCTCGGCAGCGGAATCGCCGTCCCGGCCTACGCTCCGGACGTCCACTGAGGCACCGTTCCTTCCCCTTCCGGGCGCCCGTCGGACTGGAGCGTCCTCCGGCCGCACGATTTTCGGCCCTTTCCCCAAGCCAGCAGGACAAAGCCTGACGGATAGGGTTGGCTCTTTGCCTGCGCATAGGTTAAAGAGCCTGCAATGCACCGTTACAACCCGGGCACCAATTTCGGAGGACCGCGAGGCATGTCTTTCGCGAAGGCTTATTCAGGATTGAGCAAGACCGCCGCCCGTGTGCTGGCGGTCGGCGTCTGCGGCGTGGCCCTTGCAGGCTGCGACACCCTTTCGTCACTCAATCCGTTCGACAAGAGCGAGACCTACAAGCCCGAGATCGTGGCGGACGTTCCGGCTGAGCAGCTCTATAATGACGGTCTCGCGCGCATCCAGAAGCGGGACTTCGAGGGCGCAGCCAAGAAGTTCTCCACTCTCGACAAGCAGTATCCCTATTCCGACTGGTCCCGCAAAGGGCTGATCATGGAGGCCTACGCCAATTACGAGGGCGGCCTCTACGAGGAATCGATCACGGCGTCGAAGCGTTACCTGCAGCTGCATCCGTCGACCCCCGATGCGGCCTATGCGCAGTACCTGCTGGCTTCGTCCTATTACGACCAAATTCCGGACATCACCCGGGACCAGGAGAAGTCGGAGCGCGCCCTCATGGCGCTGCAGGAGCTGATCCAGCGCTATCCGACGTCCGAATACGTGGCCGACGCGAAGAAGAAGATCCAGGTCGCCAACGACCAGCTCGCCGGCAAGGAGATGGAAGTCGGTCGCTTCTATCTGCAGAAGCGCAACTATTCGGGCGCCATCAACCGCTTCCGCACGGTCGTGTCGCGCTATCAGACGACCCGCCACGTGGAAGAGGCGCTGGAGCGCCTGACGGAAGCCTATATGGCGCTGGGCATCGTCAACGAGGCGCAGACGGCCGCGGCGGTCCTCGGGCACAACTTCCCCGACAGCCCCTGGTACAAGGATGCCTACGCATTGCTGACCAAGGGCGGCGTCGAGCCGCGCGAAAATTCCGAATCCTGGATCAGCAAGGCCTTCCGCGGCGTTCCCCAGGTAGGTCAGAAGGCGGGGTAAGCCCTCGGGTTTCATGCTGATTCAGCTGGCGATTCGCGACATCGTCCTCATCGACAGGCTCGAGCTCGATTTCCGCGAGGGCCTCAGCGTCCTGACGGGCGAAACCGGAGCGGGCAAGTCGATCCTGCTCGATGCCTTTGCGCTGGCTCTCGGCGGGCGAGGAGATGGAAGCCTCGTCCGGCATGGGGAAGGGCAGGGGCAGGTCACGGCTGTCTTCGATTGCCCTCCCGACCATCCGGCCCGGCGCATCGCCGCGACGGCCGAGATCGATGTGGACGGGGACCTCATCCTGCGCCGCGTGCAGGTCGCCGACGGGCGCACCCGCGCCTTCGTCAACGACCAGCCGGTGAGCGTGCAGGTGCTCAAGGCCATCGGCGCGGCCCTGGTCGAAATCCACGGCCAGCATGACGACCGCGCCCTCGTGGATCCCGCGACCCACCGGGCGATCCTCGACGCCTTCGGCAGCCTCTCGGGGGAGGTCCAGGCGGTCAACGAGGCCGCGCGCCAGGTCCGCGACGCCCGGCAGGCCCTTCAGGAACATCGCGCGCGTATCGAGAAGGCTCGCAAGGAGTCCGACTTCCTCCGCCATGCGGTCGAGGAGCTTGCCAAGCTCGCGCCGCAGCCCGGCGAGGAGGAGACCCTCTCCGAGCGCCGCATCCTGATGATGCAGTCCGAGAAGGTGGCGACGGACCTCAACGAGGCCTTCGAGGCCGTGGCCGGCTCCACGTCGCCCGTGCCGGTCCTGTCGGCTGCCGTACGCAAGCTGGAGCGGCGCGGCGCCCAGGCGCCGTCCCTGGTCGAGCCGAGCGTGAAGGCCCTCGATGCGGCCCTCGTGGCCATCGACGAGGCGCGCGCGGCCCTCGAGGCGGCGATCCGGGCCACCGAGTTCGACCCGCGGGAGCTGGAGCAGACCGAGGAGCGCCTGTTCGCTCTGCGGGCCGCCGCCCGCAAATATGACGTACCCGCCGACGAGCTCGCGGCCCTTCGGGAGCGCTTCATCGAGGACGTGGCGGCCATCGATGCGGGCGAGGAGCGGCTCGCCGCCCTGGAGACTGCCCTGAAGGATGCCGAGCGCGCCTATGTGGCGGCCGCCAAGGTCCTGTCGGCCGGTCGGCGCAAGGCTGCCCAGGCTTTGGACGCCGCCGTGCAGGCCGAGCTGCCGCCCCTGAAGCTGGAGCGGGCCCGCTTCATCACCGAGATCCAGACCGACGAGGAGAGCCGCGATCCCAACGGGTTCGACCGGATCGAGTTCTGGGCACAGACCAATCCCGGCACCCGGCCCGGCCCCCTGATGAAGGTGGCCTCGGGGGCGAGTTGTCCCGCTTCATGCTGGCCCTCAAGGTGGTGCTGGCCGACAAAGGCTCGGCCCCGACCCTGGTCTTCGACGAGATCGACACGGGCGTCGGCGGCGCGGTCGCGGATGCCATCGGCCAGCGCCTCGCCCGGCTCGCCCGCCGCGTGCAGGTGATGGCCGTCACCCACGCGCCCCAGGTCGCTGCCCGCGCCACGAGCCACTTCCTCATCGCCAAGGAGGCGGTCCGCGGCTCCGAGCGCGTCGCCACCCGGGTCATTCCCTTGGACGACGGCCCGCGGCGGGAAGAAATCGCCCGCATGCTCGCCGGCGCCACCATCACGGAAGAAGCCCGCGCCGCCGCAGCGCGGCTGCTCGAAGCGGCCGTGCATTAGCGTTCGGCCTCCCGCCCCATCTCTCCCTCTCCCGTGTGGGAGAGGGGCAGGAGTGAGGGAAAGCCCTCTCCGGAGAAGGCGTAACCCCGACCTGCCGCACTGATGTGCATCGACCTCTCCCACACGGGAGAGGTGAAGGGGGGCGCTAACCTGCTCTCCTCCCCGTAGGTCTAGTGAGTTCGCGGGAAACGCGTCGCTGCTCTCCTCCCCCTTGTGGGGAGGAGTTGGAGGTGGGGATGCAGCGCGATATTCTGTGAGTCCTGCGCTCACACCCCCACCCTGACCCTCCCCACAAGGGGGAGGGGATCGCGGCGCGCTTGCCCTGACTGTTCTTCTTTCGTTCTTGACAGGTCGACCAAGCTAAGCTATATCCTTTCACATCTGCTCCCGCCGAGGGGCGCGCTCGCGAGGCGTCGCCGAATGCGGGGAGCGGAACGGTCCTGTGGTCCCACCCGACGCAAGGTGTGGCCCAGGTGGCCCCGGCAGTGCCGGAGGTCCGGGCTGGCCCGGCGCCGCGTGCGGTTCTCACCGCAACGCCGCGTCCAGGCAGTACGTGGACCTCTCGCGGCCGGTCCGCCGAAACAAACCGTGCGCGCTGACGCTTCGGCTCACCGCATTATTCATCATTCCCTCAGAGCCGGAGCGATCCTCTCGTCCCCCTCGATCCTGCTTCATCCTCCGGGCCTCACGGCCCGGAGGACGCAGCGGCGTGCCTTCATGGCGCCATGGTCATTCCAAACCGCTTCACCGTCATTCCGGGGCGCCGCAGGCGAGCCCGGAAACCATAACCACCAGCGTCGCAGAACAAGGAGCGACGGCGGCCATTGCGCTTTGTCCTGCATCGTCACCGTTTATGGGTTCCGGGCTCGGCTCTACGAGCCGCCCCGGAATGACGTGGAAGGTCATGGCCCGACAGCGACATGGCTCGACCGAATTCCCTCCCCTTGTGGGGAGGGTTAGGGTGGGGGTGTGAGCGCCAACCTGGATTCAGTCCTGCGCTGACACCCCCACCTCCAGCTCCTCCCCACCGCAAGTCGGGTGTTCCCGACTTGCGTCTGATGGGAGCGGATCTCGGGAACACCCGAGATCCGTGGGGGAGGAGAGCACCCCAGCGCTTCCCGCGCACACCCCAGATCCGTGGGGAGGAGAGCAGGGTATGGCATGATGCCGGGCCCTTCGAATTGGGCTCCGCCGAGCCGCCCCGGAATGACGGGGAGCACCGCTCCCCCTCCAACAGGGAGCGATAAACCATAGGTGTTGTCCGCGCTCTGGAGAGTCCTGCCGGGGGCGTTATGGTGGCAGGCATTCCTCATTCCGATTCGATCCATGGCCCGACAGAAAACCTCCTCGGATACCCCCGTCGACCAGCTCTCCTTCGTCGATGCTCAGCACGAGCACGAAGCCCTCGGGCGTGAAATCGCCGAGCATGACAGGCGCTATTACGAAGAGGACGCGCCGACCGTCTCGGATGCGGAATACGATGCCCTGCGCAAGCGCTACGAGGCGCTGGAAGCGCAATTTCCCGAGCTTGTCGGGGACGAGAGCCTGAGCCGGAAGGTCGGCTCCAAGGCGTCGGAGAAATTCTCCAAGGTCCGGCACCGGGTGCCGATGCTCTCGCTTGCCAATGGGTTCGAGGACGAGGAGGTCGAGGAATTCGTAGAGCGGATCCGCCGCTTTCTTCAGCTCAAGCCCGAGGCGACGCTTCTGTTCACGGCCGAGCCGAAGATCGACGGCCTGTCCTTGAGCCTGCGCTATGAGAACGGCCGCCTCGTGAGCGCCGCGACCCGGGGCGACGGGGCGGTGGGCGAGGACGTGACCGCCAATGCCCGCACGGTGGAGGACATCCCCCAGCGACTCGCCGGAAAGCACGTCCCGGACGTGTTCGAGGTGAGGGGCGAGGTCTATCTCTCGCACAAGGATTTCGCGGCCATCAACGAGCGCCAGGAGGCGGCCGGCAAGCCCCTCTTCGCCAATCCGCGCAATGCGGCGGCGGGCAGCCTGCGCCAGCTAGATCCGGCGGTTACGGCCTCCCGTCCCCTGTGCTTCTTCGCCTATGGCTGGGGCGAGGTGAGCGCCATGCCGTCGACCACCCAATTCGGGATGGTCGAGGCCCTCAGATCCTTCGGCTTCACAACCAACAAGCTCACGCGTCTGTGCGCCAGCGTCGAGGAATTGCTGGAGCATTATCACGCCATCGAGACCGACCGGGCCAATCTCGGCTACGACATCGACGGTGTCGTCTACAAAGTGAACGAGCTCGCGCTCCAGACCCGGCTGGGCTTCGTGTCCCGCTCGCCGCGCTGGGCCCTGGCCCACAAGTTCCCGGCCCAGCAGGCAGTGACGGTGCTGGAGGACATCGAGATCAATGTGGGGCGCACCGGCTCTCTCAACCCCATCGCCAAGCTCAAGCCCGTCACGGTCGGCGGCGTGGTGGTGTCGAACGCGACCCTGCACAACGAGGATTACATCAAGGGCATCGGCGGCGACGGCCAGCCGATCCGCAACGGTGTCGATATCCGCATCGGCGACACGGTGGTGGTGCTCAGGGCGGGCGACGTGATCCCCAAGGTGCTCGACGTGGTGCTCGACAAGCGCCCGCCGGGTGCCAAGCCCTACGAGTTCCCGACAATCTGCCCCGCCTGCGGCAGCCACGCTGTGCGGGAGGTCAATCCCCGCACCGGTAAGGAGGATTCGGTGCGCCGCTGCACGGGCGGCCTGATCTGCCCGGCCCAGGCCCGGGAGCGCCTCAAGCACTTCGTCTCCCGGAACGCCTTCGACATCGAGGGCCTGGGCGGGCAGCGTATCGAGGATTTCTATGCGGAGGGGCTGATCCAGCGCCCCCAGGACATCTTCACCCTGGAGGCGCGCAATGCCCGCAGCCTTCAACGGCTGGAGAACCGGGAAGGGTGGGGGGCGACGAGCGCCCGCAACCTGTTCGCGGCCATCGAGGCGCGCCGGTCCATCGCGCTCAACCGCTTCATCTTCGCCCTCGGCATCCCGCATATCGGCGAGACCTCGGCCCGACTGCTGGCCCGCCATTTCGGCACCTTCGAGGCTCTGCGCGAGACCGCGAAGGCGGCGGCCGACCCGGATTCGGAGGCCCATGCGGAGCTCACGGCCATCGGCGGGATCGGCCCGGTCGTCGCCGATTCCATCGTCGAGTTCTTCAAGGAGAAGCATAACGAGGAGATGCTCGACGCTTTGCTCGCACAGGTCACGACGGAGCCCATGGAGGCCACTGCCGCGAGCTCCCCGGTCGCCGGCAAGACCGTGGTCTTCACGGGCTCCCTGGAGCAGATGACCCGCGAGGAGGCCAAGGCCATGGCCGAGCGCCTCGGCGCCAAGGTCGCGGGTTCCGTCTCCAAGAAGACCGACATTCTGGTGGCGGGCCCGGGCGCAGGATCGAAGCTCGACAAGGCCAAGGAGTTCGACATCCAGGTGCTCGACGAGGACGGCTGGTTCGCCCTCGTGGGCCGACCCTGAGACTCCTGTGCAAGACGCGCCGGGCCCGATGTGGCATGATGCGGGCCATGACGGTCATCTCTCCGGAGCTCTCCCTCGACCCTGACCAGCGCGTCGCTGGCGACGTAACGCATTTCTGGCGGGTGCCGCGCCATCGCGGCCTCGAATGCCTGCGCGCGACCTTCCGCCGTCACGCTTATGCCCGGCATAGCCACGAAACCTACGCGATCGCGGCCGTCCTGTCCGGTTGCGAGACCTTCTTCTACCGGGGCGAGCAGCATTATGTGGGCCCCGGCCAGGTCGCGGTCGTCTGCCCGGACGAGATCCATGACGGGTCCCCGCATGGGGAGGGCTTCGAATACCGGACGTTCTACCCTTCTGCGGAGCTGATGCGGGAGATCGCCGAGGACGTCGCCGGGCGCCCCCTCGCAAGCCCGCCCTGGTTCCCCCGGACGGTCCTGCCGGACCCGGAGCTCGCCCGTGCCCATGCCCGGCTCCATGCCTGCCTTTGCCTCGACGACGTCCTGACCTCCGAGATGGAACAGGACACCCGCCTTATCGCCTATCTCTCCGTCCTCATCGCCCGCTGGGCCGACCTCGACGCGCCGGCGCCGCTTCGCACCGGTTCGAAGGGCATCGTCCGCGTGCGGGAACATCTCGAGGCCCATCTGGGGCAGGAGGCGGAGCTGGCGAGCCTCGCGGCCATGGCGGGCCTCTCCCGCAGCCATTTCATCCGCGCCTTCCAGAGGGAAACGGGCCTGACGCCCCATGCCTACCTGCTCGACCGGCGGGTCCGGGCAGCGCGGCGGCTTCTCGAGCGGGGCGAGACACCGGGGGAGGTCGCACTCGCCTGCGGCTTCTTCGATCAGAGCCACCTGAACCGGGTCTTCAAGGCCCGCATGGGCATCACGCCCGGCGCCTACCGGGTCGCCTGAAAAGCGCACTTTCGTCCAAGACCGGCCGCCAGGCCTCTGCCATAAGGGCCGAAACGGATACGACCATGGAACAAGTGAATCCCTTTAAAGCCTCGCCAATGCGGGAGGCCCGGGCGGGCCTGCGCGACATCGCGCCTGCGGCCATCGCGGCCATTCCCATCGGCCTCCTCTTCGGCGCTGTCGCGGTTACCAAGGGCCTGAGCCCGGCCGAGGTGGCGCTCATGTCCCTCCTGGTTTTCGCCGGCGGGGCCCAGTTCGCCGCCATCGAGAGCTGGGTCAGCCCCGCGCCGATCCTGGCGCTCGCCTTCGGGACCTTCCTCATCAATGTCCGCCACGTGCTGATGGGAGCGTCCCTGGCGCCCAAGATCCGCCTGAGCAGGTCCCAGAAGTTCATCGCGTTCTTTTTCATGACGGACGAGTCCTGGGCGCTGTCGGAGCGACGCGCGATCGACCGGCCCGTGACGGGAATCTATTGGGCCGCCATGGCCGCAATCCTGTTCGCGAACTGGGTAGTGTCGACGACTTTGGGAGCCGTGCTCGGCTCGTTCCTGGGAGATCCGGCTCGGTTCGGGGCGGATTTCGCCTTCACGGCCCTGTTCATCGGGCTTGTCGCGGGCTTTGGCCGCAGCCGGATCACGCTGGTGACGGTGGGCGTCAGCGCCGCCGTGGCGGCGCTCGTCCACCATTTCATCGGCGCCCCCTGGCATGTGGCCTCGGGCGCCCTGGCGGGAATAGCCGCCGCCTATGTGACGGCCGGTCCGGAGGCGCGGGCATGAACCTCGACACCACGACTCTCCTGGCCATCCTGGCCATGGCGGCCGTGACCTATGTCACGCGCATCGCGGGCCTTCTCGTGGCCGACCGGCTCGCCCTGACGGGCCGCGCCAAGGCGGCCTTCGACGCCATTCCGCCCGCCGTGCTCGTGGCGGTCATCGCGCCGACCGCGCTCACGACCGGATGGGCGGAAGCCATCGCGGCCGCCATCACGGCCGTCGTCGCGTTCAGGCTGCCGCTGCTTGCGACGGTCGCCGTGGGCGTCGTGGCCGTCGTCCTGCTGCGCGGCGTCGTCTGACGCGAGGCCTTTAAAACGATGCGGCCGCGGAGGCTTTCGCCATCCGCGGCCGCAAAATCATGAGAATCCCGCGAGAGGCGGGGAGGATCCGACGTCAGCGCGTCGCGGCCTCGAACATCTCTTCCACGTGCTCCCAGTTCACGAGGTTCTCGAGGAAGGCCTTGAGATAGTCGGGACGGCGGTTGCGGTAATCGATGTAGTAGGAATGCTCCCACACGTCGCAGCCGAGGATCGGCTGAGCGCCGTGCACGAGCGGGTTCTCGCCGTTCGGGGTCTTCATGACCTGGATCTTGCCGTCCTTCACGGCAAGCCACGCCCAGCCCGAGCCGAACTGGCTGGTGCCGGCCTGGATGAAGTCCTCCTTCATCTTGTCCACGGAGCCGAGATCCTCGACGATCTTCTTCTCCAGCTTGCCCGGAAGCGCGCCGCCGCCATTGGGCTTCATCCAGAGCCAGAAATGGATGTGGTTGTAATGCTGGCCCGCATTGTTGAAGAGCGCCTGGTTCTTGCCATAGGAGCCCTTCACGACCTCCTCGACGCTCTTGCCCTCGAACTCCGTTCCCTTCATCAGGTTGTTGCCGGTATTCACGTAAGCCGCATGGTGCTTGTCGTGATGATATTCCAGCGTCTCCCGCGACATGTAAGGCTGCAGGGCGTCATAGGCGTAAGGCAGTTCCGGCAGGGTGAACGACATTGGGGTCTCCTTCGAGATTGAGCGACCTGCGGGTTAGTTAAAGCGGCACGGCCATAAGGGCAACGGCCACGCTTCCGACTTTTTTCCGGCCAAGCTTTTCTTGCCCTGACCTTTGCCCTATAAAAATAGGGGTCTGCCTTTTGAGAGATTGTGTTTTGCGTAACGGAGACAGGATGGTCATCGCCCTTTTTGCCCTGGCTTTCGCGATGATCGTCGGCGGCCTCTTCGCCGCCATTTTGGGCTGGGACATCGTCCTCGTCGAACGCGGCTGGACCATGGTGATCGCGGGCAGCATCAGTGCGGCCAGCGGGGCGCTCCTGCTGGGCGTCGCGGCGATCGTGGCGCGCCTGACGCGGATCCAGTCGGAGCTCATGCGCCTCCAGGCCAATCTGGTGGAAGACGAGGAGGCGCCCGTCGCCGCCACAGCCATCGGAGCTGCTGCCGGCATGTCGACGGCGGCCCTTGCGGGCGGGCTGCTCGACAGGACATCGCCTGAAATCTCGCCGGACGAGACGGAATTGGCTCCGGCTGAAACCCATGCGGCCGAGCCCGCGCCGGAGGTCGAGCCGGCGGAGCCTGAAATTCCCGCTCCGACTTTCGAAGGCGAGAGGCTGGACCGCTTCTTCGAGCCGCGTCCCTACCGGGAGGCATCCCGCGACATCTTCGGCGAGCCGCCGCGGGCACCGGAACCCGTCGCGCAGGCCCGTGAAGAGGCGCCCGCAGCAGAGGACGAGACACCCGAGGAGCCGCAACCACAGGACCAGGTGGAACCGGAGGTGCGCATCCCCGACTTCCTGCTCGCTACGCGCTTCAGCGAGACCACCTATACGGAGATCCGCCCGGTCGAGGAGGATCGCCTCTTCGCCCCGCTTCCCCGTGAGGAAGCGCGCCGGGAGGAGCCGGAGCCCGAAGAGAAGTCCGCGATTCCGGAGCGGGAGGAGGATCTCTTCGCGCCCGAACCGGAGCCCGCACCTCCCGCCGAGCCTGAGGCCGAGCCCGAGCCCGAAATCGTGTCGGAAGCCGAGCCTGAGCCTTCACCGGCGCCCGAGAAAGCCGCCGAGCCCGCTGGTGCTCCGTCGGTCATCGGCAGCTACAATTCCGGCGACAACCGCTATGTGATGTATTCCGACGGCTCCATCGAAGCAGAGACGCCGCAGGGCATGTTCAGGTTCGGATCCCTGGACGAGTTGAAGGAATTCATCGCCACCGGCCAGGGCGGCACCCGGATTACTTGAGAAGGGCCGAGAGGGCGCGGAAATCATCCGTGCCGGCCCGCTCGAGCCACTCGAAGATCGCCATCTCGGCATCGATCCAGTGACAGCCCGCATGGAGCAGGCGGGCGCAGGCCGCCGCAACGCTCGAAGGCGCCCGGCTCGATATCGCATCCCCGACCACGAAGACCGGCAAGCCCATCGCATGGAGGCTCAAGGCGGTCTGCAGCACGCAGACATGGGCCTCGATCCCGCAGAGTACGAGTTGGTCCCGGCCCTCGGCCCGCAGGGCCGCGATGCGCTGCGCCGTTGCTTCGTCGCCCGTCGCCGGGAAGGTGACTTTGGGCAGGACGACGGTGCCCTCGGGAAGCTCCTGCGTGACCGGCTCGACCGTCGGGCCGAGCCCCTTGGGGTATTGCTCGGTCACGGTCACCGGAATGCCGAGCCGGGCGGCCCCGCGCAGGAGCAGCCGGACCTTCGGCAGCAGGGCATCACCGCCCGTAATCGCCGGCATGAGGCGTTCCTGCATGTCGATGACAATCAGGTGAGAGCGGTCGGCCTTCAGCAGCATGGCGTCACGTGTCCGGGTTGAAGAGGGGAGGCTGGTCGGGAATCGGCATGGTCATGGTGAAGCGCAGTCCCGCCTCATCATAGTCCATCTGGACCTCGGCGTTGAGCTGCGCAATGAGGACTCTTTGGAGGAGGCGGCTGCCAAAGCCCTGGCGGGCCGGGCCTGTGACCCTCGGCCCACCGCGCTCGATCCAGGAGAAGAAGAGGGTCGGCTTGCCGTCCTTGTCTTCCACAGTCCAGGTGACCTCCACCTGTCCGCCGAAGGTCGACAGCGCCCCGTGCTTGGCGGCGTTCGTGGTCAGCTCGTGCACGGCCATGCCGATGGGCACGGCAGCCTCGGAGGGCAGCTCGACCGACGGGCCGCTCACGGCGACGCGGTTGCGCGCCTCGCCCTCATAGGGGCCGAGCTCAGTCTGGATCAGCTCTTCGAGGGAGGCCTTTTGCCAGTAATCCTCCGTGAGGATGTTGTGGGTGCGGGCGAGCGACACGATGCGCCCGACGAAGCCCTGGTAGAACTCCTCGATGCTGGAGGCGCTGCGCGCCGTCGAGCCGACGATGGCCTGGACAGTCGCGAGGGTGTTCTTCACCCGGTGGTGCAGTTCGCGGATCAGCAACTGCTGGCGCTGCTCGGCCTGCTTGTACCGCGTGACGTCGATATTGACCCCGACCATCCGCAGAGGCTTGCCTGCCGCGTCGTAGAAGAACAGGGCGGTGGTATCGATGGTGTGAGTGCTGCCGTCGGGACGCCGCATCCGGTACACGAGGTTGATCTCGCCGTCCTGTCGGCCGAGCGCCTCCTGCATTGCCTTGTTGGCGGGCCCTAGATCTTCGGGGAGCACCTTCTCTTCCCAGGCGGCGAAATCGCCCTTGAAGGTGCCGGTCTCGATGCCGAACAGGCGCTCCTGCTCGGGGGTCCAGGTGACCTTGCCCGAAGGGATGTCCCAGTCGAAGACGCCGATCCCGGCGGCACGCTGCGCGAGCGAGAGACGCTCCTCGCTGATGCGCAGGGCCTTTTCGGTCTCCTTGAGGTCGTGAATGTCCACGCTCGTGCCGACCCAGCCTGTGAACTCGCCCTTTGCATTGTGCAGGGGCGCTGCGCGGATCAGGTGCCAACGGTAGATTCCGTCCGTTGACCTGTACCGGGCCTCCGTCTCGTAATGGGATTCCGTGCGGATCAGCTCCTTCACGTCCTCCAGGATTTTCGCCAGGTCATCCGGATGGATGGCGTTCATCCAGCTATGGCCGAGGGCCTGCTCGGGTGGCAGGCCCGAATAGGCGACCCATCGCTGGTTCGTGTAGGTGAGGTTGAGATCCGAGCGCAGGATCCACACCAGAGCCGGAAGGGATTCGGCGATAACCTCGAAGCGCGCCTGCGTCTCGCGCAACCCGTTCTCGGCCCGTGCCTTCTCGATGGCGATCCAGGTCCGCTTGGCCACATCCTCGATGAGGGAAACGTCGTCCTCGCTCCACTCGTGGGGCACCGAGGAAGCAATGTAGAGAAGCGCCTTCAACTGACCCTGGTTCAGGAGCGGCACCGTTACCATGGTCCTGATATTGAGCGTCGCGTAGAAGGCTTGAACGGACGCATCCTCCAGGCGGGCATCGGCCTTTACGTCGGCGATCGCAAGGGTTCGTCCCTGCTCCAAATTTTCGGCGACCCAGGCTGGGAACTCGTGGAAGCGATAGCTGCGTCCCTCGTTGCTGATCACGCCCCGGGACCATTCCCGCTCCACCATGACGACGTCGCGCGCCTGGTCGTATTCGCCGTAGCCGACGCTATCGACCTTCAGCAGGCGCCCGAGACTCTGGGCCGTCGTTTCCATGATGTCCGACGGGTCCTGGAAGCTGCGGAGCTGGTCGTTCAGATCGAGGAGAAATTCCTGCCGGCGTTGGGCGTGCTGCGCTTCCTCACGCATCCGCTCGCGCTCGGTGAGGTCCTGCGTGACGCCGATGAGGCGCACCGGCGTATCGCCCTCGTATTGGGCACGGCCCTTGGCGAGAAGCCTGCCGATGCGGCCGTCCGGACGCAGGACGCGGTGCTCCACATGGAAGTCCGTCCTGGTGGCGAGCGCGAAAGCTATCGCCTGTTCGATCCGCTCGATATCCGCCGGGTGCTGGAGCTGCCTCAGGCGTGCCTGGTCGAGGGTCTCGTCGGGCGCGAGGCCGAGATGGGCCTTGCAGGCAGCGTTCGCTTCGATCCGGCCGGTGGCAAGATCCCGCTCCCAGGTTCCGAGGCGGCCGAGCTCGAGGGCGAGGCGCAGCTTTCCATTGCTGCGCCGCAGGGCACTCTCGGCCTCGTGCAGGCGCCTTTCGAGGGCGGCAATACGCTCCTCCTCGTCCTCCTCGGGCGAGATGGCGCCCTGGAGGGTGGATTGGCTGCCGTTGGGAGTCATGAACGCCTGCTTTCCCTCATCGATCCGCAAGTCCTCGTCGTGCCGCCGGGCCGGGAGACCAGAGGCATGGTCCGGCCGGTGGCACTTTCCTTATAGCACCAAAAATGTAAGGAAGTTCCACTTCAGCCCTGGAATCCTTCGACGCACATCAGCGCGAAGGTATACGCGAGGGCGACCTCCTCCAGACGGTCGAAGCGGCCTGCGGCACCACCATGGCCTGCCTCCATGTTGAGCTTGAGCACGACCGGGCCTCCGCCCGTCATGGTGGCACGCAGGCGCGCCGCCCATTTGGCGGGCTCCCAATAGGTGACGCGGGGATCGGTCAGCCCCGCCAGGGCCAGGATCGCCGGATAGGCCTGCGCCTTCACGTTGTCGTAGGGCGAATAGGACAGGATGGTCCGGAAGGCCGCCTCGTCGGCGCCGGGATTGCCCCATTCGGGCCATTCCGGCGGGGTCAGGGGCAGGTCCGCATCCAGCATGGTGTTGAGCACATCCACGAAGGGCACCTCGGCAACGATGCCGGCGAAGAGATCCGGGGCCATGTTGGCCACCGCACCCATGAGCATGCCACCCGCGCTGCCGCCATGGGCGACGATGCGCCCGCGCGCCGTGTACCCGGCGGCGACCAGCGCCTCGCCGGCCGCAATGAAATCCGTGAAGGTGTTGGTCTTCTTTTCGCGCTTGCCGTCGAGATACCAATGCCAGCCCTTCTCGGTTCCGCCGCGGATATGCGCGATGGCGTAGACGAAGCCCCGATCCACCAGCGACAGGATGTTGGTGCGGAAGGCCGCCGACATGGACACGCCGTAGGAGCCGTAGCCGTAAAGCAGCAGCGGCGCCGTGCCGTCCGGCACCACCTCGCGCCGGTGCACGAGGGAGATCGGCACCTGGGCGCCGTCCGCCGCAGTGGCGAAGATCCGCCGGGTCACGTAATCGTCCGGGTTGTGCCCGCTCGGCACTTCCTGGCGCTTGCGAAGGGTGCGCTCTCCCGTACGCAGATCGTAGTCGAGCACTTCGCCCGGCGTTGTGAGAGAAGAATAGCGGAAGCGGATCGTATCTGTGTCGAACTCGTAGCCCGGATCGACGCCGAGCGAATAAGTCTCTTCCGGAAACGCGATGGTCTCCTCGCGGCCCGTCGCGAAATCCCGCACCACGATGCGGGGCTTGGCGTCCTCCCGCTCCAATCGCACGAGATGGCGCGCCAGCGCCACGACGAAGAGAATCATGGTGCCAGGCCGATAAGGAACCAGGTCGCGCCAGTATTGGCGCTGGGGCGTCGCGACCGGCGCCGTCATGATCTTGAAGTCCTCGGCGCCGTCAGCGTTGGTCAGGATGATCAGGTCATCGCCGCGGTGCTCCACGTCATATTGCAGCTGCGGCGTGCGCGGCTCCACGAGGCGCGGGCGGGCGGCGGGATCGGCCCTGTCGAGAAGCCAGACTTCCGAGGTTTCGTGGTCGCTGGCCTCGATGACCGCGAAGGTGCCCGACTGCGTGAGCCCGACCTTCACGAAGAAGCCGGGATCCTTTTCCTCGTAGACGATCGCGTCCTCCTCGGCCGGCCGGCCGAGGATGTGTCGCCTGACCCGCACGGGGCGATGGTTGTCGTCGAGCTCCACATAGTAAAAGCCCGAGGAATCGCCGAGCCAGACCGCATCGCCCGACGTGCGCGGCACCGCGTCGTCCAGCTCTCGGCCGCTTTCCAGTTCCCGCACGCGGATCGTGAAGTATTCGGAGCCCTTGATATCCGCCGACCAGGCCATCAGCCGATGGTCGGGGGAGTGGTCGGCGCCGCCCAGGTCGAAGAAGGCATGGCCCTCGGCTTCCCGGTCCCCGTCGAGCATGATCGTCTCTGCGCCGCCCTGGCGCGGCATCCGGCAGACCAGGGGATGCTGGCCGCCTTCCCGATAGCGGGTGAAGTACGAGAACGGGCCGTCCGGCGCCGGCACGGAGGAATCGTCCTCCTTGATACGGCCGCGCATTTCGGCGACGAGCTTCTCCTGAAAGGCCTCGGTGCCACGCAGGACCTGCGCCGCATAGGCGTTCTCCCGCTCCAGGACCGTACGGATCTCCGGCGAGAGGGCCTCCGGATTCTTCAGGACCTCCTTCCAATTCTCGTCCTTCAGCCAGGCATAAGGATCCTCGATGCGGGTGCCATACAGGGTGAAGCTGTGCTCCTTCGTCGGGACGGAGGGGGCAGGCGGAAGGGGGAGCGGCGACGGACGTTCGCGTTGCATCGAGGATATCCGGATCAGATGGTACGGCGGAAAGGCGAAGGTAACTCATACATAACTCGGATTTGCCGTTCCAGGTCCGTGGTGACGCTCAGGCAAACGCCAAGCAATTCGTACAAACGATTTCTAGCTACTTCTTACGGTCGAGATCATGCGAATTTTCTCATCCTGTTTACCTATGGTGATGGTTAAGACTTTTAACCATCCAGTTTTATTGCTCCTCACAAGATGATATAAAGTTTTTTAGTAGGTTTCGCGAAGCGTGACTTGTAATCGGCAGGAAACTGTCATAGGTGAACGGCAATGCACGATTTCTGTGCGATTACGATGCGGACTCTAGTGAAACGTGCGGCTTCTCTTAAGAAACGGCCCTGAAAACGAATTGCTGCTGATCGGGGTCGGGATTGGGACCGGAAAGGAAGAAAAGTACAATGAGTGAAACCAGTGCTGCATCGAACTATATTGAGTTGGCGGCGGACATCGTGTCAGCCTATGTGAGCAACAATTCGGTTCCTTCGACCGAGCTGCCCGCGCTCATCAACGAGATCCATTCCGCTCTGATTCGTGTCGGCGGAGGTGCCGTCGAGGTTCCGACCGAGGCTCCGAAACCCGCCGTCCCGCTGAAGAAGTCGGTCACGCCGGATTACATCGTCTGCTTGGAAGACGGTAAGAAGTTCAAGTCCCTCAAGCGCCATCTTCGTACGCAGTACAACATGACTCCCGAGCAGTATCGGGAGAAGTGGGGTCTGCCGGTGGATTACCCGATGGTCGCTCCGAACTATGCCCGGGCCCGTTCCGAACTTGCAAAAGAAATGGGACTCGGTCAGCAGCGTCGGAAGCGTCGCTCCGCTCGCGCCTGAAGCATTCGGGATCCGGTCCGAGAGTTGGAAGCCGCCCGCGACGGGCGGCTTTTTTCATGACTTTCGCTGAGGACGGTCGGTCCGAATTGACCCTGTCTTCTCCCGATCCTTCAGGAGGTGCCTTCCGTCAGCCGGCGTCTCGTGAAAAAGTTTTCGATGGAGTGTCGATTCCGCCGATGCTCGTTCGTCGTGTGAACAGGAAGGCCGGTCCGGCCTTCGGAAACGGAGGAGAAAGACACATGCGCGTCATGGTTATGGTGAAGGCGACGAAGGACAGCGAAGCGGGCCTGATGCCCTCGACCGAGCTCTTCGAGGCCATGGGCAAATTCAACGAAGAACTTGCCAATGCAGGCATCATGCTGGCCGGCGATGGTCTGAAGCCGTCCTCGAACGGCAAGCGCGTGGCCTTCGACGGCGCGAGCCGCACCGTCATCGACGGGCCCTTCGCCGAGACCCGCGAACTCGTCGCCGGCTTCTGGATCTGGGAGGTCCGGGACATGGCCGAGGCGGTCGAATGGGTGAAGCGCTGCCCCAACCCCATGCCTGGGCCGAGCGAGATCGAGATTCGTCCCCTCTACGAAATGGCCGATTTCGGCGAGGCCCTGACGCCGGACGTCGCTGCCCTGCATGACCGGGTCCGCGAAAAGATGGGCGGTTCCTAAGCCCTTCAGGCGGTGCTCCCGCCTTCCCGGACATAGCCCGTGACCCCAGTCGACATTCACCAGGCAATCGAGACGGTTTTCCGGATCGAGCAGGCCAGGCTCATCGCTGGCCTGACCCGGATGCTGCGGGATGTCGGCCGGGCCGAAGAACTGGCGCAGGACGCCCTCGTCATGGCCCTGTCCGAATGGCCCAGGGCCGGGGTTCCGGTGAATCCCGGCGCTTGGCTCATGGCCACGGCCAAGCGCCGGGCCATCGACGGCATCCGCCACGAGAGGATGCGTGCACGCAAGCATGCCGAGATCGGCCTCGACCTTGCGCCGGAGCCCGATACCGGCATCGACGACATCGAGGCGGCCATGGGTGACGATATCGGCGACGAACTCCTGAGCCTGATCTTCACCGCCTGCCATCCGGTTCTTTCGCCTGAGGCGCGGGCGGCCCTGACCCTGCGTCTGATTGGCGGTCTCACGACGGACGAGATCGCCCGCGCATTCCTGTCGAGCGAGGCGACGATCGCGCAGCGCATCGTCCGTGCCAAGAAGACGTTGTCCAAGGCCGGATTGGCCTATGAGGTGCCGCGGGGGCAGAGCGGCAGGAGCGTCTCGGGACTGTCCTGGAAGTAATCTACCTGATCTTCAACGAGGGCTATGCAGCTACTGCCGGCGACGAGCTGATCCGCCCGAGCCTCTGTGCGGAAGCCCTGCGCCTGGGCCGGATCGTGGCCCGCCTGATGCCCAATGACGCCGAGGTCTTCGGTCTTGTGGCGCTAATGGAGATCCAGGCGTCCCGTCTGCCTGCTCGCCAGGGCCCGGGCGGCATTCCGATTCCTCTGCCGGAGCAGAACCGGGCCCGCTGGGACCGGCTCCTGATCCGTCGCGGCCTGGCCGCCCTGGAGAGGGCCGAGGCCCTGGGCGGTGCCGACGGTCCCTATGCCCTGCAGGCTGCACTCGCTGCCTGCCATGCCCGGGCCCGCACGGCAGACGAGGCGGATTGGCCGAGAATCGCGGGGCTCTACGACGCTCTCCTGATTGTCAGGCCATCACCCATCGTTGCCCTCAACCGGGCCGTGGCCCACAGCATGGCCTTCGGTCCAGAGGTCGGTCTTGAACTCCTGGGCGAGATCGAGCGGGCGGAGGCTCTGCGCAGCTACGCACCCCTGTCGGCCGCAAAGGGAGATTTCCTGTTCCGGGCCGGTCGGCCGGCGGAAGCCAGGGAGCAGTTCGAGCAAGCTGCCGCGCTCACCCGGAACGGACCCGAGAGGGCCTTCCTGCTCGGGCGGGCAGCGGCTTGCGACTTGTGAAAACCGTCCGAGCGGCATGGCTTTTCAGGCTGCGAGGCGGTCGGGTGAGTCGGTAGTTTCGCGGTCCCGTTCCCCGCGCATGACCGCGCGCTTTCGCCGGAGCAGGGTCTCGCTCGTTCTCTATTCTCACTGAGCGGCGCTTCTTCTGGAGAGGCGCGATCCTCTGTCCCCAGAATTATCCACAGCTTGGCCTCTCCTTGACAGGTAGGAATATGGGCTCACAATTCAGGACGAAGGGACTCGTCCCTTCTTGATTTATTTTAAGGAACAAATCATGAACAAAAAGGATAGTTATGGCATTGGAAAGCAAGGTCAGGGGCGGTCCGAAGCAAAGGGCAAGAGCCGGAAGATGAAAGCCTCCCGGGACGAGGGCGGGGCGCATCGGGAGAGCAATCTCGCCTTGCCGTCGCGCGCGTTGACCCGCGAGGCCAAGCGCTTGCTCGAGGCCCTTGGCCTGCCCGAGGCACAGGCCTTCGTCGACCCGACCGACAGGGAGGATGTGATCCTGCGCAAGCGCCGCGAGGCGGTCTCTGTTGGGGCAGGGCGCTTCTCGCGGAATGCGGCCGAAACCCTGGCGCGGCAGGATCTTGCCCGCTGGCAGCGCGGTCCGGAGGGCGGGGAGGCCCTGCTCCTGACCGATGCAGGCCGCGCACATCTGCGCCGGGCCGAGGCGACAGAGCCGGCGGCGGGCTTTTTTCATCAGCACCGGGAGACCGAGATCTCATCCGTCGAGAGCGAGACGGGCCGGGCACGGGTGCGGGTCGATACGGAGGAAAGCCCGCTGGATTGGCTGCGCCGCCGCAAGGGGCGCGACGGGCAGCCTCTCATCGACGAGGCGTGTCATCAGGCGGGCGAACGGCTCCGCGCCGACATTGCTCTCGCGGGTCTCCTGCCGGGCGTCACGGCGCGCTGGGACGCAATGCCCCGTAGTGGCGGGCCGGCTTCGCCTGGGGAGGCGACGGACCGCATGGTCGCGGCCCGCCAGCGCGTCCGCAACGCCTTCGATGCACTGGGGGCGGATTTCAGCGATCTCCTGATGGACCTATGCGGCTTCCTGAAGGGGCTGGAGCTCATCGAGCGGGAGCGGCACTGGCCGCCCCGCTCCGCCAAGGTCGTCGTCCGGCTCGCTCTGGCGCGGCTTGCGGAGCATTACGGCATCGAGGCCACAGCCCAGGGCCCCGCCGCCTCCCGCGGCATCCGCGCCTGGAAGGCCGTGGTGATCGAGGGCGGACGCAGCTGAACCGAGAAATGCTGTGCGGTCGGGACGGAGCGCGACGGGTTTCCCTCCCCCTTGTGGGGAGGGATGAGAAGGGTGGGGGGCGGCGCTCCCTTTCCTTCACTCAGGGAGATGTGCGCAACGGTAAGAAGTTATGCTGCGAGAACTGCCTGGGCGTCGTGGCGGATGCGTTCGACCATGGACCGGACGCCGTTGGAGCGTTGCGGGGTCAGGTGCTCGGCGAGGCCGAGGGAGGTGAACAGGCCGAGGGCGTCGGTGGCGAGGGCCTCGCGGCCGGTCTTGCCCTCGTAGAGGGCGATAAGCAGGGCGACGAGGCCGCGCACGATATGAGCGTCGCTGTCGCCCACCAGGTGCAGACGGGGCTCGCCGTCGGCCTCGGTGGTGGTCGTCACCAACCAGACCTGGCTTGCGCAGCCCCTCACCTTGTTGGCGTCCACATGGGCCTCCTCGGGCAGGGGCTCCATCATGCGGCCGAGCTCGATCAGGTAGCGGTAGCGCTCGTCCCACTCGTCGAGGAGCTCGAAGTTGGACACAATCTCGTCAATGGGCGGCAGCATGGCATTCCGGCTCGTTTTCCGTGCCGGACATATAAGGGCTCGTATGCGGTTTGGCGACCGATGGCCGTTCAGGAATTCGTTTTCCTGGCGTCTCCGCGCCAGGGCGCCTGCCGGTCGCTCGGCTTGAGCGTGTCGCTCGCCGGGCTCGAGGAAGGGGCCGTGCCGACGCCGGAGGTCGCCATGATCCGGTCGATCACCGCCTGCTTGGCGCTGTCCGGCAGGGCCTGCCACATGGTTTCGAGGCGCGTCGATGCCTCTGCGGGCGCAGCGGCGGCAGGGGCTGCCTCGGCGGCCTGCGGTTTCTGTCCGCTCCAGGCCAGGATCCCGTCGAGCGCGGAGGCCCCTTCGTCGCCCTGACGGACGGGGGAGTAGTAGAAGATCGCTCCGATGATCAGAGCGGCGCGCAGAAGAGAGAACATGACCTTTTCCTCGCAACCCCGTGAGGGCACGATGCTTCATCATAACCTCGCCAGGGCCGGGCTCGTAGGGCGCCGTCCGGCAACCTGGAAACAGGATGAACGAAAGGTTGACGATGCACCGGGCGTCCGAATGCCCTGGAATCTCCGGCAATCGTGGACAAAAGAGGGCCGCGGAGGAACTCCGGCGGTCTGTTCGCCCGGGCCGCATGGCATCCGCAGGCGCTCGCCTTTAGGTTCGCTTAAGCGGAGTCTGGCAGGGTGCTCCCATGACGATGCGCCGCGCCGAAATCCGCTGCCGGCGTCACCAAGACGGGAAGACCGAATTTGCGTGAAGCCCTCGCTGCCCGCCCAGACGACGATTTCGTGACGTCCGCTCCGCCGCCGGCTCGCCGCTCCGCGCCGGCCCGGCGCCCTGCCGCGTCCCGCAAGGCGCCTGTAAAGGCGCGCAAGGAGCCGGGCTTCGGCGCGAAGACGCTCGCCTTCCTGGTGCGGCGTCCCGGTGCGGCCGTCTCGGCCCTTCTTCTGACCGGCTGCGCGGCCGCCATCGCCTGGAATGCCCTCGTTCTCCAGACCGTCCGTCATCCGGCGCCCCTGTTCAATCGGGATGCGTACTCCCCGGCGGAGGGTGCGGTTCCGGCTCAGACAATTCTGCCGCCGACGCGGCCCGTGCCCGTTGCCGCCCCTCTGGCGGAGGCCCCCGTGGCCGAAGCGCCGCCCGCGCCCGCCCATGCGGCCGTGTCAGCGCCGCCGGCTCCGGCGACTCCTGCGCCGGTTCCTGCCAAGCCGTCGTCACGCAGCGCTATCGCGGACCTTATCACGAAGGGCGAGGTCACCCAGCCGCAGCGCGTGACCGCGGTGGCGACGCCCGCGCCGCCTCCAGGACGGATGCCTCCGCCGCCTCACGATTCCATCGCCGAAATGATCCGCATGGGCGGCCCGGTGCCGGTTCCGCCGGCTTCCGTCGGCCGGCCGGAGGCCGATTCCGTCCTCCTCGGCCAGCGGGCCCTGGCGAAGCTCGGCTACAGCGTGAAGCCGGACGGGATCATGGGCTCCGAGACTCGCCAGGCCATCGAGCGGTTCGAGCGCGCCCGGCAATTGCCGGTGACCGGCGAATTCGGTGCCCGGACCTTACGCGAGCTCGCCACCCTGTCCGGCCTGCCTCTCCCGTGAGGTCGTCCCTGCGGGTTGCGGATCGTCGTGCCGAATGGCACAGGATGCCGTCATGGCTCGCCTGAGATCGGATTTCTGGGTCTCCGCCTATCTGCGCCGCTGCGGCGTCGAGGGGGTGGATGCGGCCCTGCGCAAGCGTGGCTCCGCGGAGGCGGGAGCGGTCTTCGTGAAGGTCGACCATCTCGACGGCACTGCGAGCCTCTATGGTCCGGCGCCGCAGCTGTTCCTGGACGACAGCGACGAGCGCCGCTTCTCGCCCGTCCTGCAGGGCGTCATGCCGCTCGATGTGGAAGAGCGGATGGCGCGCGAGATGCGCTTCGATCCGGATCTCTGGCTCGTAGAGGTGGACGACCGCGCCGGCCGCCACTTTCTCGACCTCGCGACGGAAAGCTGACGCTCTCAGCCCTCAGGCGTTTCCAAACCCAGGATCGCCCGCACGAGAACGGCCGCGAGGGCGGGCGAAGCACTTCTCATCGTTCGCACGAGCGACGTTACGGCCGACAGGGAGCCGGACAGGGCAGGGTGGAGGCGAAGGATGATCGCGATCGCATCCCGCTCGGCGAAGTCGAGCGCCTTGAGGGCGAGGGGCAGCAGGGCATGTCGGCCGGGCGCGAGAAGCCGCCATTCCGTTTGGGCCGGATAGCCGAACGCGTAGGACAGGAGCGCTTCGAAATGCGCTACGTCCCCGGCCTGCGCTGCGGCCAGGAAGGCTGCCGTCTCGGATGCGGTCAGGCCCGTGCAGGGCGCAGCGGGATCGCCCGGCGCGAAGGTCGCGAGCCGCTCCCGGATCCGTGCACGACGCGCTTCGTCGGCTGCCAGATAGAGAGCCGCTTCGTCCAGGGGCGAAAGCGAGTCGCGCATCAGAAGATGAGCCGCCAGGGACGGACGCAGGCGTGCGCGGCGTATGAGCTCGCCCATGGCCGGACCTCTCGGAGCGATGCAGCGGTTCGCCGCCAGCGCATCCTCAACGGCGCTCTCGTGCATCACGAGGAGTTGATCGACCATGATGGGCGTGAGCGCGGAATGACGGGCGAGACGCACGCGCCCCTCGGGTGTCCCAAGAAGCCGCGTCAGGAGCGAAGATGACACATGCGCCATGTGGGCGAGCACGATGTCGCGGACGTCCGGGGAGTGCCGCAACAGACGATCGAGAATCGAGGCCGGCGTGTCTTCGCAGGGCGCCAGGATGCGGGCAATGGTCGCGAGCGTCGCGTCATCCGCACGTGACAGGAAACCGAGCGCAAGAGTCTCGAATGTCTCGATAATGTCGCGGTCGCGTGCTGGCGCTGCGACGAAGAGTTCCGCATTCGCGATCAGGAGCGCGGCGCGGGAATCCGTCGCGCCTGCCTCGACCCGTCCCAGACCCGACAGGTCCGGCCAATGCTCCTGTGGGGCGTGAGACGTCATGAACGCAACTCTTTCGGCACGGCAACGCGATGACCCTACGGAGGTACCTTTAGCGAAATGTTAAAGGATTTTGCCCGCGCGGGTACACGCCTTCCGGCTAACGGAACCGAATTCGCGGACCGCATGTTGATTCTGCGTCTGCCGAAGCTTTTGCACGCCACGCGCCTGCTGGAAACGGTCTGTTAACCATAGAGTTATTTTGTGAGGGCAGTGTCGAAGCGGACAGCCGAGCGAATGGGAGGAACCCTCATGAATGACGTCTGGAACAGGTCACCGGGGACTATCGTCGTCTTTCCCGATGCAGCATCCCGCCCACAGCGTCCCGCACTGTCGACGGATGAACCGCGCGGAGAGATCCTGCTCTTTACCGGCGTGCGCTACGAGAGGCCCACGTCCCGCCCCGATCCGTCCCGCCCCTTCGCATCTGGCAGCACCCGCCGCCGCTCTTGACGAGTCCCGTCGAGACGATGCCGGAATGTTGAGCGTTTCGGCGAAAAAGCGTTACCTGCGCAGATCGGGAACGTCCCGGCGCATCAACAGGGCGTCGCTGCCGTAAGTTGCGAGCTTCGCGCGCAGGGCAGCCGTCATCGCGGTCCTGAAACCGCATTTCTCCCAAAACCCCTGCGAGCCGTTCACGGCTACTAGAGACAGGTTGTCGAAACCCGCTGCGGCTGCATGGTCGGCGAGGTGATCCACGATCGTCCCTGCAAGGCCCTTGCCGCGCCCCTCCGGCAGGAGGGCCACGTCATGCAGGTAGAAGGTCGTCGCGCCTTCCGGAATAGCGCCGAGCGGCGTGTCGAGGGGCGGCGGCTCGCCATAGCGCCAGGGATGGCTGAGGGCATATCCCACGAGGCGCGCTCCTGCCTCGGCCACGTGGCAGCCCTCCGGATAGAGAGCGAGGCGCTCGGCGAAGACGGGCATCTCCTCCGGATGATTCACGTGGATGAAGTCCGCAATGGTCTTTACGGCCGCGAGGTCGCCGGCCGTCATGGGCCGCCATCGCACGGCAGGCCCGGTTTCGTCTCGGGACATCAGCTCGCCTCGTCCTCATCCTCATCGACCGTGCAGGAAACCGCCTTGGCGGCCTCCTCGGCCTGCATGCGCTCGCTCGGATAGGGCGCAGCCACACGCACGACGATGTAGCCCTGCTCCTGCGGCGCGACAATGCGCACGTCGCGGGTCGGCTCGTTCGGGTCCTCGGCGGCCCGGGCCTCGTCCAGTTGGCGCGGAGTCATCACCACGAGTTCGAGCTCGCCCCGGATTGCCGCGCGGTCCGTGACGGCGAAGAACACGCCGCGTGTCTTGGTGTGAAACGAGAAGGACAGGAAGTCCTGGCCGGTCTTCGCGGTCACGCGCACCGGGCCGTCCGAAAGATCGAAGGCACAAGCCGCCACCGCAGTCGCGGGGTCGGGCAGGGGAAGCCAGGTCGCGCCGCCACCGGGCGGGCTGATGATCTGAGCCTGATCTTCCGCCAGGGTGTCCTGGAGGCGGCCGAAGGCGTCGTTCTCGGCGAAGGACGGTGCCATGAACACCGCCGCGATATGCACTCCGGCGGCCAGAACGAGCCCGCAGAGGGTCGCAAGAAGGATGCGCGTGAGATTGCTCATGCGCCGCACTCCAGCCGCTCGATTGTGGGCAGGTCTTCGGCGTTCATGCTCAGGCCCGCGGCACCCGGGATATCGTAGAGGCGCAGGACCACGCTGAAGGGACCGGACGGCGGAAGCTGAAGCCAGTTGCCGGCGCTGAGGGCTCGCGAGAGGCTGATCGTGAAACCGTTCTGCGCATCCCGCAGTATTTCGGGCGACGTGAAGCCGTTGCGTCCGAGTTCCGATGGGGCAAGCTTTCCGTCTGCATCATACACGGTCAGTGTCCACCAGCGTGCGGCGGGCGCGGACGAGCCGATGCGGTACGAGCAGGCGGAGTCCAGTTGGCGCCCGCTATTGTCGACCAGGGCCGTGAGGGCCAGGCCCTCGCCTGTCGCCAGGGGGATGTCGCCGCGCCGGGCCACGATGGCGCGCATATAAGGATCCGCCTCCGCGGAGCCCAGCTTCGGCCAGACATGCCAGGGTCCGAAGGACCGGGCCCCGAAGGGTGGGGCGCCCTTCAGCACCGCATAGGCCGAGCCAATGCCGAGCCCCAGCGCAAGCAGGAGGACATAGAGGATCAGGGCGGCGGTCGGAATGGGTCTCTTCACGGGCGGCAGCGGCTCTGGAGGATGGGCATGAACAAAGGGCTTGAGGGAGCCTTCGGGGTGGACCTGGGAACGTGTCTCGTCAAGGCGGCATGGTGTTCGATCTAGAGCACGCCGGGCCAAAGGGGAGGGAAGCTGGCGAGTCCAGGGAGCGTATCTTAGCCGGGTCGCATGGCTCCGCCAGGCCACGCGTACGCATGGCCCGTCACGGCATGGCGAAGCGCCGCGAGGCCCGCACCACCTCTTCCTGCGTGCCTGACGTGCGCATCGGGTCCTCCGCCTTCGTTGCGGCCGCCGGGCGGGCTGCCGACTGGAAGAGTGTGCTGATGGTGCCGAGAACCTCGTAGGAGCGGCGCGACAGGGTGCCGGCCAGATAGGCCTGCTGCATGGCGGAGGCCTCATCCTGAGCATTGCGGTTGGCCGCGACCTTGGCGTTGCCGCCCGTTTCGAGGCCCGGAAGCGGGCGGATTTCGAGGTTCTGGTGGCCGAAGGCCATCACTTGCTGCCACGTCATGGCCGGCAGGGTGCCGCCGGTCATGTTGTTCATGGGGCTGTGGTCGTCATTGCCGTACCACACGGCGGCCACGAGATTGCCCGTGAAGCCGACGAACCAGGCGTCGCGATAGCCGTTCGTGGTGCCGGTCTTGCCGGCTGCGCGGATGCCATCGAGCTGAGCGCGCTTGCCGGTGCCTTCGTCGACCACCTTGTTGAGCATGAAGTTCATGGCGTTGACCACCCGCGGCTCCAGCACCTGGGGCTGGGGCGTATCCGTGGCATGGCGGTAGATCACGTCACCCTGTGAGTTGTGCACCTCCCAGGCGGCGTAGGGCGGTGCCTTGCGGCCCCCATTGGCGAAGACCGCATAGGACGAGGCCATGTCGATGACCGTCACCTCAGCCGCCCCGATGGGCAGGGAGCTCGAATCCGTCAGCGGATGGGTCAGGCCCATCTTGCCCGCCATCTCGATGATCTTGGCGCGCCCGGCCTTGGCGTTGCCTTTGCCGATCTGGAGGGACATCCAGACCGGAATCGAGTTGATGGACCGGGCCAGGGCTGAGACCATGGGCATGCTGCCCGAGAAGGAGCGTCCATAGTTCTGCGGGCACCAGTTGCCGAGGCAGATCGGCTTGTCGACCACCGTGGACGAGGGGGTCAGCTTCGGGTCGGCGGTCAGCGCCGTGGCATAGACGAAGGGCTTGAAGGACGAGCCCGGCTGACGCAGGGCATCGGTAGCGCGGTTGAACTGGCTCTGGCCATAATCTCGCCCGCCGACGATGGCGCGCACCGCACCGTCCACGTCCATCACCACGAGGGCGCCCTGGCCGGCCCGGTATTCGCGGCCGTGCTGGCGGAGCATGTTCTCCAGGGTCTCCTCCGCCTGGGCCTGGAGGGCCGTGTCCAGGGGCGTCTTGATCGTGAGGACGCGGTCATTGCCGAATTTCTTTTCAGCCGCGAGCTGCTTCACCTGCTCGAAGGCCCAGTCCAGATAGAAATCGGGGGTCGTCTCGCGGCTGCGGTTTACCGGGGTCGCCGGGTTGCGCAGGGCGGTCTGGATCTGTCCTTCGGTCAGGAACCCGGCCTCCACCATGTTCCGCAATACATCGTTGGCGCGGGCGCGGGCGGCCGGCAGATTGATGTGCGGGGCATATTTCGTCGGCGCCTTGAAGAGGCCCGCCAGCATGGCGGCCTCCGCCAGGGTCACGTCCTTGGCAGATTTGCCGAAATAGTAGTCCGCCGCAGCCACCACACCGTGTGCGCCGCCGCCCATATAGGCCCGGTCGAGATAGAGCTTGAGGATCTGGTTCTTGGTCAGGTGGTGCTCGAGCCAGACGGCCAGAAAGGCTTCCTTGATCTTGCGCTCGAGGGAGCGCTCGTTGGTGAGGAAGAGGTTCTTGGCGAGCTGCTGAGTGATGGAGGAGCCGCCCTGGACCACGCCACCGCCCTGAGCATTGACCACGAGGGCCCGGAAGGTGCCGATCGGGTCGATGCCCCAATGATCGTAGAAACGCCGGTCCTCGGTCGCGAGCGCGGCCTTGACGAGGTAGTCCGGGAAATCCTCAAGCTTGTAGGAATCGTCGAGCCGGATGCCCCGGCGGCCGACCTCCTGGCCGTAGCGGTCCAGGAAAGTCACGGCGAGGTCCTGGGTCTTGAGCCAGTCTTCCTCGGTCTCGCGGAAGGCCGGCAGCGCCAGCGCCAGCATGACGACGCCGCCCGCAAGGCCCAGGGTGGTCGCCTCGCTCGTCAGGTCGAGGAGGGCACGGGGTGCGCCACGAAACCGCAGGCACTTTGCGAAATCCGAATAAGCCTCCCAGCCTCGTGCGAGCTTCTGCCCGCTCTGGTACAGGGATGTGTTGAGCCAGGCATCGAAAGCCAGGGCCGCGCGCTTAATCTTCGTTTTGAACGGCGTACGGGGCTGCGGGCGCACGGGGAGGTCCTTCGGGCAGGTCGGATGACCTGGGGGCTTGCGGTGATCCTTAACCCTCCGTCCGGCGGGACACCGTCGCGGAGGCTTCTATTAACAACTCACGAAAAGGCTTGACGGTTCATATGGTTTCGTACCCTTGCCCATAAGGCCGAAATTCCGCCATTCCCCGCTTCCCTCAAAGTGCCGTAAAGAAAGGGTTGAGACCTCTTTATGGATACCACAGCTGTCGTAACGTTAAAGCCTGAAGATTTGCCCTTCTGGAAAGTAAAGTCCTTGGAGGCGATGTCCGCCGACGAGTGGGAGAGCCTGTGCGACGGTTGCGGCCGCTGCTGCCTGGTGAAGCTCGAGGACGAGGATACCGGGGAGGTGCTCTACACGGATGTGGGCTGCACCCTGCTCGACGACCAGACCTGCCGCTGTCGCGACTATCCCAACCGGCAGGCCAAGGTTCCGGACTGCGTCCGGCTGACCCCGGAGGCGGTGCGTGGCCTGTCCTGGCTCCCGGCCACCTGCGCCTACCGGCTCCTGGCCGAGGGGCAGGATCTGTACTGGTGGCATCCCCTTGTGTCGGGCGATCCCGAAAGCGTGCATGCGGCCGGAATTTCGGTGCGGGACCGGGTGGCTGGGCCCGAGGAGGATTTCACCGTTCGGGAACTTCTGGAGCGCCTCGTCGACTGGCCGGCGGAGGATGCGGACGAGGACCCGCGCCCTTAAGGCCCTTCTCAGGATTTGGCGCCGCGCGCCTCCACCAGCTCCGCCATGGCCTCCGATCGCTCATCGGCCAGGCCGCGCAGGCCCGCGCTCACGCCCTGGCGGTCGGCTTCAGGGCGGTTCTGGCTGACCTTCCACTTCGCCTCGATGCGAGTGATCTCGATGGCGATGCCGACGATTCCCTTGAGCTGGGCCGTGACGAAAGGCTCGGGCGCATCGGTCACGGCCCAGGGAGTAGGGAACGGGGCCTCGTGCCGGGTCGTGAGGGCCGTGACCTGGTCGAGGATCCAGGCGGGATCCTCGAATACGCTGATCCGCCCATAAGCCTGGACCATCGCGTAGTTCCAGGTCGGCACGACCTTGCCGGTCTCGCGCTTCGTTTCGTACCAGGACGGGGTCACATAGGCGTCCGGCCCCTGGAAGATTACCAGAGCCTCCGCACCGGGCTCCACGTCCTGCCATTGGGGATTGGCCCGCGCCAGATGCGCCTTGAGTGTGCCCTGCGGGGACGCTGCCTCGTCGAGCAGGAACGGCGCAGGATTGGCAACAAGTCCCGATCGTCCCGCCGTCACCAGCAGGCCGAACGGATGGGAGCGGATGAACGCGTGCTGGACCTCCAGGCGGTCCTCGCGGAAATGCGGCGGCTGGTACATGGCGGGCCCATCCTCGTCTCGTCCGATGTCATAGGCGCAACGATGGGCCGCCGACCAATCAATTTTCGCGCCGGCAGACATCACGGGGGACGATGGGCAGGGCCCAGGCGGGCTTCAGCCCCTCGCTCTCAGAACACGCAGCTTGTCGGCAAGCTCCGTCCAGCGATAGGGCTTGCTGATGAAGGAGGCCCCTTCGGGCAGCCCTTGGGTGGGAAGCGTGGAAACCGGGTAGCCGGACGCGAGCAGGATTTTGACCTTCGGGCGCAGGCGCTGGGTCTCCTTGGCGAGTTCGAGCCCGCTCATGCCCCGCGGCATCACCACGTCCGAGAACAGGACGTCGATATGCCGGTCGCTCTGCAGCACCTCGAGGGCCGCGAGAGCGTCCACGGCAGTCAGGACTTCGTAGCCGAGACTATCGAAGATCTCACTGGCAATCTCGAGCACTTCCGGCTCGTCCTCGACGATCAGGACGGTGCCCGCGCTCTGCCTGATTTCACGATCGTCCACGGCATCCTCTCGAGAATCGCTCTCCCCCTCCTGTGCCGGAAGCAGCATGATGATGGTGGTGCCCTTTCCGGGCGTGCTGTCGATCTCGATGTGACCCTCCGACTGGGTCACGAAGCCATAGACCTGGCTCAAGCCCAGGCCGGTGCCCTTGCCCACTTCCTTGGTGGTGAAGAACGGCTCGAAGGCGCGGCTTGCCGCCTCCGGCGACATGCCTGTGCCCTGGTCGATGACCGCGATGCGGACGTAGGCGCCGGGCTTCAGGTACTTGGCCTCCCTGTCGCCTTCACGAATTACGACGTTCCGCGTCTCGATCATCAGGGTACCGCCACCGGGCATGGCGTCCCGGGCGTTGATGACGAGGTTGAGAAGGGCGGTCTCGAATTGCGGCCCGTCGATGTTCGAGGACTTGAGATGCGGGTCCAGAGAGACCGAAAAATCGATGGTCTCACCGCAGGCCCGGTGCAGCACGGGCTCGAAGCCCCGGATCAGGCCGTTCGGATTGTTCAGCTCGGGCTGGAGGGGCTGCCGGCGCGAGAAGGCCAGCAATTGCTGCGTCAGCTTCGCGCCCCGGTCGGCCGCGCGCTGGGCGCTCTCGATCAGGCGCATGTCGCGCGGTTCCCGGGCCGTGCGGGTGAGCAGATCGAGATTGTTGACGATGATCGTCAGAAGATTGTTGAAATCGTGCGCGATCCCGCCCGTGAGCTGGCCGACGGCCTCCATCTTCTGGGACTGGAACAGGGCGGCCTGCGCCTGGGCGAGCGCGTCCTGCGCCTGTTTTCGCTCCGAGACGTCCCGCGTGATCTTGGCGAAGCCGAGCAGGGTCCCGTCCGCGCCCCGGATGGCGTCGATGACGACGTGGGCCCAGAAGCGCGTGCCGTCCTTGCGAACACGCCACCCTTCGCCTTCGAATTTCCCCTGGTCGGCAGCGGTCTTGAGGGCACGGAACGGCAGGCCGGTGGCGCGATCCTCGTCCGTGTAGAAGCGGGAGAAGTGCTCGCCGATGATCTCGTCCTCGGTGTAGCCCTTGAAGCGTTGCGCTCCCGTATTCCAGCTCACGATGGTGCCTGACGAGTCGAGCATATAGATGGCGTAGTCGGTGATCGACGCCAGAAGAAGATGCAGCTGCCCTTCGTCGCGCGCTGCCATGCGTACTCTCGTTACTGAATCCATTAAGATCGCCCGATCACGCTGGTATACCGTCTGTCTGGTTATGCCGGGTCCGGTTGTCCGGTAACGCAACCGGGGACCGAGCGTTCCTAGGGCTGCCGAACCCGGTCAGGCCCTCTGTTCGATTTCACCCGGGAAAGGAAAGCCTATCCATTCAGGCTTGTCCAGAACGACCGCGATTCCTCCCGCCCGGATCGTCTCGCCCGCCGCGAGGGCATCGGCGGCCCTGTCGAGGCGGATCATCAGGAGACCACGCCCTCGGGCGCCCGTCCCGGTCTTGCCGAGAATCTTGTCTCCGGCCGTCACCTCGACGCCGGCCTCGGCCGCAAAGCCTCCCTCGTAGGTCGCCGGCACGATCCGGGTCCGGGCCGTGCCCCGATGCTGCATGCGCGAGACGACCTCCTGGCCCACGTAGCAGCCCTTGTCGAAATCGACACCGTGGAGCTGGTCCATCAGCGCCTCGTGCGGAAATGCATCGCCGAACAGGAAATCCCGCCCGCCTTCCGGAATGCCGAGGGCAATGCGGCGGGCGTGGTAATCCTCTGCCGAGGCCGTGGTGAATTCGGCCGCATCCTCGGCCGCCACGATGGCGCGCCAGCCCAGGGCCGCAAGGCGCGGATCTTCCGTGACGAGGCCCGCTTCGTCGGCCGGAGGCGGGGCATCCCACCCGGCCACGACGGCCAGCATGTCCGACTTGTCCTCGACTGCGACCTTGGCGCGGAGCTTGTAGAAGCCGAGCCGCTTGGCGAGATCGGGCGCGAAGACCTTCATGACGTCGAGAAAGTACCCGCCGCCGATCTCCGGTGGAGCCTCGAAGACCATGAAGTCGAACAGGATCTTGCCCTGGGGCGTCAGCAAAGCCCCCAGCCGCGCCCGCTGTGATGTAATTTTGTCCATGTCACAGGTGACAAGGCCGTCGAGGAAGGTCTTGGCATCCTCTCCCGAGACCTTGACGACACCCCTGTCGGTGAGATGCGCTGACGGCATATGCGGCTCCGGCGATCTGTCTTGTTGCTCTTGTTCGAAGCGTGACATATGCCCGGACGGCACCAGCCTTCAAGGGACGAGACCTCATGCCCCAGACCTTCGACCTGATTCTCAAGGGCGGCATCGTCGTGAATCACGACGGGCGCGCGGAGCGCGACGTGGGCGTACGGGGAGGCACCATCGCGGCGATCGGCGACCTGTCCCGCGCCTCGGCCGGGCGGGAAGTGGACTGCAAGGGCCTGCATATTCTCCCGGGCGTCATCGACACGCAGGTCCATTTCCGCGAGCCCGGGCTCGACCACAAGGAGGATCTCGAATCAGGCTCCCGCGCGGCCGTGATGGGCGGCGTGACGGCCGTGTTCGAGATGCCCAACACCGATCCCCAGACCACGACTCCCGAGGCCCTGGCGGACAAGATCGCGCGCGGTCGCGGCCGGATGCATTGCGATTTCGCCTTTTGGGTCGGCGGCACCCACGAGAATGCACGGCATGTGGCTGAGCTGGAGCGCCTGCCGGGCGCCGCCGGCATCAAGGTCTTCATGGGCTCCTCCACGGGCTCGCTCCTGGTCGAGGACGACGAGGGCATCGCCCAGATCCTGCGCCGGACCCGCCGCCGCGCCGCGTTCCACTCGGAGGACGAGGCTATGCTGCGCGCTCGTAAGGACCTGCGGATCGAGGGCAACCCGCGCTCCCATCCGGTCTGGCGCTCGGCCGAGGTGGCGCTCGCCTGCACCCAGCGCCTCGTCAGGATCGCGTCCGAAACGGGCGCGCGCATCCATGTGCTCCATGTCACGACGGCCGAAGAGATGGCTCTCCTGAAGGACCACAAGGACCTGGTCTCCGTGGAGGTGACGCCGCATCACCTCACCCTGGTGGCGCCCGAATGCTATGAGCGCCTCGGCACCTATGCGCAGATGAACCCGCCCGTCCGCGACGAGAACCACCGGGCCGCTCTCTGGCAGGGGCTGGACGAAGGCATCGCCGACATCCTGGGCTCGGACCACGCGCCGCATACGAAGGCCGAGAAGGACAAGACCTATCCCAATACGCCCTCCGGCATGACCGGGGTGCAGACCCTGGTCCCGATCATGCTCGACCACGTCAATGCGAGCAGGCTCACCCTGGAGCGGTTCGTCGACATGACGAGCGCCGGCCCCAAGCGCCTGTTCGGCATCGCCCGGAAGGGCCGCATCGCCGTAGGCTACGACGCCGATTTCACCGTGGTCGACCTGAAGCGTCGCGAGACCATCACCAACAACTGGATCGCCTCCACGTGCGGCTGGACTCCCTATGACGGGGTCACGGTCACCGGCTGGCCCATCGGCACGGTGGTGCGCGGCAACGTGGTGATGTGGGACGGCTCCCTCGAGACGCCCGCTCAGGGAGACACCGTCCGCTTCGAAGAGACGATGGGCGGGTAGGGCCTTTCGCTTCCCTTCGCCGCGCTCCAGGTAAAGCGGCGAGATCGCGCGCAATAGCGACGAGCCGCGCCGGGATTCCCTCCCCCTTGTGGGGAGGAGAGCGGCGCGGCGCTCCCCGCGTCATTCCGGGATGGTCCAAAGGACCAGGCCCGGAACCCATAACCGTTGACAGAACAGGATAAAGCTCAGCGTTTGCCGTTGCCCTTATTCTGCAAAGTTGGTGTTTATGGGTTCCGGGCTCCGCTGCGCGGCCCCGGAATGACGGAGGTGGCCCCGCAAGGACGGAGCCTTACCCATCACATCGTGCGGTTCGACGGCAGACCCACCGGTTTCAGCACGTCCCGCGCGGCCTCCACGAAGGCATGCATCACCTCGGGGCCGTAGGGATTGTCCGAGATGATAGTGCGGAAGAGCTCGTCCGAGTCGTGGCGCACCATGTCGACCATGTGCTGGAGATGGCCGAAGGAGGCTGTCGTCAGGTCGAGCCGGGGCAGCGCCATGGCGGCCGTCACGCGCCCCAGGAGATGGGTGAGGCCCTGCACATAGGCCATCTGCCGGTCGTGCTCGTCGGCGGTTGTGCGGATTACATGAAGTCCAAGATGACGGCGAAGGAAACGGGCGGCCACGAGGCTCTGCGCGCAATCATCGGCACAGAATGCGATGCGCAGGCCCACGATCCCGTTCCGGCCGCTCTGGGGGCCGAACAGCGGATGAGTGCCGACCAGTCTGGTCCCTGAGGGAAGCTCTTCCCGCAGGATGGCCAGGGGCTCGGTCTTCACCGAGCAGAGATCGACCACAAGGGTGCCGGGGCTCAGATGCGGTGCCATGGCCCGCGCGACGGCGCGGAGGCTCCGCAAGGGAACGGCAAGGACGACGATGTCCTGCCGGGCGGCCGTTTCCAGGTCCACGGCTTCGACATTCCACCGGGCCGAGAGCGCGCCGAGGTCGTGGCGGGAATCGTGGATCCGCAGATCGAAGAAACGCCGCAGATGCGGCAGGCTGAATTCGCCGAAGGCGCCTACGCCCACGAGGGCGAGGCTGCGCCGTCGTTGCAGAAGTTCGGCGTCGTCAGCCAGCGGGGAGGTGAGGAGGTTTTGCGTGCTCATGCGGTTCTCGGAGGCTTTGTCCGCCGCAGGGCATTGCCGAAATGAAAACGCCGCCTTGCGGCGGCACCATTTCGACGAAATCGATCGACCCGTGCCGCTCCTATGGGGAGGGCCGGTAATACGAAACAGCAAAAGGCAGGGTCGTGATCATGGCCGCATCATCCCCGAAATCCGGCGCGGGTCAAGGCCCATCACTCAGCCGGACATCCCGGGCCAGCCATGCGTCACGGAGCAGGCCCGGTCGGCTTCAGTGCTTGAGGGCCGTCGAGAAGCCCCCGCTGCGGATCTTATCCGGCAGGCTGGCCGCGTATTCGGCCACGGCGTCTTCGCCATAGGTCGCGACGAGCTCCGCAAAGGCGGCGAAAAGGGCAGCCTGCGCCATGCAGTCGCCGTCGAGGCCGTCGAGCTCGGCTTCGGCAAAAGCCTCGGTCACATAGCTCAGGGCAGCCTGCTTGATGGCGCTGAGTTCGGGCAAGTCGGGGAGGAGGGCGTCGTTATCGTTCATGATCCAGGGCCCCATCGCGCAGGGGCGGCGCGTGTTCGGTTGTCCCGAATGTAGTGAGCGCACCGACCCACCGCCACCATCTCCTTGCAAAGAGGTTAATGCGAGAGGGCATCCACGGAAAAATGTGGATAAATCAGCCGCCGTAACGGCTGGTGATGGTGCGCGCGAGGGTCTCGCCCTCCTTGAGATAGCGGTTCGAGGCCTCCTGAGCGGAGGCTGTGCAGATGCGGTAGGTCAGCGCATAGGCCTGGTAGCCCTTGTTGTAGGCGCCGGCGAGCCGCTCCCGCCGACCGGGCGTCGTGCCCTCCGCGTCGAGCAGGGCCTGCATGCGTCCCTGCCATTCTGTGCCGTCGGCGGCGGCGCAGAGGGGGCGCAGAAGTGCGAGGGAGCCCATGATCTCGGCGAGCCTGAGCAAATCCTTCTCGTAGGGAGCGGGCGGCGGCTCGACCGGGGGCGCCGGCTCGGCCTTCTGCTCCTTCTCCTTTTCTTTCGCCTCCTTCGGGGGAGCCGAGCGCTGGTTCTGCGGCGCCCGGCGCTGCGGGCGGAATTGCGGCTGCGGCCGCAGCTGAGGCTGGGGGCTGAGCTCCGGCTGTCGGGGCGGGCCGAAGAGCCGCTCGAAGAAGCCCTGCGCGCTCGCGGGCTGGGTAGCCGTCATTAGGACTGTGCCGAGCAGAAGAATCCGCTTCACCGCGCGGACTCCCGCCGGTCGAAGGCGAAAGCCCGTTCCAGAATGGCCGCTAGGCCCGGTGTCGTGGGCAGGCCGACGATGTCCCGTTCCGTAACCCAACGGATTTCCTTTGCTTCCGGGCCTGTCCGAGGTTCGCCCGAGACCCAGCGCGCGGCATGGGCGGCGATGACGATATGGTGCTTTATACGGCCTTCCCGATCCCTTTCAATGAATTCGAGGGGAGCGATCAGACCGATCAGCTTGGCCTCAACACCGACCTCCTCCCGAAGTTCCCGAAGGGCCGCCTCGGCCAGGGTCTCGCCGATCTCCACCTGTCCGCCGGGCAGGGAGAAAAGGCCCTCGGAGGGTGGCTTGCCGCGGGCTGCCAGGAGGGCCCGGCCGTCGCGGAAGACCGCCACGGAGGCGGCCAGGATCGGGCGGGAGGGATAAAGGCGCGACTCGGTCATGAGGGGTTCTCCTCCGCCAGCACATAGCGGGCGCGGGGGCGGATCAGGGTGGCCTGGCTGCGCTGCTCGATGGCATGGGCAAGCCAGCCGGCGGTCCGCCCGATGGCGAACAGCGCAAAGGATGCCCCGGCCGGAAGCCCGTATGCCCGCTCCAGCATCACCAGGGCGGCGTCGAGACTGGGCCTGTCGCCCGTGGCGCTCTCCACGGCCTGCAGGGTCGTAGCGTCGGAGGCGAGGAGCGGAAGTCTTTCCAGGAGCGCAGGTGCCCGTGGGTCCCCGTCCGGGTAGAGCCGGTGCCGGAAGCCGGGGGCCTCGGCGGCCCGGGGTGCCTCGAGGAAGGTCCGGACCCGCTCGATCATGCCCCCATGATGGGGCCCGCTCAGGGCCGCGAGGCCGGCGATGACCGCATTGCGCAGGGAGGTGCCCGTGGAGGCCGTGACCCGCACGGCGAAAGCCGAGGCGCTGAGTTCGTGATCGGCGCTGAGCACCAGGGCGCGGCGGATCGCATCGGCCGCCCGAGGCGCCCTCCAGGCCGCAGCAAGGTGCTGGTGGATGGGCTCGGCGCCCGGATCGGCGCCGCTTCCGGCCGCTGTCACGAGACGCAGGATCGTCGCGACCTCTGCGGCCCGGGCCTCCATCGGGACCGGGGCGGACAGGAGGCGAACCGCCTGGGTGACGAAATCGTACGGGCCGAAAGCAGGACCGGGCAGAGTGCCCACCACGTTCCTGACGAGCGGCGAGGGGGCCTGGAAGGCGGCACGGTCGAGGCCGCCGATCAGCAAGAGGGCCGTCTCCTCCAGGGTCGCGGTCTCGGCCAGCCGGATCGCATCCAGCTCCCGATAGTACAGGTGCCCGTCCTTGATCTGGGTGATGCTGGTCTCCAGGACCGGGAGCCCCCAGTCCAATGCCGTGGCGGCTGCTGCGGCCGGGCGGCGGAAACGCGCCTTGCGCTCCGCCAGCGCCGTGACGTCCTCAAGGGAATAGAGCTTCTGGCGAGGATCGTGGGGCGACGCGAAGGAGCGGATCAGGCCCCGGCTCACATAAGCATAGAGGCTCGCCCGGCTGATGCCGAGGCGGCCGGAGGCCTCTTCGGCCGAGGTCAGATCGAGCAACTTCGTTCCCATAGGTTGATATGTTGATTCAAGATTGACCGCTCCGCAATGGCGGCGTGATGCTCCGCGTCGAAAAAGGAGATGCCTCATGTCCATCGGACTCGACGATGTCATTGCCGCCGAAACGGTTCTCAGCCACGTGGACGGGGAGGCGGGGCGCCTCATCATCCGCGGGCACGATCTGGAGGAACTGGCGGGCCGTGTTTCCTACGAGGATGCGGTCGCGATGCTCTGGGAGGGTTTCGTGTCCTTGAGCGATCCGCGCGCCGCGCTCGGGAAGGGGCGCGCACGGGCCTTCGCGCTCCTGTCCGGCCTCGCGCCCCGGCTGCAAGGCCTCTCGCCGGTCGAAGGAATGCGCCTTCTCCTCGCAGCGCTGCCGGATGCGGAGCCGGACCATGGGCCCCTGGCCGTTGGCGCCGCGGCCGTCGCGGCCGCCATGGCGGTGCGGGGCGCGCAGGGGCTGCCACCCATCGCGCCCGACCCTGCAGCCGGACATGCGGCCGACCTCCTGCACATGCTGCGCGGAGAGCCGGTCGACGAGGGTGACGCGAAGGCGCTCGATACCTATCTGGTGACCATCCTCGACCACGGCCTCAACGCCTCGACTTTCACGGCGCGGGTCGTCGCGTCCACGGAGGCAGGGCTGCTCTCGGCGGTGGTCGCCAGTCTCTGCGCCCTCAAGGGACCTTTGCACGGCGGTGCGCCGGGGCCAGTGCTCGACATGCTCGACGCCATCGGCAGCGCCGACCGGGCGGAGGAGTGGCTCGACGCGGCCATCGCCCGCAACGAGCGGCTGATGGGGTTCGGCCACCGAGTCTACCGGGTCCGCGATCCGCGGGCGGATGTGCTGAAGGGCGCGGTGTCGCGCCTGAAAGGCCGGGACAACCGCATCGCCTTCGCGGAGGCCGTCGAGGCCGCGGCCCTGCGGGTGTTGGCGCGCCGCAAGCCCGGACGCCGGCTCGACACCAATGTGGAGTTCTACACCGCCCTGTTGCTGGAAGCTCTCGGCGTGCCGCGGGAAGGCTTCACGCCTCTCTTCGGCGCCGGCCGGACGGCCGGCTGGGTCGCTCATGCGCTCGAACAGGCCGGGACCGGCCGCATCATTCGCCCGCAGTCGCGCTATGTAGGACCGCGGCCGGCAGAAGCCGCCTGAGGCGCACTCATTCCTGCGGCAGATCCTCAATGCCGATCCGCCGCAGGACCGCATCGGTGATCCGGTTGCAGCGGGCGCCCGCGAACGGGAAGGCGTCCACGAGTGCGGACGAAAGGGTCTCGTGAAGGGCCTGCCTGAGGAGCCTGCGGGCGCGGTGCAGGCGCGTCTTCACGGTCTCGGGGCGCAGGCCGAGCTGCGAGGCGGTTTCCTCGATGCTCATCTCCTCCATGTCCCGCAGCACGAAGACGATGCGGAACGGGACTGGCAGACGGTCGACGGCCTGCTCCAGAAGGCGGCGGACCTCCGCACGGGCGGCCGCTGCTTCCGGGTCGTTATCCCTATGGGCCGTCGGCAGGGCGATCACGCGGGTGTCTCCTTCGTCTCTGAGCCGGTCGAGGTGCTCCACCTCCACAGTCGGGCGCCGTTGCCGCACCCGACCGAGCGCCTCATTGAGGGCGATCCGCGTCAGCCAGGTGGAGAGGCGCGCCTCGCCTCGAAAAGCGTCGAGATGCATAAAGGCCCGGACATAGGTCTCCTGGACCACGTCCTCGGCCTCCGCGTCGTCCGCCAGGACACTGCGTGCGACCCGATAGAGGCGGCGGTTGTAGCGGCGCATGATCTGGCGAAAGGCCTCACCGTCACGGGCGAGGGCGCGCTCGACCAAAGCTGCGTCATCCAGATCGTCCAACACGACCGGCGCGGTTGCGGTGCTCGGCATGGCGGGCCCCTCCCTGGTCCTTAGATGGAGCAAGGACGCGAAGGTTCCCGGGAGTTTCGCTCATCGCAGCCGCGGCGTCACGTATGGCGCACGATACCCCTGCGCAGGATCTCGTCGACCGCCGGGAAGGCGCGCAGAGCCTCGTCGGGAACTGGCTCGCCGCCTTGGGAGGCCGACGACGAGACGGTGCTTCCCCCAAGCCCGCCGGGGCGGCCCACCACGATCCGCCCGACCATGCCGGCATGCTCGTGCGGAATGCAGAAGTAGTCGTAGGTCCCCTCCACCGTGAGCGTGACCGAGAAGCTCTCGTCCGGCAGCAGGTAATCCGAGTTCCAGGGGGTGGCGCCCGCCGGAATGCGCAAGGGGCGGTCGGAATTCTGCGGGTGGTAGGCGGTGGACGTGTGAGAATTGCCCGGATCGCGATTGATCCACCGGACACTCTGGCCGGGCCGGATGAGGATTCCGATCGGGTCGAACCAGACCTGGGATCCGTCCGCATTGCCCCGCATCACGATCTCGACCGTATCCTCCGCCCATGCCCGGCCGGCCAGGCGAGCGGCCAAGGGAGCGGCGAGGAGAACCCCGCCGACCCTGAGGATATGGCGCCGGGTCGGCGTCATTTCGCCACCCGCGCCTCGTCGGCCTTGGAGACGTGCCACAGAACCACATGGGCGTGGGGCTTTTCGACGCCCGGATGGCCGGCATTGTAATAAACGTCCACATGGTCGACCTTGCCGCCGGGCGCCGCGAGATTGTCGAAGCTCTTGTCCTTGTTCGACAGGTCCTCGATGGGCAGCATGTAGACGGTGCTGACGAGCTTGCCGTTATGGTCGTAGGCCAGGAAAGGGCCGGCCGGCAGGGTGTTCGGGTCCACATAGAGCTGGCCGAGCCCGGGCAGGAAATCGGGCAGCTTCACGAGGGTGCTCACCTTCTTGTAGGCGCCTGAGGGCGGCGCCTTCTCGACCTGATCGGCCGCAAATGCGGGCAAGGTGAGCGCAGGCATGGCGAGCGCCGCAATGGCGGCAACGGCGAAGCGGAGAAACATGGCGACATCCTCTCTCTTGCCGGGCGGCAGGCCCGGCCTGTCGATTGGATGAAGCTCCGTGCGAAAGGTTCCCGGTTCCGATCTCGGCCGGGAGAGGCGCCTCAGACGTGCTGCCCGCCGTTGATGTGCAGCTCCGCGCCGTTCACGTAGGACGAAGCGTCCGTGCATAGGAAGTAGATGGCCTTCGCGACCTCATCGGTGGTGCCGAGGCGGCGCATGGGGATCTGCTCGACGATCTTCTCCGTGCCGGGCGAGAGGATCGAGGTGTCGATCTCGCCGGGCGAGATGGCGTTGACGCGTACGCCCAGGGGACCGAAATCGGCCGCCATCTCGCGGGTCAGGGAGGCGAGAGCCGCCTTCGAGGTGGCATAGGCCGCGCCCGCGAAGGGATGGACCCGGGAGCCCGCGATGGACGTGACGTTGACGACCGAGCCCTTCGCCCGGGTCAGCTCGTCCACCAGGCCGCGGGCCAGCATGATCGATGCGAAGAAGTTCACCTGGAACACCCGCACCCAGTCCTCGTACCGAGTGTCCAGAGCCCCCAGGCGGGCGCCGCCGGGCCCCTTGGGCGAAATGCCCGCATTGTTGACGAGGGCGTGGAGCACGCCGCCCTCGGCCGCGAGGCGCCCTTTCACCTCTTCGATGGCCCGGAGCGTGTCGTTGGCGTCCGCGAGATCGACCTGAAGGTGGTCCTCGGGACCCATCTCCCAGGGGCAGTTCTCCGGAAAGGCGTGGCGCGAGCAGGTGATCACCCGCCAGCCCGCCGCCGAGAAGCGCTTGACGGTGGCATGGCCGATGCCCCGGCTGGCGCCGGTCAGCAGCATGATGCGGCGGGAATTCTGAGACGTCGTGGGCATGGCGTCCTGCGGGCTGCCTGTGGGAACGGGCGCGGACCCTAGCGTGCCGGAGGCCGCAGGTCCATGGGTGCCAAGCCTCCTATGCTGCAATCAAGTGTCGGGGTCGGACCGCCTGGGCGCACCTGGCAAATGAAAATGGATGCGATCCTTTTCCAATTTGTCGAATTGTTACATGATCTCAGTAATATGCTGAGTTCGAATGCAGGGCGGAAGTGGAATGCTATCCCGATTGTTGAGAGTGCTGAAGCTCGGGTTTCTGGGATTATGCTGCATCTTGGTCGGATATGGGATTGGACGCGGAAGCGTCCTGAGCGGCCAGAGCACAATTCTCTCGACAGTAGAGAAGTCTGTCGATGCCTCGACAGGCCCCTTTATGTGCTCACTCCAGCAGCATGGAAATGTCGGTCGTTATCTCCGTGAGGTGGGTGTGGAAACCGATCGCTTCGACGATATTCGAACGCTTGACAATGAGAATATGCTCGTGGTGTTCGACGGCCGTGTTTTGCGGGCCGTGCGGTTCACGACGTTCGGCCCCCATCTCTCGGAAGAGAAGTGCTCCCTGATCGATTGATGGCTGCACCGGATTGCGGATGGCCTGACCTGGATGTCATGAAGTGACTGCGCCCAAATGGCGCGTGAAAACGAGTGTCTCGGAGAGACCCATGCAAGTGCCGCCGCCCGTCAGGGCCTATGTGGATGCCTATAACGCTCGGGATGTGGAGGGAATGCTGCGCGCTCTCGCAGAGGACGTGCATTTTCAGAACATTACTGCCGGCTCCGTGAATGTGGAGACGAACGACATCGGTGCATTCGCGGACCTTGCGAGAACGGGCGCTACAGCTTTTCAAGAGCGCCGGCAGGAGATCGTGGCCTGCATCGTTGTCGGCGACCGCGCCATGATCGAGGTCGATTACAGCGCCGTTGTCGGGGCCGACCTCCCCAACGGCTGGAAGGCCGGGCAGGCCCTGCGCTTCAGGGGCAAAAGCTATTTCGAGCTTCGGGACGGCAGGATCGTCCGAATCGTGGACGAGATCTGAAGGACGGGAGCGGGATCGTTGCCCGGGAGGTTGCGACGTTCAGCGTCAGGGCCCGGTTTTGAATTCCATGATCAGGAGTTTCCACTCGCTGTAGGAGCCCTGGAACCTATCCGGAATGAGAAAGGGCGCGCAGCGCTGGATCGCACGGACGGCAGCCTTGGCGATATCCGAGTCAGGTGTCGGTTCGAGGACCTTCGGCGCTTGCAACAGCGAACCGTCGCGGCGGAGACGGATTTCAAGACGGGCTTTGCTCGACCAGGACGTGACGGGCGCCGTGAAGCACCGCGTAGCTTGCTCGAACATGATCTGGAAGAAGGCTTTTCGCTGTTCGGCGTTCAGCGCATGGGCCGGCATGACTCCCAGAAGACCGGCCAAGGCGAAGGCCAGGATCATTCGCATCATGCGTGCCTCTTTCCTGGACCGCCTCGCACTTTTGGGTTCCAGTCTGCCGTCACGTCGCGGCCCTCTCCGCTTACCCTATAGATTGAATGGAGAGGTAGGAATACGGTCAAGTTCATTTGACCGGTTTCAACGCCATTCGGAAGGGGGCGACGGAGTGTGGAGGGGCGGGCTTGATCCGAAAGCCGCCGCGTGTTTGCCCGACTGCTAATCCCTTGTTTTGCGCCAGGCTGGGGCGGGACCAAGCCCGCCCCGATGCTGTCAGAGAATCATAGGAGCCTCCTTCCGAAGACGGGTCTTATGTCGCTCCGACGGGGCCGCTGAGGCTGTGCGCGGCAGCACAGCCAGACACTGGCTATTCCGTAAGGGGAGATGGCTCGTACTGAGGCTACGTCGTCGGATTTTTGGAGAGCGTTCATGGCGCTCCCAGGTCTACGATGGGAATATCGGACAACGCATCCACGGGCTTCCGCAGGGTTTGTCGATCAGGGTGAAGTCAAGCGTTGGCAGGGCCGGACATTCTTCCTGAACGAGCCGCTCGCTTTACAATTTATTCTTACTTTCAAGATAAGGAGTTGCGGCGCACCTGACATTGCATGGCGGCCCGTCGACGTCTCCACACGGTCATGCGCTTATCCGCACACATGACCCTTCCTAGGGAAGACAGCGCCATGTTGAACTTTCGTTCCGCACGCGACGCGAAGGCCAAGCTCGCAGCGCTGGATCGGTCACAGGCCATTGCCGAATTCGAGCCCGACGGCACCATCCTGACGGCCAACGAAAATTTCCTGGCGTTGCTCGGCTACGCCCTGGACGAAATCCGGGGGCGGAATCACAGTTTATTCGTCGACCAGGCCACGCGCGACAGTCCGGAATACCGCGCCTTCTGGGATTCTCTCCATCGGGGCCAGTATCAATCGGCCGAATACAAGCGCATCGGGAAGGGCGGACGGGAGGTATGGATCCGGGCGACCTACAATCCGATCCTCGGACGCAACGGCAAACCAGGCAGGGTCGTGACCTTCGCGACCGACATCACCTCGGGCCGGCTGCGCAACGCCGATTTCGAGAGCAAGGTTCACGCCATTGACCGGTCGCAGGCGGTCATCGAGTTTCTGCTCGATGGCACCATTTTGACGGCCAACGAGAACTTCCTGAACGTGATGGGCTACAGCCTGGATGAGATCCGGGGGCGGCATCATGGGATGTTCGTCGATGCCGCGTACCGCGCCAGCAGCGCATACCAAGATTTCTGGGCTTCACTCGCCCGCGGAGAATATCAGGCGGCCGAGTACAAACGCATCGGCCGGGAGGGGCGGGAGGTCTGGATCCAGGCGACCTACAATCCGGTCTTCGATCTGAACGGTCGGCCCAGCAAGGTGGTCAAGTTTGCCACCGACATCACCGCCCAGGTCCGGCAGCGTCTCCTTCGCGCCGAGCTTCAGAACTCTATCGCCCGCGAGCTGGGCGAGATCACCAGGGCGGTGACCGAGGTCACACAACAGGCCTCCGGTGCTGCGGGCGCGTCGAGCGAGACCTCCGCGAATGTCACGGTCGTGGCGGCGGGAGCCGAGGAACTGGCGGCGTCCATCGGCGGGATCCGCGAGCAGGTCAGCCAGGCTCTTGCGATCTCGACCGAATCCGTGACGCAGGGCCAGCAGACGACCGCTATCGTGTCCGGTCTGGCGGTCTCGTCCGAAAAGATCGGCGAAATCGTCACCCTGATCGGATCCATCGCGTCCCAAACCCATCTCCTCGCGCTCAACGCGACGATTGAGGCTGCTCATGCCGGGGAGGCTGGGCGCGGCTTTGCGGTGGTGGCGTCGGAGGTCAAGGAGCTTGCCATGCAGACGGCCCGGGCCACCGAGGAAATCGGCCGGCAAATCGCGCAGACGCAGACCGCGACCCATCAGGTCGTCAAAGCCATCGAGACGATCACGGCGACGGTCATGAGGATCAATGCGATCTCGATGGCGATCTCGCAGGCCGTCGGAGAGCAGTCTGCGGTCACGCAGGCGATGTCGACCACCATGCGGACCGCCTCACAGAGCGTATCGTCGATCAGCGGCAGCATCGGCGAGATCGCCCGCTCGGCGGGGCTCGTCGACACTGCGATCGGCAAGATGCGGGAGGCCTCCATCGCCATGGCCTGATTGGCCGCCGGAAAGGCGAAGCCGGGCCCGATCCCGGCCCTGTGCCTTCTGGATTACGGATAAAGCCGCGTCTTCCGCCAGCCATCGCCTTCACGCTTGAAGACCACGCGGTCGTGGAGGCGGAAGGGCTTGTCCTGCCAGAACTCGATGGAGACCGGCGCGATGCGGAAGCCCGTCCAGTGAGGCGGGCGGGGCACTTCGCCGATGGCGTATTTCGCGGCGGTCACGGCCACGGCCTTCTCCAGGGCGAAGCGGCTCTCGAGGGGGCGGGATTGCTGGCTCGCCCAGGCGCCGATGCGGCTGTCCCGGGGACGGCTCTGGAAATAGGCATCCGCCTCCTGGTCGCTCACGAGGGTCACCGGGCCCCGTGCCCGCACCTGGCGGCGCAGGCTCTTCCAGTGGAGCACAAGGGCGGCCTTCTTCTGGCCGAGGAGCTCGCGGCCCTTGTTCGATTCCGTGTTGGTGTAGAACACGAAGCCGTTCTCGTCGAAGCCCTTCAGGAGCACCATGCGCACGTTCGGCAGGCCGTCCGCGTCCACGGTCGCGAGCGCCATGGCGTTGGGGTCGTTGGGTTCTGAGCGCGTCGCCTCCTCCAGCCAAGCTGCGAAGAGGGTCCAGGGCTCGTCGACTTCGGTAAAGTCACCGCTTTTTAACTGATTCAAGGCTTTATCCTGGTTGTGACCAATTCGTTCCGGGGGACCGACGCCGCATGAGGGCCGATGCGCGCCGTTATAGATCAGCCGCCGTCCTGGGCGAAGCGGTGAAAATTGCCGCCGTCGCCCTGATCGCCCTCTCGACAGGGGCCTGCAGCTTCACCTATGGCCTCGTCGGCTACCAGGACGAGGAGCCGGTCGCCACGGGCTCCATCGCGCCGAAGGCCGTTTCGCCCCTTTCGCCGGACCTCAACGAGGAGGATTGGCGCCGGGCCAAGGCGGCCCTTGCCGTTGCGCTTGATCCGCAGGGAGCCGGCACTCTGGTGTCCTGGGACAACCCGGACACGGCCCATAAGGGCAGCTTCTCGCCGTCTAGCCCGCCCTTCGTGAAGAACGACGAGGTCTGCCGCGCCTTCTCGGCTCACCTGGCCGGTTCGGCCACCCTCGAAGGCACCGCCTGCCGCCCCTCCGGGGGCGATTGGGCGATCAAGGACCTCAAGCCTGCCAAGGCGAAGAGCGCCGAGAAGGCTTCCGAAAAGCCGTCCGGAAAAGCCTCCGCGGAGAGTTGAGGGGCCATCCGCCGCAAGGCAAAGGCGGCTGGCTCAACGAATTCCGCCAGACCGTAGCCGTTGCAAACGCGCAACACTTTCCCATATGGTCCTTGAGAGCCGGTGGGGCGGCGGCTGCGTCTCCTCCCGCGTCCGGGCACCCCCAAATCGACGGCTGATGGATTTCACGATGCGTAACCCCTACGACATTCTCGGCGTGCCCCGCACGGCCAGCGAGGCGGAGATCAAGAAGGCTTTTCGCAAGCTCGCCAAGACCTATCACCCGGACCGCAACAAGGACGATCCCAAGGCGAAGGACAAGTTCGCGGAGGTGAATTCCGCCTATGAGATCCTGGGCGATGCGCAGAAGCGCGGCCAGTTCGACCGGGGCGAGATCGACGCGGAAGGAAAGCCGCGCTTCCAGGGCTTCGAGGGTTTCGGGGCCGGACGGGGCGGCGGGGCCCGGGGCGAGGATGTCTCAGGTTTCAATTTCGGCTTTTCCGGCGGGGGCGGTCCCTTCGGCGGTGGGCGCCGGCGCGCCGCTGGCGATGCGGAGGACGACATCTTTTCCCAGCTCTTCGGCGAGGCCTTCCGCTCGGCGGCCGAGGGGGGAGCGCGGCGCGGCCGCGCAAAACCCCAGCAGCAGAAGGGTGAGGACGTGAACGCCACCCTCACGGTCACGCTCGAGGAGGTGGCCGGCGAGGCCAAGAAGCGCCTCCGGCTCCCGACCGGCCGGGATGTGGACGTGGTGATCCCGAAAGGCGTGGCCGACGGCCAGGTGATCCGCCTGCGCGGCCTCGGCCAGGGGGCGCCGGGCGTCGATCCGGGCGATGCCCTTTTGACCATCCGCATCGCGCCCCATGAGCGCTTTACGCCCGAGGGATCGAACCTGCGCCTGCGGCTGCCGATTGAGATCGAGGAGGCGGTGCTGGGCGGCACGATCCGCGTTCCCACCCTCACGGGCGCGGTCGAGATGGCGATTCCGCCCCTGACCAATTCCGGCCGGACCTTCCGGCTGCGCGGCAAGGGCCTGCCCGGCAAGAGCGGGGCGGGCGACCTCCTCGCCACCGTCGAGATCAAGCTGCCCGAGATCGTCGACGAGGACCTGATGGACTACGCCCGCAAGCGGCGCTCCGCCAAAGCGGGCTGATATCCGCCGGGTCGATTCCTGCCAATCGGTCCCCGCCGGGACCGCATATTCCGTTACGGAAAAACCATTTCCCGGGGGAAGTCCGCGAGGTGGCTTCCCCCTGGCGACACTGTCGGTTAAAGAAGCCTTCGTTTCGACGTGTCCAGCGACGGTTTAAGGTGAAACATGGCAGAGACAACGGCGCCCGGCATCCTGGCCGGAAAGCGCGGCTTGATCATGGGGGTTGCGAATAACCGGTCCATCGCATGGGGCATCGCGCAGGCGGCCCGCAAGCATGGAGCGGATCTGGCCTTCACCTATCAGGGCGAGGCCCTGAAGAAGCGGGTCGAGCCTCTGGCGAAGGAGCTGGACGCGGCTGTCGTCGGCCATTGCGACGTGACGGACGGGGAGAGCATCGACGCGGTCTTCGAAGAGGTCCGCAAGCTCTGGGGCTCCCTCGACTTCGTGGTCCACTGCATCGCCTTCTCGGACAAGGACGAGCTCACCGGCCGCTATGTGGAGACCAGCGAAGGCAATTTCTCCAAGTCGCTCCTGATCTCCTGCTATTCCTTCACGGCCATCGCCCAGCGGGCAGAGAAGCTGATGACGAATGGCGGCTCGCTCCTCACGCTCACCTATTACGGCGCCGAGAAGTGGATGCCCCACTACAACGTGATGGGCGTCGCCAAGGCGGCGCTGGAGGCCTCCGTCCGCTATCTGGCGGCGGATCTCGGCCCCCAGAACATCCGCGTCAACGCCATCTCGGCAGGCCCGATCAAGACCCTCGCGGCCTCCGGCATCGGCGATTTCCGCTACATCCTGAAGTGGAACGAGTACAACTCGCCCCTGCGCCGCACCGTCACGACCGAGGAGGTGGGCGAGACTGCCGCCTATCTGGTCTCCGACATGGCCCGCGGCATGACCGGCGAGATCCTGCACGTGGATGCCGGCTATCACGTGGTCGGCATGAAGAACCCTGAGGCACCTGACCTTTCCCTCGACAAAGAGTGACCGTGACTGCCGGCCGCCCGACGATCTACTTCATCCGCCACGGCGAGACCGACTGGAACCTCGAGGGGCGCCTCCAGGGGCAGAAGGACATTCCGCTCAACGACCTCGGCCGCGTCCAGGCCGAGGAGGCGGGCCGCCGCCTCCAGGCCCTCGTGCCCCAGGTCGAGGACCTGGACTACGTGGCGAGCCCGATGCTGCGCACCCGGGAAACCATGGAGCGCCTGCGGGCGTCGCTCGGCCTCTATCCGGACTATTACCGGCTGGACGAGCGCCTCGTGGAACTCACCTTCGGGGCCTGGGAGGGCATGACCTGGAAGGAAGTCCGCAAGCAGGAGCCGGCCCTCGCCGCCCTGCGGGAGCGCGACAAGTGGAACTACGTTCCCCCAGGCGGAGGCGAGAGCTACGCCATGCTGGCCGATCGGGTGCGCCCGATCCTCGACGACCTGACCCGCGACACCGTCCTCGTGGCCCATGGCGGCGTCGCCCGTGCGTTCCTGGCAGTCGCCTGCGGCGTCTCGACCCGCCACGCAGCCAGCATCGACATCTGGCAGGGCAAGGTGCTGGTGATCGAGGGGCGCAACCACCGCTGGGCCTGAGCTCGGTCGATTATTGTCAGGACGAGGAAAATATGCTCTTCGTGGAACAGAGTTTCACGAAGAGGAGGCGCCGTTGCGCCGGATTGCCATTGCGCTGACGGGGCTCGCGCTCCTCACGGCGCCAGCATTTGCCGAAACCCTGGAGCGTACCGTCAAGGCCAACAGCCGCTCGGCCATCGGCGGGTTCCTCAGCTATGAAGTCGATACCTGCTACGCGGCGGATATTCCGGACGTGAAGGTCCGGCAATCCCCGGCACACGGCACCATCCAGATCCTCCCGCACGAGCAAGCCCTGAGCCAGGATTCCCGGTGCCCTGGCAAGAAAGTCCGCGGCCTCGCCTATGTCTACACGCCGCAGCGTGGCTACAAGGGCGCCGACGAAGTCGTGCTCGATGTGCCCTGGCGCTCGAACGACCTCAACCCTCCGACGACCCTGACCTACACCTACCGGATCCGCGTGGAATAGGGCTTCCCGGTGGAGGCGGTGACGCACGACCTTGTGGCATCTTTTCTTTGCGAAAAGGGAGGGTAGGGGCAATGATGCTCGGAGCACGGGTGCCATGCATCACCCAAACAGCCTTCCCGCCGGGCGGTTTGGCTCCCTGGGCAGACGCACAGATGAAGGGCCTGCCGGTCATTAGGGTGGAGGTTTGATCGCTAAGGAGGGTGCAGTGCGGGCCTCCCTTGCTTCCGTCGCGGAGTTCCTTCTGGCTCCTGGAGACCTTTCCGATCCTGGGGCGGCTGGGCTAGGCGGACCTGCGCCATCGCGCCGCCGGGCGTGACCTTGCGGGATCCGGCGTGATCCATTAACGATACATCATATCGTTAATGGGACTTGTCCCCTCCGCCTCGGAGACGCCGCATGGCCACTACCTATATCGTGACGCCCCAGACCTCCCTTGAGACGACGGCCGACAATACCCCGGCCCGGCCGATGGACGGGGCCGATCTGCTCTTCGTCGACGCAGGCGCCTATATCAAGGCGAACGGGGCGGGGTCATTTGGCGTCTATGTCCAGACCGCCGCGACAGCCGCCGCTCCGACGAGCCTTACAATCAATGGTGAGGTCTACTCCAAGCAGGATGCTGCGATTGCCTCAGCCGGTCCTTCGCACATCGTTATAGGGGCAGGCGGGAATGTTCACTCAGACTTGAACCGGGCGTTCTCTTTAAAATCGAGCACCGTCAGCCTCATCGGCTCCTCGATCATTGAGAACTCGGGCCTTGTCTCAGGCTCTGACGGGGCACCCGTAATCGCATTCTCCGGTGACCGGTCAACCGATAGCCTCGTGCTGACCAATACGGGAACTATCGAGAATCTAGTCTCGGTCCTGCATCCTGACACGATGTCGCTATGGAGCATTTACGCCTCGCTCGGGGATGACGTGATCACCAACAGCGGAACGATCAAGGGCGCAATTCACCTCTCAAATGGGAACGATACGTACCATGGGGAGCAGGGTAGTGTTCTCTTCGGGTATATCTTTCTGGGAGAGGGGCAGGATAGTGCCTATGGCGGGGCCGGCACCGAGGTCTTCTTAGGTGGCTTCGGCGACGACCTGATCGACGGCGGCGGCGGCCTCGACACTGTCGCCTTCGACCAGGCCGCGACGGTCGACCTGCGCCTCACCACCGCGCAGAACACCGGCGAGGGGATGGATACGCTGATCCATATCGAGAACCTGCGCGGGTCGGACGGAAAGGACACCCTCATCGGCGACGAGGGCGCCAACCGCCTCGAGGGGCGACACGGTGACGATACCCTGACCGGCAATGGCGGCAACGACGTCCTCCTGCCCGGAGCGGGCAACAACGTCGTGGATGGCGGCGCCGGCATCGATACGGTCTCGTATGAAGACCGAACATATGGCGTGATCATCGATCTCAGCCTGGCGGGGCCGCAGGCGGTCGGGCCGAACCATACCGATACGCTGCAGAACATCGAGAACGTCATCGGCGGAGAAGCCGGCGACCTGCTGAAAGGCGATGCCGGCGACAATGTCCTGACCGGGGGCAAAGGCGACGACACCCTCGACGGCCGCGGCGGCGTCAACACGGCGGTCTTCTCCGGCAAAGCCGCCGATTACTCTATTCAAAGCCTGGAGGGGGGAGGACTCTTTTTCAAGGTGCAGGACAAAGTGTCCGGCCGCGACGGCACCGATACGCTCAGCAACATCCGCTTTGCCCAGTTCGCCGACAAGACGCTCACGCTCTACAATTCCCCGCCCGATCAGCTGGCGCTGTCGGCCTCCTCGGTGGCCGAGAACACTCCGGCCGGCACGACGGTCGCCATGGTCTCGGCCACGGATATGGACGGCGATGCCATCACCTATGCGCTGACCGATCCGACCGGCACGTTCAAGATCGACGGTACGAAGCTCGTGCTGCTCAAGGCGCTCGATTACGAGACCGGCCCGCACGCCTACGAGCTCACCCTCATGGGCGTGGACTCGTATGGCGCCACCTCCGTTCGCACAGTGACCTTCGCCGTGACCGACGTTGACGATACGCCTGCTCCGCCCCCGGCCAACGGTGGTGGCTCGTCTGGCGGAGGCGGAGGCGGTTCGTCCGGCGGGGGCGGAGGTGGCGGCACGCCTACCGGCCCGGTGGCGCTGAGCCTGCGCGGCACGTCCCGGGCGGACCGGCTCACCGGCGCGGACGGCAACGATGTAATCAAGGGCCTCGCCGGCAACGATGTGCTCAAGGGGCTGGCCGGCAACGACAAGCTCTACGGCGGGGCCGGCAAGGACGTGCTGTATGGCGGCGCAGGCCAGGACATCTTTGTGTTCGATGCCAAGTTCAACAAGAAGACCAACCTCGACAAGATCGCCGACTTCAATGTGAAGGACGACACGCTCTGGCTGGAGAACAGCCTGTTCAAGGCCAACAAGAGCCTCTATGCGGCGATCAAGAAGGGCAGCGAGGCCAAGCCGGCGAAGATGGCGAGCAAGTTCTTCACGGTGGGCGACAAGGCCAAGGATGCCAACGACTTCTTCATCTACGACAAGAAGACGGGCGTGCTGTCCTATGATGCCGACGGGTCCGGGTCGAAGGCAGCGGTGGAGATTGCGACCCTCAAGAAGGGCCTCAAGCTGACCGAAAAGGACTTCTTCTTCGTCTGAGGGAGACCCTCAACCGGCTCTCCTCCCCCTTGTGGGGAGGAGGTGGAGAGGGGGGTGCCAGCGCAGGACTGGATCCAGCTTAGCGCTCACACCCCCACCCTGACCCTCCCCACAAGGGGGAGGGGATCGCATTCCGCTTGGTCCCAAGGGTGCATCTCACCCTTCGCCGGAGGATTGGGCGGGAGAGCTGGATCGCCATTTCGCCATGTCGCGCGTGACTCACCGGCGCTTTGGCTCTAAGAGGCCCTGAACCTCAGTCAGTGCCATGTCCCACAACACCTTCGGTCACCTCTTCCGCGTCACCACCTTCGGCGAGAGCCACGGCCCGGCCCTCGGCTGCGTCATCGACGGCTGCCCGCCGATGATCCCGCTCGACGTGTCGGAGATCCAGGCGGAGCTCGATCGCCGCCGGCCCGGCCAGTCCCGGTTCACCACCCAGCGGCGCGAGCCGGACGAGGTGAAGATCCTCTCGGGCGTCTTCGTGGACGAGCGGACCGGACGGCAGGTCACGACCGGGACGCCCATCGCGCTCCTCATCGAGAACGTGGACCAGCGCTCGAAGGATTATTCCGAGATCAAGAACAGCTACCGGCCCGGCCATGCGGACTTCACCTATGACGTGAAGTACGGCATCCGCGATTACCGGGGCGGCGGGCGTTCCTCCGCGCGCGAGACCGCCGCGCGGGTCGCGGCGGGCGCTGTCGCCCGCAAGGTCCTGCCCGGCGTGACGATCCGCGGTGCCCTCGTGCAGATGGGCCCGCACCCGATCAACCGGGACCGCTGGGACTGGGACGAGGTGGGCCGGAACCCCTTCTTCTCGCCTGACGCGGAGGCGGCCGCCTTCTATGCGGATTATCTCGACGGCCTGCGCCGGGAAGGCTCCTCCATCGGCGCCGTGATCGAAATCGTGGCCGAGGGCGTGCCCCCGGGGCTCGGCGCTCCCATCTACGGTAAGCTCGACTCCGAGCTCGCCTCCGCGCTCATGTCGATCAACGCCGTCAAGGGCGTCGAGATCGGAGACGGTTTCGCGGCCGCGGCCCTGCGGGGCGAGGAGAATGCCGACGAGATGCGCCCCGGCAATGCGGGCGCGCCGACCTTCCTGTCGAACCATGCGGGCGGCGTGCTCGGCGGCATCTCGACGGGGCAGTCCCTGGTCTGCCGCTTCGCCGTGAAGCCGACTTCGTCGATCCTTACGCCGCGGTCCAGCGTCACCCGCTCCGGCGGAGAGGCGGAGGTCCTCACCAAGGGTCGGCATGACCCCTGCGTGGGCATTCGCGCCGTTCCGGTCGGGGAGGCGATGGTGGCCTGTGTTCTGGCTGACCAGTTCCTGCGCCACAGGGCGCAGGTGGGGCAGTCGATCCCCTGGCCATTCCAGAATTGAGTGTCGTTCAATTCTGACATGTGCAGGCGGAATGGAAATTTAAGTAGCACTTAAATCTGGCCTCGGTTAAAACCGGGGCATGAAGCTTGCCGATTGGCTGTCCCGTAAACGTGTCTCCCGGGTGGAATTCGCCCGACGGATCGGCGTCACGCCGGCGGCCGTCACGCAGCTGTGCAACAACGACCATGCCTGGATGTCCCGGGATACCGCCGCGCTCATCGCGCGGGAGACCCGCGGCGCCGTCACTCCCAATGATTTCCTGCCGACGCCCCTGAAGGAGGGTCGCATGCTCCATTCCGTCACCGAAGCCATCGAGGCCTTCGCCCGGGGCGAGATCGTCATCGTCACGGACGACGACGACCGCGAGAACGAGGGCGACCTCATCGTCGCGGCCTCCCTCTGCACGCCCGAGAAAATGGCGTTCATCATTCGGAACACCTGCGGCATCGTCTGCGCGCCGCTCACGGCTGCCGAGGCGCGGCGCCTTCGCCTCGATCCGATGGTCGCCTCCAATGACGCGCCGCTCGGCACCGCCTTCACGGTGACGGTGGACGTGAAGCATGGCCTCACGACCGGCATTTCGGCCGAGCAGCGCACCAATACGGTGCGGGCGCTTGCCAACAACAATATGGGCGCGGGCGATTTCGTGCGTCCGGGCCATGTCTTCCCGCTCGTCGCCAAGGATGGCGGCGTGCTCATGCGCTCCGGCCATACGGAAGCCGCCGTCGATCTCTGCCGCCTCGCCGGTCTGCCGCCCGTGGGCGTGATCTGCGAACTCGCCAACGATGACGGCACGGTCATGAAGGGCGAACAGATTTCGGCTTTCGCCGAAAAGCACGGGCTGAAGCGCATCTCGGTCGCGGACCTCATCGCCTATCGGCAGGCGCGGGAGAAGCTCGTCGAGCGCATCGCGACCTTCCCGGTCGAGACCGAGTGGGGCACCCTGACGGGCTACGCCTATTCGACGCCCTTCGACAGCGTCCAGCACATGGCGCTGGTGCATGGCCGCATCGGCGACGGCACCGACATCCCCGTGCGCCTTCATCGGGCCAACGCCCTGACGGACGTGTTCGAAGGCGGCAAGACCATCGCGGCCGCCCTGAGGCGCTTCGCCAAAGAGGGCAAGGGCGTTCTGGTCTATCTGCGCGACGGCACTGCCGGCGTGCCGACCACGAGCTTCTCCGACAGCGAGAGCACCGCGTCCGAAGCCATGCGCTCCAGCCAGTGGCGCGAGGTGGGCCTTGGGGCACAGATCCTGAAGGATCTCGGCGTCGTCTCGATCCGCAACCTCGCGACCACGAGCAGGTCCTATGTGGGCTTGAGCGGTTTCGGGATCGAGCTGCTGGGCGAGGAATCCCTCGACCAGTAATGATCAGATCCGCACGTCCCGGCCCATGAGCGCATCCATATGGGCCGCGGTGGATCTCGACAGGCCCTCGAGGTCGTAGCCGCCCTCGAGGACCGAGACGAGCCGTCCGCCGCAGAACCTGTCCGCCAAGTCCATCATCTTCACGGTCGCCCAGGCGAAATCGGCTTCCGTGAAGTTGAGGCTCGCGAGCGGATCGCGCCAATGGGCGTCGAAGCCAGCGGAAATTACGATCAGGTCCGGCGCGAAGGCCTCGATGCGCGGCAGGACGAGACTTTCCATCGCGTCACGGAAGACGGCGCCATCGCTGCCCGGTGCGAGCGGCGCATTGACAATGGTGTCGCATTCGCCGCGCTCGGAGGCCGCTCCTGTTCCGGGATAGAGCGGCATCTCGTGGGTCGAGCAGTACATCACCGTCGGGTCGCGCCAGAGGATGTCCTGGGTGCCGTTCCCGTGATGCACGTCCCAATCGAGAATCGCGACCCGTTGCGCCCCGTGCCGGCTTTGGGCATGGCGGGCCGCGATGGCCGCGTTATTGAAGAAGCAGAAGCCCATGGCCCGGGTCCGCTCCGCATGATGCCCCGGCGGACGCATGGCCACGAAGGCATTCTCGACCCTGCCGGTCATGACCTCGTCCACGGCCAGGACGGCCCCGCCCGCGCCGCGGAGCGCCGCCTCGAAGGTGCCGGGAGACATGACGGTATCCTCGTCGATCCGGACCAGACCCTCCCGGGGGGCGATGTCGCGCAGTCCCACCACGTAATGCTCGGGATGGGCGAGGGTCAGGCTTTCCATCTCGGCCATGGGGGCCTGCTCGCGGATGAGCGATGCAAATCGCTCCTTCTCCAGCACGCCCTCGATGGCGCGGATGCGCTCCGGCCTTTCGGGATGCCCGAGGGGCGTCTGGTGATCGAGGGCGGCCGGATGGGTAATGTAGAGCGTGGACATGCTGGAACGGGAAATCCTGGGATCGCGGAGGATCGGCGCCAGTACTGTCGCAGCCCCAGGGGCACGTGTCCATCAAGGGACCGCGAAGCATCCATATCGTAGCGTCAACGGTGTGGATGTTCGACAGAGCGGGTCGCTGTTGTTGCGACGCAACACACTTGCGGCAAAAGCCGTGGCATGGTGGACGAATCATCCCAATGAAGTATGGGACCTTTGCCGTATTGCCGCGTTACCCAACCGGCTCCAGAGGCCCTTCAAGAGCTTTGACCATGCGTCTTTCAAGCCTATCCCTCGTCTTCGCCGCCGCGGCGGTTCTCGCCGGCTGCACGTTCAAGGGCGTTCCCGACCCACAGGTTTCGTCCCGCGACAGCGAATGGATGGCCTTGGTCCCGAAGGCTCAGGAGGATCTGCGCTACGGGCGCTACCTGATGGACGACCCGACGGGCGAGGCGCCCGGAACGGTGGTGGTCGATACCAAGGAGCGGTTTCTCTACTACGTGATGCCCGGCAAGAAGGTGATCCGCTACGGCGTCGCAGTCGGCGACGAGGCCTATGGCTGGACCGGGACGGCCCGAGTCGCCCGCAAGGCCGAGTGGCCGGACTGGAACCCGCCGGCCGAGATGAAGGCGCGCTGGCCGCACGTGAGGTTCACGAAGGGTGGTCCGGAGAACCCCTTGGGCGCCCGGGCGCTTTATCTCTTCGAAGGGAACAAGGATACGCTCTACCGCATCCACGGCACGAACGAGCCGGAGAAGATCGGCCTTGCCGTCTCGTCCGGTTGCATCCGGATGCGCAACATCGACGTGGTCGATCTCTACAACCGCGTCGACGTGAACGCGAAGGTCATCGTCCGTTAAGGCGGGGGGTGGCCTCCCGCCTTCAGGATCGTCAGTCCGTCATCGCTTCCTTGCGAAGGATCGCCGGAAGCTCGTTCGGCTGGGGGCGCGGGCTCTGAAGGCTCGCCGCCTGGACCGCAGCCGCGAGGGCCGGGAGCGCAACGGGCTTGAAGGCCGGCTGCTGAGGCCGCTCGGCAGGACGGTTGAGCTGTTGGGGGTCACGTTCGGCAATTGGCGTCGTCACAAGAATTCTCCCTGGGAAGCAGTCCATTTTAGGACTTGCCACCATGAACCCGACCCTCGGGGCTACTTCGGGGCCAAGTCATGGTCATTTGCTGGCTGGGCCGGACATGGCAGGCATAGCCTTAATTGCAGGTGAACGCGGACGCGCTCAGGTGGCCGCTCGGGGCAGGGCTGATAGGGCCTAGTTAACGGGATCGGGCGGAGTTCAGCGCCCGGTCCGGGTGAGCGTTTCCTCTTCGGCCGCCCGTGCCCGGTCGCGCCAGGCCAGAACGATGCGCTCCAGGTCGGCCAGATCCTCCGGGGGCAGGGATCCGAGGGTGCCCTCTACATAGGAACGCTGTGCCGCGATGCCGCGCTCCGCGAGCGCGCGCCCCTTTGGTGTCAGATAGAGGGCGTTGGACCTGCGGTCTCCCGGAATGGCGCGACGCTCCACCAGATCGGCCTCCACCATCCGGTCGAGGAGGCCCGATACGTTGCCCTTGGTCACATAGAGACGCTCGGCCAACTCCTGCTGGCTGAGGCCCTCCTGTTCGGTCAGGGTGGAGAGCAGGTCGAATTGTGGAATGGAGAGACCCAGGGCCTTGAGTTCCGTCGCGACCGTGTTCGTGGCGCGCCGGTGCAGCCGGATGAAACGGAACCAGACCCGGAGCGGATCGACGGCGGCGTGCGCGGGAGGCGGAAAGGGGGACGTCAAGGGCACCATATCCTCACGATTCAGGATAGTTTACTTCGGAACCTTTTGTCTCGTCACCCGCGATCCCGAAACGATGATGCCCCCGATGGGGCAGGCTGTGGATGGGGGGTAAGGCTTAGCTCAAGGGAATTTCCCTGACAATGTTCTTGTTATAGAGTTTCGATAGATTTCCGAGGTTCGCCCAATGACCGCTTCTCTCGCTTCCGAACACGCCCCTCCGGCGGTCGGATCCGCGCCCATGTCCTTCTCAGGCCGGGGAGGCGAGTTCCTGAGGCTCCTCGTCACCGGCAGCCTTTTCCAGATTCCGACCTTCGGCTTCTATCGGTTCTGGCTCCTCACGAAGCTGCGTCGGCATCTGTGGTCCAACACGCAGGTTGCGGGTGAGAGCTTCGAGTATATCGGCTCGGCCAAGGAGCTCCTGATCGGTTTCCTCATCGCCCTCGCGGTCCTGACGCCGATCTATCTCGGATATTTCATTCTCGGGCTGATCCTCGAGGAGCAGCAGGCGCTGGCCAGCCTGCCGCTCGTCCTGATCCTCTATGTACTTGCCCATTTCGGCGTCTATCGCGCCCGCCGCTACCGCGCGAGCCGCACGGTTTTTCGCGGCGTCCGCTTCTGGATGACGGGGCGCGGCTGGGCTTACGCCTTCCGGGCGATCCTGTGGGACATCGCGACGGTCCTGACCCTCGGTCTTGCATTGCCCTGGGCCTCCGCGTCGCTCGAACGCTACCGGATGCGGCACACCTATTATGGAAATGTTCAGGGGGATTTCGTCGGGACCGGCTGGACCCTGTTCAAGCGCGGAATAGGGCTGTGGGCGCTCGGACTCGCCTTGACCATCGGCACTCCGACGATCTTCGCCCTCATGCCGAAGCGGGCGCCCGAGACGGCGAGTTTCTGGGGGATCCTCGTTCCGTTGTCGGTCGTCCTCGTGTTCCTCGCGCTCTGGCCCATCGCAATGGCCATCTTCGCGCGCTGGCAGCTGGAGGGCGTCCGTTTCGGACAGGCCGCAATATCCAGCGATCTACGGATCGGCGCCTTCTACGGCATCTTTCTCAAGACGATCCTCTCGGCGCTGGCCTTCGTGCTTTGCTTCGGCCTTGTGGTCTGCGTCATCGGTTATGTCTTCCGGGAGGCGCTGATTCCCATGCTGGGCAGCTTCAACGCGATCCTGACGCAAGGCGAGGCGGATGCCTCCGACCTGGGGACGGAACTGGCGAATGCCGGGATCGTGGTCGCGGTGGGGATGCTGGCCTATCTCGTCCTGTTCCTCGGCCTTGGCGTCATCCAGCGCTATTTCATGGGCCGTGGCCTATGGGCGGTGATCGTCGGGTCCCTGTCCGTCTCGAATCTCGAAACCCTCGCCAGCGCCGTTGCGGCGGGGCGTCCCGCTGGGGTTCTGGGCGAAGGCCTTGCGGACGCGCTCGACTTCAACGTAGGGATCTGAGGCGTCCGGGGCGCGATTTCACCGCGAGGCGCGGCCGGGCAGGGGATTTACCATGGCGACGGCAGTGTTTTACGACGGGGCTGTCGCCCGCCGCAGATCCGTTGCGATCAGGGTCTCGGCCTCCAGCCTCGACATCGAGGAGGCGGGCGAATGGATCGCTTCCTGGCCAGTCGGGAAGGTCCGGCGCGCGGATGCGCCTGAGGGGGTGCTCCGGCTCATTCTCGAGGGCGGGGCCTCGCTCGCCCGCCTCGATATCGGCGATCCGTCCGATCAGGCCGCGGTCAGGCTCCATTGCAAGGCTCTCGACGGGACCGACGCGAAAGAAAAGACCGGTCGCATCCTCTTCTGGTCCCTGGCCGCCGCCGTCTCGATCATCCTCTGCGTCTTCTTCCTCGTCCCCCTCATGGCCGAGCGTATGGCGCCCCTGATCCCCATGTCCTGGGAACAGCGCCTCGGTCGCGCGGTCGATAACCAGGTCCGGTTGGTCTTCAGCGGAAAAATCTGCGCTGATCCTGGCGGTTCGGCCGCTTTGGCGACGCTCACCAAGTGGCTGAGGAATGTCCATTCCCTGCCGACCGATGTGGATATTCTGGTCGTGGATTCGTCAGTGCCGAACGCCATCACGCTTCCGGGCGGCCGGATCTATCTGTTCCGGGCCCTCCTCGACCGGGCCGAAACACCCGACGAGATCGCGGGCGTGCTGGCTCACGAGATCGGTCATGCGCGCCATCGCGACAGCCTGCGCAAGCTGATTCAGGCGGGCGGCACGTCCTATCTCTTCGGCCTGCTGTTCGGCGATGTCACCGGCGGCGGCGCCCTCGTGCTTGCCAGCCGGATGCTGGTCGACAATGCCTATTCGCGGGAAGCCGAGATGGCGGCGGATACCTTCGCGGGAGAGACTATGACGGCCCTTGGCCGGCCTGCTGGCGCGATGGCGCATCTCCTCAAGCGCATCGAGGGGAACGAAAGCAGGATTCCGGCATTTCTCTCCACCCATCCGGTCACCGATCGGCGTCTTTCGGCTCTCGAACGGCTCGTTCCGGCTCAGGCTGGGCCGCCGCTTCTTGCCGATGAGGAGTGGCGTGCGCTCAAAGAGATTTGTAAGACGTCCTGATGCGACACCTGATCATCGAGGAACCCTATTCACGACCGGCAAAATGGTCGCCCGCCGTCGCGTGGTTCGCGCTCGCGGCCACGGCCATCGCGGCTGGCCTGGTCCGCTTCGGCTGGATCGATTACCAGTCCGGTCTCGTGGCCCTCGCGGCCGGAATTCTGGTGGCGGTACTTGCGGTCGCGCTGGCCTTTCTGGCCTTCATCCGGATCTGGCAGGAGGGACGGCGCGGTCTCGGCTATGCGGTGAGGGGGCTCATCGTCGCCGGGCTGGTGCTGGCCTACCCGGCCTGGATGGCCATGAAGGCCGCCACCCTGCCGCCGATCACCGACGTCAGCACCGATACGGAGGACCCGCCGACCTTCTCCCGGTCTCGGGCTGCTCTGGACGCAAGAGGCGGCCGTGTGCCTCCGGATCCCTCTCCCGAGGTGCGGGAGGCCCAGCGGAGTGCCTATATCCGCATTGCACCCCTGACTCTCGATATCGCGCCCGATCAAGCCTTCGAGGTGGCGCGCAAGGCGGCCGAGCGGCTCGGCTGGCAGATCATCGAGGCGGTGCCCCCCGGCGGACGCATGGGGACCGGGCGCCTGGAAGCGGTGGACCGGACCTTTCCTCTGAAGCTGCCGGAGGACGTGACCGTGCGGATCAGGCCCCGGGTCGACGGGACGCGCATCGACATCCGCTCCGCGTCGCGCCTGGGCTCCCACGATCTCGGGACGAACGCGGCGCGCATCCGCGCCTTCCTGGACGAGACAGCCAATCAGGCGCTTGCGATCGATTAAGCAGGGTCAGGCGAGCCTGTATTCGCCGTCGAGGGAAGGCGGACCTTCCGTAGTCACCGCACCCCGGGCCACCAGATCCTCCAGGTGGGCGAAGACGGACAGTCCCGCGGCCCCGATCAAGGCAGGCTTGAGACCCTGATAGATGGCAGCCACGATGGCTGGAATTGTCCGGTCCCCCGCCGCGAGCCGGTTGAGAATGGACACCTCGCGCTGGCGGCGGTGGTGGGCGAGGGCGCGCACGAAACGCTGTGGCTCCCGCACCGGCCCGCCATGGCCCGGCCAGTAGAAGCGCTCGTCCCGTCCGCGCAGTTTCTCCAGGGATGCCATGAAGTCGCTCATGGAGCCGTCCGGCGGGGCGATCACGGTGGTGGACCAGGCCATCACGTGGTCCCCTGAGAACAGCGCATTCTCCTCCGGCAGATGGAAAGCCAGGTGGTTCGCCATATGGCCGGGGGTCTCGACGGCCGTCAGGCTCCAGCCCTGGCCCGAGATCCGGTCTCCCTCGCGCATCTCCTCGTCCGGAACATAGTCCCTGTCGGAGCTCGCCTCGAGGAAGTTGACCTCCTCGGCCGCCAGGGCGCGGGCGCTGCGATGCGGGCCGCAGCCGACGAGGCGTGCTCCTGTCGCGGCCACGATGGCCCGTGCGGCCGGCGAATGATCCCTGTGGGTATGGGTGACGAGGACGTGGGTCACGGTCTCGCCCCGTACGGCAGCAAGCAGCGCTGCGACATGCTCCGGGCTGTCCGGCCCCGGATCCAGGATGGCGACCTGGCCCCGGCCGACGATGTAGCTGCAGGTCCCCGTGAAGGTGATGGGCCCTGAATTGTCGGCGACGATTCGGCGGACCAGGCGGCTCAGGCGTACGCATCGTCCGGGGCTGTCGGGAGGGGTCGCGTCGAAGGTCAGGTCATCCGCCATGGACTTGTCTCTCCCGGTGTCGGCAGCCGGACCGGCTGCGGCTTGAGACGTTCGCACGAGCCACCTATAAGGCGTCCGGAACCGCCTGCGAATGGCGGAACGATCTGGAGATCTCTCGATGACGACTGGCGTTACGCCCCTTGCCTCGCCGTCCACCCTGGTGGGCCTGCTCTGGCCTTCCCGGAACGATGCCCGCTTCGCCGCCCTTCGCGCCATTGTGCTGATGGTCGCGGGTACGGCGCTCCTGACGATCTCGGCGAAGGTGCAGGTGCCTCTGCCCTACGTGCCGATGACCATGCAGACCATGGTGGTCCTCCTCATCGGCGCGTCCTATGGCTGGCGCCTCGGCGGCGCCACTGTGGCGCTTTATCTCGCCGAAGGCGCCATGGGCATGCCGGTCTTCGCGAACACGCCGCCGCTGCCGGCCGGGATCGGCTATTTCTTCAGCCCAACCGGAGGCTTCCTCTTCGGCTTCCTGGCCGCCGCCCTCGTGATGGGCGCCATGGCCGAGCGGGGTTGGGACCGTTCCCTCGGCCGGGTCGTCGTCATGATGACCATCGGCCATGCGGTGATCTTCGCCGTGGGTCTTGGCTGGCTGTCCGCCATGATGCCCTTCGCCAAGGCCTGGACCGTGGGCGCTGCGCCCTTCGTGGCTGCAACAATCGTGAAGACGGCGCTCGCCGCCGCCCTGATGAAGGCGGCCTGGACCTTCACCCGCCGGGGCTGACCGCCTCGAACTGTCCTGCGATAACGAAAAGCCGCCCAACCGGGCGGCTTTTTTCATGGGAAAGTCTGGCGCGGGACTGTGCGTCAGCCGGCCGAATGCACGACCTTGAGCTTCGGACGCGCCGAGCCATGGCGGAACGTCAGGTCGACGAAGCCCTCCTGTTCCTGATCTTCAACGACATAGTAGCCCATCTGCCGAGCGATGGCGCGGACCTGATCCAGGTTGTCGCGCCCGATTCTCCGGCTGAACTCGGGCCGCCCCGAATCCATCAGCACCGCCAGCATTCCGATCTCGACGCCCTGGTCGAATTCCTCACCGCGCCCGGGAAACCTGAGGCGCAAGCCGTTGTCGAGATGGATATGGCGCATGTCGTCAGCCCCCGCGCACCTTGATCCGGCGCTTTTTGACCTGTCCTGTCTAGCCTTCTCAATCCGTAAGGAAAAGGCGTCAAGCACGCGCAGCGCGCGGAGACGGGCAGGAATCCCGTAACCGTGACCGTGCGGGACGGAACCGCCGAACCTGTCGCACATTAGGCACAGGAGATATTCAACCGAAAGGCTCGTTTCATGCGTCTTCTTTTCGCCGCCGCGGCCGTCGCCCTGCTGAGCCAGGCGGCCGTCGCCCAGACCCAGACCGAGCAGAATCCGGGTCTCAACCCGGCGATCAATTTCAAGCCCAAGGGCAGCCCCGAAAGCACCGGGGCCGTAGCGCCAGGCGCCAACAGCTTTACGGAGGGGCAGGCCCGCTCCCGTATCGAGGCGCTGGGCTTCAGCGACGTGTCCGACCTGCGCAAGGACGACCAGGGCATCTGGCATGGCAAGGCGCAGCGAGACGGCAGAAGCGTCGAGGTGATGCTCGATTACCGCGGCAACGTCGCGTCGAAGTAAGTCCGCCAGGGCACAGGTCCCGGCAAACGTCGCAGCGCTGCCATCTCAGGAGATTTCTTTATGGCCCGAAACACGATCACGGCTTTTTATGACAATTACGACAGCGCGGCGCGTGCCGTCTCCCGTCTGGAGGCGGCCGGAATCCCTCACGAAGAGGTCAGCGTCGTGGCGAGCAATGCCAACGATGCTTATTCGCGCCATGCGACCCGCTCCTTCGACACGGACGCGGACAGGAACGATGCGACCGGAACCGCCGCCACCCTCGGGACGCTCGCTGGCGGTGGCGCGGGTCTGCTCGCCGGCCTTGGAATGCTCGCGATCCCGGGGCTCGGCCCCGTTGTCGCGGCGGGCTGGCTGGTTTCGACCCTTGTGGGAGCAGGCGCCGGGGCTGCCGTCGGTGGCTTGGTGGGCGCTCTGGTGGATGCGGGCGTCAATGAGGAGGAGGCGCAGGTCTACGCTGAGGGGATTCGTCGCGGCGGCGCCCTGGTGACGGTCAGGATCGAGGAGGCCGAGATGGGCCGGATTATCGACATCCTCGACGACGAAGGGCGGGTCGATATCGAGGAGCGCCGCAGCGCCTGGCAGGCCGACGAGTCGGACGAGCCGGCGCCGCCGATCGGCGCTGCCGCATCGACCACTACGGGCCTGACCACGGACATGATGCCGAACCCGCTCGACGAGACGGACCCGGCGCGTACCGAAGTCGAGATGGAGGACGAGCGCGTGCGGCGCCTCAAGGAACAGGGGCTCGGCCGGACCTGACGCACCGCGCGCTTGCAGGCAGGCGCCGCTCACGCGCCTTGCCGGCGCAGGTTGTCCAGGCTCCAGGCGCCGCTGCCGGCCGTGAAGATGTAGAGAAACACGAAGCAATAGAGAATGGCGGCATCGCCGCCGTTCAGCACCGGAAAGAAGCTGCGCGGCGCATGCGCCATCCAGTAGGCGACAGCCATCTGCCCCGACAGAAGGAAGGCGACAGGACGTGTGAACAGGCCGAGCGCGAGCAGCGCGCCGCCGACGAGCTCCAGAACGCCCGCGATCCACGACAGGCTCATCATCGCCGGGCCCGGGTTAGGCGAGGCCGGGAAGCCCAGGAGCTTCTGGGTGCCGTGAGCCATGAAGATGAGCGCCGCAACGATGCGCAGGATGCCGAGCGCGCGAGGGGCCCAGACATGCGTGAGGTGGGCGTTGGTCATGAGGACAATTCTCCCGATCAGAAGGGGTGCCGAAAATTTGGTTCGGCCATCCGCTTAAGGCCCGGTTCCTCTCGCGGCCAGTGCGACCGCATCCCTCTCCAGTAACGAATTGCTTACCACGATCCGAACGGGCTTTGATCTTACGGCATGCTGACGCGTTGATCCTGCACAACGCGTACAGGAGTAAGCCATGACGATCCTCGACCCCCTGACCGGCGAACTCGTGACGATCGACATGCCCCCACGGCCCCGGAGCCGTTGAGACAGATTGTCCCTGATTGAACTTGCGGGAGAAGAATGGTCGGAGTGGCAGGATTTGAACCTGCGACCCCCACGTCCCGAACGTGGTGCGCTACCAGACTGCGCTACACTCCGACATCACGACATGGCACGGCGGCCAGATCGGAAACGCCCTCGCGGGCGAGTGGTGGTCCCTATCACGCGAAGCCGGCAGTAATCAAGGCACTCTTCCCGCCCGCGGATGAGGCCTTGCCGGATTGCGACCGGTCCGGCTGGCATGCGACGCGGCCGTAGTGCGCGCAGCTCAATACAATTTTCATTGCCCGAAAACTCTACGAGAACTTGTTTACCTTTGGGCAAGCGGTGCCGTTATATTGCAAGTTAAGTATAATCGCCGGGGGAAACGACGTGTCCGAAGAGGAAGTAGAGCTTGTTGCGGAATTGCTCGCTAGGGTCGGCGGCGCCTGGTATCCCGAGCGGACGAAACCGGCCCTGAGACCCGTGAGCAACCGTCATCGCGAGGTTGCACGCCTCATCCTCGATGCGGTCGAGCGATCGAAGGCGGCTGAAGAAGAGGCCCTGGAGACAGGCTCTCCCTCCGATGCGACACCGGAGGGCCGGGCCTTCAGCTTTGCCGGAGAGGACCAGCTCCATGTGGGCGCGACCGTCGTGTATCGCCCCCTGGTGAGAAGAGAGCGCTGACCTGCCGTATCGAGCGGATGGAGCATGGTCGGGCTTTTCTTGTCCCGGCGCAGCGGGAGGTCGGCTGGGTGTCTGTTCACACACTCCTGCTGCTGGATTCCTGAAGGCCTTTGCGCAGCATCTTCGTATGCTGAAGTCGTCACCGTCTCTCTGCAGACCGTTTTACGGTTCGTTTTACAGGCGGCTCTATCGTGAAATCATAAAAGACAGGGCGCGGGGGCGGAATTGTCGGAAGAAGAAGTCGAACTTGTCGCAGAGTTGCTCGCCAAGATCGGCGGCACCTGGAACCCGGAGCGGACGCAGCCGGCATCGCGGATCGTCGGCAATCGCCATCGGGAGGTTGCACGGCTTGTTCTCGATGCGGTCGAGCGCTCCAAGGCGACCAGCCGCGACGTCGAGGAGGATGTCGTATCCGGCGAAGCTTCGGAGGACGATGCGGTCCGCGATGCGAAAGGCAATCGTCTCTATGTCGGCGCGAATGTCGTGTATCAGCCCCCCGGCGACAAGAGGACCCTGGCCTGCCGTGTCGAGAAGATGGAGCAGGGCCGCGCCTATCTGGTTCCGACCCAACGGGAAATCGGTTGGGTCTCCACCCATACGCTCCTGCCGCTGAAGCCCATTCGCGAGGCCGGAGCACCGGCACGCCAGCCGTCGCCAACGGCGACGGAAGTCGGCGGCATTGCTCCTCAGGCGGCCGCTCCCATCAGCGAGCCCATTCTGTTCAACCCCGCCCTGCCCATGAAGATTGGGGATGCCTCTGTCAGGGTGCAACACTTCTTCAGCTCGATGGGAGATTGGATCGCCTTCCGGCGCTATCCCGGCGATCGCTACCTGTTCGATCGAAAAGGCAACTGGATCGGCTGGTTTCCATGGGGCGACAACGACATCGTGGATCTCAACGGCCAGTATCTGGGCACCGTGATGGATGGGAACCGGATCTATCGGAAGATATCGCCTGATCCGGGAAAGCGTGAGGCGGGCTTCATCGTGCATCCGGGTCGCAGCGGCTATGCAGGTTATCCGGGCTATACCGCGCATTGCTTGCCCCCATTCGGATTCAAGGATCTCGACATGTCGAAGATCCCGATGGGGCGTCGATTCTGGCTGAAGAGCTACGGCCGGGGCGATGCTGCCCAGAATCCGAGCCTGTTCTATGCGCTGCTGTCGAAGATCGGCCTCGGTTCATTCGCAAGCTGGCTCGAGCGCATATTCCGGCGCGGGAAGAAGCCGTAAAGCGCACCACGCGAGATCCGGCCGGGCGCGTTGCATCTCTCTCGTCAGGTGCCTGAAGCCACCTCACCATCGTGCCGAGAAGGGGTTTCTTTCCGCCGCCCGATATAGGGGTGATCCTTCCAGGATCCGGACGATCTTTGAAATAAGATTCTATTGATCGAAGCCTCCCTACCGGAGACGCTTGGAAGCATGACAAGCCAGAAGAGCATCATGCCCCATATCGTCGCCATCTCCGGCAGTCCGACCCTCCGCTCCCGCACGCGCAGCCTCGTCACCGAGATTCAGCGAAGGATCGTGCAGGAGACCGGCGCCGGGGCGGGTCTTGTCGACATCGCCGAACTGGTGCCTAGCCTGATGGTGCGCACGCGCGAGCAGGCGTCACCCAGCTTGGAGGATGCGCTGGCCTCAGTGGAGCGGGCCGATCTGCTCGTGGTCGCATCGCCCGTCTACAAGGGATCCTATACGGGCCTGTTCAAGCATTTCATGGATCTCGTCGACTACAAGTCCCTGGCAGGCGTGCCCGTGGCGCTCCTTGCGACGGGCGGATCGGATCGACATGCCCTCGTGATCGATCACCAGCTGCGGCCGCTTTTCGGGTTCTTCAATGCGCAGACCTTGCCGACCGGCGTGTTCCTGTCCGATGCCTCGTTCGTCGACGGGCGCATCGAGGATCCGGCGCTGCAGCGGCGGCTCTCCGTCCTCGTCCGCGAAAGTGCGGACGCCGTGCGGCTCCGCGTGGCATCGGGTGGACTCAAGGCTGCGTAGTCCGCGAGGATTGCTCAGCCCTGAGCCGCGAGCGAATAGGCAGTGGTCGATTTGACTCGCTGCATGGCGAAGCGGGACGTCACGTTCTTGAGCGGGATTTCGTCGATCAGCCGCTTGTAGAAGCGGTCATAGGCGGCCATGTCGGACACGACGACGCGCAGCATGTAGTCCACGTCGCCCGCCATCCGGTAGAACTCCATCACCTCCGGCATGGCGGACACGAATTCGGCAAAACGCTGCAGCCATTGCCCCGAATGGTCCGACGTCTCGATGGAGACGAAGACGGTCAACCCAAGGCCGACCTTCTCGGGATCGACGATCGCAACCCGCCGTTGGATGACGCCTGTCGCTTCCAGCCGCTGAATCCGTTTCCAGCACGGTGTCTGGGAGAGATTGATCCGTTGGGCCAGTTCCGCGATCGAGATGCTCGCATCTTCCTGCAGAATGGTCAGAATTTTGATATCGGTGGCATCCATCTCTTATTCAGGCCTAGTGTAGAGAATAATTCTCGCTTTCTCTTGAAAGTGAGAAAAAATTTCATATGATGCGCGAAACGGCATCGTGGAAGATAAAATTATTCTACCTTGACCAATGGGTACGTCAATCGTGGCCGACCATGCCTCGGGCAGAACCAGTTCTCCCTGAGAGCCTCTGACAGGCTCCAGGACTGTTCTATGTAAAGAACGGAAACGGGTCCGGCTGCACCGCTTTCTCTCTTGATTCATCTGCGGATTCGACGAATTTTGATGCAACGAACATTTCATCTCTCGGAGCAGCCCTGAAGAGAAGGATTTACTCGGACGGTTCGTTCTAAAAAAAGAACGTTCCCGTTGCCGTTTGGGGCGTCTCTCGGGATAATTCTCCGGTCTTTCGGCGATCCAGCCAAGCACGCAGGGGAATGATCGTGTCGCTCACCAATCGCTTCAAAAACAGGCCTGTCCTCGCTGCCGCCGCAGGTGCCGTCTTCCTGACGGGTTCGTTGACATGGGGCAGCGTCACGAAGGCCGCCGGCGCAAGTGAGACGCCGGTCAAGGGCGGCACGCTGGTTTATCTGGAGCAGCAGCCTCATACGAATCTCTATCCGCCTGCCGGCGGCTTTTATCCGAATGGCGGCATCCTCAACCAGATCACCGACAAGCTGACCTACCAGAATCCCGAGACTCTCGAAATCGAGCCCTGGATCGCAGAATCATGGACGGTCAATGCCGATGCGACCGAGTACACGTTCAAGATCCGCAAGGGCGTTACGTTCTCGGACGGAACGCCGCTCGATGCCGCTGCCGTGGCGAAAAATTACGACGTTTACGGGCGCGGCAGCAAGGACCTGAAGCTTCCGATCTCGGAAGTGATCAACAATTACGACCGCAGCGAGGTGATCGATCCGCAAACCGTCAAATTCTACTTCAAGAAACCGTCGCCCGGCTTCCTGCAGGGAACGTCCGTGATCGGCTCCGGTCTCGTCTCGCTCGCGACGCTTGCGCTGCCCTATGAGGCCCTTGGCGATGCCACGAAGATCATCGGCTCCGGACCCTTCGTGGTGGCGGCTGAAACGTTAGGGCGGGAACTCACGCTTAATGCGCGGACCGACTACAATTGGGGACCGGCCAAGCTCGCGCAGCAGGGCCGGGCTTATCTCGACACCATCAAGTACATCATCACGCCCGAGGACAGCGTGCGCATCGGCGCGCTGCTGGCCGGGCAGGCCGACGTCATTCGCCAGGTCCAGGCCTATGACGAAAAGCAGGTCGAGGACGAAGGGTATCTCATCTACGCGCCTTCCACACGGGGCGTGAACAACAGCGTCGTGTTCCGCCCCGACAATCCACTCGTTGCCGATATCCGCGTACGCCGCGCCTTGCTGCACGCGACCAATGCGGACGAGATCGTCTCGACCCTGTTCTCTGCCAACTACCCGAAGGCCACGTCCATCATCGCCAAGACGGCCCTCGGCTATGTCGACCTGTCGTCCAGGCTTTCCTATGATCTCGAGAAGGCCAAGGCGCTGCTCGACGAGGCAGGCTGGAAAGAGGGCACGAACGGCCTTCGTCAGAAGGACGGTCAGGTCCTGGAGCTGACGGCCTATGAATCCCTGCCGCAGCCGCAGAACAAGGAGACGCTGCAGCTGGTCTCCCAGCAATGGGGCAAGATCGGCGTGAAGCTGAATGTTCTCACGGCCGATTCAGGCAGCGCGACGGTGAACAATCTCGATCCTGCAAAGGCGCCCGTGTCCCCCGCCATGGTCGGCCGTGCCGATCCCGACGTGATTAAGAGCCAGTATTATCCGACGAACCGGAACGTGCTGCTGCAGAAAGGCGGCAACAGCGACAAGGTCCAGACCTTCCTGGACGAGAAGCTGAACACGCTCCTCGACAACCTGGCGTCCGAGCCGGATCGCGCAAAACGCCTCGCCATTGCGGGTGATGTGCAGGCCTATGTCGTCGATCAGGCCTACGCCATTCCGATCTTCGAGGAGCCGCAGGCCTTTGCGGCCGCCCCTTACGTGAAAGGCCTGTCGTTCGAGGCCGTCGGACGTCCCAGTTTCTACGGCACCTGGCTCGCGCCGCGTCACTAATCGTTGCCTGGGCCGGCCTCTAAAGCCGGCCCCCACGCTCTCAGGCAGGATCTCTCATGTCGCGCTATGTGATCGGACGTGTCGGACAGGCTCTGCTCGTGCTCTGGGCAGCCTTCACGGTGTCCTTTGTCCTTCTCCAGGCATTGCCCGGCGATGCCATCCTCATCAAGTTCCTGAATCCGGAGTTGGGGCTGGGCCCGGAGCAGATTGCGGAGATCCGCGCCTCCTATGGGGCGGATGTGCCGCTCCTGTCCCAATATCTGCACAGCATCGTCAATTTCCTGTCCGGTGAGTTCGGCTATTCCGTGCAGGCCGGCGTGCCTGTGGGCGACCTTCTGCTCGCCAAGCTGCCGCCGAGCCTGTGGCTGGCGACGCTCGGCTTTCTGCTCGCGACGATCCTCGCCGTCTCGATAGCCGTCCTCTCGACCCTCGCCCCGTTTGCGTGGCTGCGCTCCCTGATCCAATCCGTGCCATCCCTGTTCGTGTCCACGCCGGTGTTCTGGCTCGGGATCCTGCTGATCCAGGTCTTCTCGTTCCAGCTCAGGCTGATCCCGGTCATCAATCCGGGCCCATGGGAGGCCCTCATCCTTCCCGTGCTGACTCTCGCAGTGCCGATCTCGGCGCCTCTCGCCCAGATCCTGATCCGCAACATCGACGAGGTCATGACCGAGCCCTTCATCGCGGTCGCCCGCGCGAAGGGCGCCTCGCGCAGCTGGGTTTTGTGGAAGCATGTGGCGAAGAACGCCATCCTTCCGACCCTGACCATCGGCGGCATCCTGTTCGGAGAGCTTTTGGCCGGCGCCGTCGTCACGGAAGCCGTCTTCGGCCTGAACGGCATCGGCGGACTCACGCAGCGCGCCGTGGGCAGCCAGGACATCGCCGTCCTTCAGGCGCTCGTCGTGTTCTCGGCGGTGGCTTTCGTACTCATCAATTTGGCCGTGGATCTCCTCTATCCGGTTTTCGATCCGCGTCTGCGCATCAGAGAAAGGGCTGCTGCATGACCAGCATGAACACCACAGGGCGAAGCCTGCTGCAGAACGATGCAGGTGTGCTGGAGGGTTCTTCCCGGGTCTTCGCGGCTGGCCATGTCGGCAACCTGTCAGGCCTGCAATGGCTTGCAAGCCTCCGCGGCATCAAGCCCGGCCTCGTGCTCGCATGGTCCGTGATCGCCATTGTCGTCCTGTGGGGGCTCCTTCCTCATTGGTTCACGAGCTACAGCGGGACAGTCGGGGTCGCCCGGCAGCAGCTTCGCGCGCCCAGTGCAGACCATTGGCTCGGCACGGATGCCCTGGGTCGCGACCTTCTCGCCCGCATCATCTACGGCACCAGCCAGTCGCTCTCGGGAGCCATCGTCGCTGTCGGTGTCGGCCTTCTGGTCGGCACTGCGCTCGGCCTTGTCGCGGGTTCGGCCCGAGGCAAGGTGGAGAGCGTCGTCATGCGGGGCGTCGATGTCCTGCTCTCGATCCCGCAGCTCCTTCTGTCGCTGAGCATCGTCATCCTGCTCGGTTTCGGCACCGTCAATGCCGCCATCGCGGTGGGCGTGACCTCCATCGCCAGCTTCGCGCGGCTCGCCCGCTCGGAAGTCGTGCGGGTGCGCGCCAGCGACTATGTGGAGGCCGCCTTCGGCAGCGGCGGAACGTTTCTCCGCGTGCTGCTGCGCCACATCCTTCCGAACTCCCTGACCTCCGTCATCGCACTCGCTGCCCTGCAGTTCGGATCGGCCATCCTGGCCATCTCGACCCTGGGCTTCCTGGGCTACGGCGCGCCTCCGCCCACGCCCGAATGGGGCCTGCTGATTGCCGAGGGGCGGAACTACATCGCGCGCGCATGGTGGCTGACGACCGCTCCGGGCCTTGTCGTGATCCTCGTCGTGCTGTCCGCGAACCGCATCAGCCGGTCCTTCGGAAAGGCCGGAGCATGAGCGCAAAGCAAGCCCTCGTCCCGGCCGTGCCCGGTGCCCGGGACGTGCCGGTTCTCGAGATCGCCGATCTCGCGGTTTCCTATCGGGGCGATACCGGGTTCCAGCCTGTGGTGCACGGTGTCTCGCTCCAGGTAAGACCGGGCGAGATCGTCGCCCTCGTCGGGGAATCGGGTTCCGGCAAGACCACGACCGCGCAGGCCGTCATCGGTCTCCTGGCCGAGAACGGACGCGTCGATTCCGGAGCGATCAGGCTCAACGGCACCGACATCGCGGGCTGGTCGCAGACGCGTCTCGACACCGTTCGCGGCCGCAGGATCAGCCTGATCCCGCAGGATCCAACGAGTTCGCTGAACCCTGTCAAGACCATCGGTGCGCAGATCGCCGAAGTGTTCCGCATCCACCGGCAGGGCAGCCGGGGCGAGGTCGAGAAACACGTCATCGATCTCCTGGCCCGCGTTGGCCTTTCGCAGCCGGAGCTGCGGGCCCGGCAATACCCTCATGAGCTCTCGGGCGGCATGCGCCAGCGCGTGCTGATCGCCATCGCGATTGCCCTGCGGCCGGCCCTGATCATTGCGGACGAGCCCACCAGCGCCCTCGACGTCACCGTACAGAAGCGCATCCTCGATCTCATCGACGGGCTTCGTGAGGAATTCGGCACCGCGGTGCTGCTCGTAACGCACGATCTGGGCGTGGCGGCCGACAGGGCCGACCGTCTCGTCGTCCTGAAGGGCGGGCGCATTCAGGAGCAGGGGCCGACGGACGCGATCCTGGCCGCGCCCCGCAGCGAGTATACGCGAAAGCTCCTGGCCGATGCTCCGTCATTGGCGAAGGCTCAGACATTTCCTCGAACGGCAGGTTTTCGGAGGAGCGACGGCGACCCTGTCGTCATTGTCGAGAACCTCGTTCAGGATTTCCCCGTCGATCACGGGCCGCGGAAGACCTTCAGGGCGGTCGACGGCGTCTCGTTCAAGGTCGAACGTGGAACGACCCACGCCATCGTGGGTGAGTCCGGTTCCGGCAAAACGACGACGGCGCGCAGCATCGTCGGCTTCCAGAAACCCACATCCGGGCGGATCCTGGTCGACGGGATCGACATCACATCCCTGCGCGGCGAGGCCCTCCGCCAATTCCGCCGGTCGATCCAGCTCGTCTATCAGAACCCCTTCGCGTCGCTTGATCCGCTCCAGACCATCTTCCGGATCGTCGAGGAGCCTCTCCTCAATTTCGGTTCTGTGCCGAGGGAGGAGCGAGCCAGAAAAGTCCAGGCCATCGTCGAGCGGGTCGGCCTGCCGCTGTCTGTGCTGTCTCGCAAGCCGCGGGCTCTGTCGGGAGGGCAGCGGCAGCGCGTAGCCATCGCGCGTGCCCTCGTGCTGGAGCCGAAGGTGCTGGTCCTGGACGAGGCCGTCTCGGCTCTCGATGTGACCGTGCAGGCGCAGATTCTGGCGCTCCTCGACGAACTCCAGCGCGATCTCGGCCTGACCTACCTGTTCATCTCCCATGATCTGGCCGTGGTCCGCCAGATCTCCGACACGGTGTCCGTTCTCCAGGGCGGCCGCCAGGTCGATGCCGGAACCGTGGAGGATGTGTTCCTGCGCCCCGGCAGCCCCTACACGCGCGAGCTCATCGCGGCCATTCCCGGCCGGCGCAAGGCCGACCGGCGTGACGTTTCACCCGCTTTCATCGGAGCAGATTCATGACGACATCCTCACGGCCGAAGCGGCTCGGCTTCTTCACCCGTCTCCTTGATGAAGGGAGCGCCGCGGAGCGCTACCGTCTCGCCACTGAGCAGATCGTTCATGCGGAGAGATACGGCTTCGACTCCGCCTGGGTCGCGCAGCATCACTTCCACGAGGCTGAGGGAGGCCTGCCGTCGCCGTTCGTCTTTCTGGCGCAGGTTGCGGCCAGGACTTCTCGGATTCGCCTCGGAACGGGCATCATCACCCTGCCGCTCGAAAACCCTGTCCGGGTGGCCGAGGATGCGGCCGTCCTTGACCTCCTGTCCGATGGGCGGCTCGAGATCGGCGTCGGGACAGGCGGCACGCCCTCGTCCTTCACGGCTTTCGGCCTCGACAGCGCAAACCGTTCTGAGATTTACGAACGGCACCTCGCGACTGTGCGAGACGCCTGGGCGGGCAAGCCGCTCGAAGGGGGCGATACCCTCTACCCGTCGGCCCCTCATCTGAATGGACGCGTCTGGCAGGCGACCTTCTCGACCTGGGGCGGCGCGCGCGCCGGACGGGCAGGGGACGGCCTCATGCTGTCCCGCACTCAGCCTCGCCCGAAGGAGGCGCCCCAGGCCAGCCTTGCGGAGATCCAGCATCCCATCATCGATGCCTATCTCGAGGCGCTGCCCGAAGGAGCGGAGCCGCGCATCGTCGCGTCGCGCTCGCTCTTCGTGGCGGATGATCGCGAGAAGGCGCTTCGCCTTGCCGAGAAGGGATTGCGCCGGGTGGTGGACGGGTTTGCCGCTAAGGGGCACGTCATCCCGGGAAATTCCCTCGCGGACATTCTCGCGGCCCTCGACACGCATGTGGGCACGGCGGCGGACGTGATCGAAAGCCTCAGCCGGGACACGACCCTGCCGCGCGTGACGGATCTCGTCTTCCAGGTGCACTCGGTTGATCCGCCCCATGCCGACATTCTGCGTTCCATCGAGCTGATCGCCACCGACGTGGCACCTGCGCTCGGCTGGCAGAGCGCGGCCCCCAGGTCCGAGAAGCGTGTCGCTCTCGTGCGCTGAACTGCCAGCTGCCGCCATACCAAAGTGAGAAAGCCATGAGCACGATCTTATCGGACGTCATCGACCATCTGGCCGGCATTGAGCCGGGTTCGCATCTCGATATCCTGAGGGCTCAGCGCCTTCAGGCGCGGGAGAATGCCCAGAAGAGCTATCTGGCTCTGTTCGAGCCTGAGTATCCTGGCAATGTCACGGCACTGGAGCGCCATGCGGTCGCGACATTCGTGGCAGGCCTTCACCGTCAGCAAGTGGTGCTCGATTTCTACCGAGCGGCGCTTCTGAGGCTCGAGCGCCCGGATGTGGCCGAACTGATCGATGCCGAGATCGCACGCGCCTCCGTGAAAGGGCCCTATGGGCGCTATCCCAAAGGGCCGCTTGCCGCTGAGGATCGGGACGGTCCGGATTATCGTGTCCTCTCGGGATACGAGAAGGTCCTGGGAGCCCGTCTGAGCGCCGCCCTGGAGCACGCGCATCTGCTCGTGTTCCGCCCACGTGACGCCAGCCCTGCGGCGCTGCAGAAGCTGCTCGATGCAGGGTGGTCGACGACGGACATCGTGACCCTGTCGCAGCTCGTGGCCTTTCTCTCGTTCCAGATCCGCGTGGTCGCGGGCCTGCGCGCCCTTGCGGCCGAACCGGCGCATGATGCGGCTGACCTCTATCGCGGTCCCGCCTTCACGGGCCTCCTCGCCTCCGGCACCGTCTGAAAAGGAACTCTCATGAGCGAGCAAACCCTGTCATACCCCGATAATCATGAGCCTGTGGCGTTCACGCAGGAGGAGTTGGGCTGGCTGCCGTGGCTTGAGCCGTTCCCGGCCGACCAGTTGACCGAGCGGCACTGGGCCGGTCTCGTCGATGCGTCGCGCGCGAAGTCGCCATACTTCCTCCTGCTCGCCCGTGATCCGGACATCCTTCAGGCGAGGACGAAGACCGACAAGGACATCTTCTACAACACAAAGAACGGTCTTCCCCGAGCGGAAAGGGAGCTTGCCGCGACCGCGACCTCACGTGTGAACGGCTGCATCTTCTGCGCGTCCGTCCATTCCCGGTTCGCGACCCAGTATTCCAAGCGGGGTGCCGATGTTCAACGCCTGCTCGACGAAGGGGATGGAGCGGACATCGACAGCCGGTGGAATGCCATTGTTGCGGCCTCCGTCGCGCTGACGAAGACACCACAGGAATTCAGCAGCGAGCAGGTGCGGGACTTGCGCAGCGCCGGCCTGGATGACCTCGAAATCGTGGACGTCATCAACGGTTCGGCCTTCTTCAACTGGGCGAACCGCCTGATGCTCTCCCTGGGAGAGCCGACACCTCCGGCTAAACACGCATAGGACAGCACCTTGAGCCGGGCAGGACAATGCTCCTGCCCGGGCGGCTAAGGGGGAAGGGGACAGCCTCAGGCCCGCCATCCCCTTTCTGGCCATTGGGCGTTTCACCCCTATACCACCCTCGCCCTATGGCTCTTCATGGAGCGATCGGCTAACATTCGCGCCAGTCCTGCATCCGGTTGCATATTCTGGCCGCGCGACTATGTAGCAATTCGATCCTAATCCATCGAAGGAGGGGACAGGTGAACGCATCCAGTCCAAATGACCTGAGGCAGGTATTGGCGAAGGCGATCTGCACCCTGCCGTCCCCGAACGACCTGCGGCTGGTAGCCCAGCGTTTCGTCGATCACGCGGTCGAGCCCCGGCTTTCCACCGCGGAGGCGGACATGCTTGCACAGGATCTGGGCTATACGGATCTCGAAAGCTTCTGCCGCGACGTCCAGCTGCCCGAGCATATCATCGAGAGATGGAAGCGCTTCGGCATCTCTTCGGAGATGGGGCAGGTGCTGGCCTTCTTCGTGCTGCAGCGGAAGCGCGTGCGTGATGCCGTGGACGAATTCGAGTCGACACGCAATGTCGGTCTGGACGACTTTTTCGAAGAGCGTGGGCTCGTCTGAGCGCTTCCGCCTCTAAAGTCTTTATAGACTGTCTGCCTTTATCTGTGGTTGCGGTTCCTGATCAATGCTCGTCGAGCAGCGAGGCCGCGGTATCGCTGTCGGTGATCAGGACCTGAACGGACACGGCCTTCATGGCTGCACGGACAGCCTGGACTTTTTTCTTCCCACCTGCCGCCAGGACTACGTTGGGGATTCGGCTGATCGCCTCAAGCTCGATCGCCATAATTCGCCGGTTGATCTCGTGATCCACCAGGCGCCCGTCGGCCGTCACGAAATGGCAGAGGATGTTGGCGACCGCGCCTTTCCGTTTCAGCGGATGGATCAGGTCGGCCGGCACGATTCCATGCCTGAAGATGGTCGCCTCCGCCGAAATGTCGCCGACGGTGAGCAGCGCAATGTCCGCAGCCTCTGCCTTGGCATGGACGACCTGCAATGTCGGCTGGGCCCAGAGGCGATCTCGCAGATCCGGCTCGTCCACGATGACCGGGGCGGTGATCTGGTAACTGTCTGCCCCTAGCGCTTCGGCGACCTTCACGGCAACGATGGAAGGGTTGATCCACTGCGAGTGCGGCAGGCTGCCGACAAGCGCCACCACCGTTGCATCCTGGAGTTGCCGGCGCGGTAGAAAGGCCAGGCTCGCGTAGAGTGTCGCGCCGCCGCCGATCGCGAGGGTCGCGCCATCCTGCATCCTCTCGCCCACATAGGCGGCAACCGCATGGCCGATGGACTTTTCCAGGCTCGCCTCGTTGCTGGGGGTTGGGACGACCACGGCTGCGGCCAGCCCCCAGCGCTTCTCCAACTCCCGCTCGAGCCGAATCTGCTCGGCTGTCGAGGCATTGATGGCCGTCGTTACGACGCCCTCGGCCGCACATGCAGCCAGTGTGCGCATGACCTTGATCCGCGTCACGCCGAGCTTCTCGGCGATCTGCTCCTGCGTGAATCCTTCCACGTAGTAGAGCCAGGCCGTTTTCACGGCCAGATCGGAGGAGACGAGCGGCAGCGTGGCCTCCGGTGCATCGTGCTTGAGTACCGTCATTCTTCTGTTCCCTCGGCACAACCCGGCGAATGCAGTCACGAATGGGGCGCGTCAAGCCTGCCGCTGGGGCAGGCGTGATCATTTGTACTTGACTTTGAACAAATGAACAATATCGTCGGCGATGTCATCACCCTGTGACACTGCTAATTATAAGAACTGCGGGCCGACACAACCATTAGGTGTGGACGGATTCCGTTTAGACAGGAGGAATTCATGAGCCGTCGCTTTTCAATGGGATTGAAGCTGATCCCATTCGCCTTTGCCGCAAGCATGATCGCGTCCGCGGCGCAGGCCGAGACCATCATGCTCTACACATCGCAGCCTGAGGCCGATGCTTCGAAAACCATCGAAGAGTTCCGGAAGGCGAATCCGGGCATCGACGTTCAGGTTTACCGCTCCGGCACCAGCGATATTCTCAGCAAGCTCGCGGCCGAATTCGCTGCCGGCGCTCCGCAGCCCGACGTGCTGTTCATCGCCGATGCCGTCAGCATGGAGCTGCTGAAGAAGGACGGAAGGCTTGCCGCCTACAAGGAGGCCAACACTACCGGTTTCTCGCCTGAGGCCTACGATGCGGACAAGACCTATTTCGGCAGCAAGCTGATCACGACCGGCATTGCCTACAACACCGGCGCGCCGAAGAAGCCGCAGCATTGGCAGGATCTTGCCGATTCATCCTATAAGGGAATGATCGTCATGCCGAGCCCGCTCTATTCGGGCGCGGCCGCTTACATGCTGTCGGGCTTCGCCGCGAAGCCCGAATACGGGTGGGGCTACTTCGAGAAGCTGAAGGCGAACGATACGCTGGCGGTTCGCGGCAATGGTGCAGTCCTGAAGTCGGTTGCGAGCGGCGAGAAGCCTTACGGAATCCTCGTCGATTTCATGGCGCTCAATGCCAAGGCCAAGGGCTCGCCGATCGAGTTCGTGTTCCCCGAGGAAGGCGTGCCGGCAGTTACTGAGCCGGTGGCGATCATGTCGACGGCCAAGAATCCGGCTGGGGCTAAGAAGTTCATCGACTTCATCCTCTCCGATGCGGGCCAGAAGCTGGCTCTGAGCCAGGGCTATCTGCCCGCGAAGGAGAATGTGGGCCGCCCGTCCTGGCTGCCGCAGGACGCCAAGATCAAGATCATGCCGATCGACATCAAGGCCGTTCTCCAGAGGACCGAGGAGGACAAGAAGAAGTTCTCCGATCTCTTCGGCGGCTAAGGAGAGACATTCGATGGCCGTATCGATCAGTCGCGTACAGGCGTCGCCCGAGCTTCCGGCGCCTGCTTCGCTGAAGAAAAGCCTTCCTTCGGAATGGATGTTGACTGGCTTCGTCGTTGCAATCGTCGTCGTCCTGTCGATCCTTCCCATGCTGCGCCTGATCCAGGAGATCATCGCGCCGGGCGGAAAGCTGTCGACTGCGGCCATCGAAGCCGGTCTTGCCAATCCCGCGACCTGGACCGCGACTTGGCACTCCCTCGTGGTGGGTTTCGGAGGCACCGCTCTGGCGGTGTTCTTCGGAACCACCATCGCCATTCTCGTATCGCTCACGGACGTCCGCGGACGCAGCGCATTCGTGCTCTGCTACGTAACGCCCTTGATGATTGCGCCTCAGGTGACGGCACTTGCCTGGTTGCAGCTCTTCGGTCCCGCAAGCCCTCTCCTGAAGCTGCTCGGCATTGCCCCGCCTCTGGGCAGCCGTAACCCGCTCTACTCGCCGGAGGGCATCATTCTCCTGCTCGGAGTGCAATACGGCCCCCTGGTCTTCCTGATGGTCCGCGCTGGGTTGCGCAAGCTTCCTCGGGAACTCATCGAAGCCGCTTTGGCTGGTGGTGCGAGCCGCTGGACGACCCTGAGGACCGTTATCCTTCCGCTGATGACGCCTGCGATCATCGGAGCCTCGGCCCTGGTTTTCGTTTCATGCGTCGGCAACTTCGGTATTCCGGCCTTCCTGGGCATTCCGGCCAATTACCTCGTGTTGCCGACCCTGATCTATCAGCGTCTGGCAGGTGCCGGGCCCTCCGTTCTCGCCGAGGTAGCCTTCCTTTCGGTCCTGATCGGTCTGATCGCCATGGCGGGTATCGTCGCGCAGGACATCATCAGCCGCCGGCGAGATTACCGGATCACGTCCACGTCGCTTCCAGCAGAACCTTTCGAGCTCGGGCGCTATCGCATCCTCACCGAAATGATCATGTGGGCGGTCGTCGTGATCATTCTGGTGCTGCCGCTGCTCGGGCTCTTCCTGACGTCGATCGTGCCCGGATACGGCATTCCGCTGTCGGCCAAGACCGCAACGCTGTCCAACTACTCGTTCGTGCTGTTCGACCATGCGGGCGCCAAGAGTGCTTTCTTCAACAGCTCTCTCCTGTCGGTCGGAGCTGCCGTATTCGCGGTCCTCATCGCGGTGCCGCTCGGCTATTTCATCGCCTGGCGCATGTCGTGGTGGACCAAGTTCCTGAACCTGACGATCGAGCTTCCCTATGCGCTTCCGGGCGTGGTGCTGGCCATTGCGGCGCTGCTCCTGTTCCTGAAGCCGATCCCGGTGATCAACCTTCACATCTACAACACCGTCTGGATCATTCTGTATGCGTATCTCGCGCGCTTCATGGTCCTGGCCCTGCGCCCGACGGTCAGCGGGTTCCACCAGATCGACCGCTCCCTGGAGGAGGCCGCGCAAGTCGCCGGCGCGGGCTTCTTCATGCGGCTGCGCACGATCATCTTCCCGCTCGTCGCACCCGTGGCAGTCGCGGGAGGTCTTCTGATCTTCATGACGGCGCTTAGTGAACTGACGGTTTCGGCGCTCCTGTGGTCCTCCGGTTCGGAAACCATCGGCGTTGTCATCTTCTCGTTCGAGCAGGGTGGCGATTCGAGCTACGCGGCGGCGATCTCGATGATCACGGTCGTCCTGACATTCCTGGTGATGCTCGCATCCAACCTGCTTGCCCCCCATCTGCCGAACGGAGTCCTCCCATGGCGGGATTGATGATCGACCAAGTCAGCAAGCGCTTCGGCGACTTCGACGCACTCTCCAACGTGTCCATCGATGTCGCGGATGGGGAGTTCCTTGCGGTCCTTGGGCCCTCCGGCTGCGGCAAGACGACATTGCTGCGCACGGTGGCAGGCTTCGAGAAGGTCACGGGCGGGCGCATCGTCATCGGCGGCGAGACGGTATCAGAGCCGGAGCGCAGCCTTCCGCCGGAGAAGCGCCGCGTCGGCATCGTGTTCCAGAACTATGCCCTCTGGCCGCACATGACCGTTGCCGAGAATGTGGGCTACAGCCTGCGGGTCGCGAAGGTCCCGCGCGCCGAGCGCGATCGGCGTGTGCAGGAGGCGCTCGCGCTCGTGAACCTGTCGGGCTATGGCGACCGGCGCCCCAGCAACCTTTCCGGCGGCCAGCGGCAGCGCGTGGCCTTGGCCCGCTGCCTTGTCGCCGCTCCATCCCTCGTCCTGTTCGACGAGCCGCTCGCCAATCTGGACGTCCATCTGCGAGCCGCCATGGAAGACGAGTTCGCAGATTTCCATAAGCGGACCGGCACCACCATCGTGTACATCACCCATGACCAGGCCGAAGCCATGGCGCTTGCGGATCGCATCGCCGTCATGGATCGCGGAAAGCTTGCCCAACTTGCGCCTCCGCGCGAGCTCTATCGCGAGCCGGCAAACGAAATGGTCGCCTCATTCATCTCCCAGGGCATCCTGCTCCCGGCGGACGTGCTGACGCCTGCTGAGGCCGGGCATTGCCGTGTTCGGGTTCTGGGGCACGAGATTGTGGCCCGCTGCCGGCCCGACGAGAAGCCGCGAGCGGACGCCAAACTGTGTTGTCGGTCCGCGGAGATCGAGGCTGTCGGGCCCGGCGAGGATGGCATCCCGGTTGAGATCAAGCGGGTCGTCTATCAGGGAGGTCGCGCCCGGGTGGAGCTTTCGCCCGCGGATCGTCCCGATCTGAGCCTTCATATCGAGCAGGCGGATCCGGTGACCCTGGAGGCCGGTGTCGCGGCGCGGGTTCGCATCCGCTCCGGCTGGGTGATCCCGAGGTCCGCCCCATGATGCAGGTCGATCTGCACGGTGGCTTCGGCGAGAAGGGGCGGACGAGTGTTGCGATCCGGGGCAACGACGGCCATGTCCTGCTCGATGTCGGGATCAAGGTCGGCGCCTCCGGCCGAGAATATTACCCGGCCATCGACGGGGCTGGAGACATCCAGGCGCTCCTCTTGTCCCATGCGCACGAGGATCATGTCGGGGCTCTCTCGTGGCTGCTGGCTGAAGGCTACCGCGGCCCCATCTTCATGACCGAGGAGACCCTTGAGGAGGCTCCGGCGACGCTCGCGCACTATGCGGATCGGAGCCAGTTGAAGCAGTTTCCATTGCCTCGGGACCGGGTGCAGCTGTTCAAGCCGGGCGAGACACTCACCGTCGGAGACCTGACCATCCGCACGGGGCGCTCGGGGCATGTGGTCGGCGGCGTATGGTTTGCGGTTGGAAACGGAAATGAGACGATTGTCTATTCGGCTGACGTCCTGCCGGACAGCAAGGTCTTCGTCATGGACCCGATCCCGGCCTGCGATCTGCTGATCCTCGATGCCTCCTACGGGGCCGATCCGGTCTCGAGCGAGACGCGGGGCGACGAGATCGCTGCCTGGATCGCGGGTCACCCAGGGGGATGCCTACTGCCGACGCCCCTGTTCGGCCGGTCCCTTGAACTGCTCGCCGTCATGCCGGATCGCTTCGCGATTCATGCCAGCATGCGCCAGGCATTGGCCAGCCAAATCGAAGCCCGCGAGGCGCTGCAGCCTGAGATCATCGCCACTCTGGTGCAGAAGCTCGCCGCGGCCATCGACTGGCACGACGGCGAGCCCCTGCCGGAATGCCCGCTCCTGGCCGATGACGGCATGGGCACGGCAGGTCCATCGGCGAAACTGATCCCTCTGGCCGATGCCAGTGACTATCCCGTGCTCCTGACCGGGCACCTGCCGGCTTCCTCGCCGGGCGATGTGCTCTATCGCAAGGGGCGTGCCGCCTGGATCAGGATGCCGACTCATCCGACCCTGTCGGGCAATGTCGGGATCTGGCAGAAGGCCGGAGAGCCGCCGACCCTCGGTCATTCCTGCACTCTTCCGACGCTCGAGGAGCTCGGTCGCCATATCTGCTCGCTTCGCACGGATGTCCGGACAGGCCAGAGCCTTACCCTTCGTGAAGGAAAGATTACATGAGGATTCTCGTCTGCAACGATGATGGCGTCGAGGCTCCCGGCATTGCCTTCCTGACCGAGGTTGCTCGCAGCCTTTCCGATGATGTGTGGGTCGTTGCCCCCGACGGAAAGCGGACAGCCGGCAGCTCATCGCTGACCATTGCCCGGCCCCTGACGATGAAGAGGCTCTCGGAGCGGCGGTATTCATGCTCCGGCACTCCGGCCGATTGTGTCATCTCGGCCATGGCTTGGCTCTTCAAGGACGACAAGCGGCCCGACCTGGTGCTTTCCGGCATCAATGATGGCCGTAACGTAGGGGAAGATCTCGCATATTCCGGCACGCTCGGCATCGCGCGGGAGGCTAGTTTTTGGGGTGTTCCGGCGATCGGCTTCTCGCGGGTCAAGAATCCCCGGACGACTGACAAGGATCTGCCCTGGCTGGCCGGGCTGATCCATGGCCTCTGGCAGAACCGTGCGACCTGGGCCATCGAGGGGCATTACCTGTGCGTCAATCTCCCGGCGGAGCTCCCGGCCGGGATCCTCCAGCCGAAGATCGGCCGGGACAAGATCGGCCGCTTGGCTGACGTCGTTTCGACCGAGGGGGACGAGACGGTCATCGTGGTGCCGCGCGGACGCAGCCATCATACGACTCCTGGCGACGATAACGAGGCCATCGACAGCGGCCACGTCACCATCAACCGCCTGAACTGGTTCGGCGAAACGCCTCTGGAGACGGGTTTCATATCCGGTCTGATGGAGGTCGCCGGAGCGCGGGCCGGGGAAAGCTGCGTTCGGGAACAGGCTTAAGAAACTGAAGCCATAAGCGGGCCGCCATGCCCGCAGGCGCCCGAGTGGCGCCTTTGATCAGGTCGAAAGCCCTCTTGGCTTCAGGGGATTGCTTTCGGCACGGTCTTGGCGTTCATTGACATACTAAGTCGGCAAATAAAATCGGGCTTTTTGGAATGGACGCGACCCGGACACTCATTCAGTTGATCGGCAGTGTCGCCCTCATGCTTTGGGGAGTGTACTTGGTGCGCTCGGGCGTGAGCGAAGCCCTGGGAGCCCAGCTGCGGCGGCTGGTTGCCGCTTCGTCACGGAACCGGCTGACAGCATTCACCAGCGGCCTGGTCGGGACGACGCTGCTGCAATCCAGCACGGCCATGGCCCTCATCATTGGCTCCTTTGCGGGACGCGGTATCATCGGCCTGTCGGCGGCTTTGGCCGTCATGCTCGGAGCCGATGTCGGCTCGACGATCGCGGCGCAGCTCCTGGCTTTCGACATCAAGTGGTTCTGGGCGATTCTCGTGGCCGGTGGCTTCGGGCTCTTCAGTGCCAGGGAAAGTGCCAAGAGTGTCGCAAGGGCCATCATCGGTCTCGGCCTTCTCCTGCTGGCGCTTCAGGAACTCGGATTGGCTGCGGCGGCCTTGCGCGAGTCACCGACCGTGCGCCTCGTCCTTGGAGCCGTGGCCGAGGAGCCCATGATTGCGCTCATCGTCGCGGCACTGCTGACCTGGGCGGCCCATTCCAGCCTCGCGATCGTCCTTTTCATCATGTCTCTGGCAGGCAGCGGCGTCATCTCGATGCCCGAAGGGCTGGTTCTCGTGCTCGGCGCCAATATCGGCGGTGCATTCGCCCCATGGGTGGCGCTTTCCGGTTCGCCGCCTGCGGCACGGCGCGTTCCGCTCGGCAATCTACTCATGCGCGGCGTCGTCGGTCTCCTCGTGCTGCCGTTCATCAGTTTCATCGCCCAGGAAATGAGCTTGTGGATCCAGGATCCGGCCCGCAACGTCGTCCTGTTCCACACGGCTTTCAACCTCGGGGTCGCAATAGTCGGTCTCCCGTTCGTGGGCCTCCTGGCCAATCTTCTCGAGCGCTGGGGCAACGAGCCTAAGGGCGCTGTCGACGAGGGTCAGCCGCGCCACCTGGAGCCAAGCGTGCTCGGCACGCCATCGGAGGCCCTGGCCTGTGCCATGAGGGAATCCCTGCGCATGGGAGAACTTGTCGACACCATGCTCAACAACGTGCTGGCTGTGATCGAGGGTAACGACCAGAAGCTTCTGAAGGATATCGAGAAGGCGGACGATACGGTGGACCGGCTCCACGAAGCCATCAAGCTCTATCTGGTCGAAGCATCCAAGGCCGCCATGTCTGACGAGGAAAGCCGCCGTCTGCTGGAAATCCTGACCTTCACGACCAACCTCGAACATATCGGCGACATCATCGACAAGAACCTCGTCGAGCTTGCGGCCAAGAAGATGCGGCGACAGCTGTCGTTCTCGGCCGAAGGGCTTGCGGAGATCCGTACCTTCCACAGCCGCGTCACGGAAACGATGCGCATGGCCTCGAATGTGTTCGCCACCCGCGACATCAGCCTGGCGAGACGGCTTTTCGCGGACAAGAGCACCATGCGCGCGGCGGAGCGGAACGCGACGGAGAGCCACTTCGTGCGCCTGAAGGACGGCCGGCCGGAATCGATCGAGACCAGCTCCATCCATATCGACATCATTCGAGATCTGAAGCGCATCCACGGCCATCTCACGGCCACCGCTTACCCGCTTCTCGAGGCGCAGGGTGACCTGGCTGAATCGCGGCTCCGGCAGAGGAATGCCCAGGAGACGCCGGACATGACGGCATCTTTGAGCGGGCGTGCCTAAGCAGGCTTCGTGTATTCTGATAGAAAAGCCCGAAGAGCAGGGACTGTCGAGACGGGATTCTACAATAGCGCATCGATCCTGCTACGGCAGGTGATGTTGCGGCCCGGACTGATGCCGGGCCGCCAGAGCCTACTATCCTGCGCGCGCCAGTTCCGCGCTCAGGCGGCCAATGGCATGCCGCTGTTCCATCTGCGGCATATGACCGGTCGCCGAAAAGACGTGAACGGCGATATTCCCCGGAAGGCCCATGGCATGGCGAACCGGAATGATCCGGTCCTCAGCGCCAAAGATGACCTTCACGGGCCAGTCGAAGCTCTCGAGAAGAGGCCGGATGCTGAAGGCCTGCGTCCCATCCGGGAAGATGCTGGCGGCGAGCCGTTCCTGGAGTTTCGGTTGGTCGCTGGTTCGTGCCCGCAGCGTGGCACTCACGAAGGACGCTCCCAGGGAGCCTTCGTCGAAGACGAGCTCCCGAACCCACGGTGCCAGGCTCGCCTCGCTCGTCGCGCGCAGGAAGCCCGAGATGAAGGCACCGTTGATGTCGGGGCCAAGCCCGGCTGGCGAGAGCAGCATCAGCGAACGGATGTCCAGCATCGACTGCGCTGCGACGGTCGCCGCAACGGCAGCGCCAAGCGAGTGGCCGATCAGATGGAGGCTACCGACGCCCTCATCCGCAAGAGTGTCGAGCACGGCTGCCGCGAGATCCTCGAGAGAGCTCTGGCCCGCCAAGGGAGAGCGGCCATGCCCTGGAAGATCGATTCCGAGGATCGGCCGATCCGAGGGCAGGGACGAGAGGACAGGGCGCCAGCTGTTCAGGTCGGATCCAAAACCATGGATCAGGACGAGGGGCGTGCCCGTGCCCTGACGCAACCAGGTCCGGTAAAGGGGGGAGGTTCCGGACGTCGGTGCCGGGATGGCATCCTGCCGGGCCCGGGCCAATCGTGGCGAAGAGACCTCGGCTACAGCGCTCGTACTGACATCGTTCCCAGACAGAGTGCCGAGATGTTCGAGCACGTCGCTTTGCTGAATACGTCCCCGGGGCCCGGAACCTTGCAGGCGGCTCAGCTCGATGCTGTGCTCGCGAGCAAGTCGCCGCGCCAAGGGCGTGGCGCGCAGGCCGTCCGATACCGACGTCTGTCCCATAGGCAGGGCTGCAGGCGGTGTGGCCGGAGCCGGGGATGCGGGTCGAGCCGGGGCATCGGCAGAAGTTGGGATATCGATAGGAGCGCCAGGCGCCGCCTGGACCGGGCCATTATAAGCCTCGCCCTCCCCATAGATCTGGGCGACCACGCTGCCGACCGGGACTTCCTTGCCTTCTTCGCCTGTGATGTCCCGAATGATGCCGGACACGGGGGCTTCGATCTCCATCACGGCCTTGTCCGTCTCGAGCTCGAAGATCACCTGGCCCTTCTCGACCTTGGCATTCTCGTCGACAAACCAGCGGGAGACTTTGCCGGTCGCCATATCCATGTCGACGCGCGGCAGGATCACCTCGGTAGGCATCGTCAAGCCTCCTTGCGAACGAGCTTGCGCGCCGCCGCAACGATGTCGGGAACTTGAGGCACGGCGGCCTTTTCCAGCTCCGGATTATAGGGGAGGGGGGACTCGGCGCCGCCCAGCCGCAGCACGGGCGCATCGAGATAGTCGAAGGCGTCGCTCTCGACGATGGCGGCGCTGATCTCGGCACCGATGCCCAGGGTCTTCACCCCTTCATAGACGCAGAGGAGCCGGGAGGTCTTCTTGACGCTCTCGATGATCGTCGCCGTATCCATGGGGCGGAGGGATCGCAGGTCTACCACCTCGACGTCGATTCCCTCGTCGGCAAGCTGCTGGGCTGCGTCGAGCGACTTATGGACCATGATCGACGTGGCCACGATGGTCAGGTCGCGGCCATGACGGCGGGTCTCGGCCTTGCCGATCGGCACCGTATAATGGCCCTCCGGCACCGGACCCTTCATCTTGTAGAGCAGCTTATGCTCGAAGATCATGACGGGATCCGGGTCCGCCACGGCGGCGAGCAGCATTCCCTTCGCGTCGTGCGGCGTCGAGGGCTGGAGCACCTTGAGGCCGGGCACGTGGGCAAGCCAGGCCTCGAGGCTCTGGCTGTGCTGCGCGGCCGCGCCGGTCCCGGAGCCTGCCGGGAAGCGCATGACGAGGGGGACCGAGACATTGCCGCCGAGCATGTAGCGCATCTTGGCGGCCTGGTTCACGATCTGCTCCATTGCGAGCGTCGCGAAGTCCGAGAACTGAAACTCGAAGATCGGCCGCATGCCCGTGACGGCTGCGCCGACCGCGACGCCGGCGCCACCAAGCTCGGAGATGGGCGTGTCCATGACCCGATCCTCGCCGAAGCGATGGACCAGGTCGCCGGTCACTTGGAAGGCGCCGCCATAGACGCCGATATCCTCGCCCATGAGAAAGACGCGTTCGTCCATCTCCATGGCGATGGCCATGGCCTCCTGGATAGCCTGGGCATAGCTGAGTTCGCGCACATTCGCATCCATGGCGGCATCAATCCGTGTAGACATATTGCGTGACGTCGGAAGGGGAGGGCGACGGGCTTGCCTTGGCGAACTCCAGCCCCTCGGCGATCTCCGTCTCCACCTCGGTGCGGATCTTCTCGATCTCGTCGGGCGTGATCAGGCCGAGCTGGGTCAGTTCGGTCTCGAAGATGCCGATCGGGTCGCGGGCTTGCCAGGACTCGATCTCCTCCTTGGTCCGGTAGCGGTTACGATCGGAGCGCGAGTGGCCCCGGATGCGGTAGGTCTTGCTCTCGATCAGGGTCGGGCCCTCGCCACGGCGGGCTCTATCGGCGGCCTCGAAGGACGCGGCGGCCACGGCCCCGAAATTGTTCCCGTCGACGATGACGCCCGGCATGGAATAGGCACTGGCCCGGTCCGCGATGTTCGGCACTGCGGTCGAGCGCTTCGTCGAGGTGGACATGCCATAGCCGTTGTTCTCGCAGACGAAGATCACCGGCAGCTTCCAGATCGAGGCCATGTTGAGAGCCTCGTGGAACGCGCCTTCGTTGTTGGCGCCGTCGCCGAAGAAGGACACGACGACGGAATTCTTGCCCTGCTTCTTCAGGGCAAGTGCGGCCCCTACGGCGATGGGAATGCCACCGCCGACGATGCCATTGGCGCCGAGATTGCCTTTCGAGACGTCGGCGATATGCATGGATCCGCCGCGGCCGCGGCAATAGCCGTCTTCCTTGCCGAAGAACTCGGCAAACATGCGCTTCACTTCCGCACCCTTGCCGATGCAATGGCCATGACCACGATGGGTGGAGGTGATGAAGTCAGCGTCCGTCAGCGGAGCGCAGATGCCAACCGCGCTGGCCTCCTGGCCGATGGACAAGTGCATCGTGCCGTGGATCAGGCCGCGCATATACGCTTCCTCCGCGCTTTCTTCGAAGCGGCGGATGAGGTGCATCTTGCGAAGCGCTTCCCTCAGGTCGTCGGAGGAAAGGCGCCGGTAGACGTCCGGCAGATTGGCGACAGGGGGCGCTGCCTTATCGGTCGTCGGTTGAGGCATGACAATTCTCTCGGCAGGTTGGGCAGGCAGCATGAGGCCGCCCGTTCGTTCTCAGGCGACTTCAGCGAACCGCGCATCCGCTTCATCGAGGCGGCGGCGAATCTGGGTGACGACGAAGGACTCGTCCGGCTGGCAATTCGTATAGGTGAGGCGCTCACCCGCCTTGATCGGCTTCACAACCTTGGCGCGCTCCGAGAGGCCGAGCGGCAGGGCGCGCTCGCTGCGTGCATCGCTCCAGGTCATGGCGAAGCCGCGATAGTCCGTCTCGCCGATCTTGCCCAGAGTTTCGCCCGGCTGGAGATCGCGCTTGGCGACCGAGACACATTCCGCGACCGGATGGTCGAGAGGCTGCATGTCGGGCCTCCCGAAAGCGACGGCTCGCGCGGCGGAGAGCGGCGTCTCGAGGCTGGTCAGGTGATAGGGGCGGAGGATCGAGAAGCATGGGCCAGGGCCCACCTTAAGGTCGACCATGCGCTCAAGGACGCGGGGATGCCTCGGCTTTACGATGCAGAAGACGCCCGGCGCGACTCCCTTGCCGATCGAATAGTCGACGACGCCCGAACGGTTGAGAATGCCGCCGTCCTCTTTGGTGCACAGCACCTGCGCCAGCTGCTCGCGCGTGGCGGTGGGGCCGTGCATGCCGGGAACGTCCGGCACAAGCCCGGTGGCGTTCGCGACCGCAACCATCTCGACCATGGTCTTGGTACCGTCCACGAACTCCACCAGCATGCGCGCATTCATGTTGCGCGCCCGGGCCTCCTCCTCATAGTCGGCCGGCATGGCGTCGAACTTGAGCGGATTGTTCTTGCCTTTGCCGGCAGCCACCACTTCGAAGCCGAGGCTCTGGGCGAAGCTGAGGATTTCCAGCGTACAGGCCGGCTCGTCACCGGCGGCGCCCGTGTAGACGACCCCGGCCTTGCGGGCCTCTTCCTTGAGGAAGCGCCCGACCGTGATGTCGGCTTCCACGTTCAGCATGACCACATGCTTGCCGTTCTTCATCGCCTCGAGGGCGAAGAGCGTGCCGATATTGGGATTGCCGGTGGCGTCGATCACCACATCGATCCGCCCGGCCGCGCAAAGGGCGTTGATGTCTTCCGTGATGGCAACCTTGTTGGCCTCGATGGCGCGGTCAATGTCGGAGGCCGTGGAGGCGTTCACAACGTCATCGAGCGCATGGCCGGCCAGGAGGGCCGCATCCCGTGCCGCCTGCGGGCGAACTTCGGAAATGGCACCGATGCGCACGCCGGGCATGAGCGCGACCTCGACGACGATGTCGGTGCCCATCTGGCCCGCGCCGGCCAAGCCGATCGTGATCGGTCCCGACTTCTCCATCCGAGCGGCAAGCTCAGCTGCCAAACCCAGTTGCGCGATCCGCGGCATCGAACTGACCTTTCCCATTGAAGAGCGATGTCAGAAGGCTAGAGAACTTTTGTGTGTCGGTCAAACAATATGTACATTCTGAGAGCGCCATCCCTGCGATATTGCAGGCCTCAGAGACCTCCTGGTCTACCTCAAAGCCTGATCCTCATGGCCTGGCCATGGCTCCACAGTACGAAAGAACTATGCGGGGATGCCTATCGGTCACCTACTAAGCCAAGGTCTCGCTCGGACAATGCACAGCTTAAGACCGCGCCTCTGCCTGTGTCTGATTCAGATGGCGGCCCACCCAGGGCCCTGATCGACCCGCCAGGGATCGAGGCCGTGTGTGCGAAAGGGTCCGTGCAGTTCGGGACGAGATGAATTTCCAGCTCGTTGGCCCCCTACGCGTCACTGTCCAGTGGATTCATCAAGTGAGGGCTATGCTGGACACTCAACGCCAGTCACACTGTTCAGAGATGCCTTTCCCGGCTTCTCTCGCCGGCCTTGTGTACATATTGACATAAAAGGTGGCAAATGTTCTCCTCTGAAAATTGGCCTAAATGGCCGCGAAGGCCGACCATGCAGAGAGAACGTCTTGTTCGCCTGCGTGTTCAAGCTGGAGGTGGGTGATGCCCCTATGGCAGATCGGATTGCTGCTGCTCGGCGTGGTCTGGCTCCTTCAGGCCGTCGGGACCTGGCTGCAGATGCGGCATTACCGCGAGGTCATGAGCTCCATCGGAGGCAAGTGGACCGACGGGTATCTGGGTGTCGGCAATGCCCGCGCCAGCCTCGGGCGAGGCGTCATTCTCATGCTGGTTCTTGGTCCGGACGACACGATCCGGGATCTGCTCGTCATGGAGGGGAGGAGTGTCTTCGCCAAGTTCGAGCGGCTGAGCCAGTATCAAGGCCGCAATGTCGGCAGCCTCCTTGAGGACGAGTCCTTTACAGGAAGGCGCGGGCGCAGGCAGGCCCTGGAACAGGCATTGCAGCAAATCGCCAGCGCAAAAGCTAGGAAGTCCGAGGTTCCGGCTCTGCCGGATCAGCAGCCGGCATGAGCCCGGCCGCATAATATAAGACGAGGCTTAGCCTTACGTCAGAGGGAGGAAACATGACAATCCTTGCCACGATGGCTCAGCACATCGATGTGATTGGTGAAGGTCTTCACCACGCATCGCTGAGTGCAAGCCACGCCGTCCACAGCCTGGGCATGGCTGCGGCAGACGGCGCACATGCAGGCCACGCCGCGGGACAGGCATCCGGCGACATGATCGTTCTCGCCCAGAACACAGCTCCCGCGGCTCCGGGCACGGCAGCGGACTTCGCGAACCGGGTGAAGAACGTCGCTCAGGAGGAGCAGCTTGGGTGGCTCTCCACAATCGGCCGCCATTTCATCGGCGTGTTCCAGCAGGGCGGTCAGGTCTTTACCGGATTTGTCACGGGCATCATCCCGACCCTGATCGTCCTGATGACGGCATTCTATGCCGTTACAGAAATCGTCGGCGAGCAGCGGGTGCACGGATTGGCGCGCGCAGCAGGACGAATTGCGCTGACCCGCTACACGGTCCTGCCCGTCATGGCGATGTTCTTCCTCACCAACCCCATGGCCTATACGTTCGGGACCTTCCTCGAGGAGAGGCACAAGCCGGCCTTCTACGATTCGGCGGTGTCGTTCTGCCATCCCATCACGGGCCTCTTCCCCCACGCTAATGCGGGCGAGTACTTCGTGTGGGGCGGTGTCCTGGTCGCTCTCCAGCAGCTTGAGGCTGCCGGGAAATTACCCTCCGGCTGGCATGTCAATCTTGCCGTCTGGTACTTCATCGTCGGCGTCGTGGTGATCTTCATCAGAGGCATCGTGACGGAAAAGATCACGCAGATCATGGCTCGCCGCGAAGGCGTGAAGCTCTGAGCGGAATGTGGGAGGAGTGCCATGACAAAGACATACAGAGCCGTACGTATCAATCACGGATCGGGTGGCTGGGGCGGCCCGCTGGTCATCAAGCCGACGGCGCAGAAGGATAAGATCGTCGCCGTTACCGGTGGCGGAATTCCCCCGCTGGCCCAGAAGCTCGCCGATATGACCGGCGCGACCGTCGTCGACGGCTTCCGGGCACCGCCCGTCGAGGGCGAAATCGCCGCGGTGGTGATCGATTGTGGCGGAACCGCGCGATGTGGCGTCTATCCGCGCAAGCGTATTCCGACCGTGAACCTGACGCCCGTCGGGCAATCAGGACCGCTGGCTCAGTTCATCACGGAGGACATTTACGTCTCCGGCGTGAAGGAGGCCAACCTGTCCTTTGCGGATGACGAGGATATTCCGGCGCCTGCTTCCGCCGGCGCGAGCGACCTGTCGCCGTCGGTCGGCGAGGCTGCGGCCGAAGCCCGGTCGGACATGGCGCATTCCACCGCGCCTGCCAGCGGCTTCATCGGCATTGTGACCAGCGTCGGCCGCGTCATGGGCCGAGCCGTCGCGATCTTCTTCAACGCGGGCCGCCGGACAATCGATCAGGTGATCCGTAACGTGCTGCCGTTCATGGCCTTCGTGACCATGCTCATCGGCATCATCCTGTATACCGGCATTGGCGACCTGCTAGCCCAACCCATGGGGCCGCTCGCCAACAACATTATCGGCCTTGTCATCCTTGCGGCCATCTGCGGCTTGCCGTTCCTGTCGCCCGTGCTCGGGCCCGGGGCCGTCATCGCGCAGGTGATCGGCGTCGCGATCATCGGTCCGCAGATCGCCAACGGAACCATTGCGCCCGCAATGGCTCTGCCGGCGCTCTTTGCCTATAACGCCCAGGTCGGCTGCGACTTCGTACCCGTCGGTCTGGCCCTCGGAGAAGCCAAACCGAAGACGATCGAGATCGGCGTCCCGGCAGTTCTGCTCAGCCGTCAGATCACCGGGCCCATCGCGGTTCTGGTCGCCTACGGAGCGAGCTTCTTCCTCTAAACAGAAAAGAGACCCATGACAGTTTTCTACCAGACGAAGATCACGGATGTCGGTCCTGAAGTCGCCGAACTGATCGAAGGCGGCGTCCTGATCCTCTACGCGGTGGGGGCTCCGCCGGAGCTGGCCGAGGTATCGGTGCTGCACAAAGTTGAGACCGGACCCACTGTAGAGGCTCCGCCGGTTGGAGCAGAGCTTCGCATTGGTGACGTCTCGGCAGCGTTGACGGCTATCGGTGAGCTGGCATGGAAGAAAGTTGCGGATATCGGCCACGTCGTGATCAATTTCGACGGGGCCGATACCGCTGGCCGGCCGGGAGAGCTCTGCGCCTCCAAGGTCGATGCCGCCATTCTGCTCAAAGCCCTTGCGCCAGGAGCCGCGATCGCGATCCGATCCGCCGCTTAACGAGCGAACGCTGATTCATTTGAGAGTTTATGCGGCGCTCCGCGCGCCGCCTCTGATTCATTGGAGAAGAGCGATGCAGATCGAGCGAGCCGTTTGCGTCAGAGTTCGCGACGGCCTTCATGCCCGTCCCGCGACACAGTTCGTCAAGCTCGCGAAAAGCTTCCAGTCCGATATCGAGATTGTCCGAGACGGACAGGGTGTCAATGCGAAGAGCTCCGTCAAGCTGATGCTTCTCGGCATCAAGGAGAATGATGAACTCGTTCTGCGTGCAAGCGGCGAGGATGCCGCCACGGCCATGGATGCGCTCAGCCGTTTCATGGAGACGCCGGACGCAGGGTTGGACGTTGGAGCGCCAGACGCGCATGCGTCAGCTGCTCCCTCACAGGAAACCAGGCCACCGAAACCATCCTTGTCGGAAGAGCCACGAGGCATTCCGGCGAGCGAAGGGACGGCCTTGGGGCCCGTCCACCACTTCTTCCACGATCCGTTGAAGGTCGAGCGACGCCAAGTGCATCCGGACCAGATCGAGGCGGAAATCCTGCGCTACGAGGAGGCTGTCGCACGGACGGCTTTGGTCCTTGCGGAGGAGCGCAAACGGGCGGACCTCAAGCCAGAGGATCTTCAAATCATCAATGCGCTGATCGACGTGGCGCACGATGCGGAACTCGTCGGGCAGGTGAAGGGCAGGATCGGGAGCGGTGAGGATGCTGTCTATGCGACCCTCGCGGCCGGAGATGATCTTGCCCGCTCCTTCGAAGCCATGAGCGATCCTTACATAAGGGCCCGTGCCGAGGATATCAGAGGCATTACGAGAAATGTGGCCCTGACGCTGCTTGGACGCCGCGAAGCAACGCTCGCGGATGTGGCGGAGGGCGCAATCATCGTAGCGGAGGAGATCAGTGCCTGGGATTTCGCGAAGGCGCCGATCGGACGCATTGCGGGACTTCTCTGCACCAAAGGGTCTTCGACCTCGCATATCGCCATTATGGCGCGCACCCACGGCCTTCCGGCTGTGCTCGGGTATCCCGGTTCCGTCGAGGCGCTCCGCAGAGCGAAGACCGCTGCGATCGACGGCCATACGGGCGAGGTGGTGCTGGATCCGTCGGAATGGGTAGTAGCGACCTTCCGCGCTCGGATCGACAAGGAGGCGGAGGCCCGCGCACAGCTGGCGCGCTATTCTCACATGGAGCCGCGAACCCGTGACGGAACGCTGATCGAGGTTGCGGCCAATCTCGGCTCCCTCAGCGAGATCGACGCTGCTCTGAAGGCCGGTGCCATGGGCGTCGGGCTGTTCCGCACGGAGCTCCTTTTCATGGAGCGCAAGGTGCTGCCGACGGAGGATGAGCAGGCGGACATCTATACCGAGCTCGCGCGCGCGTTCGCGCCGCATCCGGTCATCGTCCGCACGCTCGATATCGGCGGCGATAAGCCGATTGCGGGTATTGATTTTCCCGAGGAAGCCAATCCCTTCCTGGGCTGGCGCGGAATTCGCATGTGCCTGGACCGGCTCGATATCTTCCGGCCGCAACTGAAGGCTCTCCTGCGGGCCGCGACCGTCGGCAACATCAAGATCATGGTACCCATGATTTCCGACGTATCGGAGCTCAAAGCCGTGAAGGCGCTGCTGGATGAGTGCAGAATGGAACTACGGAACCAGGGAATTCCATACGGGGATGCTGAGCTCGGTGTCATGATGGAAACGCCAGCAGCCGCCCTCGGGGCCGACGAGCTGGCGGCCGAGGCGGACTTCTTCTCGATTGGGACCAATGACCTGACCCAATACATTATGGCGGCAGACCGCCTGAACGCTCGCCTCGTCAATCTTAACCGGGCGGATCACCCCGCTGTGATGAAGGCGATCGACCTCATCTGCCAGGCAGCGAAGGGAGGTGGGATCTGGGTCGGTATCTGCGGAGAGGCCGCGGCCCGCGAGGACCTGATCCCGGAATTCGTCCGTATGGGCGTCACCGAACTGAGCATGAGCCCGGCCTCGATCCCGAGAGCCAAGAAGCGCATCATCGAGTTGTGAGTTCCCTCTCGGACCGGGAGGCCCGGTTCGGGACCTATGAAAGCTGAGAGGGCGGTACGCCGACAGCCGAGAGCACAGAAGCGGCCGTGACTTCATCCGTGATGAAGACCGTCGGCTTCACCATGCGAATGGCACCGATGATCGCATCGATCTTGCTTGGCCCCCCAGAGGTCAGAATCCGGTTCGGCGCTCCCGCGAGGCTTTCGACCGGAATGGCCATGACGCGCTCGTTCACGGGATGATCGACGAGGCGGCCGTCGAGGCCGTAGAAGAAGTAGAGCAGGTCGCCAACGGCGCCCTCTTTAATCAGCTCCAGCCGATCCTGTTCGGAGAAATAGCCGAACCGATAGGCGGTGGCGTCCGGGTTCATGCCACCGACGCTCAGTAGCACCGCATCGAGCGAGCGTCCTACTTCGAAGATCTCGGACAGGCCGCATCGCTCGATGAGGGCGTGCTTAGTCTCGACGCTGTCAACCAGAGCCGGGGCAGGGAGCAGGAAGCACTCCGACTGGAGAAGCCTGGAGAACTGCCATGCAAACTCGGTCGGGTTGTACTGCTTGGCCTTCACGATGCCTCCCAACAGGGAGACGACGGAGATATCGGGGATCTGGCGGTCACTGATGAAAGCAAGCGATTGCAGCAGGGTCTTGCCCCAGCCGACGCCGATCTTCATGCCCGGCTGCAAGAACTCGGAAATGAACTGTCCCGTGGCCGCTGCAATCGTACGGGTGGGGTCAGCATCCTTGGACGAGACGGGAGCCACGATGACCTCCCCGATGCCGAAAGCTCTCTCTAGTGCCATCTCAAGCGACGTCAGTTCAGAGACGGCACGGCTGAGGGTGATGCGGACCTCATGGAGGTTCCGTGCATCCGACAGAAGCCGCACGACGGTCACGCGACCGATGCCCAGGGCGTCTGCAATCGCGCTCTGAGTCATCTCTTCGACGTGGTACATCCAGGCGGCACGAAGCCTGAGCCGGTCCGATCGACGGCCAACGGGCATGGGAGCAGTGTCGGTATCGGCTGACGCAGCAGCGGCGTTTTTCTTTCGCGCTTTGTTCTCGGTCATGGCAGATTTCTAGCCTGGGCTCGCAAGAAATACAACGGCGAGTACTTCAGCTGAACATATTGCGCAGTAGATAGACGAATGATCTAATCAATTCTCTAGAGCCGGATATCCGGTCCGCGCATGTCGCTAACCGGTCAAAGAACGCCGGGTGGTAAATGGAGCCAGTCGGGAGGAAGAGGCCATGGACGGCATACTGACAGCCTTCAAAGGTGTCGTGGATACCCTCGGTGCAACGGTTTTGCTGCCGATCATCATTTTCATCATTGCGCTGGTGCTCGGTGCGCGTCCAGGCAGGGCGTTTCGGGCCGGCCTGACCATCGGCATTGCCTTCATCGGCATCAATCTCGTGCTGGGGCTGATGCTGACCACCCTTGGCGAAGTCGCCCAAGCCATCGTCAAGAATACCGGGATGCAGCGGGACATTGTGGATGTCGGCTGGCCTTCCGCGGCGGCCATCGCGTTCGGGTCGTCCGTCGGCCTGTGGGTGATCCCCATCGGCATCATCGTCAATATCGCCCTGTTGCTCGTAGGCCTGACACGAACGCTCAATGTTGACGTCTGGAATTTCTGGCACTTCGCCTTTGTAGGCTCGCTCGTGGTCGCCGCGACCGGGAGCCTGGGCTACGGCCTCGCGGCAGCTGCCCTTATGGCAGCCCTGGCGCTCGTGCTTGCGGACTGGACCGCCAAGGGCGTGCAGCGCTTCTATGGGGTGCCCGGGGTGTCAGTGCCTCACCTCGCGTCTGCGCAGATCGTGCCGATCGCGATCGTCCTGAACTGGATCATGGATCGCATTCCCGGCATCAACACCATCCAGCTTGATACCGATACGGTGCAGAAGAGGCTCGGCGTCTTCGGCGAGCCGATCGTCCTCGGTCTCGTCATCGGCCTGGTGCTCGGCTTCGCGGCCTACTACAACGCCGGCGATGCAGGCACCGTCCTCTCGAAGGTCCTGAAGACCGGCATCAATCTGGCGGCCGTGATGCTGCTGCTGCCAAGAATGGTCAAAATCCTCATGGAGGGCCTTATCCCGGTTTCCGAAGCGGCACGGGAATTCGTGCAGAAGCGGGCCGGCGACCGGGAGATCCATGTGGGCCTGGATTCGGCGATCCTGATCGGCCACCCGGCCGCGATCGCCAGTTCTCTCGTCCTGGTGCCGGTTGCGATCGTGCTGTCAATCATTCTTCCGGCAAACCGGATCATTCTGTTCGCGGACCTCGCGGTTATTCCGTTCGTCGTTGCCATGACGGCTCCGATCGTCAACGGAAACGTCTTCCGGATGATCGTCATCGGGGCGATTACACTGACGGTCGGCTTCTACGTAGGCATGGCACTGTCGCCGCTCATGACATCGACCGCGCAGACGGCAGGGTTCCAGATCCCGGCCAACGCGACGCTCATCACAAGCGTCGTCGACGGCTTCCTCTACATCCCCTACCTCGTGATCAGTGCCATTTCGGCGCTGGGCTGGCTCGGTGTCGGGCTGGTTCTCGTTGCGGTCGCGGCTCTCCTCTTCGGCTTCCGGTCTGCACCGCGGGCATGGGAGCGCATGGCCGGGGCCGAGCCGACGGAGCCCGTCATCCAGACCCGCGCCACAATGCCGGCGGAGTAGGGCATGGCTGTCGATTTTCGATCGATCCTCTCTCCCCAGGCCATGTGCCTGGGGATATCGGCCAGATCATCAGACGAAGTGATCAGGCTTTTGGGAGAGCGGCTCATTGCTCTCGGAAAGGTCAAGGCTGATTACCCGGATGCGCTGATCTCCCGTGAGAGCACCATGCCCACCGGACTGCCTCTCGGCACGATCAACGTAGCCGTTCCCCATTCCGATCCTGTGCATGTCGTTGCTCCGGCCATCGCATTGGCCACTCTGGAAGAGCCCGTCTCCTTTGGCAGCATGGATGACCCTGAGGACAGAATTCCAGTCCAGATTGTCATTGCCCTGGCATTGACCGACAAGGATGCGCAGATCGAAATGCTGCAGGCCGTTGCAGGCTTTATCCAAAACCCGGGAGCTCTGGCCGCCCTTGCCGAGGCAAGGACGCCCGAGGAGGCATTCTCGGCCCTTCCAACCTGAAAAGTGAGTTTTTCTATGGCTCAGCCCAAAGTCGTTCTGGTCGCCTGCGGAACAGCGGTCGCAACATCAACCGTCGTTGCGCTTGCAATCGAGGAGGCCATGGCGGAACGGGGTATTCCTGTCGTGATCCGCCAGTGCAAGGCAACTGAGGTTCGCAGCATGGTTGCCGATGTCGACATCGTGGTTGCGACGACTCCGGTGCCAGACGATCTTGGCAAGCCGACATTCAAGGGCCTTCCGTTCCTCACCGGTATCGGAAAGAGCCAAGTGCTGGACGATATTGAGAAGGCGCTGCGGAGCTAACCGGTTAAGACGCTTACCGGGACGCTGTGAACCCGCCGTCCCTTCCTGGATGCAAGGGAAGGAGACTGCGTAAGGTATGGATGCGGACCTGCATCCGTGTGGGTCGGTGATAGCCTGATCTATTTTCGTCGGTGACCAAACGGGCTCCCTGTCATCACATCGGGGTTTGGAGCTCGGTGTATGGGTTAAGCTTGTGGAACTGCAGGCGTGCTGCCGAGCTGCCGAGCTTTATGTATCGACGTATCGTTGCGATGAAGGAAGGCATTCATTGCCCACCTTCATATCGTCCTGAGCCCACATGAGCTGATGCGACCTTCAAAGGCGAGCCGGTTCCAGATAGGATGGCGATGTTTGAGCCATTCTACACTAATCAGTTACCATGGATGGATCAGGGTCATCCAAAGACATGGCGGATGCATGATCGAATGTGCGGCGCGACCTATCTATAAGGCTCGCAACTATCGAGGACCACCAATCGTAACGGGATATCGTGAGATGTCCCGTTCTTCCTTTTAAAGGCGTAGTCAATCATGGCGTTGTTAGTCGTCGTGGACGATCAAGGCAGCAACCGGCGGATTTATTCCAAGCTGGCGAGCCTCGTTGACGAGGATGCTTCTGTTAAGACTTTTAGCAGCCCGTTCGAGATGCTGGACTGGGCAAAGACCCATACGCCCGATCTTGTCATCACTGACTTCAAGATGCCCGGCATGGACGGGGCCGACCTGACCCGTCGGCTGCGTGCGCTCCCCGACGTGGCAGAGGTTCCGATCATTGTCCTGACCGCATATGAGGACCGGAGCTTTCGTCTGAACGCCCTTGAGGCAGGGGCGACGGACTTCATGCAGACCCCCGTCAGCCACGACGAGTTCATCAGCCGCGCCCGGAATCTGCTGAGGCTGCGGCAGCAGCAGCAGAAGATCAGGCAAGAGGCCAGGAGACTCGAGCGTCGTCTTTGGGAGAGTGAAACCTCACGGCAAAAGGCGCTTCGTCATGGCCATGAGCAACTGGCACAGGTGATCGATACGGTTCCGGCGCTCATCAGCGCAACGAACCTCGACGGGCAGTGTGTCTTCGTCAATGCGATGTTCGCAGTCTATGCGAAAAGGGATCCTGCGGACTGTGTCGGTCTCAAGCCGTCTGACCTCCTGTCCGGGTCCGACTTGGAACGCAACAAGGCTGCGGAGGAGGCTGCCCGCACGCGCGGCCAAGTCAGCCCCGGGTTTGAGGAGCGGCTCCTCGATCCTGATGGCTTTCCCCGATCCTTCCTGACCACCAAGTCGCCACTCTTCAACGAGAGTGGATCGCTTATCGGGATTCTCACGACCTCGCTCGACATCACGGAGCAGAAGCAGGCACAGGAGCGCCTCCGTCACCTGGCCCAGCATGACGCTCTGACGGGCTTGCCGAACAGGACCTTTCTCAGCAACCGTCTGCAGGAAATTCTGGCAAGTCATGACAGCTCGGAGACGGGCCAGTTAGGCGCGCTTCACCTTCTGGATCTGGATCGATTCAAGAGCATCAACGATACGCTCGGTCATTCCTTTGGCGATCAGCTGCTGCAAGCCGTTTCGGGTCTGTTGCGGCCCCTGTGCGGTGTCGGTGTGACACTGGTACGCCTGGGAGGCGACGAGTTTGCATTGCTGCAGGAAGACATCACGGAAAGATGGGAGGCGGAGCAGCTCGCCTCCAGGATCATCTCCGCCTTGGCAAAGCCCATCAAGGTCGGCCAACGCTATGTGAATACGACTGCCAGCCTAGGCATCGCCTTCGTGGGGCGCGATGGATCCGACGTCAATGAGATCCTCAAGAATGCCGACCTTTCCATGTACCAGGCGAAATCCAAGGGCCGGAATCGATATCATGTCTTCTCCGAGGACCTGCGGGCTCGCATGGACGAGTTCGCATGGCTTGAGGCCGGCATCAGGGAAGCCCTCAAGCGAAACGAATTCGTCCTCCATTACCAACCGCAGCTGAACCTGCAGTCAGGCCAGATCATCGGTGTCGAGGCCTTGATACGGTGGCAGCACCCGGAACGCGGGCTGCTGATGCCCGGAGCGTTCCTGCCGGTTGCCGAGGAAAGTGGCTTGATGCCCGACATCTCGGACTGGGTGCTGCGGGCTGCCTGTCGGCAGCTGGCTGAGTGGCGAAGGCGGGGGATCGGAGAACTTCGTCTTGCCGTTAATATCTCTCCTTCTCAGTTTAACAGGTCGAAAACCTGGGAGAGCCTGAGGTCTATCCGCGACGAGATAGGCGATGATCTGGCTAAGCTGGAAATCGAGCTGACGGAAAGTGCTTTCGTCGACCAGATCGAAGATGCAGCGGGCAATCTCAGACTGCTTAAGGAGGCTGGGGTCAGTATTGCGCTCGACGACTTTGGGACCGGATTCTCTTCCCTGGGACTGGCGAAGGAGCTGCCGATCGATGCTCTGAAGATTGACCGTAGCTTTGTGTGCAATCTTCCCCACAGCAAGGCCGATGCGGCCATCACGCGCGCCATAATCCGGCTTGGCCATGGTCTGGATTTGCGTGTCGTCGCCGAAGGCGTTGAAAACGAGGAGCAGCTGGCCTTCCTTCGTCAGGAGGACTGTGACGAAATCCAGGGTTATTATTTCAGCAAGCCTTTGGCTGCCGAGGAGTGCCTGCAGCGCATTCTCCAACAGAACTCCGGCGGAACATCCGTCTGATATGGGCTCTGCCCATAGGCGATGATCAGGAGCGCGCGTGTTCGATTCAATCTCGCACTGGCGTCGATGGTTCCAAAACCGCCCTGATCGTGAGCATGAGATCACGATCAACCGGCAGATCATAAGCCTAGCCATCTTCGTCTATGTGTGGCTCATCATGCCCGGCTTTGCCGAGCAGACGTTTGAAGCACGGATGATCGCGCTGGCCTATCTGTGCGCGGCGTCTGTCCTGTCCATTCATCTCCTCGCCAGGCCCGGGATCTCGGTTGTCCGCCGCGTCGCGGCAATTGGCGTCGATCTTGGGCTTTTATCCATCGGCCTTTATGCCGGCGGAGAGTACGTCACCATCCTCTATCCGTTTTATTACTGGATTATCCTCGGCAACGGCTTCCGGTACGGCGTCAGGTATCTCTATTTTGGCACATTCGTCGGAGCGCTCGGCTTTCTGCTCGTCACCCAATCGGCGGAATACTGGTTGCAGAACCAGCCGCTGGGCCTCGGCCTTCTGGGTGGAGTGATCATCCTTCCTCTTTATGCCGCGACCCTCATCAGGAGCCTGTCGCAGGCACGTGAGCTTGCGGAGCAGGCCAACCGGGCAAAGACCCAGTTCCTGGCCAGTGTCAGCCACGAGCTACGAACCCCGCTCAACGCAGTCGTAGGGATGGCAGACCTTCTCAACGACACGTCGCTGCGTGCAGATCAGCGCGAAATGGTTGAAACCGTCAGGACATCATCGAAGGCGCTTCTTGCCCTCATCGACGACCTGTTGGATTTCGCCAGCATCGAAGCCGGCAAGATTACGATAAATTCGGCGCCGTTCCACCTGAGCCGGATGCTGTCGCAGGTACGGGAGGTCGCGTCCCTTCAGGCAGGAGCCAAAGGGCTTCGATTCCACCTTCATGTCACGCCGCGAACACCTTCTTTTTTGCTTGGAGACGAGCGTCGACTGAGAGAGGTTCTTCTCAACCTGATCGGCAATGCCGTGAAGTTCACCGAACAGGGCAGGGTGGACCTGTTCGTGGACGGCGCCCCGACCCGCAATCTGGTGTCGCTCCGCTTCGACGTGAGCGATACGGGGATTGGCATTGAGGCGAGCGCCCGAAGGCGGATTTTTGAGAGGTTTACCCAGGCCGACGAGACGATCCTGAATCGCTTCGGCGGAACGGGTCTCGGTCTTGCCATCTCCCAGCATCTCGTCCGCCTGCAAGGGGGCGAGATCACCGTCGAGAGCGTACCCGGCCGGGGAAGCACGTTCAGCTTTACGCTGCCGATGGCACTCTCCGATACCCAGGATGAACGTGAGGTCGATCTCCAGGACGTGGAGGTTGTCCTGCTTGGCGGCGATGACGATCAGCTGCGCTGGGTTGAGGAGCGGCTAGGCCAGGCTTGCGGCTCGGTTAGGAAATGCGAGGACGTTCTGCAGGCAGCGCGTATCCTCAAGTCTCCTACGGCGGGCCAAATCCAGCGGCGGATTGTTCTGCTCGTAGGGGACCGTGGCCTTGCGGTGATTTCCAGCGAAGGGCCGCTCAAGCTCGCCGAGATCGAGGCTGCCAATCCCTATGGGGTCTTTCTTGTTGGGGCTCCGTCGATGGATGCAACCCAGCCCGTCGTTAGGAAAAGCGTCTCGGCCGTCCTGAGCCGCGATGCCCTTCTCTCTGATCTAACGGCTGCGATGCGCTTCGTTAGGGGAGGGCAGGCCACCGTCGCCGTACGGCAGCCGCTGATCCGCCGACGCGAACGCAGCCTGCGCATTCTATTGGCCGATGACAACCGAGTGAACCAGAAGGTCATCAGTCGCATTCTGGAAGCGGGCGGCCATGAGGTCTCGCTCGTCGAGGATGGGGAGCAGGCCCTGGACAGCCTGGAGCGCCATAGCTTCGACCTTGTCGTAATGGACCTCAACATGCCTGTGATGGACGGTATCGAGGCGACCAAGCTCTACCGAATGGCATCCCTGGGGGAGCGCTATGTCCCGATTGTCGGTCTGACCGCGGATGCCACCCTATCTGCGGCATTGAGAGCGAAGGAGGCGGGCATGGATGCCTGCTTGACCAAGCCTGTCAGTGCTCCCGTTCTCCTCGATCGGATCGACGAACTCACGGCAGGCCAGCCGCAGGCGCAGCCCGTTCAAGTTCCTGAAGCTACTCAAGTAGCACCCCATCTCGGCAGTCACGATCTCGTCGATTTCGGAATGTTGGAGAACTTGAAGATTCTCGGGGGCGAGACCTTTCTGGAAGAAGTCATCTCCGCCTTCCTGACGGATGGTGGCGTCATTCTCGATCAACTCCAGGCCGCCGTGGATCGAGGCGACGTGCCCGGCTTCAACGAGCAGGTGCACGCTCTGCAAAGCGGGTCAGGCAATGTCGGTGTGCACGGCCTCGCCGAACGTTGCCGCCGTTGGCGGCCGAGATCGGCAAGTGATCTCAAGAACCATGGCGGCGAAATCGTCTCAGGATTGCGTTCGGACTTTGAAGCCGCACGTTCCATCTTCCTGCGAGATTATGTGAGCAAGCCCTTCTTGATCATAGACCGTCGCCCATCGGACGATCATTGAACGTCCTGGCAAGACAGAGAAATCCGTCTCGCCAAGAGTTGCAGTTCTCGCGGGATCCGCCGAACAGCGATTTTCGGGCGGTCATGGTTCGCGCGGGTTCAGGTGGCAGATGGATCATTCGGCGGCGATGAGCATTCCGGGAGCCGGTCCCAAATTGCAACGGCGATCCTGAGCGGATGCCAGGCGCTCCATCTTCCGCAGGTCGGAAGGTGTTAGCCGCAGGGCGGCCTCGACCCACGTGTCGGTCACGTGGCGGAGCTCTTCGAGCGTGATGGGAGAGACTTGGTGTCTCGCTTTGAAGACTGCCTGGAGAGCATTGTGGCGGCGCTGGTGTTGATGGACGTATTCCCTGACGGCCTCTTCGCCGTAACCATCTTCCGCGAGGATATCGACAAGCCCTTTCTGGTGCAGCTCCTCGGCGGTGTAGATCTTCCCGCTTAAGATCATCCGCTCCGCTTCGATCGCGCCGAGGCGGCGAGCGATGAGGCTGTAGGCGCCCATGCCCGGGAACAGGTTAAACAGGACCTCGGGCAAGCCGAACTTGGCGCTGCGCTCAGCAACAATGACATTGCAAGACAAGGCGGTCTCGAAACCGCCCCCCAGGGCATCTCCCTGTACCAGCGCAATCGTGACGACCGGATGCCCGTAGCTGCTGAGATTGTTGTAGATGATATCGACGCAGCTATATGCATAGGTCTGGAGACAAAGCCGCTGCTGCTTCCGAACGGCCTCCGCAAAAAGGCGAAGATCGCCACCGAGATTGAAGACACCCGGGGTACGGGAGCCAACGACGAGAAAATCGAACGGTCGCTCTGCTTCGGGGGTGTCCGAGAGCCGCTGACGCAGGAGGGTCTGCATGGCCGTAACGTCGCGGAGCAGACCAGGCGTGACGCTGGGTCTGTCCTCAGAGTTCAGATGGCACCAGAAAATCCGCTCCATCTCGTCGAGGGAAAGATCAAGATTGGCGTAAGTTGGAGTCCAATCCTGCTCGATGGGTCTGGGCAAGCGATGGGGCGAGAGGCCCTGCGAAAGCATAGGCCCGCTCTGATTGAAAGAATACTTCTTTTCCATGAGTTGCTCCTGTGTGTAGCACAATGCCGTCCACGCAAAGCGCGCTCGAAAGACTTGGGTTGCGTGGCGTTAATCTATTTTGCGCGTTCGGCAGGGAGGCGCAAAGCTTTGTTTTGAGGAGTGTCCACGGCGATAATGGGGAATTATATGTTACAATAAACCGTAGCATTTTGCGGTGTGTGCAGGCGTCGCGCGGGACAATGTTGCAACATGATTACGGATTCGGATTGGACTTGCCGGTTCACCACGCGTGGCCAGAGAACATTATCGCTTCGGTCGAACACTGAAGTTCATCGTGCGGATCAAACGAATTACAGTACGCGCGGAAGACCGAGCCTTCCCTCACCCTGAGGTCACTGTCTCGAAACCGCAGACGTTGTTCCGACCCGCCGCTTTGGCCTTATAGAGAGCTGTGTCGGCAGCCTCGAAGAGAATTGCCGCCATGCTACCCCGCGGCGGGCGTGCCGAAGCAACGCCAATGCTGACGGTCACAATGTGATAAGGGCTTCCCTCGTGAGCGATGCCCAGCGCCATGATGGCTTGCCGGATGTTCTCGGCAACCATGCGTGCACCGGACGCATCCGTCTCGGGCAGTACAATGGCGAATTCTTCGCCGCCGTGTCGAGCGGAGACATCCCGCGGGCGCTGTATGTTCGCGTTGAGCATGTGCGCGATCGTTCGAAGCACGTCGTCGCCTTTTCCATGCCCATAGCGGTCGTTGAAACTCTTAAAGTAATCCGCGTCGATATAGAGAAGAGAAATCGATGACCCCGAGCGGATCGCCTGTCGCCATTCGCGCTCGAAGATTTCCCGAAAGCCACGCCGGTTCAGAAGGCCGGTCAGGTCGTCCGTTCTGGCAAGCCTTCTTAGTTTCGTCTCAGCTTTCGTGCGCCGTTTCAGCTCTCGCTGGAACAGGACGGTCAGGCCAACCACGGCAAAGCAGAGGATCCCCGTCATGAGGCTCATGACAATCGCCTTGACCCTCCAAGCAGCGAGAAATTCATCCACGGACAGCGCAACCGTCAGGACGAGCGGTTGATCATCGAGCCGCTGAAACGAAATGATGCGGCGGACCTGATCGATAGGAGACACGGAATCAAGGGTACCGTTGGGCGCGTGCAGAAGACGCTGGACCTGCAGGGAGGTACCGAGATTCTGGTTTATCTGAGAGGTGTCGAAAGGATGACGGGTCAGGAGAATTCCATCCCCTCGGAAGAGATTGATTGTGCCATGCTTTCCCAGCCTGAGGTCGTTGAACAGCTGGTTGACGGTGTGGAGAGGAAGAAAGCCCATCACCACCCCTGCAAAGCGTCCATCCGAATAGGAAAGCCTCCGGCTCAGGCCGAGGCTCAGCTCCCCGTTCCTCAGCGGGTCCTTGAACGGACGACTGACGTAAAGCCCGATGTAGGAGTTCGCCTTGTGCACAACGAAGGATTCGTTGTCGGCCAGGTTGAAGGACCGCGGCGCGATCACGGGACCCGCATCTGCGATGAGTTCGCCGGCCTCGTTTACGACAACGAGCGACCCCATGAGGGAGGCTGTCGCGACACGATCAAATAAGACCCGGTGCTGCAGATCGGGCGGGAGCCTCTGAAATCCGATATAGCGAAGACCTTCAATGACACCCTTCAGTGACAGGTCCAGTAGATCGAGATCGCTTCCGAGGTCGCGCGCAATGGCCGTGAGCAGGTTCCTGGAGGAGTTCTCGGCCTCTTGCCAGGTGTCGAGGTAATCGTTCCTCAACGTATGCGCTGAAATCGCGAGGATGCCTAATGCAATGAGGCCAGCGATCAGGTTGAGGCGGAGCTTGGTCAAGGCAAATTTCATTTGGGATCACCAGCACCCCTCTAACGCCTTTTACCGCTTAGCCATGGATCGGAAATTAGACATAAGGTTATTTGGATTTCGTGAATAAGCGGCCGTCCGAGACGAGTAAATCGTAAGAGCATCCAGTCTTGTATGAAGGATGCCTGCCTGATTTCTCGGTCAGGGAGGAGAGGTGCGAACCTTGTCCTGGGCTCAGCGTCTTCTCGGAAGGTGCACTGTCCCGCGCAGCTAGATCTGCGCTAGGGCCCGAAGGGTTCGTGGATGGATAATATAACGGGAGATGGCGTGCTGCTTGGAGTTCGGCACAAGTTCTATGGAAGTGACAGGGCTCCTGGGCGAGCCTCACTTCTTCGCTCTTGGAAATTCAAGAAATGGTCGGAGTGGCAGGATTTGAACCTGCGACCCCCACGTCCCGAACGTGGTGCGCTACCAGACTGCGCTACACTCCGACACCGAAATCATCGGGAAGGCCGGTCTTATAGCGGGGGGCATCCTGGGCCGCAAGAGGGAAAACGAGCTTGGCCGTGAGATCGCCGCAGTGGCGAAAACCTAGTTGCCAGCCCAGTTCGAGACGATTATGTACACCCCACTTCGCGAAGCATTGGGGCGTCGCCAAGCGGTAAGGCAGCGGTTTTTGGTACCGCCATTCCCAGGTTCGAATCCTGGCGCCCCAGCCATCGTTCTTCCGCAAATCCTCTATGACCTTGCCAGCTCGAAGCACTGGGTTGCTTCCTTGGCCATCTGCCAATTGTTACCGCCCTCATCCATCACGTCCGAAAATCGCGAGACGGCGGCTTGTGGCATTGCCATCATGGCTCCTGGGGTCGTGGGATTGGAGCGCTTTGGAACGGTTTCGTTCGGAGCTTGCGGAGGGGGATTATGGAACCGGCATTGCCAGTACGCCTCGTGGTCAGCCAGATCGAGACGCCGCTCGGCGATGCGCTCGTGGCGGTGGACGAAAGGGATGTCCTGCGGGCCCTCTTCTTTGCGGATTTTGAGGAGAGGATGCTCCGATCCCTTCGGTCCCAGTATGGCGCCCTGCCTCTTGAGGCCGGCCAGGTTCCGGCTCCCGTGGGGAGGGCGATCTCGGCATATTTCGAGAGTGACCAAGCCGCCCTGTCGGGGCTCGCCTGGGCGACCGGCGGTACACCCTTCCAGCGGACGGTCTGGAGGGCGCTGGCGGACATCCCGTTCGGGGCGACCGTGAGTTACAGCGCGCTTGCCGCAAGGCTCGGGATGCCGAAGGCAGTTCGGGCCGTCGGTCTCGCCAACGGGGCCAATCCCATCAGCGTCGTGGTGCCCTGCCATCGGGTCATCGGCGCTAATGGAGCGCTCACAGGCTATGGCGGTGGTCTCCACCGGAAACGATGGCTCCTTGCCCACGAGAATGCTCTTCCGCCCGAGCCGCCGCGCCTGCTGTGATCCGGGTCGAGGGCCTCTCCTTCAGGGGAGACAAGCGGTGCAATTCCCGGGCAATATGCATGCCTCTCAGGGAGCGGGAATCGGGATGGGCGAGAATTTGTTGCAGAATGATCTCTTGAAGGCGCTTCCGGCAGACGGGTGTAGCGGCGCCCTGGCGGGCCGGGCCTGGCGCCCGGGCGTCGGCCCCTGTGTGGTGTCTATCCGGGACGAGGGGGTCTTCGACCTCTCGGCCGCCTGCGCCACCATAAGTTCGCTTGCGGCACTTCCCGACCCAGCCTCGGCGGTGAAGAATATGTCTGGCGAGCGCATTGGCTCCCTTGAGGACATCCTTGCCAATACGCCGCCCGAGAGGCGCGACCCGGCCAAGCCCTGGCTTCTGGCGCCGATCGACCTTCAGGTGATTAAGGCGGCCGGGGTGACCTTCGCGGTCTCGATGCTGGAGCGTGTCATCGAGGAGCGGGCGCGGGGTGATGCGGCCTCCGCGGCAGCCATCAGGGCCGAAGTGACCCGTCTGGTGGGCGACGATCTCAGCCGTCTCAAGCCCGGCTCCAAAGAGGCCATGGACCTGAAAGCGGTCCTGGTGGCGCAGGGCGCCTGGAGCCAGTATCTCGAGGTCGGGATCGGTCCTGACGCCGAGATCTTCACCAAGGCGCCGACTCTCTCGGCAGTGGGCTCCCTGATGGATGCAGGCGTGCATCCCAAATCGACCTGGAATAATCCGGAGCCTGAGGTTGTGCTTTTGGTTTCCGGGGAGGGGCGTATCGTCGGCGCGAGCCTGGGCAACGACGTCAACCTGCGGGATTTCGAAGGCCGTTCGGCCCTCCTCCTGTCCAAGGCCAAGGATAACAACGCTTCCTGCGCCATCGGCCCCTTTATTCGCTTTTTCGACGAGAGCTTCTCGCTGGACGATGTGCGCCGCACGACCGTGACCTTGACGGTCGAGGGACAAGACGGCTTCAAGCTTGAGGGATCCTCTTCCATCGCGAAGATCAGCCGCGACCCGGAGGATCTGGTGGCGCAGACGATTGGGGCAAACCACCAGTACCCGGACGGGTTCGTGCTGTTCCTGGGCACCATGTTTGCGCCGACGCAGGACCGGGACGAGCCCGGGATGGGCTTTACCCACAAGCCGGGCGACATCGTCACCATTGCGGCGCCTCAGCTCGGCGCCCTGACGAACCGCATCCGACCGAGCTCGGAATGCGAGCCCTGGACCTTCGGCATCGGCGCGCTCATGGCGAACCTCGCCCGGCGCGGCCTGCTGAAGGAGTGACCGGAGGAGAGGGCGGGCCGGGGCCGGCTCTGGTTGCGCCTATTCCGGTCAGAACCCGATCAGACAGCGCTGATACGATCCCGGCACTGTTCCGAGAGGGTCTCTCTGATCTTTTTCCAGTTTCGCGGGTTGGGTTGGACACAACCAAACGAAAGTGGACGGGGAATGGGGTCTGACGAAAAGCTTCTCGATTGCCTTATCGTGGGAGGCGGTCCTGCGGGTCTGACGGCGGCCCTCTATCTGGCGAGGCTTCGACGGAACTTCGTGCTCATCGACAGCGGAGCGCAGCGGGCGGCCTGGATTCCGAAAAGTCATAATATCCCCGTCTTTGCGAGCGGCATCTCCGGTCCGGACCTGCTGGCCCGCCAGCGGGACACGCTTGCGCAATATGGGGTCGCGCCTACCATAGGGACGGTTTCGGGTCTGCGCAGGCAGCCGGATCGGTTCGTCGCCGTCACCGAAGGGGAGGGCGGCAGCCGCCAGATTTCTGCAAGGTACGTTCTTCTTGCCACGGGCGGCGTCGATATCGAGCCCGACCTGCCCGACCTGCCCAATGCGATCCAGCGCGGTCTCGTGCGGTATTGCCCGATCTGTGACGGCTACGAATCCCGCGACCGCCGCATTGCGGTGATCGGTTACGGCGACCGGGGCCTCGGCGAGGCGATCTTCATCGCACGCACATATTCGCGTGACGTGACGCTCCTCACCCTCGGGCAGCCTCTCGAAAAGCCCCTGAGGCGGCAGGGCGAGCTCGATGCCCTCGGCGTTAAGGTGGTCGAGGCCCCAGTGGAGCGTCTCGATCTTGAGGGTGACCGGATCGCAGCACTGCATGCGGGTGGCAAGGAGCTGCATTTCGACGTGCTCTATTCCGCCCTCGGTCTCAAATACCGTTCCGATCTCGCCCTGTCTCTGGACGCGGAGCACGATCCTTCCGGCGGCCTCATCGTCGACGGCCATTGCCAGACGAGCGTGAAGGGACTCTATGCGGCCGGCGACATCGTGCGCGGCCTCGATCAGATCGTCGTCGCCATGGGCCATGCGGCCATGGCCGCCATTCACATCCACAACCGTTGCGAGTTGCCCACCGAGGACGAGCCCGACGGCGCATGATGCTCGGCCCTAAGCTGAAATTCAGCTCAGGGCTTTGGCGAGGAGCGGGAGGCTGATGTCCATCCGGTAGTCCACGGAGGAGTGGTTGTCGTGGAACTCCTCGTAGACATGGGTGATGCCGGCCGCCGCGAGCTTGCGATGGAGGATCCGCGATCCGTAGACCATGTTGTACTGGTCGATGTCGCCACAATCCACATAAAGGCATTTCATGCCGCGCAGGGCCTTTTGGTGCCGCTCCTCGTCCACCATGCGCAGGGGGTCCCAGCGCAGCCAGTTCGCCCAGCGCTCCTCGATCAGCTCGCAGGTCTGCATGTCGACCGGCAGGCGCACGCCGTAGAACGCCTCGGGGGCCGGATCGAAGGTCGCGGACTGGGCGAGGATCATTATGGTGTGCCAATCGGCATCCTTCGCCTTTGGGCCAGCCTCGAACTTCCGGATGAAGGTCTCGATGGACATGCCGTGATCGGCGAGGTGCCGGAGCGCGCCGGCGAATTCACCGAGGTGATAGAGGAACTCGAAGCCCACATCGCCCGAATGGCTCGCCGCTGCGGCCCAAACGGTCCCGCCATGGCGCAAGGCGTGAACCAGGGAGCCGTATCCGCCCGAGCTCTTGCCGAAAACACCCCGCCGCCCATCGCCGCCGCACCCGAAGCTGCGCTCCACGAGGGGCAGCATTTCCCGGATCAGGAAAGTTTCCCAGGCGCCGGTGGCGGCGCTATCGATATACTGATTGCCACCAAGGCGGGTGAAGCAGTCGGGAAATACCACCACGACCGGCGGCATGGCGCCCGTGCCGATCAATCGGTCGAGGCGCTCGGGACGTTCTCGCCGTAATTCTTCCAGTTGGTGTGGGCCGGGCCGCCCGCCGTGTAACCGACCAGGTCCACCAGGAGGGGAAGGCCGCTCCCGTCGTGGCCCGCCGGAACATAGACGTCGACGCGCCGCCGCGACGGGTCGCCGAGCAGGTTGCCCTTCAGGCACTCGCTGTCGATCCAGAGGGTGTGCACCGTTCCTTCCGGCTGGGTGTAGTCCTTCCGCATGGTCATCCTCGTCCCGTGGAGGACGAAACGTGACGGCGGACGGCTCCTTTGTCCAGATCGAAGCCTCGCGTGGCCGTGAATAAGTCCTTTCCGGACCTAGCCATTTCCCCGGTCCCGGCGCTACGGTGCGCGGGACATTGCATTGCTCGGGGGATTGGACAATGGCCGCAGGCTACCTTCCAAAATGGACGTTGAAGACGGAAGGCATCATCATGCCGGATGAGCGCCTGCCGATGGGGCAGACGCTCGTCGTGGGGCTCCAGCACGTGGTCGCCATGTTCGGCTCCACGGTGCTCGCTCCCATCCTCATGGGGTTCGATCCCAACGTATCGATCCTGTTTTCCGGCATCGCGACGCTGCTCTTCTTCGTGATCGTGGGCGGCCGGGTGCCGAGCTATCTCGGGTCGAGCTTTGCGTTCATCGGGCCGGTTCTCGTCGCCACCGGCGCGACGGTCGGCAGCCCTAACCCCAATATCGCTCTGGCGCTCGGCGGCATCATCGCGGCCGGTGCCCTGTATTTCCTGATCGGTGTCGTCGTTCAGATGGCAGGCCACCGCTGGATCGAGCGGCTCATGCCGCCGGTGGTGACGGGCGCCATCGTGGCAGCCATCGGCCTGGTGCTCGCACCCATTGCGATCTCCAGTGCGTCGGGCACGACGCCTGACAATCAGGCAGGCTCTGACTTCGCCCGTTGGATTGCGCTCACCACAGTCGTGGCGGTCGGCCTTGTGGCGGTCTACGCACCGGGCATGTGGCGCCGCCTGCCGGTGCTCGTCGGTGGCGCCGTGGGCTATCTCGCCTATTATGTGTGCGCCAATATCCTCGGCCTCGGCCAGGCCATCGACTACGCGAAGGTGAGCGAGGCGGCCTGGTTCGGAATGCCGCAATTCCACAGCCCGGTCTTCGACATGCGCGCCGTCAGCCTGATCGCTCCGGTGGCTCTGATCCTGGTTGCCGAGAACCTGGGTCATATCAAGGCCATCGGCGCCATGACCGGGCGCAATCTTGATCCCTATCTTGGCCGCGCCTTCATGGGCGACGGGCTCGCGACCATGCTCTCAGGTGCCTCTGGCGGCACGGGCATGACCACCTATGCCGAGAACATGGGCGTCATGGCAGTGACCCGCATTTACTCCACGCTGATCTTCATCGTGGCGGCTTTCATCGCGCTCATCCTCGGCCTTTCGCCGAAGTTCGGGGCCTTCATCGGCACCATCCCGGGTCCGGTGCTCGGCGGCCTGTCCATCGTGGTGTTCGGTCTCATCGCCGCAACGGCCGGTCGGATCTGGGTCGAGAACAGGGTCGACTTCTCCAATCCGCGCAACCTGATCACCGTCGCGGTGGCCCTGATCCTTGGGGCCGGCAATTTCAAGTTCACGCTTGGCGGGTTCACTCTGGATGGCATCGGAACCGCGACCTTCGGCGCCATCATTCTCTATCACCTCCTCCATGCGGGCCAGCCGACCGCAGCCGAGCGGGCCCAGCCGGCCGAATAGCTCTCCGCAGGAACACGCCTCGAAAGCCCGCGTTGGGAAGCCAGCGCGGGCTTTGTCATGAATGAGCCCGGCGTTCCCCTGAACGCGCCGGTCGCAGGACCGCGCCCCATCGCCAAGCGGATCATGCCATGAGCTCTCAGCAGACCAAGACGTTGCCGCCTCAGACCCAGGACAAACAGCCGGGCCGGGAAACCGAGATGCATCCCAGGCCCGATTACGAGCCGCGCTTTCCCGGCAGCGGCCGGCTGAAAGGGAAGGTCGCGCTCATTACAGGCGGCGACAGTGGCATCGGGCGGGCTGTATCGGTTCTCTTCGCCCGCGAAGGAGCAGACGTAGCCATCGTCTATCTCAACGAGGGGGAGGACGCCCAGGAGACAAAGCGCCTGGTGGAGCGCGAGGGGCGGCAATGCCTGACCATCGCGGGCGATGTCCGCGACCCGGATTTCGCGAAGGCGGCCGTCGAGCGGACCCTGAAGCAGTTCGGGCATCTCAATATTCTTGTGAACAACGCAGCCGAACAGCACCCGCAGAAGGACATTGCGGCGATCAGCCCCGAGCAGCTCGACCGAACCTTCCGAACCAACATCTTCGGGTATTTCTACATGGCTCAGGCGGCCCTTCCGCACCTTGGAAAAGGCTCTGCCATCATCAACACGACCTCGGTCACGGCCTATCGCGGCAGCCCCGAACTGCTCGATTACAGCGCTACCAAGGGAGCGATCCTGGCCGTCACGCGGTCCCTGGCGAAAAAACTCGCCGAAAAGGGCATTCGCGTGAATGGGGTCGCGCCGGGGCCGATCTGGACACCTCTTATCCCCTCGACTTTCACGGCTGAGCACGTCGCCAAATTCGGAGCCGATACACCACTGAAACGTCCCGGACAGCCGAATGAAGTGGCGCCGAGCTTCCTTTTCCTGGCCTGCGAGGATTCGTCCTACATCACCGGCTCCGTCCTGCATCCCAATGGCGGCGAGCCGACGGAATCCTGACAGCAAAGAGGGCGGCTTGCGATGGGCCGCCCTCGGTTCAGGATGAAAAGAAATTGGGAAGCGTTTAGCGCCTGTTGCGCACCCTGACAGGTACCGGCACGGGAACAGGCGCTGCCCACACAAAGAAGAGCATGACTGCGGACAAGGAAGCGCCGATCAGGAAGACGATTTCGGCGATCTTCACTTGGGATGTCCAGCCGATGACAGCCGCAAGAGACGTGAGGATCGTAAAGATAAAAAATGTGCGGATGGCAATGGAACGATTCATTGGAATAGCCTCCCAAGTGTTCTGGGAAACGTGCTTATCAGACCGCGGTTCCATACTGCTCTGGTCTCCTTTCAATACTTAATGTGTCGTCAGGAAAGCAGTGAAATGAGTCAGAAAGACGGAACCCTACAGTCGCGCTTCGCGTTGTTTGTGCATCATCGGCTGCGGCCGAAGTCACTGTAAGCGAGGTAACACCATGCTCGGTTGGGCTGTCACTTTTCTGATTATCGCTCTGGTCGCGGCTCTGTTTGGTTTCGGCGGTATTGCCGGTACGGCGGTCGAGATCGCAAAGCTCATTTTCTTCGTGGCAATCGTCCTGTTCGCCATTTCGGCTGTCATCGGACTGCTGCGTGGACGAAACCCTCTCTGACGTAAGTCACGCTCCACCTAAAAAAGCGCCGCCCCCCGGGCGGCGTTTTTCATGTCTGACGTTAGGGAAATCAGGCTTCCAAGGGAAATGGTTGGGGATCAGAGAGTAAGGAAAGGGTGATCCGGGCCGTGTTAGCCGGTTCCTTGCAGGGCAGCCCGCGTCATGCTGTCGGGACCGAGGTCGTCCACGTCGTCCACATTGAGAAGAGAGGCGAGGCGGAACCTTGCTCTGTTGACACGGCTTTTAATGGTCCCAACGGCGCAGCCGCAGATATTGGCGGCCTCTTCGTAGGAAAATCCCTGTGCGCCGACGAGCAGAAGCGCTTCCCTTTGGTCAGGCGGGAGCTTGGCAAGTGCGCTGCGAAAATCCTCGAAATCGAGGCGGGCGCCCTGTTCCGGCTGCACCTTCAGGCGACTGGCGTAAGAACCCTCCGGGTCCTCCACCTCGCGGCGGCGCTTGCGGTATTCGGAGTGGAAGAGGTTGCGCAGGATCGTGAAGAGCCACGCGTTGAGATTCGTTCCGCGCTCGAAACGATGCAGATTGGAAAGCGCGCGGAGCAGCGTGTCCTGAACGAGGTCATCGGCCCGATCAACTTGTCCTGACAGGGAAATTGCAAAGGCGCGGAGGCTCGGAACGGCAGCGAGGAGAGCCTCGCGAAGAGCCGGTTCCGGAGTCATTTTGCCTTCTCCCCGCTGCTTCTCTCCAGCTTCTCCAGGAGATCCTTGAAGCGGTCGGGCACGGGCTGCTGCATCAGCTCATCGTACATTGCCCGCAGCTGGTCGCCGATGCGATTCTGACTCGTTTTGTCCAGCTGAGGCTCGGATGCAAGCTTCTCGTTCAACGACTCCTCCGGGATGACCCGAGCCAGCTTGTTTCCCTTTTCACCCGTCATTGAGGTCCCCTTGTGATACCCACAGGCTAATTCAGGATGGTTAACCTTGGCAGTATCTGTATATTCATTTTCGAGCAATAACGCCGACCGTTGCCTCTGGTTCCCAAAAATGGAACTTTCTTCGTGCCGTCGAGTTTAATGGGTCCGTAGCGAGAACCGAGTCAAAAAGCTAAATAAGGGGAAGCTAATGTCGACAGCCCAGCTTGTCGTCCAGCACTTGCCATATCTTCGTCGTTATGCCCGCGCACTCACCGGCAGCCAAATGGCCGGCGATGCCTATGTGGCAGCCACCTTGGAAACCCTCGTCAGCGAGCCCGAGACCATCGGGCCGTCAGGGAACGTCAAGGTCGAGCTGTTCCGGGTCTTTACCCGCATCTGGAATTCCCTTTCGGTCAACGGCCGTAGTGAGCAGGTTCAGCGTGACCTGCCCGCAGAGGTCCGCTTGGGCCAGATTACCCCGCTGCCGCGTCAGGCCTTCCTCTTGTCCTGCCTCGAAGGTTTCGGAGAGGAAGAAGTGGGCCAGATCCTCGAGACGGACACGAAAAGCGTCCGTGATCTCGTCGACGAGGCGGGGCGCGAGCTGGCCGCCGACATGGCCACCGATATCCTCATCATCGAGGACGAGCCGCTGATCGCCATGGATCTTGAAGCCCTCGTCGAGGGGCTCGGCCATAATGTCACGGGCGTTGCCCGCACCCGCACGGAAGCCGTCAAGCTGGCTTCCGCCAAGCGCCCGGGGCTCATTCTCGCCGATATCCAACTTGCCGATGGCAGCTCTGGCCTCGATGCGGTCAACGACTTGCTCAAGGCCTTCGAGGTTCCGGTTATTTTCATCACGGCTTATCCGGAGCGCTTCCTCACCGGTGAGCGGCCGGAGCCGGCCTTCCTCATCGCGAAGCCGTTCCAGCCCGCGAACGTGTCCGCCGTCATCAGCCAGGCCCTGTTCTTCCAGCAGAGTGCCCGTCGGCGCGAAGTCCGCGCAACGGCCTGATCGGACAGGCGAGTGTGAGCAGGAAAGTAAATGCCCGGCGCTAGGCCGGGCATTTCTTTTTGGTGGCTCAAAAAGGCAAATAAAAAAGACGGGCTTATAAAAGCCCGTCTGAAGGTGCCGGCCAATGCACAAGGGGAATGCGGGGAGGACCAGGAGGCCGGTACTTCAAGAACGCCACAGTACCGGGAAGGTTCCGGACCTGTTCTTTTATTTACGAAAAGTAAATCTCCAGGAACATCGCCGATAGGGCCGCGTTGTTCTGCCGGAAGTAGCCAAGCTGCCGGAATTGGAGGGGAAAATGCGCAACCTGCCTGCGATCGTCATCGGAACCGTAGGAAGCGCTTTCCTGGCCGGCGGGCTGTTCTTCGCCGATTCGGACATGATGCGTAACGTATCAGGTCCCGAAAGCCTGATGACGGAGCAGGGCAGGGGTGAAATTGCCTCCCGGCCCTCGCAGTTTGAAAGTCTCGATTTCCGGATTCTCTTCGGGTCGGATTCGGTGACGAACACGACCTATTTCGGCGACGCGAGGCAGCCTCTGGCGACCTTGAAGGAAAAGCGTCAGGAGCCCGCCCCGAAGGCCTTGCCGCAACGTCACGAATCCAAGGACGAGCTGCAGAAAAAGGGCAGGCCGCGGACCTTTGGCTGCGTGACGTCCGTCAGCCCGCTGGCGCGCGCTGCCGCCGAACAGAGCCCCAGCCTCTGCCTGGCGTAGCATGGGCAGGCGCCCGTCCAGGGTTAGGTGCACGAGGACCGGCATAGCCACCATCGGAGGATTGTGTGAGTGAGGATGGGCAGGCTGTTGGCCGGCGTCGGCTGTTCGCCCGGTTCTGGCGAACGGCGTCTGGTTTCTGGACGGGCGTACGACGGCAAGAGGCTTGGTTCCTTACCGTATCGCTCCTCGCGATCATTCTCGCCCAGCTCTTCGTCCAGTATCGACTGAACGTCTGGAATCGCGAAATCTTCGACGCACTTGAGAAGCGCGACGTTGCCCTGGTCGGTCGCCTTGCCCTGCTGTTCCTGCCCTTGGCTTTAGGGGCTGTGGCATTCAATGTCGCGTCCGTCTGGGGGCGGCTGACGACCCAACGCGCCTGGCGCGCCTGGCTGACCGACCACCAGATCGACCGCTGGCTGAAGAATGGGCGCTACTACCAACTCAACCTTGTAAAGGGACAGCATCAGAATCCTGAATTCCGTATCGCCGACGACACGCGGATTGCTACGGAATCTCCTGTGGATTTCGCTTTCGGCGTCACGACCGCGGTTCTGACCGCCGTCACGTTCATCGGGGTCCTATGGGCGGTTGGGGGCGGGATTTCTTTCGAATTGGGTGGGCGCTCCCTGACCATTCCCGGCTATCTGGTGTTTGTCGCAGTCATCTACTCCGCCATCACCACGACCGCGATGATCTTCATCGGCCGTCGTTTCGTTCAGGTGGCCGAGGACAAGAACCAGGCGGAGGCCGAGTTTCGTTATGCGGTCACCCGCCTGCGTGAGAATGGGGAGAGCATCGCTCTACTGGGCGGAGAACCCGAGGAGCGTAGCAGCCTGAGCATCGCGCTCGGCCACGTGATCGCGCAATGGAAGGCGCTGTGTGGACAATACCTGCGCACCACCGTGGTGTCTTACGGCAATTTTGTGCTTGCACCCGTCATTCCCCTCATCCTGTGCGCGCCAAAGTACCTTGCCGGAACCATGACGCTTGGAGAGGTCATGCAGGCGGCGACTGCCTTTGTGACAGTCCAGCAATCCTTCAACTGGCTCGTGGAGAATTACCCTAAGCTTGCCGACTGGACGGCCTCCGCCAACCGTGTCGCTGGCCTGATCGTCTCTCTTGACCAATTGGAGCGGGCCGAGGGGCCGGGCATCGGCCGGATTGCCCGCAAGGAAAAGGAGGAGCAGGCGGCGCTTCGTCTCCATGGGGTCTCCGTAACCCTGGACGATGGCACGGCGGTCGTTGGGGAGACAGAGGTCAAGATCAATCCCAGCGAGAGGGTGCTGGTCGTCGGTGAGTCCGGGGCCGGCAAAAGCACGTTGATCCGGGCCATTGCTGGTTTGTGGCCCTGGGGAGAGGGCGAGATCATTTTCCGGCAGGGCGCCAAATTGTTTTTCATGCCGCAACGTCCCTACGTTCCCATGGGGACGCTCAAGCATGCCGTCGCCTACCCTAACCCGGCCGACAGCCTGGAAGATGGCGCCGTGGTCGAAGCGCTGAAGAGCGCGGGTCTGGGTCACCTGACCAATCGCATCAATGATGAGGGCGAGCCCTGGGATAGAACGCTCTCCGGGGGCGAGCAGCAGCGCTTAGCCTTCGCCCAGCTTTTCATTCAGAGGCCCGACATCATCGTCATGGACGAGGCGACCTCTGCGCTGGATCCCGAGACGCAGGACGTGCTCATGGAAAGGATCATCGAGCGCCTTCCCGATTCGGCGATCATCAGTGTGGGGCATCGTCCGGAGCTGGAGGCCTTCCATAATCGTCGTCTGGTCCTCGCGCGCCGAGAAGATGGGGCCCGTCTCGTGGCGGATGAACCTTTGTCCCCGCGAACCTTCGCCGTGAGGCGCGCTATGTCGCTTCTGTTCCGTCGGCCGGGACCCAGGACTTCCGAACCGTCCCAACCTCGCCAGAAAGCCTGATTGAGCTTCTCAAAGGTTTTGGCGAGAGCCCGCTGCCGGGAAGCAGCCGCCAAGGGAACCAATTGCGGGCCGGCTAGTTGATAAAAATTCATGTATTTTATGCTCCTCCCCAAGGGATGGGGCAGTATTTGTCTGTGTGCTTGAATATAAATTCAGGAATTTAGCTGCGCCACGAGCATAATGGTGAGTATGCACTGCTCGCATTAGTGAATTTGGAGAATTTTGTCGGAACGACAATGCCAAGATTGCGTTAAACCGACACGCGCTCAGGCGTATCGTGCGGATTAATGACCTTAGGAGATTATGCAATGCTTAAGAAGCATATGGCTGCCTGTCTTGTTGCGACCTTCTTCGCGGCGCCTGCTTTCGCTCAGACCTCGACGGCGCCGACTTCCGGTGCGACCGACCGCCCGGCCGCGACGGGTTCGGGCTCGACCACGTCCGGTTCGCCCGCCATGCAGCCCGGCAATACGGGTTCGTCGATGAATTCGTCCTCCATGGACACGTCCAAGTCGACCACCATGGCGCAGTCTGGGACGACGCAGGGCCAGTTCATGACCCACATGCAGGCCGACCAGATGATGGCCTCGGACCTCATCGGCACCAAGGTGATCAGCGCCAATAACGAGTCGATCGGCGACATTAACGATGTGATCGTTGACCGGAATGGCCAGGCTGTGGCGGCCGTGGTCGGCGTCGGCGGCTTCCTCGGCATTGGCGAGAAGGATGTGGCAGTGCCCTTCAACTCGCTGGAATTCGCGACCCGCGAGCAGGTCAATGCCATGAATAACGCCAACGCTTCCAACAATGCTGCCTCGACGACCGGTTCGACGGCCCCCAATACGGCTGCCACGAACAACTCGGCGATGAACAACAACGCTGTGAATGCGACTGGCTCGACGACCACGGCCGGCACCTCGGCCAGCAGCCGCGATAATGAGCCGGAGCGGGTGATCCTGCGCATGACGAAGGCCGAGCTTCAGGCCGCTCCGAAGTTCGACAAGCGCGCTGACAGCAGCACTGCGACCGGTACCGCTGCGCCGAAAAAGTAAGATTCGGCGATAGGCTGTTTGAGACGGCGCCCGGAAACCGGGCGCCGTTTTTCTATATCGGGTCAATAGGGGCCAAGAAAAAGGCGCGGTCTAAAGACCGCGCCTCGAAAGGTGCCGGCTCAGGGGGCATTGGAACCGGTTGAGCAGGTAACGCCGTTGAAGGTCTCCGGTTCCGTGGGATTTCGAAATTTTTTCCGGGCCCCGTCGAAGGGCGCATTGCCGCAGGAGGAACCGTAGCGGAGCCGGCACGTTGCCCCCGCAGATGCGGAGGTTTCCATGACTGCAACCAACGAGCTCGACGCTGTTCTCACCCACGAAATTATTCCTGACGAGTTCTGTCGTCTCGCTTCCAGCACGCCCCCTCGGGAGAAGCCTCTTGTCGCGTCGCTCCTGAGCGGAGTTGTGCCGGCACGCCAGCAGGATGGGGTTCTGTGTCCTCTCATGCTGCGACGGCACCTCGTCGTTCCGCTTTGGGAGCCGAGCCTGGCTGGGGAGGCCGGGGGACAGTTTTAGGGATCTCATATCGGTCAGTAGCGATTGCAGATGATTCAAGTCGAAAACCGCCCTATGAACGAGAATTCTGTTACGGTCCTCTTTCCTCCCCCGATCGTCCCTCTGATCGATGCGTTCCGATCTCTCGAAGTGCTTGCGGAGCATTATGATCTCCATGTCCTCGAAGGGCCCGAGGAGGATCTTGCGCGCTTCATGGAACCGAGTGCCGCAAAGGCAGTGATCTCGGACGCTATGCTGCTGGCATTCGCTCTCGGCCGTCAGAGGGGCGAGCCTCTCGTCCACTGCCCCTTACGGTCACGCAAAGGCAGCGCTGACGAATATTGCATCTTCACCCTGATTGCGGCTGCCCGGGAGCCCGATACCGGCCTTGCGTTAGAGGCGGCAGCTACCCTTCGCGTGATTTCCTTCGAATTCGTGTTCGCCATGGCGACGGATCTTCTGCGACGAATGGACCGTGGCGGTTTCGTGCTTGAACGGCCGAGCCTTCACGAGTTTCGGGCCATTGTCGGGGAAGGGGAGCTTTTCGAGCAATCGATTGAGCCCATAGGCACAGAGGCGACTTTCCGTTTCCACCATTGACGCATAGCGCTGCGGTACCGCCGAGACGCAGGCTTTTTGGATCCGTCCTGTCGGAATAAAGAAAAGGGGCCGTCTAGCGGCCCCTTTTAGTTGCTATGAGGAGCTTTACTCCTGGTTGGAGCGGTTGCTGCCCGAAGCCTGGCCGCCCTTGCGTCCTGCCTCCGAAGCCAACTCGCGATCCTGCGAGAACGAGCGCTTCTCGGCCGGAACACTCTTGCCGCCTTTGCTCGCAATCTCACGCTGCCTGTCACCATCCATCGAAGCAAAGCCACGCTTCGAAGTCGAACTTCCTGTTGCCATCACAAGCCTCCTAAGCAATTAACTCTGCCTTGAAAACCGCGGGGAATTTGGTTGGTTCCGGCTGTTCTTAACAGTTTCCTTGCTCGCTTATTAAAGTTATCAAAAATGAGGAGATGGGTTGTTTTATGTAAGGCGCTGTAAGGGCAAGAAGAATGTTGTCCTTTTATTTCCGATGATGAAAGCTTGGCGGTTTCATTCGTATTTTAACCCCTTGGGAGACTACACGTTTCGTTTCAGCCAGAATGGGGATGCGGAGATAGCAAAATGCTTTGGGACTATTTGAGTGGGTAGCGTAGGCTTATTGTGTGCTAAATCCACTTGATAAGCAGGTCTCGCAATAAAAGTATAGCCTTTGCAAAGACATGCATTGATCAAGTGCATTTACATGCAACTTCGCTATATATGCTATAGCCGGGCCGCCTGAAGGGCGTGGCTGGCGCGGCTGTCGTGGTCGTGGGGGCCGGGTCCGATGGGGCCGAAATCGCCGCGCAGCGCTTTCAGCGCATATCGCTCGGTATCGATCTCACGAGCGGTATGGAAGCCGAGCCGTCGGAGGACGGGCAGGGGCGGGCACCACCCCTGAATCGCATGCTGGAGTAGGAAGGCGGTCACCAGTGCCGGGAGGGCCAGCCAGCGCCTGTCGCCCTTATAGGCGAGCGCAACGCCCGTGAAGGCGAGGGTGGCGGCATTGGTCTCCAGCGTCCGCTCGATATCCCATTCCCGGTCAAGCTCGCGCAGTCGGCGGTCGATGCCTTCCGGGTGGGCCGCATGCCACCGAATGCTTTCGGCAATGCCGCGCATGATTTGATGATTGGCCGATGCGGATGTGTGATCTGTGACCCGTTCGACAGTGCTCGCAACCATGCTTCAATTTCCTCCAAAACGGGGCAACGGCGCGTCTGCGCGCCGGTTCCGCCGTAGCCTTCGGCCGGATCTCTTGACATATACTAAGCAAGTACTAAATTAGCATGATCTTATTTAAGAGAGGCACATAAATGCTCCGGCCGGACCTTGATCTTGAGAGTTTTGAGCGCCAGGCGACTGAGGTCGCCGACATCCTTCGGGCAGTGGCCAACGAGCGTCGCCTGATGATCCTGTGCAAGCTGGTGGAGTGGGGCGAGGCCAATGTAACCTCTCTGGCTGAGGCGGTGGGCCTGTCGCAATCGGCCCTGTCGCAGCATCTGGCCAGGATGAGGGACGAGGGGATCGTCACGTTCCGGCGTGAGAGCCAGACGATCTGGTACCGGATTGCGGATCCGCGCATCGAGCAGCTTCTCGCCACCCTCTACGGACTGTTCTGCAAGCAGGCCGAGCCCGGCAAATCGGCCTGAATGGAGGTCGCCATGGATCACTTCACGCCCATCTCGGCCCTCATTGGCGGCCTTCTGATCGGCCTGTCGGCAGCCTGGCTCCTTGTGCTGAACGGGCGCGTCGCCGGCATCAGCGGGATTCTTGGAGGGCTGCTTCCTCCGGCCCCTCGCGAAACCGGCTGGCGCATGGCTTTCCTGGCCGGCCTGTTCGCCGCGCCACTCGCCTATGCGGCATTCGGCGGAACACTGCCGCCTGTGGACTTCGATGTCTCGCTGCCCGTTCTGGTCACGGCGGGTCTGCTTGTCGGCTTTGGAACACGCCTGGGCTCGGGCTGCACCAGCGGTCACGGTGTCTGCGGCATCGGGCGCGGATCGCCTCGCTCAATCGTTGCGACCGGCATCTTCATGGTCTGCGCCATCGCGACCGTCTACCTCACCCGCCATATTGTAGGGATGTAAGCCATGCCGTTGATCGCTTCCGCCTTCGCGTCGGGCCTGCTGTTCGGCCTCGGGCTGATCGTCTCGGAGATGGTCAACCCAGCCAAGGTGCTCGGCTTCCTCGACATCTTCGGCAACTGGGACCCAAGCCTCGCCTTCGTCATGGGCGGTGCCGTCATTGTCTCGGCCCTGGGAACCTTCGTCGCAAGACGGCGCGGCGTGCCTGTGCTGGCGCCACGCCTCGACATGCCCAGCCGGCGCGACCTCGATCCGCGCCTGATGACAGGCGCCGCCTTGTTCGGCATCGGCTGGGGCCTGGTCGGCCTGTGTCCCGGTCCGGCGCTCGTCGATCTGACCTTCGGTCCCTGGCAGATATTCGCCTTCGTCGCCGCCATGGTGGTCGGCATGGCGCTCTTCCGTCTCGTTCCCGATGATTGGCCGCAAGCCGCCTTCAGGCGAGAGGCCGCGCGCGTGGATGGGTGAGCCTGCCGAGAAAACGTCGCCCGACCCATTTTGTCCTAAACCGACCTTCACTCTGTCATGAGGAGAAGACCCTATGCCGACCCTGACTTCGCCCCTGCATGGACGCCCTATCGTGAAGGGCTTCTATGAGAAGCGCACCGGCAGCGTCCAATACGTGGTCGCTGATCCTGAGACGAAGAAATGCGCCATCATCGATCCGGTGCTGGACTTCGATCCAAAATCCGGAGCGACCGCCACGACACAGGCCGACGAGCTCCTCGCCCATATCGAGCGCGAGGGATATGAACTGGAGTGGATCCTCGACACCCATCCCCACGCCGACCATTTCTCGGCCGCCGGTTACCTCAAGGACAAAACCGGTGTGCCTACTGCCATCGGCGAAAAGGTGGTCGAGGTCCAGAAGCTCTGGAAGGGCATCTATAATTGGCCCGACAGCTTCCCGACGGACGGCTCGCAATGGGACAAGCTCTTCGCCGATGGCGAGCGCTTCAAAATCGGCAACATGGACGTCGAAGTGATGTTCATGCCGGGCCACACGCTCGCCTCCATCACGTATGTCGTTGGCGATGCAGCTTTCATCCACGACACGATCTTCATGCCCGATAGCGGCACGGCCCGTGCCGATTTTCCTGGCGGCTCCGCCAAAGTTCTGTGGCAGAGCATTCAACGGATCATGTCCTTGCCGGACGACACGCGCCTCTTCACCGGGCACGATTACCGGCCGGGCGGACGTGAAGCAAAATGGGAAAGCACGGTGGCGCAGCAGCGGCGCGAGAACACCCATCTCGTCAAGGCGAAGACCGAGGCGGAATTCGTTGCCCTCCGCGAGGGACGGGATCGTGAATTGCCGATGCCGAAGCTCATCCTGAACGCCCTGCAGGTGAATATCCGAGGCGGGCGTCTGCCTGAGCCGGAGAGCAATGGCACGCGCTATCTCAAGATTCCGCTCAACGTTCTCGGAAACGCTCCCTGGGGCGACGACTAAGCGGCACGAAGTGGGACCTTCTGGCGGACCGGATGCCGTCAGCCTGGAACCACTTCGACACCGAAACCTGCCCTCAGGCCGGGATGGCCATGGCGGTTGCGAAGCTCGAATGGTGCTTTCGCGTGCCTGAGCGCCGTCGCGACGATGGCGAGGCCAAGCCCGCTCCCGATGACGCTGCGGTGGCGGCCGCGAAAGAAGCGGTCGGTCACGAGGCCGATCTCGTCTTCCGGGATGCCGGGGCCGTCATCCTCCACAGTGATGACGGGAGGGTTTGAACTGTCGTCGAGGAACCATCGCACACGGCCGCCCTCCGGCGAATGCTGCACGGCGTTTTCATGCAGATTGCGTACGGCGAGATGGAGGAGCTCCCTGTTCATCCGGATCGTCGTTCGATAGAGCAGGGGGTCGATCTCCACCACAACGCCGGATGCAGTGGCACCGAGGCTCGCCGCAACATCCTCGATAGCGCGCCCGGCCACGATGTCCTGCACTTCTCCCTCGTTTTGCGAGGCATCGAGCGCCGACATGGCAAGCAACTGGCGCACGAGCCGGCCTGTACGGTCGACCGCCACCAGAGTCTGCCTCAGGGCAGCTTCGCGGATTTCCGGATCCTTCGCGGCTAAGGCCACCTGGACCTGGGTACGCAGGCCGGCGAGCGGCGTGCGCAATTCGTGGGCAGCGAAAGCCGTGAAGCTGCGCTCGTGCTCCCGTGCCGCCGCGACCTTTCCGAACAGGCCGTTCAGGGCCTCCACCACTGGGCGGATTTCTGAGGGCGGGACATTGATCTTGACCGGGCTCAGATCCTCCGGACCGCGCTCCTTAAGACCGCGTGCGAGGCTGCGGAGGGGCCGCAAGCCCTGCCCGACGCTGGCCCAGATCAGGAAGGCCAGTATCGGCACCATGAGGGCCGCCGGCAGGAGCAGGCTGCGGACGAGATCCGTCACCAGACGGTCGCGCAACCCCAGCCTGTCGCCGACCAGGACGCGGATGCCCGTATTCCGGTCGGCAACCGCATAGACGCGCCACGGTTCGCCCTCGATCTCGCGCTCGGAAAAGCCACTTGCCTCGTTCGACAGCTCCTCCTCTGGAGCCCCCGTGGAGCGTCCGATCAGCCGCCCGTCCAGGGACCAGATCTGGCACGAGAGCTGGCGCTCATAACCGAGATGCAGGGACTCTGGGATGGGGAGCGGGGCCGTGGATGAGTCCCCCCTTGACGCCAGAGCGACCTCGCCGCTTCTGGCGAGCGACGCGACCATGCGGGCCGCCTCCATGAGCCGCGTATCGAGCACATGTTGCAGCTGACGCTTGGTATCGACGTAGATCCAGGCGGCTGCGACCAGCCAGATCAGGCCCGTGGTGGCAATCAGGACAACGAACAGGCGGGTGCGGATAGAGCTCATGTTACGGGCTCCGAAGGCGATAGCCGAGGCCGCGCACTGTCTCGACGGCGTCCCGCCCGATCTTGTTGCGCAGGTGATGAATGTGCACCTCGACGGTGTTGCTCTCCACGTCCTCGTCCCAGCCATAGAGGCGGTCGGCAAGCTGGTCCTTCGACAGTACCGTGCCCGGATGGCTCATCAGTGCCTCCAGGATGGAGAACTCGCGCCGGGACAGGGCGGCGGGCCGGCCATCCACCTCGACGGTGCGGCGGCCGGGATCGAGCACAATGTCGTTCCAGGTCAGGACCGGCGATGCGCGTCCGGCGGCGCGACGGGAAATGGCCCGCAGACGGGCCGCCACCTCGTCGAGGTCGAAAGGCTTGCCGAGATAATCGTCCGCGCCGCTGTCGAGACCATCGATGCGGTCTGCAACCGTGTCCTTGGCGGTCAGCAGCAGGACGGGCGTTGCGTCCTGGCGCCGGCGCAGTTCCCGCAGGATGTCGAGCCCGGAACCGTCGGGCAGCATCAGGTCGAGCACGACGGCGTCGAACGCCGTCGTGGCCAGAGCCGCCCTGGCATCACCGCAGGATGCAACAGCATCGGCCGTGAATCCGTGCAGCCCGAGACCGATTTTCAGGCCGTCGAGCAGCATCGCGTCATCTTCAACCACGAGAATTCGCATCAAGCACCTCTGCGGGCTCAGTGGCCCGCTAGCCTTAAGGCTGCCTTAAGGTTGGCCGGGAGTTTGGGGACATCGCCCGATTGCGAGGATTCGCTTGTCCCATAATCTTATCCGAATTGTGTTCGCGCTTGCGGCATGGATTGTCGGCTCGGCCGGAGTGGAGGCTCAGTCCAGGATCCCACGCGCCGACGAGGTTTTCCGGCTCAGTACCTCAAAGAGCCCCGATGGAGGTGTCTCCTTCGAATGGGAAATCGCTCCAGAAACCTATCTTTATCGCAACAAAGTAGCGGTTTCGGTCGCCTCTGACGGTTCCCGGCCGATCCCGGTCGAGACCAGCGCGGGCACGAATAAGGACGATCCCACTTTCGGCGAGACCGAGGTCTATTACGAGGCCGCCCGTGCGGTTGTTTCGGCGGGCGCCCTGGCGGCTGCAGGCTCGCCACAGACCATCCACGTCACCTACCAGGGCTGCGCGGAAAAGCTTGGGATCTGCTATCCGCCCGAGACGAAAGCGCTCGACCTTGCGGCGCTTCCCATTGCGCCCGGAGAGGAGGGCAAATCCGCCGCTGCGGTCTCATCCCCCAATGACGTGTCGGCGGATCTGTCGTTGCCGGCCGAGACACCAGCCCCGTCCACGATTGCCACGCCGACATCGGAGGCCGGCGCATGGATGGGCGGTAGCCTCGCATCAACCCTGGCGGCCTTCCTGGGTTTCGGCTTGCTGCTCACTTTCACGCCTTGCGTGCTGCCGATGATCCCGATTCTGTCCGGAATACTCGCCCGCAGCGGCGGGCGGCTCTCGGCGGGCCGGGGCTTCGCGCTCTCCACTGCCTATGTGCTGGCCATGGCGGCGGCCTACGCCCTGCTCGGCATTGCGGCCGCATGGTCCGGACAGAACCTGCAGGCAGCCCTTCAGGCGCCCTGGGCGCTCGGGGCCATGAGCGTTCTGTTCGTCATCCTTGCGCTGTCCATGTTCGGGCTGTTCGAGCTTCAGCTTCCGAGTTCCTGGACCGGCTTCATTTCAGGGAAAACCTCCGGCATGGGCGGCTCGCTGTCTGGCGCAGCGGTTCTCGGCTTCACGTCCGCCCTGATCGTCGGCCCCTGTGTGACGCCGCCGCTCGCCGGGGCGCTGCTCTATGTGTCCCAGACCGGGGACGTGGCGCGCGGCGCTGCGGCCCTGTTCATGCTTGGCCTCGGCATGGGCCTGCCGCTGATTGCGTATGGCACCCTCGGCGCCAGGGCGCTGCCGAGATCGGGGCCGTGGCTGGTGCGCGTGAAGCAGGTCTTCGGCGTGGTCTTCCTCGGGATTGCGGTCGCGATGATCTCCCGCATCGCACCGCCGCAGGTATCGCTCGCCCTCTGGGCACTGCTCGCCATCGGCGCAGGTGTGTTTCTGGGTGCCTTCGATGCACAGCCCGACGGGTCCCTGCGCCGGCTGGCGAAGACGGCCGGCATTGCGGCGGTTCTCTATGGCGGGACACTGGTCGTCGGCACCGCCGGCGGCGCAAGCGACCCGCTCCAGCCGCTCGCATTCCTGGCGCGGGACGCCCAGCCTGCTGCAGCGACGGAGCTGGCGGCATCGCGCGTAACCACGCCCGCCCAGTTCGACGCGGCACTCCGCACGGCGCGGGCGCAGGGCAAACCGGTCCTCGTCGACTTCACGGCCGGGTGGTGCGTGACATGCCGGGAAATCGACCGCACGGTCTTTGCCAATCCGGTCGTACAGACACGGCTCAAGGACGTTGCAGTCATCCGCGCGGACGTGACGGATTACAATGAAGGCAGCCGTGCGCTGATGCAGCGCTTCGAGGTGGTCGGACCTCCGACCATGTTCTTCCTCAGCCCCAAGGATGGCCGGGAAATTCCAAGAACGCGTCTGATCGGCGCCGTCGACGTCAACCTCTTCCTCGACACGATCAACCTCGCAGGCCTCTAGGCTGAACCTTCCCTTTCCAACCCTCGGTGTTATCCATGGCTCATTTCATCAAGACCCTGTTTGCCGCGCTGTTGATGGCGGTGGCTCTCGTGCCCCTGTCGGCGCCAGCCCAGGCTCAGGCCAAGGCCATTTCGGAGGAAGCGATTCTGAACGATCCAGAGGCGCCCGTGGGCGGCAATCTCACAGGCGACATCACGATCGTGGCGTTCCTCGACTACAACTGTCCGTACTGCAAGCGATCGGCGCCGGACCTGGAGAAACTGGTCAAAGCCGATGGCAAGATCAGGCTCGTCTACAAGGATTGGCCCGTCCTTACGCCAGCCTCCTTCCACGGCGCCCAGCTCGCACTCGCGGCCAAATACCAGGGCAAGTACGAACTGGCCCACCATGCCCTGATGAGCCTTCCGGGCCGCAGGAACGACAAGGACAAGATGACCGAAGCCATCCAAGCCGCGGGCATCGACATGGAGCGTCTGGCCCAGGACCTGAAGCAGCATGGTGCTGAGATCCAGTCGCTCCTCCAGCGCAACCTCGATCAGGCAGAAGCCCTTGGGCTGACGGGCACGCCGGCCTACCTGATCGGCCCGTTCAAGGCCGCCGGAGCGCTCAACTACGAGCAGTTTCAGCAGGCGGTGGCCCAGGCCCGCGCCCAGGGGCGGCAATAACCGGCCTTCGCTTCGCGTCCGATCCTTATCTCACTCCGCTACGGAGCTTGCATGACCATTCTCACTCGGCATACCGGCCTTCTCCGCGCTTTCCTCCTGCTTCTGCCGGTCGTTCTGGCCGGCTGCAACACGACGGCGCCACCACAAGCCGTGGCCGCTGCGGCGCCAGCGGTCGATCCCCTGACTGCCCGGCGCTATGCGGCAATCCATGACGAGAAGCATCAGGTTCCGGGCGTCGACCCGTCAGCCCTCAAGCCGCGCAACGTGCGTCAGCTCGTGGATTATCCCACCAAGGAGAAGCCCGGCACCGTCGTGATCGATACGAATGCCCGTTTCATCTACCTCGTGCAGGAGGGCGGCAAGGCACTGCGCTACGGGGTCGGGGTCGGCAAGGAGGGGCTGGAGTTCAAAGGGTCGGCGAATGTGCAACGCAAGGCCCAATGGCCGCGCTGGACTCCGACGCCCGACATGATCCGGCGCGAGCCCGGACGCTACAAGCGCTGGACCGGCGGGATGGAGGGCGGTACCGCCAACCCCCTCGGCGCCCGCGCCCTGTACCTGTTCAAGGATGGAAAGGACACGCTCTACCGCATCCATGGTACCAATGAGCCGGATACCATCGGCGAGGCGGTGTCCTCGGGTTGCATCCGCATGATGAACCAGGACGTGATCGACCTTTACGGCCGCGTCCCCCTCGGCAGCAAGGTGATTGTCCTGTAAAGATTATTCATTCCGCTGCGGAAGAGGCGGGACTCGTCGCCCTTTTCGAGCCTTCGGGTCCGCGTCCATTCCGGTTCGGTCAAACATAAGCGTCGCCAGTCATTGCCAAGGATATGCCCATGGATTGGAGAATTTTCATCGGCTACAGCCTCGCCGGCGTGGCGGCGCTGGCTTATGCCGGCTTGACCAGCGGCCCCGAGCATCGCCCGCAACCACCGGCGACGAGCGGGGCGGGCGCCCGGGTGGTCGAGAGCGCGGCGGCGCCAGTTGCGCCATCAGCGGCGCCAGCCCAAGCCAACAAGGCGCCAGAGAGCGCCAGCGCAGCCCCCGCTGGAGCAGCCAGCCCTTCCGGAGATGGGTGGAGCGTTCCCAATGTCGACGACCTCCCCAACGATGCATGGGGCAGGGCGGTGCGCTTCGGCCGGGATCTCACGGCCGCCACCTATGCCCATATCGGCCCGGAAGTGGCCGACACCTCCAAACGCTATGCGGGCAATAACCTCTCCTGCCAGAACTGCCATCTGGATGCAGGCACCAAGAAATTCGGCCTGCCCTTCGTGGGCGTGTTTGGCGATTTCCCGCAGTATCGCCCGCGGGAAGGGGGCGTCGGAACCATCGAGGATCGGGTCAACGGCTGCATGACGCGCAGTATGAACGGCAAGCCCTTGCCTCTGGACTCCGCCGAGATGACTGCGTTCGTCGCCTATATCAAGTTCGTGTCGACCGGACGTCCTATCGGCGCCAAGACCGACGGGCGCGGGTCGGGCAGCATCCCGGAACTGACGCGGCCCGCCAATGTGGAGCACGGCAAGGCTGTCTACGCCGAGAACTGCGCCGCCTGCCATCAGGAGAACGGGCAGGGGGTCCGCAGAGGGGTCGTGGGCGATGCCAAGGGTTATGAGTTCCCACCCCTATGGGGACCGGACAGCTTCAATAACGGCGCCGGCATGGCCCGCCTGATCGCGGCCGCAAACTTCATCCACAGCAACATGCCGCTCGGCGCGAGCCTTGAAGCGCCGGTGCTCTCGCCGGAGGATGCCTGGGACGTCGCCGCCTATGTCCAATCCCATGCCCGCCCGGAAAAGGCCGGTCTGGAGAACGACTTCCCGGTGCGGTCGCAGAAGCCGCCGGATGCGAGCTACCCGCCTTTCGCCGACGGTTTCAGCCAGGAACAGCATAAGCTGGGTCCCTTCCAGCCTATCCGCGAGAAGCTGAAAGAGCTGAAGGCGTCGGAGACCGAGAAGGCGACATCCACCACGAATTGAACCTTGCGATTACGAGCGCCTGAATGGAGCCGCTGACCTTTGGGAAGCGGCTCTCTTTCCTGTTGGCACCGTCTTCTTCGAGCCCGGACCGGATCCCCTCCGCCGAAAAATGCTCTAAAGGAGAGGCCAGAACGTTTCATCGCGGACCGGAGGGTCAACTCCGGCGAGGATATTCCCCGTGGCTCTCTTCGCTCTCGGCACGTCATTCTGCATCGCGCTGGCCAGCCTGATCTCCGCCGAAGTGGTGAAGGCCGTCGGCGGGCCCATGGCACTATCGCGCTGGCGCATGCTGATCGGTTTTCTCATCCTGGCCCTGATCGCGACCGCCGTGGGCGGCTGGAGCACCGTCTCGGCGCATCATTTTCCGCTGATCCTTCTCTCGAGCCTCGTGGCCATCGTCGTCGCGGACCCTGCACTGAATGCCGGTATCGCGCTGATCGGCGCGCGCCGAACCGGCCTGATCTTCTCGTTGAGCGCGCCGTTTGCGGCGGCGCTCGGGTTTCTGACACTCGGGGAGACCCTGCGTTGGAGTCAGCTGATCGGCTGCGCCCTCGTCGCCTGCGGAATTGCTGTGGCAGTGGGCTTCAGCCGTAGACCGGCATCCAGCCCGGATGCGAAACCCGACAGCTCCGTTCACGCGGAGGTTCGCCTGTCAGGCGCGGGAGTTCTCCTGGCCGTGCTTGCGGCCTTCGGTCAGGCGGTCGGGATCCTTACCATGCGGCCGGTGATGCTCGACAATCCGGACCCGTTCGCCGTGATGGCTCTGCGGGGCCTCGTGGCCGTCGTCGTCCTCTGGGCCTACCACCTCGCATTCCCGGGAACCTGGAAGAACGGTATCGGCGTTCCTGACCGGAAGACCATGGCCCGGGTCGCGATTGGGGTCTTCATCGGCTACGTGGTTGGCATGTCGATGCTGATGATCGCTCTGACAGGAACGAGCGTGGCGGTCGCCTCGACCCTGTCCTCCATGGCGCCTGTCGCCATCCTGCCGATGCTGTGGCTGCGTACCGGGACCAGGCTTCCTTGGCAGGCCTGGTTCGGCGCCTTCGTGACGGTTCTCGGCACCGCAGTCCTTTTCCTGAAGTAGAGGCCGAGCGGGCCGCCGTCAGAGTGAACTGACCTCGTCTGCCAGATTGAACCTGATCCGTTTCTGCTGAAGGCCCTTGTCGAGGGAGCGCTGGAGGACAAGGCCTGCGAAATAGACATGTTCGCGCATGAGATACTCGGCCCGTTCGCCGTCGCGTTCCGACAGAGCCTCGGCGATGCGGTGGTGATCGTCATGGGAGCGCTTGATGATCTCGTAATCCTCCCAGACGAAGATGCGGTCGGAGGCCAGCGGCACGTTATGGCACTGCCGCACGAAGTCCGTCACATAGCGATTGTCGGCGGCCTGGATGACGGTGTCGTGGAACTCGACATTCATCTGCCGGTAGGGGCCGAGATCGTCGGGATCGAGAAACCCTTTAGAGAGGATGCGGTCGCCTGTCTCGACGCATTCATCGAGCACCCGGAGAGCTTCTGGTGACATACCGCGCCTTGCGGCGAGTCCGCAGGCGAGGGCTTCCAGCCGTGCCCGGACGTCGAATGCCGCAAGCACATCGCTGAGCGAGAAGGCGCGGACCGTATAGCCGCGGTTAGGTTCGTAGATCAGGAGGCCCTCGTTCATGAGGGTCGCGAGTGCCTCGCGCAGCGGTGTACGCGAGACACCAAGGGATTCGGCCAAAGGGATCTGCTGCAGTCGCTCGCCCGGCGGAATCTCTCCCGAAAGGATGCGCTCCCGCAGAAGGTCGCCGATTTCCGTAGAGCTGTTCGCCACATTCGCCTCCCGAGAGGTCCAATTCGCTGAGGATTGGATACAATCATTCGTAAAAGAGGGAAAGCGGATTGACAAACTTGTCTTTCTCTTGCTCGATTGTATCCAAGAGATGGCTACAGACCGTCCGCGGAGGAAATTTTGACACGGCAGGCGCAACGAGTTGCGCTGGTGACCGGTGGAGCCGGAGGCATTGGTGCCGCGGTTTGCCGGACGCTGGCAGAGGATGGCCTCACCATTGCGGTCACGGACAAGGATCTCACCGTGGCGCAGGAGCTTGCGGAACGGCTGCCCGGCTCCGGGCATCGGGGCTTCGCCGTCGATGTGTCCGACGAAGGCTCTGTGAGGCGCCTCTACGACGAGGTCGAGTTGTCCCTCGGCAAGGTCTCGGTTCTCGTCACCTGTGCGGGCGTTCTGCTGCTGCGATCTGATGGATCTCGCAATGAAGTGGTCGAAACCTCTCTCGATGAGTGGGAGGTGACGCAGGCCGTCAATGCGCGCGGGACGTTCCTCTGCTGCCGGGAATATGCGCAGCGGATCGGCCCGGCCCCCATCGACGGACGGGTCGTCACGCTCTCGTCCGTCGCTGCGCAGCTTGGCGGATATCGCTCCAGTTCCTCCTATATTGCCAGCAAGGCCGCGATCCTCGGGCTGACCAAGGGACTTGCCCGGGAACTCGCCCCGAAGCGCGTAACCGTGAACTCGGTCGCTCCGGGCCTGATCGACGCGCCCATGCTGCGCCTGTCGCTCGATCCCGCCGACGACGAAAAGGCTGCATCCACCATTCCTCTCGGGCGCCTCGGCACGCCGGAGGATGTAGCGGGCGCGGTGCGCTTTCTCGTCTCGCCGGCAGCTTCGTACATCACGGGGGTCACCATCGACGTCAATGGCGGCTACCGGATGCAATAGGCCTCAAGGCCGAAATGGGAGGAAACAATGAAAGTCACGGCAAAACAGATATGGCTTGGAGCGGCCCTGCTGGCGGCAGGTCTCGTTCATGCGTCACAGGCCGGCGCGCAGGAGCCTGGCCTCACGGACAAGACAATTAAGATCGGCATGTTCTCGCCCCTGTCAGGGGCCAACATGGCCTACGGCTTCGATGTCGTGAACGCCGCCAAGATGTACTATAACAAGATCAACAAAGAGGGCGGCGTCCACGGTCGCCAGATCGAGCTCGTCGTCGAGGACGACCGCTGCAACGCGAACGATCTCGTCTCCGCGGTCAAGAAACTGGTGGAGCAGGACCAGGTCTTCATGCTCAACGGCGGATCGTGCTCCGCGGCTGCCGTCGCGGCGAAGGATTATGTCGTCCGCAGCAAGGTCCCGTGGGTCATGCTCAATGCCTCGGCCGACGGCGCTCTGTATCCGCCGACCGACTATATCTTCGGCGCCTATTCGATCACGCAGTATGCGGTCGGCGGCTCGGTCGTGGATTTCGGCAAGGAGCATCTGAAGGCCAAGAAGATCGGCTACATCAACCATGACGATGCCTATGGGGCCTGGAACCTCGAGGCGGCGCAGGACACCGCCAAGCAGCTCGGCGTCGAGCTCGCGGTGGAGTCCATCAACCCGAACATCACGGACGTGACGGCACCCCTGATCAAGCTCCGGGCCGCCAATCCGGACATGATCGCGATCACGACCTATGCGAAGCCAGCGGCTCTCATCATCAAGAAAGCGCACGAACTCGGCATCACGAAGCCCATCGTGCTCACGGTGACCGGCACAGCCAACATGTCCCAGCTGGTGGAGAATGTCGGCAACAAGGATGCGCTCAAGAACTTCTATGTCCAGGATGTTCTCGCTGACGTGCCCGGCGGCCCCAAGATCAAGTGGGTCTACGACATGTATAAGGAGAACTATCCGGACCTCGCCGCAAAGCCGGACCACCCGCAGGCCTATATGCCGTATGGCATCGCTCCCGCCATGTCGGTCGTGAATGCGCTCAAGGAGGCCGGGCCCAACCCGACCCGCGAGAAGGTGGCCGAGGCCCTGCGATCCCAGAAATTCGACTCCGGCGTGATGGCCGGCCCCATCGAATTCGGGCCGAACGATCGCGCGGCACAGGAATCGACCATCTACCTGAAGTTCGATGGCAGCCAGCAGACCCTGATCCCCGGCTCGTTCCAGAGCCGCTGGAAGTACAAGGGCTGAGTTAAGCATCCAACTTCCGCGGAGGCCTGGCGCCTCCGCGGCCCCCCTGACTTAGCGAGGTCGGCATGACGCTCGAGGTGGCACTCCTTTTCCTGCAGCAAGGCATCGCCTCCGGCCTGGTGGTCGGCAGCGTCTATGCGTTGCTCGCTCTCGCCATCGTTGTCATCTTCAAGACATCGGAGGTGCCGAACTTCTCGCAGGGCGAGATGGTGATGGCGGCGGGCTATATTGCGCTCTACCTGCTCGTCTTCCGGAACCTGCCGCTCTGGGTTGTGATGCCTGCGACGATTCTCGCGGCTTTCGCAGGAGCGGCCCTTTTCCGGCGTCTGATCCTGAATCAGGTGGCGCGGGCAAACGGAAGCCCGGTCAATCTCGTGATCGCGACGCTGGGGCTCTCGTATGTTCTCAGAGGGTTCGTCCGGCAGACCGGGTTCGGCGATACGCCGCGCTCGTTTCCCCCGGTTATCGAGCCGCAATCGATCATGATCGGGCAGGCCTCCGTGACGACCCTGGACCTCGTGATCCTCGCAACGGCGGTCGTCGTCATGGCTGCCTTCTTCTGGATGTTCAAATACACGAAAGTCGGGCGCGCCATGCGGGCCGTCGGCATGAATCCTAAGGCTGCACAGCTCGTCGGCGTTGATCTCACGCGCATCCACATGATCGTGTGGGGCTTGTCAGGGGCGATCTCGGCCGTCGCCGCACTGCTGATCTCGCCGAAGGTGTTGATGACGGCCGATATGGGTTCCATCGTGACCCTGGGCTTCGCCGCGGCCATCGTCGGCGGTTTCACGAGCCTGCCGGGCGCGGTCGTCGGCGGGTTCCTGATCGGCATCATCGAGAATCTCGTGGGTCTTTTCGTCACCTCGCGGGCCATCGTGCTCGCGCCGTTCCTGGCCATCATGCTCGTGCTCGTCATCCGTCCGCAGGGGCTGTTCGGTGGCCGCGTCGAAATCAAGAAGGTCTGAGCTCATGTCCGACAAGACGGCCGCCATGGCTCCTCGCTCCGAGGCCAGTCTGCCGGCGGGCTGGTCCGCACGGGGCATTCCTTTCGTGCAGATTGCGCTGCTCGCCCTGGCGGCGGCCGCCCTGGTCATCCTGCCCTTTGTGGTGACCGGATACGTTCTCTATATCGCCAATCTTCTCCTCGTATTCGTGGTGCTCTGCCTCGGTCTCCACCTCGTAATCGGCGAGACGGGGCAGTTCGCACTGGCGCACGCGGCTTTCTATGGCATCGGCATCTATACGAGCGGGCTGGCGGGCAACGCTTTCGGGTGGCCTTTCCCACTGTCCATGCTCCTCGCTGGGCTGATCGCCGGGGCGGTCGGAGTTGTGATCGGTGCTGTCGCGCTGCGCATGCGTGACATCTATCTGGCGCTCGCGACCTTCGCGTTCGGCGAGGCCATGCAATGGGTGTTCCTGAACTGGGACCGGGTAACCGGAGGCCCGAACGGCCTGCGGATCAGCCCGGCCCGCCTGGGCGCCTTCGAGATCCTCAGCGACAAGCAGGCCTATCCGGTCGTGGTCGTCATGGCGCTGTTGATGCTGGTCCTGACGATCATCATATCTCGCTCGCGCCTCGGCCGCGCCTTCCGGGCCGTGCGGGAATCCGAGGTCGCCGCGATGGCGATGGGTGTCCCGGTGCGCCGCGCCAAGATCGTAGCCTTCGGGCTCTCGGCTTTTTATGCGGGCGTCGCGGGCAGCATGTTCGCGACATTCTCCACCTATATCCATCCGGACAGCCTCGGCTTCCAGACCACGATCCTGGTGCTGACGATGGTCGTGGTCGGGGGGCTCGGCTCCATCGCCGGCGCGGTCGGCGGCGCCATTGCGTTCGGGCTCATATCCGAGGTCCTGCGCCAGACACCTTCGTATCAGGAGATCATCTACGGGCTCATCCTGATCGTCTTCATGATGTACGCCCCGCGCGGCGTCTTCGCGTTCATTCGCGACAGGATGGGGAGGGCGGCCCGTGGCTGATCATCTGCTCCAGGTGCATGACCTCACTGTCAGGTTCGGCGGCCTGACGGCGGTCAATCGCTTCGACATTTCCGTAGAACGCGGCACGATCCACGCCCTGATCGGGCCGAACGGTGCCGGAAAGTCGACGACGTTCAATTGCATCTCGCGGTTCTACCAGCCGACGACCGGGACGATCCTCCTCGACGGCACGGACGTGACGACCATGCCGGCCAGTGCCATGGCACGGCTCGGTGTCGCGAGGACTTTCCAGAACCTCGAGCTGTTCGGGGAGCTGACGGTTTTCGAGAATGTGATGATCGGCGCGCATGTCCACGCGGGGCGGACATGGCGCGATGCGCTGTCGGCGCGTCCACCCGAGGTCGCCGAGCACGCCGAGCATCTTCTGGAGCGCACCGGCCTGTCGGCCTATCGCCATACCCGTGCCCGCAACCTGGATTTCGGGCATCAGAAGCTTCTGGAACTTGCGCGGGCTCTGGCCATCCGACCGCGCCTCCTCCTGCTGGACGAGCCCGCCGCCGGCCTCCGCAACCGGGAAATCGCCGCCCTCGATGCGCTGCTCACGGATCTTTGCCGCCGGGAGGGGATCACGATCCTGCTCGTGGAGCATGTCATGCAGCTCGTCATGGCGATCTCCGATCGGATCACTGTCCTGAATTTCGGAACGAAGATCGCGGAGGGCACGCCCGAGGACGTCCGGAACGATCCCGCCGTCATCGAGGCCTATCTGGGACAGGAGATGGCTCATGCCTGACCTTCTCGAACTGACCGGCGTTTCCGCCTCCTATGGCCGCATTCAGGCCCTGTCGAATGTATCCCTCCGGGTGCAGGAGGGCAGCGTCGTGGCGCTGCTCGGCAGCAATGGCGCCGGAAAGACGACCACGCTCAACACGATCTCGCGCCTCGTGCCCGTCACCTCTGGCAGCATCCTGTTCGACGGCAAACCCATCGAGAACTGGCCGTCCCACAAGGTGGTGGAAGGCGGAATCGCACAGGTCCCGGAAGGGCGGGAGGTCTTCCGGGACATGAGCGTCCGTGAGAATCTCGAATTGGGCGCCTATAGACGCAAGGACACGGCGGCGGTCCGGTCCGATTTCGAGCGGGTGCTCGACTATTTCCCCAAGCTCAAGGAACGGCTGCAGCAGCGAGCCGGGACGCTCTCGGGCGGGGAGCAGCAGATGCTCCTGATTGGCCGCGCGCTCATGATGCGTCCGCGTCTTCTCCTGTTGGACGAGCCTTCGCTCGGCCTTTCGCCCGTGCTCGTGCAGCAGATCTTCGGCATTATCGACCGCCTGCACAAGGACGGGCTCACCATTCTGCTCGTCGAGCAGAACGCCGCCATCGCTCTGGCGTGTTCGCGCTACGCCTACATTCTGGAAAACGGTGAAATGGCCCTTCAAGGTCTCTCGGACCAGCTGCGTCGTGACGACGGCGTGCGCCGGACCTATCTCGGGCACTGACGCATGGGGCGCTTCGACGGACGTGTATTCCTGATCACCGGCGCCGCCCGCGGGATCGGCGCAGCCGTTGTGCGTCGCCTTGCGAGCGAGGGTGCGGCAATCGCGGCCGCCGATCTGAATTCCGAGGGGCTGGACGATCTGCGCGAGGAGATGGGAGGTCAAGGCACTCCGATCCTGACACGGACGCTCGATACTCGCCGTTCGGACGATGTCGACCGTTTCGTTGCCGATATCGAAAGCAGGCTGGGTCCGCTCTGGGCAGCGGTTCCCTGCGCGGGCGTCGCGCGTGCCCGGCCCGCAGAGTCGATGCAGGATGATGATTGGGCCACCGTGATCGACGTCAATCTGACGGGTGTCTTCTATACATGCCGCGCCGCTGGCCGGGCCATGCTCGCGTATGGCAGGGGAGCCATCGTCAATGTTGCGTCGGTTACGGCACTCGGCGGGCAGCCGGGCCGGGCCAATTATGCGGCGTCGAAATGGGGATTGGTCGGACTGACCAAGACCCTTGCGACGGAGTGGGGCAGGCGCGGCATTCGCGTCAACGCGGTTGCGCCGAACGGCGTAGACACGCCGATGATCCGGGATGGCATTCCGGCGCCCTTCCTTGAAGACGTGATGCTCGACCGCACGCCGCTCGGGCGCTTGGCGCAGCCGCATGAAATCGCCGCCGCCATCGCGTTCCTGCTCTCTGACGATGCGGCCTACGTCAATGGCGCGGTGCTCGAGATCGATGGAGGTCTGACGGCCGGGTTCCTCACCCACCGCCACGGAGCCGACTTCGCGACGAAATCCATATCGGCAAGCCAGGGAGAGAGCGCGTGAACGGAAAGGGCAGCGGCGACAGGCCTGTCGCGTTGGTGACGGGCGGAGCCCAAGGCATCGGACGCGCCATCTGTGAGCGGCTTGCGCGCGACGGCTTTCATGTGGTGGTCCTCGACCGTAACGAGGCCGCGACCGAAACCGCCTGCAGGGAGATGAAAGCCGGCGGCCTGTCCGCACAGCCAGCCTGCGTCGACCTGACGGATCATGAGGCGATCCGCTCGCTCATAGGCGAGCTTCCGCCTCTTTCTGCCTTGGTGAACAATGCCGGGATCTTTGACGAGCGGCGCTTCTTCGATCTCACGGCGGAGGATTTCAGGCGTGCCTACGAGGTCAACCTCGTCGCGCTGTTCGCCCTGTCGCAGGCAGCCGCGGAGCGAATGGCTGCCGGGGCCAAGATCGTCAACATCGCGTCCCGCGCCTTTCTGGGAGCGAGAAACCACGCTCATTACGTCGCGTCGAAGGCTGCCGTCGTCGGCTTCACGCGGGCGATGGCGATGGAACTTGCGGGCCGCGGAATCCTGGTCAACGCCGTCGCGCCTGGACTGATCGACACGCCACTGCTCGCGGCACTCACGCCCGATCGTCTTGCCGCGCAGCTCGCGCTCCAGCCGACCGGCAAGGCCGGGCGTCCGGAAGATATTGCGAACGCAGTGGCTTTTCTCGCGTCGCCCGGAATGGACTTCATCACCGGCCAGGTCCTCCTAGTGGATGGCGGCAAGTCCCTGGGCGGCGGCATGGGCCTTTGAAACAGAGATTGCTTGATGGCTGATCGTAGCGAGACGTTCGACGAAGCTTATGATGTCGTGGTCGTGGGGTCCGGTGCCGGAGGCATGGCGGCGGCGCTCGCGGCTCGCAAGGCCGGCCTCGACGTCATCGTCGTCGAAAAGGCTGCCTGGATCGGCGGCAGCACCGCCATCTCCGGTGGGGCCGTGTGGATCCCTAAGAACCACCACCTCGCAGATGTCGGCCTTGAGGATGACGACACGCAGGTCCTCTCCTATCTTCGAGCCATTCTGGGAAACCGCCTGCGCCAGGACATGATTGAGGCATTCCTTGAGAACGGCCCGCGGATGGTATCGTTCATGGAGCGCGAGACCGAGGTCGTCTTCCAGGCCCGTGCCTATTCGCCCGATTATCAGCCCGACCTGCCGGGCGCGTCCCTCGGCGGGCGGACCATCGACCCGGCACCGTTCGATGGCCGAACCCTTGGCCGGAACTTCGGTCTGCTCCGCCCGCCTCTGAAGGAGTTTCTGGCGTTCGGTGGGATGATGGTGAACCGGAAGGACATCGACGCTCTCCTCGGCATATCGAGCTCTGTGGCCAATCTCCGCCACGGAATGGAAATTCTTCTCCGGTATTTCGCAGATCGGGTGTCCTATCCGCGTGGCACGCGCCTGTTGATGGGCAATGCACTGGCGGGACGGCTCCTGAAATCGGCGCTCGACGCGAGAATTGTCCTGCGCACGGAGACTTCCGCCAAGAGGTTGATGATATCTGAGGGCCGTGTTGCCGGGGTCCTTGTCGAGCATGGGGGACGAACGGCCAGCATCGGTGCGCGGCGCGGGGTCGTGCTGGCTGCCGGGGGCTTTCCGGCCGACGATCGAATGCGCGCTGAGTTCATTCCGTTCGCCGACCGGCACAAATCCATGGCGCCTGCCGCGAATACGGGCGACGGCATCAGGCTTGCCCTTGAGGTTGGCGGAGTAATCGACGAGGACAATATCGGGAATGCCTTCTGGGCACCGGTTTCAACGCTGAAAAGGGCTGACGGGACCGAGATCCGGTTCCCGCATCTCATTCTCGACCGGCAGAAGCCGGGCCTTGTGGCCGTGAACGGGGCAGGGCGGCGCTTCGTGAACGAGGCGGTCTCGTACCATGAGTTCGTGGAGGCGATGCATCGTTCCCATGAGACGGTGCCGACGATCCCGGCCTTCCTGATCTGCGACCGGGCCTTCATCCGGCGTTATGGCCTCGGGCTCGTCCGCCCCGGCCTTCGCCGCCTGCGTCCCTTTATCGATGCCGGATATCTGATCGAAGCCGGCAGCATCCAGGAACTCGCCCGAAAGCTGGAGATCGACCCCGTGACCCTGTCGGAGACAGTGCGCCGGATGAACGATTACGCGGCTTCCGGTCATGACCCCGAATTTGGCAAGGGCTCCAGCGCTTATAACCGCTATCTCGGCGATCCGGCGCACAAGCCCAATCCCTGCCTGGGGCCGATCGCGACGGCTCCCTTCTATGCGGTTCGCGTTTGGCCCGGGGATATCGGGACGGCTGCCGGCCTCAAGGTCGACGCCAAGGCCCGTGTTCTCGACCGGGGCGGCGAGCCGGTTCCGGGGCTGTTCGCCTGCGGCAACGACATGAACTCCATCATGGCCGGAGCCTATCCGGGCGCCGGCATCACGCTCGGCCCCGCCTTGACCTTCGGCTACATTGCCGGCCGGGAGCTGGCCCAGTCAGCCGCTTGACACGAAAAGGAGTGCCCTTTGCCATGAAGCTGTTCTATTCCTCGACCTCGCCGTTTGTCCGCAAGGTCCTTGTCGTCGCCCATGAACTTGGCCTCGCCGACAGGATCGAGCGCCTCGCCTGTGCGGCCCATCCGGTCAATCGGGACAAGACGATCATCAAGCACAATCCTCTTGGCCAGGTGCCGACCCTCCTGCTCGAGGATGGGCGCATGCTCGCGGACAGCCGCGTCATCTGCGAGTATCTAAATGACCAGGCGGGCGGCACGATCTTCCCGTCCGGCCCGCAGCGGTGGGACGTGCTCGTCGAACAGAGCTTGGCGGATGGATTGCTGGATGCGGCTCTTCTGGCCCGCTACGAGCGCGCGGTTCGGCCACCCGAGAAGCTCTGGCCGGAATGGCTCGACGGGCAAATCGACAAGATCCATACGGCCCTCGCGGCACTCGAAAAGGCCGCGCCGGGGCTCGGCGACCGTGCTGATATCGGAACTATTTCCTACGGATGCGCCCTGGGATATCTCGACCTGCGCTTTGAAGATTTGAACTGGCGGGAACATTATCGGGCCGCGAAGGACTGGTTCGCGCGCTTTGACGAAAGACCCTCCATGCGGGAGACCCGGCTCGGATAATCCGTCAGAGCTCAAGCGTGAGGCCGTACCGCCGGTGCGGCCTTGCGTCTCGACCAAAGGCGAAAAGATCGCGGCGGAGCCTTCTCGTCGCGAAGCGCGACCCATGGCATAAGGCCGCCGAATTTCCCCGGGCCAAGGTCTATGATTCGCGTCGAGAATGTCAGTAAGCAGAGCAGCCATCGGATCCTCTTCGTGGAGGCTTCCGCGACCCTGCAGAAGGAAGAAAAGGTCGGTCTGGTCGGCCCGAACGGTGCGGGGAAGACCGCTCTCTTCCGCATGATCAACAGGGAGGAGCAGCCCGACGAAGGCCAGATCTCCGTCGATCGGGGCATCACCGTCGGCTATTTCAGCCAGGATGTCGGCGAAATGGCGGGTCGCAGCACCATTGCCGAGGTGATGGATGGCGCCGGCCCGGTGAGCACCGTGGCTGCCGAGCTTCGGGAGCTGGAAGCCGCAATGGTGGACCCGGACCGGGCGGACGAACTCGACCAGATCATCGAGCGCTATGGCGAGGTTCAGGCACGGTATGAGGAGCTGGATGGCTACTCCCTCGAGGGGCGGGCGCGAGAGGTCCTGGCCGGGCTGGGCTTCAGCCAGGAGATGATGGACGGCGATGTCGGCGCCCTGTCCGGCGGCTGGAAGATGCGGGTCGCACTCGCGCGCATCCTTCTGATGCGCCCGGACGTCATGCTCCTGGACGAGCCGAGCAACCATCTCGATCTGGAGAGCCTCATCTGGCTGGAGGCTTTCCTGAAAGGCTATGACGGCGCGCTGCTCATGACCTCGCACGACCGCGCCTTCATGAACCGCATCGTCAACAAGATCATCGAGATCGACGGCGGAAATCTGACGACATATTCGGGCGATTACGAATTCTACGAGCAGCAGCGAGCCTCGAACGAGCAGCAGCAGCAGGCTCAGTTCGAGCGTCAGCAGGCGATGCTTGCCAAGGAAATCAAGTTCATCGAGCGCTTCAAGGCACGCGCCTCTCATGCCGCTCAAGTGCAAAGCCGGGTCAAGAAGCTGGAAAAGATCGACCGGGTTGAGCCTCCGAAGCGTCGTCAGGCCGTCGCCTTTGAGTTCCAGCCGGCGCCTCGCTCGGGGGAGGATGTTGTCAGCCTCAGGGGCGTCCACAAGCGTTATGGCAGCCGCAGCATCTATGAAGGGCTGAACTTCGCGGTGCGCCGGAAGGAGCGCTGGTGCGTCCTTGGCGTGAACGGTGCCGGCAAGTCGACGCTGCTGAAGCTGGCAGCGGGAGCGACGGATCCCGATGAGGGAACGGTGAATATCGGCAGCAGCGTGAAGATGGGATACTTCGCTCAACATGCCATGGAATTGCTGGAAGGTGATCGCACCGTGTTCCAGTTTCTGGAGGATGCATTCCCGCAGGCGGGGCAGGGCTCCCTTCGCACCCTTGCCGGATGCTTCGGCTTCTCGGGCGACGACGCAGAGAAGAAATGCCGTGTGCTCTCAGGTGGCGAGAAGGCGCGCCTTGTCATGGCAAGGATGCTCTACGATCCGCCGAACTTCCTGGTGCTTGACGAGCCTACGAACCATCTCGACATGGCCACCAAGGAGATGCTGATCGCCGCGCTCTCGCGCTACGAGGGCACCATGCTCTTCGTCTCGCACGATCGCCATTTCCTCGCTGCATTGTCAAACCGGGTGCTCGAACTGACGCCTGAGGGAGTTCAGCAATATGGCGGCGGCTACACGGAATATGTGGCGCGCACCGGCCAGGAGGCTCCGGGCTTGCGGAACTGAGTAGAGCGCAGGGGCGCCTCCGAGCTTTGGCCTCGAAACCGCGACTGTCTTTCCAGTAACCGGCCCGCGAGGCAGACGGCGCAGATCCGATTTTCGATCGTTATACCATAATCCGGCATATTCGGGCTTGTCCTGTAAGATCAGCCTTCTTGCCGGATAACGATCTCCATTATTCCTGACCGAGGCACTTGCACTGGGGTTGTCGGCCGTGAGGCGGACCCTACGATTAAGTTTCTCAGGACTGGCGAATATTGGAGATCGAAGGTTGCCGACCCGCGATTACTTCCTTCTAGGCTGGCTCCTTCTCATTGCCGCCTATCCTGTATCCGCCCGGGCACAAGCCACCGAACAGGCCCCCGATACGCAGGCGGCGCGGGTTCTCGCCTGCGCGCCATGCCATGGCGCGAAAGGGGAGGGGACCGATGACGTCTATTTTCCCCGTCTTGCGGGCAAACCGGCAGGCTATCTCTTCAATCAGCTGGTCGCCTTCCGGGAAGGGCGCCGCAAATATCCGCCGATGAACTACCTGCTCGAGTTCCAGCCCGACGAGTCCCTGAGGAAGATGGCGGAGTATTTCGCCGAACAGATGCCGCCGCTTCCCACCCCTGCCATTCCGAGCGTCAGCAAGGAGGTGCTTGCCCTGGGGGAGACACTTGTGACGCAAGGGGCGGCCGACCGGGACATTCCGGCCTGTTCGAGCTGCCACGGCGTGCACTTCACGGGAATGGAGCCAGGCATCCCCGGGCTTCTCGGGTTGCGGGCGAAATACATCAGCGCGCAGCTCGGCGCATGGCGCTATGGCACGAGGACGGCCATTGCGCCGGACTGCATGCAGGTGGTGGCCGGTCACCTGACGGAGGAAGATGTCAACGCCATCGCGGCTTATCTGTCGTCCCGTCCCGCCCCCGACAATCCTGCTCCGGCCAAAAAGGGAAGCTACGCGCTTCCCTTCGCGTGCGGCAGTCAGCCGAACTAGGGGCATACACATGCGGATTTATAAATACATCCCATCGTTTGCCCTCACGGCCATGACGATCCTGGTATCCATATCGGGCAGTGGTGTGGCGCTTGCGCAGGATCGAGCAAAGGCCGATCCCGCGATTATCGCCAAGGGCGAGTATCTGGCGAGGGCAGGGGATTGCATCGCCTGTCATACGGCCCCGGAGGGTCGGCTTTTCGCCGGCGGGCGCGCCATGCCGACACCCTTCGGCACGCTTTACACGTCCAACATCACGCCCGATCCGGAAACGGGGATCGGCAAATGGACGGCCGACGACTTCCACAAGATGATGCATTCGGGCCGCATGCCCGACGGGGGGCTGCTCTATCCGGCCATGCCGTTCGGTTCCTATACCAAAGTCACGCGGGAGGATAACGACGCGATCTTCGCCTATCTCATGAGCATTCCTCCGGTCAAACAGGCCAATCGCCCGCATGACCTGCGCTTTCCTTACAACAACCGTTCTTTGATATTAGGCTGGCGTACGCTGTTCTTTCGCGAAGGCGAGTTCAAGCCCGATCCCAACCAATCGGCGGAATGGAACCGCGGCGCTTATCTCGTCGAGGGGCTGGGCCATTGCGGCATGTGCCACACGCCCATCAACGCCCTGGGCGGCAGCTCCGAGACGGAGGCTTTCCAGGGCGGCCTGATCCCGATGCAGAACTGGTACGCCCCCTCTCTGACCTCCAATAAGGAGGCCGGCCTCGGCGAGTGGAGCATCAAGGACATTACGGACCTCCTGCGCACCGGAATCTCGAACCGGGGCACGGTCTACGGTCCCATGGCCGAGGTCGTCTACAACAGCCTCCAATACCTCACGGACGAGGACATTCGCGCCATGGCCATCTATCTCAAGAGCATTGGCCAGAGCAGCCCACCGGAGCCGCCGAATTCCGCCGTACCGACAACGGAGAGCAGTCTTCTGCTCACCCTGGGAAAGACCGTCTACGACAAGCAATGTGCGAGCTGCCATGGCGCAGACGGCAAAGGCAAGCCGCCTCACTACCCACCTCTTGCAGGCAATCAGTCCATCCAGATGGCCTCCGCGGTCAATCCGATCCGCATGGTCCTGAACGGCGGCTATCCGCCGGGGACTTTCGGCAATCCCCTGCCGCACGGCATGCCGCCTTTCGCACAGTCGCTGTCCGACAACGAGGTCGCGGCCGTCGTCACCTATATCCGCACCGCCTGGGGCAACCGCGGAACCCCGGTGACTGCGGCACAGGCCAACGAATTGCGCTCCGCTCCGCTCAATTGAGGCACCATGATCAATTCCGAGCCCCCTTCACCCCGCCCGCAGGCCACGCACGACGAGGCCACGGACGCGGCCGTGCGCGCGGGACCCAAAGGGGCGGCCGTGGTCGCCGGTATCGCGACTGCGATCGTCGTGGCGATCTGGTTCGCGTTCTACTTCTTCGTGTTCCTTCCCCGTGGGGTTGCCCAATGATGAGCTGCGTTTTCCCATGACAGCCGGTCACACCCACACTTCCGATGACGGCGCTGACGTGGCCGCCCGTGCCGAACGCCGATGGACGATGCTGTCGGTGGCGATCATCGTGGTCCTTTCGGGAGCTGCAGCCTTCGCGGGCATTCATCAGGCGACCATGCCCCAGGCCCGTGTCGAGACGGCTGATCCGACCACGTTGCACATTCAAGGGGAGTTCGTGGAGACGAATCTGGGCAGCGCTGTCGAGCCGGATGGCTCAGTCACCGTGAGGGCCATCGGACAGCGCTATTCCTTTACCCCACAATGCATCCTCGTACCGGCCGATACGCCGATCACGCTTCGAGCGACGAGTTCGGATGTCGTGCATGGACTGCTGATCCAGGGCACGAACGTCAACACCATGCTGATCCCCGGCTATGTGTCGGTCCTGACAGCCCGCTTCCAGAAACCCGGCGACCATCTCATGCCCTGCCAGGAGTTCTGCAGCATCGGGCATGAGGGAATGTGGGCCAGGGTCAAGGTGATCGACAAGGCCGCCTTCAACGACATGGCATCTCAGCAGCGGAGACTGAGCTGTGTTGAGTAGCAAGCGCCTCATCCTCGCCCATTTCTGGCTCGCCTTCGCGGTTTTCGGGATCGCCCTGCTCCTCGGGGCCTGGCAGATGTTCGTCCGGAGCCCCCTTCACACCTGGATCAGCAATCCGGAATGGTACTACCGCTCGCTCACGGCGCACGGCACCGTCATGGGTTATGTCTTCCCGACCCTGGTTGCCATGGGGTTTGGATACTCAATCAGCGAGGCAGCGCTCCGGCAGCCACTCGTCGGGCGCCGCTGGGCATGGGTCGGTTTCTGGCTGATCGCCGTCGGAGCCGTCACGGCCATGATTCCGGTGTCCATGGGCCTCGCGTCGGTTCTTTACACCTTCTATCCGCCGCTGATCGGTAATCCCTTCTATTATATCGGCGTCGTTCTGGTGGTTGTCGGATCCTGGATCTGGGTCGGGCTGATGTCCGTCAACCTCTACGTCTGGAAGCGGGATCATCCGGGCGAGCCGGTGCCGCTCGCCATGTTCGCCAATGTGGCTGGCTCCTATCTGTGGGGCTGGACGGCGGTCGGCGCTGCCCTCGAGCTCCTGTTCCAGATCCTGCCTGCCGCTCTCGGCTTCACGTCGACCATCGACGCCGGGCTGTCGCGAGTGTTCTTTTCCTGGACGCTGCACGCGATCGTCTATTTCTGGCTGATGCCGACCTATATCGCGTATTATACGATCTTTCCCCGGGCGATCGGCGGAAAGCTCTACAGCGATCCGATGGCGCGCATCGCCTTCATCCTGTTCCTCGTGGTCTCGATGCCGATCGGGATCCACCACGCCTTTGCGGATCCGCAGGTCGGTGCAGGCTTCAAGTTCATCCATTCCGCCTTCACGGCCTTGGTGGCTTTGCCGACGCTTCTGACGGTCTTCACGATCTGTGCGTCCGCCGAGCTGGCGGCGCGGCTCCGTGGCGGGCGAGGGCCGTTCGGATGGGTCAGGGCCCTGCCGTGGGGCAATCCGATCATGCTGGCCACGGCTCTCTCCTTCGTCATGCTCGGTTTCGGTGGCGCGGGTGGACTCATCAACATGAGCTACCAGCTGGATACGACGATCCACAATACGCAATGGATCACGGGGCATTTCCACCTGATCTTCGGTGGCGCAATCGTCATCATGTATTTCGCCATAGCCTATGATCTCTGGCCTCACTTGACCGGCCGCGCGCTTGAAAGCCTCGGACTCATACGGCTCCAGCTCTGGCTCTGGTTCATCGGCATGATGGTGACGACGTTCCCATGGCACTATGTCGGCATTCTCGGCATGCCCCGTCGCATGGCGTATTTCGACTACAGCCATCCGGGTCTGGCTGCCGAGGCCTTTTCGGTGAGCATGTCGGCAGTTGGGGGATTCATTCTCGTCGCCTCAGGCGTCCTGTTCCTCACGGTGCTGATCCGAGGGCAATGGGCGCCGCTGACAGAGCCCGGCGAGTATCGTTTCAGCACGGCGGTCCACCCACCCGTCTCACTTCCGGCGGCCCTCAACGGGCATGCGCTCTGGGTCTGTCTGATGATCGGCCTGACCGTGACCAATTACGGCTTCCCGATCATGCAGCTTCTCGTGCGGCCGGAGACCTCCGTACCGGCCGTCTATGTGGGGTCACAGCAATGAGCACGGAGCGCCTCTTCTCGCTCAGGAACCCCTGGTTCGTAGGAGCCGTCGGGATCACGGCGGGGCTTTTCGTGCTGACGGCCGTCGGCGGTCTGATCATTCTTCCCTTCGCACAGCGGGACGTCACCTTCGCGGGCATCTGGGATGCGATCTGCAGTGCCGCGGGGGTGCCTCAGGCACGTTCAAGCGCGAACCCGGTCCAGCCGGACTTCAAGATCTCGACAGTGGTCATAACCCCGGCGATGCTCAGCAATCCCAGCCAGGAATCCATCGGCCGCGGAGCCACGCTCGCGCAGCAATGCGCCATCTGCCACGGCCCCGTCGGCGTCACCAGGGCCGATTCCCCGAACCTTGCAGGCCAGTATGCACCCGCGATCTACAAACAGCTCAAGGATTTCAAATCCGGCGCACGGGTCAATGCGGTCATGACGCCTTTCGCCCTGCCGTTGAGCGAGCAGGACATCGTGGATCTGTCCGCCTATTATGCCTACCTTCCCCGCCTTCCGGCCTACCACCCCGACCAGGGCAGGCCCGCGCCGCGGATCGTGGTCAATGGTGCACCCTTGCGCAACATCGCTTCCTGCGGATCCTGCCACGGTGGCCTCGACAACAAGACCGGCAGCCCTTGGCTGGAAGGCCAGTCGGCCGCCTATATCAAGGCCCAGCTCGAGGCTTTCGCGTCCGGCGCGCGCCGCAACGATATCAGCCAGCAGATGCGCAATATCGCCCGCCAGATGACCCCTGCGGAGATCGAGGAGGCGGCTCAATACTACGCATCGCAGCCGCCGCACCTGCAGCGGGCGAGCGTGCCTTAAAGGCGATCGGGCAGCAGGCCATCGACTGCTCGCGCCAGACAGGCGACTTGGTGCGGCTCTCGGCCGCCTCCAGTTTACAGGAGGGCAACGCTATGAGAGCAAGGCCGTATAACACTCTTGGCCGATAGGGAGGCTTCCGTTTGGACTTAAGGAATGTCGCCTTAAAGGCGAAGAGGAGTTGCACGCTCCCTCGACCTTTCCGCTCCTGAACTTTCATGCGCAGGCTTTACTCCTGTTTCGGATATGGATGCATCGCCCTCGCGCTGCTTGGCCTGATGCTCCCGCTCCTGCCCACGACGCCGTTTTTGCTGCTCGCCCTCTGGTGCTTTGCCCGATCCGCCCCGGAACGAGTGGAATGGCTTTATGATCATCCCAAATTCGGAGCGCTGCTATCAAACTGGCGCGACGAGGGAGCCATTCCGCTTTCAGCAAAGGTCGCGGCCGTTGGTTCGATTGGCCTCTCCTACGCGGTGATTGTTTGGACCACGGATGGCGGGCTCGTGCGTCTGATCGCGGCCTTCCCGATGGCCGGAGTGGCGCTCTACGTGTCTACACGCCCAAGGCCGAGCGAAACCAAACGCGACGGTTAGGGGGCGTCTGCGCGGCTTCCGATCTCTCTTTTATTTGCTTTGCCGCAAAGCTGCGTGTCATCGGGGGTGCAAGAAAGGGCGCCAAGCTCACCTTTCTCACCGGACCATTACTTTGAGCAAGTCCTCACAGCCCGATTGGGATCCGCGGTCCTCGACCGTGCTCGATGATCAGATCGCAGCCTATGACGATATGCGGCGCCGTTGCCCCGTGGCGCATAGCGACTATCTCCATTGGTCCGTCTTCAGGCACGCCGACGTCATGCAGGTGCTGGAAGACCATGGCACTTTCAGCAGCATCGTCTCACAGCATCCCTCCGTACCCAATGGAATGGATCCACCCCGGCACACCGCCTACCGGGCTCTCATCGATCCATATTTCGCGCCGGAGCGAGTGCAGGCCTTCGAACCGATCTGCCGGGACATCGCCCTGGACCTGATCGCCAGACTGCCGAATGACGGCGAGGTCGAAATAATGGACGGGCTGGCGCGGGATTTTGCGCTGCGGATCCAGTGTGCCTTTATGGGCTGGCCGGATACCTTGCATGAGCCTTTGCGGCAGTGGACGCGGCGGAACCATGACGCCACCCTGGCTGGCGACCGGTCCGCCACGGCGGCCGTAGCCCGGGAGTTCGACGGCTACGTCAGAACTCTGCTCGACCTGCGCCGCAGCGCCGGTGAGTGCGCGCCGGATGATGTGATGTCTCGCCTGCTCAGGGAGCGAATTGACGGCAGAGCGCTGACAGATGAGGAGATCGTCAGCATCGTGCGTAACTGGACCGTGGGTGAACTCGGCACTATCGCGGCCAGTGTCGGGATTGTGGCGCATCAACTGGCTGTCTGCCCGGACCTGCAGCAGCGCCTGCGCGCGGATTCCTCGCTTCTGCTGCCTGCGATAGACGAGGTCCTGCGCATGCATGGGCCGCTGATCACCAATCGTCGGATCACGACCCGTGCGGTAGAGATCGGTGGCCGCCGGCTTGAGGCAGGAGCGCGCATCAGCTTGATCTGGGCCTCTGCCAATCGTGACGAGGCTGTTTTCGGAAACCCGGACGAGTTCCGGCTCGACCGCGATCCGTCGCAAAATCTGCTCTACGGCGCTGGAATCCATGTTTGCCCAGGGGCGGCCTTGGCCAGGCTTGAGCTCCGCGTTGTGATGGAGGAACTGCTGGCACGTACCGATCGGATAGCGTTGGTGCCGGAGAACCGGCCTGTCCGTGCCGCTTATCCGGCCAGCGGCTTCGCGTCGCTGCCCCTGCGGATCGAGCGGGGCGCATGAGGGCGCCCCTCGATCAGTAAGAGAGAAACAGCGGAACCGGACAGCTTTTGAGCAATGACTGCGTCGTGCCACCGAGCACCATCTGGCGCAGGCGCGAATGGACATAGGCGCCCATCACAATCATGTCCGCATGGGTCAGAGTCGCATGGTTGCGTAATGTCTCGGCTACATCGCCGTTGATCGCCGGTAGGTTCAACACGCTCACTCGGACGCCGTGGCGCGAAAGATGCGGGGCTATTTCGGCACCCGACGCCATGTGCGTTAGATCCTTCTCGCCCGTGATACTGACCAGATCGACCTGTTCGCATTCCCGCAGGAAGGGAAGGGCGTCGTTCAGGGCGCGTGCGGCCTTGGCACTGCCGTCCCATGCCACCACGATCCGGCGGGCCGCAAAGGTCTCCCGGCCGGGAGGGACAACGATGAGCGGACGGCCGCTGTCGATAAGCACCGCCTCGATGAGACCGCGGTCGATGGCCAGCGCAACCGGTTCGGCGTCCAGCACCGTCAGGTCATGGCTTCGCGCCAGGGTCGTGAAGCTCCTGATGAGATCCGCATAGGCGAGTTGCGGTGCCTGAGTCGTACAGGCAAGTCCGGAGGCTGCCGCAGATTGCCGGGCCGTATCGACGACGGCGTTCGCCAAGGCATCGAGCCGGCGATTCTCGGCGGCGACCAGGCCCTTCGCCACGCTGCTGACGAAAGCATGCGTGAGCACGAGTTTCAGCGAGGCGGCCTGAACGGTCACATGAGCTCCGGTCTCCCTGGCCAGCGAGAGGCCATAGGCCAGTGCCGAGACGGATTCTTCGTTATCCCCTTCCTCCGTCAGGCCGATCAGAATGCTGTGGATGTTCTGAAACACCGTATCCTCCTGTGGCGATGCCGGTTCAGGACTTGCGAGGCTGTAATCCTGCCCCATTTCGAGCCGTCCGGCAAAGCCGGCTGTGAAGCACACCATAATTGCATCAGGTCATCGCAACGACATTGAGCCAGCGCAATGACCGGCCGACGAGATCGGACGAAGATTAAAATGCAAATTGCCAAAGCCGCTCCTGGCAATTCAAGCGCTACTCCAAGCGAAAGGTGATGGCACCAATGAAATTTCCGGACTTCTTCGACAGGGCACCCAGCCTCACCGTTTACGATCCTCTCGCGGCGTTCCTGGGCGCTGTCGAGGATGGGCTCATCACGTATTCCTACTCCGATGCCGTCAAGCTCGCCGGACATTCCTGCCCGACCGTGGCGGGTGCATTTCTCATGACCGTGAAGGCCCTTGAGCACCTCTATGGCAGTGAGGTCCCGGTGCGGGGCGAGATCGACGTTGAGCTCCGACAGGACGCGTCCGAAGGGGTTGCGGGCGTGGTCGCTTCCGTGGCTGCCCTGCTGACTGGGGCGGCCGGCGAGGGTGGTTTCAAAGGGATCGCCGGACAATTCGAGCGGCGCGACCGTCTCCGCTATGGCATGGACTTCGATGGCGAGGTTTCGTTTCGTCGCCGTGACACGGGTGTCCGCGTTGTCGCGAGGATGAATGGAGGCGCAGTGCCGCCCGTTCCGGAATCCCGGGTGTCGCTCCAGCGCGTTCTTTCCGGCGATGCATCGCGCGACGAGGCCAGGGAATTTGGCCTTCTGTGGCAGGAGCGGGTTCGCCGAATGCTGATCGAGCATGCGGATGATCCCGATTTCATCCGTCTGGAGGCGGTCTCCTGATGTCGAGGCGTTTGGCTTTCGTTTCGCCGCTCAGCCTGGAAAGGATGTCTTCTCATGGCAAGCGTCAAAGTCCTGAACGGCAGTGTCCAAGTCGATGCGTCCCTGCTCGCCGAGCAGTTCGATCTTGAGCCGTCGTCCGTAATCGACCTTCTTCGCAGAGGGGAGATCACGAGTCGGTATGAGCGAGGTACCGGAGAAGACGAAGGGCGTCATCGGCTGACCTTCTTCCACGGAAGCAGGCGACTGCGCCTTATCGTGGACGGAACAGGACAAATCCTGCGCCGCTCATGCATCGATTTTGGCGAGCGGGCACTCCCGGCTTCTCTTCACAAGCCAGGCCCATAACTTCCGGCCCCGTCGCTGAATCTCAGCGAATTCCGGAAAGGCGATCTGCGGCTGCGGCGAACGTAATCGGCTTGGGGACGGCAACGATTCCGTTTTCCCGGAACGTGCGCTGAATAGCCAAATAGACCGCCTTGCGGATGGCGAATTGCTTGCCTGCTCGCGCCTTGAATTTGCCGCGCACCAGCAGCGTGCCATCCTCGACCGAGGCAATGCCCTGGCTCTTGAACGTCTCGAGCAGGTCCCCGCTCAGATCCGGGTCGTCCGCAATCTCCTGTCCGATCTGTTTGAAGAGCTTGCGCACCTTGTCGACATCCGTGTCGAACGCGACCCGGAACACCAGCTTCTCGATCACCCAGTCACGGGAATAGTTCTGAATCTTGCCGATTTGTCCGTAAGGGATGGTCGCGATGGCGCCCCGCGGATGGCGCAGGCTCACCGAGCGAACCGAGATCCGCTCCACCATGCCCTTGGCACCGGACGTTTCGATGTATTCGCCGAGGCGGAAAGCATCGTCGAGCAGGAAGAACAGTCCCGACACGATGTCTTTTACGAGCGTCTGCGAGCCGAAGCCGATGGCCAGCCCGAAGACGCTCAGGCCGGTGATCAGCGGCCAGACATTCACGTCGAGGATGACGAGGATCGTCAGAACCGACAGGACGAAGATGCTTGCCTTTGCCGTTCCTTGAAGAAGCGGCAGCAGGGTCTCCAGGCGGGTGCGGGGGGCATGCGTGTTCCCTTCGGTTTCGGCATCCGGTTCCCGATGCTCCTTGGCCCGGACGCGTTCGATGCTTGCGGCGGTCACGTTCCAGAGCAGCGCGCCGACAAGCGCCACGAGGATCATTTCGACGGCGCGCGTGCTGATGAGCGTAACGTTGAAGCCGATCGCCGTCAGGGCCGGCAGGGCCCATAGATACGCCAGCAGGCCGATGACAAGGACCGCAAAGGCAAAGCGCGCCATCCGCCGGAATGTGGCGGCCAGGAGGGAAGTGGATGGGTCGTCGGCCTTGCGTTCCACCCAAGCGCCGATTGCACTGTCGACGTGGGGAGCAACGAGAACCAGGAGGAGCGTGCCGAGCATCGCCAGTCCGGGGAGGGGTCTCTCAACGGTCACGCCGATCTGGAGCGCCAGGAAGGTGCCGACGAGCGCCAGGATGGCCAGGGTCGGCCAGGCGGATGCGAAATGCGCACGCCAGGTGGAGCGGGGTTCCGACCCGGCAACCGCCATAGCGATGGCCTTGCGATGATGCCAATAGGCATAGACGAGCAGAACCGTGGTCGGGAGGCTGACGATGAACAGCCCCGTCATGTCGCGGAGGGCAGGCCCTGCATTCCAGGCCTTCAGTGTGGCAAGGGCCGCCAGGCCGAGGAATCCCCATGCGGAGCCGGCCGCCAGAATTCGGGCGAATGAGGCAAGGCGAGGCCCCGGCAAATCCTGGCCTGCGTTGCTGTGCAACAGGCCCGTGACAAGGCGGCCGAAGAGTAGGCCGAGAATGGCCGCAATGCCCCATACCCTTGCCACATGGCGCTCAATCTCGTCCACGAGACTGAATCTGAGGAGGATGACGATGATCAGCGCAGCCAGGAATGCGCTGGCTATTTCTCGCAATGGCCGTACTGAAGGAAGGGCTTTCGATGTCGAACGGCCGAGCAGGTACCTAACCCCGTGAAAGGCGAGGGCCGAAGCCAGAACAGTCCCGATGACGATTGCGGCGAAAGTGCCGGGAGCGTGATTGGTCGCAAGGCTATCGACGAATGCACTCCAGTCACGGCCGACATCGCCGATTTGCGCAAGTCTTCTCTTGAAGCCGGATTCCAGCGCGATGCCGATCGCGTCAAGACGGTCGATGAACAGGCCGGCGCCCTCCGTTACCTCTGTCAAGACGTCCTCTTTCTGTTCTGGCGACGTAACACCTGGCTCCGTAGAGCCGCACAGGGATTATCCTCACAGGAATATAGTTCTTGTCCAGAGCAGAGATGACGGATCCCGAGCATTGGACGGGGCCATGGCCAACCGTGCGGCCCTGGTTTGACGTGGGCGCAGTTGTGCGGCCGCGGGCCATTTGGAACTATGCTTTGCCACAGGCCCGGGCTAAGTCGCCCCTGTTCCTCATTCCGGTGCCATCTCTGGATGCCCGCCGGGGTAATCTATCGACAGCCTGCCATCTGAAGGTCGGAAAATCTTGGACATGTCTTTCTGGTTGCCGCTGGCAATCAAGATGCTGACGAGCGCCGCCATCGTGGTCGGAGCCTCTTTCATCGTCGAGCGAAGCGGTCCCTTCATGGGAGCGATGATTGCGACGCTGCCGATCTCGGCCGGGCCGGCCTATGCGTTCCTGGCGCTGGATCACGGACCGGATTTCATCGCGGCCAGCGCCTTGACCGGGCTTGCGGTCTCGGCCGCAACGGTTCTCTTCATGGTCGTCTATGCGGCGGTTGCCCAGCGGCGTGGCCTGCCGGCGAGCCTCGGCGCCGCCTTTGCGATGTGGGCGATCGCCATCTGGCTCATTCTTCAGGCTCAATGGACCTTTGGCGGCGCGCTCCTCCTGAACGCAGCGGTCTATGCCGGGGCTCTGCCGCTCGCGCGCAGGTTTGCCTCGTCGGCTATGCCAGCGTCTCCAAAGAAACGGGCATGGGATGTCCCTTTCCGAGCCGCGCTGGTCATGACCGTGGTCGGCGTCACGGTCTTGGCCGGGCGAGCGCTGGGGCCGTCCATCGCTGCCGTGGCGGCGCTCGCCCCTGTCGTTCTGATCAGCCTGTCCCTGATCCTGCAGCCTCGGATCGGCGGCGTGGCCGCTGCCTCCGTGATCGCGAACGGGGTTCCGGGCATGGTGGGCTTCGTCCTCGCGCTAAGCCTTCTCCATCTCTGTTCCGTCCCGCTGGGGACGTGGCTGTCACTTCTGCTGGCTTTGGCGACGAGCGTCGGCTGGAATGCGTCGCTCATCGCAGCGAGGCGTTGGCGGTCGATTTCGCGGGCTGGGGCTTGATCGCCCGTCCAAGGCGCCTCTTAGCGCTGGCCCGAGGCCGGACGCTTCGTTCATAATCCTTGTCACTGTCGATCCGCATCCGATTTCCGGCGCGGAGCCCGTTATTCGGACGAGCAGGTCATGATCGATCTGAGAAACATTGAAACGTTCTTCTGGGCCGCCGCGCTCGGCAGCCTGAGGGCGGCCTCCGAGAAACTCGGGACGACCCAGCCGGCCGTGTCGCAAAGGATCGCCTCCCTGGAAGCCGCTTTGGGCGTGCGCCTGTTCGAGCGGGACGCGCGCGGCGTGACCCTGACCGCGAAGGGGCGGGAAATCCTGTCCCATGCCGAGCGGATGATGCAGGTCCGGCGCGATATGCTCCGCGCAGCCCAGGATCAGAATGTCATGAGCGGCATGGTCCGGATCGGCGTGGCGGAGACTATCGTGCAAACTTGGCTGTCCGCGCTCATCGAGGAGGTTCACAGTGCCTATCCGGCTCTGGTGCTGGAGATCGAGGTCGACAGCACGCATGTGCTCCGCTCCCATCTGATATCGCGCCAGATCGACCTCGCCTTCCTGATGGGGCCCGTGCTTCAGGAGCGTGTCGAGAACCTGCCGCTCTGCACCTATCCGCTCGCCTGGGTCGCCAGTCCTGCACTCAATCTCGGGAGTGGACCGCTTACGCTCGACCAGGTCGCAAGCCGGCCGATCATCACCTATCCGTCCAACAGCAGCCCTTACCGCGTGGTGCGGGAGATGCTTCTTCGCGCAGGCGTAAAGACGCCGCGCATGTACGGAAGCGCCTCCCTTTCCATGGCGGTGCGCATGGCGCTGGACGGAATCGGCACGGCCGTGATCGCGCCCGTGTTTCTGGACAAGGAACTGGCCTCAGGTGAACTCCAGCTTCTTGAGGTGAAGGGTGATCCCCTGCCGGATCTGAGCTTCACGGCAACCTGGATTGACGGACCGGACAGTCACGCGCCGCGCCTTATTGCCACGCTTGCGCAAGAGGTTGCGGCCCGGGCCGAGAACCGGAACGGGTCGACATCTAAATAAAATTTATATCCCTTATTCAAACATTCGACTGGACAATAAAAACGATACTGGAATGCAATGACCGGAGAATGACATTCGGAGAGATGGAATTTCGGCAGGATCGACAAGGCAAAAGACGATCTTGTCGTCATCCGCCGAGTGTTCGTCTTCGAATTGATGCATTGTTGCAAAGAGCTGGGAGTGGCCTCTCTTTTCTGAAACAACGTGCCGGTTCGCATCAAAAACCAACCAGAGGATGGTACCCCATGAAAAGAATTCTTTATGCCGCCGCAGCGCTGCTCGTGACGTCCGGTGCCGCGCTCGCGCAGGACCTGCCCAAGACCCATCTCAAGATCATCGGGGGCCTCAGCAACCTCACGGCCTACAACGATTTCGAGAAGCCCTTCTGGACCAAGACGATTCCAGAACTTTCCAAGGGCCAGGTTACGGCGGAGATCAAGGGCTTCAACGAGATGGGCCTTAAGGGACCTGAGATCCTGCGTCTCATGTCCCAGGGCGTCATCGAGTTCGGCACCGCGACGCTCTCCTATTTCGCTAGCGACAACCCGATCAACGAGGCTATCGATCTTGCGGGTCTTGCTCCCGACGTGAAGACCGCGCGCGCTGTCACAGACGCGTTCGAGCCGGTTTACGCCAAGCTCTACGGCGAGGGCTCCAACGTGAAGCTCTTGGGGATCTCGACCTATCCGGCGCAGGTCCTGTTCTGCAACGCCGAGGTCAACAGCCTCGCGGATCTCAAGGGCAAGAAGGTTCGCACCAGCAGCCGTACGCAGGCTGAGTTCGTGGAAGCATTCGGTGGTTCGAGCGTGACGATGGCCTTCGGCGAGGTTGTGCCCGCTCTGCAGAACAAGGTGGTGGATTGCGCAATCACCGGCTCTCTCTCGGGCTATTCGGCCAAGTGGTATGAGGTTTCGACGCACCTCTTCGCGCTCCCGATCAACTGGAACCAGCAGATCCATGCCGTCAACCAGAAGGCCTGGGACAAGCTCGATCCGAAGGTGCAGACCTTCCTCCAGACCAACATCAAGACCCTGATGGACGATATCTGGAAAGCGGCCGCAGAGCAGACGCAGCAGGGTTATGACTGCAACACCGGCGCCGATGCCTGCACGTTGCCCGTCAAGGGCAAGATGAAGCTGGTTCAGCCGTCCGATGCCGACCGCGCGCTTCTCAAGAAGGCTCTCCAGGAATCGATCCTGCCTAAGTGGGCCGCGCGTTGCTCTGCCGATTGCGTGAAGAGCTTCAACGAGACCATCGGCAAGACGCTCGGCGTCACGGCCTCCAAGTAATCCGTATCGATCGCGCCGGAGCTCTTATGGCTCCGGCGCATCCAATCACCCATTTCAGCCCGCCGCGGCGCATGAAGGGTCGGAAAAAAGGTGCTCTCATGAGACCAGAGGTCCATCCATTCTTTCTTGACGGCCCGTCCCGCGTTGCGGAAACCATGTCCCGCTGGGCCGTATGGTTCGGCGGAGCGTTGACGATCGGCAGCGTGCTGCTGATTTCCTTCGATGTGATCGTCCGGAAGTTCTTCGGCTTCAGCACCGGCGGCGCGGACGAGCTGTCGAGCTATGCCTTCGCGATCAGCACCTCCTGGGCGCTCGCCTTTGCGACCCTGCAGCGCGCCAATGTGCGTGTCGACGTGCTCTACCAATATCTGCCGGTGCGGATTTCGGCCGTGCTGGACTGGCTCTCCATCGTGGCGCTCGGCGCATTCATGGCGATGCTGACCCGCTATGCCTACGAGGTCGTTGCGACATCCTGGGTGCAGAACTCCGCCGCCAACACGCCGCTGGCGACACCGCTCGTCATCCCGCAAGGGCTCTGGTTCATCGGCCTCGTCTGGATGTGCCTTGTCCTGGCCCTGATGTTGCTGAGGGCCTCAGTGGCCCTGATCACGGGCCGGTTCGATGAGGTCAAGGCCATCGCCGGCGTCCGCTCGACCCAGGAAGAAGCCGAGGAAGAGGCTGCCGCCGGAGAGCGCATTATCCGGGGAGACGCCGCATGATCACGACCGCACTGATCCTTCTCCTCGTCCTCATCGGGCTGAGCATTCCGGTCGGGGCCGCCCTTGGCGTCCTCGGGCTGCTCCTGGACCCTCTCTATTCGATGCTGCCGCTGACGCGCGCCATCGGTGAGCTGGCCTGGAGCACGAACAACGAATTCCTCATGGTCGCGATCCCGCTCTTCATCCTGCTGGGCGAGATTCTCCTGCGTGCTGGGTTCGCGGAACGCATGTACAGCGCCATGAGCCTGTGGCTCTCCTGGCTGCCGGGCGGCCTCATGCATGCCAATATCGGAGCCTCGACGTTGTTCGCGGCCACGTCCGGCTCGAGCGTCGCAACCGCCGCTACGGTCGGCACGGTCGCAATCCCGCAGATCAAACGCTACGGGTACAACGAGCCGCTCTTCCTCGGTAGTCTCGCGGCGGGCGGAACCCTCGGCATCCTCATCCCGCCTTCGATCAACCTTGTGATCTATGGCGTCCTGACCAATTCCTCGGTTCCCAAGCTCTATCTCGCGGGCATCATTCCGGGCTTCCTGCTGGCCGCCCTGTTCATGCTCGTGATCATCGCCGCCTGCATCGCAAAGCCGTCCTGGAGCGGGCACAAGATCCGCGCGAGCTGGGGCGAGCGCTTCCGGAGCCTTGTCCACCTTGCGCCGCCGCTCGGGATCTTCTTTCTGGTCGTCGGGTCGATCTATGCGGGTCTTGCGACGCCGACGGAGGCCGCTGCCCTCGGCGTGCTGGGCGCCCTGATCCTTGCGGCGTGGTTCCGCCGCCTGACCTGGACGATGCTGCGCACCTGTATCGAAGGCACCATGCAGGCCACGGCCATGATCATGCTGATCGTGATTGGCGCGGCCTTCCTGAACTTCATCATGTCGGCCACCGGGCTGACGGATGCCATCACGGGCTCCATCACGGGGCTCGGGCTCTCGCCGGGCTGGATGCTGTTGATCGTCATCCTGTTCTATCTCGTGCTGGGCTGCTTCATGGAGACCCTCTCCATGATGATCACGACCATCCCGATCGTCGCGCCCATCATGATGGCTCTCGGCTACGACCCGATCTGGCTCGGCATCATCATCATCATTCTGGTGGAGGCTGCGCTGATCACGCCGCCGGTCGGGCTCAACCTCTTCGTGGTTCAGAGCCTGCGCAAGAGCGGGTCCATGGGGGCCGTCATCACGGGCGCGCTGCCGTTCGTGCTCGCCATGTTCCTGCTGCTGGCGCTTCTGGCCTTCTTCCCCGGCCTCGCGCTCTGGCTTCCCAGCATCTTTGGATAGGCCCAGGCCTCAAACTCTCGTATCAACATCGTCAGGACGATAATGAAACTCTCTTTCCATGCAGAAGGCTTGAACAGTCCCCTCGAGGTCGAGATCTCGTCCCTCATTGTGGCGGGCTGGGCGGGGCGCGACCGGCATGCCATTGAGCACCACATCGAGGAGCTCTTCGCCATCGGCGTACCGCGTCCGAGTTCCGTTCCGCTGTATTACCGTGTCGCCGAGAACCAGCTGACCCAGGCCTCGCACATCCAGGTGGTGGGCGATCAGTCCTCGGGCGAGGTGGAGACGTTCGTCTTCCAGGTCGGCGGCGAACTCTATGTCAGCCTGGCGTCCGACCACACCGACCGGAAGCTTGAGACGCACAGCGTTGCTCTCTCGAAGCAGATCTGCGCCAAGCCCGTTGCCAAAGGCGCATGGCGCTACGCGGATGTCGCCGATCACTGGGACGAACTGGTGATCCGCTCCTTCATCCAGGAGGGCGGGGAGCGGGTGCTCTATCAGGAAGGCACCCTGGCCTCGCTCCGTCCCCCGCTCGACCTGATCGCCGGATTCACGGGCGGAGCCGCGATGCTTCCCGAAGGCATCGGGATGATCTGTGGTACGGTCGGCGCCAAAGGCGGCATCCGGCCAGCGCCATCCTTCAGCATGGAGTTGTTTGATCCGCGCCACGGGCGCACATTGAGCCACGACTATACCATCGAGGTTCTGCCGGAGATTTCCTGAGCCTCGTCCCCTGCGGCCTCCTTACGACGGTTGAGAAGACATGGTTTCGACAGTGAAAGAACAGCAAGCGGCCCTCGCTGAAGGCCACACCACGGCCGTGGCTCTGACCGAGGAGGCGCTTGCCCGCGCGTCCGATCCTGCGGGGGAGGGGGCCGTGTCTTCACCCGGCTTTACCCCGAGACGGCCCGTGCGTCCGCTCAGGCGTCCGACATCCTCCGCAAGGCAGGGCTGGTCCGCACGCCCATCGACGGCCTGCCGATTTCGATCAAGGACCTGTTCGACGTTGCCGGCGAGGTCACCATGGCCGGGTCCGTGGCCCGGGACGGCGAGCCCGCCGCCACGGAAGACGCCACGGTGGTCAAGCGCCTGCGCGCCGCCGGGGCCATCATCGTCGGCCGCACCAACATGACCGAGTTCGCCTATTCGGGCCTGGGCCTCAACCCGCATTACGACGTGCCGCGCAATCCCTGGGATCGGGCGACGGGCCGGATTCCCGGCGGCTCGTCCTCGGGCGCGGCGGTTTCAGTCTCGGACGGTATGGCGGTCGCGGGCATCGGCTCTGATACCGGCGGCTCGGTCCGCATTCCGGCGGCGCTCTGCGGACTGGTTGGGTTCAAGCCGACGGCTGCGCGCATCCCCCTGACGGGCGTGCTGCCACTCTCGACCAGTCTCGATTCCATCGGCCCCATCGCTCACTCGGTGGAGTGTTGCGCAATCCTCGATGCGATCATGGCCGCTGACGAGGAGCCGCTTCCGCAGCCTGCCGACATCCGCGGCTTGCGGTTCGCCGTCCCGACCACTCTCGTGCTCGAGGGGATGGATCCGGATGTCGCGAAGGCCTTCCAAGCCGCGCTCGCGAGCCTCTCGGCCGCGGGTGCGCACGTGGAGGAGATCGCGATTCCGGAATTCGCCTCGCTTGCGGCCATCAACGCCAAGGGCGGGTTTACGGCCTCGGAGGCCATGGCATGGCACCGGGACCTGATCGGGCGCGCGGGGAACCGCTACGATCCGCGGGTCATGCCGCGCATCCTGCGTGGCCAGGAAATGTCGGCCGCCGACTACATCGACCTCCTCGCTGCGCGCAAGGCCTGGATCGCGGCCGTGGAGGCGCGGATCGCCGGTTATGACGCGCTGCTCCTCCCGACCGTTCCGGTGGTCGCACCCGCGATTGCCGATCTCCTGGCAAGCGACGAGGCTTATTTCGCCACCAACGGCCTCATCCTGCGCAACCCGACTCTCATCAACTTCCTGAACGGATGTGCCCTGTCGGTCCCGTGCCATGCGCCGGGCAACGCTCCTGTGGGCCTCATGATTGCGGGCGCAGCCGGTGCCGACCGCCGGATTCTCGCCATCGGCATGGCCGTGGAGGCGCTGCGCCAACGCTCGCAAAAGTAACCTTCGCCCATTGGCCGGGATCGCGACAGAACGACAAAAAGGACGCGACGATGCCTTCAGTGACCCATAACGACGCCGCCTATCGGGCGCGGCTCGATGCCCGTGCGGGCATTCTGACGGGCCCGACGGCGAATCTCGCCCCCGGCCATGTGCAGGCGAACCTCGCCATCCTTCCGGAGGATCTGGCGCACGACTTCCTCCGCTTCTGCCAGCGCAACCCCAAGCCATGCCCGCTTCTGGCGGTGTCCGAAACGGGCGATCCGTTCCTGCCGGAACTGGGCCGGGATATCGACATCCGCACGGATGTACCGCGCTACAGGGTGTGGCGGCACGGCGAACTCGTGGCCGAGCCCACGGATATTCGCGATCTGTGGAACGACAAGCTCGTCTCGTTCCTGATCGGCTGCTCGTTCTCGTTCGAGGAGGCCATGCTGGCCGATGGCCTGCCCGTGCGCCATATCGAACAGGGCTGCAATGTGCCCATGTACCGGACCAACATGCCGACCGTGGCGACTGGGCCGTTCTCGGGACCGCTCGTGGTCTCCATGCGTCCGCTCAAGGCCGCGGACGCAATCCGGGCCGTGCAGGTGACGTCCCGCTTTCCATCCGTGCACGGCGCGCCGGTGCATCTGGGCGATCCTTCGCTGATCGGCATCGCCGACATCGGCAAGCCGGATTACGGCGATCCCGTCGAGATCCGGGAGGGCGAGATCCCGGTCTTCTGGGCCTGCGGGGTCACGCCGCAATCGGTCATCGCAAATGTCCGGCCGGAATTCTGCATCACCCATGCGCCCGGTCACATGCTTGTCACCGACCTCCTGAATTCCTCCATTTCGGTGCTCTGACGCGTATCCAGGCTGCAGGGCTCCTTATGGATAGGCGCGCCCGGTCTTCTTCCGAGGCGGCTTGTCGGCACCGTCGGCATTGAGGAGGCGCGCTTCGATCCAGGCTGCTTCCTTCTGAAGGAGCGGCACGAGTTCACGCTGCCGCTCCTCGCTGAGCCGGCTTTCCGTGGCGGCGATGGAGAGCGCACCGGCCGGACGATTGTTCGGTCCGCGGAACGCGACGCCGATCGCCCAGGAATCCGCGAGGAGCAGGCCGGGATTGAGAGAGTAGCCCCTCTGGCGCGTCTCGCGGACCAATTTCCGCAGCATAGGCGGCGAGAAGGGCGGGTATTTGTCGGCCAGCACGTCCGCATTCGCCGCAAGAACCTCGTCCACCTCGTCGTCCGGCAGGGCGGCCAGTAGTGCCAGACTGCCCGCCCCGATGCCGAGCGGGTGGCGGTCTCCCGCATGGAGGGCGTGGACTCGGATCGGGTAGGGGCCTTCCTCCCGGTGCACACAGATCGAATAGACATCACGCGGGACCGACAGGAACGCCGTATCGCCGGTCTCCTGGCTCAGCCGCACGAGCGAGCGAAGCGAGATCGAGTGGATGCCGAAGCGGGCGCTCGCGAGGGTGCCCAGAACGTAGATTTCAGGGCCGATATAATAGCGCCGGGTCTCGAGGTCCTGATCGAGAAGCCCGGCCCGCACCAGTGCGAGAAGCATGCGGCGGACCGTCGGCTTCGGCAGATTGCACTGCTCGACGATCTCGGACAGCCGGGCACCCGGGGAGCCCGCCCTCCCGACGAGGAGCAGCAGCGTCGCGGCGCGGTCGATGGCCTGCGCACCGCTGGCGGCCGCCTCGTCGATTCCCTGGACGGCAATCTTGGCCGAGATCGTCTTCGGATGTTCCAGCATATGGACCTTCTCGGGCCTTCGAATAGAGCTTTCTCTAGGGGAAGCATTTTCAATTGACAACGACCGGGGACGGAGTGCCTCCTAATGCCCTGAAAGAAGCGCCCGGAAAGAGGCGCTCGTAAAACAACAAGGGTCCGGCATATGGACCTGGATCGAGGAAACGCGAAGGTCCTGCGGGACCGGACCAGGAGGCTTACATGATTTTGTCTCGTCGCCGGCTGCTGAGTGTCGGCTCGACCGCTTTCGCCGGTGCCGTCATCGGCGCCCCGTTCATCGCGCGGGCCCAGCAGGCGGAGTTCACGTACAAATACGCGAACAACCTGCCCGAGACGCACCCAATGAACGCCAGGGCGCGCGAAATGGCGGCCGCGATCAAGGCCGAGACCAACGGCCGCGTCGACCTCCAGATCTTCCCCAACAGCCAGCTCGGATCGGATACAGATACGCTGAGCCAGGTGCGCTCGGGCGGCGTCGAGTTCTTCACCCTGTCGGGCCTGATCCTGTCGACCCTCGTGCCGGCCGCCTCGATCAACGGGGTGGGCTTCGCGTTCCCGAACTATGATGCCGTCTGGAAGGCCATGGACGGGGAGCTCGGCGCCTATGTGCGCGCCCAGATCGCGAAGGCCAACCTCGTAGCCATGGACAAGATCTGGGACAACGGTTTCCGGCAGACCACCTCGTCGACGAAGCCCATCAATACCCCTGACGACCTGAAGGGCTTCAAGATCCGGGTGCCGGTCTCGCCGCTCTGGACCTCCATGTACAAGGCCTTCGACGCCGCGCCCGCCTCCATCAACTTCAACGAAGTCTACTCGTCGCTTCAGACCAAGGTGGTCGAAGGGCAGGAGAACCCGCTGGCCATCGTCTCGACCGCGAAGCTCTACGAGGTTCAGAAATACTGCTCCCTCACCAACCATATGTGGGATGGATTCTGGTTCCTGGCGAACCGCCGCGCCTGGGAGCGCCTGCCTGAGGACGTGCGCACCATCATGGCGAAGCACATCAATGCGGCGGCAATCAAGGAGCGCGAGGACGTCGCCAAGCTCAACGCCAATCTCCAACAGGAGCTTGCCGGAAAAGGCCTGGTGTTCAACCAGCCCGATCCCGTGCCGTTCCGGGACAAGCTGCGGCAGGCCGGCTTCTATGCCGAATGGAAAGGCAAGTACGGCGACGAGGCCTGGGCCATTCTGGAAAAGTCCGTCGGCAAGCTGGTCTGATCCCCATGGCCCGCATTCAGTCGCACCCTGGTGGGGCGAGCCTGATCGCGGAGCGTTCCGGATTCCCTGCGGAGCGCTCCTGGCTGGCATCGCTCGATGCCGTTCTTGGCGCCATCGTGGAAATTCCGGTCGCGATCCTCGTCGCGGTCGAAATCGTGATCCTGTTTGCGGGCGTCGTGGCGCGTTTCGTGCTCCACCAGCCCCTGATCTGGTCGGATGAGCTGGCCTCGATCCTGTTCCTCTGGCTCGCCATGCTCGGCGCGGTCGTCGCCTTCCGTCGCAACGAGCACATGCGCATGACGGCCATCGTCGCCCGGGCGTCGCCAGAAGCCCGGGCGTTCCTCGACGTGTTCGCGACTGCGGCTGCGCTGGCGTTCCTGCTCCTCATCGCCTGGCCGGCCTTCGAATACGCGCAGGAGGAGACCTACATCACGACGCCGGCCCTCGAGATCACCAATGCCTGGCGTGCCGCGGCCCTGCCGGTCGGCGTCGGCCTCATGGCGGTGTTCGCCCTGCTGCGCCTGGCGCGGGTCGGCTCGCTCCGAACCCTCGCGTCGGCCGTTGTGGCGGTCGTGGTGATCGTCGGTGCCTTCTGGCTCGCCGAGCCCCTGTTCCGCCAGCTCGGAAACCTCAACCTCGTCATTTTCTTCGTCGGCGTTGTTGCCGCATCAGTACTTGCGGGCATTCCGATTGCCTTCGCGTTCGGGCTTTCGATCTTCGGCTACCTTATCCTGACCACCCATACGCCCCTCATGGTGCTGGTCGGACGCATGGATGAGGGCATGTCCCATCTCATCCTGCTCGCCGTGCCGCTCTTCGTCTTCCTCGGTCTCCTGATCGAGATGACCGGCATGGCCCGCGCGATGGTCGCCTTTCTGGCGAGCCTTCTCGGGCATGTGCGCGGCGGCCTTCATTATGTGCTGGTCGGGGCGATGTATCTGGTGTCCGGCATCTCGGGCGCCAAGGCGGCAGACATGGCAGCCGTCGCGCCCGTCCTGTTCCCCGAGATGAAGGCGCGGGGCGCCAAGCCCGGCGATCTCGTGGCCCTTCTTTCGGCCACGGGCGCGCAGACCGAAACCATACCGCCGAGCCTCGTCCTGATCACCATCGGGTCGGTGACGGGCGTGTCGATTGCGGCTCTCTTCACGGGCGGTCTCATGCCGGCTGTCGTCCTGGCCATCACGCTCTGCTTCGTGGTCTGGTGGCGCTACCGGAAAGAGGATCTCAGCCATGTGAAGCGGGCAAGCCGGGGTGAGATCGGGCGCTCCTTCATCGTGGCGGTTCCGGCCATCGCGCTGCCCTTCGTCATCCGTGCTGCCGTGGTCGAAGGCGTCGCGACCGCCACCGAGGTCTCCACCATCGGCATCGTCTACGCCATCGTGATCGGGCTCGTCATCTACCGCCAGTTCGACTGGCGGCGGTTGAAGCCGATGCTGGTCGACACGGCCTGCCTCTCGGGTGCGATCCTGCTTATCATCGGCACCGCGACCGGCATGGCCTGGGGCCTCACGCAATCCGGCTTCTCGCGGTCGCTGGCGGCCGCCATGACCGGCCTGCCGGGCGGCGCCGTGACGTTCATGATCGTGTCGATCATCGCGTTCGTCATCCTGGGGTCCGTGCTGGAAGGCATTCCGGCCATCGTGCTCTTCGGGCCGCTTCTCTTCCCAATCGCGCGGGCCGTCGGCATCCACGAGGTGCATTATGCGATGGTGGTCATCCTGGCCATGGGCATCGGCCTCTTCGCGCCGCCCTTCGGGGTCGGATACTACGCCGCCTGCGCCATCGGGCGGGTCGAACCGGCGGAGGGCATGCGGCCGATCCTCGGCTATCTCTTCGCGCTCCTCATCGGCACCTTTATCGTTGCGGCAGTGCCGTGGATCTCGATCGGCTTCCTGAAATGACAGGGCCTTCCGAGCCCCTGAAAGGCTTCGTGCCCGTCTCCAAGCGGGTCATGAACCTCGCCAATTTCCTCAGCCAGGCGGCGCGCCGCCATCCGGACGAGGTCGCCTTCGTGTGGGGTGATGCGACCTGGACCTGGGCGGACTTGGATCGACGCGTGAATGCCATGGCGGCGGCCCTGGCAGCGCTTGGGGTCCGGAAAGGGGATCGCGTCCTGGTGCAGTCCAAGAACTGCAACCAGATGTTCGAGTCGATGTTCGCCTGTTTCCGGCTCGGGGCCGTCTGGGTGCCGACGAATTTCCGTCAGACGCCGGACGAGGTCGCGTATCTCGGCCAGTCGAGCGGCGCCTCCGCGATGATCTGCCACCGTGAATTTCCGGAGCATGTCGCGGCGGTACGGGCAGCCTGTCCGGACCTCCGGTTCGCAATCTCCATCGGGGCTTCCGATTTCGGCGAGGATTATGACACCCTCGTAGAACAGCATTTCGGTGAAGGCGCCGACATGGCGCCCGTCGAGCACGACGATCCGTGCTGGTTCTTCTTCACCTCCGGCACGACCGGGCGCCCCAAGGCCGCTGTCCTCACACACGGCCAGATGGCTTTCGTGGTGACGAACCACCTCTGCGATTTGATGCCCGGCACCACGCACGAGGATGCGTCCCTCGTCGTGGCGCCGCTGTCGCATGGCGCTGGCGTTCATCAGCTCACGCAGGTGGCGCGAGCCGTGAAGACTGTCCTGCTCCCTGGCGACAAGTTCGATGTCGATGAGGCCTGGAGGCTCGTCGAGCGTTGGCGGATCACGAACCTCTTCACGGTCCCGACCATCGTCAAGCTGCTGACCGAGCATCCTGCCGTCGACGCGCACGATCACACGTCCCTACGATACGTGATCTATGCGGGCGCACCCATGTACCGGGAGGACCAGAAGCACGCGCTGCGGACGCTCGGCAAGGTGCTGGTCCAGTATTTCGGCTTAGGCGAGGTCACGGGCAACATCACGGTGCTGCCTCCGGCGCTCCACGACCCGGAGGATAGCCCCGACGTGAAGGTAGGGACCTGCGGCTACGAGCGGACCGGAATGCAGGTGTCGATCCAGGACGAGCAGGGGCGCGAACTTGCGGCGGGCGAGACCGGGGAAATCTGCGTCTGCGGTCCGGCTGTATTCGCGGGCTATTACGACAACCCGGAGGCTAACGCCAAAGCCTTTCGGGATGGGTGGTTCCGGACAGGCGATCTCGGCCATATGGACCGCGACGGTTATCTCTACATCACCGGCCGGGCCTCCGACATGTACATTTCCGGCGGCTCCAACGTCTATCCGCGTGAGATCGAGGAGAAGATCCTGACCCATCCGGGCATCGCCGAGGTGGCGATCGTCGGAGTGCCGGACAGGACCTGGGGCGAGGTGGGCGTAGCTGTCTGCGTCCTGCGGCCCGGGGCCGATCTCGACGAGGGCGCGCTCCTCGCCTGGATGGACGGCAAGGTCGCCCGCTACAAGCTTCCGAAGCGCGTGTTCTTCTGGGACGCTCTTCCGAAGTCCGCCTACGGCAAGATCACCAAGAAGCAGATCCGTTCGGAACTCGAAGCCCGGGGCTGCCTGCCACTGGACCGGCCGGTCCGGGTGCCGGCCTGACCCTGGCGGCGACGCGCCCGTGACGGAAGGCTTACAACCGCATGGGGAGACGATTATGGCTCAGCAGACAGTGCTCGTGACCGGGGGAGCCTCGGGCATTGGCCTCGCGGTCGTTCAGGCCATCCTGGCAGAGGGCTGGCGTGTCGTGGTTGCGGATCTGAACGCCGAGAGCCTCGAGCGGTGCAAGGATAGCCTTGGGCCAAACGGCGACAGCGTGCGCTATGAGCCCATGAATGTTGCGGACGAGGATGCGGTTATCCGCGCCGTCGCCGCTTGCGAGGCGGAGTTCGGTCCCCTGACGGGCGTTGTCAATTCCGCCGGCATCGGGCGCGACGTGCCGGCGCTCGACACCGATGTCGAGCTCTTCCGCAGGATGCTGGAGGTCAACCTGATCGGCAGCTTCGTGGTGTCCCGGGAAGTCGCGAAGCGCATGAGGGAGCGCGGCGGCGGCGCCATCGTCAACGTCGCGTCCGTTTCGGGCATCGCAGGCAACAGGGGGCGCGTGGCCTACGGAGCTTCCAAGGGGGGCGTCATCACCATGACGAGGGTGATGGCCGTCGAGCTGGCTACTATCGGCATCCGCGTGAACGTCATCGCGCCAGGTCCCATCGAGACGCCGCTCGTTCAGGAGATGCACACGCCGGAGGTGCGGGCGGCCTGGATGACGACGGTGCCGCAGCGGCGCTACGGTTCGCCGGACGAGATCGCAGGAGCGGCCGTGTTCCTGCTCGATCCACGCAAGTCCAGCTACATCACAGGGCAGACGATCTGTGTCGATGGAGGCTTTTCCATCGCGGGCCTTCTCGACGATGTCGGGGTCGCTGCCGCGATGCCCGCATGAGCGTGCGGCAATCCCATTTTCGCGACGGATCGAGAGGACCATGAGCGAACGTCTGAAGGGCAGAACCGCCATCGTGTTCGGCGCAGGCTCGTCTGGCCCGGGCTGGGGCAACGGCAAGGCCGCTGCTGTCGCCTATGCCCGCGAGGGCGCCAGGGTGGCCTGCATCGATCTTGCGCAGGCAGCTGCGGACGAAACTGCGGATATCATCTCGCGGGAGAGCGGTATCGCCCTGGCCCTCTCGGCCGACGTCACCGATACGGGATCGATCCAGACGGCCGTTGCCGAAACGATCGATGCGTTCGGCGCCATCGACATCCTGCACAACAACGTGGGCGTGACTCACATGGGCGGCCCGGTTGAGCTGAGCGAGGAACAGTTCGCTGCGGCCCTCGACCTGAATATCGGCCCCGTCTACCGGACCGCCAAGGCGGTGGTTCCGCATATGCTCCGGCAGGGCAGGGGAGCCATCGTCAACATCTCGTCGCTCGCGGCGATCCGATGGACCGGCTATCCCTATTTTGCCTATTACGCCACCAAGGCGGCGGTCAATCAGGCGACCGTGGCGCTCGCCATGCAATATGCCCGCGACGGCATAAGGGCCAATTGCATCATGCCCGGCCTCATCGACACGCCGCTGATCTACAGGCAGATCTCCGGGCAATATGCATCGGTCGACGAGATGGTTGCGGCCCGCAACGCCGCTGTCCCGATGGGCAAGATGGGAACGGCATGGGATGTCGCGAACGCGGCCGTCTTTTTGGCTTCCGACGAGGCCCGGTTCATCACCGGAGTTTGCCTGCCCGTGGACGGCGGGCAGAGCTGTGCGGTGTCGGAATTCCGCTGAGGCCATAATCTGTGCCGAACGGATATGAGAGAGCACAACGATGAGGCAGATCCTTCACCCAGGCCCTATTGCGAGCAATCGCGCGACGGTCGTGGCCAGCACGCCCGTTCGCCTGCGCTTCAGGCTGGAGCCGGGGCACACGGTCGACGAGGCTGTTTCAAAGGGATTTGCAGCCGCCGGATGCGAAGGCGGTTTCGTGACCTTCAGGGGCGGCCGGTGCGAGCCGTTCAAATACGTGATGCCGGCGGCATCGCCCGATGACAGTCATGCAGCCTGGTACAGCGACACCTTCGCGCCCGCAGGCCCGGTGTCGTTCGAACGGGCCGGGGCCATCGTGGGCCGGCGTGACGGAAGGCCTTTCCTTCATTGCCACGGAATCTGGACCACACAAGACGGCGTCCGGATGGGCCATCTGCTCGCACCGGACACTCTCATCGGGGAACCGGTGGAGGCATCGGGCATCGGCGTGAGAACTGCCACCTTCGAGGCCCGGCCTGATGCCGAGACCAACTTTACCCTGTTCGAGCCGGTCAGGACTGACGGTGCGGAGGACAAGGTGGGGGCACGCGTCTTCCTGGCCAGGATCCGCCCCAATGTCGACATCAGCCTCGCCATCGAGGCGATCTGCCGGGAGCACGGCATCCGGACCGCCCATGTCCATGGCATCGGCAGCCTCAACGAAGTGCGCTATGCCGACGGGTCGAGCGTGGAATCCCACGCGACGGAGGTCCTGATCCGGCATGGCCGCGTGGAGAGTGTCGACGGCCAGCCGAGAGCTCGCCTCCATTTGGACGTGGTCGACATCGAGGGTGGGATTTCCAGCGGAGAGATCGTTCACGGCGACAACCCGGTCCTTGTCACCTTCGAGCTCCTCATCGAGGCGGCCGAGTTGGAAACATAAAGGCGCAGTCCTGCTCGGTTCACCTCGGGGCGGATTGCCGGTAAAGAGCCGGTGGCGATTCAGGAGGGGCGGCCGCTCCAATATGTCCAGCTGGCGAGACGAGAAGAACCAGAAGGCGCTTGCCCGGCTGGAAAGCCGGCTTTCGCCGTCCTTTCCGGCCTGCGTCCTAGCGCACGCTCTCCGGCAGCCGCTGATCCCGCCAACCCAGCGTCGGGCCATGGAATCCTACTGGCGTCACCGCCCGCTCTTAGCCGACAGGCTGGCGCGGGCCCTTGCGGCGAAAAGCGGGGAGCCTGCCGGGTGGCAATGGCGCCTCGGGCGCGACAAGGACACAGGTCTGCCCGCAACCTTCCGCATGCCGCCGTCACCCTATCGGGAGGCGGCTTCCTCGCGCGGGCCGGGCCATTGCTGCGTCTGCGGCCAGCCGGTCTACCGGCTGGGTTGGCACCAGGATGCCTGGGACGACGGCAAGCCGAACCGGAATGCGACCTGGCATTCCGCCTGTGTGGTCGCCTGGCGGCTCTGGACGGCGCCGACGGACCATCTCCGCATGCTGAAGCTGCGCCAGAAGCGGAAATGCCCGGCGACAGGCCGCCGCCTGCTCAGGACCGCCGAAGTGGATCATCGCGTTCCGCTCTTTGCCGTCTGGTCCGAACATAGGACGAGAGCCTGGCCGGAGCTTCTTGCCTTCTGGGGCGCTCCCAACCTCCAGGTGATCAACCGGCAGGTCCACCTGGAAAAATGCGCCGAAGAGGCGGCGGAGCGGGCGAGACGCCGCGCCGCCCCGTCGCTCGCGACGGAAAGCTGAGGCCGCAGCCCGGCCTTTGAGCCATGCGCCAGCGGGGACCATGCCGCGCCACATGGTCCTCTTCCGGTGACCGGACCTGTCCGATAAGAGGTGCTTCCCTTACGGCAGGCCATCCCGGCCCTGCATTCCCGGTGATGTTGGCACGAATTCCTTTTCTCCCGGCGCTTCTTGCCGTCGGGTCCCGTTACCTGCCCCGTGGCAGCCTCGTTCTCCTCCTGGGGACGCTCTCGGCGCGTGCGATCTCGACGGTCGGGCTGCTGGTCACGGCCGCGATCCTCGGTCCGTCTCCCTATGCGGCCCTCGGGGTCTATGTGAGCATCCTGTCCCTCCTGTCCGTTGCCGCCTGTGGCCGCTACGAGGCCGCGATCCTGGCGGTCCGGCATGAGGGGGATGCCCGTGCGCTTGTCATGCTGTCGCAGGGGATTTGCGCCCTGTTCCTCCTGGCGGTGTCGAGTCTCTGTGCCCTCGTGATCCTGATGGGATGGAACGATCTCGTCGCTCTGCCCGCCGCCGCCATGGCGCTGCTGCCCCTGGGAATCCTGGCGCGGGTGAAGCTGCGGATCGAGAATCTTATCCTGACCCGGTCGGGTCGTCCCCGGGTCCGGGCGCGCAGCGCCATCGTCCAGAGCATCGTCCAACCCCTGGTGACGCTCGCGTCCTACTGGATCGGCGCGGATGCTGTTCTGGCTCTGGTCCTCGGCGATGCAGTGGGGCATCTCGTTGCGGCCTTCGTTCTGCGCATGGGTAACCGGGATTGGCGACGGGAGACCCAGCCGCGCGGCGCTCTGCTCCATCATGCGGCGAAGTGGCGGCAGATGCCTCTGGCGGGCCTGCCCAACGCCTTCTTGAGCATCGCGTTCGATTCTGCGCCCGCCCTGTTGGCCGGCCTGACCCTGCCGCCACATCTGGGCGGGCAGATGATCCTGGCGCTTCGCCTGCTGGATATCCCGGGCTTCCTGGTGGGCTTCGTAGCGGTGCCGACCCTGCAGCGGGCCATCGTCGAGGACAAGACGCCGCTGCGCTATGCGCTGCGTCCGGTTCTGCGACTGGCGCTCATGCTCGGCGGCATGTTCCTTGCCATCATCGTGATGGCCCATTTCCTCTCGCCACTTCTTCTGCATACACGCTGGCCCGAGCTGTTCCGTCTGGTGCAGTGGTTTGCGCTGAGCTCCGCCTTCCTGGCGGTGACCAATCCGCTGATCGAGCTCGTTGCGATCTACGGGGTGGAGGTCCGGGCCTTCCGTAGGCATCTGGCCTCGCTCCTGATTCTTGCGGTCTGCACGGCCGGGCTGCTGATCTTTGGCGAGAGAGTGCCATCCCTCGCCCTGCTTCTCGCGTTGGCGGGCTTGGCGCGGGCCGCAATGTTCTCCCGCCTGCTCTTCCAGCAGAGCCGTCGCGAGAGGGGAGCGGCCGTGCCGGCAAGGTGAGGCCCACCCCGACAGGATTGCGCTTTACCCGGAACGAGGACTAGCCTTGTGGACCTTCGTCCGACCGGCCGCCCCTACGGGCCGCTCCCATCCACGAGCCGAGAATGCGCGATCTGTCCCTGCCGAGGCGGCACTTCCTCCTGGCATCCCTGGGCGGGAGCTTGTCCCTGCGCCCGTTCAGCATCCTCCAGGCTGCACCGCGCCTGCCCGACGATCCATTCACGCTTGGAGTGGCGTCCGGCGCGCCGCGTCCGGACAGTGTCGTCATCTGGACACGTCTCGCGCCGAAGCCCCTTGAGGGCGGCGGAATGCCGGAGACACCGGTCGCGGTCGACTGGCAGATGGCCGAAGACGAGGGGTTTCGCCGCATCGTCCGCAAGGGCCGCGTTATGGCCGAGCCCGCATCGGCGCATGCGGTCCATGTCACGGTCCCGGGACTCCGGCCCGCGCGCTGGTACTGGTATCGGTTTCGCGTCGGGCGGGCCGTAAGCCCGGTCGGCCGCACGCGCACCGCCGCAGCGCCCGGCGCTGCAGGCGGTTTGCGTTTCGCCTATGCGTCCTGCCAGCAATATGAGCAGGGCTTCTACGCTGCCTATGCGGACATGGCGCGCCGGGATCTCGACCTCGTCGTCCATCTCGGCGACTACATCTATGAAACGTCGTGGGGATCACAGCATGTGCGCAAGCACATGAGCGGCATTCCGACCACTTTACCCGAGTTCCGCGAACGCTATGCGCTTTACAAGCTCGATCCCGATCTCCAGGCCGCGCATGCGGCGTTTCCCTGGCTTTCGATCTGGGACGACCATGAGGTCGCCAACGATTATGCGAATGACCGCTCCTCGGCCATGGGCGACCGGGACCAGTTCCTGAAAGTCCGCGCAGCGGCCTACCAGGCTTATTACGAGCACATGCCCCTGCCGCCCAAGGCGCGACCGAGGGGGCCGGAGGCCGTCATCTATGACCTCTACGAATTCGGCCAGATGGCGAACCTGATCCTCCTCGACGACCGTCAGTACCGCTCTCCCCATGCATGCCTGCCCGGGCGCAGCGCGTCCCCGCGGGTCGACTGTCCAGATCGCCTGCGGGAGGACCGCACCATGCTGGGCGCCGTGCAGGAGGCGTGGCTCGACCAGGCGCTTGCCGACGCAAAGGGTCGCTGGACCATCGTGGCGCAGCAGACCCTGATGGCGGAGCGCGACCTCGATCCCGGCGATGGCCACGGCTACTGGATGGATGGCTGGGACGGCTATGCGGCCGGCCGGCGGCGGCTCCTCGACGGCATCGCGGCGCACCGTACGCCCAACCCCGTGGTGATCGGCGGCGACGTGCATGCCTTCTTCGCGGCGGATCTCAAGCGCGATTTCCACGACGAGAAGGCCGAGGTGCTGGCCACCGAATTCTGCGGCACCTCGATCACCTCCGAAGGGCCGAGCGCGAAGGGGATCGCAACCGTCCGGGCCAAGAACCCGCATATCCGCTATGCGCGCGGCGACAGGAGGGGCTTTGCGACAGTGTCCCTGACGGAGACGCACTGCGAAGTGAACTTCGAGGCCGTGGCCGACATCAAGGAGCGCAACTCCCCGGTCTCCCGCATCGCGTCCTTCGTATGCCTCGACGGCCGGCCGGGCGTGCAGGAGGCCTGAGGTTCCTTACGCTATGATGCCGGTCGCGAGGGCGCCGAGCAGGGCTGCGGCCAGCAGGCATGCGTCATGAAGGCCGAGCGCCCAGCGCGAGGGTTCCCGGTCCCGGTGGACCCACAAGGTCGTGCCGAGGGTCGCAAGCGACCAGCCGATTCCCACGAGGGCAGCCGAGAGCGAGAATTGGGCGGCGCTGGACGAGACCGCGAAGACCAGCGCTCCGGCCGTGAGCGCGAGGCCTCCTCCGCAGACGATCCATGAGGGGCGGATTGCCGCCGGCATTCCGGCGAGCGCGAGGGACGGTGCATACATAGCCACCACATGCCAGGCCACGACGCCCGACACGGCGCTGGTCAATCCGCATCCCACCATGGCGATGGGCGTCGCGCCCATGAGGGCCGTCATCAGGAACCAGGCCGCAGCACCAATCGATGTCGGCAGGAGGATTTCCCGCCAGGGCTTTCTCGGGCCCTCGGCCGCGAGGATCGAATGCTGCGGCCGGTATGGCAGGGCGGCGGTCGCCGTAAGAGAACCCACATGGGCCAGGGCTGCGGCGGCACCCATGCCGACGAAGACGCGCGGGGTGGCGAGCGCCTCGGCATAATCCGCGATGCCGGGAGCCGCGAACCCCGCGAGGGTCGCAGCTCCGAAAACCAGAAGGAGTGCCCGCGGGCTCCCGCCGCCGAGGCCGGCGGCCGCGTGGCGGTAGAACAGGCTGAAACCGCCCGCGACCCCGAGCCAGAACGCGCCGAGGATCAGGGCGCCGAAATGCCATTGGGTCAGAGCCCAGACGAGCACCAGCCCGCCCGCGATGCCGAGGCTCGCTCCGAGCGAGAAGGCAGCCCGGCGCCCGATCGCATCGAGAAGGAGCGAGGCGGGCAGTCCCGCGATTGCGGCCCCGGCATAGAAGGCCGCATAGGGCAGGGCCGCCCCGGCGCGGCTCGGCGCCAGGGAGAGGCCTGCCAGCGGCAGGATGCCGAGGATCAGGACCTGCGACAGGACCGAGAGGGCGAAGGCTGCGGCGAGCAGCACCGTCCCGCGCCGGTCGACCTCGCCGTCGCCGGATGCCAGGGTGCAGGCGCAGTCGAGCTGGCCCGCGCGTGGGAGGCCGGCCGACAAGGTCATGGTTTCACATCGTCGTCGCTCAGGACGCGCAGGGCCGCGCCCTGAACGTCATCGTACTGGCCGTTCCGGAGCGACCACAGAAAGGCGCCGAGGCCGCACAGGCCAAGCGCTAGGGCCGTCGGGATGAGGAAGAGAAGAACACCCATAGGATCAGGCTCCCTGAAGGGCCGGGGCGGCCGGGGCCGCTTGGCGGGACGGATCGGTTTTCGGCGCAGTGCCTCCGCCGCGGGCCCGGAGGGCATTCAGCGTCACGAGGCTGGAGGAGCCCGACATGGCGAGGGCGGCCACGAGGGGCGTGACGTAGCCGAGGAATGCGAGCGGCACCGCAAACAGATTATACACGAGGGCAATCATGAGGTTCTGGCGCATGAGGGCATGGGCCCGGCGCGAGATCCGCACGGCGTCCAGGACCGGCGCCAGCCGGTCGCCGAGGAAGACCGCATCCGCCTGAGCCTGAGTCAGGTCCGCGGCCGTGATCGGCGAGATCGAGATGTGCGCGGCCGCCAGGGCAGGGGCATCGTTGAGCCCGTCCCCGACCATGAGGATATGGCGGCCTTGCGCCTTCAGGTGCTCCAGTTCGGTGATCTTGTCTGCCGGCTTGGCGCCGCCGTGCCAGGTCTCGATGCCGAGCGCCTCCGCGACGGGAGCGACGGCTTCCGGCCGGTCGCCCGAGAGGATGCGGCAGTCGAGGCCGAGGGCCTGCAGGGCTCCGACGACGCGCGCCGCGTCCGGCCGCAGGGCCTGGCGGACGAGAAGCACCGCGCGCTCCCGGCCGCGCGAAAACGCGATCAGGGAGGCCTGTGGGTCTGTCTCTGCCATGGCGGCTGCGAGATCCTCTGCGCCGCAGAAGGTCGGGCTGCCGAGGCGGATCTCTGCTCCGTTCACGACGGCCCGGACGCCCCGGCCCGGCTCCTCGACGGCGCCCTCGAAGGGGCGGGGATCTCTGGCCTCCCGCGCTGCCGCCCCCGCGAGGGGATGGTGGCTCGACAGGGCGAGGCGAGCTGCGGTCTCCAGAAGTTCCGGACGGATCGCGCCCGTATTGGCGACCCGCATCTCCGGAAGGGTCAGGGTGCCGGTCTTGTCGAAGACGACCGTGTCGATGGCCGCGAGGCGCTCCAGGGCGTCGCCGGAATTGAGCAGGACATTCGATCTGAACAGGGCGCCCGACGCGACCACCTGCACCACCGGGATCGCGAGGGCGAGGGCACAGGGGCAGGTGATGATGAGCACCGCGACGGCCGTAATGACCGCATCGTGCACGGAGGCGCCGGTAGCGATCCAGACGGTGGCCGTGAGCGCGGCGGCGCCGTGCACCACGGGCGCATAGGCCCGCGCAACCCGGTCCGCGAGCTGCCGGTAGCGCGATTTCGCGGCCGAGGCGTTCTCGAGCAGGCGCTCGACCTCGTCGAGCAGGGTTCCCTGACCGGCAGCCGTGACGCGCAGGGTCAGCGCTCCCGCATGGTTGAGGCTGCCGGCATAGACTGCATCGCCGTCGTCAAGGGCGCGCAGGGTGGTTTCACCCGTCACCAGGCTCTCATCAACCTCGGAGGTGCCGGACAAAACGATCCCGTCGACCGGGATGCGCTCACCGGGACGCACGAGGACCCGGTCGCCCGGCGCGAGTGCCGCCACGGGCACGAGGGTTGCGTCGCCCGCGCCGTCGAGGCGATGGGCGACCTCGGCCCTGAGGGACGCGAGGTTGCCGGCCACCGCCCGCGTCCTGCGGCGCATGGCCTGGTCGAGATAGCGCCCGCAGAGGAGGAAGAAGAGGAGCATCACCACGGAGTCGAAATAGGTGTTCTCCGCATGGTTGATCGTCTCGATCACCGACATGACGAGTGCCAGCATAATGCCGATGGTAATCGGCACGTCCATGTTGGTGCGTCCCTTCTTCAGTGCGCCGATGGCGCTGCGGAAGAAGGGCTGCCCCGCATAGGCGACGGCCGGCAGGGAGATGAGCGCCGCGAGCCAGTGGAAGAAATCGCGCGTTTCCGGCGAAATGTCCGTGACGTTGCCGGACCAGACGGAGACCGCGAGCAGCATGATGTTCATGGACGCGAAGCCCGCGACCGCGAGACATTTGAGAAGCCATTGCGCGCGCCGCGCCTCCTCCTCCTCGACAGCCCGAGCCCGGAACGGGTGGGTCCGGTAGCCGAGCCGGCGCAATTCTTCCACCACCTGTGCGGGATTGAGATCGCCTCGCCATTGCAGGGCGAGCCGATGGGTCGTGTAGTTGAGGCGTGCCGAGAGAAGCCCCGGCAGATCGGAAAGCCCACCCTCGATCTCGCCGATGCAGGCGGCGCAGTCGATCCCTTCGACCGCGAGGTCGAGATGGGCCGTGCCGTCATCCTGGCGCTTCACATAGACGGAAAGGTCGAGGGTCTCGGCCATGGCCATTCCTTCAGAGGGCGATGCGGCTCTTGGACCGGAAGACCGTATCCTCGGCCCGCTTGAGGCTGATCACAAGGTCCCATTGCCCCTGGTGCAGAGGCGTCTCGCATTCGAATTGGCCCGGCGCTACTTCGACAGCCTCAAGCATAACATCGCGGCGGCGATCTGTCGGATGGGCGAGGCGAATTTCGGGAACGAGCCCGGCAATCGCGCGGCTCTCGGCGTCGCGGGCGCCGATCACGATCCGCGTTGCCGCGCCGCCCCGCTGCAAGGTGGCCTCGACGGCCCAATGGCGGGCATCCTGCGCGTGAGCGGCCGCAACGTCGTTCTTGAAAGTCAGCCCGGCCTTGTAGGCGCTCTCGGTCTCGACACCGCTGAAGCTCGACACCGCGATGCGCGCCATGACGATGTTCACGGCGAAGACAACCGAGAAGAAGGCAAGGAGGTAAAACAGCACCATTCGCCCGGTGAGCGGACGGGGCGAGCGGGAGGTGGCAAGGGGCGTGGGCATGGGAACGGTGCTCCTCAGGGCGCCATGAAGTGGTCGTTCGCGTAGGCGGTCTCGCCGCTCGCGATGTCGGTCAGGGTGAAGCGAAGGGCCGTGGACGAAGGATGCTTCGCATCGCCGGCGGTCACGAGGACGCGGGCCTCCAGGGTCTGGTCCGGCCCGACGACGACCATCGGCCGACCCTGCGGATCCAGCTGACCGCCGACGATGTCGAGACGGGCGTCCTGCAGGCCGTCCACGCCCAGGGCATAGCGGCGCTCTTCCAGGTTCTTGTTCGAGACCCGGATCGTGAATCCGTTGCGGATGGCACCGTCCGACAGGCGCACGAAGACGGGGTTCCGATCGTGCATGACGCTCAGATCCGTCGTGTGGCGCGTGGCAAGTGCCGCGACCATGATCGCGCCGACCAGCGCGATGAGGCCGGCATAGAGGAGCGTCCGAGGGCGGACGACGCGGCGGACCTCCGGGCGTCCCTCGATCCTGGCCTGGACGTTCATCTCGGTGTCGTAGGCGATGAGGTTCTCCGGACGGCCGATCTTCGCCATCACGGTGTTGCAGGCATCGATGCACAGCCCGCACTGGATGCAATCGAGCTGAAGCCCGTCCCGGATGTCGATGCCGGTGGGGCATACGGCGACGCACTGGTTGCAATCGATGCAATCACCCGCTGGAGCGCCCTGCTTCTTCAAGGCGTCGTTCTTCTTCATGGAGCCGCGCGGCTCGCCGCGGTCGTAGCGGTAGGTCACGTTGAGCGCGTATTCGTCCGTGAGCGCGGCCTGGATCCGGGGCCAGGGGCACATATAGGTGCAGACCTGTTCCCGCATGAAGCCGGCGAGCGTGTAGGTCGTGAAGGTGAGGATGCCGATCCAGATATAGGCGATCGGCGGCGCCTGGAAGGTCAGCAATTGTCCGACGAGGGTAGGGGCGTCGGCGAAGTAGAGAACCCAGGCGCCTCCGGTCCACCAAGCGATGAGGAGCCAGATGGAGTGCTTGAGGAGCTTCAGTGTGAAGATCTCGAGGGTCGCTTTCTCCTTGGTGCGCCTCGTCCGCTCCCGGCGGTCGCCCTCGATCAGCCGCTCGACCGCGTAGAAGAGGTCGGTCCAGACCGTCTGGGGGCAGAGATAGCCGCACCAGATCCGGCCGGCGACCGCATTCATCAGGAAGAGCACCAGGGCGGCCAGGATCAGCAGGCCCGTGATGTAATAGACTTCCTGCGGCCAGATCTCGATGAAGAAGAAATAGAACCGGCTGTTGGCCAGGTCGACCAGGATGGCTTGGTTCGGCGCATGCGGGCCGCGATCCCAGCGGACGAAGGGCAGGAAGTAATAGATCCCGAGCGCAACGAAGAGCACCGCCCATTTGATGGTGCGGAACCGGCCCTTGACGGCCTGCGGATAGATCTTCTTGCGCGAGACATAGAGCGGCTGCTCGTCGGCCTCATCGACCGTCTTGGAGGGCAGGTGTCCGGCAAGGGGAGAGTCAGCCATGGAATCCGTCGCAAATGCTCATCACGCAAAGTCGCGGCTTCATAGGCCGCCGCTCCGGGCGACGCTTTGATTTCGGTCAAGACGAAGGGGCCGGCACGCCTGTGCCGGCCCTCTGCGACGAAGTGCGCCAGGGAGGACGGCCCGCTTCCCCCGGGATGCGGGCCGCCCGACGGTTGCCGTCCCGCATCGTTAGATGGAGAGGCACTCGTCTTTCCGGCGATTCTTTATTCCGCCCGACCGCCTCCGAGGGAGTGGACGTAGAGAGTCAGGGCCTTGATGGTCGTGTCGTCGAGACGTCCCTGCCAGGCGGGCATCACGCCTCCGCGGCCGTTGTGCAGACCCTCCATGATGGCGGTCTTGCTCGAACCGAAGAGCCAGATCTGGTCGGAGAGATTCGGCGCCCCGAGATCCTGGTTGCCCTGGCCCTTGTCGCCGTGGCAGGCCGCGCAGTTGTCGGCGAAGATCTTCGCGCCGGCAGCCAGATCCGCGCCCTGATCAACGGGCAGGCCCGACAGGGAGCGCACGAAATCCGCGACCTGCGAGATTTCCTGGCGCTTGAGCATGCCTTCGCGTCCGAAGGCCGGCATGGAGCCCTGATGGCCCTGGTCGCTCGTGGAGCGGGCGCCGTGGCGGATCGTCTGTTCGATCTGCGCGAGATTGCCGCCCCAGAGCCAGTCGTCGTCGTTCAGGTTCGGATAGCCCTTTGCGCCTGCGCCGCCTGCGCCGTGGCAGGGTGCGCAATTGTCACCGAAGGCAGCCTTGCCCTGGGCGCGCGCAAAGGTGAAGAGCTCCGCATCCTGACCGACCTGCTCCAGCGGCGTCTCGGCCAGCTTCGCGGTCATTCCGGCCCGTAGGCTCTTGAGATCGGCGAGATCGGTCTCGATTGCCTCACGCGAGTGCCAGCTGAGCACGCCCTTGGTGTAGGACGAGACGAGCGGCCATGCCGGATAGGCGACGCAATAGGCCGCGGCCCAGATGATGCTGGCATAGAAGGTCCACAGCCACCAGCGTGGGAGCGGGTTGTTGAGCTCCTGGATCTCGTCCCAGCTATGCCCGGTCGTCGTCACGCCCGTGACGGAATCGACGGGTCCGTGTGTCTCTTGGGACATGGATCAATCCTCCCGGAGAGGGATGCGGGCGGCCGCGTCGAAGCGGTCCTTCCGCGAGGGGGCGAGGGCATAGACCAGCACTGCCACGAAGACAGCGATGAAGTAGGCGAGCCCCCAGGTCTGAGCGAATTCTGCGAGGAATTTGTAGGTCGCGGGCATGGGTCCTGGTCCTCAGCGCACGTTGGCCTTGTTGTCGTAGAGCTTGAAGTCGACCTGCGTGCCGAGCATCTGCAGATAGGCGATGAGCGCGTCGGCTTCGGTGATCTTCTGCGGGTTGCCGCCGAAATTGCGCACCTGCGCGCCCGGGTAGCGCTTGACGAGATCGTCGCCATTCGGCGCATCCGTGGTCGCCTGCGTGCGGACGTCGCCCTCGGCCTTCTCGATCATCTCGGGCGTGTAGGGCACGCCGAGCTGCGCCTGGACGCGCATGTCCTGCGCGATGTTGGCGGTGTCGAGCTCGGTCTTGGCGAGCCAGGGATAGGCGGGCATGATCGAGCCGGGCACCACTGCGCGCGGGTCGAGCAGGTGGTCGCGATGCCACTCGTCCGAGTATTTGTTGCCGACGCGCGCGAGGTCGGGACCGGTGCGCTTCGACCCCCACTGGAAGGGACGGTCGTACATGCTCTCGGCCGCGAGCGAGTAATGGCCGTAGCGCTCCACCTCGTCCCGGAGGGGACGGACCATCTGGCTGTGGCAGTTGTAGCAGCCCTCGCGGACGTAGATGTTGCGGCCGGCGAGCTCGAGAGGGGTGTAGGGCCGGACGCCCTCCACCTTCTCGATGGTGCTCTTGAGGTAGAAGAGCGGCACGATCTCGACGAGACCGCCGATGGAAATGACGATCAGCACGCCGATGACGAGGATGATCGAGTTCGTCTCGAAGATCTTATGACGGGCCCAAACGGACATGATCGGTTCCTTTACTCTGCAGCAACCAGCGACGGCTGCAGGGCTTGCGGCGCTTCCGTGGCCGCCTGGCCGACCGTGATGGTCTTCCAGACGTTCCACGCCATGATCAGGCTGCCGGCCACGAAGAGGGCACCGCCGAGCGCACGGATGACATAGAAGGGGTGCATCGCCTCCACGACTTCGATGAACGAGTATTCAAGGAAGCCGAGATTGGTGTAGGCGCGCCACATGAGGCCCTGCAGGATGCCGGCGACCCACATGGACGAGATGTACAGCACGATGCCGAGGGTCGAGATCCAGAAGTGCCAGGAGACGGCCTTCATGGAATAGAGGCGTTCCTTGTTCCAGAGCCACGGCACGAGGCAGTAGATCGCCCCGAAGGAGATGTAGGCGACCCAGCCGAGCGCGCCGGAATGCACGTGCCCGATGGTCCAGTCGGTGTAGTGCGACAGGGAGTTGACGGCCTTCACGGACATCAGCGGACCCTCGAAGGTCGACATGCCGTAGAAGGCGACCGACACCACCATCATGCGCAGGACCGGATCGGTGCGCAGCTTGTCCCAGGCGCCCGAGAGGGTCATGAGGCCGTTGATCATGCCGCCCCAGGAGGGCATCCAGAGCATGATCGAGAACACCATGCCGAGGGTCTGCGCCCAGTCGGGCAGGGCCGTGTAGTGGAGATGGTGCGGGCCGGCCCAGATGTAGATGAAGATCAGGGCCCAGAAGTGGATGATCGACAGGCGGTAGGAATAGACCGGCCGCTCTGCCCGCTTCGGGATGAAGTAGTACATGATGGCCAGGAAGCCGGCCGTGAGGAAGAAGCCGACCGCGTTGTGGCCGTACCACCACTGCACCATCGCGTCCTGGACGCCCGACCACACGATGTAGCTCTTGGGCGAGAAGAGCGAGACCGGAATGGCGGCATTGTTGCCGAGATGCAGGACCGCGATGGTCAGGATGAACGCGATGTAGAACCAGTTCGCCACATAGATATGGGGCTCCTTGCGGCGCAGGATGGTGCCGAGGAAGACCAGGAAATAGGCCACCCACACGACGGTCAGGAACAGGTCTGCATACCACTCGGGCTCGGCGTATTCCTTGCTCTGGGTGATCCCGAGCAGGTAGCCGGTGCCGGCGATGACGATGAAGAAGTTGTAGCCCAGCACCACGAACCAGGGAGCGATGTCGCCTGCAAGCCGCGCACGGCAGGTGCGCTGCACCACGTAGAACGAGGAGCCGATCAGCACGTTGCCGCCGAACGCAAAGATCACGGCCGACGTGTGCAGGGGACGCATCCGCCCGAAGGAGAGCCAGGAGGTGTCGAAGTTGAGCGACGGGAAAGCCAGCTGCAGCGCGATCAGGAGGCCGATCGTGAAGCCTGCAACGCCCCAGAAGACGCTCGCGATGGTGGCGAACTTCACCGGGCCCATATTGTAGTTGGGCCTGCCGTCGATCGTCAGCGGCGGGAGTTCGGCCGGCCGGTCGTAATAACGGTCGACGATCTTGAAGACGGCGGCGCCCGCCGCTGCGGCGAAGAGATACGCGTGGAAGGCGTATTCGGGCGTATGGGCTTTCGCCGCGATGATGATGCTCAGGAGTGACAGAGCCGCGAGAGCAAGCGCGGTGCCTGCCTCGCCGAAGGTCATTCCCTTGGGTGATGTTGCCGTATGAGCCATGGCCTCGACCGTTGTGAAGGGAGGCGAGCACGCAGCTTCGCCTTCTGGCTCACCCCTTAGGGGCCGGGGCGGCAAGGCACATTGATCTGAATCAATGGCTCGCTTGCCCCGGTCCCCGGGTCCGCGGTTCGCGGTCGCAATGTGATCTGGCGGTCGATCCGGCTTGGTCCGCGGGCCTAGCGGGTAAGCCATTTTAGGTGCGCTGCCGCGCCCTTTTCCGGCAGCAAGCGGGGCCGTTGCGCCCCGTTGTCGCAGCCAGGCCGCAAATTTTCCCGTGTGGGGTGTGTTCCTTTTAGGAGAAACTTTACCTTGCGGCAGGATTGCTGGGGACAGATAGAACACATTCCAGGAGAACGGTCATGCGCCGCCCCACCCTTGCCGCATTGCTCATGCTGGGCCTCGTCGCCCCTGCAGCCGCCCAATCCGCCGATACGGGCCCCGTGACCCGTGCGGAGATCCGCGAACTGATCGAGGCCGCTCAGGCGACCGCCAAGGCCTCCCGGGAGAATGTGGAATATTCCCGCGTCGTTCCGGACCTTCTGTTCCAGATCCTGGCGAAGCTCGACAAGATCGAGGACAAGCTCGACAAGGTCGAGAACACGATCAAGGCCGACAAGAACGCCGCCCAGAAGAAGCGCTGACCGCGCGTCGGGTCAGGTCTGTCGCGTCTCAGTGCCGATCGCCTCTTCTTCGCTTTTGAGGTCGCTCAGGAAATTGGGATTGTTCCAGATCTCCGATGTCGGGACCCAGCCGATCGGATTCATGGCCTGAGGCACGAGATAAACGAAGTCCTCCGAGATTCTCTCGACCGTGCAGGGGTAGGCCCGCCGGTCGCCCGGGGGGCGGTAGATCACGGTTGCGCCCTTGCGCATCTGGCCCGTCGGTTGAAAGGTCGCTCGGTCGGAGGATTGCAGTTCGTGGCCCGGCCCTTCGGGCTGGATCGCGTTGCTCTGGCGGGCCCGGTGACGGTCGAGAGCCGCGATGGCGGCCCTGGCGCGATCACGGTAGCGTTCGGTCACGACTCTCAGGACTGAGCCGCTCTCTCGACCAGGATACCAGGCTACCCCACCCACCTTGGCGAGTTCGGCGGCGACGATTTCGACCTCTTCATCATTCATGGCGCGTATCCTGTCCGGGCCGACGGGATCGCCGATGGCGCTCTCGGGGGCCATGGGAATTGTGCGAGGTGGGAGGAGGGTAGGGTCCGGTCCTTCGGGCGAGACTCCTGCTTTTGGCAAAAGGGGGTTTTTATTCTGAGGCAAGTGGTCCGGATCGTAAATAGGAAAGCTTTGTTGGATTTCACGGCTGCGGCAGTGCGTCTTGCTGTTTTTCCGAGGAATTGGATTTTATTGATGTAAAGGTCGACAATTCGCCAAGTGCCAGGATCGTATTCCCGGCTCCCGAGCGATCTGCGGTCCCGGGTGGAAGGCGGACATACGGATGACTATGATGCGGCGGATTCCTCCGGTCCGAGGTGTGGGGCCCGCGGACAGATTCAGGATAGACCACGAATGAACATCTCCAGAGGACGGCACGGGCAGGAAGCGGCTATCCCTTTGGTCTGCGCGCTGCTCGTGATCACCTTCGTGGCGCTACAGTTCCTAGCGACCCCGGCGGCGCTCGGCAGCCTCAGTCTGCTCGCGCCCCCCGAGACGTCCAGCCCGCGCGACACGCTCGAGGATTTCCGGAACAACGCTCGCCGAGCGACCTCCCTCCTCATGGATGCCTATCGGGAGAATGCTGCCGAGCCGGGCCTGTTCTGGAGCCGGAGCGTCAAGGACAAGGTCAAGGAAGCTGAGGCGCTCCTGGGGCGTGCGTCCAGGGCCCTCGACCTGCGGAACGTGCCGCCCGTCGAGCTTGACCACCGGCGGCTGGAAGCGACCCTGCTCCTGAAGGAGGTCCTCGACCGCCTGCCGCTGCCGGACACTGCGGCCATTCCAGGCAGCGAGGCCATCGCCAAGGGCCCGATCCCAAGCTGGCGCATTCCCGGCACCGAGATCCGGATCGTCCGCATGACGGAAGGCCCGCATGCAGGCGAGTATCTTTTCTCCAGCGAAACCGTGGACCAGTTGGACGATGTCTACCGAGTCATTCGTGATCAGCCGGACATCAGCGGCGCCACCTCGGACTTCTACGATTTCTTCAGCCAGTCACCCGGCCAGCTTCTCCCGCCGAAATGGTTCACGCTGATCGAGAAGTTGCCGCCCACCTTCCGGCACGAAATCGCCGGGCAGGCCATCTGGCAATGGATCGGCCTGTGCCTGCTGATCGGCTTGTCTGCCTGGGCGGTTCTCATGGTGCGACGTCTGGCCAGAAGGGCGACATCGAGCCATGACCATGCGGGCTTCATGTCCCTGCTGGCGACCGTCCTGACGCCCGGGGCAATCGCCGTGGCCAGCATCGCGATCGTCACGCTCGCCGATTACGAGATCAACCTCACCGGGCGCGTCAATGACATCGTGGGGCAGATCGGGCAGGGCATTGCCTATGCGGCCGTCGTCGTGGCGGTGATGAAATTCTCCAACGGCTTGGCGAACCACCTCACATTCTCCCGCTCGGAGAGCATCGACGCGCATCTGGCGCGGGCGGCCGTGCGGATCGGCGGCATCGTCGTGAGCATCGTCCTCCTGATCTATGGCGCTTCCTATCTGGGGATTCCGCTCGCCGGCCTCCTGGCGGGTCTCGGTGTCGGCGGCCTTGCGGTGGCGCTGGCCGCGAAGCCGACGCTCGAGAATTTCATCGGCGGCCTGATCCTCTATGCCGACAGGCCCGTGCGGGTCGGGGACCTGTGTCGCTTCGGCTCTCTCGAAGGGCGCGTGCAGGAGATCGGCATCCGCTCCACCCGCATCCGGGGGCTCGACCGATCCCTGATCACGATCCCCAACGCTACCTTCGTGAACATGAACATCATCAACCTGACCAACCGGGACCGGATGCCCTATGTCAGGACCGTCGGCCTGCAGGCCACCGGCAGCGCGGCCATCCGCCAGGAGGTGGAGGTGATCGCCGCGACCGTGGCGGAGCATCCGCGGATCGAGCCGACATCGATCCAGGTCCGGCTGCGCGAGGTGCACGAAGAGAAGCCGAAGGCCGAGATCCAGGCCCTCATCATGACATCCCGCTGGGACGATTTCCTGAAGATCCAGCAGGATCTCGACCTGATGCTGCGCGACAGGCTCATGGCCATGAAAGAGATCGAGCCGGCCGCCGACGATTCCAATGTCTATCCGCTCAAGGAACTGGGCGAGGCCGAGGGCCCGAAAGCCTCCACGGCCTCCTGACGCCTATTCGATCCGCACGATCTCGGCCTCGGTTTGGGCCACGGCGATCTCGTCGCCGACCTGCTTGCCCAGGAGCGCCTGGGCCAGCGGCGACACATACGAAATGCTGCCCTTTGCCGGGTCCGCTTCGTCCTCTCCGACGATGCGATAGGTCTGGCTCCGCCCGTCCTCCCGCACGAAAGTGACCCGGGACCCGAAGCGGACCTGGGAGAAGTCGGTCGGATCGGGCACCGGCTCCGCGGTCGACTTGCGGTGGGCCCAGTAGCGCAGGTCGCGGGACACCCGCGCCACCTCACCCTTGTCCTCGGCCTCCTGGGCCTGCGCGAGCCGCTGTCGCAAATCCTCGATCATCGCGTCAATCTGCGCGAGGCCCTGGGGCGTGACCAGGTTCTGGTGCGGGCTGATGGGCCGGTCCGGCAAATCCTCGAAGGCCTCTCCGCCTTCACTTTCACGCACAAAGGCACGGCTCATCGCAGCAACCCTCCGCTCTTCAGGGAAAACGATTCCAGGCCTGCTTTGTTCGGCCAAGCTCGTGGGCCGAAAGGGTAGGTGCTGCCCCTCGGAGCAGCGGGATGCGGCCCTAAAGGTGATGCTCCCGGCGCAGACGTCCGACGATGCCGCCCGGGAAGGCGTAGATGCTGACGATGAACAGGATGCCGAGCCACAGGAGCCAGCGGTCCGGGTGGACCAGCTGGGGCAGGAGCGGGATGCCGGCTAGCGCCTCGCTTGCGGCGCCCATCAGCACCTGAAGGTAGCTCTGGGCCAGTACGAACAGGGTCGCGCCCAGGACGGCACCATACAGGGTGCCCATGCCGCCGATCACCACCATGAGCAGGATGTCGATCATGATCGAGAATGACAGGGTCGTGTCGGGGCCGTTATAGCGCAGCCAGAGTGCCATGAGGCCTCCGGCGATCGTGGCCGCAAGGGCCGAGATCACCGAGGCGGCGGTCCGGTAGGCGACTACCCGGTAGCCGAGAGCCTCGGCCCGGAACTCGTTCTCGCGGATGGCCTGCAGCACCCGCCCGAAGGGCGAGTTCACGATGCGCAGCAGGAGAAGGAAGACGAGCAGGGTCACGGCGACGATGAGATAATAGGCGAGGATACGCCCGTTCACCGTGATCCCGAAGAGGGGCTCCGCCAGCGGCCGGAAGGCCGGGCGCAACTCGGCGGGAAGCTGGAACGAGAGCCCGTCCTCCCCGCCCGTGATGCCCGACATCTGGGAGGCCAGGACCGCGGCCGCGGACGCAACCGCCAGGGTGATCATCGAGAAGAAGATGGCGCGCACCCGCAGGGACAGGAGGCCGATGGCAGCCGCCAGCAGGGCCGAGAGTGCAAGCGCCGCGACCATGCCGAGGGCGACCGATTCCCAGGAGGGACCGAGCCGCTCCAGCGCGATGGCGATCCCGTAGCCGCCGATCCCGAAGAACATGGTGTGGGCGAACGAGACGATCCCCGTATAGCCGAGCAGCAGGTCGTAGCTCGCCACCAGAAGGATGAAGACGCAGATCTTGGCCGCCGTGCCGAGCGGCTGGCTGCCCGGGAACAGGAAGGGCGCTGCCATAAGGCAGGCCACGATCACGAGGAGGATCAGAGAAAGGATCCAGGACCGCGGCGGGTCGGACGACAGGAGCCACGCGACCGGGCCGCGGCGCGGCCGGGTCTCGTCATGTATGGCCGGAGAGGGGGAAGTGCTTCTCATCGGCGTGCCACCGGGAACAAGCCCTGCGGACGCCAGATCAGCACCAGGGCCATGACGAGGATATTGGACACGAGGGCCAGCTTCGGCGCCAGGAAGCCTACGTAATTGGCCACTAAGGCTACCAGGATGGACCCGACGAAGCAGCCGCCGACCGATCCCAGGCCGCCGATGATGATGACGATGAAGACCAGCACCATCACGTCCATGCCCATGCCGGCCGTGAGGGTCTGGCGGTAGAAGGCCCACATGACGCCGCCGAGCCCGGCCAGTGCCGAGCCGGCCACGAAGACGCTCACGAAGAGGCGGCGGATGCGGTAGCCGAGGGCCTCCACCATCTCGGGATTTTCCACCCCGGCACGGATGAGGAGCCCGATCCGGGTGCGGTTCAGCAGGAGCTGCATGGCGGCGAACACGAAGAGGCCGATGCCGACCGCGACCACCCGGTAGCGCTCCATCACGACGTCGCCGATCACGAAGGCGCCGCGCAGGGTCTCGGGGAGCGGGATCGGGATCGGAGAGGCGCCCCAGATCGCGTGGATGGCCTGCTCGGTGACGATGAGGCCGCCCATGGTGACAAGGATCTGCTTGAGGTGGCTGCCATAGACCGGGCGCACGATCACCCGCTCGAACACCGCGCCCACCACGGCAGTCAGGCCCATGGCGACGGCGATGCACAGGAGCAGCAGGGCAAGGTTGAGCGTGACGGAATCGGCGCTCGCCCACCCAGCCAGGGGACCGAGCACGATGAGGGTCGCGTAGGCGCCGAGCGAAATGAACACCCCGTGGCCGAAATTGATGATGTCCATGAGGCCGAAGACGAGGGTGAGGCCGGACGCCATGAGAAAGATCATCATGCCCATGGCGAGGCCCGCGAGGGTCAGCGTCACCCAGGCAGAGACATCGCCGACCAGGGGCAGGGCAGCCAAAGCCAGCACGGGGACGAGCGCCAGAGGCAGCCAGTCGGTCCTGGCGCGGGGCAAGGCGGCTGCGGAGGGGGCTTCGGCGGCGACGTCGCTCATTGGTGGGCATCCAGGCTGAGGCCGAGGAGACGCTGCTGCAGGGTCTTGTCGGCGACGAGTTCGCTCATGGCGCCGGAATGCACGACGAGCCCGTCATCCATGACGATCACGTTGTCGCCGAGTTGCGAGGCGGCATGGAAGTTCTGCTCCACCAGGAGGATCGTCTCCCCGGCGGCCTTGAGGGCCCGGAAGGCCTCGATCATGCTGCGCACCATGACGGGCGCAAGGCCCTTGGTGGGTTCGTCCACGAGGAGAAGCCGCCGCGGCTCGGCGATGGCGCGCGCAATGGCGAGCATCTGCTTCTGTCCGCCGGAGAGGTGACCGGCCGGCAGGTTCCAGAAGCGCTTGAGGGCCGGAAAGAGGCCAAGAATCCACTCGAGCCGCGCCTTGTTGACAGGGCCGCTCCGGGCCGCGAGCACGATGTTCTCGCGCACCGTGAGATCGCTGAAGATGCCCATGGATTCGGGCACATAGGCAATGCCCGATCTGGCAATGTCTGGTGTCGGCAGGGCCGCGATGTCGCGGCCGTCGAACAGGATGCTTCCTGCGGAGGGCCGCCAGAGGCCCATGATGGTGCGCAGGGTTGTGGTCTTGCCGGCGCCGTTGCGTCCGAGCAGCATGGTCAGCTCGCCCGCCGGCACCTCGAAATAGATTCCGTGGAGGATGTGATAGGGGCCGATATGGGTCTGCACCCCTTCGAGCCGGAGCAGCGGTTCGGCCGGGCTCTCAGCCATGGGACGCCTCCAGGCCGAGATAGGCCTCCTGAACGACCGGGGAGGCGATCACGGCGGCCGGCTCCCCGTCGGCCACCAGCGCCCCGTTGTGGAGCACGACGATCCGGTCGGCGAGGGAGCGGACCACGTCCATCTTGTGCTCCACGAGGAGAACCGTGGCATCGCCCTGGTTCCTGATGTCCTGGATGAGTTCGAGCACGGTCGGCACCTCGTCGACGCTCATGCCGGCGGTCGGCTCATCGAACATGAATACCTTGGGCTCCATGGCGATGAGGAGCGCCACTTCGAGCTTGCGCTGGTCCCCATGCGAGAGGGCGCCTGGGGGCACGTGACGCTTGTCCGCGAGGCGCACGCGTTCGAGGATCGCATCGGCCTTGTCGATGAGGTCGCGCCGGCTGCTCCATACGGACAGGAGTGACCACCCGGCCTCGGCGCGGCTCTGCACCGCAAGCCTGACGTTCTCCAGGGCGGTCAGCCGCGGAAACAGATTGGTGAGCTGGAAGGCACGGCCGAGACCGCGTTTTGCCCGCGTCGAAGGCGGAAGGCCCGTTACGTCCCGGCTATCCACGAGCACCTGCCCGGCCGTGGCACGCAACTGCCCGGAGATGAGGTTGAAATAGGTGGTCTTGCCGGCCCCGTTCGGCCCCACGATGGCGGTCAGCGTGCCAGGCATGAAGCGGCACGAAACATCGTCGACGGCCACATGGCCGCCGAACCGGACGGTGAGCCCGCGCGTCTCGAGCGCGGGCTCAGGCAACAGGGAAGGAGCCACGGTCAGCGCTTGTTGCGGACCGGGATCGGCAGCTTGTCGGCCGGAATCGTGTCGACGAGCTCGAGCAGGTCGTTCTGGTCCTTGCCGTCCGCCTTGACCTTGAAGTGATACATGACCTGGAGCGCCTGGTGATCCTCCTTGCGGAAGGTCATGGGGCCCTTCGGGGTTTCGAAGGTCATGCCTTCCATGGCCGAGATCAGCTTCTCGGGATCGGTGCCGCCGGCCTTCTCGATCGCCGTCAGGGCCGCGGAGGCGGCCGCGAAGCCGCCCGCCGTGAAGAAATCCGGCGGCGTGCCGTAGCGCTTCCGGTGCTCGGCCACGAGCCAGTCGTTCATCGCGTTCTTGGGAAAGTCCCAGTAATAGTAGATCGCGCCTTCCATGCCCGGGTAGTTCTTGTAGATCTGCATGGCCGGCAGGATGTTGCCGCCCGGCGCGATCTCGATGCCGTAGCGCTCCGGTTTCAGGTCGGCGATCTTCGGTAGCGGGTGCTGACCGGCCCAGATGATCTCGATGATCTTCCGGCCCGGCTTGTCCTTGAGTGCATCGAAGAGGCGCTGGGCGGAGGCCGTGAAGTCGGTGGCGTTCTGCGGTGCGTATTCTTCGAACACGACCTTGGCGTTCGGCCGGATCGCCGCAAGCGCGTTCTTGAGGGCCGCGACGCCGTCGCGGCCGAAGGCGTAATCCTGCGCCAGCGTCGCGATGGTCACCTCGCCGCTCGCCGGGACGGCCGCTGCTGCCCCGTAGGCGTCCTGCGTGGAATTGCGGGCCGTGCGGAAGATGAAGCGGTTCCACTTCTCGCCCGTGATGGCGTCAGCGACCGCGGGCTCGACGATGAGAACCTTGCCGTTCTCCTCCGCGACTGGAAGCATGGCGAGGGCCGCGGCCGATGAGGTGGTGCCCACTGCGAGGTCGACCTTGTCGTCGTTATAGGCCTGCTCCAGCAGGGTCTTGGCCAAGTCGGCCTTGAGCTGGTCGTCCTTGACGATCACGTTGATCTTGCGGCCCTGCCAGCTCATTGAGCCCTTGGTCAGGTATTCGAGGCCCATCATGAAGCCGGCCTCGGTCTGCTTGGCATAGGCCTCCAGCGGCCCGGTCTTGCCGGCGATGAGCGCAATCTTGATGTCCTGCGCCATGGCCGTGGACGCCATGAGCAGGCCGGCCGTCGCGGCCGCGAATGTGAGAGCAAGGCGCATGCGTTCCCCCTTATGGTTCGGAACATTGACGGCGCCGCTCGCCGCGATGTCAAGCTGGACGGGAGGAGGAGAAGGCGCGAAACGTCTAACCCGGTCAGGCCTCGGGAAGCACCGGCGCCTCGATGTCCTTCGCGATCCGCCCGCGCCGGGCGGCCTGGTGTTCCAGAAGAAGGAGCGCGAGCCCGGCGCTGCAGATGATGACAGCTCCAATGAGCGTCCAGAAGCCCACCACATCGCCGAAGAACAGGTAGCCGAGCACGATGGCCCAGACGATCAGCGTGTACTGGTAGGGTGCCACCACGGAAGCGGGCGCGAGCTTGAGGGAGCGGTTGACGCAGACATGCCCCGCCATGGAGACGATGCCGAGGAGGAACAGCCCCGCAAGATCGATCGGCCCCGGCGTCACCCAGGCGAACGGAATCGCGAGGATGCCGAAAACCAGCGCCCCGAGGATCTGGCCGAGCACGAGGATGGCGTCGGGTGTCTCCCGCAGGCGGCGGGTTGTGATCATGAGGAGCGAATAGAACATGCTCCCCGCCAGGGCGATCACAGCCGGCAGCGACAGGGTTGCCGGAGAGGGCCGCAAGGCCACGAGGACACCCACGAATCCCACCGCAATGGCCAGGATCCGAGGAGGATCGAGCCTTTCACCGAGCAGGAAGACCGCGAAGGCTGCCACATAAATCGGCGCCGCGAGATAATAGGTCATCACGTCCGCGAGCGGCAGATAGGTGACGGCCCCGTAGAAGCACGCGACCTCCAGGGTGGACAGGACGATGCGCACGAAGTGAAGCCCCGGCTGCGGGGGAACCTGGAGCCGGACCTTCTGGCCGCGCATGATCGGCAGGAGCACCGCCAGGGCCGCGGCGCTGCGCAGGAACAGGACCTGGCCGACCGAATAGGTGGCGACGAGCCATTTGCCCATGACGTCGTTCATGGCGAACAGGAAGACCCCGAGCAGCATCAGCCCGATACCGAACACCGCGCCGGAGCGGATCCTCGGGGAAAGTGACGTTGCGGAAGTCGACATGGGCGGTCTCGCGGCGCGGGAGACGCAGCAGGGTCGCCGGACGTCTCGCGCCGCCTTCATGATGGAAGCGCAGTCGTTGCACAAGGGCCTCCCGGCTGCCCGGGACAGCCTCAGAACGTCTTGGCGCCGTTGACCGGGAGCATGATGGCGTAGAGGGACGTGGTGGCGCAGACATAGAGGCGGTTGCGCTTCGGGCCGCCGAAGACGACGTTTGCGACGATCTCCGGGAAAAGGATCTTGCCGAGCAGCGTGCCGTCCGGGTCGTAGCAATGCACCCCGTCTCCGGCACTCGTCCAGATGCGCCCCGCGTCGTCGAGCCGGAAACCGTCGAAGAGCCCTTCCGTGCATGTGGCGAAGAGGCGGCCGTTGTGAAGCCTGCCCGCTTCGTCCACGTCGAAGACGCGGATGTGGCGGGGCCCGTCAGGCTCATGGGTCGCGCCCGTATCGGCCACATAGAGGCGGGTCTCGTCGGGCGAGAAGGCAAGGCCGTTCGGCCGCACGAAATCGTCGGCCACGAGGGAGACCGCGCCGCTTGCTGGATCGACCCGGTAGACGTGGCAGGCGCCGATCTCGCTCTCGGCCTTGTGGCCCTCGTAGTCGGAATCGATCCCGTAGGCCGGGTCCGTGAACCAGAACGATCCGTCGGAGCGCACGACCACGTCGTTGGGGCTGTTGAGGCGCTTGCCGTCGAAATGGCTCGCGATCACCGTGATGGAGCCGTCATGCTCCGTGCGGGTGACCCGCCGCGTGCCGTGCTCGCAGGTGACGAGGCGTCCCTCGCGATCCACGGTGTTGCCGTTGGAATAGCCGGAGGGGTGGCGGAAGACGCCCACATGACCGGTCGTCTCGTCGTAGCGCAGCATCCGGTCGTTGGGCACATCGCTCCAGACAAGGTAGCGACCGGCCGGGAAATAGGCCGGTCCCTCGGCCCAGCGGCATCCCTCCGCCAGTTTCTCCAGACGGGCGGTGGGAATGATGAGGCTTCGGAAGCGTTCATCGAAAACGACGGTGGAGGTCGCGGTCATGGGATGCTCGCAGGAGGGCGACCTCGTCCGGGTCAATGGGCCATCAGGACAGGGATCGTCGTGTTGGCGAGGATATGGCTCGTGGCGCCGCCGAAGAACATCTGCCGCAGGCGGCTCTGCGTATAGGCACCCTTCACCAGCAGATCGCAGCCGAGTGCCGCCGCCTCCGCCAGGATGACTTCGCCGGGCCGGTTGGATGGATCAGCCGCCACGATGGCGTCGGCGTTGATGCCGTGCATGCGGAGCGACCGGACCAGTTCAGACCCGGACGGGCCGGGAACGCCCCAATCCTCCAGTTCGAGCACCACCGTGCGGTTAGCCTTGGCAAGGAGCGGCATGGCGCCCAGTACGGCGCGGGCGGTCTCCGTGCTGCGGTTCCAGGCGATGACGGCGGTGTTGCAGAAGCCCGCGGGGGGCTGGGGCGGCGCGATGAGCACGGGCCGCCCGGTTTCGAAGAGGGCGGCCTCCACGGTGGAAAGGCGGGTATGGCCGTTCTCGCCGTCGGGGCGGCCGACCACGGTGACGTCGAAGACGCGCCCATAGGCGCCCAGGAAGGCGTCCTCCATCAGCCCATCCTGGCGCCAGCCGAAGCCGAGGCTAGCCAGCGACGAGGTGATGCGCGGCACGCCCTTGCTGATCATGAAGGCTTCGAAGCGCTCCCGGCAGGACTTGGCCATCTCCGCGCGGTTCTCCGGGGTGACGGGCGAGGGCACGCCGATCGCGATGTCGACGGGCAGCACCACCGGGTAGTCCGGCGTGACGGCCAGCCCTTCCATATAGCTGTCGAACATCCGGCCGACATGAAGAGCGGTTTCGAGAACGGGTTCGGCGACGCCGTGGTCTTCGATGGGAACGAGAATGCTTTTCATGACTGGTATTGTTGCGCTCCGGACGCCCCTCGGCAAGCCCCTATGGCCAAGCTTGCCTGGCTCTTAGGGACGCAGGACCGCTCATGGGGCTAATCGACCTTGAAGTCCCCGGGCTTCCAGGAGGGCTTGGGATATTGCGGGTCCATCTCTTCCAAGGTCGCCTTGACGACCCGTGCCACGATGGCGTTGCGGACCCATTTGCGGTCTGCCGGGACCACGTACCAGGGCGCCCATTCGGTGGAGCAGTTGTTCAGCATGGCCTCGTAGGCCTTCTGGAAATCGCCCCAGCTTTTCCGGTCTTCGAGGTCGCCGGGGTTGAATTTCCAATGCTTATTCGGGTTGTCGAGCCGTTCCTGGAGGCGCTCCTTCTGCTCGTCCTTGGAGATGTGGAGCATGAACTTGAGAATGGTGGTGCCGTTCTCGGTCAGCATCTTCTCGAAGGCATTGATCTGGTCATAGCGGCGCTCGATGTCCTTTTCGGGTGCGAGGCTGCGCACTTTGGCGACCAGCACGTCCTCGTAATGGGAGCGGTTGAAGATGCCGATGGTTCCGCGCCGGGGGCACGCGAGGTGGGCGCGCCGGAGATAATCGTGCGCGAGCTCGTCCTCCGACGGGCGCCTGAAGGCCGTCACCGAGACGCCGATGGGGCCGGTAGCATTGAAGACGCCGCGGATCGTCCCGTCCTTACCGGCCGTGTCCGTTCCCTGGAGAATGACGAGGAGCGCCCGCCGGCCCTCAGCGTAAAGGCGGTCCTGAAGCGCATCGATGTCGCGGGCGAGCGCGTCCGTCTCGATCTTGGTCGTCTCCTCGTCCCCGACCGTGGAGGTGTCGCGCGGGTCGAGATCCTTCAGCCGGAAGGTTTTTCCAGGGCGGATCAGAAACTTCTCGACAAGGGCGCGGCTGCGATCCGACATGAGGCGTTCTTCTCCAAAGGTAAGGGACGGGAGCGGGTTCAGGGCAACCATAGGGCGCCCGCCCGCCGGGGGAAGAGTTGCGTCTTTACTCCCTGCCGAAGCGATCTTAAGCAGGAGACGGCCAAGCTTGGAACTCGGAAGACGAACAGATGCTCGCTCTCTATTACTTCCCCGGAAATGCCAGCCTCCTTCCCCACATGATGCTGCGGGAGATCGGCGCCGAATTCGAGCTGCGGCTCGTGGACCGGGACCAGAACGCCCAGAAAAGCGCGGATTATCTCAAGCTCAATCCCAACGGACGCATCCCGGTTCTCGTGGACGGCGATCTCGTCCTGTTCGAGACCGCAGCCATCGCGCTCCACCTGGCCGACAAGTTCCCGGAGGCTGGGCTCGCGCCCGCCTTCGGCACCCGGGAGCGGGCCGAGTTCTACAAGTGGATGATCCACCTCACCAACACGCCCCAGGCCGAATACAGGGCATGGTTCTACCCTTACGAACACGTGAACGAGGAGGCAGCGGCCCCGAGCGTGAAACAGGCGGCTGAGCGGCGCCTGAACCGGATGTTCGACGTGATCTCCGAGCAGCTCGGAGACAAGACCTGGCTCCTGGGAGAGCGGTTCTCGGCCGCGGACCTGTTCCTGCTCATGCTGATCCGCTGGGGCCGCGGCATGCCCCGCCCGCCGCGCAGCCTGCCCAATCTCGGCGCTTTCGCCGAGCGGGTGCTCGCCCGCCCGGCCGTGCAGAAGGCCTTCGAGGCCGAGGGGCTCAAGGCTCCTCTGATCTGACGCGCTTCCTCTTCGCCTTCGGGGCGTCGGGAAGAACCTGGTCGATGCCGGCAAACTCCGCCCAGGGGTCCTTCTTGAGGCGGGCCAGGCGCCGGTTCAAATTAACGACCGTAAAGCCGTTGGGCTCGACCTTCGCAAGCTCCTCCCAGGAGACCGGGGTCGAGACCGGCGCCCCGGGCCTTGCGCGGGTCGAGTAGGGCGCGACGGCGGACGCCTCCCGGTTGTTGCGCAGGTAATCGATGAAGATGCGTCCCGCGCGTTCCTGCTTCACGGACGTGGTGGTGTAGCGCTCCGGCTCGTCCGCCGCCATGGCCTGGGCGAGGCTGCGGGTGAAGGTCAGGGCTGCGTCCCAGCCGGCCTTCGGCGTCAGGGGCGCGACCACATGCAGGCCCTTGCCGCCCGTGGTCTTGGCGAAGCTCTCGAGGCCGTAACCACGAAGGCGCTCTCGGACCGCACGGGCGCCGGCAACCACATCCGGCCATGCGACGCCTTCGCCCGGGTCGAGGTCGAAGATCAGCCGGTCCGGATGCTCCAGATCGGCGAGGGTGGCGCCCCAGACATGCATCTCCAGGACGCCGGATTGCACGAGGGCGACGACGCCCTGGATGTCACGGATCGCGAGCAGCTCCGCCTCGCCGGATTCGTCCCGCACGCTCTCGCGGTGGATGGCGTCCGAGAGGCCGGCCCAGGGATGGCGCTGGACAAAGCAGCTCTTCTGCGCACCCGAGGGGCAGCGGATCAGCGTGAGGGGACGGTTCTGTAGATGTGGCAGGAGCCATTCGGCGATGCCGACATAGAACTCCGCAAGCTGTTGCTTGGTGAGCCCCTGATCCTCCCACAGGACCCGGTCAGGGTGGGTGAGCGCGATCCCGGCGACCTCAGCGCCGCTGGAGGCCTTCTGGCTCGACGAGGAGGATTTCGTCTTGGTTGAGCCGGCCTTGGACGAACCAGTCTTAGAAGCTGCCTTCGCGGGCGCTCTCTTCTTCACAGAGGCCTTTTTCGGATCGCGGCCTGCGATCTCGTCCAGGGAGCGGCCGGTTTTGACGGACGAGGGGGCTTCTTCGAGAATGTCGGGGTCGTCGGCTTCGCGCGCGAACGCGTCGTCGCCCTTATTGAGGAGCCACGAGGGCTGCTTCTCGCGCGGGCGCTTGCCCATGCGGATCAGGTGCCAGGTTCCGTGAAGCTTCTCGCCGTCCAGGCGGAAGCTGAGGCGGCCCTTGGCGAGGCCATCATGCGGGTCGTCCTCCGGCGTCCAGGTGCCCCGGTCCCAGACCATGACGGTTCCGCCTCCGTACTGACCTTCCGGGATCGTGCCCTCGAAATCCCCGTACGAGAGGGGATGGTCCTCGACCTCGACGGCGAGGCGCTTCTCGCCGGGGACAAGGCTCGGCCCCTTCGTGACGGCCCAGCTCTTCAGGACGCCGTCCAGCTCCAGGCGGAAATCGTAATGGAGGCGGGAGGCGTCGTGCTTCTGGATGACGAAGGAGGAGCCTTGCCGACGGGAGGCGGCTCCCTTCGGCTCGGAGGTCTTGGTGAAGTCGCGCTTGGCGCGATAGGTCGCGAGCTTTGCCATGGCGCAGATTCAATTCGCGCCATGGCGTCCGGTTCCGGCGCCTTAAGCCACGGAGGCTGGGGCGACGGTCTCCCGTTCCTTCAGAAAGGCGGCCGCGATGAGGTCGCGGGTGTAGTCCTCCTGCGGGTGGTCGAAGATGGCATCGGCCGAGCCGCGCTCCACCACCTTACCGCTCTTCATGACCATGATCTCGTCCGAGAGGGCCCGCACCACCGCGAGGTCGTGGCTGATGAAGACATAGGCGAGGCCGTGGGCCTTCTGGAGGTCGCGCAAAAGCTCGACGATCTCCTTCTGGACCGAGCGGTCGAGGGCCGAGGTCGGCTCGTCCAGCACCACCAGCTTGGGGTGCAGGATCATGGCGCGCGCAATGGCGATGCGCTGGCGCTGTCCGCCCGAGAATTCGTGCGGGAAGCGGTTGCGCCAGCCGGGCTCCAGCCGCACTTCCTCGAAGGCCTGCGCGGCGCGTCGGTCCCGCTCCTTGCGGGAGATGCGCGGCTCGTGGACGAGCAGGCCTTCCGTCACGATCTCGCCCGCCGTCATGCGCGGCGAGAGGGAGCCGAAGGGGTCCTGGAAGACGAGCTGCAGATGGCGGCGCAAGGGGCGCATCCCGGCCCGGTCGAGGGGCATCAGGTTGCGGTCCTCGAAACGGACCAGGCCGCTCGCCTGCTGGAGACGCAGGACGGCCCGGCCGAGAGTGGACTTGCCGGAACCGGACTCGCCCACAACGCCCACCGTCTCGCCCTCGCGGACGGTCAGGTTCACGCCGTCCACCGCATGGAGCACGTGGAGCGGCTTGCCGAACAGTCCCGATTTCAGGACGAAGGAGACGCGCACGTCCCGGGCATCGAGCACCACGGGGGCGCCGGCTGGGGCCGGCTCCTTGCGGCCGGTCGGCTCGGCGTCGATCAGCATTCGCGTATAGGGGTGCTTCGGCGCCGCGAAGATCTCGGCCGTCGTGCCGCTCTCCACCACTTCGCCGCGCTTCATCACATAGGTGCGGTCGGCGAAGCGGCGCACAATGCCGAGATCGTGGGTGATGAACACAATCGACATACCGAGCCGCTTCTGGAGATCGGCCAGGAGTTCGAGGATCCGGGCCTGGACCGTCACGTCGAGGGCGGTGGTCGGCTCGTCGGCGATGAGCACGTCCGGATCGTTGGCCAGCGCCATGGCGATCATCACGCGCTGGCGCTGGCCGCCCGACATCTCGTGCGGGTAGGAGTCGATGCGCCGCTGCGGGTCGGGGATCCGCACCAGCTCCAGGAGCTCGATGGCGCGTTGGCGCGCCTGTGCCTTGCTCATCCCGCCATGGGTGGTCAGCGGCAGGGCGAGCTGCTCGCCGATCCGATAGAGCGGATCGAGTGACGTCATCGGCTCCTGGAAGATCATGGTGAGCTTGGAGCCGCGATAGCGGTTGAGCTTCTCGGGCGACAGGCCCACGAGTTCGTCGCCGCGGTACTTCACCGAGCCTTCCACCCAGCCGTTGGATGCCAGGAGGCCCATGACGGACATCATGGTCTGGCTCTTGCCGGAACCGGATTCGCCCACGATGGCGACGGTCTCGCCCGCATTCACGTCGAGGTCGATGCCCTTCACCGCGTGGAGGATGCCGTCGCCGGTGCGGAAGCGAACGTTGAGGTTTCGGACCGTCAGGACGGGTTCTGTGGAACGGATCTCGGCCATGTCAGCGGTCCTTCGGGTCGAGCGCGTCACGCAGACCGTCGCCGATGAAGTTGAGGCAGAACAGGATCGCGATCAGGGTCAGGGACGGGTAGATCAGCATCCAGGTGGCGCCCTGGATGTTCTTGGCGCCCTCGGAAATCAGCACGCCCAGGCTGGTATTGGGTTCCTGCACGCCGAGGCCGAGGAACGAGAGGAAACTCTCCAGCAGGATCACCTTGGGCACCAGCAGGGTCATGTAGACCACCACCGGGCCGAGGGTGTTGGGGATCACATGGCGGCGGATGATGCCTTTGGTCTCGACGCCAAGGGCCTCGGCGGCCTGCACGTATTCCTGGCGCTTGATGGACAGCGTCTGCCCGCGCACGATGCGGGCCATGTCGAGCCATTCCACGGCGCCGACCGCGATGAACATCAGGATGAAGTTCCGGCCGAAGAACACCACCAGCATGATCACGAAGAAGATGAAGGGCAGCGAGTAGATCACGTCCACGATGCGCATCATGATCAGGTCGGCGCGCCCGCCGAGATAGCCCGACGTGGCTCCGTAGACGACGCCGATCAGGATGGCCACGAAGGTGGCCAGAAGCCCGATGGCGAGCGAGATCTGACCCGCCTTCATGGTGCGGGTCAGGAGATCGCGGCCGTTGGTGTCGGTCCCGAAGAGGAAGTATTTCTTCTTCAACGGCACGTCCACGACGAGGCGTTTGCCGTCGTCCGCCTTGTCGACGACCTTGGCGACGCCGAACATGTCCGAACGGTCGAAATAGGCGAGGAGCCGCTCGTCGATGGGCCGCTGGCCCACGAGGGTCACGGTCACGCTGTCGCCCTTGACCTGGATATCCTCCGGCTTGGCGCGGACGCGGGCGCCGATGCGCTCGATCTGCGGGTTGACCTGATCCGGCTTGGGATAGGCCTCGAGGCTCGCCGGGACCTTCACGTAATCGGGATAGACCTGATCGAAGGGATGGCCCGTGAAGAACGGCCCGAAAATGCACGCGATGGCGATGAGCCCCAGCAGCACGATGCTGGTGACGGCGGCCTTGTTGGCGAGAAGCCGGCCCCGGGCCTCGACCCAAAGGGAGCGGCCGGAGACGGGATCGGTAAGGGTTTCGAGAGGAAGTGCAGCGCCTTCAGCCATGGCGGCCCTCAATCAAAACGGATGCGCGGATCGACGACTGCATAGAGGATGTCGACCACGAGGTTGAAGATGAGAACGAAGACCGCCACGACCACGACCGTGCCCATGACGAGCGTGTAGTCGCGGTTGAGGGCTCCTTCGACGAAGTAGCGGCCGATGCCCGGCAGGCCGAAGATGGTCTCGACGACCACGGAGCCAGTCAGGAGCGCGGCGGCGGCCGGGCCGAGATAGGAGATCACCGGCAGGGACGCGCCGCGCAGGGCATGGCGCACCACCGTATGCCAGGGCAGGCCGAGGGAGCGCAGGGTGCGGATGTGGTTCGAGCGCAGGTTCTCGATCATCGCCGCGCGGGTCATGCGGGCCACCACGGCGATCTGCGGCAGAGCAAGCACGATGACCGGCATGACGAGATTGCGTGGCGTCCCGTTGGCCCATCCGGCCACGGGCAGCCAGGCGAGGGTCAGGCCGAGTACGATCTGGAGAACGGGCGCCACCACGAAGTTCGGGATGGTCAGGCCCATGGCGCCGAGCCCGGTCACGAGGTAGTCCGCGAGGCTGTTCTGGCGCAGCGCCGCGATGGTGCCGAGGGTGCCGCCGACGAGGATCGCCAGGGTGAGGGCGAGTGCTCCGAGGGTCATGGAGATCGGCAGGCCACGGGCGAAGAGTTCGCCGACCGTGAAGTCGCGCAAGATGAAGGAGGGCCCGAAATCCCCGTGCATCACGGCAGAGAGATAGAGCCAGTATTGCTGGATCAGCGGCTTGTCGAGCTGGTAGATCCGGTTGAGGTTCTCCATCACCTTGGCCTCGAGGGGGCGTTCGAGGTCGAACGGGCCGCCGGGCGCGAGCCGGATCAGGAAGAACGAAATCGTCACGATGACCAGTAAGGTCGGGACCGCCGTCAGAAGACGGCGCAGTATAAAGGAGAGCAAGATGCTTTCTCCTGCTGAGAAACCTGAATGTAAAAAAGGGGCGGCCCATCGGCCGCCCCCATCGCCTTAATTACTGGTCCTTGGAGAGGAAACGCGACGGATAGACGCCGCGCGTGTTCTGCACGAACCCGTGGATCTTGGGCGAGATCAGGTTGCTCTTGCCGTAATACATGATCGGGATCCAGGGCATGTCCTTCATGAGGATACCCTCGGCCTTCTTGAAGATCTCCGCACGCTTCTTCAGATCGAGCTCCGTGGCGGCCTGATCGAGGAGCTTGTCGAACTCCGGATTGTTGTACTTGCCGTAGTTGAAGCCCTTGTTGTCGCTCTTGAGCAGGAACAGGAAGTTATTCGGATCCGAATAGTCCGCGATCCAGCCGTAACGGGCGAGGTCGAAGTCTCCGCCGTCGCGCAGATAGGCGAAGTGGGTCTTGCCGTCCGTGTTGATGAACGAGGTCTCGATGCCGGCCGGCTTGAACTGCTCGGCGATGGCCACCACGGTGTTCCGGTTGTTGTCGGTGGTGTTGTAGCGGATCTCGACCTTCAGCGGCTTGCCCGGACCGAAGCCGGCCTCCTTCAGGAGGGCCTTGGCCTTGTCCTCACGGTCGATCGGCGACATGTCCTTGTAGTCCATGTAGGCCGGCTCGCCGTAATTGCCCACGCCCGGAGGCATGAACGAGTAGCCCGGCTGCATGGTCTGGCCCCAGATCTGCTCCGCCACGAACTCGCGGTCGACCATCATGGACAGGGCCTGGCGCACGCGCACGTCGTTGAACGGCGCCTTGGAGGAGTTCACCACCAGGAACCAGGTGCCGAGATACGGGCCAAGCCGCACCTGATCCTTGAAGCGCTCCTTGAGCGACTTGATCTGATCGGCCGGCAGCTCGTCCATGGAGTCGAGCTCGCCCGCCTCGTAGCGGCGCACGGCGGCGGCCAGGTCAGGATGCGGGATGAAGTTGACCGTATCGATCTTGACGTTCTTCGCGTCCCAGTAATTCTCGTTCTTCACGAGCTTGATGTGGGAATTCGGGGCGAACTCGGCGAGCTTGTAGGCGCCGTTCGTCACCATGTTGCCCGGCTTCACGAAGTCCTTGCCGAACTTCTCGACCGACCCACGGTGGACGGGCAGGCTGGTTTGGTGGGTGAGCAGCTCGATGAAATAGGGGGTCGGGGCCTCGAGGGTGATCTCGACGGTCTTGGGATCGATCGCCTTGACGCCGAGCTCTTCGGGCTTCGCCTGGCCCTTGTTGATCTTTTCAGCGTTCTTGATCGGATAAAGGATGTTCGCGTATTTCGCGCCCGTCGCCGGATCCATGATGCGGCGATAGGAAAAGACGAAATCTTCCGCCGTGACCGGGTCGCCGTTGGACCACTTGAGGCCGTCGCGCAGGGTGAAGCGATAGGTCTTGCCGTCGTCGCTGGTCTCCCACTTCGCGGCCTGGCCGGGAACGGCCTCGCCCTTGGGATTGTACGTCACGAGGCCTTCGAGCATGTCGCGCAGGATGTGAGCTTCCTGGACGGTCGAGGTCTTGTGGGTGTCGAGTGTTTCCGGCTCGCCGGTGTTGCCGCGGTTGTAGACGATCTCGGCCGATGCCGGCCCGAGGAGGGCGGCGGTAGCGACGGCAGCGAGCGCCGCTTGTTTTATCCAGTTCATGGACGCGTTCCCTTTCTGGTGTTCCAATGTTTCTTGGAATGACTCGGTCACGGTCATTTAGGACAGTGACCTTGACTCATTTGTTGTTCAATCAACGGTTTCTGTCCAGTGGGTAAAAAATACCCTGTCGGGACAGATGCTTAAGGGAGAATTGCCTCCCTCAGGCGCCGGCGTCGAACGTCAGTCCCGCCGCTTCGATACCGGCTGCGGCGGCGATTTCGTCATTGTCGGAGGTGTCTCCCGATACTCCGACCGCGCCCAGGATCCGGCCCTGGGCATTCTTGATCAGCACCCCGCCCGGAACGGGGACGAGTTGGCCGCCCACCACGTGGCTCGCGGCGGCCACGAAATACGGCCGGTCGGTCGCCATCTTATGGAGGGCGCGGGATCCGACCCCCATGGCCAGGGCCCCATAGGCCTTGCCCATGGCGATCTCGGCGCGTTTGAGGCTCGTGCCGTCCTCGCAGGCCAGGGCCTTCAGCGCGCCTCTTTCATCATACACCACGATGGCCAGAGGCTTGAAGGATTTCGCGCGGGCCGCCTTGAGCGCCTCCGACACGATGGCTTGCGCGGTTTCCAGGGTGAGTTCGGTCACGTTCCCTCCTTTTTCGAGTGATTATAGAACGGTGTTTCGTGCCGGCGAGGCCTCTTCCGTCTCGCCAGGGACCAGCAATGCCCGTCAGCGGACGACGGCATCCTTCTGAGCGAGCCAGGACGCCACGGCCTTGCGCTCGTCCAGGGTCATCTCGGTGATGTTGTTCGGCGGCATCGCATGGGTCAGCACCGCCTGGACCCGGATGAGATCCGCATGGCGGGCAATGCTCTCGGGCGTGTCGAGATGCACACCCTTCGGCGCGATGGCGATGCCGTCCCAGACCGGCTGCGCCGCGTGGCACATGGAGCAGCGCGACTGGATCGCCAGCACCGCCTCGTCGAAGGAGGCCGCAAGGGTCGCCGGCGTCGCGTCCGCAGGCGCGCTGGCCAGGTTCTCGTTGCCGGGCTTGCCGATGATCGACAGCCAGATCGCCAGCGCGATGGCGGCGGCCGCGACGGCCCATGTCCACCAGGGCGAGCCTTTGCCGGCATGCTGGGAGTTGAAGAAGTGCCGTATGATGGCGCCCGCCACCAGGATGCACGCGACGATCCCGACCGCGTATTTCGACGACCACGCCAGCGGGTAGTGGTTCGACAGCATCAGGAACAGCACCGGCAGGGTGAGATAGTTGTTGTGGGTCGAGCGTTGCTTGGCCTGCTTGCCGAGGGCAGGGTCGGGCGTACGGCCGGCGATGAGATCCGCCACCACTTTCTTCTGGTTGGGGATGATGACGATGAAGACGCTGGCCGACATCCAGGTGGCGATCATCGCGCCCGTATGCAGGAAGGCCGCACGGCCGCTGAACAGGTGGGTGAAGATATAGGCCGCGACCAGGATGTAGACGAAGAGCACGCAGCCCAGCGCCACGTCGTTGCGCCCGAGGGCTGAGCGGCACAGCCCCTCATAGACGAGCCAGCTCAGGGCGAGGCCGCCGATCCCCACCAGGGGCACCTGCCAGGGGGTAAGCGCGCGCACGGCCGGGTCGATGGTGTAGAGGTCCGCGTGCAGGTAATAGACCCAGACGATCAGGAAGAAGCCGGTGATCCAGGTGGAATAGCTCTCCCACTTGAACCAGGTCAGCTCCTTCGGCAGCTCCGGCGGCGCCACCAGATACTTGCGCATGTTGTAGAAGCCGCCGCCATGGACCTGCCAGGCCTCGCCGCCGACGCCTGCCGGCAGCCCCTCGCGCCTCTTCAGGCTGAGATCGAGATGGATGAAGTAGAAGGACGAGCCGATCCAGGCGATGGCCGTGATGACATGGACCCAGCGCAGGAGCTGGCTGATCCATTCGGAGATCTGCGGGTCGAACATGCGGCCCCTTGAAATGTAAGATCGCGGTACCCTAGGGCCGCGGCTTCGTTTGCGAAAGGCCCGTCCAGAGGCTTTTTCAACAGGAACCGGTCGCCGCAGAGCCCGTGGCCACCGGGCGCGCTTGACGGCCACGCGGGGTGCCTGACAATCCGCTCTTCCGACCGATGCCGAAGGAGGCTCCCCTCGGGGCCTTCTGGATCGTCACGTTTACAGAGTTCGCAGAGGTTCTCATGGGCCGCTTGTCCACCCACGTCCTGGATACCGCCAACGGGTGCCCCGCACGGGGCGTCGCGGTCGAGCTCTTCGCCCTTGAGGGCAAGGCGCGCCGGTCCGTGGCGCGGACGGTCACGAATGCGGATGGGCGCACGGACGCGCCGCTTCTGACGGGCGAGAACTTCAGGACCGGAACCTACGAACTCGTCTTCCAGGTCGGGGCTTACTTTCGCGCCGCCGGAACCACGACGGCCGATCCGCCCTTCCTGGACGTCGTGCCGATCCGCTTCTCCATTGCGGAGCCGGACGGCCATTACCACGTGCCGCTCCTCGTCTCCCCGTGGAGCTATTCCACCTATCGAGGCAGCTGACCATGGCCGAGACCTCCTATCCCCGCGACCTCGTCGGCTACGGCCGGAATCCGCCCCATCCCCATTGGCCTGATGGGGCCAGGATCGCGGTCCAGTTCGTCGTGAATTACGAGGAGGGCGGCGAGAACTGCATCCTCCATGGGGACCGGGCCTCCGAGGCCTTTTTGTCGGAGATCGTCGGCGCCGCGCCCTGGCCGGGCCAGCGGCACATGAGCATGGAATCGATCTACGAATACGGCTCCCGCGCCGGATTCTGGCGTCTGTGGCGCATGTTCACGGAGCGCAGCCTGCCGGTCACCGTCTACGGCGTCGCCACCGCCCTGGCGCGCAATCCGGACGCCGTCGCGGCCATGAAGGAGGCCGAGTGGGAGATCGCGAGCCACGGGCTCAAATGGATCGACTACAAGGATTTCTCCTCCGACGAGGAGCGCGCGCATATGCGCGAGGCCATCCGCATTCACACGGAGGTCACGGGCAGCCGCCCGCTCGGCTGGTATACGGGCCGCACCTCGGAGCACACCAACCGGCTCGTGGCCGAGGAGGGCGGCTTCCTCTACAGCGCGGATTCCTACGCGGACGATCTGCCCTATTGGGAGGAAAGCCCGAAGGGGCCGCTCCTGATTGTGCCCTACACGCTCGACGCCAACGATATGCGCTTCGCGACGCCGCAGGGCTTCAATTCGGGCGACCAGTTCTTCGCCTATCTGAAGGATACGTTCGACACGCTTTATGAAGAGGGCGAGAACGCGCCCAAGATGATGTCGGTGGGCCTGCATTGCCGGCTCGCCGGAAGGCCCGGTCGGGCGGCGGCGCTTGCACGCTTTCTCGACTACGTCATGTCCCACGAGGGCGTCTGGGTGACCCGGCGCATCGACATCGCACGCCACTGGATCCGGCATCATCGTCCGGCGGGTCTCAAGCCCAGCACCATGACCAAGGCGGTCTTCGTGGAGCTTTATGGCGACGTGTTCGAACATTCACCCTGGATCGCCGAGCGCGCCTATGACGACGGGTTCACCTCGGCCCAGGATACGGCCGAGGGCCTGCATGCTGCCATGGTGCACGTGCTCTCGCAGGCGACCCGGGAGCAGAAGCTCGCACTCATCCGTGCGCATCCGGACCTTGCCGGGCGGCTCAAGCTCGCGGACCTCACGGACGATTCCCGCGGCGAGCAATCCTCCGCGGGCCTCGACAGCCTCACGGAAGAGGAGCGCGACCGGTTCCTGGCCCTCAACGATTCCTACCGCCAGAAATTCGGCTTCCCGTTCATCATGGCCGTGAAGGGACGGTCGAAGGAGGAGATCCTGGCGGCCTTCGAGGAGCGCCTCCAGCACGATGCGGAGCGCGAGTTCGACACCGCCATCGTGCAGATCGAGCTCATCGCCCTCCTGCGCCTGAAGGACCGCCTTCCGTCGCTCGCCGACGTGTTCTCGTCCCTGGCCTAAGCGGAACCGTTCGGGCCCGCTCGGCGTCTTTGTCTCAGCTTGGCCGGGTCGCGGCCGGAACGCGAGAGGAGAGGGAGCCATGGGTCTGTTCAAGTTCATCAAGGAGGCGGGAGCGAAGCTGTTCGGCGGGGACGCCCATGCGGCGACCCCGGACAGCCTGAAGAAGGAAGTGCAGGGCCACGGTTTCGATGCGAACAAGCTCGGCATCGACGTCCAGGGCGACAAGGTGAAGCTCTCCGGCCAGGCGGTCAGCCAGGAGGAGGCGGAAAAGATCATCCTGTCCCTCGGCAATACCTACGGAGTGGCCGAGGTCGATACCTCCGACCTTCAGGTGCAGCAGCCCGCAAAACAATCGACCATGTATACCGTCCAGAAGGGCGACACCCTCTGGGCCATCGCCGAGAAGCATTACGGCAAGGGCCAGGGCGCCAAGTACACCGAGATCGTGAAGGCCAATTCGCCGCCGGTGAAGAACCCGGACATGATCCAACCCGGCTGGGTCCTGCGGATTCCAGATCTCGCCTGAGGGCCGGATTGCCTGCCTCCGTGCTAAGCCGGTATGATCCCGCGCGAAGCACGGAGGCATTCCATGAACGGCCCGATTCCCGTCGTCGATCTCAACCGGGACGATATCAAGAAGGGACTGAGCGACGGATCCATCCTGCTCGTGGATGTGCGGGAGCCGCAGGAATTTACCGCAGGTCACATCCCGGGCGCGGTATCCCATCCCCTGTCGACCTTCGATCCCGACGCACTGCCGGCGGACCGGCGCATCGTGTTCTCCTGTGCGGCCGGTGTCCGCTCGCTGCGGGCCATCGAGTTCGCCCAGGCCGCGGGGCGCGACCTCCGCGAGCATTACAAGGGCGGGTTCAAGGACTGGATCAACGCGGGCGAGCCCATCGAATAGGCCGGTCTCAGCCCGGCCGCCCCCTCACAGAGTTGTGTTGAGGCGCCCGATTGCCCGGGCGGCGGAAACCATGCGCTAATGCCGCAGGCCGCTTGATTCAGAAGAACCGGCCATCGGGTTCAACAGGGAAGAATTTCATGAAGCGTAGTGTTGTTGTTGCCGGCATCCTGGCAATCGGGGTGACGGCGGCGTTCGCGCAGCAGGCCGACGTGATCGCCGAGCGGCAGAAGCTGATGAAGGAAAATGCCGATCATTCCCGCACCATCGGCGCCATGCTCAAGGATCAGGCTCCGTTCGACCTTTCCAAGGTGCAGTCGGCGCTCAAGACCTTTGCCCATACGGGCAAGGAGGCGCATGTCCTCTTCCCGGACAATTCCAAGGACGGCAAGTCCAAGGCGATGCCGACGGTCTGGGAGAAGAAGGGGGAGTTCGAGGCCCTCCTCAGCAAGTTCGAGAAGGATTCACAGGAAGCGCTCGTTGCCGTGAAGGACGAGGCCAGCTTCAAGGCCGAGATGCCGAAGGTGCTCCAGAACTGCGGCACCTGCCACAAGACCTTCCGCCAGCCGGTCGGCTAGGGGCGCCTGCCGCGAGATCCTTCGCTTCGCAGCCAAGGGTGCGGCATAACATTGACGGGTGCCGAGGCTCCAGAAGGCGGAGCGGCCCCGGTCCAGCGGGACGACGGGCGGGCTGTCCGGTCCGCCGTCCCGCACAGTTGCGGAGTCCACGTGATGCGGGCCCCGTTCTTTCGGAGTGTAGGGTCGAATGCGAAAAGCCGTTGCCGTGCTCCTTGGGCTCGTCGTGCTCGGAGCCGTCGCCTTCATGGCGCTCACGTCTCCGACTGCCTGGCAGGTGCTGCACGGGGAGCCCGGCATGGGGCAGGGGGTTCTGGCGGATGCGGGGCACCGTCCCGATCCCGAAAAGGGCCGTCTTCTGTTCTTCGCCGGCGGCTGCTCCTCGTGCCATGCGGTTCCGGGGCAGGACGACAAGATGCGTCTCGGCGGCGGTTATGCGCTCAAGTCGCCATTCGGCACCTTCCACGTTCCCAACATCTCGCCCCACAAGGAAGACGGAATAGGCGCCTGGACTCAGGCCGATTTCGTACGCGCCATGCGCGAGGGCGTCTCGCCCGACGGGGAGCATCTCTACCCGTCCTTCCCGTATACGTCCTACCAGCACATGAACACCGCCGATCTCGGAGACCTGTTCGCTTTCCTGATGACCCTGCCGCCCGTAGACGGCAAGGCGCCGCCCCACGACCTGCCGTTCCCGTTCAACATCCGTCGCGGGATCGGGCTCTGGAAACTCGCCTTCCTGGACGGTCATGTCTTCATGCCGGATCCGGACCGGTCGGCCGAATGGAATCGCGGCGCCTATCTGGTGGAGGGGCCGGGGCATTGCGCCGAGTGCCATAGCGAGCGCAACGCACTGGGCGCCATCATCCCCGAGCGGCGCTTCGCAGGCGGGCCCAATCCCGAGGGCCGCGGCATCGCCCCCAACATCACCCCGAGCCCGACCGGTATCGGCGGCTGGACGCCCGAGGAGTTGGTCACGCTGCTCACGACCGGTGAGACGCCGACATTCGACACGGTGAGCGGGCCGATGGGCTCCGTGGTCCACAATACGGCCCAATTGCCGGAGGCGGACCGCCGGGCGATGGCGGAGTACATCCTCTCCCTGCCGCCCCGGGTGGGCTACAAGAAGCCGCAATAGAAGAGAGGGCCGGAAGGGTGATGACAGGTCGCGTAGGCCGCGGCCTCAATCCATCACGGCGGCCTTGAGAATGCACACCATGGTGGCATGGCCCGGCTTGGTGCCGACGGCGCGCACCGTATGGCGGCGGTCGCAGCGATAGCGGAGGGTCTCGCCGGCCTTGGCCCGCTGGACGATGTCGCCGACCTCCACCTCGAACTCCCCGTCGAGGACGGACAGGCACTCGATGGAGCCGCGCTGGTGGCCGTCGGAATCGAGCACACCGCCCGGCTCCGCCTGCACGTCGTACCATTGCAGCCACTCGATGGTCTTCAGCCAGCCGATGATAGCCAAGCGGACCTTGCCGTCCTCGGAGACCAGGATAGGCGTATCGGCCCGGGTCGATTTCTCGATGAAAGGTTCCTCGTCGCTGGAGGCGAGGACGCGCTCGATGGACACGTCGAGGGCTTGGCTCAGGCGCCAGATGGTCGCGAGAGTAGGGTTGGTCTCGTTCCTCTCGATCTGGCTGATGATCGATTTCGCCACGCCGGACTGCTCGGCAAGCTCTGACAGGGAGAGGTTGTAGGCCTTGCGCAGCCGCTGAATGGTCTTGCCCAAATGGCCGGAAATGACCTGTGCGCCGGTCTCCAGTTCCCGGTGCCTCTCCTTGCCTTCGACGCCCATCTCACTCGCCTCTGTTCTGAATGACAGAACAATCGTTCCGCAAAACGGTTGTGGGGTAACCGCAGAGGCTGGTCAAGCGGACCTCGTCCCGAACGCCATTTTTCGGCGGGATCGGGCCGATTTTGCCCTAGCCATGCCTCTGGGCGGCGGTTTCCAGCGCCTTGGTGCGCTCCAGGCCGAGCTGATGCTCCCGCCAGACGATGAAGAGGCCCGTCCCGGCCACGATGGCGGCGCCCGTCATCACCGTGACGGTGGGAAGGTCTCCGAAGACGAACCAGCCGAGCAGGAGCGCCCAGATCATGGTGGTGTATTCGAACGGCGCCAGGATCGAGGTGTCCGCATAGCGGTAGCTCTGGGTGAGCAGGATCTGCCCGATGCCGCCGAGAATTCCCACAACGACGAAAAGCATGAGGTCCTTCAAGGTGGGCACGGCCCAGCCGAGCGGAAGGGTCAGGAGTGACAGCCCGGAGGCCAGGATGAAGAAATAGAACACGATGGCGCCGGTCCGCTCGGTCTGGGTCAGGCGGCGGACCTGGATCGTCGCCCCGGCGGAGCAGAAGGCGCCCACGAATGCGAAGATGGCCCCGATGCTCGCCCCCGTGCCCACGCCGCCGGACAGGGTGCTGAGCTTGAGAAAGGGAGAGAGCATGATGAGGACGCCGACGAAGCCGATCCCGACGGCGGTCCAGCGATAGGAGCGGACCTTCTCCTTGAGGATCAGGGCGGCAAGGATCACCACGATGAGGGGCGAGGCGTAGCCGATCGCAATCGCGTCGTGCAGGGGCAGGTACGCAAGGGCCGCAAAGCCGAGATACATGCTCGACGTGCCGATCAGTCCGCGCAGAAAATGCCCCGGGACATGGTCGGTCCTGATGGCGTTGATGAGGTCGCCCTGCCAGGCGAGCCACGCCAACAGGGGGATCAGCGCGAGGAAGCAGCGGAAGAAGACGAGTTCGCCGACAGGATAATCGGCCGCAAGGGCCTTCAGTCCGGCGGACATGAACGTGAAGACGAGGGCGGAGAGGACTTTGAGGGAAATCCCCAGAAGAGGTTTCACGGCACGGGGGTCTTCATGGGTTCAATGTGAGTCGTTGCGGCAAAGGGTAGCCAATCACGGTCCGTCCGCTGCGTGAACCCCTTGCATGCCGAATTTCCCTGCGCCCTGCGCATGGTTGCGCGCGCTGTTGTCACAATTTTGCAGGCAAGGCGTCACGGGGGTGAGACGCGAATCCGCTCAGCTCTTGCCGTTCTCCTGGAAAGGGTGCGCAATGGCCCAGGATTTCGGTCTCATCCGCGTGCGGACGCTCTTCCTGTCCGACCTCCATCTCGGCACCAAAGGCTGCCAGGCGGACCAGCTGCTCGGCTTCCTGAAGGCCTATGATGCCGATACAATTTATCTGGTCGGCGACATCGTCGACGGCTGGCGGCTCCGGTCCGGCTGGTATTGGCCGCAGGCGCATAACGACGTGATCCAGAAGCTCCTGCGCAAGGTCCGCAAGGGGACCCGCCTCGTCTACATCCCCGGAAACCATGACGAATTCCTGCGCGACTATCTCGGCGTTCATCTCGGCGGGATCGAACTCGCCGACTCGGCCCTGCACGAGGCCGCCGACGGCCGACGCTACCTGGTGATCCATGGGGACCAGTTCGACATGGTGGTTCGCCATGCCCGCTGGCTCGCGCTTCTGGGGGACGGGGCCTACACGGTCGCGCTGGCCGTAAATACCTATCTCAACGTCGCGCGCCGGAGGCTCGGGCTCACCTACTGGTCCCTGTCCTCCTGGGCGAAGCTGAAGGTGAAGAACGCCGTGAACTATATCGGCCGGTTCGAGGAGCTCCTCGCGGCGGAGGCCCGGCGGCACGAGGCGGATGGCATCATCTGCGGGCACATCCACCATGCCGCCATGCACGACCTTGGCGGTGTGCGCTACGTCAATACCGGCGATTGGGTGGAATCCTGTACGGCCATCGTCGAGCATTACGACGGAAGGCTGGAAATGATCCGCTGGGCCGAGGCAACCCAGCGGCAGAAGCCGCTGCCGGCCGGGGCCGGATCCCTCGGCGTTGAGGCGGCCTGATGCGCCTGCTCGTCGCGACAGATGCTTGGCGGCCCCAGGTGAACGGCGTGGTGCGCTCCCTCGAGTACATGGCCGTGGAGGGGCCGGCCCTCGGGGCCGAGGTGACGTTCCTCACCCCTGAGCGCTTCCGCTCCTTTCCCATGCCGACCTATCCGGAGATCCGCCTCTCGGTCGCCCGACCGGGAAGGATCGCGGCCTTCATCGAGGAGGCGCGGCCGACCCATATCCATATTGCCACCGAGGGCCCCATCGGCCTCGCGGTCCGGCGCCTCTGTGCCCGGGAGGGAAGGGCCTTCACCACGAGTTATCATACCCGCTTCCCGGAATACGTCTCGGCCCGCCTCCCGGTCCCGAAGGCCTGGACCTATGGCGCCCTGCGCCGCTTCCACAACAGCGGACGGGCCGTGATGGTGAGCACCCGCTCCCTCGCGGAGGAGCTGCGAGGCCATGGGTTCCGCAACATCCTGCGCTGGACTAGGGGCGTGGACACCGCGCTCTTCCGGCCCCGCTCGGAGCGTGCTTTCGACCTGAAGCGGCCGGTCTTCCTCTATGTCGGTCGGGTGGCCATCGAGAAGAATCTCGGGGCTTTCCTGTCCCTCGACCTGCCGGGCACCAAGGTGGTGGTCGGCGACGGGCCGTCCCGCCCGATGCTGGAACGCGTCCATTCGGACGTGCGCTTCCTCGGCTCCCTCTCCGGGGAAGCGCTGGCGCGGGTCTATGCCTCGGCGGACGTGTTCGTGTTCCCGAGCCTTACGGATACCTTCGGGATCGTGCTGCTGGAGGCCCTGGCCTCGGGACTGCCCATCGCGGCCTATCCGGTGACGGGGCCGCGCGACGTGGTGGGAGTTTCGGGCTGCGGGGTCCTCGATACGGATCTGCGCCGGGCAGCCCTCGCGGCCCTCGACATTCCCCGTGGTCGCTGCCGGGCCTATGGCGAAACCTTCACCTGGCGGGAAAGCGCCCGTCAGTTCTTCTCCAATATCGAGATGGCCTGCGAGGGCACCGGGCCGCTCTGACAGTCAGTCTCGTCGACCGGGGGACAACGGCGAGGAACCGTCGCGCCGGGAGCCGGTTCTGCTCCTGTATCCGCCGCAGCGCGGGATCGGAACAGGAGGGTGTATCCATGTCCTATGCCCGCTTCGGCGCCATGATCGTCACGTCCACGGTCGTGATGTACGGCCTCATGTATCTCAATACCTATGCCCTCGACCATGTCTGGTTCAGCCAGACCAGACTCTGGATGGCTCTCATCATGGGGGCGAGCATGGCGTTGATCATGCTGGGCTTCATGCTGGGCATGTACCGGAATGCTCGGGCCAATATCGCCATTGCGTTGGGAAGCGTGGCGGTCTTCGCGGTGGCCCTGTGGCTCGTCCGCAGCCAGGAGACCGTTTACGACACCGCCTACATGAAGGCCATGATCCCGCATCACTCGATCGCCATCATGACCAGCGAGCGTGCTCATATCCGTGACCCACGCGTCCGGAAGCTCGCCGATGGAATCATCGAGGCTCAGGTCAGGGAGATCGGCGAGATGAAGCAGCTGATCGGCGAACTGGAACGCAACCCCGCCCCCTCGGGAGCGCCGGATCTGGCCCCCGGCGGCGGCGAGACGAAGACGTCGGCCCGCTGAAAGGCGGGCCATGCGAGCTAGTTTAGGGTCTGGCGAACGAGATCGGTCTGGCGAAACCGTTGCACGGAGCCGGCCGGAAGGGGCGTGGGGGCGAGGTCTCCATCGCAGAGGGACATCATCGCCTGTATCCGCCCCTCGAGATAGCGAAGCGTTTCGAGGATCCGGGCGATGCGGCGCTCCGTTTCGTCCTGCAACGGGCCGTCCTCACCAGAACTGTCGTCGGCGAGCGCAGCGTATTCCGTTTCCCGTCGGGTCTGCGCAATGGCGCCTTCCATGTCGAGGAGGCTCGACCGGATCTGCTCCATGGTCCGGGCAGTCTCGTCGTTCGTTAGCTTCCGTTCGAGCCCGGCGATGGCGGACAGGACCGCCTTCGTATCGGCATTGCGGTTGCGGCGGGCATATTCGCGCAGGAACCAGCGCCCGCGGGACGTCTCCATGACGGCGGCCTCGATGGCCTCGTAGTCCCCAGGACTGAGCGTGACGTGCGTCTCTTCATCCGGCATGGTGGACTCCACTCGGTCTCGCGGCCCCGATTCTCGGTCCATGAATGGGCCGAAAGCCGGCGACAGCTCAAGGCCTTCCCTTACGTTATCAACGACCTTACGCCGTGCCCTTGCCCTTTTCCGCCGCCTCGGTCCGCCTGTCGGCCCTTCATGCTGCGAGCTTCTTCAGCCACGGCTTCTATTTGCCGTTCTTTCCCATCTGGCTGAAGAGCCGGGACTTGGACCCGGCGGTGATCGGCATCGTGGTGGCCATCCCCATCATGGTGAGGATCCTGGCCACGGCGCCCCTGCTCAGCCTTGCGGACCGCTCCTTCGGGCCGCGCCGGCTGCTGCTCGCGAGCCATCTGGGGCAGATGGTTGTGTTCCCGCTCCTGATGTTCGCGCAGGACAGCGCGACGATCATCGCCCTCGTGGCCCTGGTGGCCATCGCGCAAGCGGCCGTGATCCCGGGGAACGACCTGGTGACCACGGCGGCGGTCCAGAACGATCCGCGCCTGCATTACGGGCGGCTGCGCGGTTTCGGCTCGATTTCGTTCTTCATCGCCAACATCGTGGCCGGCTACCTGGTCGGAGCTTTCGGAGCGGATATCGTCCTCGCGGCCCTCACGGTCATCCCGCTCCTATGCATGGCCGCGACAATCTCGGCCGTGCCGGCGCACGGGGCCGACCTTTCCGCAAGGGGCAGCGCTGGCGCACCCGCTAAGGGCCTTCCGGCTGTCCTCTGGATCGTCATGATCGCGGCCGCCATGACCCAGGGGACGCATGGGGCGCTCAACGCCTTCGCGAGCATCTACTGGCAGTCGCAGGGCTTTGCGGATTCGGTCATCGGCTATTTCTGGGCCGCGGGCGTCATCGCCGAGATCGTCGTGTTCATGGTCCTGGGCAACGCAGTCGGCCGCGGCTCGGGCCTCGGGCTCATCGCCATCGGGGCCGCTGCCGCCGTATTCCGCTTCACCCTGATGTCCTTCCACCCCGGCGCGGCCCTGACGCTCGGCCTCCAGACCCTGCACAGCCTGACCTTCGGGGCCTCGCATATCGGCGCCATGGCGGCCCTGACGGCCCTGGCGCCGCTCCATGCTAGAGGCCGGGCACAGGGCATCTACGGGTCCCTTGCGGCCCTTTTCACGGCGGCCTCCACCATCGCGAGCGGCCTGATTTACAAGGAGGCCGGCGCGGCGGTCTTCGCTGCCATGGCGCCGCTCGGCGCCATCGGCCTCGTTCTCATCCTGGTGGCGTCCCGGATGCTGAAGGCTCAGCCCCAGAGAGCAGGGGCGGGCGGGTAAACGATGCTGCCCTCGTAAGTGAGGCCCGGCTCCCGGTCCTTCGCGAGGAGGAGCGGGCCGTCGAGATCGACGAAGCGGGCGCGGGGCGCCAGCACCATGGCCGGGGCCATGGCGAGGGAGGTTCCGACCATGCAGCCGATCATCAGCGAGAAGCCGCGGGCTTCGGCCGCATCCGCCAGGGCGAGGGCTTCCGTGAGGCCGCCGGTCTTGTCGAGCTTGATGTTCACGGCGTCGTAGAGGCCGACCAGCCGGTCGAGGCTCGCCCGGTCGTGGACGCTCTCGTCGGCGCAGATGGCGACCGGCCGGGAGATTGTCCCCAGGAAACCGTCGTTCTTGGCCGGAAGAGGCTGCTCCACCAGGGCGAAGCCCGCTTCAGCGCAGGCCGCGAAGTGCTCGGCAATGTTGTCCTCGGTCCAGCCCTCGTTGGCGTCGGCGATCAGGGTCGCATCGGGGGCTGCCCGGCGCACGGCCGCAATCCGCTCCAGGTCACCGCCCGGGGCGCCGAACTTCACCTTCAGGATCGGCCGGTCCGCCGCCTTTGCGGCCGCCTCGGCCATGGCCTCGGGCGTGTCGAGGCTGATCGTATAGGCCGTGGTCGCCGGCGGCCAGCGGGTCACGCCTGCCGTGAGGTGGGCGCGGATGCCCGAGCGCTTGGCGTCCAGATCCCAGAGGGCGCAATCGAGGGCGTTGCGGGCCGCGCCCGGCGGCATGGCGGCCTGCAGGGCCTCGCGGGTCAGGCCTGCCTCGACCTGCGGCCGAAGGGCCTCGATGGCCGCAGCCACCCCCTCGACGGTCTCGCCGTAGCGGGCATAGGGCACGCATTCCCCATGGCCCACGGCCTCGCTGTCCCGGATCGTCGCCGTGACGACGACGGCTTCCGTACGGGAACCGCGGGCGATCGTGAATTTGCCCGCGATGGGGAACCGGTCGACGGTAACGGACAGCTGACGCATTCTGGGCCTCTTCTCGTAACTTCGGCTCGACTTGTGCCTTGGCGACACGCTATCACCAAACGGAATCAATGCCGGAAGGATGATCGTGGCGCAGAGCATCTTGGCTCAAGAGCCGCAAGTCGAAATCGACGGAGCCGGAGATCAGGTGACGGCGAAGCTCGCCGGGCACTGGATCGCCGAGAATTCCGGTCGGGTGGAGTCGCTGGCTGCGGAGATCGCGGCCGGCGCGGACCATCATCGCGTGATCATCGACCTCGGCAAGGTGGAGCGCCTCGATACCCTCGGCGCCTGGGTGCTCGACCGCACCCGGCACGAGCTGGGCGAGAAGGGGCTCACGGCGGATTTCGCCAATGCGTCCCCGGAGCAGCAGATCCTGCTCGACGAGGTCGCCTATCGGGGCTTCCAGGAAAAGAAGGTCGTCCAGCACTCGAAGGTCATGGATTTCCTGGTCGACGTGGGCAAGACCGTCCAGGGCGCCGGCAAGGATCTTGTGGACGGTGTGGCGTTCCTGGGCGAGCTGGTCTCGGCCCTGATCCGCGTGATTCTCAATCCGCGGCGGTTCCGCGGCACGGCTGTCGTCAACCAGCTGGAGCAGATCGCCTATCGGGGCGTCCCGATCATCGTGCTGATCTCGTTCTTGGTGGGCTGCATCATCGCCCAGCAGGGCATCTTCCAGCTCCAGCGCTTCGGCGCGACGCCCTTCGTGGTGGACCTGATCGGCATCCTGGTCCTGCGCGAGCTCGGCGTTCTTCTCACGTCGATCATGGTCGCGGGCCGCTCCGGCTCGGCCTTCACGGCCGAGATCGGCTCCATGAAGATGCGGGAGGAGATCGACGCCCTGCGGGTCATGGGGCTCGACCCCATCGAGGTGCTGATCGTGCCGCGCATCCTCGCCCTGTTGATCGGCCTGCCGCTCCTCACCTTCATCTCGTCCATCGCGGCGCTCTCGGGTGGCGGCATCACGGCGTGGCTCTACGGGGACATCAGCCCAGACGTCTATCTCTCCCGCCTCAAGGCGGCGCTGGCTCTCAACACCTTTTTCGTCGGCATCATCAAGGCCCCGTTCATGGCCCTCGTCATCGGCATCATCGCGACCCTCGAGGGCGTGGCGGTGGCCGGATCCGCCGAGTCGCTGGGCCGGCACGTGACATCCTCGGTCGTGAAGGCCATCTTCATGGTGATCGTGCTCGACGGTCTCTTCGCCATGTTCTTCGCAGCGATCAAGTATTGACCATGGATACGCGCCGTCCCCCCTCCGCCGAGAACCGGGAAGTGGTCATCCGCGTGCGTGACGTGGAGGTCGGCTTCGGCGAGAAAACGATCCTCAAGGACCTGGACCTCGATGTCTATCGCGGCGAAATCTTAGGCTTCGTCGGAGCTTCGGGCCAGGGCAAGTCGGTCCTGACCCGCGCGATCCTGGGTCTCGTGCCCAAGCGGGCCGGCACCATCGAGGTGCTGGGCCAGAACCTCGACGAGCTTTCCGCCTCCGAGCGCCGGCTCCTGGAGCGGCGCTGGGGAGTGCTGTTCCAGCAGGGCGCCCTGTTCTCGGCCCTGACCGTGAAGCAGAACGTCCAGGTTCCGATGCGGGAGTTCCTTCATCTGTCGGACCGGCTCCTCGACGAGCTCGCCATGCTCAAGATCGAGATGGTCGGCCTCAAGCCGGACGCCGCCGACAAGCTGCCCTCCGAGCTCTCCGGCGGAATGATCAAGCGCGCGGCGCTCGCCCGGGCGCTCGCCCTCGATCCGGACATTGTCTTCCTGGACGAGCCGACCTCGGGCCTCGACCCTATCGGCGCGGGCGAATTCGACGAGCTAATTGCTACGCTACAACGCACTTTAGGGCTCACGGTATTCATGGTAACCCATGATCTCGACAGCCTTCACACGGTCTGCGACCGAATCGCGGCCCTTGGGGAAGGCAAGATCCTGGCGGAAGGGCCCATCGAGACGATGCTCGCATCGGATCATCCTTGGCTCCGCGCCTATTTTCACGGGAAACGGGCACGCGCCGTCATGGCTGGCGACGCTTAAGGTTTGTAATGGAAACGCGCGCGAATTACGCATTGATCGGGCTGTTCACGCTGGCGGTGATCGCGGCGGGGTTCGGGTTCGTCTACTGGTTTTCCGGCGGCGACCGCGGCCAGACGCGCCAGGCCATCCGCATCGTGTTCTCAGGGTCTGTGTCCGGCCTTTCGAAAGGCTCCACCGTGTCCTTCAACGGCCTGAGGGTCGGCGAGGTGACGGATATCAGCCTCCTGCCCGAGGATCCGCGCCGGGTGGTGGCCATCGTCCAGGTGGACAACAGCACCCCGATCCGCACCGATACCCGGGCCCGCCTGGAATACCAGGGCCTGACCGGGGTCGCGACCATTGCGCTCTCGGGAGGCGAGCCCAATTCGCCCCAGCTTGTCGCCGGCCCTGGCCAGCCCCTGCCGACGATCTTCGCCGACCGTTCCGACTTCCAGGACCTCATCGAGACGGCGCGCAACATCGCCCGGCGTGCCGACGACGTGCTGGAGCGCGTAGGGCGCGTGATTTCCGACAATGAGGGGTCCATCAACCGGACCGTCCAGAACGTGGAGCGGTTCTCCCAAGCCCTCGGCGAGAATGCCGAGGGCATCGACCGCTTCCTGGCCCAGGTCGGGCAGGCGGCCGAGAAGGTCGGGCCGCTCGCCGAGAAGCTCGAGACCCTCGCGACCAACCTCGACGAGGTGGTCAAGGCCGTCGACCGTCAGCGCGTCGCAAAGATCGTCGAGAATGTGGATACCTTCACGCAGGGCCTGGCCGACAGCCGGAAGGACATCAACGACGCCCTGCGCGACGCCGCGAGCCTCGTGGCCCGGCTCAACGACGCTGCGCCCAAGCTCGATACGGCCCTCGACGACATCACCAAGCTGACCAAGGCCGTCGATCCTTCCAAGGTCGGGCGGACGGTGGACAATGTGGACGTGTTCACCCAGATGCTGAGCCGCCGCAGCCCGGACGTGGACAAGGCGATCCAGGAGGCGCGCTCCATCACCGAGAAGCTCAACAAGTCCGCCGATAAGATCGACGCGGTGCTGGCCGGGGCTGAGAAGTTCCTGGGCTCCGCCTCGGGCCAGGAAGGCAAGAGCGCCTTCGAGACCATCAAGGAGGCGGCGAATTCGGTCCGCGAGCTGGCGGATAACCTCAACGAGCGCACCACCGGCGTGCTCACGGGGCTCGGCCGGTTCACGGATTCGGGCCTGCGGGAGTACGAGGCTCTGGCCGTGGAAGGCCGCAAGACCCTCAACGACATCAGCCGGGCCGTGCGCAGCATCGAGCGTAATCCACAGCAGTTTATTTTCGGTGGCCGTCCAAACCTGCCTGAATACAATGGCCGCCGCTAAGCTCTGATCCGCATGTACAGGTCCTCCGTGTTCTCCCCCTCAGCCGACCGGGTTCGGTCTTTCCTGCGCCTCACGCCGGTGGCGGTTCTGGCGATGCTGGCCGGTGCCTGCTCGTCGGGACCGACCCCCACGACCTACGACCTCTCGGCTCCGACCTCCCGGATCCGGGGCGCCGCGGGCGTGCAGGTGCTGGTCAACGAGCCTGCCGCCCTTCAGTCCCTCTCGACCCAGCAGATCATCGTGAAGGATGCCTCGGGGGCGATCACGTTCCTCGGAGGAGGGCAGTGGGCCGACAATCTCCCGCGTCTCATCCAGACGCGGCTGATCAACACCTTCGAGAACGCCTCCCAGCTGCGCGGCGTCTCCCGCCCGAGCAGCGGCGCCGTCGCGGACGTGCAGCTCATCTCCGAGCTGCGGCGCTTCGAGGTCTCGACCCCGGACAACATGGCCGTGGTGGAGATCGCCGTGAAAATCGTGAACGACGCGAACGGTCGGATCGTCAGCGGCCGGATCTTCCGGGGCCAGGTCCCGGTGGCGGCCGTGGATGCCGCCAATGCGGCGCGATCCCTCGACGAGGCCCTGTCCGTCGTAATGCTCGACATCGTCCGCTGGGTCAGCGGCAGCCGGCTCCCCCGGCGCGAGGAACCCGACCAGGCCGGCGGCTCGCCGCCGGCGTAAGGTCTCCGGCGGCGAGCGCCGACCTTTGTCCATGCTTTACCCCTCGTCTTCCAGCACATCCGTCGCTCGGTGGTGTTCGGGCACGCCTTCGCAGAAGAATACGACCGAATCCGAATGGTCCGTCCGCAGGCGCAGGATCGCCTGATACGCCGGGGATGCGTACCAGGCGCGCACTTGCTCCAGATCCGGAAACTGGATGACCACGAGATGTCCTTCCCAGGTTCCTTCGACGGTCTCCGGCAGGCCGCCATGGATGAGGAAGCGGCCGCCGAAGGGCGCCAGGGTCGCGTCGATGCGTTCGAGATACTCCACGATGGCGGGACCCATTGTGACGTTGCGGAGATGACCGACCGCGTAGGCAGACATGGCGAGAATCCTTGTGACATAAGGGGAGAAGGGCCGCCTCACGCGGCGACCCTTGAGCCGGGAGGAACTAGGCGACCGCTTCTGCGGGAGCCTGGGCCGGGACCTGATCGAGGAAGCCCGCCACGGTCTTCAGGCGTCCGCCTTGAAGGGTGGCGAAATCCGTTCCCTTGACGATCCCGTCCGCGCCTTCTGGCCCGAGCTCCCACGAAAAGCGGATGCAGTCGCCATAGCCGTCGGGTGTTCCCGTGAGGGCGAAGCGGAAGGTGGGGAAGCGCTCGTGTACGGCGGCGATCAGCGTGTCGATCTGGTCGAGGCCCTCGCCCTGCATCAAGGGATCCCGATAGGTGCCGTCCTCGGTCCATATCTGCGACAGGAGACGGCGGCGCATGTCCGGGTCGGTCTCGTTCCAGGCGGCGATGTAGCGGTCGGCGATGGCGGTGGCGTCGGTCATGAGAGGTCTCCTGTTTGGGCCCGGCCGATCGGTCGGGGCAGGGGAACCATGCGGGAGTGGGGCCACCGGGTCGATTACGTCACAGGTCATGAAAGCGCGGATGGCCGCTCAAACGAAAAACGCGGCCCTGAGGCCGCGTTTTCCTTGAAGTGCCGTGAGAACCTAAGGCTCAGCCGAACCGGCCGCTGGCATGGGCCAGCATCGTGTAGACCTTGCCGGTCTCCGAGGTCAGGTAGGTCTTGGTCAGCATCGAGTCCCGGTCGTCTCGGGAGACTTCTGCGAGCAGGCGCTCGAACTCTTCCACGTAGCGGTCGACCGTCTGCTTGAATTCCGCGTCTCGCTGGTACTTGCGGCGGATCTCGTCGAAGGTCTGCTGACCCTGGATCGTGTAGAGCCTGCGGGTGAACACGTTGTGCTCGCCGCGCCGGTAGCGGTCCCACAATTCCACGGCCGCCTCGTGATCGATCATCCGGGCGATATCGACCGAGATCGAATCGAGGGATTCGAGGCTGTTCAGCCGCGAGCGGTCGGGGCGGGCGGTGCGGCTCGGCTCCGTCGCCTCGTCCCGCGAGGCGCGGTTGAGGAGATCCGAGAGCCATCCGCCGCGGCCGGCCTCACGGGCCGCCTCTTCGCGCCGGGGCGCTGCAGGCCGCTCGGCGGTCGGCGAAGCCTGCGGGGCCGCCGGAACCTGCGACACGACCGGAGCCGGGCGGACAGGCGCTGACGGGGCAGGAGCGGCCGGCGCCGGAGCCTGCACGGCCTCGGGCTGGCGGGCCACGACGGGCGCCGGAGCCTGGACTGGGGCAGCGGCAGGGACAGGGACAGGGGCAGGGGCAGGACGCTGCTCGACCGCGGCCGCCATGGCGGCGACCGAGGCCTCGTTGACCCGGCGGGCCTGGGCGGCCGGGACCGCGTCGACCACACGGCTCGAACGGGAGACCAGGGCTGAGAGCTCGTTCAGGGCCTTGATCTGGTCGGCCACGACTCGGCGCATATTGGCCGTGGTCTCCTGGGTCTCCTGCGGCAGCTCGACGACGCCGCGGCGCAGTTCTGCCCGGGTGGCTTCGAGTTCGCGCTGGATCTGGGCCGTCATGCCGCGCAATTCGCCCATGGTCTCGCGGAAGCGGGCCGTGGACGTGTTGAGGGCTTCGGCCATCTCGGTGGAGGCCTGCTCGTAGGCGGCCCGGAGAGCGGCGGCCGTGCGCTCGCCTTCCGCGCCCGTGGAGGTGCGGATGCGCTCGAACTGCTCGCCGATGACCTGGGTCGTGCTCTGGGCCGTATCGGCCAGGATCGTGCCGACCTGGCGGGCCTTGGCCTCGGCGTTCTGGAGGGAACCCTCCACCAGGGACGAGAAGGAGCGGGTGACGGACTCAAGCTCTTCCGAGCGGGTGTTGATGCGCGACAGCAGGTCGTTAAGAGCCTCCTCGCGGCCCGCGAGGGCGGAGTTGACCCGCGCTTCCGCCCGCTCGAGCGAAGCGGCCGCCTCGTTGAGGGTCTGGATCTGCTCGCGGACGCCGTCCGTGAGCGCGCGGCCGCGCTGATCGAGCGTTTCGGCTAGGTCAGTCGCCTGCTGGATCGCGCCGGACGAGACGGAGCGCAGGGCTTCCACCTGATCGGCGACCTGGTCGGAGGCGCGACCGGTCTGGGTGGCGATCTCGGACAGGAGGCTTTCGATCTGCTGGACGCGGCCCGCGAGACCGTCCTCGATGGCGCCGAGATTGCCGCTGGCGCTCGCAGCCACCTGCTGGAGCAGGCGGTTGGCGTCGTTCAGGCGGCCGAGGACCTCCGAGAGGTCGCCGCGCAGGCGCTCGTTGGTCTCCACCAGGGTCGCGACGCTGCTCTGCGTGCGTTCGTCGATGGCGGCGCGCAGGGCCTCCGAAGACTGCACGTAGGAGGCGGTCAGCTCCATGGAGCGCTCCTGGAGGGAGGCGAGCATGGCGCTGCTGCGATCCTGCAGGCTGCCGATGACCGTGTTGCTGCGCTCTTCCAGGTCGCGCAGGGCGGTCCGGCTGATGGTCTCGATCTCGCTGCCGATGGCACTGCCGCGCTGGCTCAGGCTCTCCACCAGAGTCGTGCCCTGCTTGTCGAAGATCTCGCGGATCTCGCCGATGCGGTTGCCGAGCGAGCCGAGCACGGCCTCGCCCCGGTTCTCGATCGCTTCCGCGACGCCGGACAGGCGGTTGACGACGCGCTCCTCGAAGGCGGCGACGCGCTGGTCGAGGGTTCCGGCAATCTCCTCGGCGCGGGTGCCGAGGGTCTCGTTGAGCTGCGCCGCATGGGCGCCCAGGGTCTCGCCGATCTGGTCGGCCTTGCTGGAGAGCGTTTCGGCGACGGCGCCGCTGCGGGCGGCAATCGCCTGGCCGATCTCGTCCATGCGGGCCTGGAGGGCGTTCGCCACGTCGCGGCCACCTTCGGCCATGACGCGCGCCATCTCGCCGGTGCGCACCACGAGCGCCTCGTTGAGCGCGGAGGCGCGGGCGCCGAGGGTCTGGTCGACGCGCTCGACGATGGTGTCGAAGCTGGCGGTGATCTCCGACGCGCGGCGGGTGGCGTGCTCTTCGAGAGCCGTGAGCTGGGTCTCGATGCCGCCCGTGGCCTCGCGGGCCCGCTCGGTGAAGGATTCGGCAAGGGCGCGGCCCTGCACGGTGATGAGGCGGTCCATCTCCTCGAAGCGGCCGCTGATCGTCTCCGTCAGGCTGCCCACGTCGCGCGAGATGCGCTCGGCCACGTCGCCGCCGCGGTTCATGACGTCCTCGAAGGCCGTCAGGCGGGAGCCGAGGGTCTCCTCCATCTCGCGGCTGCGGGTTTCGACGGTCTGCGTCAGGCTCTCGGCGGTGCGGTTCAGGGCCTCGTTCACACGGGCGCCCTGGGACGCGATGGCCAGGACGATGTCCTTGCCGGTGCCGGCGAGACGGGTCTGTGCCTCGTCCGCATGGCGGCCGAGCGTCTCGGAGAATTCCTGGCCGCGGGTTTCGAACTCGGTCCGGAACGCGTCCATCCGGGTATCCATGAGAGCGCCGATGCGCTCCCCGGTCGCCGTGAGATTGGCCTCCAGGGTCTCGCCCTGGACCGTGACCGTTTCGCTGACTCGCTGGCTGGCGGTCTCGAGGCGGGACGCCAGGTCCTCGACCCGGGTGCCGATGGCCTCGTCGGCGAGGCGCACGGCGCCTTCAAGCTGCTCGCGGACTTCGGTGCCGCGCAGGGAGATTTCCCGGGTGACGTCGCCCGCCGTCGTGGCCAGGCGCTCGCGGAACTCGTTCCCGCGGACCACGATCTCGTCCACGACCTCGGTGCCCGTGGAGGCGAGCTGCTCGCGCAGGGTGCGGCCCCGGGCGGCCATGTCCTCCAGGAAGGCCGAGGCGGTGCCGGCGAACTCGGTGCGCAGCGTCTCGCCTTTGCCGGTCAGCTCCTCGACGATGGAGGTGCCGGTCTCGGCCAGCTGCTCGCGGACCGTGTTGCCGCGCAGGACGATCTCCTCGCCCACGGACGTGCCGGCGGCGGCGATCTGGTCGCGCATTTCGGCCGTGCGGGCCGTGATGTCGTCGGCGATCACGCCGCCGGTGGCGGCGAGCTTCTCGGTGATCTCGCTGCCGCGCTGGGCGAAACTGTCCTCCAGGGTGCGGGCGGTCTGCTCGAAGGCCTCGCGCACATCGTTGCCCTGCTGGGCAAGGGCCTCGATCACGCCGCGGCCGGTCTCGGCCAGGGTACGCGTGACTTGGCTCGCGCCTTCCTGAAGGTGTCGGGTGAGCACGTCGCCCGTGCGCTCGAACGCGCCCGTGATGTCCTGCGCCTTGCTTTCGAGGGCGCCCGTGATGTGGGCGCCGACCTCGGCGATGCCGGTCTTGATCTCTTCACTCGTGCCGGAGAGGCGCTCCACAAGCTCGACGCCGCGGGTCGCCATTTCGTCGACCACCCGCTCGCCGGCGCGGCCGAGGGCCTGCGTGATCTGCTCGCCGCGCTCCTGAAGCGAGGAGGTGACGCGGTCACCCGCGCCATGAACGGACGAAACGACGCGCTCGGCCGCCGCGTCGAGATCCTGGGTCAGGTTCTGGTGCGAACCCGTGATCGCGCTGCGGACGCGCTCGGCATTCGTGACGATGGCCTCACGCTGCGTCACTAGCTCGTCGATGAGGGAGCGGATGCGGATCTCATTGTCCGAATAGGCGCGCTCCAGGGTGGAGATTTCGCTGCGGACCAGGGTTTCGAGCTCGCCTGCGCGGGCCAGTGCCCGCTCGACGCCGTCGCCCACCGCGGCCACCTCGCGGCGGACCGCCTGGGACACGGACAATACGGCATCCGTCGAGAAGCTCTCGGGCTGCGCCAGCCGCACGGCCACTTCGCCCACGGCGCGGGCGACCTGCTTCATCTCCTGCGAGCGGACGGTCAGCATGGCGGCGATGAAGAAGAGAAGGACCGGGGCGATCAGCACCGCGCCCGCAACGGAGAGCTGCGGCACGCTATAGGCGGCCAACAACTGCTCGGGCGTCGTGATGCCCTGGGAATAGACCAGGAAGGCGGCGCCGCCGAGCCAGAGCAGGGACGCGAGCGTGGCGATTGCGTAAGGGCGTCCGGAGGGGCGAACCTGGAGCGCCTGGAGCATAACGCCGACATTCTGCCGGTCGTCGTTGGCGACGGTGCTGCGATCCGGAGCGACGAAGCCGGAGCGGGGCGCGTCCTCCGGCCTGGTGTCGCGGAAATTCGCGGAATCGTTGGAAATATCGGGATCGAGATCGGCGAAGGGGCCCTTCGTGAAATCGTGATCGTCGATATCCGGCAGGCGCGGCTCTTCCTCGGGCTCGAGGTGTGAGGACCGTTCCGGAGAGGAGGTCGAGGGCAGGGCATCGTCCAGGTTCAAAGCCTGCTCGACGGCGGACAGGGCCGCCTCTGCCGGATCTTTCATCTTCTTCTTTTCGGTCGCCATGATCGCCCTCGTGACGCAACAGATGGGGTTGAAGCCGCCGGACGCGCCGAATGATAACGCACGTGTAGAGACTTCGTCCGAGCCGCAAAACCCTTTTGAGGCTTACGTTCGGTAACCTGCCATTTACCAAGTAAGTCTAGCTGCCGGGCCGAGGGATGGGAACCCGATGTCCCATGCCTCTTGAGAACGTCGTTAACGGCTCAGTAACCAGCAGTGCCGGGCAAAATGCGGCAGGAAAACGGCCGGGAGTGTCCTTCGGTCTCTCGTTTTTCCGTCTCTGCTCACTTAAGTATGCGCCGTCAGTCAGAGGTCTGCAATGGTGAAGATCACGTTCATCGACTGGGAGGGCACGGCCCGCACGGTCGAAGCCGAAGAGGGATCGACGGTGATGGAGACCGCAATCCGCAACGGCGTTCCGGGCATCGAGGCCGAGTGCGGCGGAGCCTGCTCCTGCGCCACCTGCCACGTATACGTGGACGAGGAATGGGAGGAGGCGACGGGCACGCCGCAGCCGATGGAGGAGGACATGCTCGACTTCGCCTACGACGTGCGGCCGAACTCGCGCCTGTCCTGCCAGATCCGCGTCAGGCCCGAGCTCGACGGGCTCGTGGTCCGCACGCCCACGCGCCAGGGCTGACCTGAACCCACCTTTCGGTTGGGCTCAAGGCCAAGCTGCGCTAAACCTCTCCGGTCAGCCGCGCCGTCCGGCCGGGCGTATGGACGCCGGCCGTGTGACGGCGCGCGAGAGGGGACTTTCATGTTCAAGACGATTCTCGTTCCCGTCGACCTCGCCGAGATCGACGCCGCCAAGCCTGCCATCGAACGGGCGCAGGAACTGGCGCTGGCTTCCGAGGGCACCATCCGGCTCATCTATGTGCGCTCCATCGTGCCGGTCACCTACATGGAGTTCGTGCCTCCGTCCTTCGACGAGGAGCAGCAGAGCGATGCGGAGCGCAAGCTCGCGAAGCTCGCTGCGGTCGTGAAGCTGCCGGCGGACCGCGTCTCGGCGGTGGTGCGTCTGGGCTCGACCTATGGCGAGATCCTGAGCGAGGCGGAAAAGACCGGCACCGACCTCGTGGTGGTCGGCTCCCACCGCCCGAGCATGGCCACCTACCTGCTGGGCTCCAACGCCTCCGCCATCGTGCGCCACGCCAAATGCTCGGTGCTGGTGGTGCGCACGTAAGGCAATCAAACCTTCTTCGTCATTCCGGGATGGTCCGGAGGACCAGGCCCGGAACCCATAAACACTGGCGATTCAGAACAAGAAGCTGCGATTGCCGCTCGCTTTATTCTGTGACGATAGTGTTTATGGGTTCCGGGCGCCGCTGCGCGGCCCCGGAATGACGGAGAGTTGTCCCGTAATCTTGGCAGAAGGTTATGCCTCCTGCGGCATAAGCTCCTCCGGCGGAGCCGCGGGGTCGAAGGAGCGGGGGCGGTTGAGGCGCACCAGCGGCTCCAGCTGCCAGATTCCCATCAGGGCGAACAGGCCGCCCAGGAGCGCGATGCCGGTGGCGTTCATTTGAAGGGCGCGCCAGACGAGATAGGCCATTGCCAGGAGTGACGCTCCGGTCAGGACGGCGGTCACGAGCCAGAGCGGGCCGCTTTTGCCTGCCAGGAAGCGAGCCTGCGGGTTGGCGGCCGCGATGGCCGAGAAGAGCGCCCGTGCGAAGGACCGGTATTCCTCCGGCTGGGACTTGGCTTCCACGAGGCTGCGCCAGGTCAGGGACGAGAACGCGAAGGTCTTGCCGTCCGTCATGCGGATCCGGGTGCGGTAGACCTTCTGGCCGAAGCGGCCGGGCTCGTAGGTCATACGCACCGCCTCGACGGCCCCGAGCCGCACTTCCTGGACCTTGCGTCCGGAATCGACCGTCAGCCTGTCGCCCTTGAGCGTGAAGGAGATCGGTCCGCCGACCGGGCGGGGGCTGTGGGTGTAGGTATGGGCCATGGATCCTCGACGGAACGGGGCGGGCGTGCCTGCCGTCCTAGCGCACGAGCTCCCGCATCGCCAGATCGATACCCTCGAGGGTCAGCGGGAACATGCGGTCCGAGAAGATCTGGCGCAGGAGCGTGATCGACTGAGTGTAGCCCCATTGGGACCGCGGCACCGGGTTGAGCCACGCCGCGTGGGGAAAGTGCTGCAGTATCCGCTCCATCCAGGCCTGGCCGGGCTCCTCGTTCCAGTGTTCCACGGAGCCGCCCGCCATCTTGATCTCGTAGGGGCTCATGGAGGCGTCTCCCACGAAGACGACCCGGTAATCGGACGGATAGGTGCGGATCACGTCGAGGGTCGGGATCTTCTCGTCGAAGCGGCGGCGGTTCTCCTTCCAGACATTCTCGTAGACGCAGTTGTGGAAGTAGAAATGCTCGAAATGCTTGAATTCGAGCCGCGCGGCCGAGAACAGCTCCTCGGCGGCCTCGATGTGCCAGTCCATGGAGCCGCCCACATCCAGGAACAGGAGCACCTTCACGGCATTCCGGCGCTCGGGACGTAAGTGGACGTCGAGATAGCCCTTGTGCGCGGTTTCGTGGATCGTCTCGTCGAGATCAAGCTCCTCCGGCGCGCCCGTGCGGGCGAAACGGCGCAGGCGCCGCAGGGCCAGGCGCATGTTGCGGACGCCGAGCTCGACGCTGTCGTCGAAATCCTTGAACTCCCGCCGGTCCCAGACCTTCACGGCCCGAAAGTTCCGGTTCCGGTCCTGGCCGATCCGGATGCCTTCGGGGTTGTACCCATAGGCGCCGTAAGGCGACGTGCCGGCGGTGCCGATCCATTTGTTGCCGCCCTGGTGACGCGCCTGCTGCTCCCGCAGGCGCTTCTGCAGCGTCTCCCAGAGCTTCTCCCAGCCCATGGCCTCGATCTGCCGCTTTTCGTCGTCGGTGAAGTAGCGCTCCGCAAGCTTGCGCAGCCATTCCTCCGGAATCGCCGCCGACTCGTCGGCGCCTTGGCCAATGGTTTCGAGCCCCTTGAAGACCTGGCCGAAGACCTGATCGAAACGGTCGAAGTGACGCTCGTCCTTCACCAGGCAGGCCCGCGACAGATAGTAGAATTCTTCCACCTTCTTGTCGGCGAGGTCTTCATCCAGGGCCTCGAGGAAGGACAGATACTCCCTCAAGGAAACCGGAATCTTGGCGGCGCGCAGCTCTGTGAAGAAGGTCAGGAACATGGCGCTAGTGTCCGGCAACCGCCGCCGAGGTCAAGCGACGATCCTGTCTTCTCCGCAGGTCACGATGCGGTGCGCGACAGGGGCGGTTCGCTCCGGGCGGGCTCCGCGGCCGATGGGGCTCCCTTGCCGACCGTGCGCCGGGCGCGGAACTCGGTCCGGTCGGGGCCGCGCCGGGTGCTGCTTTCCTTGAGGAGGGTGCGGAACTCGTCGCGGCGCTCGTGGATCGACGCGATCACGAGCCCCATGGGAACCCCGATATCGGTCAGAACCGCTTCGCTGAGCTGGAGTGACGCCTCGATGGTTTCCGGCACGGCGTCGTCCACGCCGCGCCTGTAGAGTTCGGCCGCATGCTTCGCGTCCCGGGCGCGGGACACGATGGTGATGTCCGCGCGCTCCTTGCGGGCAGCGCTGACCACGCCCTCGATGGCGCTCGGCGTGTCGAGGGTGATGACGAGGGCGCGGGCCCGCTCGATGCCGCAGGCCTTGAGCAGTTCCGGGTACGACCCGTCCCCGAAATAGACCGGCTTTCCGGCCCGGCGCTCGGCTGCGACGCGGGCGGGATCCATGTCGATGGCCAGATACGGGACCTTGTGTCGTTCCAGCATGTCGCCCACGAGCTGGCCCACGCGCCCGTAGCCGGCGACGATCACCCGGCCGGCCTCGTCGGGCGGCGGCATGACCGCGAGCGTAGGATCGGGCGGGCGGCGGAGTTCGAGTCGGCGGCTGATGCGCCGTCCCAGGCGGGCGAGGAGCGGGATGGCCACCATGGTGAGGGTGGTCACGACCAGGAGATTGCGGCCGATCTCGGCCGGAAGGAGCTGAGCGCCGATCGCGCTGCCGAGGATCACCAGGCCGAATTCGCCGCTCGGGCCGAGAAGAAGCCCGGTCTCGGCCGCATCGGGCGCGCTCAGGCCGAAAGGCCGCCCTAGGAACGCAATGATGAGCCCCTTGATCGCAATCGTCGCCGTCGCGGCCGCCAGGATCAGGAGTGGTGCCTCCAGGAGGCGCAGGGGATCGAGACTCATCCCGACCGAGACGAAGAAGACGCCGAGTAGGAGGCCCTTGAAGGGCTGGATGGTCACGTCGATGGCGCGGCGATATTCGGTTTCCGACAGGAGCACTCCGGCCAGGAAGGCGCCGAGCGCCATGGACAGGCCGCTCGCGGCCGCGACCAGGCTCGTGACCATCACCACGAGCAGGCAGGCGGCCATGAAGAGCTCGGGGCTCTTGGTCGCCGAAACGAGCTGGAAGAAGGGGCGCAGCACCAGGCGCCCCAGGCCCACGATGGCCGCCAGCGCCAGGGCCGTCTGTAGGAGAGCCCAGGCCAGGGAGGCCATCGTGACCTCCGGCTTGCCCGTGTCGAGGACCGCGATGCTGAACAGGATCGGCGCCACCGCGAGATCCTGGAAGAGCAAGGCCGAGAAGCTCGCCCTGCCGACGGAGGTGTTCAGGCGCTTCTGCTCGGCGATGACCGGAATCACGATGGCCGTGGACGACAGCGCAAAGGCGAGCCCGACCAGGGCCGCCCCGGCCACGTTGCCGACGAGGTGATAGGCTAGGGCGCCGAGAGCTACGGCGCAGAGGATCACCTGAAGGGACCCGAAGCCGAAGACGAGCCGCCGCAGGATGCGCAGGCGCTGCCAGGACAGCTCGATGCCGATGGTGAAGAGCAGGAACACCACGCCGAACTCGGCGATGTGTGACGTGCCCTCCGGATTGCTGAAGGTGATCCAGTCGATCCAGGGGTGAGCCGGCATGAACCGTCCCAGCCCGAACGGGCCGAGGAGCATCCCGGCGGCCAGATAGCCGAGAACCGGGCTCATCCTGAGCCGGTGGAAGAGGGGGACGACGATGCCGGCCGTTGCGAGAAAAAGAATAGGTTCCTGGTAGGCGTGAAGGTCGATTGCGACTGCCATAAGCTCCGTCCGATTCTCTTCATCATGACGGGAAGGGGAACGGCAGCGCAAGGAAAAGATGCGCGCGTTTGGAAGCGCTTAGCGCAAAAAATCACTTTGCTGCGGGCAGTTTGGACACGGTGTCGCGGCGGGAGTGAGCCCAGTTATGGCCGCTGAGGGCGAGCGCACAACCGGGACGTAACGCGACGGGATTCCCTCCCCCTTGTGGGGAGGGTTAGGGCGGGGGGTGAGCGCCATGCTGGATTCGGTTCAGCACCAACACCCCCCCACCTCCAACGCCTCCCCACAAGGGGGAGGAGCGTCGGTCGTGCTTCCCACGAACTCCCGGGATCCGCTCGGCGAACCGTCGGCTTAGTCCAGCGTCGCCAGGGCCTGGGCCAGGTCAGCCACCAGGTCGTCCGGATGCTCGATGCCGATGGAGACACGGATCGTGGCGTCGGTGACGCCGAGGCGGTCACGGGTCTCCTTCGGAACGCCCGAATGGGTCGTGGAGGCCGGATGGGAGATGAGGGATTCCGTGCCGCCCAGGCTTACGGCCAGCTTGAACACCTGGAGGGCGTTCAGCACGCGGAAGGCCTCCGGCTCTCCGCCCTTCACGTCGAACGAGAAGGTGGAACCCGGCGCCGTGCATTGAGCGTCATAGACGCGCTTCGCGGCCGATCCTTCAGGAAGGTACGCGAGGTGGTGGACCTTGGCGACCTTCGGATGCTCGCTCAGGAACTTGGCCACGATCTCGCCATTGCGGTTCGCGGCGCTCATGCGCAGGGCGAGGGTCTCGAGGGAGCGGCCGAGCATCCAGCAGGAATGCGGGTCGAGCTGGGTACCGATGGCGGAGCGCAGCAGCCGCACGGGCTTCATCAATTCCTTCGGGCCGAGTGCCGCGCCGGCGATGAGGTCGGAATGGCCGCCCACATACTTCGTCAGGGAATAGAGCGAGATATCGGCGCCGTGCTGGATCGGCTTCTGGTAGAGCGGGCCGAGCAGGGTGTTGTCACACAGGATGACCGGGCGATGGCCTCCCTGGGCGGTCGCGATCTCCTCGGCGACCCGGCGGATCAGCGCGATGTCGACCAGGGTGTTGAGCGGGTTGGAGGGCGTCTCGATGAGGATGACCGATACGCGGCCCTTGGCCTTCGCCGCCTCGGCAGCCGCGCGGACGCTCGCCTCGTCGACGCCGTCCCCGAAGCCGGCAGAGTGGATTCCGAGATTGGCGAGGGTCTTGGCGATGAGGGTCTCGGTGCCGCCATAGAGGGGCTGCGAGTGCAGGATCACGTCGCCGGGCCGCGCGAAGGCGAGAATCGTGGTCGAGATCGCCGACATTCCGGACGAGAAGAGGAGGCCTGCCTCGGTCTCCTCGAAGATGGCGAGACGGTCCTCGACGATCTCCGAATTGGGATGGTTGAAGCGGGAATAGACCAGGCCCGCGGCCTCGCCCTGCGGCGGCTCGCGGCGGCCCGCCACATAATCGAAGAACTCCTTGCCGTGCTCGGCGCTGGTGAACACGAAGGTGGAGGTCAGGAAGACCGGCGGCTTCACGGCGCCTTCCGACAGGGTCGGGTCGTAGCCGTAGCCGAGCATCAGGGTCTCGGGCCTCAGCTTGTGGTTGCCGATGCGGTCCTTGTGGTAGCGGTTATAGGGCATGGTGCGAGTCCTCTCCTTTAGAACCGACTTACCCTATGAGGACAGTTGCCGAAAGGTGACGTCAGGACATAGGGTCATAGCCGCGCCTGCCGCGCGGCCGGGCTGGGGATAAAATGGGAGAGACCATGGCGCGTTTCGAAGGCACCGACACCTATGTAGCCACCGAGGATCTGACGGTCGCGGTCAATGCCGCCATCGTGCTCGAGCGGCCGCTCCTGGTGAAGGGTGAGCCCGGAACGGGCAAGTCGGTCCTGGCCGAGGAGGTCGCCAAGTCCCTCGGGGCGCCGCTGCTGACCTGGCACATCAAATCCACCACGAAGGCCCAGCAGGGGCTTTATGAATACGATGCCGTCTCGCGGCTGCGGGACAGCCAACTTGGCGACCCGCGGGTCTCGGACATCCGCCACTACATCAAACGCGGGAAATTGTGGGAGGCCTTCGCGTCCGAGGAGCGGCCCGTCCTCCTGATCGACGAGATCGACAAGGCCGATATCGAGTTCCCGAACGACCTGCTCCTCGAGCTCGACCGCATGGAGTTCCATGTCTACGAGACCGGCGAGACCGTGCGGGCGAAGCGCCGGCCGGTGGTCATCATCACGTCCAATAACGAGAAGGAGCTGCCCGACGCCTTCCTGCGCCGCTGCTTCTTCCACTACATCCGCTTCCCAGACGAGGAGACCATGGGCCGGATCGTCGAGGTCCATTACCCGGGGCTCAAGCGCCGCCTCATCGAGGAGGCCCTACGCATCTTCTTCATGGTCCGGGAGGTGCCGGGCCTGCGCAAGAAGCCCTCGACCTCCGAGCTCCTCGACTGGCTCAAGCTTCTCGTGTCGGAGGATATCGGCCCGGAGCAGCTGCGCGAGCGCGACACCCGCAAGCTCATCCCACCGCTGCACGGCGCGCTCCTGAAGAACGAGCAGGATGTAAGCCTGTTCGAGAAGCTCGCCTTCCTGGCCCGGCGGGAGGGGCGTTGAACCGTCATGGTGCGCCTCCTGCTCCTCCGCCATGCGAAATCCTCCTGGCCGGCCGGTATCCTCGATGTGGAGCGGCCCCTGTCGCGGCGCGGGCGCAAGGCTGCTGTGCTGATGGGGGACTATCTCAAGGAGGAGGGGCTCCTCCCCGACCTCGCGCTGGTCTCACCGGCCCGTCGGACGGAGGAAACCTGGGATCTCGTCCAGCCGGCCCTCGGGGATGTGGAGGCCCGCCATGAGCCGCGGCTCTACGAGGCGACGGCCGGGGGTTTGCTCACGCTCGTCCAGGAGGTGAACCCGGCGAAGCGCCGGCTCCTGATGATCGGCCACAATCCCGGCTTCGAGGATCTGGCCAAGATGCTGATCGGCGACGGCACCCCCGAGGATTGCAGCCGCCTCGCAGGGAAACTCCCCACGGCCGGGCTCGTGGTGATCGATTTCGCCGTGTCGGGCTGGGAAGAGGTGAAGAAGCGGGGCGGACGGCTCGAGCGCTTCGTCACTCCCAAATCTCTCGGGGCGGGGGAGGACGACTAAGACCAGAACGGACGCGAGGCGCCTGTCTGCCTTGGAACGGCCATTCTCGAACGTGAACCTTCCGGCGCGCCCGCGGTTGTGCACTGAGTATTTCCACGGCGAATTCGACGTCCACATCGACGTTCTCAAGGGCCCGTCCGGACCATGTTGCCTCAGACTCTCGTCGCATTGTTCCTCGCCGGCAGCGCTCTCACGTCCGAGAAGGTCGAGATCGGTCGCGAGCTGATGATCGGCGCTGTCGGCAGCTCCCGGGAGACGGCGGCGCAATACCTCTCAGAGGCCCGGGAGGTCACGAACTGGCGCACCGAGACGGTGGACGCCCTGGAGCCGAAGCCGGTGGCGCTCCTGGCGGCCCTGTTTCGGGCTGACCGCCCCCTTGTGACCCGTTGCGTGAAACTCAACAATTACTGGTGCATCAAGAGCGCCCGCTGGGACGGCGAGATCGGCAAGGACACGGAAGGGCATGTGGGCTTCGCGTCCGCCGAGCGGGGCGCCGACGCAGCCGCCCAGTTGCTCCGGCGCTATTATCTGGACTTCAACCGGAAATCCGCCCTCGACATCGTCCGGCGCTGGGCGCCGGCGGAATGCAACGTGGCGACTGGGATCGGCGACCTTGCGGCCCTGGCCGTGAAGGGGATCGGCGGCACGGTGCGCGCCCGCTGGCTTGCATCGCACCGGGGCGTGAAGCTCACGGCGGTGGGCAAGGGTGGCAAGCCGGGCCGGGTCTCTGTCGTCATTCCGCTCAAGAAGGCGCCCTCACGGGTCCCGGAATACCGGGTGCCGGACATTGCGGCCGGCATGGGCGAGAAGGCGAGGCCGGCCCCGAAGCCCGCGCCCCTCGTCAGGACTGCCCGGCAGAAGGCTCCGCCGCAGAAGACGGCTGCCGCTCCCGCCCAGAAGGCCGCACCCGTGAGGCCGGTCGCGACGGCCTGTGCGCCGGACGAGCAGCGCCTGCGCAACTACGCGGCCCGTATGGTGGCGGAATTGGAGCTTGGGCCGACGGACGACCTCAAGCTTTTCGGGGCCGATGGAACTCCGACTGCCAACCTTGCGCCTGTGATGCGCGCCATGTCGGCCGTGGAGCTCGGCATGCTCCGGGCAAGCCCCGATCTCGTGGAAGAGGCGATCCGCCGTCTCGGCGAGCGGGTGGCCGCAAAGAGGGCCGCGGCGGACGAGAATCCATAAGAATATTGGCGAAGGCCCGTCCAGGCGGGAACCCGCCCGCTTGACATAACGGCATTCTCGGTCCACATCGCTACGAAATAGTTACGATATATCTTTGTATGACCGTTGTTTCCGAACTTCCAGGGAGTGTTCTTCCGTGGCTTTGACTCTCGATCTTAAATCCGTCCGGTTTCCGACCGAGGCCGACATCACGACCAGAGTTTCCACCGGAACCGGTGGGACGGAGGCCAATGGGACCTCTTATGCGGGCCAAGTCAGCGCTGACGGGCGCTATGTCGTGTTTGAGAGCGATGCTTCCAATCTCGTTGGCGGCGACACCAATGATCGATCCGACATTTTCCGGAAGGATCTCACGACCGGCGAGATCGTCCGGGTTTCGGCTGCAGCCGATGGGCACCAGGCCGATAAGGGAAGTTTCAACGCTTCGGTCAGTGCCGACGGGCGCTACGTCATGTTTGAGACCGATGCCACTAACCTCGTCGCAGGCGACACGAATGGGCTCTTTGACGTTTTCCGAAAAGACCTCGTGACAGGCGAAATCACCATCGTCTCGACAGATTCCGCCGCCGCTCAGGCGAATGGCGCCAGTGCCGGTGGTCGGATCAGCATCGACGGGCGTCACGCTGTATTTGAGAGTTATGCAAAGAACCTCGTGACCGGAGACACGAACGACTCCTCGGATGTTTTCTACAAGGATCTTGTGACGGGGGTGGTCACGCTTGTCTCCCAGACCGCTGATGGAAACCAGGGCGACAAAGGCAGCTATAGCTCTCAAACCAGCGCTGATGGGCGTTACATCGTGTTCGAAAGTGACGCTACCAATCTCGTTGCGGGTGACACGAACCTCGATACGGACATCTTCCGGAAAGATCTTGTGACGGGAGAAATCGTCAGGGTTTCGCTCGGTGCAAATGGTGAGGGGGGCAATGTCGGGAGCTACCATGCGCAGTTGAGTGCCGACGGGCGCTATGTGGTCTTCGACAGCCTTGCGGACAATCTGGTTGCGGGCGATACGAATCTCCAGACGGACATCTTCCGCAAGGACCTCCTCACCGGAGAAGTCGTACGTGTCTCTGTGACGGCTGATGGCACTCAAGTGGGCAATAGCTCCTATAACGCGCAGATAAGCCCCGATGGACGCTTCGTCCTGTTCGAGAGTGACTCCTCCGATCTGGTTCCAGACGACCCGAACATCATGCCGGGCGTCTTCCGGAAGGATCTCGTTACCGGTGAAGTGGTCCGCGTCTCGTCGACGCTGGACGGCACGCCTGTGGACAACAGCAGCTTTAGCGGCCGCTTCAGTGCGGACGGTCGTTTCGTGATGTTCGAGAGCAGCGCCACCAACCTGGTCGCAGGTGACACGAACGATGCAAAAGATATCTTTCTCTTCGACCAGCAACTGTTCGCGAACCGGGCCGCTGTGGCCCAACATCGTTACGTGGAGGCAACGTTCGACGTGGGTGCGGCCTCCAGCGTGAGGATCGCCTGGGGCGACGGCACGACCGATGCCGTGGCGCCTTCGAATGGCACCGCCTCCTTCCACCATGCCTATGCGGAAACCGGGGTGATGACCGCTCTTGTGACCGTGAGCGAGGCAGGCGAGCGGCACATCATGCCGTTCCGGCTGGATTTCGGGGCCGGCACGCTGGCCCGCGACACGACCCTGGCCGACACGGTGGAGGGCGGATCGGGGGTCGATACGCTGACCGGCGACCAATACGCCAACGTTCTTATCGGTCACGAGGGCAACGACCGCCTTGACGGTGGGGTTGGCACTGACACGGCCGTGTTCGCCGGCGCGAAATCCGCCTATGCGCTGGTGAAGAACAGCGATGGCAGCATTACGGTGACGGGCCCCGACGGCACCGACACCCTGCAGAACGTCGAGATCGCCAAGTTTGACGACACGACCCTCGACCTGTCCACCGTAACCCCACCGCCTCCGCCTCCGTCCGACGGCGGCTCGTCTGGCGGTGGTGGAGGGGGCGGCTCTTCGGGCGGTAGCGGAGGAGGCGGCTCGTCCGGAGGCGGAGGGGGCGACAGCACGCCTACCGGCCCGGTGTCGCTAAGCTTACGGGGCACTTCACGGGTTGACCGGCTCACCGGCGCGGACGGAAACGATGTGATCAAGGGCCTCGCCGGCAACGATGTGCTCAAGGGTCTGTCCGGCCATGACAGGCTCTACGGCGGGGCGGGCAAGGACGTGCTGTATGGTGGCGCCGGCCAGGACATCTTTGTGTTCGATGCCAAGTTCAACAAGAAGACCAACCTCGACAAGATCGCCGACTTCAATGTGAAGGACGACACGCTCTGGCTGGAGAACAGCCTGTTCAAGGCCAACAAGAGCCTCTATGCGGCGATCAAGAAGGGCAGCGAGGCCAAGCCGGCGAAGATGGCGAGCAAGTTCTTCACGGTGGGCGACAAGGCCAAGGATGCCAACGACTTCTTCATCTACGACAAGAAGACGGGTGTGCTGTCCTATGATGCGGATGGGTCCGGGTCGAAGGCTGCGGTCGAGATCGCGACCCTCAAGAAGGGCCTCAAGATGACCTCTCACGATTTCTTCTTCGTCTGACGACGACGGTTGCACACCCGTCATTCCGGATTGCCGTCAGGCGAGTCCGACCCGAAGGGCCACGCGAAGCGGGGAAACCCATGAACCCTAGCGTCTCAGAGTACGGAGCAAAGGCAAAAGCTGCGCTCTCTCCTACACCCTAAGGGGCTGTGGGTTGCGGGCCCAGCGGCCCACGCTGTCCTGGAATGACGGTGAGCACCGATCTGCTCTCTTCTCTCATGGATCTCGGGTGTTCGCTGGAGGCCCTTTCCTGACCCTCCCCGCAAGGGGGAGGGAAAACTGTCGCGCCTCGGAATAGAGGAGATGGCATCGGTCCCATTCCCTCAGAGAGACGTGATGGGACGGCCTCAGATGCAGCGGCCGCCGTCGACTTCGAGCACGACGCCGGTGATCATGCTGGCCTCGTCGGACGCGAGATAGAGGGCCGCATTGGCGATGTCCTCGGGCTTGGAGAGGCGTCCGAGCGGGATGGAATTGACGAATTGCTCGCGCTTCTGGGGCGTGTCCTCGCCCATGAAGGTCGCAAGCAGAGGGGTTTCGCCCGCGACCGGAGCCAGGGCGCAGACGCGGATCTGGTTGGGTGCGAGTTCGACCGCCATGGACTTGGTGATGGTGTGCACGGCGCCCTTGGTGCCGTTGTACCAGGTCAGGCCGGGGCGCGGCCTCAGGCCCGCCGTCGAGCCCACATTGATGAACACGCCGCCGCCCTGGTCGCGCATGGCCGGAACGGCCGCATGGGCGAAGAGATAGACCGACTTCACGTTCACGGCGAAGATCCGGTCGAACTCCGCCTCGTCCACCTCCAGCATCGGCCGGTTGCGGTGGCTGATGCCCGCATTGTTCACCACGATGTCGAGCCTGCCGAAGGTATCGATGGTTTTCTTCACGGCGGCGTTCACGTCCGCGGCCTTCGACACGTCGGCCGCAAGCCCGATGGCGGAGGAGCCGATCCGCTCGGCCGCGGCCTTGGCGGCCTCCTCCTTGATGTCCACGATGGCGACCTTCGCGCCCTCCGCGGCGAATTTCTCCGCAATGCCCAGGCCGAAGCCGGAGCCGGCGCCTGTGACGAGCGCCACCTTGCCTTCAAGGCGTTTCATGTTTTTCCCCTTGTGCCGATGCGGGTCCGGGAGCGGACGGCGCCCGACGAGGGGCACAATCCGCTCCCGATCCCTTTCCGTGAAAATCGTTATCCGTGCGCGATGACGAGCGTCCGGGTGGTGGTGAATTCGACAAGGCCCTCGAAGCCCTTCTCGCGGCCATGGCCGGAGCGCCCGAACCCGCCGAACGGCAGCTCGATGCCGCCGCCCGCGCCGTAGCAGTTCACGAAGACCTGACCGGCCCGCATGGCGCGGCCGACCCGGGTGGCGCGCATGGCATCGCGGGTCCAGACGCCGGCCACGAGCCCGTAGGCCGTGCCGTTGGCGAGTCGGACCGCATCCGCTTCGTCCTCGAAGGGAGTCGCCACCAGGACGGGGCCAAACACCTCCTCCTGGGACAGGATGCTTTCGTGCGGCACCGGCGCGAAGAAGGTGGGCGCCACGTAGAAGCCGCCCGCCGGCACGTCGGCCGCGATGCCGCCCGAGGCCGCGATGCCGAGGCCCTCGCCCTTGCCGCGTTCCAGATAGGCCTGGACCCGGCGTTGCTGCGCCTGGTTGATCATCGGCCCGAGATCGGGATCTGCCTCCGGCCGGCCCGCCTTGAGGGATGCGAAACGCTCCGATACCGAGGCCACGACCTTGTCGAAAATGCCGCGCTGGATCAGCAGGCGGCTGCCGGCCGAGCAGGTCTGGCCGCCGTTCTGGATGATGGCGTTCACGAGAACCGGCAGAGCGCGCTCCAGGTCCGCGTCGTCGAAGACGACCTGGGCGGACTTGCCGCCGAGCTCCAGGGTCACGCCAACATGGTTCTGCGCGGCGGCGGTCTGGACGGCCGTGCCGGTCTCGGGGCTGCCCGTGAAGGACAGGAAGTCGATGCCCGGATGCGCCGCGAGCGCCGCGCCCGCCACGCGCCCGAGGCCTGTGACCACGTTGAGCGCCCCATCCGGGAAACCGACCTTGCGGGCGAGCGCCGCTACGCGGAGGATCGTCAGGGAGGCGTCCTCGGCGGGCTTCACGACGGTGGCGTTGCCGGCCGCGAGCGCCGCGCCGACGGAGCGGCCGAAGATCTGCATCGGGTAGTTCCAGGGCACGATATGCCCCGTCACCCCGTGCGGAACGCGCTCGACGCCGATGAAATGGGTCGTGAGATAGGGGATCACGTCCCCGTGCAGCTTGTCGGCGGCGGAGCCATAGAATTCGAGATAGCGGGCGAGCGCGATCGCATCCGCCCGCGCCTGGCGCAGGGGCTTGCCGTTGTCGCGGCTCTCCAGGGCCGCGAGCGCGTCCGCATCGGCCTCCACGGCCTGGGCGAGCCGGATGAGCAGGCGGCCGCGCTCGGTCGCGGTCAGCCGGGACCAGGCGCCTTCGAAAGCTTCGCGGGCCGCCTTCACGGCCGCATCGATATCCTCAGCGGTGCCGGCGGCGATGCGGGCGAATACCTTGCCGTCCACGGGGGACAGCACGTCCAGCGTCTCTCCGCCCGAGGCCGGTACCTGGCGGCCGCCGATGAGGTTCTGGTGCACCATGTCGGGTGCGACGCTCGCTTGGACCTGATCGTTCACGTCGGCTTTCCTCCTCACGTCATTCGGTGCGTGCCCGGCACGGCGGCCAGGAGCTGGCGGGTATAGGGGTCTTTGGGTGTGGCGAAGAGTTGCGCGGTTTCGGCCATTTCCACAATCCGGCCTTTTTGCATGACTGCCACGCGATCGCAGATCTGCGCCGCGACCCTCAGATCGTGGGTGATGAACAGGATGGCAAGCCCGAGCTCCTCCTGCAGGCCCCGGATGAGCTTGAGGATCTCGGCCTGGACCGACACGTCGAGGGCCGAGACGGCCTCGTCTGCCACCAGCACGTCCGGCCGCATGGCGAGCGCCCGGGCGATGCCGATGCGCTGGCGCTGGCCGCCCGAGAATTCGTGCGGATAGCGGTCCATGGCCTGGGGCGGAAGCCCCACCGTCGCCAGGAGATCCCGGGCACGGGCCAAGGCCTCCTCTGGCTTCTCGCCCTGCATGATCGGCCCCTCGGAGACGATGTGGCCCACCGTCCGGCGCGGATTGAGGGACGCGAAGGGGTCCTGGAAGACGATCTGGATCCGGCGGCGATGGGGTCGCAGATCCCGCTGGGACAGGCGGCCGAAGGGTAGGTCGCCGATGGCGATGCTGCCCCCGTCCGGCTCGATGAGGCGCAGCACGCAGCGCCCCACGGTAGACTTTCCGGAGCCGGACTCGCCCACGAGCCCCAAGGTCTCGCCACGGCGGATCTCAAAGCTCACCGCGTCGGCCGCGCGGACCTCCCGGCTCTTCCGGAGAAGACCGCGGCCACCATAGGTCTTGGTCAGGGCATCGACCTTGAGGAGGATCGGCTCACCCCCCAGCGGCTTGGGCGGAGGCGGCACCAGGGATGGCACCGCCGCCAGCAGGCGCTGGGTATAGGGGTGCTGCGGGCGTGTCAGCACCTCGTCGGCTGTGCCTTCCTCCACCAGGCGGCCCTGCTGGAGCACGGCGACCCGGTCGGCGATCTCGGCCACCACGCCGAAATCGTGGGTGATGAAGAGCACAGCGGTGCCCTTCCGGCGCCGCAGGTCGTCGATGAGCCTGAGGACCTGCGCCTGGGTCGTGACGTCGAGGGCGGTGGTCGGCTCGTCGGCGATCAGCAGCTTCGGCTCCAGGGCCAGCGCCATGGCGATCATCACGCGCTGCCTCTGGCCGCCTGAGAGCTCGTGGGGATAGGCGCGGGCGATCAGTTCCGGGTGGGGCAGGTTGACCTCCGTGAGGAGGTCCAGGGTCCGCCGCTCCCGCTCGGCCTGGGTCAGGACCCCATGGGCCCGAAAAGTCTCGGCGATCTGGTCGGCGATCCGCATGACCGGGTTGAGGGAGGTCATCGGCTCCTGGAAAACCGTGCCGACCTCCCGGCCCCGCACGTCGCACCAGCCGGCCTCCGACAGGGACAGGAGCTCGGTCCCGGCGAGGCGGATGGAGCCGGACAGCACCTCGACGCCGTTCGGCAGGAGGCCGATGGTCGCCATGGCGGTCATCGATTTGCCCGAGCCGGATTCTCCGACGACGCAGAGGGTCTCGCCCGGCGCGATGGTCAGGGACAGGTCCTGGATGGCGTATTGCCGGTCCGCGAGTCGCGGCAGCCCGATGGAGAGCTTCTCGATCGCCAGAACCGGAGAACCGCTCGCCGTCATGTCCCATCGTCTCCCTGGTCCGCCCGCCCTGGCGGGGCGCTTATCCTCCCGATATGCGCCGCAACGTCAATCCGCGCCCGGTCACGCAAGAGGAATTACGAAGTCGTAGACGATCCCGGATTCCGGATAGGCGAGGGACATGGTCCCGGCCATTTCTCCCTCGATACTGCGGCGGATGAGGCGTGAGCCGAAACCGTGTCGCTTCGGCGACCCGACAGGAGGGCCGTCGCGCTCCTGCCAGTGCAGGCGCAGGAGGCGTTGGCCCGGCGTCTCTTCGGAGACTGTCCATCGGACCTCGAGAAGACCGGACGGCGAGGAGAGCGCGCCGTATTTCACCGCGTTGGTGACGAGTTCGTGCAGCACGAGGCCGAAATTGATGGCGTAGCGCGGAGAGAGCGTAACCGGCGGACCGTCGACGACGACCCGCTCGTCGCTGGTTTTGCGGAAGGGGGCGAGTTCCTGTTCGACGATGTCCCGAAGGCCGGCCTCGCGCCAGGAGCTGCGCGTGAGGAGATCGTGGGTCTTGGACAGAGCCATCAGCCGCCCTTCGAAGGCATCCTTGAAGTTGGACAGGTCAGGAGAGGAACGCAGTGTCTGGCTGGCGATGGACTGGACGGTCGCCAGGGTATTCTTCACCCGGTGGTTCAGCTCCCCGAGCAGGAGCTTCTGCTGGCTTTCCGCCCGCTTGCGATCCGTCACCTCGTAGAAGACACCGACGAAGGTGATGGGCCTGCTCTGCTGATCGAAGAACACACGCCCCTTCGCGTTGAGCCAGCGCGTTTCGCCGGCCGGCGTGCGGATCCGATATTCGTCCTCGTAGCTTCCGTCGGTCGTGACGGCGGTCCGCATCCGCTCGAGAACCCGCTCGCTGTCATCGGGATGCACGATGCCACGGAATTCCGGAATCGTGATGGAGATCTTCTCGGCCGGCAGGCCGAGCAGGGTCGCGGCCTGGGCGGAGAGGCCACCCTGACCGGTCGTATGATCGTACCACCACGTTCCCATGCGCCCGGCCTCCAGGGCGAGGCGAGCCTGCTCCTCGCTCGCCTGGAGAGCTTTCTGGCGCGCGGCCACGTCGTCCATGAGGTCGTTGAACCCCTCCGCCAGGATACGCAGCTCGGCGGGTGAGCCGCGGGGATTGATGCGCGCCTGATAATTGCCTCGCCGCCAAGCGTGCACGGCATCGGTGATCGTCTCGAACGGTTTGGTGATGAAGGCGTGGCTCGTCAGCGCCGAAAGAGACAGGGCCAGGACGAGGGCAGCACCGATGAGCAGGAATCCGCGCCTCGCCGCCTGGTTGATGCTCTCGAAGGCATCCTTCCACGGGAGTCCGACCGCGATGTAGAGGGCCTGCGGCGTCCCTTCCACCCTCGCATAGCCGACGATGCGCTTGATGCCGTCCTGCGTCGTCGTCTCGATGGTCCCGGTGCCGTCATTTCGTTCGACATGGACGAAGAATCCCGAGGAAATCGGCTTTCCCACGTAGGCGTCATGCATGGGCTCCCGGGCGATGATCGTTCCGCCGGAATCGGCGATGGCCATGGAACCGCCAGGGGGCAGGGCGCGCTCCTTCAGGTTCTGGTCGAGCCAGTTCAGGTCTAGGGCGGTTGCCAGTACTCCGACGACCTGTCCGTCCTCGCTCACGATGGGAAGTGCGAACGGCAGGACCGGGTGGGAAACCACTCCTCCCTCAGGGAAATCGGGCATGAACTGGCCGATCACGAATTGCTTTGTGGCGATCGCGTCGTGAAAGTAATGGCGGTTGAGAAAGGTGCCGGTCGCTGAAGCAACGTCGCTGTTACAGAGCAGGTCGCCCTTGAGGTCGAGCGTCACGAAGGCCAGGAGGTGGGGCACCTTCTGCTGCAAGGCCCTCAGATAGGGGCTGCACGCTTCTGGCTCGAGCTGACGCACGATTGGCGCTTCGTCGACAGCGATCAGGAGGCTGTGGATGCCGTCGAACACACGCTCCACTTCGGAGCCTGCCAGCCGGGCCTGGCGAAGAACCAGATCGCTGATCTCGGCTTCCCGAGCGCGGCGGAGGGATACCTCCGTATAGGTCCAGATCACGATCGCTGGCAGGACAGAGATCAAAGCCAGAAGGATCAGGCGCCTCGTCAGTGTCATGCAAAGATCCAGCCCATCGATCCCAGGGACCAAGAGCTCCCCGTGTCCGCCTTTCGCCCGCCTGCCCGCGCCCCTGCGATCTTGCATCTCAAGGCCGGAGGTGTCACGGAGCGTAAATGGCTCCTCCCCTTCTTACCCTTCAGGATATCGCCCTGACCTTTGGCGGCACGCCTCTGATCGAGCGTGCCGATCTGACCGTTGCGCCGGGCGAGCGCACCTGCCTCGTCGGCCGGAACGGTTCCGGCAAGTCGACTCTCCTCAAGATCGCCGCCGGGTTCATGGAGCCCGACAAAGGCGCACGCTTCGTGCAGCCGGGGGCAACGATTCGCTACCTCGCTCAAGAGCCGGACCTGACCGCATATCCGACGACGCTCGCCTATGTGGAGGCAGGGCTGGGGCCGGGCGACGATCCTTATCGGGCACGCTATCTGCTTGAGCAGCTGGGGCTTTCCGGTGAAGAGCGGACGACCGACCTGTCCGGCGGCGAAGCGCGCCGGGCGGCTCTCGCGCAGGTGCTTGCCCCGTCTCCGGACATCCTGCTGCTCGACGAGCCGACGAACCATCTGGATCTGCCGGCGATCGAATGGCTCGAAAGCGAACTCAGGGGCTTGCGGTCCGCGCTTGTCCTGATCAGCCACGACCGCCGGTTTCTCGAAAATCTCTCTCAGGCGACGATCTGGCTCGACCGGGGTATCACCCGCCGCATGGACCGGGGCTTTGCGTCTTTCGAAGAGTGGCGGGACGCGGTGCTGGAGCAGGAGGAGCAGGAGCGCCACAAGCTCGACCGGAAGCTCGCCGCGGAGGCCGACTGGCTGCGCTATGGCGTCACGGCACGGCGCAAGCGCAATGTCCGCCGGCTGGGCAACCTCCACGCCCTGCGCCAGCAGCGCAAGGATCAGAAGCGGGCCGTCGGCACCGTCTCGATGACCCTTGCGGAGGCGGAACAGTCCGGGACTCTGGTGGTCGAAGCCGAGAAGGTTTCCAAGTCCTACGGGGACCGGCCCATCGTGGCCGATCTGTCGCTGCGGATCCTGCGCGGCGACCGCCTTGGCATCGTCGGCCCGAACGGAGCCGGCAAGACGACGCTGATCAACCTGCTCACCGGTATCCTGCCGCCCGACGAGGGCCGGGTCCGCCTCGGCGCGAATTTGCAGATGGTGACCCTCGACCAGCGCCGGGCGAGCCTCGATCCGTCCTCGACGGTAGCCGAGACCCTCACGGGCGGGCGGGGCGATACGGTGACGATCGGCGGCCAGACCAAGCACGTGATCGGCTATATGAAGGACTTCCTGTTCTCGCCCGAGCAGGCGCGCACGCCCGTGGGCGTACTTTCCGGCGGCGAGCGCAACCGGCTGATGCTGGCTCGCGCCCTGGCGCAGCCGTCGAACCTGCTCGTTCTCGACGAGCCCACCAACGACCTCGATCTCGAAACCCTCGATCTTCTCCAGGAGATGATCACGGATTACTCGGGCACCGTCATCCTGGTGAGCCATGACCGCGACTTTCTTGATCGGACAGTGAGTTCCGTCCTCGTCTCCGAGGGGGATGGCCGCTGGATCGAGTATGCGGGCGGCTATTCGGACATGGTGGCCCAGAGGGGCGAAGGCGTGCAGGCCCGGACGGTCGAGAAGGACGCAAAGCCGAGGGCCGAGAAGCCCGCGCCGACGGCCCAAGCGGCATCCGCCCCCAAGCGTAAGCTCAGCTTCAACGAGCAGCACGACCTCAAGACCTTGCCGAAGCGCATGGAAGAGATGGAGGCGAAGATCGCCAAGGTGCAGGAGATCCTGGCTGACCCGGATCTCTATTCCCGCGATCCTACCCGGTTCCAGAAGGCCATGGATACTCTGACGGCCCTCCAGTCCGAGCTTGGTGCTGCTGAGGAGCGCTGGCTGGAGCTGGAGATGCTGCGCGAGGAACTGGAAGGGTAGGGGCATTCTACGACCCCTGGAAGACCGGGGCTGCTCGGTCAGATCAGCCCCGGTGAATTCATGTGCGTCAGCTCGTCTGCCGCTGCCGTCCGGCTGTGCGGCCGGCCGACGGGGAGCCGGCCGCGACCCCGGCCGTGCCGCTGCCGGGATTGCCGGTCGCAAGCCCGGAATCGCCAACCTCCGAGCCGGAAGGGTGGCCCGGCTGATGCTGGCCGACCCGCAGGTTGTTCTGCACATGGGCGACGCCCGAGACGGATTCGGCGAGATCCTCTGCCCGCCGCTTCTCGTTCCGGTTGCGGACCGTGCCGTTCAGGGTCACCTCCTGACCCTTCACGACCACGTCGATCTCCGAAGCGTCGAGAAGGGCATCGTCCGTCAGGCGCTCATTGATGTCTTCGCGGATCCGGTCCTCTGAGCGCTGATAGCCGCGCGGACCCTTGCCGCGATGCTCGCCCCGGCGCACCTCACCCCGGCTTCCCGTCGCGTCGTTCTCGAAGCGGGTGTTACCCGGACCGGCGCCGTAATTGCTGTGGTCGCGCCGTTCGGTCACGAGGCTCCAGGCGCGCTCCCGATCCTGGGCGAAGCGATCCTCCCGGGAGCTGTCATCCCCGGGGCGCTCCCACCGGCCGGTCGTCGTCGCGGTGCCGAACCGGCGGGGACGATAGCCGCCTCCGCCGAGCCCGGTATCCAGAGCGCCGTAATCCTCGCCGTAATTCCCATAGCCCTCGCCGCCGAACCCGCCGCGCATGCGTGGGTTGCGGTCTCGCTCGCCCGGGCCGACAGGACCGCCCGCAGATCCGAAGGCCGCCCGCTCGTCGTCTTCCCGGCGGAACCGGAAGGCGCCGGGATTCACGTCTCGACGGCTCATGGGATGGTATCGCCGGACGGGGCCCTCGTTCCGGTCATCGCGCTCGCGCCGGTCAAGAGCCCGCCGCTCGTCTGCCGTGAGCGGATCCCGCCCAGGGCGCTCCTGCCCGCCCGCGATGGAGCGGTCGGGTTCCGACGGGGTGGAGATCCTGTGCAGGGCCCGCGATGCGCTGTCCTCTGCATCGGTCGCCAGGTCGCCGAGGGCCACGATGCCGACCAGATGCTTGTCATGGTCGACGACGGGCAGGCGCCTGATCTGGTGGTCGCTCATGAGTTCGACGATGTGATCCACGTCGTCGTCGTCGAAGCACCACCAGATGTTGTCGGACATTACGTCCTGAACGCGCGTATCGTCCGGCACCAGGCCGGCGGCGGTCGCCCGGATGGTGATGTCCCGGTCCGTGATGATGCCCTTCAGGCGCCGTCCGTCGCAGACCGGCAGCGAGCCCACATTCATCTCGTCCATCAGGCGCGCCGCATCACGGATCGAGCGGTCAGGCGCGATCACGCGCACGTGGCGGGTCATGACATCGGCTATCTTCATGAGCTTGCTCCCGGTTGGGGCCGCCCATGGAACGCATCGTTGCGACGTGCGGATATGCGGTCCCGGCGGCCGTGCATTGCCGATCGGTCAATGCAGGCGGGGCCGGAAAGGTTCAGGAGAAGGATGCGGGCCTTCAGGCGCGCTCAGGGCTTGGCGACAATCTCGACGTCCCGGTCGAGGCCGCTCTCCACTTTGAAGTCCCGGGTCTGGACCTTGCCGTCATGTCGGGCGATGAGGACATAATCGCCCTCCGCCAGGGTCACGGACGGGAAGGCGCCGATAGCCTCGCGGATCACGTCGCCGCCGGGTGTCAGCACGCTGAAGGCCGTGCCGGCGAAGGCCTCGCCGCCCTCGTTCGCCACGAGCTTGAGGGTCACGGTGGCGGCCCGGTGGTTGAGGGTCGCTTCCGTCACCTTGCCGGTTTCCACCTTCAGGTCGGCGCGCATGATCGCGTTGGCGTCGCCGTAGGTGGAGACCACGTGGTAGGTCCCTTCGGGGAGGCGGATCACGTCGTCGGCCCGGGCATTGGCGATGACGAGGCGACCTTCCGAGTTTGACCCGATAGGCACGTAGACCGAGAAGGACAGCTTGCTCGCCGGGATCGCCGAATCTCCGACGGCGCCCTTGAGCTTCAATGCTCCGGCGCTGATGACGAGGCGCTCGGACAGGCCGCCGGACTGGATCGTAAGGCGCTTCGAGGCGCCGGCGAATCCATAGGCCACATGCACGATGTAGTTGCCGGGCGTCAGGGTGAAGCTCGGTGTCGGGCTGCTGGAGCGCGCGATGATCGTCGGCTGCGTCGTATCGCCTTTGTCCTCGTAGACACGCCAGACGAGCCCGGACCGGATCGGCTGATTATCGGGAAAGACAGCGCTCGTCGTGAGCGTCACCTGGCCGAGGGTGACCGGAGGCGGCTTCTGCGTGAGCGAGGGCACCGCCGGAAGCGTCTGCTGAGCCTGGGCGGCACCCGAAAGGAGCATCGCGGCCAGAACGGGCAGAAAGAGGCGGATTCTCACGGGGCAATTCATCCTTGAAAGCAACATTACCGGACCCGGGGGACTTCGGCGGTCCGGATCGGCTCTTCCTTCCGGCTCTTGAGGAGGTCGGAGGCCGCCGTCACCAGGTTCTCGTAGGACATCGGGCGGAAATTGAACTCGACCCGGTGGCGTCCTGCGGGGATCTCGACCCCGCGGAAGAGCAGGTTCGCCCGGAGCATGGGACGGCGCTCCCCGTCCACGGTGACTTCCCAGCCGGGATAATACACGTCGTGGAGGACGAGAACGCCCGCCGCCTCGCTCTCCACCTCGACGGTCACGGAATTGCGCTGGTAGCTGACGATCCGAGCCCGATCCTCGAGGTCCTTCGGGCTCGCACCCTCGGCCGAGGAGGCATAGCGCTCCTTGAGGAGAGGCATGCTCGCATCGTCGATCAGGGCCTCGCTCCGGCGGTTGAATTCGGGAAGCTCTTCCTGGTCGAGGGCGGCCTCGGAATCCACTGCGCTGACCTCATGCGCCACATAGGCCCGAGGGCTCGCGCCGTCGAGGCGGTAGATCCACATGCGGCCGGTGCCATAGACGATCTCGGCGCCCGTGAGGCGTGGGAAATGGCGCGGCATCCGTTCGATCGGCCGGTCGAGAACGAGATATTCGAGGCCGAGCAGGCCGGCGAGGCGGCACTTGTAGCCGCGGAAGGTCGCCGGGAAAGTGCGCAGGTTCGGGTCCTCGGCGTTCTCGCCGGGGCCGACGGCGCGCTCGTAATCGGCAAGCCGCAGGGGGTTGTAGCCGATGATATCCTCGAGCTGGAGGACCATGGAGGCGTTCTGCCAGGGCCCGCGCTGACCCAGGATCTCGACCCGTGGATATTCCCCATGGGCATGGCGGTCGGCCAGCTCGCGCTTCAGGATCTGGAGGCCCTGGAGTTGCTCGGGCGGAAGCTGGCGGAACACCGCGTAGCGCTCGGCGGGCTCCGCATTCAGGGGCGAGGCCGCGTGGCGCAGAACCAGTTCTCCGCCCGTGAACGCAATGATGAGGATGGCCGCCACCTCGCGCCAGCGGGACGTGGGGCTGATCCGCGTCAGGAGCGCGATGACGAGGGCAGCGGCGACGAGACCGAGGCCGATCTCGCGCATCGCCGGCGCGCCCTGTCCGGCCCGCAACGCGAACGCCATGGCGCTCGCGATGGCCGCGACCGCAAGGGCCAGCGCCAGCATCGGCAGGAAGAGGTGCAGCTTGCCGAGGGCGGCAGTGGTCCATTTCGGAAGACCGTCCGCGATGTAACGGTGGACGAGATAGCCCGCCGCGAAGGCCAGCATCACGTTGATGAGGAACGTAGCGTCCGCCGGGCGGCGGTAGAGATCGACGCCCGGCATATGGTCGAAGATCATCTCGAAGCCGGGCGTATAGCGGCCCAGGGCATAAAGCAGGGCGAGCAGGCCGGTCACCAGGAAGAAGCGAAACTCCCGCGCCAGCAGTCGGCCGCCCGCGACTCCGTGCCAGAGCAGGAAGAGGGCCGGGACGGTGCCGACGAAAAGGTAGTTCGTGGCGCGGTCGGTCCAGGTGCCTTCGGACAGGCTGTGCCAGTCCGGCCCCCAGTAATCGTAGGTCCAGCGAAGGGACCCGAAGACGTTGCCGAACAGGATAGTCGCCAGGCTCTCGGGCGGCAGCGAGCCCATGGCCGCGACCCCGAAGCCGAAGGAGGGGCGGGTCGAGGTCGCCAGGAACTGCATGGTGAGGACCACCGGCACCGCCAGGAGCGCGCCGCCAATGCCCGCCATGGCGAGAAGGACGCCGATGCGCGACTTCAGATAGGCGAGGGGCTGCGGCGCCGTGACGATCCGGGCGGCGGCGGCTGCGATGAGCGTGATGTCGCACAGGAAGGCGACCTGGTCCCGCCCGATGGTCATCAGGACGGCGACGACCGCGAACAGGGCGCCGAAACGATAGGAACGGCGGTCCAGGGCCTCCTCCAGAAGGAGGAGCGCAAGGGGAAACCAGCCGTAGCTGAGGATGATGCCCGTGTGCTGCAGCCGGGCGCTCGCCGAGCCGCCCAGGATGAACACGATGGCCGCCACGACGGCGCCGGCAGGGTGCCAGCCGCGCCGACGGAACAGGGGCACGAAGGCCAGGGCGCCGGGCAGGAAATGAGCGAAGATGACGATGTCGAAGAGCTGCATGGACGGCTCGGGCACGAGCCATCCGAACAGCAGCATGGTCGGGGTGAACAGGAGCGACTGCGGATCGGCCGCCGAAGGGTGGCCCCCGAAGTGATAGGGGTTCCAGAACGGCATCTCGCCATGGGCCAGGGCCGCGCCGAGATACCGCAGGGTGGGATAGAACTGGTTCTTGGAATCCCAGGGGACGACCGTCCCGGTGAGGGGCCAGACGAGAGCCGCGAGGGCCCAGATCCCGAGGATGAGCGCAAGGGCCAGAAGGGTCGGACGCGCCGTCCAGATCCCGGAACCGGTGGTCCCGCCCGCTACGGATGGTGATGTGTTCATCTGCTCTTGATGCGGCGTTCCGCCCATGGTCTCCGCGACCGTCCTCGACGATAGAGCCCGGAAGCGACGGGGCTGGCGTTGCCGCCGCGGCCCGCTCATCGCCATGCCCGGGAAACCAGCTTGGCGTACCGACGCACTCCCCCTATACATCCGTCGCGGTTTCTTTTCTGCAACGGCCCCGAATGCCCGCGCTCCCTCAAGCGCAACAAGAGGGCGAGACCAAGGCAGGCCCGCTCTGCCGGTATCCGCTTTCCTGAGGCATCCAGGGGTACTGTCTCATATATTCCGCTCCGGATGAAGGTCCTATGAACGAAAGCCTTGCCCGCCTTCAACATCGCCGTTCCGTTCCCGCCCGCTGGCTCGCGGAGCCGGGGCCGAGCCGCGACGAGATCGATACCCTGCTGACGATCGCGGCACGCGTCCCGGACCACGGCAAGCTGGCGCCCTGGCGCTTCGTCGTCATCGAAGGGGAGGGGCGTCACCGCCTCGGAGAGGTGCTGGCCCAGGCCTTCCTGGCCGACCAGCCGGAGGCCGATGCCGAGAAGGTCGCTCTCGAGCGGGGGCGGTTCGCCCAGGCCCCCCTGGTGGTGGCCGTTGTGTCCCGGGTGGTGCCGCACGTGAAGATCCCGGACTGGGAGCAGGTCCTCTCGGCTGGGGCGGTGTGCATGAACCTCCTCCACGCGGCGACGGCCCTCGGCTATGGCGCCGTCTGGCTGACCGGTTGGGCGGCCTATGACCGGCGCATTCTCGATGCCCTCGGCCTCGCGCCCGGGGAGCGCATTGCCGGCTTCATCCATATCGGCACCGCCACGGAGGCTCCGGCCGACCGGGCGCGACCCGACCTTGCCGATATCGTCACCCGTTTCTGAGCGAAGGCCATGTTCTACCAGACCGCCAACCATCACGGCCTGCCGCACGATCCGTTCAAGGCCCTCGTGACGCCGCGCCCCATCGGCTGGATCACGACGATGAGCGCCAAGGGCGAGGTGAACCTGTCGCCCTATTCGTTCTTCAACGCGATTTCGGAAAAGCCCGCCATGGTGGCTTTCTCGTCGAGCGGGCGGAAGGATGCGGTGACGTTCGTCGAGGAAACGAAGGAGTTCGTCTGCAACCTCGCAACCTACGACCTGCGGGAGGAGATGAACGCCACTTCGGCACCCCTGCCGCGCGGCGTGAACGAGATGGAGCATGCGGGCCTTGCGGCCGCCCCCTCCCGGCTCGTCAAGCCGCCCCGGGTCGCGGCCGCGCCAGCGGCGCTCGAATGCCGCTGGGTCCAGACCGTGCCGCTCGTGCCCCTGGAGGGCGGCGAGCCCTCCTACTACCTTGTCATCGGACAGGTCGTCGGCATCCATATCGACGACCGCTTCATCGTGAACGGCATCGTGGACACGGCCGCCATGCGCCCCATCGCCCGTTCGGGCTACCGCGACTATTTCGTCGCGACGCCCGAAACCAAGTTCACCATGACGCGGCCCGGAGGCTGACGGATCAGCCTCGCCCCGCCCGCGCCAGGAGCCGTTCGGCCCGGACGAGGTGAGGGCGATCGAGCATCTCGCCGCCGATACCGACGACACCTGCGCCGGGATTCTCCCTGAAGGCCGCAACGACGGCCTTGGCCTTCGCGACAGCCTCCTCGGAAGGCGTGAAGGCTTCGTTGATGACCGGGACCTGAGCCGGATGGATCGCCATCTTGGCGACGAACCCGTCCCGGCGGGCCTCCCGGCACTCGGTTGCCAGACCCTCCATGTCGCGGAAATTCGTATAGACGGCGTCGATGGCGTCGACTGCCGCAGCGGCAGCGCCGAGGAGCGTCAAGGAGCGGGCGAGCCGGTAGGGCTCCGTATAGAGCCCGTTCTCGCCCCGGTTCGCTTCTGCGCCGAGATCCGCCGACAGGTCCTCGCCGCCCCAGGCGAGCCCCATGAGGCGGTGGCTCGCACCCGCGAAGGTGCCGAGCGCGAAGACCCCGAGGGCATTCTCCGTCGCGATGGCCAGGATGCGTGTGGCGCCGTCCTCGAGGCCGAACTCAGCCTCCCGGACCGCGAGCTTCGCGCCGAGATGGGCCACATCGGCCCCGCCGACGGCCTTGGGCAGCACGATGCCGTCGGGACCGGCTCCCATCATGCCGTCGAGATCCATATCGGTCAGCCCGGTCGTGAGGCCGTTGACGCGCACATAGAGCCGGGGCCTCTCGGCCAGCCCCTTCGCCTCATCGAGGAAACCGGCCGTGACCGACCGCGCCTCGGCCTTGGCGTCGAGGGCGACCGAATCCTCAAGGTCGATCAGGAGGGCGTCGGCTCCCGAGCCGAGAGCCTTGTCGAGTTTCCTGCGGCTGTCGCCGGGGACGAACAGGAGGGAGCGCATGGACCTCACACCTCGATCGTCGTGGAGCGCTTGCGCATGAAAGCCTGACGGCGGCACTCGGCCACCAGGGTGCCGTCCTGCTTGTAGGCCCTGTGGATGAATTCGACGATGCCCGCTTCGGGCCGGGTGCGGGATTCGCGCTTGGCCGCAACCTCGGTGGTGACGTTCACCGTGTCGCCCTCGAAGAGAGGGGCCGGAAACGTCACGTCCGTCATGCCGAGATTGGCGATGGTGGTGCCCACCGTGGTGTCGTTGACCGAAATGCCGATCATGAGGCCGAGGGTGAAGAGCGAGTTCATGAGCGGCTGACCCCACTCGGTCTCGGTGGCGCAGAAATGCGCATCGATGTGGAGCGGCTGCGGGTTCAGCGTCATGTTCGAGAAGAGCATGTTGTCCATCTGGGTCACCGTTCGGGTGAGACGGTGACGGATGACGGCGCCGATGGCGAAATCCTCGAAGAAGAGCCCGCCGCGCGGATGTCTTGTGCTGTCGTCTGTCATGCAACGATCCTCATTCTGATCCGTCCATGGGGCGAGGGCGCCGGCCGTCAATAACCGAACTGCTCCCGCAGGATGCGCTCGTCCAGGCTGTGGCCGGGGTCGTGGAGCATCACCAGGTCGATGCTGCGGTCCATGGAGGTATGGACCCTCGACACGTCCCGGAATTCCGTGTGGTCCGCGACGGCGCTGACCGGTCTTTCCTCGGGCTCCAGGACCTCGATCTGGATCTTCGCGTAATCGGGCAGGAGCGCCCCACGCCAGTGCCGGGGCCGGAAGGCCGAGATGGGAGTAAGCGCCAGGAGAGGCGCATTGAGCGGCAGAATCGGCCCGTTCACGGAGAGATTGTAGGCCGTCGAGCCGGCCGGCGTCGCGACCAGGATTCCGTCGGCCGCGAGTTCCGCAAGGCGGACCTGGTTGTCGATGCTCACACGCAGCTTTGCGGCCTGGTAGGTCTGGCGCAGCATGGAGACCTCGTTGATCGCCCGCGCCGTGTGAGCCTCGCCCCTGACGTCCCAGGCGACCATGAGCAGCGGATGCGTAACGCTGCGCTCGGAAGCCTCCAGGCGCTCGAAGAGCTCGTCCTCACGAAACTCGTTCATGAGGAAGCCGACCGTGCCCTTGTTCATGCCGTAGATCGGCTTGGACGTGCCCATGAACCGGTGGAGCGTGCGCAGCATGAGCCCGTCGCCGCCGAGCGCCACGATCACGTCGGCATCCTCCGGCTCGACGCCGGCGTAGCGCGCCTTCAAAAGCGCGAGGGCGGCCTGTGCCTCCGGCGTGGGGCTTGCGACGAATGCGACATGGTTGAAACGGCGAGCCATGCCCGGATACCCTCCTCGCGCCGGAACGATGCGGAAGAAAGGCATAGCATGGAGAACCCACTTCTCGTCTATACGACCTTTCCGGATGTGGACACCGCCCTGGGGATCGGCGAGGCCCTCGTGCGCGAAAAGCTCATCGCCTGCATCAACGTGCTGCCGGGAATGCAATCGGTCTATGCCTGGAAGGGAACCGTGGAGCGTGGGCAGGAGGCCGTGGGTATCCTCAAGACGCGCAAAGGCCTGCAGGAGGAGGTCCTGCAGGCCCTGAAAAAACGCCACCCTTACGAGACGCCCGTGATCCTGTTCATCGAACCCGGCGCCGATGCGGCCACCTTGGCTTGGATCATCGGCGAGACTGCAGGCGCCGGAGTTGCCTGAGCGTTCCGCTTAAAGGATAGCGGAGCTCCACTGCACGGGCACGAAGCGGTAGCCGCTGCCTTCCTTCGCGATATGGCCGGTGGCCGGGAAGGGAGCATGGTAGAAGGCCACCTGCGCGCGCTCGGCCGCCGCCATGTCGAGCATCCGGTGACGCGTCTGGCGGGCCTGGTCGGCATCCATGTCGAAGACGGCGGCCCAATCCGGGTTGCGGACGAAGAGCGCCGGATGATTGGTCACGTCCGACATGATCATCAGCTTCCCGGCGCCCGAACTCAGCATGTAGGAGGTATGGCCGGGCGTGTGCCCCGGGGCTGCGATGCTGGTGAGGCCGGGCACGATTTCCTTGTCGGCCTCGTAGCGCTTCACGTCCTTGGCGACCGGATCGAAAACCCGGTGCACGTTCTGGAAGGCGCCCTTCATGCCCTCCGGCGCCTGGTTCATGCGCGTCTCGTCCATCCAGAAGTCCCATTCGTTCGCCGGGACCATGATTTCGGCCTTCGGGAAGACGGCCGTGCCGTCCTTCAGGCGCAGGCCGTTGATGTGATCGCCGTGGAAATGGCTGATGACCACGGTGTTGACCTGCGCGGGGTCGAAGCCGGCGGCGCGGAAATTTGCCATCCAGGTGCCCGAGGTCGGCGCGCCCAGGTCGCCGTTGCCCGTGTCGATCAGCGTCACGCGGCCGTTCTGGCGCAGGACGAGGGTCGTGAAGGTGATCGGCAGCCGGTCCTTCGGCAGGAAAGCCTCCTCCATGGCCTTCTGTACGGCGGGCAGTTCGGCATTGCGGATAAACCCTTCGAGCGGACGGGTCGCGAAGCCGTCATTGACGGCCGTCACCTCGATGTCGCCGACCTTGTAGCGATAGAAGCCGGGGGCTTGCGCAGAGGCGGAGGGTTGAGGCGTCGGCATGGAGTTGTTCGTCTGGGCGAGGGCAGGGGCTGCGACGGGAATAACGCTACTGGCGAGAAGGGTACGGCGTGTCAGGGTCATGGGACGTCTCCGGGGCTCGTTTCGCAAGGCTAGAATGGCCCCTGTCGCGCGCAAGAGCTTGGCCTTTCACGAATCGGAGAGCGTGGCCTTTAGGGCGTGGTTTCCGGCTCCCGCCGGGTGAGTTCGTAGAGGGCGATGCCGCTCGTCGTCGCCACGTTGAGCGAATCGAAGCCGCCGCTCATGGGGATCGTTACCGTGCGGGTCTCGGCCAAGAGCTCGGGCGGCAGTCCCGGTCCCTCAGCGCCAAGGAGCACGGCGGTCCGGCCCCGGCGGCGGATCCGGCCGAGGGGCTCCCGTCCGGAGGGCGAAAGGGACAGTATTTCGAAGCCGGCCTCCCGCAGGCTCCCGATCAGGGCGGGCGCCGGGCCGGCGCGGGTGAAGGGCACGACGAGCGCGCCGCCCACCGAGACCCGGATGGCCTTGCGATAGAGGGGATCGCAGCTCGTTTCGTCGAGGAGGATCGCGTCCGCCCCGAAGGCGGCGGCGTTACGGAAGATCCCGCCCACATTGTCGTGGTTGGCGAGGCCCACAAGCCCGAGGACCAGCGCATCCTCCGGCAGCGCGGCCAGGAATGGGCCGGGTGAGGGCAGCGGCGCCCGGCGGGCGATGGCCAGAATCCCGCGATGGATCGGGAAGCCCACGATGGCATCCATCACGGCGCGCCCGGCCGCATAGACCGGAACGCCTGCCGGCAGGGCCGCGAGGCAATCCGTCAGGCTCTCGATTCGGCCCTCGGCCAGAAGAAGCGATTCGATCGCGAATCTGTCCTGCCGCAGAAGCACCCGCAGGACCACCTCGCCCTCCGCCACGAATCGGTTCTCACGGCCGACGAGGTCGCGCTCGCGCACGGCCCGATAGGGCTCGATGCGCGGATCTTCGGGATCGGTGATGGCAATTGGCTGGACCATGGCCTCACGGGTGTTCTGGGTTTCCGGTCCCTGCCTATGCCCGAGAGCCGTGCGGGAACAACGACTTTCTGTACCTGTTAGACCCAAAATGAACCTATGGACCGCCCTGGGCGGGAAGGAGTGACGTTATGGTAGGTGGATGGCTCTGGGCGATCGTCATCATCGGCGGCCCGATTCTTCTGGGCATGGCGATTTTCACGGTCGCCCGCCGCCGGAGGCTGACCCAGCAGGAGTTTCAGCTTGCCGAACGAAGCGCACGGGAAAACTGGGGCAAGGAACGCATTCGTTGATAGCCAAGGGTGAGCAACCGCATGGTTCCCCTCAATGGCCGCTCCAGTCTGCGCTGTCCCCTGTCAGTCAGTCAGTCGCAGAGGTTGCACCTTGAGCAGGCGACTGTATCTGACTTCTAAAGGCCCATTTCCAGAGCCTCTGGCCGCGCGAAGCTGATCTGTAGCGCCGGGGCCGTACCGGCCGCGCTGGACGCCGAGACCAAGACTTCCGTCGAGCAGGTATATCGCACCTATATCTGCGTCCGCATTACGGGCGCCGATGTGTTTCAGAAGGCGCAGTAGGGAAGTCTCCCGCGGTTTGACACCATTGCTGTCATCCATAAGCGCAGAGAATGCGGAAGCAAGGCGGTTGCCGCTTGCCTCGCCCTTCAGCTGATGCCGTAATTGATCGCCCAGATGCATAACCCGCCGCCTACGACCACGGCGAGCCAGTTCAGGGCCCAATTCAATAGGATCTTTCTGGCGGCTACTGCGGTCGGCGGTCGCTGTTTGTGATCAGGTAGTTCTGTCGGCATGGCGGGTCTCCAAAGCCGAAAAGCTCAGAGACGCGGATGCGCCTGCAAGTTCAGCGGTTGGCTCAGGAACCGCCGATCTTCCAACTTAGTATCGTAACGAGGCTTTTCTGAGGGCGTTCAGACAGGGGCAGTTTGGCCGAGCGGTGATATGTCTGCCTCAACATCGTGGTTCGAAAACGCACTCTGTTGAATCGTTTGTCCGTCGAACCAGCGGCAGACAACCCAATCGATATGTAAGTCGACCACAAGCATTCGCTGATCTGGGTCTTGCTTGAGATGGACGATTTCGCCGAGTTTGAACGGCATCGCTTAGACCCTCCAAGGATCAGCCTCGCCGTAATGGAACAAAATTCCATGTCCTTTCGAAGGCGCTCATGCGGCTATCCGAACACAATGGCACTTGTATGCCCAAGCTCCTAAGTGGACAGGCTAAAGGAGCGGCCGTTGTTGCTCCATCCAAGAATTTCGGCCGTGATTTCCGTCTCCAAGCGAGAACCGGAATGGTGAAGGGCAGACCGATTATCACTGAGGACTTTTGAGGGACCTCTGCATCGCCCCTTGCGCTTCCCTGGAATTATGTCCCGCTTGATTCTTCGGGCGCTAGCCTGGGGAAGGCCGCTCGAAAGGCATATGCCATACATAATAAGGAGTTATAGGTTGGGGGAGTGGTGCCGGTTGCGGGACTCGAACTCGCGACCTACCGCTTACAAGGCGGTTGCTCTACCAGCTGAGCTAAACCGGCATGCTGGATATGGCCGATGAGTTAGCAGCGCGGACATACAGGCGCAAGTTCCCTCGGTCGTGAAAAATAATGTGCTCCGCAGCACCGCAACCATCTTTCCGGTCTGGAATTATTCCCCTCAGACATCGCCTGAGGAGTTGAATCCCATGCTCGGTTCGAGCCTTTCTACGGTACTGAAAGCCTTTTCCTCTACGGCTCGGGGAGGCTTCGTGACGGGGTGTGCGGGTGGCGTTCTCGCTATCGCTTTTCTGATGACCCCGGCCCAGGCGGCGCATATCGGGTCCCATTCCCCGGCCCAGAGTGTATCGCAGCCAGACAAGATATCCGCCCGCAAGGGCAGCACGACAGTCGCCGCGAAGGATGTGGAGACGGTGGGGTCCATTCAGTCCTCTGAAGGTGCGCCCAACTGTAACCGCTCCCGCAAGAAGCTCTGGGTTGAGGACCAAGGCTGGATCGTTCGTCAGGTTACGACCTGTTATTGACGAGGGGCCGGAACGCCAATCCGACTTTGCGCTTTCGGTTCGCCAATCTTCTGCCCCTGACGTGAAAAGCCCCGCCGGAAGCGGGGCTTTCCTTTTTCGGGCTCTTGTAGAGCGAATTACTTGTTCTCGTAGGTGAAGATATCCCGGTTCTTCGTCTCGGGGACGAAGAGGAGGCCGATCACGAAGGTCATGAGGGCCACGATGACCGGATACCAGAGACCCGCGAAGATGTTGCCCGAGGCAGCCACGATCGCGAAGGCGGTCGGAGGCAGGAAGCCGCCGAACCAGCCGTTGCCGATATGGTAGGGCAGCGACATGCCGGTATAGCGGATCCGGGTCGGGAAGAGCTCCACAAGCATGGCGGCGATCGGGCCGTAGACCATGGTCACGAAGATGACCAGGACGAACAGGATGCCGATGGCCGCGAGAGCCCGCCCGTCAGTCAGCACGCCGCCGACGGACGGGGTCTTCAGGATCGACGGGTCGCCGGGCTTGGGATAGCCCGCAGCCTGGGCGGCCGCCACCAGGGAGGCGCCCGTGTTGTCGGTCACCGCGACATCCGTGCCATTGATCTTGGCGGTCAGCGGGGCGCCCGCCGGAGCCTTGATCAGATCATAGTGGATCGAGCTGTTGGCGAGGGTCCGGCGGATCACGTCGCAGGGCTCGGTGAAGGTGCGCACGCCGACGGGGTCGAACAGGAAGCCGCACTTCGCCGGATCGGCCATGATTTCCAGCTTCACCTGGTCGGTCGCCTCGATCAGCTTCGGATTGACCGTCTTGGCCAGCGAGGAGAAGAGCGGGAAGTAGGTGATCGCCGCGATCAGGCAGCCGACGAGCAGGATCGGCTTACGGCCGATCTTGTCCGACAGCCAGCCGAAGAAGATGAAGAACGGCGTGCCGAGGAGGAGCGCGAAAGCGATCATCAGGTTGGCAGTAGTGCCGTCGATCTTCAGGGTCTGGGTCAGGAAGAACAGCGCGTAGAACTGGCCCGTATACCAGACCACCGCCTGGCCGGCGGTGCCGCCCATAAGGGCGATCAGCGCAACCTTGGCATTCTCCCAACGGCCGAAGGCTTCCGTGAGCGGGGCCTTGGAGTGGGTGCCTTCCTCCTTCATCTTCTTGAAGGCGGGCGATTCGTTGAGCTGCAGGCGGATCCAGACCGAGAAGGCGAGCAGGATGATCGACAGCAGGAACGGAATGCGCCAACCGTAGGAAGCGAAGGCCTCCGGCGACATGCTCAGGCGCAGGGTGAGAATCACGATCAGCGAAAGGAACAGGCCGACCGTTGCGGTGGTCTGGATCCAGGACGTGTAGAAGCCCCGTCGTCCGTGAGGCGCGTGTTCCGCAACGTAAGTCGCGGCGCCGCCATACTCGCCGCCGAGGGCCAGGCCCTGCAGGAGGCGGCAGATGATGAAGGCCGCAGGCGCGATATAGCCGATGGACGCATAGCCGGGCAGAAGGCCGACGATGAAGGTCGAGAGACCCATGATCGTCATGGTGACCAGGAAGGTATATTTACGGCCGATCATGTCGCCCAGGCGGCCGAACACGAGGGCGCCGAAGGGGCGCACCGCGAAGCCCGCCGCGAAGCCGAACAGGACGAAGATGAACTTGGCCGTGTCGTTGGTTCCGGGCACGAAGTTCTGGCTGATGTTCGCCGCAAGGGAACCGGCCAGATAGAAGTCGTACCATTCGAAGACTGTGCCGGCAGAGGAGGCGACGATGACCTTCCTCTCCTCTTTGGTCATAGGTCGGACGTCTGATTCCGACCTCGGCGTCATTGCTGCTGTTGCCATAGCGTTTCCTTCCATCAAGACATGATGCCCGGTGAGCCGGGTCTTGCGCTTCCGGGTTCAGGGCCCCGGAATCATGCAGGCTGGAAGGCTAGCTGCGGCCTTGGGCTCTACAATTCACAATTGGTAGTTTCGACTTCCGTCTAAGATCAGAGGGGAAATCTGAAATGTTCCAATGATATGAATTGTTTAGCTGGCTCGCCGCTAGGGTCGGGTCGGGCCCGAAACCGCCTTGGTCACAGCAAAAAGCGAGATCGCAGCGGCGTTGGAGACGTTCAGGCTCTTGATGGCTCCCGGCATGTCGAGCCTGCCGATGACGTCGCAGCATTCGCGGGTGCGCTGGCGCAGGCCTTTGCCCTCGGATCCGAGCACCAGGACCACCGGCTCCTTGAGGGGAACTTCGTCGAGGCGATTCTCTCCCGACGAATCGAGGCCGACCCGCTGAAATCCCCGCTCGCCGAGGGCGATGAGGGTGTCGGACAGGTTCCTCACCACCATGAACGGCACGTGCTCCAGCCCGCCGGAGGCCGACTTCGCAAGGACCCCAGTGGCAGCCGGGCTATGCCGGGCCGTGGTGATGATGGCCTCGACCCCGAAAGCCGCGGCCGTCCGGACGATGGCCCCGACATTGTGGGGATCGGTGATCTGGTCGAGGGCCAGGACGACGCCCTTGCCGCTCAGGGTTTCGACGCTGGGAGAGGGGAGGGGAGACGCCTCCAGATAAAGCCCCTGGTGAACCGCATCCGCCTCCACGAGCCGGTTGATCTCGTCCGGGCGAACGATCTCCGGCTCGGCCGGCAGATGCTCGCCCAGTTCTTCGTGCAGGCGGCGGGCCGAGTTCTCGGTTGCGAGGAGGCGGCGAATCGCCCGCTTGCCGTTGCGCAGGGCCTCGACGACCGGGTGCCAGCCATAAAGGACCACGGTTTCTGGATCGCCGAAGGTGCGGCGCGGGCCGAAATCGCGGCGGGCGGGCTTTCCGGAATGGCGCTGGAAGCGGGGCTTGCGGGGCGGGGAAGGGCGGTCGCTCATGATGCTCGATCTGTTCGGTGATGTCCGGCACATAACACATGATGTCCGAAGTCCCGAAGGCTGCATATCGGATGCGCTTTGCTGTTGACACCGGCCGCTCGGGTCACCATAAGAGCGCCCACGGACGCCCTCCGGGGCGCTTCTGTTGTACGGCCTAAAACGCGTTGCGTTCTGGTTGGGCAGAATGGGGGAATGTCCCGAGCGGCAAAGGGGGCGGACTGTAAATCCGCTGGCTATGCCTTCGTAGGTTCGAGTCCTACTTCCCCCACCACCCAAACCTTCCCCGGTCGCGGGTGTAGCTCAATGGTAGAGCAGCAGCCTTCCAAGCTGAATACGGGGGTTCGATTCCCCTCACCCGCTCCAGGCCTTCACTTTCCTCTCCTTACTACGGCGCCTCCATAAGATTGTGGTCCCATTGTCTCGCGTGAACCGGGCGGTGTCGTGTTTCCGGGGCGAGTGGCTCATAGGGACAGCTCCCGCCAGGCTTGAAATCGACAGACACGATTTCGACATAGCATTCGCGGTGCCGCCGATCCTGATCCGGGTATCGCTCCCTGATGGCGGAGCCGGTCTGGCTTTCTCAAGCTGAACCCTATGGCCCGGGCCGGGTAGGGAGCCGGCGGTTCCTCCTCGACAACGCCTTTTCGGACGGCCGATCGACCGCGTCGTCCAAAACTATGCGACCCAATATCGAAATTGGCTCTTGCACAAAGAGCGCAACCGCAATATCGGGACGCCCTGAGATCTTTGTTCCTGGCCTCTGCAAGGTAGACATCAATGGCGAAGGAAAAGTTTGAGCGGACGAAGCCGCACTGCAACATTGGGACGATTGGGCACGTTGACCACGGCAAGACGTCTCTGACGGCGGCGATCACGAAGGTTCTTGCCGAGGCTGGCGGGGCGACGTTTACGGCCTACGACCAGATCGACAAGGCTCCGGAAGAGAAGGCGCGCGGGATCACGATCTCGACGTCTCACGTGGAATACGAGACGGCCAACCGTCACTATGCGCACGTGGACTGCCCCGGCCACGCCGACTACGTGAAGAACATGATCACGGGTGCGGCGCAGATGGACGGCGCGATTCTGGTGGTGTCGTCGGCCGACGGCCCGATGCCGCAGACCCGCGAGCACATCCTGCTCGCCCGCCAGGTCGGCGTTCCGGCGCTGGTGGTGTTCATGAACAAGGTCGACATGGTCGACGATCCGGAGCTTCTCGAGCTGGTCGAGCTTGAGGTGCGCGAGCTTCTGTCGAAGTACGACTTCCCGGGCGACGACATTCCGATCGTCAAGGGTTCGGCTTTGTGCGCGCTGGAAGACCGTTCGCCTGAGATCGGCCGCGATGCGGTTCTCAAGCTGATGGCCGAGGTTGACCGCTACATTCCGCAGCCGGAGCGTCCGATTGACCAGCCGTTCCTGATGCCGATCGAAGACGTGTTCTCGATCTCGGGTCGCGGCACGGTGGTGACGGGCCGCGTTGAGCGCGGGATCGTCAAGGTCGGCGAGGAAGTCGAGATCGTTGGCCTGAAGGCGACGGTGAAGACGACCGTGACGGGCGTTGAGATGTTCCGCAAGCTGCTCGACCAGGGTCAGGCGGGCGACAACGTGGGCGTTCTTCTGCGCGGCACGAAGCGCGAGGACGTGGAGCGCGGCCAGGTGCTGTGCAAGCCCGGCTCGATCAAGCCGCACACGAAGTTCAAGGCCGAGGCCTACATCCTGACGAAGGAAGAGGGTGGCCGTCATACGCCGTTCTTCACGAACTACCGTCCGCAGTTCTACTTCCGGACGACGGACGTGACGGGCGTGGTGAAGCTGCCTGAGGGCACCGAGATGGTGATGCCGGGCGACAACATCGCCATGGAGGTCGAGCTGATTGCGCCGATCGCCATGGAGGAGAAGCTGCGCTTTGCGATCCGTGAAGGCGGCCGCACCGTCGGTGCCGGCGTCGTCGCTCAGGTCATGGATTAATTTAGAGTTCCGGGTGGCGGATTGCCGCCACCCGTGATCCGCCGGAGGAGTGTAGCTCAATCGGCTAGAGCACCGGTCTCCAAAACCGGGGGTTGGGGGTTCGAGTCCCTCCACTCCTGCCAGCGGATCGACAAAGCGGGCGTTTTGCGCTACAGAGCGCCCCGGTAATGGTTTCGAGGGTGGCGCGAGGCTTAAGAAAACGGCTTCGCGCCCCTTCACTTTGGGCCGATCGCGCCCATGAGAGGACGTCCGCAGGTGCTTCCAGGCCCGTGGACGCAGGCAAAATGGCAAAGACGAACCCGTTCGATTTCTTACAGCAGGTGCGCTCGGAAGCCGCAAAGGTGACCTGGCCGACCCGCAAGGAGACCATGATCACGACCGCCATGGTCTTCGTGATGGTGCTGCTTGCCTGTCTGTTCTTCTTCGTGGCGGATCAGGCAATGGGATGGTTGGTTCGGACTGTCCTCCTGGGATTCGGCGGTTAAGAGGTGGCTGCGATGACGAAGCGTTGGTACATCGTCCACGCTTATTCGAATTTCGAGAACAAGGTCGCCCAGTCGATCAAGGACCAGGCCGCTCAGCGCGGGCTTGAGGACAAGTTCGAAGAGGTGATGGTGCCGACCGAGAAGGTCGTCGAGGTGCGCCGCGGCCGTAAGGTCGACACGGAGCGCAAGTTCTTCCCGGGCTATGTCCTGGTGAAGTGCGACCTGACGGATGAGGTCTATCACCTGATCAAGAATACCCCGAAGGTCACGGGCTTCCTGGGGGCCGACAAGTCCAAGCCGGTTCCGATTCCGGACCGGGAGGCCGAGCGGATCAAGGGCCAGGTGGCCGAGGGCGTGGATCATCCCAAGCCGTCCGTCAGCTTCGAGGTGGGCGAGCAGGTCCGCGTCTCGGACGGCCCCTTCGCGTCCTTCAACGGCGTGGTCGAGGAAGTCGACGACGCCCGGGCCCGCCTTAAGGTGGCGGTGTCCATTTTCGGCCGCGCCACGCCGGTCGAGCTCGAATACGGTCAGGTCGAGAAGGTCTGACCTGTATGGCGGCGCCGCGAGAGCGCCGCCTTTCTAGCCCTTTACGGGCTTTCGTCCGCGGGAGGTCCGCCCGGTTGCCAGCTGGGACCATCGGCCCGAACCGCGATCTGCAACCACCATTCCGTCCGGTCGGCTCCGGGCGGTTGGTCCATTGGAGAGCAGTCCTATGGCAAAGAAAATTGCGGGCTACGTTAAGCTTCAGGTACCCGCCGGCGCGGCCAACCCGTCGCCGCCCATCGGTCCGGCGCTGGGTCAGCGCGGCCTCAACATCATGGAATTCTGCAAGGCCTTCAACGCGAAGACCTCGCAGATGGAGAAGGGCATGCCGATCCCGGTGATCATCACCGCGTATCAGGATCGCTCCTTCACGTTCGAGATGAAGCAGCCGCCGGTCTCCTACTTCCTCAAGAAGGCGGCCAAGGTCGACAAGGGTTCGCAGACCCCGGGCAAGGGCGGCAAGGCCGGCTCGGTCACCCGCGACCAGATCCGTGAGATCGCCGAGAAGAAGATGGTCGATCTCAACTGCGACACCGTTGATTCCGCCATGGCTATGATCGAGGGCTCCGCGCGCTCGATGGGCCTGGAAGTGGCGTAAGGAGGGCACGATGGCTGTGAAAGAGGGTAAGCGCATCCGCAACGCCCGCGAGGGCATCGATGCCGCCAAGCTCTACGGCATCCAGGATGCCGTGAAGCTCGTCAAGGAACGCGCCAAGGCGAAGTTCGACGAGACCATCGAAGTGTCGATGAATCTCGGCGTCGATCCGCGCCATGCGGACCAGATGGTCCGTGGCGTCTGCAACCTGCCGAACGGCTCCGGCCGGACGGTGCGCGTTGCGGTCTTCGCCCGCGGCGCCAAGGCCGACGAGGCCAAGGCCGCCGGTGCCGACATCGTCGGCGCCGAGGAGCTCTTCGAGACCGTCAACGGCGGCACGATCGAGTTCGACCGCTGCATCGCCACCCCGGACATGATGCCGCTCGTCGGCCGTCTCGGTAAGGTGCTCGGCCCGCGCGGCCTGATGCCGAACCCGAAGGTCGGCACCGTCACCATGGACGTGAAGGGCGCCGTCGAGGCCGCCAAGGGCGGTGCGGTGGAGTTCCGCGTCGAGAAGGCCGGTATCGTCCATGCGGGCATCGGCAAGGCTTCTTTCGATGAGACCAAGCTCATCGAGAACATCAAGGCCTTCGCGGACGCCGTCGCCAAGGCGAAGCCGACCGGCGCCAAGGGCACCTACATTCAGCGCGTGGCCATCTCGTCGACGATGGGCCCCGGCGTGAAGGTCGACCCGGCTTCGGTCATCAACGGCTAAGTGAATACCTTAAAGCTAGAGAAAAGCCCCGGTGCACAACTGGGGCTTTTTTTTGTAGATTCCTACCGAGGAAATCGGCACCCACTTTCCTTCCTGATATTTGGAGCCGATCGGTTGGCCGTGCTGATCACCTGCTTGGCCAGTTCAGGCTGGAACGCCATGCAGGCTTTTCCCATTTTCTTCATGGTATCGAAGTGAACGAGCGCCTTCCTAAGATAGGCGCAGCGATGGGCTTCCGTCTTGTCCTGCTGGTAAATCGCATGCTGACCTCGAGCCTCCTGCTCGGCAGATTTCGTGGCTTCGATCAGGGAGAGACAGCGCGTTTCCTCGGGAGTCGCGGCCAGCAGGGTTGGTGACCAGAACACGAGGGCCACTGCGGCAACCAGGACGTGCGGTTTGGCAGGCATATAAAACTTCCTTTATTGGTCCGCAGACCATAGCAGGCCCCGGCAAAAATGAAATAATGTTATGAAAGATTTCCTTCGGGCCATCTAATAGCAAGGGCCGCATCGTAGACTTAGCCTGCACAACCGATAAGGTTCTGCTCTAAAGCGGGCATTCATTTCCGCGGCGTAAAAGTCGCTAAGCCTCATCTTCGCCGGGCGCTTGAGGATTCGCGGCTTGCGGGACGGGCACTGGGGATGAGCGGGTTCGAACCATGTGGGACGGGGAGGGGAATTCTCAGGGCGAGGTTCTTTTCCCAAAGGGAAGGCGTCCCTTGAAATCCCGGCCAGCAAGGCATAAATCGGCCTTTGCTTCCTTATCGGCGCGAAAATGACACGTAAATGCCTCTTGGCATTTGCAGCCGAAGGGCTTATGACATCGCGTTGAGATTCCAACAACTGCCAGGGCTTGTCTTTTACAGAGAGCCCGGCTGCGAAATCCGCTCCGTAAGGAGCGGTGACAGGCCGGCGGGCCAAAGGTTCCCCCTTTGGCGCGATCCGGCTATGTCCTGTCCGAGACTGCAGGTGCCGGCCAGCCCGGCTTAATTCGTAAGGACCTGCATAGACGGGGAAACCGAGTTCCGGCGCGCTCACGCGGGCCGTATCGTTCGGTTCGAACCATCTCGCCTAGGGCGCTCTTTCCGGAGCGTAATCTGGGGGACAGGGCTTGCGAGAGCGTCGTTCGAAGGCGCCTGCGGCCCCAAGCCGAGGCGCTGACGAGCGACAGGTGCAACCGGCGGTATATCCGCCAACCGGAGAGAGCCCAGTGGAAAGAGCAGCAAAACGCGAGCTCGTCTCGACGCTCAACGACGTGTTTTCCAGCACGAGCGTGGTCGTCGTTGCCCACTATGCTGGTCTTACGGTCGCCGACATGCAGAAGCTGCGCGCGCAGATGAAGCAGGTTGGCGCCACCGTGAAGGTCGCAAAAAACAGCCTCGCCAAAATCGCTCTCGAAGGCACGGACGTCGCGTCCATCTCGGACCTCATGAAAGGTCCGACCCTGATCGCTTATTCGAGCGATCCGGTCGCGGCGCCCAAGGTCGCTGTCGATTTCGCCAAGGCTAACGACAAGCTCGTGATCCTTGGCGGCGCAATGGGCGCGACTGCCCTGAACGTGGACGGAGTGAAGGCGCTTGCCACCCTTCCGTCCCTTGATGAACTGCGCGCGAAGCTGGTCGGCCTCATCCAGGCTCCGGCTACGAAGATCGCACAGCTCAGCACTGCGCCGGCGGCGAAGCTCGCCCGCGTGTTCGGGGCCTATGCCAAGACAGGCGAAGCGGCGTGAGGCCGTAACCTCAACCATCAAACCGTTCGAATCGAACTTAAGGACTGAAATCAATGGCTGATCTTGCCAAGCTTGTTGACGATCTGTCGTCTCTGACCGTTCTCGAAGCCGCTGAGCTCGCGAAGATGCTCGAAGAGAAGTGGGGCGTTTCCGCTGCTGCGGCTGTGGCCGTTGCGGCCGCTCCGGGCGCTGGTGGCGGCGCTGCCGCTGCGGCCGAAGAGCAGACCGAGTTCACGGTCGTTCTCGCCTCTGCCGGCGACAAGAAGATCGAAGTGATCAAGGAAGTCCGCGGCATCACCGGCCTCGGCCTGAAGGAAGCCAAGGACCTCGTCGAAGGCGCTCCGAAGCCCGTCAAGGAAGGCGTTGCCAAGGACGAAGCCGAGAAGATCAAGGCGACCCTCGAGAAGGTCGGCGCCAAGGTCGAGCTTAAGTAATCTTGCGACCTTCGGGTCGCGAGGTTCCCCGGCCTTCGGGCCGGGGTTCAACAAACAAGCGGTCCCAGGCAAATTTGCTTGGGGCCGTTGTGTCGTCCTAGAGATCCGGGGCCCCAGAGGCCAGATTCTCGGGGATGTATCCGGGGCACTGAGCTCCGGTTCTGTGGTCATCCCGCCGGTCGCGGGGCGGCTGATCCAGCACCCGGATCGCGGATGCTGGATCAGCTGTAGATGAGGAACGAGGTCCAGATGGCCAACACACTGATCGGCCGGAAGCGCATTCGCAAGTTCTTCGGAAAAATCAGAGAAGTGGCGGAGATGCCGAACCTGATCGAGGTTCAGAAGGCATCTTACGACCAGTTCCTGATGGTCGAGGAACCAAAGGGTGGCCGGCCGGAAGAAGGACTGCAATCCGTCTTCAAGTCGGTTTTCCCGATCTCGGACTTCTCGAACACGGCCCTGCTCGAGTTCGTCAAGTACACCTTTGAACCCCCGAAATACGACGTGGACGAGTGCCGCCAGCGCGGCATGACCTTTGCGGCGCCCCTCAAGGTGACGCTGCGCCTCATCGTGTTCGATGTGGACCCGGATACGGCCGCCCGCTCCGTGAAGGACATCAAGGAGCAGGACGTCTACATGGGCGACATGCCCCTGATGACGGATAACGGCACCTTCATCGTCAACGGTACCGAGCGCGTCATCGTCTCCCAGATGCACCGCTCCCCGGGCGTGTTCTTCGACCACGACAAGGGCAAGACCCATTCGTCGGGCAAGCTGCTCTTTGCCGCCCGCATTATCCCGTATCGCGGTTCCTGGCTCGACATCGAGTTCGACGCCAAGGACATCGTCTATGCCCGTATCGACCGTAAGCGTAAGCTTCCGGTCACGTCGCTGCTCTATTCCCTGGGCCTGGACAGCGAAGAAATCCTCAACACCTTCTACAACCGCCTGATCTACAAGCGCGCCAAGGAAGGCTGGACCGTTCCGTTCGACGCGGAGCGCATGAAGGGCTTCAAGGCGAGCGTGGACCTCATCGACGCCAAGACCGGTGAGGTCGTGCTCGAGGCCGGCAAGAAGCTGACGGCCCGTGCCGCCCGCCAGCTCGCCGAGAAGGGCCTCGAGGCCCTGCGTGCGACGGACGAGGACCTTTACGGGCAGTACATTGCCGAGGATCTGGTCAACCCGAGCACGGGCGAGATCTATGCCGAGGCCGGCGAGGAAATCACCGAGAAGCTTCTGAAGGGCCTGGACGAGGCCGGCTTCAACGAGATCCCGGTCCTCGACATCGACCATGTGACGGTCGGTCCCTACATCCGCAACACGCTGGCGGTCGACAAGAACTCCTCCCGCGAGGACGCCCTGTTCGACATCTACCGGGTCATGCGTCCGGGTGAGCCTCCGATCCTCGAGACCGCCGAGGCGATGTTCAACTCGCTCTTCTTCGATCCCGAGCGCTACGACCTCTCGGCCGTGGGCCGCGTGAAGATGAACATGCGCCTGGACCTCGACGCCGAGGACACGGTGCGGACGCTGCGCCGCGAGGATATCCTGGCCGTGACCAAGGCCCTCGTGGACCTGCGCGACGGCAAGGGCGAGATCGACGACATCGATCACCTCGGCAACCGCCGCGTGCGCTCGGTCGGCGAGCTCATGGAGAACCAGTACCGCCTCGGCCTGCTCCGCATGGAGCGCGCAATCAAGGAGCGCATGTCGTCGGTTGATATCGACACCGTCATGCCGCAGGACCTGATCAACGCGAAGCCTGCGGCCGCCGCCGTGCGCGAGTTCTTCGGTTCCTCGCAGCTCTCGCAGTTCATGGACCAGACGAACCCGCTTTCGGAAGTCACCCACAAGCGCCGTCTTTCGGCGCTTGGCCCGGGCGGCCTCACCCGCGAGCGCGCGGGCTTCGAGGTCCGCGACGTGCATCCGACGCATTACGGCCGCATCTGCCCCATCGAGACGCCGGAAGGCCCGAATATCGGCCTCATCAACTCGCTCGCCACCTTCGCGCGGGTGAACAAGTACGGCTTCATCGAGACCCCCTTCCGCCGCGTCCGCGACGGCACGGTGACCGACGAGGTCATCTACCTCTCGGCCATGGAAGAGGCGAAGTACAACGTCGCCCAGGCGAACTCCCTGATCGACGACGCGAACCGTCTGACCGAGGAGCTGGTGATCTGCCGTCGGGCCGGTGACAACATCGTGGTTGCGCCTGACCGTGTCGACCTCATGGAAGTGTCGCCGAAGCAGCTCGTGTCCGTGGCCGCAGCGCTGATCCCGTTCCTTGAGAACGACGACGCGAACCGCGCGCTCATGGGCTCGAACATGCAGCGCCAGGCCGTGCCGCTCGTGCAGGCCGATGCTCCCTTCGTGGGCACCGGCATGGAAGCGGTCGTCGCGCGGGATTCGGGCGCTGCCATCGCGGCTCGCCGCGCCGGCGTCGTCGACCAGGTGGACGCGACCCGTATCGTTATCCGCGCTACCGAGGAGACCGATCCGACCCGTCCTGGCGTCGACATCTATCGCCTGCAGAAGTTCCAGCGATCCAACCAGTCCACCTGCATCACGCAGAAGCCTCTGGTTCGGGCCGGCGACCTCGTCCGCAAGGGTGACATCATCGCCGACGGTCCGTCGACGGAGCTGGGCGAGCTGGCGCTGGGCCGCAACGTCCTCGTCGCCTTCATGCCCTGGAACGGCTACAACTTCGAGGATTCCATTCTGCTCTCCGAGCGGATCGTGAAGGACGACGTCTTCACCTCGATCCACATCGAAGAGTTCGAGGTGATGGCCCGCGATACGAAGCTGGGTCCTGAGGAAATCACGCGCGACATTCCGAACGTGTCGGAAGAGGCGCTGAAGAACCTCGACGAAGCCGGCATCGTGTATATCGGCGCCGAGGTCCATGCGGGCGACATTCTCGTCGGCAAGATCACGCCGAAGGGCGAGAGCCCGATGACGCCGGAAGAGAAGCTTCTGCGCGCCATCTTCGGCGAAAAGGCCTCCGACGTTCGCGACACCTCGCTTCGCGTTCCTCCGGGCGTGACCGGCACGATCGTGGAAGTCCGCGTGTTCAACCGCCACGGCGTCGACAAGGACGAGCGCGCCCAGGCGATCGAGCGCGAGGAGATCGAGCGTCTCGCCAAGGACCGTGACGACGAGCAGGCGATCCTTGACCGCAACACCTATGCGCGTCTGGCCGAGATTCTGATCGGGCAGGGCGGCGTTGCGGGGCCGAAGGGCTACAAGAAGGACACCAAGATCACCCGCGAGATCCTCAACGAGTATCCGCGGTCGCAATGGTGGCAGTTCGCCGTCGACAACGACGCCCGCATGACCGAAATCGAGGCCATGCAGAAGCAGTATGACGAGTCGAAGAAGCGTCTCGAGCAGCGCTTCCTGGACAAGGTCGAGAAGCTGCAGCGGGGCGATGAGCTCCCGCCCGGCGTCATGAAGATGGTCAAGGTCTTCGTGGCCGTGAAGCGCAAGATCCAGCCCGGCGACAAGATGGCCGGCCGTCACGGCAACAAGGGTGTCGTGTCGCGCATCGTCCCGATCGAGGACATGCCGTTCCTTGAGGACGGCACGCATGCGGACATCGTGCTCAACCCGCTCGGCGTGCCGAGCCGCATGAACGTCGGCCAGATCCTCGAGACCCATCTCGGGTGGGCGGCTGCCGGCCTCGGCAAGCAGGTCGCCCAGGCGGTCGACGCCTATATGAAGTCGGGTGAGGCCAAGTCTCTGCGGGAGCAGCTCGTTTCGATCTACGGCAACATGCCCGAGATCGATAACGCCTCCGACGAGGAGCTGGCCGAGCTCGGCCGGAACCTGCGCCGCGGCGTTCCCTTCGCGACCCCGGTCTTCGACGGCGCGAAGGAGGCGGACATCGAGGCGATGCTCGAGAAGGCCGGCCTGAATCCGTCTGGGCAGGTGACGCTCTACGACGGCAAGACCGGCGAGCCGTTCGACCGCAGGGTGACGGTGGGCTACATCTACATGCTGAAGCTTCACCACCTCGTGGACGACAAGATCCACGCCCGCTCCATCGGCCCCTACAGCCTCGTTACCCAGCAGCCGCTGGGCGGCAAGGCCCAGTTCGGCGGTCAGCGCTTCGGCGAAATGGAGGTGTGGGCGCTCGAGGCTTACGGCGCGGCCTACACCCTTCAGGAAATGCTCACGGTCAAGTCGGACGACGTGGCCGGCCGCACCAAGGTCTATGAGGCCATCGTGCGTGGCGACGACACCTTCGAGTCGGGCATTCCGGAGAGCTTTAACGTTCTCGTGAAGGAAATGCGGTCGCTCGGTCTGAACGTGGAGCTCACGAACTCCAAGAAGGCCGCCAACGAGCCGGAGCAACTGCCTCCGTCTGAAGCGGCTGAGTAATTTTTACGTCGTCATCCCCGGGCCTCGCCAGGGGATCTCGATCCGAAAGGGTGAGCCCTTTCAGACCAAGATGACCGGCCGAGCCGGTCATGACGCCTTCGAGGTTTTAGGAGACGGCGATGAATCAAGAGGTCATGAATCTTTTCAACCAAACGGCGCAGCCGCAGAGCTTCGATCAGATCAAGATCTCGATCGCGAGCCCTGAGAAGATTCTGTCCTGGTCATACGGCGAGATCAAGAAGCCGGAGACCATCAACTACCGCACGTTCAAGCCGGAGCGCGACGGCTTGTTCTGCGCGCGCATCTTCGGCCCGATCAAGGACTACGAGTGCTTGTGCGGCAAGTACAAGCGCATGAAGTACAAGGGCGTGATCTGCGAGAAGTGCGGCGTCGAGGTGACTCTCGCCCGCGTTCGGCGCGACCGCATGGGTCACATCGAGCTCGCCGCTCCCGTGGCGCATATCTGGTTCCTCAAGTCCCTGCCGAGCCGCATCGGTCTGCTGCTCGACATGACCCTGAAGGATCTGGAGCGGATTCTCTATTTCGAATCCTACATCGTCGTCGATGCCGGCCTGACCCCCCTGAAGGACCGCCAGCTTCTGACCGAGGAGGAGTACCTCCGCGCTCAGGACGAGTATGGCGAGGATTCCTTCACGGCCATGATCGGCGCGGAAGCCATCCGCCGCATCCTCCAGGAACTCGACCTGGAGAAGATCGCGATCGACATCCGCGAGGAGATTGCGGTCACCACGTCGGAGCTGAAGCCGAAGAAGCTGATGAAGCGCCTCAAGATCATCGAGGCGTTCCTCCAGTCCGGCAATAAGCCCGAATGGATGATCCTGACGGTTGTTCCGGTGATCCCGCCGGATCTGCGTCCGCTCGTTCCGCTCGATGGCGGCCGCTTCGCGACGTCGGACCTGAACGATCTCTATCGCCGCGTCATCAACCGTAACAACCGCCTGAAGCGCCTCATGGAGCTGCGTGCGCCGGACATCATCGTCCGCAACGAGAAGCGCATGCTCCAGGAGGCCGTCGACGCCCTGTTCGACAACGGCCGTCGTGGCCGCGTCATCACGGGTGCCAACAAGCGTCCGCTCAAGTCCCTCGCCGACATGCTCAAGGGCAAGCAGGGCCGGTTCCGCCAGAACCTGCTCGGCAAGCGCGTGGACTATTCGGGCCGCTCGGTCATCGTGGTCGGTCCGGAGCTGAAGCTCCATCAGTGCGGCCTGCCCAAGAAGATGGCGCTCGAGCTCTTCAAGCCGTTCATCTACGCCAAGCTCGACGCTCGCGGCCTCTCGGCCACCGTCAAACAGGCGAAGAAGCTTGTCGAGAAGGAAAAGCCCGAGGTCTGGGACATCCTGGACGAGGTCATCCGCGAGCACCCGGTTCTCCTGAACCGCGCTCCGACCCTGCACCGTCTCGGCATCCAGGCCTTCGAACCCACCCTGATCGAGGGCAAGGCGATCCAGCTGCACCCGCTCGTCTGCGCCGCGTTCAACGCGGACTTCGACGGCGACCAGATGGCTGTCCACGTGCCGCTCTCGCTCGAGGCGCAGCTCGAAGCCCGCGTGCTGATGATGTCCACGAACAACATCCTGCACCCGGCCAACGGCCAGCCGATCATCGTGCCGTCGCAGGACATCGTTCTGGGCCTGTACTACCTCTCGATCGTCTCCGACGGCGAGCCCGGCCAGGGCAAGGCCTTTGCGGATATGGGCGAGATCGAGCACGCCCTGCACGAGAAGGTCATCACGCTCCACTCGAAGATCCGCTACCGCTGGGAGGGGATTGGCGAGAATGGCGAGCCGGTCAGCAAGATCTATGAAACGACCGCCGGTCGCGTCATGCTCTCGCGCGTTCTGCCGAAGCATCCCAACCTGCCCTTCGACGTCGTGAACAAGCTCATGACGAAGAAGGAAATCTCCAACATGATCGATGCCGTGTACCGGCACTGCGGTCAGAAGGAGTCGGTGATCTTCTGCGATCGCATCATGGCCCTCGGGTTCTACAACGCGTTCAAGGCCGGCATTTCGTTCGGCAAGGACGACATGGTGATCCCGGAGAACAAGTGGCAGATCGTCGAGGAGACCCGTGCCCTCGCAAAGGACTACGAGCAGCAGTACCAGGACGGCCTCATCACCCAGGGTGAGAAGTACAACAAGGTCGTCGATGCCTGGGCGAAATGCTCGGATCGCCTTGCTGGCGAGATGATGGCGCGTATCTCGGCCGTGCAGAAGGACGACAACGGCCGCGATAAGCCGGTGAACTCCATCTACATGATGTCGCATTCCGGTGCCCGTGGTTCGCCGGCCCAGATGAAGCAGCTCGCGGCTATGCGCGGCCTCATGGCCAAGCCGTCGGGCGAGATCATCGAGACGCCGATTATCTCGAACTTCAAGGAAGGCCTGGACGTGCTCGAGTACTTCAACTCGACCCACGGTGCCCGTAAGGGCCTGGCCGACACTGCGCTCAAGACTGCGAACTCGGGTTACCTGACCCGCCGTCTCGTGGATGTGGCGCAGGACGCGGTCATCCGCGAGACCGATTGCGGCACCGAGCGCGGCATCCGCATGCGGGCCATCATCGATGCCGGCCAGGTGGTCGCATCGCTGGCCTCCCGCATCCTGGGCCGCTCGACGGCCGAGGATCTGGTGGCTGCCGACGGCTCCATCATCGTTCCGAAGGGGACGATGATCGAGGAGGCGCATCTGGAGGCCATCGGCGCTGCCGGCATCCAGGAGGTAAAGATCCGTTCCGTGCTCGTCTGCGAGTCGAAGAACGGCGTCTGCGCCACCTGCTACGGTCGCGACCTGGCCCGCGGTACGCCGGTCAACCACGGCGAGGCTGTCGGCGTCATCGCGGCACAGTCCATCGGCGAGCCGGGCACTCAGCTCACCATGCGCACCTTCCACATCGGCGGTGCGGCCCAGATTGCCGACTCGTCCTTCATCGAGTCGAGCTTCGAGGGCACGATCGGCTTCCGCAACAAGAACATTGCGCGGAACTCGGACGGCGACCTGGTGGTCATGGGCCGCAACGTGTCCGTCGTCATCTATGGGGCGGACGGCAGCGAGCGGGCAGCCCATCGCCTGCAATACGGCTCCCGCCTGAAGGTGGACGAGGGCGACACGATCAAGCGCGGCCAGCGCATCGCCGAATGGGATCCCTATACCCGCCCGATCCTCACCGAGATCGAGGGCGTGGTGGGCTATGAGGACCTCGTCGACGGCGGCTCGATGATCGAGACCATGGACGAGTCCACCGGCATCGCGAAGCGCGTCGTCATCGACTGGCGCGGCTCGCCGCGCACGGCGGACCTGCGTCCGGCGGTCATCATCGAGGGCAAGGGCGGCAAGGTTGCCAAGCTGCCGCGTGGCGGCGACGCCCGCTACCTGCTCCCGGTCGACGCGATCCTCGCGATGGATCCGGGCTCGAAGGTCAAGGCCGGCGACGTGCTCGCCCGTGTCTCGACCGAGAGCGCCAAGACCCGCGACATCACCGGCGGTCTGCCGCGCGTGGCGGAGCTGTTCGAGGCCCGTCGTCCGAAGGATGCGGCCATCATTGCGGAGAAGTCCGGTACGATTCAGTTCGGCCGCGACTACAAGAACAAGCGTCGCCTGACGCTGACCCCGCACGATGGCTCCGAGCCGGTGGAATACTTGATCCCCAAGGGCAAGCACATCCACCTGCAGGATGGGGACGTGGTGGAACTCGGCGACTTCATCGTCGACGGAAACCCGGCTCCGCACGACATCCTGGCCATTAAGGGCGTCGAGGAGCTGGCGGCTTATCTCGTCAACGAGATCCAGGAGGTCTATCGCCTCCAGGGCGTGCTCATCAACGATAAGCACATCGAGGTAATCGTTCGTCAGATGCTGCAGAAGGTCGAAATCACCGACAGCGGGGATTCCGACTTCCTCACGGGTGAGCAGGTCGATCGTCTGGAACTCGAGGAGGCCAACGAGCGCCTCGAGGCCGAGAAGAAGAAGCCCGCCGCCGGCGTGCCGGTTCTGCTCGGCATTACCAAGGCTTCGCTCCAGACCCGCTCCTTCATCTCGGCGGCGTCCTTCCAGGAGACCACCCGCGTCCTCACGGAGGCGGCGGTCAATGGCAAGGTCGATACCCTCGAGGGCCTCAAGGAGAACGTGATCGTCGGCAGCCTCATTCCGGCCGGCACGGGCGCCCTGAACGCCCAGGTCAAGGCCGTCGCCCAGCACCGGGACGAGCTCATCCTTCAGCAGAAGCGAGCCGAATCCCAAGCTGCGGTCAACGAGTTGCCGCCCGCTGCCGAATAGGGCAGGCGGATTCGAGAATCGGGAGCCGCCTACGGGCGGCTCTCATCGTTTAGGCCAGGACAGGACTGCAGTCCTGAAGGGCTGCACCTACGGGTTGAATTTACCCGGTGGAGAGTCCAACTTCCGCGAGGGAAGCCTGGTCAGCCGGCGAAATCGGGAAAAGAGTTGACTTTTTCCGACTCGGACGCTAGAGAGACCGAACTTTCCGGCAGGCCGTAGATCTTGACTGTCAGGGCGACACGCTCCGACCCAATCGATCTAAACGCTGCCGAGTTCAACCTTGACTGACAAACGTCAGATTTGGGGCACGATCGCGGCCTAGCCGTGGTCCTCTGCAATTGCACCGCGCCAAGGGCTCAAAGCCGCCTATGGCGCGGCTTCGTTTTGTGCAAGCCATTGGCTTGTGGGGCGTTGCGTCGCAGCGTCCACCTGTTGAAGACACGCAAAGCCACCGGGTGGTGGTGGGTGAAAGAGGGCAGAGAATGCCAACGATCAGTCAGCTGATCCGCAAGCCGCGGACGGCGCAAAAGAGCCGGAATAAGGTTCCCGCGCTTGAGGCCTGCCCGCAAAAGCGGGGCGTGTGCACGCGCGTTTACACGACGACCCCGAAGAAGCCGAACTCGGCTCTCCGTAAGGTCGCCAAGGTTCGCCTTACCAATGGCTATGAAGTCATCGGTTATATCCCGGGCGAGGGGCACAACCTTCAGGAGCACTCCGTGGTCATGATCCGCGGCGGCCGCGTGAAGGACCTCCCGGGTGTTCGCTATCACATCCTCCGCGGTGTCCTCGACACCCAGGGCGTGAAGAATCGTAAGCAGCGTCGTTCGAAGTACGGCGCGAAGCGGCCCAAGTAAGCCGTCCAACTGTTATTGAGGTCGGAGCTAGCTCATGTCCCGCCGCCACAGCGCCGAAAAGCGTGAGATCATCCCGGATCCGAAGTTCGGGGACGTGGTCGTCACGAAGTTCATGAATTCCATCATGTACGACGGCAAGAAGTCCGCCGCCGAAAGCATCGTCTACGGTGCGTTCGACATCATCGAGAGCCGCACGAAGTCGAACCCCCTCGAGGTGTTCAAGCAGGCGCTCGACAATGTTTCCCCGGCCATCGAGGTGCGTTCCCGCCGTGTCGGCGGCGCCACCTATCAGGTGCCGGTCGAGGTCCGCTCGGAGCGCCGTCAGGCGCTTGCGATCCGCTGGATCATCCAGGCCGCTCGCGGCCGTAACGACAAGACCATGGTCGACCGTCTGTCCGCCGAGTTGCTCGATGCGTCGAACAACCGCGGCAACGCAGTGAAGAAGCGCGAAGACACGCACCGGATGGCCGAGGCCAACCGCGCCTTCTCGCACTATCGCTGGTAACGGTTGGACCTTGAGGAGCTTCAGCGATGCCCCGCACGCATGCAATTGAGGACTACCGTAACTTCGGCATCATGGCCCACATCGATGCCGGCAAGACGACCACGACCGAGCGTATCCTTTACTACACCGGTAAGTCGCACAAGATCGGTGAGACCCATGAAGGCTCTGCCACCATGGATTGGATGGAGCAGGAGCAAGAGCGTGGCATCACGATCACGTCCGCTGCCACCACCTGCTTCTGGAATGGCAAGCGCCTGAACATCATCGACACTCCCGGCCACGTGGACTTCACCATCGAGGTCGAGCGGTCGCTGCGTGTTCTCGACGGTGCTGTGTGCGTTCTCGACGGCAACCAGGGTGTCGAGCCTCAGACCGAGACCGTCTGGCGTCAGGCTGACAAGTACGACGTTCCGCGCGTCGTGTTCGTCAACAAGATGGACAAGACGGGCGCGAACTTCTTTAAGTGCGTCGAGGACATCGTGAAGCGCGTGGCCGGCAAGCCGGTCTGCCTCCAGCTGCCGATCGGCGCGGAGAGCGACTTCCAGGGCGTGATCGACCTCATCAAGATGAAGGCTCTGATCTGGTCCGGCGAGTCGCTCGGCGCGAAGTTCGACGAAGTCGAGATCCCGGCTGACCTGCAGGACCAGGCTGTCGAGTATCGCGGCAAGCTCGTTGAGGCTGCGGTCGAGATGGACGACGACGCGATGGTCGCGTACCTCGAGGGCCAGGAGCCCGACGAGGCGACCCTGCGCCGCCTGATCCGCACGGCCGTCCAGCGTCGCGCGTTCCATCCCGTGCTCTGCGGTTCGGCGTTCAAGAACAAGGGCGTTCAGCCGCTTCTCGACGCGGTCGTCGACTTCCTGCCGTCCCCGGCCGATCGTGAGGCGATCCAGGGCATCGACTTCAAGACCGAGGAAGAGATCATCCGCCGTCCGACGGACGACGAAGCCTTCTCCATGCTCGCCTTCAAGATCATGGACGACCCCTTCGTCGGCACCATCACCTTCTGCCGCGTCTATTCAGGCAAGGTCACCGCCGGTGAGACTCTCCTGAACTCGACTCGCGACAAGAAGGAGCGCGTCGGTCGCATGCTGCTCATGCATGCGAACAACCGTGAGGACGTTAAGGAAGCCTATGCGGGCGACATCGTCGCTCTCGCGGGCCTTAAGGATACCCGCACCGGCGACACCCTCTGCGACCCGGCCAAGGCCGTGATCCTCGAGAAGATGGAGTTCCCTGAGCCCGTCATCGAGATCGCCATCGAGCCGAAGTCGAAGGGCGACCAGGAGAAGCTGGGCCTCGCTCTCGCGAAGCTTGCGGCTGAGGACCCGTCCTTCCGCGTCTCGACGGATCAGGAATCCGGCCAGACCATCCTGAAGGGCATGGGCGAGCTGCACCTGGACATTAAGGTCGACATCCTGCGCCGTACCTACAAGGTCGACGCGAATGTGGGCGCTCCGCAGGTGGCCTATCGCGAGACGATGACCAAGAAGACCGAGGTGGACTACACCCACAAGAAGCAGACCGGCGGCACGGGCCAGTTCGCCCGCGTGAAGCTCGTCGTTCAGCCGAACGAGACGGGTGCCGGTTTCGCCTTCGAGTCGAAGATCGTCGGTGGTGCGGTTCCGAAGGAATACATCCCGGGCGTCGAAAAGGGCCTTCAGTCCGTCATCGGTGCCGGCGTCGTCGCCGGCTTCCCGGTGGTCGACATCAAGGTCGAGCTGATCGACGGCGCGTTCCACGAAGTCGACTCGTCGGCCCTGGCCTTCGAAATCGCCTCCCGTGCGGCTCTCCGCGAGGCCCTGCAAAAGGGCGCCTCGGTGCTGCTCGAGCCGGTGATGAAGGTCGAGGTCACCACGCCTGAGGATTACACCGGTTCCGTGATCGGTGACCTGAACTCCCGGCGTGGCCAGATCCAGGGCCAGGACATGCGCGGCAATGCCGTGGTCATCAACGCGATGGTCCCGCTCGCCAACATGTTCGGCTACGTCAACACCCTGCGCGGCATGAGCCAGGGGCGTGCGAGCTACACCATGCAGTTCGACCACTATGAACAGGTGCCGTCGAACGTGGCTGCCGAGGTTCAGGCGAAGTACGCCTGAACCCATTGAACAATAACTGACGATTTAAGGAACGGGTGCCACGATGGCGAAGGAAAAGTTTGAGCGGACGAAGCCGCACTGCAACATTGGGACGATTGGGCACGTTGACCACGGCAAGACGTCTCTGACGGCGGCGATCACGAAGGTTCTTGCCGAGGCTGGCGGGGCGACGTTTACGGCCTACGACCAGATCGACAAGGCTCCGGAAGAGAAGGCGCGCGGGATCACGATCTCGACGTCTCACGTGGAATACGAGACGGCCAACCGTCACTATGCGCACGTGGACTGCCCCGGCCACGCCGACTACGTGAAGAACATGATCACGGGTGCGGCGCAGATGGACGGCGCGATTCTGGTGGTGTCGTCGGCCGACGGCCCGATGCCGCAGACCCGCGAGCACATCCTGCTCGCCCGCCAGGTCGGCGTTCCGGCGCTGGTGGTGTTCATGAACAAGGTCGACATGGTCGACGATCCGGAGCTTCTCGAGCTGGTCGAGCTTGAGGTGCGCGAGCTTCTGTCGAAGTACGACTTCCCGGGCGACGACATTCCGATCGTCAAGGGTTCGGCTTTGTGCGCGCTGGAAGACCGTTCGCCTGAGATCGGCCGCGATGCGGTTCTCAAGCTGATGGCCGAGGTTGACCGCTACATTCCGCAGCCGGAGCGTCCGATTGACCAGCCGTTCCTGATGCCGATCGAAGACGTGTTCTCGATCTCGGGTCGCGGCACGGTGGTGACGGGCCGCGTTGAGCGCGGGATCGTCAAGGTCGGCGAGGAAGTCGAGATCGTTGGCCTGAAGGCGACGGTGAAGACGACCGTGACGGGCGTTGAGATGTTCCGCAAGCTGCTCGACCAGGGTCAGGCGGGCGACAACGTGGGCGTTCTTCTGCGCGGCACGAAGCGCGAGGACGTGGAGCGCGGCCAGGTGCTGTGCAAGCCCGGCTCGATCAAGCCGCACACGAAGTTCAAGGCCGAGGCCTACATCCTGACGAAGGAAGAGGGTGGCCGTCATACGCCGTTCTTCACGAACTACCGTCCGCAGTTCTACTTCCGGACGACGGACGTGACGGGCGTGGTGAAGCTGCCTGAGGGCACCGAGATGGTGATGCCGGGCGACAACATCGCCATGGAGGTCGAGCTGATTGCGCCGATCGCCATGGAGGAGAAGCTGCGCTTTGCGATCCGTGAAGGCGGCCGCACCGTCGGTGCCGGCGTCGTCGCTCAGGTCATGGATTAATTTAGAGGATCAAAGGAGCGGGCCGGTTTAGGCCGGTCCTCTCCCTTGTAGAGGTCAACCCATGAACGGTCAGAACATCCGTATTCGCCTTAAGGCGTTCGACCATCGGATCCTCGACGCTTCGACACGCGAAATCGTGTCGACCGCGAAGCGGACCGGCGCTCAGGTGCGCGGGCCCATCCCGCTGCCGACGCGCATTGAGCGCTTTACGGTGCTTCGCTCGCCGCACATCGACAAGAAGTCGCGCGAGCAGTTCGAGATGCGCACTCACAAGCGTGTTCTCGATATCGTGGACCCCACTCCCCAGACGGTGGACGCGCTGATGAAGCTCGACCTCGCCGCGGGCGTGGACGTGGAGATCAAGCTCTAAGCCGTTTGGCTTGGAGCTTTCGGTAGGACACGCCGAGAGGATACGCACATGCGCTCAGGCGTCATTGCACAGAAGGTCGGGATGACACGCGTCTTCACGGATGCGGGTGAGCATGTCCCGGTGACGGTTTTGAAGGTCGACCAGTGTCAAGTGGTCGCCCATCGGACCATGGATAAGAACGGCTACACCGCGCTGCAGGTCGGCGTCGGCAAGGCCAAGGTGAAGAACGTTTCGAAGGCTGAGCGCGGACGGTTCTCCGTCGCCAAGGTCGAGCCGAAGCGCAAGCTCGCGGAGTTCCGCGTCTCCGAGGATGCTCTCATCCCGGTCGGCGCCGAGATCACCGCCGACCACTTCGTCGCCGGTCAGTTCGTGGATGTCACGGGCACGACGACGGGTAAGGGCTTCGCGGGCGGCATGAAGCGCTGGAACTTCGGCGGTCTGCGCGCCACTCACGGCGTGTCGATCTCCCACCGTTCGATCGGTTCGACCGGTGGCCGCCAGGATCCGGGTCGGACGTTCAAGAACAAGAAGATGCCCGGTCACCTCGGTGTCGAGCGCGTGACCACGCAGAACCTGCGTGTCGTCTCGACCGATCCCGAGCGCGGTCTGATCCTTGTCGAAGGCGCCGTTCCCGGCGTTGCCGGCGGCTGGATCTTCATCCGCGACGCGGTGAAGCGGAAGCTGCCGAACGACGTGCCGATGCCCGGCAAGTTCCGTGCGGCGAACGACGCCGCGCCGGCCGCTCAGGCTGACCAGGCCCAAGAGGAGAATGCGTGATGAAACTCGACGTCACCACGCTCGATGGCAAAAAGGCCGGCTCGGTCGATCTGGACGAGGCCATCTTCGGTCTCGATCCGCGCGCCGATCTTCTCGCCCGTTGCGTCCGTTGGCAGCTTGCAAAGCGCCAGGCCGGCACGCACGCCGTGAAGAACCGTTCGGACATCGATCGCACGACCAAGAAGGTCTATAAGCAGAAGGGCACCGGTAACGCCCGCCACGGCGCCGCAAGCGCTCCCCAGTTCCGGGGCGGCGGTCGCGCCTTCGGCCCGCAGGTCCGCGGCCATGCGCACGACCTGCCCAAGAAGGTTCGTGCTCTTGCTCTGAAGCATGCGCTCTCGACCAAGGCCAAGGACGCTTCGCTCATCGTCGTCGATGACGTGCAGCTGTCCGAGGCCAAGACGAAGGCTCTGGTGGAGCGGTTCGGCAAGCTCGGGCTCGCGAACGCCCTGATCATCGGCGGTGCCGAGATCGAGGCGAACTTCCAGCGGGCTGCGCGCAACATCCCGAACATCGACGTCCTGCCGGTGCAGGGCATCAACGTCTATGACATTCTCCGTCGCGAGAAGCTCGTTCTCACGAAGGCGGCTGTCGATGCGCTGGAGGCGCGCTTCAAATGAGCCTGGACCCGCGCCATTACGATGTGATCGTAAGCCCGGTCATCACCGAGAAGGCCACGACCCTGTCCGATCAGAACAAGGTCGTCTTCAAGGTGAAGCCGGATGCGACGAAGCCGCAGATCAAGGAAGCGGTTGAGAAGCTGTTCGATGTCAAGGTGAAGAGCGTCAACACGCTCGTCACCAAGGGCAAGGTGAAGATGTTCCGCGGCACCCGCGGCCAGCGGTCGGACGTGAAGAAGGCGGTTGTGACCCTCGAAGAGGGCCAAACCATCGACGTCACGACGGGCCTCTGATCGGACGAGAGAGTGATCCGATGGCTTTGAAGACCTTCAAACCAATCACCCCCGGCCTGCGCCAGCTGGTGATCGTGGACCGCAGCGAGCTCTATAAGGGCAAGCCGGTCAAGACGCTGACGGAGGGCAAGTCGTCCTCCGGCGGCCGCAACAATCTGGGTCGTGTGACCGTCCGCTTCCGTGGCGGTGGACACAAGCGGACCCTGCGCAATGTCGACTTCAAGCGCCGCGGGCGCATGGGTGACGTGGCGACCGTGGAGCGGATTGAGTACGATCCGAACCGCACCGCCTTCATCGCCCTGATCCGCTACGCCGACGGCGAGCTGTCCTACATCCTGGCCCCGCAGCGTCTGGCTGTCGGCGATCAGGTGTCGGCTGGCGAGCAGGTCGACATTAAGCCGGGCAACGCGATGCCGATCGGCAACATGCCGGTTGGAACGATCATCCACAACATCGAGCTGAAGATCGGCCGCGGTGGCGCCATTGCCCGCTCCGCTGGCACCTATGCTCAGATCGTGGGTCGCGACCAGGGCTACGTGACGGTTCGCCTCAATTCGGGCGAGCAGCGCATGGTCCATGGCCTCTGCTTCGCCAGCGTCGGCGCCGTGTCCAACCCCGACCACATGAACACCTCGGTCGGTAAGGCGGGTCGGAATCGTTGGCTGGGCAAGCGCCCGCATAACCGCGGTGTCTCCATGAACCCGATCGACCACCCGCACGGTGGTGGTGAGGGTCGCACCTCGGGCGGCCGCCATCCGGTGACGCCGTGGGGCATTCCGACCAAGGGCAAGAAAACCCGTTCGAACAAGCGGACCGATAAGTTCATCGTGTCGAGCCGCCACGCACGGAAGAAGTAAGGACAGAGGCACGTCATGGCACGTTCGCTTTGGAAGGGTCCGTTCGTCGACGGCTACCTCCTCAAGAAGGCCGAGGCTGCCCGTGGGTCGGGCCGCAGCGAGGTCATCAAGATCTGGAGCCGCCGCTCCACGATCCTCCCGCAGTTCGTGGGCCTCACTTTCGGGGTCTACAACGGACAGAAGCACATTCCCGTCTACGTGAGCGAGGAAATGGTGGGTCACAAGTTCGGCGAGTTCTCGCCGACCCGCACCTTCCACGGCCACGCGGCGGACAAGAAGGCGAAGAGGAAGTAAGATGGGTAAGGCCGCGACTCCTCGCGCGCTGAGCGACAACGAGGCGCAAGCCGTCGCTCGTATGCTGCGCGTCAGCCCCCAGAAGCTCAATCTTGTTGCGGCCCTTATCCGCGGCAAGAAGGTTTCCACGGCTCTCGCCGATCTCGAGTTCTCGCGTAAGCGGATCGCTCGGGACGTCAGGAAGTGCCTCGAGAGCGCCATCGCCAACGCCGAGAACAACCACAACCTCGATGTGGACGATCTCGTCGTGAGCCAGGCTTTCGTCGGCAAGGCGCTTGTCATGAAGCGCTTCCACGCTCGGGCCCGTGGCCGGGGCGCCCGTATCATGAAGCCGTTCTCGAACCTCACGATCGTGGTTCGGGAAGTCGCCGAACAGGCGTAAAGGAGAACCAGATGGGTCAGAAAGTTAACCCGATTGGTCTTCGGCTCGGCATCAACCGGACCTGGGACTCGCGCTGGTTCGCCGGCAAGGGCGAGTACGCCAAGCTGATGCATGAGGACATCGCCATCCGCGATGCTCTCATGAAGCAGCTCAAGCAGGCCGCCGTTTCGAAGATCGTGATCGAGCGCCCGCACAAGAAGTGCCGCGTCACCATTCACTCGGGCCGTCCGGGCGTGGTGATCGGCAAGAAGGGCGCCGACATTGAGAAGCTGCGCAAGCTCGTGTCCAAGATGACGGACGCGGACGTGGCGATCAACATCGTCGAAGTCCGTAAGCCGGAAGTCGATGCGACCCTGGTCGCCGACTCGATCGCTCAGCAGCTTGAGCGTCGCGTCGCGTTCCGCCGCGCCATGAAGCGCGCCGTTCAGTCGGCGATGCGTCTGGGCGCCGAGGGCATCCGCATCAACTGCTCGGGCCGTCTCGGCGGCGCCGAAATCGCTCGTCTCGAATGGTACCGCGAGGGCCGCGTTCCGCTCCACACCCTGCGTGCGGATGTCGATTACGGAACGTCGACCGCCTTCACGACCTACGGCACGTGCGGCATCAAGGTCTGGATTTTCAAGGGCGAGATCCTTGAACATGACCCGATGGCGCAGGACAAGCGCATGAACGACGAAGGGGGCCGTTCGGGCGGTCGCCGCGAGCAGGCGGCGTAACCGAGAGGCCAGGAGAGGTTTGCCATGTTGCAACCGAAGAAGACGAAATTCCGTAAGCAATTCAAGGGCCGCATCTCCGGCGCTGCGAAGGGCGGTACGGACCTCAACTTCGGCCAGTTCGGCCTGAAGGCGATGGAGCCGGAGCGCGTCAACGCCCGGCAGATCGAGGCGGCTCGCCGTGCGATCACCCGCGCCATGAAGCGCGTGGGCCGCGTGTGGATCCGCGTCTTCCCGGACGTGCCGGTGTCGACCAAGCCGACCGAAGTACGTATGGGTAAGGGTAAGGGCGCTCCCGAGTATTGGGCAGCCCGGGTGAAGCCTGGCCGTATCATGTTCGAGATCGACGGCGTGAACGAGGAGACCGCCCGCGAGGCGCTCCGCCTCGGCGCGGCGAAGCTCCCGATCAAGACGCGCTTCATTCAGCGAATCGCGGAGTAAGGAGGACATCATGAAGTCGAAGCAGAGAGCCTCCGACCTCAAGGCCATGTCGACGGATCAGCTGTCGGACGAACTGCTCAACCTCAAGAAGGAGCAGTTCAACCTTCGGTTCCAGCGCGCGACGGGGCAGCTCGAGAACACCGGACGCGTTCGTGAGGTCCGCAGGGACATCGCCCGCGTCAAGACGCTGCAGCGCCAGAAGCCGGCGCCGGCGAAGGCTTAAGGGGAAACAGGATGCCGAAGCGCGTTTTGCAGGGCGTCGTTGTCAGCGATAAGCAGGACAAGACGGTCGTCGTGAAGGTGGAACGCCGTTTCACGCACCCGGTCATGAAGAAGACCGTGCGTAAGACGAAGAACTACCATGCTCATGACGAGAATAATGCGGCCAAGGTGGGCGATACGGTCTTCATCGAGGAGTCCAAGCCGCTCTCCAAACTCAAGACCTGGGTGCTCGTGGACCAGCCGAAGGCCTAAGGGCAATCGATTGGGACTTGTCTTGCAGGGGCGGTTCGTGTATACGGCCGCCTTTCTCGACATGAAGGGCAGGGGACGTCAGATCCCCATCAGGCGTAGTCCGGGAAGGCAATCGTGCCTTGGCCCGGAAACCTGTCTGAAACAAAGGAAAGGATCAAAGCCATGATCCAGATGCAGACGAATCTTGACGTCGCCGACAATTCGGGCGCGCGTCGCGTGATGTGCATCAAGGTTCTCGGTGGTTCTAAGCGTAAGTATGCTTCCGTTGGCGACATCATCGTCGTCTCGGTCAAAGAAGCCATTCCGCGTGGGCGCGTGAAGAAGGGCGACGTCATGAAGGCGGTCGTCGTTCGCACGGCTAAGGACATCCGTCGCGCCGACGGGTCCGTGATTCGGTTCGACCGGAACGCCGCGGTTCTGATCAACAATCAGAAAGAGCCTGTGGGCACTCGTATCTTCGGCCCGGTTCCGCGTGAACTGCGTGCGAAGAACCACATGAAAATCATTTCGCTGGCGCCGGAGGTGCTCTAATGGCCGCGAAGATCAAGAAGGGCGATAAGGTCGTCGTCCTGACCGGTCGCGACAAGGGCAAGACCGGCGAAGTCGTTCAGGTCATGCCGAAGGAGGAGCGTGCGCTCGTCCGTGGCGTGAACCTGGTGAAGCGTCACCAGCGCCAGACCGCCTCTCAGGAAGGTGGCATCATCACCAAAGAGGCGCCTCTGCATCTGTCGAACCTGGCTTACGCAGACCCGAAGGACGGCAAGCCGACCCGGGTTGGGTTCAAGATTCTCGAGGACGGCCGCAAGGTCCGTATCGCCAAGCGTTCGGGAGAGCTGATCGATGGCTAAGGCACAGGTTGACGGCTACACGCCGCGTCTGCGGCAGCACTACGAGGAAGTAGTGCGTCCGAAGCTCATTGAAGAGTTCGGCTACAAGAACCCGATGGAAGTTCCGAAGATCGAGAAGATCGTTCTGAACATGGGCGTCGGCGAGTCGACGGCCGATTCCAAGAAGGCTACCGTGGCCGCTGGGGATCTTGCGCTCATCGCCGGCCAGAAGCCGGTGATCACGAAGGCCCGTAAGGCGATCTCGCAGTTCAAGGTGCGCGAAGGCATGCCCATCGGCGCGAAGGTGACGCTCCGCAAGGCTCGCATGTACGAGTTCATGGATCGCCTCGTGACCGTGGCTCTTCCCCGCGTTCGCGACTTCCGCGGCCTGAACCCGCGCTCGTTCGACGGCCGCGGCAACTACGCCCTCGGAATCAAGGAGCACCTGGTGTTCCCTGAGATCAACTACGACAAGGTCGAGCAGGTTTGGGGCATGGACATCATCATCGCCACTTCGGCGAAGACGGACGATGAAGCCCGCGCCCTGCTGCGTCACTTCAACTTCCCGTTCCGGCAGTGAGGATCAACGTCCTCAAACGCGGACACTGGAGAAAATCGAATGGCTAAGAAAAGCGCTATTGAGAAGAACAAGCACCGTCGTGCGCTCGTGAAGAAGTTCGCGGGCAAGCGGGCTCGCCTCCTGGCGACCGCTAACGACGAGTCGAAGTCCATGGAGGAGCGCTTCGAAGCGCGCCTCAAGCTCGCTGAGCTGCCCCGCAATGCGAACCCGACCCGCATCCGCAATCGTTGCGAGGTGACGGGCCGTCCGCGGGCTTACTACCGCAAGCTCGGCATGTCCCGTATCGCGCTGCGCGAGCTCGGCTCCAACGGCCTGATTCCGGGCCTCGTGAAGTCCAGCTGGTAAGGGAGGGCATCATATGATCAACGATCCGTTGGGCGATATGCTCACCCGTATCCGTAACGCGCAGATGCGTCGTCGCGGCAACGTTTCCACCCCTGGCTCGAAGCTTCGTGCCCGCGTTCTCGACGTGCTCAAGAGCGAAGGCTACATCCGCGATTATTCGCAGACCGAGTTCGGCAACGGCCGGACGGAGTTCTCCATCGAGCTGAAGTACTACGATGGCCAGCCGGTGATCCGCTCGATCGAGCGCGTCTCCAAGCCGGGCCGCCGCGTCTATGCCTCCGTCGACACCATGCCCCGCGTGGCTGACGGCCTCGGCATCACCATTCTCTCGACGCCCCAAGGCGTGATGGCCGATCACGAGGCCCGTGAGAAGAACGTGGGCGGCGAAGTGCTCTGCAAGGTCTTCTAGGACCCGAGCGGATGCACAGAACCACGGAGATTACAGAATGTCTCGAGTAGGCAAGAAGCCCGTCCAGATCCCGTCCGGCGTGACGGCGACCGTCGACGGTCAGACGGTGAAGGTGAAGGGTTCCAAGGGCGAGCTTTCGTTCCTGGTCCCCGAAGAAGTGTCGGTGGCTCTTGAAGACGGCGCCGTGTCGGTCAATCCGCGCGACGAGTCCAAGATTGCCCGTTCCAAGTGGGGCATGTCCCGGTCCCAGGTTGCGAACCTGGTCGAGGGTGTGTCGAAGGGTTTCGAGAAGCGTCTTGAGATCAACGGCGTCGGCTATCGCGCCGCCGTTGCTGGCAAGGTGCTGAAGCTCTCCCTCGGCTACAGCCACGACATCGACTACGAGATCCCGGCCGGTGTCACGATCACGACGCCGAAGCCGACCGAAGTAGTCGTCGCCGGCATCGACAAGCAGAAGGTCGGCCAGACCGCCGCCGAGATCCGCGAGTATCGCGGTCCGGAGCCCTACAAGGGCAAGGGCGTCAAGTATGCCGACGAGTTCATCTTCCGCAAGGAAGGCAAGAAGAAGTAAGGACGACGTATCATGGCTGAGAAGAAAGGCGCCGAAGATCGCCGCAAGGCTCGGGTACGCCGTGCGATCCGTAAGGCAGCGAATGGTCGCCCGCGTTTGTCGGTCTTCCGTTCGTCGAAGCAGATCTATGCCCAGGTTATCGATGACGAGCGCGGCGTGACCGTGGCGTCGGCTTCGACCCTCGAGAAGGACCTGCGCGGCAAGCTGAAGACCGGCGCCACCGTCGAGGCGGCGAAGGAAATCGGCAAGCTCGTGGCCGAGCGCGCGACGAAGGCCGGCGTCAAGGACGTCGTCTTCGACCGTGGCGGCTACCTCTATCACGGTCGCGTCAAGGCCCTGGCCGACGCCGCCCGTGAAGGCGGACTTGATTTCTAAACGGCGGGTATTTCGAAACACCCTTAGCGAGCGGGCCCGCCGCCCGCGCAAGTGAGAGGTCTCATGGCGAGAGAACCTAGAGAACGTGCTGATCGCGAAGAGCGCGACAGCGAATTCGTCGACCGGCTTGTCCACATCAACCGCGTCGCGAAAGTCGTGAAGGGCGGCCGTCGCTTCGGCTTCGCTGCCCTGGTTGTGGTCGGCGACCAGAAGGGTCGTGTCGGCTTTGGTCACGGCAAGGCCCGCGAGGTGCCTGAGGCGATCCGCAAGGCGACCGATGCTGCAAAGCGTTCGATGATCCGCGTTGCGCTTCGTGAGGGCCGCACGCTGCATCACGACGTCAAGGGCCGTCACGGCGCCGGCAAGGTCGTGCTCCGCGCTGCTCCCCAGGGTACCGGCATCATCGCCGGCGGTCCGATGCGCGCCGTTTTCGAGACGGTCGGCATGCAGGACGTGGTGGCGAAGTCGCTTGGCTCCTCGAACCCGTACAACCTCGTTCGTGCGACCTTCGACGCGCTGAAGAACGAGGACAGCCCGCGTTCGGTTGCCGCTCGCCGGGGCCTCAAGGTCTCGACGCTGCAGGCCCGCCGCCGCGATACGTCCGACGCCGATGTCGGCGCCGAAGCGTAAGGAGGCTGATCCATGGCGAAGAAGCCTTCCGCCGAGACGGCGAAAACCATCACCGTTGAGCAGATCGGATCTCCGATCCGTCGCGAGGCCAAGCAGCGCCAGACGCTGATCGGCCTGAAGCTCAACAAGCTTCATCGGACCTCGACGCTTGTCGACACCCCCGCGGTGCGCGGCATGATCGAGAAGGTCAAGCACCTCGTGCGCGTTGTCGACGGGCAGTGAGGAGAGCGTCATGAAACTCAACGAAATTCGTGACAACGAAGGCGCCTCGAAGAACCGTATGCGCGTTGGACGTGGCATCGGTTCCGGCAAGGGCAAGACCGGCGGCCGCGGCGTGAAGGGGCAGACGTCCCGTAGCGGCGTCGCCATCAAGGGCTTCGAGGGTGGTCAGATGCCCCTGCATCGGCGTCTGCCGAAGCGTGGCTTCAACAACCCGAACGCTCGTGATCTCAACGAGGTCAATCTCGGCCGCATTCAGCAGGCCGTGGAGGCCGGCAAGCTCGATCAGAGCGCCCCGATCACCCTCGACAGCCTTCTCGCGGCCGGCGTCATCGCCAAGCCCCGCGACGGCGTGAAGATCCTGGGCCAGGGCGAACTGAAGGCCAAGCTGTCGTTCCAGGTGGCTGGCGCTTCCAAGTCGGCCGTCGAGGCGATCGAGAAGGCCGGCGGCTCGGTGACTCTGCTGAGTGCTGTTGCAGAGGCGTAAGCCAAGGCTTACATCGATAAAGATCCAAGCGGCGGCCCGCGTCTGATCGTGAGGCCGCCGTTTGCGTGACGATGATCACGTATCCAGTTAGTCAAGGACGAGACCCATGGCGTCAGCAGCCGAGCAACTTGCGGCCAACATCAATTTCGGTGCGATTGCCAAAGCCGATGAATTGAAGAAGCGCATTTGGTTCACCCTCGGTGCGCTGCTGATCTATCGGCTCGGCACCTATATCCCGCTTCCCGGCATCAACCCGGAAGCGCTGCGGCAGAGCTTCCAGAGCGCCAGCGGCGGTGTTCTCGGCCTCTTCAACATGTTCTCGGGCGGCGCCGTAGAGCGCATGGCGATTTTCGCCCTGAACATCATGCCGTATATTTCGGCTTCGATTATCGTCCAGCTGCTGACCTCGGTTCTACCTTCTCTTGAGGCGCTCAAGAAGGAAGGGGAGGCGGGCCGCAAGATCCTCAACCAGTATACGCGCTACCTCACGGTGTTCCTGGCTGTGTTCCAGTCCTGGGGTATCGCCGTCGGCCTGCAGAGCTCCGGAAGCATCGTCAGCGCCCCCGGGCCGTTCTTCCTCATCTCGACCGTGATCACGCTGACCGGCGGCACGATGTTCCTGATGTGGCTCGGTGAGCAGATCACCTCGCGCGGCATCGGCAACGGCACCTCGCTCATCATCTTCGCCGGCATCGTGGCCAACCTTCCGCATGCCATCGCCGGGACCCTCGAGCTCGGCCGTCAGGGCGCAATCTCGACCGTGGTCATCCTCGGCGTTGTCGTAATGGCCGTGGCGATCATCTATTTCGTCGTGTTCATGGAGCGCGCCCAGCGTCGCCTTCTGATCAACTATCCGAAGCGCCAGGTCGGCAATCGGATGTATGAGGGCCAGACCTCGTTCCTGCCTCTCAAGCTCAACACCTCGGGCGTCATTCCGCCGATCTTCGCCTCGTCGCTGCTGCTCCTGCCCGCTACCATTGCGAGCTTCCAGAGCGCGGGAGGGGACGGCACGGGCTTCATTGCCACGCTGACGGCCTATCTCGGCCATGGGCGCCCGGCCTATATGTTCCTCTATGCGGCCCTGATCGCGTTCTTCGCGTTCTTCTACACGGCCATCGTGTTCAATCCGCAGGAGACGGCCGACAACCTCAAGAAGCACGGCGGCTTCATCCCGGGCATCCGGCCGGGCGAGCGGACGGCTGAGTTCATCGATCAGGTATTGACACGCATCACGGTTCTCGGTGCAGCTTATCTTGTCATCATCTGTCTGATTCCTGAGCTTCTGGTCTCGTATGCGGCGCTGCCGTTCTATTTCGGCGGAACTTCGCTCCTGATCGTCGTCTCGGTTACGATGGATACGGTGGCCCAGGTCCATGGCTACCTGCTCGCCCATCAGTATGAGGGGCTCGTGAAGAAGGCCAAGCTCAAGGGCGCCAGACGGCGCTAAGCTGTCGCCCCGCCGAACGGCGGGGCTGTCGACGAGGTCAGGGGGACGTCGATGAGAATTATTCTGCTGGGGCCGCCGGGCGCCGGAAAAGGCACTCAGGCCGTTCGCATGGTGGAGCGTTTGGGAATTCCCCAGCTCTCCACCGGCGACATGCTCCGGGCGGCCGTTGCCGCCGGAACCCCGGTCGGCCTCAAGGCCAAGGAAATCATGGACCGTGGCGACCTGGTCTCCGACGACGTGGTTGTCGGCATCATTGCCGACCGGATCGAGGAACCGGATGCCAGGAACGGCTTCATCCTGGACGGGTTTCCCCGCACCGTCGCCCAAGCCGAGGCCTTTGACGCCATGTTGCGCGAAAAGGGCCTCAAGCTCGATGCCGTCATCGAGTTCAAAGTCAACGAGGGCGAACTCGTCGAGCGTATCGTGAAGCGCGCCAAGGAAACCGAGGCCCGCGGCGAGCCGGTCCGCAAGGACGACAATCCGGACGTGTTCAAGACCCGTCTTGAAGCCTACCGGATCCAGACGGCCCCGCTTTCGGCCTATTATGCCGACAAGGGCCAGCTCAAGACCGTCGACGGCATGAGGCCGATCGACGAGGTCACCGAAGTCGTCAAAGGCATCCTTGGCCGGTGAGGGCAGGGGCGCGTGCGCTCCTTCATCCGTCAAAGCGCGCGTCGTCACCGATAAGAAGATCGCGCGCATTTTTCGGGACAGGAAAACCGTATCCGGAGCCGGGCGTCTCGAAATAGAGCCTTCCGGTCTTATGGTAGTCGCTGAAATAGAGGCGGGCTCCGATCATCTGGAGGGTCAGGATCAGCGCCTGCATGGCGTCGACGCCATGGGCGCCACTCTCTTCCTTTCCGTTTGGCCAGCCAATCACGTAGCGGCATCGCCAGTCTTGTCCGGTGTGCTCAGGTGCGAATAGCTGCACAGAGACCTGCAGGTGTACCCCGCCATTTGTCGTGTATTGGAGCATGCGGTCTGCGATGAGCATGGCGCCTCTCTTAAGGTAAACGCTACCTGTCGGGGCTAGTGTGGGCTGTTTCGTCTTAAGTGTATGTAGATTGGCGGACAGAGTTTCAGTGACTGGATGGTCATGATGCAGCATTGCAGCGGCCTGTTGTGAGTCAAGACAAAAGCAGAACGTCGCCCTCGCGGCCTCCTTGCCGCCATTGATGAATTTTCGCTTAAATCCCTTGACGCACCTTCCCCAATGCGCTAGGCAACCGCTTCTCGCAAAAGAAGGCGCGATATGGAGGGTTTCGTATGGAGCCGCTCCGTATTGTCGTGTTCTTATCATCCGCGCAAGGGCCGGCCTCCACCGGACGCGCGATAACACCACCGAAGCGTCAAGCTTCGCCACATGGAGATGGACGATGGCCCGTATTGCAGGCGTCAACATTCCGACCAACAAGCGCGTCGTGATCGCGCTTCAGTATATCCACGGCATCGGGGCCAAGAAGGCCCAGGAAATCGTCGAGAAGGTGAACATCCCGGCCGAGCGCCGCGTGAACCAGCTCACCGACGCCGAGGTGCTCCAGATCCGTGAGGCCATCGACCGCGACTATATCGTGGAAGGCGACCTTCGTCGCGAAGTGTCCATGAACATCAAGCGCCTGATGGATCTCGGCGCCTATCGCGGCCTGCGTCATCGCCGCTCGCTCCCGGTTCGCGGTCAGCGCACGCATACCAATGCGCGCACCCGCAAGGGTAAGTCGAAGCCGATCGCCGGCAAGAAGAAGTAATTTCCCAGGTTGCCGCCTCCACGAGGCAGCATTTCTCCCGAGCGCCTGGCATCACGGGCGCGTTTGAAGGATTTGAAGTATGGCTAAAGAAGCTACCCGCGTCCGCCGTCGCGAACGCAAGAACATCGTGTCCGGCGTCGCTCATGTGAACGCCTCGTTCAACAACACGATGATCACCATCACGGACGCTCAGGGCAACACGATCTCCTGGTCGTCCGCTGGCGCGATGGGTTTCAAGGGCTCGCGGAAGTCGACTCCTTACGCTGCTCAGGTCGCCGCCGAGGATGCTGCCCGCAAGGCTTCCGAGCATGGCATGCGCACCCTCGAGGTCGAGGTGTCCGGTCCCGGCTCCGGCCGTGAGTCGGCCCTGCGCGCTCTCCAGTCGGCTGGCTTCACGGTCACGTCGATCCGCGACGTGACGCCGATCCCGCACAACGGCTGCCGTCCGCGCAAGCGTCGTCGCGTCTAAGGTCGTCCGGCGCGTGGGTTCGGCCCACGCGCGCTTCGGTTTCAAGGGTGGGTCCGTCCCGCCCTTCAAGCCGTACCTGCAAGAGGTGTGGTTGTGATCCAAAAGAACTGGCAAGAGCTGATTAAGCCCAACAAGCTCGAGGTCTCTCCCGGCGACGATCCGAAGCGCATCGCGACGATCGTGGCCGAGCCGCTCGAGCGCGGCTTCGGTACGACCCTCGGTAACTCCCTGCGCCGCGTGCTGCTGTCGTCCCTCCAGGGCGCGGCCGTGACGTCGATCCATATCGACGGTGTGCTGCATGAGTTCTCGTCCATCCCGGGCGTCCGCGAGGACGTGACGGATATCGTGCTCAACGTGAAGACCATCGCCATCAAGATGCAGGGCGAGGGACCGAAGCGCATGACCCTGCGCAAGACGGGCCCCGGCCTCGTCACGGCGGGCGACATCAACACGGTCGGCGACGTGCAGATCCTGAACCCCGAGCTGGTGCTCTGCACCCTCGACGAGGGCGCCGAGATCCGCATGGAGTTCACGGTCGATACCGGCAAGGGCTACGTTCCGGCCGAGCGCAACCGCGCCGAGGACGCCCCGATCGGCCTCATCCCGGTCGATTCGCTCTACAGCCCGGTGAAGAAGGTCTCCTACCGGATCGAGAACACCCGTGAGGGCCAGATTCTCGACTACGACAAGCTCATCATGACGGTCGAGACCAACGGCGCCGTGTCGCCGGAGGACGCGGTGGCCTATGCGGCCCGCATTCTCCAGGACCAGCTCCAGGTCTTCGTCAACTTTGAAGAGCCCCGCAAGGAGGAGGCTGCGACCACTGCGCCGCAGCTGCCGTTCAACCCTGCGCTGCTTAAGAAGGTGGACGAGCTCGAGCTGTCGGTCCGTTCGGCAAACTGCCTGAAGAACGACAACATCGTCTATATCGGCGACCTCATCCAGAAGTCCGAGGCGGAAATGCTCCGCACCCCGAACTTCGGCCGCAAGTCGCTCAACGAGATCAAGGAAGTTCTGGCCTCCATGGGCCTGCACCTCGGCATGGACGTGCCGGGTTGGCCGCCGGAGAACATCGAAGATCTCGCCAAGCGCTTCGAAGAGCATTACTAAGCTTTTGAAAGGGCCTGCCGTCTCGCGCGGCGGCCCTTTTTCCTGCCCCGCCGCAAAGGCGGATTGAAGAAGAGAGACGGTCGTTCCTTGGCACGGCGGCCGGAAAATCAAGGAGAAAGCCATGCGTCACGGATTTCGCGGCCGCCGGTTCAACCGCTCGGCCGAGCATCGTAAGGCCATGTTCGCCAATATGGCAGCTGCGCTGATCAAGCACGAGCAGATCGTCACTACCCTGCCGAAGGCAAAGGACCTGCGTCCGGTGGTCGAGAAGCTCATCACCCTCGGCAAGCGCGGCGACCTGCACGCCCGCCGTCAGGCTGCGGCCCAGCTTCGCGACGAGGATATGGTGAAGAAGCTCTTCGCTGTTCTCGGCCCGCGCTACCAGGACCGCCAGGGCGGCTATACCCGCGTCCTCAAGGCCGGCTTCCGCTTCGGCGACAACGCCCCGATGGCCGTGATCGAGTTCGTGGACCGCGACGTTGATGCGCGCGGCCAGGATTCGGGCCCGAGCCAGAAGGAAGAGATCGTCGAGGCAGCCGAGTAAGCTTCTCGACAGTAAGGTTTCGGAAAAGGCGGTCCTCAGGGCCGCCTTTTTCTTTACCGGAATAGCTTGGCGGCCCTTGAGGCACGAAAAGGGGGAATCCATTTCCGGGGTGATCTTCAGGCTGTGCGAAACCGGACGTCGCGTGGTGCTGGAATTTGGCTCTTTCGCCCCCAGGTTCTATCAAGGTTCACCCCCTGAACGGATTCGTCCCATGCGTTCCCTCCTCTTCAGCCGTACGTTCGCCGCTTTGCTCTTTGCCGCCCTCACGGCAGCCGTGCTCCCCATGGGGCAAGTCCAGGCGCAGGCCCCACAGGCCCAAACCCGCGCGCTGCCGGCGAACCAGGCACAGATCCAGCTCTCCTTCGCGCCGGTTGTGCGCGAAACGGCCGGAGCCGTGGTGAACGTCTATGCGACCCGCTCGGACCGACGGCAGAACGCCGCCATGGAGGAGTTCTTCCGGCGCTTCTTCGGCGAAAGCGCACCCAGCATGCCGCCGGGGCGCTCCCAGAGTTCGCTCGGATCCGGCGTTATCGTCGATGCGACCGGTCTGGTGATCACGAACAATCATGTGATCGAGAACATGAATGACGTGAAGGTCGCCCTGGCCGACAGGCGGGAATTCGAGGCCGACATTGTCCTTCGCGATCCGCGCATCGACCTTGCCGTCCTGAAGCTGAAAGGGGCTTCTAACCTCAATGTGATCGAGCTTGGCGATTCGGAGGCCCTGCAGGTTGGCGATCTCGTGCTCGCGGTCGGCAATCCCTTCGGTGTCGGTCAGACCGTCACCCAGGGCATCGTGTCCGCCCTGGCCCGCACGCAGGTCGGCATTTCCGACTACCAGTTCTTCATCCAGACCGATGCGGCCATCAATCCAGGCAATTCCGGCGGTGCGCTCATCGACATGAGCGGCCGGCTGGTGGGCATCAACACGGCCATCTATTCCCGCTCCGGCGGCAGCATCGGTATCGGCTTCGCCATTCCTTCGAGCATGGTCAAGGTCGTCATCAACTCGGCCAAGAGTGGAGCGAGCAGCGTCGTGCGCCCATGGCTCGGCGCCCGGCTCCAGGCCGTGGACGGGGAAATCGCCACGAGCCTCGGCCTCGACCATCCGACCGGCGTGCTCATCACGTCCATCTACGACCGCAGCCCGGCCGCGGATGCCGGCCTGAAGCGGGGCGATGCCATCCTGGCCGTGGATGGCCAGCCGGTCGATAATCCCGATGCCTTCGGCTACCGTTTCACACTCAAGGGAACCCAGGGCCAGGCGCCTCTGTCCGTCCTGCGCGACGGTAAGAAGACAACCGTTCAGGTCAGGCTTGCGCCTCCGCCTGAGACACCGCCCCGCGATGCAGTGCGGATCCGCTCCCGCTCCCCACTCTCCGGCGCGACTCTCGTCAACATTTCGCCCGCGGTGGCGGAAGAACTCCAGATCGACATGTCCGACGACGGCGTGGCCATTGCGGATCTCGACGAGCAGAGCGTGGCCGCGAGCGTCGGGTTCAAGAAGGGCGACCAGATTGTCGCCGTTAATGGAGAGCGCATCGCTTCCACCCGGGAGGTCGAGCGCGCTTTCAGCCGCAGCGGCGGCTATTGGGAGATCACTATCAACAGGGGCGGGCGGGTCTTCACCACGGTACTCGGCCGATGAGCGCCTGGACGGTTTCCGGGGAGCTTTCGGACACGGAGGCCGACACTGTCTTCCGCTGGATCGGGCAGGAGAGCTACTGGGCGAAGGGCCTGCCTCGGCAGCTCTTCGACCGTTCGCTGGCCCATTCCCTGTGCTTTGCCCTCCGGGACGGGCAGGGAGCCTTGCGCGGTTTCGCGCGGGTCGTCACGGACCGGGCCACCTTCGCGTATCTCTGTGACGTTTATGTCTGCCCGTCCGTTCGCGGACAGGGGGGCGGCAAGGCCCTGATCGGCGCGGTCATGGACTATCCGGACCTGCAGAACCTCCGCCGTTGGATGCTGATGACGCGGGACGCCCATGGGCTCTATGCTCCCTTCGGCTTCGGGCCTCCGGCCGATCCCGGCCGGGTCATGGTGCGCGTCGATCCTGAAGTCTATGCGCGCCTGAACGCCAGGGCTGATGGCGACGATTCCGGACAGGCCCTGGCCTCGTAGACGAGCATGAGCGATCTGTTTTCCTCCGCCGGTCTCGACCGGAACGCCCCCCGGCCCCTGGCCGACAGGATGCGGCCCACTACCCTGGCCGAGGTCGTCGGCCAGGAGCATCTCGTCGGAACGGACGGGATCCTGACGCGGCTTATCGCGTCGAAATCCCTCGGCTCCCTGATCTTCTGGGGACCGCCCGGAACGGGCAAGACCACGGTCGCCCGGCTCATGGCTCATGAGACCGACCTGCATTTTGAGCAGATCTCGGCCATCTTCTCCGGCGTTGCCGACCTCAAGAAGGTCTTCGAGGCGGCCCGCGGGCGGCGCTCCACGGGCCGGGGTACTCTGCTTTTCGTCGACGAGATCCACCGCTTCAACCGGGCGCAGCTCGATGCCTTCCTACCAGTAATGGAGGACGGCACGATCACCCTTGTGGGCGCCACCACCGAGAACCCGTCCTTCGAGCTGAACGCGGCGCTCCTGTCCCGCGCTCGGGTGCTGGTTTTCCGGGCCCTCGACGAGGCGGCGATCGCCAAGATCCTTGTCCGGGCGGAAGAGATCGAGGGGAAGCTTCTGCCACTGGACGAGGAGGCCCGCGCTTCCCTGATCCGCATGGCGGACGGGGACGGGCGTGCCTCCCTGACGCTGGCCGAGGAGGTCTGGCGCTCCGCGAAGCCGGGTGAGATTTTCGATGCGGCGCAGCTGCAGGAGATCATCCAGCGCCGGGCCCCGATCTACGATAAGGGGCAGGAGGGGCACTACAACCTGATCTCCGCCCTGCACAAGACGATCCGCGGCTCGGATCCCGACGCGGCGCTCTATTATCTCGCGCGGATGCTCGATGCGGGCGAGGACCGGCTCTTTATCGCGCGCCGCCTGGTGCGGGCGGCCGTGGAGGATATCGGTATGGCCGATCCCCAGGCCCTGGTGATCGCCAATGCGGCCAAGGACGCCTTCGATTTCCTCGGCTCTCCCGAGGGGGAGCTCGCCCTGGCCCAGGCGGCCGTCTATCTGGCGACCGCGCCGAAATCCAATGCTCTCTACACTGCCTATAAGACGGCGGTGCGGGCCGCGAAGGAGAACGGCTCCGTCATGCCGCCCAAGACCATTCTCAACGCGCCGACCAAGCTCATGAAGAACATCGGCTACGGCGATAACTACCGCTACGACCACGACGAGCCCGATGCTTTCTCGGGCAGGATTACTGGCCCGAGAAGATGGGCCGGCAGCATTTCTATGATCCGGTGGACCGGGGCTTCGAGCGGGAGATCCGCAAGCGGCTCGACTGGTGGGAGAGGCTCCGGAAGGAGCGGCGCGGTCAGTAGCGCATCGCAAGGGGCAGATCCTTATGACGTCCTACCTCCTCGTCTTCCTCGGCGCCGGAATCGGCGGGGCGCTCCGGCATGGGGTCAATCTCGGCTGTGCGCGGCTCTGCGGCATTTCCTTCCCCTGGGGCACGCTGACCGTGAACGTGGTCGGGTCCTTTGTCATGGGGCTGCTCGCCGGCTGGCTGGCCTTCAAGAGCGGGGAGAGCTGGAGCCAGCACCTGCGCCTGTTCCTGACCACCGGGATCCTCGGCGGCTTCACGACCTTCTCGTCCTTCTCGCTCGATGCGATCCTGATCTGGGAGCGCGGGGAGGCGGGCCTCGCGCTCGTCTATATCCTGGCCTCCTTCGTCCTTGCTCTGACCGGGCTGGCCCTCGGTCTCGCAATCGTCCGCACACTCGGATGACGGTGTCTTGAACCATGCCGCAACGATCGCACGCGATTGCCGCGTGGGCCGGGCTCTGTTACGCACTCTGACATGAGACAGAGCGGTTCAGGACGAAACGGCGGGCGCGGCGGGCGGTCGGGCATGCGGGAGAAATCCCGTACCCGTGAGGGCGCGCGCGCACGCCAGGGCGAAGCGAAGAAGCCCCGGAGCGCAAAGCCCGCGGCCGAGAGGAAGCCCCGCCCGGCGGTGGCGCCCCGTCCGAAACCTGCGGAAGCGCCACGTCAGCCGACCCGGGCCGAGGCGAAGGCTGCTGCCCAGGAGACCCTGGCGACGGGCGTCCAGACCCTTGTGGTGGAGCCGGATGAAGCGGATATGCGCGTCGACCGGTTCCTGGTGGCACGCTTCCCCCAGCTCGCCTTCACGCATATCCAGCGCATCGTCCGAAAGGGAGAGCTGCGCGTCGACGGCAAGCGGGCGCAGCCGAACGACCGCCTGCTGGCGGGCCAGAAGGTCCGCATTCCCCCGCTCAAGCTCGACCAGCCCAAGCTCGTGGCGCGCAGCACCGCCCGGGATCAGAGCGATCGGGATTTCCTGAAATCCATCACCCTCTACGAGGACAAGGACGTCCTCATCATCAACAAGCCCATGGGGCTCGCGGTCCAGGGCGGCTCCGGCACCACGCGCCATGTGGACGGGCTTCTCGATTCCATGCGGGACGCCGAGGGCCAGAAGCCCCGGCTCGTGCACCGGCTCGACAAGGACACGGCGGGCTGCCTCGTTATTGCCAAGACGCGCTTTGCGGCCTCGACCATGGCGAAATCGTTCCGCTCGCGCACGACCCGCAAGATCTATTGGGCGCTCGTGGCCGGCGTGCCGCGCGTCCGCCAGGGCCGCATCTCGACCTATCTGGCGAAGGAGGGCGAGGAGGGCGATGCCCGGATGCGGGTGGCCAAGCACGGAGACGAGGGTGCGAGCCACGCGCTCACCTATTACGCGGTCGTGGACACGGCCGCGCATAAACTGGCCTGGCTGTCCCTCAAGCCGGTGACGGGGCGCACCCACCAGCTGCGCGCCCATGCGGCTCATATCGGCCATCCCATCGTGGGCGATCCGAAATATTTCGACATCGAGAACTGGGAACTGCCCGGCGGCATTCAGAACAAGCTGCATCTGCTCGCCCGGCGTATCGTGATCGCGCATCCCAGGACCGGCAAGCCCATCGACGTGACGGCGCCCCTGCCGCCGCACATGCAGCAGAGCTTCAATCTCCTGGGATTCGACACAGGTCGATACGATCCCATCGTGGACGCGCCGGAGGAATAGGCTCGTCACAATTCGCCATATCTTTCTTCGCGAAGTCGCACTTTTGCCGCGCCTGAAGCGCAGCATGAGATATCTCGGCCAGTCCTTCTGGCAGGTCGGGGCATTGCAAGGAGAAAGATCGATGGAACATAAGCATCTAGATCAGCTCCGTAGCGTAGCCGATGTTCAGCCGAGGTCCATGACTCGGCAGGAGCGCCTTCAGCGTTGGGTCGAACTTCTTGAGCGGAACCCCACGCGTCGCCTGAACTCTCTTGGTGAAATCGAATACAAGCCCCCGGCAGAGCGGGCCTTGATCCGCGTGGACGATTCCCCGCTCTCCGTCGCCTATGAGGATCCCGTGCTTCGGGCGGAAGGTCTCACGAGCGACCGGCTCGGCGATGCCATGAACTTCTTCGAACTCTCGGACGGCCAGGCGCACTATGCCCTGTGCTCGTGCCTGAGTGGTCGGACGATGGAATCGGCCTCGTTCGCGCAGCGCCTGCGCAACACCACTGATGGAACCGGCTGGCGTCCCGTCGCGGGAGCCTGGGCTCTGGCAGGTCTGGCCATGACCCTTCCGGGTTTCGTCTACCTGTTCACCTGAGACAGGCTGCGAACAGGCTGACCGCCATATCAGGATCAGGAGACCTTCCGGTCTCCTGATCGCTGCCTTTGACTGTTGAGCCGAACGCTCCGATAAGGAGACGGCAAACGTGAGAAGGGCAGCGACACATGCTTCATATTGAGCCGGTCACCCTCGCGACCGAGCGCCTGATCCTGCGGCCCATGAGTCTGGACGACGTCCCAGCCTTCGGAGAGGCCGCCAAGGACGGTGAACTGTGGGAGAAGAAGACCACGACGGTCCCCCGACCTGAGGATTTCGAATCCTATGTGAGGAAAGCCCTGGACCTTCAGGCATCGGGCCTGGCGCTGCCCTTCACGACCGTCATCAGCGACGGGCAACAGGTTGTAGGCTCGACTCGCTACATGAATATCGATGCCGCCAACCACAGGGTCGAGATCGGCACGACCTGGATCGCGCGCTCCTGGCAGCGATCCTTCGTCAATACCCATGCCAAATTCCTGATGCTGCGGCATGCCTTCGAGGTTCTGGGCTGCAATGCCGTGGAACTGCGCACCCATCGCCTCAACGACCAGTCCCGCGCGGCGATCGAACGCCTGGGCGCGAAGCTGGATGGCATCCTGCGCCGCCACATGATCATGCCCGACGGGCATGTCCGCGACACGGTGGTCTACAGCATCATCAGCGACGAGTGGCCGGACGTGAAGGCGCGCCTCGAGGAGCGCATGGCAAAGGGCGAGGCGCAGACGGCCTGAAGACAGGACGGCCGCGCCCGAAGAGAGCGTCTCCGGTTCACGCCGCCCGCGCGGTCTCCAGGAAGCGGTCAATGTCCTCGCGCAGCCGGGAGAGCTGCCGATCCAGGGTCTCCTTGGCGTGGGAGACGTGGTGCGCTGCGGCGGCTGCGGAAGCGGTCGATTCGTTGAGCGTCTCGATGGACTGCGCCATGACCTGGGTATAGCCGCTGGTCTGCTGAACGTTCGAGGCGATGTCGGACGTGACGGTCGCCTGCTCCTCCACGGCGGCCGCAATGGCGGTCGCGATCTGGCTCATTTCGCCGACGACCCGGGCGATCCCCTCGATCTCGTCCGCACTCTTCTGGGTGGCGGCCTGGATCGCCGAGATGCGCGATCCGATTTCGGTCGTGGCCTTGGCGGTTTGCGTAGCCAGTTGCTTGACCTCGGACGCCACCACGGCGAAGCCCTTGCCGGCCTCGCCCGCATGGGCGGCCTCGATAGTGGCGTTGAGGGCAAGAAGGTTCGTCTGGGCCGCGATCTGGTCGATCAGGTCCACCACCTCGCCGATTTTCTCGGCCTGTTCGGCCAGGCTCGCGACGGATTCCTTGCTGCGCTGGGCGTTCTCCAGAGCATTGCGCGCCACGTCGGCCGAGCGGGTCGCCTGCTTGCCGATTTCCTTTACGGAGGCTGCAAGCTGCTCCGTGGCAGCGGCGCCGGACTGCATGTTGAGCGCAGTCTGCTCGGCACTGCCGGTCACTTGGCCCGCAAGGGTGCTGACCGTGTCGGTGGCCGTATCGAGCGTCGAGGCGCTCACCGAAAGCGCTTCGCTGGCCTCGCCGGAGATCTGGAGGCTCTCCTGCACGGCGCCCGAGAAGGATGCGATGGCCTCGGCCAAGGCGTGGCCGCGCTTCTGGCGCTCTTCCACGAGGGCATCCTGATAAACCGAGATCGCATAATCCATGTCGAGCATGACGGCCCGGTTCACCGCATCCATCCGGCGCGAGAGAGCGGCACCGCCGAACCGGTGCTTCGTCGCAAGATGCCGGAGAATTTCGTTGAGGATGAAGGCGTAGCCGCCGATGTACCAGCGCGGCTCGAGGCCGATCCTGTTGTGGACGAGGCCGATGCGGCGAATGCTCTCCACGTAGCTCTCATCGAACTTGCCGCTGAACAGCCGGCTCCAATGCTGAGACTGGGCGGCTACGAGCCTCTGCTGCTGCGTACCGATCAGTTTGGCCAGATGCGGCGTCTGCCGCACATGCGTATAGAAACGCTCGAGGATGCCCGGCAGGACGGGCGAAATCGCCTCCCACGCGGATCGAAGCTCCCGGCAGACATCCTCGTTGATTCCGAGGAAGCGGAGCCTCTCCGTGAGCGAAGCGATATCCTGCATGATTGTTTCCCAAGATCAAAACTTCCAGACATCTATGATCCCGGAGTTAATCCCGTCTTACGTTGCTGCCGTAGCGGAAGGAATTTGAGGATTTATGTCTCCCCACGGCTATGACAGTGGGTCTCGATCGCGGTCTCACGTCACGGTTCCGGTCGAGCGCTCCCTCGGCTAGGCTCGGTTCGCTCTGGGAATGAAGCGATGGAGCAGGGGAGGGATGTGCCATGACCGGCCGTGCAGGACAGGTTGCAGGCGGCTCCCGCGGTCTCGCGGGCCCGAAGGCCGAAAAGGCTGTGTCCCTGGCCCTGCAGGGCGGCGGCGCCCACGGGGCTTTCACCTGGGGTGTCCTCGACTACATCCTGGAGGACGGCCGTCTTGCCATCGAGGCGATCACCGGGTCGAGCGCGGGCGCGATGAACGCGGTGGTCATGCTGGAAGGATGGCTCGAGGGCGGACCGGACAGTGCGAGGAAGCAACTGCGTCAGTTCTGGAAACGCGTCAGCCTGGACGGGGACCTGTCTCCCATCCAGCGCTCCCTGTTCGACCGTTTCCTCAGCTATTGGACACCGGACGGCTCGGCGGCCCATTCCTGGGTCAATGCCTGGTCCCGGATGGCGAGCCCCTACGATCTCAACCCGCTCGACATCAACCCGCTCAAGGATGCCCTCGGCGGGCTGATCGATTTCGGCCGGGTGCGGGCCTGCGAGGAGGCCCAGCTCTTTGTGGCCGCCACCAATGTCTGGACCGGCAAGATCCACGTGTTCCGCCGCGAGGAGCTTACCGTCGACCACGTGTTGGCCTCCGCCTGCCTGCCGATGATCTTCAAGGCCGTGGAAATCAACGGCGAGCCCTACTGGGATGGAGGCTATACGGGCAATCCTGCCCTGTTCCCGCTCTTCTATGAGACCCGCTGCGACGACATCCTGCTGGTCCAGATTAATCCTATCGAGCGCCGGGAAACGCCCCGCACGGCCCAGGAGATCCAGAACCGCATGACGGAGATCACCTTCAACGCAAATCTCCTTCACGAACTCAGGGTCGTCGATTTCGTCATGCGGCTCATCGATGAGGGAAAGCTCTCGACGCAGAACTACAAGCGCGTCCTGATGCACCGGATCCACGGCAACAAGGCGCTCGACGACTTCGCCGCCTCCTCCCGAATGGATGCCCGGTGGACCTTCTTCAAGCAGCTGAAGGATCTGGGCCGCGATGCAGCGCGGCGGTGGCTCAAGGAGAATTACGCAGCCGTCGGCGAGAGGAGCACCCTCGACCTGCGGGCGGCCTATTCTTGACGGGCGCTCCCCGGCTCGGGCATGGAGGGCGAAACGCCCCTTCGGCATCCGCCCGGGACAGGCGGCACAGGCCGCCCCGCAGAAACGGAACACAGCTTTGAAACTCGTCATCTTCGATGTGGATGGGACGCTGGTCGACAGCCAGAACATCATCGTGGCGGCCCAGCACATGGCCTTTGCGGCCGTCGGCCTGCCACCGCCGACGCGGGAGCAGGCGCTGTCCATCGTCGGCCTGTCGCTGCCTGAGGCCTTCACGGTCCTTGCAGGGGCGGACGGGCCCATCGAGGAGCTTGTCCAGGCCTACAAGGACGGTTTTGGGGCTCTGCGTACCGACCCTGCCAATGCCGAGCCTCTCTTCCCCGGAGCACTCGCTTGCCTCCAGGCGCTGCGGGAACAGGATGAAGTGCTCCTCGGCATTGCCACGGGCAAATCCCGGCGTGGCGTGGTGCGCCTTCTGGAACAGCACGGTTGGCACGATGTCTTTGCAACCATCCAGACCGCGGACGACGCCCCTTCGAAGCCGCATCCGGCCATGATCCATCAGGCGATGCGCGAGACGGGCGCCGAGGCGCAGGACACCGTGATGGTCGGCGATTCGAGCTTCGACATGGCCATGGCCCGTGCGGCCGGTGTGCTCCCGCTCGGCGTATCCTGGGGCTTCCAGCCGGTCGAGGCCCTCGTGGCGGCGGGCGCCGGCCATATCGTCCATTCCTATGGGGAACTCGACAGGGCTCTGGGCCATTTCCTGGCGCAGCCCTCACCGAGCGCCGCCTGAGATCGTTAGGGCATCGAGATGAGCGACAACGACTGGTTTCCCCCGGCGGACGAGCCCGATCCGGTTCGCGCCGCGCAGGCGGGCATGAAGCCCACCCTTCCAAAGCGCTTCTACAAGGATGCGGGGGTCGAGGAGCGGGACGGCCGCCACGCCCTCACGCTCGACGGGCGCAGCGCACGCACGCCTGGACGGCAGCCGCTCGCGGTCGCCTCCCGTCCGCTCGCGGAGGCCATGGCGGCCGAATGGGCCGGGCAGGGGACAGAGATCGATCCCTCCACCATGCCGATCACCCGGATCGTCAACTCTGCCCTAGACGGTGTCGCACCGCGGATGACGGAAGTTGTTGACGATCTGGTCCGCTACGCGGGCTCTGATCTCCTCTACTACCGGACGAGCGAGCCCGAGCGCCTGGCGCAGGCCCAGAATGCGGCCTGGGACCCAATCCTCGACTGGGTGCGGGACCAGCACGGAGCCCGATTCACCCTGGCCGAAGGGGTCATGCATGTCACACAGCCGGAGCAAGCTGTTGCGGCTATCCGGCGTGCCCTGGAGGAGGTCCGCTCACCGGAGGCCCTAGCGGCGCTCCACGTGATGACGTCCCTGTCCGGCTCGGTCCTGATTGCTCTGGCCCACGCAGCCGGCGCACTCGGGGCGGACGAGGCTTGGGCGGCCGCCCATGTGGACGAACTCTACCAGGAGAGCATCTGGGGCGAGGATTACGAGGCCTCGGAGCGCCGGAAGCGGCGGCAGGCCGATTTCCTGGCCGCTTCCACTGTCTATAGGCTTGCCGGCTCCTGATCCCGACCCGCCGGGTTCAGGCCCGCTGGAAGCGGATGCCGCATTTCTTCTGGATCGAGGCCTCCTCGATGGCCTGCATGTGTCCCTTCAGGCGGGCGAGTTCGGCTGTCTGAGCGTTGTTCCCACCCACGAAGAAGGCTGCGGGCCAGAAGATGACGACTGCGGCGGTCGTGGCGACCACGTCCTTGGTCCGCTGTGAATCCTGTGCGCCGGAGGCTGCTGCGGCCGCCGCACTGACGCGCTGCGCCTCCTGGCCCAGCTCGTTGCAGCTGTAGCCGCTATAGGAAGCCGTCGACACATAGGATGCGGCCACGTCCTCCGAGCGGCTGGCACAGCCCGCGACGGCGAGTGACGCGGTGAGTGCGACGGCGGACAGGTTACGGATGGTCTGCATGGATGCCCCTTTAATGTTATGTTGTAATATGGACTGTCTATCGCCAGGATCGCCGTCTGTGAAGTGAGGTGGAACACACAGCCGTGGAGCACCGAAAGTGGGATGTGCAGGGTAGATGCCCGGGCGGCTGTGCCGTGCTATGCCGGAGGTCACACTTTCCCGACGTTCAGAGTTCATCCCATGAAAGACATCCTCGAACGGCTTGAAGACAGGCGAGCCCAGGCCCGGCTCGGCGGCGGCACGAAGCGCATCGAAGCGCAGCACGGGCGCGGCAAGCTCACGGCCCGCGAGCGCATCGAGCTCCTGCTCGACAGAAACTCGTTCGAGGAATTCGATATGTTCGTCGAGCATCGCTCGACGGATTTCGGGATGGAGAAGGCCAAGATCCCGGGCGACGGCGTCGTCACCGGCTGGGGCACGGTCAACGGCCGCACGGTCTTCGTCTTCGCCAAGGATTTCACGGTCTTCGGCGGCTCGCTCTCCGAGGCCCATGCCCAGAAGATCATCAAGATCCAGGACATGGCGCTCAAGATGCGCGCGCCCATCGTCGGCCTGTTCGATGCCGGCGGCGCCCGCATCCAGGAGGGCGTGGCGGCGCTCGGCGGCTATGGCGAAGTGTTCAAGCGCAACGTGGTCGCCTCCGGCGTCATCCCGCAGATCTCGGTCATCATGGGCCCCTGCGCGGGCGGCGATGTCTATTCGCCGGCCATGACCGACTTCATCTTCATGGTCCGCGACCGCTCCTACATGTTCGTGACGGGTCCCGACGTGGTGAAGACCGTCACCAACGAGACGGTGACCTCAGAGGAACTCGGCGGCGCCAAGATCCACACCACCAAATCGTCCGTGGCGGACGGTGCCTACGATAACGACGTGGAGGCCCTTCTCCAGGTTCGCCGCCTCATCGATTTCCTGCCGGCCAACAATATGGATGGGGTGCCGGAGATCCCCAGCTTCGACGATCCGAACCGGGTCGACGACAGTCTCGACACCCTGATCCCCGACAATCCCAACAAGCCCTACGACATGAAGGAGCTAATCCTCAAAGTCGTGGACGAGGGGGATTTCTTCGAGATCCAGGAGGCCTTCGCGCGGAACATCATCACGGGTTTCGGCCGCATCGAGGGCCGGACGGTCGGGTTCGTGGCCAACCAGCCCATGGTGCTGGCGGGCGTGCTCGACGCCGATGCCTCACGCAAGGCGGCGCGCTTCGTGCGCTTCTGCGACGCCTTCAACATCCCGATCGTCACGTTCGAGGACGTGCCCGGCTTCCTGCCCGGTACTGCACAGGAATATGGCGGGCTCATCAAGCACGGCGCAAAACTGCTCTTCGCCTATTCGGAAGCGACCGTGCCACTAGTGACGGTGATCACACGCAAAGCCTTCGGCGGTGCCTATGACGTGATGGCCTCGAAGCATGTGGGCGGCGACGTGAACTATGCCTGGCCGACGGCGCAGATCGCCGTCATGGGCGCCAAGGGCGCGGTGGAGATCATCTTCCGGCAGGACCTGAACGACCCCGAGAAGATCGCGGCCCGCACCAAGGAATACGAGGACCGCTTCATGTCGCCCTTCGTGGCGGCCGAGCGCGGCTATATCGACGAGGTGATCATGCCGCATTCGACGAGGCGGCGCATTGCCCGGGCGCTCGCCATGCTCCGCGCCAAGGAGGTCGAGCGCCCCTGGAAGAAGCACGACAACATTCCGCTATGACCTCTCAGCCCTCTTTGCCAAGCCAAGGTATGTCAGAAGGAGCGGCTTTCGCGCAGAAGGCGGCTACTCTGATAGTGAAGGCTGGATTATCTTCGATCCCGCTGGCCGCTTTGGTTTTTGATATAGGGCAGATGGCGGTCGAGCTCGCAAACGCACGACCGCAGAACCGATTTCTCAACGACGTAGGGGAACGATTAAGCCGACTAGAAGCTGACGCTGCGGTTAAAGCGTCTAGTGATCCCCTACATGCGAATGCTGCGAATGCCGCAATGCGCGCTTTGCTAACTGAAACAAATGAAAATATTGCAGCTGCTCTAGCTAGAGCCGTCGTTGAGTTGCGCAAGCGAGATCTCTCCCATTACCAAAAATCTGAATGCGCAAGGATATTTGCGTCTCTGAATGAGCCGTTTTTGCATGGCCTGCAAACTTCTAGTCGCTACAGCCATGGGCAACTAACCGAAGCCGAATCGAGTTTAATGGATCCAAATGCTGATGAAAGAGAGCAGCTAGGTTTATTGCTTAAAGAATCCATGCAAGTAACAAGCTGGCCTTCGATTTTGGATCAATTAATGTGGCTCGGCTTACTTGAGGATGTAATCGATGCCGGAGTTATTGGCGAGCCCGACTACGCTGTTACAGTTCGATCGCCAACTAAGTTGGGGAAGCTAATTCTAGAACTCTGTTATGAAGACCAAAGTCGTCCGTTGCTAGGCCGTTTCAAGCAAGAGATTTAAGCTTGAAAGTTAGATCATCGCGGCGGGTTTCAATTACTCGTCGGATATTCACTGCTGTGCAGTGTGCTGCCAGCGGTGCCAAGCCAAATCGGGGGCGAATGCTGGGACTGGCAGAATTTGTGGGGGCTCGCTGCCACACATGCTGTCGCCATTCTGAGAACTTGCGAGATCCGCAAGGGCACATGGGCCCTTGCGGAGTCAGACTGCCAAAATGGCTTCCGCCCCTCACAGGGTCGTCAGCCAGTTCTTCGTCAAGTTGAGATCCGCCTGGGACAGGCCGTGTCCGACGGGGAGCATCTCGTGCTTCACGAGGGCGCCGGCGGCCGTGAACTGGTCGGCGAGGCGCGTGGCCTCCTCGATGGGCACGATGGGGTCGAGCTGGCCCGAGACCATGAGGATCGGCATGCCCGTCAGGTCGGGCTGCGGGGGCTCCTTGAGGGGAGCCATGGGCCGCAACAGGGCCGCGCCCGCCAAAATCTCCGGCCGGAGCAGAAGGAGGGCGGCCGCGATGTTGGCGCCGTTCGAGAAGCCGACCGCCACCGGAGCCGCGAGACCATAATCGTCTCTCGCCTCGGCGATGAAATCCGCAAGCTCACGGGCGCGGGTTTTCACATCCTCCTCGTCGAAGACGCCCTCTGCCAGCCGGCGGAAGAAGCGTGGCATCCCGTTTTCCAGAATCTTCCCGCGCGGGGATAGGAGGGCTGCCCCAGGAGACAGAATCTGGCCCAGGGGCAGGAGATCGTCCTCGTTGCCGCCGGTGCCGTGGAGGAGCAGCAGGGGCGGGCGGCCGGAGGCCGTCGCGGGCACATAGCGGTGGATGAAGGACAGGTCGGTCATGGTCTCGTCTTTCTCCCGGCCTGTGGCCGGGACAGGTCTTAAAGGTCGTTATGACAGGGCCGGCAGTGCGCCCTCGATTTCGGTGCGGTGCCCCTCCAGAAAGGGCGGCAGTTTCAGCTCCCGGCCGAGCCTTTCGCGGGACTCGTCCGCCGTGAAGCCGGGCTGGTCGGTGGCGATCTCGAAGAGAACGCCCCCCGGCTCGCGGAAATAGACGGACCGGAAGTAGTTGCGATCCTTCTGCTCCGTGGTCCGGATACCGTGGTGCTCGGCCAGGCGCTTCACCATGGCTTCCTGTGCGGCATCATCGGCCGCGCGGAAGGCCACGTGATGGACCGAGCCCGCCCCGAGGCGCCCCGGCAGGAAACCCTTCGCGTCGCGGACATCGACGGTGCTGCCTAGGCCGGCGTCGCCCCTGTAGCGAACGAGGGAGCCGTCCCGGACAGTCTCGTGGAAGCCGAACACGTCCGTCAGGATAGCGCCCGTCCGTGCTCCGTCCTCGACGAGGAGCGTCACGCCCTCGAGCCCCGCGATGGCGGCATCCTGCGGGATCTCGCCTTCCGGGTCGGCTGTCTCGGCGCCCGTTCCAGGCACGCCGACGAGCGCAAGACCGGTGCCGTCAGGGTCCTTGAAGGGCAGGACGCTGCGGCCGAAGCGCTTCTCGGGGGTGCCATGCTCCACGCCCTTCTCCAGGAAGCGGTGGGTCCAGAACCCGATGGCCGATTCCGGCACGCGGAAGCTCGTTTCCTGGGCAGATCCCACGCCGGAGCGCCCTGGTGCCGCATGCTCCCAGGGGAAGAACGTCAGGATCGAGCCGGGATCGCCCGAGGAATTGCCGTAGTAGAAGTGGTAGGTGCTGGGATCGTCGAAGTTGACGGTTTTCTTCACGAGCCGGAGACCCAGGACGCGCGTGTAGAAATCCAGGTTCTTCTGGGCGGGTCCGGCGATAGCCGTGACGTGATGGATGCCGTGATCTGCCATGATGTTCTCCGCGCAACGAGGGGCCGGCGGCCCGCCTTAGCGATCACATAAGACGGGGCCACGTTCATCCCCATGGCGGAAAGGCTAACCTTGCGGGAATGCAAGCCAAGCAAGATTCCAGCAACCAAAAAGCCTCAACATCGCTTAACCTCAACGGAAGGTCGGAAGATCCCGTTAACGTTTTACGCTCTCCCGCCGTGGGAATGTCTATGCATGACAGGAAAGCGGCCGACGCATGAAGCAGTCGGAAGGAGTAGAACGGATGATCGGTGCAGATCTTCGGGCCTTCATCGAGAGCGCCCTCGACAGGCAGTTTATTTCTGCCGAGGATGTGCGCCTTCTGCAAACGGACATTCTGAGCACGGGGCTCTCGTGCAAGGCGCAAGCCGAGGCGCTCCTCGCCCTTGATCGTGCGGTGCCTTCCGATGCGAGCTGGGAACCGGTGCTCACGTCCCTGGTGGTGGATTTCGTGGTCCAGAGCCGAGGCGCAGCCGGAATGGTCGAGCATGACGATGCTCTCTGGCTCGCCACCGTGCTCGATGTGGGCGGCCCCACCCGGACCGCGATGGGCATCGCCTATGCGGTTCTCGACCGGTCCCTCCATGTGGGCGCGGCGCTGCTCGATTTCATCATGCGCGGGCGCCATCTGGAACGGCAGCAGGGAATCGCTGCCTGAAGCCCCGGCAGACGAAATGCTGACCCGGCCCTGCTTCCCGAACGCCCCGATGTGCAGTAACGGGAATGGGGCAGGAATTTGGGTGGAAGCGTTCGAGGGCTCATGTTCGACAAGATCCTGATTGCCAATCGCGGCGAGATCGCCTGTCGGGTCATCAAGACCGCCAGGCGCATGGGCATCAAGACGGTGGCCGTCTATTCCGATGCGGACCGGGACGCCCTCCATGTGGAGATGGCGGACGAGGCGGTCCATATCGGACCGGCTGCGGCTGCCCAGTCCTATCTGGTGATCGAGAAGATCGTCGAGGCCTGCCGGCAGACCGGCGCCCAGGCGGTCCATCCGGGTTACGGCTTCCTGTCCGAGCGCGAGGCCTTCCCGAAGGCGTTGGCCGAGGCCGGGATCGTCTTCATCGGGCCGAATCCCGGTGCCATCGCGGCCATGGGCGACAAGATCGAGTCCAAGAAGGCAGCGGCCGCCGCCAAGGTTTCCACCGTCCCGGGGTTCCTCGGCGTCATCGAGAGCCCCGAGCAGGCGGTCGGGATCGCCGACGAGATCGGCTATCCGGTCATGATCAAGGCCTCGGCGGGCGGCGGCGGCAAGGGCATGCGCATTGCCTATTCGTCCGACGAGGTGGCCGAGGGCTTCGCCCGAGCCAAGTCGGAGGCGGCTTCCTCCTTCGGCGACGACCGGGTCTTCATCGAGAAATTCATCACCGACCCGCGCCACATCGAGATCCAGGTGCTCGGCGACAAGCACGGCAACGTGATCTATCTGGGCGAGCGCGAATGCTCGATCCAGCGCCGCAACCAGAAGGTCATCGAAGAGGCGCCGAGCCCGCTGCTGGACGAGGCGACCCGCCGGCTCATGGGCGAGCAGGCCGTGGCCCTCGCCAAGGCGGTCGGCTACGATTCCGCCGGCACGGTGGAGTTCGTGGCCGGGCAGGACAAATCCTTTTACTTCCTCGAGATGAATACCCGCCTGCAGGTGGAGCACCCGGTCACGGAGATGATCACCGGCATCGACCTCGTGGAGGAGATGATCCGGGTCGCGGCCGGCGAGAAGCTGCGTCTTTCGCAGGCCGACGTGAAACTCAAGGGCTGGTCGGTCGAAAGCCGCATCTATGCGGAGGATCCGGTCCGCAACTTCCTGCCCTCCACGGGCCGCCTCGTCACCTACCGCCCGCCGCAGGAGGGCGAGCACGGCGGCGTGAGCGTACGCAACGACACCGGCGTCTACGAGGGCGGCGAGATCTCGATCTACTACGATCCGATGATCGCCAAGCTCGTCACCCATGCGCCGACCCGCGAGCAGGCCATCGCGGCGCAGGCGGAGGCCCTCGACGCCTTCGCGATCGATGGGATCCGTCACAACATCCCGTTCCTGTCCGCGCTCATGCAGCATCCGCGCTGGCAGGAAGGGCGGCTGTCGACCGGCTTCATCGCCGAGGAATTCCCGCAAGGGTTCAAGGTGCCGGCGCCACAGGGCGAGGTCGCCCGGCGCATCGTCGCCGTGGGCGCGGCCATCGACCACCTGCTGAACGAGCGCAAGCGGCAGATCTCGGGCCAGATGCGCCCAGCTTCCGCCGTGACGTTCGAGCGCGAGCGCGTGGTCATGCTCGGATCCGAGCGTCATGCGGTCACGGTCGAGGACATCGAGGGCGGCATAGCGGTCGTCCTGGAAGGTCAGGCCTTGCCGGTCGTCTCGTCCTGGGTGCCGGGCGAGCCGGTCTGGACCGGCAGCGTCGGTGGCGAATGGATCGCCGTGCAGGTGCGGCCGATCCTCAACGGCGCGGTCCTGACCCATGCGGGCGCTGCCGCGGAGGTGCGCGTCTATACGGGTCGCGAGGCGGAGCTGGCGGCCCTGATGCCCGAGAAGGCCGAGGCCGATACGGGCAAGAAGCTGCTGTGCCCGATGCCGGGCCTCGTCAAGGCGATCTCCGTGCAGGTCGGCCAGGACGTGAAGGCGGGCGAGCCGCTGTGCATCGTCGAGGCGATGAAGATGGAGAACGTGCTGCGCGCCGAGCGCGATGCCACCGTATCCAAGATCCACGCCAAGGAAGGCGACAGCCTCTCGGTCGACGCCGTCATCATGGAATTCGCCTGAGGCGATCCTTCGGGCAGGAGACTATGCCGCTTTACTTCGCCTATGGGTCCAACATGGACCTCGACGCCATGGCCCAGCGCTGCCCGGCCTCGAAGCCGGTCGGCATCGGGCGGCTGATGCGCCATCGGTTCTTCATCTCCGATGACGGCTATGCGTCCGTCGTGCGTGATCCGCGCGGCGCCGTGTGGGGCCTCCTGTGGGATCTCGCCCTTGCGGACGTGCCGGCTCTCGACCGCTACGAGAGCCTCGCCACGGGTCTTTACTCCAAGGTCATCCAGCCGGTCCTGACCGGGCAGGGGCCGCGGCGAGCGCTCGTCTATGTGGGGCGCAGCCACCGCCCCGGCCTGCCGAAGCCCGGCTATATGGAAGGCGTCGTGAAGGCCGCCGAGGCGGCCGGGCTCGACCGGGACTATGTGCGGGCCCTCCGTGCCTGGCTCCCCGGGGAGCCGCGAGGAGCGCCGGAGACGCCTGTCATCCCCAAGGTCCGGCCGCGCTGGGAGGCGCCCTCGGGCCTTCCGGGACGGATCCGCGAGACGCGCTAGCCTCGCATCCAAACCCTTCGGAAGCATCAGAACCTTTGCCATACGCGCGCGTTGAGTCCGCAATGTGCGTACGAGGTTCTCTATGAAGACGAAACATGCCTCCATCTGGAAGCAATATGGCTATGCGTGGGTCACGCTGGGCTTCTTCCTGATCTCGCTCGTCGGGCACTGGCTCTTCGGATGGTTCGCCTACGTCAACGAACAGCAGGCCCATGCGCAGCCGATCCAGGTCTCGGAATACACGGTCGAAATGATGCGGGACACGCTGGAGAACTGGCAGTCCGAGTTCCTCCAGCTTCTCTGGCAGGTCGGCGGCCTTGCTGTCCTGCTTTATGTGGGGTCCCCGGCCTCGAAGGAGGGCGACGACCGCGTGGAGGCGAAGATCGACGAGATCCTGCGGCGGGTCGATCCGCAAAACGGCGAAAAGATCATCCGGAGCTTTGACGAGGAATATGCGGGCCGCCACACGGATTCGCGCCTCGCCTACACCAAAGAAATGTCCCGCTGAGGGGCATGTCCACGAGGGGTCATGACGTCAAAACGTATCCTTCATGTGATCATTCACGGCCGGGTCCAGGGCGTGGGCTTCCGCGCCTGGACCCATCATCAGGCCGAGCTCCACGGCCTCGGCGGATGGGTTCGCAACCGGCGGGACGGAACGGTCGAGGCCGTCTTCTCAGGGTCGGACGAAAGCATCGAGGCTATCCTGAAGGCCTGCCGGCAGGGGCCGCGCGGCGCCGTGGTGGAGCGAATTGAGCCCGTGGAGGATGCGGAGGGCGCCGATCCCGGCTCACCCTTCGAGGTCCGGGCGACCCGGTAGCCGGCGCGTAGCCGTCATGCTGGGCACCTTCCGTTACGCAATCCTGATCCGCGAGCCACCATGCTGAAGCTCTTCTATTCTCCCGGGGCCATCTCGCTGGCGGCGCATATCGCCCTTGAGGAGGCTGGCGCTCCTTACGAATTGGTCCGCGTCGATTTCAAGGCACGGCAGCAGCGCAGCGCCGATTATCTCGCGATCAATCCCCAGGGTCGCGTTCCGGCGCTTGCGACCGGGGAGGGGGTTCTCACGGAGACCCCCGCGATCCTGGTCTATGTGGCGGAGGCCTTCCGTCAGGCCGGTCTCGCTCCGGACGATCCCTGGTGCTTCGCCCGGATGCTGTCCGTCATCAGCTACGTGGCATCGACCGTTCACGTGGACAACGCGCATATCAACCGGGGCTACCGCTGGGCGGATGATCCCGATGCCATTGCGGACATGCGCCGCAAGGCTCCCGCCGTCATGGCCGCCGACCTGCGCCTGCTGGAGGACCGGATCGGTCGTGGGCCATGGGTTCTCGGCGAGCAGTACAGCGTCGCCGACGCTCACCTCTTCGTCATGACCTGGTGGGCGGAGCCCGACGGCGTTCCGTTGAAGGACTTTCCAAACCTGCGGGCCCACCTCGACCGCATGCAGGCCCGGCCGGCCGTCCTTCGAGCCCTTGCCCAGGAGGGCCTTTCGGCCCGGTAGGTGCGATCAAGCCCATGAACGCACGTGATGCGGACATGGTCGCCGAGGGCCGGCGCCATGCCGAATAGCTGGGCGTGTCGGTACCGCGTTCCACCAGCGAAATCACGTGACCCAAAAGTCATGGTGGGTGAGGGCAAGGCCCTTCGCAATGTTGGCGAAAGCTTTGACCGGAGCATTGCCGGTTCCGTCCGGATCGAAGGACAGGACCCCCGTCACGGGATTGTAGATGATATGATCATTGGCATCATGGGCCGCGCTGCCCTTATGAAAAGCGGAGGCGGCAAGCTTGCCGGCGCGCAGGGGCTGGAATGCCGCGCCTGCCAGATTGATCGTATCTTCGCCCACGGTGAAATCGGTAATCCAGTCGGCGTTCTTCAGACCGGGCGCACGAGAGAATCTGAAGATGTCGGCGCCTGTTCCGCCGGTCAGTCTGTCCCTGCCGAAGCCGCCGTCAAGCGTATCGTTGCCACCGTTTCCGACGATGATGTCGGAGAGATTGTTGCCGGGGAGTTTTTCACCGGTCTCATCACCTTTGATCGTGCGGAACAATTGGAATTCGCGGCCTTGGATACTCTTCTTCGATCCGACCTCGGAGCCCCAGGCCGCGACCAGTTTGCCGTCTTGCAGGCTTTCAATCACTGGAGCCGTTTGTCGGGCCTTGGCCCCGGCCGAAAGGCTGGTCGCATCGGTGAGCGGATTTCCATGCCGATCGAACACCTGCGCCCGGATATCTGAGGCGCCTGCTCTCCAGCTGACAGCGACGGCGCCGTTCGAGAGAACGGTCAGGTCGACAGGTGCCAAGTCTTTGAACGAGATCTGCTTCTCATTGAGCTTTATATCTTCGGTCCGTGGGGTGCCGTTGGCATTGTAGATGCGCAGAATGATGCCGTTGTTATCATCATGATAGCGGCGAAAGGCGACTGCAAATCCACCGTCTAACAATCCTACAGTCTTTCCTCCCGATTCTCCCTGGTCGTGGTCTCCAACCTCGTTATTCCCCCACCGTGGAAGTTTATCGAGTGGCTTTCCATTGGCCGAAAACCTCTTGAAATTCTTCCATTCAAACCCACCCACGTCGCTGAAATCGGCCGAGGCAACGAAACCTCCGTTCGCTAGACCGGCAATGGACGGGTTCCCGATCGGACCGTCAGGAATATCGCGAACAAAAGATATCTTCTGCCCAACTTGCTCCCCATCAGCACTATATCGCTGAAAAGTGGGGATTGCCGTTTCTGCAATAAAATCGTTGTACGCGAGGACGAAACCGCCGTTCTTCAACGGAGCCACGGAGGGCCCTCCGACCCCCTGATCAAAAGTTCCTTTCGGAGTGGCGAGATCTTTCTGGAGATGGCTGTCGCGGTCGAGCATTCGACCACGTATTGTATGATCGCCGTCTTGCGCATTGCCGAAAAAGGTGACGAGCGAACCATTGGGCAGTGCGGTCGCGGAAACGGGGTATTTGTCTCCGGTTCTATCGTCATCCACCTTCAACTCACCGGTGCGAGGTGTTGAATCTTCATTGAAAATTCTGCCGATGACCTGCGTCACATCTGGAGTGATGGAGGCCACATAGAAGCCGCCGGTGCTTTCCTTAAGACGGGCGATGTCGATGCTGACAGCGCCATTAGCGTCGAATTCACCCCTAATGGGGAAACTGCGCGTCACCGGCTTTAGATGGTAAGAAATCGTCGACACGCCGGAGGAGCCTCATTGAATACCACCTTTTAATGAAACTATATTTCATTTAATTGGCGGTCAACGGCTCAACGCTTCGGCGCGGTCTCCTCCACGGGCCCGCCCGCCTTCTTCCAGGCCGTGAATCCGCCCTCGATATGGGCCACGGGCGTCAGGCCCATGTCCTGTGCGGTCGCCGCGGAGAGCGCGGAGCGCCAGCCGGCCGCGCAGAAGAACACGAAGGTCTTGTCCTCAGCAAAGGCGGGCTTGTGATAGGGGCTCTCGGGATCGATCCAGAATTCCAGCATCCCGCGAGGGCAGTGCAGGGCGCCGGGCAGCCGGCCCTCCCGGTTGAGTTCGCGCGGGTCACGCAGGTCCACGAAGACGATGTCGTCCCGGCCCACGAGGGGAATCGCCTCCTCGACCGTCAGGGTCCTGATCTTGGCGTTCGCCTCGTCGAGCATGGCCTTGTAGCCGCGCGTAATCTTCTGGGCCATGGCCCGCCCTCCGTTGGAAGCTCCGACAAAACTGGGCATGATGGGCCAGGAGTCAACCGGAGACGATCGTGCTGGGTTTCACCGTTCTCGACCTTGCGGCCTTAGGCTTCTTCCTGCTCGCCTGGATGGGCTACTACGCCGCCGTCGAGAGGACGCGAGCCGGCGGGAAGGGCCTCAACCCGATCATGGACGGCTATCGCTTCCGCTGGATGGAGCAGACGGTGATCCGTGAGAACCGCGTGGTCGACACCACGATTCTCGGCGCCCTCATGAACGGGACCGCGTTCTTCGCCTCCACGTCCCTCATTGCGGTTGGCGGCGTACTGGCGCTTCTGCGCTCGGCCGATGCGGTCCTACCGGTCTTCGCCACCCTGCCGTTCGGCTCTCAGACCACACCGCTCACCTGGGAAATCAAGGTGATGGGGCTGGCCGTGATCTTCGTCTACGCCTTCTTCAAGTTCGCGTGGTCCTATCGCCTGTTCAACTACATGGCGATCATCGTCGGGTCGATTCCAGTGCTTCGGGCCGATAACCATGAGGAGGCGGCCTCCGTGGCCCGGCAGGCCGCCGCTATGAACGCCGTGGCTGGGAAACACTTCAACCGGGGCCAGCGCGCATTCTTCTTCTCGCTCGCCTATCTCGGGTGGTTCGTGCACGCCTATCTCTTCATGGCGGCGACAGCCTGCGTGCTTTATGTGATGTGGCGGCGCCAGTTCATCTCGGACGCCCGTCTGGCCGCATTGGGAAGAAGCGATGACCGAAAAGGCAACCGTCCAGGAAATTGAGGAGACCATGCTGGCGCTCGTGGCAGCACGGGGCGAAGGCCGGACGGTCGGCCCGTCCGAGGTTGCCCGGGCGCTCGGCGGAGATCAACCCGATGGTTGGGGCCGGCTGATGCAGCCCGTACGGCAGGTCGCGGTGCGCCTCATGAAGGAGGGGCGCATCGTCATTCTCCGCAAAGGCCGCCCGGTCGATCCGGACGATTTCAAGGGCGTCTATCGCCTGACCGTTCCGCCGAAAGGCTGAGCGTCAGGGGCCGGGCAGGAGGGTGCCGGTCCGGCCCGCGGCGTAATAGGCGATGAGGCCGGCCCATTCCTTGGTGGCAACGTCCAGCCGGCGCAGCCCGTCCGACACGAATGCGAAAGGACGCAGGGCATCCTCCGACGTGCCCGTGCGGAAATCGACCGGATAGGCGGTCACGTCCAGCCCCACCTTGCGGAAGACGCCCATGGCGCGGGGCATGTGCCAGGCGGACGTGACGAGAAGCCAGCGTCCTCCACCTTCCGGGTCGATCAGCTCGCGCGTGAAGGTCGCGTTCTCGGCCGTGGTGCGCGAACGGTCCTCGACGATAATGCGTGTCGCGTCGATGCCGATGGACGTGAGGTAATCCGCGATGATGGGCGCCTCCGCGGCGCCCTGGCCGAAGACCGTGCCGCCACCGCCTGAGATCAGGATTTTCGCCTTCGGATAGCGGTGCGCGAGCGCGATAGTGTCGAGCACGCGCTCGGCAGATTCATTGGCCACAAGGCTGCCGCGCGAGAGGGAATCGGCCGCCTCCACGGCGCCGCCCAGGAGGATGATCCCGGTCACGGGCGTCCCGTCATCACGGAAGGCCGGGAAGCGCTCCTCCAGCGGCCGCAGGAGCGCGCTGGAGATCGGCAAAAGGCCGAGGGCGAGGGTCGCTACGGCGGCCGTGAGGGCCAAGCCCATGCCAAGCCGCCGCCAGCGCCGCGTGAGGCCCAGCACGAGCCCGAGGAGCACGAGGCTGACGAGCAGGTTCGACGGAGTCGCGAAGAACCAGACGATCTTCGAGGCGTAATAGAACACGGCCCGCCTTTCTCCTTCAGTCGCTTACGAGCGGCCCATCTCGGCCTCGTAGCGGGCCTTGGTCTCCGCATTGGGCGGATACAGGCCGGGAAGGGGGACGCCCTTTTCGATTTCGCGCATGATCCAGAGTTCGAGCCGCTCCTGCTCGACGGCGGCCTTCGCCACCTCCTCGACCATGGCGGCCGGGATCACGACAACGCCGTCTCCGTCAGCGACGATCACGTCGTCCGGGAAGACCGCGACGCCGCCGCAGCCGATGGGCTCCTGCCAGCCCACGAAGGTGAGCCCGGCCACCGAGGGAGGCGCCGCCGCGCCGGCGCACCAGACGGGAAGCTCGGTGCCTTCGACTCCGACCGCATCGCGCACCACACCGTCGGTCACGAGCGCCGTGACGCCGCGCTTCTTCATGCGTGCCGTGAGGATGTCGCCGAAAATGCCCGCATCCGTGACGCCCATGGAATCGACCACCGCGATGCAGCCTTCCGGCATGTCCTCGATGGCCGCCCGGGTGGAGCGGGGGGAGGACCAGGATTCCGGCGTCGCCAGGTCCTCGCGGGCCGGCACGAAGCGCAGGGTGAAGGCCCGTCCGACGAGCCGTTCCGGGGCGTTGAACATGGGCACCGGGCCCTGCATCCAGCAGCGCCGGATCCCCTTCTTCAGAAGGACCGTCGTCAACGTGGCGGTGGAGGATGCGCGCAGGGCGTCGGCGATGGCTTTGTCCAGGGTCATGGGCTCTCTCTTTCGGATGTTACGCACTCATACCGCTTGCAAGAGCGCTTCGCCAACCGGGAAAAAGCCGGCCGTCACATTGTCGATGCGTTGCCGTGCTCCAAAACAGAAGGCGGCCGCCCAAGGGACGGCTCCTGAACCGGAGAACGATCGATGCGCCGTGTGTCCGCCTGTCTCGCAGCTCTCGCCGTGGCCGCGACGGCCTCCGCCGCCTGGGCGGCCGATGGCAACCGCGATCTCCTCGCCGAGCGGGTCATGAAGCTTTCGCGCAGCACCCAGTGGAAGCCCGTCGAGGCGGTGCCGATCAATTTCCCGACCTTTCACCCGCAGGGCATGGTGAAGATCGGCGACGCGCTTTACGTCTCGTCCGTCGAGATCAAGACCCCCACCAAGCGCTTCCCGCAGCCCGTGGACGGGTTCGACCGGGATACGGGGGAGGGCGTCGCGCATCTGTTCAAGATCGACCTGAAGGGCAACCTCGTGTCCGAGATCACCCTCGGCGAGGGCGCGGTCTATCATCCGGGCGGCATCGACTACGACGGTCGCTATATCTGGGTGCCGGTCGCCGAATACCGGCCCAACAGTCGCTCCATCATCTATCGGGTCGATCCTCAGACTATGCAGGCGACCGAGATGTTCCGCTTCAACGACCATATCGGCGGCCTAGTCCACGATACGGACGACAACTCGCTCCACGGGGTCAGCTGGGGCTCCCGGCGCTTCTACCGCTGGCCCCTCGGGCAGGACGGCAAGCCCACCAATGCGGACGAGGCGCCTGAGAAACTGAGGAAGCTCAACACATCCCATTATCTCGACTACCAGGACTGCAAATATGCCGGCAGCCACCGGATGCTCTGCTCCGGCGTCACGGAGATGCGGGTGACCACGGAGGGTCCGCTCTTCCGGCTCGGAGGCCTCGACCTGGTGAGCCTGACGGACGGCCGCCCGCTCTTCCAGACCCCCATCCTCCTCTGGACCGCCTCCGGCTACGACATGACCCACAACCCGGTCTGGATGGAGACGAGCGACGCCGGCATCCGCGGCTATTTCATGCCCGAGGACGACAAGTCGACCCTCTACATCTACGAGGCCGAGGTGAAGTAGCGGCGCGTTCTCACGCGGTCTTCTCGAACAGCTCGCGCCCGATCAGCATGCGCCGGATCTCGCTCGTCCCGGCGCCGATCTCGTAGAGCTTGGCGTCCCGCAGCAGGCGGCCGGTGGGATAATCGTTGATATAGCCGTTGCCGCCGAGGAGCTGGATGGCGTCGAGGGCGCATTGGGTCGCCTTCTCGGCCGCATAGAGGATGGCGCCCGCCGCGTCCTCGCGGGTGGTCTCGCCCCGGTCGCAGGACTTGGCGACCGCGTAGACATAGGCCTTGCAGGCATTCATGGTCACGTACATGTCCGCGACTTTCGCCTGCACGAGCTGGAAGCTGCCGATGGGCTGGCCGAACTGCTTGCGCTCGTGGATGTAGGGCAGGACCACGTCCATGCAGGCCTGCATGATGCCCAGCGGCCCCGCCGCCAGCACGGCACGCTCGTAATCCAGGCCGGACATGAGCACGTTGACCCCGCGGCCGACCTTGCCGAGCACGTTCTCCTCCGGCACCTCGCAATCCTCGAAGACGAGCTCGCAGGTATCGGATCCGCGCATGCCGATCTTGTCGAGCTTCTGCTGGGTGGAAAAGCCCTTGAAGCCCCGTTCGACGATGAAGGCCGTCATGCCGCGCGAGCCCGCCTCCGGATCGGTCTTGGCGTAGATCACCAGCACGTCCGCCACAGGGCCGTTGGTGATCCACATCTTGCTGCCGTTGATGACGTAGCGGTCGCCGCGCTTCTCGGCCTCCGTGCGCATGGAGACCACATCCGAGCCCGAGCCGGGCTCCGACATGGCGAGCGCGCCCACATGTTCGCCGGAGATGAGACGAGGAAGGTAACGGCGCTTCTGCTCGTCGCTGCCGTTGCGACGGATCTGGTTGATGCAGAGGTTGGAATGGGCCCCGTAGGACAGCCCCACGGAGGCCGAGCCGCGGGAGACCTCCTCCATGGCGATCACGTGTTCAAGATAGCCGAGGCCGATGCCGCCGTATTCCTCCTCCACGGTGATCCCGTGCAGGCCGATCTCGCCCATCTTGGGCCAGAGATCGCGCGGGAACGTGTTGGTTTGGTCGATCTCCTGGGCGCGGGGCGCGATATGGTCCCGGGTGAAGTCGCGGACGGTTTCGCGGATCGCCTCGGCGGTCTCGCCGAGGTCGAAATTGAAGGTCTTCTCGATGTTCCGAAGCATGCTTTCCTCCCACCTCCATCACGATCCGCGGCCGCGCGAGCGGGATGGCTTATTATGGGGACATTTTGGTCAGCAATGCTGCCCCTTTCAAGCGGTCTCAAGAAGAAAAGTGGGGGACGAAAAAGCCGCCCGGAGGCGGCCTCTCGATCTCAATAGGTCCCGAAGCGCCAGACGAAGTTGCCCTTGACGGTGTGCTCCTGCGCCCGTGCGCCGATCTGCCCGGCATAGCTGACGCCCAAGCTGATCGCCTCCGAGGCCCGCCAGTCGAGACCCGCCTCGGCCACCAAGGCATCCCGGTCGACCGGCACGCCCGCCACCGTGAACGGCGAGGCTCCGCCCGCAAAGGCCAGCAGCGCCTCGGGCGCCACATCGCCATAGGCATGCCGCCAGCCGAGCAGGCCGCTCAGCGTCAGCGGCACCGTCTCGCTCAAGCGCGCCTCGGCCCTTAAGCCCACGGTCGTGGTGCCGAGATCATAGGTCCGCCCATACCCGGTCAGCGCGGCAGCCCCGCCCTGCTCCTGGAAACCGTCGGTCGACAGCCGCAGCACGGACGCGCCGACAAACGGCTCGAGCGCCAGCGCGCCGAAGCCGAGCCGGTAGCCGAGCTCGCCGAAGGCCTGCAGGGTCGAACCGTCATAGGAGGCTTTGACCGCATCGGCATAGCCCGGGAACGTGATGGTGCGGCTCAAGTCGATGTCGTGGCGGGCATAGGCCGCGCCGAGGCGCAGGGTGAGGGCGCCCCATTGGCCGGAGCCATAGAGGGCACCGAACACGCTCTCGTTGGAGCCGGAGGAGAGGCGGGCATCGACATCGAGCGCGGTGCGCAGATAGCCGCCGGCAAGGCCAAGGCGCCAGCCGTCGGTGACCTGGGCATCGGCGCCGATCAGGAAGCCGCCGGTGGAGGTGTCGAGCGCGGCGGCATTGCGGTCGGAGCGGGTTTTGCCCCGGGCCCCGAAGCCTTCCCCCCACAGGGCATAGCGCGGGGCGATGGGCTGCGGCACCACCGCGACCGGGGCCACGGCTTGGCCGGGCCGATCGGCCGCGAAGGCGGCGCCGTAGGCGCCTTGGGCGAGCAGCGGCAGGGACGTGAGCGGCTGGCGCAGGCGGGTGAGCAGGGTGGTCTGGATCAGCCCGGCCTGGGCATAGCCCGCCGTCACGGCCGAGCCGTGCGCCTCGCCCGAGAGCGCATCGAAGGCCTGGCGCGCGCCCGCGACGGTCGATCCGAGCACAGTGTTGTAGAGCCGGTTGCCGGCCCCGAGCGCCTCGACCGCATCGGCGGTGTGATACTGGTTTTCCGTTACGGCCACGGTGTGGAAGGCAACCGGCACAGGCGGCGCCGGGGGAACCGGCGGAGGCGGAGCCGGAGGGGTTGGCGGCACAGTCTTGCGGACCATGGTGAGCGTGACCGCATCAGCCGTATAGCCGAGCGTCGGCGTGATGAAGGCAAAGTCCGTGCTCTGGGTGCCCGCAAAGGTGCCGGTGCGCCCGCCCTGGGCGGTCAGGATGGTGTAGGCATGGTCGGCCAGGAAGTTGATGCCCTGGTCGGGCAGGATCTGCACGGTACCGCCGTTGAGCGTGGCGGTGCCGGTGACGGCAATGCGGTCGGAGCGGCCGGCGCCGTCGATCTCGACCGCATAGAACGAGCCGGGGCCGAACGAGAGGGGACCGGCGACATTCAGGGTGCCGATGGAATTGCCCGGTGCCACCGTGCCACCGCTCTGCAGGCTAAGCCGCCCCACCGTGCCGGTGCCGGACAGCGTGCCCCCCGTCACCGTGACGGGCGAGGAGGCGAGCGAGCCGTTGACGGCCAGTTGCCCGGCCTGGACATAGGTTGGGCCGGTCAGGGTGCTGGTGCCGGTCAGGGCAAGGCGGCCCGATCCGGACTTGAGGAGTGAGCCGCCGCCCTCGATCGGCGCATCGAAGGTCAGCGCGTCGGTATGGTTGAACGCGAGGGTGCCGTCATTGACGAGGCGGGAGGTGGAGAGGATCCCGCCCGCGCCGCCGGTCCCGACCCGCAGGGCGCCGTCCGTTCCGACGATGATCGTGCCGGCGCTGACGCGGCCGCCATCGGCCAGCGTGAGGACATCCACGTCGGGAACTCCAATCGTGGAATCGCCGACCGCGAGGGTGCCGCCGACATCGAGCCTGGAGCCGGCGCCGCGCACAGACACATTGCCGTAGCCGGTCATGGCCAGGAGCGCCATGTCGCCGGTGGTCGTCATGCGGCCGCCGTTCAGGATGTTGAAGTCGAGATCGCCGATCCCGCCGCTGACCTGGGCCATGTCGGCACTCAGCAGCGAGCCTGCCCCGGTGATCGTGACCGTGCCGCCGATCCAGGCGAATTGCGGCGTGGTTACACGACCGCCATCCGCGAGGGTCAGGGTGCCGATACCCTGTACGGACCCGCCGTCGAGATGGCCGCCCTGTTCGACCGTCAGGGTGCCGCCTGCCACCATCACGTCGCCATGGGCCTTGAAGCTGCCCCGGAGGTTCACGTCGCCACAGCTGCAGATGTCGAGGTTGCCGCCGATCTCGCTGTTGCCGGTCAGCGTCATGGCCGTCGCGGTGCCGTCGATGGCGAGCGATCCGGCGCCCAGGAACGACCCCGCGAAGGTGGTCGCCTTGTCGGACAGGCCGGTCGTCAGCGACGCGCCGCCCGCGATGGTCACGGTACCGGCGCCGGAGAGGGACCCGACCGCTTCGTCGCCCGTCGTGACGGCGAGGGTGGCGCCCGCATCGACCGTAAAGTCGGAGAGGGCCGAGAAGGCGCCCGCAGCGCCGCTCGCGAGCGTACCGGCCGAAACCACCGTCTCGCCGCTATAGGAGCCGGCGCCCGTCAGGGTCAGTGTGCCGATGCCCTGCTTGAGGACGCGCCCCGATCCGGAAATGTCACCGGCGAAGCTCCAGGCATCGGAGCGGTTGAAGGCAAGCGTGGCCTGGTTGGCGACATCGCCGGCCAGATTGCCCGAGGTGCCGCCGGATCCGATCTGCAGCGTGCCGGCCTGGATGGTCGTGAGGCCCGTATAGGTGTTCTCGCCGGACAGCGTGAGCGTGCCGGTGCCGGACTTGGTCAGAGAGCCGCCGATTCCGCCGCCCATTCCGCCATCCTGGATTACGCCAGCGACGGTGGTCGACCGGCCGTTAGCGCCGACCGTCAGCTCATTCGCGCCGAGGCGGAAGGTGCCATTGCCTTCGATTGAGCCCGCCGTCAGCTTTCGGTCGAAGGCTGGGCCGAAGCTGCCAGAGAAGTCGACAACGCCTCCGGCATTGTTGATCAGCCGCGCATTGCCTCCGGTGCTCCACCCAAAGAACTCGGTGAGACCACCGGCATTGGTGGTCACGACGCTGTTGCCGGCGTTGCTGCCCTCCTGAAACGACGTCACGCCGCCGGCATTTGCGGTGAGCGTGGCGGTTCCCGCGTTGCTGGTTCCGAGGAAGTACGTGTAGCCATTGGCGGTCGAGAAGACCATGCCGCTGGCATCGAAGCCGTTCCGGAGCTGAAGGAAGCCGCCATTGACGTTGACTGGACCGGAGCCCAGTGTACCTGTGCCGTTGGCGGCCAACGAGCCGCCACTCACGGTCGTGCCGCCGAGATAGGTGTTGACGCCGGTCAGGGTCAGGGTGCCGGGTCCCCGCTTGGTCAGGCCGCCGTTGCCGGAAATAGTGCCGGACAGCGTCATCAGGTTGCCCTGATCGTTGATGGTGCCTATGCCGCTGGCCAGAGTGATCGGGTTGGCAGGGGTCAGCCCAGCCGCCGTCGCTTGCAGCGTCGTCCCGGAGGCCATGTTCAGGGCGCCAGTCCCGAGCGCGGCACTGTGGCCCACCGCCAGAGTGCCGGCCGATAAGGCCGTGCCGCCGGAAAAAGTACTTGCGCCGGTCAGGGTCAGGGTGCCGGTGCCCTGCTTGATCAGGCCGCCGGTGCCGGAAATGTTGCCGGAAAATGTCGTGCTGGAGCCGTTACGGCTGGTGGTCAGCGTGCCCGTGCCGAGCAGGATATTGCCTGCACCCACAAGGGAGCCGATCTCCTGGTCGAAGCCGGCGAGGTCGACCACAGCGCCGGCAGCCACCGTCATGGCACTTGCGGCAGACATCGACCCGGCTGACCCGGCCCGGAGCGTCCCTTGGTTGACCGTCGTCACGCCAGAATAGGTGTTATTCCCGAAGAGGGTCAGCGTGCCGGTACCGGTCTTCTCGAAAAAATCAAATCCCACGTACTGGCCGCCGCTTCCCAGCAGGGCAGTATTGAAACTCGCGTTGGTGGGGCCTCCAAATGCCAAGACATTCCCGGTTCCGGTCGCCGTCACTTGGCCCGTAATCGTGCTGCCGCCATAAAGTTCGAGCCGGTTGTTCTGTCCGTTCAAACTCACGCCCATCAAACCTCGGCCCGTGAGCGAGCCGAGATTAGTGATCGTATTGCGGTTGCCGACCACGGCGATGCCGGTTGCCCCTTCGATGGTCCCGGCGTTGAGGATGAGACCATAATCTCCGAGGAGCGTGATGCCATTTCCGTCCGGACCTGCAGCGAAGCCACCGAACCCACCGGAGACGCCGCCGTAATTTGAGATCCTGACGCCGATTCCGGCGACCGAGATGCCGTCGCCGCCACCGCCGCCCGCACCTGGTGTGGTACTTCCCAAGCCGCCGTTACCCCCGGCTATCGTGGCGCTGGCATCGTTGAAGATTTCCGACGAATGCGCCGCATTCAGCGTGATGCCGTTGCCGCCGCCGCCGCCAGCTCCGTAAACGCCATTGAACTGAAAACCGTTGCCGCCATTGCCGCCCGTGATGGTGTTATAGTTATAGATTGTTACCCATCCAGAAAGGCCGATGCCGCTTCCGCCGCCTCCGCCCCCGCCGCCGCCCTGTTGACCGCTGAGGTTGGCAAAGCCTCCGCCCCCGCCGCCACCATTGGCGCCGCCCGTAGCGGTTCCTCCATCGGCGGGTTGACTGCCGCCGCGGCCGCCACCGGTACCGTCGGTCCCATTGCCGCCAGGAGCCAACATGGCACCGAAGCCGCCATTGCCACCGTTGCCACCTCGGCCTCCGCCCCCTCCTAAGGAGTTGCCGTCATTGCCGCCCTGGCCGCCGTTCCCATATGAGCCGTCCTCGCCGTTTCCTCCCAAGAGTGGGCCATTTATGACGTAGTTGGTCTGGGCATTTGCGCCTATAGGCATCGACAGAAGAGCCAAGGTCGACGCGGATAACAGAAGGGCGGGCCGGCGCATATTTCGGCGAGAGCGGCTTCTGCCTGCCCGTGCCGGGCCACCACCCGTTTCGAGCAATGCCAAGGCTGCCGCCAGTCCGTGCCCCAAAGACCCGGCAGACGACTCTCTCTTTGCTCTCACCATCTAGCGCCCCCGGCCTCTGTTCATAAGTTCGGCTCTTCGGCTGCTCGCCGGGAACCGTGAAGGGGACAGCCGTATATGAGAGGCCCTAAAGACCTATGCGGACATGCTTTGACAGCAATGTCGTGCCATTCCCTAACTGCGTCGGGGAGCAAATCAGCGATGCTCTCCCGGGCCGTGGGAATATGAAGACAAAATGCCTTGTCTCCTACTTCCGATAAGCTGAGGGAGAAGACTTTTTTCTAATATGTTACCCTGCGGCAACTGTCGGGCTAATGCTCCCAGTGCCTGACCTGCAACGCGGTGACGCAGTACGCTCTCCGTGCAAAAGCGACGGTCAGTCCGGCCGAGATGGTTCGACTTTCAACGCCGGCTGGGCAAGGAGCGCCTACTCGTCGATGCTCGCCGTTTGAACCGGGTCGAGATCGCGGCAGACGCCGGTTGCCTTGAGCTGGCTGTGATCGCGCGGGTCGCAGGAACTCTGGACGAACATGCGCCACTGGTTCTCGGTGCCGTAGAACGTGTTGCGGTCCACGTCGCCCGTCACACCGGGCACGCGGCCGGTGGTCGTGAACTGCCAGAAGGTCCAGCGGCGGTTGCTGTAGCGCTCGTGCGGCTCGGCCGCGACGCTGCGGATCCAGAAGGGATAGTCGTGGAACTCGCCCTCGAGGATCTCCTTATGGAACGTGATGTCCGTATAGATGATCGGCCGCTTGCCCGTATGGGCCTGCATTTCCTTGAGGAGGACGTCGATCATGGCAAGGGCCTGCTCGCGCGGCACCTTCTTGGGGCAGTTCACCGATTCGCCGTTCCATTCCACGTCGAGGACGGGCGGAAGCGCATCTGGATCCTGCGGAACGTTCTTCTTGAACCAGGCCGCCTGCTCATGAGCGGGCCGGCACCAATAGACGAAGTGATAGGCCCCGCGCGGAACGCCGGCGTTCTTGGCGCCCCACCAGTTTTCCAGGAAGCGGTTGTCCACATGGTCGCCGCCCTCGGTCGCCTTGATGAAGGCGAACTTGGTCCCGGCCTGGCGCAGGGCCGCCCAATCGACCTTGCCCTGCCATTTCGAGATGTCCACCCCATGGACCGGCAGCCGGTGGGCGGAGGCCACGCCCGCATGGGGCTTGGCATCGCTCTTGGCCGGATAGCGGCTCGACGGGGCGATCGCGCAGGAGGCTACGCCAAAGGCGAGCGCTGTCGCGGCCGCAAACCGGAGCACCCGGGCGACACGGGAAAGGGGGATGGCTTTCTTCGAACGGCGGGTGGTGCGACGGCGGGGCATCGGCTTCACAGTCAGTACGCTTTACCTATCACATCACCGATGACCCAATGACCTTAACAGATCATTGCGAAAACGGATCCGAAACGAGTTTTACAGGCGAAACCACAGCGTGGCTATTCCCAAGAAGGAGAAGAAACCCACGATATCCGTGATGCTCGTCACGAAGGGGCCGGACGAGACCGCCGGGTCGACCCCAAACCGGTTAAGGGTCAAGGGCACGAAGATCCCGCCGAGGGCCGCGAAAAGCAGGACGCACATCATGGCGAGCCCGATCACCAGCCCGATCTGGGCCGTCTGAAACCAGATGGCCGCAATGATGCCCATGATGATCGCGAAGGCGACCCCGTTGAGGACGCCCACCATCGCCTCGCGGCGGATGATGCGCCAGGCATTCGCGCGTCCCAGTTCGCGGGTCGCGAGGGCGCGCACCGCAACCGTCATGGTCTGGGTCCCGGCATTCCCGCCCATGGAGGCGACGATGGGCATGAGGATCGCCAGGGCCACCATCCGCTCCAGGGATTCCTCGAACAGGTTGATCACGTTGGCGGCCACCAGGGCCGTGCACATATTGGCGAAGAGCCAGGGAAAGCGGCTGCGCTGGGTGTAGAAGATGTTGTCCGAGAGCTCTTCGTCGGACTTCACGCCGCCGAGCGCCTTGATGTCCGCGTCGGCTTCCTCCTCCAGGACGTCGACGATGTCGTCCACCATCATGACGCCGACGAGCCGGTTGCTCTCGTCCACCACGGCGGCGGAGACGAGGTTGTAGCGCTCGAACAGGCGCGCCACCTCCTCCTGGTGCGCGGTGGCCTCCACCCGGTCGGGCTCGTCCGTCATGATCCCCTGGATCGTGGTCGGCCGCTTGCTGCGCAAAAGCCGGTCGAGGGGCACGGCTCCAAGGAGATGGCCGGCCGGATCGATGACGAAGATCTCGTAGAAGGTGTCCGGCAAATCGGCCGTCTCACGCATGAAGTCGATGGTCTGCCCTACGGTCCAGAAGGGCGGGACGGCGATGAACTCCGTCTGCATGCGCCGGCCGGCGCTGTCTTCCGGATAATCGAGCGAGCGCTGGATGGCCACGCGCTCGATGGCGGGGAGCTGGCCGAGCACCTCCGCCTTCTCGTCATCGTCGAGGCTTTCGAGAATCGTGACCGCGTCGTCCGAATCGAGGTCGCGGACGCCTTCGGCCACCGTGGCGGTCTCGAGTTCCTCGAGAATCTCCTCGCGGACGGCGTCGTCCACTTCCGTTAGGGCCGTGAAGTCGAAGGCCGAGCCCAGGAGTTCGATGAGGCGAGGGCGGTCCTCCGGCTCCAGGGCCTCGATGAGATCGCCCAGGTCGGATTCGTGGAAATCGTCGACCAGATGCTGCAGGCGCTCCTTGTCGGAGGTCCGGATGGCCAGGCTCACGGCCTCCAGGAAGGCGGAATCGACCTCGCCGTTCTCGTCCCGGAAGCTCAAGGGATCCATTGCCACGCCAGGAGGCGAGGGAGGCGGCGTCCGGTGGTCGACGTCCTGCATGAGCCTTTCCCCTGAAGAGGTCCGACGGCCTTTTAGGCGCGCGTCCGCATGGACACAATCGCCGGAAGACCGGAGGAACGAGTTGGTTGGCAGCGTTTCCCCAAAGCCGGTTCAGCCATTTCTCGAAGCTGAGCCGGCGCATGAAGGATTCGGACAAAGCGGTTGCAAAGACGAGTGAAGCGGCTTCACGGCCCGATGACAACCGCGCCCAGGCAACAAAAAAGGCCCCGTTAGGGGCCTTTTTTGTTGCGCCTCGAGAGCGCTCGAAGGTTTGGTGCGGTCGAGAGGACTCGAACCTCCACGGGTCTCCCCGCTACCACCTCAAGGTAGTGCGTCTACCAATTCCGCCACGACCGCGAAACCTTCGAAGCCAGGGGTGTTTCCCCTGACGCGGCGGTGGCTATACAAGATCGATTGCGCCACCGCAAGCCCATCCGGTGAAGACTTCTCGACGGTGCCGAAGTTCGGCTTTCCGCAGGGTGAGTTTCACCGGTCGGGCCGGGCTCCTATAGCGGCCCCGTTCGGGTTCGTCCACTCGGAAAGTCATGGTTGACCCCATATCTGTTCCGGGACCACAACGGCGCCGGTCTTCCACCCGGCCGAGGAATTAAACCGTGTCGAGCCTTCGCGATCATCTCGTCGATTCCTTCCTGCCCGCAGCCGGCTCCGCGCCTGTCGAATGGGCGATTGCCGAGGGGCTCACAGGCTATGACGAGGCCGTGGCCTTCATGGAGGCGAGAGCGGCCGCCATTGCGGACGGGAGGGCGCCCGAGCTGGTCTGGCTCGTGGAGCATCCGCCGCTCTACACAGCCGGCACCTCCGCCCGGACGGAGGATCTGGTGGAGCCCGACCGGTTTCCTGTCTTCCAGAGCGGGCGGGGCGGGCAGTACACCTATCACGGTCCCGGCCAGCGGGTCGCCTATGTGATGCTCGATCTCAAGCGGCGCCAACCAGATCTGAGGCGCTACGTGGCCGCCCTCGAAGCCTGGCTGATCGCGACCCTCGCCGAATTCAACATCCGGGGAGAGCGGCGGGAGGACCGGGTCGGCGTCTGGGTGCGCAGGCCCGAGAAGGGCGCTTCCGTCGAGGACAAGGTCGCGGCCATCGGCATCCGGGTCCGGCGCTGGGTGAGCTTTCACGGCATCAGCCTCAACGTGGAGCCCGACCTGTCCCATTTCTCCGGGATCGTGCCCTGCGGCGTCCGCCAGCATGGGGTCACGAGCCTCGTGGATCTGGGCATTCCGGTCACCATGCCGGAGGTCGATGCGGTCCTGCGCGGGACTTTCGAGGAGATCTTCGGCCCCACCGAGCGCGCCGAAGCGCCGTTGCTTTCCGGCAACTAGGGTCGGGTTTTCCACCGCTCAGGCGCCGGGAGTCCTCCCCAAGCGGGCTTCATGCTCTAAGCTTGTCCGAACGGTTGATCATCGGCGGATAATCCATGCATCGCGCGCTTCTCGCTTCCCTCGTCGCCCTGGCCGCTTCGGCATGCGCCTATACCCCGACCCCGACGGAGGCCATCCACATCGTCGATTCGCCCGCCGACGTCCGGTTCTGCACCCGGCTGGCCGAGGTCAGCCCCACGGTTCCGACGACGCCCGGCTTCGGCTCCGCCACCCAATCCATGCTGGAGGCGACCGTGGCCCTGGGCGGGACCCATCTTTATCTCCAGCAGCGCTTGGCCGACTGGCTCCTTGTCCGCGGCATTGCCTATCGCTGCGGCCCCGGGCCCGCACGCGAGACGGTTGTCATCCGCGCGAAGGGCTAATATCGGGCAGGAGAACGGCCGTCCGAGCCGCTCGGCTTCCGCAGGGCCGGAGGCCGCGCGTCATCGGCATTTTCGCAAGGATCCGACGACGTGCCTGTCATCCCCACATCTGCCGATCTGACCTCCGATGCCGCCCGTGCGAACCGGGAGGCCTGGGCGGGGCTGTCGCGTGAGCTCGCGGGCAGGCGGGCCGCGGTCGCCGAGGGCGGCCCGGCCAAGGCGCGGGAGAGGCATCTGGCTCGGGGCAAGCTCCTGCCGCGGGAGCGGGTGACGCGCCTCCTCGATCCCGGCGCGCCGTTCCTGGAGCTCGGCGGGCTTGCGGCCCACGGCATGTATGACGACGCGATCCATGGGGCCGGGATCATCACGGGCATCGGGCGCGTGGCCGGGCGCGAGGTGATGATCGTCTGCAACGACTCGACCATCAAGGGCGGCACCTATTACCCGATGACCGTGAAGAAGCACCTCCGCGCCCAGGAGGTCGCCCGCGAGAACCGGCTGCCCTGCATCTATCTCGTCGACTCGGGCGGCGCGAACCTGCCTCACCAGACCGAGGTCTTCCCGGACAGGGAGCATTTCGGGCGCATCTTCTATAATCAGGCGACGCTCTCGTCCCTCGGCATCCCGCAGATCGCCTGCGTCATGGGCTCGTGCACAGCGGGCGGTGCCTATGTGCCGGCCATGTCGGACGAGACCGTGATCGTGCGGCGCCAGGGCACCATCTTCCTCGGCGGTCCGCCACTTGTGAAAGCCGCCACCGGCGAGGTGGTCTCGGCCGAGGACCTGGGTGGCGCGGATGTCCATGCCCGCCAGTCCGGCGTGGCGGACCATTACGCCACCGACGATGTCCATGCTCTCGCGATCGTCCGCCGGATCGTGGGTACGCTGAATGTGCGAAAGAGCGTCGATATCGATCTCACCGAGCCGGTCGAGCCGCGCTATTCCATCGAGGATCTGGACGCCATCGTGCCGACGGACCTCAAGAAGCAATACGACATCCGCGAGGTCATCGCCCGGCTGGTGGACGGCTCGGAGTTCGACGAGTTCAAGCGTCTCTACGGCACGACCCTGGTGACCGGCTTCGCCCGCCTCTGGGGCATGCCCATCGGCATCATTGCCAATAACGGCATCCTGTTCTCGGAGAGCGCCCTCAAGGGCGCCCACTTCATCGAGCTGTGCTGCCAGCGGCGCATTCCGCTCCTCTTCCTCCAGAATATCTCGGGCTTCATGGTCGGCCGCCAGTACGAGGCGGGCGGCATCGCCAAGGACGGGGCCAAGCTCGTGACCGCGGTCGCCTGCGCGCAGGTGCCGAAGATCACCCTCCTGGTCGGCGGCTCCTTCGGCGCGGGCAATTACGGCATGTGCGGGCGGGCCTATTCACCGCGCTTCCTGTTCACCTGGCCGAATTCCCGTATCTCCGTGATGGGCGGCGAGCAGGCCGCAAGTGTCCTGGCGACCGTGCGGCGCGACAATATCGAGGCCGAGGGCAAGGCCTGGAGCGCCGGCGAGGAGGAAGCCTTCAAGGACCCGATCCGCCGCCGATACGAGGAGGAGGGGAGTCCCTACTACGCCACCGCGCGCCTGTGGGACGATGGCATCATCCTACCCTCCGAGACGCGTCGCGCCCTGGCGCTTGCATTCTCGGCCGCCCTGAACGCTCCGATCCCCGAGACGCGGTTCGGCGTCTTCCGGATGTAGCGATTCGCTCGCCGCCGGCGGGCCTGCCCATGGTTTGATCTTGTCCTGCGCAAGTCTCCACAAGTCTTGCGCAGCCAGCTCCGAAGAGCCGAAAAGAAGACGGAAGTGGCCTGAAAAATGTTGCCGGGCCGCAACACCCATAAAGCTTCCTGTTCCTGCCCATCTTGGCCCAAGCTCCGCCAAGATGCCGCCATAAACGAAGCTCACCTCAGGACCCAGGCTAAACTGCTTCTAACCCAAGGCTTTACGACAAAGCGACCGCGAGCAGCAGAGCATTAAGCCTTCTTGGCTTTTGCTTTCGGGAGTCGTTGCGTCCAAGGCGCGGCACGTGGCAGATCATCCTAAGTTCCGTAACCGAACGTAACTAGGGTGAAGGGCCGGACTGGAAAGAGCACACGCAATGGATGCGCGCCGGATCGACAAGTCGCGATTGCCCAGCCGTCATGTGACGGAAGGGCCGGCTCGCGCTCCGCATCGCTCCTACCTCTACGCCATGGGCCTGACGAAGGAGCAGATCGACCAGCCGCTCGTCGGCGTCGCGACCTGCTGGAACGAGGCCGCCCCCTGCAACATCTCCCTCATGCGCCAGGCCCAGGCCGTGAAGAAGGGCGTCGCCTCCGCGTCCGGCACGCCGCGGGAGTTCTGCACCATCACGGTGACCGATGGCATCGCCATGGGCCACCAGGGCATGAAGGCGTCGCTGCCGTCCCGTGAGGTCATCGCCGACTCGGTCGAGCTGACCATGCGCGGCCACTCCTACGATGCGCTTGTGGGCATGGCCGGGTGCGACAAGTCCCTTCCGGGCATGATGATGGCCATGGTGCGCCTCAACGTGCCGTCGATCTTCATTTATGGCGGCTCGATCCTGCCGGGCTCATTCCGTGGCCGCCAGGTTACGGTGCAGGATCTCTTCGAGGCGGTGGGCAAGTATTCGGTCGGCGAGATGTCCGACGAGGACCTGACGGAGCTGGAGCAGGTCGCCTGTCCGTCCGCCGGGGCCTGCGGCGCGCAGTTCACGGCCAACACCATGGCGACCGTGTCCGAGGCCATCGGCCTGGCGCTGCCTTATTCGGCCGGTGCCCCGGCGCCTTATGAAATTCGCGACCGGTTCTGCGCCATGGCGGGCGAGATGGTGATGGAGCTCATCGCCCGGAACATCCGCCCGCGCGACATCGTCACCCGCAAGGCGCTGGAGAACGCCGCGACCGTCGTGGCCGCCTCCGGCGGATCGACGAACGCGGCCCTGCATCTTCCGGCCATCGCTCACGAGGCCGGCATCAAGTTCGATCTCTTCGACGTGGCCGAGATCTTCCGGCGCACCCCCTATATCGCGGATCTCAAGCCCGGCGGCCGCTACGTCGCAAAGGACATGTTCGAGGCCGGCGGTGTGCCGCTCCTCATGAAGACCCTGCTGGATAACGGCTTCCTGCACGGCGACACCCTGACGGTTACGGGCCGCACCATGGCCGAGAACCTCGCCTCCGTGAAATGGAACCCCGACCAGGACGTGGTCCGGCCCGCCGACCAGCCGATCACCCCGACGGGCGGTGTCGTCGGCCTCAAGGGCAACCTCGCACCCGAAGGCGCCATCGTGAAGGTGGCCGGGATCCCCGGACACAAGCAGACCTTCCGCGGGCCCGCACGGGTCTTCGACGGCGAGGAAGCCTGTTTCCAGGCGGTGTCCGACCGGCGCTATCGGGAGGGCGAGGTCCTCGTGATCCGCTACGAGGGGCCGCGCGGCGGTCCCGGTATGCGCGAGATGCTCTCGACCACGGCAGCCTTGTACGGGCAGGGGATGGGAGACCGGGTGGCCCTGATCACCGACGGCCGCTTCTCGGGAGCGACCCGCGGCTTCTGCATCGGCCATGTGGGGCCGGAAGCTGCCGTGGGCGGACCCATCGGCCTCCTCGAGGATGGGGACATCATCGCGATCGATGCGGTCCGGGGCACCATCGATGTCGAACTTTCCGAGGAGGAACTGGCCCGTCGCCGCGCCGCCTGGCGCCCGCGCGAGACGAGTTCCGCCTCCGGCTACCTTTGGAAATATGCGCAAACCGTGGGGCCTGCGCGGGATGGGGCTGTGACCCATCCGGGCGGCGCCGCAGAAAAAGAAACCTATGCGGACGTCTAGACTCATTGCCGTCGTTTTGGGGGCGGCCGTCTTCTGCCCTGGCGCAGCCCTAGCGCTCGATGCAGCGCCGCGTCCGCAGCCATTGATGCCGGCGACGAAATACGGCTCGGTGCGCGAAGCCTTGCGCACCGGGATGCGCGACTACAATGCCGGGGACAAGCTCGGCGCCGTGCAGGCGCTGGAATATGCAGCCGGCCAGGGGCACACGCTCGCCCTCTGGAAGCTCGGTCGCATGTATGCCGATGGGGACGGCGTGCAGCACGACGACCTGAAGGCCTTCGAATATTTCTCCAAGCTCGCGGACCAGAATGCCGACGAGAGCCCGGATTCCCCGAACGCTCCGGTGATCTCAAGCGCCTTCGTGGCTTTGGGCACCTATTTCCTCGACGGAATCAAGGGGTCCTACGTGGCCGCAAATCCGACGCGGGCCGTGGAGATGTTCAACTACGCCGCATCCTATTTCAGCGACTCGAATGCCCAGTACAACCTGGCCCGGCTCTACATGGAGGGCACGGGAGTCGAGAAGGACGTGCGGCTGGCCGCGCGCTGGCTGAACCTCGCGGCTGAAAAGGGCCACCACCCATCCCAGGCGGTCCTCGGCCATCTGCTCATCACCGGGCAGGGCGTGCCGCGGCAGCGGGCCAGGGGTCTCATGTGGCTGACGCTCGCCCGTGAGGCGATCGATCCCGCCAAGGACCAGTGGATCGCGAAGCTCTACGACGATGCCTTCTCGAATGCGGGCGAGAGCGACCGCAAGCTCGCCCTCGCGTTGCTCGAGCAATACATCCAGTCACGCCACTAACGTTCTGGATCTAAACGGAATTCGGCGTTCACGCCCGCTCGCGGGCATTCCTGCACCTCAGTCGATATCCAGATCTACCATGACCGGGACGTGGTCCGACGGCTTGTCCCAGCCGCGGACCTCCCGGCGGATGGAGGCCGTTCGGAGCCGGTCCTGCGCCTGCGGCGAGAGGAGCAGGTGGTCGATCCGGATACCGTTGTTCCGCTGGAAGGCGCCGGCCTGGTAATCCCAGAAAGAATAGAGGCCAGGCTGGTCGTTGCAGGTCCGCACCGCATCGCCGAACCCGAGATTCAGGAGGGTGCGGAACTTGGCCCGGCTCTCCGGGCGGTAGAGGGCGTCATTGAGCCAGGCGGCCGGGTCGGCCGCATCTTCCGGCTCAGGGATCACGTTGTAGTCCCCGCAGAGCACCAACGGCTCCTCCAGGGCGAGGAGGCGCTGCGCATGGGCCGTGAGCCGGTCCATCCAGGCGAGCTTATAATCGAATTTCGGCGTGTCGACGGGATTGCCGTTAGGCAGATAGATCGAAGCCACCCGGACCACGCCGCTTTCGGTCGAGACGACCCCTTCGAGATAGCGGGCCTGCTCGTCCGTCTCGTCGCCCGGCAGGCCGCGGCGGACGTCCTCGAGCGGGCGCTTGGATAGGATCGCGACGCCGTTATAGGCCTTCTGCCCGTGGGTGACGACGTTGTAGCCCAGGGCCTCCACGTCGCTCCTCGGGAACGCCTCGTCCATGCATTTCAGTTCCTGCAGGCAGAGGACGTCCGGCTCGGCGCTTTTTACGAAAGTGACGAGGTGGTCCAGTCTCTGCTTGATCGAATTGACGTTCCAGGTGGCGATCCTCATCGTCTCTCTCGCATCGTCTTTCCAAGCCGTTTCATCGGATGTTCGCCCAAGGCTGGCAAGGTAAAACCGGAATCCATCAACACGGATGCTCTCCATGCCGGCCTCCTGGTTCGCCCCGGTCGACAATTACTGCGAACGGACTGACCCGTCCTTCTGGTCCGAGCCCCTGAACGCCGTCACGAACGCCGCCTTTCTGCTGGCGGCGGTCTACGCCTTCGTCCAATGGCGCAGGGCAGGCGGGCGGGACGTGGCCGTTCTCTGGCTCATCGCCGTGACGGCGGTGGTCGGCATCGGGAGCTTTCTCTTCCACACCGTCGCCGAGCGTTGGGCGCTCCTGGCCGACGTGGTGCCGATTGCGGTCTTCATCTACGGCTATTTCCTCCTGGCGATGGGTCGTTACCTGCGGCTCAGGCCCACCGCGGCCATTCTGGCGACCGCCGCGTTCATGGCCTTCAACATCGGGTTCGAGCCCCTCTGGCGCAGCGTCTTCCCACAGGTGACGCTCAACGGCTCTCTCGGCTATGTGCCGGCCGCGGCCGCTCTTCTGGGCGTAGGGCTCGCCTGTCTCGCCGGGAAGGAGCGGGAAGCCGGAAGGACGCTGCTCACGGCTGCTGCCGTGTTCGCCATCTCCCTGACGTTCCGCTCCCTCGACCGGTTCCTCTGCACGACATTGCCGACGGGAACGCATTTCCTGTGGCATGTGCTCAACGCGGTCGTGCTCGCGATTCTCATGGAGGCGGCCGTTGTGCACGGGAGGAAGGAGACCCGATGATCGAGATCCACGGCTATGCCATCGTGTCCGATGACGACCGCATCGCGGATGCGGAGGGGCGGATGCCTGAGGCCCTGCGCAGCGAGGCGGACTGGGCCTATTTCCAGGCGGAGCTCGACCGTTCGGCCGCGACCGTGCTCGGGCGCCTGGGCCATGAGGCTCACCCCAATCCACGTGGGCGGTTGCGCATCGTCGTGTCGTCCTCGGTACCGGGGCTGGAGCGGCGCGCGGATGGCTGGTGGTGGAACCCAGAGGCGAAGCCCTGGGAGGATGCCGTTCGGACCATTCTTCCCGCAGGCGGGCGCATCGCCGTCCCGGGCGGCCGGAGGGTCTTCGACCTGTTCCTTGCCATCGGCTACACGGCCTTTCACCTGACCCGGGCGGAAGGCGTCCGGATCCCCGGCGGCGTCGCCCTGTTCTCAGCCTGCGACCGCGGCGCGAGCGCCGAAGCTGTTCTGGGTGGAGCAGGGCTCGTCCCGGGGGAACGCCAGATCCTCGACCCGCGGGGACCCGTCACCCTGAATATCTGGAGCCGCGCCTGACGCCGGGCGCCTTTGGCTGCCCTAGGATCGAAACCTTGGCAGGGTTGGTACGTTGATCCCTGAACGGTAAGGGAGAGAGGCCATGCGATACCTTCCCCTGACGGCTGCCCTTGCGGGCCTTGTTCTGGCCGGCACGGCCATGGCGCAAAGCGGCAGCTCCGGAGGAGCGTCCGGCGCGGCTGGAGGGTCTTCCACATCCTCGGGTTCCTCCCCGGGAGCGGGGAGTTCCGCCTCGCCTGGGTCCTCGCCCGTCACGCCGACGGCTCCCATCCCGCCTCCCGGGACGCAAGGAAGCAGCGGTGCACCTGCGGCCGGCGGAACTGATGCAGGACCAGGCACGACCGGCTCGACCGGTCCGGGTGTTGGCGGCCCCAGCGTACGACGCCCGACGGACCCGTCCGCGCTTGCGCCCACAGAGCGGGAAGATGCCCTGGCTCGACGCAGTCGGGAGATCGACCAGCGGGTGCGGCGCGGGATCTGCAACGGCTGCTGACGGGCTTTGGCTCTTCGCCTGCGAGACGGGAATTTACGGCTTCGCTCGAACAATCCTAGCGCAACGGTGTTTCCTTCATGGAGCCAGGCTCCATGCAACCGAGGAAACACTCATGCCAGATCGCAAGGACGAGCAACGCCAGGACCGCCAACGCCAGGAAGAGCAGCGTCAGCAGCAGAACGCGGATCGTCAGCGTCAGGGCGGCGGCCGTCAGAAACAGGAGGAGCGTCGGCAACGCTGATCGCACTCTTTGGAACGAATTTCGAAGCGGGGCTTTGAAGCCCCGCTTCTTCGTTTCGGGGGCCGAAATGCCCGATGGGCCGCATCTCGCAAAGCCGGATATCTGCCTCTACGGCTCCGTGGACGATGCCATGTTCCACGACTTCCAGGACAAGCTGAACAAGGTCCCGGAGGGGCGGCCCGTGGTCGTGGAGCTGATGACCTTCGGGGGTGACGCGGATGTGGGACGCCGCATCGCCTTGGAGGTTCGCCTTGCGCGCAAGCGCACGGGGCAGGACTTTTTCTTTCTCGGTAAGACCGTAGTCTATTCCTCGGGCGTCACGATCATGGCGGCATTCCCGCGCGCCAACCGCTACCTGACCCGGGATACGGTCCTGCTGATCCATGGTCGCCGCATGGACAAGCACATCCATTTCACCGGCTCCCTCTCCACGAGCATCCAGATCGCAAAGGACATGCTCGCACAGCTCGAGATCGGCGTACGCCTTGAACGGGAGGGCTTCGTCGAGCTCATCGCCGGCAGCGATGTCGGCGAAGAGGAGATTTTCCGCCTCGCCGAGACCAGCTGGTATCTCTCGGCCGAAGAAGCCCTGAGCCGTGGCCTTATCGCGGGTATCCTGTGAGGCCGGGCCTCAGGCGGCCTGTCCAAGCGACGGATAATCCGTATAGCCCTCCGCTCCGCCGCCGTAGAACGTCGCCCGGTCCGGCGCATTGAGCGGCGCGTTCAGGCGGAAGCGCTCGGCGAGGTCCGGATTGGCGATGTAGAGACGGCCGAATGCCACAAGATCGGCACGGCCGCTGGCAACGGCCTCGCTCGCCATGGCGTGATCGTAGCCGTTATTGGCGATGTAGGCGCCTCGGAATGACTTGCGCAGGCCGGCATAATCCACCTGCACCGCGTTGCGGTCGCCCTGGGTGGCGCCCTCGATCATGTGGATGAAGCCGATCCCTAAACCGTCGAGGCGCTCGACCACATGGGAGAACAGGGCCTGCGGGTCGGAATCGGCCGCATCGTTCACGGGTGCCGGCGACAGCCGGATACCGACGCGGCTCTTGTCCCACACCTTCAGGACCGCTTCGACCGCCTCGACCGTCAAGCGTGCCCGGTTCTCGATCGATCCGCCATAGGCATCGTGACGCTTGTTCGATCCGTCCTTCATGAACTGGTCGAGCAGGTAACCGTTGGCGCCGTGGAGTTCCACGCCATCGAAGCCCGCTTCCTTAGCGTTGCGTGCTGCCGCCTCGTAGTCGCGCAGGATGCGCGGGATTTCCGAGAGTTCGAGTGCCCGCGGCTCCGAGACATCCGCAAAGCCGCTCGACAGGAATGTCTTGGTGTTGGCCCGAAGCGCCGACGGGCCGACCGGGGCCGCGCCGTTCTCCTGGAGCGATACGTGAGAGACCCGGCCCACATGCCAGAGCTGGATGAAGATGCGCCCGCCGGCCTTGTGGACCGCATCTGTCACCTTCCGCCAGCCGGCGACCTGCTCGGGCGAATAGATACCGGGCGTGCTCAGATAACCCTGGCCTTCGCGCGAGATCTGCGAGCCCTCTGAGATCAGGAGACCGGCGCCGGCGCGCTGGGCGTAATAGGTCGCCGCGAGCGGACCGGGCACCTCTCTTTCGGCAGCGCGGTTGCGCGTGAGGGGCGCCATGACGAGGCGGTTCGGCAGGGTGAGGTCGCCGAGGCTGAACGGCTGGAAAAGCGGGTCTTGGTTCTCGGACATGGATTTTGCCTCTCAGGGCTGTGGAATTTGCGAAAACACGTGCCAGCTTGACATAAGGAGACTTCCGGGCAGCGCAAGGCATTCCTCCCATGCGCGCCGTCCGGGATGTGTATCGCCGAGCGCATGGATGCCGCGGTCTTGCCGGGCCCCACCGCTGCGATTTTCAGTCACGAGCCAGTCCATCGTGCGGCACCAGCCATGAGAGAGCTGATTCCGCACAGCAACGGGGCGTCAGGCTACCTCGGCGCTTGCCTTGCCCAAGTGCTCCAGCGCAGCTTTGTCGAGACGCAGGCGTGTCGCGGCGATCAGGTCGTCGAGCTGCTCGGGACGGGAGGCGCTCGCAATCGGCGCCGTGATGCTGGGCTGAGCCATGAGCCAAGCCACCGCAACCTGGGCCGGACTCGCGCCATGGTGGAGGGCCACTTCGTCGAGGGCCGTCAGGATGCGCCGCCCGCGGTCGGTGAGATACTTCGCCATGTTCGCGCCACGGACGCTTTTGCCGAAATCCTTCTCAGAGCGGTACTTGCCTGTCAGGAAGCCGGCCGCGAGCGCGTAATAGGGAATGACGCCGACTTCGTTCTCGCGGCACACGGGCTCCAGGTCGCGCTCGAACGCAGCGCGGTCGGACAGGTTGTAGAGGGGCTGCAGGCTCTCGTAGCGGGGAAGGCCCATCCGGGCGCTGATCGCAAGCGCCTCCTTGAGGCGCTCGGCCGTGAAGTTCGATGCGCCGATGACGCGCACCTTGCCGCTTGCGATCAAGTCACCGTAGGCGCTCAGGGTTTCCTCCTGCGGCGTCTCAAGGTCGTCCCGGTGTGACTGATAGAGATCGATATAGGTTGTCTGGAGCCGCCGCAGGGATTCGTCCACGGCCTCCATGATCCGGGCGCGCGACAGGCCCTTCTTGTCGGGACCCATCTCGGAGCCGACCTTCGTTGCAATGATCACCTGGTCGCGATTGCCGCGGGCCTTCATCCATTTACCGATGATGGCCTCCGACTCGCCACCTTCATGGCCTGGAACCCAGCGGGAATAGACGTCCGCCGTGTCGATGAAGTTGCACCCGGCTTCCATGAAGGCATCGAGGACCTTGAACGATGTCGGTTCATCCGCCGTCCATCCGAAGACGTTGCCGCCGAGGCAGAGGGGCGAAACCATGAGGTTGGAGCGACCCAAGCGACGCTTTTCCATTGCAATCTCCTGCTCCGGCCGATGTGGATCACGGCCCGGACATCTCAAGGGGGATTTCGAGTGACTGGGCGTATGCTTGTCCAACGTTCTCGCCGGCGCAACGGCTCATGACGAATGCGGGCTTAATCCTGTGGGTTACCGGAAGGACACCCCGATCAGACCCGGCGGACGTGGTTGTCCCAGACCCAACGCCCGAGTTCGGTTCCGCCGAGGGGCTTGAGATCGTTCTGCCCGACGGGAGCGAGGCGCACGCCGGCATTACCGGAGGTCGCCAGGAAAATCCCCTCGCTCGGCGTGGGTGCGACCCCGCACACGTCCGACATGCGCCGGCGGCCGAGGAAGCGGCCCGATTCCAGGTCCCAGAAGGCCATCATGTTGCCGATGGGACTGGTCGCGACAGCGATCCGGCCGGAGGCGTCGAGCGCCACCGAGCCCACGTAGTTGCGCATGGAATCGAGGGCGTCCTCCGGCATCTCCAGGAAGCGTGTCCGCCCGTCCGGGGTCAGGGTTCCGACGAGGGCGGGCATTCCCGTTTCGTCGCCTTCGAACTGGCAGCCGAACACGGTTTCGCCCCGCGGCGAAACGGCGAGGTGGCGGATGCTCAGGCCGCGCAGGTCCGGGCCGAGATCGACCTTCAGAAGTACGCTCCCACCCGCCGGATCGACGATCGCGAGGCTCGGCTCCATGCGGTCCTTGTTGAGGATCTCCCGCCCGGTCTCCGGGTTGGTCCGGATGCCGCCATTGGCGACCACGATGTGCCGGTGGCCCGGCAGATAGGCGAGGTCGTGCGGGCCGATGCCGAAGCTCGGCATCTCGCCCACCCGCCGGTAATCGCCCGCCGCGTCGTAGATGCCGAGCAGGCCTTCGCCGGTCGCGACGCTGTTCTCGGTGGCATAGAGCAGCCCGCCATCGGCCGAGAAGACCCCATGCCCGTAGAAGTGACGCCCCTCGGGCGAGGTGACGACCCGGCGCACGGTGCCGGTCACGCGGTCGATGATGGCCGCCCAGTTCCCTGGTCGCCGCGCGAAGACGACGAGATCCGCGGCGCCGGGCCGGATGGCGATGTCGTGCCCGCGCTCGGGAAGCCGCGTGTTGAACAGCATCTCGCCGTCGAGGGAGAACACCGCCACGGCGGCGTTCTTGCCGTCCTCTGCAAAGCAGGCAGATACGAAGAGTGGCCGACCTTCCGCCGTAAAGCCCTGGCCCGGATAGAAGGTGCCCGCCACGGCGGCGCCGAGCGCCCCGAGGAAGCTGCGTCTGTCAATCGCCGTCACGGCTGTTGAATCCCAAAGTGATGCCGAGAGCTTCGGGCACGGTGGATTGCGCGGTCTCGCGTAAGGAATGGACGGCATCGCGCAGGAGGACGAGGTTGGGCCGCGTCTTCGGGTCGGCGGCGGCCTCGCCGATATTCGCCGGAGTGCTCTCGGCCATGCTCCGTGCGGTGCGCAGCGCATAGGTCAGGGAAACGCCCGGATCCGTCGCGGGATCGACCAGGATGCGCCCCAGCGCGTCGGCAGCCTCGAGATTGACCGCAATGGCATGGGCCGAGCGCCCGCTGCGCCACCCTTCCGCGAGGGTTGGCTTCACGGCGTCGGTCCCGTCGCCCATCACGGCGCCGAGCTTCTGCTCCTCGATGATCTCGAAGAGCGCGATGTAATCCGTGGCGATCCGGGTCGCCGCATCCTCGATCCTGGCGTCGTCTCCCGTCTGGAGCGCCGAGAGGGTTCCGTCCGGCCGACGCCATTCGTCGAGCACCTTCGCGCTTGTGCCGGCAAGGTTCTCGGCAATGGCCGTGGCGACGCCGCAGCGGCGCGCCGCCACCTCCGTTCCATCCATGAAAGCGGTGGCGGCATCCTGTTCGAAGAGGAGCCGCTCCAGGGCCGACAGCCCCTGGACGGCGGCGCTCGTCTGCGCGAACCGCTCCGGGGAAAGGTCGTCGGCGCCTTTGTGTGCGAGCAGGTTCGAAAGCCCGCGGCCGATGGCATTCTTGCGCTCGGGCCAATGGGCCATGCGCTCGTAGCGGAAATCCGTGCTGATCGGCCCGTAGAGGACGAACTCGATCCCCGACCAGGCATCGGCGGCCTTCCGGTAGTGCTCCCGGAGCGGCGCCAGATCCTCCTTGCGCGGCGCGGCGCAGAACCGGGACCAGGCCTCCTGCTCGTCCTTCGTCGCCTTGGCCAGGGCCTCGTAGCGGGGGATGATGAACTCGCGCGCTGCGCGCAGGACCGTTTCGCGCTGCCCTGCGCCATTCTGCGCGAGGGCCGGAGCCGTGAGGAAGAGGCAGAGCAGGGAGGCGAGGAGGGGCGCGCGCATGAGGCGTCTCACAGGGAGTTCAGGAAAGCGACGAGACGACGTTTCTCCGCCTCCGGTAAAGACGCGAAACGTGTCCGGGAGAGGGCGGCCTCCCCACCGTGCAGGGCGATGGCCTCCTCGAGCGTCCGGGCACGACCGTCATGCAGGAGGCCTGCCTCGTTCGCAAGGGTTTGAGACAGGCCCCGCAGCGGCGCCGTGCGCCATTCGGTCGGGGCGACGCCGGGTTCCGTCGCGCCACCGTCGAGGTCGGGTCCCAGGTCGTGGACGAGAAGGTCCGTGAAGGCCTGGACCGGCCCGGCACTGCCGGGCAGGCTCGGGCGATGGCAGGCGGAACAGCCCGCGCGCTCGAAGGCCGCGAGGCCGTGTCGGTCAGGTTCGGGCAGCGGGGGAGCCTTGATCGACGCGAGATAGGCGGTGATGCGGGATACGATCTCAGGCGGGATCTCGAACGGCGCGTTCCGGTTCCCCATGGGGGCCGCCAGGCAGGCTTCCTGTGCGGCGGTGCAATCCCCCTCGGGGCGCGGCCGGCCTTCCGTCGAGAGGCCGAGGTCCAGCGCGAAGGCGCTCTCCACCTGTGCCTCGAGGCTCGGTAGGGAGGCCTTCCAGCCGAACCGCCCGGCCCGGCGTTGTCCGTCGCGGTCCATGACCCAGTTGACGCGGCCCCTCACGCCATCGTCACGGCGGGCATTCTCGGCCGCAATCGCCGCAAGAGCTTCGTCCGGAACGGTTTGCAGGGCGCCGAGGCCGCGCAGGGACGGCGCCAGGAGTGCGCCGGTGCGGATACCCGGCCCGAGTTTGCCGTAGGCGAGACCGGCGGCGCTATAGCCATGCTCCGACTGCACGACCCGCCCCTCGGGCGCGACGCCCGCCACTGCGGAGGTCTGCATCTGGCGGCCATAGGTTGGATCCGGCCGGCCCTCGGAATCGCTGAAGCGCAGGACGAGATGCTCGTCCGTCACGGCGTTCCCATCATCCGTCTGCACCGGCATCCGGTCCAGGTTGCCGTGGCAGGCCGTGCAGGAGCGGGCGTTGAAGAGGGGACCCAGGCCGTCATTCGCCTGGGTCGAGGAGGGCGCCGGCACCCAGGCCCGGCGGAACAGGGCACGCCCGATCGCCTCGTCCAGGGCATCGGCGGAGAGCGGCGTCACCAGGAAGAGGGCACAGGCCGCCCATGTCGCGCCGCGCCGTTTCATCGTCATGCGACCCGCAGATAGCCCATCATGCCGTATTCCATGTGCTCCAGCACGTGGCAGTGGAACATCCAGTTCCCCGGCGCGGCCACGAAGGCGATCTCGATGCGCTCCTTGGGCTGGAGCAGCACCGTGTCGGCGAAATGGCGTGGGCGCTTCAGGCGCGATGCGCTCAGCACCTCGAAGGTGTGGCCGTGCAGATGGATCGGGTGATGGTGCGGGGTCGCGTTCATCAATTCCAGCACATAGGACCGGCCGGTCTCGAACAGGCCGAGCGGCGGCGGCATCTGCGGCTGCGACCCGGACGCCCAGGAGGCCTTGTTGATGGCCCAGAAGGATGTGTCGCGCACGCACAGGCCATCGAGCAGGATCTTGGCGAGGGGATCGTCGGGCGTGAGCATCGCGGCTGCCTCGGTGACCGCTCCGGAGGCGGCGCTGAAGGTATAGTTCAGGCGCTGCGCATTCCTGAGGTCCGCCCGTGGCAGATCGGGCGCGTAGAGAATCGCCGGATCGAAGGCGCGCTTCGGCCGGGCCTCGCCCTTCGCCGTCTCATAGGTGGCGAGCGTCCACGGCTCGGCCGAGAAATAGTCGATGAGGCGGAAGCTTTCGCCGGGCGCCGGGGCACGGACCAGCACGTCGATCCGCATGGCCGGGCCCATGCGCCAGGTGTCGAGCGGGAAGGGCGTCACGGCGTTGCCGTCGATGGCGATCACGGCCGCCTCCGCCCCCTCGATGCCGGGCTCGATCACCCGGGTCGCGTCGAGGTTGAGGATGCGCAGGCGGATGTCGCCACCAGCCGGAACCCTATGGGTCGTGGGCGCAACGCCGTTGACGGCCCGCACGGTGCCGTAGGTGCCCGCACGGCTTGCGCCTTCCGGCGTCTCGAAGGGAAGCCACGTGCCGTCTTCGGCGAGCCGCCAATCCTTGTAGGCGGCCACCAGGTCGGCGTCCGGGCGGCGGCGCTCGTCGCCCTCCACGATGAGGACGGCGCTCAGGCCACGGCCGGTCTGGCCGGATTCGTTGCAATGGGGGTGGATGAAGAAGGTGCCCGGATCGGGCGGCGCCACTTCGTAGAGGAAGCTCTCGCCCTTGGTGACCGGGGCTTGAGTCAGGTAGGGCACGCCGTCCATGGCGTTGGGGACGCGGACCCCGTGCCAGTGCAGGGCCGTATGCTCGCCGAGTCGGTTCTCCAGCCGCGTCCGGATGGTGTCGCCGACGCGGACGCGCTTGATCGGAAGGAACTCGTCCGAGTAGCTCCACACCGTCGTGACCGGCCCGTCGGGACCCAGCAGGCGCACGGGCCGCTCAGCTGCCGCGAAAATCCAGTCATGGACGCGTCCCGCTCCGGCCGGAGGGCGGGGCGGCAGGTCGGGCGCCGCCGTGCGGGCGAGCAGGCCGGACCCGCCGGCCGTGGACGCGAGGGCCGCCGCCGCAAGGCCTTTGAGAACCTGCCTGCGATCCGTCAGCATGATGACAATACCTGCATGTTTACTTGGCCACCGCCGAAGGCTCGTCGAGGCTCTGGGAACCTTCGACCGAAATCTTGAGGCCGAGCTTTTTGACGAGGCCTTCGATGGCCCGGGCCTGGGCTACCAGCGCGTCGACACCTTCCTGGACCAGCTTGTTGCCCTCCGCATTGCCCTCGGCGATCATCTGGTCATAGGCCTCCTTGCCGGAATCCGCGCGGTCCTTGATGGCCCGGAGCTTCTCAGTGGCATTCTTCATGGCGGCTTCGAGCTTCGCCGCCTCCTCGGGAGCCTTGGTCCGGGCATAGGCGGCCATGCTCGGCCCCTCGACGGTTTTGCCGTCCGTCCGGGCGTAGCGGCCCTCGTAGATCGCCACCATGCCGATCTGGTCGCCGTAATGAGAGTTGTGGGTGTTGTCCGAGAAGCAATCGTGCTCCTCCTCCGGATCGTGCAGGATCAGGCCGAGCTTCATGCGCTCGCCCGCAAGCTCACCGTAGGAGAGGCTGCCGAGGCCGGTGAGGATCGTCGCGAGGCCCTCGTTCGGCCCCTTCTTGAGGATGTCCTGCCGGGCTTTGCCATTCTGGTCCCAGGCCTTCGCCATGGCCGTGAGGTCATCGACCAGGAGCGCCGTCGCGGCCTTCAGGTAGTCCCGCCGCCGGTCGCAATTGCCGTTCGTGCAGTCCTTGAGCGAATAATCCGTCGCCGGCCGGACGCCGGCGCCCGGGCCCGTCCCGTTGAGGTCCTGTCCCCAGAGCAGGAACTCGATCGCATGGTAGCCGGTAGCGACGTTGGCCTCCACGCCACCCGCCTCCTGAAGCACGTCGGAAAGCAGTTCTTTCGTGATCTTGGAGGCGTCCACCTGCTTCTTGCCGATGCGGATCGTCTTGTTGGCAATGACGTTCGCCCGGTAGAGCGGGTTCTCGTCCGAGGTCTCGCCGTAGGATTTGGCATCGACATAGTCGATCAGGCCTTCGTCGAGCGGCCAAGCATTCACCTTGCCTTCCAACTCGTCCATGACCTTGTTGCCGAAGCGGAATCCTTCGGTCTGCTGATACGGCATGCGGGCCTTGCGCCAGGCCTCGCGGGCGGCCGTCAGGGTCTGCTCGGTCGGGTCGGTCAGAAAGGCATCCACGGCTTTGGACAGATCGCGGGCGGCACCGGCCGCATCCCCGTACATGGCCTGCGCGAGGGAGATGTAGGTTTCGATCACGGCTTTCGGCTGCGGGGCCTCCGCCCGTGCAGGGCCGATCAGGGCCGTTCCAACAAGGAGGGCCGCCAACGCCCGTGCGCGCATTCTCATCTCGATCTCCGCATGAAAGCCGTTTCGGGGATGGCTATTCCGAACGAGAACTGCTGGCAATAGTAAAATTCAAATATGGAACTGTTCTAAACTAGATGGGGGTTTTATTTTGCAAGTAAATTGGATTTTTTCTAAAGTAGTAAATTGGTTTTCTGCTTTATTCTTGGGGCGGTTGTGGAATTCTACGGCAGAGGTGCAGGGCTCTTCCGAAAGGCCCGAACTTCTTCTTGCCAGTGACTGATGTTCCATTGCCGGATGGCAGGCGGGCGATAATGCCCCCCGCCACAGGATCGAACCATGGCCCTTCCCGGAACGTTAGTCATTCACCGGGAGGTGATCATGCCTGAACTGGTTCGCGAATGGCCCCACCTGTTGAATCGCGTTCTCGCAGAAGTCCGCCCTGCAGACGGCCGGGGCGATTGCTATGTGGCGGAGGTCGATTTGTCCGAGGATGAGTTGCGTGCGCTGAACCTCTTTGAGGCCAGTGCCCGTCATGAGCACGTCGCCTTTACGGATCCGGCCACGGCACAGGGAATGTTCGCCTACTTGAACACGCCGGTCGGACTCGGCAAACCTCTCGACGGGAGCGGGATCGCGCGGGTGCGGATTTCCTTCACGGGCGTGCAGACCATGCTGCCCCTGAAGGCCCGCTCCGAGACCCGTGCGGATGGGTAATCCGGAGTCTCGGAGCGGTATCCCTTATGGGATGATTTCGACGACTTCGCGCGTCGCGGGATCGACGAGGACCCGCTGGCCGTTCACGACCGTATAGCTGTAGGTGGAAGACAGGCCTACGCTGCGCGGCACTGGGAACAGGCGGACCCGGGCGGGAAGCGGCTGTCCGACCATCACTTCTTCCTGCATACGAATTGACGGACGACGCTGGGCCACGATGTAGGTGCGCACGCGTGTGGATTCATCGGCGCTGAGCACTCCACCAGCCGCCGCTCCAGCCACACCGCCCACGGCGGCACCCACGGGTCCGCCGATCACCGCACCTGCGACGGCACCGCCAGCCGCGCCGGTGGCCGGCCCTGCAGCCGTATCGGTCTGGCAGGCAGCGAGCGGAAGGGCGAGGATGGCGAGAGCCGCCGCCGGGCCTAAGACATGTTTGCGCATGACGGATTCCTTTCCAAATGGCCTAGGCGAACGCGCCGAACCTTGACCGGTTCCGTCGCAAACCTGCCGGTTCGGCCGCACGCAGCGCTTTGGTTTCAATCCATCCGGAGTATCATTGGCCCTCCCGGCCGCCAGCGCGGCGGACCGGCCGTCGTCCGATCATGGGTTCGTGCCGAACAGGGAGGCGAACATGGGACGGAAATTCGTCGATTGCCGCGAGATGCCGAGCGAGGTGAAATGCAGCTTGGCGCTCGTGGCCGATACGGAGAACGAGCTCCTGGAGGCAGCCGTGATGCACGCCGTGAACGTCCATCACCACCAGGACACTCCGGAGCTGCGAAGCCAGATCAGGAGCGCGATGCACGACGGTTCGCCGCCGGCGGAGGCCCCGCGCCCCATGGCGTAACCCATCGGCGCGAGGCTCTCGCCAGGGAGCGGTCTCAGGTCACGACGTCGGGCGCGGTCCGGCCGGTTCGCTGGCGGATGCCCGCGATCTCGTCCGCGGCCGCAATCACATCGGCCAGGACCTCCTGCGAGTCTTGGCCATGCCGTGACGGGTCGGGCTCGAAGGCTTCGAGATAGGCGCGCAGGGTCGCGCCCTCCGTGCCCGTGCCCGAGAGGCGGAAGACCGCCCGTGCGCCGTTCTCGAACATGACCCGCACGCCCTGGCGGCGGGTCACCGATCCGTCCGTGGGATCCTCATAAGCGAAGTCGTCTGCGGCGCTTACCTTGAGGCCCGCGAAGGTGCGGCCGGGCAGGGTATCGAGCGAGGCGCGCAGGTCCGCCATCAGCTCGTCGCCGATGGCCGTGTCGATGCCCTCGTAATCGTGGCGTGTGTAGAAGTCGCGACCGTAATCACGCCAGTGATCGGTGAGGATTTCGGCGACGGATTGGCCGCGGGCCGCGACGATGTCGAGCCAGAGCAGGATCGCCCAGAGCCCGTCCTTCTCGCGCACATGGTCCGAGCCGGTCCCGGCGCTTTCCTCGCCGCAGATGGTCACGCGGCCGGCATCGAGCAGATTGCCGAAGAATTTCCAGCCGGTCGGTGTCTCGAACGACGCCACGCCCAGCTTCTCGGCCACCCGGTCGGCTGCGCGGCTCGTGGGCATGGAGCGTGCGATGCCCTTGAGCCCGTCGCGATAACCCTTGGCGTGGTGGATATTGGCCGCGAGCACAGCAAGGCTGTCCGAGGGCGAGACCGATATGCCCCGGCCGAGGACGATGTTGCGGTCGCCGTCGCCGTCCGAGGCTGCGCCCATGTCGGGAGCCTCGGGCGAGAACATGAGGTCGAACAGCTCGGCCGCGTGGACCGGGTTGGGATCCGGATGATGGCCGCCGAAATCGGGCAGGGGGACGGCATTCACCACCGTGCCGGCGGGTGCGCCGAGCTCTCCTTCAAGGATGGCCTTGGCATAGGGGCCTGTGACCGCATGCATGGCGTCGAAGCGCAGGGAGAAACCCGAGGCGAAGAGCTTGCGGATGCGCTCGAAATCCACCAGCGTTTCCATGAGCGCGACGTAATCGGCAACCGGATCGACGATCTCGACCGCCATGTCGCCGAGGCGGGTCTCGCCAATTGTTGCGAGGGACGGAGCGTCCTCCCGGAGGATGCGATACTCGGTCAGATCCTTGGTGCGGGCGAGGATCGCATCGGTGATCGGCTCCGGCGCCGGGCCCCCATTGGCCACGTTGAACTTGAGGCCGAAATCCCCGTCCGGTCCGCCCGGATTGTGGCTTGCCGAGAGCACGATGCCGCCGAAAGCCTTGCGCTTGCGGATGAGGTTCGAGGCGGCCGGGGTGGACAGCATCCCGTTCTGGCCGACGATGGCGCGGGCGGCCCCGTTCGCCGCGAGCATGCGCAAGATGATGCCGATCGCCTTGTCGTTGAAGAAGCGCCCGTCGCCGCCCACCACGAGCGTCCGTCCGGTGACGCCGCCGACCCCCTCGATGACAGCCTGGACGTAGTTCTCGAGATAGCCGGGCTTCATGAACACGGCCGTCTTCTTCCGCAGTCCAGAGGTGCCGGGCTTCTGACCCTCGATCGGAGCCGTGGAAACGATCTCGACGTTCATTCGTCTTTATCCTCTTCTCGACCGGCCAAAGGCCGGATGTGGGGTTTTCCGGAGACGGCAACGTGCCCCCCGGGAGCAGCACGGATGGATGAGATAGGCGCAAACGGCGCCATGGCGACCCTGGCCTGTCAGCATCGGGACGGGGCTTGCCGTCACGGCCGGTGCTCCTTCAGGAAGGCTTCCACGGCGGTGCGGGTCGGCAGGGACGGGATCGCGCCGCGACCCGTTGCCGTAAGGGCGCCGGCCGCATTGGCGAATCGGCAGATGGCGTCGAGCCGAACCGGGTCGCGCGGGATTTCTTGTTCGGCAAGCAACTGGGCGATGATGCCGGCCATGAAGGCGTCTCCCGCGCCCGTGGCGTCCACGGCCTCTACGCGGAAGCCCGGCACCTTGCCCTGTGCCTCCGGCGTCAGCCAATAGCAGCCGGCATTCCCACAGGTGACCGCCATGAAAGCGAGCCGCTCCGTCCAGAGACTGCGCGCGCCCGCAACCGGATCGTCTTGCCCGGTCAGGAAGACGACTTCCTCCTCCGAGAGTTTGGCGATCTGTGCCTGCTCAAGGCCAAGGCGCATCCCTGCGCGGGCCGCATCTACATCCGGCCACAGGGCAAGGCGGAGGTTGGGGTCATATGTGACGAGCTTGCCGGCGCGGCGGGCGACATCCACCGCATGGAGAGTTCCAGCTCGCGCGGGTTCCGCGATGAGGCTGATGGAGCCGAAATGGAAGGCGCGGGCCGCCGTGATGCTGGCCTCGTCCACGTATTCCGGACCCATCAGCATGTCCGCGCTGGGATTGCGATAGAACAGGAATTCCCGCTCCCCGTCCGCCCGCAGGGAGACGAATGCGAGGGCCGTCGGCGCCTGGGACGTAAAGAGCAGGGGAGACACGTCGACGCCCGCGTCCCGCAAAGTATCGGCCAGGAAATGCCCGAAACCATCCTCGCCGACCATGCCCATGAAGGCGCTCGAAACGCCGAGCCGCGCGAGGCCTACGGCCACGTTGGCCGGAGCGCCGCCCGCGGCCTTCTTGAAGGCTTCCGTTTCCCCGAGACTTTGCCCGGTCACGGTCGGCACGAAATCGACCAGCAATTCGCCAAGCGCGACGACGTCGGCCATGCGGCGGTTCCTCATTCGGGTTGAAGGCCCGCGGCGGAAAGCTGCGGACTGGGCGGCCGGAACGGCCTCTGCCGTGCCCGAGTTATAGGGCCTCGCCGCTCATCTGTTAAGCTGTCCGTCCGAGGCTCGGGATATCACCGCGCCCCGGGCGCGCTGCTGCCGCTTTCGGGCATTCGCTCCAGCAGATCGGTCACCTCTTCGTCCGTCAGCTGGTGGAATCGCTGGTAGAAGGGGCTGATGGCATAGAATTCGTGGGGAGCCGCGAGGCAGACCAGGTCGTCCACCAGGGGGCGCAGGACCTCCACGGTCTCGGCGGGCGCAACCGGCACCGCCAGCACGAGGCGGGCGGGATGGCGCCGGCGCAGGGCCGAAAGAGCCGCCCGGACCGTCGTTCCGGTGGCGATTCCGTCATCGACCACGATGGCGGTCCGCCCCTCGATGGACACCGGCTCCTTCCCCTTCAAGTAGGCCGTGCGGCGGCGCTCCAGCTCCCACAGCTCGGGCTGGGCCAGATCGTCGATATGCTCCTCGCTCAGCCCGACGAGGGACATGACCTCCCGGTTGAAGACAATCTCGGGTTTTTCGCCATCCACGATTGCGGCGGCTGCAAGCTCCGGTTGGGCCGGAACGCCGATCTTGCGCACGAGCAGCAGGTCGAGGGGAGCGTGAAGAGCAGCCGCAATGGGCCGTGCGACCGGGATGCCGCCGCGTGGGAGCGCCAGGATCACCGGATCCGCAAGGTTCATGCGGGAGAGCCTGTCGGCAAGCTGGGCGCCCGCATCCTCGCGGTCGCGGAACCGGGGGGTGTTCATGATGCCGTCTCCGTTCTCGAAAGCGGCCGCCGGATCGGGCACGGTACCATCAATGAATGGAGCGGGCTCGAACTTGATTATTCTATCACCAAAGGTGGCTCGCGGGCGATCGCTCCTGCGGATGAGAGGTCGCGGTTGAGACGCAAGGCTCGCGAAAGCTAGCTCGATGAACCTGTCCTCGTGCCTCGGCTATCTCGGCCTTTTCCGGTGGGGGCTCCGGACAAGCGGGATTGACGAGGCACGACAGGCGCGACGACGCATTAACGTTTCATTGACCTTGCGGGCGCAACCTGTCTCCTCACGGGAGGTTTCCATGATCACGTTGCTCGTCGGTCTCGTTGTCGGTTCCTTCGCCTGTCTTGTCGTGCCGCCCACCATTCGCATGGTCGTGCAGCGGCGCGAGATCAGGGCGACACAGGGACGGCCGATCGCATTCGGCTAATCCTGCCGGCGGTTCCGGACGGGCCATGCACGAGTCGCATGCCAGTACTTCCGGGAAGGGCCTGCCTGGGAGGCTCGTGGACTCCCACATTGGGATCATGACGCCGCGACGATGGCGACGTTGTTCCCTCTGAAGTTTCTTCCCTTACTCGGGCTGCCCTCACGGGTGGCCCTTTTCTTTTCAGCGCCACAGGCCGTATCGCTCCCATTGGTCCTCGGGAATGATGTCGCCGATCTGGTACGTGAAGGAGGTCGCGGACAGGCGATCTTGCGCAAGGATGCACTTGAACTGGAATTGGTGCCACTGACCCTTGCTTCTGAAGGCTCCCCCGTCTCCCGAAATGACGTTGCTCTCGATGGCCGGGTTCGACATGGCGTCGACGACGACGCGATCGAGGCGGGAAAATTCCTTTTCCTTCGCGATTTCGCGCGAGCCCTTGTTGTTGCAGATCTGAAGGCTGCGCGTCCGAGGTTCCATCTTCATGAAGCCCGGCGAAAGGCGGGAGGTTGCCGCCTCGACGGCGGTCGTCGAAAGCAGGGACGCAACAAGCGCAAGCGTAAAAAGGAACGGCGGCCTCGTCATTGCCGGGCATGTCTCCGAAATTCGATGATGGGGAACGCGACCGAGAGGAACTCGATGCAGTGGGGCGTCGCACGAAGCAGGCTTCGCGGCTCCCGTCGGGTTTAGCTCGGCAAGGCGCCCAGGCAAGGGGGCGTTGTGCAGGGCAGCGCATCGATCCATGCGCGGGCGCGACGAGAAAAGCGCCGTGCTTCCCATAAAATCGCCGTAATGGGGCGAAGGGGCTCAGGGGCCGCGTGCTATACTCGATTCCCACACGCGGCTTCTCTGTAAACGGCCGAGAGGATGGTCTCCTGCGGAGCTACACGCTATGGAGAGACATCTCCCGCCACGACGATGAGTCGGCCCGGAACTGCCAGCGCAATTCGGGGCTCGTCATATTAAGCCGCCGCTCCCCGGGCCGCCTCGGGGGTTGCCACCGTGTTTCGTGTTTGGACTGCTCGCATGAAGACATTCCTGAAAACTCTCCTGGGTGCGGCCGTAACGGCGACGCTTGCGCCTGCGAGCGCGCTGGCGGACGGCATGACGCTGGCAGGCTCCATGTGGAGCTGCATCCGTGAGCGGGACAATTCGCAATTCCTCATCGTGTTTTATCCCGATGGCGGCGTTGGGGGCGGTGAGATGGAGCGCGGAGAGGTCAGCCCCTATGTGTTCGATGCCTCTCGGACGCAGGACGGACAATGGCCGGGGCGATGGAGCCAGACGGGCGAGGGCTTCACCTGGGAGTTTCCCGATCAGCATATGCGCATCGCGGGCCAGGTCGGGACGGGCTCCAGGAAGACGAAGGAACGCCTGACCGGCACCGAGACGGCGCTGGAGCTGACGTCCCCCATCACCTGCACGCCGCAGACACGGCCGCCACGGATCGGCGATGGACTTGTGATCCCTCAGGACGGGCACTTCATGGACCCGGAGGACCGGGAGGGCGAGCTGAAGGTGCCGACCGGAATCTCCCTCCAGCCCCCGGAAAACGATAGACACAGGCCGCACGAAAGGGGCGATCATGGTGAAGCGAATTGGCTCGATGGCTTGGCGCGTCGAAGTCGGCGCCGACGGGCAACTCTTCTCCCTTGGAGTCCGTACCGATACGGGCCGCGAATACGAGGTACTGTTCGGCACCGTCGATTCCACCCCGATCCTCACGGACCTCCTGAACGAGATGGCCCGCGTCCACCGGATACTGCCACCGCGAGTCTTTTCGGAAGGCGCGGGGCCGCATCATCCGCGCAGCGTGCCGCTTCAGCCTCTGGCGACACGGGTCGAGGAGCAGGACGGCAAGCCCGTGCTTGCGCTCGATTTCGGCGGCACAGTCCTCAAGGTCGAGATTGATCCCACCGCGCTCCAGCAGGACCTTGCCAAGGTCCGGTCAGTCTGAAGCCTTACAGGCCCGTGCCGTGCATCGCGCTTGCCTGGCGCACCGGCTGCGGCGCTCTCATCGGCAGCGGCTTGACGGCAGGACCCGTAAACTGCGTCGTCGTCAGGTCGCTCTTTACGCCTTGCGAGAAGCCGAGGTCGAGAAAGGCGGTGCGAGGATCGAACAACGCCTTTACTGAGGCTTTGCGGTCCAGGCCGATGATCGGCTCGATGGATGCGCTGGGCGTGGGCGCCGGCAGGGCCGCCAACACGACCGGGCGCTCAGGGCGCGGCGGCCGAGGCGGCTCGACGGAGGCGATCTGGATAAGGTCCTTCGGTCGCCGCGGCGGCACTGGCGCAAGTGCCAGGGCCGTTTCGGGAATCTCAGGCGTGGTCGCGGCCGCAAGCTGGACGTTCGGTGCCGCAGGAGTGGGGCGCGGTGGCTCCTTACGCCCGAACAGGGCCGTGACGATGCTGCTCGACGAGCCGCCGGAGGTGGCCTGTGCGGCGAGGGCCGCATTGCGCGGCAGAATTTCGGCCTTCGCCTCCTCGTAGCCCGGCAGCGGCCGTCCATTCGTCGGCAGGTGCAGGGTTTTCCCGTTGGGGAACAGGCGCGCCAGCTGGTCCTGGGTCATGCGCGGCCAGGCTCGGACATTGCCGGTGTCCACATGGACGAATTCGGAGGACGGATAATAGCCGACCCCGCCATATTGCAGCTTCATGGCGATCGCGCGCAGGCGCGCCGTGTCCACGTCGGGCAGGCGGATGTCCATCGCCTTGCCGAGCATATGTTGGCTGTGCTCCGAGACGCCGCTCGACCGTCGCCGGAGCATGGCATTGGTCTTCGGCGAACGATAGGACGAGATGATGTGGATCGGTTCCCGCGAGCCGCTCTCCCGATAGACCTCCCAGAGCACGTCGAAGAGGCGCGGGTCCATTTTGGCCGGCTCGTCGTTTCGCCAGTCGCGCAGATACCAGTTGAGCTGCGTCAGGGCCTGCTCGTCGTAGCGGCCGTTGCGCCGGAACGTGATCGTCGTGCTGTCGCGCCGATGGGTGTGGAAGAATGACAGGCTTCGGGTTTCACCATCGGCAGACGCATCCTGTGTCGCGACCGCGACGAGGAAGAAGGCGACGGCAGCTGCGGATGAAACCAGCGCAAGACGAATGAGCCGCGGCGCAGGCGCGCGACGGCCGAGCGGCGACGCAGGGACCATCATTGACCCTCCCAGGCGCCGGCGACCTTGAGAAATCCCCTTGATGTCCTTGTATTCCGGCGCCTCGTGTCGCTTCGTGGCCGCAAACCATGGCAAAATTGGCGCAAACCGTGAAAAGCGGCGCGGCAAATCCTTAGAGGCGGGCAGGGGCGGGGAGCGGTGCATGCGCTCAGTCTCGTGCCCAGCGTTTAAGCGAGCGTTAAAGCTACCGAATCGTAGGGCCTTTGTTTTGCAAGGCGAGACCACCATAGAAGGCCCTCAGGAATTGGTTCCTCGATCTCCTGGTTTGCGATGAATGCAGTCCTATCGAAGTAGATCAAGCCTGCTCATTGGGAGCTGCATTGCGTGACAAAGAGCGGCAGCGAAAGGACGGCATTTGGCAGCAAAAACCACGAAGGAGGGGATAATTGCCCGGAGGAGATGCATCGGTCAGCGTGGGAGCAATGCGCCGAGCGTCCTGGCTCCAGCAATCCACTTGCGCCCCTGACGAGATCAACCCATCTACTCGAACGGTGGCAGCCATGTCCTGGATGATCATGATCGCAGACGACATATGGGGCCTCGAGGAGCGGTTTTGGCTTGACGGACTATCGTTCTATGAAAGCCATCTGGACCCTGAGTGCCTGATGGCATTCCCAGGGATGGGGGTCATGGGGGCCGGGGAGATCCTCAAGAGCCTGAGGGATGCCCCGCGCTGGGCATCCGTTGATATGGCCGACCGTACTGTCGGCAGGCCCGTCGATACGCTCATGGTGGTTGGATACAGGGCGACGGGCTATCGCGAGGGAGCCAGCCCGTACCAGGTCTTCTGCACCTCGACGTACCGATCCGACGGAGTGGACTGGAAGCTCGTCCAGCACCAGCAGACTCCATCCGGTTGACCGTCTGCGTTGAACTTGAGGGTGGCAGAGTAAGTCCCGGACGGGACGACGTGGCGATCGGTGGTCTTTGCTTCCGTGAGACGCGAAAGAAGCCGCTGACATGGTGGATGAGAGACCAAAATCAGTCCCCATTTTGTGATGAGACGGATCAACGTCTCCCGCGTTGTGGCCGATGATATGCAGGACTGAGGGGCTCAGGATCAGCTAGGCAGGAGAGATCCTATGAGAAAGATGCCGCTGCTTCTCGTCGCTTTCGGAATGTCCGTCGGTGTTCTGACACCAGCATTTGCGCAAGGCGAGAACCTGGACTGCAATCTCCCGTCGGACGCCATGACGGCTTACTGCAACCATCGGAACCTCTATGGCAAGGGCGGGCCCGGCATGGGAACGGTCAATCCCTACGGAGCCGATACGATGACCACCGGCAGCGTGGGGACCGCGCCGCAACAAGCCACTCCCATGATGAGCCAATCTCAAATCGCAGCATGCTCCGCACGGTACCGGACTTATGATCCGGCCACCAACACGTTCAGGGGTAACGATGGTCGCCGGCATGTCTGTCGATAGAAGGCTCTAAGGGGCCGAGTCTTCTGGGAAACTTGCCCGCACGAGCAGCGCCTGTCCGTGCGGGCATTCACGAGGATCGGCTCGTCCATCCGTATGGCGCGCCCGCGGGCGTCCTCAGCTCCTGGCCGCGGTGCCCTTTGCGCCCTGGCCGCTCTTCCCAAGGACGACAACCTTCGTGCCGACCGGGGTACGTCCGTAGAGATCGATAGCGTCCTGGTTGATCATGCGGATGCAGCCAGAAGATACGTTGGTGCCAATGGTCCACGGTTCGAACGTGCCGTGGATCCGGTAGAGCGTGTCCTTGTTGCCTTGCCAGAGATAGAGTGCGCGGGCGCCAAGCGGATTGCCGGGACCGCCAGGCATGCCGGGCCCGCCAGGCAATTCACCCATCTGCTCCATGAGTTCCGGCTGTCGCCCGAACATCTCCTTGGGAGGATACCAGTCCGGCCATTCCTGCTTGTCGTGGACGGTCGCTTCGCCGGACCATGAGAAGCCGGCCCGGCCGACTCCAACGCCGTAGCGCATGGCCATGCCGCTCTCTTGGACATGATAGAGATACCGGGCCCTTGGATCGATTACGATGGTGCCGGGGGGCTCGGGCCCATCATAGGGAACCTCCCGACGCAGGAAGGCAGAATTGACTTTCGAGAGAGGAACGCCCGGGACCGGATAAAGGTCGTCCTCGATCGGCGCATACATCGCCGCGTAATCGAACCGGCCCACCTGCGCGGCGCCTGTGCGCGGCAGAAGAGCAAGGCTCGTCAGGGCAGGCGCTCCCAGCAGAAAGGTCCGACGGTTGAGATCCATGATTTCCCTCCTTGCTGAAAGATGACTCTCCACGACATCTAGGCCGGAACAAGGGCAGGACCAGAACAGATGGGCTTAAAGTCTTGGCGGGGCGCAATGGAACTTTAATAGTCACGCTTCGTTAACTATGCTCATCCTCGGAGGGGGGCTGGCATCATGACTGGGACAGGCAAGGGTATCCGTGAGACACGAAGCAACCGTCCGCCATTGCCGCGGCAGGTTCAGGAGCATCTCGCCCAGAAGCTGCGGGCACAGCTCTATGAAGCCTCGCCCAAGCCGCAATATCTCGGCGACCCGGCTATCCCGCGGGAATTCGATTCCCTGATCGAGCGAATCGAGAGCCAGGATCGGGCAAAGCGCAGCGAGCGCATTGCGCAGGTCGCCCGTCAGGCCGTCGAGGACGCACTGGCCGGGCTCGTGCCGGGCTCTCGCCGCCGTTGAGAGCGGCATTTTAAGGAAAAAGCGGGAATCTTCTCCCCCTTGAGACGGAACGCGGGCATCCTGCGCCGTCGCAAGTTCGGAGATTTCCATGAAGATCTACATCTCGGCGGATATCGAGGGCGTCGCCGGCGTCGTGAATCCGCAGCACGGCGTCATGGGCAACGGTGAATACGAGCGTGCCCGCCGCCTCATGACCCAGGAGGTCAACGCCGCCGTCGAGGGCGCCTTTGCGGGCGGTGCCACGGAGGTTCTCGTCAACGATTCCCATGGGGACATGCGCAATCTCCTGCCCGAGGATCTCGATCCGCGCGCCGAGGTGATCCTCGGCAAGCCCAAGCCGATCAACATGTTCGAAGGCTTGACGCCGGAGCATGTGGGCGTCTTCTGCCTCGGCTACCATGCCCGCGCCCGGGCACACGGGATCCTGGCCCACACGGTGAATGGATTCGCGTTCGGACGGATTCACCTCAACGGCCTCGAGCTCGGCGAAGCGGGGCTATACGGCGCCTATGCGGGCAGCCTCGGGGTCCCGGTGATCCTGCTGACGGGAGACGATTGTCTTCAGGCGGAAACGCAGGAGCTCTTTCCCGGCGCGACCTATGCGGTCGTCAAGCATTCCCTTGGTCAGCGCTCTGCCCGGAGCCTCGCGCCCGAACGGGCCCGTGCGTTGATCCGCCAAAAGGCCGAGGAGGCCGTGCGGAACGCCGCTGCCGTGGAGCCCTTTACACTTGAGGGCCCATGCCGGCTCGAGGTGGAGTTCAATTCGCCGGCCATGTGCGACCTTGCGGCTGTCATTCCGGCCGCCACACGGCTCGACGCCGTAAGGGTGGCGTTTTCGCCGGAGAGTCCCGAGCACGCCGTGCGCTGGGTCAATACCCTGTCGGCCCTGTCGTCCTTTCTTCGCTGATGGAAGTGGAGCCCCGCCCGAGTGCATAGGGCGGGGCTCAGGAAACGTTACTCGACGCCTTTCTTCTTCAGCCAGGCGCGCATTTCGGCGATTTCGCGTTCCTGTTCGCGGATCACGTCCGTGGCCCATTGGCGAACCTGCGGGTCCTTGCCGTTCTGAAGCGCGACCTTCGCCATGTCGATGGCGCCCTGGTGATGGGGGATCATGCCCCGCACGAAGTCTACATCCGCATCGCCCGTGTAGGCGATGTCCATGTCCTTGTGCATCTTGGCATTGGCTTCGCGATAGGCCTTCGTGGCCGGCGTGTCGGCGGCCGAGGCAGGGGCGGAATGGCCCGCATGCCCGCCATGGGGTGCACCTTGCGCAAACGCGGTCACCGGGGCGGCGAGCAGGAGCAGGAGCGACAGGGTCCGTGGGATCATAGGTGGCCTCCGAGGCTTGGAAGATAAACTAGGGGAGAGGAGCGGGCCGTAACCGGTCAATTCACGGCCGGGTGGAGGGGAGCGGCGGGATAGCCACATTCTTTGAGGGCTGCCAGCAGGGTCGCTTCAGAAGCACTAGTCTCGACACGCACAATGCGTCGCTCGAGATCACCCTCGACGCGGGCCTGCGGGTCGACCGCCGCAATGGCGCGAGTAACCGTGCCGAGGCAGCCGCCGCAGCTCATCTTGGGGATGTGGAGGGAATACATGATGAACTCCTTGTCCGTCAGGTTCCCCAGGTTCTGGACCTTGCCACCGTAGGAAGGTCAAGGGCTTTAGGTCAGCTCTCGGACAAAACAGCACATCCGTCGGTTGCTCAGGTCAGTGCCGGTGTCTGTGGGATCGCATCCTGAAATCGAACAGGAAAGCGTGCCTCGTCGGACGCGCCTTTCTAGACGCGCCAAGGCGCAGGCGCGTCGTATTGCATCCGCGCTCCAAATGAGCCTAGCGATACGCCGTCACGACATGAGTGCTCATCTATTCTAGCTTGCTTTCCGGCGCTGCTATAGTCTTTGCGTCCGGTCCGATTCGTAGGCCGTTTTCATCAACCTCAGCCGAAGGAGGCGTCACATGGTCCTGAACTTTGCTCCATGCGCTCACGACGCAGTCCTTCACCTCCTTCATGCTGCAGGTTTCGATGAAGCAGATAACGTTGTCCCTGGTCTGGCTGACCATCCGCATTGACATCATCCCGACCGCGCTCGCGCGCAGGCCGGTTTTTCCGACAAACCGTTCCGATCCTACGCCCGAAATGCTCGAGAGCCTTCGGGCGCGGCTCAGTTCGCATCTCCTCAGGGATATCGGGTTGAAGCGCGACAGGCAGGAATGAGCGGCATTGAAGACCGCCTCAGGGAATCTCGTACACGGAGAACTCGTCGCTCATGCCGCGCAGAGCGGTTCGCTGCAGAGTAGGGTGGAGGCCTCGTCCCTCGATGATCCGCGAGGTCTGAGGGTCCTCCACCACCGCACCCGTAGCGAAGATGGAGCGTGAGGCGGCAAGGTTCTGTACCCGCGAGGCGATGTTCACGGTCTGGCCGAAATAATCCTGCCGATCGTTCAGCATCACGGCGAGACAGGGACCCTCATGGATCCCGATCTTGAGGAGCAGATCCTCCCGCCCACGCCGTTCGTTGAGGGCGCGCATGGCCTCGCGCATCCGCAAGGCGGCCGAGAGGGCGTGGTCCGGCGTCGGGAACGTGGCCATGACCGCATCGCCGATGGTCTTCACGACCGCTCCGGCCTCGGCCGCGACGATCTCGTTGAGGACACCGAAATGCTCCCGCACGAGATCGTAGGCGGCGAGGTCGCCCACGCGTTCGTAAAGCTGCGTCGAGCCCTTCAGGTCGGTGAACAGGAATGTCAGGCTCGTGATCTTCAGGCGCTGGTCGATGTCGAGCGTGTCCGTGCGGTAAAGATCCCGGAAGGTCTGGTTCGACAGAAGGCGCTTGGCCGTGAGAAACGGGCGTCGTCGGCCCAGCATCTCGTGCAGACGGTCATTGGCAATCCAGACGGCCGGGAGGACGCGCTTCGAAGTTCGGTTCTCCAGAGACAGACGCAAGGGGCCGGGACGCAGCGAGATCGGCTCGTGCCGCGCGTGACCGCCATTGTAGACGATGCTCAGGCTCTGCCGTTCGCGGGTAGGCTCGCCCTTCACCTCGATGAACTGCGCCTCATGAGTGATCGGCTCGAACACGATGACGAACTCGGCCGGGAGCTGGAGGGACAGGGACGCGCGCTCGCCCGGAGGAAGCTCCATGGAATCGAGAACGATTTCCTCGAGGATCTCCTGGAACCGTTCCGTGTCGGGCAGGTCGACTCCTGAGCTCCAGAAGAATTGCCGGTCGTAATCCCACATGGGCAGCTTATCCGGATCGTGCGCCCCGATCCGGCGCACGCGGGAATTCACCGTGAAGGTAACCTCCACCATTTCGTCGAGGGTGGGCTCGTAGCCTGCGCCGCAAAGGGCGCAGTTGTAGGATTCACGAGTGACGGTCTTCAGGCTGGTGCCCGCATCCAGCACGCCGCCGCAGCCGGGGCAAAGGACGTTCCAGGACAGCTCGAAAAGGCCGAGGCGGGCCGCATGCAGAAAGGCCGCGATGAGGCGCTCCTCGTCGACACCGTGCTTGGCCGCGAGAGCCGGGACGTTGATACGGTTCAGTTCATAGTCTTCGCCCTCGCGGACGAGGCGCTCGATAAGGTCGACGGCTTTCGCGTCCGCGGATTGGCGCAGGAGGGCGAAGAGTGTCTGGGTCTCGCTCATGGCAGCCTCCTTGGAGGAGCAGGCCGGTTTCCGGCCTGGGGGAGCGGTTCAGTCCAGATCGTTGGCGGCCAAGAGCGTGACGGCCACACCAAAAGTATTATAGCAGCTCTATGTTGCCCCTGCTGCCTCCGCGATCAATCCCCGGATGACATCCATGGCGGGTTTCTTTCAGGCGACGCCGAATTCCTCCGCATAGCGGTTGGCGACGCGGGTCTGCCAGAGGCACAGGGCGGGCGTCACGATGAGTTCGAGAAACAGCCCGCCGAGCATGAAAAGCGAGGGCAGTCCTGTGAGCATCAGGCCCACGAGCCGCCCGAGCCCGCCGATGACGATGAGAAGGGTAAGCAGCCGAAAGCGGCCGGTCTTCGCCTCAATGCCCGGAACCGTGCTCCAGAAGCAGACACCGATTCCGAATAGAAGAGCGGACAGGAAGCGGAAATGGCTCTCCGCCGAGACGCTGACGGAATCGCCCGTCAGAGCGTGGCCGAACAGGATGCCGTAGAGCCCAATGGCGACGGGAAGGATCGCGAGGATCGCCACCGTCTGCTGCAGAAGCCGCCGTTCCTTCTCCATGGTCCATCCCTTCAGCCTGACCCGGAATTGTGGGTCTTTCGTCCTGTGAATCAATCCGGGGCACGCCCTTGTCCACCGGACGGAGCCGCTATGCCTTCCACAACCCTCAAATTTTGGCGCCGCCCGGATGTCCTTCATGGAAAAAGGCTCTAGTGTCCGCGCCGGCGAAGCCACAACCCCTTTGACGCAGGTTTTCCATGTCCGCACGTTTCGAGCTTCACGGCATCTTCGTTTCCGGTCCGACCTACAAGGTCGGCCTCATGCTCTCCCTGGCCGGCGAGCCCTTCGACTATACGCACCTGAACCTCATGGAAGGCGAGCACAAGCAGCCTCCCTATCTGGCGAAGCAGCGCTACGGGCAGGTGCCGCTTCTCGTGGACCGTGCGAACGGCCGCCACCTGTGCCAGTCGGCCGCGATCCTGGAATATCTTGCCGACACCCTGGGCAAGTTCGGCGGCGCGAGCCTCGATGAGCGCCTTCAGGCCCGCGAATGGCTCTATTGGGATTTCGACCGCCTGGCCGCACCGCTTTACCGGGCCCGCGTCATCAAGATCGGCATCCGCCCCGCGCCGCCCGAGGTGCTGGAGGATTGTCAGAACGCTGCCAAGACTGCCCTGAAGGTGCTCGATTCCCATCTGGCCGGGCGTGACTGGCTGGTCGGGGAGGGGGCCACCATCGCGGATATCGACATCTACGGCGTCGTCGCATTCTCGAGCGCTGCCGGGATCGACCTGGCGGACTTTCCACAGATCGTCGCCTGGACGAAGCGCGTCGAGGCGCTGCCTGGCTTCCAGCCGGCGGAGGCCCTCCTGCCTAAGACCTCCCGCGAGGCGGCATGACGACCCTGACCATCCGCGAGGCCGAGGCCCGTGACCTCGAGGCGATCATCCGCCTGCACGAGGAGGACGAGCTCGGGAGCCACGGCGACGCCTGGACGCCGGAGAACCGCCCCGCCTACGAGGCGGCTTTCGCGGCGATCGCCCAAAGTCCCGAGAACAGCCTCTTCGTGGCTCTGGACGGGAAGGAAGTGGTCGGCACCTTCCAGCTCACTTTCATTCCCAACCTGACGGGCCGCGGAGCTCTTCGCGTGAAGGTGGAGAGCGTCAAGGTGAAGGGCGCACGTCGCTCTGGCGGCATCGGCGGACTCATGATGGCCTTCGTCGAGGAGGAGGCGCTCCGCCGGGGCGCACGGCTATTGGAGCTGTCCTCCAACAAGACGCGCACGAAAGCGCACCGCTTCTACGAGCGCCTTGGTTTCTCGCGCAGCCACGAGGGTTTCAAGAAGAAGCTCTGACGGAACGGGGCCGGTGTTTGCGCCGGCCCCTTGCGTCCGTTGGGCGTGGATCGAGCCCGTCTTACGAAGCCGATGAGCCGCCGGCTTTCTTCGGGCCGGCCTCGGCGCTGCGGACCAGTTGGATCACCGGCAGGAGGCCGACGAGCACGATCACCAGGGCCGCGAGGGACCCGTCCTCGAAGGCGCCTCGGGAGGCGTGGCCGTAGACGAGGGTCGCCAGGGTCTCGGTGTTGAGGGGGCGCAGGAGCAGGGTCGCGGACAATTCCTTGATGCAGTCCACGAAAACCAGGAGCGCGGCGCTTGCCAGGGCCGGGCGCAGGAGCGGGATCTGGATCCGCGTGACAAGCTCCCGCGGCCGTGCGCCCAGGATACGCCCAGCATCCTCCAGCCCCGGAGAGACGCGCTCAAGGCCGGCCGTGAGGGAGCCGGTGGCGATCGGCAGGAAGCGGATCAGGTAGGCGATCACGATGCCTGCGGCGGAACCCATGAGGATCAGGCCGACCCGCTCGCCCGTCAGGGCGCGCCACAGGGAGCCGATGCCCGTGTCGATGGCGACGAGGGGCGTAAGGAGGCCAAGCGCCAGGACCGTGCCCGGCACCGCATAGCCGATCCCCGCGACTGCGAGCGCCGTCTTGGTCAGGCGCAGGCGCGCGAGTCGCGAGGCGGTGACCAGGACGATGCCGAACGCGAGGGTCGCGACGGTCGCAGCGGCCGAAAGGCCGATCGTCGTCAGGAGATGGTTCAGGAAGGCATTGTCCACTTGAGCCGAGAGGCCACGCCGAAGGACCTCCCGGACGAGGAACGCGACCGGGAGGGCGAAGCCCATCAGCACCGGAACGGCGCAGAACAGGGTCGCCAGCCAGCGCTGGTGGCCAGTGAGGTTCACGGGCTGGGTGACGCGCGGGCGCCGCGTGGACAGGGAGTAGCGGCGGTCCCGCCGCCCACGGCGTTCGAGGGCGATCAGCACGATAACGAAGGCCAGCATCACGCAGGCGATCTGCGCCGCGCCCGCGAGGCTGCCGCGATTCAGCCAGGTGGTGAAGATCGACACGGTCAGGGTCCGTACGCCCAGATATTCGCTGGCCCCGATATCGTTGAGAGCTTCGAGGAGCGCCAGCGAGAGGCCGACCGCGAGCGCCGGGCGGGCAAGTGGAATCGCGATGGCGCGGAAAAGCTTGAAGCGGCTCGCGCCGAGGGTCCGCGCTACCTCGATCATGCTGGCGCTCTGGGTGAGGAACATCACCCGCGCGGCGAGATAGACGTAAGGATAGAGGACGGCTGACATCACGAAGATGCAGCCATAGACGGACCGGATCTCGGGAAACCAGTAATCGCCCCGGGAGGTCCAGCCCATCAGGCTGCGCAGGCCCATCTGCACAGGTCCCGCCGAGTCGAAGATCTCAACGTAAATATAGGCCGTGATGTAGGTCGGAACCGCGAGCGGCAGGGGCAGCAGAGCCGCAAGGGCACGCCTGCCCGGGAAGCGATGGGCAGTGACGAGCCAGGCTGCGCCGATGCCGACCACGCCCGTAAGGAGCGCGACACCGGCGAGGAGCATGCCGGTGTCCATAAGGGCGGCCGGCAGCACGTCCACGGTCACCTGCGCCCACAAGGTCGCCTCGCCCTGCGCGGCGATCCGCACGAGCGAGACGAGCGGCGCCAGGACGAGGGCCGCCACGGCAACCACGACGGCCACGGACCAGAGCGGCGCGCCGTTAAGGGCGCGCCGCAGGCTCGTGGTGGACAAACGATGGGTGAGAGCGAGGGTGCTCATGGTCCGAAAAGGCAAGTGCCCTCCCAATCGGGAGAGCTCTTGCGTCAGCGGTCGAACCCGACTTTGTCGACGAGCGCGCTGGCTTTGGCGCGGTTCTTGGCCACCTCGGCGAGGCTCATCTCCTCAGGGTGCAGGGTGCCGAAGGACTTCACGAGCGGGTTGATCTCGATGCCGGCCCGGACGGGATACTCGTAGTTCACGTCGGCGAAGACATGCTGGGCCGCCGGGGTCACCATGTATTCCATGAGCTTGAGAGCATTCTCCCGGTGGGGCGCATTCTTCATCATGGCAATGCCCGAGATGTTCACGTGCGTCTTGCCTCCCTTGAAGGTCGGCAGGATGACCCGGATGGCCTCGGCCCATTTCTTCTGGTCCGGATTGGTGCCGTTGGTCATGAGGCCCACATAATAGGTGTTGCCGAGGCCGATGTCGCAGACGCCCGCGAGGATATCCTTGGCGACGTCGCGATCACCGCCGGAGGGCTTCTTGGCAAGGTTCGCCTTCACGCCCTTCAGCCATTCCTCGGTCGCGGCCTCGCCGTGCTTGACGATCATCGCAGCCGTCAGGGCGATATTGTACTGGTGCTGGAAGGAGCGGGTGCAGATCTTGCCCTTCCACTTGGGGTCGGCGAGATCCTCATAGGTGATCGCCGTGTCCTTGACCCGGTCCTTCGACGCATAGATGGAGCGTGCCCGCATCGAGAGGGCGAACCAGCGTCCCTCGGGATCGCGCAGCTGCGCCGGGATGGCGCTGTTCAGCGCCTCGGACTTGACCGGCTGAGTGATGCCGAGATCGACCGCCTCCTGGATCCGGCCGATATCAACCGTGATCAGCACGTCCGCCGGGCTGTTCTCGCCCTCGGCCCTGATCCGCTCCGCGAGACCCTGCTCGGAGAAGATGGCGTTCACCTTGATGCCGGTCGCCTTCGTGAACTCGTCGAGGGTGGCCGAATAGAGGCCCGGCTCGCGGTTCGTATAGACGTTCACGACTTCCTCGGCAGAGGCAGCCAGGCCCGATCCTGCAAGGGCGCCAAGAGCCACCGCTCCGGCAAGCAGGCCACGCGCAAAAGTCGCATTCATCATCATGAAATCCTCGGCAGCACGTCGTTTAGGGGCCGCAGGCCCCGTTCTGGCCCGCAAGAACCACGACGCTGCCGAAGCGTCAATGAAAATATGTGTGATTTCAATGGTTTATAGGATTTCTAAACTGGCATCAGTTTAGAGAACTTCTAGGCTGAGAGGGCGGGCTCGGCTGTGGGCGGCTTGTCAGGCGCGTGGCGCAAACGCGCGATCTCGTTCTCCATGCGCTCCATATTGGTGAAGAGGCGCTCGGTGGTGAGCCTGAGGAAATAGAAGCCGAATTCCGGGTTCTGGAAATAGAGCTGCCGCACCTCGTCGTAGGTGATGCTGAGGACCTCGCCGCTCTCGAGACATTCGAGGGTCTGGGTCCGCTTGTTGTCCGGGGACAGGAAGCCCATCTCGCCGACCACGCGCCCCTGGGGCAGGTCGATCCCCAATTCGCGCAGGCGGAAGCGGCCCGAGAGGGTGTAGTACATGCAATCCGCCGCATCGCCCTTTGCGAACAGAATCTCGCCGGCCTTCACGGAGCTCTGACGCATGAAGGGCTTGAGCCATTCCATGGACAGGTCGCTCTTCGACGCGACCTTCACCTTCCTGATCAGGCGCAGCATCTGGTAGAGGCGAAAGCCGTTGAGCGGGAGCAGGATCAGGTTGACGGTCATGCTCGGGTAGAGGCCCATGAAGCTCGCATAGGTCAGCGAGACTACGTTCGCGGCAATCCCGATACAGCGCAGCGGGATGATCGTGCGCATCGCGCTGCCCGTGATGGACAAAGCTGCGGCTGTCCATCCGAGGGCTTCTACCCAAGTCATTGCAATTCCCCTCACGGCTCTCGTTCCGCTGGGGCATATAACATTTCGAAGAGAATGTCAGGCGATATGCGATGTCGCACATTCCGCTAGGGAATGTGCGACCGTGCAGGAGGGGCGAGGCGATGATCCAGGGCTATCGGACCGATTCGCGATTCTATCGGAGACGGCAGGTCCGGAGCGTCAGAACCGGAAGCCTGCTCCGACGCCGCGGCCGGTCATGACAGGTTCGACTGCGGGAGATGAGGGCCGCGGGGCCTCGAGGCGGTCCGGCACGTCGATGGACCGACGCTGCACCTGTGCATTCGTTTGACGGGTCGCTGCGGTGCCCTTTGTGGCTCCGCCCGCGACCGACGGCGGCGGTGGAACGGGGGTACGCGGCAGGACACCCTGGGGGGCACCCGTGTTGCAGGCCGCAAGGGTGCCGCAAGCGATAAGGAGAACGGGGAGGGACGCCAGAATACGCATGGTGCTGTTCCGCTATTGACGCACAGTTACCTAAGCCATTGCGCAAAAATGTCGAGCGTGTCGCGGGATCGTCATTCGACACGGTTTAGGGCCGCATTGCGAGAGCCGGCGGCACGAAAAAAAGCCCGGTGGTTTCCCACCGGGCTCATGGTGTCGCGTGAGCGACGCCGACTTAGTACGACGAGAACTTGTAGTTCAGGCCGGCGCGGATGACGCCGAACTCGGCGCTGTTCTTGTCGCCGTAGTAGCCGTAGTAGTTGTTCTTCGTGTCGAGGTTCACGTACAGACCTTCGACCTTCGCGGTCAGGTTGTTCGTGAAGGCGTACTCGACGCCGCCGCCGAGGGTCCAGCCGGTGCTCGTGCCGTTGTCCGAGCCATAGTAGTAGGCCAAGCCCGGGTAGTAAGCAGCGCTCGAGCCGTTGGCCACGTCGCCGTAAGCGAAACCGCCGGTGACATAGATGAGGGCGCGGTCGAAGGCCACACCGGCGCGGGCGCGGACGGTGCCGAACCAGTTGCCGTTGTTGCTGTCGCGGTAGTAGCCGCCCAGGTAGTAGTTCTGGTTGCCGCCGCCGATGTCTGCGTACTGGATGTCGGTCTCGAGACCGATCACGAACGCACCCATCTGGTAGTTGTAGCCGACCTGGGCGCCGCCGACGAAGCCGCCGTCGCTGCCGCCGCCGCCGTAGTAGCCGAGCAGCGGATCATAGTAGCGGCCGTTGTCGTTGGTGTTCCAGCCATAGCCGGCGTTCACGCCGACGTAGAACCCGGTCCAAGTGAAGACCGGCACAGCCGCAATCACCGGAACCGGAGCGGCGCGCGACGGAAGGTCGGCAGCCTGAGCGGCCGAAGCAGCGATAGCCAGGGCCGCCGTACCGGCGAGGAGGCTGAGGAGAGACGAGCGCATGAGAGTTCCTCTTGCTTGAGTTGAGAGCCGCACATTACTGAGAGTTATCCAGTTTGGGTATTGCTGTTTAGCAACACCACTAACAAAAACTAAAATGTTACAATTATACGCAATATAGTTACGCTCTACTATATTAACCTTCTGAAATAGTATCAAGTTGACGGATCTTGATGCTTGTGCACCAATACCTCAGCGATTTTCCAGCGACACTGGGAACTTGCCTTGAGGAGAGAACTTAGCCCTGCTGCATCTGCGGCAGGGCTTTTTCGTTCTAGGGCGTCCGCATTCCAAGTGGTCGACAGAACGGCTCGACGCTGTGACGAAATCAGGTACGACATGGGACGCACGGGAGCGATGGCACAGGAGACGGCAATGCATTTCGATCAGGGCTGCAGGACGCAGCATGGAGCCGACAGGGCATTGTCTGCAGGTCGCCTTCTGCTTCCGGCTGGCCTTGCGCTGTTTCTGGTTCTCCCCCTCGGCCCGGCCGAAGCCGGGTGTCAGGATTCGCCCGGTCCCGGCGTCAACTGGACCGGCTGTTCCAAGGCGCGGCTCATTCTCTCGGGCGACGACATGACCGGCGCGGTCTTCAACGGCGCTTCACTGGGAGCGAGCGATCTCGCCAATGCGGGCCTTGCCGGCGCAAGCTTCGTGGGCGCGGAGGTGACCAGGACTCGCTTCGACGGAGCCAATCTCGAGCGGGCGAATTTCGAGAAGGTCATGGGTTGGCGCACCAGTTTCGTGGGCGCGAATCTGCAGGGCGCCAATTTGGTCTTCGCCGATATGAGCCGCTCGAGTTTCGCCAAGGCCCGCCTTGCGGGCGCCAATCTCTCCAAGTCGGAACTCAACCGGTCGGATTTCACAGGCGCCGATCTCACGGGGGCGGATCTGTCGAAGGCCGAATTGGCACGGGTCTCGTTTCAGAACACGAAGCTCTCCGGCGCGAATGTCAGCTTCTCGAATTTGGCGCGGGCCGATCTCAGCACGGCAGACCTGAAGGGCGTCAATCTCACCAGATCCTATTTGTTTCTGACGCAACTCGGCGCGGCCGACCTGTCCGGGGCCGTCGGGCTGACGCAGATGCAACTCGACATGGCTTGCGGTACGGTCCAGACGAAGCTGCCCGCGGATCTCGCCCGCCCGGCCTCCTGGCCCTGCGGCGACACGGAGCAGTGAGGCGCGGCCCAGGCTACCCGCTCTTTCTCCCGCGCATCCATCTGGAGAGGTGGCGGATCATCACCCGCCAGGCTTTTAAGATGCGGAGCGCGTCGCAGCCTTTTTCGGACGACGGGCCGAAGATGAATTCAGGTCTACGGCGGCGCGGATGAGCGCCATCAGGGCGTTTTCGTCGATTTGGTCGCCTTCGCGGAAATCGATGGCGCGCCTCGTATTGCCTTCGAGGCTGGAATTGAAGAGACCAGACGGGTCGTCCAGCGAAGCGCCCTTGGCGAAGGTCATCTTCACGACACTCTTATAAGTCTCGCCCGTGCAGATGATGCCGGCATGCGACCAGACCGGAACACCGCGCCATTTCAATTCTTCGACCACCTCAGGATCGGCCCGCCTGATCAGGGACCGGATCCGGGAGAGCATCTCGCCTCGCCAGTCGCCGAGCGCCTCGATCTTCGCGTCTATCAGCCGAGACGGCGACTCCAGCTCCTGAGTCCCATTCGTGCCCATGGTGTTTCTGTCCTTCGCTAGAATTGTCGCTTGGGGTGAACCGAGCAGGATTGCTGCTTTTGAAGAGTTTGTCCCTGCTAGGGAATCCAGCCGGGCAGTGCCGACGCCTGCCTGATCCAACTGGCCAAGAGCTCCTCGTCGGGCTGGTCGTTCTCATGGATGTGAAAGTAGCGAGTGTGTTTATCCTTGGACATGACGGGTGGCATTGGGACCAGCGACGCGCCACGGAAGAAGGCCACCTTGATGTACTTCGTGAAGCAATGGACGCCCAGAAACCAGCCCTGGCCATCGACACCATAGAGGGGCGAGTTCCATTTGACAGCCTTGCACACGCCCGGAACGGTCCGCACGATGAGGGCGTCGAGATGACGCCCGGCGTCGCTTTTCCAGCCCGGCATGGCCGCGATGTAGGCCTGCACGGGGGCGTCGCCGTCACCCTTTGCAATCTGGGGATTTCCGCCTGTGAGGAGGACGGTCGGCTTCGTGGCCGTGTGAGATTTCTCGCCCGCCATTTCACACCTGTCCGCCAGCCCGTCGCGTGCCGCGCCGCTTCACGGCATATGGCAGTGCGAACATGTAGAGACCGCTGAACAGGAGCAGGAAAAGCGGGGGCAACGGCGAGTAGACTACCAGGGCAGGCGGCTCCCCCAGTCCCATGGCAACGAAGTTGGCAATCACCGCGAGCGTAAAGGCGATCGACAGCCAGCGGTGGCCCTGCCGAATCCATGCATTCCAGTTCATAGTGATGTTCTCCGGCGATTGCACTCAATCGACACGCGCGAGGACCTGCTCCAGGTTTGCGAGGAAGCCCCGCCAACCGGCCTTGGCGCCTCCGTAGGCCTGCTTCTGATGCGGACCGAAGCCCACCTGCTCGACGCGGAGCAGCGTTCCGGTGCCCGTTGGCGTGAGTGTAAAGGTCACCACGCTCTGCAGGTTGAAGGCCGCATCCTCGTGCGCAAAATTCCAGGTGTAGGACAGAGTGGTATACGGCTCGATGGTGAGAACCTCGCAATCCAGCACGCCGCCCCAGTCGCCCCGAAGGTTGAAACGGTGGCCCGGGATGGGCTGGAAGTCATTCTTCATGAGCCACTCCGCGATCAGGTGCGGCTGGGTGAGCGCGCGCCAGATCTTTTCCGGCGGATGAGGGATCTCCCGCTCGACGATGACGGTCCGCGCGTCGGTAATCGTCTCGTTCATTGGTCCATCCTTTTCAGCAGGTCTTCGAGATCGTCGAACCGATTCTCCCAGAACCCTGTCATCTGGCGCGTCCAGTCGAGCAACGGCGCCAGGGCTCCGGGCTGCGCGCTATAGTGGGTCTGACGGCCCTCGTGGCGGCCGCAGACCAACCCGGCCTCCTTCAGGATACCGAGGTGCTTGGAAACGGCCGGCTGCGAGATCCCGGCCTGCATCGTCAGAGTGCCGACAGTCTGCTCTCCCTCGCGGCACAACCGCTCGAAGATCGCCCGCCGTGTCGGATCGGCGAGTGTCCTGAAGAGGATGTCCGGGAGATTTGTCATGAAGACTCATAACTCGCTGGCTATTGATCGGATCAATAACTTCTGAGTTATGGGTGAGTCAATCGGGAATGTGCAGGGCCCCATGAGCTTTGTCGGGAAGAGCAGAGCGGACCGCACAGAACGTACAAGAGTTTCCGGCATTCCCGAGGACGCTCATTAGGCTCGAGCATCTAGCCAATCGCCACTCAGGGGTCGAACAGGATGGTGAGCAGCAGGGACGAATCTTCAATTCCCGTCACGGAATGCCGGGTGCCGCCATCGAGATAGACCCACTGGCCGGCCGAGAGTTCCAGTGTCGAATCGGAAAGGCCGAGCAGGACGCGCCCTTCCAGGCAATGAAGTGTGATCTTACCCGCGACCTGGTGGGGCGCGATCTCCCTTCCGGCCAGGACCACGAGGCGAACGGCCTCGAAGGCCTCGGACTTCACGATCGCGGTCGTGCGAGCGTTCCGCAGACCATCCCCAAGCGGTTGCAAGTCCACGACTTCTCCTGATTTAGCATGATGGATTGCCATCCGATCTCTCCCATGTATCCTGTGTTTGCGCTCCGAGAGCCGATGGGCTCCACTCGGTGTCGATTGGCCTATGCTTGGGGCATGCCAATGATCGTATTCGAAGACGGCGCCGTCCAGATCAACGGGACCATAGTCGGCGAGGGGCTCGGGATCGACCCTCCTCTGGTTCAACCTCTTATGCGCGAGGGTAAGATCACGAGCCGGTACGAGCGTGGGGTCGATGAAGACGCGGGTCGGCATCGGCTGACGCTCTTTCGCGAGAGCTGGCGCCTATCCCTGATCGTCGATGACGCCGGGAAGGTCGTGCAACTCTCCGTGGTCGACCCCGGCAATCGTCCTGTGCCGCCAGGCCTGCGACGACCGCCTCCGCGAGAACCTGAGTCGGAAGGCGCAGGATGATCATCGAGTCCTCAGAACAGCTCCCGCGCGCCACGCTGCTCAAGCGATTTCCGGTTCCGAGAAATTTCGGCTTGGCGCCACAGTCCCGTATCAGACCCGGGAAAAAGTGGCCGGCCCCGGCGGAAGCCAAGCGGGTGAAGGCGTTCGAGATCTACCGGTACGATCCCGACTCGGGCGAGCCTCCCCGCCTCGATACGTTCGAGGTCGATCTCGACGATTGCGGGCCGATGGTTCTCGACGCCCTCATCTGGATCAAGAACAACATCGACTCGACGCTGACTTTCCGCCGCTCGTGCCGGGAAGGAATTTGCGGTTCGTGCGCCATGAATATGGACGGCACGAACTGGCTCGCCTGCACGCGGTTCGTCTCCGACCTGGCTGAGCCGGCGCGGGTCTATCCACTCCCTGGTAGAAGCATCATCAAGGACCTCGTTCCCGACCTTGAGCATCTCTTTGCGCAATACGAGATGATCGAGCCCTGGCTCCACTCCAAGACGCCGGAGCCTAACCAAGAGCGGCTCCAGTCGCCTGAGGAGCGTCGCGAGCTCGATGGCTACTACGAGTGCATTCTCTGCTTCTGCTGCACCTCTGCATGTCCGAGCCATTGGTGGAATCCAGGCCGTTTCCTCGGTCCGGCGGCGCTTCTTCAGGCTTGGCGATGGCTGACAGACAGCCGCGACGAGGCGACCGAAGAGCGGCTCGACAAACTGGAAGACCCATTTCGACTCTATCGCTGCCACACTATCCTGAATTGCACCCGAACCTGCCCGAAAGGGCTAAATCCCGGAAAGGCCATCGCCGAGATCAAGAGGATGATGGTCGAACGCCGGAGCTGATCGGAGGCTCGATACAGGTTTGGAATGTGAACGGAGGAGAGATGTCCACGGAATCCGATCGCCCGTTTCCCAAGCCTGCGCTGTCCAGCACGGTGCCGGGCCCACAGGAACTCAAAGGTACCATTGAGAGCGGGCGGACGGGCGGCAGGGAAGTGCATGCGGCTAACCGGCCGGTGCTCGCAGGAGAACGGATGCGGCCAGTCTCCCCCAACATCCAGATCTACCGCCCGCAACTCACATCGGTTCTGTCGATCGCCAACCGGATCACGGGGGTCGTCCTGGGCATTGGGGCGGTCGGCTTGGTGGCTTGGCTGATGGCCGGGGCTTCGGGTCCGCAGGCATACGCCGTTGCGCAGAGCGCCATCGTGTCCTGGACCGGGCAAATCGTGCTGTTCGGATTCACCTTCGCGTTCTTTCTGCATCTCTGTGGCGGCATCCGGCATCTGGTATGGGACACCGTCCACGGGTTCGAACTCCGACAAATCTACCTTTGGGGCTGGGTGGTCGTTGCGGCCAGTGTTGCGCTCACGCTTGCTGCCTGGGGCCTCAGCCTGGTCATGGGAGGCTAGAGCCGATGAACCGGAAGAGCATGCGCTCGCCACTCGCCCGCGCCATCGGGCTTGGCTCCACGAAATCCGGTATCGAGCACTGGTGGGCGCAGCGGATATCCGCCGTTGCTCTCGTTCCGCTGACGCTCTGGTTCGTGGCTTCGATCATTGCTCACACGGCCAGCGACTATGCCGGCTTCATGGCCTGGCTGAGGAAACCGTATGTGACGGTCCTCATGATCGCCCTGCTGATTGCCCTCTTCTACCATCTGGCGCTCGGCCTCCGGGTCATCATCGAGGATTACCGACACTCTTGGACGAAGTTCGCCGGAACCATCGCAGCCCAGCTTGGTTGCTCGGCGCTCATGATCGCCGGAATCATCGCGACTTTGCGTATTGCTTTCGGTACCTGAATGGCAAAGCTGCCCGACGATAAGGGGATGGATCGATGCTTGTCGAGAGACTGTTACCCGGGGCTCGCGAGCGGCTCGTCACGATCGGGAGCGATGCCCCCCTGATGGAGGCCGCAAAGCTTCTTCGAGCCGGGACCGACCTCATTGTCGTATGCAATCCGGCTGGACGCCTGACGGGAGTGATCACGAAGACGGATGTGGTCGGCCAGATCAGCCACTGCCAAGGCTCGAGTTGCGTCACCCCGGCTGCCATAGTGATGACCCGGGACGTCGTCATATGTCATCCAGGAGACTGGCTGAACGATATCTGGTCGACGATGAAGGAACGTGGGTTGAAGAACATTCCGGTCACCGACGCCGAGGCCCGACCGGTCGGCGTGCTCAACGCGCGAGACGCCTTGCAAGTCCTCCTCAAGGAGGTCGAAAACGAGGAATCCCTTTTGCGAGATTACGTCATGAGCGTCGGATACCAATAGTCGCTTGGCATTGTCGCCGCGCACTCGGCAGGATCATCCGGGCTCGCCGCTCGTTGGCTTCCCCGCCGCCCGGAATTTCCCGCGTGCCCAACGAGATGAGAACATTCTGAGCCGGTCACTTACCGAGGTTTTGGTGGTCTTTGCTACCGAATGCCGAGAATTTTCGGGCTGAGACCCGACGTCCAATCCCGTCCATGAGTGACAATCCGGGTGGTAGGCGGCTCCGTTGTCTGGTTTTCTCTGCCGTTAGTGTCGTGGGCGGACTGACCTCCGTCCGACCTATAGGCAGCTGTGATCCGGGGGATCATGAAATGACAGACGACGAGAAGGCCATCCGGCATGTGGTCGAGGCCTGGATGGCGGCAAGCCGGGCCGGTGATATCGAGGCCGTGCTCGCCTTGATGACGGATGACGTGGTTTTCATGGTCCCGGGCCAGGAGCCCTTCGGCAAGGAGGCGTTCGCGGAGGCCTCAAAAGGCATGCGCGGCGTTCAAATCGATGGCGCGAGTGAGATTCTGGAACTGATGGTCCTGGAGGATTGGGCGTTTCTCCGCAGCCGCATCGAGATAAGCGCTACGCCACCAGGCGGCGTTCCCATGCATCGATCTGGCCATACCCTCACGCTTCTTCGCAAAGAGGCCGATGGGCGGTGGCGGCTGGCACGCGATGCGAACCTTCTGACCCAAAAGTGAGGGCGCTGCTGCGCCCTCGGTACTGTACAGTCCACTTTCGGGAGCGATGCACTAAAGCTCGCTCAAGGCAGGGCGGCGATCCCTGCTGTCCCGGTCGCGACTTGCCGCGACCTTGGCGTCGATGATCCGCTCGATCGCCGCGGTGATCTCGCTTGCGAGGTCCGGATCCGCGAAGGCGGTCTTGAGAAGCCTGAAAAGGCCGCCTGCCGCAAATTCGGTCTCGCCCAGCGGAAAGGCGTGAGGCAGGTGAAGGTCCGAGGCCATGTCGCCGTCTCCATTTCCAAAGCGGCGCCCCGTCCGGAAGCCCGCGGAGGGCCACGATAGCCTGGGGGCGGTGCGACCGGATTCCCATAGATGGGTACTCCGGTGCGGGAATCGGGGGGATTGCGGAAGGCAGTTTCCGCTACCCTCGGGGTGCGCCGCCGATTCGGCCATACGCCGCTCTCAGCGAAATCCTCTGTCCGGTGGAAGTTCCATGTCGTCCATGCCCATGCCTCTCCAATTGTCCGCTCGCTCGGTCAGCCCGAGTCTCGCACCATCCCTCGAGACGGCCCGCCTGCGGCTGCGCCAGCATTGTATCGAGGACCTCGATGCCAGCCTTGCCCTGTGGAGCGATCCGTCAGTCACCCGTTTCATCGCGGGCGGCAAGGCTTTCACGCGCGAGGAGAGCTGGGGACGGTTGGTGCGGTACGTGGGTCATTGGTCCCTGATGGGTTACGGCTACTGGGCCGTGGAGGAGAAGGCGACCGGGGCCTTCGTCGGAGAGGTGGGCTTCGCGGATTTTCAGCGGATCATCGAGCCCTCCCTCGATGGGATGCCCGAAATGGGTTGGGTGCTGTCGCCTCAAGTCCACGGAAAAGGCTATGCGACCGAAGCAGTACGCGCGGCCCTGGCCTGGGGCGACGCCCATTTCGACGAAACGCCCACCGTCTGCCTCATCAACCCCGCGAACCGGCCCTCTCTCCGGGTTGCGGAAAAATGCGGTTTCCTCGCCCATGAACAAGCGACCTACCAGGATAAGCCGGTCCTTCTCTTTCGGCGCCCGCCAGGCGGGAGATGACATCAGGCATGTCCCTGGCCGGGAACGCGACCGGCGAAGGGGCGTTGCCCCCTCGATGCCGGAGCCTAAAAGTATGACTCTCTCAGACCAGGACGTCGCCATTCGCGACAACACCGACGGGCGCCGCTTCGAGTTGGAGATCGGCGGCCAGGTGGTCTTCGCCGATTACGACCGCCGCGGCGATACCTTGCTGATCCGCTACGTGGAGGCGCCACCACCCCTGCGCGGCACGGGCGCGGCCGATAAGCTGATGCGCGGGGTTGCCGAAATCGCCCGTGCGGAGGGGCGTACGCTCACGCCGCTCTGTGGCTATGCGGGCGCGTGGCTGCGCCGGCATAAGGAATTCCACGACCTCCTCGCCTAGCCCTTCCGGCTCAAGCGCGCCAACGCAGCCGCGGGGCGAACCAGTCGCGCGCCAGCCGCACGACCTCGTCCAGGGTCCCGGGTTCTTCGAACAGATGCCCGGCACCGGGCACGATCGTCAGCTCCCTTTCGCAGACAAGGGCCTCGAAGGCCCTCCGGTTCAGGTCGATGACGGGTCCGTCATTGCCGCCCACGATCAGCAGGGTGGGGGCCCGGACCCTGGTCAAGGCCTCGCCCGCAAGGTCCGGCCGCCCGCCTCGCGACACGATGGCCGCGACCGGATGGGGCGAGAGGGTCTCGGCCACCAGGGCTGCGGCCGCACCCGTGCTGGCCCCGAAAAAGCCGATCCGCCTGTCGCGCAGGGACGGCTCCGCCCGGACCCAGTCAGCCGCATAGGCAAGGCGCCGGGCCAGGAGGGCAATGTCGAACACGTTGCGCCGGTCCGCGGCTTCCTCATCGCTCAAAAGATCGAACAGGAGGGTGCCGAGCCCAGCCTCGCGGATCCCCTCTGCGACGAAGCGGTTGCGCGGGCTCAGGCGGCTGCTGCCGCTGCCATGGGCGAACAGGACCAGCCCGAACCCCTCCAGGGGAGCGGCCAGGTTGCCCTTGAGCCCCAGCGATCCGATCACGACCTCGGTTTCCGGCCGGTCCATGGCATTCTCCCAGCAGGGGCGGGGAGGGGGGATCGCCTCCGCGTCCGTCCCAGGCCTTAGTGTTAGGGCGCCGGATCCACCGTTCCATATCCCTCCGCCGGATGGTCGGCCCTTCACAAGAGCGGAGTTTTCATGCAGCGTGCATTTTCCTCCCAAGTCATGACGCTTGGCGATCCGGTCCGTCGCCGCGACAATGAATGTCGCGGTGAGCGCAGCATGGGAGCGAGCCATGGCTACCTTTCCCCCAAAGGCCCGGCGCGGTTACGCCGGCAATGACGGCATGGAGAGCTTCGAGGCGCTCCTCGCCCGGCAAGGGCCCGGGCGCGCCGACCATGCCGAGGATGGCCCCGATACGGCAGCCCGGGAGGCCGTGAAAGACATCGCGGCGCGCATCCAGGCTGCGGTGTTAGAGACGAGCCCGGTCGATGATTCCCCTCCTGAGGCCGAGGAGGCACCGCCCATCGGGGATCTCGCCGCCCCGAAGCTCTTCGACGAGGAATTCCGGGCGCGGATCATCGCGCTCGTGCGGAAAGGGCTCGTGCAGGATGCGGAAGGCGGCACTCCGGCCGCGCGGCAGCAGCTCGCCTGCTTCGACGGCGCTGTCGCGGAGGGCAGTATCGTGGTGCAACGTGCCGAGCAGGTGGAGGGTCTGGCCTATCGGGCGACCCGCTCCGTCTTCTACGAGGCCGACGGCCGCATCGTCGATGACGGTTCGAGCGAGAACTGGGATGACGAGTTTGTCCTCGCCCAGATGGCGGAGGGACGCTCCGTCATCATCGGCACCGCGGAGGCCATCGGCGATGCCCTCGCGAGCCACTATTATATCAGTTTTCCCAACCCCGATGTGCTGCTCACGTTCGACCAGCAGCTCTATCGGATGGCGCGGCAAGTGCCCGAAGAGCCTGGAGGCGTAGCCGAAGGTTGAAAGATGTAGCTTCACTGGGTTTGACCCAGAAGAGATGTTCCCTGTCTGTCTCGTTCGTCTCAGGCCGAAAGAGATTTGAAACCGGGCTTAACGAGATTGAGTGGCGATTGGGCGGTAGGCCGGGAGGGCAAATCTGCCGTATCTTAAAGACAAGGCTACTGAGACCTTAAGATAGACGTGGGGGACAACTTTGCGGTCTTCCTGTAAGGTGTTTGAGCATTCCCGACGATCAAGCAGTACGGAGGGCGTGCCATGCCCTTGTCCAAGTCATCTGCTCACACGCGGACCGCTCCCTTGCTCGTGGATCTTGCCCTCCAAGGAGGCGGTGCTCATGGGGCTTTCGCGTGGGGCGTCCTGGACCGCCTTCTCGAGGAGCCCTGGCTTGCTTTCGATGGAATCTCCGGCACATCGGCCGGAGCGATGAACGCAGCGGTTCTCATTGATGGACATGCCCAGGGGGGACCCGAAGGGGCTCGCGCGGCCCTCGAAAGCTTTTGGCGACGTGTGGCGCGCGCTGCCCTTGTCAGCCCGTTCCGTCGCGGGCCGCTCGATGTCCTGCTGGGCCGATGGACCCTGGACAGCTCACCCCTCTTCATCGCGCTTGATCTCGCAGCGCGATTGGTGTCGCCCTACGACATGAACCCTACCGGGGCCAACCCTTTACGCGACATCCTGGCGGAGAGTATCGACTTTTCCCGCCTGACCCGCGCGCCGATCAAGTTGTTCGTCACCGCGACGAACGTCCGGACCGGTCATGGCAGGATCTTCCGCAACGCGGACGTCACACCGGACGTGCTGCTGGCCTCGGCCTGCCTTCCATTCCTCTTCCAGGCGATTGAGATCGACGGTGAAGCGTACTGGGATGGTGGCTATGCGGGCAACCCGACGATGACGCCGCTGGTGCGCGAGTGCACCTCACGTGACACCATCCTCGTCCAGATCAACCCGGTCGAGAGAGCCGGCATCCCGCGCACGGCCCGCGAGATCGCCAATCGCGTCAACGAGGTCTCGTTCAATGCGACCCTGCTGAAAGAGCTGCGAATGATCGCCCTGCTGCGGCAGGTGGCGGACCCAGGTGATTGCGAGGGGGCGTTGTGGGCGCAAATGCGCGTCCATAGGATTGCCAGCTCGGCCATGAACGAGCTGGGTTACTCGTCCAAGCTCAATGCCGAGTGGGACTTTCTTTGCTACCTTCGGGATGAGGGGCGCCGCTCGGCAGACGACTTCCTGCGGTCTCATAGGAAGGATCTCGGGCACCGCTCGTCCCTCGACATTGACGCCGTCGTGGAGATGGACGGCTAAGGCCGAACGTTCGCGCGAGAGGGTGTCGGCAATGATACGCGAATGCGTTGGGAGAAATCGGGGAGGTCGTCGGCCGCCTGCGCCGCATCGTTGATGAGGGAGCGTTGTCGCAGCTCGTCGAAGGGAAGTGTCGTATCCACCCGGCCCGAGTGGTAGAGATAGCTGTCCACCAGACCATTGAGGAGATGGCGGATGTCGAACCTGCCCTCCCGGCCGGCTGCGTTGGCATAGCGAACGATGTTGATCGTGCAATTGTTGCTCAGCAGATGATAGAACTCCGGCTTGTCCGCGAGTTCATTGATCCGCTCGAGATAGACGAGCAAAAGCCGGCGAGCATGCTCGGGGACGGTATTGAGGCGATAAAGATGCACCCTCTCGTGGCGGTAATTGGTGCGAACACGGACAATATCGCGCTCGTCACCCACTACGTAAATCAACTCGAACTGCTTGAAGAGAGAAGCAAGGGGATCGAAGCCCTCTCCGACTTCCGGCCGTGTCTCGATTGAGATGGTGAGGGGCGGTGCATTGTCGAAGAGAAAGCTCAGGAACGTGTGGCCGACCCATCCCTCCATCCAGTAGGACACGTAGAAATCCAGGCCGATCAGGTGTGAAAGCTCGATCTCCCGGTCCTCATAACGAATGGTGAAGTCGTCGGCGCTGCGGTAGTCGAAGTTGCGGACACCTGTGATCCGCACCCGTTCGCCGTCGATCAATGCCCGCGGCATCACGGCGACCTCCGGCCGCCATGGGCGGTCATGGGAGGGCGGGATGGCGATGTACCACACCACTACACCCAGGAAGAGCACACCCAAGGCCGCGTTCATGCGCGGCTGACGCGACACCCATAAGACCCATACGGCGAAGCCGGCGAAAGCAAGGGATAGAACCAGCCGCAGGTCCGGCCAGGGCAGGTTGGAATAGAAGATCGCGAGACTTGCCCATGCAATCAGCACTGACCGAACCAGAGTTCGCAGTCCGATGCCAAGCCAGCGCAGCTGTCGTGGAAAAATCCTGCGGGGCGACCCCGTGGTATCGAATGTGCTCATTCCGCGATGCCGAACCATGGGTCGTGTCGCCTCCCACCCTCCGGATGGGAGTGCCGACAGGCATCGATCCGAGTTCAATGTCCTGGTTGCACCCCATGATCTTGGACACCACCAGGGCCATGCCTGCTGCGTTTCGCAGGATGCCGAGGGCGGTCAAATCTGTCAAACCTTCGCTGTATGCCATCGCCTTCATACGGCGAAGAAGCCTGAGACGCGGGCCAGGCGGATGGAGCTGATGCTGGCCCAGCTGGAACGCCGCGCTCGTTGCGACGGGTGCTTCGCTTGCGGCCCAAGGACGCCCGACTTGAGCGTGTGGATGATGTCAGCCACGCGTCGTCAGCCGGCCGAAATAGAACGCTGCACGCCGTAGCTCTCGATTTATGAGATTCGATCTGCTGTGCGCTCAATCCCGATCATCTGTGAATTGAACGAGATCCCATAGATTGCCGTACAGATCCTCGAACACGGCGACGGTGCCGTAGGGGGCCTGTTTGGGCTCGCGAAGGAACCTGATGCCAGCCTCAACCAGCGCGGCGTAATCCCGTTGAAAGTCATCGGTTCGAAGGAACAGGAAAACCCGCCCGCCAGCCTGGTTGCCGATGAACGTCTCCTGATGGGAAGTGGAGGCGCGGGCCAGAAGCAGCGAGGTCGTTCCATCGCCTTGGGGTCGAACGACGACCCACCGTTTGTTCTGCTCCGGCTGGTATGTATCTTCAACCAGCTCGAACCGCAGCTTGTTGACGTAGAAATCGATGGCTTCGTCGTAGTCGCGGACCACAAGAGCGATATGGGCAATACTCTGTTTCAACTGAATCCTCTCATGTCTGTCGCGCCGGTTCGAACAGGGAGCTCTGCGACTTTGCAGATCCCGGGATCACCAGCGGCCCGGCTCTTCGGCTGGACCGCTCCGTTTGAAATTTCCAAGTGGGTCGTGTTCGCCCGACCCTACTTCGTCCAGCTTTTCAGAGCCCCTTGCGAATTCCCGGATTCGCTCCCTAGGAACCTGAGAAGGGCGTCAGGCATGCCCTCCACTTCGGAGTGGGGCGGGTCGTCGGCACGAAGTTCGAGATAGAGCTCAATAGCGGCGACAAGACTGGCCTTTACGGCCTCGAGATCATGACGGGCGATTGTCGCTGCCAGTTGCCTGGTTTGATCAAGCCCAAAGGCCTCAACGCGTCTCACGCCCCGTTGTGGACGTCCCGCACGGCGATGGAGCATAGGCCCGAGAACCTGCTCGCGAAAGAAGGCTAGCATGCCGATGGCTTCGAACAGCTCACCCCGTAAGGCTCTGGCGGCTCCATAGTGAAGCCAAATCCAGGCCCGTGCCTCGAACCAGTCCGGATCCAGGTTCGGCCAACGGATATCCGCCCGATCCAATCTTTCCTCGATGGCGCCCTTGTCCCGGGACCAAAGGACGATTGGTCGCTCGATGCGCCGGTCCAGATCGGACATCGTGACGAACTTCAAGTCGATATGGAGGAGATCAGGCCCATAGAGGCAGATCAGAAGGCGCGGCTCTCCGACGTGTTCGCCCGTGAATGCGCTCAGCAATGGTCCGATGCGACGAGCGATGGCCGTTCTGGAAGCAAGAACATCAGTGTAGGAATCCTCCTCCACAACGACAACGAAGTCGAGATCGGAGAATTCATCCATGCCGCCGTGGATCAAGGAGCCGCCGGCGAGCAAGGTATGGATGCGCGAATCTTGGGAGAGAATATCGAGAGTCTTTTCGAGAAAGCTCCGATGAGAAAGGGGAAGGATGCTGGTCATATATTCCTCCAGGCCAGCACCTCAGGATATACGGAAAAACGATATCCCGACAACTTCTCCATCTCGGTCCGTCCAGAACCACGCAGTCTAGCGCCTTCAGTGAACCTCCCGAAAATGGGGGTCTGAAAGCGGACTATGGCCTCGTGTGCAGCACGGGTAGCGGGATTCTGATCATTCTTTGTCGGCATTCATGCTTCCGTAAAGGAATTCATGGCTCCGTTAACATTTCGTTAACCATTCCCGAGCAGACTCGGGCTTGTCGATCCGAAGATCCGATCGGCAACCTTCCCAAGATGCAGGCGGGGCGCGGATGTACCGCCTCGTCCTGCATGGGAAGACGCGTCAGGCACGCGGATAGACTTGCGTTCACGTACAATTTTTCAGTTGCCGTCCGAAGACGAGGGACACACCCCGACCGGAGGAGGATTGTTGGTGCTTATTCTCGATCCGATCTCCGGAGAGTGGGTTGATGTAGAGATATCGTCGGGACGGTAGTGTTGGGCAGATTGCCGGACAGGTCGGGAAGATGTTTCGCATGGGGGCAGGCGTAGCATCTTCCCGATTATAAGATCCTAGTCAGCAGGGGGACTTCATAAGCGCCGGTGCCGGCGCTTTTTCTTTGCGGGTTGCTCCGGCGTTCTCCTTATAGGGAACGAAAAGCCTCAGAATGCGTCCTCATTATCGAGGTTGATCTTTAACGGAGCGATATCATGCTCGGAACACGGATCCTGAAAGCGTCTCTGGCTGTGCTCGTCCTCGGCGGAACGGCCTTTGTCGCGACGCAGCCCGCAGAGGCGGGTGCCAGCACCGGCACGTGGCGCAACGGCATGGTCGAAGGGCCCTATGGGCCAGGCTATTACGGCCCGGACAGGGGACCGCATGCCTATTATCGCGAGGGTTATCGCGGCATTGCTCGTGACGAAGACGAGGATTGCTACACGGTCCGGCGCCGTTTCGTCGACGATTGGGGGCGCGTGATCGTACGCCGCGAGCGCATCTGCGACTGAGCGGGCTTCATGGATGGCCCTGCCAGGTTGCTTCTGTCCGCCACAGGGCCGACATGGCAGGGCATTCTTGGAGACGAGTGTTGTTAAATTTATCGCCTGGGTCGTCAGGTTTTGGCCGGTGGGAACCTATGGGGAACACTTCACAGGCTTTATGTTGCGCTTTCTCGGCTGCAAGAAGAACAAACCGGGAGAAGCCATCACAACTTCATGATTGCTTGGCTGTAATTCTCGAAGCGTAACGGTCAAGCTTGGACCGAGGCAGTTATCCGTAACTCAGAAGGATTAAGGGCTCACATTACGGGTGAGAGGCGGTTCGAATTCCATAAGGTCGCGTTAGTCTTCATGGGAATGTTGCACAGCCTTGGGAGATATCCATGCGCGCCCTGCCGAAGATCCTTATTGCCGCTACGGCGTTTGTCGCTGCGGCAAGCGTTGCGTCCCCGCCTGCCCAGGCTATGGGGAAGTGGCGGGCTTGGTGGGCCTATCATCACGGCGGCAACAATGGCGGTTCACCCGGCGGCTCGCCCGGAGGATCACCGGGTGGCGGTCCCAACCGCGGAGCTCCCGGCCCGATTGCCGGTGCCGGCCTGCCGTTCCTGCTTCTCGCGGGCGGGTATGTCCTTGTTCGCCGGCGCCGCAGCCGCAGGCGCGCTCTCGAGGACGCCGCGCAGCAGGCTCTGCCGGTATCCGAGCGCTGACCGAAATCGCGTCGCCCTTCATCCGATAAGAGCCCGGCCGTGGATTTGAACGAGGCCGGGCACAGCGCCTAAGGGCAGGGCCTGCGCTTCGGGGAGGTGAAGTCTTCCGTGCCCGGCAACAGCGCCGGTGGCTAACCCGAGGCTATTTGCAGCCCAGGTGAATCGATTGCTGCTTCACGGACGTCGGGGAGGCGACGCTCGACAAATATGAGCGAAGCGCTCTCTAGACCATGCTCACAGAACATGGCCTGTCGGCCGTGGTATTGCTGATTGTGCTTTATGCGCTTCATGACTGAGCCCGTTCATGAGGCTCAGAGCCTTCCGCTCGACTGATCAGAGCGCAATATGGTCTGAGGAGGCCCACGAGCCCCCTCAGACCATAAGGATTATGGCTTAGCGGTTATGACTGCCGCCGCCACCATGCGAATGCTCGCCGCCCTTCCGGCCGGCTTCAGAGGCCTTTTCAGGATCGTTCTTGAAGTTGCCGCCACTGGCCTCGCCACCCTTCTTGGCGATCTCGTGCTGCTTGTTCTTGTCCATGGAAGCAAAGCCACGGTTCGAGGTGTCTTTATTCTGAGCCACTGTAGATCTCCTTTGTACCCCTAAGGGAGTCCGGACAACGAACGGGGTCATGATTGGTTCATGCGTGGCAACAAACTCTGTATTACTTCGTGGTGTGACATATGTGCAGCTGGGCTTTAGGCTCGAATCCCCATTAAATTGTTTCGATGTGATTCCTAATTTCTGCTAAGAAGCCTAAGAATCATAAAAAATACTTTCTATTCATTCTTGAGTGCAGTGAATATACACACGCATTTCAGGTATCATGTCCCAGCGCGGACAATCCCGCAGACGCTGAAAGTGATGCTGAGCCTGGCACCAGGGGGCCTTTCTCGTGCCCTGTCTGTCCCCTCCGGTTCCTTGGGCTTCGTACTGTTCAGTCACTGAGTTCGGTCTGCGCCTCTGGCGAGCTCTGGAGGTATCAATATTCAAAGGCCGTCATTTTGATCGATCCGAAATCCTGCTCTGTGTCGGTGGTGCCTGGCCTACAATCTGAGCCTGCGAAACCTTGAGGAGATGATGGCCGAGCGCGGTATCTCAGGCGCTCATGCGACCGTCCGCAGGTGGGTTATCCGCTACTCGCCTGAGCTGCTCGAGAGCTTCAATAGGCGTAAACGAAGCGTCAGCCGGAAACGGCACGTGGATGAGACTTACATCAAAGTGCGAGGCCGGTGGCGGTATCTCCCCGGATTGAGCAGGATCATCGGGCCATCAAGCGGCGGGTCCGGCCCATGCTCGGCTTCCAGTCCATGGTCAGCGCTCGTGTGATCCTGGGCGGCGTCGAGATGATCACATGATGCGCAAGCAGGCCAAGTATGCCTGCAATCGGAAACCATCACTCGCCGCGCAGTTTCACCTGCTCGCCGCATGAGCGAATACGAACCCCTCTGAGATTTCTCTGTCCATAGTCAGAAATTGCGACAAGGCCCCCAAGCTTAATACGGAGGAAGAGTGCAATCCATTCGTCAAGCGGGCGACGGAGAATGCGCGGCCCGGATCCGTCGCCGACCTTCACCGGCTGCCCGCCACGAGATTGACCGCCTGCAGCACCGACCTGAACTCATCACCAAGTTGCTCGCTATCCAAGCCTCCCACCGCAGGACATTGTGAAAGCAATGGAGTAATTATGCCGTTCATCTGAAGATTTTTCTCTGGATGAGAAAGATAACCTCAATTTTATCCCTATCGGGTATATCAGGATTACTGTCGTGGCCTCGAAATAGTTACAGTCTTTTGCTTGATCGAATTGGCTGCCATGGGCCACCATGCGTAAGATTTTTGGGAACGAAGTCGCCTTCCGGAGTCCTTTGTGCCAGGGTGGCACCGCGGCAGCATTGTGAGATGAATGTTATCACAAGCAGCAACAGCGACTGGAGCGTCTCATTATTGGCTTGGGGTGATCCTGCAAGTCTGAAGACGTTCAGCGGATACTCCGCCCAGCTCCGGGCCCAGTTGAAAGCACAAAACCTTCTGCGCCGCGAGTACAACATCAATACAGTTGGAGCCACCGACGCGCTTGTCGGCGCGCTGTCCCTTGTGCCGCTTCTGTCGGGCCGAAGGCCGACGGTCCGTCGCGAGTGGCTCTGGTCACGATCAGCAATCGGGACCTTGTCTCGGAGACTGAATCGCAAGATCGAGCTGGCAGGAGACCGGGGTGCATTCCTGGAAGTCGGAACTCTCGCGCGCGTCGACAAGCGCTTTGGGCCGCAGTTTCAGATCACGGACATGACTGTGTTCCAAGCGCGGGAGGCAGGGCAGTTCGGATTTGGCCATATGTCGGCGGGAACTGTGGCGCAGGCCATTCAGGCGCAGCGCGAGACGCTCGAGCATGCCTGCCACATCTTCGCGATGTCGCAATGGACAGCTGAAAGCCTGGTGAGCCACTACGGCACTCCCGAGAACAAGATTACGGTAGTCTACACGGGCCCAAACATGGATCCCCAGGACGAAGTCGTACAGCGACGTCCCCACCAGATCCTGTTCGTCGGTTACGACTGGAACCGGAAAGGCGGGCCGCTCCTGCTCGATGCGTTTCGTTTGGTTCGACACGCCATGCCCGATGCTGAACTCGTTATCGTCGGGCCGGACCCTGAAGTTCGCGAGGACGGCATTCGGATTGCCGGGACGTTGGACAGACGGGATCCTTCGCAATTCGCCAAGCTGAAGCGCCTTTATCGTGAGTCCGCATGCCTCTGCCTGCCTTCGTGCTTCGACCCCTTCCCGATCGCGATTGTGGATGCCATGACACTTGGGACGCCGGTCGTGGCATTCGACAATGGAAGTCGTCGTGAAGCGATCTTGGACGGAAGGACGGGATTGCTCGCGAGGAATGGAGATGTCGTCGACCTCAGCAGAGCACTAGGAAAATTGCTCGCCAGTCCGGATCTGCAAGTGGTCATGTCCCATGAGGCGCGGAGCCGCGCCCGTGACCTGTTCACATGGGAGCGTGTGGTCGAACGGATCGGAACGACAATTCGGAGACATCTCGATGAATCAGCAAGGTGAGGTACGCCAATCCAACATTCCGTTCCACGTGCCGACGCACGTCTCCTCCGAGCCGAACTATGTCCTCGAATGCCTGGGAGCCGATGAGGACATCCGCTTTCAGAAGGCATGTTCAAGTTTCTTGAAGGCCAACCTTGGCGTACCCTACGTCGAGCTAACAAGCTCCTGTACCCATGCGCTGGAACTGGCCGCGTTAGCACTCGATGTCCAGTCCGGCGACCAGGTCGTCGTGCCAAGCTTTACCTTTACGTCCACTGCGAACGCCTTTCTGCTCCGCGGAGCCACGGTGTCGTTTGCCGATATCGATCCCGAGACCCTGAATCTCGATCCGGAAAGCCTGAAGCAGTGCGTCAGTTCGAGGACAAAGGTCGTGGTTGTGGTGCACTATGCCGGCATTGCATGCGACATGGATCCGATTGTCGAAGCCGCCAGCAATGTGGGCGCGGCAGTGGTCGAGGATGCGGCCCATGCGCTATTCGGAAAATATAAGGGTCGGCCGCTCGGGACCATTGGAGACATAGGAGCGTTCAGCTTTCACCGGACGAAGAACTTCTCCTGCGGGGAAGGGGGGGGCATTCGCCTGCAACAGCGACGAACTTGCCGAGATCGCCGAGGTGATCCGTGAGAAGGGCACCAACCGGAGCCAATTCATGCGAGGGAACGTCGAGAAATACGAGTGGATTCACGAGGGCTCGAGCTACGTTATTGCCGATATGCTCGCAGCCCAACTACTTGCTCAACTCGAGCAATTCGAGCTGGTCCAGTCCAAAAGGGAGCGGGCCTGGCGCTTCTACCATGACGCCTTGCGGGACTGGGCCGAAACCAATGGCGTGCGGCAGCCTAGCCTTCCCGAGTTCTGCGATCCGGCCTGGCACCTCTACTACATGATCATGCCGACAACGGAGGCGCGGGACCGGCTCCTGAGCTATTTGAGAGCGCACGGGATCGGTGCTTCCTTCCATTATCTTCCTCTTCATTTGACGCCGATGGGGCGACAGCTGGGGGGCATGGTCGGAGATGCTCCGGTCACGGAATGGGCGGCGGATCGCCTGATCCGATTGCCCTTCTACACCAACATGTTGCAGGAAGACCTGTTACGCGTCGTTGAGTGCGTCCACCGGTTCCGCTGTTGATGAAGCTTGCGCCTGCAACTGGTCTATGCGTGGGAAACTTATATCACCGGCTGGCGGGAAGGTCCGGTATGTGACGACCCGCCCCCGGCCTTCTATGTGCCATCGTGGCACTATCCCCGGGCGGACAAGCGTACGAACGAATGCTGAAGTTCTGGGCTTCGTGCCATGCAGGTGATACAGAGCCAATGCTCTGTGACACAAAACAAAATCTTGCTTGAAAATCAGCGCTTTAGAGTGGCTGGGGGACCTGGATTCGAACCAAGACTAACGGAGTCAGAGGCCCTGTATATCGAATTAATATCAATGACTTAGGTCGTAAAACTAAGTCATTTATGCTCTATACTACGCAACAGTTTGCCACTTCGCTGTAAAACAGCGCCGACATGGAAAAGGGGCCAGCGGCCCCTTTTTGCGGACGAGGAGACTTATGCTGCACTCTCCCAGTATCGCTCCAGCTTGACCATTGCCTGATCAGCCAGTTCCACTTTTCCACCCAGATAATGGGCAGCGAGAATCTCTTCTACGTGTTTCATGGAATGACCAGTCACCGCTGCGATCTCCAAAACTGTGGCTCCAGCGAGAGCCAGCCGCGTGATCGCAGTACCGCGCAGGTCATGGAAGGTGAGTCCACCGAGACCAGCTTCCTTCTTCTTCTTCGAGAACAATGAACCGAAACCTGACTTCCACTGCTCGCCACGAGCCGTTGTCAGAATGTAGGGACTGGTAGTATTGGCTTCAGCCTCCTTCAGCGCGGCTTTCAGTGGTCCGACCACCTTCAACCGGACGTATGCGTTTCCCTTGGATTGCTTCAAGTACATATACGTTCCGTCGAAGTAGGGCTCTTTTGAAGGACCTTTCTTCCAACGCATCTTCAACAGATCGCCTTGCCGCTGACCGGTCCAGATGGCAAGGAGGGCTGCCATCGAGATATGGGGAGGGGCGCTCTCATAGAATTTGCGCTCATCATCCGCTGTCCAGATCAGATCTTGACGGTTCGATTGATATTCTCTCCCACCTTTTGTGCAGGGGTTCTCGTCGATAAGTCCTCGATCCATGCCGACTGAACAGATTCGAGCCAGCACGGTCCAAGCGTAATCACCCTGGCGCAGCGAGCGCTGATGAAGTTCATCTCGCCATTTTTTGAATACGCCACGGGTTTTCTTGACATTGATCGTCTTGAAGGCTGAGAGGGGCAAGCTTCCGAACTTTTTCTCAACGGCCTCGATGTGCTTGAGGTAGTCTGCCTTCGTCCGGTCGCGGAGTTTCCCGAACTCGGTGGACCCCTTGTAGGTAGCGATCACCGAATGAAAGATGCCTTTCGGTATCTTTGCTGCGTTACGCCCTGCGACGGCTGCTTCGAACTCTTTGGCGAAAGCAAGGGTTCCATACTTCGACTTGAGCCGGGGACCACCACGCCATGCGTAGTAGTATGGTCCAAAGACCTTACCCTTGCGCTTCATGTTAGTTTTATGAAGACCAGCGAGCTTAATCTCCATACCCGTTCTCCTTCATCCACCGATCCAGTTCATTGGCTTCGATATCCAAAGTGGACAGTCCTGAAGCGCGATCAATATGAGCGTCTATGGACTTCTGATCCCACTGGCGCGTTCCAGGTAAAGGCCCTGGAACCAATCCCTTCTCACGCCACCGGTCAAATGTCCGAAGGCTTCTGGCATTACAATAAGCGGCTGCCTCTGCTTTAGTTAAGAGCCGCGCTTTAACAGTGTGCATTCTGTTGGAATGTAGGAGCGTACCGGGGCAACGCTCCGTGGACGGAGTATACCCGGTGGCGATGTTGGTGCGCGGCCTCGCAAGCTTTTTGTGCGCACCAATGTGAAATGATTTTTGCCTTTCAATAAAGCTGAAAGGAGAAGTTTCCCGAGCGGCCTTAAAAATCGTGCGCCGCGCTAGGGTATTACTATCTTCAGATGCCAAGGGAGCCTGAACAGGAGCGCTTCCTTGGCATAGAGAAATGGAACGGTGGCAACTTCGCACCGTCCTTGATCACAATATGACTGCCCACATAAAGCGAGTTTAGAGAGTTTGCAGTCGGGCTTAAAGGGGCGGTTTGAAACGCCCGTTCAAGCGTCAGGCATCTTCGACTTCGAAAAACTCTTCGACGGCAGTCGTTTCGCCGTGCACTTCCAGCCACTCCTGAGCCTCTGTTGGAGTCAGAACTCTGATATCCTGCCCACCACTCCATGAGTTCGGCCCATCTTGCTGGCTATAGCTGGTCATAGCCCCTCCAGCCCCATGAATGAACCAGTTTCCTTTCGCTGTCCGGTAAAGGTCTTCCTCGATCCATTTGAAATCACCGGGGCTATGGCCATTGTTATAGTTCGCGATACGAGTTGCCGTCTCTGTATCATAACGCTTGCCTTCAATAATCTTTCTCATAAAGCCGCTCCAAAAATGAAAATTGTCTGCATTTCTTCATTTGCGGCGATCCCATTATGCAGTTTCTCTGCCAACCGCCCCAATGCGAGGATTAATGCCGAATAATTATTTTCTCGTCAAGCAAAATTTCAAATTATCCAAAGTATTTGAATTTTCGTTGCACGAATAGCAAGGCCGATAAAAAGATAACAACTGATCATGTACTTAGAAAAAAATTTTCGGTCCCCGAAGTAATTTAAGTAAATCTGGAGCAAAAATTAAACCAAATACGGTGCTAGCATGCACCGGACGCACGAATTTGTGCTGCCGATCTCAGGTATATCCTGATCTCAATAGGGAGCAGCTATCGCCAAGCTTGGTCGTCTCAGACGCATTTAGCAAGGCTAACGCTTCCGTCCCGACGCCACTTCACAGGATGGCATGCTCAAAATTGTTGAGAGACTTGTCTGCACGAACTCTCGGATGAGAGGTCAGGGGCATAAATCGTTTGAACTGGCCTGAACGAGCTTATTCTTTGGAACATGCCGCTCCCTCAGCAGGCATTACCTCCTTCGGCAAACGGTCTCAATCAATGCGATCCGGTTCTCTTCCAGATTGCGGCGCTGGTTCGCAGCCATCTCCTTGAACTCTGAGCCCATCAAGAGAACAAAGCTGACAGGCGGAGGTCCGTTCTCCTGGAGGCAGCGGTCCATCCCGATAAACCAGTCTCGACCTGCCGCTGTCGTATCCTGCCAATGCTCCACCTCGAATCCGGCTTGCTCAAGCAGGCTCCGCAAATCTTGCGGTGTGATAAGGTGGCTGATCGAAGGCTCCCGAGCCCACGGGACTGGAAAGATGACCTCACCGCTCGGTCCTTGCAGCACATCGTAGAGAGCGAACACGCCACCGGGCTTCAGGACACGGTAGGCTTCCCGGTACAGCGTCGCCTTGTCTGGGATGTTCATCGCAACGTGCTGCGTCCAAGCGATATCGAACGAACCGTCCGGGAAGGGCAGGTCGAGAGCATTCGCTTGCTGGTACGTGACACGTTCACCAAGGCCGACCCATTCCGCCAGATCGCGAGCGGTCCGGCAGTATGCCTCAGTGAGGTCAATCCCTGTCACATGACAGCCGTAGGTGGCAGCTAATGTGCGCGAAGCTCCACCCAGGCCCGAACCGATGTCGAGAACGCGGTCTGCTGCTGTTGGTTTGATCCAGTTGGCCAGTTCGAGAGTCGCTTGCCGTCCCCGGATATGGAACTCATCGACGGCTGCAAGATCAGTAGGCTGAAGGTGCGCGGGGTCTTTCCCTGCCCGTTGGAGAGCTTCTCGGATAGCCTTGGTCAGATCTCGGTGGGTGTAGTGCTCTTCGACAGCGGCATTCATATTTGCCTCTCTCAGAACCATTCTGAGATAATGTCACCAGTGGGCTGGAAGAGCAAATGCGCATACGGGCCCACAGAGTAGCGGTTCCATCGGCCATGCCTTCTGTACAGGGCAAGGACAGGTTGGACCTCAGGGGCAGATCCGGCATGTGCGGGATGGCGATGAGCCCTCTGAGTTCGATATATTCCTGTTCCGTTCATGACAGATTTCCCGAAGACCGGCGTCGTCTGCGTCAGTTCGACTTCCCGAAAACCGTTTGAAACGCTCGCGACGAACTCTCGGATGAGAGGGCAGGGCGGAATCGAGAACTTTTCGGAGAATGGCTCTTGAAGTCTCAGGCCGTCGCTTGGTTAAAAACACCGACTTAAATTGTTTGGTTTGCCCGCTTGACTACACCCTGAATGCTTGCCGCCCGTTGAGCCAACGATTTGAAGCCAGGTTCCTCCCTTCCGTAGGGCATGGTTTTTAGGATCGCGTGGCAAGGCCGCTGACGAGCTTTGTGGGTCTTGGGCAGCAATCTGACCCGCTTCGTCCTGTTTTCCCATCCATTTCCCTGCCGACTTCATCAAATCGGCTTTGGGACGAACTCTGTTCGCCTTGTCTATCTCATCGAGTGAAACTCGTGTTGTCTTTACTCGACGAGGGAAACCCGTCCTTGCCTTTCTGTTGTCTCCGCAAGGAGCAGGGCGACCAAAAACCGAATATAAAACGAGAAAATACGAACTAAATATCTCGAATTCTCATTGTATATACAACTTTGTCTTTTTCATATTCATATTAATAGACAATGAGAAAGAAATTGACGGGCGCGTACCCTGTTAATGTATAAATGAACACAACAAAAGGACATCAATTTCGGGACTTTTGTTTCATAAACAGAGATTTATTTAATGATTACTCAAAATAAGACCAAACTGCTCCTCAGCCGTTGCCCGCGCCTAGAGGTAATCCAGTGCGCCCAGTTTCAACTGTTCGACAATGGCCCGAACCCTGGCAAGGGAAAGAGCCAGCACAACCTCAAGATCGAGATCTACGCGGGTGGCCGTCTGGATCTGTTCCGTCCATATTGGGCACGCACCGTGCCCCTGATCGCCCCGAAGAAAGTGATGGAGTGGGCCAACGAGGAACGCGCCACCGGTGGCATGAACGACGAGACCCATGGGTATTACGTTCGTACCTTTGAGATCGCCACGGACTATGCCCAGGAAGACAACATCGAATTTGCCAAGATGGGTCACATCGGCGCGAAGAGTGAGAACAATCTTCGCTACGCCGGACAGTTCGTCCTGGTGGTCAAAGAGAAGAACGGACCCATCCAGTGCGTCGTGTATGCCGATGGCGAGATGTTCGGCACAGAGGTCTTCCTCTACGACAAGTTCTGGCGTCCTGGGGGCAAACGTCGTAAGTTCTTCGGCTTATATGATCCGAACAACATGTACGCGCGAATGAAGCAGGAACAGGAGATGGAGGCCAAGGCCGTCGCGCAGTCTGCTGCCCGTGGCTCAAATATCCCCCCTGTGCCCACAGACCAATTCACCGGGTACGGTGCCAGGAGCCCGTTCTAATGCTGACGGCTGGATTTCGCTCGAACAAATTTAAGAACAAGCTATACAAGCCATCTCGCCATTGCACTTTCCTAAGGAATGGCTTGTGACAAACCTTCATCCTTCAATCCTTAGGCGCATCTCCGGTCCGTCCGTTCAGGAACGTGCTCGGCTTCATCCAGATCGTACCGTCGTCCACACAATATCTAACGACGAATGATTTGAGGAGCAGCAGCGTATCGAACAGGCCCTGTGCGGAGGAGGCTATTTCCGAACTGACTATATCGAGCTTTGCATCCCTGCTATGGAGGCGCTGGTAGGCGACTTACATGAAATAGCCATGGAGAGGAGCCTCGGTTACTATGATATGGCTTCGGGGCCGAACGAGAACGGCGACCTTGAGATCGTCATGGTCTTTGCCTCCGCGAAGGATGCCATGGTCTTCAAAATGGCCTTGTCCTGACACGATGGCCTGGGACGATCCCAGGCCATTCTTCATGCCGCGACGAACTCTCGGCTTGCTCTTTCGTCGGCCGTCGCCTGTTTGATCCGCTGGACGGTGGTTGTTCCCGCATCGGTCTCGCGGGCCGTCTCCCGAATGCCTCAACCAGCCAGCAGCATCGCGTTGATGGTCTCAACACGGTCGGCTGGCATGGGTGGACGACCCAGCCGCTTCTGGGCACAAACTCGATCCAGTCCGGCCACGCCTCTGGAACGGATCATAGCTCGTTCATAGTCCGAGAACACCGATAAGAGCGAGAAGAGAAGGCGCCCGCTTGGCGAAGTCGTGTCCAAACCCTGCACATGCAGATACAGACCGATACCCGGCTCTGGATATCTTCAAGGAAACCAACACGGTCCTTGAGGGACCTTCAAACAATTTCAGGCTAAGGGTGAAGCGAGCACACTCTAGGAAATGTCAGAAGAGCGGCGGCTGGGAAGGTCGCGGGCTGTCGGCCGGACGATGGGATTGCGCCTTAAACTGTCTTAGAATCTTGCACCGCACGATACAACGGTTGGTGCACGAAAATAGGGACCGGAATGGCAGGATTGTTTGATCGCCGGACCTACGGTTTGCTGGCAGAAATGTCGGTATTTCGTTCGGCGAGAGTTCAGTCAGGCGGGTGCGGGATGTATTTCCTCAAGAATCGTGGTCACGGCTTATGAGCTTACTTACGAGGCTATCAGGCTATGCGATTCCGAACGGATAGCTCCAGACACGCTCAGCACAATCAGGCCCGCAATCCGGGAAAGGTGATAGCCCGATAGAGGACGCTTCATCCGCGATCTTGGGGATTTCCGGTAGGGCTCAGCCATTCAAATGGCATGATTAATCCCGTAGGAAATCAGGAACCTGTCCGCTCTCGACGGGCTTGGAGTAGAAATAGCCTTGAGCATTGTGGCAGCCCAACTCCCGCAAGCGCTGCGCCTGACCAAGGGTTTCCACCCCTTCGGCGGTGATCTGCATGCCTAAGTTCCGGCCAAGGCTGATGATGGCCTCCACGATGGCCTTGTCACCTGCGTCCTGCTCCAGATTCATGACGAAGCCTCGGTCAATCTTGATGTGGCTCACGGGGAACCGCTTCAGGTGTGTCAACGAGGCATAGCCGGTGCCGAAGTCGTCCAAGGCCACGGAAATGCCCCTGCTGTGAAAGCTGTTCAGTGTTGCGGAGATGCTGCCCGCGTTTTGGCTGAGGAGGACCGTCTCTGTGACTTCGACCTCAAAGTTCTCTGAGGGAATCTGCGCGGCATCCAGAATGCGGAACACATGATCGGTAAGCCCCGGCTGGCTGAACTCGCACGCCGAGAGGTTGAACGCCACTCGGCCTGGATCAAGCCCGGCGTCGAGCCATTGACGGAGATCTGAGACGGCCTTGGTCAACAAGCTCTCGCTGAGCGCTATCGCCAGCCGAGGGTCATCGAAGGCGGCCCCAAAATAATCAGGGGAAAGGATGCCCCTTTCCGGGTGTCGCCACCGCGCCAGCACTTCAAAGCCGATGATTGCCCCAGACGAAAGACAGATCTTGGGCTGATAGAAGGGAACGATCTGACCCTTGGGCAGGATCTCTCGAACCTCCTCCAGCAGCGAAACCCGCTGCTCGACGGCGGATCGCAGCGTCGGGCAATAGGTGACCACGCGGCTGCGCCCCTGCGCCTTTGCCTCAAAAAGAGCAATGTCAGCATCCTTGAGCAGATCGGCGGGCGTGGCATCATGTTCCGGAAACGCGGCGACGCCAATGCTGGCTTTACTGGCGATGGCCCGTCCAAGATACCGGAATGGCTCGCTAAGTTTCTCGCTCATGATCCCGGCGAGCCGAGAGGCATGCTCCAGCCGGAGCGGTTCGACGACCAGAACCGCGAATTCGTCGCCACTGAACCGGGCAACCGTGTCGCAATCCCGCATCAAAGCCTTGAGACGGTGGGCGGTCTCGCGCAGAAAGGCGTCGCCCGCGTCATGACCGAGCGCGTCGTTGATCTCCTTGAAGTGGTCGAAGTCGATCAGGAGCAGGGAAACGGCAGTACCATTCTGCTTGGCGTCAGCAAGTGCCTGCTCCAGGCGCTGCTGGAACAAGGCGCGGTTGGGCAGGCCGGTGAGGGCGTCGTGATTGGCCACGCGCCAGATCTTGGCCTCCGACTCCTTGCGGTCTGTGATGTCGAAGGTCACTCCGACAAGGCGATCCGGACCTGCCTTCTCGCCACGTAATCCCAGCCATAGCATCTTGCCGTTCGGCAACGTGTACCGAAATTCAATAGTGTCGGAACCAGTTGTACCTGATCTGGGGTGAAAGTGCTCTCGCAGGGGTCGGTCTTCTGGGTGAACTCTGTCAAGGAATTCTGAGAGAGGACCGGACCCGATCCCGAGGAGTCCGAAGGCATTCTGGGATCGTGTGACGTGGTTTGTGGCAAGGTCTTGTTCCCAGGCAATCATACGCCCTGCGGACAGAGCAAGACGCAACCGTTCGACTGTCGCATGAAGTGTCTCCTCCGACCGCTTGTGTTCCGTAATGTCCCGGATAGTTCCAAGTTTACGGATAGGCTGACCGGTCTCGCTGTAAATCGTCTGCCCAGTCGCCGCCGCCCACCGTTCCTCACCATTGTCGGCCCGAATGATCCGGCAGACAGAGCGATAGCCGGAGCCTGTGTCGGATCGATCATCGTAAAAGACCGTTTCCATCCGGGCGCGGTCTTCAGGATGAATGCAGCTCAGGAAGGTCTCGCCCGTGAGCGGAGCATCGGCGGCAATTCCCAGGATCTGTCGGGTCTCAGGTGTCCATTCGTGACGATCAGCGCTCAGGTCCACGTCCCAGATGCCTAGCGCTGTGGTCTCAACGGCAAGCCGCAGCCGCTCTTCGCTGGCCCGCAGAGCCTCTTCGATCTGCTTCTGGTCATGAATATCGGCAAGAGTGCCGACCCATTCCCGGATTGAGCCGTTGCTGTCCTTAAGCGGAACCGCTCTGGCACTGGCCCACCGATACTCGCCGCCCCGATGGCGCACCCGGAACTCAGCCTGATATGAGGCACCCGAGATGACCGATGCCAGCCACTGGGCGATAGCGCATTCACGATCCTCCGGGTGCAGGGTATCGAGCCATCCTTCCGCTGAGTGTTGATCCTCGTGCTCTCCGGAGAGCCTGTTCCAGCCCGAGACCTGCGCAAACTCTCCGTCAGGCGTGGCAGTCCAAAACACCATGGTGCTGGCCTCAAGCAACGCCCGGTAGCGATCCTCGCTCTCGGCCAGCGCAGCCTCGGTCCGCTTGTGATCGGTTACATCATGCCCCTGGATGAAGATCCCCGAAACCGAGCCATCCTCTGCGGCGATGGGCTGGAAGATGAAATCGACATGGCGAAGGGCGGCTGGCTCGCCGGGCGTGGACTGAACAAGAGCGGGGTGGCCACGACCGATGTAGGGCTGCCCTGTGACGTACACCTGATCGAGTAAGCAAGTGAAGCCTTGGACATCGATCTCGGGGAGAGCCTCGCGAAACGGTTTTCCAATGACAGGTCGGAAGCCGATAAGTTGCTGGTAGGCAGCGTTGGCCATCTCGAAGACATGATCGGGACCGCGCACCACAGCCATGAAGCCGGGGGCTTGCTGGAACAGAGAATGCAGTAATCCTTCATTGGCCCGAAAAGCATTCGCTCTTCTACATTTGGGGGACTCTCTCAGTATCTTGTCTGTCGTTTCCGTACAGGCGCAGAACATCCCTGCGACTTCGCCACTGTCGTCAAAGATCGGGCTGTACGAAAACGTGAAATTGGCAATTTCCTGAAAGCCGTTACGGAAGGTCACAAGGGGAAGGTTCTCCGACCAAGTACCTTCCCCAGCCAACGCTCGATCCACCAGAGGGCCGATGGCGGGCCAAACATCGGCCCAGATCTCTGGGAATGGACGACCAAGGGCATCGGGATGACGGGCACCGAGAACGGGGCGATAGGCGTCATTGTAGAAGGAGATCAGGCCCGGCCCCCAGGCCATGAACATCTGGTGTTTCGAATTGAGCAGAATGCTGAGAGCCGTTTTGAGGGCGTGGGGCCAAGCCTCTGGCGGCCCAAGAGAGGTCTTAGACCAGTCATAGGCACGGATAAGCGTACCCATATCCCCGCCGCCACGAAGAAACCAATGCTCGATGTGGGATGTGCTCTTGGACAATGTTGTGCCCCAGTAGGATACTTCTGCCTGATATCAGCGAGGCAGTTCCATTCCCGCCGAGGCTCGGACAATATGTCGAAAACATGGCATAACCCAAAATGGGTAATGCGATACAGATCCATTGTGTTCCGCTTGAGCGCCTAGGCCTCGGTTATTGAGTTGCATGTCGAGCCGAGATGATCGACGAGATCAGCCTTCGGACGGTGCAGGATTTATAGTGGGTATTCGAAACGATTTGAACCGACAGGGAAGCGCTGGGCGACAGCGAAAGCTGATGGAGGTTCAACATGCCGATACCAGTTTGAAGCAAGCTCGCGACTGACGGCCAACACCGACAGGTAGCCAAAGTTCGTCACAACCGGCTCTCTGAACGCAAATGCAACGGTCGGGAATGGCCGAAAACGAGTTGAATTCGTCTCGGCACATCTGAAGGTGATAAATAGAAAGCGTGTATTATAATGAGGCAAAAAGATATGGACGCGGAATATCGCCTCTATGTATAAATGTCTCATCGGAAAAAATTGACGAATTCCGCTACATAAACTCAATTTCGCATCATTTTTTGAAGAAATTATTTTCATGAAGACTTTAAATTACAGCTTTAACATTCAGCCAAATTCTATCTCTATTAACGTCTGCGCTCAGCACATGGCCTTTCTCGCCCATGGTCTCCTCGGAGAGGTCGATACCCACTGGACACAGGCAATCGACGGAAACGGCGTTACAATGCGGTTCCAGAAGCCGGAGCACATCGCACAGTTCGTTTCACGCTGGCATTCCCTGACCCAGGCGGACTGGTACCAGCCGCTTCGCCACGGCAACGATAGTGAGAACCAGATCCTTAGTTCATCGAGTTCTGAACACGAATGCGAGGTCGTCCTGACCGGTGGCCTGTATCGTCGGGAAATCCAAAGGATCGAGAACGATTATAAAGAGGTAGGCATTCCACACGCGGAGTTGGGCGATTACGCCGAAGCAGCGGAGGTCGGCCTGCTGAACAAAATGGTGCGGCTTGCCAGCCACCTTGATATTGACGGCTTCGAGGTAGAGAGCCTCGACGACTGCGAATACAGGGACGAAGAAAGCGATCCTTTGAACCTGAGGGTACGGCTCAAGTTTACAAACCGGTCGAATTTGAGTTTCTTTTTGCGTCACGTCCAACGCCTTGGATGGTGTGCGTGAGGCTTCAAGGGCTGATCGCGGCGACGGTACAGGGGGCGAAAGCCCCCTTCTTCTTGGCCAGACCGACATTATAGATCTCACGATTCGATGCTCAAACCATTGGAAGAGGTTCGAGTCGGTACACTCTTCGAACTGTCAGAAGAACTTCGGCTAGGTCGGTCGTAGGATTCCGGGCTGGAAGCAGGTTCTGGCCACTGGCAAACTCTGCACCGCACGATGTAACAAGCGGTGCATGAAAATACGGACAGGAACGGCAGGATTGTTTGATCGCAGGACTTAACGTTTTGCTCGCAGAAACGTTGGCACTTCGTTCGGCGAGAGTTCGTCCAAGGCGGCTGATCACGACACCTCCCAACGCTCCAAGATCCGGAAAAATGATTTGAAACGGACGAACTGTCGAGACACTGGAACGGGTGCCTTACGTAGGATGAAGCGGGACAAAACTTACTGCTGTAGCCTCAAAGGCTGGCTGTTTGGCCCACTCTCCCGCGACCGTTCGCTCTCGCCTGATCGCTTTAAGGAGTTGTCCCATCTTCAGGTGCCACTTGAGAGACCGCACAGCGTCTTTGCGCAATGTCGGCATACTCCGGATTGATCTCAATAAGGACGGCATGCCGCCCGAGACGCTTCGCAACAAGCCCTGTGGTTCCGGAACCGCCGAAAGGATCGATCACTGTGCCGCCTTCAGGACAACCCGCCAGGATACAGGGCTCCACTTGCTCCTCGGGAAAGGTTGCAAAATGACCATGACGCTGAGAGCCGGTTGAGACCGTCCAAACAGATCGTTTGTTCCGGGTCACGAAACCATTCGTCTCAAGCTCTTGGCGCATCCTCTCCTTGGCGGCATTCAGACCTGTATTGCCACCCGACACCACACCATGGGTTTCTCGGGTGTCTCGCTGAGGCGAGCCGGGTCTCATCGTAGCCCCGCGTTCACGGACGGCCGCTACGTCGAACACGTACTTCTCCGACTTGCAGAGCAGGAACATATACTCGTGAGAGCGGACGAAGCGATCCCTTACCGGCTCCGGCAAGGGGTTCTTCTTGTTGATGATGATGTCTTGACGTAGACGCCAGCCATCCTCTTGGAGAGCCCAGGCGATGCGCCAGGGAAGCCCGAGAAGGTTCTTGCGCTTGAGCCCTCCGGATGCCCCCACTCTTTGCATGGCATCGCCGAGGTTGAGCCAGAGTGTGCCGTCTTTGCGCAGCACGCGCCGGATCTCGCGGAATACTTCGACCAAGCGGCTGATGTATTCCTCTGGGGTTTCCTCATGCCCGATCTGCCCTGACACGCCATAGTCCCGCTGTTGGAAATACGGTGGACTGGTGATGCACGTGCTGAAGGTGTTTTCCGGAAAAGATTTCAGCACGTTGAGGCAGTCACCAATGTGAACATGGACCTGCGGCTCAAGCGGAGCGAGCGCCTCCACGGCAGCCTCAGCCGCGCGAAGGGCAAACGGCAGACCAAGAACAGCCATTACGCGGGACAAGCTATCGATATGCCCCTGACCTCGCTCGATTTGGCCAATGGTTGGCTTTGAGAGCCCCGTTTCGCAAGCAAGCCGCTGCTGGGAATATCGCACCGATTTCCGCCTTTCCCTCAGCCACGATCCCAATCCTATATCGTTCGACTGTGTTGCAAACCGGTGATCGAGCCCATGAAGAACCGAGATCAACGACGTAACTGTACCTTTGTTGTTCTCTAAGTTCCTGACAGTGGCGAGATCAATTCCAGCCTTCTCCGCCGTGGCCTTAAGAATCAAGCTGCGGTAGCGCCGTGCACGGCGCAGTTCGTGGCCGAGAGTGAGAGAGGTTGGAGATAGGAGATTCATTGTCCAAAGGGCTGGCGAAGGAAAATCTTAGATAGCCCAAAAAGGAAAAGAATTCCCCACTTCTCCAGATGTTATATAATGGCGTATATTAATGTGCTTTAGTTGGCGCTTGATACAGGAGAGCGGAGCATCAACGGCCCCATTACGGTGTGAGGCATGGGGCGATCCAACCCATGCGGCGAGCCGCTCTGGCCGATCATGAAGCTGCTAGCCACTCCCGCAGCTTGGTCCAGCGCCGCTTGATAGTCCCGCCCCGAACGGCCATAGCCACAGCCTTCTTCTGGCCGACAACTACAACGAGCCGCTTGCCACGGGTCACGCCGGTATAGAGCAGATTCCGAGCCAGCATCGTGTAATGCTGTGTCACGACCGGAATAATGACAGCAGGGTACTCGGAGCCCTGAGACTTGTGGATCGTCGTCGCATAGGCGGGCACCAAGGTGTCGAGTTCGCCAAATGGATATGAGACCTCTCGCCCGTCGAATGAAGCGATTAGCGCCCCCTCCTCGTCGTCGATCCGCACCACTGTACCCAGGTCGCCATTGAAAACTTCCCGGTCGTAGTCGTTCTGGGTTTCCATCACCCGGTCACCGGGCGAAAATCGCCAGCCGAACCGTTCGACCGTCGCGGGAGGGTCGGGGTTGAGAACACGCTGGAGTTCGATGTTGAGATTGCGGGCTCCGAGAACACCACGGTTCATGGGACAGAGCACTTGGATGTCCTTGATCGGATTAAGCCCAAATCGTTTGGGAATCCGATCCCTGACCATCTCTATGATCTTCCCAACGCCTTGCTCGGGTTCGTTAATCCCAATGAAATAGAAGTCGCTTCCCTCCCCAGACTTGGGCGGCTCGGGCATCTGACCGTGGTTGATCCGGTGGGCATTCACGACAATCCGACTTTCCGCCGCCTGCCGGAATACCTCCGTGAGACGCGCGACCGGAATACGATCCGAGGCAATGATGTCAGCCAAAACTTGTCCAGGTCCAACAGAAGGCAACTGGTCTACGTCGCCGACCAGGAGCAGACTGGAGCGACTCGGAATGGCCTTGGTGAGCGCATTCATCAGCGGCACATCGACCATCGAAGTCTCGTCCACTACCAGCAGATCGCAGTCGAGCGGATTCTGTTCATTGCGTGAGAAGCCGCCATGCTTTGGATCGATCTCCAGCAGGCGGTGGATGGTCTTGGCTTCCAGCCCAGTCTGCTCGGTCATGCGCTTCGCTGCGCGACCGGTAGGAGCCGTCAGCGCGACTTTGATACCCTTGGCGACGAGGAGCCGAAGGATGGTATCGAGAAGGGTGGTCTTGCCGACGCCGGGGCCGCCGGTCACCACCGCCACCTTGGAGCCGAGCACCAGCTTCAGCGCCTCGCGCTGGGAAGCCGCCAGAGTCTTGCCCGTACGGCTCTCCAGCCAGGGAATAGCTTTGTCGAGGTCGATTTCGGGCCACGGCGGTGGGCCGGAGGCTCGTTCGGCTAGCCGTGAGGCAATGGCCTGTTCAGATAGATGAAGGCCCTTGAGGAACAGACACGCCTCGCCGCCGATGGTATCTGAGACGACTTCTCCTTTGGATACCTCGTCTAAGATGGCCGTTCGGATCAAGGCTCCGTCCACTTCCAGCAATTGCACGGCCAGTCGGGTGAGCGCCTCAACCGGCAGAGCGCAATGTCCCTCGTCGGTTGCAGTCTGAAGCGCGAAGGAGATTCCGGCGCGGATACGTTGCGGGGCGGTTTTTTCCATTCCGAGCTTGGCCGCAATGGCATCCGCCGTCTTGAACCCGATCCCGCGCACATCCTTGGCCAAACGGTACGGATCTTCGGTCATGACCTGGATGGCCTCATAGCCATAGGTTTTGAAAATGCGCATGGCCCGCGCCGTGCCGACCCCATGGGCGTGCAGAAAGATCATGATCTCCCGCACTGCCTTCTGCTCGGCCCAGCCCGCCACAATCTTCGAGGCTCGCCAGGGGCCGATGCCGGAAATCTCCGTCAGCCGGTCAGGGCTCGCCTCGATGATCTCGAAGGTATCGACGCCAAAGGCCGCAACGATCCGTTTCGCCATGGCCGGTCCGATGCCGCGCATCTGACCCGAGGCGAGGTATTTCTCGATCCCCTCTGCCCCGGTGGGCGGGGTGGTCTTGAGGACCTCAGCCTTAAACTGGAGCCCATGCGTGCGGTCAGAGATCCAGATACCACTGGCCGTGATCCACTCGCCTGCGGAAACAGCAGGGGTGTGCCCGACGACTGTCACAAGATCCCGTTTGCCCCGCGTATGGACCTTGAGGACGGCGAAGCCATTCTCGGCATTGTGGAAAGTGACGCGCTCCACCGAACCTGCGAGGGTCTCTAAAACAGGTCTTTGGTCTGCCTGTGGCGCTCGTATCATAAGGTTCATGGTGTCTGCCGGAGGCTTCCAGCTTCTCCAACTCTATCGCTGGAAAACGCCGCTGACGAGAACGATCAACATGGCGTTAGACGGCCACCAGGAGTGTCGTGGCGAGCACAAGAGTTCCGAGGATCACCGCAGAACTAGCCAAATCAGTCCACCGAGCTTTGCTGTGGAAGTTTAACTCGCCAAGCATCGCAATTCCCAATCAGAGGATAAATGTTCATCATTTGTTCTCAACATAGACCGCTCATACAATGGCGGTCAAGGGCGGTAGTTGATCATAGATTCGGCTCAACCCTTTGCAGCGTCAGGAAATGTTCGTTTTGCTCCAACCAAGCCTTCTTCGCCTCCCAATCTGGCAGGATTGACCCAACCAGACCCCAAAATGCGCGGTCGTGGGTACGGTGGCGCAGGTGGCACAGTTCGTGGACGACGGCATATTCGAGCACGGCTTTGGGCGCGAAGATCAGGTGCCAGTTCAGGTTTACCACCCGATCTTGGCCACAGCTTCCCCAGAGGTGCTTCTGATCCTTGATCTCGACGCGCCGGGGCTTCAGCCCATTTGGCTCACCGTGCTGCCGGACGATGGCCATCACGTCCTCGCGAAGGCGCTTGCGCAGCCACAGGCGCAGGGCGGTCTCAATAAGTGTGTCCCGCGACGTTTCCGGAATGCTCCGGGGGCAGCGGATGATGAACCCGTTGCGGAAAGAAACCTCGACAAGCGTTCCGTCCGAAGGCTCGACCGTCAGCCGCATCAGCCTTCCGCGATAGGGAACCTTGGCCCCGCTGGCGAACCGGAAAACCTTCGGTGTGGCGGCGATGCGATCCGCCATGTGGCGGGTCTGCTCGACCAGCCATTCCCGGCGGCGGTGCAGCAGTTCGGTGATCTCACTATCCGAGGCCGCCTCCGGAACGACGACCTCGACCGCTTCAGGAGTCACCGTAATCCGAGCGCTCCTGGCCTTTTGCGAGCGGCGGAGCGTGTAAGGGATTTCCGTCGTGCCGACCGTCAGAACCGGCATGGTCAGACCTTGGCGAAGTGCTTGAGAGCGAATTCTTCCACGTGCTCGGGGATGGCCTTGAGGTCCTTCAGGCCGAATTCGTGGGCCATACCCCGAACCTGCTGGCGCAGGGTTCGGCGCAGGCCATCCTTCTCCTGCCATCGCGGCGGAGCGGTGGCATCGTCGGTATAGAGTCCCTCGATCCGGATCGCCAAATCCTCGGCAGCCCCTTCAGCCCCGAATGCCTTCAAGACTTGGAGAATGCCATAGGCTTCCGCTGACAGGCCGGTGCCCTCGTGGGCTTTCGCCTCGGCATCCAGGTCTTTCGCCATTTCCTCGGCCATCTTAAGCTTGTCCGCCCAGGACAATTGGGCTCCGTCGAGCTTCTCCAGAAGCTCCCGCAGCCGGTCGGAGAACTTGGCGTATTGGTGATGGTTCTGCGCCATCTTCTCGGTCACGACCTTGCGCAGTTCGGTCGTCTTGCGGATCGCCGCCGTCTTCAGGTCGCTCTCGGTCTTGCCCTCGGTCTCGAAGTCCTCCCAGAACTCCGGGTCGGTGATGTGACGCAGCTTCACCGTGACGCTGAGCCCCGTGGCGTCGAGGTGCTGCGCCAGCATGTCCCGGATTTTGCGGCTATAGGTCTGCTGGTCGAAGGCTTCCCGCTTCTCGAAGACTTGGGTGCCGTATTGCAGGAACGCCGCCACCCATTTCAGGTCGGCGGTGAATTCCAGCACACTCGGATCGGGGCTCACGGCTTCATAGAGGCCGATGAACTCCCGTGCCTTACTGCGAAACTCGAACCATTTGTCCTCGGTCTTGAGGAGGTTCGCGAATTGGTCGAATTCCGCCTTCAATCCGTCCTTGGACGGGCCGCTCTGCCGCTTCAGGCCCTTCATCACCGCCATGACACCGGCATGAGCCGCGCGAAGCTGATTGCGCAGATCGTCGAGGTCCTGCATGGCATTCTTCACGTCGTCGGCCCGGTAGGAGGAGAGAGCCTCCTCCAGCTTGGCCGAGACGCCGATGTAATCGACGATCAGGCCGTTCTTCTTCTGGGCATTCGCCACCCGGTTGGTGCGGGCGATGGCCTGGAGCAGGCCGTGCTCCTTGAGTGGCTTGTCCAGGTACATGACGGATTCGATGGGCGCGTCGAACCCGGTCAGGAGCTTGTCGCACACGATCAGGAATTCTGGATTCTGCCCGTTTGCGCTGAATGCCTTCTTGATCGCGGTCTCGGCCTTCTGGTCGAGATACTGGGCTTTGAGGTCTGCGCGAATGCTCTGGATGTGCCCATCCTCGCTCGGCTTCCCGTCTTCCTGGGATTCCGAATAGACGCAGGCCGACAAGGCCGCCGCCTGGGCCTTGGCCTCCTCGGCTGGAATACCCTGCGCGATCAGGTCCTCGGCAATCACCCGGTCGAGCGCCTGTTTGTAGAGAATGACCGCTTCGCGGTCGATGGCGACGATCTGGGCCTTGAATCCATCGGGCCGGGCGTATGCCTTGAAGTGGGTCCAGAGATCGTAGGCGATCAAGTCAATCCGCTTGGGGTGCTTCACCAGATCGGTGATCTTCACGCCGCGCTTCTTGACCTCTGCCAGCTTGCCCTCGGGCAGGTCCGCGAACCAGTTGTCGAAGAGGATGTCGATCTTGGCCTCGTCAATGTGCCAGTCTGTCTTGCGGCCCGTGTAGTAGATCGGCACCGTCGCGCCATCGGCCACGGCATCATCTATGCCATACTTGTCGAGGTAGCCTTCGCCTACCACGCCGAAGTTCGCGTAGGTGTCCTTGTCGTTCTTCTTGATCGGAGTGCCGGTGAAGCCGAAGAACCGTGCTTCAGGCATGGTCTTGCGGAGATACGCCCCGAGGTCCTTTTCCTGGGTACGGTGGCACTCGTCCACCATCACGATCCAGTTCTTTGAATTCGGGATCGGCTCTTGCGAGCCCTGGAACTTGAAGATGGTGGAAAGGATCGTCAGACCGTCCGTGCCTTTGCCGATGAGGGCGCGAAGCTCGGAAATGCTCTCGACCGCGACCGGGTTCGGCAGGCCGCAGGCCGCGAAGGTGCCGCTGATCTGGTCGTGCAGGTCCACGCGGTCGGTCAGCACCATGATGTTGGGGTTGGTCAGTTCAGGCGAGGCGACGGTCAGGTGCGTCTTCAGCTTGAGGGCTGCGAACACCATGGTCAGCGACTTGCCCGATCCTTGCGTGTGCCAGATCAGGCCGCGCCGATGCTCGTTGCCGATCACCCGCTCGACGATCTTGTTGACCGCCCGGAACTGCTGATAGCGGCACATCTTCTTGATCGTGCCGCTCTCGGTCTTCTCGAACACGATGAAGTGGGCGATCAGGTCGAGAAGGCGGGATGGTTCCAGAAGGCTCCAGAGCCCTTTCGAGAGCGCATCCGGGAAATCCGATTCCGCCTTGGGCCATGGATCGCGCCATTCGGCCCAGAACTTCGAGGGGCTGCCGGTCGAGCCGTAGAGGCAGTTGGTACCGTCCGTGACGATGTTGAAGCCGTTCGAGAGGAACAGGCGCGGGATATCCTGCTCGTATTGCTTGATCTGCTCGAACGCTTCGCCGGTCTTGTCCTTGGCGTTGATCGGGCTCTTGCACTCGATCACAACCAGCGGAATGCCGTTCACATGGATCACCATGTCGGCGACCCGGGTCTTCTCGGCCTTGACCCGGAACTGGTGCGTGACGGTGAATAGGTTGTTCTGAGGATTCAGGAAATCGATAACTCGCAACGTCCGGTGCGTGGCCTCGCCCTGCACCACGCGGCTGAAATTGCCGCGCAGGATTGAAAGCCATGCCTCGTTGCCGGAGACGGACGCGAGTTCCGCATAAGCCGCCTGTGCGTCAGCTTCTGAGACACCGTTGATGCGCTGGAGCGCGGCAATGAGGTGTGGCCGGAAGAGAACCTGATTGTCGCCGTCGCGCAAGGAGGGATGGTCAGCAGGCGATACAAAGGCGTAGCCCATGCCATTCAGGCATTCGATGGTCGGCTGCTCGGCCAGATGCCATTCCATTCCAGCCATGACGCGCCCTTCGTCTCTTACTCTGCGGCCATGGGGAGGTCGGCTAAGACCCGTTTGCGGCCAGTGAGGAGGTCGGACATCAGAGCCGTCTTTGTTTGGATTAAATGCGCCAATTGGCGTTTGGAAAGTCTTGAAGATACCTGCAAGGCGTTGATTTGCTGGATGATCAGCTTTTGCTCTTCGAGAGGAGGTAATGGAAGCAGAATGGACGAAATATCCTGCTGGTTAATTTTGTAGGTCCCGTTTGTTGACTTGGCCTTTGACTTAATCTGATTCCGGCAAAAATCACTATTCCAGACAAGAGCTAAGAAATCTGGATGGCATACTTGTGCTTCGGGTGAGATTCGGATCAAAAGGTCTGGATAAATGCAATTTGCCGGGTGCTCTTCCACGACACCACAGCTTCCAACAATGTCTGGATTTGCATTCCCTCGGACCACAAGGATATCGCCACGGCGGACCATGTATGGTTGGGCATCACTTGGTGAGATATCTACATATTTCAGATTTCCCTTGAACGTTACCTCACCATCTCTGACAGCCGCAATGGAGAAACTCACAATGTCGGTCGGACTACCTGATGTGCTCGGCGACTTCCCGCTTTTAGGTTTTCCGGCGCTGATGGCTGCTAATGGCGTCAAACTCCAGCCATCCGGTATCTCCCCAATCTCTGTCTGCTTGAACCGAGTATGACCCATGCCTTTGGTCAGTAGGCGATTTAGGGCACCCTGCTTGACCTTGCGCGTCTGCTCGATGACTGCCTGCGTCGCGTGAATGGCCTCGTCCACGCTGGAGAGGATTTCCGCGATGCGGCGCTGCTCGGAGAGAGGGGGCAGCGGGACTTCGATCTCATCAAACACCGAGTTAGGCACTCTCTGTCGCCCGGTTGTACCCATCATGCTGCCAAGGGCAGGTTCCCTGACGATCTTGCTTCGGGCTAGGTGGTAGACGAATTTAGGTTCGGTAACCCCATTCCGCGGGCCAAAAACAATGAATTCAGTCGAACCTGCCCCAGCCCGACCCGGCGGCAGGCAGTCTACGAATCCAATCTTTCCGTTCTCTGCACAGGGCGTGATACGGGCGAAAAGCGTGTCGCCATTCTGAAAGCGCGAGCCGCCGCTCGCTATTACTCGCTGTTCAAGATACTGGATTTTCGAGCCAGACGTTGACAGTGCCGCCATTTCGACAAAGGGAACTTTCTCCCCCTTCTTTACCGCTCTCTTCGGATTAATTTCGACTGCTTTAGAGAAAGGGAGCCTCGTCCAATGATCACGCGACATACCCAAGCTCCCTCAGGTAGCCCATCATCTTGGCCTCGGCGGCATCCCGCTGCGCCTGAAGTTCAAGGAGCATCTCGACCTCCTCAGCCACGTCAAGGTCCTCCACCTCCTCGCCGACGTGGACGTACCGGCTGATATTGAGGTTGTGGTCGTTCGCGGTGATCTCAGAGATCGGCACCACGCGAGCCAGACGGTCCACATCCGTGTAATCGTGGAACGCCTTCGCCAGTGCGGCGACATTCTCATCCGACAGATGGTTCTGGGCCTTGCCCTCCACGAAGTGCTCGACGCCGTTGATGAACAGCACCTTGCCCTTCCGCGCGGCGGGCTTGTTCTTGCGGACGATGAGGATGCAGGCCGGAATGCCCGCGCCGTAGAACAGGTTCGGGGCAAGGCCGATCACCGCCTCGATCAGGTCCTCCTTCAGCAGTCCCTCGCGAATGCGCCCTTCCGCCCCGCCCCGAAACAGGACGCCGTGCGGGAGGACCACGCCGAGCATTCCGTCCGACTTGAGGCTGGCGACCATGTGCTGGACGAAGGCGAGGTCGCCATAAGATTTGGGCGGACAGCCGAACCGGTCGCGCCCGAAGGGATCGCCCTTGCTCCAGGTGTCGTGGCCCCACTCTTTCAGCGAGAACGGCGGATTGGCGAGAACCCGGTCGAACGTGCGGATGGCCTTGGTGCCGTCGCCAGTCAGATGCTTGGGGTCGAGCAGGGTGTCCCCACGGGCAATGGACGCATCGTCGATATCGTGGAGAAACAGGTTCATCTGGCAGATTGCCCAGGTGTTGAGGTTCCGCTCCTGGCCGAACAGGGACAGGCTCTTGGGGTTCTTGCCCTGCCGCTCCAGGAAATGCACCGCCTCCAGCAGCATGCCGCCCGAGCCACATGTTGGATCGTAGATCGACATGTTCTCTTCAGGCCGCAGGCATTCCACGATCAGCCTGACGACCATTTTTGGGGTGTAATACTCGCCACCCTTCTTGCCCGCATCATCAGCGAACTGGGCGATCAGATACTCATAGGCTTGCCCGAGAACATCCGGCTCCACGTCCGAGTTCCGGAGGCGGTAGGTCTCAAAGTGCTGGAGCAGCTTTTCCAGGGTTGCATCCGGGAAGCGCTCCTTATTGTTGAAGTCTACATCCTGGAATACGCCTCGAAGGCGCAGGTTCGCATCTTCAACCGCCCGGAAGGCGGCGTTGAGGTGCTCGCCGATATTGGTGGTGTGCTTGCGAACATCCGCCCAGAAATGTCCTTTGGGGATATCGAACCGATGTTCGTCCGGATCGGCAGCGAGGTCGGCATTGCCATACTTCCTCAGCCGCTCTTCATACTCTTCCTGCCATACGTCACAGAGGCGCTTATAGAACAGGAGGCCAAAGATATAATGTTTATAATCAGAGGCATCGATGGCGCCCCGAAGGATGTCAGCGGCTTTCCAAAGGTGAGCCTCTAGCTGGCTGAGCGTCAAGATTCCCATCAAATGCCCCACCTCTATGAGAGATTTTTGGGCAGTCTATCAGCCAGTGCTCTAACAGTGTCTGAATACAGGCAATTTCGCCTCATGGCGTGATCGCCCAGGGAATAGTCAAAGACCAAGGTAGCTTGGCCCGCTCAAGGCTTTAGGTTAAATCCTCTCTATTCTCAAACAATTTATATTGTGTTGCCACGTTTGTCGTTGCGGCTACGGAGATTTTTGGACCTCGACCTGCTTCGAACCGCGCCGGTACGTCGCTATCATCGCATAAGCGTCATAAGGTTCGCGATTGCGATAGGGGCCGAACTTAAAATATTGCCGGCTTATGCCTGGAGCGGTGCGATAGCCGATCCGGCCAGTGACTCGGACAATGGGCTTCCCATCAGCCCAAACTTCAAGCAATCCATTTTTGTTGGGCTTAGCTCTAATGTGATAGACCATCTCAGTCCAACGGTTGAATGCACCTGGGAGCTTGCCGAAGGTTTCAATCTTCAAACCAGCTTTGCAACTCTGTTTTATTGTTGATTTGGAGGTAATGTCGGGTAATCCGTCGTCCACATCGATATCCATCGATGGAAGGATTGGACCGCTCACTTCAGGGCGCTTTGTCTTGAGCGCTATGGCTGTGTTGGAATGGCCCACCGACGAACCGACCGGGATCTTACTGTTCCCGTCTACGGCCACCCAAATCCGACATTCGAGATCGTCAGGATGGCTGGGGGTGTCGTTATCCTGTTGGATAGTGATCTTGAAGGAGCGGCCATCGAAGCGCTGTGCGACAATAGGGCTGAAGCCGCCCGGTTGCTTCCACTGGCCAATCACAAGACGCGGGCTCGTTTGACGAATGGCTGGGTCGATGTACATCGAAAACCGGTACCACACGTCGGTTCCGATCTCTTGAGAGATATCATCGGCTTCCCAAAGTTCTGCTCGCTCGTCTTTGCCCGGCTGGTAAGGGCCGCCGGGCGTGCGACAACCGGAATGGGCAAACTTTTCGCTGGTCAGTTGGTCTGTCCGGGGATGGACGAGAGTGCGAACCCCACGAAACGGCTGGCCCGGCGCGGCTGTGATCTTGAACTCGTTTTCGTCTCGCTGGCACACGAACCAGTTCTCGGTTGAGATTGTCGAGCCTGTGAAGTCATCCCGTATCGTTTGTGAGTATGCTGGAGCCGCCAGAAGCGATGCTCCGATCATAGCTGCGAAGCAGGAGAACGTCTGAAAACTGCGCTGATAGTGTGCCATGACCAGCCAACCATTATTGGAAGGGACTGTCAGGGTAATCATGCTCAGCCACTTGGAAACTCGGCAAGTTATCCGGTTTTGGTAGCCCGAAAGCGATTATTTAATAATGACTTAGGTTCGCCGGATCGCGCGAGGGCAGCGGCGGTGCAGATAATAGTAGACAGATTCAGTTTCCATGAGACGCTTAGTCGAACTGCAACGATCATGGAGCCTGCCATTGAGTGCACTCGTCGCGCGAAAAGTGTTCCGTCCTCGCTCCTTTGCCGGTTGGCCGTTGGAGATCGCCATCGAACTCGATCTTGCCTGCCCGGGGTTCCTGGCCTCTGCCTTCTACGCGTCTCCCGTTCGGCGGCAGGCAATCTTTCTGACCCTTGCAGTGCTGGCCCGCGATGGCCTTGAGAAGCTTGCTTTGCGTTTGGACTATGCCTCGTCCACCTCTTCGGAGAGGCATCATCGGGTCCTCCAGAGGCATATTGCCTGCACGTTGATGACCACCAAGCGGGCACGGGAGATTATACGGGGTGTCTGTGGCGCAGTGCCCGATGGATTGGTGGGCGTGCTCCATCGCATCGGAGACGATCCGCTGCGTGATCCGGATCTGTACTCCCGCCTGATCGAGACCTTTTCCGATCCTCGTCACCGGATGCGGCGGGATGTACTCTGCCAGCATGGCGGCGCAATCACGGCTACGCAAATCGAGATCATCCACCGGCTCGATCCGGTGCTCGTCCATGCAAACGTTCTGAAGCGCCTTCATAGCCGGTCCCAAGCGGATAGCGCCAACAGCGCTTTGGCTTTGATCCGGGGAACAGTCTCTTCGGCCACCGACGAAGCCATCCGTCAGTCCATTGAGGATCTGGGACCGAAAACTGATCTGGGAACCCTGATCAGCCGCTGGTTGGAGAAGGTGGACCGGCCTCCTGTATGCCTGCCCATCCCCGACAACGATCCCGATCTCTTGGTTATGCGGTCTGGTGATGCCATGGCCTCGCTCGGACGGCGTTTTCGCAATTGTAGTGCGAGCCGCATCGTCTTTCTCGCGCAAGGGGCCGAGATTTTGCTGGAGTGGAGGCACCCGCCCGGCTTGGTGGCTCAGTGCCACCGTCTCACCAATGGTGGCTGGGTCCTGACGGAGATCTATGCCCGGAGCAACGGATACGTCGATCCTGCGGCAGCCGCCGCATTGCGCAGGAAACTTGAGGGCCTTGGTATTCCGGCCTTGTCGCCTGGAGCGTATCCGCGCACCAGCGGCGTCCTAAGTCTCCTTGGAGCCTGGGGCGGGGTCGGGCGAAATCTCGGCTTTGACGAAACTGAGGACGATCTCGACGTGCTTGAACAGGAGATCGCGGAGACAGAGCATGCCGCGTGAGAATATTCGGGATCGGCACGGGAAGCTAATGGGCTGGTTCGAGGACAATGGTGTGTCGGGCCGGATCGACGCTCGTGATGCTTCAGGGCGCTGGCTTGGCTATTATGACAAGCGTCTCGACGAGACTCGTGACGCTTCAGGGCGATTGCTCGCGAAGGGCAACCTATTGGCTAGCCTCATTTTCCGCCCGTGAGACTTGTCCATGAGCATCCACCCGCATTTGTCGTCGAAGCAGAACCAAGGCAGGGACCAAGAAGAAGATACGCGCAAGGCATCTTATCAAGCCCGTCGTGAAGAGGTCTTTCGGCAGCGTCGGGAACGTGAGAAGCGGCAACGCGAGGAGCAGGCTCAAGCGAGCCAAAGCCGCAGGGGCTCGGATGAGAGAGGCGAGGGTGTCGAAAACCTGTTCGAGAGGGGCGACAAAGCCATCAATAAGTGGGCCGCGAAGGCCAGTGACTCAAGCTATGACAAGTTCCTCATCGGGGACCACCACACCGCTGATGACGTGGTTGCGCTCCTTTTCGGCGCTCTTGGTCGGATGAAGGACGAGCGCGACGCGGCGATTTCACTTATTTCCGTGCTAATAGAAGAACGCTCCCGTGCTCGGGCTCAGAATGCTGTTCAGCACCGCGTTAATGAGCCTTCGAACCCTTTGTATCGAAAGGTTGGACTTCACGAGCACTGTCCAAACCATGTCTTAGCCGCTGCCAGAAAATCATTCCGTGTGATCCTCCATCCGGATAATTATCCTGCACATATGCGCGAGGAGGCCGAACGCCGGTTCAAGGAGACCGAAGCGATCTTCGACGAGATCAGGCGTCTGCGTGGCTCCTAGCGTCAACAGCACTTCCTTCGCTTCTCTTCCCACCACGCTTTTGTGGCGCGGGATTGAGACGGCGACGCATTTCCTTCCCCGTCTTGAAGACTGGGACTGCCTTTTCGGAGATGGAAACGACTTCCCCCGTGCGCGGATTTCGTCCCGTGCGGGCACCCCGCTTCCTCACCGCAAAACTGCCGAAGCCGCGAATCTCGGACCTGCCACCCTGAGCCAAGGCATCAGTAATAGTATCGAGGATCGCATTCACAACCTTCTCGATATCACGCTGGTACATGTGAGGATTCTGCTCACAAAGCCTTTGAACGAGTTCGGATTTGATCATTCTTGGCGTAAGCCCTTGATGTGTTACCGTTTTCCAAAGGCTGCCAGAGGGCCGTGAGGCCGTCAACAGATGGGAATAAGGGCGGCGTTGAAGCCGCCCTGTCGCGAGGAGATCAAGCCGCTTGGGTGCGCTTCGTAATATGCGCCCGGTAGGCCGCAGCAGACTTCATGGTGATTGTCCCGGCTTCCGTGAGTTTCACGATCTCAGTCTTGGCCCGCTGTGCGGCTCGCGCAGTGTACGATGGCTTCAACACGACCCGGATGCGGTCAGCGATGTACCGGCGATGAGCACCTGCTTGTCGCGCAGTCATGGTCTTCTCGGCTACAAGTCGGTCCAGATGATCATAGGCCCGCGTCGCTTCCGTAGGAGTGTAGCCGTCTTTCTTCTCGAACAATTTATGTCCTTTCGGTTTTAAAACGACCCATATGGGGACAAAGGACAAAGATTTCCAGAAACGCCCCTGCTTTAGGTAAAGTTTCTACTATCAATCCTCAAGTGGGACTACAGGGCTGCGAAAGAAGTTAGATCGGAGTTTTCCTATCAGATCGCTGAGGAGATCCAGTACTAATCAAGCGACAATGGAGCTACAGACAGACGGCGGAAAATGACTGTGGAAACAGTAGCAATTCTGATCCGGACACTCCTATCGCGCATCGCCGATTTCGTAACGTGGCGGTAGAGACACGAGCCAAATCCTGCTCATTAACATAGGCGCTCAAATACCAATGTGGATCGCGGCTCTGACCCTTGTTGCGCTGGTGCTTCCAGCCAGCACTGCCTTCGCGGAAACAACCTCGGTCTACACCGATGCTACCAAGTGTAAGGTACACGATACCAACTGGGATCATTTTTTCCGTGAATGCAAAGGCCCGAACGGAAGAATGGTGACGTTGTTTTACCTCGAAGGCATTGCTCGCATCATTGTAGATAAAGACGAGGACAGCCCGAGTGCCGAAGCCGCGATCAACGTGGGCGGCAATGGCAAGGTATTCGGTGACAAGATCGAGTGGCGGCTCCGCAATGGCAAACCGTGTGCCGTGATCGCGCGGGTCAGTACCGACAAGGGATCACGCCTCGTTGTAACTTCGCTGGACAAACCTGCCCGACCCTTGGGACGTGAACGGACGAATGAGGAGGCTCGCAGGACTGCTGATCGTGCCTGTGACAATGCAGGTCATGGGAGTGCGGGTGCAGTCAGTACTCCATCCATCCCAGGACTGAGCGGCCCGGCTGCCGGAGCCATACGGGCTCAGATCAAACGAGAAGAGCTACAAGAGCCGGATCAGGTGAATGTGTTCTATGGCGATCTGACGGGCCAAGGAACGAAGGATGCGATCTCTTTCGTTTACAGCCCGATTGAAGGGGCCAATGGAATGGGTCTTTCAGTTTGGGTCTGGCGTGACCGGAATGGAGCTTATGAACTCGCTCGGGACGCCAGCAACGATATCTTCGGGCAAGACCCCCGCGATGTGCAGTTCGTGCCAGGACGCATCTCAGTAACGACCACGGTTCTGAAGCCGGGCGAACCTCGGTGTTGCCCAACCGGGACCAAGACCTTCACGATTCTGGATCGCTGATCGCGTGAGGGCTGATTTTCCTCTGAATTTCATCCATACCGCCTTCGTAGATCCAACCTGACTACACGATTAGAACAGGCATCGGCTCATCGAACGGGTTTGGTGAGCACAAAGGTGCTGATCGCGTCTGACTTACGCAGGCACCGTGCGGACGAACATGCAGTTGACGATGCTGATACCGGGCGTGCCCTGGATCATCTGCCATGATGCTGCCGGGCCGGACGACAGCGTATAGTTCATCGCGTAGGGCATCCGGTTCGATCCGGCGTAAAGTAAGAGGCCATCGTGCTCTCAGCGCGGCGATGAGTTCTCCCTCAGTAATCGTTCCAAGGGCAACCACACCCCGGATGCTTCCATCGGAGCACAGCCACAATCGGAACGAGACATCAGACCACCAGCGCGAGGTGCGTCTCCGATGGTCAATGACATTCCAAAGCTTGATGCGCCAATTCGCGAATTCGGGGAGAGTTGCGGTTCCTGCGTCGATGTGGACCGAGTAAATCCTGCCTACGGAAGCCTCAAGGAACGAGTGAGCAGCACGTCGGGCATATCGCTTCGCACATCTGGGGCACTCGATCCGGGCGCAGCGGTTGGCGGAGCAGCATTTCGTGGTCATGTAATAATTTATCAGATTGGGGCATGCCGCTTACCGGATTTGGGTTGCCTAAACATCCACAGAATCGTGAAAGTGCTTTTGACGGGTGCAGGTTTTCCGGTATCTGGGTGGAACTGAAGCGCATCTTTGATCCTCCTTGATACTCATGAATGTCCCGATTTTCGATGGTGGTTTAGTCACGCTCGGTGCCGAACTTCGTGCCCTCCGTCGCCTCAGACGGATGTCTCAGGTTCGGCTGGCCGAGGCTGTCAGCGTCGTGCCGGAGACGGTCGCAGGGCTGGAAGCTGGGCGGGGGACCATGAACTCATTGATCCCAGTGTTGGAAGCTCTGGGGGGACAGTTCGACGGTCAGTCATCTGGTATGCCTATTCCGAAGTGGCTCCGAGAGCTTCGACAGGCCCGGCGTTTGTCTCAGGAGGAGGCCGCACTGATCGCGGGTCTGGCGAAGCGGACCGTGATTGCGCTCGAACGGGGACACGGAAATCTCACAAGCCTCTCCGCTCTTTTGACCAGCTTCGGCCTGTCAGCCCGCATCGTCCCATACGGCAGTGATAGCCGTTGGGAGCAGGCATCGAAGCCGTTCGAAATCCATCACGGCGACGCAGGCGAGGTCCTAAAACGATTTGATGACGCCCAGTTCGATGCCGTTATTACAGATCCTCCCTATGGCCTCGGAGAACTAACACCGGACCTCGTGACTGAAATTGTTCGAACCTGGAGCAACGGCAATGACTGGGACGCGAGGGCATCCAATTTCAGAAGCTACATGCGGACCCAAGGACAAAAGGTTCATTGGGACGATACACTCTCGCAGCCATCGGTCTGGGTTGAGGTTCTGAGGACTTTGAAGCCTGGAGCCCATGCATTTGTCTTCTCGGCTCCACGAACGAGTGATTTGATCAGCCTGAGCCTGCGGTTGGCTGGCTTTGAGGTTCGTGATCACATCGTGCGAGTTTACGGAACTGGCCTACGCATGGGCATGAAAGTGGATGGCGTCCTGGCGAAACGCCGGATACGGGCAACGAGAACCAACGACGAGATTGCGCGGGTTTTTGCCAAGCGTCGGCGCTTTCCAACGCCAGGATCGAGGGGAGAACCAAGGACAGGGTTTGATGTGAGCCAGGAGGAAATTATCGAGGCGTTTCCGGAAACCGAGGAAATCTTCAAACAGTTTGGTGGTGTGCGCGGTCACCTGAAACCGGCCCACGATACGATCATCGTTGCCCGCAAACCGCTGATGAATGGAAATCTGACTGATAACGTTGTTCGTCATGGTGTCGGCGGCATCAATGTTGGGGCAGCGCTACGTCAACATCCAAACGGTTATATGCAACTCCCGACCAACATCTGGGACGAACTTGGCGAACTTCCCCGGTATTGCCATGCGCCGCGACCGACGCGAGGCGAGCTTGATCGGTACCTGCCGGAGGGAATGGCGAACTCACACCCCACGGCTAAACCGGTGTCAATCTTACAGTTCTTGGTTCAGATCTCGACTCAGCCAGACGCCATGGTGCTCGATCCCTTCGCGGGCAGTGGCTCGACGGGATGCGCCTGTATGATGGAGGGGCGTCGCTTCGCCGGAATAGAGATAGATTGTGAATATGCTGAACTTGCCCGAATGCGTGTTACTGGTTGGGCAGCACACATCGCTGGTCAAATCCAGGCGGTGTCGGAATGAGCCTGCCACTCAGCGATCATACGGATAGATTCGATAAATACCTCACAACCATGCAGCCGGGGGTATTTACATGCGTTTCCACGAGTTCAACACGTTAACCAGAAATCCGGAACCACGCGAGGCAGCTTCCGACGAAGCCCTTCTCTTGGTTTTCCCGGACGAGCTAACGGAAATCGAAGTCTTCATTCGCGAACGCGATGACATCGAAATCATGGACCGCATACAGCAGGGCATCAATGATGGGGTGCTCTTCTACGTCCGATGCGAGGACGAGTGGGTTGCGCAGGGGCTGGAACGAGCCTGGACTTGTTTTCAGGTTTTCCTGCGTATCCTAAAGGCCCAACACCATTAGCCAAGCAGGGGACTGCGGTCTTCTGAAGTGGCTTCCTTTGGCCAATAACGCCAAGGCAAGCAAGAGTGCTGAACAGCGCCGTTTGGCACAAAATTGGCCGATCCGAACTGTTGTCGGCGTCTGGCAGACAGCCAAGTAGCCTTTGCCTGTCTGCTATTGACGAAACAACATTGCATCAATGGCGATGCGAATATCATGCTACAATTCTCATCCTCTCCCCATCAGTCCGTCCACGGTCGCGTAATCTAGCCAGGATGATAGCACTGGTCCGAGATTGCCGCTCTCGAAAAACGGTTGATATGGTCTCAACCATGCGGAACTGGCCTTGCGGCGCAAACTCAAACTACCTCCAATTGTTAGATAATGAGTTAACTCAATATTAACGAATTGGCCTCGGCCTAACTAAATTCACGGCAGTAGTCCTCTAGCCTCCAGTGGCAACCGAGCGAAGCAGCGAAAATTGACGACGTTCCGGATGAAGCGGTCTTCCAGTCTTTACCTTTACCTGCTTGCAGCCGTGGTCGTGCTCGGTATCCTGGCGATCTCCAGCCGAAGCATTTATGAGGACCGTGAGTCCGCATGGCGCGAAGCCGAAAAGTCGTCCCATAACCTGCTGAAGACCCTCTCGCGAGATATCGCGAGTCGCATCAACCTCGTAGACCTGTCCCTGAGAGGAGCCATTGAAGGGCTGCGGACCCCGGAATTTCAAAAATTGCCGCCAGACATCCAACATGGGAGGCTCTTTGATCGCGCGGCGACGGTTTCATTCACTGGGACGTTCTTCGTTCTTGATGCGAATGGTGATCTGGTTGCTGATGGCGGTTCGATCATTGCACCGCGCCCCTGGAACTCGGCGGGGCGCGAGTATTTTCAGGTCCATAAAACGAACCGCCTCACTGGTCTGTATCTCGGGCATCCACATAAGAGCACGGCTGCGAACGATGATTTGAGCATCATTCTCTCTCGGCGGATTTCGGGGCGGAATGGCGAGTTCGGAGGTGTTGTTGCCGCGCGAATATCGCTATCAGGCTTGCATGATCTGTTGAAGAGCCTCGATCTTGGTTTGAACGGCTCGGTTAGTCTGTTTCGAGCCGATGGCATCCTTCTCATGCGGCACCCCTACGACGCCGACAAAATCGGTCGGGACCTGAGTGATGCGCCGACCGTCAAGCGCTTCATCCGCGAGGATTCCGGTCAGTTTGAAGGAACAGCCGCACTCGATGGCGTCCGTCGCTTCTACACCTTCGAGCGGGTGGATCACTTTCCCCTGGTCCTCTCTGTTGCCCTATCCGTAGACGAAATTGTTGCACCCTGGCGGCGAAAAGCACTGGTTCTGGGTCTTGTGACCGGCGTTCTCTGCTCTGCTGTGGTGGGCTTACTGGTTGTCTTTCGCCGCGAATTACAGCGCCGCACACGAGCAGAAGCGGAGCTTTCACGACTGGCGCGAACGTACCTTGACGGGATTGCCCAATCGCCGCGCCTTTGATGAGACTTTCGAGCGGGAATGGCGACAGGCCATCCGATCCGGTTCCTCCCTGTCTCTTCTCTATATCGATGCGGATCTCTTCAAGATGTATAACGATAGCTGTGGTCACAGAATGGGTGACGACCTGCTGCGGGCATTGGCCGGTACGCTGACCGCCAGTATTCGACGGCCCCATGATCTTGCTGCCCGGTATGGCGGCGAAGAGTTCGCTGTGCTGCTTCCTGAAACAGATCGGAATGGAGCACTGTCCGTGGCCGAGACGATACGCCAAGCGGTCCTCGCAATGGGCATCCGGCATGACCAAAGCCCTCACAATGTTGCAACGATCAGCGTTGGCGTCGCATCGATCCGTCCATCCTCGGGAATGCTGCGGTCGGCTCTTCTCGAAGCTGCCGATGACGCGCTGTACCGGGCGAAGGCCGAAGGCCGCAATTGCGTCCGCGTGGTTGCCACTCCAGTCGGGAGATAAGGAAAACTCATCAGGCGTCCCACACGACCAATCTTGTGTGGGAATTCAGAAAGCTGTTTGAAAACGTCCCACACGAGTTGTCCCATTTGACGAGCTTGGCAATTCCCACTAAGTTGTCCCAGAAATCAGGGGAGGCGGAGCATGCTGGTGGGGTTGGCTCGGACATCGACGACGGACCAGAAGGCTGGCCTGGAGCATCAGATCGAGATGCTCAAAAAGCTCGGGTGCGAAAAACTGTTTGTCGAGGAGACCTCCTCAGTCGGTCAGCGTCCGGTCTTGGAGCAGGCCACTGACTGGGTACGTGAGGGAGATGCCCTCTGTGTGACGACGCTCTCTAGGCTGGCAAGGTCAGTGCCTCACCTTTGGCAGATCATCCAGCGCCTTGAAGAGAAGAAAGTCAGCCTTCGTATCATTGATATGGGCGTAGATACAGCGACCTCAAACGGGCGTCTTCTCCTGAATCTAATTGGTTCAATAGTTCAATGGGAGCGTGAGATTCTGCTTGAACGTCAAAAAATCGGAATCAAAAAAGCCCAAAAGGACGGCAAATTCCGAGGTCGGGTTCCCGTGGCTCGCCGTCAGACGGACGAAATCATTCGATTAAAGAACGAGGGCATGGCCCCAGCAGACATCGCCAAAGCCCTGAAAGTAGGACGGTCCAGCGTCTATAGGGTGTTGGCCGATAATCCGATCAGGATCAAAGGATAAAGACAGCGCTAAGCGGGAAGTCGGGTTAGACCTGAGTTCGGCTTTGCCAATAGCGGACCCGTTAGGTCGGTGTCCGTAGAGTTCTACGTCCGCTGGTGAGAACCAATCTTTGCGGACTAATTCGCCTAAGCCTCTAGCTGCACTCGCTGAGGCATACCTCTGCGGACAAGTTAAGTCGTGATCGTATCTGCCTTGCCCAAGGCAAGCGGAGCAGTTTTACTATGGCTTCTGAGACGTGACATTTCGGGGGCAGAGTTGTCGTGGCTAACGTAAAGGGACTTGGCGGAGCATACCTCGCAATTGGCGGCCTGTTCGGGTGGCTCATTTTCATGAGCAACTTTTGGCCCGTCGTTCGTGGCGTCTGGTATGGCTGCCCTCTGCTTGAACTTCTGTATACCAGCTTTATCGCGGTCATAGTGGGCTTTCCCGGCGCTATACTTCGGGCGCTCCTTTGGGGGCCGAGTCTAATCATGTGGTTTATGGGCCAACACGACCATACGAGTTTTTGGCAATGGTTAGTGCCCGGTGCGTTTTCAACCGGGGTCTGCGGCATGTAATGAGCCAATCGACGCGGCTGAGTAGTAAGGGCAGAGAAGGCAATCGATCCGGACGATCACCTACGCTAACCGCCACGGTTAGCCCGCAAAAAGGCGAGGCCTGAAGGCGGCTCGCGAATGGTGAACCGAGCATTTCAGGCCGTAAGCACATCCTTAACCCATGCAGGAATGGCCTCACTCGCTGGCCCATATCGCCTTTCGTCGAACCGGCGAGCGTTGTCGGACGGCTCAAGGTTGATCTCGCAGGTGCGGATGCCGTGCCCACGTGCCTCCGACACGAACCCCGCAGCCGGATAGACAGAGCCTGAGGTCCCAATCGCCACGAAGAGGTCTGCGTCAAGCATGGCATCGTAGATGGCGTCCATGAAGAGTGGCAACTCACCGAACCAGACGACATGCGGGCGTAGGCCACCTGCACAGCCACAGGAAAGGCAGGGTGTCTCGATGCTGAGATCCTCGTGCCAAAGTGTAACCGCATTGCACTGCACGCAACGCGCCTTCAGTAGCTCACCGTGCATGTGGGTCACCTGCTGTGATCCAGCACGCTCATGCAGGTCATCAATGTTCTGGGTGCAGAGGAATAAGCGTCCTCCTCGCGCCCCCAAACCAGCTTCGAGCCGAGCCAAAGCATGGTGGGCAGCGTTGGGCTCAGCCTCAATCAGGTTTCGTCGCCGCATGTTGTAGAATGCGTGGACCTCATTGGGATCTCGGGCGAACGCCTCTGGTGTCGCCAGCTTCATGGGATCGAAGTGAGTCCACAGACCATCCTTGTCACGGAAGGTCCCAAGGCCGCTCGCTGCGGATATGCCCGCGCCAGTCAGTACGAAGATGTTCATCTGCCTTCCAATCCCGTTCCAAGATTAAGCCGAAGAAGCCCCACCAGCAGGGTTCAAGCGGGAGAGGATGGCAAGCACATCTAAGCCGAGTTGCTGCGTGAGTTCACCAGCCGGAGCTTCTCGCCCGAGAGCAGCGGCCTGACCCGCCCACAAGGGCGAAAAATCACCTGATCCGCCTGCCTCAGCTTTTGAGCGGATCGGAGCCAACGCACCAGAAGCGAGCGGAAACACCGGCGCAAGATCCGACATAGGGCCGACCTCGTGCACGACCCGGTTAACGATTCCACGGGCAGGCCGACCTGTGAACACATTCGTAAGAACGGTGTCATTGTCCTTTGCTCGTTTAAGAGCATTACGATGGATCGAACTAACTTTGGCTTCGGGAGAGAAGAGATAGGCGGTTCCGATCTGGACTGCTGAGGCTCCTAACGCGAGGGCGGCAACGATGCCCCGTGCGTCCGCGATCCCGCCTGCGGCGATCACCGGTACGCTCACAGCATCTACAATCTGGGGCACCAGCGCCATCGTACCCGCTTGAGTCGAGATGTCGCTGGTTAGGAAGATCCCACGATGCCCGCCTGCTTCGTAACCTTGGGCAATGATGGCATCGCACCCTTGGCTCTCTAGCCATCGCGCTTCATCCACCGTGGTGGCCGACGAGACGACCTTTGCGCCTGTTGCCTTGACGCGTTTCACGAGAGTTGGTTCAGGCAAACCGAAATGGAAGCTAACGACCTCAGGTCTAAACTCTTCCACAAGGTCACACATGGTGTCGTCGAACGGGGCACGAGCCGCAGCAGGAACGAGCACTTGTGGATCAAGCCCGAGTTCGACGTAGTAGCCTTCCAGACGCTGTTTCCAGGCAGCCTCCCGTACCGGGTCAGCCTTTGGTGGTCGGTGGCAGAAGAAATTGAGGTTGATGGGCCGGGAAGTCCTCTGGCGAATGACCCCAAGCTCGTTCCTCATCTGCTCAGGGTTGAGCATTGCACAAGGCAGGGAGCCAAGTCCGCCTGCTTCAGAGACCGCGATCACCATCTCGGACCCGACTGAACCCGCCATTGGGGCCTGAATGATTGGCAATTCGATGCCAAAGAAATCTTGGAAGCGACGATCTGGCCACATGGTGCGATCCTTTGCTGCTCGTGTGTTTCAATCCTTATAGCGCTGCTGTCCCGGTTCAGGAGGGTGAAAGGAACTGGACCTACAGCGCTCGATCAACGCTTCCTGCCTTAATAGCGGCGGATCTCAGATCCAAAGCCCTGTTCATCATCTGTTCGATTTTTTCTGACATTCTGCGGAATACTGAAACAAGATACCGGAAGGACGGTGATGTTCGGCCAGTCGCATTCCCATAGAGTTTGGAGAATGATGAACGCCCTGATTGACGCCCGCCCTGAATGGGCGGACCAGGATACCTTTGAAGCTGACCGCGAACAGATACTTCATTACGGGCTCTCTGCTGGTATGAGCATCGAAGAGCTTCTCAAGATCACAGATCCAGACATAATTCTGGGACTGTGGGCGGCGGCTGCGGCGAAAGAGGCTGAAGTGTAAGGAGGCTCTAGTTTGTACTTTCATGAGAGACGGCAGCTTCGATGACCACAGGTATTCTCTGCGCGACACCCGAAGAATTCGACGCGCTTCATCATCGGCTCAAGTTTGACAAGGCGTCCCTGACCCTGGCTGGGTTTGAGTTCTGGAAGGGACAGGTTCCGAACCGCTCTCGCCCCATCGTCCTGGCCCAATCCGGCATCGGTAAGGTCAACGCTGCCACATTAGCGACGATTCTGTTCACGACTTTCGGCTGCGACGACCTGATTTTCTCCGGTGTCGCTGGAGCCTTGACCGATCTTGAGGTCGGCTCAGTGGTGCTGGTCACCAGGGGAGCTACCCACGATTATGGTCTGGTGAGCAATGGCGTCTTCACCTGTGTCGCAGACGGCGATTATCCATTGCCGGGAGTTGCGAAGCCCTTGCAGAACCTTTCGCCTGTCCCAGCCCAAGTTGAGCAAACCATGGCGCACCTCCGGGACCGGATGGCCGACAACCTCACCATTCGGCTCGGCTCTGTCCTGTCAGGGGACGTGTTTATCAACTGCCAGGATGCCCGGACTCGCTTGCAAGCCCTGGGCGGGGACATCGTGGATATGGAGTCATCGGCAGTCCTCGAAGTGGCCCGCCGTTTCGGGAAAGCAGCCTATATTGTTCGCACCATCTCGGATGGGGCAGGGGACGACAGCCATCTTTCGTACGCTGAAATGGTGGCTACCGTCGCCCACAACTCGGCGCTTTGCGTTGAGGATCTGCTTAGGATCATGCCATGACCGATGACGCTGGATCGCCAATCTCTGCGCGTAAACTTTCAAGCTCAATAGAGCCGTAGCCTGTTGGGCGGTTGTGACATGGATCTGAAGGTTCTTGATGGAAGAACTCGACGTTATCGCTCTCCCAGATGGCCGCCGTGGAACTGTTGTTCACGTCTCATCGGACCGCGCAATGATCATCGTTGAGGTCGGGTCAGAGCTTATCGACTACACATTCGAGGAAAATGGTTTGACGGAGATCTCCCGGACAACCGTGGTCCCGGAGGATCTCGTGGGGCTTTTGATCGAGGGCGAGCGGGCCGCTGATCGGGGGTGAGACCATCGACGTGACCGCCTGGACACCGGACGAGATCGCTAATCTGAGCGATTGGCCTCGGGCTGATCCTGATTCACTTCGTGGGAATTCTGATCACCAACACGTCCGTCAATCCCGCCCGCAGCACCGGTCCGGCCCAGTTCGTCGCTTCACGATCTGGGCATCCGGAAATGGGCTGCTGCCCGACAGGGGCTTTATCGAAAGCTCCGAGGTGGGAGTTGATCATTTCGAGGTTCGTCGGATCGAGCGCCCATACCATCTTTCTTCGACACAATGTCAATAGATAGTGCTCTCAACATGGCAAGTACTGCTTCACGAGCACCCTGTTTTGAATAGTCAATCTCGCCTGTTAATGTCGCGTTCAAGTCAAATACCTAATTCTCTGGCGGATGACACAACTGGATGACAGCAAAAAGCTTGTGCTTATTTTGGAAGATGAAGTTCTAATCGGAATCAATCTTCAAGATGAGTTGCAGGATGCGGGCTATCGGATCGCAGGACCTTTTGCGACCTGCGCTTCAGCGCTCGAATGGCTTCAGACATCGACACCTGATGCGGCCATCCTCGACGCAGCGCTAAAGGATGGGACCTGCCGGGAGATTTCGCTTGAGTTGAGGAAGCGGGCGGTGCCGTTCGTGATCTATTCAGGCTATGGGGAGGATCGAGAGCTTCTCGCGGAGTTTCACCAAGTTCCCTGGATCGAAAAGCCGGTTCCACTGTCTGTGCTCGTCCAAGCCTGTCAGCAGCTTCTGATCAGTCCTTACTGAATCCGATTGGATTAATCAGCTTGGCTTGAAACCTTTCCGTCCTGCGCAGGCAAGGACTACAGAATCAACTTGCCCGAGATCACAGGGGGGCCTGCCTACTCAAGCTGGTGGGCACCAAAACAGATAAAGCCACAGCAAGACTAGACCGCCACAGAGAACACCCGAGCCTTATCGGATAAACCCTTCAGGGAACGAGTGCCTTCATCAACAAACCGGAGACCAGAGCCCGCCACCAAATCGCGAACTGTCCGCGACACCAGCACCTGACCGCCCTGAGCTTGGGCTGCGATACGGGCTGCGATGTGAACCGCGATTCCGGCAATGTCCTGGCCCTTTAACTCGATCTCACCAGTGTGCAGGCCACAACGGATTTGCAAGCCAAGGGAGTGCGCCACACCGATGATAGCCGCCGCGCACCAAACTGCTCGCGCAGGCCCATCGAATGTAGCAAGAAAACCATCGCCAAGTGACTTCACTTCCTGCCCTCGAAATCGGGAGATTTCCTGGCGCACGAGGTTATCGTGCTGATCCAATAATGTGCGCCAGCGGCGATCACCAAGGTCCGATGCCCGCTTGGTTGAGCCTACGATGTCCGTGAGCAAAACCGTAGCAAGGACGCGATCCACCTCCACAGCAGCCCGAGAACCGGTTACGAACTCCTGGATCTCATTGGCGATGTCGTCTGCGTTCTCGCCAATGTAGGGCAGGTGATCCGTCCCCGCAAATTCCGCCAGACGCGCATGCGGGATGTGCTGGGCTAAGAAGCGACCATCCTCGATGCCCACTGCGATGTCCTCCGTCCGGTGAATCACCAGCGTCGGGACGCGGATGGCGTTCAACACACCGGAAATATCGATCTCTTGGTTCATCCGCATAAGGGCTTTGGCGGCAGCGGGCGTTGCGCCCACCCGCTCATGGCGAGCCCAAATCTTCTTGAACCCGGCGTCGTTAGCCATCGACGGAGCATATTTCCACACGCTCTCGCCCGTGCCCCATTTCTCTTCAACGTACCGATAGAACGCGGCCAGCTTCTTTTCGGTCGGATACCAGCCGGAGAACGTTGCAAACGCGCCATAAAGGATCAGTGACGAGCAGCGGTCCGGATGGCTCGCCGCGAAAAGGATGGCAAGGGCCCCCCCTTCCGAGATGCCCAGCAGAACGGCACGCTCGGAATAAGCCGCGTCCATCACGGCTCTGGCGTCATCCATTCGCTCGTCGAGGGTCGGCACGGACCCTGCCCGGTCCGACAGACCTGTACCTCGCTTATCGAATGTGATCACACGGGCAAATCGACCGAGCCGCTCTAGCCAGCGTGCTGCACTCGGATTGTCCCAGGTCTCCTCTACGTTCGAGATGAATCCAGGCACAAGCACAAGATCGACGGAGCCCGCGCCGAAAACTTGATAGGCGATGTGAAGATCGCCACTTCTCGCATAGCGGGTCTCAGGTTGCATTGCATGATCCTGCAAGCACAGGCGCGGCAGAGCCTTCGCCAAAAACAGTTGAGCGCCCAAATAGCCGGGATTTCGAGGGGGCGAATGGGCAACTTGGGCCACAACCATTCGGCGTCAGTATAGCCGTGATCTCCTGTGGGACAAAGCTGATCTGACTTACGCCGGATGGAGACCTTGATTGGGTCGATCTGCCCCCCTCGCAGGTGGGCGGATGATTACGGGGCGGTGTTCGGAGGGGATATACCTTTCGATCCTTCCCACCTTATGAGCTTCCGCATCATCGGCGGTAGGTCCGGGGAAGGGTGGCTGATCGCCTCCAAGTCCGTGTGGCGAGCTTTGCACTTCGGATCGTACTGGCCGCGAGGTCGCTCCCAAAGGAGGGACTTCATAGGGCAGTCGAGGGCGATTTTATCGAGACGGTCGCATAGCTGAATGTCGGCCCCGTGCTTCTCAGCCAGACGAACGAGCCGGTACTGACCCCTCCTGTGCGGCACAGCGGGCAATCGACCCGGACGATGCCTCATGAGAATTGCACAGCCGTTCGACCATCGCTGCCCAACTTCGCAATATGAACGAAATGGGAACATCGGGTCGCAGGTTCCGACTCTTCGCGCAAGGCCGAGTCGGACATCACCGATGCTCACGAAGAGCGCGGGGTGCTGATTCTAAGGTTGTCAGGAACGTCGTTAGAACCCAACCTGTAAAACAGGGTGTAAAACACCGCTTTTGAGATCACAGGGGAATCGCAAATTCCTCAATAATTTCAAATGGCTGGGGGACCTGGATTCGAACCAAGACTAACGGAGTCAGAGTCCGCTGTTCTACCATTAAACTATCCCCCAACGAGCCCGGCCCTGACGCCGCCTTGCCGGAGAAAGATCGATCCGGGAGCGGGCGGTCGGTGTTCGTGGTGGCGCTGAAATAGGGGCTTTTTCGGGCGCGGTCAACCCTCCTGGATGGGGCTTCCTGCATCTGCGTAAGCGAGCGGCATCCGTAGGGGAGGGGCCGGGCAGTCTCAGGGCGCTGCGGTCACGCTTCTCCAGGGAAATCGTCGCGGGTCGCAAGGTCGACGAAGTCGATCAATACGGATTCAATTCTGTCGGAACTGGCTTCGCCGATGTCGATGTCCAGCCGCCGGGTTTCCTTGGGAAGATACATGTAGACATGGGCGATTCCCGTCTCGGCCAAGTCGACTTCCAGCGTGCGGGTGGTCTTGCGACCGTCCACGAAAAGGTCGAGGCGACCGCGACCGAGGGACGGATAATCCCGGTGGGAATAGTCATGGGGCGGGGTCACGCTGACCTTGATCTCGGCCCCAATGACGGACAGCCTTTCGTTGAGGCCCTTCAGCAGAGGCGGGATGACGTCCCGCACCTTAAGCCAGGATTTGAGGGCGGCGCGCTTGCGCATGGCCCTCGCGTCCGCGTCCCGGCTCCTTCTGTCGGCTTCTGCACCGGCATCCCGGCGCTCAAAGGCCTCGCGGTAGAGAACCCGCTCCAGGCGCCTCTCATTGTCATCCCGGCTCATATCGTCGCCCTCTCAAGGAAAAGCTGGCCCGTCGAATCGGTCGCTTTCCGGTAGACCCCTTTTAGAGCCAACACGGCGGCTGGACATTGCGTTAGGACAAATGTCCCGCCGGCGAGGATGCCTTCCGAAGGGGAATTCAGGGTTTGTTCAACTCTGCCGTTTCATTGTCTGCGCAAGGCCGGACCCGAGTTGAGGACCGGCAGGAGACAACGACATGACATTCGGTCGGTGGGTCCCCCGGTGGACCTTGGGGGCAGTGGCAGGGATCTTAAGCCTCGGCGCCTTGAATGCGCAGGCCGCGCCTCTGTCCGTGGGATCGGCGTCTGCCCCGGCAACGGTGCAGCAGGTCCAGTTTTTCTATGACGGGCCGGATTACTACGATCCGCCTCCGCGTCGCTATTACGGGCCGCCGCCGCGCCACTATGGGCCCCCTCCGCCCCGGGGAGGCTATTATCCGCCGCCGCCGCGCTACAGCCGCGAGGCCCAGAAGGAATACATGAAGGATTACCGGCGGGCCCAGAAGGAAATGACCAAGGATCAGATCCGCGCCTGGAACCGCCGCAACGGCTTCTAGGACACGTCCCCGATACTGAGAAAGAGGCCGGCTCCACGGGCGTGGGGTCGGCCTCAATCGTCCATGGCGCCGCTTTCGGGCGGCATGTCGAGGTCGAATTCCGAGCGCAGCTGCGCGTCGTCCGCAGCATCCTCCTCGGCGGCGGCGATTCGTTCGTAGCGGTCGAGGGCGCCCTGGAGAATGTAGGCGGCCGCCATTTTGTCCACGGCTTCCGCCCGCTTGGCGCGGGAGGCATCCGCATCGAGAAGGGTTCGGGTTACGGCCATGGTGGAGAGCCGCTCGTCCCAGAACAGAATCGGCCCACCGTAGATCGGCTTGAAGTTGCGCACGAAGGCGCGGGTCGCCTGCGCCCGGGGGCCTTCGGTCCCGTCCATGTTGAGCGGCAGGCCGATCACCAGTCCGCCTATGTCGTGTCGGTCGATCAGGGCCTTCAGGCGCTGCGCATCTGGCGTGAACTTCACCCGTTTGATCGTCTCGAGCGGGGTCGCGATCCGCCTTTCCACGTCGGACAGGGCGAGGCCGATGGTCTTCGTGCCGAGGTCGACACCCATCAGGCGCGCACGGGGGGAAAGCCCCTGCATGAGCGCGATCAGCTCCTGGTCATTGGCGAGCAAAGCGGCCTCCTTGTCGCCGGCACCTTACAGGAAGGCGGGCCGGAAGTCGTCCCGCTCCGTCATGGATCCCGCCCAGGCAGGCGCGTCTTTTCTCAGAGTATGGAATTGCCTAGCTTTCCGGCCAATGCCGCGCCTGCAGCCCGACGGGGCGTGGCCGGCCGCGGTTTCTGCCCCATCTGTCTTGCCATTGTGAGGATCCAATCATGAAAATCACCTGGTTCGGCCATTCGGCCTTCCGACTCGACTTCGCCGGCAACGTTGTGCTCATCGATCCGTTCTTCACCGGAAACCCGGCCTTCGAGGGCAGCCGGGACAAGGCTTGTGAGGGCGTCACCCACATCCTCGTCACCCACGGCCACGGGGACCACGTGGGCGACACGGTCGAGATCGCCAAGAAAACCGGCGCGACCGTGGTGACGAATTTCGACCTGTGCATGTATCTGGCCAGCCAGGGAGTCGAGAAATTCGACCCCATGAACACGGGCGGCACCATCGCGCAGGACGGCTTCACGGTGAGCATGGTCCGGGCCGACCATTCGGCCGGTCTCGTCGAGATGGGCGTGAATTTCCCCCTGGGCAGCGCCAACGGCCTGATCGTCAAGGCGCCGGGGGAGCCGACAGTTTATCACATGGGCGATACGGACATCTTCGGCGACATGGCCCTGATCGCCGAGATCCATCAGCCGGATGTGGCCATGGTGCCGATCGGCGACCGCTTCACCATGGGCAGCGAGGTCGCGGCCCTGGCCGTGCAGCGCTTTTTCAAGCTCAAGGCCGCGATTCCCTGCCATTACGGCTCGTTCCCGATCATCGAGAAGACCGCCGACCGTTTCGTGGCCGCCATGGACGGGAAGGGCACCCAGGTGGTGGTGCCGCACAAGACCGTCGGCGTGACGATCTGAGGGCGGCTTCCTTCGCTTCCTTTCTCCACGGGGAGAGAGGAGGAAGGGTCGTGGCCACATCCGACATTGCGGCGCGAGGCGGGCGGGTGTTATAGCCCGGCCAAACGCATCAAAGGGTTTGGCCATCCATGTCGGTCGATCAGAAAACCGTTCGCCGGATCGCGCATCTGGCGCGCATTGCCGTCACGGAGGAGGATGTTCCGCACCTCCAAGGCGAGCTCAACGCCATCCTGTCCTTCGTCGAGCAACTCAACGAGGTGAATGTGGACGGGGTCGAGCCGATGACCTCCGTGACGCCCATGACCATGAAGAAGCGCCAGGACGGCGTGACGGACGGCCAATGCGCCGAAAAGATCCTCCGCAACGCTCCGGCGCGGGAGGACGACTTCTTCGTCGTGCCCAAGGTGATCGAATAGGCCATCCGTCGTCTCGCGCGTCGCCGCGCGGGCGCCGGAGGCAATCCGTCCTGCGAACCCTCATCACGATCCCGGCCCGCCCTGAGGCCTGGGATGCCAAGGATCGAATCCCGTGACAGACCTTACTCATCTCACGATCTCGGAGGCCCGCGAGGGTCTGAAGGCCAAGTCCTTCTCGGCCACGGAGCTCGCCCAGGCCCATATCGACGCCATCGAGAAGGCGAGGGCGCTCAATGCCTATGTGCTGGAGACGCCCGAGAAGGCGCTCGCCATGGCGAAGGCCTCCGACGAGCGGATCGCCAAGGGCGAGGCCGGCGCTCTCGAAGGCATCCCGCTCGGCATCAAGGATCTCTTCTGCACGGAGGGCGTGGAATCCACGGCCGGCTCGAAGATCCTCAAGGGCTTCAAGCCCGCTTACGAATCCACCGTCACCCAGAACCTGTGGAACGACGGCGCCGTGATGCTCGGCAAGCTCAACATGGACGAGTTCGCCATGGGCTCGTCCAACGAGACCAGCGCCTTCGGCCCGGTAGTGTCGCCCTGGCGCCGCGCCGGCTCGAACGTGTCCGCAGGCGCCTCCGGGGCCATTGAGGGCTCCCATCTCGTCCCGGGCGGCTCCTCGGGTGGTTCGGCGGCGGCGGTCGCGGCGCATCTATGCCTTGGCGCAACCGCGACCGATACGGGCGGCTCCATCCGCCAGCCGGCCGCCTTCACGGGCACGGTCGGCATCAAGCCGACCTATGGGCGCTGCTCCCGCTGGGGCACGGTGGCCTTCGCGTCCTCCCTGGACCAGGCCGGGCCGATCACCCGCACGGTGCGCGATGCCGCCATCATGCTGCGCTCCATGTCTGGCCCGGACCCGAAGGACACCACCTGCACGGACCTGCCGGTGCCCGATTTCGAGGCCGCCGTTTCGCGGGGCGTGAAGGGGCTGAAGATCGGCATTCCGAAGGAGTACCGGGTCGACGGCATGTCGCCCGAGATCGAGGCGCTCTGGCAACAGGGCACGGAATGGCTGCGCGCGGCCGGCGCCGAGATCGTCGAGGTCTCGCTGCCGCACACGAAATACGCCCTGCCGGCCTATTACATCGTGGCGCCGGCCGAGGCCTCCTCGAACCTCGCCCGCTATGACGGCGTCCGCTACGGCATCCGCGAGAATGGCCGGGATATCGTCGAGATGTACGAGAAGACCCGTGCGGCCGGCTTCGGCCGCGAGGTCAAGCGCCGGGTCATGATCGGCACCTATGTGCTCTCGGCGGGCTATTACGACGCCTATTACGTCCGCGCCCAGAAGATCCGCACCCTCATCAAGCGCGACTTCGAGGAGGTCTATGCGAAGGGCGTCCACGCCATCCTGACCCCGGCGACGCCGTCTGCGGCCTTCGGCATCGGCGAGAAGGGATCGGGCGACCCGGTCGAGATGTATCTCAACGACATCTTCACCGTGACGGTGAACATGGCGGGCCTGCCCGGCATCGCGGTTCCGGCCGGGCTCGACCAGCAGGGCCTGCCCCTGGGCCTCCAGCTCATCGGCCGCGCCTTCGACGAGGAAACTCTCTTTGCCGCCGGTCAGGTCATCGAGGATGCGGCCGGTCGCACTACGCTGCCGGGCGCCTGGTGGGCCCAGGCGTGACGCCTCCCTCCGTCCCCGTCGCGGTCTGGCTCTGGAGCGCTTTCGACCCGGTGCTCGTGATCGTCGCCGTGCTGCTCGGCTGGAAGGCCGATCAGGCCGGCAAGCTCATCATCGCGGCCATCGTGGCGCTCGTCGTCGCGGTGCTGTTCTCCTGGATGGTCACGGGGCTGAACATCCCCTGGATCGCCCCGGTGAGCCATGACAGCCCGACGCTCCTGCCCGTCAGGGTCGTCGCGGCCCTGATCTGGGCCGCGGGCGCCTATGCGGTGCGGCGCGCCATGGGGCGCTAGGCTAGGGCACGAACCTAATACCGTCATTCCGGGGCGCACCTTCAGGTGCGGGCCCGGAACCCATAACCACTGACGTTTCAGGATGAAGCGCAGCGGCTGCCGTTGCTCCCGCCTTGAACCATTGTGTTTATGGGTTCCGGGCGCGCCTGCGGCGCCCCGGAATGACAGGACCATGCCGACTAGGTCTCGGCGATCCCGGCGGGTGTTCCGCCACCCGACAGGGCGCCGTCGATCTCCGCAAGGGTCGCCTTCTCGGCGTCGCTGACCGCGACGCCGCCAAAGCCCAGGAAACCACCCTCCCGGCCGGCTTCAGCCGCTTCCTGTGCCACGTGCTTCAGCCATGCCTTGAAGGCGGGCGCGTCTTCGGGCGCTTTCGTATCGAGGATGCCGGCCACGGCACGCAGCTCGTCGATCGCCTTTTGCTTTGCGGCCGAGAATTCACTGCCCTTGAAGCGCTCCTGGAAGGAGTGCCGCACCGCATCCCGGGTTGCCGGATCCGCGATGTCATCCGCAACAGCCTTCACGAGCGGATTGGCATTGGCGTCCTTTTTCGCTTCGAGAAGCGCCCAGCCACTCGACATGGATTCCTTCAGAAGGCTCCACAGGCCGCTGGGCTCCGCGGCCGTAATCGCCATGCCGGCCACCATGGGGCTGGCGACGATCCGGGCCCATTCGTCGGGCGTGAAACTGGATTTGCTGGCCATCTCTGCCTCCCTGCATAGAGTTGCGGGCGGACAATCCCGCCCCGAGGCTCAATGACCGGAAGCTTGGCTCTGTTCCGTAATCCCGAAGGTGGCCGCGAGTCCATCGCGTCCGACCGGCGTGATGGCGAGCGCCCGGCTGTCCTTGATCCGGGTGATCCAGCCGAGCTCGAAGAGCCGGCTGCACAGGGCCGCACCGAGGCGGCCCGCGAGGTGAGGGCGGCGCTCGCTCCAATCGAGGCAGGTCCGGCAGAGAGCACGGCCATGGGCGCCCTGGTCCAGGTCGATGCCGAAATCGCAGAAGAAGCGGCGTCCCTCGTCCGTGAGCGCACCGGCACTGTCGGAAAGCACCACATGGCGGCGCTCCGTCAGCGTATCGGCGAGTGCGATGCCGAGCCGGCCGGCGAGGTGGTCGTAGCAGGTCCGGGCGCGGCGCAGGGCCTCATCCTTCGGCCCGACCGGGCGGTGGCGCTTCGGTCCGAAAGACGCGACCGCCATGAGCGCCTCGATGGCCTGGGCGACCTCGGGTGAGGCCAGCCGATAATAACGGTGGCGGCCCTGGCTTTCCACGGCCACAAGCCGGGCCTCGGTCAGCTTGGCGAGATGGCCGCTCGCCGTCGGGGCGCCGACGCCGCCGTGCCAGGCGAGTTCGCCGGCCGTGAGGGCCCTGCCGTCCATAAGCGCCGAGAGCATGTTGGCACGGGTCACGTCGCCGATCAGGGCGGCGATTTCCGCAAGCGTGATGCCTGAGACCATGTTCGTCATGGGGAACATCCTAGCGTCCGGAGGCCGGGCGGTCATCGGGGAACGTTTCGGTGGCGGACGAAGCGTTCCGACGGGACGACGGACCGGTGCCGTGTCAGGGTCGCGCACCTTCGATCCGCTCGCACCGAGAGACCTCAGCGATGAAACCCGCCAAACCGCCCAACTACGCCCTCGAACTGTCCCTGCTCGCCGCGCTCGCAACCCTCTGGGGCGCCTCCTACACCTTCATCAAGCTCGGTATCGAGACCATTCCGCCTGTGACGCTGATTGCCGCCCGGACCGTGATCGCCGGGGCTGTACTGCTCGTCATCCTGCGCCTGCGCGGCATCGTGCTGCCGAGAGATGCCGCGACGTGGCGGAAATTCGCCGTCCAGGCCTGCCTCAACAGCGTGGTTCCCTTCACGCTAATCGCCTGGGCGGAAAAGTCCGTGGATGCCGGTCTCGCAGTCATCCTGAACGCGATGACGCCGGTCTTCACCTTTCTGATCACGGTCCTCTGGACACGGCATGAGCCGACCACGTTCCGCAAGATGGCCGGCGTTGCGGTTGGCCTTGCGGGGACCTGCGTGATCGTCGGCATGCAGGCCTTCCAGCATGTGGGGCAGGAACTGCTGGGCCAGCTCGCGGTGGTGCTGGCAACCGTGTGTTACGCTGGGGCGGCGATTTTCGGGCGCAATTTCAAGGGCCTGGACCCGATGGCGCCTGCGGCCGGGTCCCTGGTCTGCGGTGCTGCCATTCTGATCCCGGTCAGCCTTGTCGTCGACCGGCCTTGGACCCTGTCCCCGTCCGGGACGTCAGTGGGTGCCCTTGTCGGGCTGGCGGTCTTCTCCACGGCCCTGGCCTTCGTGCTGTATTTCCGGCTGATCCACACCCTCGGATCCGTGGGCACGACGGCGCAGGGCTACCTGCGGGCTCCCATCGGCGTTGCGATCGGCGCTTATTTCCTCGGCGAGAGGCTGGATTCCTCCGCCTGGATCGGTCTCGTCTGCATCCTCGCGGGGGTCGCACTGATGACCCTTCCCAGGAGAATTTTCCGGCCGGCCCTCGGGACCACCTGAGAAGGCATGAAAATGGGCCTGACCGGGTGGTCAGGCCCATGGATGCAAACTCGATAACGCGCGGGGCGTTACGGCTTCGGCGCAGGCGAACCGGTCGACGGAGCCGCGGGCGAAGCCGGGGCGGCCGGAGCGGTCGTCGAGCCCGTATTGGGCGAGTTCGGTGCTGCGGGCTCCGTCTGGGTTTGCGGAGCAGTGGTGCTGCCGGTCGTGCTCACGTCCCGGTTGCCGCCGTCATAGAAGAGGAAGGCCAGCAAGCCGAGGGCGATCACGAGGCCGCCAATCAAGTATGCGAGAGTATTCGAGCCGCGAGCCTCGCGGTCGTAGACCTCAGTCTCTCGGTTGTACAGGTTTGGATCGCGATCCATCGGATCTACAGCCATCGTTATCTCCTTGACCATTTACCAGCCGAACAACGCCCGATATCGGCCGTGGTTTCATGGAGGCCCCGCTTCATGGTTAAATATCTGTGCACAAATTATAAATGAACTTAACAATACTCTGCGTAACCTGAACAGATGTTCAGATTCGAAAGGGGTTGACCGGAGCGGCCCGAGGCTCTTACTCCGGTTCCAAATCATCGTATTCTGAAGGCGCGAGGCCGCATGAACGCTCCGGTCAATCCAAAGAAGCTCATCAAGGGCGCCACAGGCGATTGGGAAATCGTCATCGGCATGGAGATCCATGCCCAGGTGACGAGCCAGGCCAAGCTGTTCTCCGGGGCCTCGACGGCCTTCGGGGGCGATCCGAACAGCCACGTCTCGCTGGTCGACGCCGCTATGCCGGGGATGCTCCCGGTCATTAATGAGGAATGCGTGCGCCAGGCGATCCGCACCGGGCTCGGCCTGAAGGCGCAGATCAACCTGAAGAGCACCTTCGACCGGAAGAATTATTTCTATCCGGACCTGCCCCAGGGCTACCAGATCAGTCAGTACAAGAGCCCCATCGTGGGTGAGGGGACGGTGATCGTCGACGTGCCGGAGACCGGCGAGACCATCACGGTCGGCGTCGAGCGCCTGCATCTGGAGCAGGATGCCGGCAAGTCGATCCACGACCTGCACCCGACCATGAGCTTCGTCGACCTCAACCGCTCGGGCGTCGCCCTCATGGAGATCGTCTCCAAGCCGGACCTGCGCTCCTCCGACGAGGCGCGCGCCTATGTGACCAAGCTGCGCACGATCCTGCGCTATCTCGGCACCTGCGACGGCGACATGGAGAAGGGCAACCTGCGGGCCGACGTGAACGTGTCCGTGCGCCGCCCCGGCGAGCCCCTCGGCACACGCTGCGAGATCAAAAACGTCAACTCGATCCGCTTCATCGGCCAGGCCATCGAGGTCGAGGCGCGCCGCCAGATCGGCATCCTTGAGGATGGCGGCGTCATCGAGCAGGAGACCCGTCTGTTCGATCCGGGCCGTGGCGAGACCCGCTCCATGCGCTCCAAGGAAGAGGCGCACGATTACCGCTATTTCCCCGATCCGGACCTGCTGCCGCTCGAGTTCGACCAGGCCTATGTGGAAGACCTCGCCCAGCACCTGCCGGAATTGCCCGACGAGAAGAAGGCCCGCTTCATGGCCGATTACGGCCTGCCGGCCTACGATGCCGGCGTTCTGGTGGCCGAGCGCGCTTCCGCCGATTTCTACGAGGCCGTGGCCAAGGGCCGCGACGGCAAGGCGGCCGCGAACTGGGTCATCAACGAGCTCTTCGGCCGCCTCAATAAGGAAGGCAAGGACATCGCCTCCTCGCCCGTCTCGGCGGACCAGCTCGGCGGCGTCATCGACCTGATCGGCGAGGGCGTGATCTCGGGCAAGATCGCCAAGGACTTGTTCGAGATCGTCTTCACCGAGGGCGGCGACCCACGCGCGATCGTCGAGGCCCGCGGCATGAAGCAGGTGACCGACACCGGCGCCATCGAGAAGGCCATCGATGCCGTGATCGCCGCCAACCCGGACAAGGTCGAGCAGACTAAGGCGAAGCCCACCCTGCTCGGCTGGTTCGTCGGCCAGGTCATGAAACAGACCGGCGGCAAGGCCAACCCGCAGGCCGTGAACGAGCTGCTTAAGGCGAAGCTCGGTATCGAGTAACGGGCAGGAGCCTCCTGCCCGTTCCATAGTGCTCCAGGCCGGGCCTCTTAGGCCCGTGCCAACACGACATGGGCGCTCATGCGGTTCTCGAAGGCCGAGGAGCCGAAATGTTCGGCGAGGGCGGCGGCGACCCGGTCCGTCACCTCGGCGAGACGGTCGGCGCCACGAGCCTCGATTTCACCGCGCAGGGGCGTTCCCTGGCATAGGCCGATGGCGACCTCGCGGGGCGAGGGGGCCTGCGATACCTTCTCGACGGTCTCGATCTCGATCGTTCCGAAACCCGCGTTCCGGAGGTCGTCGCGGATGCGCTCCGAGTTGAAATAGCCGAATGGCGCGCGTTCGAAGAATCGCGGAGGGTCATCCGGGAAGACGTCGCCCACCGCATCATGCACGACCTCGCTCATTGGATTTGCCGCGAGATTATTCCAGACGCTGAACCGGAGCCGTCCGGCGGGCTTGAGCACGCGCAACGCCTCCCGAAAGGCCCCGATCTTGTCAGGGAAGAACATGGCGCCGAACTGGCACACCAGCGCATCGAAAGTCCCGTCATCGAACGGAAGGGCCTGTGCGTTGGCCTGCTGCCATCGCACCCGCCCGCCCGAAATGGTCGATGCGGCCCGGTCGAGCATCGCCTGGTTGAGGTCAGTCGCAACGATCTCGGCCTCCGGCAGCGCCGCCGCGAGGGCGCGGGTGACGGCTCCCGTCCCCGCTGCCGTCTCAAGGATCCGCCGCGGGGCGTCGCTCCGCACGCGCTCCGCCATATCCTGTGCATAGGGCGCGAAGAGAAGGGGAACCAGATACTGTTCGTAGATCGCCGGGATCGAGCCCGCAAAGGTGACATCGGCGGTGCTCATGGCCCACCTCCACCGTGAAAGACCCGATCATCGCGCCCGCGAAGCATGGCCGCAAGGGCGCATAGGGAGGAGGCCGAGGGGTAGAGAAACCGATTCCCGCGGGCATCACCATGGGGCCGGCATGAGGGCGATGCTGATGGTTTCAGGTCAAGCCAATCGGCGGGCTGTGCCAGCTCGACCCAACCGGATCACACCTAGACCGCATGTCCGACAAGCGAGCCGATCATGGCGGTGGCTGCCATCGCGAATGCGCCCCAGAACGTGACACGAGCGGTCGGCTTGAGAACGGATGCTCCGCCCGCTCGCGCGCCAAGCGCGCCCAGGATGGCGAGACCCACGAGCGAGCCTCCGGAGATGGCGGGTGCCGTCCAGGCAGCTGGGGCCATAATGGCGATCACAAGAGGCAAGGCCGCTCCCGCCGCAAAGGTTACGGCCGACGTCAGTGCAGCCTGAACCGGACGGGCAACCACGTGCTCCGACAGCCCGAGCTCGTCCCGGGCATGGGTGGCGAAGGCGTCTTTTGCCATCATCTGCTGGGCGACCTGACGCGCCAGCGCAGGCTCCACGCCTCGCTTCACATAGATTTGCGTGAGTTCATCCAGTTCGGCCTCGGGCTGTTCCGCGAGTTCCCGCCGCTCCCGCTCAAGATCCGCATTCTCCGTATCGGCTTGTGAGCTCACCGAGACGTATTCGCCGGCGGCCATGGACATTGCGCCAGCGACGAGACCCGCGACACCTGCCACGAGGACCTCGCTGGCCGACGTCGAGGCGGCGGCCACGCCGACCATGAGGCTTGCGGTCGAGATAATGCCGTCATTTGCGCCGAGAACGGCCGCGCGCAGCCAGCCGATCCGTTGGATCAGGTGAGTCTCACGGTGGAGCGGATGCATGCGGACCTCCTTAGGGCCATCAAAGTCGCCTGTGCTCCGGCGTGGCCGATTTTTGCCCGACCGGCAAGAGCGCGTCAGCCGATTGCTGCCCGGTGTTACCCAGGTGCGTCCGACGCTCAAACCGGGTTCATGCGTTGCATGGTTCCGTCTCGGAGCACGAACTGGTGCCACAGGGCGATGAGGGCATGAAGGCCGGCCAGGATCAGGATGAGCGTGCCGCCGGTCTCGTGAAGCTCGGCGATGGGGCCGGGTGCGCCCTGTACGGAGGCCGCAAGGGCCGGCAGCGGCAGGCCGAAGAACGACACCGGCACGCCGAGCCGCGAGGCGGCGTACCAGCCGGAGAGCGGCAAGGCGATCATGAAGAGGTAGAGCACGCCGTGGCCGACCTTGGCGGCGAGGTTGAGCCAGGGGCTGTGCGGATCCTCGATGCGGGCTTTGCTGCCCCACCAGCGGGCGACCAGGCGCGGCAGCACGAGCAGGAGCACGGCCAGCCCGAGCGAGAAATGCAGCACAGGCGGGTTGAGGCGGACTTGGCGTCCGCCCTCGGCCGTGAGCCAGGCCGCCAGGATCAGCACGGCCATGGCCCAGTGAAGAAGGATCAGAGACTTCGAATAGCGCGGCATCGATGATGTCCTTCCATATTAGGGTACAACGGTCCTGGCCTCAGCAGCCCGCGCATGGCGCAGGATCGAAACCGTCCAATCTCCTGTCCCGGGAAGTGTCGCCTGGGATCTTTCATAAACGCACTCTCTATCTCGGCCTGCCTGTCATTTCGCTGACAGCGCTTCACAGCGCGGCGTCAGCCCGCATGCGCCATTCACAGGGACATTCCAGCCGGCCCTCATGGCCGCTGGACGCAACAGGAGAGACACATGCGCACCACCATCGCCCTAGCAACGATCGTCGCCATCGCCGGCGCCTTTTCGGCCCAGGCGAGCAGCCTCGGGCGTCCCTGCACCACGGCGCCCCAGAGCCAGTGGCTCTCGGTCGAGGCTCTCAAAGCCAAGGCTGAGGCCCAGGGCTACCGGGTTCAGAAGGCCAAGATCTCCAAGGCCTGCGGCGAGATTTACGCCCTCGATCCAAACAACGCTCGGACAGAGCTCTTCGTCGATCCCACCTCGGGCGAGATCATCGCCAAGGAGTGACGCCATGACTGCGAGCAAATCTGCAACAGAAGCCGCCGGCGTCATGCCGGCGGCTGCCACTGCTTCACCCGGAGGCAGGTTCGTGCGCGTTTGGGATCCGTTCATCCGCACCTTCCACTGGAGCCTTGTCGGCCTCTTCGGCCTCGCCTTCGTCACCGGAGATGAGACCGAGTGGCTGCACATCCGCGTCGGCTATGCCATCGCGGCACTTGTCGCGGCACGGATCGTGTGGGGCTTCGTCGGGACCCGGCATGCACGATTCAGCGACTTCGTTCGGCGGCCAGGGGAGATCGCGGCCTATGCGGCGCAGGCGCTTCGATTCACGGCACCGCGCCATCTCGGTCACAACCCGGCTGGCGGCGCCATGGTTCTAGCCTTGCTCGTCATGATCGCCGGCATTGCGGCAACGGGTTTTGCCATGACGACCGATGCGTTCTGGGGCTCCGAATGGGTCGAGGACCTGCATGAGGTCCTCGTCTACACGACCATTGGGCTGATCGTCCCCCATGTGGCGGGTGTAGTCTTTTCCAGCCTTGAGCATGGCGAGAACCTCGTGAAGGCGATGTTCACGGGCCGTAAGAGGGCACCCTGAGCCCTCCTGGCTTATGACGGGCCGGGCAGCCGAACCTCGGCGAGAAGGCCGCCAAGCGGTGAGCGCCTTAAGGCGAGCGAGCCGCCATAGGTTTCGACCAGATCCCCGACGATGGCGAGACCCAGCCCTGTCCCGGGGCGGGTCTCGTCCAGCCGCCCGCCGCGGGCAAGCACCGTCTCGATCTGCTCCTCCGGCACACCGGGACCATCGTCCTCCACTCGAACGACGACGGCATCGCCGTCTCGGCCGCCCTCGATCCTCACCGTATTGGCCGCCCAGGTGGCGGCGTTCTCGGCCAGGTTGCCGAGGATCTCAGTCAGGTCCTGAACATCCATCCGGGCGCCGAGACCATCGGTGGCCTCGACCTGCCACGACAGCTTCTGACCCTGGGGCGTTCGCCGGAGCACACCGACCACCCGCTCGATCACGGGTCGGACCGGCTGGAGTGGCCCTGACCGCGCGCGTAGGCCAGCCCTCGCCCGCACCAGCTCACGTTCCACGTGCCGGCGCATCCCGGTGGTAATTGTCTCGATCTCGTCGGCGAGGCGCGTGTCGCCGCGCGCACGCAGTTCCTCCGCGTCGGCGCTCAGAACCGTCAGCGGCGTTTTCAGGCCATGGGCCAGGTCGGCGGCCCGCGCCCTTGCCCGGGCGATGGCCTTTTCCTGTTCGTCGAGCAGATGATCGACCTCGGCCGCAAGAGGTCGGACCTCGTCCGGGAAAGCCTTGCCCAGCCGGGCCGTTTCGCCCGAACGGACTTGCGCCAACCGACGGCGCACGGCATCGAGCGGACGCAGCCCCACATCGACCTGACCCCACGCCGCGGCAATCAGGACCGCGGCCAGGAGCGCCAGAGAGGGAACGAGGTCGGACGCAAAGGCAAGGCCGGCGGCATGGACCTCCGCGCGATCCAGGGCCACGGCGACGCGGATCGTTCCTCCTCCGAGGCTGGCCGGCAGGGAGATCCGGCGCTCGACCGCCAGGAGCGAGACCCCGCCTGGGCCGGTGATCGTGTGCTGGTGGATCTCTCCGGCGGCCGGCATATCGGGCGGCAGGGGCAGCGTATCGTCCCAGAGCGAGCGGGAGCGCAGCACCGCTCCCTGCGGTTCCTCCGTGATCTGCCAGTACATCCCGCTCAGGGGCTGAAGAAACCGAGGCTCGGCCGGAGCGCTGCCGATCTCGAGGGTGCCGTCAGCCGTTCGGGTAAGATTGCTTACGAGCTGATTGAGGTGCGAGCCGAGTTCGGCCGCCATCCGCCGCTCCACATGCCGCTCGAACAGCAGCAGCAGACCAAAACCGGCGACTGTTAGGGCAAGAACGACGGAGACGACGCCAGCAGCAAGCAGCCGCAGCCTGAGCGAGCCCTGCCTCATGTGGCCGCGGCCCCTGGTACGAGATAACCGAAACCGCGGCGGGTCTCGATCAGCCCGACTCCCAGCTTGCGGCGCAGGCGCCCGACGAGCACCTCAAGGGCGTTCGGGTCGCGGTCGTGGTCATGCGCGTAGAGGTGCTCCATCAGCTCCGCAGGCGGGATGACCCGTCCGGCATGGTGCATAAGATAGCTCAGGCAACGGTATTCGAGCGGCGAGAGGTTAAGAGGCACATCGTCGACCGTGACCCGCATCCTGCGGGTGTCAAGCGTGACAGGCCCGGAGGCGAAGACGGGGGCGGCCCGTCCTGCGGCCCGGCGCAGAAGGGCCCGAACGCGGGCAAGCAGTTCTTCCATGGCGAAGGGCTTGGTCAGATAATCGTCGGCACCGGCATCGATGCCTTCGACCCGCTCCGCCCAGGCCCCTCGCGCCGTCAGGATCAACACGGGCAGGTCGCGCCCGGCCGCGCGCCACTTCTTGAGCACGGCGAGGCCGTCCATCTTGGGCAGCCCGAGGTCGAGCACAACCAGATCGTAGTCTTCCGTATCTCCGCGAAACCATGCCTCTTCGCCATCGGCAACGTGATCGACCGCGTAGCTTGCTTCCCCCAGGACGGCTTCCACCTTCCGGGCAATGCGGGGATCGTCCTCAACGAGAAGAATGCGCATCAGTGGCCCTCGCGCTTGAGGATCGCGGCTGTGGCGGCGTCCACATAGACCTCCCACAGGCGTCCATCCGGGTCGATTACTTTGAATTTATAGACCCAGCGGTCGCGCTTGCGCTCGAATGATACGCCGACCACCTCGCCGCCAAGATCGGACCGCACGCGCGTCAGAATTTCAACCAATGCCAAGGCCTCGCCTCGCTCGACGGCGCGGCGGGCCCGGTCGTAGTCGCGCTCGCGGTCGGCCAGGACGTCGGACGGCAGCAGGGCTGCAGCGAGGCCGAGAACGAGAATATCGCGGCGGGTCTTGCTCATGAGGGGAGAATGCCTCCACGCACCTGACAATTCGCTGACATGGAACAACAGCAGGCCGCAAGCGGCAGGTCGCTAATGTCGTTTTCATCGATCCGGACATGCCGTTCGGACCAAGTCACCAGGAGACCGACATGCGCACGATCATCATGATGTCCGCCCTTCTTACAGTTGGACTCGCCGCCCCGGCAATCGCCGAAGATTCGGGCAGCCGCTGCCAATCCGGCGCCGACGGCCAGACCGTTGCCGCAAGCGAGGTCAGCAAGGGGCTTGAGGACCTTGGCTACCACGTGAGCCGGATCGAGGCGGAGCATGGCTGCTACGAAGTGCGGGCAGTCAATGAAAGCCGCTTCCCGATCAAGGCCGTCTATGCCCAGGCCACGGGTGAACTTGTCCAAGCACGCCTTCGCTGAACGAGGCTCTTAAGAAGCCAACGGAACTAGGAAATTGGAGACCCTCACATGTTCATGAACAGACTTATCCTCACCGGCGCCGTGGTCTTTGTTGGTCTGGCGGCGGCCCTCCCTGGGGCCGCATCCGCGGCCGGACCCCACGGACACCCGGCAGCCGCCGTGGAATTGACGCTCGACAACGGCCAGAAGTGGCAAACCGATGAGGTCTTGAGGACGGCAATGGGCCAGATTCGGGACGCGGTAGATGCTTCCCTGCCACCGATCCATGAAGGCCGGTACAGCGTTGCCGAGTTATCCACGCTGGGCGACTGGGTACAGGAACAGGTCGATTATGTGGTGGCGAATTGCAAGCTGCCCGAGGACGCGGATCTTCAACTCCATCTGGTGCTGACCCAGGTTCTCGACGGCGTCGGCATCATGAAGGGGGCGGGCGGTCAGGAACAGGGCGCTGCAACCATCGTTCAGGCTCTGAACGCCTATGGTGAGCATTTCGACCATCCGGATTGGAGGCCGCTGGCGCATGAATGATGGACGCGACATCGAGGGGGCGTCCGGCATCGGAGGTTGACCCTGGTCAATGACATTCCGCGGCGGGATTCCGAGAATGCCGCCGCGTTGAAGCCTGACAGCAAAATAACCGACCGCTTATGGTGGCCGAAGGAGCACCCGATGGGGCATATCAAGATCGCATTCTGGGGTTCCCTGGCCCTGCTCGCTGGCCTGTGGCTGCTTGCCGATCCTCTCGCCCTGCAATCCAGCGGTTTCTTTGCGTTGCGCGGATCGATGGTGCAACTCACCGGCATCCTCGCCATGGGCTGCATGAGCCTGGCGATGGTTCTCGCCCTGCGCCCGCGCTGGCCAGAGCAGTGGCTGGGCGGCCTCGACAAGATGTATCGCCTGCACAAGTGGCTTGGAATCGGCGGCCTCGTGTTTGCAGTCACGCACTGGCTCTGGTCGCAGGGACCCAAATGGGCGGTCGGGCTCGGCTGGCTGGAGCGGCCTGCCCGTGGCCCAAGGGCTCCGATCGACAACGCGGTGGAGCAGTTCCTGCGGACTCAGCGCGGGGTCGCAGAGGGTGTCGGCGAATGGGCCTTCTATGCGGTCGTGATCCTCATTGTCGTGGCGCTTGTCCGTTGGATCCCGTACCGGATCTTCTACAAGACCCACCGCCTGATCGCCGTTGCGTATCTGGTCCTGGTCTTTCATGCCGTCGTGCTCACTCAGTTCAGCTACTGGACGACGCCTCTGGGCTTGATCATGGCAGGTCTGCTGGCCTGGGGAACGGTGGCGGCCATCCTGGTTCTGCTTCGCCGTGTCGGGGCAGGCCGCAGGGTCGAGGGGCGGATCGTCAGTCTTCACTATTACCCTGAGCTTCGCATTCTCGAGGGAGAGATCGACATTCCCAAGGGCTGGCCAGGGCACAAGGCGGGCCAGTTTGCCTTCCTGAGCGGAGATCCTACGGACGGGCCTCACCCCTACACGATCGCCTCGGCCTGGAGCCCTGCCGAACATCGGCTTACGTTCATTACAAAGGAGCTGGGCGACTTCACGACAACATTGCGCGACAAGCGGTATGTTGGCGAGCCAGTGATCGTGGAAGGGCCATATGGATGCCTCACCTTCGAGGACGATTGCCCAAGCCAGATCTGGGTCGGCGGCGGGATCGGCATCACCCCCTTCATCGCCCGCATGAAGCAACTCGCCTCGGCGCGGCAGTCGGAACCGGGACCGTCCCGGCCACAGGAGGTCCACCTATTCCATTCGACGGCCGATTACAGCGAAGAGGCTATCGCCAAGCTGAAGGCCGATGCCGCAGCCGCAAACGTCCATTTGTACGTTCTCCATGACAAACGCGATGGCCGATTGACCGGAGAGCGCATTCGCGCCGCTGTTCCAGAGTGGCGTGAGGCCAGTATCTGGTTCTGCGGCCCGCCCGGGTTTGGGGCTGCCCTGCGGCAGGATTTCGCAAGTCACGGCCTGCGAGTGTCCCGTCGTTTCCACCAGGAGCTCTTCGCCATGCGCTGAGGCCGGCGCTGCGGCCAGGCGCGATTGCCGGATCCCGGATTGGCCGAATTGCGCGGTTGCGCAGGGCTGGTGAGGCGCCCTATGAGCGATGCCTGATCCTGACTTGGGAGAAAAGGGCATGACGATCACGCTGGCCGATCTTCTGACGGTCGCTTCCATCGGTCTGGTACAGTTGCTCGCGGTAATGTCCCCCGGACCAAGCTTCCTGATCACCGCACGAACGGCCGTCGCCCAGTCGCGGACAGCAGGCGTGAAAGTTGCCCTGGGCTTGGGGGCAGGCACCGTCGTGTGGGCCGTTGCGGCTCTGCTCGGCCTGAATGTGCTGTTTCACGCGTTCCCACCGCTTTTCATCGCCATGAAGGTTGCGGGGGCGCTTTTTCTCCTGTGGATCGCATTCCAGATCCTGCGGCATTCCGCAGATCCGATCATTCTCGATACCGCGAAAGCTGGTGCGGTTGAGAACCCCTTCCTGAAGGGGCTCCTGACCCAGTTGTCCAATCCCAAAGTGGTGGTCTTCTTCGGCTCGATCTTTGTCGCGATGTTGCCGTCGTCAGTGCCGGCGTGGATGGCCGTCACATTGGTCGTGATCGTCAGCCTCAATGAGGTCTGGTGGTATTCCGCGTTGGCGCTGTTCTTCGGCTCTGAACGCGTCCGCAGGTTCTACGCGAAGGCGAAGGTCTGGATCGACCGCGTGACGGGTGTCTTCCTGGGTGTGCTCGGGGGCAAGCTCCTGTTGTCTTCAGCAGAGGCGATCTGACGGCTTGCCGGCGATTTTGCCCTGAGGACGAGCTCTGCGGCTACAAAGTTGCCTGCACAATCCAGGTGGCTCTCCACAGGTGGAGCGAGCGCGACCTGGACCGAAAGCCCGTCCTCAGGAATCCTTCAGACCCGCTGGGCCCCGCGGTATCGAGCGAAAGACGTTTGGCCGGCGGGCCCAAACAGGATGACATCGTAGGTGTCATTCTCGGCCCCTGCGACCTCCATACCCGGGGATCCAACCGGCATGCCGGGAACCGCCAATCCCCTGGCCTGCGGCTTCTGCGCCAGAAGCCTTTTGATGGCATCTGCGGGAACATGGCCCTCGATCACGTAGCCGCCGACTTCCGCCGTGTGGCAGGAGGCGAGCGCCTGCGGTACACCAAGGCGGGCCTTCAGGCGATTCACCTCAGAAGACTCGATCACCTCGGCTGAAAATCCCGCCTTGCTGACATGGTCGATCCAGGCACCGCAGCAGCCGCAGCTAGGATCCTTGGTGACCACCATTTTAGGTAGGGTTTCGGCCATTGCAGCGAAGGACGGGAGAGTAGCAAGCCCGACAAGAAGTCCACGCCGGCTGATCGTTAGGCTGGTTGGCATGATTTGGTCCTTCATCCTTGTTTAGAATTCCGCATTGTTTCGGGTCACAGACGTGCGGTCCGCAGCCGGATCGCGTTGCCGACAACGCTGACGGAAGACAGCGCCATGGCGGCCGCCGCGATGATCGGCGAGAGCAGGATGCCGAAGAACGGGTAGAGCACGCCTGCCGCCACCGGTACGCCAAGGGCGTTGTAGATGAAGGCGAAGAACAGGTTCTGTCGGATGTTGCGCATGGTGGCCTGCGACAGCCGCCGCGCCCGCACGATACCAGTGAGATCCCCCTTCAGAAGGGTCACGCCTGCGCTCTCCATCGCCACGTCCGTGCCGGTGCCCATGGCAATGCCGACATCGGCCGCTGCCAGCGCCGGCGCATCGTTGACGCCGTCGCCCGCCATGGCGACAACCTTGCCCGCGCGTCTGAACTTCTCCACGACGGCACTCTTCTGATCAGGCAGTACCTCCGCCTCCACATCGGGGATTCCGAGCCGCCGGGCGACGGCTTTGGCAGTCGTCCAGTTGTCGCCCGTGAGCATCACGACCCGGATGCCTTCCTCCTTCAGAGCGGCTAGTGCCTCGGCCGTCGTCGCCTTCACGGGGTCGGCGATCGCAATGGCGCCTGCCACCGCCCCGTCGATCCCGGCGAAGATGGCCGTGGCTCCGTCCTCACGCAGCTTGTCGGCCTGTTCGGCAAGAGGAAGGACGTCGATGCCGTGCTCCGCGAGGAATTTGGCGCTGCCGAGCACGACGCGGCGGCCCTCGACCGTCCCGAGTGCTCCCTTGCCGGTGGGTGAATCGAAGTCCGTGACCGGTGCGGTCGCAATGCCCTGCTTCTCGGCCGCAGCGACGATGGCCACCGCCAGCGGATGTTCACTCGGGCGCTCCGCGCTGGCCGCGAGACGTAGAACCTCTTCCTCCGTGAAACCCTCCGCCGGCACGATGGCCGTCACGGCCGGCTTGCCCTCCGTGAGCGTGCCCGTCTTGTCGACAACTAGGGTGTCAACCTTCTCCATGTGCTCCAGGGCCTCCGCGTTTTTGATCAGTACGCCGGCTCCGGCACCGCGCCCGACGCCGACCATGATCGACATGGGCGTGGCAAGACCCAGCGCGCAGGGGCAGGCGATGATCAGAACCGCCACGGCGGCCACCAAGCCATAGGAGAAGCGCGGCTCAGGCCCCCAAATGGCCCAGGCGATGAACGCAAGTGCTGCCACGCCAATCACAGCGGGCACGAAGTAGCCGGAGACCTGGTCTGCTAGACGTTGGATCGGGGCGCGACTGCGCTGCGCCTCGGCCACGAGCTGGACGATCTGCGACAGCATCGTATCCCGCCCGACCCTCTCGGCCTCGATGACGAGGCCGCCGGACTGGTTCATGGTGCCGGCGATGGCCTTGGCGCCGACTTCCTTGGTCACCGGCATCGACTCCCCGGTCACCATTGACTCGTCAACGGCACTGCGCCCCTCGACGACCGTGCCGTCGACCGGGACTTTCTCGCCGGGGCGCACCCGCAGACGATCGCCGACCTGCACGGTATCGAGCTGGACTTCCTCTTCTGAGCCGTCGGGCAGGATCCGGCGGGCTGTCTTCGGCGCAAGATCCAGCAGGGCACGGATGGCGCCACCGGTGCTCTCGCGAGCGCGGAGCTCCAGCACCTGGCCGAGAAGCACCAGGACCGTGATGACCGCGGCGGCCTCGAAGTACACGGCAACCGAGCCGTCGTGCCCGCGGAAGGCTGCCGGAAAGATATCGGGCACGAGCGTCGCGACCATGCTGTACACCCACGCCACGCCGGTTCCCATGGCTATCAAGGTGAACATATTAAGGCTGCGGTTTCTCAGCGACTGCCAGCCGCGCTCGAAGAACGGCCAGCCTGCCCACAGCACGACAGGGGTCGCAAGCAGCATCTGGATCCAGTTGGAGGTCGTACGCGGGACGAGATGGTCGATGCCGACGAGATGCCCGCCCATTTCCAGCGCAAAGACCGGTAGCGTCAGGACAAGACCGATCCAGAACCGGCGAGTCATGTCGACCAGCTCGTGGCTCGGTCCCGTCTCGGCGGTGGCCAGGACAGGTTCGAGCGCCATGCCGCAGATCGGACATGAGCCCGGCCCCACCTGGCGGATCTCGGGGTGCATCGGGCAGGTATAGATCGTACCCTCCGGGACGGCGTCCGCCTTCCTCTCGGTTGCAGGCGCAGCGTAGTTGGCAGGCTCAGCCATGAACTTCGACTGGCAACCGGACGAGCAGAAGTAATACGGCTTGCCCTGGTACTGGGCCCGGTGGGTGGTCGTATGCGGGTCAACCATCATCCCGCAGACCGGATCCTTCACCTTCCCGGTCGCCTCCGAAGCCTCATGCTGTCCATGCCCATGATGGCTATGACGATGATCGTGTCCCGCCTGGGATTGGTGGTTGGCAGTGCGGTCGTCGGTCATGGTAGGCCTCGCCTTCTTGTGACGTAATGAATTCTCGACCTTCCAACGATGGCAAGGTCAAGACAGCCGACGCGCCATGACCTCGGCGCTCTGTAATGCGGCTTCGCCGGGGAGCAGTTGAAGCCGCCGACATCCGCACTGTCCCGATTTGGGCGTTTTGCCGGATGCAGCCTGCAACCTGGAGGCTCTGGCCGATGAGGCGCGCCCGAAGGACGCAGGCGCGGCCCGATGGATCCTGTCTGGCTCAAACGGGACAATAACAAATGTTGAGCCGACTTCGGCCACGCTGAAACCCAACCCATGCCGCCCGGGTTTGTTCATCGATGGGCAAGGGGAGTGTCGGGTAGATGGAGCCTGATAATGATGGCTGACGACGGGCAAATCAGGGGGCTGCGCCTTCCAAACACCCTCCGGGTGCCTCCTAGCCATACGGCTGCAATGATAGGACATTTCCTCAAGGACGTGTATGCGGACACGCTCGAAGAGACGCATCCTCATCATCTGGCAAACTTGATCGAGAGGCTCGACGATGCCGAGCGCAGGGCCATGCGCTCGAGCCGTCGCTAGGGTCCGCTGATGATCACGGGGCAATCGCTGCCGTTTGCAGGATTGTCCCTGTCCCCTGCGCGTGAGTTGCTTTGATCCTATTCGACTGGAAAGCGCACCGGCTGCCAGAGTTAAGGCTGTCGGTGGAACAGTCCTGCCGATCATGATCGAAAATGGGTTCCATATGGAACCGAAATTCTAGATATGCGATGTACAAGGTTGCGCCTCGAACTTGCCATGAACAAACTTGCAAGTGAGGCCGCGACTTAAGGGGATCCAGGCCGCATCGTGTCTGGAACGGCGCACAAGGGCACGCATATGTCAAAGGTTGAACCTGCTTTCACGCAACTTGATCCAAAGTTGCTTCTGAAGACCCTGCGCGCCTTCCGGAAAGGTGATTTCTCAGCACGGTTGCCGTCCGATCTGACCGGCATCGATGGCGAGATCGCGGAAGCTTTCAACGACATCGGAGATCTGAACCAAGGAATCGGTCGCGAACTCGACCGCCTTGCAAAGGTTGTCGGTAAAGAGGGGCGGATCGAGGAACGGGGACGTTTGGCTGGCGCGACAGGCGCTTGGAGCGGGTGCATCGAGTCCGTCAATTCCATGATCGGCGACATTGTCCAACCGACCGTCGAGGTGGCGCGGGTGATCGGCGCGGTGGCCAAAGGCGATCTCAGCCAGGAGATCGAGCTTGAAAACGATGGCCGCCCCCTGCGTGGGGAGTTCCTGCGGATCGGCAAGATCGTCAACACCATGGTGGGTCAGCTCGGCAGTTTCGCGTCGGAGGTGACACGCGTCGCCCGCGAGGTGGGTTCGGAGGGCAAGCTCGGCGGACAGGCTAAGGTCAAGGGCGTCGCAGGGACGTGGAAAGACCTGACGGACAACGTCAATCTCATGGCCGCGAACCTCACAGGCCAGGTGCGCAACATTGCCGAAGTCACAACGGCAGTCGCGAACGGCGACCTGTCGAAGAAGATCACCGTGGAGGTACGGGGCGAAATCCTGGAGCTGAAGGACACCATCAACACTATGGTGGACCAGCTCAATTCGTTTGCATCCGAGGTGACACGCGTCGCCCGCGAGGTGGGTTCGGAAGGCAAGCTCGGCGGACAGGCGCGGGTGGAAGGTGTCGCGGGCACCTGGAAGGACCTGACGGACAACGTTAACCTGATGGCCGCAAACCTGACAGGACAGGTCCGCAACATTGCCGAGGTCACAACGGCAGTCGCGAATGGCGACCTGTCAAAGAAGATCACCGTGGAGGTGAGGGGCGAGATCCTGGAGCTGAAGGACACCATCAACACTATGGTGGACCAGCTCAACTCCTTTGCGTCGGAGGTGACGCGTGTTGCTCGCGAGGTGGGCTCGGAGGGCAAGCTAGGAGGACAGGCCAGGGTGGAAGGCGTCGCGGGCACCTGGAAGGACCTGACCGACAACGTCAACCTGATGGCTGCGAACCTCACAGGCCAGGTGCGCAACATTGCCGAAGTCACAACGGCAGTCGCGAACGGCGACCTGTCGAAGAAGATCACCGTGGAGGTACGGGGCGAAATCCTGGAGCTGAAGGACACCATCAACACTATGGTGGACCAGCTCAATTCGTTTGCATCCGAGGTGACACGCGTCGCCCGCGAGGTGGGTTCGGAAGGCAAGCTCGGCGGACAGGCGCGGGTGGAAGGTGTCGCGGGCACCTGGAAGGACCTGACGGACAACGTTAACCTGATGGCCGCAAACCTGACAGGACAGGTCCGCAACATTGCCGAGGTCACAACGGCAGTCGCGAATGGCGACCTGTCAAAGAAGATCACCGTGGAGGTGCGAGGCGAGATCCTGGAGCTGAAATCGACCATCAATACCATGGTGGACCAGCTCAATTCCTTCGCGTCCGAGGTGACACGCGTCGCCAAGGAAGTGGGCTCGGAGGGCAAGCTCGGCGGGCAGGCCAGGGTCGAGGGCGTCGGAGGCGTCTGGAAGGACCTGACCGACAACGTCAATATGATGGGGAACAACCTCACCGGTCAGGTGCGCAATATCGCCGAAGTCACCACTGCGGTCGCGAACGGTGACCTGTCCAAGAAGATCACCGTGGAGGTAAAGGGCGAGATCCTTGCGCTCAAGTCCACCATCAACACCATGGTGGACCAGCTCAACTCCTTCGCCGGAGAAGTGACCCGCGTCGCCCGCGAGGTCGGCATCGAAGGCAAGCTCGGCGGGCAGGCCGAGGTACGCGGCGTCGCCGGGACCTGGAAGGATCTGACCGACAACGTGAACATGATGGCGAACAACCTGACCGGCCAGGTGCGCGGCATCGCGAGCGTCGTGACGGCTGTCGCCGAGGGCGACCTCAAGCGCAAACTAACCGTGGATGCCAAGGGCGAAATCGCCGCGCTTGCTGAAACGATCAACGAGATGATCGACACCCTGGCGACCTTCGCGGACCAGGTTACGAACGTGGCGCGCGAAGTGGGAGTGGAGGGCAAGCTCGGTGGACAGGCCCGGGTGCCTGGCGCCGCGGGCCTGTGGCGCGACCTGACCGACAACGTGAACCAGCTGGCGGCTAACCTGACAACGCAGGTGCGAGCCATCGCGGAAGTCGCCACTGCTGTGACCAAGGGCGACCTGACGAGGTCTATTTCGGTGGAAGCCTCGGGCGAGCTTGCCTCGCTCAAGGACAACGTCAACGAGATGATCCGCAACCTGCGCGACACGACGCTCAAGAACGCGGAACAGGACTGGCTCAAGACCAATCTCGCCAAGTTTACCCGTATGCTGCAGGGCGAGCGTGATCTCACTACAGTCTCGAACATGATCCTGTCGGAGATCGCTCCCCTGGTGAACGCACAGCAGGGTGTCTTCTACACAATGGAGAATAACGACGGCGAGCCGGTTCTCGAACTTGTTGCATCCTATGCCTTCACGGAGCGGAAACGCCTCAACAACCGTTTCCGCCTGAGAGAAGGCCTTGTCGGCCAAGTCGCCTATGAGAAAAAGCGCATTCTGCTTACGAGCGTCCCGGGTGACTATATCACCATCGGCTCGGCGCTCGGCGAGGCGCCGCCCCTCAACATCATCGTCCTGCCGGTCCTGTTCGAGCAGGAGGTCAAGGCGGTTATCGAGCTTGCCTCGTTCAGCCGCTTCTCGGAAACCCATCAATCCTTCCTCGAGCAGTTGACGGAATCGATCGGGATCGTGCTCAACACGATCGCAGCCAACATGCGCACGGAGGGCTTGCTCAAGCAGTCTCAGCTGCTCACGACTGAACTTCAAAGCCAGCAGGAGGAGCTGAGAAACACGAACGACCGGCTCGAGCATCAAGCTGCCACCTTGCGTCAATCCGAGGAGCTCCTGCGCCAGCAGCAAGAGGCACTTCAGAAGACGAACGAGGAACTGGAGGACAAGGCTCGGCTGCTCGAACTTCAGAAGCAGGAGGTTGAGGCCAAGAACCAGGAGGTCTCGATTGCAAAGACGGCCCTCGAGGAGAAGGCCGAGCAGCTGTCGATGACTTCGCGCTACAAGTCGCAGTTCCTGGCCAATATGAGCCATGAGTTGCGCACCCCGCTCAACTCGTTGCTTATCCTGTCGAAGCTTCTAACCGAGAATTCGGAAGGCAACCTGAGCGATAAGCAGAAGGAATTTGCCAAGACTATCCATGCCGCGGGGTCAGACCTGCTGTCCCTCATCAATGACATTCTGGATCTGTCCAAGATCGAATCCGGCACAGTGAGCCTTGAGATTTCAAGCATCGACCTCAAGGATCTGACCGGCAATATGGAGCGCACCTTCGCCCAGATCGCAGCGGAGCGGGACCTCGACTTCCAGATCGAGGTCGATCCGCAATTACCGCAAAGCATCCGGACGGACTCGAAGCGCCTGCAGCAGGTGCTGCGGAACCTGCTTTCTAACGCCTTCAAGTTCACGGAGCGTGGGGGTGTGACGCTCCGGATTGGAACGGCAGAGGGTTCGCCCTTGCGTGCAGGTAGCCAATGGATCGCCATGTCGGTCATCGATACGGGCATCGGGATCCCTGAGGACAAGCAGCGCATCATCTTCGAGGCGTTCCAGCAGGCGGATGGCACAACGAGCCGCAAATATGGCGGTACCGGTCTCGGCCTCGCCATCAGCCGTGAGATCGCCCGCCTCCTGGGCGGCGAGATCGTGGTGTCGAGCACTGCGGGCAATGGCTCCACCTTCACGCTCTTCATCCCGGCCGAGCCGCCGGCAAGCCATGGTGTGACCGGTGCCTCATCCTTGGTTCGCCTGAACGGCGATGGAGCAGGGCAGTCTTCCGGCCTCGAAAACGGCTCCGCCTCAATCCTCCGGCAGCCATCGGCCGCGATGGCTCTTTCGGCCTCCCTCGACGACCGCCACGCGATCACGGTGGGCGACCGTGTCGTTCTCATCGTCGAGGACGACGCTATGTTTGCCTCGGTGTTGCTGGAACTTGCCCGTGAGCAGGGGTTCAAGGGGCTCATCGCCATGGATGGCGCTTCCGCACTTGCACTTGCGCATCGTTACAAGCCGCATGCGATCACCCTCGATATCGGCCTGCCCGACATGGATGGTTGGGCGTTGCTTGATCTGTTGAAGCATGACCCCAGGACCCGGCACGTACCTATTCATGTCATTTCCGTCGATGACCAGAAGAAGCGCGGTCTGAAAGCGGGCGCTTTCGGGTTCCTCGAAAAGCCGGTTGACCGCGAAGCCCTCATGGGGGCTCTCGACCGCACGAAGGAGTTCATCGCCCGACCTGTGAAGAACCTCCTTCTCGTGGAGGATGACGACAACCAGCGCATGAGTCTGTCGGAACTCATGAAAAGCGAGCAGGTGGATGTGACGGCCGTTGGGACTGCGGAAGGGGCCTTGGAGATAATCCAGGCTCGGCAATTCGACTGCGCCATCGTCGATCTTGGGTTGCCGGATCTTCCGGGTGTCGAGCTGATCGAACGGATCCGGAAGATGAAGGGAGGCGACGATCTGCCGATCGTCATCTATACGGGGCAAGACCTCAGCCGCGATGAGGAGCTCCGCCTGGAGAGTGTCGCCGCCACGGTCATCGTCAAGGAGGAAGGATCCTCCGCGAGGCTCCTGAACGATACGGCGCTGTTCCTTCATCGGACGATCAGCGCGATCCCGGATGAAGGCTCCATTATCATCGAACACAAGTCCGACGGCACGCTGGAGGGACGGACTGTCCTTGTGATCGACGACGACATGCGGAACATCTTCTCGCTTGCGAGCGCTCTCGAGCAGTATGGGATGGCGGTGGTATTTGCCGAGAATGGCCGTGAAGGCATCGAGAAGCTGGACGCCACGCCGGACGTGGACATCGCCTTGGTCGACATCATGATGCCGGAGATGGACGGTTATGAAACCATGCAGGAGATCCGCAAGATCCCCCGCTATCGTGACCTCCCGCTCGTAGCGGTGACCGCCAAGGCCATGAAGGGCGATCGAGAAAAGTGCCTGGAGGCCGGAGCCACGGACTACGTCTCGAAACCTGTGGATATCGATCAACTTCTTGCCGTCTTGCGCGTTCAACTTAGCCGTAGCACCTACGTTCCCAACGGAACGACGCTAAATGACGCCCCAGAAGCCGGATTGAATTCATGATGCAGGATATGCGTTGGGCCAATCCGGGGACTAACGTAAGCGGTTCGATGTCGATCCACGCCTTGCCGGCCCCGATTACCGCGAAAATTCTGGTGGTCGACGACGATCACCGGAACCTGATTGCCGTCGAGGAAGTCCTTCGCGCGACGGGGGTCGAGATTGTGACCGCCGATTCCGGCGAGGCTGCTCTGCGTCAGGTGCTTCAGGAGGATTTCGCCGTCATCCTCCTCGACGTCCAGATGCCGCGCCTGAATGGTTATGATGTTGCAAGTATGATCCGCAACCGCCCACGCTCCTCGCGTGTGCCCATTCTGTTCCTGACGGCCTATAACAAGGATGATCTCCACGTCTTCAAAGGCTACTCGGCCGGCGCCGTGGACTATGTTTTTAAGCCAATCGAACCGCTGATCCTCAAGTCGAAGGTCGGCGTCTTTGTGGACCTTTACCGAAAGACCGAGGAAATCAGGCGCCAGGGCGAGCAGGAGCGTCTCCTGCTTATGGAAAACCTGCGGGTTCGCGGCGAGAAGCTCCGGGCGGAACAGGCCTTGCGCCATCGCGAGGAGCACCAATCCATCGTCCTGAAATCCCTGCCGATTGCCCTCTATACCGCCTCCCTTCAGGAGGATCATCGGCAGCTCCACTTCACGAATGAGAGCATCGAGCGCATTACGGGCTTCAAACCGAGTGCGTTTCTCACAAGTCCGGATTTCTGGTCTTCCCGCGTCCACCCGGAGGATCGGGACCACGTGCTGCAGCAACTCGGCCGGCTTGCGGAGGAGGGGGCGGTCAGCCTCGAATACCGTTGGCGCTGCGCCGACGACGTGGAACGCTATTTCCTGGACCAGACCGTTCTCATGCGGGATGCCGAGGGGCGGCCCCGAGAATTCTTCGGGATGTGGTTCGATATCACCGAACGCAAGCAGATGGAGCAGAACTTGCTCCATGCCAGCAAGTTGGAGGCGATCGGGCGCCTCACCGGCGGCATCGCACATGATTTCAACAATATGCTGAGCGTGGTCATCGGCAATCTCGACCTCTTGCGGAAATCCATCGAGGGGAACAAGCGAGCCGAGCGGCGTGTCGGAATGGCCATCGAGAGCGCGCAACATTGTGCGGATCTAACACATAGACTCCTGACATTTTCGCGGCGTCAGTCGCTCCAGTTGTCGACCATCGACGTGAACGTCCTGATGCCGAGTCTTTTGGAGTTGATGCGGCGGACGCTCGGTGAGCGCATCAATGCGACCCTCCGCTCGGCAGGCGAGATCTGGCCAGTTCGCGTGGACCGTGCGCAGTTCGAGGCTGCGCTCCTGAACCTCGCCGTCAACGCCCGCGACGCCATGCCTGAAGGGGGCGATCTCACAATCACCATCGAGAACCAGGTTGTCGGCGAGGGCAGGGCCGTTTCGAGCGGCGAGTTCGTCGTGATCGCCGTAAGTGACACCGGGATCGGAATGGTGCCGGAGGTTGTGGAGCGCGTGTTCGAGCCGTTCTTTACCACGAAGGAGAGCGGGAAGGGCACCGGTCTCGGGCTGAGCATGGTCTATGGCTTCGTGCAGCAATGCCAGGGCCATATTGAAGTCGAGAGTGTGCCGAATGGCGGCACGACGATCCGCATCTTCCTGCCCCGTTGCCGGGAGACTGCAGAGGCTTCAGGGAGCGCGCAGGCCTCCACGGCCCATCCATTCGGAAACGGACGGGTCGTGCTGGTCGTAGAGGACAATCCCGCCGTGCGCCAGGTGGCGACCTCGACGCTTCGCTCCCTTGGTTTCAATGTCGTTTCGGCCGAGTCAGGGGATCAGGCTGCCGAGATGATAAAATCATGTCCTGAGGTGAGCCTTGTGCTCTCCGACGTACGAATGCCGGGGGAACTGTCCGGCATCGATCTCGCGCGTCTCATCCAACGTGAGATGCCCCATATCAAGGTTCTGCTGACGACGGGCTATTTCGACGGAGAGGACACGGCCGAGGACTTCAGTGTGCTCTACAAGCCATACCGAGCCGTGGATCTTGCGGAAAAGATCCAATCTCTGATGAAGCCCGACCAACCCGATGAAGACGCGGACGCTCTGGAGAGGTTCGCAGCGGAGGCATGATCACAGCCGGACGGCAAGGTCACTCATCCACGACACAACAGTCCCGCCCTGACTGCTTCGCCCGGTAAAGTGCCGTGTCGGCTCGGGCGATGAGCGTCTCGGAGTCGAGTGCGGCGCTTGGATCCGACACGACGATCCCGACACTCGCCGTCACCCGCTCGCCCACTCCGTGAGGGTGTGGCATGGCGGCTTCCGCGACGGCCTTTCGGATCGAGCGGGCGACGTCCGTGGCGCCGGCCTTGTCGGTGTCCGGAAGGATCAGCGCGAATTCCTCGCCGCCATAACGGGCGGCCACGTCGTCAGGCCGACGAACAGCGGATCCCAGAATGCGGCCGAAAACCCGCAGCACGTCGTCCCCTGCCTGATGGCCCCGCGCGTCGTTCAGGAGTTTGAAATAATCCAGGTCGATGAGCAGGAGCGAGAGCGGCGTCACGATCCTTCTGGCCCTCAGGACGGCACGATCGAGGGCCGTGTCGAAGCCTCTGCCGTTCCGGAGGCCCGTGAGCGCACAGGTCTCGGCAAGGTGAGCGAGTTCGCGGTTGTGCCGCCACAGCTCGAGCTCGTCCATCGCCACCGCGCCGAGATCGGTCAGCGCGCCAAGGTCCACCTGCGAGGCGTCCTGCGCGTCACGCTTGAGCACACACAGGGACGCAACGGCCGCGCCATCCTCCGTCAACAAAGGCACGCCGGCATAGAAGCGGAACGGAAGGTAAGGGACAACGGGGTGTCCATCGAGCCGCGGATCCGTTCTCATGTCGCCGAAAACGAGCGGCTCGCCGGACGCGATCACGATCTGGCAGACGCTCTTGTCCCGCTCGATCCAGGGCGCAACGCCATCAGAGGTCGCGGACTTCATCCACTGGTAGCGCTCGTCGATAAAGCCCAGGAAGGCGACATCCGCTTGATAGAAGCGGGCGGCAAGGCGCGTCACCCGGTCGAAGCGCTCGTCCCTGGGCGTATCCATGATTCCGCAGGCATGGAGAAATTCGAGCCGCGCGTTTTCATTGGCCGGCGGCGGAGGTACGACGAACACTCCAAACTCCTCTAAGGCTCTAAAAGGCCTATAGGGGCTCTCGGCCCAGGTCTCAAGCAGCGCAGGAAACAGGCCACCGCTCCATCCTCGTCCCGGATCTCAAGCCGGGAGCCCACTTTCCGTATGGCAATCGTCGCGGAGGAAACGGGCCGCTCATCGATGGCAATGGTAGCCGCCTGCCTTCCGGTCATGATGACATCCGTTCCGGTCGAGCCCGCCGGGATGGGCATAGGCGGTACCGAGAGTGGCCAGGATGAGAAGGGCTGCCCCGAGACATTTCATGTTCGCCTCCTGACGTTCCGTTCGACGTCGAGGAGATTGATTCAACTTATGCGGGCGATTCGCAACATTGCATCTACAAGTTATATTCTTACGCAGCGTCACGGCTGGACCGGACCTGGAGGGCCCGAGACGCCCTGCAATGTCAGGAGTGGCCTTCGCTCCCACACGCCTCGACGAAGGCTGCGAGGCCGGTCCGCAGGGCCTGCGCAATCTCCGGTTCGTCAGCACTTCTGTTGCGCAGCTCCACCGCCACGTCCGCCTCCGGCACGAGCCGTGCCGACATGGTGGTAAGCACTTCCCGCAAGGCGGCCTGGGCATGCGAGGCGCGGGGCGACGTGTTGATGAGCATCACGGGCTTGCCCGGAAAGTCCGGCATGCCGACGAGCCAATCGAGCGCGTTCTTGAAGCTGCCCGGAATGCCGTGCGCATATTCGGGACAGGCGATCACCACCCCATCCGCCGCCGCCACCTGCCGCCGCAGCTCCACGACGCTCTCCGGCAACGCGCTCATCTCCACGTCATGGTTGAAATGGGGCAGGGCGCCGATGCCGTCATACAGCGCAACTGCGACACCCTCCGGCGCAAGCTTCTGCAGCGCACGCAATGCGCCGGTGTTAAGCGAGCCCGCGCGCAGGCTGCCGGAGAGGGCGAGGAGGTGCATCAGCTAGTCTAAAGTTATTGGCAATGCAGACTGAGCATTATTAACTTTCCGGCCAATTGTTCCTCAGATCTTCTGCAAATGTGCGGGCGTTAGCGAGTTCAGGATCCTGGCTGAGATCGCGCTGGAGTACCTCCGTAACCCATGCGGGGCCATGACCACTAACTGTTCGGCAGAAACCTTCTAGCTCACCTACCTCGACAAGGAAGAGTCCTGTGCTACGAAGAAAAGTGGCTAAGTTCTCGTAAGCAGTCAGTTGCTGACCACTCGGGATAAAAGCTTTTCCCATTTTCTTCGCTTCTGTCCAAGCTGACCCTTTCTTCAGAACACTCCTAATCCTTCCTACGTCTCTTTCAGAGAGTGAAGAGGTTTTAATTTTATCAAAAACTCCCATGATTTCATTGCGAGCTTCTGTCGTAGAGATTCCAGTCCTTCGTTGCTCAATTGCAGTCCTAACTGTATTCCAATCCTTTTCGATTTTGGACCATTCACCCCTAGAGATTCTACGAGGTTACGGAGACCTGCTTCATCGGCAAGAATGTCAAAGTCCACCACAACGCGAACCGGCACTCCAATAGCCTTTAGAGCTTGAACAATTGTTGCGATGCGACTCTTCCCTGCTCCGTACACCAAGGCGATATCAGGACCGGAATTGTTGGCTGAGATTGCATCAAGCATCGCTCCATAGAAGCGACAATCCGCGTCACCCTCGCAAACGAGTACAGCATCGTGAAACAGGCCATCGAGTACTTTCGAGTATCGTAAAAGCGGGTCTGCCCAGACGTTGCGAACTGTCGTAGGGCTAAGCTCCCTTATGTAATTTACATCTCCGGCTCGTTGGATTCGGACTACTCGAACCCGAGGGCTAGAGTGATCTAGCATGCCTCGAAGAAAGTCTGTGCTATGAGTAGCAACAAGGAGCTGGCGGTCAGTTGGTGTTTCTTCCGCTAAAACTCTTCCGAGAGTTGTTGCCTGTGGAGGGTGAAGAAATGCCTCAGGTTCGTCTATAAGAATGATATCACGATCGGCAGCAAGCACACTTGCTAGAATACCAACGAAGGCACGGATACCATCGCCCTGATCGTTCACGGCCGGAAGCTGATTTACCGCTGTGCGAAAATCATTCGACTGCCGGTCCTTCCCTTTGGGCAGCTTCGGTCGCTTTCCTGAATGAAGCATAACTTGCCGACCGGCTCCGCGATTTACAATGAGATTCTGTCTAAAGGCTCTAAAGAATATTCTATCAAGTCTCTCTTCGAGCTCATCATCGTCGTAAAGTCGATGAAGTGGGTGTGTAATTACTTCAGTAACTAGGTTTACAAGATCCACGGGGTTAACAGCAGAAAGCCTCGCTTCTGTGCCAAGATGAAGTATCATTGTGTTGGCTAATGATTGAATGCCGTTTAAGTTGCGGTGGTCCCAGTTTATTGCCACTATTCCGCGGTGAATTGTGCCCACCATTGAAACTATATAATTGCCAAGGTGATCACGTCGGGCGGTTCTAGCGAGCCATTCCTCAACTTCTTGTCCTGTTTCAGAGGACTCAAATTCCACTCTAGTTGTCACCCTAGTTGGAAAATTCTGACCGTGAGCGAGGCGGCCATATATTTCTTTTAGGGCGGCGCTCTTTCCCGCGTTATTAGGCCCAACAAAAACGATAATTTCACCGGGCGTTAAGCCCATTATCGTTCCGTCGCTAAATTGGATTTCCTTTAGACGGGCATGAGGGCGTTCTGGTAGAGAGGGTGTTGTTACACCAGAAGGGCTCGCTTTATTTCGACCCCGAGCAGCCGGTGCCTTCTGTTGCATTATTCTTCGCTCCTAACCAGTTTAGAGATTGCGCTTCATAGCAACTACGCATGGTCTGACGAGGATAATATTGAAGGTAGGCCGTTCTAGGAAAGTACTATTGTTATTTGCGCACTACTCTCTAACCGCAGAAAAATGGTCGCCATTGCGGCGACCATTCAGGAAGTGTCAGGGTCTTAGTCAAGAAGCTTAGGTATTGTTGTTACTAAGAACACCCCGTCGTGCTGCCGCACGTGTCGCACTTCAAACACGTCCCGTTCCGCACCAGCGTGAAGTTCGCGCATTCCGGACAGGCTTCGCCCACATAGCCTTTCATCTTGGCTTCCGCGCGCCGGTCGGCGAGGGACGGGGCCGTGAAGCCGAGTTTGGCGAGGTCGGCTTCGCCTACCTTTTCCTCGGCCTTCGCGGCGGGCTCTTCCTTCAGGGCGGTGGCGCCCATGGTGAGGCCCGTGGTGCCGGTGCGCTGGCCTGCGCCGTTTGCACCGCCTGTGCCGCTGGCACCGCCCGGGATGAGCATGAGGCGGTCGACGCTGCCGCGGGTGAAGCCGCGGGAGACGATTGCGGTGGCGGGGGCCGCTTCCGGCGCCTTGGACTGGGCTTCGCCCGAGCCGATGGTGGTGGGGCCGACTTCCGACGGGTCCACATGGGCGAGGTCGTTGCGGGCGAGATAGGAGACGGCGAGCTCGCGGAACACGTAGTCGATGATCGAGGTCGCGCTCTTGATGCGCTCGTTGCCCTGCACGAAGCCGGCCGGCTCGAAGCGCGTGAACGTGAAGGCCTCCACGTATTCCTCGAGCGGCACGCCGTATTGCAGGCCAAGTGAGATCGCGATGGCGAAGTTGTTCATCATGGCCCGGAAGGCCGCGCCTTCCTTGTGCATGTCGATGAAGATCTCGCCGAGGCGGCCGTCATCGTACTCGCCGGTGCGCAGGTAGACCTTGTGGCCGCCCACGACCGCCTTCTGGGTGTAGCCCTTGCGGCGGTCGGGCATCTTCTCGCGCTCGCGGATCGCCACCACGCGCTCGACCACCTTCTCGATGATCTTCTCCGAGAGGTTGGCGGCCTTGGCGGCGGCCGGCAGGGCGGTCAGCGCCTCGGCGGCTTCGTCCGCATCGTCCTCCTCGTCGGCGATGAGGGCCGCGTTGAGGGGCTGCGAGAGCTTGGAGCCGTCGCGGTAGAGGGCGTTGGCCTTCAGCGCCAGCTTCCACGAGAGCATGTAGGCGTTCTTGCAATCCTCGACCGTCGCCTCGTTCGGCATGTTGATGGTCTTGGAAATGGCGCCCGAGATGAAGGGCTGCGCCGCCGCCATCATGCGGATGTGGCTGTCGACCGAGAGGTAGCGCTTGCCGATCTTGCCGCAGGGATTGGCGCAGTCGAAGACCGGATAGTGCTCGACCTTCAGATGGGGCGCGCCCTCCAGGGTCATGGCGCCGCAGATGTGGATGTTCGCAGCCTCGATCTCGGCCTTCGAGAAGCCTAAGAAAGTGAGCAGATCGAAGGACGGGTCGTTCAGCTTCTCGGCCGGCACCTTCAGCGTGCCGGTCAGGAAGTCCTCGCCGAGGGTCCAGCGGTTGAACACGAACTTGATGTCGAAGGCGGATTTCAGGCCCTTCTCGACAGCATCGATCTTCTCGGACGTGAAGCCTTTCGCGGCGAGCGAGCCGGGATTGACGGCAGGCGCTTGGCGCATGGAGCCGTGGCCGACCGCATAGGCCTCGATCTCGGCGATCTCGGATTCACGGTAGCCGAGCGCCCGCAGGGCGTCGGGCACGGCCCGGTTGATGATCTTGAAGTAGCCGCCGCCGGCGAGCTTCTTGAACTTCACGAGCGCGAAGTCGGGCTCGATGCCGGTGGTGTCGCAATCCATCACGAGGCCGATCGTGCCGGTGGGCGCGATCACGGTGGCCTGCGCATTGCGGTAGCCGTTGGCCTCGCCGAGCTCGAGGGCCCGGTCCCAGGCGCGCTTGGCATGGGCGATCAGGCTCTGGTCGGGGCAGGAGACGGCATCGAGCGGCACGGGGTTGACGCTCAGGCCCTCATAGCCCTCCGCCAGGCCGTGCGCGGCGCGGCGATGGTTGCGGATGACGCGCAGCATGTGCTTCGCGTTCTTGGCATATTGCGGGAAGGGACCGAGCTCGCCGGCCATCTCGGCCGAGGTCGCATAGGACACGCCGGTCATGATGGCCGTGAGCGCGCCGCCGAGGGCGCGGCCAGCGTCGGAATCGTAGGGCAGGCCCATGGTCATGAGCAGGCCGCCGATATTGGCGTAGCCGAGGCCGAGGGTGCGGTACTCGTAGGAGAGCTCCGCGATCTCCCGCGAGGGGAACTGCGCCATCATGACGGAGATCTCGAGCACCACCGTCCAGAGGCGGCAGGCATGCTCGAAGGCGTCGGCGTCGAAGGACTTGGTGGCGCGGTCGTAGAACTGGAGCAGGTTGGCGGAGGCGAGGTTGCAGGCCGTGTCGTCCAGGAACATGTATTCCGAGCACGGATTCGAGGCCCGGATGCGGCCGCCTGCCGGGCAGGTGTGCCAGTCGTTCATGGTGGTGTTGAAGTGCAGGCCCGGATCGGCCGAGGCCCAGGCCGCATAGCCGATCTGCTCCCACAGGTCGCGGGCCTTCAGGGTCTTCAGCACCTTGCCGTCCTTGCGGGCGGTGAGCTTCCACTCGCCGTCCTTCTCGACAGCACGAAGGAAGTCGTCGGTGATGGAGACCGAGTTGTTGGAGTTCTGGCCAGACACCGTGAGGTAGGCGTCCGAATCCCAGTCGGTGTCGTAGATCGGGAAGTCGATATCCGTGTAGCCCTGGCGCGCGAACTGGATGACGCGCTTGATGTAGTTGTCCGGGATCTGCACCCGGCGGGCCATCTTGATTTCCTTCTTCAGGGCCGGGTTCTTCTCCGGATCGAAGCAGGCATCGCCTTCGGCCTCGCAGTTCACGCAAGCCTTCATGATGGCCTTGAGGTGCTTGGCTGCGAGCTTGGAGCCGGTCACGAGGGCCGCGACCTTCTGCTCTTCCTTCACCTTCCAGTCGATATAGGCCTCGATGTCCGGGTGATCGACGTCGACCACCACCATCTTGGCCGCCCGGCGGGTGGTGCCGCCGGACTTGATGGCGCCTGCCGCGCGGTCGCCGATCTTCAGGAACGACATCAGGCCCGAGGAGCGGCCGCCGCCCGAGAGCTTTTCGCCTTCGCCGCGCAGCTTCGAGAAGTTGGAGCCGGTGCCCGAGCCGTACTTGAACAGGCGCGCCTCGCGGACCCACAGGTCCATGATGCCGCCTTCGTTCACCAGATCGTCCTCGACGCCCTGGATGAAGCAGGCATGGGGCTGCGGGTGCTCATAGGCCGACTTGGACTTGGTCAGCTTGCCGGTCTTGTGGTCCACATAGAAGTGGCCCTGGCTCGGCCCGTCGATGCCGTAGGCCCAGTGCAGGCCGGTGTTGAACCATTGCGGGGAGTTGGGCGCCACCATCTGGTTGGCGAGCATGAAGCGCAGCTCGTCATAGAAAGCCTGCGCGTCCTCCTCGGACGAGAAATAGCCGCCCTTCCAGCCCCAATAGGTCCAGCAGCCGGCGAGCCGGTCGAAAACCTGCTTGGAGGAGATTTCGGAGCCGTAACGGCTCTCTTCCGGCAGCTCGGCGAGCGCGGCCTCGTCGGCCACGGAACGCCACAGCCAGGAGGGAACGTCGTTCTCCTCCACCTTCTTCAGGCGCGCCGGCACCCCGGCTTTGCGGAAATACTTCTGGGCGAGCACGTCCGAGGCGACCTGGCTCCAGGTCTCCGGCACCTCGATATTGTCGAGCTTGAAGACGACCGAACCATCCGGGTTGCGGATCTCGCTCGTGGCGAGCCGGAAGGCGAGGGAGGAATAGGGCGATTGCCCGCTTGTCGTATAACGCCGCTCGATCCGCATCGTCTTCATCCTTCATGTCGAAGGCAAAACGCCTCCGGGCTGCGAAACGCCTCCGCAGCACTTAGCCCCGCGATAATTTTTTGACGCCCCCACGGCCCGTTTTGTCGGACCGCCACACAAGCACGCCCGAGTCTCGCCTCCTTCGGACGCCAGCGACCCCGCGGCAATCGGTTCGCCGCGCGGCTCTGACGCTGACTCTTGGGAGATTCCAACCCCTCTTTTCAGGGGGGCTGCCGGTCTCGGATCGGCACTCCGGCAAGCTAGTCATCTTGAGAGCCCTGCGTCAAGAACTTGTAGCGACGACCGTGGTTCCGACTATATATAGTGGGCAAATGTTAAAAATGTGGAAAAGTTGCTAAGCCTCGGAGAATCCTTTCAGAATCCCGGCGCCGTTTTTTCGGAGTCTGGGAAGTGCCGTTCGGGCAACGCGGTTAACGCCGTCCGAACAGGCGGAAACCTTTTGCCGGCTCGGGTGAAGTGGAGGGCCGGGCAGGGGGCGCGAAAGCCTGCAGGGAGCAAGAAGAATCGCCCGGCGAATCGCGCTTTCGGCAGCTTCGGGAATCGGATGCAGGATGATCGCACCGGAAGGCTGGACTTCGCGCGGGCGTAAAGCCATATTCCGCGCAAATTGACGAACCCTTCGGCGGCAAAGATGAAACAGTTTTGGATTCAGTTCTTCACCTGGTGGAACGGGACGACCCTCGGCACCCGATTCTACACCTGGCGCCGCGGCCAGTTCGTCGGCACGGACGAGTTCGGCAACAAATACTACCGGGCCATGGGGCCCCTGATCGACCCCTCGGTTGGCCCCGAGCGGCGCTGGGTGGTCTATAATGGCGACATGGATGCCTCCCGGGTGCCCCCCGGCTGGCGCGCCTGGCTCTGTCACAATTTCGACCTTCCCCCGAGCGAGGAGCCCTATACGCCCCGCGAGTGGGAGAAGCCCTACATTCCCAACATGACCGGCACGACCATGGCCTACCGGCCCAAGGGCTCCATGCTGTCCACCGGCAAGCGGCCCTCCGCGACCGGAGACTACGTTCCCTGGTCGCCGGGCGAGTAGGAGAGGGTTCCTCCAGCGTCATGTTGAACAGCCAGAGACCCAAGACCTGCGTGGAATGCGGCCTGCCCTTCGGGCATACCGATTTCACCTATTACGCGGGCGACGTTCAGAAGGGGCCGGCCTATTGGTCTGACCAGGGCATCCTGTGCTCCCTTGCCTGTTCGGCCGCCCATTTCGACCGGCGCCAGGACGAAGGTAATCCGATGACCGAGCCCGCGCGGGATCCTTTCGAGAAGCGCTCGTTCTTCGGCTGAGAAGGTCCGTCAATTCTTCTCTGGCGGGTGAAAATAAGACTGAGGCCGCATCGGCGCCTCGGCGAACAGGCCGAAGGCCTGGATAACCTGTCCCTTCAGCACTTCCAGGTCGCGCGCCACGCCCACTCCCTTCAGCACGCCGCCCCGGGAATCCGGATCAGGGTCCCGATAGGTCCCACCATCGCCGAGGCTGCAGTTCTGGCAGCGGATGGGCCCCAGGATCTGAGCGCCCCGGCCGATTCGGTTGGAGAGGTTCAGCGATCCGCCACCGAGAAGGCGCGCCCCCGCGCCGACAGTGATGTCCGCTCCCCGTTCTGCCTTGATCGTAAAGCCGCCCTCGTCCCCGATCTCGACCCCGGGGCCGATCTCAATCCGCCCCCCCTTGGAGACAATGCGGGTGCCTGGGAAGCATATGGTCCCGGCCGCAAGGGAGAGATGACCGCCGTCCAGGCATTGCAGCACGGTTCCAGGCCAGAGCGCGACGCCTTCCGCCAAAGAGATGCCGGGCGAGACCAAGACGGAATGGGGTGCGGGAATCGTCACGCCCCGGTCGGCGAGCCTTATGGTCTCGTCGAGGGTCAGGAATCCGAGCGCGCGGCGGGCCGCGTCGGTGGTCAGGCAGGGCGTGTCCATGGGGGCTCCGGAGAGTGAAGAGGGCGCGAGAGTAAATTATCCGCCGCGGAACGCCATCCTGCCGAGACTTGCCCTTTTTCGAACACCGTTGCCGTGTTAACGCGTCCCCACGACGCAGGAGACGGCCATGCAGGCCGCCGACCTTGAAGGGCGCGGGCGAGGACTATGACATTCGGTTGGAAGCGGGCCGTTCTGCTGCTCGCCATCGTGACGGGCAGCGCTGGTGCGGCCCATGCGGACAGAATCAAGAACCCCACAGGCGTCTTCTCGGGGCTCGACAAGATCACCGGGCGAATCGTGTCCTTCGAGGTTGCGATCGGCGAGACCGTTCAGTTCGGCTCCCTGCAGATGAAGGCGGATGTCTGCTTCACCAAGCCGCCGACCGAAAACCCCAACACCACTTCTTTCGTGGAGGTCGACGACACCTCCGCCAACGGCAAGCCTCATAGGGTCTTTTCGGGCTGGATGTTTTCCGGAAGCCCCGGCCTACACGGCATCGAGCACCCGGTCTACGATATCTGGCTGGTGGATTGCAAAGGCGGCACGGAGGTGATTCCCGAGCCGAAGGAGGTGGCCGAGGAGCCGCCGCCCCTCGATCCGGTCCAGCCCCGCCCGGTCGAGGCCTCACGGCCCGGCGACATCATGAGCCCGCCGGTCGCTCCCGCGCAGGCGGCGCCCGCGCCACCGCCCGCCGAGGTCGCTCCCGTGCCTCGCCAGCAGCCTGTCCGCCGCGCTCCGGCGGTGCCCGTTATTCGCAACGACCGGACCAACGACCGCTAGCGAGATCGAGGCTGGCCCGGCCGCCGCCTCAGGCAACCATCGGCTCGGAAAGTGCGGCAAGAACCTCTGCGCCGCTCACGGAGACGTTCGGCGGCCAGACATCCCACACGGCATCGAGCTCCATGGCCGTGCGAAGCATCTGCTTGTAGGTGCGGCGCGGGATCTCAACGGCGCCGAACTGGGCCAGATGGGGGGTTACGAACTGGGTGTCGAGCAAGGTGAAGCCGCCGCGCCTGAGGCGCGCCACCAGATACGCGAGGGCGACCTTGGAGGCGTCCCGCTCCACATGGAACATGCTCTCGCCGAAGAAGGCACTGCGCAGGCGGACCCCGTAAAGCCCTCCAACCAACCGACCCAGCTCATAGACCTCGACCGTGTGGCAATAGCCCGTATCGAAGAGTTCCCCGTAAAGCTCGCGGATACGCCGGCTGATCCAGGTCTTCTCCCGGTCCGGCCCCGGGGCGGCGCAGCCCTCGATGACCGCGTCGAAATCCTGATCGATCTTCACCTCGAACCTGTCCGACCGGAGGGTGCGGGCGAGTCGCTTAGGGATGTGAAAGCTATCCAGCGGGATGATACCCCGCTCCCGCGGCTCGACCCAGAAAAGCGAAGGATCGTCCGCATCTTCTGCCATGGGAAAAATTCCCGCGGCATAGGCCCTGAGGAGGATCTCAGGGGTGATTTCAAGAGCGCGATCCGAAGCTCTGCTCATCGACGAAGACCTAATGCCTGCATGATGACCAAAAAATAGGGCGCCGGGAAGGGATTATCAGCCAGGATCCGTGCGGAACATGTATTTCGATGCGACCCAGGTGACAGGCCAAGCCAGGCTGAGAAAAAGCACCGCTCATCGAGGGAAAGGGGGACTGGCCCCGCTCCATGATGCGCGGGCCGCAATCCATCGGCGTCGCATCAGAGGCCCTATCCGCTCAGGAGGAGGCGGGCGTCACCTCCGGCCTCTCTCAGCGGGCGAAGTGCGCCCTCAAGAGGCCGAAGGAGGTTATCACTAGACCTCTATATCAAGCAGGCTCGCCCTCGATCCCGCCGGTCTTGAGGAAGTTCTCGAGCCAGTGGATGTCGTATTGGCCGTTCTGGATATCCGGGTTGCGGACCAGGGTCCGGAACAGGGGGAGCGTGGTGTCGACGCCGTCCACTACGAACTCGTCGAGGGCGCGGCGCAGGCGCATGAGGCACTCATTGCGGGTGCGGCCATGCACGATGAGCTTGCCGACGAGGGAATCGTAGTGAGGAGGGATGCGGTAGCCCTGATAGGCCGCCGAATCCACGCGCACACCAAGTCCGCCCGGAGGATGGAAGTAGCTGATCGTTCCGGGCGAGGGGCGGAAGGTGGAGTGGTGCTCCGCGTTTACGCGGCACTCGATCGCGTGGCCCTCGATCTTGATGTCGCTCTGCTTCACCGAAAGCGGGGCGCCCGCCGCCACGCGGATCTGCTCATTCACCAGATCGATGCCGGTGATCATCTCGGTGACCGGATGCTCCACCTGGATGCGGGTGTTCATCTCGATGAAGTAGAACTCACCGTCCTCGTAGAGGAACTCGATGGTGCCAGCACCGGCGTATTTCAGCTCCTGCATCGCCTTTGCGACGACGCCGCCGATGCGTTCGCGCATCTCGACGTTGAGGGCCGGGGAGGGCCCTTCTTCCCAGACCTTCTGGTGGCGCCGCTGGAGCGAGCAGTCGCGCTCGCCGAGATGGATGGCGTTGCCCTTGCCGTCGCCCAGCACCTGGATCTCGATGTGGCGCGGCTTCTCGAGATATTTCTCGATATAGACCGCGTCATCGCCGAAGGCCGCCTTGGCTTCGGTCCTGGCGGTCTGGAGGGCATGGACGAGGTCTTCCTCCGTGCGCGCCACCTTCATGCCGCGCCCGCCGCCGCCGGCGGCCGCCTTGATGATGACCGGGTAGCCGATATCCTTGGCGACGCGCTTGGCTTCTTCCTCGTCGGTGATGCCACCTTCGGAGCCGGGCACGCATGGGATGCCGAGGCGCTTTGCGGTACGCTTGGCCTCGATCTTGTCACCCATAATGCGGATATGCTCGGCCTTGGGGCCGATAAAGGCGATGCGGTGATGCTCCAGCACCTCGGCGAAGCGGGCGTTCTCCGAGAGGAACCCATAACCGGGATGGATGGCGTCCGCGCCCGTGATTTCACAGGCGGCGATCAGGGCCGGAATGTTGAGGTAGCTGTCGCGGGCGGCCGGCGGCCCGATGCAGACGCTCTCGTCCGCCAGGCGCACGTGCATGGCGTCCGCGTCGGCCGTGGAATGGACCGCGACGGTGGCAATGCCGAGCTCCTTCGCGGCGCGCAGAATGCGTAGGGCGATCTCGCCGCGGTTGGCGATGAGAATCTTGTCGAACATCGCGCTCACTCGATCACGAGCAGCGGCTCGCCGTATTCGACCGGCGTTCCGTCCTCTACCATAATGGCCGTCACAGTGCCGCTGCGCGGAGCCGTGATTTCATTGAAGGTCTTCATGGCCTCGACCAGGAGGACCTTGTCGCCAGCCTGAACCTTCGAGCCGATTTCGACAAACGGCTTCGCGTCCGGCGAGGGGCGGCGATAGGCGGTGCCGACCATGGGCGACAGCACGGCGCCCGGATGGGCGGCGGCCGACTTGGCGCCTGTCGCGACCGCTTCCGCAGCCATCGGAGGAGGCGCCATCACGGGCGGCGGAGCCGCCATGGAGGGTGCCGCAACCGGCACGGTGACCGCCGCCGTGATGGTTCTCGCCACGCGGATGCGAAGGTCGCCCTTCTCCACTTCGATCTCGGTGAGATCGGTATCGGCGATCAGTGACGCCAGCTCACGCACGAGATCGGGATCGAAAGGGTTATCCTTGGCCATGGGGCTCACCTCTTATCGTTGAGGAATTCAGTGGGTGGAGGGCTTCGCCTGCTGCGCCCGCTCGACCATGACGCGGTGAATGGCCTCCAGGCCGAGCACGTAGCTCATGGGGCCGAAACCGCAGATCACGCCCACAGAGACCGGGGCGATGAGCGAGCGATGACGAAAGTCCTCGCGGGCATGAACGTTCGAAAGATGGATCTCGACCGTGGGAGCGGCGCTGCCGGAGATGGCGTCCCGCAGAGCGATCGAGGTGTGGGTATAGGCGCCGGCATTGATGACGACACCTGCTCCCTGGGCTCCCGCCTCCTGGATCCAGTCGACCAACTGTCCTTCGTGGTTCGACTGACGGAAGGTAAGCGAGAGGCCCAGCGCTTCCGCCTTCTCTCGGACGAGCCGCTCGATATCCTGCAGGGTCAACCGGCCGTAGACTTCCGGCTCCCGGCGACCGAGCAGGTTGAGGTTCGGTCCGTTGAGAACGTGGACGTTGATCATGCGCGTGGAGCGTTCCAGAAAGCTCCGGAGAATGGAGCCGAAACGCCCTCTTAGCCAAAAGGCGGAGCTGGGGGAAGGGGAAAACCAAGCCTTTCCAAAGCTTAGCTTGGGGCTGGCCCGGTCTGCGGGGCGGGAACCGCCCCGCCCGGACGGCCACTTCGGTCAGCAATTCGCCTTGCCGCAACGGCGCACATTGGCGACCACTTGCTTCAAAGGCTCCAGCCCAACCGCGCCGGGGATGACCTCATCGCCGATGATGAAGGCCGGGGTGCCTGTAAGGCCGAGCTTGTCGCCGAGGCCGGCATTCTCCTGGAGGGCGCTGCGCACGTCGGAGCCGGCCATGTCCTTCTGAAGGCGGGCTGTGTCGAGGCCCATCTCCTTGGCGACCGCGAGCGCGCGCTCGCCGTTCACCCGGCCACGGGTTCCCAGGAGCTTGATGTGGTATTCGAACAGCTTCTCGCCCTGGATCTGGTTCCGGACCGCAAGCCCGACCCTGCTGGCCTCGATGGAATCCGGCCCGAGGACCGGGAAATCCTTGAGCACCACCCGCAGCTTCGGGTCGCTCTTGATGAGGGTCTGGACGTCGTTGAGCGCCTGTTTGCAATAGCCGCAATTGTAATCGAAGAACTCGACCAGGGTGACGTCGCCGGACGGGTTTCCGACCACGAAGGAGTGGGATGCGTTGTAAAGGATATCCCGCGTCTCCTTCAGGGCACTGGCCTGGGCGACGCGTTGGCTCTCGGCCTGACGCTTCTCGAGCTCCGCAATAACCTCCTGGAGGAGTTCCGGATTCTTGAGCAGGTAATCGCGGACGATCTCGCCGATGGCCTGGCGCTGCTGGTCCGAGAACTCGGCCTTCTGGGCCATGGCCGGGGCGCCGAATGCGACGGCCCCGAGAATGAGGGCGGCCTGGAAGGATCTGAAGAGCGGGAAACGCATTGTCCGTCCTTTGCGGAAGCTTGGCCTGGATGGAGCGCGGGCTCGGCTCCGCATCCGGCCGGGAACGATCGGGTCGCGGCTCGGTCGAAGGGCGCCGCGGACAGCCATATGGGGTGAGAGTTACGGGTTTGCCGCCGGAGCGTCAATTCACGGCTTCGTTGATGGTATGGGGCAGGGCGATGCTTGAGGCGCCGCGCCCAAGACGGTACGAGAGCCTGCCATGACCAAGTCCTTGCCCAATCTGCCCCAGCCCCTCGTCGCCCGCCGCATGGAGCGCGTCTCCTCCTTCCTGGCCATGGACGTGCTCAGCGCGGCCGCCGCCAAGGAGAGAAGGGGCGACAGCGTCGTCCATATGGAAGTCGGCCAGCCATCCGCGCCAGCGCCGCGGGCCGCCCGTGAGGCCGCCAGGGCCGCGCTCGACCATGGCCGTATCGGCTATACGGAAGCCCTCGGCATGGCTTCGCTGCGCGAGCGCATCGCCCGGCACTACCGGGACACCTACGGCGTGAGCCTTTCGCCCGAGCGGGTGGTGGTCACCACCGGCTCTTCGGCCGGCTTCGTCCTGGCTTTTCTGAGCCTCTTCGACCGTGGCCAGCGGGTCGCCATCACGGCTCCCGGTTACCCGGCCTATCGCAACATCCTGGAAGCCCTCGATCTGGAGCCCGTGGTTATCCCGCTCACGAAGGCCGATGGCTGGATCATGACGGCCGAAGCGGTGGAGCGGGCCCATGCGGCGAAGCCCCTGCACGGGATCCTGGCCATGAGCCCGGCCAACCCCTCCGGCACGATGATCGGCCGGGATGCCCTACGGGAACTCGGGGAGACCTGCCGCCGGCTCGGCCTCTGGTTCGTCTCCGATGAGATCTATCACGGGCTGACCTATGGCGAGCCGGCGACCACGGCGCTTGCCAGCGACGACGATGCGGTCGTGATCAACTCGTTCTCGAAATACTACTGCATGACCGGGTGGCGGATCGGCTGGATCGTCGTGCCGGAGCGCCTCGTGCGCCCCATCGAGCGGCTGGCCCAAAATCTCTACATCTCCCCGCCCTACCTGTCCCAGGTGGCGGCGCTCGCGGCCTTCGACGCCATCGACGAGCTGGAAGCTGTAAAAGCGGGATATGCGGCCAACCGGGCCATGCTCCTGGAGGAGCTGCCGCGTCTCGGGATCACCGAGATGCATCCGGTGGACGGCGCCTTCTACATCTATGCGGACATCGCCCGCTTCACGAACGACTCCATCGGTTTCGCCCGGCGGATGCTGGAGGAGACCGGCGTCGCCGCAACGCCGGGCCTCGATTTCGACCCGACCGAGGGCCAGCATTACCTGCGCCTGTCCTTTGCCGGCTCGGAGACCGACTGCCGCGAGGCGGTGCGACGCCTGAAAACCTGGATGGGGAAAGCCGAGTAAGGCCTTCCTGCCGCGACGAAATCCCGAATTGTCATGACCGTCATGAACTCTGCTTATTCCGATGCGCCGCGCCATTGTGCCATCGGCGAGGATATCTTTCCCTATTCGGATGTCGGCTCGGGCACGCCCGTGCTGTTCCTCCACGGCGCCCTCGGCGACCGGCGAACATGGGCGCCCCACGGGGACATCCTGTCCAGTCGCTTCCGCTGCCTCTCCCTGACGCAGCGCTACTTTGGAGACGCGCCCTGGCGTCCTGACGGGCCCCCGTTCGGTGTCGCGACCCATGCGCGCGATCTTGTGACCTTCGTTGAGGCATTAGGGATAGGACCTGTCGCTCTTGTCGCTTGGTCCTATGCGGGGCATGTGGCGCTCGAAGCCGCGGCCAGCAGGCCAGATCTCTTCCGCCGGATCCTGGCCTACGAGCCGGGTGTGCGCTCGATTCCGTTGCCTCCCGACGATCTCGCCCGGTTCGGTGAGGATGCGCATGCCATGTTCGGGCCGATCTTCGCGACGGCCGGGCAGGGCGATTGGGAGCAGGCCGTCCGGCTACTGATCGATGCTTCCGGCGGCCCCGGCCACTTCGATGCGGAGCCTGCCGAGCGGCGGCGGGTGAAGCTGGAGAACGCCCACACGATGCCGCTGCTCCTGGCCCAGGAGGAGCCTCCGGCCATGAGTTGCGAGACCCTCGGCGCGTTGCCGATGCCCGTCACGGTCGCCTGGGGTGAGCGGACGCGACCTCTGTTCAGGATCCCGGCGCGGGCGGTCGCACGATGCATTGGAAACGGGCGGGCCGTGGAGGTGCCGGGAGTCGGACATCTCTGGCCCGATGAGGATCCCCAGGCCTTCGCGGCCTTCGTGGCCCATTGGCTCGACGATATGCTCTGACGGTGGGCCAGTTCTCCGATTGAAGGCCCGCCAAAAAAATCCCCGGCTCTGAGGCCGGGGATTTTCGTTTTAGTGGCCGCTCAGGACCGATTTCGCCTTGGACCACCAGCCCGCGCGCTTCGGGCGGTCCGGATCGGGGGGCGTGAGAACCACGGCGACAGGCTCGGGTTCGGGAACAACAGGCTGCGGTTCGGGCTCATGTGCCTCTTCGGCCGGAGTGGCCGGAGCCGCAATCCCGTTCGATACGCCGCTCTGCGGCGCGGCCTCTTCCGGCTCAGCCGAGGCGGCCTCGGCCATGGTGGGCTCGGTCGGGCGTGCCTCGCCGGCTTCGCCGCTCTCGCCATCCTGGGGCGCTACGAAGCCTTCCTCCATGGCGAACTCGACCGTTTCGTCCCGACCACGTCCGCGCCCGCCACGCCGGCCTCTGCGCCGGCGGCGGCCATGGCGCTCGTCTGCGCCGTCTTCGGACCCGGAGATCTCCTGGGCGGCGCTGCCTTCGGCTTCGGCGCCTTCAATCTCCTCGCCTTCTTCAGCGTCTTCGGCAGAGGCCGCGCCTTCGTGGGCCTCGTCCTCGCCATGATGCTCGGCCCGGACGCCGTCCCGGTCACGGCCGCGCCGACGCCGACGGCGCCGACGACGGCGGCCATTGCCTTCGCCTTCCTCGCCGCCCCGCTCCTCGTCGGCATGGGCCTCTTCCGTCCCCTCGTCCTCGTCGGTCGAAACCTCGACCTCGACCTCGGCTTCCTCCTCCAGCTCGTCGGCCGGCATGATCGCATCGATCTGGATGCCGGTGGCGGCGGATTTATGCTCCAGGCGCAGGGCAGGCTCGCCCCGGTCAATGGCATAGGTGGTCGTGCCCATCATGGTCTCGTCGGCCACGATGGTGATTGCGACGCCGAAGCGATTTTCCAGCTCACGCAGGTGAATGCGCTTCTGGTTCAGGATATAGAACGCAGCCTCCATCCGGGTGCGGACGGTGAGGTTGTAGCCCGCATTCTTGATGAGCGTCTCTTCGATGGAGCGCAGCACGTGCAGAGCCACGGAGGGCGTGGACCGCACGAAGCCGGTGCCGGCGCAATGCTGACAGGGGACGGAGGACGATTCCAGCACGCCCGTGCGGATGCGCTGGCGCGACATCTCCAGCAGCCCGAAGGGCGAGATGCGGCCCACCTGAATGCGGGCGCGGTCGTTCTTCAGGCACTCGTTGAGCTTCTTCTCGACGGCGCGGTTGTTGCGCTTCTCCTCCATGTCGATGAAGTCGATCACCACCAGGCCGGCGAGGTCGCGCAGGCGAAGCTGCCGGGCGATCTCCTCGGCGGCCTCGAGGTTAGTGCGAAGCGCCGTATCCTCGATGTTGTGCTCGCGGGTGGAACGGCCGGAATTCACGTCGATGGAGACGAGGGCTTCCGTCGGGTTGATGACGAGATAGCCGCCCGATTTCAGGGTGACGTGGTTGGAGAACATGGCGTCGAGCTGGGCCTCCACGCCGTATTTGGCGAAGAGCGGCTGCGGCTCGCGGTAGGGTTTGACGATCTTGGCATGGCTCGGCATGAGCATGCGCATGAAGTCCTTCGCCTCGCGATAGCCGTCGTCGCCTGAGACCAGGATGTCGTCGATATCCTTGTTATAGAGGTCCCGGATGGCGCGCTTGATAAGCGAGCCTTCCTCATAGACGAGGGCAGGAGCCGAGGAGCTGAGCGTCAGTTCGCGCACGCTCTCCCAGAGACGCATCAGATATTCGTAGTCACGCTTGATCTCGGGCTTCGTGCGGGAAGCGCCGGCCGTGCGCAGGATGATGCCCATTCCTTCCGGCACTGCCAGATCCTGGGCGATCTCCTTCAGGCGCTTGCGGTCGGCCGCATTGGTGATCTTGCGGGAAATGCCGCCGCCGCGTCCGGTATTCGGCATGAGAACCGAATAGCGGCCGGCAAGCGAGAGATAGGTGGTGAGAGCTGCGCCCTTGTTGCCGCGCTCTTCCTTCACGACCTGGACCAGGAGGATCTGGCGGCGCTTGATGACTTCCTGGATCTTGTACTGCTTGCGCGGGGTGCGGGGGCGCTGGGGAACGTCCTCCATGGCATCGCCGCCACCGAGCTGCTCGACTGTATCGTCGTGCTCATGGTCGTCATGATCATGGTCGTCTTCATGGTCATGGTCGTCGTGGCTGTCGTCCTCGCCGCCCTCTGCCTCGGCAGCGGCGTCAGCCTCGCCGGACGAGGCCTGGACGACTTCGGCACCCTCGTCGGCGGTCTCCTGCGCGACTTCCAGTCCAGCCTCACCCTCCGGCTCCCCATCGCTCCGCGGAGCTTCGGCGGCTTCGGACACGGCAGACGCTTCACCCGCCTGTCCCTCTGCCTCTTCGCCGCCGGTCTCAGGAGCGGCGGATTCCCCCGCCTCGACCTCTGAGGACGACACGGCCTCGTCGGGCCGGGCGCGCTTGGCGGAGGAGCGGCGGCGCCGGCTGCGACGCTCTTCCTCGAGCTCTTCCTCCCGCTGCGCTTCCGCCTCGGCCTCGAGAAGGGCCATGCGATCCGCGACCGGGATCTGGTAATAATCGGGGTGGATTTCGCTGAAGGCCAGGAAACCGTGGCGGTTTCCGCCATATTCGACGAAGGCGGCCTGGAGGGAGGGTTCGACCCTCGTGACCTTCGCCAGATAGATATTGCCTCGCAGCTGCTTCCGGTTAGCGGATTCGAAGTCGAATTCTTCGACCTTTTGACCACGCACCACCACGACCCGGGTTTCTTCCGGGTGGGAGGCATCGATGAGCATCTTGTTTGCCATGTTGAACTCTCGACATGGCGACCGAGGGCAGAGCCTGAGGCAGAAGCCGCACTGAGGGCGGACGGCCTCGCCGCCTTAGGGGGCGGCGGGCTGACATTGCGTTCGGATTGCGTTCGGTCGCCATCGTGCGCCTCACAGGGGCGCATTCTGGGTTAAACGGGGCCGAGGCCATGCCGGATTGAGCGGAGCATGGGGCGCGAAACGGTTCGCGCGCATCAAACGGTGCCGGGACGAGAGTCAGAACTGACTTCGCTTGCGCAACCATTCAACGACGGCCCTTTCGAAATCGATGAGCCAGTTTGGGCTGGCCACCGGGCATATAAGGCGAAATCATCGCCATCTGAGCCTGTCCGCGAGCCTGTCGAGGATGGCGAAGGGGCCGGCGGATCGGTCAACACAACCGTCTCCACGGACACTCCGCCAGAATCGGCCATGCCGGACGGGATCGTCATCATTACAGATCGAATGATGCGTTTGGCAAGGTGCTGAGACACTGTGTCATCGTTGCAACATCAACGAAACATTAATGCCTTAATGATGAGGTTTCATTAACGAAACACCGACTATGGGGGTAGGAGGGGCGCTCGAACCTGCCGGCGGTCGGAATGCTCATGACGCGCTACATACGCCTTTTCTGCCTCCTCGCGGCGGCCGCGCTCCTCGCGGCCGCGCCCGATGGCGCGCGGGCGGTCGGTGGGGCGCAGGCCGGTACGGCGGTGGTTGCGGCCGACGTCGCGGTCGAGGCCGAAGCGGGGCGGACCCGCTTCAAGATCAGCCTTTCCCGGGAAGTCACCATTCAGACCCACGTGATGGAGCGGCCGGACCGCCTGATCGTCGACCTGCCCGAGGTGGCCTTCCATCTGCCGCCGGAGAGCGGCCGAAAGGCGACAGGTCTCGTCTCATCCTTCCGGTACGGTCTCTTTGCGCCCGGGCGCTCGCGGATGGTAATGGATCTGGCCCAGCCGGCGGTGGTCTCGGCGATCCGGACCGAGCCGGGCGCCTTTGGCGGCGCGGTCGTACTGGTGATCGAGCTGAGCCGGGCCGACCGGGAGGAGTTCCGCAAGGCCGCGGCCCTGAGCGCCGCCTCCTCGTCGAACCAGGCCGGGGAGGGCGCCGATACTGCCCAGGCACCCAAGGATAACCGTCCCGTCATCGTGATCGACCCCGGCCACGGGGGCATCGATCCCGGCGCGAACGCTCTCACGGGCGCTTACGAGAAGGACATCGTCCTCGCTTTCGCCCAGGCCCTAAAGAAAAAGCTTGAGGCCAAAGGGCTTTATCGCGTGGTCCTCACCCGGGACCAGGATGTGTTCATCTCCCTTGGGGACCGGGTACGGGCTGCCCGCGCGGCCCGTGCGGACCTCTTCATCTCGGTCCACGCGGATTCCATCTCGGGTGGCCAGGAGGTGCGCGGGCTCACGGTCTATACGGGCTCGGAGCGAGCCTCGGACGCGGATTCGGCCCAACTGGCGGACCGAGAGAACAAGGCCGATGCCGCAGCCGGAATCGACGTGGGTGACGGGCCGGACGAGGTCATGGACATCCTCCAGGACCTTACCCTGCGCGAGACACGGAGCTTCTCCCACCGTTTCGCCGGCAGCCTCGTCGGGGAACTCGAGTCCATTGCCCGCTTGAACAAGAACCCCCGCCGGGAGGCCGGCTTCCGGGTTCTTCGGGCCTATGACGTCCCGTCGGTACTGGTGGAGTTGGGCTATCTGTCCAGCCGTCAGGATCTCGACCTGCTCATGTCAGAGGAGTGGCGCGGCAAGGCGACCGGAGCCATGACGGCAGCGGTGGACCGCTTCTTTGCAACCAGGCTCGCCCGCCAAGGCGCTGCCGCAGTTTTACCATAGAAACGGTGTGGATACCGATGGCGGGAGCGTGATTCCTCGGGTAACAGGGCTGTCGGGCTAGATGCGCCGGCCGCCGGGGGCGGGGACAGCGTTGCAGTTCAGATTTGTGAGGCGCCGGGTGCGCCGGGAACGGAATACTTTCGGATGCGCTTCGTCCTACGATTCTTCGGGTTTCTCTTCAGCGTCGGGGCGATCGTCTTCCTGATCGGCGCCCTTGGCCTGGCCTATGGATACTGGACCTTCTCGAAGGACCTTCCCGACCACGCGCAGCTTGCCAATTACGAGCCGCCGGTCATGACCCGGGTCCATGCGACGGACGGCAGCCTGATCGCCGAGTATGCTCGCGAGCGGCGCCTCTATGTCCCGATCCAGGCCATTCCGAAACTCGTCGTCTCGGCCTTCCTGTCGGCCGAAGACAAGAATTTCTACAAGCATGCCGGTATCGACCCCGAAGGAATCGTCCGTGCCGTCGTCGCCAACTTGCGCTCCGGCGGCAAGCGCGAGCAGGGCGCCTCGACGATTACCCAGCAGGTGGCGAAGAACTTCTTGCTCACCAACGAGCGGACCTACGAGCGCAAGATCCGAGAGGCGCTCCTGGCCCTGAAGATCGAGACGACCTTCTCGAAGGACAAGATCCTCGAACTGTATCTCAACGAGATATATCTCGGCCTCGGCAATTATGGCATCGCGGCCGCCGCGCTGAACTACTTCGGCAAATCCGTGCACGAGCTCAGCATCGCCGAGGTCGCATATATGGCGGCCCTGCCGAAAGCGCCCAACAACTACCATCCCTTCCGCCAACGCCAGGCCGCTCTCGACCGGCGCAACTGGGTGATCGACCGGATGGTCGAGAACGGCTACATCACCCGCGAGGCGGGCGATGCGGCCAAGAAAGAGCCGCTCAACGTCAACCCGCGGGTCGTCTCTCCCAACAGCATCGCGTCTGGCTATTTCGCCGAGGGCGTGCGCCGCGACATTGCCGAGCGCTATGGGGAAGAGACCCTCTACGAGGGCGGCCTCGTCATCCGCGCGACCCTCGACCCTCAGATGCAAGCCATGGCCCGCAAGGCCCTCGTGGACGGTCTTGTGCGCTTCGACCAGGCCCGTGGCTGGCGCGGCGCGCCGCAGAAGCTGGATCTCGCCGGCCGCGAATGGGGCCTTGCCCTTGCGGAAGTTCCTTCGCTCGGAGACGTGCAGCCCTGGCGCATGGCCGTGGTTCTGGAGGTTTCCGGCGGGCGGGCGCGCATCGGCCTCCAGCCCCGCAAGGACGCGGCTGGCCGTGTCGTCCCGGAGCGCGAGACCGGTATCATCGCGGCTGAGGGCGTGAAATGGACCCGCCGCACCGTCGACAAGGCGCTCTCGCCCGGCGACGTGGTCTATGTTGACCCCCTGGAGGGCAAGGACGACCAGTTCCGGCTCCGCCAGATCCCGGAGATCTCAGGCGCCATCGTGGCCATGGACCCCTATACGGGCCGCGTGCTCGCGATGGTGGGCGGCTTCTCGTTCGACCAGAGTGAGTTCAACCGCGCCAACCAGGCCATGCGCCAGCCTGGCTCCTCGTTCAAGCCGATCGTGTATGCGACGGCCCTGGACAAGGGCTATACGCCCTCGAGTCAGATCCTCGACGCGCCCTTCGTCCTCGACATGGGCCCCGGCCAGGCTGCCTGGGCGCCGTCCAACTATGACGGCAAGTCCGCGGGCCTGCGCACTCTGCGCTATGGGATCGAGCATTCCAAGAACCTCATGACGGTCCGGCTCGCCAACGAGGTCGGGATGCCGACGATTGCCGAATATGCCCGTCGTTTCGGCGTCTATGACGACATGCTGCCACTGCTGTCCATGTCCCTTGGGGCGGGCGAGACGACCGTCATGCGCATGACCGCGGCCTATTCCATGTTCGTCAATGGTGGCCGGCGTATCAAGCCGACCCTGATTGATCGGATCCAGGACCGCAACGGGCGCACGATCTACCGCCATGACGGCCGAAAGTGCGATGGCTGCGATGCCGCGCAGTGGGACGGCGGCGGGCCGCCGAAACTGACGGACGACCGCGAGCAGGTTCTCGACCCCCTCACGGCCTACCAGATGACCTCGATCCTCGAGGGCGTTGTCCAGCGCGGCACGGCCCAATCCGTCAAGGCGGTCGGCAAGCCGGTGGCTGGCAAGACTGGCACGACCAACGACGCGAAGGATGTGTGGTTTGTCGGCTTCTCGCCCGATCTCGCCGTGGGCGTGTTCCTGGGCTACGACAAGCCGCAATCTCTCGGCAACGCGGCGACGGCCGGGCAATATGCGGCGCCGGTTTTCCGCGATTTCATGCAGATGGCCCTCAAGGATAAGCCCGCGACGCCGTTCCGCGTGCCGGCAGGGATCAAGCTCATCCGCGTCAATGCCTCCACGGGCACCCGCGCCGGGTCCGGTGAGGGCGGTGGCGTCATTGTCGAGGCGTTCAAGCCCGGTACCGGCCCGCCCGAATCCTACGTCCCGCCTGACGTGGATGTACCTCAGGCCGAAATCTCGCCGGAAGCCCAGCGGGCCGTCGGGGTCGGCATCGGCGGATTGTACTGACGGCTCTCGCTCCCCATATCGTCTGTACTCCACGGAGAACGGCGGCCCATTTGGCCCGCCCGCCGTGGAGTTCCTTTACATGCTGCGGTGCTCCCCTTAAGACACCGCGCAATCGTGGCACGAAGCTCAAGTGAGAAAATGCGCGCCGAAATCGAGCACCTCGTAGAAGAGACCAAGCAGTCAGTCGGGCTGCTGAGGAGGCATCTTTGACTGGGATAATGCCCAGCGACGCCTCGCAGAACTGAACGCCAACGCTGAGAATCCGGATTTCTGGAACGATGCGGACGCCGCGCAGAAGATCATGCGCGAGCGAACCAGCCTCGAAGACCAGATCACGGCCATCAAGCGCCTCGAGCAGGAGCTCGAAGACGCGATCACGCTGATCGAGCTCGGTGAGGCCGAGGATGACGAAGGCACGATCGGCGAGGGCGAGGAGCAGATCCGCGCCCTGCAGGCCGAGGCAGCCCGCCGTCAGGTCGAGACGCTCCTGTCCGGCGAGGCGGATGGAAACGACACCTATCTGGAGGTTCATTCAGGCGCCGGCGGCACGGAAAGCCAGGATTGGGCCTCCATGCTCCAGCGCATGTATGCCCGCTGGGCCGAGCGGCGGAAGTACAAGGTCGAGCTCCTGGAAGTGACCGACGGCGAGGAGGCGGGCATCAAGAGCGCCACCCTGCTCATCAAGGGTCACAACGCCTATGGCTGGCTCAAGACCGAATCCGGCGTGCACCGGCTCGTGCGAATCTCGCCCTACGATTCGAATGCCCGCCGCCACACCAGCTTCGCGTCCGTGTGGGTCTATCCGGTGGTGGACGACCGCATCAACATCGAGATCAAGGAATCCGACTGCCGCATCGATACGTTCCGGTCATCGGGCGCAGGCGGCCAGCACGTGAACACGACCGACTCGGCGGTGCGCATCACGCACATCCCGAGCGGCATTGTGGTGGCCTGTCAGCAGGAGCGTTCCCAGCACAAGAACCGGGCGACCGCCTGGAACATGCTGCGCGCCCGTCTCTATGAAGCCGAGCTGAAGAAGCGTGAGGAGAAAGCCAACGCTGAGGCCGCCGCCAAGACCGATATCGGCTGGGGCCACCAGATCCGCTCCTATGTGCTGCAGCCCTACCAGATGGTGAAGGACCTGCGCACCGGCGCTCAATCCACGAGCCCGCAGGACGTGCTCGACGGCGACCTCGATCCGTTCATGGAGGCCTCTCTGGCTCAGCGGGTCTATGGAGGCGAGGCCGAGGTGGAAGACATCGACTAACGGTTCCTCATGGGCCGCCGTTCTCGGCGGCCCATGAGCCTATAAGAAGCCCAGCTCAGCTCAAAGCGCTCGTGCGGCTTCCAGCACTTCCTCTGCGTGGCCGGGCACCTTCACCTTCGGCCAGATCCGCGCGATCGTACCGTCCCGGTCGATGAGGATCGTTGTGCGCTCTACGCCCATATATTTGCGGCCATACATGCTTTTCTCGACCCAGACGCCGTAGGCTTCCAGCATGTCCTTTCCCTCGTCCGACGCGAGAGGGAAATCGAGGCCGTATTTGGCTCGGAATTTATCGTGGCTCTTCAGGCTGTCGGGCGAGATTCCGATAATCTCCGTATCGGCCGCCTCAAAGTCCTTACGGAGAGACTGGAACGCCTGGGCCTCCAGGGTGCAGCCGCTCGTATCGTCCTTCGGATAGAAATAGAGCACGACTTTCCGGCCCTTGAGCCCGTCCAAACTAATCTGGCGGCCGTCCGTCGCAGGTAGAGAGAAAGAAGGAGCCGGTGCCCCTGTCGTCAACGTCATCGCTCGCCTTCCTTTCGTCGGAATGTGATGGTTGGACACGCCTGCGCTGGCTGCAAGAGATGGTCGCGACAGACGCATAAGAGCGTTAAGGTCCCATTTGATTCCCGCATCCCGCTCAAGAGTTCAAGATCCGGACCGCCGACGAACACGAGTATGAAGCCATTCCTTCGCACCAGATCGCCCCGGCCTCAGCCGGTGAAGCGCAGCGCCGTCCGGCGCGTGCTCAAGGGCGCTCTCTATCTGAAGCTTGGCCTTCTCCTCTTCGCCTGTATCGTCTTCGGCATCCTCTATATGCGCCTTTCGGCCGGGCCCCTGAATTTCGGCCGGCTCCCTGAGAGGGTCGCCGAGGCGCTGGCATCGCGGATCGGGCCGGGCTGGACCGTCACATTGCGGAATACCGCAATCGGGCTGCATGGAGGCGCACCGGTTCTCATGACCGACGGGTTGGACGTGCGTGCTCCGGATGGCGCCCTGGTTCTGCGTGCGCCATCGGCGCTCGTGAGCGTCGACGGCATTTCCCTGCTCACCGGAAACCTGCAGCCGAAATCTATCGAGCTGCGTGATCTGCAGCTGCGCGTTCTCGTCAACCGGGACGGTTCCCTGACCTTCAGCTCCGAGGGCGGCGAGGCAAGCGGTCCGCAACCCGCGCCTCCGCCTGCCGTTGGCGGGGCGCCTCACGAGAATGCAACTTGGATGGCCCATCCTGCGACCGGGGCGTCGCCGGTCTCGGGCGTGGTCGGCTCTCTGTTCGAGCTGATCGTGGGCCCGCAGAGCATCCTCAATTCCCTGGACAGCGCCCAGGTGACCAATGCGCGGCTGGTCTTCATCGACGCGGACGGGCGTCGAAGGGGCGCTCTCGATCGGCTGGACGCGGTGTTCGACTGGTCCGACGCGGGACGCCGTCGTTTCTCGGCCAGCGTGGAGGGCCAACAGGGCGGCTGGCAGCTCAGCGGCGATGCGAGCATTGAGAATGGGGGCTACCGTGCTGCCCTTGAAGCCAACAATGCGCCGATCCAGGATATTCTTCTCCTCACGGGCCTTTCGGCCCTCCCGGCGACCACCGATCTCGAATTCTCCGGCCGGGTCGACGCTGCCTATGCGAATGGCCGCGTCACCGAGCTGAAGGCGAAGCTCGACAGCAATGCCGGGGCGATCCAGATCGACGACAAGGATACTTCGCCGCTCACCGTGGAGCATGCGACCATCGAGGCTTCCTGGGACGAAAAGGCGAGGGCTCTCGACCTTCCGCGTCTGGAACTGGACGGCGGCGGGAACCGCGTGCAGCTTCAGGGGCGCCTCCTGACCGCCGTCGCCGGGGAAGGGTGGCATCTTGCCCTGACGGGCCGGGATTTGATTCTGTCCGGGCCGGCCGAGGGCGACAAGCCGGTCAGGATCGGCACGCTCGGTGCGGAGCTGTCGGGCCCTGACGGCGTCGTTTTGAAGAGCGTTCGGCTCGACGGGCCGGAACTCGCGGCGGAGATCAGCGGCGTGCTGGGTGCCTCGGCCGACCCCCATGGCCTCAATTTGAATGTGCGCGCGGCGAAGACCGACGTCAGAACCGCCATCCGGATCTGGCCCGAGGCCGTGGCGCCGCCGGTTCGGACCTTCCTCAAGGCCAATCTGAAGGCAGGTCTCCTGGATTCCTTCGCGCTAAAAGTGGCGATGACCGGCGATGATATCCTCAAGGCCGTGTCGGGAGGTCCCATCCCGGACGAGACCCTGGCCATCGACTTTTCCATCGTCAACGGGACCTTGAAGGCTGCGGAGGGCTTGCCGCCTGTCTCCGGCATGTCCGTGACGGGCCGTGTGACCGGAAGAAGCGTCGCCCTTCAAGCGCCGACCGGCCGCGTCGAGATGCCGGAGGGGCGCAGCCTTGCGGCCTCCGAAGGCACGTTCCGGCTCGAGAATTACTGGGACGACAATGCTCTAGCCAAGATCGATTTCCGCCTCAGAGGCAGCGCGGACGGCCTCGGAGCACTTCTTCAGCAGCCGCTCGTTCACGAGATTGCAGGCTTCGACGTCGATCCCGCAACCATGAAGGGCAAGACCGACATGCATGTGGGGATCGGGCTTGCGGTAAACGATATTCCGGCGTTTGCGGATCTCCCGCTGAAAGTGACGGGCGGCGTCAGCGAGTTCGGTATCGACAAGATCTTCGGCAAGGACCGGCTGGAGAATGCCAACCTGGCCATCGCCTATGACAGGGGGAACCTCTCCATCAAAGGCGACGGGAAGCTCGGTGGCAGCGGGGCCTCGATCGACGTGCACAAGACCCCGGATGGGGGCGAAGCCAACGTGGCCTTCAGTCTCGACGATGCGGCGCGTGCGAAGCGGGGCCTGTCGTTCGGCTCCCAGCTGAACGGACCGCTTGCCATCAAGGCCAGCCTTCCGCTCGGCCCTCCGGAGAAACAGGGCATCCGCGTGGAGGCGGATCTGACGAAGGCGAGCGTTGACCAGCTCATCCCCGGATGGGTCAAGCCGTCGGGACGTCCCGGCAAGGTGTCCTTCACGATGGTGGAGGGGCCGACCACGGAGATCCGCGATCTCCAGCTCGACGCGGGCGCCGTGCAGCTGCACGGCAGTGCCGTCCTGTCAGGCGAAGGCGGCCTCGAGAAGGCCGATCTTTCGACCTTCAAGCTGTCCCCGGGCGACGACATGCGGGCGCAGATCGATCGGGTGAATGGCGCCTATAAGGTCGTGATCCGCGGCAATGTGGGCGATGCGCGGCCCTTCACCAAGTCGTTCGGCTCCCCATCCGCTCCTGCAGGGCGCGGCGCTTCTCGGGATACGAAGGATTTCGACCTGGACGTCGCGCTCAATATCCTGGCGGGCTACAACAGCGAGGCGATCACGAACGCCGCCATCAAGTTGTCCATGCGCAAGGACAATATTCGCCAGGTGGACATGAAGGGCAGGCTCGGCGCGACCGATATCGTCGCCAAGACCGTCAATCAGGCCGGAGCAGGGCCGACCATTGTCCTCCAGTCGCAGGATGCAGGCGCGCTCCTGCGCTTTCTCGATGTCTACAAGCGGATGGTCGGCGGGGATCTCGTGCTCCAGATGGCGGCAGGCGACGGGCCGCAGGCCGGAGCGTTGACCCTTCGGGACTTCGCTCTCAAGAACGAGCCGGCTTTGCGGCGCATCATTCCGACCCAGACCCAGGTGGTTGCTGGACAGGACAAGGCCGGCAATCCTCAGGCGGTCCGCGTGGACGTGAACGAAGTGGCCTTTACCAAGGCCCGGGTCGATTTCACCCGCACGGCCGGGCGCCTGGAATTCAAGGATGCGGCGATCTTCGGGAGCCAGGTAGGCTTCACCCTCGGCGGCTATATCGACAATGCCAAGGATCGCATGGACATTTCGGGGACATTCGTGCCGGCCTATGGGCTCAACAACGCTTTCGCGCAGGTGCCCCTGTTCGGTCCGCTCCTGGGCGGCGGGCAGTACGAGGGGCTCTTCGCGGTCAATTTCCGTGTCGCCGGTCCGAGCGATGCACCGACCCTGACAGTCAACCCGCTCTCGGCCGTTGCGCCGGGCTTCCTGCGCAAGCTCTTTGGGGCCGGCGGAGGAGCAACGCCGACCGAAGCGCCGCCGATTGCCTCCGACCGCTGACAGATCATGAAAAAGCCCGGCGCGCGGAGCGCACCGGGCCTTCTCTTGAAAAGGGGCTGAGCCTGCGAGTCGTCAGACGGCCCGCAGGAGGACGTGCTTCTTCTTGCCGAAGGACAGCTTGATAACTCCTTCGGCCGTTACGTCGGACGCGCCGAGAATACCACGTTCATCCGTCACCACCTGATCGTTGACCTTGAGACCGCCGCTCTTGACCTGACGTCGCGCCTCGCTGGTGGACGGCACGAGCTTGGCGTAGTCGGGCCCGAAGGCCGCGAGGACGCCGATGCCCTCCGCCAGAGCCGAGGAGGGGACTTCGACGGTCGGCAGGCTTTCCGCAAGGGCGCCCTGCTCGAAGGTTTTCATGGCGGTCTCGGCCGCCCGTTCGGCCGCCTCGCGCCCGTGGATGAGCGCAGTGGCCTCGGTCGCGAGCACCTTCTTGGCCTCGTTGATCTCGGAGCCCTGGAGAGCTGCGAGACGGGCCACTTCGTCGAGGGGCAGGGTGGTGAAGAGCTTCAGGAAGCGCCCCACATCGGCATCCTCGGTGTTGCGCCAGAACTGCCAGTAATCGTAGGGGCTGAGCATGTCCGCGTTGAGCCAGACGGCCCCGGAGGCGGTCTTGCCCATCTTGGCACCTGAGGCGGTGGTCAGCAGCGGGCAGGTGATCGCGAAGAGCTGCGCCGTCCCGAGGCGGCGGCCGAGATCGATGCCGTTGACGATGTTGCCCCATTGGTCGGAGCCGCCCATCTGCAGCACGCAGCCGTAGCGCCGGTGCAGCTCCACGAAGTCGTAGGCCTGGAGGATCATGTAGTTGAATTCCAGGAACGACAGCTCGTGCTCGCGCTCGAGCCGCAGTTTCACGCTGTCGAAGGACAGCATGCGGTTGACCGAGAAATGGCGGCCGATATCCCGCAGGAAGTCGATGTAGTTGAGCCGAGTCAGCCACTCGGCGTTGTCGACCATGATCGCGTCGCGCGCGCCGTCGCCGAAACTAATCAGGCGAGAGAAGACGCCCCTAAGGCTCTCCTTGTTCTGCTCGATCTGTTCCGGCGTGAGGAGCTTGCGGCTCTCGTCCTTGCCCGAAGGGTCTCCAACCCGGGTCGTCCCGCCGCCCATGAGCGTGATCGGCTTGCCGGCGCCGGTCTTCTGGAGCCAATGCAGCATCATGATCGACAGAAGATGGCCCACGTGAAGGGACGGGCCCGTGCAATCGTAGCCCACATAGGTCGTGAGGCGCCCCTCTCGCGCAGCTTCATCGACGCCCTGGAAATCGGACGTCTGGTGGATAAAGCCGCGTTCGGTCAGAACCTTCATGAATTCCGATGTCGGCGCGTTCATCGCGTTCTTCCATTCCTGATCGCTGAAGTCGTTTCGAGGCCTGTATCAGTTTCGCGAGCGTATTTCACCCCCGGAAGGACGCAACCTTGGATGGAATTCTCTCCTGTAATGGGTCGCCCGCGTAAGCTTGACAGGAATGGTTTCGAGGTAAATTATGTAATTACGTTTCATAAACCATAGGAGCGTGACATGGGTTATCTCCCTCTCTCTTCCCCAGCCTCCCCGTCCTGGTCGACCTTCGGTCACGGGCTGGGCATTGAGCCGAACCAGACCTACGCCTGGGCACAGAGGGGCGATGTCGATGTCGCGCTGGAGACCGATCGCCTCTCCTCGGGGCAGGCTTGGTCCTATGCCGGCATGGCGGCCGGTGCGCCCATTTGGGACGACGTCTGGAACTGGGTTCAGGGGCAGGCCAGCAATGTCTACGATCGGGTTTTCGACTGGGTCTCCGACAATGTGTCGGGAGCTCCTCTCAGCGTCTTCTCGACTTTTGCCTCCGTCTTTCCCTACGCTATGTCGGGCGTAAAGTTCGACGTGAAGTCCTATCTCGATCATGATGTTCGGGCTCTGCTGTCGGGGTCGCAGTGGAGCAGCTCTTCGATCACGTACAGCCTGCCGGATTCCCGGACGGATTATCAGTGGATCAATCCCAGCGCCGATGGTTTCAAGCCTCTCTCTTTCAATAGCGAGCAGGCCATCCGCTATGTGCTGGAGGGCTATAGCCCCTATTCCGGCGGCCCCAAAATGGGTCTCTCGTCTGTTGAAGCGCTGACCAACCTTTCGCTCGATTATGCGGGGCGCGGCAGCGCGACCATCCAGATTGCCGGCTTTGAGCCCAACAGTGTGATCAACCGGAGCCATGGCTATTATCCCGGCGTGCCGATCTACGGCGGCGATGTCTGGCTGGACACCAACGCGGGTCTTCCAGGAACCAACAGCTACCTGCTCGTGCTCCACGAGTTGGGCCATGCACTCGGGTTGAAGCACCCCCACGATTCAGGCGGCGCACTGCCGAAGATGAGCACGGAGCACGATACGCCCGAATATACGGTCATGTCCTACGTGAACACGTGGGACGATCCCCAGACCTTCATGCAGTATGACATCGCGGCGCTCCAGGCGATGTATGGGGCCGACTTTACGACGAACAGCGGCAATACCGTCTATTCATGGTCCCCTCAGACGGGCGAGACCTTCGTGAACGGGATCGGCCAGGGGGCGTCGGTCAACAATAAGATCTTCCAGACCATCTGGGACGGTGGCGGTTACGACACCTACGACATGTCGAACCATGAGGGCGACGCTACGGTCGATCTGGCGCCGGGTGGCTACGTGAAGTTCTCCCAGGCCCAGCTCGGGTACATCGGGAACGGGGCCTATGTTCACGGCAATGTCTACAACGCCTTCCAGTACAACGGCGATCCCCGCTCGCTGATCGAGAACGCGATCACGGGAGCCGGCAACGACTCCCTCAAGGGCAACGGCGCCGACAACACTCTGAGCGGCAACGCCGGCAACGATGCTCTCTGGGGATTTGAAGGCAACGACATGATGCTCGGCGGAGCCGGCAACGACTGGATGGATGGCGGGCCTGGAGCGGACTACTTCAATGGCGGCGATGGCTGGGACGTGGTGTCGTACCTGCAGACACCATCCACAAGCGGCGGCATTACCGTGAACCTGACGACCAACGCCAATGTTGGCGCGGCTGCGGGAGACAGGCTCTACAATGTAGAAGTGGACCAGGGCACCAATGCCAACGACATGCTCACAGGCCTGGACCGTGGCGGGGGCAATGGCACAGAGCTCCATGGCGAAGGTGGCGATGACGGCTTGATCGGCAGGGCGGGCGGTGATCGTCTCTATGGAGGCGCTGGAAACGATTGGCTCGACGGTGGGGCAGGCGGCGACCTTCTTGACGGTGGGGACGGCTGGGATGTGGTCTCTTATTTGAATTCGGAAGGTTCGAGTGGCGGGGTCATCGTCAACATGACCACGAACCAGAACGGTGGCGGAGCGGCTGGCGATACCCTCAGAGGGATCGAAGTTCTGCAGGGTACTAATGCCAGCGACACGCTGATCGGCGTCGACCGGGGCGGCGGCAGCGGCGTGCAGCTCTACGGCGAGGGCGGCAACGATACGCTTCTCGGCATGGGCGGTGGCGACTACCTGTTCGGCGGTGCCGGGAATGACACCCTCGATGGCGGTGGGGGCAGCAACGCTCTCTCCGGTGGAGCGGGCCGCGATATGTTCCGAGTGACGACGCCCGGTGGGGCCTGCACGATCACGGACTTCACATCGGACGAGCAGATCGTCCTCTCGAGGAGCCTCTTCGGCAGCTTTTCCGATGTCGGCGGCGCGGCATACCAGAACGGGAATGACGTGGTCGTCGCGAGGGGTGGCTTCAGCCTCACCTTAAACAACTTCAAGCTCGCTTATCTGGCAGCAGACGATTTCGCCTTCGTCTGAGGCCGTCGAGGACGGGCTGCAAGGGAAGCGTTCGGCACTTCCTCATGTCCCGAAATACGAAAGGGCAGGTCCTAGGACCTGCCCTTTCGCGTCAAAGACTAAGAGTTTTGGCTCAGGCGGCCTCTTCGGCCTTTCCGAGGCGCTTGTCCAGGTATTCGTCGACAGCCACCATCAGCTCCTCGACCTTGCCGTCGAAGAAGTGGTTGGCGCCCTCGACGACCGCGTGCTCGAGCTTCACGCCCTTCTGGGTCTTCACCTTCTCGATGACGCTGACCACGTCCTTCACAGGTGCGACCCGGTCCTCAGATCCATGGACGAAGAGGCCCGAGGAAGGGCAGGGAGCCAGGAACGAGAAATCGTAGCGGTTCGCCATGGCGGCGATCGAGATGAAGCCCTCGATCTCCGGGCGGCGCATGAGAAGCTGCATGCCGATCCAGGCGCCGAAGGAGACCCCGGCGATCCAGCAGGCGCGGGCGTCCGGGTTCATGGCCTGGGCCCAGTCGAGGGCGGCGGCTGCATCCGACAGCTCGCCCTGCCCATGGTCGAAAGCGCCCTGGCTGCGGCCGACGCCGCGGAAATTGAACCGCAGGACCGAGAAGCCACGGTTCACGAAATCGTAGTACAGGTTGTACACGATCTGGTTGTTCATCGTGCCGCCGAACTGCGGATGGGGATGAAGCACGATCGCGATCGGCGCCCCTTTCTGCTTGGCTTGCTGGTAGCGACCCTCGATGCGGCCAGCCGGCCCAGTGAAGACGACCTCAGGCATGAATACGAACCTCTCAACCGACCTCCCCGTCAGGAGAGGAAAAGCGCTGCAGCCTTGACTTCAGGCCCCGGATTTCGGTAAAATCTTTAGAACTGTTCTAAAGTGTAACTGTGTTTCCTGGGTTCTGCCTTGGCCTCGGCCGGCGGATCCCGACAGAATGTGGTTGCGGTGCTTTAGCATGGCAACCAGGGGCAATTGCAAGACATTCGTGCAATTCGGCGAGCAGGATGACAGCGGTTCAACGCATCTACCTTGACTACAACGCTACGGCGCCGCTCCGGCCCGAAGTGGCGGACGAGGTCGTGCGTGCGCTCGCGCTGCCCGGAAATGCCTCCTCGGTCCATGCGGAAGGCCGCGCGGCGCGTGCCTGCATCGAGCGCGCCCGGGAGCAGGTGGCGGCGCTCGTGGGCGCACGGGCCAAAAATGTGATTTTCACCAGCGGCGGCACCGAGGCGAGCAACACGGTGTTGTCCCCGTCGTTTCGCCGCCTGGGGCAAGAGGGGGCAACCCGCCTTCTGATCGGCGCCACGGAGCATCCGTGCGGCCTCAACGGTCACCGCTTTTCGGCCGATTCCGTCGCCACGCTGCCGGTCGACCATAGCGGCGTCGTGGATCTGGACCGGCTGCGGGAGCATCTGGGGGAGGAGCGGGTACTCGTCTCCGTCCAGCTCGCCAACAACGAGACCGGCGTCCTCCAGCCCGTCGCGGAGATCGCCCGCCTCGTCCAGGACCATGGCGGTCTCGTCCACAGCGATGCGGTCCAGGCAGTCGGTAAGATCCCGGTCGACGTAGCTGCCCTGGGGGTCGATGCCCTGACCCTTTCGGCCCACAAGATCGGCGGCCCGAAAGGGATTGGTGCGCTGATCCTGGCCTCAGACCAGCTCGAAGTCGCGGACAGGCTGATACGCGGCGGTGGGCAGGAGAAGGGCCACAGGGCCGGGACAGAGAACGTAGCCGCCATCGCGGGCTTCGGCCTGGCGGCGGAGCTGGCACGGGCGGAGCTCAACCAGGAGGCTGCGCGTCTCGAAGCGTTGCGGGACGAGGCGCAGGCTCTCATCCGGCGTGTCGCCCCCGATGCGGTCATCATTGCCGGAGAGGCGCGGCGGTTGCCGAACACCTTGGCTTTTGCCATACCCGGCCTAAAGGCCGAAACCGCCCTGATTGCTTTCGACCTGGAGGGAATCGCCCTGTCGTCGGGCTCGGCCTGCTCCTCGGGCAAGGTTCGTCGTTCGCACGTCCTCGATGCCATGGGGGTCGATCCCCAGCTGGCCGAGGGGGTGCTGCGCGTCAGTTTGGGGTGGAAGACGACGAAAGAAGACGTGATCCGCCTGGCGGAGGCGTGCGAAAGGGTGGTGAACACCCTATATAAGCGGAGAGCGAGCGCGGCCTGAGCGGCCACGTTTGCCTTTCCATGTCATCAACCCGCGGCCCTTGAAGCCGTGAGCGGTGGGAGAGACAGATGCCTGCAGTGCAGGAAACGATCGATCAGGTTCGTTCGATCGGCGTCGAGCAATATAAGTACGGCTTCGAAACCGAAGTCGAGATGGAGAAGTCCCCGAAGGGGCTGTCCGAGGACGTGATCCGCTTCATCTCGGCCAAGAAGGGCGAGCCGGAATGGATGCTCCAGTGGCGCCTCGATGCCTATAAGCGCTGGCTCACCATGAAGGAGCCGAACTGGGCGCGGGTGTCCTACGACAAGATCGACTACAACGACATCTATTACTATGCCGCGCCGAAGAAGAACCCGGCGCCGAAGTCGCTCGACGAGGTCGATCCCGAGATCCTCAAGACCTACGAGAAGCTCGGCATTCCCCTGCGTGAGCAGGAGATCCTGGCCGGCGTCGAGCCGCGGAACCGGGTGGCCGTTGACGCGGTGTTCGACTCGGTCTCGGTCGCTACGACCTTCAAGGAAGAGCTGAAGAAGGCCGGCGTGATCTTCATGCCGATCTCCGAGGCCATCCGCGAATATCCGGATCTGGTGCGCCAGTATCTCGGCTCGGTCGTGCCCGTGACGGACAACTTCTTTGCGACCCTGAACTCGGCCGTCTTCACGGACGGGTCCTTCGTCTATGTGCCGCCGGGCGTGCGCTGCCCGATGGAACTGTCCACCTACTTCCGCATCAACGAGAAGGATACGGGCCAGTTCGAGCGCACCCTCATCATCGCCGACAAGGGCTCCTACGTTTCCTATCTGGAGGGCTGCACGGCCCCGAAGCGGGACGAGAACCAGCTCCACGCCGCCGTGGTCGAGCTGATCGCCCTCGACGATGCGGAGATCAAGTATTCCACCGTCCAGAACTGGTATCCCGGTGATGCCGAGGGCCGGGGCGGCATCTACAACTTCGTGACCAAGCGCGGCGATTGCCGCGGCAAGAACTCGGTCATCACCTGGACCCAGGTGGAGACGGGCTCCGCGATCACCTGGAAGTATCCGTCCTGCATCCTGCGCGGCGACAACTCCCGCGGCGAGTTCTACTCGATCGCGGTGTCGAACGGCATGCAGCAGGTCGATTCCGGCACCAAGATGATCCATCTGGGCCGGAACACCACGAGCCGGATCATCTCGAAGGGCATTGCTGCGGGAAGGTCGGAGAATACCTATCGCGGCCTCGTTTCGGCGCACCGCAAGGCGACCGGCGCCCGCAATTTCACGAACTGCGACTCGCTCCTGATCGGCAACGAATGCGGCGCTCATACGGTGCCGTACATTGAGTCGAAGAACGCGAGCGCCGTCTTCGAGCACGAGGCGACCACGTCCAAGATCTCCGAAGACCAGATGTTCTATTGCCAGCAGCGCGGCCTCTCGGAGGAGGAAGCGACGGCATTGATCGTCAACGGCTTCGTGAAGGACGTGCTGCAGCATCTCCCCATGGAGTTCGCCGTCGAGGCGCAGAAGCTCATCTCGATCTCGCTCGAAGGCTCGGTCGGCTGATCGAAAACCCGCGACGTCGTCCCGGCCGAGGCTCAGCGGCGGGCCGGGACCGTCGAAACCAGTTTAATTCGGATAGCGATCCCGGCTCACGCGATGCGCGCCCGGGATGACGTGGATGGAAGTTCATCATGCTCGAAATCAAGAACCTTGTTGTCCAGATCGAGGACAAGCGCATTCTCAACGGGCTCGATCTCACCGTGAACGATGGCGAGGTCGCGGCCATCATGGGGCCGAACGGCTCCGGCAAGTCGACCCTGTCCTACGTGATCGCCGGCAAGGAGGATTATGAAGTCCTCGACGGCGAGATCCTGCTCGACGGTCAGAACCTTCTGGAGATGGAACCGGATCAGCGGGCCGCGGCCGGCGTGTTCCTGGCCTTCCAGTATCCGCTGGAGATCCCGGGCGTCGCCTCTATGACGTTCCTCAAGGCAGCGCTCAACGCCCAGCGCAAGGCGCGCGGCGAGGACGAGCTGACCACGCCGGACTTCATCAAGCGCGTGAACGCCGCTGCCCAGCAGCTCGAAATCCCGAAGGACATGCTCAAGCGTGCCCTCAATGTCGGCTTCTCGGGCGGTGAGAAGAAGCGCATGGAGATCCTCCAGATGGCGCTGCTCCAGCCGACCTTCTGCATCCTGGACGAGACGGATTCGGGCCTCGATATCGATGCGCTCCGCATCGTGTCGGAGGGCGTGAACGCCCTCCGTTCGAAGGACCGTTCGTTCCTCGTCATCACCCACTACCAGCGCCTGCTCAACCACATCGTGCCCGACACGGTGCACGTGATGTCGTCCGGACGCATCGTGAAGTCGGGCGGCAAGGAGCTGGCGCTCGAGCTCGAAGCCAACGGCTATGCCGATTACCGGGACAGCGAGGCCGCGTGACATGGCTGACGTGACTCTCATGAAGACGCCTGCCGAGACCGGGCTGGCGCAGGCCTTCGAGGCCGCCAGATCCCTTCTTCCGGGCGATGGGGAATCCCGCGCAAAGGCCTTCGAGGTCTTCAATCGGAACGGCCTCCCGCATCGTCGCGTGGAGGAGTTCAAATACACGGACTTGCGCGCGCTCATGCGCGAGGCCGCTCCCTTCGCGCCCAAGCCCTCTGCGGTGCAGGCGCGTGCGGCGCTCGACGGCGCGACAGCCTTCGTGGGCGTTCCGGCCCTGCGGGTGCCGTTCGTCAACGGCCATTTCGTGCGTGAGGCTGTGGCTCTCGACTCTCTTCCGGAAGGGGTCGAGATCGTGCCACTCGCGGAGGCCCTGGCCTCCGGTCACGATTGGCTGGCGCATCTGAGCCCGATCGAATGGGCGGCCGAGAATCCGGTCTATCAGCTCAACACCTCCTTCATGGCGGATGGCGTGATGCTGCGCATCGCCGGGTCGGTGGAGACGCCGATTCACCTGCGCTTCGTCACGGTAGGGGATTCGGCCGTGGCGACTGCGACCCGGGTGCTCGTCCTTGTGGAGGACGGCGCCTCGGTCACGCTCCTGGAAAGCCATGAGAGCAATGACGGCGCGGGCCACCAGCCCAACGACGTGGTCGAGCTGATCGCCGGAGACGAGGCCAAGGTCCGCCACGTCCGCCTGAACGCCGAGGGTGACCGGGCGCTTGCGCTGTCGACCCTTGCGGCCAAGATGGGAACCGAGACGCAGCTCACCAGCGTCAACGTGACCACGGGGGCGGCAGTGTCCCGCCATCAGGTCTTCGCGCGGTTCGACGGCGAGAACGCGCACGCGCAGATCAACGGCGCGACGATGATCAAGGGCCGCCAGCATGCGGATTCGACCCTCGTGGTCGAGCACGCGGCGCCCCATTGCGAAAGTCGCGAGCTGTTCAAGACCGTCATCGACGACGAAGCGACCGGCGTGTTCCAGGGCAAGATCATCGTGCCCCACCACGCCCAGAAGACGGACGGACGGATGATGTCGGCCGCGCTTCTCCTCGCGGAGGGCGCCGCGATGAACAACAAGCCGGAACTCGAGATCTTTGCCGACGACGTGCAATGCGCCCACGGCGCCACCTGCGGCCAGCTCGATGAGGACCTGCTGTTCTACCTCATGGCCCGCGGGTTGCCGCGGAAGGAGGCCGAAAGCCTTCTCGTCCAGGCGTTCCTCAGCGAGGCCGTCGAGTTCGTCGACAACGAGGCCGCCCGCGAGGCGCTGGTCGCGGAAGTCGAGGAGTGGCTGCAGAAGCGGGCCTGATCTTTCGCCTCCCCACACGGGGGAGGCCGACGCGGAAAGCGTCGGGTGGGGGTGCGGGCGTCAACCCGGATTCAGTCCGGCGCCGGCATCCCCACCCGGACCCTCCCCGCAAGGAGGAGGGAAGGAGCGAAGCAATATGAACGCACCCTTCACACCTTACGACGTCGAGGCGGTCCGGGCCCAGTTCCCGATCCTGGCATGCCAAGTCTACGGCAAGCCGCTCGTCTATCTCGACAATGCGGCCTCGGCCCAGAAGCCGCGGGCGGTGATCGACGCCATGGTCAACACCATGGAGACGGGCTACGCCAATGTTCACCGCGGCCTGCATTACATGGCGAATGCCGCGACCGAGGGTTTCGAAAGGGCGCGCGAGACCGTCCGGACCTTTCTGAATGCCGGATCCGTAGACGAGATCGTCTTCACCAAGTCAGCCACGGAAGCCTACAACCTCGTGGCGGATTCCTTCGGCCGTATGGCCATCGGGGAGGGGGACGAGATCATCCTCTCCATCATGGAGCACCATTCCAACATCGTGCCGTGGCACTTCCTGCGTGAGCGAAAGGGCGCGGTCATCAAATGGGCGCCCGTGGACGAGGAGGGCAACTTCCTCCTCGAGGAATACGAGAAGCTCTTCTCGCCCCGCACGAAGATCGTCGCCATCACGCACATGTCCAACGTGCTTGGTACGGTGACGCCGATCAAGGAGATTATCCGCATCGCCCATGCCCACGGGGTCCCGGTGCTGGTCGACGGCGCGCAGGGCGCCGTCCATCTCGACGTGGACGTGTGCGATCTCGATGCAGATTTCTATGTCCTGACCGGCCATAAGGTCTACGGACCGACCGGGATCGGCGTGCTCTACGGCAAGAAGGAGCTTCTCGCGCAGATGCCGCCCTACCAGGGCGGCGGCGAGATGATCCAGGAAGTGCGCCGGGACACGATCACCTACAATGATCCTCCCCACCGGTTCGAGGCCGGGACACCAGCCATCATCGAGGCCATCGGGCTCGATGCGGCCCTGCGCTTCATGATGGAACTCGGCCGCGAGAACATCCGCGCCCATGAGGCGGCACTCTCGGACTATGCCCATCAGCGCCTAGGAGCCATCAACTCCCTGCGTATCTATGGCCGCGCCCGTGAGAAGGGGGCCATCATCGCCTTCGACATGAAGGGCGCCCATGCCCACGACATCGCGACCGTGATCGATCGCCAGGGCATTGCCGTGCGGGCCGGAACCCATTGCGCCATGCCGCTTCTGGAGCGATTCGGCGCGACCGCGACCTGTCGCGCGTCATTCGGCCTCTACAACACCCTGGAAGAAGTGGATAAACTGGCCGAAGCCCTTCAAAAGGCCGAAGCCCTGTTCGCGTGAGGATAGCCTGTGAACGATCTGACCCCGACTGCCAATGCGCCCGAAGCGCCGCAGGTGGCCTCAAGCGCCGGAATCCCGCCGGAAGAGCTCGACCGTATGACGGACGACATCGTGGCGGCTCTCAAGACCGTTTACGATCCTGAGATCCCAGCCGACATCTACGAGCTCGGCCTCATCTACCGCGTCGAAATCGAGGATGACCGGAACGTCACCATCGACATGACCCTGACGGCTCCCGGGTGCCCCGTAGCCGGCGAAATGCCGGGCTGGGTTGAAAATGCGGTTTCGACCGTAGCGGGTGTGCAGGGCGTCAAGGTGAACATGGTCTTCGACCCACCGTGGGATCAGAGCCGCATGTCCGACGAGGCTCGGGTTGCCCTGGACATGTGGTAGGCCGCGGCCGCCTCAGTCTCGGCCTTCTGAGCCGACCGGTTTCCTGAAATACACGACCCTCTCCGTCTCTGCGAAGCCGAGGGCTTTATGCATGGCCTGCGAGGCGACATTCGCAAGGTCCGCGTCAGAGGCCAGCTCCCGGCATCCTTTGGCCTGAGCCCAATTTTCGAAGGCCCTCACAAGCCTCCGGGCGATCCCTCGACGCCGATAAGGTGGCGCAACGTAGAGACCTTCAAGAAATCCGACCGGAGAGGTCGAACAGCCGTTCACGTAGTCATGCCGAAGCGCTGCTTCCGCGAAGCCCACGGGGCCGTGTCCGTCGAGATGGGCCAGGAAAGCGACGCCGTTCCCCTGATCCGCGAGGATGGAGATCGTTTCGGCGCGGTGCTCCTCGGGGCTCGTCTCCGGCCAGAGGGCATGCCGGAGGCTTGCCCATTCCGAAAGGCTCTCACGGGTGGCTTCCGCTATGCGGATCGAATCGTGCGTGTTCATGGGACAGCCCTCGGCTTGAGCGGGACACTGTCCGCGAGGGCTCGTCCCAATTCCTCTTTTCCGAGCACCGCGGAGGTGGCGCCAAGCCTGACGAGGTGATCCCGCTCGGCCTCCGTAGCTGCGCGGGCATGGATCGGCAGGAGAGGGTTGAGATGCCGCGCCTGTTCGACTACCTGCCCACTCTCGAACGCATCCGGGATGGCGACGAGGAGGCAAAGGGCTCCGGGTATTTCCGCCGCTGCGGCAACCTCGGGGTCAGCCGCATTCCCGGCAATGACCGGGATACCCTTCTCACGGAGCTCGGCCACCCGGTCCTCGCTGGCCTCCACGACCACGAATGGAATTCCGGCTTCCCTGAGCTTGCGGGTTGCCGCCTGCCCGACACGACCGTGCCCGACCACCACCACGCGTTCCCCGACCGCAGGTGCGGCCACTGCCTCCGCGGGCTCCGGAGCGGGTTCCGGCTCAGGCGGGGCGGCTACGGGGGCATTGCGCTCCTGGTTGCGGGCAACCCACCGGTCGAGCAGGGCGAACAGGAACGGGTTGAGCAGGATCGACAGGATCGCGCCCGCCAGGATGAAGTCGCGTCCACGCTCGGGCAGGATCTCCAGGGCGACGCCCAGGCCCGCGAGGATGAACGAAAACTCGCCGATCTGGGCGAGGCTTGCGGCGATGGTCAGGGCTGTCGCCTTTTCGTGGCCGAACAGGCGGACGATAGCGAGCGCCGCAAGGGATTTGCCGACCACGATGATCAGGAGGGTCGCGAGAACAGGGCCGAAATCCCGGATCAGAATCACCGGGTCGAAGAGCATCCCGACCGAAATGAAGAACAGGACCGCGAAGGCATCCCTGAGCGGGAGCGATTCGGACGCGGCCCTGTGGCTCAGCTCCGATTCGCTCAGGACCATGCCGGCGAAGAAGGCGCCGAGCGCAAAGGAAACACCGAAGAGGACCGCGGCCCCATAAGCGACCCCGAGCGCGATGGCCAGAACGCAGAGGCGGAACAGCTCTCGGGAGCCCGTATGGGCGACGAAATGCAGGATCCAGGGAATCACCCTGCGGCCGACGATCAGCATGATGGCCACGAACGCCGTGACCTTGCCCAATGTCAGAGCGAGGGAGATCCAGATATCCGTGGCCTGGGCCGTGGGATCGGCCATGGCCTTGGCGATGGCGGGCAGCAGGACGAGGGTGAGGACCATGGCCAGGTCCTCGACGATGAGCCACCCGACCGCGATATGCCCGCGCTCGGTTTCAACCAGGCGCCGCTCCTGGAGTGCACGCAGAAGGACGACCGTGCTGGCGACCGAAAGGGCTAGGCCGAAGACGATCCCGGCACCTATCGACCATCCCAGCAGCCAGGCAAGCCCCATGCCGAGCAGGGTCGCGCAGGCGATCTGGACCATGGCGCCCGGGATCGCAATTGCGCGGACGGAGAGGAGGTCCTTCAACGAGAAGTGAAGGCCGACGCCGAACATGAGAAGAATGACGCCGATCTCGGCCAGCTCGTTGGCGAGGTGCTGGACGGCCACGTAGCCGGGCGTGAAGGGGCCCACGAGCACCCCGGCCAAAAGATAGCCGACGAGAGGCGAGATGCGCAGGCGATGCGCCAGGGCTCCAAGGGTGAATGCCAGCACCAGACCGACCACGATGGTGGATATCAGCGGCGTATGGTGCGGCATCGACTCTCCTTCGGACGGGGAAGTTTCCTTAGAGGGGTTTGCCCCCGAAGCGTCAACCTTGGCCTTGCGGAGGAGAGCCGATAAACCTCGACGTCCGGCCTCTCATCTCCTATCTATCAGGAAACGAACTCGTTCTGCCCGGGCCTTGAACCCGGACGTCAGGAGAGAATGCAATGGCTTTACCGGGTTTCAAGGTCGTGACCTTGACCGATGCGGCGGCCAGCCGCGTCAAGGACATCATCGCAAAGGCCGACAGGCCTATCGTGGGCGTTCGTGTGGGCGTCAAGAACGGCGGTTGCGCCGGGATGTCCTACACGATGGAATATGCCGAAAGTGTCTCGCCCCTCGATGAGGTGGTGGAGGACAAGGGCGTGACCGTCCTGATCGATCCCAAGGCCGTGCTGTTCCTGCTCGGCACCGAGATGGACTATCAGACCACCAAGCTGTCCTCGCAATTCGTCTTTAACAACCCCAACCAGACCTCGGCCTGCGGCTGCGGCGAGTCGGTCGCCATCACACCCGCCAACCCTGACAAGGTCCAGGCCTCTACCTGACTGCCCATGGATTCCGAGGCCATTCAAGACATCTTCCGGACGCTGGGGCCGATCCGGATCCGTCGCATGTTCGGCGGACAGGGCATCTATCGGGACGAGGTGATGTTCGCCCTCGAGGCCGGCGGTGAGCTGTACCTGAAGACGGATGCCGAGACCCGGCCGGTCTTCGAGGCGATGAATTCCAGGCCCTTCACGTATCAAACCAAAGACGGTCGCTCCACGGCCATGAGCTACTGGCTGATGCCCGAATCGGCGATCGAGGACGATGTCGAGGCCCGGCGGCTCGGCACGCTCGCGCTCGAGGCGGCCCACCGCGCCCGGGCCGCGAAGGCCCGCAAGGCGGGTGGGCGGGGCGGTCGCTCCCGCCCCGCAAAGGCCTGAGCCGTCAGGCTCCGTTCTTCACGGCCTCGATCCAGGCCGCGAATTTTTCCATGAACTTCGCCAGGAACTTCCGCGTGTCCTCCTTGGTGAGCTTGCCGCTCTCGTCGAGGAGTTGCGTGACGTTGCCGATATAGGCTTCCGGCTGCTGCAGGACCGGCACGTTGAGGAAGACCAGCGATTGCCGCAAGTGATGGTTCGCCCCGAAGGCGCCGATCGCTCCCGGCGAGACGCTGACGACCGCGCCCGGTTTCCCGTCCCAGGCGCTCTGGCCATAGGGGCGGGACGCGACGTCGAGGGCGTTCTTCAGCGCGCCCGGCACCGAACGGTTATATTCCGGGGTCACGAACAGGACCGCATCCGCGGCCGCGATGGTCTTGCGGAAGGCGATATAGGATTCCGGCGGCGTCGCCTCATCGTCCTGGTTGTAGAGGGGCAGTTGGCCGATCTCGACGAATGTCAGGCTCATCCCGTCGGGCGCAAGCTCCTCGAGGGCCTTCGCGATCTTGCGGCTGAAGGATTCCTTGCGAAGGCTTCCGACGAGGACGGCGACATTGCGGGCGGCCATGACGTGTTTCCCTGATTGCTGGTCACGCGGGCAGGCGTGCCCGCCGGCAGGGATTCTGTCGTCGATGGCGGCTTTGGCAAGCCGCCTTTACTTCGTCTTCTTGATCGTGGCAGGCCGCAGGAGAAAGGCCGGCACGTGATCGCCCAAGCCGACGACGGGCTCGTCCGCCTCATTGTGGTCCCGGCGTCCCCGTCCCCGCGGCTGGGCCTTCTCGGCCGGACGCTCCCGGACCGGGGCCCTCTCGGCGCGTGGCGGCGGTGCCTCCTCGACCGGGGCTTCGGCGGCGCTTGCCCGGATATTGACCTTGCGGCCACGGGATCGCTCCTGCGTGCCGCGGCCGCGGCGGGAGGAAACGCGAGGGCTCGACGAGGCGGGCCTCTCCTCCAGGGTCGGGCCCTCCCACGGAACGGGCTGGCCGATCAGCTTCTCGATGGCCGAGAGGGACTTCTCGTCGCCCGGGCCCACGAGGGTGAAGGCAGCGCCCGCGCGGCCGGCGCGGCCGGTCCGGCCGATCCGGTGGACATAATCCTCCGCATGGTGAGGGATGTCATAGTTGAAGACGTGGCTCACGGCCGGGATATCGAGACCGCGGGCGGCCACGTCGCTCGCCACCAGCAGGGGGATTTCCCCGCTGCGGAAGGAGTCGAGTGCCGCCATGCGGGCGTGCTGATCCATGTCGCCATGGAGCGCCGCCGCGTTGAAGCCGTGCTTCTGCAGGGAGCGGTGGAGCACCGCCACGTCGCGCTTGCGGTTGCAAAAGACGATCGCGTTCTTGAGGTCAGTTGCGCCGCGGATCAGTTCGCGCAGGGTCTCGCGCTTTTCGAAATCCTGGGAACCCGTGGCGATGAGGCGCTGGGTGATGGTCGCGGCCGTCGAAGCTGCCCGCGCCACCTCGACCTTCACGGGATTGTGCAGGAACGCATCCGCGAGCCGCTGGATCTCGGGCGGCATGGTGGCCGAGAAAAACAGGGTCTGGCGCGTGAAGGGGACCAGCTTCACGATCCGCTCGATATCCGGGATGAAGCCCATGTCGAGCATCCGGTCGGCCTCGTCGATCACGAGCAGTTCCACGCCGGTGAGCAGCAGCTTGCCGCGCTCGAAATGGTCGAGCAAGCGCCCCGGAGTGGCAATCAGCACGTCGACGCCGCGGGTGATCTTGGCGTCCTGGTCCCCGAACGAGACGCCACCGATCAGGAGAGCGACCGACAGCTTGTGATTGACCCCGTACCGGTCGAAATTCTCTTCCACCTGCGCGGCGAGTTCCCGGGTCGGCTCAAGGATCAGAGTGCGCGGCATTCTCGCCCGGGCCCGCCCGCTTTCTAGGAGGGTCAGCATCGGCAGCGTGAAGGCAGCCGTCTTGCCGGTGCCTGTCTGGGCAATGCCCAGCACGTCCCGGCGCGCCAGCACATGTGGAATGGCCTGGGCCTGGATCGGAGTCGGCTCCGTATAGCCGGCCGCCGCGACGGCCTGTTGAACTTTCTCGCTAAGTCCGAGTTCGGCAAACGACATGAGGGGTATAACCGTTGAGAGCTGAACGCGCTTTCAATGCAGGCCGCTCGATACGGCAACAAACAGGCGCAAAACTGGTTTCACCTGAGAATTTCTGCTCAAGCAAGGATGTGGCGGGACCATAGGACAAGCTATAGCCTTGTCAATCCAAGGAAAAGGCTCAATGGCCGAGACACTCGTATTGATTCCAGGACTCGCCAATACATCCAGCCTGTACGAAGCGCAAATCCGCGCCTTGTCTGCGGACTGGCAGATCATGGTCGCCGACCATACCCAGGACGACTCATTGGCGGGCATCGCGGCCCGCCTCCTGGCCGATGCTCCGGAGCGCTTTGCGCTCGCGGGGCTGTCCATGGGCGGCTATGTGGCCATGGAAGTCTTGAGGCAAGCGCCGGAGCGGGTCGAGCGGCTGGCGCTCCTTAATACCAGTGCCCGGCCCGATGGCGATCAGGCCCGGGAGGATCGTCTCCGGATGATCGCCCTTGCCGAGGCCGGCCGTTTTGAGGACGTGATCGCCCGCCTCTGGCCGCGCCTCGTCTCCGAGCGGGGCCAAACCGATCCCGCCTTGAAGGAGCGCATTCTCTCCATGATGCGCGCTGTCGGGCCCGAGGCCTATATCCGGCAGCAAAAAGCCATCCTCGGCCGCCCGGATTCGCGTCCGCTGCTGCCCGGGATCGAGATTCCGACCCTTGTCCTTGTCGGCGACGAGGACGCCGTTACGCCGCCGGACATCGCCCGGGAAATGGCCGAAGCGATCGAATGGGCGTCGCTCGTCGTGGTTCCGGGGGCAGGGCACCTCTCGACCCTCGAGCGGCCAAAGGAGGTCAGCCATGCCCTTCGGATCTGGCTGGAACAATCTCGGCGCGGGATATGAAGGGTCGGCCATCCTCTCGGTGCCAGGAGGCCACGAGCCTTCATTCCAGAGCTGGGCGGTTTTAGAGATTTGTTGCAGTCGGGCAACAGACAATCCTGCAAACGTGATTTAATACCGTTTCAGTTTAATCCGTTTGCACAAGGACCGATCCTAATGAAGAAGATCCTTCTCTCCTCTGTGGCCTTCCTGGGCCTGACCGCTGGCGCGATGGCGGCCGACCTGCCTTCGCGCGTGGCCCCGGCTCCGGTCATGGCCGTCCCGGTCTTCACCTGGACCGGCTTCTATGTCGGCGTGAACGCGGGCTATGGCTGGAACACCGATAACGGCAACCGCTATTTCGATCCGGCGATCGGCTACTATGCCGATGGCGGCAGCGACGGCGGCTTCGTCGGCGGCGCTCAGGCCGGCTACAACTACCAGATGGGCATGTTCGTCCTCGGTCTCGAGGCTGACATCCAGTACGCCGACCGCAGCCGCGACAATCGCTATGGCTATGCCTATTATGGCTACGGCCGTTCCTCCGACGATTGGTTCGGCACCGTCCGCGCCCGCGCCGGCGTGGCCTTCGACCGTGCTCTCGTCTACGCCACGGGCGGCTTCGCTTATGGCGACGGCAATGGCGGATGGACGCTTGGTGGCGGTCTCGAATACGCCTTCACCAACAACCTGAGCGCCAAGGTCGAAGGCCTCTACGTGCGTCTCAACGACGGCCATCGCTATGACGGATACTTCGTCGATTACGCCGGCGGCCGCGAGCGCGATGCGTTCGGCGTGGTTCGCGCCGGCCTGAACTACCGCTTCGGCAGCTACTAAGATCAGTCGCTTCGGCGAAACAGGCCCGACGGAAACGTCGGGCCTTTTTCTTTGGGACGGAGGTGCTTCGAGGTCGACGGAAGCGGCTCCGCCGCTGCCTTTACCCCACAGGCGCCCGCAGGGCCGTCATGGCCGCGATGGCGATCAACAGGAGGCCGGCGCCGCGTCCGATCCAGGCAGTGGTGCGCGGGCTTGCGACCAGGAAGGTGCGGCTACGATCGGCCGCGAGGGCGAGGCTTCCATAAACCGCAAGCTGCATCAGCACCGTCATGATCCCCATGACGAGGGCCTGGAGCCAGATGGCGCCGTAGCGGGGCAGCAGGAACTGGGGATAGACCGCAAGCACGAACAGATAGGCTTTCGGGTTGAGGAGGCAGGTGACCGCGCCTTGGCGAAAGGCGGTCCAGTAGGAGCGCGTATCGACTGTCCCGACGGTCCCGACCGCGATGGAACTGCGCAGAAGCGTGATCCCGATCCAGGCCATGTAGGCGGCCCCCGCATAGAGCAGGGCGGTGAAGATCTGCGGCGCCAGTCCGAAGATCAAGCTCACGCCAAGGGCGCCGAACAATGTGTGTGCCGCCCCTCCCACCATGATCCCTGCGGTCGCCGCGAGGCCGGCCCGCTTTCCGCCCGTGAGCGCATTGGCAAGAACGAACAGCATGTCCATGCCCGGAATGACGATAATGCCAAGAAGAAGTGTGAGAAAAAGCCAGAGATTTGCGCTATAGGTCATGTCAGTTGTCCGAGGTATCTCGGTCTCTGAATGCCGCCCCGGCCATTGTTGTTCAATAGGTTAAGGGTGGTCGGGTAGCGGGGAAACTGACAGCGTTGTGTCAGTTGCGAGGGGCGGCCATGCGGAAGGCATCACGTCTGTTCGAGATTGTGCAGAGCCTCAGACTGGCGGATGCGCCGGTCACGGCGGCGTCAATCGCCGATTCCCTTGGCGTCACGCCACGCTCCATTTACCGGGATATCGCCGCCCTGCAGGCCATGGGCATTCCGATCCAGGGTGGGCGCGGCATCGGCTATCGGCTCAAGCCCGGCTTCGAGCTTCCTCCGCTCATGTTCTCCATCGACGAGACGGAGGCCGTCGTCCTGGCGCTCGCTCTGTTGGAGAGGACCGGAGACGAAGCCCTCAAGCAATCGGCCCGGAGCGTTGTCCAGAAGATCGCTGCCGCTATGCCGCCGCCCCTGCGTAAAACCCTGTCCCGCAATGCGCTTCATGCCTGGGGCGCGGTGGCGCCTGCGCCGACGGGCATCGATCTCGCGTCCGTCCGGGTCGCGATCCGCGACGAGCGGGTGATGGAGATCGCCTATCGGGACGGGGACGGACAGGCGACCCGGCGACGGATCCGTCCCATCGCGCTGATCTATTATGCCGAGCGGGCCAACATCGTCGCCTGGTGCGAGCTGCGCCAGGATCTGCGCCAGTTCCGGAGCGACCGGGTGGAATCCGGCCAGATGACGGATGCCTTTTTCAAGGGAGAGGGCGATGCCCTGCGGCGTGCCTGGGTCGCGGGCTGGTCGGAGGCATGAAAAAAGCCGGAACCTGGAGGTTCCGGCTCAGGGAGGCTGCTATCCGCAGCCGGGAGGAAAGTCTCTGCCCGATCAGCAGGAATAGTACATCTGGAACTCGACCGGATGCGGGGTCATCTCGAACCGGGCGACCTCGGCCATCTTCAGCTCGATGAAGCTGTCGATGAAGTCGTCGCTGAAAACCCCGCCGGCCTTCAGGAAGGCGCGGTCCTTGTCGAGGCTGGCAAGCGCTTCACGCAAGCTACCGCAGACGGTCGGGATCTTCTTCAGCTCGCGCGGCGGAAGGTCATAGAGGTCCTTGTCCATTGCCGGGCCGGGATCGATCTTGTTCTGGATGCCGTCGAGACCGGCCATGAGGAGGGCCGCAAACGCCAGGTAGGGGTTGGCGGTGGGGTCAGGGAAGCGGACCTCGACGCGCTTCGCCTTCGGCGAGGTCGTCCACGGAATGCGGCAGGAGGCGGAGCGGTTGCGGGCCGAATAGGCCAGCAGAACCGGGGCCTCATAGCCCGGCACGAGACGCTTGTAGGAGTTCGTGGACGGGTTGGTGAAGGCGTTCAGTGCTTTGGCGTGCTTGATGATGCCGCCGATGTACCAGAGGCACTCCTGCGAGAGGTCGGCATACTTGTTGCCCGCGAACATGGGCTTGCCGCCCTTCCAGATCGACTGGTGCACGTGCATGCCCGAGCCGTTGTCGCCATAGACCGGCTTCGGCATGAAAGTCGCCGTCTTTCCATAGGATTGCGCGACGTTGTGAATGCAGTACTTGTAGATCTGCATCTCGTCGGCGGTGCGGACCAGCGTGTTGAACTTCGTGCCGAGTTCGTGCTGGGCCGAGGCCACCTCGTGGTGGTGCTTCTCGACCGTCACGCCCATGGCGGCCATGGCGGCGAGCATCTCGCCGCGCATGTCCTGGGCCGAATCGAGCGGCGGAACCGGGAAGTAGCCGCCCTTCATGGGGATACGGTGGCCGAGATTGCCGCCTTCGTAGTCCGTGTCGCCGTTGGTCGGCAGCTCGGAGGCATCGAGCTTGAAGCCCGTGTTGTACGGGTCGGCCATGAACTTCACGTCGTCGAACACGAAGAACTCGGCCTCGGGGCCCACATAGACCGTGTCGCCCACGCCGGTGGATTTCAGGAAGGCCTCGGCCTTCTTGGCGATGCCGCGCGGGTCGCGGTTATAGGGCTCGCCGGTTGCCGGATCGAGGATATCGCAGACAATGGACAGGGTGGCGGCCGAGAAGAACGGGTCCATCTGCGCCGTGGACGGATCGGGCATGAGGGTCATGTCCGACTCGTTGATCGCCTTCCAGCCTGCGATGGAGGATCCGTCGAACATGACGCCGTCGGCGAACACGTCCTCGTCGATCATGGACTGGTCGAAAGTCACGTGCTGCCACTTGCCACGGGGATCCGTGAAGCGGAAGTCGACATACCTGATGTCGTTGTCCTTGATCGCCTTGAGCACATCCTTGGCGGTCTGCATGTTCGTCTCGTCCTCTTTTGACCCTTGATGATTGTCCGCCGCTGGCGGCTGCGGCTTGCCGGGCTGGTTCAGATCGCGTCGGATCCGGTTTCGCCCGTTCTGATGCGGACGGCTTCTTCCACCGTCGACACGAAAATCTTTCCGTCCCCGATGCGGCCCGTCTGTGCGGCCTTGCGGATCGCCTCGATGGCGCTGTCGACCATGTCGTCGGCCAGCACGATCTCGAGCTTCACCTTGGGAAGGAAGTCGACCACATACTCGGCGCCCCGATAGAGTTCGGTATGGCCTTTCTGCCGTCCGAAGCCCTTGGCCTCGATGACCGTGATGCCCTGGAGTCCGACCTCCTGGAGGGCTTCTTTGACTTCATCGAGCTTGAAGGGCTTGATGATGGCTTCGATCTTTTTCATCCGAGGACCGTTCGCTTCGCGTTTTGCCGCTTTTAGCACCACCGATGGAGGTCTGCCATTGCGGGCTCGTGCCAGAGGCCTGAGTTCTGCTCTCGATAAGGGCAGATGATGATCAAAGTTTGTGCATGTGCCGCATCGGCGATCTGCGACGCTCGAAGCTGTGCCGGAAGGACCCCATGACCCGCCCTGAACCGCTCCTGTCCGCACATCAGATGAGAGAGGCCGACGCCGCTGCGATCGCGGCCGGCACCCCGGGCTTTACTCTCATGACAAGGGCCGGACAGGCTGTTGCCGATGTCGCTGCGCGGATGGCGGCCCCCGGATCCCGGGTGGTGGTGGCGGCCGGGCCGGGTAACAACGGCGGGGACGGTTTCGTCGCGGCTACGCTTTTGGCCGCACAGGGCTATCGCGTCACAGTCGCGCTCCTGGGCGAGCGGGACCGGCTCAAGGGAGATGCTGCGCTCGCGGCAGCGGAATGGACCGGCGAGACAACTTCTCTGGCGGACGCGCCCTTCGAAAAGGCCGACCTCATTCTCGATGCCCTGTTCGGGACAGGCCTCGTCCGCGATCTCGAGGGCAAGGCCCGCCAGGCAGTGGAGCGCATAAACGCCTCGGGTCGCCGCGTCCTGGCAGTCGACCTGCCGTCAGGCCTCGATAGCGATTCGGGGGCCGTGCGGGGAGTCGCCGCCCTGGCCGAGCGGACCGTGACCTTCGCGGCCCGTAAGCCCGGGCTTCTGCTCCTGCCGGGGCGACATTATTGCGGCGAGGTCGTGCTTGCCGATATCGACATCGATCCCAGGCCTGGCGCTGCCCGCATCGATACCTTTGCCAACAGCCCAAGCCTCTGGAGCAAATTCCTGCCGAGGCCCGAGGCGAGCGGGCATAAATATGACCGTGGCCATACCCTGGTCGTCTCGGGAGGCGCGACCCGCACGGGTGCGGCCCGGCTGGCCGCCCGCGCTGCCCTGCGGATTGGGTCCGGCCTTGTCACGGTTGCATCACCGCCGGAGGCTCTCGGGGTTAATGCGGCCCATCTCACGGCCGTGATGCTGCGGGGCTGTGACGGCCCGGAGGGGCTGCATGCGATTCTTGCGGATGAGCGGTTCAACACCCTGATTCTCGGGCCTGCCCTTGGGGTGCATGCCGGCACTCGCGCCATGGTGACGGTGGCAGTTCATGCCCGGCGCAACCTTGTCCTCGACGCAGACGCCCTGACGTCCTTCGAGGGGCTGGCTTCGGAGCTTCACGGGGTTTTCGCAGCCCCAACGGTCCTCACCCCACATTCGGGAGAGTTCGTGCGCCTGTTCAAGGGACACGCGGATCTCCTTGATCCGCCTTCGAAACTTGAGCGTGCGCGGCGAGCAGCTGCCTATACGGGGGCCGTGGTGGTGTTCAAGGGAGCGGACACGGTAATCGCCGCGCCCGACGGCCGGGCGGCCATCAACGAGAATGGCACGGCTTATCTGGCGACGGCCGGAACGGGCGATACCCTCTGCGGCATCGTCGGCGGCCTGATGGCCCAGCACATGCCCGCCTTCGAGGCAGCCTGCGCGGGCGTCTGGATCCATGCGGAAGCAGGGGTAGCGTTCGGGCCGGGCCTGATTTCGGAGGACTTGGCGGAGATGGTGCCGGGGGTGCTGCGGCGTCTTCTCAGCTGACCTCGATCCAGGTCCACAAGCCCGCATCGAAGCGTTCCGTCACCATGGATTCCAGGAGCCACTTGCCCGGATTATCCGCCACGAAGGCGATCCTGCTGGTCTTGTTCTCAGGCACCTGGACGGTGTCGAGGAAGTAAGGCTGCCATCCGTCATCGAGGGCATGGAGCAGGCGGAAAACGTGCCCGTGCAAGTGGAAAGGCTGCACGAATGGGGTCTTGTTTATCAGAGTGAGAACGACAGGCGTGCCACGCTTCACCTTGAGGAGCGGCGCCGCCGCGTCGCCGGTCGCGCCATTGAGGCTCCAGGGACCCGGCTTCCCATCCAAAGCCTGGATAAGGACGTCCTTGCGGGTTGCCTTTTCCAGGGCGATCGCTTTCGGCAGCTTCGGGTTCGGCACCAGAGGCGCTATGGCCGGCCTGGCCGGTGCGGCCTTACCGGTCGTCACGAAGGTGACGAGAGGTATACCGTCCCCGATCAGCGCCACGATGGCTGCCGGGGCGTCAGCCTCGGCGGGCAGGTCAGCCAGAAGATCGTAGCGGCTGCCGGGCCCCAGGGGGAGGGACGCCTTCAGGGGCTCGAATGCCTCCGTCGGCTGGCCGTCCACGGCGATGACGGCGGGTTTCAGGCCGTCGAAGCGCAGTCGCATGGCCCGGGCGTTGCAGGCATTCGCAATCCGCAGTCGCACGCGGCCGCCAGGAGGCGCCTCGATCCGCTGCGGCACGGGGTCGCCATTCACGGCCAGCAGGTTACCGAGCCGCCCCGCGGAACTTTCCGGGGCCGTTGCGGGAACGAAGGGCGCCAAGGTCCCGTCTTCGGCGAGGCGCCAGTCATCGATCAGAAGGGGTAGATCGAGGTCAACGGCAGGCGGAGAGGGTTCCTCGATGACGAGGAGGGCCGACAGACCGCGCTCCATCGGCTCCGCACTGCCGCCGGGCAAGCACGGGCGGATCAGGAAAGTGCCGGGCTCGGGAGGCACGAGGTCATAGGCGAAGGCCTCTCCGGGTGCGACCGGGCCCTGGGTGAGGCGGCCGACCCCGTCCTGATCGTTGGGGCCGCGAAGCCCTTGAATATGCAGGCTCAGGGGGGCGGATGTACCGTTCCGGAACGTGAAGCCCAGCCGCTCTCCGGACTTCACCCGGAAGGCCGGGTTGAGGTGTCCCCCCAGGGTCAGGATCTCGGTCTCCGCGGCAGCATCCGGCCGCAGGCGCTTGCGTCCGGGGGCGGCCACGAGCTCAGCTGGCAGGGGCCGCCAGGGACCAGAATTGCCTGGGGTCGCCGCACCTGCGAGGCGGGAAGGGCCGAGGAGAATTGTGGCGAGGCCGGCGGTGGCGGCGCGGCGCGTGATCATGCGAATGGGCCTCTTGGGCAAAGGTCGACCGGGATCGGGGTACAGGCCTGAACGCGAACGGCCAAGTTTTGTTGCGTTTTCGCCAGCCTCGCCCTTGGGCCGAACACGAATATTTTTGATGCAGCCGCCTGCAACCATGCTATAGAGCCCCGTCCCGGAGGAGGAGGCGCATCGCGCCGCCTCCCGCGCGGGCGTGGCGGAATTGGTAGACGCACTGGATTTAGGTTCCAGCGGCGAAAGTCGTGGGGGTTCGAGTCCCTCCGCCCGCACCAACTCCGTCAGAGTTGGTTTCCGGACGGCTCCCACGGGCCTGGTTGGCGGCGACGGCCGGAGCCTGGGACGAAGATTTTTTCGAGTAAGCGAAGGCGATATAACCATGCAGGTGACGGAAACTCTGTCCCAAGGCTTGAAGCGAGAATTCAAGGTTGTTCTTCCGGCGACGGAGCTGGAGCAGCGTCTCAACGATGAGCTGTCGACCCTTAAGGACCGGGTGAAAATCAATGGTTTTCGTCCGGGCAAGGTGCCGGTGGGGCACCTGCGCAGGGTCTACGGCCGCTCGGTGATGGCCGACGTCCTTCAGAATGCCGTCAACGAGGCGAACCGCAAGATCGTCGAGGACAACAGCCTCAAGCTCGCCCATGAGCCGCAAGTGAAGCTGCCGGAGGCCCAGGACGAGATCGAGAAGGTGATGGACGCCAAGGGCGATCTCGCTTTCACGGTGGCGCTCGAGGTCCTGCCCGAGTTCGAGCTGGTCGACCTGTCCGACGTTCAGGTGAAGCGCCCCATCGCGGAAGTCGCTGATGCCGAGATCACCGAATCGCTCGAGCGGATGGCGAAGCAGAACCGCACCTTCGAGCCCAAGAAGGGCAAGGCCGCCGAGGGCGACCGTGTGCTCGTGGACTTCGTCGGCCGCATCGACGGCACGGAATTCGAGGGCGGCAAGGGTGAGGACATCCGGGTCGAGCTCGGCTCCAACACCTTCATCCCGGGCTTCGAGGACCAGCTCGTCGGCGTGAAGGCCGGCGACACCAAGCTCGTAAAGGTCACGTTCCCGGCCAATTACCTGGCGGCCCACCTAGCCGGCAAGGAAGCCGAGTTCGACGTGACCGTGAAGGAGGTCGAGGCTCCGGGCGAGCTGAAGATCGACGACGAGCTCGCCAAGGGCTTCGGCATGGAGTCCCTGGACAAGCTGAAGGACGCCATCCGCAGCGCCATCCAGCGGGATTTCGAGGCCCAGTCTCGCCGCAAGGTGAAAAAGGAGCTCCTCGACGCTCTCGACGCCAAGTACAGCTTCGAGCTGCCCCCGAGCCTCGTCGAGCAGGAATTCAATGCGGTCTGGGCCCAGGTCCAGGGCGATATGAAGACCAATAACCGGACCTTCGAGGACGAGGATACCACCGAGGAAGAGGCTCGCGCCGAGTACCAGAAGATCGCGGAGCGCCGCGTCCGTCTCGGCTTGGTGCTTGCACAGATCGGTGAGAAGACCGATATCAAGATCTCCGACGACGAGGTCACCCAGGCTCTCGTCGAGCGGGTTCGCCAATATCCGGGCCAAGAGAAGCAGGTTTGGGATTTCTACCGCAAGAATCCGCAGGCTCTGGCCGAGATCCGGGCGCCCCTGTTCGAGGAAAAGGTCGTCGATCAGATCCTGTCCCAGGTGAAGGTCGAGGAAGAGACCGTTTCCAAGGAAGCGCTTTTCGGCGACGACGAGGACGAGGAGGCTGCCTCCGAGTCCAAGCCGAAGTCGAAGGCCAAGGGCGCCAAGAAATCCAGCAAGAGCGAGTAACGCGCCTGCCGGCCGTCTCGCCGCTTGCATCATCTATCGGCCGCGCGCCCGCGCGGCCGGACTTTGGAGCAGTGAGACGATGAGAGACCCGGTCGCGTTGTACAACAACACGCTCGTCCCCATGGTGGTCGAGCAATCGAATCGCGGGGAACGCGCCTTCGACATCTATTCGCGTCTTCTGCGCGAACGGATTATCTTCCTGACCGGGCCGGTCGAAGATTACTCGGCCTCGCTGATCGTGGCACAGCTACTGTTCCTCGAGGCCGAGAACCCCAAGAAGGAAATTTCCTTCTATATCAATTCGCCGGGTGGCGTCGTGACCTCCGGCCTGTCGATCTACGACACCATGCAGTTCATCCGTTGCCCGGTCTCGACCCTGTGCGTGGGGCAGGCGGCTTCCATGGGCTCGCTCCTCCTGACTGCCGGTGAGCCGGGGCAGCGTTTCGCCCTGTCGAATGCCCGAATCATGGTCCACCAGCCCTCAGGCGGCTACCAGGGCCAGGTCACGGACATCATGATTCATGCCCGCGAGAGCGAGGCCCTGAAGCGCCGACTCAATGAAATCTACGTGAGGCATACGGGCCAGGACATCGCCTCCGTCGAGCAGGCCCTCGAGCGGGACAACTTCATGACGGCAGACGCCGCCAAGGAGTTCGGCCTCATCGACCAGGTCCTGGCTAAGCGCCCTGAGCCGGCCGCGCCGCAGCCCTGATCCAGAATAGCTGGGGACAAGTTCGGGGCTGGTGCGTCTTTTTGGCGTCCTGCCCCGTTCCTATTGATCAGGTCCTATTCTGCGTGTTTGCATGCAGATTCGGGACGCGGACCGAAGGTGGCTCGAATTTTTTCCAGTGCCGGAACCTTTCATTAGCTCCGGCGCTCCTAAACTTAAGGATGCCGGGTCGGTATGGGCCGTCCCGGCGTCGATTGGAGATGTGAGAATGACCAAAGCTGGCGGCAACGACTCCAAGAGCACGCTTTACTGCTCCTTCTGCGGCAAGAGCCAGCACGAGGTTCGCAAGCTGATCGCTGGCCCGACCGTGTTCATCTGCGACGAATGCGTCGAGCTGTGCATGGACATCATCCGGGAGGAATCGAAGTCATCGCTGGTAAAATCCCGCGACGGCGTTCCGACCCCGAAGGAGATCAGCCGAGTCCTCGACGATTACGTCATCGGCCAGGAGCACGCCAAGAAGGTGCTCTCGGTTGCAGTGCACAATCATTATAAGCGGCTGGCCCATGCCACGAAGCACAACGACGTGGAGCTGGCCAAGTCCAACATCCTGCTGATCGGGCCCACGGGCTCGGGCAAGACCCTTTTGGCCCAGACCCTTGCGCGGATCCTGGACGTTCCGTTCACCATGGCGGACGCCACGACCCTCACGGAAGCTGGCTATGTGGGTGAGGATGTCGAGAATATCATCCTCAAGCTGCTCCAGGCGTCCGATTACAATGTGGAGCGGGCCCAGCGCGGCATCGTCTATATCGACGAGATCGACAAGATTTCCCGCAAGTCCGACAACCCGTCCATCACTCGGGACGTGTCGGGCGAGGGTGTGCAGCAGGCCCTCCTGAAGATCATGGAGGGCACGGTGGCGTCGGTTCCGCCCCAGGGCGGCCGCAAGCATCCCCAGCAGGAGTTCCTGCAGGTGGATACCACCAACATCCTGTTCATCTGCGGCGGCGCCTTCGCGGGCCTCGAGCGGATCATCTCCGGCCGCGGCAAGGGCACGTCCATCGGTTTCGGTGCCAATGTCGAGGCTCCGGACGACCGCCGCACGGGCGAGATCTTCCGGGGCGTCGAGCCTGAGGATCTGCTGAAGTTCGGCCTCATTCCCGAATTCGTCGGCCGTCTGCCGGTTCTCGCCACTCTCGAGGATCTGGACGAGGAGGCCCTGAAGCGCATTCTCCAGGAGCCGAAGAACGCCCTCGTGAAGCAGTACCAGCGCCTGTTCGAGATGGAGAACGTCAACCTCACCTTCCAGGAAGAGGCTCTGTCGATGATCGCCCGCAAGGCGATCGAGCGGAAGACGGGTGCCCGTGGCCTGCGCTCCATCATGGAGGGCATCCTCCTCGAGACCATGTACGATCTGCCCGGCCTCGACTCCGTCGAGCAGGTGGTCATCGGGCCCGAGGTGGTCGAAGGCAAGGCGAAGCCCCTGTTCATCCATGGCGATCGCGGCGACCAGACCGCGAGCGCCAGCGCATAAGACCCATGATTGCGGTGCCGGGGGCTGTTCTTGAAACGTTGTCTCCGGCACGCCACATTAACTCTTGCGCGAACACCGTCCGCTCATCGTTCCGAGGGCCGGTGCCGCGTACCGGACGCAGCCCATCGTACAAGCTTGAGCGTTTCGGTTGTCCGTCCGCGGACCCGCTCATTGGAGGGGCCTGCCGGACGTTTCGAAAGGATGTCGTCTCATGACACAAACGAAGCCACGTCAGCCTGTCGTGCCAGGCTCGACAGGAACCTATGCGGTTCTGCCTCTGCGCGACATCGTCGTCTTCCCGCATATGATCGTGCCGCTGTTCGTCGGCCGCGAGAAGTCGATCCGCGCGCTCGAGGAAGTGGTCAAGGGGGACCGTCACATTCTTCTGGCGACTCAGATCGATGCGACGGATGACGATCCGGCAACGGATGCGATCTACAAGGTCGGAACCCTGGCCAATGTGCTCCAGCTCCTGAAGCTCCCCGACGGCACCGTGAAGGTGCTCGTGGAGGGCGCCAGTCGTGCCCAGGTGAAGGCCTATACGCGCACGGACGAATATTACGAAGCGGAAGCCGAAGTGCTCCCGGACGCTCTGGGCGACCAGATCGAGGCCGAGGCGCTGGCACGCTCCGTCGTGTCCGAATTCGAGAATTACGTAAAGCTCAATAAGAAGGTTTCGCCCGAGGTGGTCTCGGCGGTGACGCAGCTCGACGAGCCGTCCAAGCTCGCCGACACGATCGCGTCGCACCTGGCGATCAAGATTGCCGACAAGCAGGCGATCCTTGAGATCCCGACCGTGGCTCAGCGGCTCGAGAAGGTGCTCGGCCTGATGGAGAGCGAAATCTCCGTCCTGCAGGTTGAGAAGCGGATCCGCACCCGCGTGAAGCGTCAGATGGAGAAGACGCAGCGCGAGTACTACCTCAACGAGCAGATGAAGGCGATCCAGAAGGAGCTCGGCGACGATGAAGGTCGCGACGAGCTGGCCGAGCTCGAGGAGAAGATCGAGAAGACCAAGTTCACGAAGGAAGCCCGCGAGAAGGCGATGGGCGAGCTGAAGAAGCTCCGCCAGATGTCGCCCATGTCGGCCGAGGCGACCGTCGTGCGCAACTATCTCGATTGGCTGCTCGGCATTCCGTGGAACCGCCGCTCGAAGATCAAGAAGGATCTCAACGCCGCCCAGAATCTCCTCGATGCCGATCATTACGGCCTCGACAAGGTCAAGGAGCGCATCGTCGAGTATCTGGCCGTGCAGCAGCGCGCCAACAAGCTCACGGGTCCGATCCTGTGCCTCGTCGGCCCTCCGGGCGTCGGCAAGACCTCGCTCGGCAAGTCCATCGCGAAGGCGACCGGCCGCGAATTCGTTCGCATGTCGCTCGGCGGCGTGAGGGACGAGTCCGAGATCCGTGGTCACCGGCGCACCTATATCGGCTCGATGCCCGGCAAGATCATCCAGTCGATGCGCAAGGCGAAGACCTCGAATCCGCTCATCCTGCTCGACGAGATCGACAAGATGGGCATGGATTTCCGTGGCGATCCGTCGGCGGCCCTGCTCGAGGTCCTCGATCCTGAGCAGAACAACTCGTTCAACGACCATTACCTGGAGGTCGATTACGACCTGTCCAACGTGATGTTCGTGACGACCGCCAACACCTTGAACATCCCGGCGCCGCTGCTCGACCGCATGGAAGTGATCCGTATCGCGGGTTACACCGAGGAAGAGAAGGCGGAGATCGCCCGCACGCACCTGATCCCGTCTGCCGTGAAGAAGCACGGCCTCGGAGAGAAGGAGTGGTCGATCGGCGATGAGGCTCTGCTCATGCTCATCCGGCGATACACCCGCGAGGCGGGCGTGCGTAACCTGGAGCGCGAGATCTCGAACCTCATCCGCAAGGCCGTGAAGGAGATCCTGATCTCCAAGGTCAAGACCGTGGAGGTCACGACCGCCAACCTGCCCGACTTCCTTGGTCCGCCGCGCTTCCGCTACGGTGAGGTCGAGGCCGAGGACATGGTCGGCGCGGTCACGGGCCTGGCCTGGACGGAGGTGGGCGGCGAGTTGCTGACCATCGAGGGCATCATGATGCCCGGCAAGGGCAAGATGACCGTCACGGGCAACCTCCGGGACGTCATGAAGGAATCGATCTCGGCTGCGGCGTCCTATGTCCGCTCCCGGGCCCTCGATTTCGGCGTCGAGCCGCCCCTGTTCGACCGTCGGGACATCCACGTGCACGTGCCGGAAGGTGCGACGCCGAAGGACGGTCCCTCGGCCGGCATCGCGATGGCCACGGCCATCGTGTCGGTGATCACCGGGATCCCGGTTCGTCGTGACATCGCCATGACGGGCGAAGTCACGCTGCGGGGCAGGGTGCTTCCCATCGGTGGGTTGAAGGAGAAGCTCCTGGCGGCTCTGCGCGGCGGCATCAAGAAAGTCTTGATCCCCGAGGAGAACGCCAAGGATCTCGTCGACATCCCGGCGAGCGTGAAGAACGGCCTCGAAATCGTGCCGGTCTCCCGCATGGACCAGGTTCTCCAGCACGCCCTGGTGCGGATGCCGGAGCCGATCGAATGGGATGAGGCGACGAGCCTGAACGCTCCGAAACCGGCAGAGGTCGAGGACGATTCGGTCGGCGTGATCGCCCACTAAATCTTACGTTACGGCACTTTTAGACATGGCCCCCGGATGCGAATCCGGGGGCTCATTTTTTGGTGTGGAACGTTCTAAAGTGGCTTATTTCAGCCGTTTCGGGACTTGCGCACGGCCGAGCTTTGCGCCACACGGATCTCCCTGAAACGATGGCACATCGATATGTGGCCATCGGGATCACTGGAGGATACCAAATGAACAAAGGCGAGCTCGTTGCGGCTGTCGCCGACAAGGTGGGGCTGTCTCGCGGTCAGGCTGGTGAAGCCATCGACGCCGCGATCGAGGCCATCACGACTGCCCTCAAGAAGGGCGATGAGGTGAAGATCGTCGGCTTCGGCACCTTCGTGGTGACCGACCGCGCCGCCGGCGAGGCGCGCAACCCGCGCACCGGCGAGAAGGTCAAGGTTCCGGCCTCGAAGACTCCCAAGTTCCGCGCCGGAGCGGGCCTGAAGGAAGCCGTGAACGGGAAGTAATCGCTTTTTGGCGATCTTTTCGACCTCAGAGGGCCGACCGCGCTTGCGTTGTCGGCCTTCTCTTTTTATGTGAGGCGGCAGGGGCGGTTAGCTCAGTTGGTAGAGCATCTCGTTTACACCGAGAGGGTCGGCGGTTCGAGCCCGTCACCGCCCACCATTGTCGCAGTTTACCCCAAAAGCCGGACGGCCGCTGCACAGACGGGCCATGACGCTGCGCCTCTGCGGCAATCCTGATTTTTCCGAAGACTGAGGCGGCTCAATCGTTTGGTGAAAGGCTGGCCAGTGCCACGGCCCCTGTCACCTGTCCTGCAGGGCCTCAGGATCGCGGGCGTCAGCTATCGCGGAGCGGGCGCCGACGACGGGACGGCTCGCCAAGGGCGTGATCAAGCAGCCCCGTACCCTTTGCACCACCTTGAACTTTCCGATCCGGGCCGGCTCCATGAAATCCCGCGTGACGGGCCTGGATCTGCCGATATTCCTGTTCCTGGTCCCAGACAGATCGGGCCAGGGGAGGGCAGGTGCCATCTTCGGTGCGTCATTCTTGCAAGATTCTCTTGCGCGATCACACGGATCGCTTGACAGGGATCGGGGGCGACCTTAAACCGCCCCCACACCGCTTCGGCGGTCGTATGCGCGGGCGTAGCTCAGTCGGTTAGAGTGCCGGCCTGTCACGCCGGAGGTCGCGGGTTCGAGCCCCGTCGCCCGCGCCATTGAGCCTCCAGAGGCTGCTTTTCCCCCTTTTAAATGAATCCATCCTGACCTGGTGCGTAATCGCCTATCGGGCTTTCCCAGGTCACGGTTTCTCCGAACGGCCTCGGTTGTGCAGGCGATGCCGGTGCCTGCGGCACAATTTTCAGCTGTGACATGAAGCAAAACGACGAAGCTCGGCGTTATCCGCCCGCTAACGGAGGCGCTGTTCCATGTCTGTTTCCAAAGTTTTCACCGATATGTCCAACTGGGTCGCCCAAGTGTCGGGGCGCCCGCTCACCTTTGGCGTGTGTCTGGCGATCATCGCCATCTGGGCCCTGAGTGGCCCGGTGTTCGACTTCTCGGATACCTGGCAGCTCATCGTGAACACAGGAACCACCATCGTGACCTTTCTGATGGTCTTCCTGATCCAGAATACGCAGAATCGCGACGGGGCGGCGATCCAGGCCAAGCTCGACGAACTGATCCGCGCCAGCGCGGCCCAGAACGTGTTTATCGGCATCGAGCATCTGACGCAGGAAGAGCTTGATGAGATCCGGGCCAAGTGCGAAGCCAAGGCCAAGATGGAGAGTGCCGCCGACAAGGCAGAGATGAAGGCCAACCGCAAAGCCGCGCATGCCGCGGAGGAGGCTACCTCATAGCTTGGAAACATTCTTTTGTGGCACCGCAAACACTTGTCACCGCAGGGGATCTCGGCTAAGCCTCCCCCCGCAATCCACGGTTTGTCGCAGGGACTTTCAATGAGCCGTCTGCGGCTTAAATTCAAGGTTTGGTCCCGGTTTTGTACCGGTTCTGTTCCTCTAGGTGTCGCATGACGAATCTTCTCGCCGACTACCTGCCTCTCGTGATCTTCATCGGCGTGTCGCTCCTGATCGGAGTGGCGCTGCTCGTGGCGCCTTTCATCGTTGCCTATAGCCGCCCTGACACCGAAAAGCTCTCTGCCTACGAGTGCGGGTTCAATGCCTTCGACGACGCCCGCATGAAGTTCGACGTGCGGTTTTACCTCGTGGCGATCCTGTTCATCATCTTCGATCTCGAGGTCGCGTTCCTGTTCCCCTGGGCTATTACGTTCGGGAATCTTGGCTGGTTCGGCTTCGTCTCGATGATGATCTTCCTCACGGTGCTCACCGTCGGCTTCGTGTACGAGTGGAAAAAGGGAGCTCTGGAATGGGATTGATCGAGAATAGCCGGGCTCCCCTTGTGGCTCCGAGCCCGACCGGGATCATCGATCCTGCCACGGGCCAGCCTGTGGGATCGACGGATCCTTACTTCGTTTCGATCAAGGACGAGCTGTCCGACAAGGGCTTCCTGGTCACCTCGGCCGAAGACCTCATTACCTGGGCGCGCACCGGCTCGCTCATGTGGATGACCTTCGGCCTGGCCTGCTGCGCCGTCGAGATGATGCAGATGTCGATGCCCCGCTACGATGCAGAGCGGTTCGGCTTTGCCCCCCGCGCCAGCCCGCGCCAGTCGGACGTGATGATCGTCGCCGGCACGCTCACCAACAAGATGGCCCCGGCCCTGCGCAAGGTCTATGACCAGATGCCGGAGCCGCGCTACGTCATCTCCATGGGCTCCTGCGCCAATGGCGGCGGCTATTATCACTATTCGTATTCGGTCGTGCGCGGCTGCGACAGGATCGTGCCCGTCGACATTTACGTGCCCGGCTGTCCGCCCACCGCGGAGGCGCTGCTCTACGGCGTCCTGCTTCTCCAGAAGAAGATCCGCCGGACGGGCACCATCGAGCGCTGAGCAAAGGTCATCGCATGAGTGCTGAACTGCAAGCCCTGAGCGATCACGTCGCCTCGTCCCTTGGCGAGGCGGTGACAGCGCGCGAGATTGTCTATGGCGAGCTCACCCTCGTCGTGCGCGGACAGGATATCGTCAGGGCGGTCACGTTCCTGCGTGACGACCCGCAATGCCGCTTCGTCTCCTTCGTCGACATCTGCGGCGCCGACTATCCGGGGCGCGATAAGCGTTTCGACGTGGTCTATCACTTCCTGTCCCCTTACCTGAACCGGCGCATCCGGTTGAAGGTGGAGACGGACGAGGTGACGCCCGTTCCTTCGCTGTCCGGGATCTTTCCGGCGGCCAACTGGTTCGAGCGTGAGGCCTACGATCTCTACGGGATCCTGTTCTCGGGACATCCGGACCTGCGCCGCATCCTGACCGATTATGGCTTCGAGGGGTTCCCCCTGCGCAAGGACTTCCCGCTCACCGGCTTCGTCGAAGTCCGCTACGACGAGGGGCAGGGCCGGGTGGTTTACGAGCCGGTGAAGCTCAACCAGGAATTCCGCAACTTCGACTTCCTCTCGCCCTGGGAGGGCACGGACTACGTGCTGCCGGGCGACGAGAAGGCGAAGGCGTAACGCGGAGAGGAACAGCGCATGGGCGAGCATAACATCCGCAATTTCTCGATCAATTTCGGCCCTCAGCATCCGGCCGCGCACGGCGTGCTCCGCCTTGTGCTGGAGCTCGACGGGGAGGTGGTCGAGCGCGTCGATCCGCATATCGGCCTGCTTCATCGGGGCACCGAGAAGCTGATCGAGTATAAGACCTACGTTCAGGCCAATCCCTATTTCGACCGGCTCGACTATGTCGCGCCGATGAACCAGGAGCACGCCTTCTGCCTGGCGACCGAGAAGTTGCTGGGCATTACGGTGCCGCGCCGCGCGCAGCTGATCCGCGTTCTCTATTCCGAGATCGGCCGTCTTCTTTCGCACCTTCTCAACGTGACGACGCAGGCCATGGACGTCGGCGCCCTCACGCCGCCTCTCTGGGGCTTCGAGGAGCGCGAGAAGCTGATGATCTTCTACGAGCGCGCTTCCGGTGCGCGCATGCATGCCAACTATTTCCGGCCCGGCGGCGTCACCATGGACCTGCCGCCGGAGCTGGTCGACGATATCGAGGCGTTCTGCGATCCTTTCCTGAAGGTGCTCGACGACCTCGACACCCTTGTGATCGGAAACCGCATCTTCAAGCAGCGCAACGTCGATATCGGCGTGGTGTCCCTGGACGATGCCTGGAAATGGGGCTTCTCGGGCGTCATGGTCCGCGGCTCCGGCGCGGCCTGGGACCTGCGCAAGTCGCAGCCCTACGAGTGCTACGAGGAGATGGATTTCGACATCCCGGTCGGGCGCAACGGCGACAACTACGACCGCCAGGTCATCCGTATGCTCGAGATGCGCGAGAGCGTCCGCATCATGCGCCAGTGCATCACGAAGCTGCGGGCTCCGGACGGGCAGGGGCCCGTCTCGACCCTGGACGGCAAGGTTGCTCCGCCCTCGCGCAAGGATATGAAGCGCTCGATGGAAGCGCTCATCCATCACTTCAAGCTGTACACGGAAGGCTTCCACGTCCCGGCGGGCGAGGTCTATGCCGCCGTGGAGGCTCCCAAAGGCGAGTTCGGCGTCTATCTCGTGGCGGACGGCACCAACAAGCCGTATCGCTGCAAGATCCGCGCTCCGGGCTTCGCCCATCTCCAAGCCATGGATTTCATGTGCCGCGGCCACATGCTGGCCGACGTCGCGGGCATCCTGGGCTCGCTGGACATCGTGTTCGGCGAGGTCGATCGGTAAATCGGTATCGCCCGGCTTTCGGCCGGGCATCCGCGCGATTGGCGCGGATCGCAGGTTCAAGTCGTGAATGGCGCAGGCTCCAGGGCCCGGCCATGGCGATGAGGAGAAGAGTTCTATGGCCGTCCGCAAGCTCGCGCCTGAGGAAATGCAGCCCGACAGCTTCACGTTCTCGTCCGAGAACATGGAGTTCGTGGCGCAGCAAATCGCCAAATACCCGCCTGGGCGCCAAGCCTCGGCGGTAATCCCGCTCCTGTGGCGTGCCCAGGAACAGGCGGGCGGCTGGCTTCCGCGCAAGGCCATCGAAAAGGTCGCTGAAGTGCTCGACATGCCGCAGATCCGCGTCATGGAGGTGGCGACCTTCTACACGATGTTCAACCTCGAGCCGGTCGGAAAGTACTTTATCCAGTTCTGCGGCACGACGCCCTGCGTGCTGCGCGGCGCCGGCGACATCAAGAAGGTCCTGGAGAGCCGGGTCGGCGAGCAGAACCACGTATCGGCCGACGGCACGTTCTCGTGGCTCGAGGTGGAATGCCTCGGCGCCTGCTGCAACGCGCCGATGGTGCAGATCAACGATGACTACTACGAGGACCTGACGGCTGAGAACTTCGAGAAGCTGCTCGACGATCTTGCTGCCGGCCGTCCTGTGAAGAAGGGCTCCCAGATCGGGCGCCGTTCCTCGGAGCCGCTTGACGACGTCAAGACCCTGACCGATCCGCATCTCTACGACGGGTCGCAGATCGGCGCTTGGCGCAAGCGGTTCGAGGAGGAGGCTGCCGCCTCCGCGACAACCGGTGAAGCGGCTGCTGCGACCGCGTCTGCGCCGTCGACTCCCAAGCCTGCCAAGCCGGAGGCCGGACGGGTCATCGAGACCGAGAAGGCCAATACCCCCGCCAAGCGTGCCAAGGAAGGGGAAGCTCCCGTGAGCGCCTCGGAACGCAAGGAAGGCTCGGACGGCTCCAAGGCGACGGCCGTCGAGCCGCGGACCGAGAATGGCGCTAAGCCTGCCCCGCAAAGCGACAAGTCCTATGTGGCGACGCCCAGCAAGCCGAGCGAAGGCCGCGCGACTGCCGATGCGCCCGCCGACAAGAACAACAAGTCCTGACGGAGTGAACTGAAATGCTTCAGGACAAAGACCGTATTTTCACCAATCTCTACGGCTTCCATTCGCCGGACCTGCAGGCCGCGAAGATGCGCGGCGCCTGGGACGGAACGAAGTTCCTCCTGGAAAAGGGGCGCGACTGGATCATCGACGAGATGAAGAAGTCCGGCCTGCGCGGCCGCGGTGGCGCAGGCTTCCCGACCGGCCTGAAATGGTCGTTCATGCCCAAGCAGTCGGACGGGCGCCCGCATTATCTCGTCGTCAATGCCGACGAGTCGGAGCCCGGCACCTGCAAGGACCGGGAGATCATGCGGAACGATCCGCATCTGCTGGTCGAGGGCTGCCTGCTCGCGTCCTTCGCGATGGGCGCCCATGCGGCCTATATCTATATCCGCGGCGAGTATATCGCCGAGCGGCATGCGCTCCAGCGCGCCGTGGATGAAGCCTATGAGGCGAAGCTGATCGGCAAGGACAACATCCACGGCTATCCCTTCGATCTCTACGTGCACCAGGGCGCAGGCGCCTATATCTGCGGCGAAGAGACGGCGCTTCTCGAAAGCCTCGAGGGCAAGAAGGGCATGCCGCGCCTGAAGCCCCCGTTCCCGGCCAATATGGGCCTCTATGGCTGCCCGACCACGGTGAACAACGTGGAGTCAATCGCGGTCGCGGGCACCATCCTGCGCCGCGGCGCCTCCTGGTTCTCCGGCATCGGCCGCCCGAACAACGTCGGCACGAAGCTCTTCTGCGTGTCCGGGCATGTGAACAAGCCCTGCAACGTCGAGGAGGCCATGGGCCTCACGTTCCGCGAGCTGATCGACACCCATTGCGGCGGCATCCGCGGCGGCTGGGACAACCTGCTGGCGGTCATCCCGGGCGGATCCTCGGTCCCCTGCGTGCCGGCCGATCAGATCATCGACGCCTATATGGATTTCGACACGCTGCGGAATCTCAAGTCCGGCCTTGGCACGGCGGCCGTGATCGTGATGGACAAGTCCACGGACATTGTCCGGGCGATCACCCGCATCTCGTATTTCTACAAGCATGAGAGCTGCGGCCAGTGCACACCGTGCCGTGAGGGCACAGGCTGGATGTGGCGCGTGCTGACCCGCATGGCCGAAGGGCGCGCCCAGAAGCGCGAGATCGACATGCTTCTCGAAGTGTCGACCCAGATCGAAGGCCACACCATCTGCGCGCTCGGCGACGCAGCGGCCTGGCCGGTCCAGGGCCTGATCCGCCACTTCCGGCACGAGATCGAGAAGCGGATCGACGATTATGCGGCGAACCCGCATTCCGAACCCGTCATGATTGCGGCGGAGTGAGAGTGAAGATGGCTAAGATCATCGTTGACGGCGTCGAGGTCGACGTCCCGCCGGAATACACCCTGCTTCAGGCGGCCGAGGCGGCGGGAGCCGAAATTCCGCGCTTCTGCTTCCATGAGCGGCTGTCGATTGCCGGTAATTGCCGCATGTGCCTCGTTGAGGTGAAGGGCGCCCCGAAGCCGGTGGCCTCCTGCGCCTGGGGCGTGCGCGACTGCAGGCCCGGTCCCAATGGCGAGCCGCCGGAAATCTCGACCAAGTCGGTGACGGTCAAGAAGGCGCGGGAAGGGGTGATGGAGTTTCTCCTCATCAACCACCCGCTCGACTGCCCGATCTGCGACCAGGGCGGCCAGTGCGACCTGCAGGACCAGGCCATGGCCTATGGGGTGGACACTAGCCGCTACCACGAGAACAAGCGCGCGGTGCCCGACAAGTATCTCGGCCCGCTGGTCAAGACCTCCATGAACCGGTGCATCCACTGCACCCGGTGCATCCGCTTCACCACCGAAGTGGCGGGTGTGCCGGACCTCGGCGCCATCTGGCGCGGCGAGGACATGGAGATCACGAGCTATCTCGAGCGGGCGCTCGGCTCGGAGCTGCAGTCGAACGTGGCGGATCTCTGCCCGGTCGGCGCGCTCACCCATAAGCCCGAGGCGTTCCATTACCGTCCGTGGGAGCTCTCCAAGACCGATTCCATCGACGTGATGGATGCGGTCGGCTCCTCCATCCGGGTCGATTCCCGTGGCCGTGAGGTCATGCGCATCCTGCCGCGCGTGAACGAGGACGTGAACGAGGAGTGGATCACCGACAAGGCCCGCCACGTCGTGGACGGCCTGCGCCTGCAACGCCTCGACCGTCCCTTCGTGCGGGTGGACGGCCGGCTCCGCCCGGCCTCCTGGCAGGAGGCCTTCGGGGCTATCGCCGCAAAGCTCAAGGGAACGGATCCGAAGCGGATCGGCGCCGTCGTGGGCGATCTCGCGGCGGTCGAGGAGACCTTCGCGCTCAAGCTGCTCATGGACAGCCTCGGCGTCGCGAACATCGACTCGCGTCAGGACGGCACCGTGCTGTCCCCGGCCTATGGGCGCGCCTCCTATCTGTTCAACGCGACCATCGCGGGCATCGAGGATGCCGACGCGATCCTCATCGTAGGCTCCAACCCGCGCATCGAAGCGTCGCTCGTCAACGTGCGAGTCCGCAAGCGCTGGCGCGTTGCGCCGCCGCCGATCGCCCTCGTAGGCGAGGAGGTCGATCTTACCTATCCCTACACCTATCTCGGCGCTGGGCCCGATACCCTCGCGGAGATCCTCTCGGGCCGCCACAGCTTCGCAGAGGCACTCAAGGGGGCCGAGCGGCCGCTCGTCATCGTGGGGCAGGGGGCGCTTGCCCGTCCGGACGGCCTCGCGGTTCTGTCCCTTGCGGCTCAGGTGGCTCAGACCTACGGCGCCGTGAAGGAGGGCTGGAACGGCTTCTCGGTGCTGCATACGGCAGCCGCCCGGGTCGGCGCCCTCGATCTCGGCTTCGTGCCGGGGCAGGGCGGCCTCACGGCCCAGCAGATGGCGCAGGGCGGCGTGGACGTCCTCTTCAACCTCGGGGCCGACGAGATCGCCGTCGCGCCGGGCGCCTTCGTGATCTACCAGGGGACCCATGGCGACCGTGGCGCCCACCGGGCCGACGTGATCCTGCCGGCTGCGACCTATACGGAGAAGTCCGGCACCTACGTGAACACGGAAGGCCGGGTGCAGATGGCCAACCGAGCCGCCTTCGCGCCGGGCGAAGCCCGCGAGGACTGGGCGATCCTGCGCGCCCTCTCGGACGTGCTCGGCCACCGTCTGCCCTTCGACTCGCTCAACGCCCTGCGCGCCAAGCTCTACGAGGCCCATCCGCATTTCGCCGCCATCGACCGGATCGCTCCGGCGGATGTGGGCGCAGCGGTGCAGGCCCTGGCGGGGCTAGGCGGAACGCCCGGTCGCGAGCCTTTCGTGAGCCCGATCAAGGACTTCTATCTGACGAACCCGATCGCCCGGGCGTCCGGAGTCATGGCGGAGTGCTCGGCGCTCGCCCATGAGCGCCGGCTCGAGGCGGCCGAGTAAGGAACAGGACCATGGAAACCTCCGACATGCTCCTCGCGGTTGCGATCATGCTGGGCAAGAGCCTGCTCATGCTGGTCGCGCTGCTGATCTTTATTGCCTATGCGCTTCTGGCCGACCGCAAGGTCTGGGCGGCCGTGCAGCTGCGCCGCGGCCCGAACGTGGTCGGTCCCTGGGGCCTGCTGCAATCCTTCGCCGACCTTCTGAAGTTCGTCCTCAAGGAACCGGTGATCCCGGCGCCCGCCAACAAGGGCATGTTCCTGCTCGCCCCGTTGGTCATGTGCACCCTGGCCCTCGCGGCCTGGGCCGTGATCCCGCTGAATGCCGGCTGGGCCATTGCCGACATCAATGTCGGTATTCTTTATATCTTTGCGATCTCGTCGCTCGGCGTCTACGGCGTCATCATGGGCGGCTGGGCTTCGAACTCAAAATACCCGTTCCTCGGCGCCCTGCGCTCGGCGGCCCAGATGGTGTCCTACGAAGTCTCCATCGGCTTCGTGATCGTCACGGTGCTCATGTGCGCCGGCACCCTGAACCTCTCCAAGATCGTGGAGGCGCAGAATTCGAGCCTCGGCATCCTGGGCTGGTACTGGCTGCCGCTCTTCCCGATGTTCGTGGTGTTCTTCATCTCGGCCATGGCCGAGACGAACCGCCCGCCCTTCGACCTGCCGGAGGCGGAATCGGAGCTCGTGGCCGGCTATATGGTCGAGTATTCCTCGACCCCGTACCTGCTGTTCATGCTCGGCGAATACGTGGCCATCATGACCATGTGCGCGCTCGGCACGATCCTGTTCCTCGGCGGCTGGCTCTCGCCGATCCCGTTCGCGCCCTTCACCTGGGTCCCGGGCGTGATCTGGTTCGTGCTCAAGGCGAGCTTCCTGTTCTTCCTCATCGCGATGGTGAAGGCCCTGGTGCCGCGCTACCGGTACGACCAGCTGATGCGCCTCGGCTGGAAGGTTTTCCTCCCTCTCTCGCTCGCCATGGTCGTCATCGTGGCCGGCGTCCTGATGCTGACCGGCTCCGCGCCGGGCATGCGGTAACGTGAAGGAGATCGGCTCATGAAGCTCGATCAGGTCGCTAAGTCGCTCCTCCTGAAGGAGTTCGTGGCCGGCTTCGTGCTGACCATGAAGTACTTCTTCAAGCCCAAGGCGACGATCAACTATCCGTTCGAGATGGGCCACCGCGGGCCCCGCTTCCGGGGCGAGCATGCCCTGCGCCGCTACCCCAACGGGGAAGAGCGCTGCATCGCGTGCAAGCTCTGCGAGGCGATCTGCCCCGCTCAGGCCATCACCATCGAAGCCGGTCCGCGCCGGAACGACGGCACCCGCCGCACGACCCGCTACGACATCGACATGGTGAAGTGCATCTATTGCGGCATGTGCCAGGAGGCCTGCCCGGTGGACGCCATCGTGGAGGGGCCGAATTTCGAGTTCTCCGTGGAGACCCGCGAGGAGCTTTACTACGACAAGGCCAAGCTTCTCGCGAACGGGGAGCGCTGGGAGCGTGAGATCGCGCGGAACATCGCGAAGAACGCCCCTTATCGGTAATCGTCCGCTGCCCGGAGAGGGCAGGGGGCAAACAGGTCCGGCGGGTTGTTCCCTCCGGATTCGCGCATTATAGACGGGCCGCCGGAACCACCGGCGCCACCTTGGGAAGGGGCCGCGGCGACGCGGCTTAAGCTTGAAGCATGACGGTCACTGCCGCCTTCTTTTACCTCTTTGCGACCATCACGGTCGCGTCGGGATTCATGGTGATCGCGTCGCGCAATCCCGTGCAATCGGTGCTGTTCCTCATCCTGGCCTTCGTCAACGCGGCGGGGCTGTTCCTGCTGATGGGGGCCGAGTTCCTGGCGATGATCCTGGTCATCGTCTATGTGGGCGCCGTGGCCGTGCTCTTCCTCTTCGTGGTCATGATGCTCGACGTGGACTTCGCCGAGCTGCGCCAGGGCTTCCTGCAATACCTGCCGGTCGGGGCGCTGATCGGGGTCGTCTTCCTGCTTGAGCTGATCCTCGTCATCGGCGCCTATGTGGTCGATCCGAACCTGGTCCGCACCGCTGCCGTGCCGATCCCGTCGCCGGAGGTCATGACCAATACGGAGGCCCTCGGCCACGTTCTCTACACCCGCTACTTCTACTTCTTCCAGGCCGCAGGTCTGATCCTGCTGGTGGCCATGATCGGCGCCATCGTGCTGACGCTGCGTGAGCGCGTCGGCGTGCGGCGCCAGGACATTTCCCGGCAGAATGCCCGGACCCAGGAGGAAGCCGTGCAACTGCGGAAGGTTCCCTTCCGCCAGGGCCTCTAAGGAGGGCATGCGATGGCCATCGGACTCGGACATTATCTCACCGTCGGCGCCGTGCTCTTCACGCTTGGCGTGTTCGGGATTTTCATCAACCGGAAGAACGTGATCGTCATCCTGATGTCGATCGAGCTGATCCTGCTCGCCGTGAACATCAACATGGTGGCGTTCTCCACACACCTGAACGACATCGTCGGCCAGGTCTTCGCCCTGCTGATCCTCACGGTTGCGGCGGCGGAGGCAGCCATCGGCCTCGCCATTCTGGTGGTGTTCTTCCGCAACCGCGGCTCCATCGCGGTTGAAGACGTCAATATGATGAAGGGCTAAGCCCGAGCGGATCGATCATGTATCAAGCAATCGTCTTCCTGCCGCTCGTCGGCTTCCTCATTGCGGGCCTATTCGGCCGGATCATCGGGCCGCGTCCCAGCGAGATCATCACCACGGCCCTGCTTGTGGTGGTCGCTGCACTTTCCTGGGTTGCCTTCATCCAGGTCGGGTTCGGCGATGGCGCGACCCGCGTCCCGGTCGCCCAGTGGATGACCGTCGGCGACCTGAACGTGGACTGGTCCTTCCGCATCGACACGCTCACGGCCGTGATGCTGGTGGTGGTGAACACGGTTTCGGCCCTCGTGCACCTCTATTCCATTGGCTACATGCACGAGGATCCGCACCGTCCGCGCTTCTTCGCCTACTTGTCGCTCTTTACCTTCGCCATGCTCATGCTGGTGACCTCCGACAACTTGGCGCAGATGTTCTTCGGCTGGGAAGGCGTGGGTCTCGCGAGCTACCTGCTGATCGGCTTCTGGTATCATAAGGAATCGGCCAACTCGGCCGCCATGAAGGCCTTCATCGTCAACCGCGTCGGCGATTTCGGCTTCATCCTTGGCATCTGCTTGGTCTTCGTGCTGTTCAACAGCATCGCGTTCGACCAGATCTTCCCGCGGGTGGCGGATTTCGCCGAGAACCGTTTCCACTTCCTCGGCATGGACTGGAACGCCCTGACGATCACCTGTCTGCTGCTCTTCATGGGCGCCATGGGCAAGTCCGCGCAGTTCCTGCTGCACACCTGGCTCCCGGACGCCATGGAGGGCCCGACCCCGGTCTCCGCCCTCATCCATGCGGCCACCATGGTGACGGCCGGCGTGTTCATGGTCGCGCGCCTGTCGCCGATCTTCGAATATGCGCCCGCCGCGCTCACGGTCGTCACCGTCATCGGCGCCATCACGGCCTTCTTTGCCGCGACCGTTGGCCTCGTCCAGAACGACATCAAGCGGGTCATCGCCTATTCGACCTGCTCGCAGCTAGGCTATATGTTCGTCGCCCTCGGGGTCGGCGCCTATGGGGCTGGTGTTTTCCACCTCTTCACGCACGCCTTCTTCAAGGCCCTGCTGTTCCTCGGTGCCGGCTCGGTCATCCATGCGATGCACCACGAGCAGGACATCCGCAGCATGGGCGGCCTGCGGCGCTACATTCCCTTCACGACCGCCATGATGGCGATCGGGACCCTGGCGCTGACCGGATTCCCGTTCACGGCCGGCTATTATTCCAAGGATGCGATCATCGAGGCAGCTTTCGCCTCGCATTCCTCGGCCGGTAACTTCGCCTTCCTGGCGACCGTGATCGCGGCCTTCATGACGTCCTTCTACTCCTGGCGCCTGTTCTTCATGACCTTCGAGGGCGGCGCCCGCTGGGCCGACCCGCATCACCAGCATGCGAGCGCTCACGAGGGCGTGGAGCATGATGCAAGCGGCCATGACGTGGAGGCCGCCTCCCATGCGGACCACGAGCATAATGGCCATGGCGCGCATCGGCCCCATGAGAGCCCGCTTGTGATGCTGGTGCCCCTGGCGGTCCTCGCTCTCGGTGCCCTAGTGGCCGGTGTCGTCTTCCACGATGCCTTCCTCGGTCACGGCTATGAGGCCTTCTGGAAGGGTGCGCTCTTCACCCGGCCCGATAACCATATCCTCGAGGAGATGCATCATATCCCTGGCTGGGTGCCGCTGCTCCCGACCGTCATGATGATCCTCGGCTTCGTGCTCGCGGTGTACATGTACATCGTCGACACCAAGGTCCCGGTGCAGCTCGCGACCGATCACCCGATCCTTTACCGCTTCCTGCTCAACAAGTGGTACTTCGACGAGATCTATGACGCGATCTTCGTCCGCCCGGCGATCCGACTCGGCCGCATCCTGTGGCGCACAGGCGACCAGCGTATCATCGACGGCCTCGGCCCGGATGGTGTCTCGGCCCGCGTCCTCGACATCACGCGCGGCGCGATCCGTATCCAGACCGGCTACGTGTACCACTATGCCTTCGTGATGCTGATCGGCGTCGCCGTCCTCGTGTCCTTCTATCTCTTCAGGGGAACGCATTAATGCTCGGGTTCGGCATCCTCTCCGGACTTCTCGTCCTTCCCCTCGTCGGGGCGGCCTTCATCCTCACCCTGAGGGGCGACAGCGAGGCGGCGCGCAGCAATGCGCGCTGGATCGCGCTGGCGACGACTGTCCTGACGTTCATTCTGTCTCTGGTCGCCTGGAGCCGGTTCGACTCGACGTCATCCGCATTCCAGCTCGTCGAGAGCCATGTGTGGATGACTGACACGATCCGGTTCAAGCTGGGCGTGGACGGCTTCTCGATGCCGTTCATCCTGCTGACGACCTTCCTGATGCCGTTCTGCATCGTGGCATCCTGGGAATCGATCACCCATCGGGTGAAGGAATATTTCGTCGCCTTCCTGGTCCTCGAAATGACGATGATCGGCGTCTTTGCGGCGCTGGACCTTGTCCTGTTCTACCTGTTCTTCGAGGCGGGCCTCATTCCGATGTTCCTCATCATCGGCATCTGGGGCGGCAAGCGGCGCATCTATGCGAGCTTCAAGTTCTTCCTCTACACGCTCCTCGGCTCCGTGCTGATGCTGCTGGCCATCATGGCCATGTACTGGGCTGCCGGCACCACGGACATCCCGACACTGCTGAAGTTCAAGTTCGCCGCGAACCTCCAGACCTGGCTGTGGCTCGCCTTCTTCGCGTCCTTCGCGGTGAAGATGCCCATGTGGCCGGTCCATACCTGGCTCCCTGACGCGCACGTGGAAGCGCCGACGGCTGGATCGGTGATCCTGGCCGCGATCCTCCTGAAGATGGGCGGCTACGGTTTCATCCGGGTGTCGCTGCCCATGTTCCCGGACGCGTCGACCTACTTCGCTCCGCTGGTCTATTCGCTCTCTGTGGTGGCCATCATCTACACCTCGCTCGTCGCGATGGTGCAGGAGGACATGAAGAAGCTCATCGCCTATTCGTCCGTGGCGCATATGGGCTTCGTGACCATGGGCCTGTTCAGCATGAACCCCCAGGGCATCCAGGGCGCCATGTTCCAGATGATCTCCCACGGCCTGGTCTCGGGCGCGCTCTTCCTCTGCGTCGGCGTGGTCTATGACCGCCTGCATACCCGCGAGATTTCCGCCTATGGCGGCCTCGTATCGCGCATGCCGGTCTACGCGGTGGTCTTCCTGATCTTCACCATGGCCAATGTGGGGCTGCCCGGCACTTCCGGCTTCGTGGGCGAGTTCCTGACGATCATCGGCGCCTTCCGGTCGAATACCTGGGTGGCCCTGTTCGCCGCCTCGGGCGTCATCTTCTCGGCGTGCTACGCGCTCTGGCTCTATCGCCGCGTGGTCTACGGGGCGCTGACCAAGCCGTCGCTCCAGTCCATGACGGATCTGAGCGGCCGCGAGATGCTCACCCTGATCCCGCTGGTCCTGCTCGTCATCTATTACGGCGTGCAGCCCGGCCCGATCCTCGACACCTTCGCGGCGCCGACGAACGCTCTCATGCAGGGCTATCAGGCCGCTCTCGAAACCGTGAAAACGGCCGCTGCCTTCGCACACTGAGGTTACGATGAATACCGTCCTCGCCTTCCCCGCCCTTGGACCTGCGCTGCCGGAGATCATTCTGGCAGCCGGTGCCTTGGTTCTGGTCCTGTTCGGTGCCTTCCGGGGCGAGCGCTCGACCGATGCCATGAACGTCATCGCCCTGGTGCTGCTGGCCCTGGCCTTCGTCGCGGTGCTGATGCTGCCCTCCGTCCACACGGAGACCATGAGCGGCTCGTTCGTGGTGGATTCCTTCGCGAAGTTCATGAAGGCGCTGACCCTCATCGCGTCCGCGGGCGGGGTGATCCTGTCCATGGACTACATGCGGCGGGAGGGGATTGCGCGCTTCGAGTACCCGATCCTGATCGTCCTCTCGACCATCGGCATGCTGATGGTGATCTCGGCGAACGACCTGATTGCGCTCTATCTCGGCCTTGAGCTGCTCAGCCTGTCGTCCTACGTGATCGCTGCCTTCGACCGGGACAATGTCCGCTCGACGGAGGCCGGTCTGAAGTACTTCGTTCTGGGCGCGCTCTCGTCCGGCATGCTGCTCTACGGTGCCTCGCTGGTCTACGGCTTCACCGGAACGGTCTCGTTCCCGACCATTGCTGGCTCGCTCCATGGCGAGGTCAGCAGCGGCCTCATCTTCGGCCTCGTCTTCGTGGCGGCCGGCATCGCGTTCAAGATTTCGGCCGTGCCGTTCCATATGTGGACGCCTGACGTCTATGAGGGCTCGCCCACACCCGTGACGGCCTTCTTCTCGGCCGCGCCCAAGATGGCCGGCATGGCCATGGCGGTCCGTGTCTTCATCGATGCGTTCCCAGGCATCCTGGACCAGTGGCAGCAGATCATCGTCTTCATCTCCATCGCGTCGATGGCGCTGGGCTCCTTTGCGGCCATCGGGCAGCGTAACCTGAAGCGGCTGATGGCCTATTCGTCCATCGCCAATGTGGGCTACGCGCTGATCGGTCTCGCGGCCGGGACGCCTGAGGGCATTCAGGGCGTCGTCATCTACATGGCAATTTATCTTGCCATGACGCTCGGCACCTTCGCGGTCATCTTGGGCCTGCGCCGTGGCAATGTGATGTTCGAGCAGATCGAGGATCTCTCGGGCATTGCCCGCACGCACCCGGTCCTGGCCTTCTGCCTGGCGATGATGATGTTCTCCCTCGCGGGCATTCCGCCGCTGGCCGGGTTCTTCGCGAAGTTCGCGGTCTTCAACGCGGCCATCAACGCACACCTCGTGGCGCTCGCCATCATCGGCGTGGTCACGAGCGTCGTCGGGGCTTACTACTACCTTCGGATCGTCAAGGTCATGTATTTCGATGAGGCCGGCGAGCGCTTCGACGTCATGCCGGCGGGCGTGAGGCTCGTCCTGGGCCTCTCCAGCGTCTTCGTGGTGCTGTACGTGTTGGTTCCGGCGCCTCTGAACGCAGCCGCGGCCGCCGCTGCGCGGTCCCTGTTCTGACGTGCACCTTTCGCGCGAGACCGAGAACGCCGGCTACAGGCTTATCTCGCTCGAAGCGACGGGTTCGACGAACGACGATGTGCTCGAAGCCACCCGGCGCGGCGATCAGGGAAAGCTCTGGATCGTCGCGGCCGAGCAGCTGGCGGGGAGGGGGCGGCATGGACGGAAATGGTCCTCGCCGCCCGGCAACCTCTATGCAAGCCTCCTACTAATGGAGCCTTGCGCGGCCGCCCTTGCGCCGCAACTCGGCTTCGTGGCGGGCCTCGCCCTGCACGAGGCCGTCGAGGCCGTAACGGGCATCGGGCATCCACGTCTTGCGCTGAAATGGCCGAACGATCTGCTCCTCGACGGTGCCAAAGTCTCGGGTCTGCTGCTTGAAGGGCACCGCATCGGCCAGGCTCTGGCTATCGTCATCGGCTTCGGCGTGAATGTGGCCTTTGCGCCTGAGGGCACGCCTTATCCGGCCGTCGCCCTGCAGGCGCTGAAGCCGAGTTTGAACCGGGAGGATGTATTTGCTGCCCTTGCGGACGCTTTTGCCCGCACCCTTTCGGCCTGGCAGGGCGCCGCACGGCTGAGCCCGTCCGATCCCTTCGGGCCGATCCGCCGCCTCTGGCTCGAACGTGCTGCGGGCATCGGGCAGGAGGTCCGGCTCCGGTTGCCCTCCGGGACGAAGGAAGGGCTCTTCGAAGGCCTCGATTCCGGGGGCCGTCTCCGTCTGCGAACCGCGTCCGGGACGGAACTGATCGATGCAGGCGATCTTTATTTTCCTCATTTGCAGCGCGATATACACAAGCCCGTAACGGGCACGACAAGGTCCTGATCAATGGCTTCCTCGAATGACGAACTGGTTTTCTTGCCCCTCGGAGGCTTGGGCGAGATCGGGATGAATGCTGCCCTCTATGGATTCGGCCCGGAACTCGATCGCCAGTGGATCCTCGTCGATTGCGGCATGGGCTTCGGCGGCGAGGAGCATCTCCCGGGGATCGATCTCGTCTATCCGGATCTGCGCTTTATCGAGGAGGAGCGACACAACCTCCTCGGCATCTTCATCACCCATGCCCATGAGGACCATATTGGCGCGCTCGTCGAGATGTGGCCGCGCCTACGCGCGCCCGTCTATGTGACGCGTTTCGCGGCCGGCCTGCTGGAGACCCGTCGTCTTTCGGAGCCGGGCGCACCGAAGATCGAACTTAAGGAAATCGCACCCGGGCAGCGCATTAAAGCCGGGCCTTTCGATATCGAGTACGTCCCAGTGGCGCATTCGATCCCGGAATCGAATGCGCTCGCGATCCGCACGCCTCTGGGCCTCGTGGTCCATACGGGCGACTGGAAGCTCGATCCTACGCCCTATCTCGGGAGCCTCACGTCCGAGGAGACGTTCCGTGCCCTCGGAGACGAAGGGGTGCTCGCGCTCATCTGCGATTCCACCAATGTGGTGCGCGAGGGCGAGAGCCCGAGCGAGGCGGATGTTGCGAAGAACCTCGCAGAGCTCATCAAGGACGCGCCCCACCGGGTCGCGATCACGACCTTCGCGTCGAATGTGGCGCGCATCCGCTCCGTCGCCGAGGCGGCCCGGGAGTGCGGGCGCGAGGTGGTCGTCGTCGGCCGTGCGATGGATCGCGTTATCGATGTCGCGACGGAATGCGGCTATCTCGATGGGCTGCCGGAGTTCCGCAAGGCGGACACCTTCGGATACCTGCCGCGAGACAAGGTGGTTGCACTCCTCACCGGATCGCAGGGCGAGCCCCGTGCCGCGCTCGCCCGCATCGCGCAGGACGAGCATCCGGACATCGCTCTCTCGGCCGGGGACCGGGTGATCTTCTCGTCCAGGGCGATTCCCGGGAACGAGAAAGATATCGGAGCCATCATCAACAGCCTCGTGGACCAGGGCATCGAGATCATTACGGATCGTACGGAGCTGGTGCATGTCTCCGGACATCCCCGGCGCGGTGAACTTGCCCAGATGTATCGCTGGATCCATCCGCAGATCGCCATCCCGGCTCACGGGGAGGCGATGCACCTGAGCGAGCATGCGAAATTCGCCCGTGCCCAGGGCGTCAAGGAGGTGGTCCAGGCCCGCAACGGCACCTTGGTCCGCCTGGCGCCGGGGCCGGCCGAGGTCATCGACAAGATTCCCGCGGGCCGGCTCTACAAGGACGGCAATATCGTGATCGGGGCGGGCGAGAGGGCCTTGCCGGAGCGGCGGAAGCTCGCCTTTGCGGGCATAGTCACGGTCGCCATCGCCATCGACAGCAAGGGCGAGCTGGCCGGGGACCCGATCGTCGACGCCATGGGCCTTCCCGAAAAGAACCGCCAGGGCGAGAATATGCTGGACCTCATTGCCGACACGGTCGGAGACGTGCTGAACGGAATGCCGAAGGGGCGGCGCCGCGATCCGGAGGCGGTCGAGACCGCCGTCCACCGGGGCGTACGGGCAGCCGTCAACGAGGCCTGGGGCAAGAAGCCCGCCTGCCATATCCTCGTCGTTGAGGTATGAGGGGTACGTTTCGAGGAGGAGCAGGATGATCGGCCGTCTCAATCACGTGGCCATTGCGGTGCGGGATCTAGCGGCCGCGTCCGAAGTCTACCGCACGACCCTCGGCGCCGAGGTCTCGTCCCCCGAGGCTCTTCCGGAGCATGGGGTCACGGTGGTCTTCGTCTCGCTCCCCAATACCAAGATCGAGCTGCTCGAGCCTCTCGGGCCGGATTCTCCTATCTCCAAGTTCCTGGAGCGGAGCCCGGATGGAGGCATCCACCACGTCTGCTATGAGGTGGACGACATTGGAGCGGCGCGGGATCAACTGGTACGGAACGGCGCAAGGGTGCTCGGCTCCGGCGAGCCGAAGATCGGCGCCCATGGGAAACCGGTCCTGTTCCTGCATCCCAAGGATTTCCTGGGGACGCTCGTGGAACTTGAGCAAGCGTGAGGCCAAGGCATTGATTCGTACGGTTAAGTTTCTTTCGACGTCCTTCTGGAGCACTTTGGCGGCGGTCGTGGCCATCTCGGCCCTGGCCATTGCGGCGGTCGTCGCAGCGTTCGGGCTCAGGATTTCGGGCGGTACCGCCCTGTACTTCATCATCTGGTGGACGCTGCTCTTCGCCGTCCTGCCTTTCGGGGTGCGCAGTCAGGTGGAGGCCGGGGAGGTGATCAAGGGCAGCGAGCCTGGAGCGCCCGCAGCGCCAGCCTTGCGTGAAAAAGCCTTGTGGACGACCCTTGTTGCGTCCGTGGTCCTTGTCTTCGTGGCCGGCGCTTTGCCGCTCTCCGGCCTGTAATCCCAAAGACAAATTCCGACCAGGCAAGAAAAAAGCAAGGCTTTCGCCTTGCTTGAACTGCCTTTGGCAATTGTTAATCCCTGGCCTTCTATTGCCGTCGCCTGTTGTGGCGCGCGGGGATCTTGTTCCTCCCGAAACTCGGACCGCAACCTCTGACCTGTGACAGGTAAAGACGTTAGCGTTTGCTTTATACGGGCCCGTTTAACGGATGTCACCTTTTTTAGCAGGGGCTGATGCAATTTTCGGCACAATTCCCATTACTCTTTCGTATAAGGGAAGGTGCAGAACCTCCTCTCGGGCGAAGACAGCTTGTCTTTTACTGGGGGGCTGTGTTGTGTGCTTGAAACGAGTCGTCCCTTTGTCCACCCCTCTGTCCGAGCGATCCTGAAGGCGTTCCATGCGTTTGAGCCGCTACTTCCTGCCCACCCTCCGCGAGACGCCGAAAGAGGCGGAAATCGTGTCCCACCGCCTCATGCTGCGCGCCGGCCTGATCCGGCAGGAGGCCGCCGGGATCTATGCCTGGTTGCCACTTGGGCTGCGGGTGCTGAACAAGGTCAATGCCATCATCCGGGAAGAGCAGAACCGGTCCGGCGCCATCGAGCTCCTGATGCCGACCATCCAGTCGGCCGATCTCTGGCGGGAATCCGGGCGCTACGACGCGTACGGCAAGGAGATGCTGCGCATCCAGGACCGGCATGACCGCGAGATGCTCTTCGGCCCCACCAACGAGGAGATGATCACCGAGATCTTCCGGGCCTATGTGCGCTCCTACAAGGACCTGCCGCTCAACCTCTACCACATCCAGTGGAAGTTCCGGGACGAGGTGCGCCCGCGCTTCGGCGTCATGCGCTCCCGCGAATTCCTGATGAAGGACGCCTATTCGTTCGACCTGGACCAGGCAGGGGCCCGCCATTCCTACAACAAGATGTTCGTGGCCTACCTGCGCACCTTCGCCCGCCTCGGTCTGAAAGCGATCCCCATGCGGGCCGATACAGGCCCCATCGGCGGCGATCTGAGCCATGAATTCATCATCCTGGCCTCGACGGGCGAGAGCGAGGTGTTCTGCCACGCGGATTATCTCGACTTCCCCATCCCGCCCGAGACGACGGATTTCGACAATGTCGCCGGCCTTCAGAGCACGGTCGACAAGTGGACCTCCCTTTATGCGGCTACATCCGAGATGCACGATGCGGCCGGGTTCGAGGCGGTGCCGGCGGACAAGCAGATGTCCGCCCGCGGCATCGAGGTCGGACATATCTTCTATTTCGGCACCAAGTATTCGGCCCCCATGGGCGCGAAGGTGATGGGACCCGACGGCCAGGAGCACGAGGTCCATATGGGCTCCTACGGCATCGGTCCGAGCCGGCTCATCGCGGCCATCATCGAGGCGAGTCACGACGAGAACGGCATCATCTGGCCGGAATCGGTGGCGCCCTATGACGTGGCCCTCCTCAACCTGAAGACCGGGGATGCGGCCACGGACGAGGCCTGCGACACCCTCTACCGCCAGCTGACGGCGGCCGGATACGACGTGCTCTACGACGACAGGGACGAGCGTCCCGGCGGCAAGTTCGCAACCGCCGACCTCATCGGCATTCCGTGGCAGGTCGTGATCGGGCCGAAGGGGCTGGCAGACGGCAAGGTGGAGCTGAAGCGCCGCTCGACGGGCGAGCGTGAGCTGCTTCCCCTCGACAGCGTGATCGCCCGACTCGGCAACCGTTCGTAAGAGCGTATGGCCAAGGCAGCGCAAACCGGGACGAAGCCGTTTTCCCTCTTCGAGTGGATGCTTGCCGTGCGCTATCTGCGCACACGGCGGCGGGAAGGTTTCGTCTCGGTCATCGCGGGCTTCTCGTTTCTCGGCATCATGCTCGGCGTCGCGACGCTCATCGTCGTGCTGTCGGTGATGAACGGGTTCCGCAAGGAGCTCCTCGACAAGATCGTCGGCATCAACGGCCATATCTTCGTCGCGCCCATCGAGACGCCGCTGACCGATTACGAGGAGGTCACGCGGCGCATCGCGGCGGTGCCCGGCGTGAAGCGGGCGCTGCCGATCATCGAGGGGCAGGCCTTCGGCTCCTCGCAATATGGCGGCAGCGGCGTCCTGGTGCGCGGCATCCGCGGTGAGGACCTGCGCAACATCTCGCACATCGCCGACAACCTCCGCCAAGGGACGCTCGAGAATTTCGACCAGGACGGCGGCGTCGCCATCGGGCGCAGGCTCGCGGAGGCGCTCTCGATCCAGGCCGGAGACTCGCTGACCCTCATCACCCCACGAGGTGCTTCGACACCGTTCGGAACGGCTCCGCGGATCAAGGCCTATCCGGTCAAGGCCGTGTTCGAGATCGGCATGTCAGAATTCGACTCGAGTTTCGTCTACATGCCGCTCAATGAAGCGCAGAGCTATTTCAACCGGCCGAACGACGTGCAGCTGATCGAGGTCTATCTCGACAATGCCGACCGGGTCGACGAGGCACGGGCCGCCATCGAGGAGGCGGCCGCCCGGCCGATCCTGATGACCGACTGGCGACAGCGCAACCGCACCTTCTTCGGAGCCCTGGAGGTGGAGCGGAACGTGATGTTCCTCATCCTCACCCTCATCGTTCTTGTGGCCGCGCTCAACATCATCTCGGGCCTCATCATGCTCGTGAAGGACAAGTCGAGCGACATCGCGATCCTGCGAACCATGGGCGCGACGCGAGGTGCGGTGATGCGGGTATTCCTCATCACGGGCGCCTCCATCGGCATCGTCGGTACCATTGCGGGCTTCGGCCTCGGCCTTGTTCTGGCGCTCAATGTGGAGAGCATCCGGAATTTCATCTCCTATCTCACCAACACGAACCTGTTTCCGGCGGAGCTCTATTTCCTCAGCCGCCTCCCGGCCGACGTAAACCCGACGGAGGTCATCACCATCCTGGTCATGGCGATGGTTCTGTCCCTTCTCGCCACCCTCTATCCCTCCTGGCGCGCCGCGAAGCTCGATCCGGTCGAGGCGTTGCGCTACGGATAATCCATGTCGTCCGGTCAGACCAAACCTGCCCTCTACCTGTCCCAGGTGCAGCGCCGCTACCCGCAAGGGGAGGGGTTTCTCGAGGTGCTGCGCGGGGCGGACCTGGCGATCTGGCCGGGCGAGATCGTGGCGCTCATCGCCCCGTCGGGAACCGGCAAGTCGACACTTCTGCATGTGGCCGGCCTTCTGGAGAAGCCGGATGGGGGCGAGGTCTTTGTCGGAGGCCGGCCGACCGCCGCCATGAACGATGCGGAGCGCACGCGAGTGCGGCGGGAGGAGCTGGGCTTCGTCTATCAGTTCCACCACCTGCTGCCGGAATTCTCGGCTCTGGAGAACGTGGTGCTGCCACAGCTCATCCGCGGCATGACGAAAGGGGAGGCGCAGGAGCGGGCCACGCAGATCCTGACGTTCCTCGGCCTCGGCAAGCGCCTCGACAACCGGCCGGGCGAATTGTCCGGCGGCGAGCAGCAGCGGGTCGCCATTGCCCGCGCGGTCGCCAACGCACCGCGCCTGCTCCTTGCCGACGAGCCGACCGGCAATCTCGACCCGAACACGGCGGACAGGGTCTTCCAGACCCTCGTGTCCATCGTGCGCGCCTCCAAACTCGCCGCCCTCATCGCCACCCACAATCTCGACCTCGCCGCCCGCATGGACCGCCGCGTGACCATCCGCGACGGGCTGATCGTGCAATTGCCGTAGCGGCCGCCGCACTCCTTCATCCTGACACGCTGGTGTTTATGGGTTTCCCCGCTTTGCGTGGCCCTTCGGGTCGGGCTCTGCGGCACGGCCCCGGAATGACCAGGGGCGGGCACGAGGCGGCGATGGCGCCATGACGGCACGCCGCTTCGTCCTCCGGGCGGTGAGGCCCGGAGGAGACAGCAGGATCGAGGGGGACGAGAGGATCGCTCCGGCTCTGTTGGGATGAGGTGAAATGCGGTGAGCCGAAGCGTCAGCGCGCACGGTTTGTTTCGGCGGACCGGCCGCGAGAGGTCCACGTACTGCCCGGACGCGGCGTCGCGTTCAGGGACGCGAGCGGCGCCGGGCCAGCCCGGACCTCCGGCTGTGCCGGGGCCACCTGCCCAGTCTCGTGCGTAAGAGACTGCCGCAGGACCGTTCCGCTCCCCGCATTCGGCGACGCCTCGCGAGCGCGCCCCTCGGCGGGAGCAGATGTGTAAGGATATAGCTTAGCTTGACCAGCCTGTCAAGAACGAAAGAAGAACATACGGCGCCGCCTTTTACCTCTCCCGGGTGGGACAGGTCGGTGCGGAGCACCGGGTGAGGGTTGCGGCGTCTCCGGAGAGGGCACGCCCCTCACCCCTGCCCCTCTCCCCATGGGAGAGGGAGATGCGCGGCGGAGAGGTTGCGCACGATAGCGACGTGCTGCGCCCTGTTTCCCTCCCCCTTGTGGGGAGGGTGAGGGTGGGGGTGTCGGCGCAGGACTCTCAGAACGTAGCGCTCACCCCCACCTCTCCAACTCTCTCCCACCGCAAGTCGGGTGTTCCCGACTTGCGTTTGATGGGAGCGCATCTCAGGAACACCTGAGATCCGTCGGGGAGAGGGCCGGATAGCGCCTCCCGCGAACTTCTGTGATCCACAGGGGAAGAGCAGCGCGGCGCCTCCCGCTCACCCGAAATCCGTCGGAGAGGCGCCGAGCATGCTCCATTGTCCACGGCACCGAGATCTGCGTTGTGCGTCGGCGTGGTGAGGATCGTTGGCTTACCCGCAACCCGCCCTCGGCTCACGTTCCGTCACGTTAAGACTCCATTGACTCACCCGGCAGGGGAGCAATATCCACGGCTTTACACAGAACATACACCGAACAATGATGAACCTATCAGGAACACGGAGGACATCATGCTTCGCACCATTCTCGAAACGGCAGCCGAAATCGCATCCCTGGCCATGTTCGGTTCCGCCATCGCCCTGTGGGCCCTGGCCCTCGCGCCCATGGCCTGAGGCTTGATTCACAGGAACGACGTCCTCGGCAAGGTTTGGGTGAGGAGAATCGTGCCACAATACGCGCCGTACCAAGTGCAGTTTCCGAGTTGGGTCCTATGGCGCGCGTTCTTCACGATATCGGCTTCGTGCATCTGCATGTGCACTCCTCATATTCGCTGCTCGAGGGGGCCCTGAAGATCGCGCAGCTCGCGAAGCTCGCGGCGGCGGACCGGCAGCCGGCGCTGGCTCTTACCGACACCAACAACCTCTTCGGCGCGCTCGAATTCTCCGAGAAGCTGGCCGGATCCGGGATCCAGCCCATCGCGGGCGTCCAGCTCTCGGTCTGCTTTGAAGAACCGGACCCAGTGGCGCGGATCGTGCCCCAGCCCGCCAATGTGGTGCTTCTGGCGCAGACGGAGGAGGGCTATCGCAACCTCATGCGCCTGGTGAGCCACGCCTATTTCGGCGTGCCGCTTGGAGAGGCGCCCCGGGTTTCCGCCCCCGACCTCGCCCGACACAATGAGGGCCTGATCGCTCTGACGGGCGGCTTCACGGGCCCCCTCGATTCAGCGCTCCGTATCGGCCGGGAGGAACTCGCCCAGGCGCGTCTCGACGTTCTCAAGGACGCCTTCGGGCATCAGCTCTATGTGGAGATCCAGCGCCACAGCCTCGACGAGGAGAGGGCGGTCGAGCCCGCCCTGATCGGTCTTGCGGACCGGAACGGCCTGCCCATCGTCGCGGCGAACGAGCCGTTCTTCTCCGCGCCCGGCGATTATGAGGCCCACGATGCCCTGCTCGCCATCGCCGAGGGGCGCATCGTGTCGGACGACAACCGGCGGCGGCTCTCGCCGGAGCACAATTTCAAGACGCGCCGGGAGATGATGGAGCTGTTCGCGGATCTGCCCGACGCGCTTCAGGCGAGCGTCGAGATCGCGATGCGCTGCTCGACCCGCGTGCGGACGCGCAAGCCCATCCTGCCGAATTTCGGGACCGGGCCCGATGCGGCTGCCCTGGACGAGGGCGAGGAGCTGCAGCGCCAGGCGGAGGAGGGGCTCGCCAAGCGCCTTGCCGCGCACGGCCCTGCACCGGGGCTGACCGAGCAGGATTACCGCGACCGTCTCGCCTTCGAGGTCGGCATCATCCGCAAGATGAAGTTCCCCGGCTACTTCCTCATCGTGGCCGACTTCATCAAATGGGCGAAGGATCACGACATTCCCGTCGGCCCGGGCCGTGGCTCGGGCGCGGGCTCGCTCGTCGCTTATGCGCTTACCATCACGGATCTCGATCCGCTTCGCTTCAGCCTGCTGTTCGAGCGCTTCCTCAACCCGGAACGCGTGTCGATGCCGGACTTCGATATCGACTTCTGCGTCGAGGGGCGCGAGCGGGTCATCGAATACGTGCAGCAGCGCTACGGCGAGGAGCAGGTGGCGCAGATCATCACGTTCGGAACGCTGCTTGCCCGCGGCGTTCTGCGCGACGTGGGTCGCGTGCTCGAAATGCCCTATGGGCAGGTCGACAAGCTCACCAAGCTGGTGCCGCAGAACCCGGCCAATCCCGTGACGCTTGCCCAGGCCATCGAGGGCGAGCCGAGGCTTCAGGCCGCCCGGGACGAGGAGCCGGTCGTCCGGCGCATGCTCGACATCGCGCAGAAGCTGGAGGGGCTTCATCGTCACGCCTCGACCCACGCGGCCGGCGTGGTGATCGGCGACCGTCCGCTCCAGGAACTGGTGCCGCTCTACCGAGACCCGAAGACCGGCATGCGCGTGACCCAGTTCAACATGAAATGGGTCGAGCAGGCAGGCCTCGTGAAGTTCGACTTCCTCGGCCTCAAGACCCTGACGGTTCTGCGCACGGCCGTCGACCTCATCCGGCGAAAGGGAATCGAAGTCGATCTCTCGGCCCTGCCCCTCGACGACCGCAAGACCTACGAGATGCTGCAGAGGGGCGAGACGGTCGGCGTGTTCCAGGTGGAATCGGCCGGCATGCGCAAGGCTCTCGTCGAGATGGAGACCGACCGCTTCGAGGACATCATCGCCCTCGTGGCCCTCTACCGCCCGGGCCCGATGGCCAATATCCCGGTCTATTGCGCCCGCAAGCTCGGCAAGGACGAGCACAACAAGAGGGACTGGTATCCGCACGACAAGCTGGAGCCGATCCTGCGCGAGACCTTCGGCATCATCGTCTACCAGGAGCAGGTGATGGAGGTCGCCAAGGTGCTGGCGGGCTACTCGCTCGGCGACGCCGACCTGCTCCGCCGCGCCATGGGCAAGAAGATCAAGGCCGAGATGGATGCCCAGCGCGAGCGCTTCCTCTCCGGCGCCGCGAAGGACGGGCTCGACAAGGCGAAGGCCAACGAGATCTTCGACCTCCTGGCGAAATTCGCCGATTACGGCTTCAACAAGAGCCACGCGGCGGCTTACGCGCTCGTGGCGTTCCAGACCGCCTATCTCAAGGCCAATCACACGGTCGAGTTCCTGGCCGCGTCCATGACGCTCGACCTCGACAACACCGACAAGCTCTCCGAATTCCGCCGTGAGGCGCAGCGCCTCGGCATCAGGGTCGAGCCGCCTTCCATCAACCGCTCCGGCGTGGTGTTCGACGTGAAATACGACCCGGACGGGTCCGGCGCGATCCTCTACGCCCTTGCGGCTGTGAAGGGCGTGGGCCGTCAGGCCATCGAGGCCGTCGTCGAGGCCCGGGGCGATAAGCCCTTCACGAGTCTGGCCGACTTCGCGAGGCGCATCAATCCGCGCATGATCAACAAGCGCACCCTCGAAAACCTGATCGCGGCCGGCGCCTTCGACGAGCTGGAGCCCGACCGGGCCAGGGCCTGCGCGGCCGTGGACGCCATGATGAGCCTGGCCCAGCAATGCCACGAGGCGGCGAATGGCGGCATGGCGGACATGTTTGGCGGCGTCGCGTCCGCGGACGTGCAGCTGCGCATCCCGGCTTATGAGCCCTGGCCGGCGGCCGAGAAGCTCCAGAAGGAATACGATGCGGTCGGCTTCTTCCTCTCGGGCCATCCCCTCGACGAGTATGGCGACCTGCTGAAGAAACTCCGGGTCCAGACCTGGGTCGAGTTCTGCCGCTCGGTGAAGGCGGGTAACTCAGTCGGCCGGGTCGCCGCCACGGTCCTCGACCGCCAGGAGCGCCGGACCAAGACCGGCAACAAGATGGGCATCCTGACCCTGTCGGATCAGACGGGCCAGTTCGAGGCCATTCTGTTCTCGGAAGGCCTGCAGCGCCTGCGCGACATCCTGGAGCCCGGCAACGCGGTGGTCCTCATGCTCCAGGCCGGCCTCGAGGGCGAGGAGGTGAGGGCGCGTATCGGCATGGCCGAGCTTCTGGAGGAGGCGATCTCCAAGCACCAGAAGGGGATGCGGATCTTCCTGCGCGACGAGCGCCCCATCGGCAGCGTCTTCGAGCGGCTCAAGGCCCGCGGCGAGGGCGAGGTCTCCCTGGTTCTGATCCTCGACGACGGCGACCGGGAGGTGGAGGTGAGGCTCCCGGGCAAGTACATGGCCACCCCCCAGATCGCCGGAGCGCTGCGCGCGGTGCCGGGGGTCGTGGACGTGCATATCAACTGAGAAGAGGCGCGACGCGATTCCCTCCCCCTTGTGGGGAGGGCCAGGGTGGGGGTGCCGGTGCTGAACTCAATCCAGCTTGGCGCTCACACCCCCACCTCCAACTCCTCCCCACAAGGGGGAGGAGAGAAGGGTGGGCTTCCCGCGTCATTCCGGGACAGCGTAGAGCGCTGGGCCCGGAACCCATAATCGCTGACGGTGCAGGATCGGGTGCAGCGGTTATCAGAGTTCTTTATTCTGAGGCGCTAGTGTTTATGGGTTCCGGGCTCGCCTGCGACGCCCCGGAATGACGCGGGAACACCCTCTTCCTGCTTGCGTTTCCACGCCTAAACCCCTATATGCGCGCCTATTCCACACGCGGAGCCTGCTTCATGAAGCTATGAGGCGTCCCGGTGGCCGGCAGGGCCGGTCCACTGCTCCGCGGAGGCTCAACCGGAGAATAAACTATGGCGCTTCCTGAATTTTCGATGCGCAGCCTCCTTGAGGCTGGCGCCCATTTCGGCCATCAGGCCCACCGCTGGAACCCGAAGATGGCTCAGTACATCTTTGGTACCCGCAACAACATCCACATCATCGACCTGGCCCAGACGGTCCCGATGCTGCACCGCGCCCTCCAGGCCGTCAGCGACACGGTGGCCAAGGGCGGCCGCGTGCTCTTCGTCGGCACGAAGCGCCAGGCTTCCGATTCGGTCGCCGATGCGGCCAAGCGTTCGGCCCAGTACTACGTGAACTCCCGCTGGCTCGGCGGCATGCTGACCAACTGGAAGACCATCTCGGGCTCGATCTCGCGCCTGCGCAAGGTCGACGAGATCCTCGCCGGCGGCGGCCAGGGCCTCACCAAGAAGGAGCGTCTCATGCTCTCCCGCGAGAAGGAGAAGCTCGAGCGCGCCCTTGGCGGCATCAAGGACATGGGCGGCACGCCCGACCTGATCTTCGTGATCGACACCAACAAGGAGCAGCTCGCGATTCAGGAGGCCAAGCGCCTCGGGATCCCGGTGGCGGCCATCGTCGACACCAACTGCGATCCGGACGGCATCACCTTCCCGGTCCCGGCCAATGACGACGCCGGCCGTGCGATCTCGCTCTATTGCGACCTGATCTCCCGCGCGGCTCTCGACGGTATCTCCCGCAGCGCCGGCGCCATGGGCATCGATATCGGCGCGTCCGAGAACCCGATGGTCGAGGAGCTCCCGGCGAACGAGGGTGCCGCTTCCGCCGAGCAGGACGAGCAGTTCGAGCGCCTGGCGGCTCCCCGCGGCGCCCCGGACGACCTGACCAAGCTGACGGGCGTCGGTCCGCAGCTCGAGAAGAAGCTCAACGAAGCCGGTATCTTCCACTACTGGCAGCTCGCCGCCATGAAGCCGGCGGACGTGGAGCAGCTCGACAAGGACCTGAAGCTGAACGGTCGTGTCGACCGCGACGGCTGGATCAACCAGGCCCGTTCGGCGATCGAGGCGGCCTAAGCAGGCCCGGCGCCATGACGAACGGCGCCACCCGACCGTGATCGATCAGCCCGGCGTTCCCTGGACGCCGGGCTCCCTCTATGTATGAACCTGCGAAAGGACGAGCCATGGCGAACATTACCGCTGCGATGGTGAAGGAGCTGCGCGACAAGACCAGCGCCGGCATGATGGACTGCAAGACCGCTCTCGCCGAGACCAACGGCGACATCGAGGCGGCCGTCGACTGGCTGCGCAAGAAGGGCCTGTCCAAGGCCGCCAAGAAGGCCGGCCGCGTGGCCGCCGAGGGCCTCGTGGCCGTGGAATCCTCCGGGCACACCGCCGCCATCGTCGAGGTCAACTCGGAGACGGACTTCGTCGCCCGCAACGACAGCTTCCAGGCCTTCGCGCGCGAAGCCGCCAAGATCGCCCTCATGGGCGACGGCACGGTCGCGTCCCTCGAGGCTGCGCACTTCCCGGGTTCGCAGACCACCGTGAAGGACCGCCTCCAGGAGCTCATCGCCACCATCGGCGAGAACATGACCCTGCGCCGCGTCGCGAGGCTCACGGTCTCCCAGGGCGTGATTGCGACCTATGTCCATAACGTCGTCGCCGAAGGCCTCGGCAAGATCGGCGTTCTCGTGGCGCTGGAATCCGAAGGCGATGTCGACGCGCTGAGCGCCCTTGGCCGTCAGATCGCCATGCATGTCGCGGCGACGAACCCGGTTGCGGTCGACGCCTCCGGCATCGATGCCGCCACGGTGGAGCGTGAGAGCGCGATTCTCCGCGAGAAGAACGCCGGCAAGCCCGACAACGTGCTGCAGAAGATCGTCGAGAGCGGCCTGAAGAGCTACTACAAGGAGGTCACCCTCCTCGAGCAGTCCTTCGTGCACGATCCGTCGAAGACCGTGGCCCAGGTCCTCAAGGAGGCCGAATCCAAGGCCGGTAAGCCGGTGGTCCTGAAAGGCTTCGTCCGCTATGCCCTCGGTGAGGGCATCGAAAAGGAGGAAGCTCCTGATTTTGCTGCGGAAGTTGCCGCGGCGGCCGGCACGAAAGCCTGAGGCCTCTTCTCTTCTCAAACGGCGGCTCTTCAGCCGCCGTTTTCATGAGAGCCCGGGAATGCTTCACTTAACGGAAGGGATGTCCCTTCCGGGAGCATTCCATCCACAAGAAAGAGAGGTCTGGCAGTGACGAAATTCCGGCGCATCCTGGTGAAGCTTTCCGGCGAGGCCCTGATGGCCCCCGACGGCTACTGGCTCGATCCTCAGACCCTTTCGGGCCTGGCGGAGGACCTGGCGGATGCGACCCGCGCCGGATTCGAAATCGCCCTGGTCCTCGGCGGCGGCAACATCATCCGCGGCGCGCGGATGAGCGCCGCCGGCTGGATCGACCGGCCCACGGCCGACGCGATGGGCATGCTCGGGACGGTCATGAACTCGCTCGCCATCGAGACCGCCCTGAACGCCGCCGGCGTCTCGGCCCGCACCATGGCGGCCGTGTCGATGCCCACGATCTGCGAGACTTATGCGCGCCAGCCGGCCCTGCACCACCTGGACAAGGGACAGGTGGTCGTCCTGGCCGGCGGGACCGGCAATCCCTTCTTCACGACCGATACGGCCGCCGTGCTCCGGGCCGCGGAGCTGCGCTGCGACGCGGTGCTGAAGGCGACCCAGGTGGACGGCGTTTACTCCGCCGACCCCAAGAAGGACCCCTCGGCCGTTCGCTACGACCGCATCACCCATGACGAGGCGATCGCCAAGGACCTCAAGGTCATGGATACCGCCGCCTTCGCGCTTGCCCGCGAGAGCCGGCTTCCGATCATCGTCGGGTCCGTTCACGCCCCTTCGTCGATCACGTCGATCCTCAAGGGCGAGGTGCGCTCGACGGTCGTGGCCCCTTGATGCAACCTTCAGGGAAGCGTAAGCCCGTTGAAATAGTTCGAGTTGGGATCAATCACGATGGCAACGACTTTTGACCTCGAAGACGTGAAGCGCCGCATGCAGGGCGCGATCAACGCGTTCAAGCACGACCTCGGCAGCCTCCGGACCGGCCGCGCCGCGCCGAGCCTCCTCGACCCGATCCAGGTCGACGCCTATGGCTCGATGATGCCGATCCCGCAGGTTGCGACCGTGAGCGTGCCGGAGCCGCGCCTGCTCAGCGTCCAGGTCTGGGACCGGGGCATGGTGAGCGCCGTCGAGAAGGCAATCCGCGAATCCGATCTCGGCCTGAACCCGCAGACGGAAGGGCAGGTCATCCGCCTCCGGATTCCGGAGATGAACGAGCAGCGCCGCAAGGAAATGGTCAAGGTCGCGCACAAATACGCCGAAGAGGCCCGCGTGGCGATCCGCCATGTCCGCCGGGACGGCCTCGACCTCCTCAAGAAGCTCGAGAAGGACGGCACCATCGGCGAGGACGACGCCAAGCGCCAGAGCGACCAGGTCCAGAAGGCGACCGACCAGTTCGTGGCCGAGGTCGAGACGGTGCTGACCGCCAAGGAAAAGGAAATCATGCACGTCTGATTTCAGGACGGCATGCGGATGCGCCCATGAACGGTGAAGCGAAGCGCTCGGTTGAGGCCCTCCCCGGCGGAGATGCGGGGGAGGGAATGCCTGCGCATGTCGCCATCATCATGGATGGCAACGGCCGCTGGGCGGCCAAGCGGGGCCTGCCGCGCTTCGAAGGGCACCGCCGGGGCGTCGAGGCGATCCGGCGGGCCGTGCGCGTGGCCGGGGATTTCGGGATCCGCTACCTGACGGTCTACAGCTTCTCGGCCGAGAATTGGCGCCGCCCCGCCCAGGAGGTGTCCGACCTGATGGGGCTGCTCAAGCGCTTCGTCCGGCACGACCTTGCGGATCTTCACGCCAACAACATCCGTGTCCGGATCATCGGCACGCGGGAGGGGCTGGCTTCCGACATCCGGCCCCTGCTCGACGAGGCTGAGCAGCTCACCCGCCATAATACCGGCCTGACCCTGGTGATCGCCTTCAATTATGGCGGGCGCCAGGAAATCGTCCGGGCCGTGCAGGCGCTCGCCCGCAAGGTCAAGGACGGGAGCCTCGCTCCCGAGGCCATCGATGCCGCGACCCTGGAGGCCCATCTCGACACCGCCGGCATCCCGGATCCGGACCTGGTGATCCGCACCTCGGGAGAGCAGCGGGTCTCCAATTTCCTCACCTGGCAGACAGCCTATTCGGAGTTCGTCTTCATCCCGGATTTCTGGCCCGATTTCGACGAGGCCATCTTCCGTGCCGCCATCGACGAATATTTCAAGCGCGAGCGCCGGTTCGGCGGGCTCAGCGCCAGGGCTGTATGACATGGCGGCGGACGTAAGCCCGTCCTCTTCCCCTGAACCTGCCGGAAAGCCACGCAGCGAACTCGCGACCCGGGCTTTGTCCGCCATCGTGCTGATCGCCGTCGCTCTCGCCACGGCCTGGGAGGGCGGCTGGACCTTCGCGCTGTTCTGGCTCGCCGCCGGCATCGCCATGATGGCCGAGTGGACCAACATGACCCGGGTCGAGCCGCGCCGTCCGGTCCAGATCGTTCTGGGCTTAGGGCTTGCGGCGCTCACGGTTGTTTTCCTGCGCGACATGTCCCTGGCGACCGGCGTCGCCGTGACTGTCGTAACGGCAGCGCTAGGGGCTTTGCTCGCCCGCGGTACCGAGGGGCGTCTGTGGGCGGTCAGCGGCTTCACCTACGGGGCAGTCATCGTGCTCGTGCCGCCCCTGGTGCGTGCCCATCCGTTTCTGGGCCTCGTGGGGCTTCTCTGGATGTTCGCGGTGGTCTGGGCCACGGATATCGTGGCCTATTTCACCGGCCGGCGCTTCGGCGGGCCGAAGCTCTGGCCCCGGGTGAGCCCCAAGAAGACCTGGTCGGGCTTTGCGGGTGGCCTCCTGGCCGGGACCCTGGGCGGGTTCCTGGTCGCCTGGGGGGCCCAGCGGCTCGGCTGGATCCAGCCCTTCAGCCTGCGCAATACCATCATCCTGTCCGCGATCGCCTCCGTGGCGAGCCAGCTTGGCGATCTCGGGGAATCTGCCCTCAAGCGGCATTGCGACGTGAAGGATTCGAGCCATCTGATCCCGGGCCATGGGGGCGTGATGGACCGCCTCGACGGCTTCTGGGCCGTCGCCCTCATCCTGGGGATTGTTCTCCTGATCGTCCGCCTTGCCACCTGACCCATGATGCCCTGACCCCATGACGCGCAGCCTCACGATTCTCGGTGCCACGGGCTCCATCGGCCGCTCAACGGCCGAGGTGGTCCTCGCCCACCGGGAGGAGTTTCGCGTCGAGGCGGTGGTAGGCGGCAGCAATGCTGAGGCACTGGCTCAGGTCGCGCGCAGGCTCGGGGCCCGCTTCGCGGCTCTCGCCGACGAGCAGAGCGGCCCGGCTCTGAAGGAGGCTCTGTCCGGATCCGGCATCGGCTCCGGGGCAGGGGCCTCGGCCGTGACCGAGGCGGCGGAGCGGGATGCGGACGTGGTTTTGGCGGCGATCAGCGGCACGGCCGGCCTGCGCCCGATCCAGGCGGCCCTCAAGCCCGGCCGCCGCATCGCCCTTGCCAACAAGGAGAGCCTCGTCTGCGCCGGTGAGGCCTTTATGGCTGAGGCCCGGCGCCTCGGCGTCGAGATCATGCCGGTCGATTCCGAGCACAACGCCCTCGACCAGGCCCTCGCGGCGGGACGGAACAGCGACGTGGAGACGGCAGTCATCACGGCGTCCGGCGGCCCCTTCCGGACCTGGAGCCGGGAGCGTATTGCCCAGGCGAGCGCCGCCGAGGCCTCCGCCCACCCGGTCTGGTCCATGGGCGCCAAGATCAACATCGATTCCGCTACGCTGATGAACAAGGGGCTCGAGCTTATCGAGGCCCATCACCTGTTCGGCCTAGGGGCGGACAAGCTCGACGTGTTGGTCCATCCCGAGGCGATCGTCCACGGGCTGGTGCAATGGACGGACGGCGCCCTTACGGCAGGTCTTGCCCTGCCGGACATGAAGGTTCCCATCGCCAATGCCCTGCGTCACCGTGAACGCCTTGCGATGGCGCTGCCCCGTCTCGATCTTGCCGCTATTGGCCGTTTAAGCTTCGAGAAGGCCGACGAGACCCGCTTTCCATGTCTCGCCCTGGCCAGGGCTGCGCTTCGGGCCGGAGGTGCGATGCCGACGATCCTCAACGCCGCCAACGAGATTGCGGTCGCGGCGTTCATGGCCGGCAAAATTAAATTTTACGCCATTTCCGAAAAGGTTGAGACGGTTTGTTCAATCTTCTCCGGAAGGAATATGTCGGCACCGGTCAGCATCTCGGACGCTCTGGCGATCGACCATGAGGCCCGGGAGGCGGCGCGGCAGCTTGTGCCGGTCTGAGGCAGGTTGGCCGCCGTGAGACCGATGCGAAAGGGATGATGATGGACTGGCTTTCGACGATCACCGGAGCAACGGGCTCCTTTCTCCTCACGATCATCTCGTTCCTGGTCGTCCTTACCGTGGTGGTCTTCATCCACGAGTTCGGCCATTTCTGGGTAGGCCGGCGCTGCGGCGTGGGGGTCACGGCCTTTTCGGTCGGCTTTGGGCGGGAGCTCTTCGGCTGGACCGACCGCTACGGCACCCGCTGGAAGATCTCTGCGATTCCCTTAGGGGGTTACGTAAAGTTCGTCGGCGACCTGAATGCCGCCAGCGTTCCCAACAACGACCAGCTCGTCCATATGAGCGCTGCCGAGCGGGCCGTGAGTTTTCCCCATCAAAATGTGCTCAAGCGCGCCGCCATCGTGGCCGCTGGTCCCATCGCGAATTTCATCCTGGCGATCGCGATCTTCGCGAGCTTCAACTATTTCAGCGGGCGGCAGGTGCTGGAGCCCCGGATCGAGGCCGTCCAGCCGGGCAGCGCCGCCGAGAAGGCCGGATTCAAGCCCCACGATCTCATCCTGTCCATCGACGGGCGGCAGATCGAGACCTTCGCGGACATGCAGCTCCTGGTCAGCTCCAGCGCGGGCGAGGCCCTGACCTTCACGGTGGAGCGGGGCGGGCAGACCGTTGCCCTGTCGGCGACGCCGAATTTCGTGGAGCGTTCCACTCCCTTCGGAAAGCAGCGGATCGGCCTCCTGGGTGTCGAGGCCTCCCGTGATCCGAGCGCCATCAAGCGCGTCTCCTACTCGCCCCTGGGCGCCTTGAAGTCGGGGGCTGTGGAAACCTGGAACCTGGTGGAGCGGACCCTCAACTTCATGCGCCGCCTCGTGCTGGGGTGGGAATCCGCCGATCAGCTCTCGGGTCCCATCGGAATCGCCCGCGCCTCGGGCACGGCTTTCGATGTCGGTGGGGTCTACAGCCTCATCAGCCTGATCGGGTTCATGTCGGTTTCGATCGGCCTCATTAACCTTTTTCCGATTCCGTTGCTCGACGGCGGACACCTCCTTTTTTACGCCATCGAGGCCATTCGGGGCCGTCCTTTGAGCGAAAAAGCGCAGGAAATCGGCTTCCGGATCGGCTTTGCAATCGTTGCGATGCTTATGCTTTTCGCAACCTGGAATGACATTGTTCACCTTGGCACAAGTTTTCTGGCTCGCGGAACGTGACAAGGACGCCACGCAGGACAAAAATGCTACTGTGTAGGGGAAAGCGCCGTTTGCAATGACGGCGAAAGTTTGTACAAGCGGATCACACCGATAAGGTTGGGAGCTTCCGTTCCCAGCCCGCGGAGCGATCCGCTGTAGGACAAAGATAAAGAGACGGGCCAGTTGATGATGTCGACGACCACGCCACGCCGGAGGAAACCGGCCGCCACCGCTATGATCGCCGTCAGCGCGATGATGGCTGGAATCACCGCCGCCGACACCGCGTTCGCTCAGCAGGCCAGCCGCCGGGCTTCCGTTGCGCAAGGACCTATCGTCAACCGGGTCGTGATCGAGGGTAACAAGCGTGTCGAGAAGGGCATGATCGAGGGCGAGCTCCAGGCTCGCGCCCGCGCTCCCTACGACCAGCGTACGGTGGATGCCGACGTCCAGCGCATCCTTGAAGTTTATCGCCGCCAGGGCCGCAGCCTCGCCCAGGTGACCCCCCGCATCGTCGATCTTCCCAACGGCCGCGTCGACATCGTCTATACGGTCGTCGAGGGCGACAAGACGGGCGTGAAGGAGATCCGCTTCGTCGGCAACAACCAGGTCTCGTCCAGCCGCCTGCGCGGCGTCATGACGACGACCGAATCGAACATCCTCAGCTTCCTCAAGAGCACCGACGTCTACGACCCGGCTCGTCTGGCGAACGATCTCGAGCTCGTCCGCCGCTATTACCTCAAGAACGGCTATGCGGATTTCCGCGTCCTCTCCAGCGACGTGCAGTTCGATCCCAATGCCGGCGGGTACGTGGTGACCATCTCGGTGGAAGAAGGGCCGCAGTATCGTCTCGGTAGCGTCGGCATCGATTCCCGCCTCCCTGAGGTGCCGGTCGAGTCCCTGCGCGGCGACCTGTCGACCTCTGCGGGCTCCACCTACAATGCCGACGCGGTGCAGCGCTCCCTGCAGGACATGACCACGGACATCGCGCGCCGGGGCCATCCTTTCGCGCAGGTCCGCCCCGTGGCGACCCGCGATCCCGCGACGCAGACGATCAATCTCTCCTACGTGGTCGAGGAAGGCCCGCGGGTCTACATCGAGCGGATCAACGTCCGCGGCAACTCCCGCACCCGTGACTACGTGATCCGCCGCGAGTTCGATCTCGGCGAAGGCGACCCCTACAACCGCGTCCTCATCGACCGGGCGGAGCGCCGCCTGAACAATCTCGGCTACTTCAAGACCGTTCGCATCTCCAACGAGCCGGGCTCCGCGCCCGACCGGGTGGTCGTGAACGTGGACGTCGAGGATCAATCGACCGGCGCCTTCTCGGTCTCGGGTGGTTACTCCACCCAGGACGGCCTCATCGGCGAGGTGGCGGTCAGCGAGTCGAACTTCCTCGGCCGCGGTCAGTTCGTCCGCGTGGCCGGTCAGCTCGGCCAGCGCACGAACGGCGTCGACTTCTCGTTCACGGAGCCGTACTTCCTCGGCTACCGCATGTCGGCCGGTATCGACCTGTTCTCGAAGTTCAGCGACCAGACCAAGTATTCCCGTTACGAGAACCGCGTGACTGGCGGCCAGCTGCGCCTCGGCCTGCCCTTCACCGAAGAGTTCACGGTGACGCTGCGTTACTCGCTGTTCCAGCAGGACCTGAAGATCCCGAACGACTACAAGCAGCCCTATAACGACTGCTCGCAGCCGCTGCCTGGCTATACGGTGCTCAATCCGGCCGGCGGCCCCGGTGCCGGCCTGCCGAACCGCTTCTTCTGCGAAGGCAACGGCGAAGCCTCGCTCGCGATCAAGGAATCGCAGGGCAAGACCCTGACCTCCCTGGCGGGCCTGACCTTCAACTACAACACCCTCGACAACAACAAGAACCCGCGCAACGGCTTCTTTGGCGAGGTGAAGACCGATTTCGCCGGCCTCGGCGGCGACTCGCGCTACTTCCGCGCCACCGGCGATCTCCGCTACTACAAGGAGATCTGGGAGGACGTGGTGGGGATCGCCCGTGTCCAGGGCGGCCACATCATGGGCTTCGGCAACGAGAACAAGGGATTGGGCGGCGGCGGCGGCGACCTGCGCATCGTCGACCAGTTCTTCCTGGGCCCGACACTGGTGCGCGGCTTCGCCAACAACGGCATCGGTCCGCGCGACGTGTCGAGCTACGACACGAACGCCAACGCCATCGGCGGCACCACCTACTTCGGCGGGTCGGTCGAGGTGCAGTTCCCGATCTTCGGCCTGCCGCGTGAGCTCGGCCTCAAGGGCGCGGTCTTCGCGGATGCCGGTACGCTGTTCGGGTACAAGGGCCCGACGACGTTCGACACGAACGGCAACAGCATCATCGACGGCTACAGCCCGACCCTGGGCTGCACCCAGAGCGCAGTTGTCGCCCAGGAGTGCATCCTGGTCCGCGACAGCCACAAGATCCGCTCCTCGGTCGGTGCCTCGCTCCTGTGGGCTTCGCCGCTCGGACCGATCCGCTTCGACTATGCCATCGCCCTGTCCAAGGACGAGGGCATGCCGACCGCGAACGGCAAGATCGGCGGCGACCGGACCCAGGCCTTCCGCTTCTCGGGTGGTACACGCTTCTAATCGGGGAGGGCGCCCTAGCGGCGCCCTCACTTCTTTTTCATGACAGATTTGAACTTCTTTCCGCAGAGCCAGGCGCTTTCCTTGCGTCAGGTGGCGGAGATGGCCCATGCCACGCTCCCCGACGGTGTCGACGGGGAGCTTTTGCTTCGTGGGGCCGCACCCCTCGAGACCGCCGGGCCTGACGACATCGCCTATATGGACAACGCCTCCTATGGAGAGGCCCTGGGCCGGACCCAGGCGGGCGCCTGCCTGGTGACGCCACGCTTCGCCGCAAAGGTCCCGCCTGGAACCGTGGCGCTCGTCACGCCCCAGGCCTACAGGGTCTTCGCGCAGGTCCTGGCACTGTTCTTCCCCAGCGCCATGCGGCCCGAATCCTCCTTCGCGGCCACGGGCATCTCGCCCGGCTCCTTCGTGCATCCGACCGCACGTCTCGAATACGGCGTGAAGGTCGATCCCGGTGCCGTGGTCGGTCCCCATGCGGAGATCGGCGTCGGCACCCTCGTGGGGGCGCACGCGGTCATCGGCGCCCATGTGAAGATCGGGCGGGACTGCTCCATCGGTCCTCATGTGACCATCACCCATGCGTTCCTGGGCAACCGGGTCATCCTCCATCCGGGCGTCCGCATCGGGCAGGACGGCTTCGGCTTCGCCATGGGCCCGCAGGGACACCTGAAGGTGCCGCAGGTCGGCCGGGTCATCATCCAGGACGATGTGGAGATCGGCGCCAACACCACGGTGGACCGGGGCGCAAGCCGGGACACGGTGATCGGGGAGGGCACCAAGATCGACAATCTGGTGCAGATCGCCCACAACGTGGTGATCGGACGCCATTGCGTCATCGTCGCCCAGGTCGGCATTGCGGGCTCGACCACGATCGAGGATTACGTGGCCCTCGGCGGCCAGGTGGCCGTGAAGGGGCACCTGCGGATCGGCATGGGCGCCCAGATCGCCGCGACCAGCGCGGTCAACAACGATGTTCCGCCCGGCGCCCGCTGGGGCGGCGTGCCGGCCCGTCCGGTCAGGGAGTGGTTCCGCGAGATCAACGCCCTTAAAAAGCTTGCATCCAAGAGCGATTCCGGCGATTCCGCCACCAACGACGGTCCGTCTTCTTCAACCTGAAGACGTTCGAGAGCCCCGGAGTGACTGACATGAGCGAAGCGCCAACCACGCTTCAAACCGCCGACATCATGCGGATTCTGGATCTCCTGCCGCATCGCTACCCGTTCCTTCTTGTCGACAAGATCATCGAGATTGATGGGGACAATTCCTGCATCGGCATCAAGAACGTGACCTTCAACGAGCCGCAATTCACGGGCCATTTCCCGACCCGTCCGATCTTTCCGGGGGTCTACCTGATCGAGGGCATGGCCCAGACGGCCGGCGCCATCTGCGTCGCGTCCAAGATCTCGCAGCAGGAGAAGCCCAAGCAGGTCTTCTTCATGACCATCGACAAGGTCAAGTTCCGCAAGCCTGTGGAGCCGGGGGACCGGGTCGAGTTCCACATGAAGAAGCTGAACAACCGGCGCAACATGTGGTGGTATCGGGGTGAGGCCAAGGTGGACGGCTCCCTCGTCTGCGAGGCGGAAGTCAGCGCCATGCTGGTGATGGACTGATGGAAACCTTCATCCATCCCACCGCTGTAGTGGAGGACGGTGCCGTCATCGGCGCCGGGGCACGGATCGGCCCGTTCTGCATGGTCGGCCCCGAGGTAGTGCTTGGGGAAGGCTGCCAGCTCCTCAGCCACGTGGCCGTGGCAGGGCGCACCACGATTGGTGCGCGCACGCGCATCTTTCCGTTCGCGTCCATCGGCCATATCCCGCAGGACCTGAAATATCGCGGCGAGGCCTCGACCCTGTCCATCGGGGCCGATTGCATGATCCGCGAAGGCGTGACCATGAATCCCGGCACCGAAGGCGGCGGGATGCAGACCGTCATCGGCGACCGGTGCGCTTTCCTGGCCAATTCCCATGTGGGCCACGACACCCGGGTCGGCAGCGACGTGATCCTGTCCAACAACGTGATGCTGGCAGGCCACGTCACGGTGGGGGATTACGTGATCTTCGGCGGGGGCTCGGCCGTCATCCAGTTCGCGCGGGTCGGCTCCCACGCCTTCGTGGGCGGCATGTCGGGGCTGGAGAACGACCTTATCCCCTACGGCATGGCCATGGGCAACCGAGCCCATCTGGCGGGCCTGAACATCATCGGCCTGCGCCGGCGCGGTTTCACGCGCGAGCAGATCCACGACATCCGCCGGGCCTACCGGCTGCTCTTCGCCGACGAGGGCACACTCTCGGAGCGGGTGGAGGACGTGGCGGCCGAGTTCGACAGCCATCCCTTCGTCCACGAGATCCTGGATTTCATCCGGGAGGGCAAGGATCGGGCGATCTGCACGCCCAGGGATCCGGTCGGTTCGGCTGGATGACCGGCAGCGGGCCGATTGCGATCCTCGCCGGCTCCGGGCAGCTTCCGATCCAGCTGGTTGAGTACCTCGAGCGGACAGGGCAGGATTTCCGGATTCTGGCCTTCCGCGGCTTTGCCGCGCCCGAGCTGCGCCGGCGCGCCCATGCCCAGGCGGACCTGCTCGATCTCAAGACCATCATGGCGACTCTGGAGAAGTGGCAGCCGCGGGCCGTGACCCTGGCAGGTGCGGTGCGCCGCCCGGGCTTCTCGGCGCTTCTCGGCGCCTATTCGCTCCTGCGCAACCGGCAGGAGGTGAAGGAGGTCATCGCCCGTGGGGACGATCAGGTCCTGCGCGGTGCCGTCATGCTGCTGGAGGAGCGCGGCTACACAGTCGTCGGCGCCCATGAACTGGCCTCAGGGCTTGTCGCACCCCTGGCCCTGCACGGCGACCTTCATCCGGGCCCGGACGACCGGGAGGCCGTGGAAGTGGGAATTTCACTCCTGACATCTCTGTCCGCCTTCGATATCGGCCAGGCGGCCGTCGTGTCCCGCCGTCACGTGCTGGCGATCGAGGGGCCCGAGGGAACGGACCGGATGCTGCGCCGTGTTGCAGGCCTGCGACGCTCCTGGCTCGGCCTGCGCCGGCGCCGCGAGGGTGGGGTGCTCATCAAGGCGGCAAAGCGCGGCCAGGATTTGCGGGTCGACATGCCGGCCATCGGTCCGCGCACCATCGTCGAATCCGTGCAGGCGGGCCTTTCCGGGATCGCCGTCGGAGCGGGCTCGACCCTTATCCTCGAACAGGAGAAGACGCTGAGGCTCGCCAATGAGCAGGGCCTGTTCCTGGTCGCCGTCGATCTGCCCTGGATGGAGGAAGGCCGTGAGTGAAGCTGCGCCGCTTGCGATCTGGATCGTCGCCGGGGAGGAATCCGGCGACCAGCTCGGCGCGAAGCTCATGCGGTCCTTGAAGGCGCGCCTCGGAGCTGCTCGCATCCGTTTCGACGGTGTCGGCGGCCATGCCATGGAGCGGGAGGGCCTGAAGAGCCTCTTTCCCCTCGAAGACATCGCCGTCATGGGGTTCTCGGCCGTCATCGCCCGCCTGCCGACCATCCTGCGGCGGATCCGCATGACGGCGGATGCGGCAGTCGCCGCGAAGCCGGACCTTCTCGTCATCATCGACAGCCCCGACTTCACCCATCGGGTCGCCCAGGCCGTGCGGGCGCAGGCCCCCGGCATTCCCATCGTGGATTATGTCAGCCCCTCGGTCTGGGCCTGGCGTCCGGGCCGGGCACCGAAGATGCGGGCATACGTGGACCATCTATTGGCCCTGTTGCCCTTCGAGCCTGAGGCGCATCGGCGCCTGGGCGGCCCGCCCACCACCTATGTGGGACATCCGCTGATCGAGCGTCTGGACGAGATCCGCCCCGCTGCGGGCGAGCGCGGGGCGGCGCCGGGAGAGCCCTTGCGGCTCCTCGTTCTGCCGGGAAGCCGGCGCTCCGAGGTCAGCCGGCTGATGGAGCCGTTCGGTCAGGCCCTGGCGCTCCTGAAAGAACGCTCTCCGCGGCCCTTCGAGGTGACGATCCCGGCCGTGCCGCACCTCGCCGACGAGATCCGGCACCGGGCAGCCGACTGGCCCGTGACGCCGACCTTCGTTCAGGGTGAGGCCGCGAAATGGGAGGCCTTCCGCCGGGCCGACGCCGCGCTCGCAGCGTCGGGCACCGTCACTCTTGAGCTCGGCCTGTCGGGCGTCCCGATGGTGGTGGCCTACCGGGTCTCGAAGCTCGAGGAGGTCCTGAAATACCTCATCAAGGCGCCGTCCATCGTCCTTACAAATCTCGTCCTCGGCGAGAACGTGATCCCTGAGCTGATCCAGTGGGACTGCACACCCGAGAAGCTGGCATCCGCGCTCCTCCCGCTCCTCTCCGACACGCCCGAGCGCCGCCGCCAGGAAGAAGCCTTCCGCCGCCTCGACGATCTCATGCGGATCGGCGACGAGCAGCCCAGCGAGCGTGCAGCACGGATCGTCGCCGAGGTGCTTGGGGAGAGCAGGGCTCGTCAGCCGTCGGCCTGACCGCAGACCTCCCTAAGCCCGTTGAGGAGACGGTCTTATCATCCCCGGCCTTATGCCGGGGATTTCTGTTTTTGGCGATGGGCGGTCAGTCTCACTGAATCTTCGGCGGCTCGTCGAAGTTCAGGCCTGGGAGGTCGCCGCCGCCTGGGCCGATGCCCGGGACCAGGAGCTCATCGAGCTTCTTCTGCACCGCCGCCGGGTCGACCTTTGCGGCCGCGCCTTTGTAGTGCATCACGATCTGCGGGAAGAGCACCACGATGGCCACCATGATGAGCTGGATCACCACGAACGGAATGGCGCCCCAATAGATCTGGCCCGTCGTGATGGGCTCCATGCGCTTGCCCGTGACCCGGTCGATATAGGGCACCTTGGGCGCGACCGAGCGCAGGAAGAACAGTGAGAAGCCGAAGGGCGGGTGCATGAACGAGGTCTGCATGTTCACGCCCAGGATGACGCCGAACCAGATCAGGTCGATCCCGAGCTTCTCGGCCGCCGGGCCCAGCAGCGGGATGATGATGAAGGCGAGCTCGAAGAAGTCGAGGAAGAACGCCAGGAGGAAGACGAGCACGTTCACGAAGATCAGGAAGCCGACGTGGCCGCCCGGCAGGGAGGTCAGCAGGTGCTCGACCCAGATGTGGCCGTTCACGCCGTAGAAGGTGAGTGAGAACACGCGGGCGCCAATCAGGATGAACAGCACAAAGGCTGAGAGCTTCGCGGTCGCCTCCGTGGCCTGGCGCACGAGGGTGAAGTTGAAGCGGTTCGGGTTGTTGTCGAGCCGGCGCTTGACGGCCGCCAGGATGACCGAGCCGAGGGCGCCCATGGCGCCGCCTTCGGTCGGCGTCGCGAGGCCGATGAAGATGGTGCCGAGCACGAGGAAGATCAGGAGGAGGGGCGGCACCATCACGAAGGTGACCTGCTCGGCCATGCGCGACATGAGCCTGAAGCCGCTTGCGCGTTCGACGATGCCGACCACGAGCGCATAGACCGCACCGGCGATGACCATCTCGAGCGCGAGCGCCCAGGATTCGTGGTCCTTGAGCAGGACGAAATAGAGGGCGACCAGGGCGGCCGTGAGTAATGCCGAGATGACGACGCGCTTGGCCCCGAGCATCCGGTTCATCAGGGCGCAGATGAGCGCCACGACGGTCGCGACGCAGATGGTGAGGATGACGAAATCGGCGCCCGCCTTCGTATTCGTCTGCGAGAGGACGTAGTAGCCGACGAGGCCCGAGAAGACGACCAGCACGCCGAGCTGCCAGACGCCGCGGGCGCCGTTCGGCTCCCGGTAGCCGATGGCTTCCGGCGGCAGGCCCGGTGCGGCCTTCGGATTGACGATGGATGTCAGGAGCACATAGCCCGCATAGAGGCCCGACAGGATCAGCCCCGGCAGGAACGCGCCCTCGTACATATCGCCGACCGAACGGCCGAGCTGGTCGGCCATGACGATGAGGACAAGCGACGGCGGGATGATCTGCGCCAGCGTGCCGGAGGCCGCGATGACGCCGGAGGCGAGGCGCCGGTCGTAGCCGTAGCGCAGCATGATCGGGAGCGAGATCAGGCCCATCGAAATGACGGAAGCGGCCACGACGCCCGTGGTGGCGGCGAGCAGGGCACCCACGAAGATCACCGCATAGGCCAGGCCGCCGCGGACGGTGCCGAAGAGCTGCCCGATGGTGTCGAGCAGGTCCTCGGCCATGCCGGACCGTTCGAGGATCAGCCCCATGAAGGTGAAGAACGGCACCGCTAGCAGCACCTCGTTCGACATGGTGCCGTAGACACGGTCGGGAAGGGCCTGGAGGAGGGGCCAGGAGAGCGTGATGGTGTCGGGCGCGAGCGGCGCCAGCTCGACCGCCAGGAAGAAGAACAGGAGGCCGTTCGCCGCGAGCGAGAAGGCGACCGGATACCCGAGCAGCAGGAAGACGACGAGCGCCGCGAACATGATCGGCGCGAGGTTCTGGGCAATCAACTCAGCCATGGACTGAAACTCCGGAAAATATGGACAGGGCCTTCACGGTCAGCGGATGCCGTCGCCGGGAGGCTCGCCACCTGTCGCAGTGTTCGGATCGCCCAGTTCCGTCAGGAGCCGTTCGGCCTCGGCCTCGGCGCTGTGGTTCGTCGTTTCATCGTCCAGATCGCCGCGCATGATGGCGATGCGCTTGATGAGTTCGCTCAGCCATTGCAGGCCCAGGAAGAAGAAGCCTAGAAGGATGAGGCCCTTGGCAGGCCAGATCAGCAGGCCGCCAGCATTCGACGAGACCTCGCCCGAAAGGTAGGATTTCTGGAAATACGGCACGCACAGCCAGAGCATGATCGCCACGAAGGGGAACAGGAAGAAGACGTGCCCGAGCAGGTCGATCCAGTTGCGTGTGCGCTTCGAGAGCATGTTCGAGACGATGTCGATGCGGATGTGCTCGTTGACCTTCAGGGTCCAGGGGGAGCAGAGCATGAACACGGCGCCGAACAGGTACCATTGCAGTTCGAGCCAGGCATTCGACGAGACCCCGAAGACCCGCCGGATGATCGCGTTGATCGCCGAAACCAGGATCGCCACCACGATGGCCCAGGCCACGGTCTTCCCCAAGCGCTCGTTCAATGAGTCGATTGCTCGGGACAGCTTCAGGAATGCTGTCATCCGGTTTTCCCCTGATCGTCTCTGTTCGTTGGTTTTGTCAGGGTGTAGCTAACGAAGTTGCAGCCTCTTCGCTAGAGCCCGAAGCCCCTGAACGCACTCAACTTAAGGCGAGTACCCTCTGTGCATTCGTGTCACAAGGGGGCCCGCCACGAAAATTATGATGCGCGACGACGGGCCGTTCGGGCAACGATCGCACTTCCCAAAGGGCATGTCCCGCGTCTTTCCAGGGCGATCCTTTCCGGTATGAGGATTTGCGTCCCATATTCGGGCGCTGGCGGCCCCTTGCGGCTCTTGCTATGGTCCGCCGCGAAAAGGGAGGCGCGTAGCCGTGACGCTGCTGGTTCTGGGTCTGATCGTGTTCCTGGGCACCCATGCGTTCAGCATGGCCCGCAAGGCGCGGGCGAGCCTCGTCGGAAGGATCGGGGAGGGGGCCTATAAGGGGCTCTATTCCCTGGTATCGGCCGTCGGGATCGTGCTGATCGCCATCGGCTTCGGCCGGTATCGGGCCGAGGGCTACATCCCCGTATGGGATCCCCCGGTCTGGACCCGACACTTGGCGCTGCTTCTCGTATGGTTCGCCTTCGTGGCCCTTGCGGCCGCTTATCTCCCGGGCCGGATCAAGCGGGCGCTCAAGCATCCGATGCTGGCGGCCGTGAAGGTCTGGGCCCTCGCCCACCTTCTCGCGAATGGCGACCTCGGCTCGATCCTCCTGTTCGGCTCTTTCCTGGTTTGGGCAGTGCTGGCCCGGATCAGCGCCAAGCGCCGGGATGTCGCTGCCGGGCATGGCGCTCCAAGGGGCAGCGCCCACGAGACCCGCAACGATATTCTCGCTGTCGTCGTCGGCACGGCTGTCTATCTCGCTTTCGTGTTCTGGCTGCACCCGCTTCTCATCGGCGTTCCGGTCCTGCCCGGCCGGGCCTGATCTGCCCCTGAACGGGCGCGGCGAAAGCCGATGCGACGCAATCGGCCTCTCGCCTTCATCGGGGGGCTGTGCTAGGCGACCCACTTCGATGGAGGAGGCGGTTCCGGCCGCAGGAGACGTATGGTTTCGAACGATGAGTTCATCCGCGAGGTCGACGAGGAATATCGCCGCGACCAGATGGCCCAGATCTGGCAGCGCTACAACGGCCTGATCATCGGGGCCGCGATCCTCGTCGTGGCCGGAGTCGGCGGCTGGCGCTACTGGGAGCATTCGCAGGAAACCCGCGCCCAGGCCGCAGCCGTCCGTTACGAGGACGCCTTGAAGCTGTCCCGCGACGACAAGGGCAAGGACGCCGAGGCGGCTCTCGAGAGCCTCGCGAAGGAGAGCGATGGTGGCTACGGCCTCCTCGCCCGCTTCCGCCTGGCCGCCGAGATGGGGCGCCAGAACCCCGAGAACGGCGCCTCCGCCTATGACGCCCTCGCCAAGGACGGAAGCCTGAGCACTCTCTGGCAGGATCTGGCCCGCCTGCGCGCCGCATGGCTGCGGCTCGACAGCGCGGATCCGGCCAAGATCCGCCCGGACCTTGAGCGGATCGCCGTGCCGGAGAACCCCTGGCGGCATTCCGCCCGTGAGCTTCTCGGCCTGTCCGGCCTGAAGGCCGGCGACATGGATTATGCCGGCAAGTGGTTCGACCAGATTGCGGCCGACCGCGAGACCCCGTCGGCCCTCAAGCAGCGGCTTGCGGTGTATACTGCCCTTGTGGCGGGTGGTCCCGTTCCGGTGACCCAGTAAAGGAAGGCGAGACAGGACATGACGCCCACCGTCGCCATTGTCGGGCGGCCGAATGTCGGCAAGTCGACTCTGTTCAACCGGCTCGTCGGCAAGAAGCTGGCCCTGGTCGACGACCGGCCGGGGGTAACCCGCGACCGGCGCGAGGGCGAGGCGCGCCTCGGCGATCTGGAGTTCCGCATCGTCGATACGGCCGGGCTCGAGGAATCGACCGAAGAATCGCTCCTCGGGCGCATGCGCGCACAGACGGAAGCTGCCATCGGGGATGCGGACGTCATCCTGTTCGTCATCGACGCGCGAGTCGGAATCCTTCCGGCCGACCGGCCCTTCGCTGAGCTCGTGCGTCGGTCCGGCAAGCCCGTGATCCTCATTGCCAACAAGGCGGAGGGCGGTGCGGGCCTTGCGGGTGCCTACGAGGCTTTCTCCCTGGGGCTCGGGGAGCCGGTGCCGCTCTCGGCCGAGCATGGGGAGGGCATGGCGGACCTCTTCGAGGCCCTGATGCCGTATTTTCCCGATCCTCGGGATCTGGAAGACGAGGAGGAAGAGGATCCGGGCAAGCCGCTGCAGGTCGCCATCGTCGGGCGCCCGAATGCGGGTAAGTCGACCCTCATCAACCGGATGGTGGGTGAAGATCGCCTCCTCACCGGCCCGGAGGCCGGCATCACGCGGGATTCGATCTCCCTCGACTGGACCTGGCGCGGACGCGCCTTCAAGCTGTTCGACACGGCGGGTCTGCGCAAGCGCGCCCGGGTCGAGGACAAGCTGGAGAAGCTCTCGGTCGCCGATGCGCTGCGCGCCGTGCGCTTTGCCGAGGTGGTGGTGGTCCTCCTCGATGCCACGATCCCGTTCGAGAAGCAGGACCTGTCCATTGTCGACCTAGTGGAGCAGGAGGGCCGTGCCCTCGTGATCGGCCTCAACAAGTGGGACCTGGTGGCCGACCAGCCGGGACTTCTGAAGGAGCTGAAGGAGAAGGCCTCACGCCTCCTGCCCCAGGTGAAGGGAGCGCCCGTGGTGCCGCTTTCAGGACTCGCTGGCAGCGGCATCGACTCTCTGATGAAGGCGATCATGCAGGTTCATGAAACCTGGAACCGCCGCATCTCCACTGCGCGGCTCAATCAATGGCTGTCCGAGGCCCTGGAGGCCAACCCGCCCCCGGCGGTGTCCGGCCGCCGGATCAAAATCCGCTACATGACGCAGGTAAAGGCCAGGCCCCCGCATTTCGCCATCTTCGGCAACCAGCTCGATGCCCTGCCGAAAAGCTACACCCGGTATCTCGTGAACAATATCCGCGAGGCCTTCGACCTCCCGGGCGTTCCGATCCGCGTTTCCCTGCGCATGGGCAAGAACCCGTTCGACAAGGAACGGAAATAAGCGAGCGCGCTGGTCCGCGGCGCGATCTGCAACAGGGCGCTCTTTATCTGAAAGCACTCCCAAAAGGGGAAGCCGCGGCCACAGCGGCTTGCTTCTTCAGGCCAGCGCCGGGATAGTATTCCGGCCGTATTTCGCGTCTGAGTCGTCATGGTCCTGCAACGGGAACGGGACCGGCCGGGAACGCCGACCGATGGATGAGGTTCTGTCGCAGCGTCGCTTGTCGGAGCTGATCGGGGCGATCTACGATTGCGCCCTCGATCCCGGCCGCTGGGAGGCGACCCTTGCGGAGATCGCCGGCACCTTCGATTGCGCGGTCGTGTCCCTCACGCTGAACGATCTCCACGGCAACCGCTTCCTCATCAACAAGGCGGCCGGATGGCAGCCTGAATTGCTGCGGCTCAAGTCCGAGCGGCACGTGGCGGAGATCAACGCCCGGCTGACCGAGTGGCTCGCCCTGCAGCCTTCCATCGACGAGATGTTCGTCACTTCGGCCCATCTGAGCCCCGAATACATTCAGAAATCCCTCTATGTGGAAGAATGCCTGAAGCCGCAGGGGATCGTGGACATCATGCATATGTTCCTGATGTACACCCATCGGCAATTCGCCGAGATCGGCCTAGGGCGCCATGCGCGCCAGGGGCTCATCACGCCGCGGGAGGTTGAGCTCGGGCGCCTGTTGCTGCCACACCTGCGCCGGGCCGTGACGATCAGCGGCATCCTGGACGCGCAGGCCGTCGAGCATGCCCGCATGGCCGAGGCGCTCGATGCGCTGCGGTGCGGGGTCGTGCTCGCCGACGGTCGTGGAGCCATCCTGCACGCGAACCGGGCCGCCGAGGGAATGATGCGCGACGGTGGCCCAATCCGGAGCCAGAACGGCATGTTGGCAGCAGGCACCCAGGCGGCCAGCCGGGAGCTTCGCAATACCATCGGGCTGGCGACACGGGACGAGACGTCCCTTGGACAGGAGGGTAGCGCCGTCCGCCTCACGCCCGCCGGGCTCCCTCCTGCCTACGCGCATGTGCTGCCGATGACGGCCGGAAGCCTGCGCACACAATTGCGGCCCGACGCGGTGGCGGCCGTGTTCGTCAGCATGCCTGACGAGCCATGCAGGGTCGGCCCGCTGGCCCAGGCCTTCAACCTTACGGCGGCCGAGACGAGAGTGCTGGAGGGGCTCCTTGCCGGACATACCCTGGCGGAGACCGCCCGCCATCTCGGAGTGGCGCCGTCGACGGCCAAGACCCATCTGGACCACATCTTCGCGAAGGCCGGCGTGTCCCGCCAGACGGAGCTGATCCGTCTGGCGATGCGAATGACCCTTCCGGTCCAATCGGTTCCGGGAGGCGCCCTTCAGGAGCCGCGCCGCAAACCCGATTAGAAACGCAGTTGTACGGCGTTCGCGGCCATCAGGAGACCGAGCGCTCCCAGGATCAGGCCGGACGCCTTGTTGAAAAGGTTCAGGACCGTCACGCTCAGTCTTGCGCGAAGCACCGCGACGCCACCGCTCACGATCAGCCACCAGCCGACCGAGGCGGCGAACACGCCTGCGATCATCGTCGAGGCGGCACTTGGTTCCGGGGCCGCGACGACCGGCAGGACAGCTGCCAGAAGGACGGGGGTCAGTGGATTGAACAGGGCGCAGGCGACGGCGCTGCAATAGGACGATACGGCACCCCGACTGTCGGTGCACGGCGCCGCCAGGGAGATAGTACGACCGAGGACGCGGGCGCTCAGCCAGAGGAGGAGGCCGGCCGACATGATCGAAAGCGCGACCTGGCTGTCCTTCATAGCGGCCGCGAGGGCAGGGCCGAGGCCCAGGATCGCGCAGGTCGTGTAGAGCACCAGGACGGTCGCGGCTCCGAGCCCGGTGGCGAACCCCGCAAGGGCGCCCGAACCCAGTGCGCGCTGGATGCAGAGCAGGCTCATCGGCCCGATCGGCATGGTGATCGCCAGCCCGACAGTCGCGCCCGACAGGAATGCCGACATGCCGCTCATAAGCCCGCCTCGCTGAAGCCCTTCGCCCGGCCAGGACGCGACGTTAGCGATTCAGGCTCTGCGCCGCGTCCACCGTTCGGTGGAGGCGGATGGCGGCGAAGGGTGCGCTACGTCGTAACGCTCAGCGGGCAAAAGAAAGGGCGGCCTTTCGGGCTGCCCTGACGATGCCGGGAAAACGCGATGCTCTCAGGCGGGCATCTGCGGTGTGAGGACCTTTCCGTCCTGGGTGAAGTCGTAGATCTTGCCGGTCTCGGTCCAGTCCGGACGCGCCAGCTTCACCACGTGAGGCGCGAGGTCCTCGGGGGTCTTCAGGGTCGATTGGTCCTCGCCCGGAAGGGCCGCGCGGCGCATGGCGGTGGCGAGCGGTCCCGGGTTGAGGAGCATCGCCTTCACGGGGGTCGTGACCGTCTCGGCCGCATAGGTCCGCACCAGGGCGTTCAGGGCGGCCTTGGAGACGGAATAGACGCCCCAATAGGCCGTGCATTTGCTCGCGGCGCCCGACGTGACGAAGATCGCGCGGCCCGCGTCGGAGGCGCGCAGCAGCGGATCCAGGGAGCGGAGCAGGCGGTAATTCGCCGTCACGTTGATGGCCATCACGGCGTCCCAGACGGGCTGGTCCACATGCGTGATGGGCGCAAGCTCGCCGAGGATGCCCGCATTGCCGAGCAGGATATCGAGCTTGCCCCAGCGCTCGTAGATGGCGGCGCCGAGCCGGTCGAGGGCGTCGAAATCCTTCAGGTCCACCGGCACGAGGGTCGCGGAGGAGCCCTTGGCGCGGATCTCGTCGTCGAGGGATTCGAGAGCACCCTGCGTGCGGGCCAGCGCGATGATGTGCGCGCCAGCATCCGCAAGCGCGAGCGCGGCCGCGCGGCCGATGCCGCGAGACGCGCCGGTGACGACCGCGACGCGGTTGGAGAGGGGCTTGGTCATGAAACTCAGTCGGCCTCGGCAAGAAGGGAAAGGCGGCGCGGCGTGGCCACCGTCAGGTCGGTCAGCGGGGTCGGGTAGTCGCCCGTGAAGCAATGGTCGGTGAATTGCGGCTGCGCCGGGTTGCGGCTCTTTTCGCCCATGGCCCGGTAGATGCCCTCGATGGAAAGGAACGCAAGGGAATCCGCCCCGATATAGGCGCGCATCTGCTCGAGGTCGTGGGTCGCGGCCAGGAGCTTCTCCTTCTCGGGCGTATCGATGCCGTAGAAGTCCGGATGGGTGATCGGCGGGCTAGCGATGCGGAAATGCACCTCGCGGGCGCCGGCTTCGCGCATCATGCGGACGATCTTCACCGAGGTGGTGCCTCGCACCAGGCTGTCGTCCACCAGCACAATCCGCTTGCCCTCGATGGCCGAGCGGTTGGCCGAGTGCTTCATGCGCACGCCGAGCTCGCGCACCGACTGCGTCGGCTGGATGAAGGTGCGGCCCACATAATGGTTGCGGATGATGCCGAGCTCGTAAGGAAGGCCGCAGCTCTGGGCATAGCCGATGGCGGCCGGAACACCGGAATCCGGCACCGGGATCACCACGTCGGCATCCGCCGGGGATTCCTGCGCGAGCTCCCGGCCCATACCTTTACGCACCGCATAGACGCTGTGACCGTTCACGATGGAATCGGGCCGGGCGAAATAGATGTACTCGAAGATGCAGGGACGGGCCGGCTGCTGCGGCGCGAAGCGGAAGGACTCGATTCCCTCGTCCGAGATGACCACGCATTCGCCGTTCTCGATGTCACGGACGAAGCGGGCGCCGATGATGTCGAGGGCGCAGGTCTCGGAGGTCAGGATGTAGCGGCCGTCGAGCTCGCCCAGCACGAGGGGGCGGATGCCGAGCGGGTCGCGGGCGCCGATGAGCTTCTTGTTGGTCAGCGCCACCAGCGAATAGGCGCCCTCGATCTGCTTGATCGCTTCGAGGAACCGGTCGACCACCCGGCCGTGGCGGCTGCGGGCGACGAGATGGACGATCACCTCCGTGTCCGTGGTGGACTGGCAGATGGCGCCGTCACGGATGAGGTTGCGGCGAAGGGTCAGGCCGTTGGTCAGGTTGCCGTTATGGGCCACCGCGAAGCCGCCGCCGTCCAGTTCGGCGAAGAGCGGCTGCACGTTGCGCAGCACCGTCTCGCCCGTGGTGGAATAGCGTACATGGCCGATGGCCGAGAAGCCTTCCAGGCGCTCGATCACCGAGCGGTCCGAGAAACCGTCACCGACGAGGCCGAGCTTGCGTTCCAGATGGAAGACGTGACCGTTGAAGGACACGATGCCGGCCGCTTCCTGTCCACGATGCTGAAGCGCGTGGAGCCCCAAGGCCGTGATGGCGGCGGCGTCCGGGTGCCCGTAGATGCCGAAGACACCGCATTCCTCGCGTAAGGTATCGCCGTCGAGGTCAAGATCCACCGTTTTGGGCCGGATCTGCCACGTCTCAGACAGAGAAGACATCGTCATTTCCTTGGGGTGGCACCATAGGCGGCGCTTAAGGCACCTATTTAATGAGCCTTGCGCGGAACGCCAACGTTTATTGCGGTCGCGCCCCGGCTGCAGGGCCGGGGTGTTCTTCACGTTGCCGAGGGGCGGAACGGCGACGGGAGCCTAACCCTGTCGCCGATCCGGAAATGTCAGCCGCGGGGCTGCGCGGGCCGGGCCGGCGGCGAGGCCGGCGCAGCCGGAGCAGTGCCGGGGCGCTGCGGATCGGGCTCGGCCGGTTCGCCCTGCTCGATCTCGGGCTTGCCCTTGTCGCGCAGCTTCTGGATCAGCGCTTCGGCATTCTCGGGCAGCATGGCGATGATGCTGTCGCGGGTGTTCTCCATGGCCGGGCGGGTGCGCGACGTCGCGGCCCAGTCGGGGTTCTTGCCCTGGAGGAGCCAGCCCAGGAAGGCCCAGCCGATGACGCAGATGAGGAAGCCTCGCGCCGCGCCGAAGACCAGGCCGAGGGTCCGGTCGAGGGCGCCGATGCGGGAATCGAGAATCAGGTCGGAGATCTGGACCGTGATGATCGAGACCACGATGAGGGTCACGACGAAGATGCCGCCGATCGCCGCCACAAGGGCCACCGTGTGATTGTGGATATATTGCTGCGCCAAAGGCAGCACGGCCGGGTGCAGATACCAGGCCACCGCGGCGGCCGCGACCCAGGCCACGATCGCTAGCACTTCGCGCGTGAAGCCGCGGACGGCGGCCAGAAGACCGGAAATCAGAACGACGCCGACGACAACGAGATCCAGAATGGAAAAAGGCATGGGCAAGCCTGACGCAGGGACGGGGACAGCCTCGCAAGGCGGTGAGGGCGTCGCGGTGTATAGCGGCAAGAAAGGCGTTCGTCACCCCAGGGCAGGTCACAGAGCAGGGATGGGGCCCGGCCGGGCCGGTCAGGCCCGGGAGCGGGCAAGCCGGTTCTGGCGCGCTGCGATCCCGGCCACCAGGTCGGTGATGTGCCCGATGGAGGAGGCTGCCAGGGGCAGACGCTCCTTCCGGTCGGTCCGGGCCGGGGGAGAAACGGCACTGGCAAAGCCGAGCTTGGCGGCTTCCTTCAGCCGCGCCTCGGCCTGGGCGACGGGCCGGATGGCGCCGGACAGGCCGAGCTCGCCGAAATAAACCGTGTCGGGCGGCAGGGGATTGCCCGAGAGCGACGAGACCAGGGCGGCTGCCGCCGCGAGATCGGCGGCAGGCTCCGTGATGCGCAGGCCGCCCGCGACGTTCAGGTAAACGTCGTGCATCCCGAGACGGAGGCCCCCATGAGCCTCCAGCACGGCGAGCACCATGGACAGGCGCGCCGGATCCCAGCCCACGACGGCCCGGCGCGGGGTGCCGAGGGACGAGGGAGCGACGAGGGCCTGGATTTCCACGAGGAGCGGGCGGGTGCCCTCCATGCCGGCAAAGACTGCCGTTCCGGGCGTCGCGAGATCGCGCCCGGCCAGAAAGAGCTCGGAGGGATTCGGCACCTCGCGCAGGCCTCGGTCGGACATCTCGAACACGCCGATCTCGTCGGTCGGTCCGAAGCGATTCTTCACGGCGCGCAGGATGCGGAAATGGTGGCCCGTATCGCCCTCGAAGGAGACGACTGCGTCGACCATGTGCTCGACGACGCGGGGACCGGCGATCTGCCCGTCCTTGGTCACGTGGCCCACCAGGATCACGGCCGTGCCGGTAGTCTTGGCGAACCGGATCAGCGCCTGGGCGCTGCCGCGCACCTGGGTCACGGTGCCGGGGGCGGATTCGACCGTCTCGGTCCACATGGTCTGGATCGAGTCGATGATCGCAAGCGCCGGCGGGCGGCCCTGGGACAGAGTCGCGACGATGTCTTCCACGTTGGTTTCGGAGGCGAGCTCCACGGGCGCCTGGCCGAGGCCGAGGCGCTCGGCCCTAAGGCGCACCTGCGCCACCGCCTCCTCACCCGAAATGTACGCGACCCGCTCACCCCGGTTCGCCAGAGCGGCCGTGGCCTGCATGAGGAGGGTCGACTTGCCGATGCCCGGATCGCCGCCGAGAAGGATGATGGAGCCGTGGACGAAGCCGCCGCCGGTCACCCGGTCGAGCTCCGCGATGCCAGAAGGCGTGCGCGGAGCCTCCTTCGCCTCGCCCGAAAGGCCCTCGAGCGGGAAGATCCGGCCCTTGGCGCGGGACGGGCGCGTGGCCACGGGGCCGACCATCGGGTTCGCAGAGCCGGTCTCCTCGACGATGGTGTTCCAGCCGCCGCAGGCCTCGCATTTGCCCTTCCAGCGATTGTAGACCGCGCCGCATTCCTGGCACGCGAAGGAGGCCTGACGCTTCGCCATCAGAGCGTCGCCCCGGTATAGACGCGCCGATAGCGGGGCCCGAGGCCCGTGAGGATCTCGTAGCCGATGGTGCCAGCTCGGCGCCCGACCTCGTCGACCGTCAGAGGTCCGCCGATCAGGGTCACGGGGCCGCCTCGGACCAGGGCACTCTCCGGCGCGTCCGTGACGTCGACGGCGAGCAGGTCCATGGAGACGGTTCCGGCGAAGGGACACAGCTGCCCTCCCACCAGAGCCATGCCGCGCAGGCCAGGCTCGCCGCTGCGGCCCGGGGAGCTTGCGGAGCGGGGATAGCCGTCCGCATAGCCCACCGAGACCGTGGCGATCCGCCTCCGGCCGCCGGCTGTCCAGCGGCCGTTATAGCCCACAGTCTCGTCCGTCTCGACGAAGCGCAGCTGCACGATCCGGCCTTCGAGCTCCACCACCGGCCGCATGGGATTGGCCTCGCCGGGGGTCGGATTGCCGCCATAGAGGGCATAGCCCGGCCGGACGAGGTCGAAATGAGGCTTCTGGGGCAGGAAGATGCCGGAGGAATTGGCCAGGGAGGCCGGAAGGCCCGGCAGGGCGTTCCGGACGGCCGTGAATGCCTCGATCTGCCGGAGGTTGAGTGGGTTGTCCCGCTCCTCGGCGGAGACGAAATGGCTCATGAGCAGGGCGGGCGTGAAATCCTTCAGCTCCGGCCGAGCCGCGAGGGCGAGGCCCTCGCTGACGGTCAGGCCGAGGCGGTTCATGCCCGTGTCCACATGGATCGCCGCCTCGAAGGCGCGTCCTTCAGCCCGGCAGAAGGACGCCCATTCGTCGATCTCGGGCAGGGAGCCGAGGACCGGCCGAAGGCTATGGGCCACCAGATGCCCGCAGGAGCCGGGCAGGAGCCCGTTGAGCACGTAGATCGTCGCCTCAGGCGCGACCGCACGGGCCCGGATCGCTCCGCTCACATGGGCCAGGAAGAAGGTGCGGCAGCCGGCGGCCGCCAGGGCCGGAACGGCCTTCTCGATGCCGGTGCCATAGGCGTTCGCCTTGACGACCGCCGAGGTCTCGGCGCCGCCCGCCTGCGTGCGCAGGGTCCGCCAGTTGGACACAAGGGCATCCAGGTCGATGCGAAGGAGCGCGCCGGCGGCCTCCTCGGGGATGTGGCCCTGCGGGGCCGTCTGGGACATGTGCTTGTTCAATCGCCGATCCGTTCAGGAAGCTTGTCTTCGTCTGCGAGATTGGTGAAGCGGGTGATGTCGGCCTGGAAGGCGAGCTGTACCGTGCCGGTGGGGCCGTGACGCTGCTTGCCGATGATGACCTCCGCCTTGCCGTGGACCTGGTCCATCTCGGCCTGCCACTTGAAATATTCCTCGGTGCCGGGCTTCGGCTCCTTGTTCTTCAGATAATACTCTTCACGATAAACGAACATGACCACGTCGGCGTCCTGCTCGATGGAGCCGGATTCGCGAAGATCCGCGAGCTGGGGGCGCTTGTCGTCGCGGGCTTCCACCTGACGGGAGAGCTGGGACAGGGCCACGACGGGGACCGCCAGTTCCTTGGCGAGCGCCTTGAGGCCGGTGGTGATCTCGGTCAGCTCCTGCACCCGGTTCTCGCCTTTCTTGGCCGAGGCGGAGAGGAGCTGGAGGTAGTCGACCACCAGCAGGTCGAGCCCACGCTGGCGCTTCAGCCGCCGGGCCCGGGCCGCGAGCTGGGCGATGGAGATGCCGCCGGTCTGGTCGACGTAGAACGGGATCGACTGCATCTCGCGGGCGGCTTCGGTGATCTTGTAGAAGTCGTCCTCGCGCATGTCGCCGCGGCGGATCTTGTAGGAGGCCACGCCGGATTGCTCGGCGATGATACGGGTGGCGAGCTGCTCGGCCGACATTTCGAGAGAGAAGAAGCCCACGATGCCGCCGTTGATCGTCTTCATGGTGCCGTCGGGCTGCTTCTCGGCCTGGTAGGCCTTGGCGATGTTGAAGGCGATATTGGTGACGAGCGAGGTCTTACCCATGGCCGGACGGCCGGCCAGGATCACGAGGTCGGACGGCTGGAGGCCGCCGAGCGTCCGGTCGAGGTCGACGAGGCCGGTCGAGATGCCCGACAGCTTGCCTTCCCGCTTGTAGGCCGCCGCCGCCATATCGATGGCCTGGGTCAGGGCGTCTGAGAAGCGCTGGAAGCCGCCGTCGTAGCGGCCGGTCTCGGCGAGTTCGTAGAGCCGGCGCTCGGCCTCCTCGATCTGGTCCCGCGGAGCGCTGTCGACCGGTGCGTCATAGGCGACGTTCACCATGTCCTCGCCGATGGAGATCAGGTTCCGGCGGATGGCGAGGTCGTAAATCGTGCGGCCGTAATCCTCCGCGTTGATGACCGTCGTGGCTTCGGCCGCGAGGCGCGCGAGGTATTGGGACACCGTGAGGCCGCCGAGGTCCTGGTCACCCAGGAAGGTCTTCAGCGTAATCGGTGTCGCGACCTTGCCGGCCTTGATGAGGCTTGTTGCCACCTCATAGATGCGCCGGTGTAGGTCCTCGATGAAATGGGAGGCCTCCAGGAAGTCGGAGACCCGGTAATAGGCGTCGTTATTGACGAGAATGGCGCCCAGCAGCGCCTGCTCGGCATCGATGTTGCTCGGGGCGACGCGGAATTGCGGCTCTGCCGAATCGATCCGAGCGATCAGGGCATTGGCGGTGGCCATCTGGCGCTCCGAAAAACGAGAACAGGGGGCGGCGATCCTAAACCGGATTCGGACACCGAATGGTTACCGCCCGGACACAGGGCGGGACTTCAGGCCGCCCGTTCGCGGCTTGTCCTCGTTGTCCCCGATTCCCACACCACGCAGACTTCGCCGGCCTTGCGGGTCCGAGGACCCGTTCCGCCAACGAAAAAGCGCTTCCCGCCGAATCGACGGAAAGCGCCATTTTGGAACAAAGAGAGAACGAACGCAAGCTGTTCCGCTCAAGGTTCTCGAGGAGCCGAGAGCATCATTGCAATGCTCTCGGCTCAATAGAAAGCACTGGATCGATCCCAAAAGTGCAAAGCCACTTTTGGGTCTGAAGCCTTAGAGCTCCACGTCGCCGGCTTCGGCGAGGGCGGCACCGACCTCGAGGCCGAGATCGTCGAGGTTGGTCTCCTCGCGGGTCGAGACCGCTTCGCCGCGGGCCTGACGCTCGGCTTCCTCGGGGCTGCGGGCGACGTTGATCGTCACCTCGACCTCGACCTCCGGATGGAGGGCGACCGGGACCGGGTGCATGCCCAGGGTCTTGATCGGGGTGTTGAGGACGATCTGGTTACGGTCGACCGAGAAGCCGTTCTGGGTCATCGTCTCGGCGAGGTCGCGGGTCGAGACCGAGCCGTAGAGAACGCCCGTCTCGCCGGCCTGGCGGATGATGACGAAGCTCTGGCCGTTCAGCTTCTCGCCGACAGCCTCGGCCTCCTTGCGGCGCTCGAGGTTGCGGGCCTCAAGCTGGGCGCGCTGGTTCTCGAAATGCTCTTTGTTGGTCTTGGTGGCGCGCAGGGCCTTGCCGCGTGGCAGAAGGAAGTTGCGCGCATAACCGTCGCGCACCTTCACGGTCTCGCCCATCTGGCCGAGCTTTGCGACGCGCTCGAGAAGAATCACTTCCATTGGTTTTCTCCTTGAATGTTCGTGATCAGGTTGAAGGGGTCTGGGGCAATTTCGGCCCGCGCCGGCCAGGAAAGCGGCGGCGTAGCCCGAAAACGGAATCGGCAATGCCGAACAGGGACAGAGCGATCATCAGGATGCCCTGGGTCAGGAACAGCACCACGTAGAGCGCGCTCAGGATGAAGCCGCGGACCGCATTGCCACGGGTGCGGTCGTGAATGGCCGCGAGGCCCTGCAGGGCGAAGGCCATGAACAGGGCGCCCGCGAGAGCGGTCGCGAAGACGCTGATGAAGCCCTCGAGGCCGAGTGGCAGTGTCAGAAGGCAGGCGCCGAGGACGATCGCAGCCGTCCGCGGCATGATCAGCTCGGGAACCGGCGGCCACGGGCGGGGCAGGCGCTTCGACAGGGCAACGATCTTGGCTGCCGCCCACAGATAGAGGGCGAGGACGGCCGTAAACCCTTGAGCCGACAGGAAGGGCGTGACGCGCGCGAACAGGTCGATCACGCCTGCGCGGGTCTCGGCATCCAGGCTGTTGGGCTGCCCTTGCGGGAATTGCAGGTTGACGAAGGCTTCCGCGACCTCCCGGGCATTGGCCAGGAAAGTGTCGTAATTCCACCCGGTCGAGACAATCCCTGCCGCGACCACGGTCAGGGCTGCGGTGGCGGCCACCCAGGTCAGGAGGCGCCCGGTCGGATACCACTCGATGGAGCCGTCCGCCGCAGGGCGGCCGAGGAGCGCGAGATAGGCGAGCCACCAGGCTGGAAGCGCAGTCACCAGGGCGAAGCCGAGGCCGCTCATGGGCGACAGGACAAGGGCGATCGCCAAGCCGCCGACGAGCGCGGCCACGAGGCCGGCGCGGTGATTCCAGCCGAGCGAGACGATAAGGACCGGGATGGGGGACAGAAGATACAGGACGGCCGCCAGCGGGGTCGCCTTGACGATCACCGCGGTCAGGAGGGCCGAAACGAGGCCCGCGCCGATGCCTGGAAGAAGGAAATTCATGGATCCCGCTGTCCCGCTGCTTGCTGCAGGGTTAGGGGCTTCTGGCCCCAACTGACCCGGCGGATTTTCACCGCCGGGCGGTTTGGTCGTGGGAGGCTGCGGAAACCGCAGCCTCGCCGGATCTTAGCGGATCACGTAGGGCAGCAGGCCCATGAAGCGGGCGCGCTTGATCGCCTGGGCGAGCTCACGCTGCTTCTTGGCCGAAACGGCCGTGATGCGCGAGGGCACGATCTTGCCGCGCTCGGAGATGTAGCGCGAAAGGAGCTTCGTGTCCTTGTAGTCGATCTTCGGAGCGTTCGGGCCCGAGAACGGGCAGGTCTTGCGCCGACGGAAGAAAGGACGACGGCCACCGCCGCCACCAGCACCAGCAGCCATGATTATGCCTCCTCGCTTTCAGCGGTCTCGAAGCTACCGCCATCGCGCTCACGGCGCTCGCGGTCCTTGCGCTCGTCGCGGTCGCGCTTCTGCATCATCACCGACGGCTCGGCGTCGAGCTCTTCCACCCGGATGGTCATGAAGCGAAGGATGTCTTCGCTGATGCGCATCTGACGCTCCATCTCGGCCACCGCCTGAGCGGGAGCGTCGAGGTTGAACATCGTGAAATGCGCCTTGCGGTTCTTCTTGATGCGGTAGGCGAGGGACTTCACGCCCCACATCTCGGTCTTCTCGACCTTGCCGCCATTCTGCTCGATGACGGCCTTATACTGGTCGATCATCGCTTCGACCTGCTGGGACGTCACGTCCTGGCGAGCCAAAAACACATGCTCGTAGAGAGGCATAGTGGGCCTTTCTCAGGTTTGAGTTGAGCCCTGTCACTTGTTTGAAGAAGTGTCCGGGCCGGTTTCGCGCGTCCGATCGGCGCCAAGCCCTTCGAGCCTGCAAGGCCCGAGCGGTTGTCGAAGGCGGAGACACGGGACGACGGGTCCGAAAACCCTGTACGGCAAAGCCGCACCGTCCGTTCAGCCCCCGGCCGGAGCGAACGCGAAGTGGGGCCTATAGTCGATTTGGGGTCGAAGGGCAACCCTGTACAAAGTGGCCTCTGCCCTCAGCCTGGGGCTCTTGCGTCCGGCACGCCGCTGGATGTTCCCTGCAGAGCCTCCATCAGTGCCGATGAGGAGGCGACCCTAGGATAAAGGCAAGACACCCATGAGCCGTCGTCATCCGGACGCATCCGTGAGCCTGGGCCTCGGGCTGCTCTCCATCGGCAGGGCCTGGGGATACCGGCAGGGCGAGCCTCCCCCGGTGAGGGATGCGCTCGATCTCCTTGACCATGCCGTCGCCCGGGGCATCAGGTTCTTCGACACGGCCCCTGCTTATGCCGCGAGCGAACAGATTTTCGGGCATTTTCTCAAGAGCCAGGGTGCAGACGCCGCAAAGCTGACCGTCAGTACCAAGATGGGCGAGCATTGGGACGCGGATCGGCAAAGCGGCTTCGTGGACCATTCCTATGAGGCCCTATGCCGGAGCCTTGACCGGAGCCTGGAGCTGCTCGGACGGATCGATGTGCTCCAGATCCACAAGGCGACCGTCGAGGCTTTGGCATCGAAGGATGTCGCACGGGCCATCGATTACGCCCGTTCCACCGGGATCACGAAGATCGGCGCGAGTATCGCCGATCTTGGCGCCGCGCGAATGGCCTGCGGTTCGGGCTGGTTCAGCCATATCCAGTTCCCCTATAACCGCCTGTCGGAGGCGCTCGAACCGGCCTTCGGGATGGCGCGGCAGGCTCGGATGACCGTCCTGGTCAATCGCCCCTTCGCGATGGGCCAGCTCATTCATGACGCGTCAGCCGATGCCGCCGACGCTCTGCCCGAAGCGCTCGGCTTCGTTCTGCGGCAGCCGTTCAAGGGCGTCATTCTGACCGGAACGAGATCCAAACGGCACCTCGACGAGTCCGTCGCGGCCTTCGAGCAGGCGACCCAAGCTGGCCCTCGCTCATGAAAAGGGGATTGCCCTATCCCTGGCCCCTCAGAGTAAGCTTCGCAAACTCTTTTTGACTGTCGGCCCCGGCGGTGAACTCACGAGCCGCTAGGAAATAAGCCGCTCTCTGCTAAAACACTTTCATGAAAGCTTCTCCTCTTCGCCTCGGCGTCAATATCGACCATGTCGCAACCGTCCGGAACGCTCGCGGGGGCGCGCATCCGGATCCGATCCGGGCGGCCCATCTGGCGGTCCTCGCCGGGGCGGACGGAATCACGGCCCATCTGCGGGAGGACCGGCGGCATATCCGGGATCAGGATATGGAGCGGCTGAAGCGCCAGCTTTTCGTACCCCTGAATTTCGAGATGGCCGCCACCGAGGAGATGATCGGCATCGCCCTGCGGCTGCGTCCTCATGCGTGCTGCCTCGTGCCCGAGAAGCGGGAGGAGCGCACCACGGAAGGTGGCCTCGACATCATCGGCGGTGCCGACCACCTGCGCCCGGTGATCCGCGAGCTCAAGGGGGCTGGGATCCGCGTCTCGCTCTTCGTGGAGCCTGAGCGCGACATCATGGACGCCGCCTGCGAGCTCGGGGCGCCGGTGGTTGAGCTCCATACGGGCACCTATTGCGAGGCCGTCCTTGAGGGCGACCGGGCCAGGATCGAACATGAACTCACGCGACTGCGCGGAGCGGCCGCCCATGGGGCGGGAATCGGCCTCGAGATCCATGCGGGCCATGGCCTCGATCTGCAGTCCGTGCGGCCGGTGGCAGCCATTCCGGAGATCGTCGAGCTCAATATCGGCCATTCGCTGATCGGCGAGGCGATCTTCCTGGGGCTCGACGAGGCCGTGCGCGGGATGCGCATCGCCATGGACGAGGGCCGTCTTCAGGCCGGCGAGCCTGCCGATGCCGCATCGGCTGCCCGGTAGCCGCCCATGATCGTCGGGATCGGGTCGGATCTGTGCGACATTCGCCGCATCGAGCGCTCCCTCGCGCGCTTCGGGGATCGGTTCACGCACCGGATCTTCACGGAGGGTGAGCGGGCGAGGAGCGACCGCAGGGCGGCCCGCGCTGCGTCCTATGCCCGCCGCTTCGCCGCCAAGGAGGCCTGCGCCAAGGCCCTGGGCACGGGAATGAGCCACGGGGTATTCTGGCGGGACATGGAAGTGGTAAACTTGCGGACCGGCCGACCCACATTTCGGCTGACGGGCGGCGCATTGGAGCGGCTGAAGACCCTTATTCCGCAGGGGCATGAACCGGTCGTGCATGTCTCTCTTACGGACGACCCGCCCCTGGCCCAGGCCTTCGTGATCATCGAGGCCGTCCCCATAAAGTAAATCCGCCGCGTTGCGACGGAACGCGCCTTGGGATAGACCGCCGCGACGACCCGTGACGGGCCCGGGGGCCTTCTTTCCTCAAGCAGGGATCGACAGACGTGAGCGATAACGCCAAGAAATTCACCGGCGAGACCGTCAAGAAGGACGAAAGCGGCCTTTGGGAAACCGTCAAGGTCATCCTTCAGGCCCTGCTGATCGCCGTCGTCGTGCGGACGGTCCTGTTCCAGCCCTTCAACATTCCGTCGGGATCCCTGATCCCGACCCTGCTGATCGGCGACTATCTCTTCGTCTCCAAATACGCCTACGGCTATTCGCGGTATTCGATCCCCTTCGGCCCGCCCGTCTTCTCCGGGCGCATCTTCGGCTCGCAGCCCAAGCGCGGCGATATCGCGGTCTTCAAGCTGCCGAAGGACAACTCGACCGATTACATCAAGCGCGTGGTGGGCCTGCCCGGCGACAAGATCCAGGTGATCGGCGGCGTCCTGCACATCAATGGCAAGCCGATCCAGCGTGAGCGGGTCGACGACTACAAGACCACCGACCTTTATGGCCGCACGGTTGCGGTGCCCCGGTACAAGGAGACCTTCCCCGAAGGTACGTCCCATTACGTGATCGAGCGGGACGGCGACCGGGGCTATTGGGACAATACGGAGGTCTACACGGTCCAGCCCAACCATTACTTCATGATGGGCGACAACCGGGACAATTCCACGGATTCCCGCGACGAGGCGAATGTCGGGCAGGTCCCGGCCGAGAATCTGGTCGGCCGCGCCGAGATCATCTTCTTCTCCATCGACGAGGATGCGTCCCTCTGGCGGCCCTGGCAATGGCCGAGCCATATCCGGTGGAACCGGATGTTCGAGCGGATCCGCTGATCCCGTGGCTCGCCGTACGCCCCAGCCCGACCAGCTCCAGGAGACGCTCGGCTACAGCTTCGAGCGGCCCGAACTGCTGACGGAGGCGCTCACGCATGTGAGCGCGCCGAATGCGGGCGGGCAGAGCTATCAGAGGCTGGAGTTCCTGGGCGACAGGGTGCTGGGCCTGATCGTGGCCGAAATGCTCTACGAGACCTTCCCGCACTCGCCGGAAGGAGAGTTGTCCCGCCGGCTGGCGGAGCTGGTCCGCCGCGAAAGCTGCGCCGAGGTCGCCATCGCCTGGGACGTCGGCCCCTATCTCAGGCTCGGCGCCGGCGAGGCCCAGTCGGGCGAGCGACGCAACCTGACGATCCTGGCGGATGTGTGCGAGGCGATCATCGGGGCGGTCTTCCTCGACGGTGGTTACGATGCCGCCAAGACCTTGGTGGTGGGGGCCTTCGGCGTCCTGCTCCACGCGCCCCGCAGGCCCCTGCGCGATCCGAAGAGCGCTCTGCAGGAATGGGCGCAGGGCAAGGGCCTTCCGCCGCCCACCTATACGGTGGTCGAGCAGACCGGCCCTGATCATGCGCCGAAATTCCGCGTGGCTGTGAAGGTGCGGGGGGTCGAGAGTGATTTCGGCCTCGGCACCTCGAAGCGCGCGGCGGAACAGGAGGCGGCCAGAAGCCTTCTTGTCCGTGAAGGAATCTGGACGGAGGAAGACAAGAGCCATGGCTGAGGAAGCCCCCACGAAGGCCGGTTTCGTCGCGCTCATCGGCGCCCCGAATGCCGGGAAGTCGACCCTCCTGAACGCCCTCGTCGGGTCCAAGGTCTCGATCGTTTCCCGCAAGGTCCAGACGACCCGGGCGCTCGTGCGCGGCATCGCCGTGGAGGGCTCGGCGCAGATCGTCTTCGTGGACACGCCCGGAATCTTCAAGCCCAAGCGCCGCCTCGACCGGGCCATGGTCACGTCGGCCTGGGGCGGGGCAGGGGACGCGGACGTGGTGGCGCTCCTCCTCGATGCTCGCAAGGGCGTTGACGAGGAGGCGGACGCGATCCTCGCGAGGCTGCCGGAGCTCAAGCAGCCGAAGGTGCTGATCCTCAACAAGATCGACGTGCTCGAACGCTCGAAATTGCTGGCGCTGGCCGCCTCGCTCAACGAGCGTGTGAATTTCGCCCATACGTTCATGGTCTCGGCCCTCACCGGCGACGGGATCGACCGGCTGAGGTCAGAACTCGCCAAGATGATGCCGGAGGGGCCCTGGCTCTATCCGGAAGACCAGATTTCGGATGCGCCTCTGCGCATGCTCGCGGCCGAGATCACCCGCGAGAAGATTTACGAGCGCCTGCACGAGGAACTGCCCTATCAGTCGACCGTCGAAACCGACCAGTGGCAGCAGCGGCCGGACGGCTCCGTGCGCATCGAGCAGACCGTGTTCGTGGAGCGGGACAGCCAGCGCAAGATCGTGCTCGGCAAGGGCGGCCAGACGATCAAGGCCATCGGCCAGGCGGCCCGAAAGGAGATCGCCGAGATCGCCGAGGCGCCCGTGCACCTGTTCCTGTTCGTGAAGGTGCGCGAGAACTGGGGCGACGACCCCGAGCGCTATCGCGAAATGGGCCTGGAATTCCCGAAAGGCTGAGGCTTTACGCCGTGCGGCGTGCCAGGGCGAGCGTCGCGCCCAGGCCGCACATGACGATGCCGGAGGCCTCGCGCATGCGGCGGATCGCCTTCGGCCGGCTGGATAGGCCGTCCCGGGCCCGTGCGGCCATGTGGACGACAACGACGTCGACGAGCGTGTTCAGCAGCACCGGGACCAGCCCGAGAACGGCGAACTGAAGGGCCACATGACCCTGCGCCGGATCGACGAATTGCGGAATGAAGGCAAGGAAGAAGGCGGCCGTCTTGGGGTTCAGAGCCTCGACGAGAATCCCTTCGCGGAAGGCGCGTCCGGCGCCCGTTCTTGCCACGCCCTGCGGCAGGGCAAAGCGGGCTTCCCGGATCGTCTTGAGGCCGAGCCAGACCAGATAGGCGGCGCCGGCGAATTTCAGGATCGTGAAGGCCTCGGCGCTCGCCATCACCAGGGCCGAGACCCCGAGCGCCCCGGCGGCGATGTGGAAGAGGCCGCCGATCCCTGTTCCGAAGGTCGAAGCCAGCCCCTCGGCGCGCCCGCCCGCGAGGGTTCGAGCCGCGACATAGAAGATGCCGGGGCCGGGCGTGATCGCGATGACGAGAGCGGCGGCGAGAAAAAGGGCAAGCTGGCCGGCGTCGAGCATTCCTGGCTCACTCCTGCAAAGTCGGGAGAGGCGCATGAGAACATGGGCCTTCCCTGCCGTGCAAGCGCGGAGCGGCTTACAGGCGATAGGCCGTCCGCAGCCCGCCCCAGTGCCGCCCCAGGACCCGGATCGGAGCGTCGACCTCCTGCATCATGACGATGTTGCCGCCCCCCATGTCGCGCGCATAGGACTGCACGACGAAGGGCCGTGTGGAGCGCGCGGCCGTTATGCCCGCCCTATCGTCGAAAATGCGCTTGTTCCTAGCATTGGCTGCATTCCAGGCCGGATCGCCCGGCCGCTGGGCCTGCGAATAGAGCCGGTTATGGACCGGGATATAGCCGTTCCGGTCGATGGCGAGGCAGAAAGCCATCTTGGGGTCGGCGGCCAGCACGGGCTCTATCACAGGCGGCAGGAGGCGCTCGAAAAGCTTGAGATAGGTCGTCTCGTACTGGATCGGATCTGTCCCCTGAACGGCCCGATAGTCGGTGTCGAAGATTGCCTCGCGCGACAGGGAGCCGTCCGACAGCGCCTGCCCGATCAGGTCCTCGATCCGGCGCGCGGTTTCCTGCGCCAGGAGGATCCGGGGACGGTAGCTTTCCTCCACCTGGGCGACGAAGCGCTCCATGCGCGTGCGGCTGTCCGTATCGAGATCCGTGAAAGCGCAGTGAATGCCCATGGGACTCGCGGCGACAATCCGCACCTTGGCTCGCCCGACGCCGCGCAGGTCGAGTTCAGCCGAAAGCCCCATCTTGAGGGCAGCGCCGGTCGGCGCGGCCAGAAGAGCTCCGCCCATGCTCACATCCACGAGGCGGGACGGGAAATTGCGGCCCTCGGCCAGAAGCACGGCCGGGCGGTCCACCGGGAATCGGTCGGAGCGGCGCCGGTCTCCGAGCTCGCTCTGGCGGATGACGGTGACGAACCTCTGGCCAAGCGCCTTTGCGAGCGCGTCCGCTGATGTGGTCGCCCGATCGGCCCGATGGGCAAGGTCGCTGGCCTGCAGCGAGATGCGGTCGACCTCCGTCGCGCGCTCACTCACCTGGCTCACGCTGGCGGAGGTCGCATTGGCCAGACGGGCGACTTCGCCGATGGCCGTATCCTGCTCGCTCACGGCCCGTCGCACGGTATCGAAGACCGGCTGCACGTCCCGGACCACATGAGTAATCTCGGTCACGGCCGCCGTAGAGGCGGTGGCGGTTTCGCGCAGCCGTGCGACGCGCAGGCGGATATCGTCGGCCGCGTTGCCCGTCTCGACCGAGAGGGCCTTCACCTCTCCGGCGACAACCGCGAAGCCCTTGCCGGCCGCACCTGCACGCGCTGCCTCGATCGTCGCGTTGAGTGCCAGAAGGTTGGTCTGGCGTGCCACGGCCGAAATTGTGTCGACGATGCCGACGATCTCGGCCGTTGCGGCGGAGAGTTGGGCAATCAGCTCGCCGGCCTTCTGGGCCGCTTCCACGGCGCCCGAAAGACGCGCATTGGCCTGATCCATGGCACGGCCAATCTCGGCCGATGTTGCGGCGAGCTCCTCCGTCGAGGAAGCCAGCGACACGGTCTCGCCGGAGGCCGACCGACCCGAGGTCGCAAGCTCGCCCGCATGGCTGCGGATGGCCGTCAGGTCCCGCTCGACGGCTGCCACGTCGGAGGCAGCCTCCGCGATGGCCCGGGTAACGCCCGAGATGGCTTTGAGAACGTCCGCCTCGAGGCCATCCACGGCCTCGGTGTCGAGCCGCTCCCTGGATACGTCCGACAGCGGGGCAGGAGCAGGCGTGTCCACCTGAGCGCTCGTATCGGGCGGGACCGGTTGCGGCGCGCGTCGCAGGAGGCCGAGCATCGTTCCACTCTTATGATTGATGGCGTTGACGCAGCGTCAGGTTAAAAGGTTAAATAAAGAGAAATCTGTCCTATTCGTCCAAAGTCTTAAGTATCGACTTGGGCAAGACTTGCTGCATGCATCGTCGCCGACCGAAATGGTGGTTGTTGAACCTCGGAATCTTGGACCACGAATGACTTCGCCCGGCCAAGAATTGCCATGGCCGGGCGAAGGGGACGTCGTTTAAAGGGCGTAGGAACGGACGCTTATTGCGGCGCCTGGTTCTGGCCCTGGAGCAGAGGCGTGATCCGCCTGATGGTCACGCGGCGGTTCTGGCGCTCCGCTCCTTGCGTGTCGACTTTCAGGTACTGCTCTCCGTAACCCTGCGTCGTGAGGTTTTCGGCCGGAATGCCGAAGCGCCGGGTGAGGAGCGTCGCCACCGTCTCGGCGCGCCGGTCGGACAGAGTCAGGTTGTCCTCGTCGGACCCGACCGCATCCGTGTGTCCCTCCACGAGGAAGATCTCGTTGGGGTTCCTGTCGAGCGCCCGCCGGATCGCCTCGGCGATACCCGTCATGGCGCCGATCTGAACTTCGGGCAGGGCCCAGGAGCCGGTGTCGAACGTGACGGTATCGAGGTCGACCCGCCGCATCCGTTCGCGCAAGGGCGCGCTCTGGCGGACCTCGTCGAGGGTGTAGGCGCGCTCGATCCGCTCCACCGGCGGGGCCGTGAAGGCCTCGACCAGCTGATCCTCCGAAGCGTCCTCCACGTCGACGATGTATTCCTCGCGCGGGATGCGCACCACCGGAGGCGGCAAGCGCACCACGTCCTCGACGAAATAGCCGTCCCGACGGCGGTCACGCCGGTTGTCGATCAGCACCACCTCGCGGCCCGCCGGCTCACGCCGGATTCGGCGCACGAGATGTCCGTCCTGGTCCACGACCGTGACGATCTCGGTACCGTCGGGCCGGCGGACGATGGTGACGTTCTCCGAGCCCCGGCGCTCCTGGCGCACGTCCGCATCGCTATAGGTGCGACGGAAGCGGTCGGTCTCGTCGTGGCGGATGATGACGCGGTCGCCTTCGCGGATGATGGTGCGGTCACCGGGCTCCTCGATGATGATCCGCCGTCCGCCTTCCTCGGTGCGCTCGCGCCGCTGACGGCGCAGGTCGTCGATGCGGCCCTTCTCGAAAGCCTCGAAGCTCTGCACATCCCGCTCGCCTGCCTGACGCGCTTCGGTGGGCGCGCCGGGAGGCGGGGGAGGCCGGATGCCTTGCAGGGTGGGTGCAGGCGGCTGGGTCGGTGCGGCAGTCGGAGCAGGCGCAGCTGAGGGTGGCGGGGCAGGCGGCTGAGCGGAAGGCTGCTGGGCCGGAGCCAGGGAGCGCTGCGGCGCCTGGGGTGTAGGAGCGGTCGGAGTAGGCGCCGACTTCTGCGCGGGAGCCGTTTCGCCGGTTGGAGCGGCAGAGGGCGCCGAGCGCGGAGCGATCTGGCGATTGGTATCGGACGGCGGAGCTGCACGCGAACCGGGGGGCGCCAGGCGTTCCGCCGGTGGCTGGCGGTTCGGAGCCTCGGTCGGGGATGTGCTCGGAGACGGCGGGCCACGGTCGGGCGCAGCCTGGGGCCGCTCCTGAGGCCGCTGGTCAGGCGCACGTTCCGGAGACCTCTCCCGTGGCCGTTCCTGGGCTCGCGGTTCCTGCTTGCCGGAGGGACGCTCCTCGGGCCGTGTCTGCGGTCGCTCGGGGGATTGCTGTCGTTCCTGAGGCGGGGCCGCCCTGGGCGGCTGCGGCTCGGGCGCGATTGCCGGCGGGGCCGGCCGTTCGCCGGACGGGCCCGGCCGTGCGCCGGGAGGCCCTGGAGGATGGGCAGGGCGAGACGGTTCTTCACCACGGGCTGCTGGACCCCGCTCCCGACCGGGCGGGCCGCGGCGCTGTGGCGCTGTCTCGTCAGAATCCGACTGGTCCGGCCCCGGGCGGGCACGGGGCGGCATCTCGACCGGTGCGCCCTGAGCCAGAACGATGGGCGAGGCCGCCTGCAGCGGCATGGAAGAGGCTGCCGTGGACAGGGCGAGGAAAGGCAGGGCCGTGCCGGCGAGAAGAATGGAAGATAATTTCATGATCCCGTTCGTGGTTGTTATTGCAGGGTCGAAGAGCGAAAATCCCAAGCTCGACATTCGGTTCCCTTCCAGAGCTCGGAAGCGTGTCCGTCCGGTGCGAAAAAATCGCCGGATGTTGTTGAAAGAACTGGAATATCGGACTTTCGATCACTACATTGGAATCTCCACCGAAACACTCGGAACGCCGGATTTCGAAAGCGGCCTCAGCCCATGCAATGGACCGATCAGGGCATCGTGCTCGGCGTGCGCAAACACGGCGAGACGAGCGTCATCCTGGAATTGATGACCCAAGAGCACGGCCGCCATCTCGGCCTCGTGCATGGTGGGCGCTCCAAGACCCAGCAGCCCATCCTGCAGCCGGGCAACACCGTCCAGGCGACCTGGAGGGCCCGGCTCGACGAGCATCTCGGGACCTATCAGGTAGAGGGGCTTTCCCTGCGGGCGGCCCATTTCATGGGCTCGCCGCTCGCGCTCTACGGCCTCGCGACCCTGGCCCATCTGGTGCGCTGCCTGCCCGAGCGGGATCCCCACCCGGCTCTCTACGAGACCTTGTCAGTTCTGGTGGACCACCTGGACGACCGGGACCTTGCCCCAGCCCTGTTCGTGCGATTCGAGCTCGCCATGCTGGCGGAGCTGGGCTTCGGCCTGGATTTGTCCTCCTGCGCCGCCACGGGCACGCACAACGATCTAATCTACGTCTCGCCGAAGAGCGGCCGGGCCGTGAGCGCGGCTGCGGGCGAGGCCTACAAGGACCGACTCCTGAAGCTCCCGGGCTTCCTCATCGGCCAGATGCGGGCCAACCGACCTCGGGAGTCGGAGATCCGGGACGGATTTGCGCTCACGGATTTCTTCCTGCATCAGAACGTGTTCGATCCCCGAGGCCAGCCCGCCCCGGAGGAGCGAGCCCGCTTCGTGGCCTTGGCCACGGCGGAGGAGGTTTAAGTTTGTTTCTGTTATGTTCTCATTTACAACAATGAGAACCGATTCGATTTTGGGGATCTTTACGTATGGGTAAGCCCGTCAATCCACCGACAGGCGGCGAGATTGAGAACATTCATCTCAAGGATGCGCTGGAAGAGCGCTATCTCGCCTATGCCCTGTCCACCATCATGCACCGGGCCCTGCCCGACGCCCGGGATGGGCTGAAGCCGGTCCACCGGCGAATTCTGCACGCCATGCGTCTCCTGCGGCTCGATCCGCGCTCGGCGCCCAAGAAATGCGCCCGCATCGTCGGCGACGTGATGGGTCAGTACCATCCGCATGGCGACCAATCGATCTACGACGCTCTCGTGCGCATGGCGCAGGACTTCGCCCAGCGCTATCCGCTTGCCGAGGGCCAGGGCAATTTCGGCAACATCGACGGCGATAACGCTGCCGCCATGCGCTACACGGAAGCGCGCCTGACCGAGGTCGCCCGCCTTCTTCTGGAGGGGATCGACGAGGACGCGGTCGATTTCCGTGAGACCTACGACCAGGCGAACGAGGAGCCGGTCGTGCTCCCGGCCGCGTTCCCGAACCTGCTCGCCAACGGCTCCCAGGGCATCGCGGTCGGCATGGCGACCTCGATCCCGCCCCACAATGCGGCGGAGCTTTGCGACGCGGCGCTCCACCTGATTGCGCATCCGAAGACGACCTCCGAGGAACTCGTCGGGCAATTCGTCCAGGGGCCGGATTTCCCGACCGGTGGCATCGTCGTCGATTCGTTGGATTCCATCGCCGAGACCTACCGGACCGGCCGCGGCTCCTTCCGCGTGCGTGCCCGCTGGACGAAGGAGGATCTCGGCCGCGGCAACTGGCAGATCGTCGTCACGGAAATTCCCTATGCGGTGCCGAAATCGCGCCTCATCGAGAAGATCGCCGAACTTCTCCAGGAGAAGAAGCTGCCGCTCCTGGCCGATGTGCGCGATGAATCGGCCGAGGATATCCGCGTGGTGCTGGAGCCCCGGGCCAAGACGGTCGATCCCATCATTCTAATGGAATCCCTCTTCAAGCTCACCGAGCTCGAGAGCCGCGTTCCCATGAACGTGAACGTGCTCGCCGGCGGCAAGGTGCCGAAGGTCTTGGGGCTCGCCGAATGCCTGCGCGAATGGCTCGACCACCGCCGCGAGGTGCTGATCCGCCGTTCGAGCTTCCGGCTCGCCGCCATCGACAGGCGCTTGGAAATCCTGGGCGGCCTGCTCATCGTCTATCTCGACCTCGACCGGGTGATCAAAATCATCCGCGAGGAGGACGAGCCGAAGCAGGAGCTGATGCGCGTCTTCAAGCTCACGGAGGTCCAGGCCAACGCGATCCTCGATACGCGCCTGCGTAGCTTACGCAAGCTCGAAGAGATGGAGCTGAAGCGGGAGCAGAAGTCCCTTCAGGACGAGAAGGCCAAGATCGAGAACCTGCTCGGCTCTGAGAAGGTGCAGTGGAAGACCGTCACGGCCGAGATCAAGGAGGTGCGCAAGACCTTCGGGCCCGACACGGCCCTGGGCAAGCGCCGCACCACCTTCGACCAGGCGCCGGACACTTCCGACATCGATTTCGCCGAGGCCATGGTCGAGCGCGAGCCGATCACCGTGATCGTGTCCGAGAAGGGCTGGATCCGCGCCATGAAAGGCCATGTGGCCGATCTTTCGAGCGTGCAGTTCAAGGGCGACGACAGCCTCAAGACGGCCTTTTTCGCCGAGACCACGTCGAAGATCATCGTGGTGGCGACGAACGGGCGCTTCTTCACGCTCGACGCCTCCAAGCTTCCGGGCGGGCGCGGCTTCGGTGACCCGATCCGCCTCATGGTCGACCTGGAGGAGGGCGCCGATTTCATCGCGGCCTTCCCGTACCGGGCTGGTTCGAAACTGCTGGTGGTCGGCTCGGACGGGCGCGGCTTCATCGCGCCGGCCGACGATATCACGGCGAATACGCGCAAGGGCAAGCAGGTCCTCAACCTCGACGCGCCGGCCCAGGCTGTCGTCTGCACGGACGGGGAGGGCGATCACATCGCCATCATCGGCGAGAACCGCAAGCTCCTGATCTTCCCGGTGACGCAGGTTCCGGAAATGGGCCGCGGCAAGGGCGTGCGCCTGCAGCGCTACAGGGATGGCGGCGTCTCCGACGCGAAGGTCTTCCGGTTGAAAGAGGGCCTGACCTGGAAGGACACCGCCGGCCGCACTTGGACGGTCGCCAAGGAAGACCTGCGCGACTGGGTCGCCAACCGCGCCGAGGCCGGCCGCCTCCCGCCGAAGGGCTTCCCGAAGAGCAATAAGTTCGGGGAGTGATGCGGCCCTTGTGGCTCTCCTGATGGGAGAGGTCGTGCGCGACCGGGACGACCCCCCACCCTTAATCCCTCCCCCAAGGGGGATTAAGGGTGGGGGGTCGGCGCAGGACTCTCAGAATGTCGCGCTTACACCCCCACTCCAACTCCTCCCCACCGCAAGTCGGGTGTTCCCGACTTGCGTCTTGAGGGAGCGGATCTCGGGAACACCCGAGATCCGTGGGGAGGAGAGCAGCGCAGCGCTTCCCGAGAATATGAGAGATCTGCAGGGAGGAGCACGGCGCCCTGCACTCGACTAGAACACCCGCTGTGCAGCCCGCCGACCCCCGGACTATGATCTGCCTGGGGAGGGGATCATCTGCCATGAAAAACATCGTCAAGGGGTTGGTGGCTCTGAACCTCCTGGCCCTGGTGGTGACGGCCGCGCTGGCATGGGCCCTCGGCAGAAACTCGCTCCCGGAATGGCTCGATACCGCCAATTTTGTCGGCCTCGGAATGGGTGCGCTCGGAGCACTTATCTTCATGGGTTCCGGTGCTGGATCTAACGGGTCCGCCGGCATGGCGGCCAGCGCGGCGGATCAGCCGAGCAGGATCATGAGCGCGCTCTGGATGGATCGGACAGCAGGCATTTCGACCGGCGCCATGTTCGTTGTGGGTGGCTTAACCTGGATCGCGATCGCGTGGCTGTTGGCCGCTTTTGCCGAATGATCTTGAGGCCGAACGCTTAGTCCCTCTTCGTTCGGAGGGCTCGGCCCTGGGTGATTTCCGATAAGGAAGGTCCGGTTCGCCCGTGAGATCGCCGCGCAAGCGAGGTCTCCCGACGGACGCATTTTCGCCCGCTCGTTACGGGCCCGTTCGCTTTGCTCGAAAGGATACTTCCATGGTCATTCGTCCGCTTGTCCTGGCCGGATTTCTCGCCGCTCCGCTTCTGGCGGCATCTCCGGCTCTCGCACAGTCCGTTCCCCTGGGCTCTCTTATGAATGCCATTGGCGGCGCAGCCCAGCCGGCTCCGCAGCCCGTGCCTGCCCAGCGTCAGCCCATGAAGGGAAAGAAGGCCTCGCAGGCCCCCGAGGCGCGCCCGGGAGCGATACAGTATCAGCGTCAGGCTCCGCGTCGGAGCTATCCGGGCATCCGGATCGGCGCTCCGTCTGACGAAAACGGCTGATCTGCGAAAAACTTCATCTGCGGGTGGGCTATCCCACCCGCGCCCAGCCGTGAGCCATAAGGCGCTCCTGCGGCTTGAAGCGGGCCTTGTAGCCCATCTTCTTCGAACCCTCGACCCAATAGCCGAGATAGAGGTAGGGCAGGCCCATCGCCTTCGCGCGAGCGATGTGGTCGAGGATGATGAAGGTGCCGAGGCTGCGGTCCTGCAGGGCTGGGTCGTAATAGGAATAGACCATCGAGAGCCCGTCGCTCATGGCGTCCGTGAGGCAGACGGCGATGAGGTCGCCCGCGCCCTTTCCGGTGATGCCGCTGTCGATGCCGCGGCGACGGTACTCGACGATATGCGTGTCCACATGGCTGTCCTCGACCATCATGGAATAATCGAGCACGGTCATGTCGGCCATGCCGCCATCGGCGTGACGGGCGTCGAGATAGCGCCGGAACAGGGAATACTGCTCTGAGGACGGGCGGTTCGGAATCGTATGACCGATCAGGTCCGCATTATCCCGCAGGACGCGCCGCAGGTTGCCCGAGGGCTTGAACTCGTCGACGATGACGCGAACCGAGACGCAGGCGCGGCAGGTATCGCAGGCAGGCCGATAGGCGATGGTCTGCGAGCGGCGGAAGCCGCCCTGGGTCAGGATCTCGTTCAGCTCACGCCCTCGCCGACCCACAATATGGGTAAAGACCTTCCGCTCCTCCTTGCCCGGCAGGTAGGGGCAGGAGGACGGAGACGTGAGGTAGAATTGCGGTGCGTCGCGAGGCTGACTCGTCAAGCTTTTATTGCCCCAGTGAGGAACCTTGAGCGCTAGGTTCAACGCTCAAGGATAACATTGGTGCCCGCCACGTCCATGAAAAGAGGCGTCGCAGGAAAAGCCCGGAATGCCGCAGCCCGGCGCCTTCTAAAGTTTCGGACGTGATATCGACCTCACGTCCGAGACTTTAAGCTTTTGTTGCCGAGCATCTTTGCACGCAAAACCGGTTCCCACTTTTGCGTCCGAGGCTCTAGATCCGGATCACCATCATGCCGGTCAGAAGGTCCCGGGCGAAGCGGCGGTCATCCCGCGCGAAACCGATCAGCACGTCGCCGGCCCAGAGCAGGAAGGTGGAGACCGCCACGTAGAACAGGAGCGCGTGGACGGCGGCCGCCAGCATCGACACGGGCGCGGCCGTATGAGGATCGACCACCCGCAGGCCCATGGCCCGCATCCCGACCGTGGCCTGGGCGGACCCGCCGATCGTAATGGCGTTGTAGATGACGAAGGTCAGCCCCGCGATGGGCAGGCCGACCGCAAGGACGACCCAGGTCAGCCCCAGGGTGAGCGGCCCCAGAACCACCAGGGCAAGGCACACCAGGAGGAACCAGAACGAGATCACGACGAGGTCGATGAGATAGGCCCAGAAGCGGCGGCTGATGACGCCCTCGGTCGCGTAGCGCTCGACGGCATAGACCGTCGGGTTGATGGTCGGTACGGGCCGGCTGGCCATAGGCTCTGCTCCTCTCAATAGGCGGTCTCGGACAGGCCGTGGGAATCGATCCGTTTCGGAGCGAGCCCATCCGCCGCCAGGGCTTCGAATATCTCCCATGTATGTTGTCTGTCGCGGGTTTCGATGGTGATGTCGATGGAAACCCCTTTGGCCGGGACGTCGAGGAAGAGACGCCCGTGCGAAACCTCCAGGATATTGGCCCCGAGATCCCCGAGCCGGGTCGCCACCTTGCCGAGGAGGCCGGGACGGTCGTTCGACGTGATCCGGAACGAGGTGATGCGCTCGTCCCGCTCCAGTTCGCGAACCATGACGGAGGCGAGGATGCGGGCATCGATGTTGCCGCCGCAGAGCACGAGGCCGACCCGCTTGCCCTTGAAACGCTCCGGCTGCGCCAGCATGGCCGCGAGCCCCGCCGCACCGGCGCCCTCCGCCATAGTCCGCTGCAGGGTCGCATAGGCGTTGACGGCCCGCTCGATGAGCGGCTCCTCGACCAGGATGATGTCGGAGACCAGGTCCCGCACGATAGGCAGGGGGAGCTGCCCCACGGCCTTCACGGCAATGCCCTCCGCAAGCGTCGCGCCGCCGATGGGCCTATCCTCGTGGCGGATCGCGTTCTGGAACGAGGGATAGAGCGCCGCCTCGACGCCGATGATTTCGATCGAGGGATTGATGGCCTTGACCGCGACCGCAATGCCCGAGATCAGCCCGCCGCCTCCGATGGGCACGACGATCTGGTCGAGATCCGGCGCGTCTTCCAGGATTTCCAGGCCGATGGTGCCCTGGCCGGCCATGATCTTGGGGTCGTCATAGGGATGTACGAGGACAAGCCCCTCGGCAGCCGCGATCTCGCGGGCCCGGTCGGCCGATTCGTAAAGGGTCTCTCCGTGCAGGACGACCCGCGCTCCATAGGAGCGGGTGTTCTCGGCCTTCACCATGGGCGTGCCCACGGGCATCACGATGGTGGCCGGGATGCCGAGGCGCCGTGCGTGGTAAGCCACGGCCTGCGCGTGATTGCCGGCCGACATGGCGATCACGCCGCGGCGGCGCTCCTCGGGCGTGAGGCTTTCGAGCTTGACCACCGCTCCGCGCTCCTTGAACGAGCCGGTCGGCTGCATGTTCTCATGCTTGACGCAGACGGTCGCGCCAGTCAGGTGCGACAGGCGTGGGGCCGGGACCAGAGGAGTGCGCAGCACTTGGCCCCGTATGGTGGCGGCGGCGCTCTTCACGTCGTCGATGGTGATGGCAAAGTCTGCCAAGATATCCTCCGGTTCTTCTTGTCGTCCCGTTCGTCAGACGCTGCGCGGTGTCAGCTCCCTCATGCCGAGAAGGCCTCCCGGACGAAAGATCAGAAACACCACCAGGGCGGCATAGAGCGCCATGTCCCGGGCCTCGATGGGTAGATAAGCGGACCAGAGGGTTTCGAACAATCCCACTGCGACCCCGCCCATGAGCGCGCCCGGAATCGAACCGATGCCGCCGATCACGGCAGCGATCAGCGCCTTCAGCCCGTACTGGAAACCGCCCGCAAAGCCCAGGCCGCCATATTGCGCGACGATCAGCATGCCTGAGAGGCCCGCCATGCCGCCCGCGAGCGCGAGGGTCTGGACGAGAAGGCGGTCACCATCGATGCCGAAGAGCGTGGCGGCGCGGGAATCGTCCGCATAAGCTCGCCAGGCGAGACCGAACTCCGTCGCCTTCATCAGGAAGATCAGGCCCAAGGCGGCGAAGAGCCCGATCGAGGCGGTCACGAGAGAGAGCGGCGTCAGGGTCACGAGGAAATCGCCCGCCCGGGCGAGCGGCCATTGCTCCGACCAGACCGGCGGCAGCCAGACCGTGACCGGGCTCTGCACCAGCCTCAGATATTCCATCAGGAACAGGGACAGGCCGACCGTCGCGATCAGGCTCGGCTGGCTGCTGGCGGTCCGGATCCGTCCGATGGTGAAGATGCCGCCCACGGCACCATGCATGGCGGCCGCGAACAGGGCCGCGAGCAGCCCTGCCGCGAGCCCGACCACCGGGGTGCTGATACCGGCCGCGAGCGCGATGGACGCTCCCGCCACGGTGGCGGCGGAGCCGACCGCCGCGAGTTCTCCGAAGGCGAGATTGATCCGCCCGCTGAGGCCGAACACGAGCGCATAGGCGACCGCGAGGAGGGCGTAGATGGCCGTGCGGGGCAGGCTGGCGACGAGTTGCTGGAGCGAATAGGCAGCTTCGGCCGGGATCTCGGCCACCTCCGCCAGGGGCGGGCTTCCGGGGTCGTTCGCCACGCCCTCCGGCGTGTCGATGTAGTAGTGCTTGAGGAAATAGAGGCTGGCGCCGGAGATGGGGCCGCTCTCAGTCGCCAGAGCCGTCATCTCCGCCTTGTCGGGCGAAAGCCCTTCTGCCGCGAACCGGCAGAGCACGAAACGGTCGAGGGGAGGCCGGTCGGGGTATTCGGCCGCGTAGAAGATCACGAGGCTGTGCGGGCCTTGACCCCGCTCCACCCGTTGCACCGTGATCCGCGCTCCCGGATTGACGGCCGGCAGGGCGGTCCGGCAGACCCGGGTCTGCTCCGCGTCTATCGACAGAGCACAGCCGGACATAAGCGCCAAGGCCGCTCCAAGCAGGGCAAGCCGCCATGCTCGAAACGGGCCGGGGTGAGCCATGGAGGGCGATCAGCCCTGGGCCTTCAGCTTCTCGGCGACCCTTGGGGCGAAATAGGTCAGGATGCCGTCCGCCCCCGCGCGTTTGAAGGCCAGAAGGCTTTCCATCATGGCCTTCTCGCCGTCGAGCCAGCCATTCGCCGCCGCGGCCTGGATCATCGCGTACTCGCCCGACACCTGATAGGCGAAGGTCGGGACCGCGAAGGTGTCCTTCACGCGTCGGACGATGTCGAGATAGGGCAGGCCGGGCTTGACCATGATCATGTCGGCGCCCTCGTCCAGGTCGAGCGCGACCTCGCGCAGGGCCTCGTCGGAATTGGCCGGGTCCATCTGGTAGGTCCGCTTGTCGCCCACGAGGGTCGCGCTGGTGCCGATGGCGTCCCGGAACGGGCCGTAGAAGGCCGAGGCGTATTTGGCCGCATAGGCCATGATCTGCACGTCCTGGAAGCCGGCCTCATCGAGGGCCTGACGGATCGCGCCGATCCGGCCGTCCATCATGTCCGAGGGGGCGATGATGTCGGCGCCGGCCTCGGCCTGCAGGACGGCCTGGCGCGCGAGCAGCGCCACCGTCTCGTCGTTGAGAATCCGTTCGCCGTCCATCACGCCGTCATGGCCGTGGCTCGTATAGGGATCGAGCGCCACGTCCGTGACGATGCCGATCTCCGGCACGGCCCGCTTGATCTCCCGCACCGCGCGGCACACTAGGTTGCGGGCGTTGAGGGATTCCGAGCCCGTCGGGTCGCGCAGGGTCGGGTCCGTATAGGGAAACAGGGCAAGCGCCGGAATGCGCAGTGCCGCGGCCCGCTCGGCCTCGCGGACGGCCTCGACGACCGTCAGCCGCTCAACGCCCGGCATGGAGGTCACCGCCTCCCTTCCGCTCGCGCCTTCGGTGAGGAAGATCGGCCAGATCAGGTCGTCGGTCGTGAGCACGTTCTCCCGCACGAGGCGCCGCGACCACTCCGCCTTGCGGTTGCGTCGCAGGCGCTGGGGCAGAGCCAGGGACGGGGCGGCTTCGGGGGCGGCGGGACGGTGCAGGGGAGACAGCTTCGACATGGATCCTGGTCCAGGGCCGGCTTCGCGTGCCGGCGAATGGCAGAGGGTTAGCACATTTGAGCGAGTCTAAAAAAGGTCCCGGCGCCGCATGAGAGGGTTGCGGCGCGGCGGTCCCGCCTCCAAGCTCGCAAGCTCGGCCGCAGGCGCAATTGACGGTCCCGCAGGCTCTTGTTTTATGCCCTTGGAACCGAAGGACGGAAGGTCTCCCATGGACCACAGCACGGACATCCTCTGCGAGCGGCAAGGAGCGGCGGGCCTCGTCACGCTCAACCGGCCCCGGGCCCTCAATGCCCTGAATCTCGGCATGGTCGAGGAGATGACCCGGGCGCTGGAAGCCTGGGCGAAGGATCCGGCCGTCACGCGGGTCGTCGTTCTGGGGGCAGGCGAGAAGGCCTTCTGCGCCGGTGGGGATATCCGCCATCTGACGGAGCTCGGGCGGGAGGGCCGCAAGGCGGAGGCGCTGGATTTCTGGCGGGAGGAATACCGGCTGAACGCCCTGATCAAGCGGTACCCGAAGCCCTACGTGTCGCTGATCGACGGGATCGTCATGGGCGGGGGCGTCGGGATATCCCTTCACGGCAGCCATCGGGTCGCGGGGGAGCGCTATCTTTTCGCCATGCCGGAAGTCGGGATTGGCTTCTTCCCGGATGTCGGCGCCACTTATGCGCTGCCGCGCCTCCCCGGCGAGATGGGCATGTACATCGCCCTGACGGGCGAGCGGATCCGCCGCGCCGACGCCGTTCTGCTGGGCCTCGCCACCCATGCGGTGGATAGCGGGCGCATGGGGGAGGTGCGGGAGGCCCTGGTTGCCGGAATGCCCGTGGAGGAGGTCCTGGCAGGCGCCAGCGTCGATCCGGGCCCAGCGCCGCTTGCGGCCCATCGTGAACTGATCGACGCCTGTTTCTCCGCCGAGAGCGTCCCGGCGATCCTCCGGCGCCTCGATAAGGCGGCCGAAAAGGGCTCGGAGCATGCCGGTACCCTTGCGGCCACCATTCGGACGAAGTCCCCGACCAGCCTCTCGATTGCCTTCGAGCAGGTGCGGCGGGGGCGTTCGCTCGATTTCGTGGAGGCGATGCGCACCGAGTTCCGCATCGTGTCGCGGATCATCGACGGACACGACTTCTACGAAGGCGTGCGGGCAACCCTGGTCGACAAGGACGGGGCACCCCAATGGCGGCCCGCGACCCTGGACGCCCTCGACCCGGCGACCGTGGACGGCTATTTCGGCGGTCTCGGCCCCGATGAACTGGAGATTGCCTGATGCCCCGTTCCGCCAGCCAGAAGGGCACCCTCGACCTGGCCAAGGACCATGCCTCGGACCGGATCGAGGAGCGGCCGGCCTCGCCCGCCGCCCTGCGCTGGGGGTTCGTCCTCACCTGGTACATGCGGATCCTCGCGATCCTGTGGATCATGAAGGGCCTGAGCGCCTGGGCGTTGATTCTCGGGATCTGGACGCCCGGCCATTTCGAGAGCCGCACCACCGGCTACCAGGCGACCATCATCTACTTCGCCATCATCGATCTCATCGCCGCCGTCGGGCTGTGGATGGGAAGTTCCTGGGGCGGCATCATGTGGCTCCTGGCCGTCATGAGCCATCTGGTTCTCGCGGCCTTCTTTCCGAGCGTCGTTTCCAGCGGCCTCCTGACAATGGCCTTTTTCTTCGCGCTGATCGCCGTCTACCTCGGCATCGCGTGGCTCGAGGCGCAGGAGAAGTAAATCCGGCGTTCCCTAGGAAAGATGAGGCCGGGATGGCTAATACGTCCTCCGAGCCAGAAAAAGAGTCCTAGAAATAGGAATGCTCACGAAAGAGTGTATCCGGAATCACACAGGCATGGGTTAGATAGGGAAATTGCGGGATCAAAAGCCTAAAGGAGCCTCGGACCTGCCGGATTTGCCATAAATCGGCCCCGATGTTCCCTGTTTTCGATACCGTTCCTTAATTCAATCCCGGCATTTTCCGCTGAGATTGAAAGTGGTTAAGGAAAGAGTTCCTCTGCTTTCGCCTCGCTCTTGCAACAACCGGAAAAGCCTGCGCTCATGTTGTCTCGCCGCACCCTTCTGACAGGATCGCTCGCCCTCGTCTTCACGCCGGTCACGGCGGCCTTGGCTCAGCAATTTGCCGGGAATCAGGCCGAGTGGTCGCAGAACTACGAGTCCGTGTCCCGCACGCGTGTGCAGCGCACCTCGACGCCGATGGTCTCCCAGGAAGCCCTGGCCGCCACCGAGCAGATGATCGCCTATTACAAGAATATTGCGGCTCGTGGCGGCTGGCAGTCCGTCCAGGGCGTCCAGGGCCTTCGCGTCGGCTCGAAGAGCCCGGCCGTGGTCGCGTTGCGCCAGCGCCTCATCATCTCCGGCGATCTCGACCAGACCGCCGGCGAATCGCCGATCTACGATTCTTACGTTGAGGCCGGCGTCCGTCGCTTCCAGGCTCGCCACGGCATCAGCTCAACCGGCACCATGACGGCCTCGACGGTCGCGGCCATGAACGTGCCCGTGGACGTGCGCATCCGGCAGCTCGAGATCAACGTGGCGCGCCTCCGCAGCCTGGTGGCCGGCGGCCTTCCCAACCGTTACGTGGTCGCCAACATCCCGGCCGCCCTGGTCGAGACGGTGGAGGGCGGCGTCGTCCATACCCGCCACGCCGCCGGAGTCGGCAAGAGCGACCGCCAGTCGCCGCTCCTGAACACCAAGGTGGTCGAGGTCAACTTCAACCCCTTCTGGACCGTGCCTGCTTCGATCATCAAGAAGGACCTGATCCCGAAGATGCAGAAGGAGCCGAACTACCTGACGGACAACAAGATCCGTATCTTCAACGGGAATACGGAGCTGAGCCCGAGCCAGGTGAACTGGTTCTCGGACGAGGCGACCCGCTACCGCTTCCGTCAGGATCCGGGCGGCGAGCTCAACTCCATGGGCTTCGTGCGCATCAACATCCCGAACCAGCACGGCGTCTACATGCACGATACGCCCTCGAAGGGCATCTTCGGCGACGACTTCCGTTTCGTGTCCTCGGGCTGCATCCGCGTGCAGAACGTGCGCGACTACATCGAGTGGCTCCTGAAGGACACGCCCGGCTGGAGCCGCGAGCAGATCGACGCGACCTTCAAGTCCGGCGAGCGCGTCGACGCCCGCCTGGCGCAGCCGGTTCCGATCCACTGGATCTACATGACCGCCTGGGCGACCCCGGACGGACTCGTCCAGTTCCGCGACGACATCTACAACAAGGACGGTCTCGGCAACGCCATTCCGGTGGCGAGCCGCACCCCGACCGAGCCGGACGAAGAGATGTTCCTGCAGAACTGACGGTCCGACCGCTCCTGAATGCCGCGACAGCCCGCCCGAAAGGCGGGCTGCGCTCATTTTTGGCGGGTGCTCCATGCGGCTTTGCGCGGTTCCATCGGCCATGTTAAAGGCCTGGAACCACAGTTCGACGAGATTGCCGCGGGACGCTGGATCGCACGAGCCCGCTCCCCACATTCAGGCGGCAATCGCAGCAGGCGAGGTTTCCCATGAGCGCGAGCGAAGCGGCACGCAGCCATCTGTCCAATTCCTTCTTCTCGGCAAGCCTCGCCGACAGCGATCCGGAGATCGCCCGTGCCATCGGGCTCGAGCTCGGGCGCCAGCGCGAGGAAATCGAGCTGATCGCCTCCGAGAACATCGTCTCCCGGGCCGTCCTGGAGGCCCAGGGCTCGGTGATGACCAACAAGTACGCGGAAGGTTATCCGGGCCGGCGCTATTACGGCGGCTGCCAGTTCGTCGACATGGCCGAGGAACTCGCCATCGAGCGCGCCAAGCGCCTGTTCGACTGCAAGTTCGCCAACGTCCAGCCGAATTCCGGCAGCCAGGCCAATCAGGCGGTGTTCATGGCTCTGATGAAGCCGGGCGACACCTTCATGGGGCTCGACCTTGCCTGCGGCGGTCACCTGACCCACGGCTCCCCTGTCAACATGTCGGGCAAGTGGTTCAACGTGGTCAGCTACAAGGTCCGGCCCGACGACCAGATCATCGACATGGACGAGGTGGCTGAGCTCGCCCGTGAGCACAGGCCCAAAGTCATCGTGGCCGGCGGCTCGGCCTATTCGCGCTTCTGGGATTTCGCCCGCTTCCGCGAGATCGCCGACGAGGTCGGGGCCTATTTCATGGTTGATATCGCGCATTTCGCCGGTCTCGTGGCCGGCGGGGCGCATCCTTCGCCGTTCCCCCATGCGCATGTGGTCACCACCACGACCCATAAGACCCTGCGCGGCCCGCGCGGCGGCATGATCCTCACCAACGAGGAGGATCTGGCCAAGAAGATCAACTCGGCCATCTTCCCGGGCCTCCAGGGCGGTCCGCTCATGCACGTGATCGCCGCGAAGGCGGTCGCTTTCGGCGAGGCCCTGCGGCCCGAATTCAAGCTCTACGCCCGTTCGGTGGTCGAGAACGCCAAGGTTCTGGCCGACACGATGGTGTCGGGCGGCTATGCGATCGTGGCCGGCGGCACGGACAATCACCTGATGCTGGTAGACCTGCGCCCGAAGAAGCTCACCGGTAAGGCCGCCGAGGCGGCGCTGGGCCGCGCCCACATCACCTGCAACAAGAACGGCGTCCCGTTCGATCCCGAGAAGCCGATGGTGACCTCGGGCATCCGCCTCGGCACCCCGGCCGCCACCTCCCGCGGCTTCGGCGTGGCCGAGTTCAAGAAGGTGGGCGAGCTGATCGTCGAGACCCTGGACGGGCTTGCCCGGCACGGGGACGAGGCGAACGACGCCGTCGAGGCCTCGGTCAAGGGCCGGGTCCACGAACTGACCCGCCGTTTCCCCATTTACGGCTGAGCGGCAGGCGGACGACATGCGTTGCCCCTATTGCGGGAGCCTCGACACGCAGGTGAAGGATTCCCGGCCGACGGATGATTCCTCGGCCATCCGCCGCCGGCGCGTCTGCCCCGATTGCGGCGGCCGGTTCACGACCTTCGAGCGCGTGCAGCTGCGCGAGCTCTTCGTCGTGAAGCGTTCCGGCCGGCGCATGCCCTTCGACCGGGACAAGCTCGAACGCTCCGTGGAGGTCGCGCTGCGCAAGCGGCCGGTCGAGCCGGAGCGGGTCGAGCGGATGCTCAACGGCATCGTCCGCCAGCTCGAGAGCATGGGCGACGCGGACGTGCCGAGCGAGACCGTGGGCGAACTCGTCATGGAGGGGCTGAAAGGTCTCGACGATGTGGCCTATGTGCGCTTCGCATCTGTCTATAAGAACTTCCGCGAAGCCAAGGATTTTGAAGAGATTCTCGGCCGTCTGGCCAATGAGGAGCCCGAGGCGGAGCCGTCCGGTCTGTCCGGAAAAAGCCCCGCGCAGTCCGAGTGATGGCCGCGTCGAAGTCCTCCGGTGACACCACGCCCGACAGAGCCGCGCGGGACCGCCGCCTCATGGCGCTTGCAGTCGCGCTCGGTGCGCGCCAGCGCGGACTGACCTGGCCGAACCCTGCCGTGGGCGCAGTGCTGGTTGACGAGGCGGACGGCGAACCGCTGATCCTCGCCATCGGCGCGACCCAGCCCGGTGGACGGCCCCATGCCGAGCGCGTCGCCCTCGCGGCAGCCGGGGAGAGGGCTCGAGGCGCGACCCTCTATGTGTCTCTTGAACCCTGCTCCCATCACGGCAGGACGCCGCCCTGTGCCGATGCGGTCGTGGAGGCGGGGATCGCCCGGGTGGTGTCGGCCCTGCCGGATCCGGATCCGCGGGTCGCCGGGCAGGGCCATGATCGCCTGCGCCAGGCCGGGATCGCCGTGGAGGTCGGGTGCCTGGGCGAGGAGGCATGGCGCGCCCATCGCGGCCATATCGTGCGGGTCACGAAGGGACGTCCGGCCGTCACCGTGAAGCTCGCCCGGACCACGGAAGGCTTTGCGGGCGTGCGGCAAGGTCCGCGCCTGATGATCACCGGCGAGATCGCCAATGGCCGCGTCCACCTGATGCGCGCCCACGCGGATGCGGTCCTGGTCGGCCTCGGGACAATCCTGGCGGACGATCCACTCCTCACGGTCCGCCTGCCGGGGCTGGAGGGCCGTTCGCCGCTGCGTATCGTCCTCGACAGCGGCTTGCGCATTCCCTTAGGGGCGCAGGTGGTCGCCAGGGCGCGGCGGCATCCAACCTGGGTCGTCACGACCGAAGGAGCGCCCATCGAGGCGGAGCGCGCCCTTGCGGCCGCAGGGGTCGAAATCCTGCGCGTGCCGGCGGATCCTGATGGTCGTGTATCCCTGCCGGAGGCCCTGCGCCGCCTTGCCGAGCGGGGTCTCACGAGCCTCTTCTGCGAGGGTGGGCCCGCCCTGGCCGATGCCCTGGCGCGGCAGGATCTGGTGGATGAGCTCGTTCTCGTCACCGGCGGCTCGGGCCGGGGGCGGGGCGATGTCCCGGCCTTAGGTTCTGCCCTTCAGGAAAGAATGGACGAGCTGCGGCTCGTCGGCGAGGAGCAGCTGGGCTCCGATCTGTTCATGTTCTGGGAGAAACCCTGATGTTTACCGGGATCGTCACCGATGTTGGCGAGGTTGTCGCAGCGGAAGGCGCTCAAGGAACCCTGCGTCGCCTGCGGATCAACGCGTCTTACGACCCGGCCTCCATTGCGCTCGGGGCTTCGATCGCGTGCGGCGGGCCGTGCCTCACGGTGGTAGCCGTCGGCCCCCGCGAGAACGGCTGCTGGTTCGACGTGGACGCGGCCAGCGAGACCCTGGAGCGCACCACGGTGCCGCACTGGGAGGTCGGGACCAAAATCAACCTGGAACGCTCCCTGAAAATCGGCGACGAACTCGGCGGCCATATCGTCACGGGTCACGTGGACGGGGTCGCGACCATCGTGGCGCGGGAAGGGATCACGGCGAGCGACGATCCATGGGGACCGACGGCCCGATTCTACATCAAGGCGCCGGCCGCGCTTGCGCCCTTCATTGCCGAGAAGGGCTCCGTCTGCCTCGACGGAACGTCACTGACCGTGAATTCCGTCACGGAGGACGTGTTCTCCGTGCTGATCATTCCCCATACGCTCGCCGTCACGACCTGGGGCGAGCGGCAGGTCGGGGATCTTCTCAACCTGGAGGTCGATCTGATGGCGCGCTATGCCGCACGGCTTGCGGAGGCGCGCCGGGCGGGGTAGGGGACGCACAACACCTTCCCTATCGGTCCATCGCCTTCGTTCCCGGAAGCCGTGTGGATGCTTTTTCGAGGCGGCGGGCCTGAGCCCGCCCGGCTCGGCGGGGCGTCCCGGGCCTTCTCCGGATCCTCCCTCGGGATGGGCGAAGGTTCAGGACCGGGGCTTCGGCCCTCCGACAGTTTCAGAACGGTTTTCCGATGGTCGCTCATTCCGCAAAGTCTTCCTCCCCCCGTCCGCCCGTCCCCGGCGCCCGTATCCTGATCGTCGAAGCCCGCTTCTACGACGACATTGCGGACGAGCTTCTGCGCGGTGCCCGGCAGGCTGCCGAGGCGGCCCAGGCCAGCGTCGACGTGCTGACTGTCGATGGCGCGCTCGAAATTCCGGCGACCATGGTGATCGCCCTCGAGGCGGCCGCGAAGGCCGGCCGGCCCTACGATGCCGTCGTGGCGCTGGGCTGCGTTATCCGCGGTGAGACCGGGCATTACGACATCGTGGCCGGCGAGAGCGCCCGCGCGCTCATGGACTTGTCGGTGGAGCGCCGCCTCCCGCTCGCCAACGGCATCCTGACCGTCGAGAACGACGAGCAGGCCTGGACCCGCGCGCGCGTCAATGAATTGAATAAGGGCGGGGGCGCCGTGGACGCGGCTCTCGCGGTCCTGCGTATCCAGCGGAAAGTCCAGGAGGCCTGATCATGGCGAAGCCCGCAGAGCGTTCGGCCGCGCGCCTCGCAGCCGTGCAGGCCCTCTACCAGATGGACGTGTCCGGCAAGGGCGTGATCGACGCGCTCGCTGAGTTCGAGGCCTTCTGGATCGGCCGCGAGGTCGAGGGAATCGAGTTTCAGCCCTCGGACATCGAATTCTTCCGCAACATCCTGTCGGGCGTGGTCGACAACCAGCGCGCCATCGACGTGAAGATCGACAAGGCGCTCGCGGCCGGCTGGCCCCTGAAGCGGGTCGAGGCGGTGTTGCGTGCGATCCTCCGGGCCGGAGGCTACGAGCTCATGTTCCGCAAGGACGTGCCGGCTCGCGTCGTCATCACCGAATACGTGGACGTGGCCCACGGCTTCTACCACGAGGACGAGCCGGGCCTCGTGAACGCCGTCCTCGATACTCTCGCCCGGGACGTGCGGGCGGGCGAGCTGGAAAAGAAATCCGCCGGGCACCCGAAGCGGTAACCCAAACCCGGAAGAGGTAGGACGGCCCATGACATCCGCGCCGCGCCCCTCCGAGGATGCCCTCATCGCCCGGTTTTTCGCGCCGCTCGCGGCCGCAGGCGGGCTTGGCCTGAAGGACGACGCGGCCTGTATCTCTCCACGCCCGGGGCATGACCTCGTCCTCACGACGGATGCCCTTGTCGAGACGGTCCATTTCCTCCCAGGCGATCCGCCCGGCTCGGTCGCGCGCAAGGCGCTCGGCGTGAACGTGTCCGATCTTGCGGCCAAAGGCGCCGAGCCGGTGGGTTTTCTGCTCGCGCTCGCCTTGCCGGAGGATTGGACGGAGGCTTGGCTTTCCGCCTTTGCGGCGGGCCTCGGCGAGGCGGCCGGGGATTTCCGATGTCCGCTCCTGGGGGGCGACACCGTGAAGGCGAGGGGAGCCCTCACACTCTCGGTCACGGCCCTCGGCGAGGTGCCGGCAGGCCGCATGGTGCCGCGCACGGCCGCAAAGGCGGGCGACATTCTCTGCGTCACCGGGACCATCGGCGACGGCGCTCTCGGGCTCGACCTGCGCAAGGATCCGCCCTGGGCAGCTGGGCTCAGCCCGGGCGAGCGGGACTTCCTGGCGGCCCGCTATCTTCACCCCCAGCCGCGGCACCAGCTTGCGGTGGCCCTGCGCGATCAGGCCCGCGCTGCCATGGACGTGTCGGACGGGCTCGCGGGCGATCTCGCCAAAATGATGCGGGCGAGCGGCGTCTCAGCCGTCGTCGACCTCGACCGGGTTCCCCTGTCGCTGGCGGCGGCCATGGCCGTGAGGACCGATCCTGGCCTAATCGACCGGATCGTCACGGGCGGGGACGATTACGAGATTCTCTGTGCGGTCCCGGAAAAAAATGTCGACAGCCTGCGCGGTGCGGCCGAAAGGTGCGGCGTGGCGCTGTCCGTCATCGGCCGAGTCGTGTCGGGACACGAGGCACCGGTCTTTCGGACGGAATCAGGCGAAAGACGGTACGATGGCGGCTCCTTCTCTCACTTCTGACGTGGCGACACCGGCCGCAGGCGACGGGCTCGCCAAGCGGAATGCTCTCGTCCTCGCCTGCGCGCAGGCCCTGGGCGGCGCGAACCCGGCCATCGTCGTGTCCCTCGGCGGCCTCGTCGGGCAGGTGCTGGCCGAGAACAAGGAGCTCGCGACCCTGCCCGTGAGCCTCACCAATCTCGGACTGGCTCTCGGGACCATCCCGGCCGCCATGCTCATGCGCCGCGTCGGCCGGCGCAGCGGCTATATCGCCGGGGCCGGGATCTGCGTCTTCGCCGGGTGTCTCGCGGCGTTCGGCATCGCGTCGGGCAGCTTCCTGATCTTCTGCCTGGGCACCTTCATCTCCGGTTTCTACGGCTCCTTCGTTCAGAGCTACCGCTTCGCCGCCACGGATGCGGCTTCCGATGCCTTCAAACCGCGGGCCATCTCATGGGTGATGACCGGCGGCCTCGCGGCCGGCATCATCGGGCCGCAGACAGTGATCTGGACCCGCGACCTGATCCCGACCGCGCCCTTTGCGGGCGGGTTTCTGGGGCAGGCGAGCCTTGCGCTCCTGTCCCTTGGGGTCGTGTCCCTCCTGCGGACCCCGCCGGCCGGTCCGGCACCCAAGGCGGGCTCCGCTGCGGCCGGTGGCCGGCCGCTGAAGGAAATCGTCTCCCAACCGCGGTTCATCGTCGCCGTGGTGGCCGGCCTCGTCTCCTACGGGCTGATGAGCTTCATCATGACGGCCGCGCCCCTGGCGATGATCGGCTGCGGCCATCCGGTAGGGACGGCGGCGCTCGGCATTCAATGGCATATCCTCGCCATGTTCGGCCCGAGCTTCTTCACGGGCCGTCTCATCGGGCGCTTCGGCAAGGGCACCGTGACGGCCACGGGCCTCCTGCTCATTGCCGTTGCGGCAGCCATTGGGCTCTCGGGTCTGACCGTCGCGCATTTCTGGGGAACGCTCATCCTCCTCGGCATTGGATGGAATTTCGGCTTCATCGGCGCGACGGCCCTGGTGACCGACTGCTACCGGCCGGAAGAGCGGGCAAAAGTGCAGGCGGCCAACGATTTCCTCGTCTTCGGTTCGGTCGCCGTCGCGTCCTTCTCGTCGGGAACGCTTCTGAATTCCGGTGGCTGGGAGAGTGTGAACTGGCTCGTTTTCCCGCCCGTCATCGTCGCGCTGATCCTGCTCGCGTGGCAGAAAAGCCGAAAAGTTCCCGTGCCTGTCTAAAGTCTTCCTGTGAGTCATGCGGAAGTTGCGTTGCAGCCTGTCTTGATTTTTGGCAGCGTTTGCGGACTTCGCTGGGGGTAAGGGCCGATCAAGGCCGATAATCAGGCCTTGAGAGCGGCATTCTGCTTCCCATAACAAGGATGGCACAATGGCACTCACCCTGATTATTTTGGGCGGCCTTCTTTCGATCGTTTATGGCCTCTGGGCCATCAACGACGTGATGAAGCGCGACGCCGGCTCACAGCGCATGCAGGAGATCGCAGCCGCGATCGCCGAAGGCGCCAAGGCCTATCTGCGCCGGCAATACATCACCATCGCCATCGTCGGCGTGGTGCTCTTCATCATCATTGCCTATCTGCTCGGTATCCGGGTCGCCATCGGCTTTGCCATCGGCGCCATCCTGTCCGGAGCCGCGGGCTTCATCGGCATGAACGTGTCCGTTCGCGCCAATGTGCGTACCGCGCAGGCGGCCACCCAGTCCCTGGGCGGCGGTCTCGACGTGGCCTTCAAGTCGGGTGCCGTCACGGGCCTCCTGGTGGCGGGCCTCGCGCTCCTCGGCGTCGCTCTTTACTTTGGCTATCTCACCCGCATTGCCGGCCTCGCGTCGGGAAGCCGTGAGGTCATCGACAGCCTTGTGGCCCTGGGCTTCGGCGCCTCGCTCATCTCCATCTTCGCCCGTCTCGGCGGCGGCATCTTCACCAAGGGAGCCGACGTGGGCGGCGACCTCGTGGGCAAGGTCGAGGCCGGCATTCCGGAGGACGACCCGCGCAACCCCGCCACCATCGCGGACAACGTGGGCGACAACGTCGGTGACTGCGCCGGCATGGCGGCCGACCTCTTCGAGACCTATGCGGTGACGGTGGTCGCCACCATGGTGCTTGCGGCGATCTTCTTCGCCGGTCAGCCCATCCTCGAATCGATGCTGCTCTATCCGCTCGGTATCGGGGCCGCCTGTATCCTGACCTCCATCATCGGCACGTTCTTCGTGAAGCTCGGACAGAACGAATCGATCATGGGTGCTCTCTACAAGGGCCTGATCGCGACCGGCATCCTCTCGATCGTCGCCATCGCGCTCGTGACCTACTTCACCATCGGTTTCGGGCCGGTGGAAGGCACGTCTTACACGGGGCTGTCCCTGTTCTGGTGTGCCGTGGTGGGTCTTGTCGTGACGGCGCTCATCGTGGTCATCACCGAGTTCTACACGGGCGTCGGGTTCCGGCCGGTCCGGTCCATCGCCCAGGCCTCGGTAACGGGTCACGGCACCAACGTGATCCAGGGCCTTGCGGTGTCGCTCGAATCGACCGCGCTTCCGGCTCTCGTGATCATCGCGGGCATCATCGTCGGCTATACCCTGGCGGGCCTCTTCGGCATCGCCATCGCGGTCACGGCCATGTTGGCCCTCGCCGGCATGATCGTGGCGCTCGACGCCTTCGGGCCGGTCACCGACAATGCGGGCGGCATCGCCGAGATGGCCGGCCTGCCCAAAGAGGTGCGCAAGTCCACCGATGCGCTCGACGCGGTCGGCAACACCACGAAGGCCGTGACCAAGGGCTATGCCATCGGTTCGGCCGGCCTCGGCGCACTGGTGCTGTTCGCGGCCTATACGTCGGACCTCAACTACTTCACGCAGAATGCGGCGACCTACCCGTATTTCCAGGGCGTGAAGCCGGACTTCTCCCTCGCCAACCCCTATGTGGTCGTGGGCCTGCTGTTCGGCGGCCTCATCCCGTTCCTGTTCAGCGGCATCGCCATGACGGCCGTCGGACGCGCGGCGGGCGCGGTGGTCGAGGAGGTGCGGCGGCAGTTCCGCGAGAAGCCGGGCATCATGGCCGGGAAGGATCGTCCCGATTACGGACGTGCGGTGGACATGCTCACCCGTGCGGCCATCAAAGAGATGATCATCCCGTCGCTGCTGCCGGTCCTCGCGCCCATCGTGACCTACTTCGTGGTCTATGCGATTGCCGGCAAGAGCCAGGCCTTCTCGGCGGTCGGCGCCATGCTGCTCGGCGTGATCGTTACGGGCCTCTTCGTGGCGATCTCCATGACGTCAGGCGGTGGCGCCTGGGACAACGCGAAGAAGTCCTTCGAGGACGGCTTCACGGATTCCTCGGGCACCACGCACCACAAGGGCTCCGAGGCGCACAAGGCCTCGGTCACCGGCGACACCGTCGGCGACCCCTATAAGGACACGGCGGGGCCCGCCGTGAACCCGGCCATCAAGATCACCAACATCATCGCGCTCCTGCTGCTGGCGATCCTGGCCCACTCCTGATCGTTCGGGCATAGTCCCGAACAGGCCCCGCGGTTCGCGCCGCGGGGCTTTTACATGCGGGCAGGAACTGACGCGGCGTTGCGGCGCTTGATCCCGGCGGCCACTCGTATTATCGAGGCGCCACGGTCTGCAGTTCACCGAGGCATCGCCGCCCTTACCGGGTACGCTAAACCTGCCACTCTCGAAGTCGACGGACACCATTCTCCCGTGCCGCGTCGGAAGGGCGATCACCGGTCATCCCCAGTCGGATCAGGCACGATACGAGGGATAGGTCATGTCCAGAACGGCACTGCCATTTTACGCTCACGATATTTCCGCCGTAGCGCGCTCCCTGCGCCAGCAATTGGCCGAGCACGATGCCCCGCCAGGGCACGTGGAGATGCTCAACATGCTGGCCCGCTCCGTCGGGCACCGCAATTTTCAGCAGCTCCGCGCCCAGATCGCCGCCTATGAGCGCCTGAGCGATCCGCCCTCCGCCGAGGCGGAGGGCGTGGATTTCCGTAGGCTCGAGCGCCTCGCGCGCTGCTACGACGGGGAAGGGTGCCTCGCACGCTGGCCCGCCAAGCACAGCGAGCGTCTCATTGCCCTGTGGGTGCTCTGGTCCCGCCTGCCGGCCAAGCAGGCTATGACCGAGCGTGAGGTCAACGAGCGGCTCCAGGCCCTCCACGGCTTCGGAGATCATGCCCTGCTGCGCCGGGAACTCTGCGATCTCGGCCTCATGGAGCGGACCCGGGACGGACGGGTCTATCGGCGAGTCGAACGGCCCATGCCGGCTGACGCCCAGGCGATGGTCCAGGCCCTGAAACGCAGGAACCGGGACGCCTGATCGACACGGAGCTTCCGCAAGGTCGCTCCATGGCAAAAAGCAAAGCAAAAGGCCGGGCAAATGCCCGGCCTTTCTGTCGTCTGCCCTTAAGGCGTTGATCAGACCCCGAATGGGTTGAAATTGTTGGTGCCGCGCAGGATCTGACCCAGGAAGCTCGCCTCCTGGCCGCCAGAGGGCGTCGTCCGGGTGATGAAGTCGAACACCTTGCCGTCCTGCAGGCCGTAGAGCGCGACCCGCTCCACCTTGAGGTTCTTGTCGAAATAGACCGCCATGACCTTCTGTTCGACGATCTGCTCTCCCATGAACTGGAAGGTGCGCCGGGAGGTCTGGCTGATGTAGTACCAGGACTTGTTGCCCACGGTGGACACGGTGGACGGGGTCCCCAGGGTGGTAAGGACCTGCTCGCCGTTCATGCCCTTCTTAACCTGGCTGACGGTTTGTTCGTCCACAAAGTAACCGCGATGGAATTCTTCTCCGCCCATGCAGCCTGCAAGGGATGTGGCCAGGAAAGTCGCCGCCGCCAAGCGCACGAAGAGAGTGTGATATCGACGCATCGTAGGGTTCTTCCAGGATTGTGGCGCGGACAAGCTTGCGCCTTCGGATGGTGATGGCGTAACCCGGTGTCACGTTTTTGACAAGGCGGGAAGGTAGTGGAGCGGTGATCTTCAGGCTGTTTCGGAAGGATCCTCAGCGCATCCTGATTGCGTCCCTTTACAAGAGGGTCGCCGAGGCCTCCCGTGTCCCCGGCCTCTATGCCGGGCTCGGCATACCGGATACCCTGGAGGGGCGTTTCGAGTCTTTGTCCCTGCATATGGTCCTGACCCTGAGAGCCCTGCGCCTTCTTCCTCCGCCGGCCGACGAGCTGGCCAAGGACCTGACGGATGCGTTCTTCCAGGACCTGGATGCCTCCTTACGGGAGATGGGCGCCGGCGATACGGTCGTGCCCAAGCGTATGAAAAAGCTCGCTTCCTCCTTCTACGGCCGGGCCCATGCCTATGATGCGCCCCTGGACCGGAAGGACGAGGCCGCCCTTGCTCTGGCGCTCGGCCGCAATGCTCTCGGCAGCGACGCGCCGGCCTCGCCCCTGGCCCGCTATGCCCTGACGGCGGATCTTGACCTGAAACAAGCGGATCTCGCCTCGCTCCTGGAGCGGGGCCCCGTTTTCCCGAATTCCGAAGCCTTTGCAGGGGAGAAGCATCATGACGCCTGAAGCCGTTGGCCCGCTGACCCGGATCGTCGATGTCGTGAACATCCCGCCGGCCGGCAAGCCTGTCCATGTGGTGGCGTCCGATGAGGAGTGCCGGGCGCTCGCGCAGGATTTCGGGCTCCCGGGGATCCAGACCCTTTCGGGCGATTTCAACCTCACGTCCACGGCCAAGGGCGTCCATGTGACAGGTGTCGTCAAGGCCGACATCACCCAGATCTGCGTGGTCAGCCTCGACCCCTTCGATTCGAGCATCGAGGAGGAGGTGGAGGTGGATTTTGCCGAATCCTCGGGGATGCCGGCCGAGCCGCCCACCGAAATGCACGAATACGAACCCCCTGACGAAATCGTGAACGGGCAGATCGACCTCGGCGCCCTGACGGCCGAGTTCCTGGCACTTGGACTCGATCCCTATCCACGTAAGCCCGGCATCAGCTTCGACTACACGGACCCACGGGACGCCAAGGATTCCCCCTTCGCGGCCCTGGATACCTTGAAGGACAAGGACTAAATATCCGGAAAAGCACGGGATTCCACCTCCGGCCCGTCCTGTGCGGCTTGCTCCCGCCGCATGCCGCCCTGGAACAGAATTCGGTTGCGGAGCCCCGGCAAAGCGCTATTTTCCGGCCCCTGTCGACCCTCATCTCAGAAAGAAACGACCGTTCATGCCCCAGCCAGTCCGGATCTCGCTTGACGCGATGGGCGGCGACCACGGCCCGTCCGTTGTGATCCCAGGCGCCGCGTTGGCTGTCGAGCGCCACCCCGACGTCCGCTTTCTGCTGTTCGGGAACGAGCAGGTCCTCACGCCGATCCTGAACGGCTATCCGAAGCTCAAGGACGTCACTGAGATCCGCCATACGGAGATCGCCATCGGCATGGACGACAAGCCGAGCCAGGCCATCCGCATGGGCAGGGGGCGCTCCTCCATGTGGAAGACGGTTCAGGCCGTCCGGGACGGGGAGGCGGATGCGGCGGTCTCGGCCGGAAATACCGGCGCCCTGATGGCGACCGCGAAGATCTGCCTCAAGACCATGGCCCATATCGAGCGGCCCGCCATCGCGTGCATGTGGCCGACCCTGCGCGGCGAGAGCATCGTGCTCGACGTGGGCGCGACCATCGGTGCCGATGCGGGGCATCTGGTCGACATGGCGATCATGGGCGCTGCCATGGCGCGCATCGTGTTCGATCTCGACCGCCCGACCGTCGGGCTCCTCAATGTGGGCACCGAGGAAATCAAGGGCATCGAGACCGTGAAGGAGGCCGGCCGGATCCTGAAGGAATCCAACCTGCCTCACCTGGAATATCGCGGCTTCGTGGAGGGCGACGATCTCGGCAAGGGCACGGTCGACGTGGTGGTCACGGAAGGGTTCACGGGCAATATCGCCCTCAAGACCGCCGAGGGCACGGCCAAACAGATCGGCGAATATCTCCGTTCGGCCATGACCCGGACCCTGATGGCCAAGATCGGCTACCTTTTCGCGAAACAGGCTTTTAACGCCCTCAGGGACAAGATGGACCCGCGCAAGGTCAATGGCGGTGTCTTCCTGGGCCTGGAGGGGGTCGTTGTGAAGAGCCACGGCGGCACCGATGCGCTGGGCTTCGCCAGCGCCATCGACGTCGCCTATGACATGGCGCATTTCGAATTGATGAAGACGATCCGTGGCATGCTGGAGCATGACCCGGTCGAGCAACAGGCCTGAGGAAGGCACATCTTGAAACGCATCCGTTCCATTGTGCGCGGCGTCGGCTCGTATCTGCCGAAGCGGCGTGTGACGAATTACGATCTCGAGAAGCTGGTCGAGACATCCCACGACTGGATCGTGCAGCGCACGGGGATCGAGGCGCGCCACATCGCGGACGATGACGAGACCACCTCGGTGCTTGGCATCAAGGCCGCAGAGGCGGCCCTTGCGGATGCCGGCCTGACGCCCGCCGATATCGACCTGATCGTCTGCGCCACCTCGACGCCTGACCATACCTTCCCGTCGACCGCCACGATGATCCAGGCCGGGCTCGGCATGCATCACGGCGCGGCGTTCGACATCCAGGCCGTCTGCACCGGGTTCGTCTACGCGGTGGCGACGGCCGACAAGTTCATCGCCTCCGGCTCGCACAAACGGGTCCTGGTGATTGGGGCCGAGACCTTCTCGCGAATCCTCGATTGGAAGGATCGCACCACCTGCGTGCTCTTCGGCGACGGCGCCGGAGCGATTGTGCTCGAGGCACAGGAAGGCGAGGGGACTTCCGCCGACCGTGGCGTGCTCACCTCCCACCTGCGCTCGGATGGGCGTTACCGCGAGAAGCTCTATGTGGACGGCGGCCCCGGCTCCACGAAGACCACGGGCGTGCTCAAAATGGAGGGGCGGGAGGTCTTCCGCTTCGCCGTCGGTTCCGTGACAGATGTGGTTCAGGACGCCTTCGATGCCACCGGAACGACGGCCGAGGATCTGGCCTGGTTCGTTCCGCACCAGGCCAACAAGCGCATCATCACGGCGAGCGCGGACAAGCTCGGCATCGCACAGGAGAAGGTGGTGATCACCGTGGACCGTCACGGCAACACCTCGGCGGCATCGATTCCGCTTGCCCTCGACGTGGCCTGCAAGGACGGGCGCATCAAGAAGGGCGATCTCGTGATGATCGAGGCCATCGGCGGCGGCTTCACCTGGGGAAGCGCCCTCATCCGCTGGTAGGGGAACATTCTCCCGCTTTGTCAATGGGTTGACCATACGGCCTCTTGTGCATAGCGTCTGCGGGAAGGACGCCCGGATCGTGCATTCGGGCCTTGGGGGATTTCGATGACAGGCAAAACTGTAACGCGGGCGGATCTGAGCGAGGCCGTCTATCAGAAGGTCGGTCTCTCCCGCACCGAATCGGCCGAGCTCGTGGAGCGCGTTCTGGCGGAGATCTGCGATTGTCTCGCGGCGGGCGAGACCGTGAAGCTCTCTTCCTTCGGTTCCTTCATCGTCCGCGACAAGGGCGAGCGCATCGGCCGGAATCCCAAGACCGGAATCGAGGTGCCGATCGATCCGCGCCGGGTCATGGTCTTCAAGCCGTCCAACGTACTCAAGGCTCGGATCAACGGCGAAACGGTTCCGAGCGAGGATTGAGACCCGCCATGGCCGGCGGCGCCTCTGACAAGGGCCCGGACGCCTTCCGCACGATCAGCGAGGTGGCCGAGGAGCTCGATCTTCCCCAGCACGTCCTGCGCTTCTGGGAGACGCGCTTCGCGTCCATCCGCCCCCTCAAGCGCGGCGGTGGGCGCCGCTATTACCGCCCCGACGACCTCGACCTTCTCAAGGGCATCCGCCATCTCCTCTACGGAGAGGGCTACACCATTAAGGGCGTGCAGCGCATCCTCAAGGAGGAGGGCGTCCGCTTCGTCCAGGCCGTCGGGCGCGGTGAGCTCGTCGTGGCCGCCAGCCGCCCGGAGCCCGATGAGCTGGCAGACGATTCCCTCGTAAACGAAGCCAGCGCGCCCGAGGAGGTTCAATTCGAGCCTGCACGCGCCCTCGAGAGCCGCCCGGTGGAGGCGGACTGGGACAGCCTCCACGCTGCCCTGGACGAGCTACTGGAATGCGACCGCGTCCTCTCGACTCTGCGCACGCCGCCTGAAAGTGGTGTCAGTGACTAGGAATTCAGAGGTATCGAACGGCTTCGGGCGTATGTCTCGGGTGTGGTCAAGCTGGTTATCCGTCCGCCATCCTTCCCTAATGTGAATTTCAGGGCTTGCACTCCGGCGCGGCGAAAGCTAGATCATCCAGGCCTTTCGGCAGTCGGAGCGTAGCGCAGCCCGGTTAGCGCACTAGTCTGGGGGACTAGGGGTCGGAGGTTCAAATCCTCTCGCTCCGACCATTAAACCTCTTGAAAATAAAGAGCAGTTTCGATGCGGCGCCTGCGGGCGCCGTTGTTGTTTTGCGCCTGAATGGCCTCTCAAGGCCGCAGGGTTCCTTCACCGCCGGTTCGTCTGCCGAGGTCTAAAAGAATCGAAACCTGGAGCTGGCGGGCAAGCCGCTTTACGGCTGCGGTCGCCTGAGGTGCGATATACCTATTCCTGCCGTGCCAGAAGCGCGTCGGTCACGTCCCGGCCCGTATGCTTGGGCGTGATCAGGCGGCTGAGATCGAATCCTTGCCGCCGCGCTTCGGCGAGATAAGCCGCCTTCTCGGTCTCGTCGACGTTCGGCTCCCTCGCTAGGAGCCACAGGTGGTTTCTGTCGGGAGTTCCTACCAGGGAGAGCCGATAACCAGGGTCGAGCTTGAGAACCCAGTAATCGCCTTTCGTGAATGGCACCCAGCGAAGTCCTTCCGGCAGAAACGACACCTTCAACTGGGACTTGCCGTCATTGACAGGCGTGGCCTCGCCGAGAGCCTGGGTCGGCTTGCCTTCGGCGTCGAAGCAGCGATTATCGACACGGATGGTGCCGTTCGGCTCCAGGCTATAACGGGCCGTAATGTCGGTGGCGGCTTCATCCTCCCACTTCAGGGGCAGGCGGCAGATCTCGTACCACTTGCCGAGATAGTGGTTCAGGTCGAGCATCGGGATCGCCGTGACAGGATGGGCATCGGTCATGCTTTTCTCCGTCGTCCAAGCCATTCAACGGACGTTTCACGGTTCCGTTCCTGATGGGGAGGAGTGCGTTCCTAAAAGGAGCTTCTGGCCTGTCGCGCCTCGCCAGGAGGAACGCTGTAGGTTCAAGCCTGTGAAATGTTTCCGGGATTAGCGGCCAAGGTCCCCGATGTCGCACGGGAGTACGCCCTGCAGGGCCGAGTGTTGACACCCTTCGCGCCGACAATAGCTATTGGTTTTCGTCGGCATGGCAGTCATTCCAGTGCCTTGCCTCCCGCCATGCCCCTGTAGCTTTGCCAAGAGCCCGTAGATTGCCCATGAGTGAGAATGAAACGCCCAGTCGCGTGGAAAACGATCCACCGCTTCCCGATGTCGAAGGCGAGGGGCAAAGCGTAGGCAGACCGGCGGCGGGCGAGCATGAGCATGTCTCGTACAATCCGACGGGCGGGCCGGGTTTCCACCACTGGCAGGAGGCGACGATCACCCAGCCGGGGCTGGGCGAGCGCGGCAACGTGTTCTTCGCCGCCATCGAGATGACCCGTATGCCGATGATCCTCACGGATCCCAACCTGCCGGACAATCCCGTTGTCTTTGCCAACCGCGCCTTCCAGGACCTGACCGGCTACACGGAGGAGGAGGTGCTCGGGCGCAATTGCCGCTTCCTCCAGGGTTCCAATACGGACCAGACGGCTGTGGCCGAGCTGCGGGAGGCGATCAGCGAACGCCGGGCGGTCTCGGTCGAGCTTCTGAACTACAGGCGCGATGGAACGCCCTTCTGGAATGCCTGCTTCGTCGGGCCTGTGTTCGACAAGCGTGGCAGGCTCCTCTACTTCTTCGCCTCCCAGCTCGATGTCACACGACGCCGCACCTCCGAGCAGGCTTTCCGTCAGGCCCAGAAGATGGAGAGCATCGGCCAGCTCACCGCAGGCCTCGCCCACGATTTCAACAATCTCCTGCAGGTGGTTTCCGGCAACCTGGAGCTTGCGCTCTCGCGCACGGACGACGAGTCCCTGCGACGGCCGCTCGAGAATGCCAGTCGCGCGGCCGAGCGCGGATCCAAGCTCACCAAGCAGCTCCTCGCATTTGCCCGCAAGACCCGACTTGAGGCCAAGCCGACCAATCTCAACAATCTGATCCTCGAATTCGGGGAGATGCTGGAGAACTCGGTCGGTCCCCAGATCGAGGTCCAGCTCAACCTGCGATCCCGCGTGCCCCCGGCCCTCGTCGACCCGGTGCATTTGGAAATGGCCGTGCTCAACGTGCTCATCAATGCACGGGATGCCATGCCGAAGGGCGGCTGCGTCACGATCAGCACTTCCAAGGTGCATCTGAACGGCAATGCTCCCGCTCATCACCTGCCCCCAGGAGATTACGTGGCCCTCTCGATCACGGACGAGGGCGACGGCATGCCGCCGCATGTGCTGGAGCGGGCAACGGAACCCTTCTTCACCACCAAGGGCCAGGGAAAGGGAACCGGACTCGGCCTCGCCATGGTTCACGGCTTCGTGCAGCAATCGCTCGGGCGCCTGGAGATCGAAAGCGAGCGCGACAAGGGCACGACCATCCGCATGCTCTTTCCGGCAGCGGAAGCCCAGGCAGCCGCTGCCGCTCAGCCGAGCCGGAAGCCGCCGGCGCCTACGGAGCCGCGTGGGCAGGCCGAGACGATCCTCGTGGTCGAGGACAGCCACGACGTTCTGGAGCTCGCCCGTGAACACCTGACGACGCTCGGATACAATGTCCTGGTGGCACACGATGCCGATGAGGCGCTTGCGGTCCTCGAGAGGGCAGACGGACAGATCGATCTGCTGTTCACGGACCTTGTCATGCCGGGCAGCATGAATGGGTTGGCGCTGGCCGATGTCGTCCGGGAGCGTGCCCCCGGTGTCGGGATCCTCCTGACGACCGGCTACAACGATGATCTCCTTTCGGAGAACAGGGGAACAGCCGGAGCCGACGTATTGGGCAAGCCCTATCGGCGCCTGGAGCTGGCAGATCGGGTCAGAGCAGCCCTGAACAATCGGGGGAAGGAGCGGCGCGTACTCCCGAAGGCTCCATCGCGGGGGCCACGCCACGAGGGCTGACCCCGGATTCACAGGCTCACGCTTGAATAATCTGGGTCCTGATCGCGTAACGGACGAGGTCGGCGAGGGAGTTGAGCTCTAATTTGCGCATGGCGGTGGTGCGGTGTGTCTCCACGGTCTTGACGCTCAGGTCCAGGAGCTGAGCGATCTGCTTGTTGCTCTTGCCTTCGGCGAGAAGCTGCACGATCTCGCGCTCCCGGGACGTCAGGCGTTCGGCCGTGGGTCGGCCCACCCTTGCTTCTCCCTCCTTGAGAAAGCCGTCGAGCAGAAGCTCCGATACCCGCCCTGCGAAAAATGGCTTCCCGTGCGACAGGCTTTCGACCGCCGGGATGAGCTGGCGCACGGCATCGGACTTGAGCAGATAGCCGCGAGCGCCGGCAACGAGGACTTCCCTGATCAATTCCTCGCTTTCATGCATCGTGAAGATCAGGACTTCCGTATCCGGCAGGCTCTGCCGGATACGTCTCGTCGCGTCGAGCCCGTTGAGACCCGGCATGGACAGGTCGATGACTGCCACCTGCGGCCGATGCTGGAGGGCCAGATCCACCGCATCCCTCCCGTTCGAAGCTTCTGCGCAGACCTGCCAGCCCGGATGCTGCTCCAACAGGTCCTTGAGCCCGCGCCGGACGATGTCGTGGTCGTCGGCCAGAAGTATTCGAAGCATGGGTGTCTCCTAAGCGGCCGACGGGTCTTCGTCCCCGGGCGGCGGGGCAGACCAAGGATGCTGATCCGATTCCAAGAGAGTGATCGGCACCTTGGCGCCCACATGTGTGCCCGAAGAGTCCGAGCGGATGTCGAGCCGTCCGCCCAACTGCTCAAGGCGCAGGCGCATTCCCGAGATGCCGATGCCGAGTTGCCCGGCCTCCTCCAAGGCCGTCCCTCTGGAGGTCCTGAAGCCCAATCCGTCATCCACTACATCGAGGTGGACCATTCCGGCCGTTCGATAAAGAGCAATGCGAGCCCGCTTGCTGCCGGAATGGCGGTGGACGTTCGACAGCGCCTCCTGGGCCACGCGGTAGAGGGCAGTGGCGATGGGCTTGGGCAAGGGCTCGCAGCTCTTCTCGATGCTCACATCCACCTGGATGCCGCTGCGGTCCGAAAACCCCTTGGTGAGCCAGCTCAACGCCGCGGGGAGGCCGATATCGTCGAGGAGTGGGGGATGGAGCAGATAGGACAGCGTGCGGACCTCCCGCAGGCTCTGCTCGGCCAGGTCGAGAGTCTCCGACAGCGCGCGACGCACGGGTTCCTTCGCGTTCCCGAGCCCTTCTCCGAGGCGTGTGGCATTCAACGTGATGGCAAGGAGGTTCTGGGCGGTGGTGTCGTGAAGCTCCCGTGCGATGGCGCGCCGCTCCTCATCCTGGAGATGCATGAGACGACTGCTCAGGCGGGCCAGTTCCTCCTGCGTGCGCTTCACCTCGGTGATGTCCTCATGGGCGATCACGATCCGCCGTGTCGGCGCCTGGTCCGGCCGCGTCACGCGAAGCTGGAACCAGCGTGGTCCCTGCGGGCTGCGGCAAGGGTATTCCATGCGAAATTCGGAGCGCGCGCCTTCGATGATGTCGCGCAGCGCTTCCGCGGTTTTCGCCGCATCCTCCGACAGGGGGGCGGCCGCCTCGCAGACGGCCAGGTAGTTCATCCCGACCCCATGGCTGTTGTCGGCATAGCCGGCCGCATGGGCGAAGGTGCGCCAGGCCTGGTTCACGGCGATGATCGTCCCTGCCTCGTCCAGCACAGCAATGTGGGCCGATAGGGCATCGAGCGTTGAGCGCAGCAGGGCCTCCGCCTCCACGTCGGGTGCGATGAGGGTCGGCAGGGCACGGGGCCGCACTGTCGTCATGGCGCGGCGTCGCCTGGAGCTCACCGGGCCTGCCGGCGATGAAAGGCTATCGGAAACTGGACGATCCATTCTGGCCTCGGCCTCTGGTGGGGCTCGCTGATCCACGAGGGAATATGGCGGTTTCGCTGGGGACTTCCCACGGTCGCACGGAGAAAATCAGCCGAGTACGGTGATTTTCCCGATTCACTCAGGACATTCCCGATCAAAAAGGGCCGGGGGGCCGGACATATCCTCCGAAGCTGGCGCTGATAACGACGGCGCGGCAATGAGAGGATGGGACCATGAACGTGAAGTACATTGCCTATGCCATGACTGCCATGCTTGCGGCCGCAACTCCGGCTGCAGCGGCGGACATCGTCGAGACCGCCGTCTCCAACGGCAACTTCAAGACGCTGACGGCGGCTCTCCAGGCTGCCGGACTTGTCGATACCCTTAAGGGCAAGGGGCCCTATACGGTCTTCGCGCCCACCGATGAAGCCTTCAAGAAGCTCCCGGCCGGAACGGTGGAGAACCTGCTGAAGCCGGAAAACAAGGCCCAGCTCCAAAAGGTGCTGACCTATCACGTTGTGGCCGGGAACGTCATGTCCGGTGATCTGAAGGGCAAGACGACGGACGCCAAGACCGTCGAGGGCAGCCCGGTTCGGGTCGATGCCAGCGGCAGCACCGTCAAGGTGAACGATGCCACTGTGACGAAGGCCGACGTCAAGGCCTCGAACGGCGTGATCCATGTAATCGACACCGTGATCATGCCGAAGTCCTAAGGTGCAGAAAGTTCGGGGCGGAGGTGCGCCGCTGCCCCGAACTCACCTGTCGCGCTAGCCTGAGATGCGAGAGGTCGAGAGATGATCTTCGCCGGTTCGAGGCAAGCCAGCGCCGGTTTCAGGAAGATCTAAAGATGATTGAATTCCATAGGATGAATATTCCTAGAAAAACGTTGAATATATTTCGGATTTCGATTTATTTTACGGCCGATATCGTAATGTTGAAGTGTATTCTTGCCCATGATTATGATGGTTGACAGCCAATGTCGTAATCTACTTTCTGGATCGGGCTGTGGGGCGAAAGCTCTCACCATCCATTACAAAGGGCAACACAGCGATGAGCACACCAACGAGCCAGGAGACCCTGTACCTTCAACTCGTGAATGAGACGCGCGCGAAGGCGGGGGTCAATGCTCTCACGTTCGATGGCGAGCTTCTCGGCTCTTCCGACGCCCACAGCGCCTGGATGGACCAGACCGACATCTTCTCCCATACAGGCGTGGATGGATCGAACGCGGGCGACCGCATGACCGCAGCCGGCTACGGCTGGGAGGGCTGGGGTGAGAATATCGCCTACGCCAGCGGCCCGCTCGATGAGACCACGGTTCGGAAGCTGCACGACATGCTCGTGAACTCCCCGGGCCACTACGCCAATATTGTCAACGGCTCGTTCGAGGAGATCGGGATCGGCCTGAAGGCAGGCACGATCAATGGCGAGAATGTCGTGTTCGTCACCCAGAATTTCGGCATCCCGAATGCCACGGAGCGGGCTGAGGCGAACGACATAACCACTTCCACCTCCGGCAGAACCATCTCCGGCACCAGTGGGAATGACAGGCTCAACGGCACTGACGGCGACGACACGCTCTATGGATATGCGGGATACGACGTGCTTGACGGCAAGGCGGGAGCAGATGCCATGTATGGTGGCCCGGGCACCGACGTCTATTATGTCGATAACCCGGGCGACAGAGCGTACGAAGTGGCTGGGGAAGGCGAGGACACGGTTTATAGCACCATTTCCTATTCCCTGGTCGGGAGCGTGGTGGAGAACCTCACTTTGTTAGGGGCCGAGAGCATCAACGCCACCGGCAACTCCCTTCACAACTGGCTGACCGGGAACTCAGCCGGCAACACTTTGGATGGTGGCGCACTAAACGACACTCTGAACGGCAAGGGCGGCGCAGACGTGCTGATCGGTGGTGCCGGCAACGACAGGTTCGTGTTCGACGACGCGAGGGACGCCCGCGGCGATACGATCGTGGACTTCGAGCATGGGGCCGACAGGATCATGCTCATACCCATCGACGCCAATGCTCTCGTCGAAGGGGATCAGGCGTTCACCTTCATCGGCACCGAGCGCTTCCATCAGGTTGCGGGCGAGCTGCATGTCTATCATCTGGCAGACCGTAACACCTACATTTCAGGCGACACCAACGGCGACGGGCACCCTGATTTCGCCATCAAGGTGCTCGGCTGGCACACATTCACCCAGGACGACTTCGTGCTCTGAGGCCGGTGAGGGACCGAAGTGGCCGGGCAATCTCATGGTCGCCGCATGCGACCTTTGTCTAGCATTCTGTCCAATGAGCCTCTATACCGACGATGTCAGGCTCGCCTGACTATGATCGTAGAGGCAGAGTGGAATAGGCGTTTAGGACGCGGGTTCGATTCCCGCCGCCTCCACCATAAGCACATTGGCAGTCCAGGTCCTGCAGACGGGTTTGGGTGACTCGCTCCTCGTGGGCGGATTATTGTCTCGGTGTGTTTCTGATGGGGGCGATATGGGTTCGACTGGGCGCGATAAAGACTAGGCTGCGATTAGGCTGAGCTACGGCCTCAATAGTGCAAATTCACAAATGCCAACGACAACGTTGACATGGGTGCGGTGCGCCTCGCGGCGTAACCATCCGGGGCTCGGGACAGCCTAGCAACAGAAACGGCACCTTCGGGTGCCGTTCCCATTTCAGGCCTTTGGGCTCCTCAGCGACCGCTGACCCGCAAAACAGAGAGACAAAGAACACATGTCGGTTATTCAAGTGGACGGCTATATCCGGGTTCCCAAAGGGACGGTGGTTTATCCCAAAGGCGATGGCGTCGAGGCTCCGTCCGCGCGCGATCAGGTCGTGAGAGTGACGAACATCTTCGACGTGGACGTGAAGAGCGACAATTTCTACCTGCTCCTGCCCGACGACATGCGTCTGCGCTATTTCGAAGCCAGTGGCAGTAAACGTCCCATTGATCAGGATATTCTGGCGTTCACGGATCGCCTGACCCAGGGCGATTACCGCGCGGTGGAATGGTCGAGCAAATGGACGCTGATTGCCAATGTGCAGCCCGCTGAAGCCCCTGCGAACGCGAAAGCTGCCCGGAAGACGGCGAAGGCGGAAAAGAAGCCGGTCACCAAGCAGGAGCGGATGGTGATCGGTTCAATGTGGCAATTCGTTCAGGATGCGGAGCTTCGCTACAGGGTGCGCAACCCCGCTTATGCGGCCATGCGCGACGACATCGACAGAAGCCTTGGTCACTTGTCTCCGAGTGTTCGAAGGCAAGCTGTCGACGCAAAGCTGAATGAGCTTGGTGTTGCGGATTATCTGGATGAATCCTGGGGTCATGTGAAGGCTGGCGAGACCTTCACGGTTCGTGGCAAGCTGACCTCAGGCTTTGGAGGCGAGCAGGACGTGCCGATGCTGTTCCGGGGCGAGAAGTTCACGCTGCCCTATACGAGCCTCGAGCCATACGTTGAGCCGGTGAGCGAGCAATAGGAAACCGAGCAGGTCTGCTTGATGCCGGTCGTCAGGGGACGACCGGATCGAGCGCCGTTAACGGATCATCGAACTGGGCCTCAAGCCGCTTGCGGCCACGATTGAGATCTCTCCGCCTCGAGAAGCTGTTCCGCCGTGCGGGTGAACTGGCTGCCGGAAAGGCCCGGCGGGATAGGCGCGAGATAGGTCACCGCGACGGTTCCGCCGCGCTTGAAGCGCTGCCCCGGCCCCCAGAAGTGCCCCGAATTGAGGGCGACCGGGAGAACTGGGCGGTCCAGTTTTGCGTAGAGCAGTTCTACCCCTCGCTTGAACGCGATGGGCTCGGAAACCGATTTCCTGGTTCCCTCGGGAAAGATCAGGACTGAGCGGCCCTGGGCAATGGCCGCGCGGCTTTCGTCGACCATTTTCCTGACCGCTTTCGGGCCGCTCTCCCGGTCGATCAGGATCATCGGAGACTTGCGCAGGAACCACGAGAAGACCGGGATCGTCAGCAGTTCCTGCTTTGCGACGATAGCGACGTCCGGGAAGAGGATCAGGAAAGCCAGGGTTTCCCAGGTCGACTGGTGATTCGCAACGATCAGGCAGGGCTCGCCCGGAATGTTGTGCCGGCCGCGTTCGGCATAGGTGAGACCCACCAGCCAGTTCAAGCCGATAAGAACCCCTCGAGCCCAAAGGCGCGACATCACCCGCACCCCGCGCTCGGGCGACCCGCAGAGCCATAGGATAGCCAAGGCAGGCGTGAAGAGCCCGGTCCAGACAGCTAACGAGATGTCGAACAATTTTGAGCGAAGGCGCTGCATGGGTCTTGGTGTGTTCGTTAGAGCCACGCGTGATTTTGGTGCTGGCTCGAGCTGAAAGGGGGGCAAAGCGGCGCAATAAAGATGCGCCGCTGAAAACCCGGTAATGGTGCTCGGACTTTGCCGAACCCGTTCCGTTAGGCTTTCACCGCTGGTGTTTCGGTCCGCGGGCTGGCGCTTGGAGCCGTTCCGGGCCGACGCGGTCCTGCGAAACGAGGCTTGGGCTTGGGCGCTGCAATCAATCCTTCCCGGATAGCCTGCTTGCGAGCCGCCTTACGGTTGCGCCGGATCGCTTCCGCCTTTTCGCGAGTCTTGCGCTCGGAAGGCTTCTCGTAGGCTTTGCGTGCCTTCATCTCGCGGAAGATACCTTCGCGCTGCATCTTCTTTTTCAGGACCCTCAGAGCCTGATCGACATTGTTGTCACGTACGAGAACCTGCATAGAATCTCCTCACTAAACGATGGGTTTGACACTGCCGCCGTATCTCTTCGGCGGATGACGTCGACTCAATTCCGGAGCCGAGAGAGCTACATGCTCCGAATGTCGCTCTCTCGGACGGCTCTTTCGATCGTGCCTGACTTGATCCGGTATGAAAGCTCGCCCGTCTCATCGGCCGGCATCAGCCGCACAACTTCGTAGACGCCGCCGGCGCTTGTCTTGGTATCGGAAAAGCCGGGCTGCCTCAGTCGAACCATCTGCCGTACTTTGAACTTGTGGGACATTTGTCAATCTCCTTGGTGCTGAATGAATGGATGGGAATGCCCCCATCAATCAGGCCGGGCAGGAATTACTACTTTCGCGCCTTGCGAGCCGCGTACCGGGCATCGCGGGCAGCCTTGCGCTCGGCCTCTAACCTGGCTTCGTTCGCGACCTTATCGGCGGCTGCGCGCTGCTCCTGCTCCGCTTGCTCCGCCGCGCGTGTCTCACGCTCTGCCGCAATGCGAGCGTCCTCGGCGAGACGTTGGGCTTGCCGTTCCGCATTGCGTGCTTCCCGCTCTGCGCTTATGGCCGCCCGGGCAGCTCGCCTCTCGGCAACCGCGGGGTCGTCTGGTCCAGGTCGCTGGCGGAATTTGGCGGCCATCGCCTGTTTCGCATCTCTGGCGGCGCTCAGCCGCTCAGAAAAGTCTTTCTGCTTCATTCCACTCGTTGATCTCATGCAAATGTCCAAACAGGCCTATGCCAACTAACGGACACGCCTGATGCTGGTGATGGTGCCTTCCGGCAGCGTGCCTTGCTCTTGCTGAGCTCGGGCAATGGGGCCGACAGCCCAGGCGTCGAGTGCCTTCGAAGCATCGTCGACCCACAGATAGGCGGTGCGGCCATCGTCGTAGCTGACCATGAACATGACCGATTTCGCAGGGTTGGCTTTTCGGAATGTATTCATCTCTTCCTCATGCGTGACTGTCGAAATGACCGGCTTTTTAAAGAAAAAGCCGCTCCACCTCGGAGCGGCTTTCCATCGAGCGCAGCTTGTGTGCGCTCTATCGTCCTCAAGCGGCCTGAATGTTGTTGACGGCGATCTTGCCGGAGCGGCGATCCTCAGCCGTGTCGAAGGAGACCTTCTGACCTTCGCGCAGTCCGCGGATGCCAGCGCGCTCCAGAGCCGTGGCGTGGACGAACACGTCCTTGTCGCCATTGTCAGGCTGAATGAAGCCGAAGCCCTTCTGGTCGTTGTAGAATTTTACGGTGCCCGTATTCATGATGATATCCTTGGTTTGTATCAGTGCACGTGAGCCCGAGGGCACGCGACAGCATGCCCTCAGCTCGGGTTCGTCGATGTTTGGGAAGGCTGTCTGAACGTGCGCCTGGCATGCCAAGGCGTAACGGCCCGATTGTCCGGCCAAATGTCGATAAACGATATCTAGTGCGTCAATCAGGCAAATACAAGGCATGGACGCGCAGTAATTTCTCAGACGGCTCTAAAAAGCCAAATCGAGTGGGAAGTCGAATGTCAGCCACCAAGATTTATCGGGCGACTATTTTCTCTGAGTTTTCATCTATTCGGCTTCTACTATCTTGTATCAATTGAGAAGGTGGTCCATATGGCATCAATCAAACCGACATGTTCGGCCTGCTCTCTGAAGCTCAAGATTGAGCGCCGAGCCCGCTTTCCGCATTTTTGAAGTTTGGTCGCTGCGTGGAACGACACGGCGGTTCCGTCGTTTCGCACTGCGTTCAGCCCCATCAACAATGAACGATATCGGCTCGGCTCAAGGCCGGAGCCACTCAAGGACATTATGAAGATTATCCCCCAGACGAAGCTCGTTAAGGCAGCATTCCAGCCCTCAACCACAACGCCCCCACGCAAGTCCAGCCCGACATGGCAGCCACACCAAAGCGGTCTCACGCGCGAGGAAATCCGGGCGATTGTCCTCGAGCAGATCGGGTAAGATCGCCTAGGTCAGGAAGTCTGATGTTTCAGGGCATTCCTACCATTGCACGCGTCTCCGGGCCTTTCATAGCCACCAGCAGCTTGTTGGGTTCTTCCTGGAGATCCAGTTTTCGGCATATTCCGGACGTTGCCACGCTTTGAGTATATGCCGGTAGGCCAGCTCATCAGTACTTCCGCAGAGCGCGTGCTTCAGCGGAAATCGCGAGTTGAAATCCGAAGCCGCGGCATTTTAGGGTTCGAGATGCCCACCTGAGCCTCTGCGAGGTCTTTCCGGCTCTCCCGCGACGCCTCCTTCGCTCCATGGCGTGCCTCACCTCCATGGGGGGCGGGCAGGGGAGCGTCACGATTAGCAACGCTGCGCAGCAGATCCGACAGGTCGAGGAAGTGCTCGGCAATAAGATGCGTAACCTCGCCTTCGCGCTGAAGCTTCCCCCGGCAGCCGATGAGTCCGGTCGAGAGGATCAGCCGCCGCTGCTTCTCGAACAGGGCCGGCCAGATCACGATGTTGGCGACCTCCGTCTCATCCTCGATCGTCATGAACGTCACGCCCTTGGCCGAGCCCGGCTTCTGACGCACCAGAACCAGTCCCGCCACCGTCGCCCACTGACCATCTCGGACATGCCTGAGGTTGGCGCAGGGGATGATGCGGCGCTGTGCAAGGTCCTGACGCAGGAACGCGAGCGGATGTTGACGCAGGGTCAACCCTTGCGAGCGATAATCCTCCACGACTTCCCGTCCTTCCGTCATGGGCGCGAGGGCGACAGCAGGCTCGATCGTCTCTGACCGGATTCGATCATCGCGCTCGTCCGCTGCCGCGAAAAGCGGCATGACCTCATCCGATAGACCCCGGATTGTCCAAAGCGCATCGCGACGGTTTATGCCAAGGGAGCCATAAGCATCGGCATCGGCCAGGCGCTCGAGGGCCGACACGGGAATGCCCGCCCGTCTCCATAGGTCCTCAATAGACGCGAAAGGCTGCTCCGCGCGGGCGCATGGGATCTGGCCGCCATCCGCATTGGCGAGGCCGAGCACCATCCGGAAGCCGAGGCGGACCGCAAACCGGCACGGATCACCGGTCGCCTCCAGGGTGCAGTCCCAGCGCGAGTGGTTGATGTCCACCGGCCTAACCTCGATGTCGTGGTTGCGGGCGTCCCGCACGATCTGGGCCGGGGCATAGAAGCCCATCGGCTGTGCATTGAGGAGCGCACAGCAGAACACGTCCGGGTGATGGCGCTTCATCCAGGAGGACGCATAGGCGATCTTGGCGAAGGATGCGGCATGACTCTCCGGAAAACCGTAAGAGCCGAAGCCTTCGAGCTGTTTGAAGGTGCGCTCGGCGAAGTCCCGATCATAGCCGCGGCTCGTCATCCCCTCGATCAGCTTGTCCCGAAATTTTGAGACGCCAGCGGTCATTTTGAAGGTCGCCATGGCGCGTCTGAGTTGATCGGCCTCGGACGGGGTGAAGCCGGCACATTCGATGGCCACTCGCATGGCCTGTTCCTGGAACAGGGGTACGCCAAGGGTCTTCTCCAGCACCCGCCGGAGTTCCGGTTTGGGATATTTAGGCTCCTCGCGTCCCTCGCGGCGGCGTAAGTAGGGATGGACCATGTCTCCCTGGATCGGGCCAGGCCGAACGATCGCCACCTGGATCACCAGATCGTAGAATTTTTGGGGCCTCAGCCGCGGCAGCATGGCCATCTGGGCGCGGCTTTCGATCTGGAAGACGCCGACCGTATCCGCTTTTTGAATCATCTCGTAGGTCGGCTTGTCGTCGAGCGGGATCGTGGCGATCTCCCGATCCTCGTTCTTGTGCTCGCGCAGGAGATCGAAGGCGCGGCGCATGCAGCCAAGCATGCCGAGCCCCAACACATCGACCTTCATGAAGCCGAGGACATCGATGTCGTTCTTGTCCCACTCGATGACCTGCCGGTTCTCCATGGCGGCCGGCTCGATCGGGACCAGGTCGTCGAGGCGCTCCTGCGTGAGGACGAAGCCCCCCGGATGCTGCGAAAGATGGCGCGGCGTGCCGATGAGCTCGCTCGCCAGCTCCAGCGTCATCCGTAACCGGGGATCTCTGAGGTTGAGGTTGAGCTCCTGGGCATCCTTCTCTGTCACCCCGTTGGTGCCCCAACCCCAGACGAGGCCGGACAGGCCAGCTGTCATGTCCGCGGGCAGTCCCAGCACCTTGCCAACCTCACGCAGCGCCCCCTTGGCCCGATAACAGCTCACGACCGCCGTCAGGGCGGCCCGATGCCGGCCGTAGGTGTCGTAGATCCACTGGATTACCTCTTCGCGCCGCTCATGCTCGAAATCGACGTCGATGTCCGGTGGCTCGCGGCGCTCCTGGGAGACGAACCGCTCGAACAGCAGGTCGTGCTCAACCGGATCGATGGCCGTGATGCGGAGCACGAAGCAGACCGCCGAATTGGCGGCCGAGCCGCGACCCTGGCACAGGATGCCTTGATCTCGGGCGAAACTGACGATGGCATGGACGGTCAGGAAGTAGGGGGCATAACCCAACCCATCGATCAGGCGCAGCTCCCGCCGGATGGTTTCGGCCACCCTATCTGGAACGCCACCGGGGTAACGGTCTCTGGCCCCTTTCCAGGCCAGTCGCTCGAGCTTCTCCTGAGCGGTCTCGCCCGGTTCCGTCTCGGACGGATACTGGTAGCGCAGCTCGTCCAGGGAAAAGCGGCAGCGCTCCACGACCTCCTGAATCCGTCCGACGGCATCCGGATGGCGCTCGAACAGACGCGCCATCTCGGCCGGATCCTTAAGATAGCGGTCGGCATGCCGCTCTAGGCGATAGCCGGCTTCATCGATGGTGCAACCCTGACGGATGCACGAAACCACATCCTGCAAACGGCGGCGTGAGGGGTGGTGGTAGAGGACGTCGCCCATGGCGACCGTCGGCACGCGGGCCGCCTGGGCGGCCTGCTCTACATGATAGAGCCGGAGGTGCTCGTTGGGCGCGAAGCGCCGGATCAGAGCCATGTAGGCACGGTTACCGAAGGTCGCCTTGAGGCGGACGAGGTTCGCCCGAAGTGCATCGTCGGCCGCATCCCCGAGCAGGATCGCGAGCAATCCTTCATTCCAGGCGACCACATCCTCCCAGGCGAGCAGGCATTGGCCCTTGCCGCCGCGCGACTTGCCGAGGCTCAGCAGCCGGCACAGGCGTGAATAGGCCGCCCGATCGGTCGGATAGACGAGCAGCGACGTGTTGTCGGCGAGATCGAGCCGGCAGCCCACGACGAGGCGCACACCCGTCTCCTTTGCGGCTTCATGGGCGCGCACGATGCCCGCGAGCGAGTTGCGGTCGGTGATCCCCAAGGCCGAGATTCCGAGCAATTTGGCCTGTGCAAACAGCTCGGCCGGGCTCGATGCTCCGCGCAGAAAGCTGAAATGGGTCGTCACCTGGAGTTCGGCATGCATCAGGAGAACAGCCCATGCAGCCACCAGCGTCCACCCTGTGCCATGGGTGCGTCCCGAAAGATCCAGAAGCGACCGCCTTCCACGGTCTCGACCCGGTAGTAATCGCGGGCGGCCGCGCCCACATCGCCGTTCCACCATTCCGGCGTAATGCGCTCCGGGCCGTCGGCCCGCGCGACCTTGTGGCGGATCTTGCGCCAGATGAAGAAGGCTGGCGGATGGTCCGGGAGGAGGGCTGTCGCCACGATCTCTTCGGGCGGATCGAGCAATCGGGCTGGGCGCGGCAAGGCTGGCGGCCATCCCGATCCCGTTGGTGGCGTGAGAGCTGGGATCCTGCGCGCCATGCGCTCAGGTACAAGGCTCTCGACAGGGGCGAGACGATAGACTTTCTTCAGGCCGACACGCGCACCGAGACGATCCACCAGCCGGCCCAGATCTGCCTCGGCCGCCATGTCGCCTGCAATCCCCTGCGCTTCGGCCTGGGTCTCGGCCAAGGGCTCGACCTTGCTGGCGATGAGCACGACCTCCTCGATGCCGAAACCCGGATCGACGGCTTGCAGCCGCTCCTCGAAGAGCCTTGCCAGGTGATCAGGGTCCCGCGATGCCCGGGCGGTACCGACACGCAGGCTCGTGCCGCGTTGGTCGACGCGCTGGACGAGCAGGTCGAGCCGGCGCACGCCTTTGCCTCGCCGCTCCAATTTCCCGCAGAGGTCCAGAGATAGGTCCCGCACGAGAGTTTCGAGATCCTCGAGCCGCCCGATGGGATCCGCCAGGGCGCGGCTGGCCATCGGGGTCTCCTGCGGGATCAGGGGCGAGATCGGCTCGAAGGCATGCCCCAGCGCTTGGTCGAGACGCAGCGCCACGTCGCGGCCGAAGCGGCGGACCATGGGGGCGCGCGGCATGGCTGCGAGCTGGCCGATTCGCTCGATGCCGAGTCGATGCAGGGCATTGAGGGTATCGGCAGGCAGACGCAGGGCCCGCAACGGTAGAGGCGCGACCGCTTCGGCCGTTCGTCCCGGCGCCACGATCCCGCCCGATCCGCAGCGGGCGACCGCCCAGGCAGCGCCGGGCGCATCGGCAATGGCGATCCGGGCCGCGATGCCCTGGCGTGCCATCCGGTCGGCGAGATCCTGCAGCAGAGGTTCCTCGCCGCCGAAGAGGTGCGCCGCGCCTGCTACGTCGATCCATATCCCGTCAGGAGGATCGGGCGCGACGATGGGCGAATAGCCGATTGCCCATCGGGTGAGATCGCGTAAGGAGGCTTCGTCCTCCTCCGGCGTCGCATCGATGCTGTGCAGATCCGGCACCAACGCCTGCGCCTGCGCGAAAGGCATGCCGGACGAGATCCCGAGAGCCTGGGCGGCCCGGCAGGCGGCCCGCACGATGCGGCGCGCGCCGACGGTGTGGACGGTCACGAGCGGCTTATCGCGCGGCGGATCGCCGAACCGGCGCCTGATCCGATCGGTCGGCCAGGTCGGCAGGTAGAGCGAGACGACCCTTCGCATCGCAGGCCTCCACAATCCAGGAACGGGGTTCAGCCCCGCGGGCGCGCAGGAGTTCAACCTGCCAGCGCTCGCGCCCGAGACCAGGGACTGGCAGGCTCTCGGATGGGGTCGGGGCAATGCGCCAGCGGGTCATGGCGGCTGTCGGAAGGCTGACCAGATCCTTCTCGGCAACGCTCCACCAGCGGCGGATGACGAGGGCGGTAACGCCCGAACCCTCGGCAGCGAGTTGCAGGCGGCGCGAGGCGGTCAGGCCGAGGCGGGTGACCTCGCCGACCACGGCTGCGAGCCCTCTTGCATGCAGGCCTTCTTCGACGAGAGGGAGAATGTCCCGGTCACGCGTGGCTTCGGCGTAGATCACCCGGTCAGGATGAAGCCCTGCCCGAAAGAGGCCGGGGGCGAAGAGGTCGCGACGGGTCAGGCACCAGAGGATGGGCCCTTTGAGGCGGGCGGCGATGCCAGCGGTGAACAGGGTCGTGCAGCCGGCAAATTCCGACGCAATGCCGGCCTCGATCATCTCATGAAGGGCACCGCGGGCGAGACCGCCATCGGGGAGATGCTCGTCGAGAACAGGGATCCCGAAGGGTAGGGAGCCCGCCTTGCGCGATCCGCCCTCCAGGTGGGAGATGCTGCGCCGCAGGTCGGCAAGCCTGTCCTTATGCCCGGCATGCATGCTCCGTGCCCATTCGGTTCGTCTATTGATGATGTTCCTATTATGTTCTCGGTTGCCGTTGAGTCAATCGGCCGCATCGAGGCTGTGGATACAGTGGAGAAGAGTGTTGCGTGAGGGCAGACGCTCTATGAAAGCCACGCACTCTGACAAGGCGACTGCAGATGACTTCCTTCCTGCTCCCTGTCTTGCAACATACCATCCGGAGCGTTCCGACGCGCTGCGCGTAGCTGAGGTCACATAGGCTGCGGCGGAGCGCCCTGGTCTGGCAACGAGCCGGTCCAGGCTTAGCTTCAACCGCAGTCGGCCAGCCAGTTCTGCCTGAGAGGAAATCAGCATGGACCAATTCATGGGCGGATGCCTGTGCGGGAAGGTTCGAATCGTAGCGTCGGGGCGTCCATACCGGGTCGGCCTTTGCCACTGTCTCGACTGCCGCAAGCATCATGGGGCCGTTTTCCACGCATCCGCGATCTTTCCGCAGGATGCGGTAACGATCGATGGCGAAACCCGCGCCTATGCCGGGCGGTTTTTCTGTCCCCGCTGCGGCTCGTCGGTCTTCGCGCGCACGGCTGACGAAATCGAGGTGAGCCTGGGATCCCTGGATACCCCTGACCAGCTGAAGCCGACCTACGAAAACTGGATTGTCCGTCGCGAATCCTGGCTGCCGCCATTTCCGCTCTCGAGACGCTACGAACGTGATCGTGAGGCCACGAGCCGCTTCGAGGAGTAGGGGATAGGATTTGTACGGCGGTTGCCTGCTGAGCTCCGCATGCTCCGAGGCGGCATCCGGAAAAGCCTGGGCCCGTTGTCCACCGCAGCTGGACCGAGAGGGTCCCTTGGGCCGGAGGGCGGCAGGAAAGTGCCGGCGCGGCCTTTCGAGCCGCGCCGGGAAAGTCGTCGCTTACGGATAGGTGCAGACGTAGCGCATGCCGTTATGGGCAAGGAACGTGCCGGTCACCGGGTCGTAGGAACGGTACTTCTTCGCGCAATAGGCAGCGACGGACGGGCTCACGGTGCCGGGAGGCGGAGGAGCGGCCGGCTGGGCCTGGGCCGAGTTGGCGATGGCGCCGGCGATCAGGGCGCCCGCCGCAATGCCGGCGACGCCTGCCGCAACGGCCGCGCCGTTGTTGTGGCGGTAGTAAGGACGGCCGTAATAGGGACGTCCGTAGTAATAACCGCGGCGATAGTAATATTGCGAATAGCTTTCGTTCGGATAAGCCTTCTGCACGTCGGGCAGGGCCGGGCGGGGCAGCATCTCCGCGCTTGCGGGCAGTGATGTAGCGAGCGTTGCTGCACCAATCAGGGCCGCTATGAACTTGCGCATCTTTCACTCCTGATGAGAACGGGGCCAGGACGGCCTCCGTCTGGGAATTCAAGCCTTGGTACCTATAGCTCGGCGGTCGGTCCGGCACAATCGGCCGCCGGGCCCGCGAGCCCCTTTCGGCAAGGCCAAAGCGGGCCGAAACGCCGGTGTTGTGCGTCGCCGCACATGGCCTCCCGGCCATTCGATGGAAGAAACCACCGGAACGCGGGGCTCGCTCACATTCTCTAGGGAAATCCCCCGCTTTTCACTAATACTTCTTCAGAAAATGTGATTATGTTATGAAATCGTCTCGACTGGGGCCTTCATGCGCGGATACGTGTTGCTCATTCTGACCTTTCTCGGCCTGGCCTGCGCCGCGCCCGTGTGCGCGGCCGAGCCTTTGCCGATGCCCAAAGGGCAGGTGATCCTGACGGTCACCGGGTCGGTCGCGCAGACGAACGCGCCGGGGCAGGCCCGTTTCGACCGGGAAATGATCGAGGCCCTTGGGGCTGCCTCCATCAGGACGAGTTCCGCCTGGACGGACGGAGTCCAGCTCTTCGAAGGCGTTCCCCTTAAGGCGGTGCTGGACAGGGTCGGTGCTACCGGAACCTCCATGACGGCTTCGGCCCTCAACGAGTTCGAGATCACGATTCCGTTTGAGGACCTGAAATTCTCGCCCCTTCTGGCCACGAAAGCCGAAGGCCGGCTGCTCATGATCCGCGACAAGGGGCCGCTGTGGATCATCTATCCTCGGGACGATCACGAGGAGCTGCGCGACAACCGCTATGAATCCCGCTGGGTGTGGCAGCTCAATCGCCTGCATATCGAGTGATGACCGTGAGCTTAAAGAGTTACAGGACCGCTCTCATCACCCTCGTGGCCATCGCGAGCATGGTGGCCTGTCTCGTGTTCACGGTGGCGCGGCTCCTCGACGTGGAGAACGATCTGCGCAGCGAGGATACGCACACCAATCTCTGGCAGATCACCCAGACCCAGTTCGAAGCCTCCCTGCTGGCCGAAAGCCTCGCCCGGGCGGCCGCTCACGAGAGTTTTGCCGATAACGAGCAGGCGCCGGACTTCAGGATCGCCATCCTGATCAGCCGCCTCGCGGTCCTGCTCGAAGGCCCGCAGGCCCATCTCGTGGAGCATTTCGGGCATCTCGGGGACCTCAAGCGGGCCTATCTCCAGCTGACCCTGGCCGAGCCCCTGATGCAGGGTCCACTCGATCCCGCCTTCGCGCTCCAGCTCAGGGGGCAGGCGCGGGGGCTCGCCCAGGACCTGCGGGATCTTGCCAACAAGGTGATGATCCTCAACCGGGAGCAGGGGGCGCTGAAGCGATCCATGTACCTGCGGGTGGTGTTCGAGAGCCTTGCCTTCGTCATCGGCATCGTGGTGAGCGCCGCTTTCCTGCTGCTGCGCCTCTTCAAGGGCGTCCACGAGGCGACCCAGGCCCGGCGCCTCCTGCGCCAGGAGCAGGAGCTGTCCGATCTCGTCATCAACAATATCAGCAACCAGGGCATTATCATCTTCGACGAGCAGCTGAGCTGCCTGCTCTGGAATCCCGGCATGGAGACCCTGCTCGGTCTCAATGCCGATAATACGGTCGGGCACCGTCTTCAGGCGCTTGCCCCCATCTTCGAGAAGACCGGGGTCGCTCAGGCGCTGACCGAGGCCATCCGCGGGACGAGCGCGATCCTGGAAGACGTGGGGCTCTCACCGCAGGGGCAGGCGCGCTGCCTCGAGATCAACTGCTTCCCGCTGCACATCGCGGAACGCCGGCTCGGCATCGCGTTCATCCGCGACATCACGGAGCAATGGGAGGCCCGCAAGCAGGCGGAGCGCCAGAATTTCGACCTTACGATCAAGGTGCAGCAGCGCACGGCGGCCCTTCAGCAGGCGGAACGGCGGCTCATCGCGGCCATCGAGACCGCGCCGGATGGGTTCGCGGCTTTCGACTGGACCGGAAGGCTCCTGTTCGCCAACGAGCAGATCCGTTCGGCCGAGCCGGTGACGGTGTGGTGCGCCGAGGACATGACCCTTTCGACCTTCCTGCGCTGTTTCGCCATGTGCGAGGGGGCGGACGAGCGCCTTCTCACCCATGACGACACCTTCGTGGATATCGAGCTCGACCTGCGGATCCGGGAGGGCAGCTGGGCTCACCTGTCGGTGACGACCGTCGACGGCGGGACGATCTTCGTGCGGCTGACGGACATTTCCGGCTATAAGCAGGCCGCGCAGGCTCTCCAATCCGCCCTCGACCGCGAGCGGGAGACGACCGGAGCCTATCGCAACTTCGTCTCGATGGTCTCCCACCAGTTCCGGACCCCGCTCGCGATCCTCGATTCGAGTGCCCAGCGCATTCTGCGGCGGGGTGAGAGCCTCACACAGGACGAGCTCGCAGTCCGCATCCAGCGGATCCGCAGCGCCACCAAGAGGCTGACACGCCTTGTGGAAAGCGTGTTGAACGCCGCGAAGCTCGATGCGGGGCGCATCGAACTCAATCCCACATCCTGCAATCTCATCGATCTGGTCTGGGACATCTGCGATCGGCAGCGGGAATTGAGTGCCCATGCCGAGATCCGTTTCGATGCGCCTGAGACCGCCGTCCAGGTCTATTGCGACAGCATCCTGATCGAGCAGGTGGTCATCAATCTCCTGACCAACGCGATCAAGTATTCCGGCGAAACTCCGGTCGTCGAGGTCAAAATCTGGATGGACGGGTCGCGCGCCTATTGCTCGGTCCGTGATTGGGGAATCGGGATTCCGGCGGATGAGGTCTCCCGGATCTTCGAGCGCTTCTATCGCGCAAGGACCGCGACCGGCATCGCCGGAACGGGAATCGGACTGAATTTCGCACAGAAGATCATGCACTTGCATGGCGGCGAGATTCAGGTGGAAAGTTATGAGGCTGCGGGATCGCTGTTCACGTTCGACCTTCCCATGTCGAACGTGGACCAGTCTCAGCAGGCGGCATGAAAGGGGCCTGAGGACGATGGATGTCCGTCAAACCATCCTGTGCATCGAAGACGAGGACGACCTGCGCACCGATATCGCGGAGGAACTGGAATCCGCCAACTACGACGTGATCCAGGCCGCGAACGGCAGCGAGGCGCTGGCCATGCTGAGGGCGAAGCGGCCTGATCTGGTCCTGTGCGACATCACCATGCCGGGCCTCGGCGGTTACGATGTGCTCAAGGCCATGCGCGAGAAAGGGGAGCTGGCGGATATTCCATTTATCTTCCTGACTGCCCTGGCCGACCGGAACGACGTTCTCGTCGGCAAGCAGGCAGGTGCGGACGATTACCTCGTAAAGCCCATCGACTACGAAATCCTCCTGGCCACGGTGGCGGCACGCCTGAATCAGGTGGCTCGCGTGCAGAAGAGTGCCGTCCAGCGGGCCGAGGAGGCCTGGCAGGAGATCCTGAAATCCTCCCGCGGGCGCACCGTAGAGGCCCTTTACAAGGCGACCTTCGCGTTCGACCGTTTCCTGGTCGGCGTCGTGGTGGTGGACGAGAAGGGCAGCGTTCGTCTCATGAACAAGGAGGCGGAGCGGATCCTTGCGGAGGACGATGGCCTGAGCGTCTTCCAGGGCGTCCTGAAGGGGACGATGCCCAAGCAGAACGCCAAGCTGCACGAGAGCATCGGGAAGGCCTTCCACGAGGAATCCCTCGACGAGATGATCTCGTTTCAGCGTCTGTCCGGAGGGCGACCCTATCTGGTCCTCATCCCGGGACAGCGTTTCTCGGCCGAGGAAAAGCCCGAGGCAGTGGTGCTGCTCCTCATCGACACCGAGCAGCGGACGAAGGTCTCGGGCGACACCCTGGTGCGGCTTTACAATCTCACGCCCTCGGAGACCCGCGTCGCCCTCATGCTCATCGACGGCAAGCGCCTCGACCAGATCGCCGACGAGCTCGACGTGGCCCAGACGACGGTCGTATTTCACCTGAAAAACCTGTTCCGCAAGACGGAGACCAACCGTCAGGCGGACCTGATCCGGGTTCTGCTCTCGGTGCCGCTGCGCACGGCCGGTGACTGATCGGTCTTTACCGGGCAGTTACCAAGTTTCGTGAAGGAGCGCGTTTCAATGGGGTCTGCGGCGTTCGCCACGCCATTGCCACGGTTCGTTCAGGTTCCGGAGAGGTTTCGGGGCCTATAACGGTCGGGAACGCGCAGGGAAGGTGCGAACCCTGCATGAGCAAGGTGATGCGATGAAGACCTTTCGTATGATTTCCGGCGCCGCGCTGGCCATGGCCCTGGTTGTGGGCGCCGCCTCTGTCGAGCCTGCCGCGGCGCGTGACCGGCTTTCTCCCGGTGCGGCTGCGGCCCTCGGCGTGCTCGGTGGTCTTGCGGTCGGCGGCGCCATCGCGGCGTCCCAGAGCCCAGCTTATGCGGCTCCGGTCTATGCCCCTCCGCCGCCGCCTCCGCCGGCACCCGTCTATTACGAGCCGGCCCCGCCGCCGGTCTATGTGGAGCGCTGCTTCACGGACCGCTACAGCGAGTGGGTCCCGGGTTGGGGCTGGCAGCCACGCCGCCGCACGGTCTGCAATTAGAGACCGAAGGATGTCGAGACGATCAGGCCCGCGCATGCGCGGGCCTTTCCTTTTCTGGGCGTTGTTTTCGGGGCCAGGCGCAACCCCGATTCTCCTTGGGCGTTGAAGGCCTGACGCATTCATGAGAGCGCAGGCAATGTCCAAATCCCCAAAAGGCCCTGGCGAGCCCCACAACCCCACGCTCAATCCCGGGGATCAAGCCCGGCCCGGCACGCCCGGCGTAGGTGAAAACCTGTGCCGTGACTGCAAGGGCAGTGGGCGAATCGGCAACCGGCCATGCCCCACCTGTGGCGGGACGGGCATTATCCTGGAGGAGATCGGCGGCGCCTGAGGGCCACGTCCAACCGTCAGGTTTTGTCGGGCTTGCCCATCCAGCGGATCAGGGGCAGCAGCGGCACGATCCAGATCAGCCCAAGGAAAATATAGGCCAAGGTCTGCACGAGCTTGGGCGCCTCGGTGATCCGTCCCTCAGCGGCCGCCATGGCGAACATGACGTAGAAGCCGATGAAGACCAGCATGATCACGGTACCGATCAGCTTGCGCGTGCGAATGCCCATATGTCTCGTCTCCATCGTCCTCCTGCACCCGAGCCGCGCGCCGTCTGGATAGGGCAGGGCCAAGGTGCGTCACCGGCATGAATTGCCTGGAGGGACCGCAGCCTCTATGTGACAGCCCATATCCCGGGTTCAAGCCCCAATTCATCGTGAGAGTGAGCATGGCTGTCGCAGCCTCGACCCAGGGCATGGCCCTTTCGAGCTTCCCCGAGACGCGTCATCTTTCCGCCGTGCGCGCCTGGCTCTACGTCCTGGCCGCCCTGGTCATCGCCATGATTGCGGTCGGCGGCGCCACGCGCCTGACCGGCTCCGGCCTGTCCATCACGGAGTGGAAGCCCGTCACGGGCGCCATTCCGCCCCTGACGGAGCAGGCCTGGATGGCGGAATTCGAGAAATACCGCCAGATCTCCCAATATGAGCTCGTCAACAAGGGCATGACCCTCTCCGAGTTCAAGTTTATCTATGCCTGGGAATGGGGGCACCGCCAGCTCGGTCGGCTGATCGGCCTCGTGTTCTTCCTGCCTCTCGTGTTCTTCTGGCTGCGCGGCATCATCAAGGGCCGCCTTGCGCTGACCCTGCTCGGCATCGGCGCGCTGGGCGGCCTGCAAGGGGCCGTCGGCTGGATCATGGTCGCGTCCGGCCTGGAGCCGGGCATGACCGCCGTGGCGCCCATAAAGCTCGCGCTCCATCTGACGGTGGCGAGCATCATCCTGGCCTGCCTCGTCTGGGTCGCGGCCGGGCTGCGAAGGGGTGATCCATCCATCGTAGGACCAGAGCCAAGGCGCAGCCTCGCCCCGGCAATCCTGGTAGCCCTTGTCCTGGTGCAGATCGCCCTCGGCGGGCTCGTCGCAGGTTCCAAAGCCGGCTTCACCTACAATTCCTGGCCGCTCATGGACGGGGCTTTCGTCCCACCGGCCGCGGTGCTGTTCAGCGTCAAACCCCTCATCGAGAACTTCGTCGACAATCTCGCGCTCGTGCAGTTCAACCACCGCATGTTGGCCTATGCGCTTGTGGCCTTCGCCTTATGGCACGCCTGGTCGTTGAGCCGGCAGGCACCTGCCTCGAAGGCGGCACGCCGGGCGAGGGCGCTTGCCGGGCTCGGTCTCGCTCAGATGGCCCTTGGCATCGTAACGCTGATCCTCGTCGTCCCGCTCTGGGCCGGATTGCTCCATCAGGTCTTCGCCATGGTGGTCCTGTGCATGGCCGTGGCCCATGCCCGCGTATTCGGTCTCACGTCCGAACGGCCTGCAATGGCTTGAGGCATAGAGCGGGTACTTCCGTGCTTTAAACGGTGAGAGTCACGGTCTAGCTTGTCTTTCCGGAAGCTGGTTTGCGTCCGTGCTGGTGCGGACGTGAAGACGTGGGAGCGCCGGGTATGAAGACCGCGATCGTGTTCGACTGTGAGTTCCTTTGTGTCCAAGGTTCGCAAAGCCGATTCTGGTGCGGGGCCCACGATCCCGACCCGGTCATCGCGCAGATCGGGGCCGTTAAGCTCGGGCTGGACGGGGACTTCCCGCTCGTCGAAACCTTCAAGACCTATCTCCGTCCTGTCGACCGGTTCGGCAGTCCCTATGCTATCGACCCCTTCTTCACAAAGCTGACGGGCATCACCGAAGAGGCCGTCCGGGCCGAAGGGGTGCCGCTGCAGGCGGCGCTCACGGAAGTCGACCGCTTTTCGAATGGGGCACGGTTCTGGTCGTGGGGCAAGGATGAGCTGAATATGGTCGCCATCAGCTGCTATGTGGCGGGCATCGAGCCGTCGATCCCGGCACAGCGGTTCGACAATGCCGTCAAGCTTGTGCTCGCGGCCGGGATGCCGGTCGAGGATATCGGGAAGACGCCGAGCAACAAGCTCGCGGACTATTACGGCGTCGATCACCCTCCCTTACAAGGACACGACGCCCTCGACGATGCCCTTTCGGTAGCCTATGCGCTGCAACATCTTCTGAGGATGGGGATGTTGCATCCGGATGTCTTCGACCGCACCTAGCCTCAGGCAGAGCGAACGGATCTGCACGATTTCGTCAGGCCAGTTCCAAAAGAAAAAGGGCAGCCGAAGCTGCCCTTTCTTCCTCCGTAACCTTTTTAAAGGTTAGCGGATGATCTGGACGACCTTGTGAGAGCTGGGCTCAACCAGGACGGGCGTGTTGTTCACGACCGTGTAGCGATAGCCCTTCACACCGTACTCTGCCGGAACCTCGTAGTAGGTCACGCCCGACGAGGGGAGAACCGTACCGACGCGCAGTTCCTGGCTATAGGAGTAGGACGGAACGCCCTGGGTGACGACGTACTGCTGGAACTTGGGCTGCTGGTCGCCGACGATGCCGCCGACGATCGCGCCGGTCACGCCACCCACCGCCGCGCCCACCGGGCCGCCAACGATGGCGCCGCCGACAGCGCCCGTCGCCGCACCAGCAGCCGCGCCGCCCTGGGCATTCGTCTGGGCAAAGGCGCCGGCCGGTACGAGGGCAGCAAGAACAACACCGGTGAGAAGAAGGTTCTTCGACATGATTTCGGACTCCTAAGCTGTGAAAGTCGGAGTTCTAACGGCCATGCCTGCTTGCAGTTCCGGGCATTCATTTGCTGTTCACTGAAAAACCGCCGGTTTTTTTACTGTCGGCCATGGAACAATTTGGCTGGAAGCTCAGCAGCAGTGGGGCTTGGCCGTGGCGGGTTTTTCCAAAGGGAAAATAGTCGTTTCGGTTGGGAGCTTGGTAAATATATTGTTAAATGGATACAGTGTTAGACGTGGCACGGCCTGCGGGAACCGTGCCTGCAACGGGAAGCAACGGGAGTAAGGCATGAACGTGCTGGTTTTTGCGTCACGCAAGGGGGGCTCCGGGAAGAGCACGCTTGCCGCTCATCTTGCCACCTATATCGCGACGCCGGAGCGCAAGACCCTGCTGGTCGATTGCGATCCGCAGGGCTCGCTGTCCTTCTGGCATCGCATCCGTGGAGAGGAAAATCCGGCGCTGAGGCATAACCCTCGCGACCTTGCCCATACTCTCAAGACGGCACAGAGCGAAGGTTATGAGTGGGTGCTCATCGACACGCCGCCGAACAAGTCGCCCATCGTGGTCGAGGCGATTCGCCATGCGACCCTGGTGATCATCCCGACCCGGCCGAGCCTGTTCGACATCGCGGCCGTGCAGGACACCGTCGCGATCGCACGCGAATTGCGGAAGCCCTATGCGGCGGTCATCAATGGCGCCCCCGCCAAGCGCGCCGGAGGAGAAGCTCCCATAGTGGCCGATGCGCGGGGCGCGCTCAGTGCCCTGAAGGTCCCTGTCTGGGCCGGGCAGATCACCCACCGTGCCGATTTTTCCATGGCTCTCGCGGAAGGCGAGGGCGCCGAGGAGTTCGATCCGGGCTCCTTCGCGGCCGACGAGCTTGGGCGCCTCTGGACGGCCATCGACCGTTCGATCAAAGCCGTGCAGTCCTACAAGGGCCGAGGCACCCGCGCGGCCTGAAGCCTTCCACAAAACTCCCCAAAAAAAGCGGCCCGTCAGGGCCGCTTTCCGTTTGTAGACACGTCGCTGCGCGATCACGCGGTCGCAAGGGCCTGGTCGAGATCGGCGATCAGGTCGTCCTTGTCCTCGAGGCCAATGGAGAGGCGCACCACTTCCGGGCCGGCGCCAGCCTGGACACGCTGCTCGTCCGTCAGCTGCCGGTGAGTGGTGGAAGCCGGGTGGATCACCAGGGAGCGGGTGTCGCCAATATTGGCGAGGTGCGAGAAGAGCTTCAGGTTCGACACGAGCTTCACGCCCGCCTCGTAGCCACCCTTCAGCCCGAAGGTGAAGACCGCGCCGGCGCCCTTGGGGCAATAGCGCTTGGCGAGGTTGTGGTAGCGATCGCTCCGCAGGCCCGGATAGCTCACCCAGGAGACTTTCTCGTGCGCGGCCAAGTGTTCGGCCACCGAGAGGGCATTGTCCGAATGCCGCTGCATGCGCAGAGGCAGGGTCTCGATTCCGTTGAGAATCAGGAAGGCGTTGAAGGGCGAGAGGGCCGGGCCCAGATCGCGCAGGCCCAGCACCCGGCATGCAATGGCGAAGCCGAAATTGCCGAAGGTCTCGCCCAGCACCATGCCGCCGTATTCCGGGCGCGGCTTCGAGAGCATGGGGTAGCGGTCATCGCCCGCGAAGTTGAACGAGCCGCCGTCGACGATGAGGCCTCCGACGGAGTTGCCGTGACCGCCCAGGAACTTGGTGGCCGAGTGCACGATGATGTCCGCTCCGTGCTCGAACGGGCGGATGAGATAGGGAGAGGCCATCGTGTTGTCGACGATGAAGGGCAGACGATGCTTCTTGGCGATGGCCGAGATCGCCGCGAGATCCACGATCACGCCGCCCGGATTGGCGATGGATTCCACGAAGATCGCCTTAGTCCGCGGCGTGATGGCGGACTCGAACGAGGCGGGATCGTCCGAGTCCGCCCAGACCACATTCCAGCCGAAATTCTTGTAGGCGTGATTGAACTGATTGATGGAGCCGCCATAGAGCTTCTTGGAGGCCACGAACTCGTCACCCGGCTGGAGCAGGGTGTGGAAGGTCAGGAATTCCGCCGCATGGCCGGACGCGACCGCGAGCGCCGCCGTGCCGCCCTCCAGGGCCGCCACACGCTCCTCCAGCACCGCGCAGGTCGGGTTGCCGATGCGGGAATAGATGTTCCCAAAGGCCTGCAGGCCGAAGAGCGAAGCCGCATGATCCACGTCGTCGAACACGAACGAGGTCGTCTGGTAGATCGGCGTCGCTCGGGCACCCGTCGCCGCATCCGGAGCGGCTCCGGCGTGAATGGCAAGAGTATCGAAGCCGGGCAGGCGGTCGGTCATGGCAAAGCCTTCTTCACAGGACACAGATGTTCTATTTAAAGAACGATATGTTCGTCAGGTCAAGAAGGCTGTCGATGCGGAAGCTGTATAAGCCGCTTCTGGCCTCAAGGGCATCAAGCACTGCAGGTTCCCGAGCGAGAAAGAAGAGGCCGCACATGAAAAAGGGGCCTTTCGGCCCCTTCGTTATTTCTTCGGTGTGTCGCCTTACCCGCGCTGGGCGACCGTGATGTAGTCGCGCTTGGGGGCGCCGGTGTAGAGCTGACGCGGGCGGCCGATGCGCTGGGACGGGTCCTCGATCATCTCGCTCCACTGGGCGATCCAGCCCACCGTACGGGCGAGGGCAAACAGCACCGTGAACATGGAGGTGGGGAAGCCCATCGCCTTGAGCGTGATGCCCGAATAGAAGTCGATGTTCGGGTAGAGCTTCTTCTCCAGGAAGTACTCGTCCTTCAGGGCGATCTGCTCCAGCTCGATGGCGACGTCGAGGAGCGGGTCGTCCTTGATGCCGAGCTCGTTGAGCACCTCGTGGGTGGTCTTCTGCATGATGCGCGCGCGCGGGTCGTAGTTCTTGTAGACCCGGTGGCCGAAGCCCATGAGGCGGAACGGATCGTTCTTGTCCTTCGCCTTGGCGATGTATTGCGGGATGCGGTCGGGCGTGCCGATCTCCTCCAGCATCTTGAGCGCCGCCTCGTTGGCGCCGCCATGGGCGGGACCCCACAGGCAGGCGATGCCGGCCGCGATGCACGCGAACGGATTGGCGCCCGACGAGCCGGCGAGCCGCACCGTCGAGGTCGAGGCGTTCTGCTCGTGGTCCGCATGGAGGATGAAGATCCGGTCCAGGGCCCGCGAGAGCACCGGGTTGACCTTGTACTCCTCGGCCGGGACCGCGAAGCACATGCGCAGGAAGTTGGACGTGTAGTCCAAGTCGTTCTGCGGATACACGAAGGGCTGGCCCACATGATACTTGTAGGCCATGGCCGCGAGCGTCGGCATCTTGGCGATCATCCGCATGGAAGCGACCATGCGCTGGTGCGGATCCGCGATGTCGGTCGAGTCGTGGTAGAAGGCCGAAAGCGCGCCGACGCAGGCCACCATGATGGCCATGGGATGCGCATCGCGGCGGAAGCCCTGGAAGAAGCGGTTCATCTGGTCGTGCACCATCGTGTGGCGCGTGACGCGGTAATCGAAATCCGCCTTCTGGGCCGCGGTCGGCAGCTCTCCGTAAAGAAGCAGATAGCAGGTCTCGAGGAAGTCGCCGTGCTCGGCGAGCTGCTCGATGGGATAGCCGCGGTACAGAAGAACGCCCTTGTCCCCATCGATATAGGTGATCTTCGACTCGCAGCTCGCCGTCGAGGTGAAGCCCGGATCGTAGGTGAACACCCCCGTCTGGCCGTAGAGCTTCGAAATGTCGACGACGCTCGGGCCGACGGTCCCGTGCTTCACCGGCAATTCGACCGACTTCTCGTTGATGTTGAGCGTGCTGGAATTGGAGCTCATGCGTCTTCGCCCTTTCAGCAGGAGGCCGGGCTTAACCTAGGGCAGCCGTTCGGTGGGAGAAGGTCTCTCCGGGGCTGCCGAACCGAGGTCACCGGTCGGTGGGAGGATGAGGTTGGGTAGCTTATCCGTGGGGGAGGAGCAAGCACGTCTAAAGGTGAGTGCGCCAGCTATGCGGCAGGCGCAGCACTGAGCTGGTCACGCAGGCGAAACAGGGTTTCGTCCTTGCCGAGCACCGCCATCACGTCGAACAGCCCCGGCGAGGTGGCCCGGCCCGTGAGAGCCGCGCGCAGGGGCTGGGCGACCTGCCCGAGCTTGGCTCCGATCGCCTCCGCATGGGCGCGGACCACGGCCTCAACATTGGCAACGGTCCAGTCGTCCACGGCTTCGAGCTTGGCGTCGATGCCCGCAAGGCGCGGCAGGCCATCCGCCAGAAGGCTCCTGGCCTTCTCGTCGAGGTGCAGGGGGCGCTGGGCATAGAGGTAATAGGCGCTGTCGAGCAGCTCCACGAGGGTCTTGGCGCGCTCCTTCAGGCCCGGCATGGCGGCCAGGAGCTTTGCACGCAGAGCAGGCGTGAAGGTGCGGCCGAGGTGATGGTCGTCACCCTCCAGCTCCGGGAGCAGCTGCTCCAGGGCCTCTACCAACTCCCCGTCGGAGGATTGGCGCATGTAGTGGCCGTTGAGATTCTCGAGCTTGGCGAAGTCGAACCGGGCAGGGGAGCGGCCGATGCTCTTCAGATCGAAGGCGTCGATCATTTCCTGCTGGGTGAAGATCTCCTGGTCGCCATGGCTCCAGCCGAGGCGGACGAGGTAGTTGCGCAAAGCCGCCGGGAGGTAGCCCATGCTGCGATAGGCCTCGACCCCGAGGGCGCCGTGACGCTTCGAGAGCTTGGCTCCGTCCGGACCGTGGATGAGCGGCACGTGGGCCATCTTCGGCACGTCCCAGCCGAGCGCCTGGTAGATCTGGGTCTGCCGGGCTCCGTTGGTGAGATGGTCGTCGCCGCGGATCACATGGGTCACGCCCATGTCGTGGTCGTCCACCACCACGGCGAGCATGTAGGTGGGCGTCCCGTCGGAGCGCAGGAGAACGAGGTCGTCCAGGTCCTTGTTCTGCCAGACCACGCGGCCCTGCACCTCGTCCTCGACCACGGTCTCGCCCTCGGTCGGGGCCTTGAGGCGGATCACCGGCTTGACGCCGGGAGGAGCCTCTGACGGGTCGCGGTCGCGCCACCGGCCGTCATAGCGCATGGGGCGGCCCTCGCGCCGGGCGGTCTCGCGCATTTCCTCCAGCTCCTGGGGCGTCGCGTAGCAGTAATAGGCGCGGCCCTGGGCCAGGAGGGACTCGGCAACCTCCTTGTGGCGGGCGGCGCGGGAGAACTGGTAGACCACGTCCCCGTCCCAATCGAGCCCGAGCCATTTCAGGCCGTCGAGAATGGCCTGGATGGCAGCCTCGGTGGAGCGCTCGCGGTCCGTGTCCTCGATGCGCAGGAGCATCTTGCCCCCTTGCCGTCGCGCATAGAGCCAGTTGAACAAGGCCGTTCGCGCGCCCCCGATGTGCAGGAAGCCGGTGGGAGACGGGGCGAAGCGGGTGACGACGGTCATCGGCGAGAAAACCTTGGCAAGGAACAAAATGGGCCCGGCAGGAGCCATCGGCACGAATCCACAGGGTGGACTTGGCCGGAACGTGGGGTCGTCTACCATGTAAACCACCCCGACGTTAAGCCGCACCGATGGCCGAAACCGATACGAAAGAGACCCGCCCCCTGCCGCGCCTTGCTGCGCGGGCCGTGGCGCTGCCTCTGGGGCGCGGGCTCACGGACTTGGCGGTTCTCCCGGTTCGCCTCCCGGATGTCCCGGCCTGGATCGGAGGCGAGCTGACGCGGGAGGTGGCGCAGCGCCGGCTTTTTCCCTGGATCGCCGTGGCCTTCGGGCTCGGCATCCTGCTCTTCTTCCAGGCCGAGGAGCCTTCGCTCGCGGCGCCTTTGGCGGGGGGCATCCTGTCCATGGCGGCAGCCTGGCTGTGCAGGCGCAGCTTTGTGGCGATGGCCCTGCTGATCGGCCTGACGGCCGTCTTCGCGGGGTTCCTGGCTGGCGGTCTCCGCATTCGAGCCGTCGATGCTCCGGTCCTTGCCCGGACGACCATCGCGTCCGTATCGGGCTTCATCGAGACCGTGGAGGAGCGAGGCCAGGGGCGCCGGCTTCTTCTGCGGGTCGCAAAGATCGAAGGCGTTCCGGCCGATGCTACGCCGCGTTATGCGCGGGTCACCACCCGAGCGGGAGATCATCTCGCTCCGGGGCAGTTCGTCAACGCGAAGGCGCGTCTTCTCCCGCCGCCACAGCCCGCTTGGCCTGGCGGCTACGATTTCGGCCGAGATGCCCGCTTCCGGGAGATTGGGGCCGTGGGCTCGCTCCTGGGAACCGCAAAGGTTCTGGAGCCGCCGGAGGGCCGGCCCTGGCTTCTGGCGGCGGCCGCGCGGATCGATGCGGCGCGCAATGCCCTTACGGAACGGATCGCCTCGGCCATTGGCGGTCCGGCGGGCGGCGTGGGCGCGGCGCTCGTCACCGGCAAGCGGGGCCTCATCGGCGAGCCGACCAACGACGTGCTGCGTGCTGCCGGCATCTATCACATCGTGTCGATCTCCGGCCTCCACATGGTCCTGGCGGCCGGAACCTTCTTCTGGCTCATCCGGGCCTGTCTCGCGCTGTTTCCCGCCGCAGCGCTCCTGTGGCCCGTGAAGAAGATCGCGGCTCTCGCGGCGATGGTGGGAGCCTCCGCCTATTGCGTGTTCACGGGCGCCGACGTGGCGACGGAGCGCTCCTTGGTCATGACTCTCGTGATGTTCGGCGCCGTGCTCGCCGACCGGCCAGCCCTGAGCATCCGCAACCTCTCGGTTGCGGCGCTGCTGGTGCTTGTCCGGGAGCCCGAGGCCTTGCTCGGGCCGAGCTTCCAGATGTCCTTCGGAGCGGTCGCGGCTCTCACGGCCGTGGCGCCCCTCCTGTCGCGGATCGGTGCGAGCGACAAGCCTGCTACCCCGCTTGGATCTGCCCTGCGCTGGACGGCGCGGCGGGGAATCGGCCTCTTCGCCACAACGCTTGTGGCGAGCCTCGCGACCGCGCCCTTCGCGGCCTACCATTTTCAGACGGTCAATCCTTATGGGCTGATCGGCAATGCGCTCGCGCTGCCTCTCGTCTCCATAGTGGTCATGCCTGCGGCCCTGCTCGGAGTCCTGGCCTATCCGTTCGGTCTCGACCGTCCTGTCTGGCAGGTCATGGGCTTTGCGGTGAACCGGGTCCTCGACGTCTCGGCCTGGGTCGGCGGTATCGACGGGGCGAGCCTGACGGTTCCGGCCCTCGGCCTTGCGGCCCTGGCCCTCATGAGCGCCGCGCTACTCCTCCTGACCCTTCCGGCATCGTCCCTGCGCTGGCTTGCGCCTCTGCCCATGGGCGCGGGCCTCGCGGTGGCGACGCCCAACCGCTACGACGTCTTCATTGACCGGGAAGGGGCGGGGGCGGCCATCCGCCATGCGGGAGGCATGCTCACCCTGGTGGGACGCCCCTCGGATTTCGTGACCGAGCAATGGTTGCGGGCGGACGGGGACGGTCGCCGGGCCGGGGACGACTCGTTGCGGCGGGAGGCCCGCTGCGACCGGGGCGGCTGCGTCGTCGAAGGTGCGGATCGCCACTCCGTCGCGTTCGTGCAGGACATTGCCGCCCTCGAGGAGGATTGCCACCGTGCAACGGTGATCCTGACGAAACTCAAGGCGCCGCCCCGTTGCGATGCCGGCCTCGTCATCGACCGGGAAGCTCTTGCGGCGCGAGGGGCCATGACTCTGCGGTTCCTGAGCGGCGATAGGGTCGAGATCCGGTCCGTGCGCAAGGGAACCGAGATCGCTTCTCTCGCCAGGGCAGAGATCCCGCCCACTCCTGAAACGAAAAACCGGCCGCAGGCGGTGCGGCCGGTTCCGGAGCAGGATCTCCCCGAGGGAGATGTCAGTAGCGACGAACCAGACTGACGAGCTTGCCCTGAATCTTGACCCGGTCCGGGCCGAGGACGCGGGTCTCGTAGGCCTGGTTGGCGGCTTCCAGCGCAATGGACGAGCCGCGGCGGCGGAAGCGCTTGAGGGTCGCCTCCTCGTCGTCGATGAGCGCCACGATGATGTCGCCCGTATTGGCCGTGTCCTGCTTGCGGATCACCACCAGATCGCCGTCCAGGATGCCGGCCTCGACCATCGAGTCGCCACGCACCTCGAGGGCGTAGTGCTCGCCCTGGCTGAGGAAGTCGTTGGACAGGGTGATCGAATGGCTGCGGTTCTGGATGGCCGAGATGGGCGTACCGGCAGCGATCCGGCCCATGACGGGAATCGCGATATCGCGGTTCCTCTCCTCCGGAGCAGGCGCGGGAGCCGGCTTGGCCTTTCCGGCGAGGCCGCCCTCCACCACGCTCGGGGTGAAGCGCTTCTGCCCGGCCGGGCCGCCCACCGTCTCGGGCAGTCGGATCACCTCGAGGGCACGCGCCCGATTCGGCAGGCGCCGAATGAAGCCCCGCTCCTCCAGAGCCGTGATCAGGCGGTGGATGCCGGATTTCGATTTGAGATCGAGCGCGTCCTTCATCTCGTCGAAGGATGGCGGAACGCCTGATTCCCGCAGCCGCTCATGAATGAAGCGGAGCAATTCGTGCTGTTTGCGCGTCAGCATGGCTGGCCCTTACTGCTCCAGCAGGAGCGATTCTGAAAACAAAGCAGGAACAGGTTAGCTGTTCTTGCTGTGTTCTGCAAGCCTATGGCTACGCTCGGAGGAACAGATTCAACAAAATCGCGCCAGCCGCAGGATGCGGCAGGGTTCGCCTGCGCGAGCGGCGGGCGCATGAGGCGGCCGGACCAGGAGGGCGTCCGAGCGCCCGAGAATGCCGAGCATGGACGAATCCTGCCTCTCGTGCGGCAACACCACGGGAACGCTCAGCAGACCGGAGCCGGTCTCAATCTCGCGGAGCGCCAGGGCGGCTCGCATATAGTCCTGGCGTTCGCCGTTCGGCGGAAGGTCGGCACCGAGAATCGCGCCTTCGGTCGGGTCTGCACCTGCCTGAGGATCACCGCACAGGGCCCTGATTGCCGGAACGAGGAAAAGGATGGCGCAGACCAGGGTCGAGACGGGATTGCCCGGTAGGCCGAGGAGCAGGGTCTTCCCGAGGCGGCCGTGCATCAGCGGCTTGCCGGGTCTCAGGGCAACGCGCCAGAAGCCCAGGTCCATTCCCTGACGGGTCAGAGCCTTCTGCACAAGGTCGTGCTCCCCGACCGAGGCGCCGCCCAGCGTCACGAGAATGTCGGCCTCAGCCTTACGGGCCGCTTCGATCCGTTCGTCCAGGGATTCGAGGGTGTCGCGGGCGATCCCAAGGTCCAGAGCTTCGCCGCCGGCCTTCTCGACGATGGCCGCCGTGGACGGGAGGCTGGACGCCACGATCTGATCCGGACCCGCAGGCTCGCCGGCCCGCACCAGTTCATCGCCGGTCGCGAGGATCGCGACGCGCGGCCGGCGCCTCACGGCGAGCGACCCATGGCCCATGGCGGCCGCCAGGGCGATGTGGCGGGCATCGAGCCGGGTCCCAGCCGAGAGAAGGACATCTCCGGCTCCGAAATCCAGGCCGGCCGGGCGAATATGGCGAAGTGGACGGGGTGCCTCTGCAATCACAACCCGGTCGCCGTCCACCGCCGTGTCCTCCTGGAGGACGACGGCGTCGGCTCCTTCGGGCAGGGGGGCGCCGGTAAAGATACGCACTGCCTCGCCGGGGCCGAGCGTACCGGAGAAACGGCGGCCGGCCGCGCTGGCACCGATCACCCGCAGGGTCACGGGAGCCTCCGGGCAGTCGGTGCTGCGCACTGCGTAGCCGTCCATGGCGGAGGCCTGGAAGGGGGGCTGGTCCCGCAGGGCCGTCACGTCCTCGGCGAGGGTGCGGCCCGCGAAGTCGCCGAGGGGCAGTCGCTCGGTCGCGACCAGTCCCGGGACGCTGTCCAGAACCCGGCGGAGGGCCTCCTCGACGGGAATCAGGCTCATGGGCGCCTCCTCACGGCGCCTCGAAGGTGCCGGAGCGCCCGCCGCTCTTCATGCGCAGGCGCACATTGTCGATCCGCATGGTGCGGTCGGCGGCCTTCACCATGTCGTAGACGGTCAGGCAGGCCACCGAGACGGCCGTAAGCGCCTCCATCTCGACGCCGGTCTGGCCGGACACCTTCACCTCTGCGGTCACGCGCACACCCGGCAGATTGTCGTCCAGGGTGCAGTCGACCGCTACCTTGGAGATCGCGAGGGGGTGGCACAGCGGGATCAGCTCATGGGTGCGCTTCGCCGCCATGATGCCGGCGAGTCTTGCAGTGCCGAGCACGTCGCCCTTCTTGGCGTCTCCCTGGCGGATCAGCGCCAGGGTCCCGGGCTGCATGACGATTTCGCCCTCTGCGATGGCGGCCCGGCTCGTCACCTCCTTCTCGGACACGTCCACCATGTTGGCGGCGCCGGAGGCGTCGAGATGGGTGAGCCGCGTCATGCGGCCTCGCCGAACAGAAGGCGCCGCGTCGCTGCCGCGACATCCGCTTGGCGCATCAGACTCTCGCCGACCAGGAAGGTGCGGATGCCGACGCGGCCCAGCCGCTCGATATCCGCAAGGGTGAAGATGCCACTTTCGCCCACCACGATCCGGTCGGACGGGATCAGGGGCGCCAGCTCCTCGCACACGCCGAGCGATACCTCGAAGGTACGCAGGTTCCGGTTGTTGATCCCCAAAAGCTTCGTGCCGAGGGGCAGGGCGCGGTCGAGTTCGGCGCGATCATGCACCTCGACCAGCACATCCATGCCGAGGGCGTGGGCGGTCTCGACAAGGCTGCGGGCCTGCTCATCGGTGACGCTCGCCATGATCACGAGAATGCAATCCGCGCCCCAGGCGCGGGCCTCGTAGACCTGATAGGGCTCGAACAGGAAATCCTTGCGCAGGACCGGGAGCCCGGAGGCCTCGCGGGCCTGCATCAGATATTCGGGCTGCCCCTGGAAGGAGGGGCCATCCGTCAGGACCGACAGGCAGGTCGCGCCGCCCTCCGCATAGGCTTTCGCCAGGGAGGGCGGATCGAAATCGGCCCGGATCAGGCCCTTGGAGGGGCTCGCCTTCTTCACCTCCGCGATGAGGGCAGGACGCTCCTCCGCCAGATGGCGCACGATAGCGGCCGCGAAACCGCGCGGTTTGGGAGCCGCCTGCGCACGTCGCTCGATCTCTGCCTGCGGGATCGCGGCCTTGGCGGCGGCAATCTCCTCACGCTTGTAGGATTCGATGCGGGCGAGAACGTCGCTCATGGCGGCTTCCTTTAGGCGTTCGATGCCTGGACCAGGCGCATCAGGGTCGCTTTGGCGGCGCCGCTGTCAAGGGCGCGGGTCGCCTGGTCGAGGCCGGCGCGCAGGTCAGGAGCCGCGTCGGCGATCACCAGGGCGGCGGCCGCATTGAGGAGGGCGACATCGCGATAGGGGATGCGCGCCCCTTCCAGCACCGCGCGCAGCTGGGCCGCATTGTGCTCGGGATCGCCGCCCTTGAGGTCTTCGAGCTTGGCGACCGGCAGGCCCACTTCCTCGGGCGTCACGGTGAAGCGGCGCACGGTTCCGTTCTCCAGCGCCGCCACGTGGGTGGGGCCGGTGGTCGTCATCTCGTCGAGGCCGTCGGAGCCGTGCACGACCCAGAGCTTCTTGGCGCCGAGCTCCTTCATGACCTGGGCCAGCGGGTCGAGCCAGGCCTCCGAGAACACGCCGAGGAGCTGACGGGAGACCGAGGCCGGGTTGGCCAGGGGACCGAGCAGGTTGAAGATCGTGCGGGTGCCGAGCTCCACACGCACCGGCGCCACGTGGCGCATGGCGGCGTGGTGGGTCTGGGCGAACATGAAACAGAGACCCGCCTCTTTCAGGCAGCGCTCCAGCCCTTCCGGGTCAAGCCCGAGCTTCACGCCCAGCGCCGAGAGTACGTCCGCCGTGCCGGATTTCGAGGAAGCGGCGCGGTTGCCGTGCTTGGCGACCTTGACGCCTGCGCTTGCCGTGATGATCGCCGCAAGGGTCGAGATGTTGTAGCTGCCGGAATGGTCGCCGCCCGTGCCGACGATGTCGACCGCACCCTCGGGCGCTTTGACCTTGAGCATCCGGCCACGCATGGCCGACACGGCGCCGACGATCTCCTCCAGCGCCTCGCCGCGGACCCTGAGGGCCATCAGGAAGGCGCCGCTCTGGGCGGGGGTGACCTCGCCGGACAGGATATCGTCGAATGCCGAGCGGGCCTCTTCGCGCGTCAGCGACGCGCCGGTGGCGACCTTGGCGAGGTAGGATTTGAAGGATTCCATTGGTTCTCAGTGCCCGGCCGCGGGAGCGCCGTTGCGTCCCTGGCGATGAGCGGCGTTCCATGAGGCCGCGAGGTCGAAGAAATTGCGCATGATGGTGACGCCGTGCTCCGAGAGGATGCTCTCGGGATGGAACTGCACGCCGTGCACCGGCAGATGGCGGTGGGACAGGCCCATGATGAGCCCGTCGGCGGTCTCGGCCGTCACAGCGAGACCGGCCGGGCAGGTCTCCCGGTCGACGATGAGCGAATGATAGCGCGTCGCCTTGAACGGGCCGTTGATGCCGCGGAAGATCGTCTGGCCGTGGTGCTCCACGTCGGACACCTTGCCATGCATGGGCAAGGGCGCGCGGCTGACCGTGCCGCCATAAACCTGGCCGATGGTCTGAAGACCGAGGCAGACGCCGAAGACTGGGATCCGCGAACCCACCCGCTCCACAAGATCGAGGCAGATGCCGGCCTCGTTGGGCGTGCAGGGGCCGGGGGAGAGCACGATGGCGTCCGGATCGGCGGCAAGCACCTCGTCCGTGGTGAGCGCGTCGTTGCGCACCACCTCCACGCCGGATACCAGCGGCGCCACGAGGTGGACCAGGTTCCAGGTGAAGCTGTCGTAATTGTCGATGACGAGAACGCGGGTCATGGCGCCCCGACGTTTGCGCATGGGCGAAGCCCGGTCAAGGGAAGCGTTGCCGTCTCGTTCATTGGCCGATCCTCGCCCGGCTCGCGAAGCGGACGGCCTCCTCGGCCGCGCGGAAGAGGGCCTTGGCCTTGTTGATGCATTCCTGCTGCTCGGAAGCCGGATCGGAATCGTAGACGATTCCGGCCCCGGCCTGCACGGCCATGCGGCCGTCCTTCACCAGGGCCGTGCGCAGCACGATGCAGGTATCCATCTGCCCGTCGGCGCCGAAATAGCCGATGCAGCCCGCGTAAGGCCCGCGCTTGTGCTTCTCGAGCTCGTCGATGATCTCCATGGCCCGCACCTTCGGGGCGCCCGAGACTGTTCCGGCCGGGAAGCCGGCCACGAGGGCCGCGAGGGCATCGTATTTCTCGTCGAGGCGGCCCTCCACGTTCGACACGATGTGCATGACCTGGCTGTAGAATTCCAGGAAGAACGAATCCGTCACCTCGACCGAGCCTATGGCCGAGACGCGGCCCACGTCGTTGCGGCCGAGATCGAGGAGCATGAGGTGCTCCGCGCGTTCCTTCTGGTCCGCCAGGAGGCTGTCCGCATGGGCCCGGTCCTCGGCCGCGGTGGCACCGCGGGGGCGCGTTCCGGCGATCGGGCGGATCGTGACCTTGCCGTCCCGGACCCGCACCAGGATCTCGGGCGAGGAGCAGACGATCTGAAAATCCTCGAAGTCCAGATAGCAAAGGAACGGGGCCGGATTGACCCGCCGCAGGGACCGGTAGAGGGCGAAGGCCGGAAGGGTGAAGGGGGCCTCGAAACGCTGGGAGAGCACCACCTGGAAGATGTCGCCGGCGCGGATATATTCCTTCGCCTTCGCGACCATGGCCCTGAACTCCTCCGGCGTCGTGTTCGACACCGGCGGCTCGAAATGGACGGACGAAGGGTCGGTCCTGTCCTCGATGGGCATGGGGCTGTCGAGGGCGAGCCCGACCTCGTCAAGCCGGGAGAGGGCCGTCTCGTACGCCGCCTTGGCGGATACCCCCGCCTGGGGGCGCACGGGCGTGATCAGGGAGATCTCGTCCTTCACGGCGTCGAACACCACCATGACGGTCGGGCGGACAAGCACCGCGTCAGGCACCTTCAGGACGTCCGGGTTCGGCTCCGGCAGCCGCTCCATGAGGCGGACCATGTCGTAGCCCAGATAGCCGAAGAGCCCCGCCGCCATGGGCGGCAGCTCATCGCCGAGCGGCAGGGCGCTTTCGGCGATCAGGGCCCTGAGGCTCTCAAGAGGATGCCGCTTGTCGGGCTCGAAGCGCCCTTCGCGGGCAAGCGCCTGCCGGTCGAGGGAGGCCTGACCGTCCTGGCAGCGCCAGACGAGGTCAGGATCAAGGCCGATCATCGAGAAGCGGCCCCGAACGGCGCCGCCCTCGACGGATTCCAACAGGAAGGCGGGCCCCTTCCGGCCGTGCCGCAGCTTCAGGAAAGCCGCGACCGGGGTCAGCAGATCGCCGACGAGGGTTGTGCGCAGGACGCCTGCCTGACCCTTGTCGTAGGCTCCGGCGAAGGTTTCGAAATCGGGTGCGACGACCATGGGATCAAAGGTCGCCGCCGCCCGTGGCCTGGCGGAGGGCCTGCTGGTTGATGGTGACGCCGAGATCCTTGCGGATCTGCGCGATGTACTCGTTCACCAGGTCGTCGCCCATGCCGTTGCGGAGCTGGGTTTCGATCTGCTGGGCCTCCTGGGAAGTCGGCGCGAGGGGCGGGACGGATGCAGCCGTGACCTTGAACACGGCCCGCGTCTCGGCGCCGGACGCGGCGTTGCCGGGCTGGCCGACCGGGACCGAGAAGATGCGGGTGACCGCATCGGCGTTCAGTTCGTCCTTGGCGACGCCGCGGGCGAGGTCGGCTGCGCTCTTTGCCGCGGCGCCGGCATCCTGGGCGACGGCCTCGATGGCCTCGCCCTTCTCCAGGCGCTCCGTCAGACCGCGGGCCTTCTCGGAGAGGCGACGGGACACCTCGTCCGTATGCCAGAGCTTGGCGACCTGGTCCCGGACCTCGTCCAGGGTCTTCTCGCGGGAGGGCTCGATTCCCGTCACGTCGAACCACACATAGCCGCCGTCGGGCATGCGCAGGGGCTCGTTGTCGACGCCGATATCGGACGCGAAGGCCGCCTTCACGACCGCATCGCGACCGGGGAGCTCCACGGGCTTGCCGGCCTTGTCCAGGCCTTGGCTGTCCACGGCCGGGATCTGGACGAGGGGGAGACCCTTCTCCTTGGCGATCTCTGCGAGCGGACGGGCGCCGGCCCGCTGGTCCTCGATGGCATCGTGGATGGATTCGAGCTGATCGCCGGCGCGCGCCTTGGCAAGCTCCGCGCGGATCTCTCCAGCCACTTCCTCGAAGGGCTTGACCGATTCCGGCGCGATCTTCGTCACGCGCACGAGCACCGGGCCGAAGCGACCGTCCACGGGGCCGCTGGTGGCCCCTTCCTGAAGCGAGAAGGCCGCCTCGGCCACGGCCGGGTCCAGCATCTCGCTCTTCGTGAAGGTGCCGAGCTCGAGATCCTGCGGCGGAACCTTCCGCTCCTCCGCGATGCTCTCGAAGGTCGCACCTTCCTTGATCCGGTTGAAGGCGGCCTCAGCCTCCTCCTTCGACGGGAAGGTGATCTGCTGGATCGTGCGCTTCTCGGGGGTGCCGAACTTGGCCTTCTCCTGCTCGTAGCGCTGGCGGGCATCGGCATCGCTTATGGATTCCGGCTTGGCCAGGGAGGTCGCGTCGAGGGCCATGGCCGTAAGGGAGCGGTATTCAGGGGCCTGGAAGGCGCCCTTGCGCTCGTCGAAGAAGCTCTGGAGCTGCTCCTGGGTCGGAGCCGGAATCTCGCCCGCCATGGCGGCGGTCAGCACGAAATAGGAGGCTGTCCGGCGCTCGGTGGAATAGCGGTTGAAGGCTTCCCGGGCCGCCATCGGCACGGTCAGGTCGCCCGCAATGGCCTCCGCCAGATGGATGCGGGCCATGGCGCTGCGCTGTTCGTGCACAAATCCGGCCTCGCTGAGGGAGGCGTTGCGGAGCACCTGGTCGAAGAGAGCGCGGTTGAACTGCCCGTCAGCGCCCCGGAAGGCCGGATCCTCCGTGATGGAACGGGCGACCAGCTGGTCCGACACGCTCAGGCCAAGCTTCCTGGCCTCTTCGGACATGACCGCCTCGTTCACGAGATTCGACAGGACCTGCTGGTCGATCCCGAAGAGCCGGGCCTGTTCGGGCGTGATGACCGTGCGGAACTGTCGCCCGAGGCGTTGCAGCTCGTTGTTGTAGGCCGTGCGGACGGCGTCGATCGTAATGTCCGTCTTGCCGACTCGGGCGATCGAAGAGGGCGGGGTCGCGCGGAAAATGTCGCCGATGCCCCAGATCGCGAAACTGACGATCAGGAGGCCGAAGAAGATGGCCATGAACGTCTTGCCGACCAGGCTCTGACCGGCCTTGCGCATTCCTCGAAGCATAGCGAACCCGTTTTCTCGAAACTCGTTAGAGAGGGCGATAACCGATCAGCGGCCCGGGGAAAAGGGCAAGTCGGTTGAAAGAGTCTTCAAGTCTCTGGTACTGCCACATTATCAAGCGTGACAGGAGAGCCCGAATGAGCGTCGATCGGCCGCGCCCGCTGGTGGCGGGGAACTGGAAGATGAACGGATTAAAGTCTTCCGCCAAGGTGATGAGCGAGATTCAGGCGGGCTATACGCCCGGCCTGAAGGCGAAGGTCGAGCTGGCCGTCTGCCCGCCCACCACACTCCTGGGCATGTTCGCCCTGATGGCGGTGGGCTCTCGGGTCGCTGTCGGCGGGCAGGATTGCCATGCCAAGGAAATGGGTGCCTTCACGGGCGATCTCTCGGCCGAGATGCTGGCCGATGCCGGGGCATCCTATGTCATTCTCGGTCACTCCGAGCGACGTCAGTACCATGACGAGAAGGACGCCGACGTCTGCGCCAAGGCCCTGGCGGCCCACCGGGCGGGGCTCACGGCTATCGTGTGCATCGGCGAGACGCAGCAGGAGCGGGAGGCCGGGCGGGCCCTCGCGGTGGTCAAGAAGCAGCTTCGCGGCTCCGTGCCGGCCGACTCGAACAGCCACAACCTGGTCATCGCCTATGAGCCCGTCTGGGCCATCGGTACGGGCCTCACGCCCACCCCTGCGGATGTCGCGGAGGTCCATGCCCTGATCCGCGAGGAACTGCGGAAGCTGGTCGGCAAGGGTGAGCACGCCAAGGTCCGTATCCTCTATGGCGGGTCCGTGAAGCCCTCCAACGCGGCCGAGCTGATGGCCGTCGAGAACGTCGACGGCGCCCTTGTGGGCGGCGCCAGCCTCGTGGCCGCCGACTTCCTGGCCATTGCCGGAGCCTATCTGGGCTGACCGGTCTTCGGCTGTCATTCCGAGCCCCTCGGTGGGAACCGGAATGACAGATCCCTTTTCAAATTCCTTCCGTCGCGGCAAAAGGGGGGCTTGCGGGTCTTTGATCCCGTGCTCACCTATGCTACAGCCCGCGCCAACGAAGAGATACACACGAGCGGCTGACGCCTTTCGGCGCGGCCGCTTGAGGTTTTTGGAACGATGCAAACGGTTCTCATCATTGTTCACCTGATCATAGTCCTCGCCCTGATCGGCGTGGTTCTGCTGCAGCGCTCCGAGGGCGGCGGCATGGGCCTCGGCGGCGGAGGAGGAGGCGGTGTTTCGGGATTCATGACCGGACGCGGGCAGGCCAACGCCCTGACCCGGACGACGGCGATCCTCGGCGCCCTGTTCTTCCTGACGAGCCTCGCCCTGACCATCATGGCAGGCCAGAGCGGCGCGCCCCGTTCGATCATCGACGGCGTCGCCCCGGCGGCTCCGGCCGGACAGGCCCCCGCGGGCGGGCAGGGCGGCAACGTCCTCGAGCAGCTCCAGCGCATGCAGGGAGACCAGCCGGCCAGCCCGGCCCCGGCACCCGCCGCTCCGGCCCCCGCGCCGGCGACACCGCAGGTGCCTCAGTCGCAGTGACGATCAGGGCCGGAGCTTCCGGCCCTCTCTTTTTGTGGATGGCAATCGAGCGGCCGGGTTCGCCCTTGCGAATCGGCGCTCTTTATTGATGGATAGGGGTCCATGACGCGGTACGTATTCATCACCGGCGGCGTGGTGTCTTCGCTCGGCAAGGGCCTGGCTTCAGCCGCCCTCGGGGCGCTTCTCCAGGCTCGTGGTTACAAGGTTCGGCTTCGCAAGCTCGACCCTTATCTCAATGTGGATCCGGGGACGATGAGTCCCTACCAGCACGGCGAGGTCTTCGTCACGGACGACGGCGCCGAGACGGATCTCGACCTGGGCCATTATGAGCGCTTTACCGGGGTGCCGGCCACGAAGGCCGACAACATCACCACGGGCCGAATCTATCTCGACATCATCACCAAGGAACGGCGGGGCGATTATCTCGGCGCCACGATCCAGGTGATTCCCCATGTCACGAACGCCATCAAGGACTTCGTGCTGACCGGCAACGAGGGCTTCGACTTCGTGCTCGTGGAGATCGGCGGCACGGTGGGCGACATCGAGGGCCTTCCGTTCTTCGAGGCGATCCGCCAGCTCGGCAATGACCTCGATCGCGGCCAGGCGATCTATACCCACCTGACCCTGCTGCCCTTCATTCCGTCAGCCGGCGAACTCAAGACCAAGCCGACTCAGCACTCGGTCGCGGAGCTGCGCTCCATCGGCATCCAGCCCGATATCCTGCTCTGCCGTACAGACCGGGAAATTCCGAAGGACGAGCGGCGCAAGCTCGCTTTGTTCTGCAATGTCCGCGAAACGGCCGTGATCGAGGCGCGGGATGCGCCCTCCATCTACGACGTACCGCTCGCCTATCATGAGGCGGGCCTCGACAGCGAGGTGCTCGCGGCCTTCGGGATCGAGAATGCGCCTGCGCCCGATCTCAGCCGCTGGACGCGCATCTCCGGCCGAGTTCACAACCCGGAAGGCGAGGTGAACATTGCGGTCGTCGGCAAGTACACGGGGCTGAAGGACGCCTACAAGTCGCTCATCGAGGCTCTGCACCACGGCGGCATCGCCAACCAGGTGAAGGTGAACCTCAACTGGATCGAGAGCGAGATCTTCGAGCGAGAGGATCCGGCTCCCTTCCTGGAAGGAATCCATGGAATCATGGTGCCGGGCGGCTTCGGCCAGCGCGGGGCGGAGGGCAAGATCCGCGCCGCCCGCTTCGCCCGCGAGCGCAAGGTGCCGTATTTCGGCATCTGCTTCGGCATGCAGATGGCCGTGATCGAAGCGGCCCGGTCGCTGGCCGGCATCGAGAATGCCAGCTCCACCGAATTCGGCCCGACCCCGGAGCCCGTGGTCGGCCTCCTGACAGAGTGGCTGCGCGGCAACGAGCTGGAGAAGCGCGCCGCCGGGGGCGACCTGGGCGGCACCATGCGGCTCGGCGCCTATCAGGCGAGCCTGAAGCCCGGCAGCAAGGTGGCCGAGATCTACGGCGGTACCGAAATCTCCGAACGCCACCGCCACCGCTACGAAGTCAATATGGGCTATCGCGAGCGTCTGGAGTCGAAGGGCCTGCGCTTCTCGGGCGTCTCGCCGGACGGGATTCTGCCGGAGATCGTCGAATACGAGGACCATCCCTGGTTCATCGGCGTCCAGTATCATCCGGAGCTGAAGTCACGTCCTTTCGAGCCGCATCCGCTCTTCAAGAGCTTCATTCACGCGGCCGTGGAGCAGAGCCGGCTGGTGTGATCAAATAATCGCTTGAATCCCGCCGGGCCGGAACGGCTCGGCCCCTCCATCTCGGGAATGCCGAACATGAGCCGCCGTATCGACCATCTCGTGGTTGCCGTCCGCGATCTCGATCAGGCGGCAGCCTTCTACAAACGTCTCGGCTTCCAAGTCGGGGCGCGGAACCGCCATCCCTGGGGCACGGAGAATCGGATCGTCCAGTTCCGGTCGTCCTTCATCGAGCTGATCACGGTCGGGGAGGGGGCGGAGATTGCCCCTCACACGGAGCGCCAGTTCAGCTTCGGTGCCTTCGTGCGCGATTACCTGAAGAGTCGCGAAGGTCTCGCGATGCTGGTCCTCGACAGCCAGGACGCCGAGGCGGACGCGGCGGGCTTCGCCAAGGCGGGAAACGGCGCTTTCGAGCCTTTCCATTTCGAGCGTAAAGGTGCCCGGCCGGACGGCTCTGAGGTGAAAGTGGCCTTCAGCCTCGCATTCGCGTCCATGCCGGATGCAGGCCGGGCCGGCTTTTTCGTCTGCCAGCAGCATTATCCTGAAAATTTCTGGAATCCCGCCTTCCAGGCCCATGACAACCGGGCAGAAGATGTCATCGCCGTTGCCCTGTCAATTCCCGATCCCGATCGGCACAAGGCCTTCCTGTCGGCATTTACGGGCGAGGTGCCGACCCAACCGTCCCTCCATGATCTGTCCTATCGCCTGGCCGGTGGCGGGCATCTGGACGTGATGACGCCGGACGACGCCGGTGAAACCTATGGCTCCGTCGAGGCCGAGATGGACCAACCATCCTTCGTGGCCTTCGCGGTGCGGGTCGACGACGTCTCGCGCCAGGCAAAATGGCTCGATGCGGCCGGGATACCCTTCGCGCATATCGGCACGCGGCTCGTCGTCCCGGCGAGCGCCGGGATGGGCGCCGCCATCGCGTTCGAGGCAACGTAATATAAACCCCGGCCTGTTAGAGGTCCCCCTCAGCCGATACGGATCCAAGGGGGACAGATCGTGGCTTCTTCTCTGGCGGGCTTGCCCGACTTCCTGATTTTCTTCGTCATCGCGACCATCCTGGTCGCGCTCTACCTCGCCATCTACACCCTGGCGACCATGCACAACGAGTTCGCGCTCATCCGGCAGAACGTGATCTCGGCCGCGACCTCCCTAGGCTTCAGCCTCGTTGGATTCGCCCTGCCGCTCGCCAGCGCCATCGTCCATGCCCAGACCATCGTCGATTGCCTGATCTGGGGCCTCGTGGCGCTTGCCGTTCAGATCGTCGTGTACTGGCTCGTGCGCATCGTCATGCCGAACCTGTCCCAGCGGATCGCCTCGGGCGAGATGGCCGCTGCACTGTTCCTGGGCGCTGCTTCGCTCTCTGCCGGCATTATCAACGCGGCCGCGATGACGTTTTGAGCCGCGCCGTCATTCGGGGGCCGCACAACGGAGCCCAGAATGACCCGGGAAGCACCAACATACTCTCCTCCCCCACGGATCTCGGGAACACTCGAGATCCGCTCCCATCAGACGCAAGTCGGGAACACCCGACTTGCGTTGGGGAGGAGTTGGAGGTGGGGGTGCGAGCGCCAACTTGGATTCAGTCCTGCACCGCCACCCCCACCCTTAGTCCCTCCTCACAAGGGGGAGGGAAACAGGTCGCGCCTTGTCTCTGTCTTCTCTTTGCCTCCAGACCCAAAACAGGATAGGGGGACGCGCATGAACAGCACGCCACAAAGCCCCGCAATCGTCGAGGTCGGCTCCGTCCGCTTCGGCAACCATCTCCCGCTCAGCATCATCGCCGGGCCCTGCGCCATGGAGAGCCGCGAGCACGCGCTCGAGATGGCCTCGGCCCTCAAGGAGATTACGACGAAGCTCGGGATCGGCCTCGTCTACAAGTCGTCCTTCGACAAGGCGAACCGGACGTCGATGACGAGCCGCCGGGGCATCGGGCTCGACAAGGCCCTTGCGATCTTCGCCGACGTGAAGGAGGCGCTGGGAATTCCCGTGGTCACGGATGTGCATGAAATCGAGCAATGCGCTCCGGTGGGCGAAGTGGTGGACGTGCTCCAGATCCCGGCCTTCCTCTGCCGGCAGACCGACCTGGTGGTCGCCGCGGCGAAGACCGGCCGGGCCGTCAACGTGAAGAAGGGGCAGTTCCTCGCGCCCTGGGACATGGCGCACGTGGCCGCCAAGGTGACGGGCGCCGGCAACCCGAACGTGATGCTGACCGAACGCGGCGTCTCCTTCGGTTACAATACTCTCGTGTCCGATATGCGCGCCCTGCCGATCATGGCCGAGACAGGCGCGCCGGTGATTTTCGACGCCACCCACTCGGTGCAGCAGCCCGGCGGCAAGGGGGCAACTTCCGGCGGCCAGCGGGAATTCGTGCCGGTCCTCGCCCGGGCGGCGGTCGCGGTCGGCGTCGCGGGTGTCTTTATCGAGACCCATCAGGATCCGGACAAGGCGCCCTCAGACGGCCCCAATATGGTCCCCCTGAAGGAGATGGAAGCGCTTCTCTCCCGCCTGAAGGCCTACGACGCCCTGGCGAAATCCGCCTGAGAGCGAGCTTCGCTCATGCTTTTTGACGAGGGCAGGTGCGCGTTGCCGGCCCTCGGCTCCGGCTTTCGGCCGTGCTAAGGGGACAATCCCTCCTCACGCCGCCCCTCCGAGAGCCATGTCGTCGCGCAACTTGATCCGGATTCTCGCCGTCAGCGGCTTTGCAGGCACATTCTCGTCCCGGGCCGTGGAGCCGATGGTGGGGATCATCGCGCGGGACTTCGCCACCAGCCCGCAGACGATTGCGCTCCTGTCCGCAGCCTTTGCGCTGCCCTACGCCTTCATCCAGCCGATCCTCGGTCCCGTCGGGGACGCGCTTGGCAAGGAGCGGGTGATGAAGGTCGCGCTGGCGCTGCTGTTCCTGGCGCTCGCCGGATCTGTCATGGCCCCCGATGTGACGAGCCTCTTTGGCCTGCGCATCCTGGCAGGTGCGGCCGCAGGGGGCGCCGTTCCCCTCTCCATCGCGCTCATCGGCGACCGGGTCGAGATGGCACAGCGCCAGGTGGCACTCAGCCGCTATCTCGTGGCCATCATCATAGGCCAGCTTGCCGGGTCATCCTTTGCAGGCCTGATCGCCGAGTTCATCGGCTGGCGCGGCGTCTTCTCGCTCTCCACGGGGCTCATGGCGGCCGCGCTTGCGGCCACGATCGTCGGATTTCGGGATGCGCCCGCGGGCGGCCGGTTCGACATGGGCGCCGCGATTTTGCGCTACCGGGACATCCTGTCCAATCCCCGGGCGCTCGCCCTGTTCGGCTTCGTGTTCGTGGAAGCCGTCGCGATCTTCGGGATCTTCCCCTACGTCGCGCCGCTCCTGGAGCAGAGCGGCGGAGGAGGCGCTGCCCAGGCAGGCTTCGCCATCGGCGGTTTCGCCGTGGGTGGCCTCGTCTATTCGCTTTTAGTGACCTGGCTCCTCAGGACGCTCGGCATTCCGCGGCTCCTGGTGGCAGGCGGCATCTGCGCCTGTCTCGCCTTAGTGGCCCTCGGCCACACGGCCGACTGGAAGTTCTATGGCGCCGCCATGATCCTCCTGGGACTTGGCTTCTATATGCTCCACAACACCTTCCAGGCCCAGGTCACCGAGGTGGCGCCCAAGGCCCGGGCCTCGGCGGTGGCGCTCCACGCCTTCTCGTTCTTCGTGGGCCAGGCGATTGGTGTCGTGTTCATGGGCTTCGGCCTGCGCCATGCAGGCCTTGCGGCTTCGACCGGGACGGCCGCCGCGGTGATCCTCGGCGTCGGCGTCACGGCCTCGGTGGTGCTGATGCTGCCCCGGTTTCAGACCCGGGGACGGTAGGGCGCGACGCCCTGATCGGGCAGCCAGAGGTTCTTGGGCATTTCGCCCGTCTGCCAGAAAACGTCGATCGGGATGCCGCCGCGGGGATACCAGTAGCCGCCGATGCGCAGGAAGCGCGGCTCCAGCAGCCCGGCCAGCCGCTTGCCGATCGCAACCGTGCAATCCTCGTGGAAGGCGCCATGGTTGCGGAAGCTGTGCATGTAGAGCTTGAGCGACTTCGATTCGACGAGCCAGGGGCCTGGCACGTAGTCGATCACCAGGATGGCGAAATCGGGCTGGCCGGTCACCGGGCACAAGGAGGTGAACTCCGGCACCGTGAAACGGGCCAGATAATCCGTGTCCTGATGGGGATTCGGAACCCGGTCGAGCTTCGCCTCATCGGGATTGCCGGGGAGGGCGGTTGCATGACCGAGCTGGAGGGTGGGATCCGTCACGGTGTCTGTCCTTGAATGCTGTGTTGAACCGTTGCGCCGTCCTTGCCCACCTGCGCGTTTCGGTCAATAAGCCCAGAGAACGACGTGAGGCCGCACCTTCCGCCTTCTGAGGAGCTTGTTCATGACCGCAATCATCGACGTCCACGCCCGCGAAATCCTCGACAGCCGAGGCAATCCCACCATCGAGGTGGATGTAACCCTCGAAGACGGCTCCATGGGCCGGGCCGCCGTTCCGTCTGGAGCCTCCACGGGCGCGCATGAGGCGGTCGAACTGCGGGATGGCGACAAGAAGCGCTATCTGGGCAAAGGCGTCACGAAAGCTGTCGACGCGGTGAACAACGAGATCCTGGATGCCATCGGCGGTCTCGATGCGGAGGAGCAGGTCCTCATCGACGAGACCATGATCGAGCTCGACGGCACGCCCAACAAGGCGCGCCTTGGCGCCAACGCGATCCTCGGCGTCTCCCTCGCGGTCGCAAAGGCAGCCGCCGACGCCGTGACCCTGCCGCTTTACCGCTATGTGGGCGGCACCCAGGCCCGGGTCCTGCCGGTCCCGATGATGAACATCATCAATGGCGGGGCACATGCGGACAATCCCATCGACTTTCAGGAATTCATGATCCTGCCCGTGGGCGCCCCGACCCTGTCTGAGGCGGTGCGCATGGGTGCCGAGGTGTTCCACACCCTCAAGAAGGCCCTCAAGGACGCCGGCCACAACACCAATGTGGGCGACGAGGGTGGCTTCGCGCCGAACCTTCCGAGCGCCGAGGCGGCCCTGGACTTCGTCATGGCGTCCATCGAGAAGGCCGGCTACAAGCCCGGCAAGGACATGGTCATCGGCCTCGACTGCGCTTCGACCGAATTCTTCAAGAACGGCGCCTATGTCTATGAAGGCGAAGGAAAAAAGCGCTCTCCCCAGGAGCAGGCCGAGTATCTCGCGAAACTCGTGAAGGATTATCCCATCGCGTCCATCGAGGACGGGATGTCCGAGGACGACTGGGAAGGCTGGAAGATCCTGACCGACCTCGTAGGCGCCAAGTGCCAGCTCGTCGGCGACGATCTCTTCGTCACCAACGTGACACGCCTCTCGGACGGCATTCGCAAGGGCGTCGGCAATTCGCTGCTCGTGAAGGTGAACCAGATCGGCACCCTGACCGAGACCCTCGCGGCCGTCGATATGGCCCAGCGCGCCGGCTACACGGCCGTGATGTCTCACCGCTCGGGCGAGACCGAGGACTCGACCATTGCGGATCTCGCCGTCGCGACCAATTGCGGGCAGATCAAGACCGGCTCGCTCGCCCGTTCCGACCGGCTCGCCAAGTACAACCAGCTCATCCGTATCGAGGAGGAGCTCGGCGAGCAGGCACGCTATGCAGGCCGCGCGGCCCTGAAGGCTCTCATGTAAGATAACGGCATTTTGGTAGAAAAGGGCCGCCTCAAGCGGCCCTTTTCTTTTTGGTGCGAACAGTTATATAATGTAACGATAATCCGTGGCATTTTCTATGGGCTGGATATCATCAACAAGCGGGAAGCGTCGTTTGATCCACTCATTGATGAAGATGAACGCTGGCGTATTGCTCGGCGCAAGCCTCTTCCTCTCTCACCCCGCTGAAGCCTGCAACACGGGCTGCAAGGCGCCGGAACTTATCATCGAGCCAGGCAGGCGGGCCGGGCCGATTACAAAAGACACCAGCGAAGCTCAGCTTAAGGCTTCCTTGCGGCCGGGCGAGGTCGTCCGCCTCATGGTTCATATTGAGGAGGACGTCTATCAATGCGGGTCGGCTATCTTTCCAGGATCGCTCGAAATGGCCTTCATTACATGGGGCTCCATGGACAAGGTCTATCGGGGCATGACTCAGGAAGACGTTAAGGAATGTCTGGGCATGCCCAATCCGACCGGACCGCAAAACGTGATTATTCAGCGCGATTTCAGGAAGGAGCCCAACCAGCCGACAGCGTGGCGGTCAACAAAGGGCATTCGACTGGGGATGGACCTGAAGGGGCTTGAGGCGGCCGCAGGAAAGCCGTTCGAATTTTCCGTGTGTCCCTGTGACGCCGCTGGCTTCGTCTTTGGAATGCCCCGGCAGGACATATTCAAAGGCCTCGACCTTTGGCTCGACATCCCCGACTCGCTCGAACATGTCGAAAAGAACATCAAGGCAGTTGAAGATTACGCTCTGAGTTCGTCCAACGTGCCGCCCGACCTAGCGCGGAAAATTCGCTTGAGGAAAATCGTCGTGCATCTGAACGATTGAGTCCTCTCAACCGCTCCTTAACCATGACCGTGTAAGGATAAGCCATGGTCATTCGCAGGCGCGCACGAAGAATTCTGATTCCGCTGGTGCTCTACAGCATCTCGGCGGCGGTCGCGGCTTATTTCGTGCATCATGCCCATAGCGGTGCCCGCGGTTTCGAGGCGCGGGAGCATTATGAGGCTCAGGCGGACGAGCTGACCAAGGAGCTCAACGTCCTCAAGACCGAGAGGACGGATTGGGAGCGGCGCATCGCTTTGCTCCGGAGCGACCAGATCGACCGCGACCTGTTGGACGAACGCGCCAGGATCATCCTTGGACGTGTGCACCGCAACGATCTCGTGATTATGCTCGGAAACGCGGAGTCAAAGCCGTAATTTCCATTTAACTGAATTCAAGTTAATCGAGAATAATTTAACTGTGACAGTAATTTAACCTGTTCACCGTAGTATTGAAACGCGTTTTAGGCCCTCTCGCTTTCCGATACCGTCTGCGCTAGAACTTTCGTCGAGGAAACCCTTCGGAGGACCCGATGGCTGTTGCTGCCCGCAAGGCAGGCCGCGCCGCATCCGGCACGGCCAACAAGTCCACTCCCAAGAGCTCAGCGAAACAGGCTCTTAACTCCCCACAATTCGAAAAGGACCAGGACCTCCTCGCCTATCGCGAGATGCTCCTGATCCGCCGCTTCGAGGAGAAGTCCGGCCAGATGTATGGCATGGGCCTCATCGGCGGCTTCTGCCATCTCTATATCGGCCAGGAAGCTGTCGTCGTCGGCATGCAGATGGCGACGAAGGATGGCGACCAGGTCATCACCGGCTACCGGGACCACGGCCATATGCTGGCCTGCGGCATGGATGCGAAGGGCGTGATGGCCGAACTCACGGGCCGCCGCGGCGGGCTGTCCAAGGGCAAGGGCGGCTCCATGCACATGTTCTCGAAGGAGAAGCACTTCTACGGCGGCCATGGCATCGTCGGTGCTCAGGTGTCCCTCGGGACCGGCATCGCGTTCGCCAACCGCTACCGGGAGAACGACAGCGTCTGCCTCACCTATTTCGGCGACGGTGCCGCCAACCAGGGCCAGGTCTACGAGAGCTTCAACATGGCGGAGCTGTGGAAGCTACCTGTCGTGTACGTGATCGAGAACAACCGCTACGCCATGGGTACGTCCGTGAACCGTGCCTCCGCGCAGACGGATTTCTCCAAGCGCGGCGTGTCCTTCAACATCCCCGGTGAGCAGGTGGATGGGATGGACGTGCGTGCCGTCTATGCGGCCGGCCAGCGTGCGATCGAATACGCCCGCTCGGGCAAGGGCCCCTATATCCTCGAGATGCAGACCTATCGCTATCGCGGCCACTCCATGTCCGATCCGGCGAAGTACCGCACGAAGGACGAGGTGACCCGCATGCGCGAGGAACACGATCCCATCGAGCAGGTGCGCCGCCGTCTCCTGGAGAGCTGGAAGCTGTCCGAGGACGAGCTCAAGTCCATCGACAGCAAGGTGCGCGAGATCGTGAACGAGGCCGCCGAGTTCGCCACGCACGATCCCGAACCCGATCCGTCGGAGCTCTATACCGACATCGTTCTCGAGCCGGCGCGTTAAAGCGCCGGAGCGCTTCGCCTCAGCGACAATCACACAAGAGTCTTCCATGGCGATCGACATTCTCATGCCCGCCCTTTCTCCCACCATGGAGCAGGGCAAGCTGGCCAAGTGGCTGAAAAAAGAGGGCGATTCGGTAAAACCGGGTGACGTTCTCGCGGAAATCGAAACCGACAAGGCGACCATGGAGGTCGAGGCGGTGGACGAAGGTGTCCTGGCCAAGATCCTGGTCTCGGACGGCACCGACAACGTGGCCGTCAACACTCCCATCGCCATTCTGGCGGGCGAGGGTGAGGACGTGTCGGCAGCGGCCGCCAAGGCGCCCGCCCAGCCGAACGGCCCCGCTCCGGCAGGGCAGCAGCCCGCTCCGGTTCCGGACATGCAGGCGGAAGGCATGACCGACCGGCCGGCCCCTGCGGAGCGTCCCCAGCAGGCGCCCCTGTCGACCCCGGCCGCTCCGGCGGTCGTGGCGAACCGTGGCGGCTATGACGCGTCGGCCGAGGTCCCCGAGGGCACCGAGATGGTCACCATGACGGTGCGCGAGGCCTTGCGGGACGCCATGGCCGAAGAGATGCGCCGGGATGGCAACGTCTTCGTCATGGGCGAGGAAGTGGCCGAGTACCAGGGCGCCTATAAGGTCACCCAGGGGCTGCTGCAGGAATTCAGTGCCCGCCGGGTTATCGACACGCCCATCACGGAGCACGGTTTTGCTGGCGTCGGGGTCGGCGCGGCCTTCACGGGTCTGCGTCCGATCGTCGAGTTCATGACCTTCAACTTCGCCATGCAGGCCATCGACCAGATCGTCAACTCGGCGGCCAAGACCCTCTACATGTCGGGCGGACAGCTCGGCTGTCCCATCGTGTTCCGCGGCCCCAACGGCGCAGCGGCTCGCGTCGCGGCCCAACACAGCCAGGACTACGCGGCGTGGTATTCGGCGATCCCCGGCCTCAAGGTCGTGGTGCCCTATACGGCCGCCGACGCCAAGGGTCTCCTCAAGAGCGCGATCCGCGATCCGAACCCGGTGATCTTCCTGGAGAACGAGATTCTCTACGGGCAGTCCTTCCCGGTGCCGAAGCTGGACGACTTCACGGTCCCGATCGGCAAGGCGCGCATCCATCGCGAGGGCAAGGACGTGACCATCGTGTCCTTCGGGATCGGTATGACCTACGCGCTCAAGGCTGCTCAGGAGCTGGAAGCGGAAGGCATCCAGGCCGAGGTGGTGGACCTGCGCACCATCCGTCCCATGGACACCGAGACCATCGTGGCTTCCGTGATGAAGACCGGCCGCTGCGTGACGGTGGAAGAGGGCTATCCGCAATCCGGCGTCGGCGCCGAAATCGCCGCGCGGATCATGGAGCAGGCCTTCGACTATCTCGATGCTCCGGTCGTGCGCATCACCGGCAAGGACGTGCCGATGCCTTACGCGGCCAACCTCGAGAAGCTGGCGCTCCCGTCGGTGGCCGAGGTCGTCCAGGCCGTGAAGGCCGTCTGCTACAGGTGATGTCATGGCTGAACGGAAGTTCGAAGCTCTCAACGTTCCGCCCGATGTCCTCGAAAAGGGCGGCGTCGAAATCCTGAGGGCTTCGGTGTCGGAGGGGGCGGTCAGCATTGCGCTGCGCCGCGCCTTCGACGATCCGTTCACCTGGGGCGTGCTCCTCGTGGACCTCGCCCGCCATGCGGCCCGGATCTACGCCATGGAAACCGACCTCTCGGAGGACGAGGCCATGCGGGAGATCGTCGCCGGCATCCAGGCCGAGCTGGAGGATCCTTCGGATCCCGGCTCGTCCCAGGCCATCAACTAACCGGTGCCGGAGGCGAATACCCGCTCTCCGGCACGACAACGTGGTTCAACGACCCTCTTTTCGATCAGGATCCTCAAACGCCATGCCCATCAATGTCCTGATGCCTGCGCTTTCGCCCACCATGGAAAAGGGCAACCTTGCCAAGTGGCTGAAGAAGGAAGGCGACACGGTGAAGTCCGGCGACGTGATCGCCGAAATCGAGACCGACAAGGCCACCATGGAAGTGGAGGCAGTGGACGAGGGCGTTCTCGCCCGGATCCTGGTGCCCGAGGGCACGGCCGATGTGCCGGTGAACCAGCCCATCGCGCTCATCGCCGGCGAGGGCGAGGACCCGAAGAGCGTCACGGCCCCGGCCGCGAATGCGCCAGCACCCGCCGCAAAGGCAGAGGCCGCCCCGGCGCCTCAACCTGCACCCGCACCCGCACCGCAGCCTGCTCCAGCCGCTCCGCCGGCCCAGATGGCGGATGCCCGCGTGAATCAGGCACCTGCGGGTCCGGCGCGGCCTGACGGGGCCGCGGAGGGCGGCCGCGTTTTCGCGTCTCCGCTCGCCCGGCGGATCGCCAAGGAGGCTGGCCTCGACATCGCGTCGGTCCAGGGCTCCGGCCCGCATGGCCGTGTCGTCGAGAAAGACGTGCGCGCAGCGATCTCCGGCGGCACCGCGAAACCGGCCGCAGCTCCCGCGCAAGCGCCTGCAGAAAAGCCCGCCGCGCCGCAACTCGCACCGAGCATGGGCGCCGACCAAGTGAAGGCGATGTTCGAGGCCGGCACCTATGAGGAGGTGCCCCTCGACGGAATGCGCAAGACCATCGCCAAGCGTCTCGTCGAGTCGAAGCAGACGGTGCCGCATTTCTACCTGTCGCTCGATTGCGAGCTCGATGCGCTCATGGCGCTGCGCGAGCAGATCAACGCCGCCGCGACCAAGGACAAGGACGGCAAGCCCGCCTACAAGCTCTCGGTGAACGACTTCGTCATCAAGGCGCTCGCCATCGCGCTCCAGCGTGTGCCGAACGCCAATGCCGTTTGGGCGGAAGACCGTATCCTGAAGATGAAGCACTCGGATGTGGGTGTCGCGGTTGCCATCGAGGGCGGCCTGTTCACACCCGTCATCCGCAAGGCCGAACAGAAGACGCTCACGGCCATCTCGGCCGAGATGAAAGACCTCGCGGGGCGTGCCCGCACACGGCGGCTGAAGCCGGAAGAGTATTCCGGCGGCTCTACGGCGGTGTCCAACCTCGGCATGTTCGGCATCAAGAACTTCCAGGCCGTCATCAACCCGCCGCAGGGCACGATCCTCGCCGTTGGCGCGGGCGAGCAGCGGGTCGTTGTGAAGAACGGCGCGCCGGCTGTGGTGCAGGCCATGACCGTGACGCTCTCCTGCGACCACCGCGTCGTGGACGGTGCGCTCGGCGCAGAACTGCTCGCGGCCTTCAAGGTGCTCATCGAGAACCCGATGGGGATGCTGGTTTAAGAAGAGGTTATCCCGGTCGAAGCGTCAGCGCAGAGCCGGGATCGCGCGACGAGATTAGCGCCTTTTCCTGACAAAGATCCCGGCTATCGCTGCGCGAAGCCGGGATAACGACTGGGGACATCATGGCAAATCAATACGACATCATCGTCATCGGCGGCGGGCCGGGCGGCTATGTGGCGGCAATCCGGGCGGCGCAGCTCGGGTTCAAAACGGCCGTCGTGGAGCGCGAGCATCTCGGCGGCATCTGCCTCAACTGGGGCTGCATCCCGACAAAGGCGCTGCTGCGCTCGGCCGAGATCTATCACTATTTCCAGCATGCCAAGGATTACGGTCTTTCGGCCGAGAAGATCGGTTTCGACGCGGGAGCTGTGGTGCAGCGCTCCCGCGGCGTTTCGGGTCGCCTCAACGGCGGCGTCGGCATGCTGCTCAAGAAGAACAAGGTCGACGTGATCTGGGGCGAGGCCTCGATCTCCAAGCCCGGCGAGGTCGTCGTGACGGCGCCGAAGAAGCCCGCCATGCAGCCGCAGACTCCGGCTCCGAAGGGTATTCTCGAGCCCGGCACCTATCAGGCCAAGCATATCATCGTGGCCACCGGCGCACGCCCGCGCGTACTGCCCGGCATCGAGCCGGACGGCAAGCTGATCTGGACCTATTTCGAGGCCATGGTGCCGAAGGAGATGCCGAAATCGCTCCTCGTCATGGGCTCGGGAGCCATCGGCATCGAATTCGCCTCCTTCTACCGCACCATGGGCGTCGAGGTGACCGTGGTCGAGGTCATGCCGCAGATCCTGCCCGTAGAGGATGCGGAGATCGCGGCGCTCGCCCGTAAGCGCTTCGAGAAGCAGGGCATCAAGATACTTGTCGGCGCCAAGGTCGCCAAGGTCGAGAAGGGCGCCAATTCCGTCACGGCTACCATCGAGGACGGCAAGGGCACACAGACCATCACGGCCGAGCGGATGATCTCAGCCGTCGGGGTCGTCGGCAATATCGAGAATCTCGGCCTCGAGAAGATCGGCGTGAAGATCGAGCGCGGCACCGTGGTGACCGACGGGCTCGGCCGCACTAACGTGCCCGGCATCTATGCCATCGGTGATGTCGCCGGCCCGCCCATGCTCGCCCATAAGGCGGAGCACGAGGGTGTGATATGCGTCGAGACGATCAAGGGCCTCCACACTCATCCCATGGACAAGGGCAAGATCCCAGGCTGCACCTATTGCAACCCGCAGATCGCCTCCGTTGGGCTCACGGAAGCCAAGGCGAAGGAGCAGGGCTACGACATCCGCGTGGGCCGCTTCCCCTTCGTAGGCAACGGCAAGGCCATTGCGCTCGGCGAGCCGGACGGTCTCGTGAAGACGATCTTCGACAAGAAGACCGGCCAGCTTCTCGGCGCCCATATGGTTGGCGCGGAGGTGACCGAGCTGATCCAGGGCTTCGTGATTGCCATGAACCTGGAGACCACCGAGGAAGAACTGATCCACGCGGTCTTCCCGCATCCGACCCTCTCCGAGACCATGCACGAGAGCGTTCTGGACGCTTATGGTCGCGTGATCCACGTGTAAGGGGAGGCCTCGCGCCTCACCGCATTCCTGCGGAGGCGAGGGGCGGCCGCTCAACATCCTGCAGAGCTTCAGGGCCGGACATTGTCCGGCCCTCGCCGTTTCCGGTCGGGAATGCGGTGTTCAGACCGCCGTGCCGTGCAGGTCGTACTCGTCAGAGCGCTCGATCTTGACGGTCACGATATCTCCGGCCCGCAGGGGGCGGCGGGAGGCGACATAGACATTGCCGTCGATCTCGGGCGCGTCGTATTTCGTGCGCCCCTTGGCGACGGTGGCGCCGGGCTCATCGATGATGACCGGCAGGCGCTTGCCCACCTTGGCCTTCTGCAGGCGGGCACTGACCTCGCGCTGAGTCTTCATGAACCGATGCCAGCGCTCGTCCTTCACCTCTTGGGGGACAGCTCCGGCCAGTTCGTTCGCCGGTGCGCCCTGGACGGGCTCGTAGCGGAAGCAGCCGACCCGGTCGAGCTTGGCCTCCTTCAGCCAGTCGAGCACAAAATCCACGTCCTCATCCGTCTCGCCGGGGAAACCGACGATGAAGGTGGAGCGGATGGCGAGATCCGGGCAGATTTCCCGCCACTTGCGGATCCGGTCGAGGGTCTTCTCCTGGTGGGCCGGGCGGCGCATGGCCTTCAGGACCGTCGGCGAGGCGTGCTGGAAAGGGATGTCGAGGTAAGGAAGGATCTTGCCTTCCGCCATGAGCGGAATGACCTCGTCCACGTGCGGATAGGGATAGACGTAGTGCATCCGCGTCCACAGGCCCATTTCGCCGAGTTCCCGGGCGAGGTCGTAGAAGCGCGTGCGCACCTCTCGGTCCTGCCAAAGGCTGGGCTGGTACTTGATGTCGAGGCCGTAGGCGCTCGTATCCTGGGAGATGACGAGGATCTCCTTGACGCCGGCCTTGGCCAGCTTCTCGGCCTCGCGCAGCACGTCCCCGATGGGGCGGCTGACCAGGTCGCCGCGCAGCTTCGGGATGATGCAGAAGGAGCAGCGGTTGTTGCAGCCCTCGGAAATCTTCAGATAGGCGTAGTGCCGCGGCGTCAGCTTGACGCCCTGGGGCGGCACCAGATCCACGAAGGGATCGTGGGCCGGAGGCGCGGCCTGATGCACGGCGCCGACGACGCTCTCGTATTGCTGTGGTCCCGTGATGGCGAGGACGTTCGGGAAGCGGTCCCGGATCTGCTCCGGCTCGGCGCCCATGCAGCCGGTGACGATCACCTTGCCATTCTCGGCCATGGCCGAGCCGATGGCCTCGAGGGATTCCGCCTTTGCGCTGTCGAGGAAGCCGCAGGTGTTGACGATCACCACGTCCGCACCGTCATGACGCTTGGTCAGCTCGTAGCCCTGGGCCCGGAGCTGCGTGATGATCCGTTCCGAATCGACAAGCGCCTTCGGGCAGCCGAGGGATACAAACGAGACTTTAGGTGCGGGAGCATTCATCCGCGGAAATCCATTTTCGAGGCTTTGGAGGCCGGAGACGCCCGCCTAGGACCGCATCGGTGCGAAAACATGGCAGGGCTGTCTGAAGAGCCGGGGCGGTGGATACCACGACAACGGGTCGGAGCGCCAGCGCGGCCGAAGCGCCCAGGGGAGTGCCCGAAATCCCGCGTCCTTCCGGGTGAGTATCCTTCCGGGTGCTGGCGCGGGAACGGGAATGCGGCCAAATAGTTAGCGTTGCGTTAACCATTTGTTCCGGGCACCCTCATGGCATTTGTCGGACCGACGACATCCAGTCCCAAGCGTACCGAGCTTCGTAGCGCCAAGCGTCGCCGTGTCCGCCAACCGGCCAAGATCGTCATCGGCTCCGAGACCATGATCCATTGTGAGGTCCACGAGATCTCGGAGGCCGGCGCCCGCATTGCCGTTCGCGAGCATTGGGACCTGCCCGACACATTCCAGCTCTACGTGATTGCCCATGTTCTTCAGGTCTTCACGGCGCGCCTGTGCTGGCGGCGGGGCAATTTTGCCGGTGTATCCTTCCGGGACGAAGAGATAGACGCGGAGTATCCTGCGCTGCCCAGCTCCGAGGCGCCGGGGATCGGACCTGTGGGAGATGTCCCGCTTGACGGACAGCCGAGCCTGCAACCCCGCCCTGCTGCCGCAACGGTCCGGCTTGGCCGCTTCGGCTCAGCCCGACGACGTCGGGCCGTGCGCTGACCTAGCGGGCCCATCGCCGGATGCAATGAAGGCAGGCATTTCTTGAAAAGCGATATTGAAACGAGCCTGGGCTGAGGCCTGTCAGGCGTGCCCGCAATGGCGGAGGGGGTGGGATTCGAACCCACGGTACGGTTGCCCGCACGGCGGTTTTCAAGACCGCTGCCTTAAACCACTCGGCCACCCCTCCACAGGTCAGAGCCGGCAGCGGAGCCGGATCCTTTCTGGGATATTGGCTGTCTAAGGCGGCAGCCCTGCCGACGTCAACTCACGCCGCTGGAAAACGATAAGAGGCGAAAAGAATCCGCCATGTGCAACGATGATCTCTTTCGTTAGGGGAGTGCCGATTCAGGCTTTCCTGAAGCGGTGGAGTTGTTTACGAAATGTGGCCGAAGGTTGAAGATTGTTTGAAGGTAATTTTGCAAGCCCTTGAATAGATTGAATATTTTGTAATCTTAACAATGTTCCCATTATGGCGACTTGGCCATTGACAAGCGCGTCGTTTAACCTTTTTTTAGCAGGTCAAAATGCACTTACTAAGGTTCGGGCAACCGGACCGCCGCACAAGCGGACAAGGGGATGCGAGGCGATATGGATTGTGATCGCGCTGAAAAGGCTGCCGCGCAAGGCTACGCAGTTGCCTTCAATCATCGGACTGTCCTCCGCATTGCAGGCGTTGCGGCAATTGCTCTGACCGCCGCCAATTGCTCCAACCGGAGCGGCATCGACCCCAAATATGGCGTAGCTCCGAGCCCACGCGTCGTAGCCGATGGCCAGCCCGTTCCAAAGGGCGGGGGACAGAAGATGGTCGGCAAGCCCTATGTGGTGGCCGGCCGCACCTATGTGCCGCGCGAAAATCCGAATTATTCCGGCGTCGGTCTCGCATCCTGGTACGGGTCGAATTTCCATGGAAGGAAAACGGCAAACGGCGAGGTCTTCGACCGGGTGTCGGTGGCCGCTGCCCACACGACCATGCCTCTTCCGAGCTATGCGCGGGTGACGAATCTCCAGAACGGGCATTCCATGATCGTCCGCGTGAACGATCGCGGACCGTTCCACGGCAACCGCATTATCGACGTGTCTGAGCGTGCCGCTCTCGCCCTCGGGTTCAAGCGGGCCGGCACCGCCCGGGTTCAGGTCGATTATGTCGGCCCTGCCTCCACCAATGGCAGCGACGACCGGATTCTCCTGGCGAGCCTGCGGACCGACGGGATTCCTGCCTCCCTGAACCGCGCCGGCCCGACGATGATTGCATCGGCAACGCCGCGTCCGGCCGCTCCTGTCGAGCCCGTGGCACTGCGTAATCCTGCGCCGTCCGACGGTGTCGCAACGGCCTTCGCATCCGCGACCGAGGAGCCGGTGGCCGTGGCCTCCGCCGGCATGCCGGCTCGTGGCATCCCGCTCCCGCCCGAGCGGCCGTTCGACCTCGGAACCATTCCGGGCGCTGCAACTCCGATTGCGGTCAGCTCGCTCTCGTCGAAGGTCCTCCCGCCGACGAGGCCGGTGGTGGCCGGGCTTTATTATGCGCCGGAGAACAATCGCTCCTCCGGCTTCCAGAAGAGCGAAGGCTTCCGGCCGCTCGATCAGAGCCGTTTCCTCCGCTGACGGGCCAGGACCGGCCCGGAATTGGGGCGGTGCTGAGGATCGGTCCTCGAGGTCGTTTCGGAGCACGAGCGTACCGCTCAGCTAGCCTGAGCGTTCTCGCTTTGCCTTATGCGGCCTAGGTGTGACTGTCAGAAATAGGGCTCTGGGCCGAGGGGATGTACCCTTGCGGTGGCTTTTCGCCGCCAAGCCTTGCCATTGATTTGGCGAAACCGTGCTACAAATTCAGCTCTCCTAAAGGAAGAGTTGAATCATGGCCTTCGCTGCGCGCGCGGTTTTCGGAATGCGCTTCTATCTCCTTGCGATCCTGGGCTTTTTGCCGTTGCTCTGCAGTTTCGGCCCAGGCGCGTCGGCGGCTCCCTTCCAGACCACTGCACCTACGGCGATTCTCCTGGACGCGGATTCCGAGGCAGTCCTTTTCGAAAAGAACGCCGACGATCCGGTCGCGCCCGCCAGCATGGCAAAGATCATGACCGCCGAAATCGTCTTCAATGAGTTGAAGAACGGCCGCCTGACCATGGATTCCGAGTTCGGGATTTCCGAACATGCCTGGCGGACCGGGGGCGCACGTTCGGGTGGCTCATCCATGTTCGCGAAGGTCAACTCGAGCGTCCGTGTTGAGGACCTCCTGCGTGGACTGATCGTCCAGTCCGGTAACGATGCCGCCATAGCAATCGCCGAGGGCATCTCAGGCACCGAGGAGAACTTTGCGCGGCGCATGAACCAGCGGGCGAAGGACCTCGGTCTTACGAAATCCACCTTCCGCAACCCTACCGGCTACCCCGACCCGGAGCAGAAGGTGACCGTCCGTGAGCTGGCGAAGCTCGCTCTCCATATCATCCGGACCTATCCGGACCTCTACAAGATGTTCGGGGAGCAGGAGTTCACCTGGAACAAGATCCGGCAGCGCAACCGGAACCCACTATTCGCCTTCAACATGGGAGCCGATGGGCTCAAGACCGGCTACATCGAAGAATCGGGCTATGGTCTCGTAGGGTCCGCCGTTCAGAACGACCAGAGGCTTATCGTGGTGGTGAACGGCCTCAAGACCGCGAAGGATCGGGCCGGCGAATCCCGCAAGCTCCTGGATTGGGGCTTCCGGGCGTTCGAGCCTCGCCAGCTCTTCCAGGAGGGGCAGGTGGTGGGCGAGGCTCAGGTGTTCGGCGGGGATCAGCGCTCTCTGCCGCTTGTATCCAAGCGCCCCGTTCGTGTACTCGTGCCTCGTGGCGAGGCGGAACGGGTGACTGCCCGTATCGTCTATACCGGTCCGCTCCGGGCCCCGGTGGCAAAGGGGGCGGAAGTGGCCAAGCTTGAAATCAGCCGGGGCGACATGAAGGCCGTCGAGGTCCCGCTCTATGCCAATGAGGACGTCCAGGTGGGTACGTTGAGCCAGCGCGCGCTGGACGGATTGATGGAATTCAGCACGGGCTGGGCGCGCCGCGCCTTCTCGAGCCTTCTCGAACGCATTTAATGACGGGCCGTTTCATCACTTTCGAGGGAGGCGAGGGCGCAGGGAAATCGACCCAGATCGGCCGCCTCCGACAGCGTCTCGAGGCAGTTCCGCTGGAAGTTCTCGCCACCCGTGAGCCTGGAGGCTCGGTTCGAGCCGAAAAGATTCGTGCGTTCATCCTTGAAGGCAAGGCGAAGCATCTGGGGCCGTTCGCAGAGGCCGTGCTGTTTACGGCCGCCCGCATCGATCATGTCGACAGGACCATTTTGCCGGCGCTCCAAAGGGGCGTTCACGTGCTCTGCGACCGTTTCGCGGATTCCACCAGGGCCTATCAGGGCGCTTCAGGTCAGGTGGATCCAGAACTGATCGGAAGCCTGGAGCGGATCGCCCTCAAGGGGCTGCGCCCGGATGTCACCTTCATACTCGATCTTCCAGCGGAGGTCGGTCTCTCCCGCGTCGGGCGCCGCCAGGCGGACCTTGGAGAGGGCACGGACAGGTTCGAGCAGGAAGGGATCGGCTTCCACCAGGCCTTGCGCGAAGCGTTTCTGGCCATCGCGGAAGCCGATCCTGAGCGGTGCGTTGTCATTGATGCGGATCGCGATCCAGATGCGATCGAGGAGGCGATCTGGTCCGCCCTGCGGGAACGGTTGCCCGAACTGACCGGCGAGACGAGGGCCGCCCATGTCGCGTGAGCGCCAGGCTCAGGGGCAGTCCGAGACGGACGAGCCCGACCGCTTCGAAGGTGCTCCGCATCCCCGGGAGCAGTTCGCCTTCTTCGGCCATGAGGGAGGGGAGGCGGCCTTTCTGGAGGGGCTTCGCAACGGGCGCCTGCATCATGCCTGGCTGATCGGTGGGCCACAGGGGATTGGCAAGGCGACCTTGGCCTATCGGGTGGCCAGAACCATCCTCGATCCGACCCGCTCCGGCGGTGCGGAAAGCCTCGACGTCGCCCCTCAGGCTAACGTCGCCCGGCAAATCATCGCCCTCTCACATCCCAATCTGGCTGTCCTGCGGCGTGCGCCCTCTACGGACAAGAAGGCTGCGTCCGCGACGATTCCCGTGGATGCCGTCAGGCGCGCTCTGGCCACCTTCGCGTCGACCGCGGCCGATGGCGGCTATCGCGTCTGCATCGTCGACAGCGCCGAAGACCTGACCATCGCGAGCGCCAATGCGCTCCTGAAGGTCATCGAGGAGCCGCCGCCCCGCTCGCTGTTTCTCATCGTCAGCCATGCGCCGCAGCGGGTTCTTCCGACGATCCGCTCGCGCTGTCGGCGCCTACTGCTGCGTCCCCTCGAAGATGCTGCCGTGAAAGCGGCCATTGCTTCCCTGGGCGCTCCCTGGGCCGATATGCCGGCGGATGTCGTCGACCAGGCGCTGCGACTGGGAGAGGGATCGGTGCGACGGACCCTCGAACTCCTCGATGCCGATAAGGTCGCCTTCATCGGGCAGGTCACGAGCCTTCTTGACCGACTGCCCCGGGCCGAGACGCGGCAGGTGCTCTCGCTCGCCGAGGCCCTTGCCCGGAAGGACGCGGATGAGAGCTATGATCTCATGCTCGAGACCGTGCAGCGCTGGGTCACGGCACAGCTGCATGCGAAGGCGAGCCTTGGGCCGCAGCGCCTTGCGCCTTTGGTGGAGGTATGTGAGAAGATCGCCCGCTCGGCGCGAGAGATCGATGTCTTCAACCTTGACCGCCGGCCCTTCATCCTGATGCTGTTCGATGACCTTGCCGATGCGGTTCGGCGGGCGGCCTAGAACGTCGTCGGGACGCATCGTTCGAGCAAGGATCTGCCATGGCCGAGAAAGAAAAATTCTACATCACGACGGCCATCTCGTACCCGAATGGGGCTCCCCATATCGGTCATGCCTACGAGATCGTCGCCTCCGACGCGATTGCGCGGTTCAAGCGCATCGACGGCTTCGACGTGTTCTTCATGACGGGCACGGACGAGCACGGGCTCAAGATCCAGCAGACCGCGGACCGCAACGGCACCACGCCGAAGGCCTTCGTCGACGAGATGGCCGGCAAGTTCCGAGCGATGGCCGATCGCTTGAACTGCTCCTACGACCGATTCATCCGCACCACTGATGCCGACCACCTGCCGTCGACGCACGAACTCTGGCGCCGGATGCAGGAGAATAGCGACATCTATCTCTCCAAATATGCCGGCTGGTACTCGGTGCGCGACGAGGCCTATTACGACGAAAGCGAGCTGACGAAACAGCCCGACGGGAGCTGGCGCGCGCCCACGGGGACGCCCGTAGAGTGGATCGAGGAGGAGAGCTATTTCTTCCGCCTCTCTGCTTACCAGGATCGGCTCCTGGCGTTTTACGAGGCGAATCCCGACTTCGTCAGCCCCGAGACGCGTCGGAACGAGATCGTCAGCTTCGTCCGGGCAGGCCTGCAGGACCTTTCGATCAGCCGTACGACGTTCAAATGGGGGCTGCCGGTTCAGGGAGATCCGAAGCACGTCATGTATGTGTGGGTTGATGCCCTCAACAACTACCTGACGGGCTGCGGCTTCCCGGACGAAAACAATCCCCGCTGGCACTACTGGCCCGCCGATGTCCATATCATCGGCAAGGACATCGTCCGGTTCCATACGGTCTATTGGCCGGCCTTCCTGATGTCCGCGGGCATTCCGTTGCCCAAGCGCGTCTTCGGCCACGGCTTCCTGTTCAATCGCGGCGAGAAGATGTCGAAGTCGGTCGGCAATGTGATCGACCCCTTCGAACTGGCCGACACATATGGTGTGGACCAGCTGCGGTACTTCTTCCTAAGGGAAGTGCCATTCGGACAGGACGGCAATTATTCCCATGAAGCCATCGTCAACCGCATCAATGCGGACTTGGCGAACGATCTCGGAAACCTTGCCCAGCGCTCCCTGTCGATGATCGCCAAGAATTGCGGGGCGGCCGTTCCGGAGCCAGGAGCCTTCACCCAGGCAGATCAGGACATGCTCTGGCAGGCAGACGCTCTACCGGGCAAGGCACGGGCGGCACTGAAGGACTTTGCGCTTCACACGGCCTTGAGCGAGATCTGGGCGGTCGTGGCGGAGGCGAACCGCTACTTTGCCTCCCAGGAGCCCTGGGTGCTTCGTAAGCAGGACCCGGCGCGTATGGCGACCGTGCTGTACGTGACCGCGGAAGTTCTGCGAGCGGTTGGTATCCTGGCCCAGCCTTTCGTGCCTGTAGCAGCGAGCAAGCTCTTGAATCTCCTGGCGATTCCGGAATCGGACCGTGGCTTGGCGCAGATCGACCCCTCCCATCGCTTGAAGCCTGGGACTGCCCTTCCGCAACCTGAGCCGATCTTCCCGCGTTATGTGGAGGCGGAGGCCGTCTGACGCTTCCGCTTCAGATGGCCTCCTGGGCCTCAGCGGAAGTCTCGATGTACACGACCTTCATGTTTGCCACCGGGATCGAAAACAGCATCCCGACCATCAACAATGGCCGCACCCGCATCGACGAGATGGAGAAATGCGGCCATTACGAGCACTGGAGGACGGATTTCGATCTGCTCCGGGAGCTCGAGATCGACGTCCTGCGCTATGGACCGCCGCTTCATCTGACCTTTTTGGGGCCAGGACGGTACGATTGGTCCTTTGCGGATATGACCTTCGGAGAAATCGAGCGGCGGGACCTGATCCCGATCGTCGATCTATGCCACTTCGGCGTACCGGACTGGATCGGGAACTTCCAGAACCCGGACTTTCCTGAGCTTTTCTCCATTTATGCCCGTGATTTTGCCAGGCGCTATCCGTGGGTGCAGCTCTATACCCCCATCAACGAGATGTTTATCTGCGCCCTGTTCTCGGCGGCCTACGGCTGGTGGAATGAGCAGTTGACCTCCGATGAGGGCTTCGTGACGGCTCTCAAACACATCGTGAAGGCGAATGTCCTCGCCATGGAGCAGATCCTGAAGGTCCGGCCCGACGCGATCTTCATTCAGAGCGAGTCGACGGAATATTTCCATGCGGAGAATCCCGCGGCCATCAAGCCGGCCGAGGTCATGAACTCCAAGAGGTTCCTGTCGCTCGACCTCAATTATGGAAGGCGTGTCGACTCCGAGATGTACGAATACCTGATGGATAGCGGCATGACGCGGGAGGAATACCATTTCTTCCTCAATCGCTCGGCCCTTCGCCATCACTGCATCATGGGCAATGATTATTACATCACCAACGAGCATCGGGTTCAGGAAAACGGCCACACCCGCTCTGCCGGAGATGTGTTCGGATATGACGAGATCACCCGGCAGTACTATGACCGCTACAAGCTGCCGGTTATGCATACCGAGACGAACATCATGGAGGGCCCGTGCGGCGACGAGGCCGTCAACTGGCTGTGGAAGCAATGGGCCAACGTCCTGCGCATCCGCAACACGGGCGTGCCGATCGTAGGCTTCACCTGGTATTCCCTGACGGACCAGATGGACTGGGACGTGGCCCTCCGCAAGGAGAACAATCGGCCTACGCCGGTCGGGCTTTATGATCTCGACCGAAATATCCGGCCTGTAGGGCGCGCCTACCGGCAGTTGATCCGCGACTGGCGCGACGTGCTGCCGGCCCAAAGCGTCTGCCTCAAGGTCCCGGTTTCCCTTCCGAGCGAATACGACGAGGGTCCGGTGCGGCGGCACCGGGAGGTCACGCGGGTCATGCGCCAGAACGAGGAGGAGGAAGAGGCTCTCCAGCAGGCCGCCCAGTGAGCCGCCGCCGTCTTCCTGCATAGGCGGTCTGGACGAACGTCACCCTATCCGCTTTATGGGAGCCTTACGGGACCGCCGGAAGAGGAGGGGCCTTTCCGCATGTTGATCGATAGCCACTGCCATCTGGACTTTCCGGATCTACGGGACCGTTTGCCGGACGTTCTGGCTGCTGCCGACGCGGCGGGCGTCAAGCGCATGGTCACGATCTCCACCCTTGTCGGCCGCTACGAGACCTACCGTGGCTTGGCGGAGGCGCACGAGGCCGTCTTCTTCTCTGTGGGAACCCATCCGCACAATGCCGCAACAGAGCCGGACGTGCCCGTGGAGCGGATCGTCGAGCTTTCCCGGCATCCCCGCTGCATTGCCATCGGTGAGGCAGGCCTCGATTACTTCTATGACAAGAGCCCCCGCGACGTGCAGCAGCAGGTGTTCCGAACCCACATCGCGGCCGCCCGCGGGACGGGCCTGCCCCTCGTTATCCATGCCCGTGACGCTGACGAGGACATGATCGCCATCCTGACCGACGAGATGGAACGAGGGCCGTTCAAGGCTGTTCTCCACTGCTTCTCCTCAGGCGAGAAGCTGGCGTCCGTAGGTGTGGAACTGGGTCTCTATGTATCCTTTTCGGGTATCCTGACCTTCAGAAACTCGGAGGAGATCCGCCGGATCGCCGGCCTCGTTCCCCGTGACAGGCTCCTGGTCGAGACGGACGCTCCCTACCTGGCGCCCATTCCCTACAGGGGAAAGACGAACGAGCCCGCCTATGTGGCCCATACGGCCCGCGTCCTGGCGGACGTCATCGGCGTTCCGGAGGCCGAGGTTGCCGCGATCACGACGGCGAACTTCTACCGGCTTTTCTCCAAGGCTGCGGAGGCGAATGGGCGGTGACATGAGTTTCGTCCTGACGATCCTCGGCTGCGGGTCCTCCGGCGGTGTTCCGCGCGTGGCGGTCGGGTGGGGCGCCTGCAACCCCGAGAATCCGCGCAATCGGCGGCGGCGCTGCTCCGTCCTAGTGGAGAAGAGAGGGTCTGCCGGCACCACGAGCGTGCTTGTGGACACCTCGCCTGACCTCCGGGAGCAACTCCTGAGCGCCGGCGTCACGCGCCTCGACGCAGTGCTGATCACTCATGAGCATGCGGACCACACCCACGGCATCGACGACCTTCGTCCTATCGTGATCGCCATGCGCCGCCGAATTCCGACTTACGCGGGCCGGGTCACGGGCGAATTGCTGATGAGCCGCTTCGGTTATTGCTTCGAGACACCGCCCGGGAGCGGATACCCACCGATCCTGGAGGCGAGACGGCTCCAGGATGGGCGTCCGGTGGTCATCGGTGGGCCGGGCGGCGAGATCGAAGCTTTGCCGTTCCGGATGGTCCACGGTGATATCGATGCGCTCGGTTTCCGCTTCGGCGACATTGCCTATGCGCCGGACGTCAGCATGATGCCCGAGGCGGCCGTGGAGCGTCTCTACGATCTCGACGTGCTGATCCTTGATGCCTTGCGCTATACACCGCACCCGACCCATTTCTCGGTGCCCGAAGCGCTCGAGTTCATCGAACGCGTCCGCCCGAAACGGGCCATTCTGACCAATCTTCATACGGATCTGGACTACGACGACTTGCACCGCATGCTGCCCCCGCATGTGGAGCCAGCCTATGACGGCCTTCGGATCGAGGCTGCCTGAAGCGTCGGATGGGAAAGATATCAGTTGGGAAAAGCCGGGGAGCTCGGGTCCCCGGTGGAAGTCGCCCCGACTCACGCTAGTTTAGCCGGGTTCCTATCTTCCTCCCTCCCGCAGGAGCCGTAAGGTCGCCCTTATGAGCGTCGCAGACACCGAAACATCGTCAAGCCGTGCATCGCCTCTGGCGCCGTTTCGCCATAAGGTCTTCCGCGCGGTCTGGATCGCGAGCCTCGCGTCGAATTTCGGGGGCCTTATCCAATCCGTGGGTGCGGCCTGGCTGATGACATCCATCGGCGGCTCCGCGGCCCTCGTCGCCATGGTGCAGGCCTCGACCACGCTCCCGGTTATGCTGTTCTCTCTCGCGGCGGGCGCGATTGCCGACAATTCGGACCGGCGGAATTTGATGCTGATCTCGCAGCTCTTCCTGTTCTCGGTGTCGATTGCTCTGACGATTTTCAGCTATTTGGGTCTCATGACTCCCTGGCTGCTGCTGGGTTTCACGTTTCTCGTCGGCTGCGGTACGGCCTTCAACGGCCCGGCCTGGCAATCGCTCGTGGGCGAAATGGTGCCGCGCTCGGATCTGCCCTCCGCCATCGCGCTGAACAGCATGGGGTTCAATATCGCGCGGAGCGTGGGGCCGGCCATCGGCGGGATGATCGTCGCGGCTGCCGGTGCCTTCGCGGCCTTCGCGGTCAATGCGGTGAGCTATATCGGCCTGCTCCTGGTCTTGTTCCGATGGCATCCCCCAATGCCTCGCCGCACCTTGCCTCCCGAGAGCCTGGGGGCGGCCATGGCGGCCGGGATCCGGTATGTAGCCATGTCGCCGCATATCGGATCCGTCCTGTTGCGTGGAGCCGTATTCGGGCTGGCGGCCATTGCTATTCAAGCGTTGATGCCTCTCATCGCGCGCGACCTGGTTCAGGGTGGGCCTCTCACATACGGACTTCTGCTTGGCGCCTTCGGTGCCGGTGCCGTGGCCGGAGCGGCCATAAGCGCGCGCATGCGCCAGGTGATGTCCATGGAGGCGCTCGTGCGGATGTCCTTCATCGGGTTTGCAGGAGGGGCGGCCATCGCCGGGCTGAGCTCCAACACGGTCCTGACCATGGCGGGAACGGCTGTCGCCGGCGCCTGCTGGGTGCTGGCTCTGTCGAGCTTTAATGCAACCGTCCAGCTCTCATCGCCTCGGTGGGTCGTCGGGCGAGCCCTGGCGCTCTACCAGATGGCGACCTTTGGAGGCATGGCGCTCGGGAGCTGGGTCTGGGGTGCGCTGGCTGAGAGCTTCGGCACAGGGGAAGCGCTCTTGATCTCGGCGGCCGTTCTGGTTGCCGGGGCGGGGCTGGGCCTGCGTTTCGCCCTACCGGAATCGAAGTCGCTCAACCTCGATCCCCTGGACCGCTGGACGGAGCCCAAGATTGCGCTCAACATCCTCCCACGTAGCGGTCCTATCGTCATTACCATCGAGTGGATCATCCACGAGAAGGACGTGATGACCTTCCTGTCGACCATGGCGGAGCGGAAGCGGATCCGCCGCCGGGACGGGGCGCGCCACTGGACCCTTCTGCGCGATCTGGAAAATCCGGACATTTGGGTTGAGCGCTATCATAGCCCGACCTGGCTGGACTACATCAGGCAGAACCAGCGGATGACTCAGGCAGATGTCGAAGTGCTGGAGCGCCTGAGAGCGCTCCACCAGGGGCCAGAGCGGCCACGCGTACATCGCATGATCGAACGGCAGACGGGAGGCGTACCGCCCGATGCCACGCATCGTGGCACCACATTTTAGAAGGGCGGAGGGGCGCGGGAGGTTGCGTCGCCCCCCTTTCTTCCTCAGAGAGCTGCAGTGACGGATTCTACAGCCGACTTCGTGGCAGATACGATCTTGTCGGCCTCTTCCTTCGTCAGGCAGAGGGGAGGCGCGAAGCCCAGGATGTCACCCTGCGGCATGGCGCGCCCGATCACGCCTCTTTCAAGAAGCGCTGCCGTGATGCGCGGCCCGACTTTCTCCGAGGCCTCGAAGAAGACCCGATCGTCGCGGTCGCGCACGAATTCGACGGCAGCCATCAGACCCTCGCCGCGGACCTCGCCGACGAAGCGATGGTCGCCGACAGCGTCCACAAGGGACTTCTTGAAATAGGCTCCCATCTCGCGGGCATTGGCCACAAGATCGAGTTCGTCCAGCACCTCCAGGTTGGCGACGCCAGCGGCGGCGCAGAGCGGGTGGGACGAATAGGTCCAACCGTGGCCGATGGGACCGAAAGTATCCGAACCCTGCTCGAGAATGCGCCAGAGCTTCTCGGACACGATGACGCCGGAGAGCGGCGCATAGGCCGAAGTGAGTCCCTTGGCGATGGTGATGAGGTCCGGCTTCATGCCGTAATGGTCCGAGCCGAACATCGTGCCGAGGCGGCCGAAGCCTGTAATCACCTCGTCGGCGATAAGCAGGATGTCGTATTTAGCCAGCACCGCCTGGATTTTGTCCCAATATCCTTTCGGCGGCGGAACAATGCCGCCCGTTCCCAGCACCGGCTCACCGATGAAGGCCGCAACGGTCTCCGGCCCCTCGGCCAGGATCATCTCCTCGAGCTTGTCGGCGCAATATTGCGAGAACTGCTCCTCATCCATGGAGCGGTCGGGGCGACGGAAATAATAGGGCGCTTCCGTGTGCAGGATCGGCGGCCTGGGCAGGTCGAAGAGGTTGTGGAAGGCTGCGAGCCCTGTGAGGCTGCCGCTCATCAGGCCGGAGCCATGATAGCCGCGCCACCGCGAGATGACCTTCTTCTTCTCCGGGCGACCCAGGACGTTGCTGATGTACCAGACGAGCTTGAGATTGGTCTCGTTGGCGTCGGACCCCGAGAGGCCGAAGAACACCCGGCTCATGTTTTTCGGGGCACGGTCGATGATCATCTTGGCAAGGCGGATCGAAGGCTCGGAACCATGGCCCACATAGGCATGGTAATAGGGCAGGGCTGCCGCCTGGGCCGCAATGGCATCGGTGATCTTGGTGCGGCCGTAGCCGACATTCACGCAATAAAGGCCCGCAAACGCATCCAGGCTGCGCTTGCCCTGCCGGTCAACAATGTAGACGCCCTCGCCGCCGGCGATGATGCGGTTCGGGGTTTCGCCGCGCGCGTGCTGGGCCATGTGTGTGGAGGGATGGAAGAAATGGTCCCGGTCCCAGGCATTGAGTTCGTTGTCGAGAGTGTCGGTTTCGTTCAGCATGGCTGGCTCCGGATCAGTTAAGGTCGAGACAAATGTATTTCAGGTCCGTGAAGGCCTCGAGGCCGTGACGTGAGCCTTCACGCCCGAGACCGGACTGCTTCATGCCGCCGAACGGAATGGGAGCACCGGTAATCTTCACACGGTTCACGGCAACCATTCCGTATTCGAGCGCCCGGCCGAGCCGCAGTGCCCTTGCGCCATTCTCGGTCACCACATAGGCGACGAGGCCGTATTCAGTTGCATTGGCCCGGGCGACGACTTCGTCCTCGGTGTCGAAGGCCGTGACGGCCGCAACGGGAGCGAAGGTTTCCTCGCTCATAATCAGCGCATCGTCGGGGACATCTGCGAGCAAGGTCGGCGTGATGTAGAGCGGGCCCGCAGCTGGCCGATCTCCGGTTAGCATCCGTGCCCCGTGGACAAGAGCGTCGTCAATCTGAGCCTGGGCTTTCGACACGGCATTGGCGTGCATCAGCGGTCCGATCTCGGTATCAGGCTCCAGGCCGGGGCCGACCTTCAGTCCTTCGATGCGCCGTGCAAACTCTTTGCAAAAAGCCTCATATACCGAGCGCTGGACGTAGATGCGGTTCGCCGCAAGGCAATCCTGGCCCGACGTGGCGAACTTCGCCCCCATGGCAATCGTGACGGCCTTGTCCAGGTCGGCGTCCTCGAACACAATCAACGGCGCATGGCCGCCGAGTTCCATCACGAGGCGCTTCATGGTGCCGGCGCAGCGGGCCGCAATCTTGCGACCGATCTCCGTCGACCCCGTAAAGCTCACCACACGGACACGCGCATCGTCGCAGAAGCGGTTGGCGATGGGCTCCGCGTCACCCGTCACGATGTTGAAAACACCCGCCGGAAAGCCGGCGCGCTCAGCCAGTTCCGCCAGGGCCAGGGCCGAAAGAGGCGTGTAGGAGGAAGAATGCGCCACCACGGTGCAGCCCGCTGCCAGAGCTGCGGCGGCTTTACGCGTCAGCATGGCAGAGGGAAAGTTCCATGGGGTCAGAAGGGCTGCGACGCCAAGAGCTTCCCGCCGAACCACCATCTCGGCTCCAGGCAGGTGGCTCGTGACGCCCTCCACGTTCAGGCGCTTCGCCTCCTCGGCGAACCACTCCACGAAGGAGGCAGCATAATCGATCTCGCCGAGGGACTCGGAGAGCGGCTTACCCTGCTCCAGGGTCATGATGAGGGCCAGGTCCCCGCGAGCCTCGATGATGAGTTCGTACCAGGCTCGCAGAAGTGCGGCGCGCTTCTGTGGCAAAAGGTTCTTCCAGTCCGGCAGCGCGTCGGCGGCGGCGGCAACGGCTTGTGCAGCGTCGTTCGCACCAAGACGGGACACGCGGGCCACGGTCAGTCCCGAGGCCGGGTCGCGGACCTCGAAGCGCGCATCCGATTGCGCCCCGGTCCAGCGTCCACCGATATAGGCCATCTCGCGCAAGAGACGGGGGTCTTTCAGTCGGGATAATGCGGGATGAGTGTCCATTGTCGCCGGGATGGATGCGGTCGGGTGTGTCATCGCGTTCATGCGGTGCTCTCCTGGAAACCGATGCCTCGCATTCTACTGGGTGTCGGAGCGAGACAGTTTCGGTTTTCCGCCGAGGCGGCAGAGAGACTCTCGGTTTTCGTTACGCGGTACCGAGACTCTGCCGGAGATCAGCCGGCGAGAATGGAGCTTAGGAACTCCCTCGTGCGCGGCTGCTCAGGATTGCTGAAGAAGCGGTCAGGTTCGCCTTGCTCGACGATCCGCCCCTTGTCGAAGAAGCAGACGCGATCCGACACCTCCCGGGCAAAGCGCATCTCATGGGTGACGAGAAGCATGGTGAGGTCATGTTCGTGAGCAAGCCCACGAATGACCGCGAGGACCTCGCCGACGAGCTGAGGATCGAGCGCCGAGGTTGGCTCATCGAACAGGAGAACACGTGGGCGCATGGCGAGCGCCCGCGCGATGGCGACACGCTGCTGCTGTCCGCCCGACAGTTGGCTCGGGTACTGATCCTTCTTGTCGAGAAGTCCCACCATGCGCAGGAGCTCGATCGCCCGGGCTTCCGCCTCGTCGCGACGCATCTTCAAGACGGCGACCGGTGCCTCGACGATGTTCCGCAGGACGGTCATATGCGGAAACAGGTTGAAACTCTGAAACACCATGCCGACATTGCTGCGGATCTTATGGAGATGCTTGTCGCTGGCTTTGAACGGACCGCGTCCGTTGAGCTCATGATAGCTGATCCCGGCCAGTTCCAGCTTCCCTTCCTGGAAAGGCTCCAGCGTCATCAGAATGCGCAGGACCGTAGATTTTCCGGAGCCCGATGGGCCGATCAGGGTAACCTTCTCCCCCTGGCGGACATCGAAGTTGAAGTTATCCAGGACCGTCAGGGCCCCGAAGCGCTTGGTCACATTCTGGAAACGGATGATGGATGTCATCGTAGGGGAATCCCGGCCTTAGGCAGAATTCTCTCAATGAAATGTATGAGAGCCGAGCAGGTGAGGGTGAGGGGGAGAAAAATCAGGCCGACCATGGAGAGCGGCACGAGATAGTCGAAGGTCCGCTCGCCGATCATGTTGGCGAGACCGAGCATGTCGAGTACCGTGACGACCGAGAGGACTGGCGTCTCTTTCAGCATCGATACCAGGTAATTGCCCAATGAAGGGACGATGCGAGGGATCATCTGAGGAATGACGATATCCCGATAGAGTTGGAGCCGCGTCAGGTTGAGGGCGGTCGCCGCCTCCCACTGACCGCGCGGGATCGCATTGATGCCGCCCCGATAAACTTCCGACGTATAGGCCGAGTATTGCAGGCCGAGAGCCAGGGCACCCGTCATGAAGGCAGGCAGGACGATGCCGAAATCCGGCAGGACGTAATAGAGAAAGAAGAGCTGGACGAGGAGTGGCGTGTCGCGCACGAATTCGGTGAAACAGGCCACCGCCCATGAAACGGCCTTGACCCGACTGCGGCGCAGGAGCGCCAGGACAAGTCCGAGCACGAGCGCGATGGCATAGCCTACGGCGGCCGCCTTCAGCGTGACGATAAGGCCGATCCCAAGGATTGGTAGGATCGACGTCGCGAAGGCGAGGGTCGAGGAGGTGTCCCATTCATAGCCGTACATCATGAGTGGGCATCCCTGGGAAAGGCAGCGCCGCGCCGCAGTTTCATCTCGATGAAGCGCATGATGAACATCAGGAACAGCGCGATGATGAAATAACCCAGCAGCGTGAGAGTATAGACCGTTGCGCTGTCGAGAGTGATGTTGCGCAGGGACTGGGCCTGGAAGGTAAGATCCGCAATCGAGATGAGCGAGACGAGGGCCGTGTCCTTGAGGTTCTGGATCGCCAGATTGCCGAAGGCCGGCATCATCTCGATGATCGCCTGCGGCATACTGATGTGCCACAAAGTATAGGATTTGCTGAAGTTCAGCGCTCTCGCGGCCTCATGTTGGGCCGGCGGGACGGCAAGGAGGGCCCCGCGCACCACCTCGGCCCCGAAGGCTCCGGTCAGGAGGGAGAGTGTCATGATGCCGGTAGTGATCGGATCGAACGATATCCCAATCAGGGGAAGCGCATAATAGAACCAGAAGAGCTGCACGAGCAGTGGCGTTCCGCGAAAGAGCGCGATGTAAGTAAACGCAATTCCGGAGAGGATCGGGTTGCTCGAAATCCTTGCAATGCCAGCAACGAAGGCGATGATCCCGCCTAGTGCAATCGACGCCAGCGAGATCACGATGGTGATCTGTGCCCCTTTCATTAGAGGTGCCAGGTATTGTATCCACGTCATCGTCGAGATCTCCTCACGAGCGTGTCCCCCGGCCAAGGCTCGACGGCCATAGCCGGAGGAACTGGATCTTGTCGGCGCAGGACTACTTGCCGGCGCAGAGATCGGCGACGTTCTTGGCCGCAGCGGCCTTGATGCTCTCCTCGCTCAGGCCGTAGGATGTGAGGATCTTCTTGTAGTCGTCCGTTTTCCGGAACTCGACGAGGGCTTTGTTGAAGGCATCATAAAGATCCTTGTCCTCCGGGCGGAACGCGAACCCACCATAATTACGAACCGGCTTTCCATTGACGACCGGATCCGTGAAGGGCTTCACCTGCTCCACATCCTTGCCACCTTCGGCAAGCTTGGAGACGGTCAGCTCCGTTGCCGCGTAGGCATCAGCCCGCGTCTGAACCGTCGAAAGGGCATCGGCATTGGCCTGAATGATGATGATCTGATTGTCCTTCACGCCAACGGCGCGCAGGAAGTCGATGTTGTTCGCGCCTGAGACGACGGCCACCTTCAGGGACGGGTCCTTCGCGATGTCGGCGTAAGTGGTCAGTTTCTTCGGGTTCCCTTTCTTTACGAGAAGGCCTTCGCCGTAGCTGGAATTCGGCTCCGTAAAGGTGACCTGCTTGCACCGCTCCGGCGAAATGTTCTGTTCGGCCGCCGCAAAGGCGAAGCGACGGGCCTTCAGGCCAGGAATAAGGGTGCCGAATGGGGTCACTGTCCAGTTGACCTCGTTGATGCCCATTCGCTTGAAGACCGCGATGGCGACATCCGGCCCGATGCCAGCCGCCGTACCGTCCTCTTTCATATAGCCGTAGGGCACTTCGTTGGCTGTCGCGCCCTGAACATATCCCGCGCTCTTGACCTCATCGAGCGTCAGGGCACTGGCTCCTCCCATGCCGACCGCAAGGGCGAGAGCAGCGATACCGTAACAAAGGGTCTTATGCATGTAGTCTTCTCCTCTGGTATAAGGGTCCGCGTGCCGGTTAGCCCGGCTTGCAGCGTCGATGCTGGCGGGTTGGGTTCAGATTGCGTCCTCCATGGTTGCGACGACCGCCAGGCAGTCGCCCATCTTGACGAGGCCGGGGAAGTGACGGGCGGCGAGCACACCGTCGAGTTTCGCCTGGTATTCGGCCGGAGCTTGTCCCGTGCGTCCAATAGGATGGACACGGGCGATGACATCGCCAGCCCGGATTGGGTCACCGAGGTCGACATAGGGCTCGAGGAGACCATCGTCCTGTGCGAAGACGAAGCAGTCGTCCGACGGCATGTCGAGCCAGCGAGTTCGACTGCGATCAGGCGCGCCCGAAACGATCCCTGCGTGTTTGAGGACGTTCATGACGCCACGCTTGGCAATCCCGGCGGTCTTCGCCGACGCCGTGCCGCCGCCCGACAACTCGGTGGTGACGAAGACCTTGCCCATCTCCTCGGCCGCTGTGTCGTACATGCCGACAGCGTCAATCTCGACCATTCTCATGGAGTAGGGAGCCGCAAAGGCCGCAACTGCTTCGAAGCAACGGCGCTCCTGCTCCTTGTCGGGCAACGCGTGGGCGGCCGCATAGGGGAGAAAATCGAGGGTCCGCCCGCCTGAATGGAAGTCTAGAACGATATCCGCCATTGGCAGCAGAATGCGCTGAAAATAATCCGCAATCTTCTCGGTGACCGTCCCGTCCGGGCGACCCGGGAAGCTGCGATTCATGTTCCCGCGATCGATCGGGGAGGTCCGGGTGCCCGCCCGAAAGGCAGGGTAGTTCATCGCAGGCACGATGATGACGCGACCCTGGATGTCTTCCGCCTTAAGCGTTCGCGCGAGGTCGAACAGGGCGATGGGGCCTTCATATTCGTCCCCGTGATTGCCGCCAGTCAGCAAAGCCGTCGGCCCGTCGCCCCGCTTGACGACAGTGATCGGAACCATCACCGAGCCCCATGCGGAATCATCCCGGCTATAAGGGAGCCGGAGATGACCATGCTGCACGCCGTCGACCTCAAAGCTGACATTCGCCGCAATCGGGGAGGGGCGCTGGACGAGCTTCATGATCTCAGGCTTTCACGAAAAGCTGGCGGGGTACATTCGAAAGGCATTCGACCCCGGTGTCGGTGATGACGATGCTCTCGGTGATCTCCAGGCCCATGTTCTCCAGCCATAGGCCGGTCATGAAATGGAAGGTCATGCCAGGCTCGAGTACCGTTCGGTCGCCGGGGCGCAGGCTCATGGTACGCTCGCCCCAGTCCGGCGGGTAGCTCAGCCCGATCGGGTATCCGGTCCGATTGTCTTTAACGATGCCGTAACGGGCCAGAACGGCGAAGAATGCATTGGCGATATCCTCGCACACATTCCCGGGTTTGGCGGCTGCGAGACCAGCTTCCATGCCCTCCAGCACGGCCTTCTCGGCATCGATAAAGGCTTGCGTGGGCTTTCCGAGAAAAACCGTGCGCGACAGAGGGCAATGGTAGCGCTTGTAGCAGCCCGCAATTTCGAAGAACGTGCCTTCGCCGTTCCGCATGGGGCGGTCGTCCCAGGTCAGGTGCGGGGCAGAGGCTTCTTCGCCTGAGGGAAGCAGCGGAACGATGGCCGCGTAATCACCACCATATCCATCCACACCTCGCAGGCCCGCGTCGTAGATTTCAGCCACAAGGTCGTTCTTGCGTAGCCCCGGTTCGACCTTCTCGAGGATACGTCGATGCATGGCCTCGACGATGCGTCCCGCCTTCTTCATATAGGCGATTTCCGTTGGACTCTTGACGGCACGCTGCCAGTTCACAAGCGACAGGGCATCCTTGAAGCGGGCATTCGGCAGGTGCTTGGTGAGCGAGAGATAGGCTGCAGCCGAGAAATAGTAATTGTCCATCTCGACCGCGATGGTGCCCTTGTCCCATCCGCGATCCGTGATGATGCTGGACAGGAAGTCCATGGGATGGCGCTCGGTCGACTGAACGTAGTGATCCGGGTAGCCGATGATGTTGTCGTGCTTCAGATAGGCGGTCCGCTTCGCGCCATTGGCATCCTGGCCGCGTCCGTACCAGATCGGCTCTCCATCCGGCGGTACGAGCACGCATTGATGCACGTAAAAGGACCAGCCATCATAACCTGTCAGCCAGTGCATGTTGGACGGATCGGTGACGATCAGGAGGTCGATCCCGGCCTTCTCCATGGCCCTACGGGTTTTTGCGAGCCGCTCGGCATATTCCTCTCGGCTGAAATTGAGATTAGGCGCGCTCACAGGCTTCCTCCGGTTGGTTCTTGTGTGTCGATCGGGCGGCCCGCCCCGGCTTCGGCGGCGCGGCTGCGGGCGAGGGTCGCGATGGCAGTGTCCTGCACGCCCGTTCCGGTCAGGTCGCACAGAGTGATGGCATCCCTGTCCTCGCGCCCGGGAACTTGTCCCGCAATGACCTTGCCCAACTCGGGGAAGGTCCGGTCCTCCGCGATCAGGCCAGCACGAATTGCGTGGTGCAACTCGCCGAGCCGCCGCGTTTGAGCAACGCTGTCGGCAAAATAAGACACGCGGAGGAGGATTTCGGGCGCGACCTCGTTCTTGTGCTCGGAATCCGAGCCCATCGCGGTGATGTGCTGCCCGGGTCGAAGCCATTCGGCCTTCAGGATCGGATGTTCGGCAGGAGTCGTCGTGACGATGATATCGGCTTGATTGCAGGCTTGTTCGGGGGTCGAGCCAGCTTCGACCGGGATACCGAGCTGCCTTGCCATGTCCCGCGCGGTCGAGGCAGCCTTGTCTGGATCCCGGGCCCAGATCGAGGCCCTTTCGATTGGACGGACGAGCATGAGAGCCTGCAGTTGCAGGCGAGCCTGCAGCCCTGCTCCGAAGATGGCGGCGCTCCGCGCGTCGGGCCGTGCCAAGTGCTTGGCCGCGACAGCACCGGCGGCAGCCGTGCGGATGTCCGTAAGATATCCATTGTCCAGCAGAAGCGCCTCCACGAGGCCAGTCTTCGTGCTGAGGAGGATCATGAGGCCGTTGAGGCTGGGTAAGCCAAGCTTGGGATTATCGAAGAATCCAGGGCTGACCTTAATTGCAAAGCCGTCCAGCCCCGGCACGTAGGCGGTCTTCACGTCGACTTCGCCGCGGTGTTCCGCGATGTCGAGCCGGAGAATAGGAGGCATGACGACCGGTTTGGTCGCCAAAGACCTGAAAGCATCTTCAATGCAGGACACGGCGCTGGCATCGAGCTGAACGACCCGGCGCAGATCGGGTTCCGTAAGAACCAGCATACGGGCCATCAGATCCGCCCTCCCGACAGAGACACCTTGCCGAAGCCCGCATCGATAATCTGGCGATGTCGCGCCTCGTCGATATTGCGCCCTGAAACGACGATGGCCGTAGGACCGGATGGCGTGACCTTGCCGGCGAGCAGCGCCGCAATGCCGACCGCTCCAGCTCCCTCCACGACCTCGCCCTCGTGCGCAAAAGCGTGGCGAATACCTTCGGCAATTTCATCCTCTGTCAGCAGGATGACATCGTCGAGCAGGTCGCGGCACATCGCGAAGGTGTAGCGGTTATCAAGTCCGATCCCCCCGCCGAGGGAGTCGGCCAGGGTATCCAGCTCCTCAACCGGAACAGGCTGCCCAGCACGCAGGCTCTCATACATGGCGGCGCCGCGGGCCATTGAGACACCGACGACGTGGACATTTGGCAGGGCGCCTTTAAGCGCCGCGGCGACGCCTGCGGCCAGGCCGCCGCCGGAGAGTGGCACAAGGACGAGCTCGACCTCAGGCCTGTCCTCGGCGATTTCGAGGCCAATCGTTCCCTGTCCGGCAATGATAGCAGCGTGATCGAAAGGAGGAACCGCCGTGAGGCCTTGCTCTCGCACGAGACGATCTACCTCCTTCTGGGCGTCGTCTTGCGAGCGGCCGACGATCCGGACATCGGCTCCGAGCGCACGAACGGCCTCGACCTTGTTACCAGGCACCAGGGCGGACATGCATACGACAGCACGCGTGCCGGCGGCCTGTGCGGCGGTGGCCAGTGCACGGCCATGATTTCCGGTTGAAGCTGTGACGAGGCCGCGTTTCCTAGCCTCGTCATCCAGAGAAAGCACGGCATTTGTCGCACCGCGCAGCTTGAAGCTGCCTGTCGACTGCCGAGTCTCGAGTTTGAGATGGATCGGAACGCCGCAGCGGGCCGAGAGACTTGAGGAGGAGACAAGGGGCGTGCGCAGGACACGGCTCTCAATCCTCTTCCTTGCCTCTCTGATTTGTTCGAGCGCAATCGCTGTCATGCGCTGCAATCCGATGAGCCGCCAAGACAGCGAGACGAGAAAGCTATGGAAAGCCGCCGCCCATGTTTGGACAGGACGGCCCAAGGTGTTTCAAAGCAAAACGTGGCGGCAGGCATTGATTGCATCCGTCATCTCTCGCCAGGACAAAGCGATGGTGTGATGCGCTCAAGTTCATGTCAATCCTTACATTGTCATGAAACAATTTCTCTTGAGATCTAGGCAATAGAGCTGACGTCGAAGACGGGTGGCAATTGGTCGAAGGTACGCCTGATCGTTTGAAGCGCATCTGCCAGTGCCCCATGAGACAGGCGCCCGCCGAGGCATATCCGGATACCACCCATGGCTCCGCCTCCGGCCATGAATGGATCGGACGGCGTCACTGCCACACGATTCTGGGTCAAAGCACGAACCAACCCCTCCTCGGTCCAGCGAGGCGGCACCTTGAGCCATGCGCAGAGAGAGATCGGATGCGTCTGGGCAATATGGTTGCCGAGGATCTCGCTCACGATGGTTTGGCGGGCTTGGGCCTCGTGTCGCTGAATCTTTACCAGTTCCTCTGCTGTCCCGTCCGCAATCCACTGCGCTGCAATTTCGGCCGGAAGGTTGGTCGCGCTCCAGGTTGTCACACGCATGATGCTGGCCACCCGGATGCTGTATTGAGGTGGAACGACCAGGTATCCGACCCGCAATCCCGTCAGCACCGACTTGGTAAAGCTGGTAACGAAGAAGCCGAGCTCAGGGAGAAGTTCGGTTATCGCCGGGAGTGGCTCCTCAAGGAGCGGCTTATAGACCTCATCCTCCACGACGAATACGCCGTAACGGCGCGCCACGTCGGCGACAGCCTGCCTCCGCTGAGCGCTCATGACGTGGCTCGTCGGGTTCCCCAGGGTTGGCACAAGCACGAGGGCCGCGACCCCGCCGGCCGCGCAGGCTTCCTCAAATGCCTCGACGAGGATGCCCTCGCGGTCGGTGGGAAGACCGCGGAGGGTAAATCCCAGCACGTTAGCCAAGCCGATAATTCCGTGGTCGGTCAGGCACTCGGTCAATACGACCTCGCCGGGCTGGACGACAGCCGCAACAGCCAGAAACAGCCCGTGAGCCGCCCCGTTTGTGATGAGAATTCGGTCCTTATCCGCCTCGACGCCAAGTCTTCTTAGCCAAATCTGCGCGGCTTCCCTATGCTGATCCAGTCCCGCAATCGGGCGGCAGGGCCGCATGAATGTGCTGTTGTCGAGCCCTGCGAGCTTCTGCATAACGGCGCGGGAGGCATGCTCATGAGCCTCCGTATAGACCGCACGGACGATGGAAAGGTCCATCGTCTCGCTCACATTACGGTCAAGCATGAAGCGGTCGGCCTTCTCGGTCACGCGGCTGCGGACGAAGGTTCCCCGGCCGACCTCTCCACGCAAATAACCCCGCCGTTCCGCCTCCTTGTAACTGAGGCTGACGGTCTGCACGGATACGCCGAGTTGGCGCGCAAGATCGCGATGCGTTGGCATGCGCGCATGGGGCAGCAAAATCTCCGCGTCGATGTCGGCGATGATCCGCTCAGTCAGAAGCTTATGCTTGGTGGCGCCTTTTCTCTTGACCAAGGTCGGGCGCCAATCCGCCGGAAAGGCTGCCTCTTGGCCCGGGAGTGGGAGGGAGTTCAACGCGGGGGAGGGGGCGCGCATGGGATTGTCTCGAAAAATTGATATGCAATAATCATTACATTGGCCTGGAAATCTGGATAGCCATGAAACTCGATAAAATCGACATGAAAATCTTAGCGGCTCTTCAGGAAGATGGCCGAATGACCAAGCTCCGGCTCGCTGAAGCAGTCAATCTTTCCCCTACGGCGTGCTGGGAGCGCCTGAGTAGACTGGAGAAGGGGGGCGTCATTGCCGGTTACACGGCACGCATCAATACCGACCGTTTCATGCGCCTGACAACCGTCCTGGTAGAAATCACCTTAAGAAGCCATCAACAGAGCGATTTCCAGCGCTTCGAAGCTGCCATCCTCAAGGAGCCGATGGTGGTTGCCTGCGACGCGACCGGTGGCGGAATAGATTATATTCTTAAGGTTGTTTCAGTCGATATCGATGCTTACCAAAGGCTGATAGACAGGCTTTTGAAGCTCGACCTCGGGATTGAGCGCTACTTCACCTATGTCGTCACCAAGAACGTCAAGAACTCCGATCCGGCTCGCAGCCTACTTTCACTCGAATTATCGGATTGATGTCCAACGTCCCACGTCACTGACGGCCGCTTAAGGGCGGCCGCATGCTTTATGCCTGAGCCGTGAGCGTACCCGCTTCGGCAATTTCGAGCAGGCGGCGCATGAATGCCTCGCCTTTGGCGACCTCACTGAGTTCAATGTACTCATTGGGATTGTGAGCCTGATCGATGTTGCCGGGGCCGCAGACGACGGAGGGAATGCCGCCCGATTTCTGGAACAGGCTCGCCTCTGTCGCAAAGGCAACCTTGGAGTGACCATTTTGCCCGGCAAGCGCCTTGGCCAAGGTGACTACCTCGTCATCCGGCGCCGTATCGAGGCCCGGCGTCGAGGAAAGCTCGTGCCATGAGAATCCGGCCTCCGGAGCGACGGCCTTCATCTCCGGCTCTAACGTTTCATGAGCATATCGCTGCACTTGGGCAAGGAGTGCCGCAGGATCCTCTTCCGGAAGGTAGCGGAACTCGAAATCGAATTCACAAACGGACGGGACAATGTTCAGCGCGGTGCCCCCACGGAACACCCCCGTGTGAACGGTCGTGTGAGGAATATCAAAACCGGGGTCGAACGGCCCCTCAGAAGCAAAGCGGCGTGCCATCCCGCGCAGGTGGGCGACCACCTCCGCCGCATACTCAACGGCGTTGACGCCACGTGGCGCAAGGGAAGAGTGGCAGGATCTGCCCTCGACCCGGCAGCGCATTCCGAGCTTCCCCTTGTGAGCGCAGATAATCTGCATCTCGGTCGGCTCGCCTATGATGGCCATACGAGGTTGAACAGCCAGCGCCCCGATGTGGGCAATCAGCGGGCGAACCCCGATGCAGCCGACCTCTTCGTCGTATGAGAAGGCGTAATGGATCGGTGTCTTCAGATCTGCCGCCGCGAATGCGGGTGCATAGGAGAGCGCAATGGCCACAAAGCTCTTCATGTCGGCTGTGCCGCGGCCATAGAGGCGGCCCTCCCGCTCCGTCAGCGTGAATGGGTCGCTGCTCCAGATTTGATTGTCCACCGGCACGGTGTCTGTATGGCCGGATAGAAGGATGCCGCCACGATCCTGTGGCCCGATCGTAGCGTAGAGACTGGCCTTCTGGCCCGTTGCATCCGGGACGAGCGTGCTCTCGATTCCCAGTCGCGCCAGGTAGTCGCGGATATAGCCAATCAGCTCCAGGTTGGAGTGCCTGCTCGTCGTATCGAAGCCGACCAGATCCCGGATCAGGTCAAGGCTGACGAGGTCGCCGGTATTCATAATTTCTCCAGTTCTCATTCTTGTCGCAACGGGCTGTGGTCAAAATATGCACATCTGCAAATGAGGCGTCAGATCCACGGGGTCGTCGGCCCTGCCGTGTTCGACCCTATGCAATGTCGTTCAGATGACATGCCGATATTCTTCCTGGGGCAATCTCACGAAGTACGGGCCGTTCCTCTTTGCAGCGCGCGAAGGCATGGGGACAACGTGGGTGGAAGGCGCAGCCGCTGGGCGGGTTGAGCGGCGAGGGAATCTCGCCCTTGATTGGCGCAAAAGTCCGCTTGCGGGTATCGACCCGCGGCGCCTCGTTAAGAAGCGCTCGGCTATAGGGGTGGTTCGGCTGGGCAAAAAGCTCGTCGCTCGGCGCACTTTCCACCACCCGGCCGAGATACATGATGACCGTGCGGTCAGCGATATGTTCGACGACGCCGAGATCGTGACTGATGAACAGATAGGTCAGGCCGAGATCACGACGCAGCTCCATGAACAAGTTAATGATCTGCGCCTGAATGGAGACATCGAGTGCAGCGACGGATTCATCGCATACAAGAAACTCAGGCTGAACCGCGAGGGCGCGCGCGATACCGATGCGCTGCCGTTGCCCGCCCGAGAACTGATGCGGAAAACGCGCTGCATAGGCCGGATCGAGTCCGACCTTGCGCATGATCGTTGCGACATACTCGGCCTTCTCGCTTCGTGAAACCAGGCCGTGCACACGCGGCGCTTCCCCGATGATCTCGCTGACCCGCAGGCGAGGATTGAGGGACGCCATAGGATCCTGAAAGACCATCTGAATTTTCAGCTTGGCCTTACGCGCCTCTTCCGAAGACAATTCCCCAATTGGTCGGCCGCGATACAGCAGTCGGCCGGAACTCGGCGGCGTGATACCGGCGACCATACGGCCGAGAGTGGTCTTGCCGCAACCCGACTCGCCGACGAGGCCGACCACCTCGCCAGGAGCGATGGCGAGACTGACATCATCAACCGCGTGGACATCATATTCCTGGACGTTGGCGCCAAGCCGCTTGGCCAGGCGTTCGGCAAAGTCGAGCCTTGTCGAAAATCGTTTCGTCAGTCGATCCAGCTCGATCATCGGCGCAGAGCTTGCCGGCTGCCGCTCCTGAGAAGGGGCAGAGCCCACCGGGAGGGTGATAGCGGTCATGCGGCGACCCCTTCTTGAGGGTGGAAGCAGCGCCAGCCATGATCTTCGCCTCCGGACAGGGATGGCAGCACAAGGCAGGCATCGGATGCGTGACGGCAACGCGGACGGAAGCTACAGCCTTCGGGCAGGCTCAGCAGGGAAGGCGTCATTCCAGGGATCTGCGCCAGAGGCTGGCCGCGCTGGTTGCGGCTCGGCACCGAGCCGAGCAGGCCGTGCGTGTAGGGATGGCGTGCGCGGTTGATGACTTCCTCGGTCACTCCGGTCTCAACGATGCGTCCGGCATACATGACGGCGATCCGGTCTGCGAGGCCTGAAACCACAGCCAGATCATGGGTGATCCAGACCAGGGCCGTTCCGGTCTCCCGGCACAATTTCTGGACCTCGAATAGGATCTGTGCCTGGATCGTCACGTCCAGTGCCGTGGTCGGCTCGTCCGCTATGATCACATCGGGCCGGTGGAGAAGGGCGATCGCGATGGCGACGCGCTGGCGCATGCCGCCGGAGAACTGGTGCGGATAGGCTGCAAGCCTCTCGTCCGGCGACGGAATACCGACCCGGACCAGAGCCTCCCGGGCTCGTTCGCGGGCTTGCTGGCGGGAGACTTTCTCGTGGGCCAGAACGGTTTCGACCATCTGAGTTTCGACGCTGAGCACCGGGTTCAGTGTCATCATCGGGTCCTGAAAGATCATGGCGATCCGGTCGCCCCGAAGCTGGCGCAGGCGCCGCTCGCTGGCGGTTGCAAGATTCTCGCCCCGATAGCGGACAGTGCCTCCGACGATCCGGCCAGGTGGATCGATGAGTCCGAGGATCGACATCCCGGTCACCGACTTGCCAGAACCGGATTCGCCAACCAGTCCCAGGATTTCCCCACGATGAAGTGCAAAGCTCACGCCATCGACCGCTTTGGCGATGCCCGCACGGGTGAAGAAATGGGTCCGCAGATCCTCGACTTCGAGCACAGGGTCGTGTTGCGTCAATGCCGCCTCCTCAATGCTGCAGGCGGGGGTTAAGGACATCGCGCATTTGATCGCCAACCAAATTGATGCTGACGATGGTGATCAGCAAGGCAAGGCCAGGAAATACGCTGAGCCAGAATTCCCCGCTCAGCATGAAGCCGAAGCCGGACGCGATCAGCATGCCCAGCGAGGGCTGGGTTACCGGGACACCGACACCGAGGAAGGAGAGCGTCGCTTCCAGCGTAATCGCGTGAGCAACCTGCACAGTTGCAACGACAATCAGGGGCGGCAGACAGTTTGGAAGCAGGTGGCGCATCACCACACGGCTTTTAGGGAGAGCCAGGCACTGTGCGGCCTCGACATATTCCTTGCGTCGCTCAACCAAGGCGGCACTACGTACCGTGCGGGCGTAATAGGCCCACTGCACGGCCGTGAGTGCTACGATCACCTTGTCCACGCCCTTGCCGAGAACGGCCAGCAGGATCAACGCAATCAGGATCGCCGGGAAGGACAGCTGGATATCGACAAGTCGCATGATGGCCGCGTCGATCGTCCCGCCCGCGTACGCAGCGACCATGCCGACCACCAGCCCGATGGCGAGTGCTATGGCGGTTGATGAAAAACCGACCAACAGACTCGTCCGCAGGCCGTAAAGAATTGCACTCAGGATGTCCCGGCCCTGCTCGTCCGAGCCGAGCCAGAAGATGTTGCCGTCAAGGTCGGCGCCTCCTGGAGGCAACATACCGCTCATGATGTCGAGTTTGCTCAGGTCGTAAGGATCCTGTGGAGCAACCCAGGGGGCAAAGAGCGCCGCCGAGACGACCAGCACCAACAGGATCAAGCCGAAGACGGCGACCGGATTGCCAACGAACTCGGCAAGGAAGCGCCTCAGGGGCGTCTGCACTTTTGGTGCAGCGGCGGGAGTTACAATGGTCATGCCTTGGCACCCCCCAGGCGAATGCGTGGATCGAGCAGGGAATAAAGGACGTCGACCACGAGGTTGATGATGATGAAGAGGAGCACGGTGACCAGCAGGTATGCCACCACCACGGGCCGGTCGAGGAGCAGAATGCTGTCGATCAGAAGTTTGCCCATCCCCGGCCAGGAGAACACCGATTCCGTAACAACCGAAAAAGCGATCACGGACCCGAATTCGAGACCGAGAACGGTCACAACCGGAATCATGATATTTTTCAGGATATGAACACCTACAATTCTGACCGGCGACAGTCCTTTGGCCCGGGCGAAGCGAACGTAATCCTGCAGGGCTACTTCCCGGGTCCCGGCACGGGCCAGACGGATCACCAGGGATTTCTTGAACAATGCGAGGTTCATGGCAGGCAGGATCATGTGCTTAAGACCGTCGGCAGTTAGAAAACTGAACGGGATACCGAACAGGTCTACCGTTTGGCCGCGGCCACTGGCGGGCAGCCAGCCAAGCCAGACCGCAAAGGTCATGATCAGGAGCATGCCGACCCAGAAGGTCGGGAGGCTGAACCCCAAGATCGATCCTGCCATAATCGTACGGCCAGCCGCGGAGCCGGGTCGCAGGCCTGCCCAGATCCCGAGCGGGATCCCAAACAGCACGGCGATGAGCATGGCGAAGAGCGCCAGTTCGAGCGTGGCCGGGAAGCGCTCGAGAACCAAACGGACGGCCGGCGTGCCATGAACGAAGGATGTCCCGAGATCACCCGAGATTGCATTGCCTGCAAATGAAAGGAACTGCTCGTACATCGGACGATCGAGGCCCAGCCGCGCGATAGCCGCAGTGCGCTCGATCTCATCAGCTTCAGGGCTGATCAGCACGTCGATGGGGTTGCCGATCGCGAAGATGCCGGCGAACACAAGGACGGACATGATTGCGACGACGATCGCGCTTTGGGCAATGCGTCGGATCAGGAAAACCAGCATGTCAAATCCCCGGTGGGAGAGGGCCCGGGACGACAATCGTCGCCCCGGGACACGGTCTTATTTGGCCGTGCGAACGGCTGCCGCGAGCGTGTACTGGTCGGCGCGCGGCTCGTAGGTCAGCCCCTTACGCATGCCCCACGAGGCAGCCTCGTAATGCAGAGGCAGGATGGCCACGTCATCACTGACGACCTTCATGGCCTCTGCCAGGAGCTTCTCGCGGGCAGTATCATCAACTGTGGCAAGAGCCTGCGTCAGGAGATCGTCGAGCTTTGGATTGGAATATCCGGTGTAGTTCGTCGGACCGAAGCCCTTCTCCTTGATGCGCGTTGCGACGAGTGACTTGAGCGGCGAGGAAGCTTCACCCGTCGCCGCACTCCAACCGGCCAGGAAGACACTGAACTCACCTTTGTTGCGACGTGAGAAGAAGACGTTGACCGTGGCGGCATCGACCTGGGTCTTGATGCCGATGCGGCTGAACATCTGAGCCGCCGCTTGGGCGATCTTCTCGTCGTTGATGTAGCGATCGTTCGGCGTGCCGATGGTCAGCTCGAAACCATTCGGGTAGCCGGCATCTGCCAGCAGCTTCTTTGCCCTTTCGGCGTCATAGGCCACCTTCAGGTCCGGGTTTGTGCCGAACAGGCCGGGAGCCAGGAGCTGGGCCGCGGGCTCGGCGGTGTTGTTCATAATGCGCTTTACAATGGCGGCGCGGTCGATCGCCAGCGATAGCGCCTGACGGACACGAATGTCTCGCAGGGGGTTCTTGCCGTCGGTACCCTTAATGGTCGGCGTCTTCTCGGCCTGATCCAGAGCGAGGTAAACGACCCGGTTCGACATAGTCTCTACGACCGACACCTTCGGATCCTTGCGCAGTCGCTCGAGATCCTGCAGCGGCGGCTCGTCGACCATGTCGACATCGCCCGCAAGCAGTGCCGCGACACGGGGTCCTTCGCTGGTGATCGGCCGGAAAGTTACCTTATCCCACTCGGGCTTCGTACCCCAGTAATTGTCGTTGCGGGCGAGCACAATCCGTTCGCCCTTGCGGTATTCAACAAGCTTGAAGGGGCCGGTGCCGATGGTCAGCGTGCCGTCGTTGAAGGCCTGCGTGGAGGGCCAGCTGTCCGCCTTGCAGCCTGCCTTATCGAACTTTACCGCTTCGCCTCCGGCCGCTTTGGCCGAGATGATGCCGAAGGTCGTCATTTCGACGGGCAGCAGCGGGTAAGGCGAGGCCGTCTTGATGATGATGGTGTAGGGATCCGGCACTTCGATGGTGTCGATACCCTTTGTGTAGAGCGTGAATGACGACGGGCTGTTGGCGACGTTCGGAATGCGGCAGACCGTATAGACGAAATCCTGCGCGGTGAATTCGGTCCCATCGTGGAATTTCACGCCTTTGCGCAGCTTGAATTCCCAGGTCTTGTCATCAAGGGTCCGCCACGATTCCGCCAGTGCCGGGATCAGACGCTGCTTCGCATCCTGATCGACCAGCGATTCAAAGATGTGCCGGCGCACCGTGTTGTTTGGAGTAAGGTTATGATAGTGCGGATCGAGCGAGCTGGGCTCGGAAGCGGTACCGATCCGAAGATCTGCGGCCGAGGCGTGGCCTGCGAGAAATATGGCGGCAAGGACGCCGGCTAAGACTGGGAGTTGCTGTTTCATGACCTCTCTCTGGTACTTGGCTTCTGGGTTTGAAAACGCCGAGATATGTTATTATGTGGAAATTGTTTATCGCATTGCGATAAGAATGTAGCGCAACGCGATTATCTCAGATATTATCGCTGAGCTTGTCAAGGCAGCCTTAGGTGCAAGGCGGGGCGAGTCCGCAGGAGGTAGGTCGGTTATGGATTCGCAGGGGGAGGCGGCTGCGCCGGATCCGATGGAAGAGGATATGGTTGTTATGAAGAAGGGCGCGGGCGCAGCTGCGCGTGAGGATGCCCTGTTCATCAACTCGCTCGCGAAAGGCCTCAGCGTTCTCAAGGCATTTGACGGTGACTGGGATGCACTCGGCCTAAGCGAAATCGCTGGGCGCTCGGGCATCAGCATGGGTGCCGCCCAGCGGATTACGCATACGTTGGTCCGCCTTGGATACCTCCGCAAGGACGACAGGACGCGCCGTTACCGGCTCAGCGCTCGCACCCTCGACTTTGCCTATCACTACCTTCACGCAAGTCCGCTTTACGAAGTATCGATTCCCTTCGTTGCGTCGGCGCGAGACGAGTGCCGGGAAACCGTCAATGTTGCCGAGCTCGATGGCCCAGAGGTCGTGGCTGTCATTCGCATGCCGAGCCAACGCTACATGAATCCAACGTCGACGATCGGCCGCAGATTGCCGGCCTTTTGCACGGCGGGCGGTCGGGCCCAGCTCGCCTGGTTGCCGCCCGCAGAAGCCGCAAACATCCTCGATCGCACGGAGTTCCTGCCACGGACACCGCATACGTTGACCGATCGAGCAGATGTGGAGAAGCGTCTGGAACTGGCCCAGCGCGAGGGCTATGCGATGGTGGTCGAGGAGGTGAATCAGGGCGAAATCGCACTCGCAGCCCCTATTCTGGATGGCAATGGCCGTCCCTTGGCGGCTGTTGGCGTCTCTACGTCGACGGCCGACTGGACTGCCGATAGTGCGCGCGAGCGCCTTGCCCCGGTAGTGATGCAGACGGCGCGCCTGATCTCGCGTTCTCTGAAAGGCTGGAAGCCATTCTAGATCGCTTATGAAATTGATCCGTATCCTACGAGCCGTTTCGTCAGACCCGACATTCGCTTAGAGTCCTCAGGCCTGCGGTAATTTCACCAAGGATTCTCTATGACGACCGCCGATATTCGTTTCGCCACGCTTGAGGATGCTGAGACCGTGGCAAAGCTGATCCGCCATATGGATCGACACTATCGACCTGACGAGGAGCTTCGGCCGGAGGCGGACTATCGGCAGATGACGGAGCAAACTATCGCAAACCGTGAGGGAACCCGCTTTGTGATCGCTCGAGACGAGGAGGGGCGGGGAGTTGGTCTCGCCTGCGTCGCAGTTCTACGTCCCGGCCGTGATCTGCAAGGACTGATTTATCTTAAAGATCTCTATGTGTCCGAACCGGCACGGGGGTGCGGCCTTGGCACTCAGATCATCAGCTTCCTGTCTGCCTACGCAGTCGAGAATTATATCGGGCGCATGGACTTTACGACCGATACCGACAATGTCGGAGCGCAGCGTCTCTACGATTCACTTGGCGGCATCAGAAAGGAGAAGGTATATTACACGCTTCCCATCGAGGCCCTCAAGGCCGTTGCGGCACGCGCGAACCGGGCTGTTGAGCGGACCTATTCCGTTCAGGACTAGGAAAGAGGAAATCTATTCCATTGCAAATTGACGACAGGCTGGCAGCATCGGCCCCACGCAAGGAGAAACTCGTCCATGCCGACCGATTCCGCGCCCCGGCCTGCCAACCTCGCTCCTCCGGCACCTGAATTTCCATGGCCAGGCGGTAAGAAATGCGTCCTTTTCCCTGGCTTTGATGTCGACGCGGAATCCGTCTGGCTTGGCATGGATCGTCGCAATGTAGATCGCCTGGTCACCATGTCCTATGGGGGCTATGAAGCCCGCGTGGGAATTCCCAAGCTGTTGGAGTTACTGGCCCGCTACGATGTTAAAGCGACGTTCTTCATCACGGGCTGGACAGTGGAGGCTCATCCCGCCTCTTGCGAGGCCATCCTAAAGGCAGGGCACGAAATCGGCCATCATGGCTACTGGCACCTGAGGCCCGAGCCTGGCGACCTCGCCACAATGGTCGAGGAGGTTGATCGCGGCTTTGACGCTCTCAAGAGAGTTCTTGGCGTGACGCCAGTCGGGTATCGGGCGCCGTCGGGCGAGAACTTCACCGAGCTGCTTGCTTTGCTGCGCGATCGGGGAATCCGCTATTCGAGTTCCTGGCGTGACGATATCCGTCCCTATCGCCATGTGCTTCCGGACGGACCCGGCCCTGTCGAGATTCCAGTCAACTACAGTTTCGACGACTGGAACTACGGGATTACCCATCGGATGAGCGCCCGCTCCCTCTTCGGTCGCGAGGAGGTACTTTCAATCTGGCGAGACGAGTTCGACCAGACGCGAGAATGGGGTGGGGTTGCCACCATGATCATGCATCCGCAGGTGTCAGGTCGACCGATGCGCTACCGCATCCTTGAGGATTTTCTGCAGTACGTCCGGCGTTATGACGACGTATGGTGGGCAACGGGTCGTGAGATCGTAGATCATTATGAGGCTTGTGAGGCCAGCACGAAGTGAGTCCCTAAACCGCAGCGGGTTGTTTCAAAGAGCTGGCGTCGGCTCGGAGCGGGCGGCTTCCCGCAGCACCCATTCCCGCAGAGTCGCGAGCTCACGAGTGAGGGGGCGGTCCTTCGGTGTCGTGAACCAGTAGCAATTGCGGCTTTCGAAGCCAAGTCCGAGAGGGTTGGCCAGTTGTCCGTTGGCAAGTTCGTCGGAAATCAGGCTGCGCGGGACAAGTGCAAGCCCCTGGCCACCTATGGCGGCGCGAATGACGAGAGAGTAATATCCAAAGCGGATATGGCGTGTAGGGGTAAAATCCACAAGATCCCAGGCCTGCACGAAGTCGTTCCAGCGGAGTGGCGTCTGGCTATGCTCCAGCGCCGGGAAATGGCGGATATCCTCTATAGAAGAAATCCCCCCGGCGCGTGCAATCATCTGAGGCGCTCCGACAAGGACCACATCGCGCCCGAGAACATAATCCGCGTTCCAGCCGGGCCATTCACCTTCACCAAAGCGGAAGACCGCGTCTGCCTTCTCGAGAGTGTCGCTGGGGGCAAAAGTAGTGAACTGTACATCGATGTCCGGATGGAGTTCCGCAAAGCGCGAGTAGCGCGGCATGAACCATCGATCGCCAAGAATCGGGAGAACGTGTAGACGGATCGCCGGTGGGGAGGTGCATAATGCCGCCACACGCACTGCTGCCGTCTCGAGCGCTCCAAGAGCGATCCGGGCCTGTTCGATGTAGATCAATCCGGCCTCGGTCGGCGAAAGCCCACGACTCGTCCGATGAAAAAGGGGAGTGCCAGCCAGCTCCTCGATGCTCTTGAGCTGCTTGCTGACGGCACTTTGCGTCAGATGCAGCGCCTGCGCGGCCGAGGAAACCGTTCCGTATTGCGCGAGTGCTGCGACGACGCGCAATGCGACAGTATTCGGTAAGTGGCTTCTGGTCATTCCTGCGTGCTTCCCACGGACTGCCGGAGCAGCTATTCCATTTTGGACTACCCTCGCGGAAATCATTTCAATTGTCTACTTTTAGGGTGGGTGCAAGCATCCCCTCGATCAGGAGGGATGCCAATGACCGAACCCGTTCGACTTTGGGGAGCAAGGTTCCGGACGCCGCCATCTGCGGCTCTGATGCGCCTCTCACGCGCGCCTGAGAATTACTTCCGGCTCGTGCCAGAGGATTTAAGATCCTCTATTGCCCATGCACGCGAACTTGTGCGGGCTGGTATTCTCACTCAGGACGAGGGCGACAGGATCAGTGTCACTCTGTCGGAAATTGGCAGGGATTTCGCGGCCGGAAAAGTTACACCATCTCACGCCGACGAGGACGTCCACACTTTCCTTGAGCGTCTCCTGGTGGAGCGACTCGGGCCTGTGGGCGGCAAGCTACGGGCTGGCCGTTCACGCAACGACCAGGCGGCCAACGATCTCAAGCTCCATCTGCGCAGTGCCGCAAAGCGGATTGCGAGCGAATTGCTGGCGCTTCAGGACGCCTTAGTTGGGCAGGCGAACGAGCACCAGTCCACTCTCGCACCCGGCTTCACTCATCTGCAACCGGCCCAGCCGGTCACTTTCGCGCACCAGCTCCTTGCTCATGCCCAAGGCTTCTCGCGGGATATCGAACGCTTGCAGGACTGGGACCGCAGGTCGTCTCGTTCACCGCTCGGCGCCGCGGCACTCGCCGGCTCCGCCATTGCGCTCCATCCGGAGCTCTCGGCAACGGAGCTGGGCTACGATGCCCCCTGCGAAAACTCCATCGATGCGGTCGGCAGTCGCGATCATGTGGCCGAATTCCTATTCGTCTCCGCAATGATCGGCGTCAACCTTTCACGCCTTGCGGAAGAGGTTTTCCTGTGGTCGTCGCGCCAGTTCCGCTGGGTCGTTCTGGATGATGGCTACGCCACCGGTTCCTCAATTATGCCGCAGAAGAAGAATGCGGACATTGCCGAACTTACACGTGGCCGTGCCGCACGGTTGATCGGTGCGCTGAACACGATGCTCACGGCACTGAAGGGCCTGCCCTTCGCCTATAACCGTGACTTGTCAGAGGATAAATGGGCGGCCTTTGAGGCTATTGATACGCTCGAAGTCGTTCTTCCTGCTATGGCCGGCATGATCGCAACAATGCGGGTCGATACCGCCCGTCTGAGGGCACAATCGACCGAGGGATTCACGCTCGCGACGGAGGTCGCCGATTGGCTAGCCCGTAGCGGCGTACCATTTAGCGAGGCGCATGAGATCACCGGTGCTCTCGTGCGCTATTGCGAAGAGAAGAATCTTGAACTCTCTGACCTGTCACCCGCAGATCTCGGTGCTGTCGACCAGCGCCTCGGAGCAGAGCTTCTTAAAGCTCTGACACCGGATGCCGCAGTGGCTGCACGCGCCGGCTATGGTGGGACCGCTCCGGCCCGTGTCGCCGAGCAGATTCAGCGCCTGAAGGAGGTGATCACACGTCAGCGCCACTGGGCAGAAGCTTAATCGAGGCCGGCGTGGAGGAAGCGCGCCGGCTTTGAGATCTCTTGAACAAGAGCAACGAGCCGCGGAGCTAACTGCGGCCTTGATCCAACCAAGGGAACATAGAGCAATGAGCACACTTAAACCGGCGATCCGGATCCTACACGCTGTCGCGTTCGGTACGGCATTGGCAATTCTGCTGCCGATGGGAGCCTCTGCACAGAACATCACCCTCCCAGAAAAGCTCAAGTCCGCAGGTACCATTGTGGTGGGCATCGAATCGACCTACCCGCCGATGGCCTATAAGGATCCGAAAACCAACGAACGCATCGGCGTGAATATCGACCTTGTCGAGAGCATCGCGAGGGAGCTTAGTGTAAAAGTGAAATGGGAGGAGATGAGCTTCGAACAGCTCATGACCTCTCTTACGACTGGTCGCATCGACATGATCGGGACCGCTATCAGCGACCTGCCTTCACGCCGTGAGAAGCTGACCTTCGTCGACTATCTTGTCACCGGAGCCCAGCCTTTCACGACTGTCGCCAAGAAGGACACGATCAAGTCCGAGGCCGACCTCTGCGGCAAGACCATCGGCGCGCCGCGCACCACTAATTACTACCCCATCGCACAGGCCTGGAGCGAGAAGAACTGTGTCGCGGCGGGAAAGCCCGCTGCGACGATCAACGGCACTGCGGGTGCGACGGCGACGCGCCTCGATCTCAAACAGGGGCGCCTTGATGCGGCGGTCCTAGGTCCGGAATTCGTCGCGCATCTTATGGCCGATGAGCCCAATACCTATGCGCTTGCCGGCGAACCTCTGACCAGGACACTCTTCGGTTTTGCTTTTAATAAGGGCGAGACAGGCCTGCGTGATGCCGTTGCTGCAGCCCTCACCGCGATCATAAAGAGTGGAGCTTACGGGAAGACGCTTCAGAAGTTCGGTCTTGAGCGTCAGGCGATGAACGACGTGAAGATCGACGCCGGGACCTGATCGGGGCCGCTGCGGGGACAATCATGCGCGCTGTCATTCTGCCTCATACAGGTGGTCCGGAAGCTTTGGTCCTGGCCGAAGTTCCAGATCCGAGCCCTGCCGCAGGTGAAGTTATCGTCGACGTTCATGCAACAGCCTTGAACTTCGCCGATCTTCTCCAACGGAGAGGGACCTACGGAACACCTGCAGCCTTGCCCGGCATTCTCGGAATCGAGTGTTCGGGCCTGGTTGCGTCCCTCGGCGACGGTGTCGAGGGCTGGGCCGTAGGTGATGAGGTCTGTGCGCTGGTGTCCGGCGGAGCCTATGCGGAGCGGGTGGCGGTTCCCGCCACCCAGCTCCTTAGGCGCCCGCTCAATGTCGACCTCACCATAGCTGCCGCTTTGCCTGAGGCAGCCTGCACCGTTTGGTCCAATCTCATCGACATATCGGGGCTCGCTGCCGACGATGTCCTTCTTGTCCATGGCGGCGGAGGAGGGATAGGAACCTTCGCTATCCAGACAGGCCGCTCGATCGGATCTCGAGTCTTCGCGACGGCGGGCAGTGCTGAGAAGCTGCAACGTTGCGTCGAACTGGGCTCAGAGCGGGCAATTTCCTATCGGCATGAGGACTTCGTCGCCGTCGTCAAGGATGAAACCGGGGGATACGGTGCGGACGTCATCCTCGACAATATGGGCGCCGCCTATCTTGGCCGGAACATCGACGCCCTCGCGCCTGATGGCAGAATTGCGATGATTGGTCTCCAGAGTGGGCGTGACGCGGAAATTCCGCTTGGCCGCATGATGGCTAAGCGCAGTTCTCTCTTCACCACATCCTTGCGGGACCGCCCGCTTGCAGCGAAGGCCAGGATTGTAGAAGGGGTAAGACGTGATCTATGGCCTCGTATAGAAGGCGGCGATATTCTGCCGGTTGTTGACCGGATTTTCCCATTTGCCGGAATGGCAGCGGCGCATCGGTATATGGAAGATGGAAAACATGTCGGAAAAATCGTCGTCAGCATAAGAGAGAGCTAGGTGTGAATAAAAGCACAGAAGAAAGAACCACCTCATGACCGATACAGTCTATCAAGTCAGCCACCTAACGCTTGTTCCTCGCCGCCATTACGGGCGAATGGTAGCCGCAGTACTGGTTATCGCGGTGCTGGCGGTCATCGCCCACGCGTTTGCGGTAGGGCAGATCGAATGGAGCTACGTAGGTGAGTTCCTGACCGTGCCGGTGATCATGATGGGGCTCGTGAACACTATAGTCATGGCCATTCTAGCCATGGTGGTCGGCATCGTTTTCGGTGTGGTCTTTGCGATCATGCGCCTTTCGGAAAATCCGGTCCTTTCAAAGACTGCACTGGCCTACGTCTGGTTTTTCCGGGCCATCCCGGCGCTGCTGCAATTATTGCTTTGGTTCAATCTTGCGCTGGTCTTTCCGACCATTGGCATCCCGGGCATGTTTTCAGTCAATACCGTCGACGTGATGACGCCTTTTGTGGCGGCGCTTCTTGGGCTCGGTATTCAGCAAGGCGCGTTCACGGCTGAAGTTGTCCGAGCTGGGCTCCTCTCCGTTGATCGTGGCCAATATGAAGCGGCTCAGACCATTGGCATGACACGGCTCCAAATGCTGCGGCGGATCGTCATGCCTCAGGCCATGCGTGTGATCGTGCCACCTGTCGGGAATGAATTCATCGGCATGGTGAAGCTGACATCTCTCGCCAGCGTGATCCAGTATGCGGAAATTCTCCACAGTGCCCAGAATATCTACTATGCCAATTCCCGCGTGATCGAGCTCCTGATCGTGGCCGCAATCTGGTATCTCGTGGTTGTCACGATCCTCAGTCTCATTCAGGGGCGGATCGAGAAGTACTTCTCGCGAGGCGTCATGTCCTCCAACGGCGTGAAGTAGGAAGAACGGATATGGATATACAAAATCTCTCTTCCGACGCTCCGCTCGTGGTCGCAGCCGATGTTCGGAAGCATTTCGGGCCTCTCGAAGTCCTGAAAGGCATCGACGTCAAAGTTCAAAAGGGCGAGGTTCTCTGTATTATCGGCCCATCTGGGTCGGGCAAGAGTACCTTTCTGCGCTGTATCAACCAGCTTGAGCGCATCGACGGCGGCGCCATCTGGGTCGGCGGAGAACTAGTTGGCTACAGGCGCGAAGGAAACAATCTCTATGAGCTCGACGACGTGCAAATTGCGCGGCAGCGTCGTTCCATTGGGATGGTATTCCAGCGGTTCAATCTGTTTCCGCACCTTACGGTGACCGAAAACATTATCGAAGGACCAGTTCAGGTCCTGCGCGAGAAACCGAGCGAGGCAAGGGAGCGCGCCCACGCGTTGCTTGAGCGTGTCGGTTTGATTGACAAGAAGGACGTCTACCCGGCGCACCTTTCCGGCGGACAGCAGCAGCGGGTTGCGATTGCCCGTGCGCTCGCCATGCGTCCGCAGCTGCTGCTCTTCGATGAGCCAACCTCTGCGCTCGATCCGGAACTCGTAGGTGACGTCCTGAACGTGATGCGGGATCTGGCCAGAACGGGGATGACCATGATTGTCGTGACGCACGAACTCGGCTTCGCGCGCGAAGTCAGTCATCGCACAGCCTTTATGGACCAAGGTCAGCTCGTAGAAATCGGGGATTCGCGGTCCATACTGTCGAGTCCGCAGCAGGCGCGCACCCGGGAGTTCATCTCGGCCGTGCATAAATAAGACGGGCATCAGCCCTCCCAACCAAAAGGAAACTCACCCATGAAAGCAAAAACGCTTCTCTGTTCGTTCGCGGCCCTGCTGGCGGCGGGCGGTATCGCAATGGCGCAGCAGCTGCCGGAGCGTATCGCCTCGAAGAAGGTGATCGTCGTCGCAAACGTGCCGAACTATCCGCCGCTCGAGTTCAAGGATCCAAAGACCAACACGCTGACGGGCCTCGACATCGATCTTGGTAACGCCCTTGCCAAAAAGCTCGGCGTCGAGATTAAGTGGGAGGAGATCAGCTTCGAGCAGATGGTTAGCGCACTGACCACCGGCCGGGCCGACATGATCCTCTCGGGCATGAGCGACCTTCCAACCCGCCGTGATACGCTCGACTTCGTCGATTACCTGGATTCCGGCGCACAGTTCTACACAACTGCCGACCGCAAGGACGAGTTCAAGACTCTGACCGACTTGTGCGGAAAGACTGTGGGCGCCAGCCGCCGCACGTCCTTCCCCAAAGAAATGGAAACCTGGAGCAAGACTGCTTGCGAGGGCGCCGGTAAGCCCGCGTTGAAGATCGTCGGAACGGAAGGTTCCGCGGATGCGCGGACGCAGCTGCGCCAGAAGCGCCTTGATGCCGCCGTGCAGGGCTCCGAGACTCTGCCTTACCTTCTGAACCTCGAGCCCAACACCTACACGATCGTCGGTGAGCCGTTCACCTCGGTCTATCAGGGCATGGGCTTTTCGAAAAAGGACACGGAGCTCCGCGACGCGGTTGCGAAGGCTTTTGCCGAAATGATGAAGGACGGCACCTATGAGGCGGTGCTCAAGAAGTGGGAGCTGACCTCCGCGAAGGTGGACAAGCTCATGATCAACGGCGAGCCGGCCAAGACCCAGTAATACGGCCGCGAGCGCCGCGAACGTCCTGAGACGTTCGCGGCGCTGTACAAAAATTCTCCCCCTCATACTCCTAACAGGATTGTTCTCGCCCATGAGCATTCAGGCCGGGGCATCGCGCGTCGCTGCGCTCGCCCAGTTCGTCGCTTCAGCGACGCCGTCGGACCTCCCTCCGGCAATCCGCACAAAGGCAGCACGCCATACCCTCGATACCCTGGCCTGCGGAATAGCAGGAGCTGCCTCGCAGGAAGCGCAGGCCGCGCTTGACTTGCTTCTCGCTACCGAGCACCGGGGCGATGTGGCTGTGTGGGGCACCAATGAGGCGCTTTCAGCCCGGTCTGCAACGCTCGTCAACGGCATTGCCTGCCATGCGTTCGAGTTGGATGACACTGGCGGCTGTGACCATTCGGGGGCCGTTGTTCTCCCCGCGGCCTTGGCGGCGGTCGCCATGGCAGGGTGGCCGGTCAGCGGCAAGGAATTCCTGCTTGCGGTGACACTCGGCTATGACATTGGGCGTCGTGTTCTCGAAGCCTGTGGAGGTTATGAGCCTCATAACGAAGCGGGCTGGCACTCCACGGCCACATGCGGAACCTTTGGCGCCGCAGCCGCAGCGGCACGGCTCCTGAAACTTGATTCGACAGGCATTGCCCATGCGCTTGGCCATGCGGCAAGTTTCAGCGGAGGATTGTGGGCCTTCATCCACGACGGCAGCCAGACCAAGCGCATCCATGCAGGCAGAGCAGCCGAAGGGGGCCTCCTGGCTGCACTCCTGGCACGCTCCGGCATCAGCGGCCCATTCAATATCTTTGAGAATGTGTGGGGCGGTTTTCTTGCGACCTTTGCGGCGGAAACCGCGCAACCGGACGCATTGACTAAAGGGCTCGGCGAAGGCTGGCGCCTCGAACGAGTGTCTTTGAAACCCTATGCCTCCTGTCGGGGTACCCACTCGTCAGTCGACGCCCTGGGAGTGCTTCTCGATCGTCATAATCTCGCGAGAGAGGACGTGGAAGGGATTGAGGTCAGGCTCAGCCCGTTCCTGTCCGACATGTGCGGCGGACGGGACGTCGCAACCCTTCCGTTCGCGCAAATGAGTCTGCCTTATGCGCTTGCAGCACGGCTTGCCCTCGGACATGCCGGTCTTTCGGCCTATTCAGAAAAAGAGCGCAACAATCCAAGCCTGATATCCGCGATGCAGCGTGTGTCCCTGATTGTCGACCCGTCCATCGGTGCTGATGAAGAGCCTTTTGTGCGTGTCCTGGCGCGGGATGGCCGCGCGGACGAAATGCGCGTGGAGAGGGCACTTGGCTCGCCGGCGAATCCTGTCACTGACGAGGCTTATTTCGCCAAGATCAGGAGCCTCGGAACGATGGCTATCGACGGATCCGGCGTTCGACACCTGATCGAAGGTGTCCTTGGAATGTGGGAGCAGGACGACATGCGCTGGTTGAACGATACTTTGCAAGCCACAACCCGTCCGGCTCTCTTCCGCTAAGCGTGCGACATCTCGGAGACCCTTGATATGGACCGGAATAAACTTGAAGCCTTACGCACTCGCTACCTCGGGGCGACCGGAGGCGATATCGACGATCCGGATTTTCGCAAAGCTGCAAGCCTGCAGTTTTCAGAAAGCGACCGTCGCAAGTGGCCCTTTGCCGATCCAGCAACTTTTCTCGATGCTCCGTTCCGACCGGATGTGATCGACATGCCTGATTTCGGCAAGCTCGATATTGCACTGATCGGCGTGCCGATGGATCTGGGCGTCACCAATAGGGCAGGGGCCCGCCTTGGGCCCCGCGCGGTTCGGGCGATCGAGCGCATCGGCCCTTATGAGCATGTCCTGCGTATGACGCCTATGGCCGACGCGAAGGTAGCCGATATCGGCGACGTGCCTTTCCGGAGCCGCTTCAGCCTTGAATCCTGTCACGCCGATATCGAGGACTTCTTTAGAAAAGTTGTCGGCGCGGGTGTTCTTCCGCTAGCCGTGGGAGGCGACCACTCGATCACACGAGCCATTCTCGCGGCCGTCGGAAAGGATCGGCCTGTGGGTATGATCCATATCGATGCGCATTGCGATACCGGTGGTGCTTATGAAGGATCAAAATTCCACCATGGCGGGCCATTCCGGCAGGCTGTTTTGGAGGGAACGCTTGACCCTGAGCGCGTCATCCAGATCGGCATTCGCGGCGGCGCTGAGTATCTGTGGGAATTCTCCTACGTTTCAGGCATGACCGTCATCCATGCGGAGGAAGTTCCGCGTATGGGCGTTGCGGCAATCATCGAGAAGGCCCGCGCTGTCGTCGGCGACGGGCCGACTTATGTCTCCTTCGACATTGACAGCCTTGACCCAGGCTTTGCCCCAGGGACCGGGACACCCGAAGTGGGAGGCCTTCAGCCGCGTGAGGTACTGGAGATTCTGCGTGGTCTTATGGGTATAGATATTGTGGGCGGCGATGTCGTAGAGGTCGCGCCTCAATATGATGCAACGAGCAATACGGCCCAGGCCGGAGCTCAGGTGCTTTTCGAGCTTCTCTGCCTCGCAGCCAGGAAAATTGACCTTCTGAAAAAGTGAAGCTCAGGTGTATCCGGCTGGTGTCTCAAGCTTAGATGGGGATGTTAAGTTAACTTCACATTCCCTTAAATCGTGAGGATGTAATAAAGCAGATAATCGTGAATTTTTAGTGAGAAGATTTATGGCGCGATTTTGGCAGGTGCATTCGCCAACCGCATAAGTCTCATGCTGCGTAGCAATAGATTTTTGAGTCGCACTAAAGAACTTTGTCGCCACGGGATCGTTGATCAGGCTCCCGAGAGGGATAGTGAGAGGAGATTTCGACGATGGCTAACAACAACGGCTCTTCCAATCGCGGTTTCGCTTCCATGGATAAGGACAAGCAGCACGAGATTGCCAAGAAGGGCGGCGAGGCCAGTGGCGGCAACTTCAAGAACAATCCTCAACGGGCTTCGGAGGCTGGTCGCAAAGGTGGCGAGCAGTCCCACGGTGGTGGAAACGACCGCTAATCCGTAGAGCTGATGAATTCCACCTGGTGAGTAGTCATCGGCTTCTCACCAGGTGGCCCTTTCCTTCGCGCAGACAGTTCAGCTGTCGCGCGAAAATTTATAACTCGTTAAAGCAAGGTTCCTCGAAGGATGATAGAGGCAACCCCGAAGTAGATAACGAGCCCTGTTACGTCCACCAGAGTGGCCACGAAAGGCGCCGACGCACTTGCCGGGTCGAAGCCGATCCCGCGCAGGATGAAGGGAAGCAAGGATCCCGCCATAGAGCCAAACGTAACGATACCGACCAGCGCTGCCGCGACCGTCAAGCCGATGAGCATCCAGTGCTCACCATAATCATAGAAGCCGAGTTGCTGCCAAAGCGTAATCCGTAGGAAGCCGATGGCCCCCAACGTCGTTCCGAGTACGAGACCTGTCGGAAGCTCCCGAACAGCAACGCGCCACCAATCACGGAGACGCAGCTCACCGAGCGCCAAGGCGCGAATAAGCAGAGATGTCGCCTGAGAGCCGGAATTACCGCCTGAACTCATAATCAGCGGAATAAAGAGCGTGAGAACGATGGCCTTCTCCAGCTCTGCCTCAAAAGTCTGCATCGCCGAAGCAGTCAGCATTTCGGATAAAAAGAGGACGCAAAGCCATCCCGCGCGTTTGCGGATCATCTCCCAAAAACGAATACGAAGATAAGGTTCCTCGAGCGCTTCAACGCCGCCGAACCTCTGCACTTCCTCGGTCGAACGGCGCACAATCGTGTCGATCACGTCGTCTACCGTCACAATCCCAAGAACATGGCCTTTCGGATCCACGACAGGGACGGCCAAGAGATTGTATTTCGCAATCAGACGCGTGGCCTCGTCACGGCTCGCTAGGGGAGAGATCGCGACTGGCTTGCGTTTGGGCGCGACAGTCAGGACATTCGCATGAGGGTCGCCAGCGATCAGGCGCCGGAGGGAGACTGCATCAATGAGCGTGTGCCGGATTGGGTCGAGCACGTACACGGCATAGACGGTCTCTCGTGTCCGCTCGACCATGCGGATATGATGGAGAACCTCGGCGATGGTCCACGTTGCCGGGACGCTGACAAATTCGGTCGTCATGATGGCGCCGGCAGTGTCTTCTGGGTAAGCCAGAAGGCGGCGCAGCATATCGCGTGCCTCCGGCTCAAGAACCGCGAGCAGGTTGGATCGATCAGGTTCTTCGAGTTCCCGCAATGCGTCCGCTGCACGATCTGCGGACATGCCGGTCAGAAGGGCTGCCGTGCTGTCAGGCTTAACAGCGGCCAGGATCTCGGGAGCGTTGTCGAGCTCCGGCTGGTCTAGGATCTCAATGGCCCGGTCGAGAGGGAGATGCTCGAGAACCCGTGCGGCGAAAGCGGGATCCTGTCCTTTGAGAATTTCGGCGATGTCCGGTGCACGCTCGTTCAGCAGGCTGTCGGCGGCCGCCGCAGGATCGAGGGATGCCACGATGTTTGGGGCGATGTCAGTATCGTTCATGGCTCACCTTTCAGGTCGATCCGCCGTCAGCGGACGAACCGGATGAGCCGATCCCTAAGCGATCAGGTCCGGAGCGCCGATGACGGCCTCGAAGATCGACTGTGACTGTCGCTGGGCATGGGGTCCAAATTCCTATGAGCCGCGCTGCTGCTGAAAGCCTTGAGCGCGGGGACTATGGCAATGCGCCCGTCCGTAATTGGCGTCAAGGGAAATGTCTTATGAGCGATGGATTGCCAATCGATCTGCATTCCCCACCCATAGCAGGCTGATAACCGGCAATGTTTCTTTGTTTGAAGAGCCGGACGAGCGGCAAAGGTTTATCGTTACAGGCGTGACGGTGCGCCACCCGCCGATTGGACCGATAGAGCGCCCGCCTCAACGCCTGCTGTCAGGCTTTTCTCCAAATTGCGGGTTTCGAGCCAGGAATGCAGGAAGCCCGCGTTGAACGCGTCGCCCGCACCTGTCGTATCAATGACGTTAACTGGAAGCGCCTCGGCCGAGACACAGGTCTGTCCGTTTGATGCCATTGCGCCATGTTCGCCTCGCTTCAATACTACGATAGGAAACTGCCCCTTCAGTTGGCGCAGAATATCTTCCGGCGACTCGTTGCCCGTCAGGGCCCTGCCTTCCTCGGCATTCGGCAGAAAAACATCGATTCCCGCGCAGATTTCGAAGAAGTTGGTGTCCTGGCGGATCAACTGGTCGTCCCAGCTTGGATCAAGCGAGACCGTAAGGCCTCGGTCTCGCGCCATGGCAATGACGTCGGGATTGTCCTTCAGGGTAGCGAACTCTGCAATGTGCAAATGGGCGACATCGCGAGCCGTGAGGGCTTGCTCCAGGGTTGCCGGCCGGGATGACCCGGCGCGTCGAGACACGAACGCACGCTCGCCGTCCTTGACGAGGGCGACCGTTGGCTGGGGGCCGGCATCGCCTGAGCGTTCGATGAACGATAAATCGACACCGCTGGCATCGAGTTCAGGATTCAGGCCGCACGATAGGGGATCGGCTCCAAGGCGGGTAAGGAGCGCTGCCGGCCGGCCGAGCGATACTAGATGGGCAGCCGTAATGTAGGCGCCGCCACCCACGGTGATTGCGACATCCTCGGCAAAGCGCTCGCGGCCGAGCACCGGCATGTCGTGGAGGCCCGTGAAAATGATGTCGCAATAGGTCCGCCCAAGGCACAAAACCTTGTTCCGCTCGGTGGACGTCTGGATCATTGGGCTGCCAGTGCTTTCTCTGTCGCCTTGTCGAAATAATAGAGTCTCTCGGTCGGCGCATGGAGCGTCATTACCTCGCCGACCCGCGGGATCTGCCTGCCCGGAGCGGATCCGACAATGGTCTCACCGCCACTTTCAATATGAACGAGCGTTTCGGAGCCGAGTGTTTCCACGAGGGCGACCGGGCCCGAGACGGTCAGGCCCCCTGTGGGAGCGGAGGCCGGGACAAGATCCTGTGGGCGGACACCAACCAGGATGGCAGCCGTCGTTGCGGGCGCAGCTGGTGGCGGAACCGAGCCGCCCGTCGCCAGATCCGTGCCGCTCTCCCGAAGAGTGGCCGACAGCAGGTTCATGGTTGGGCTGCCGATGAAGCGCGCCGTGAAAATATCGACCGGCTTCTCGTAGAGCTCCAGCGGGGTGCCGACCTGTAGGATTCGACCGTCGCGCATCACGACGATCCGGTCCGCCATGGTCATGGCTTCCACTTGGTCATGGGTGACGAAAACCGACGTGGTGCCAAGCCGATGATGAAGCCGCTTGATCTCGATACGCATCTGGGTGCGCAATTGGGCATCAAGATTCGAGAGAGGCTCGTCGAAGAGGAAGGCCGCTGGGTCACGAACCATTGCCCGTCCGATGGCAACGCGCTGGCGCTGCCCGCCTGAAAGGGCGGAGGGACGCCGCTCCAGGAGATGCGAGAGTCCTAGTGTTTCTGCGGCCTGTTCCACCCGCACGCGCTTCTCGTTCTTCGATAGCTTGGACCGGTAGAGGCCAAAGGCGATGTTCTCGGCCACGGACATATGCGGGTAGATGGCATAGTTCTGGAACACCATGGCGATGTTCCGGTCTTTGGGCTGAAGGTCATTAACGACCTGCCCACCAATTCGAATGTGGCCCTCGCTGATCTCCTCCAGGCCCGCGATCATCCTGAGGGTCGTCGATTTACCGCAGCCTGATGGGCCGACCAGAACAACGAATTCGCCATCCTGGATCGATAGATCGATCCCATGGACGACGGTCGACTGTCCATAGCGCTTGACGAGGCGATCGAGATCAATGGTCGCCATTAGCGAGCTCCGAGAAGTGCGGTGAAGCGGGCTTGGAGATCTTTTGCAGACGCTTCAGCGCGGCGTGTCGCCTCCTGCATCCGTCCACGGATCTCCACGATTTCTTGATTATATCCGGCAATGGCACTGGACAGTGCCTGCGGTGCAGGTCCGCCTAGCCGATCGCGAACCGCGACAAAGGTTTCCGGAGAGACGATTTCGGCAAAGAGAGCCTTTTCGATGGCCGTTTGGCGCTGCGTGCAGCCCGCAAAGGCTTCCCGGAAGGCCTCGTAGCCATCGGTTGCGATGTCCCCGCCTATGGCAACCACGGCGCGGGAGACCTCCGCAGCGATCTCATGTGCCTCACGGAATGACAAGCCTTCCCGACGCACAAGGCTGTCGGCGAGTTCGGTGACCGTGATGCAGCTGCGGCGGATATTCTGGCGAACCCGGTCGGGGTTGATGCGCAGGGCCGGAACTAGCGCCGCGAGGAGGTCTAGGACGCGCCCGCCGCTTTCGAAGGCGCCATAGCCGAAGCCCTGACTTTCTCCCTCGCTGTCGTTCATGTCCGTGAAGGGCGTGTTGTGCATGATCGTGAGCATGGCCTGCGCACGCCCGACGGTCTGGGATGCCAAGTGGCGCATATGCTCGATAGGCACGGGATTGCGCTTCTGCGGCATGATCGAGCTGATCTGCACGAAGGCGTTGGGGACATAGACCTGACCGACCTCGAAGCTGGTCCAGAACTGCAGATCCTGGATGAACCGTCCGAGATGAAGGAAGGTCAATGCAATCGCCGAATAGGTCGAAGTGATGTAGTCGACGGACGCGATGCATCCGTAGGAATTCTGAAGGGGGCGGCTGAAGCCGAGGAGATGCGACATCAGCTCCCGATCAATCGGGAAGCCGCTTGTCGTGATGGCAGCCGCTCCCATGGGGCTGCGGTCTACGATGTCGCGAGCGGCCTCGAGGCGAGCGATGTCGCGCAGCAGAGTCTCCAGAACGGCGGACAGGTAATGGCCGAATACAGTCGGCTGTGCCGGCTGACCGTGCGTGTACGCGACGATGAGCGTGCCACTTTCCCGCTCTGCCACGGATGCCAGCGTTTCGGCCAGCGCGACCAGACGCTCCAGAAGAGGATCAATCCGGTGCTTGAGGCCGAGCTTGAACAGGGTGTGATCAATGTCGTTGCGGGAACGTGCCGTGTGGAGGCGTCCCGCAAGGTCCGGTCCTAGGCGTGTGCGGAGTTCCTTCTCGATCAGGAAGAAAAAATCCTCGACCTCACCCGTGTAAGTCAAGGAACCAACGTCGATCTCACGATCGATGGCCTCAAGGGCCTGGGCGATGGGGCTGGCCTGTTCAATGGTCAGGATGCCGGTCTCGTACAGCATGACGAGATGGGCGCGGTCTATCAGCCGGAACCCTTCGACGTGGTGGTTCTTCGCCCCATCAAAGAGCGGACGAAGGACGGTGTCCTTGTAGACGGGATCTGGGAAGACGGAGGTGTCTGAGGTCATGGGCTTCAGCCTTTAAGTCCGGCCAGCATCACGCCTCGGACGATGTAGCGCTGGAGAAGGAGAAAGATGACGAGGGTGGGGAGGGTCGCGATGCTCGCGCCCGTCATGATCTTTTCCCACTGGATGGATTGTTCGACCGCGAAGCTCGAGAGGCCGACCGGAAGGGTGTAGAGGTCAGCGCTCGTGGTCACGATGAGCGGCCAGAAAAAGGCCGTCCAGTTGCCGAGAAATGTGAAGATCGCAAGCGCCGATAGGGCAGGGGTGACGAGCGGCATGGCGATCTTCCACCAGATGGTGAATTCGTTCAGCCCGTCGATCCTGGCGGCCTCCAGGAAGTCGTCCGGAACTCCCTCGAAGAACTGCTTCATCAGGAAGGTGCCGAACGCCGTCATCATGCCCGGGAACATGATGCCCCAATAGCTGTCCAGCCAGCCGAACTGGCTTGCCATGAGGTACCAGGGCAGAACCAGCATCTCGGTCGGGATCATCAGCGTGGACAGGATCGCAATGAAGACGATGTACCTGCCCCGGAAGCGGAATTTCGCCAGCGTGTAACCGACTAAGCTGTCGAAGAAGACGTTCGAAACCGTAACGATCACCGCTACGATCATCGAATTGACGAACCAGCGCGTGAAGCGTCCGTCGCTCAGGATTTCGAAGTAATTGTCGAGCGTTGGCGCCTGTGGGATCACGCGCAGGTCGTAAACCTGAGAAGCGTCCTTGAGGGAGGTCGAAAGCATGAAAAGGAGGGGCGTGACCATGACGACGCCGCCGAGGAACAGGAGCGTCCAGGCGATGATCCGTCCGGGTCGGATCCGTGACATAGGCAGACCATGGGAAGATGCAGCAGCACTCATCAGCGGTCTCTCATGAGGCGCAGTTGGACAAGGGAGATCACGAGCAGGATCAGGAAAAGAACGACAGTCTGAGCGGCCGCATATCCCATCTCGTAGGAGCTGAAGGCCGTCTGGTAGATCATCAGCACGAGAGGCTTCGTGGAATTCAGCGGCCCACCGGGATCGTTCGTGTTGATATTGTAGACCTGATCGAAGATGCGCAGGAACCCGATCGACGAGAACACGACCAGGAAGACCAGGGTTGGCTTGAGCAGCGGAAGCGTGATTTTCCGCAGGATCGCACCTTCCGAAAGGCCGTCGATGCGGGCGGCCTCATAATAGGTCACGGGGATCGCCCGCAGCCCGGCGAGGAAGATGATGATCTGGAAGCCGAGGCCCGCCCAGACCGCTGGCGCAAGTACGGCCGGCAGCGCTTGCGTGGTCGAGCGCAGGAAGGGCTGCTGCGGTATGCCGAAGCTCGCAAGCATGTCGTTGATCACGCCGATGGGAACCGGCTGGTAAAACCAGCGCCACACCCAGGCCATGGCCGCCGCGGTGGTAAGAAACGGCAGAAAATACAGGGCACGGATGAACGAGTGCATGAACCGCACCCGGTCCAGATAATAGGCAACCGTGAACGATATCAGCAGGCTGATCGGCGTGCCGAGGATCAGATACATGAAGGTGTTGCGGAACACCTGCCAGAAGAGGGGATCCGCAAACAGCCTCTTATAGTTCTCCAATCCGATGAAGGAGGCAGGCCGCGTGATGCTCCAGTCCGTGACCGAGAGATAAAAGGCCTGGAAAGTCGGCCAGAAGCGGATCACCGCATAGAAGGCGAGCGGAACCGCGAGGAACCCCCAAGCCCATATCACCTGCTTCTGGCCGAGGCTCATCCTTGACCAGAGGCCGCCTGGGGCGGCCTCTCGATGTGTGACAGCGGACATCGGTACGATCCTCGCGGGCTTGTCTTAGCGCTTGGCGCGATCGATGATCGCCTGCTCGTCTTGAGCGGCCTTGGCAAGAGACGCCTTCGGGTCGTCACCATTGATCAGGACGCGATTGACCATGTCGATGGCGACCTGCCGCTGGGCGGCCTCGTCCTTGAACAGCGTAGTGTGGGCATAGTCCAGGCCCTTGAGGAACGGACCATAGATTGGGTGCCCGGTGTTCTCAGGCGTCAGAGCAGCAGCACGGCGCGCCGGCAGTTCGCCCACAACCTCCAACCAGATCTTCATGGCTTCGGGCGAGGAAACATAGGCGAGGAACTTCTCAGCGGCAGCGAGCTTCTCGCCCTCGGCCTTCGTGGTGATCGCGTTGGCAAAGTAGCTGGCGTAGTTGCTGCGCAGGCCCTCGGCATTTGCCGGAAGCTCTGTCACGCCCCACTCGAAGCCCTTAATCGTGTTGAACGAGCCAAGGCGGAAGGTTCCGTCGATGGTCATGGCCGCGAGGCCAGCGCGGAAGGCAGCCTGCCCTTCATCCATGAAGCCGACTTGGCCGACCTTATGCTTCTTCTGGAGGTCCGTATAGAAGGTGAGCGCCTTCAGGCCAGCATCGTCGTTATAGGTGACCTTTGTATCCTCATCCGTGTAGGGCGTGCCGCCGAACTGGCGAACGAGCACCTCGCGCCACCATTGGTGATCCTGTCCGGCCATGTCGAGGGTGATGCCGGCCGAAACGATGTTGCCGCTGCCATCGCGCTTGGTCGTTTTTTCGGCTGCGGCGACGAGTTCGTCGAGGTTCTTGGGCGGGTTGTTAGGATCGAGACCCGCATCCTTGAAGGCTTTCTTGTTGTAGAAGAGAGCCAGGGAACGCACGGCGGTCGGAAGGCCGTAATAGTCGTTCCCGCGCTTCATTGCCTTCACGATCGGGAAGAAATCGCGCTCGATATCTGCCGCCGGGAACGCCTCTGCGCGCAGAGGCCGGATCATCTTTCCGGCTATGAAGTTGTCGGTCCATCCGTAGAAGAGCTGCACCACGTCCGGGCCCTGGCCAGCCAGGATCGCGGCGGCCACCTTCGTCTGGTAGTCCGCGTAAGGGAAGGTGGTCTGCTTGACCTTGATATCCGGATTGGCCTCCTGGAACTTGGCGATCAGCTGGTTCATCGCCTTGACGCGGGTGTCGAAAACGTACTGCCAGTACTCGATTTCGACGGCCTTGGCGCCGGTCGTGGCCAGTGTAGCGAAGCCGATGGCGACGCTCGCAAGCAGGTGACGAAAACGCATATCCCTCTCCCTTATTCTGGCGCGAGGCGCCGAATTTTCACGGATGGCGGCCTTCAGGACCGTTCCGGCCCCAAGGCTTCCCCAGAGTTAAGCGTCTGTCAATAAGATAATCCACTTGAGTTATTCATTGCGTCGGGTCATCGTTGCAAAGTGGGGTGTTGGAGATGCCGACGAAATCCAAGTCCGGAGCACGGTCGACCATTGGAAGCAATCCGGAGCGCAACCGGTCCCATAACCGGCGTGTGGTGCTGGATGTCGTGCGCCAGCTCGGGCCCTTGGGACGCATGGAGATTTCGCGTCACGCCCATTTGAGCACGCAGGCGGTCTCCAACATCGTCGAGGAGCTCGTTGCCGACGGGCTGCTCATCCGAACCGGCCGGCTAAGGGCAGGGCGCGGCCAGCCGCCGATCCAGTTCGCCGTCAACCCAGATGGCGGCATGACGGCAGGGGTCGAGATTGCTGCGGACCACATCTCCACGCTTCTGGTGGATATTGGAGGTCGCGTCCGCGCACAGCGGACGGTGCCGCTTCAGAGAAATGATCCCGACGCTGTGCTCCCTGTCATCAGGGCCGAGATCGAAGCCGCGCAGGCGCAGCTCAAGCCTTCCGCGCCGCAGCTCCTTGGTATCGGCGTCGTGATGCCAGGCCCGTTCAATGTCGAGGGAATGACGTCTGTTGGGCCGACGACGCTGTCGGGATGGCTCGATTTCGACGCGGCCTCCCGAATCGGGCACATGTTGGGAGCGCCCGTCACCATCGAGAATGACGCTACGGCCGCAGCGGTAGGCGAGCGCCTTCACGGCGCGGCCAAAGATTTGAAGAACTTCTGCCTGATCTATTTCGGCCAGGGGCTGGGCCTGGGCATTATGATCGATGGACGCCCCTATCGCGGGGCGAATGGCAATGCTGGCGAAATCGGCCACGTGCTGGTCGAGAAGGGCGGACGCCTCTGCTCGTGCGGCCAGCACGGTTGCCTCGAGGCCTATGCGTCTGTCCATGCTCTCGACGAGAGGTTGTCCGAGGCGGGAGTCGAGGCTCCCGATTACGTGCGCCTCGAACAGCTTCACCGCGAGGGGCATCCCGTCATCGAGGCGTGGATTCAGGAAGCGGCCGGATATCTGGCCCCCCAGGTCGCCATGTTGGAAAATCTCTTCGATCCCGAAGCCGTCGTGCTCGGTGGTGCCCTTCCGCCGGGGCTTCTCGACGATCTGACCCAAGCGATGCAGCCCTTGCCCCTGTCGGTCGCGCGCCGCCGAAACCGGAACGAGGCACGCCTGATCCACGGGCGGACGGGGCGGCTTACGGCTGCACTCGGTGCCGCTGCCTTGCCGATCCTGGAAGCAATGACGCCTCGTCTCGACACCGCCCAAGCGGCCCAGCGGGACCTGTCGCAGGAGGAAACCTCCCTTGTTGGATGACCACACCCGTCTTGCCCGAGCCGTCCACCAGCCGGCACTTGTCCGCCTGCATCGTGCGTTAAGCCGTCTGTCATCCGTCCTGACTGTTATGAACACGGGAGCGCACCCGGATGACGAGGCCAACGGCCTGCTCGCAGCCTTGAGGTTCGCCTATGGGATGCGCATCGTCGTGGCGTGCTCCACACGAGGGGAGGGCGGCCAGAACGCCCTCGGCCCGGAGCGGGGAGGGGCCCTCGGCGTGCTCAGGACCGCCGAAATGGAGGAGGCGGCGCGACGGATTGATGCCGATGTGGCGTGGCTCGGTCATGGGCCGGACGATCCAGTCCACGATTTCGGCTTCTCGAAAGGCGGGGACGACACGCTCCGGCGATGGGGTGAAGAGCGCATCGTCGAGCGGCTTGTCCGGGCCTATCGGCAGTACCGGCCCGACATCGTCATTCCGACCTTCCTGGATGTGCCGGGGCAACATGGCCACCACCGCGCGATGACACGAGCGGCCGAGAGAGCCTTCATGCTGGCCGCTGATCCCTCGGCGTTTCCGGAGCACGGCGCGTTGGGCCTTCGACCCTGGCACGTTTCAAAATTCTACCTTCCGGCATGGTCGGGAGCAGGCTACGCCTATGACGACGAGGTGCCGCCACCGCCCGTCACCCTTCGCATCGAGACAGATGGGCGCGATGAAGTGACGGGCCTGGCGTATCGGCAGCTCGGTGAGTGGTCTCGCGCCGCGCATGCCTCCCAAGGCATGGGGCTATGGCGCGACGATCCGAGCGACCAGTGGGAGCTTCACCTGAAGCTCCGGGCGAGTGGTTCTTCCGAACGCGAGAAGGATATCCGGGAGCATCTTCCTGCAACCCTGGCCGACCTTGCCGAGTTGGGCGTGGCCGCGGATGTGGCAGCAGCCCTGCGGGAGGCGCAGGAACATATTGATACTGCCAGATCGGACTTTCCGGACCGTAGGAAGATCAGCGGGAGCCTTATTCAGGCCGCCGGGCGGATCGAGGATGCGAAGAATGGCTTGGACCTACACGCTTTCGAACGGTTCGGCCACCGCCTGGATCGCAAGCTGCGGGAGATCGATGCGGCTCTCTTCGAAGCGAAAGCCGACAGGGTGCGAGCCGTTTTCACAGGGTCTTCCCATCCGGGCGCGGAGGTGACCCTGGACGTTCATATGAATGAGCCTGGCCTTGTGGACGCCACAGTCAAGCCACGCCTTCAAGAGGGAATGGATTGCTCGGTCCTCACCGAAAAAGCCGGGCACGTCCAGTATGCGATCAGAATTCCAGCCTCGGCACCCCATACGGGCAACTACGCCGAGGCCTTCAATTCCTTGGGCGGCAACGGACCCGTTGGACTTCGTGTTTCGGGGAGGGCAGGGGACCGCTCCATCGCGGTCGACATAGATCCCGAGGTCCCTCTGGCGATAGGTCCTGCGCAGTCTCTGACGCTCGAACCTGCCATGGCGATCATCCGTTCAGGCGAGGCCTCCACAGGAATCCAGGTTCGGGCCGTTGGGGCAGGTCCGACCGGGTGGCTGCCGCCGGAGGGGTGGGAAGTCCAACCGGGGGAAAAAGGCAACTGGATCGTCACGCCGCCTCCACAGGCTCCGACCGGGATTTCGACGCTCGTTCCGATCATTGACGGTAGACCGGCAAGCCGTGTCGAGATCGTGTCGTATCCTCATATCCGGCCGGCGCCTTTCATTGCCCCGACGGAGCTTAAGATCCTGACGCTCGATGTGGCTTTGCCCGCCAATGCCCGCATCGGCTATGTGGGAGGCGGAAGCGACAATGTCGGTGCTCATATGCGCCGCCTCGGCCTCAATGTGACGGATCTCGGAGAGGCCGAGCTGAAGACGGGTTCTCTCTCGGAATTCACGACCATCGTCATCGGTCTCTTCGCCTTCGGGCTCAGGCGCGATCTTCAGGCCGCGACGGAGCGCTTGCATCGGTTCGTGGAGGAGGGCGGCCATCTGGTGACTCTCTATCACCGCCCGACCGACGGCTGGGATCCCGACCATACGCCGCCACGCCACCTGAAAATCGGATCGCCGTCTCTTCGGTGGCGCGTGACCGACCCCGCGGCACCGGTAACGGTGCTAAAGCCGGATCATCCTCTGCTTCGATATCCCAACCAAATCGCGGCTGCGGATTGGGATGGCTGGGACAAGGAGAGGGGACTTTATTTCGCTGCGGACTATGACCCTGCCTATGAGGAGTTGATCGCCTTGAACGACCCGGGCGAGAATCCGCTCAAAGGCGCGCTGCTCTCGGCCCCGATCGGGCGGGGCCGCCATACCCACGTGGCGCTCGTGCTGCATCACCAACTGGACAAACTGGTTCCGGGCGCATTCCGCCTCCTGGCGAACCTGGTTCAGCCCGCCTCAAAAGAGCATGTCAGCTGAGCTAGACGCCGCTCGATCTCAGTCTCCTGTGCCTCTCTGGAAAAGCACAGGATGGCTTCTGCTGGATATGGTCCTGGTCACGACGATGCAGGCCATCGTCAAGGCCGAGGGTGAAACCTATCCGGCCGTCCAGCTCGTATTTCTACGCTCGATTGTCGGCTTCGTCTCGGTCGCGCCGCTCGTTTGGCGTCACCGTGCCAAGCTGACGAACCTGTCGAATATTCGCGGCCACCTGGCACGGATCGGGTTCAATTCAATCGCCCTGACGTTCAACTTTGCCGCCTTTGCGGCTCTGCCTCTGGCGCTGGTAACGGCAATCGGTTTCACCCGGCCCCTCGTGCTGCTGGCGATGGCCGCGCTCATGCTCGGTGAGAGCGTCAGCCGGGTGCGCTATGTGCTTGCGGCGCTTGGTTTTGCCGGCGTCGTCATCATGGTGCGCCCAGATGCGATTCCCTGGAATTTAGGGCTGGTCGCAGCCTTCGGATCGGTGTTCTTCGGCTCGCTTGCCGTCGTCCAGACCAGGCGCCTTGCCGGGGAGAATACCGTAGTGCTCATGCTGTTCTATACGGTCGGCCTGACCATCTTGACCTCGATCCCGGCCGCTATTGTCTGGAGACCGATACCCTGGACCGAAGCACCGAACATCGTCCTCGTCGGCGTCCTGGCGCAGCTGGGGCAATATTGCTGGCTCCAGGCGTACCAGAAGCAGGAGGCGCGGCTCCTGGCCCCCATAGGATACCTGTCGATCATCTTCTCAGGCTTCGCAGGCTGGCTGTACTTCGGAGAAGTTCCGTCGCTATCTCTCTGCCTCGGCGCGGCCATCGTGGTTCTGACGACCGTAGTCGCGGGACCGGCCGAACGATGGCTCAGGGCCAGGACCTGGATCAGGTAACGATCTGCCTACGCCCGCCTCTCAATTTAAGTTCCATAATATATCTTATGCGAATTTGATATTCGGGGAACCGCGCTCCCCTGCGAATTTCGATTCAAACAGCGCTGGGTTTTCGCTTAAACCAATCCATGCAAGGCGAAAATGAGTTTAAGTGCCCTGCTCTTTGCCTAAGCGGCAAACCGCATTCGCCCATCGTCAGGCTCGTCTCTTTGTCATCCAAAGCCTGCGCCCAACCGGGTCTGTGTTATCCGGGCTGCGCAAGCCGAGCAGCGCCTGCAGGACAACCCGCGGGGCTCCCCGATCCCGCATGTGGGCTATGAAGGCTTCGCGGAGATCAAGGAGACGGACAGGAAATCCAATGCCGAGGGCCCACGTTCGTCTCTCCAGTGATGCCTTCAGGACCGCCGTGTCTCTGAGCGGCTCGCCCGCCCGGGTCGGAAACAATGGCGCATTTGGTGGAAGGTCGGGCCAATCCGTCAGGTATTCCTCTAGAAAGGCGACCAGCAGCGGAAATAGAGGCACGATCCGCGTCCGTTTATTGCGAGTGTTGCGTAATTGGATGGTGGGCTCAGGCTCTCTCACGTAATCGGATCGGATGGCGCAAAGCAACTCGGAGGGACTTGCTCCCACGCCGTACATCAACGCAAACATCGCCGTATCCCGTTTGTCCGTTATCCGCTCGAGTTTGGGGATCCAACCAAGGATTTTCTCGGCATCCTCAACCGACAGGATGTTCCTGGCTTTTTGGCCACGCCGTGGACGTTTGAGCGTCTCCAAGCCCAAAGCGGTCACGCCACGAGCTTCATAAAGGCTGCGGGCCAGTTTTCTCAAACCGTCGATCAGGGATGATTTCTGCCCTTCCTCAAGGCCCGTTGCTTCGCAAAACCGTTCAACCTCGGCTTGGTCGATGGCCCTTATCCGGGCGAGGTCAAGGGGGTGGCCCTGCTTGCAAGCAAGCCATGCGAGGAACGATCGGACCCTCAGGGTCAGGACCTTAGGGGCCGCCAAGTCGACGGCGTGGAAAGCCTCGAAAGCGTCGGCGGCAAGGAAATTATCGAGACTGCGGTGTTGCTGACGCGGCATCCTACACCAAAACCCATTGTGGATTGACATCAGGATTGAACCCTCAATCCGTCGGGCCGTGCCAGCCAGCGTCGATCGACAGGGCAAAGCGACAGAGCATGACTGAGGAGCAACTGGTCGAAACGTACCTCGCAAGCCTTACGCAGGCTAGTGCCGCCAATGCGGTTTATGTCCTGCGGCCGCTTCGGCGATTCCTGGCGGCCCGCGATGTGGCGCTTCTTCACGCCAGCACGACCGATCTCGTGGATTTTCGGCACTATTCGCTGACAACCCGGAAGACAAAGAGGCAAGTCGACCACGTTATGTGGCGCGTTCGCCGTTTCTACGAGTGGTGCCGGGCACAAGGGTACTTGGATCGAAACCCGGCGACCTCCTTCAAAATCACAACGTTGACGAGGATACCGCCGCCCACACAAGCCGAGCTTGAGCGCTTGAAGGACGCGGCCGCAGCGTCTGTCGTGGAAACGCGGCGATATCCGATCTACCATCGCGCCGCCTGCCGACTTCAGCTGATCATCGATCTCGCCTCGGACGCAGGTGTTCGGCCGACGGAATTATTGAACCTCACCCTCGCCGACTTTGACCCTGCGACCTGTTCCGTTCACGTTGGCCATGGCACCGCCGATGAGCGCACCCTGCCCTTAAGCCCGGACACTTGGCGGCATTTCCTCCTCTACCTGGAGGTGACCGGCCGCCGCCATCCGGGTGGCCCTGGCTATCTGTTTCATCAGCGCACGGACATCAACAAACCTCTGACCCGGGTCGACATCGCATCATCGCGGCTCACAAAAAAGCTCATGCGCCGGGCGGGCCTGCGAGGCGAGTTGACGATTGCAGCCCTTGGCCGCAACGTCGCACGAGAGATCGGTGAGGTCGCCGATCTCGATGTTGCCAGGGCCGCCAGCGGGCGCGCCAAGCTGGAGGCCGTGGCCGTCGTCCCGGTGAGCGTCTCTATGGCGGACCGTCGGGCCACTCTCGAGCAATGTCACCCTTTAAGGGGTCGAACACCGGCCGATTTGCGCCGTTTGTCGGTGCCAAAATAGCGTGCCGCGGCTGTCACAGAGAGACCAAGCTGACGGGCCACGGCTTCAACCGACTGCCCTTCAGCCTTCATCCGCTCAGCCAGAGCATGTCGGACGGCGCGAACCGTCAGCTGCTCCCGGAGGCCAGCGACCCCGCGAATGTCCTGCAGGCTGAGCTGGACTAACCTTGGCTTGAGGCGGTCGCCTCGGGCTCCCATGAACAGCGGATCGCCGGGTTGGGGAGTGCCCGGACGGGCCTCAAGATAGCGACCCAAGGCCTGAATCGTCGTCTCGGACACGGCAAGATCGCGTTTGGCGAGATGGGTTTTCCGGATCGGGATGATCGGCCGCTCGGGGGTAGGGCGGTCGGACAGATCGAGGGCGACGATCTCGCCCGTCGTCATGCCGGTCTCGGACTGCAGAAGCACGAGCGCCAAATCCCGCAAATCGGTCCAGGTGGGATTGGGCCCCCTCCCCGGCTGTAGGTCAACAAGACGCCGGAAGGCCGTGCTGCCACAGCCGGTTCCAGCGGCTTTCTCCGCCTGTGGCAGCACGGCCGCCAAAATTCCTTTCCCATCGGCAAGGCCGGCATCGGTGACATACCGAGCAAAACTGCGAAGGGCCGACAGACGCCGGAGGATCGTCGAGGTGGTCGCCCCACCACCTCGCCAAGCTGCCACTAGGCCATCGATCTCAGGCTGACCGAGTCGCGCCAAATCACCGAGGGCAAGGCGTTGGTCGGCAACAACGGCGAGTTCGTTGAGGGTATACCAAATATCGCGTCCATAAGCGGCGAGCGTATTCTCAGCCTTGCCCTGTTCGGCCAAGCCGTTGAGCCAAGCCCGCGCTTCGACGGCCAAATCTGCGGAGACTGTCCGGGTCGGGAAAACCGTCGCCGGGCGGCCGCCTCCGGGACAAGCTATAGTGGGCGCAAGGAGTCTCGACATCGTGACACACTCAAGTACGTGTCAGAACAAAACACGAACAAGCGTGGCCGTAAAGAGGGGGCCTCTTCGGTACCGGAGCGAGATCCAGCCCAAATCCAATTTACCAACAGCCTGTTGGCAAATTAGGATGGTGCCGTTCTCACCTGGAGCGCCCCTGCCCTTTGTAAATGTCCCACAAGCTGTGGGACATTCTGGCGTGATCTGGGAGGGTGGCTGCGTCTTGCGATCAACGAAGAAGGGCGTTGAGCCGATCGAACAGGGCCTGGAAGCGATCGAGGGATCGCTCGACCGCCTCGTCCTTCTTCTCAAGAAGGGCAGGATTGCGGATCAGCCAAGCCGACGGCGTGAAATGGCTGAACTCGGGCAAGGACGGACGCAACCTGAAATGCTCCTCGGTAGGGGCAAGGATCCGGACGGGTGCTCCCTCGGGAGTCAGGGCCTTCGCTTTGAGCGCATCGGCACCTTTCAGCCCGTAGGTCCCGTTTACGATGTCGGCCCAGACGGGTTCCTCGAAGAAATCTTCGATATCGGATTCGGGCTTTGATACGAACTCAGCGACCGTCATCACGTTGCTTGCCGCTAGAAGGCTGGAGTTGCGAAGCCGGTCGATGTTCTTCTTCGTCCCTTGAGCCACGTCGGTGAGGACTGCCACGTGGAGGTGCTTGCCTGCAAACAGGGACACGAAGGGCCAAACCTTATCGACCCCGCCGGACGGGCAAATCGTCCAGCGGTCGCTCAGCCCGGCATTCCCCCTCTTCTTCAGCGCCTCCGAAGCCGCCTGCAAGTAGAGGATGTCCGAAGGCCCCTCGACCAGCAGGGTGTCCTTGCCAACGAAGAGAGTCTGCGTGATCTCGTACCCGAGGGCGGCTTGCAGCGGAAAAACCGCATCCGCATCGGAGCTCAGGAACTGCTCTGACACTTTGGTGCCAAGCACCTTGGGACGGAAGGTGCCAACGCCTTCGACCTTATCCTCCACGATCCGCACGGACTCGAGCTTGTCGGCCGGAACCATGAACGGCGAATGGGTGCTGTAGATGACCTGATGGTTCGGGCGCAGCTTCTCATCGATAAACCGGAGCAAGTCGGCTTGGGCCTTGCCGTGGAGCCCGTGGCCCGGCTCGTCGAGCAGGATAATGACGTTACCGTGCTTCTTCTTGACCTGCGCAAAGGCGACCAGGAAGGAGAAGAACCAGACAAAGCCCGCTGACCGCTCATTGAACGGAACCGTGACCTTGTGCAGATCATTGTAGACGCGAGCACGGACAATCGTGCCGCTGTTGAAGGGGGCAGGATCTTCCGGACGCGCCTGATCGACCGCAACCCGGATCGCCAGATACTGGTTCTGGGACCAGTAGTCGAAGACCCGGTCTGTGATCTTGTTGGAGGCCGACTCCAGGCGGGCGGTCAGCTCCTCATACTTCTTTGCTTCCTGTAGTTCCTTGAGGGATGTGCCCGCATACTCCAGGAACTGCTCGAAGAGGAGTTCGCCCTCGGACAGCGGTTCGGCCGGATTGCGCCCCGCCCGCTTGGCGTTCAGAGCATCGATCGCAACGTCGCCGGCCATCCTCGAATAGTTGGCGAAGTACAGGAACTCAGGGCATCTTTCTGCCAGGACGTCGATAGCTGCAAGAAGCGGTCTATGGTCACGAAAGGCCTTAATCCGGCGCAGGACGTCATCTTGAGCCGGTGTTCTTTCGGTCAGCCCATCCAAGTAGGCGAGAAGATCGCTCACCCGGGAATATGGATGCTCAGTGGCTCCTCCGCCGGCCGCTTGCCAAAGGTTTTCTGCGACCTTGGCTTCGTCCAAAGGCACCGTCCAATTTTTACTAGTCTGTTCGTAGGATTTCTCAGTCGTCACCTCTTTGGACTTAAGGCACCCGGGCCCGAGAAGCGCCTCAACTGCGGCGACATCGTTATCATCAAGCAGCCATTTCGCAACGATGACTGTGGCCTCGCCGTCAGAGTGCCGCTCGTCGTACTCCGACCAGTGCCGACGGGGATAATCCTGCAGTTTGTTGTAGACTTTCCGCTCGGTGTCGACTGGGTTCAGGCGCTCGATCGCTTGTAGAACAGTCGTCTTGCCGGACTCGTTCTTGCCGACCAAGCATGTGACGTCACCAATCGCAAATTCGCCTGTGTCCTCGATGCTGCGGAAATTCGTGACCTGAACCTTGGTCAATTTCATGGGCGCCCCCTGTTCTGGTTTTGATCTGGCTGTCATTTGATCTCACAGATAGGAATTTTAAACAGCGCGGCTGCTTCTTGAACAAGGATTTGAGGCTCAAAAGCTAGGAAAGTGGAATAATCCTTGGGTCGACACGAGCAGGCAGCTCGTGCTCTCGGTGATCCCGATTTCAACGGCTTGATCGATTTCTGACGCCATCACCCGACTACCCCTTTTGGGAGTCGCAGAATCCGAAACTTGGCTGTTGACTCGGTTCCTATTTTGTTCTCTCCTTAAGCCATGAACACGACGCGGCACAAACGAGAACGGATGGACGGCCTGGAACGGCCGGCGGTGGGTCGCGCCCGCAAACGGACCCGCTTCATCCAACCTTAAGTCACGGCGCACTCGGCCTGAGGCGCCCTGTATGAGTGGTGCCATGGTCCTGCTTTCGAGTACCGTTACCGGACAACAATCCCCCCGCCGACGCCTTCCCTTCAAGCTGACCAAGGCCCCCGGTCCCCTTGATGCGAAGACGGCCCTGCACGTCGACTTCCTGATGGTCTGCGAGTTCGATCCGCGGGTGGTCGCGGTGGCCGAGGCGGACAGCTCGATCGCTCTGTGGGACAGCCTGCAACACACGCCGGATTACCGGGTCGATACGGATGAGGGCCGATCTCTCGTCGACATCGTCATCTCGACTTACCCGCCAACCCTGGAGCATTTGGCCCACGTCGAGCGAGCGGCGGCGGAGCAGGGGATTGCGTACCGCGTCGAGACCGCCAGCACCCTTCGATCCGGCCTGCCCTTCTTGGCTGCCCGCCTGATCCATGACTGCCGCCGCCGGCTCGTCCCGGCCGGCGACCGGGTCCGCATCCTGCATGTCCTCGACGAAGTCGGCTCTCTGCCGCTGGTCGAGGCGGCGGGCCTCGCAACGGCCTCCGTGGATGGCGTGGCCGCCGTGCTCGCTCTGGTCTGCGAAGGCCTGATCGAAGTCGAGATTGCCAACGGCATCGTCCCTGAAGCTCCCGTGCGCCGGCGAAAGCGCACCTGCCCGGAATGACACTCCCCCATGGAATGCCACGAACCCACCCTGCCCTGTTTCCCGCCCACGAAGCGACGCCGTTGAGATAACCGGCGTGGATCGCTCGCGGGCTGCCGCGAGACGATCCATGACCGACAATGCCCCTGCCGATATTTCCGATATTCCCTTCGATGATGCTCCGGATGACCCGTCATCATCCGCACTGCGTGCCGATCTCGTCACGGTTGAGCTCTGCCTCGACGCCGTGTTGCCGGATGGGCTGATCGACGCCCTTGCCCGCCGCAAGCCCGCCGCGGTGGCGATCACGGTGCCTTCGGAATCCTGGTGTGATCCGGTTCAGGATCGCATCACCGCGTTGGTGTCGGCGGCTCGCTTCGAGATCGCGGGCTCACCCGTCCGACCTCGCGACATTGAGCCTGCCTTTATCGTTCGCCGAGCCAGCCCGACGTCCAAGCTCCGTCGAGAGGATCAGGCACGAGCCGCAGAGGCGCTCTCGAGGAGCCATGGTCTGGTCGGCATCAGTGTCGGGTCTGCCAGCGCCCTGCCGGAGATCCTCGCCCATACCCCCGACTACCAGGTTGTCGTGGCCCGTCCCACGGAGCAGTTGCTGCAACAGGTCATCGCATGCGTGACCGGTCAGCAGCCGGATCCCGGCTCTTTGGCGGGATTGGGCGGCTTCGATCTTGACGATCTGGCCACCTGTATCCGTCGGGGTTCCTCACCCGCCGACTGCATCCTGCGCCTCAGAGAGATCCGGCGGGCCCGTTCAGCTGCCCCAGGCGATGATGTGCCTCCGCTCGATCGGATGCACGGCTACGGTGCGGCCCAGGATTGGGGGCTGGCGCTCGCCCGCGACATCGACCGGCTCCGGTCCGGTCACCCTGACATCACGCTCGCGAGCCTGCCACGGGGCATTCTGCTCTCCGGGCCACCGGGGGTCGGCAAGAGCATCTATTGCCGAAGCCTTGCCAAGACCGCGGGCGTGCCTCTCGTGATCACGAGCGTCGGCGAGTGGCTGTCCTCGGGCGACGGCCATCTCGACGACGTCCTCAACGCGGCCCGTGCCAGCGCCGCTGCGCTCAAGGAGCGACCCGGCATCCTGATGTGGGACGAGGTCGACAGCATCGTCGACCGACGGATTGGCGACAGGAACAGCAGGGCGTGGTGGACGAGCTTCGTGAACGGAGTTCTCACCCTTGTCGACTGCCTGCCGGCCGGCACGATCCTGATCGGCGCCTGCAATCACCCCGAGATCGTGGATCCCGCGCTCAAGCGTTCGGGGCGGCTGGATACGGCCGTCACCATTTCACTTCCCGACGCTGCAAGCCGGGAGGGCATCCTGCGGGCTCATCTCCGCGGTGACCTGGCCGACGCCGATCTCACAAGGATTGTGCACGCAATTCATGGCCAGACGGGTGCCGACATCGCCCGCTACGTCCGCGATGCCCGGCAACAGGCACGGGACAAGGGCGGTCCGCTGACTCTTGCCGATCTGGAGTTCGTGATCCTTCCGCCCGAGACCCGTTCGCCGGATGTGCTGGCCCGCTGTGCCATTCACGAGGCAGCCCACGCCGTCGTCGCCACCGCCCTTGGTCTCGAGGTCGAGGCCGTCACTCTGCACGCAATGGGATCAACCGGCGGATCAACATCTGTCGTCGCCAGCCGGGATCCGATCCCCACACGGGCGACATTGGAGCTGGAGGTCATCGGTGCCCTTGCGGGCCGGGCAGCGGATCTGGCCGGATCTGGCGCCAATGCGGGGGCTGGTGGCTGCTGGTCGTCAGATCTCGGTTTCGCAACGCAGATACTCGCCAAGATTCACGGGTCCCTGGGCCTTGGTCCGTCTCTTGTCTTCCGCGGCTCGCCGGATGAGGTGGCGCAGGCTCTCGCTCACGATGCCGACCTGCGGGACGTCGTTGAGGCCGACCTGGTGCGTCTGCTCAATCGGGCGATGACCTTGGTCGAACACCACGCCAACGCGATCGCCGCTGTCGCCGACGCCCTGATCCAGGAGCGCCTGCTCACCGGCGATGACGTGCTCGCGCTCATGGCGGCCCATCCGCCTTGGAAGCGGGCCCGCCGTGCACGACCCGCAATGGACTTTGGCAAGGCGCGAAATCGGGCCGCGAAACTCCGGGAGATCTGAAATGGCAAACCAATCCTTTGGACGGCCACAAATATTTTCAGCCTGCCCAATGCTGATGTGCCGCTCAAAACATGGCGCTCATGATGTTCTTGCCGTTGGCGTTTCTGCGCTCGTTCCTAGTCGCATAACACCAAAAAATAGGAAACGTCACAAGACAGCGCGGCAACGATCTCGGCTTGTTGTCAGTTGGATTGGCAGCCGAATCCTCCGACCCGAATCTCTGCATTCTTGGGGCCGCGAAGGATTTCCGAACAAGGAGATGGCTGTGACCGCAGGGCTTATTCGAGCGCCGCCGAGACCTTAGACAAACGAAACGCGCGGACCTGGCCGGGACCGCGCGCTCGAAGAGATCCGTGCCACTGCCCCGAAATTTTCCAAACCCGGCAGGGCACTTCCAGAACCAACCAAAGGACCGGCTCCGTGGAGGGGGCCAGCGTCTGTTGGACCGGGCGACTATTGCCGCCTGCGATACCAACATCGCAGGTCGCATCTGGTTCCCTTGGAACCGGACCCCGTCTCTTCGTGCCCCCTCCACCGGCCATCCCCTGTAAACGCGCAAGTCCGCTTGTGCGAACGATATTGCATGCCCTTGTGGGCGGGACTGAAAGCCATGAAGCGGGTGATCGACCTGGACAAACTGAACGCGACCTGCATCCCGCGGGAGCTGGCGCCGGACGTCACCCAGTGGGTGCATCCGGACGGCCGCCCAGTCCGCGACGTCATGAAACCCAATGCCCTGAACCGCACCGTGCGGGCGCCCTGCGTCAAGGCAGGCCGGGATCTGCATGTCGAGGGTCCGGACAACGAAGCCTTGGCCGTGATGTGGTACGACATCAACCCGAGCGTGCTCGATGTCATCGAGCAGCCGGAGGTGATCGAGTTCAAGCGTGAGGACGGACGCGAGACGTTCTTTGTTCCCGACTTCCTCGTCCGCCGCGTCGGCGATCTCTATCGCCGGGAGGAGGTCAAGAGCGCCCTCGCCTTCGTCAAGGATCCTGACCTTCAAGCGAAGCTGGACCGGAACAAGGCCATCTATGCCCGCGGCGGCCTGGAGTACCGGCTGCTGGTCGTGAACCGCATCGACCACCGATCCTTCTGGGACAACGTCCGGATCGTCGCGTCGAAGCGTGGCTATACGCCCGACGAGGGCGATGTCGAGCGCGTTCGCCTTCACCTTGCGGCCAAGGGCGGCGTCTCGACGCTCGGCGCCTGCATCAAGCACGTGAAGCACGACCCGGTCGATCCGTTCGACACCGTGCTGGCGATGATGCCCCGCCGCCTGGTTCGCATTCAGTTGAAAGAACCCTTGGGCCTGCACAGCCGTGTGGAGCTCGTCCTGTCATGACCGCGTACGCCCGGCCCTGTTCAGCCCGCGGCCCGCCGTGAGCGCTGCCTGATCCGCCCACCGGCCGCTTCCATCCCAACCCGCCGCAGATCGATCCCGATCTGTGAACGGCCTCGCTTTGCCAAAGCGGTCTTCCCTTCCCGTCCGAAGGTCCAAGGAGACCGGACATGAATCTCAATGCATCCACCAACCTGACACCGATCGGCGCCGCCGTTGCTCTGGGGCGCAAGAACCGACCCACCAAGACTATCGCCCAGCACAAGATCCGCAAGCGGATCACCTTGAGCGCCGGCGTCGATCTCGAGGCGGGCCAGCTCGTCCGCCTCGACGGCAGTCACTTCATCTTCGAGCACGCAACCACCGATGACGAGATCGTGCTGAAGCACGAGCGAACCGGCAAGGTTTTTCCGCTGTCGCTCGACGAGTTCTCCGGGCTGCATGCGGACAACCGGCTGTTCGTCCTGGCCCGCTGCGAGGTGACGCTGCCGAAGAACAAGGTGGCGCTCCTGACGATGCCGCTCAGTGCCTTCGAGCCGAAGACCCGCGCCGAGGCCATGCGAAAGGCCCGGTTCTGTATCGAGCTCGACAAGGCCCGTGACAGCGGCGAGGTGAAGTCGCTCGTTTTCGAGGAGTTGGAGCCGTTCATCAAGAAGGTCGCCGAGGAGCGTGGCCTCAAGACAACATCTGTCGCATCGCTGATCCGGTGGTACGGCTGGTGGCGGGCCGGCCACCGGCGGCTCTCCGTCATGTGTCATGCCCGTGCCAAGCGGCGGGCGACTGCCCGCATGAACGAGGCCGTTCTGGCTCACCTCCTCGATGCCATCGAGGGCCTCTACGCCCAGGTCTCCGGAACCACCCTGGAGGACATTCGGCAGGCGGTTCGCAAGGCGCTCGAGACGGAGGATGAGCAGGATGGCCCGGATCGACTGGAGCTGAAGCCCCCGGCCCTGTCGACGATCGCCCGCTACGTGAAGAACTACAACGAGTACCAGATCACGGCCGGTCGCGAGGGCACCTACGAGGCAAACGCGATCTTCGAGGCTCGCGGCAAGATGCAGATCCCGACCGTGCCGAATGCGCTGTGGGAGATCGACCACACCCGCATTCCGATTGAGGTGTGCTTCAAGGGGCGAGACCGCAACGGGAATGAGGTCGAGATCATCATCGGCCATCCCTGGTTCACTGCGGTGATCGACATCCACACGCGGGTCATCGTGGCGTGGGAGTTGTCGATGGAGCCGGCCTCGTCGCTGCGGACCATGCGGGTGCTCAAGAAGGCGATGTTGCCCAAGCACGAGTTGCACCAAACCTATCCGGAGCTCGAGAACCGCTGCGACTTCTTCGGGATCACCGCCCGGGTACGGGCCGACCGTGGCCGTGATTTCTTCGCCGATGCCGTAGCCGAGGCGTTGATGGACCTCGTGGTCGAGCTCGACCAGACCCATGCCTACACCCCAACCGAGAAGCCCTTCATCGAGCGGTTCTTCTGGTCCCTGAAGCGGATGCTCCTGCGCAAGATCCCGGGCTATGTGCCCAAGGCCGCCAAGCGTAAGCCGGGGCGGAAGAAGAAGGTCGCCAAGCATCTGACCATCGAGCAGCTCGACTGGGCGATCACGCGCTGGATCGTCGACGTGTACCACCAGCGGCCGCATGCGGGCCTTGGGGGTATTTCGCCGGCCGAGGCCTGGGAGCGCGGGATGGAGCGGGTCGCCCTGATGCGGAAGAAGAACCCACAGCTGCAGGTCCGCTCGAGCTTCGAGCGCAGCCAGGAGGAGTTCGACCTGGCCTTCACCATCCGCCGCACCCGCCGGCTCCGTAACGACGGCGTCCGGATCTTCGGCTTCCAGTACCACTCCCGGGAGTTGGCTCAACTGGTGTCGGCCATCGGTGTAGACGCGCTGGTTGAGGTGCGGGCTGATCCGGCGAACATCTCCAGCGTCCGTGTGTTCGACCCGCGACCGGACCACATGCGCTTCATCACGGCGGACTGCACCGAGGTCGAGTATACCGCGAACCTGCCCCTGTGGTCGCACAATCAGCTCAAGGGTCCCCTCGCAAAGCGGCTCGGCCGCAAGCCTCGCAAGGGCGACTGGGGTCGCGCCTCGATCACGCTGGTGAGCGAAATTCTGGGACTCCTGGATGCCGGCCCGAAGGCCAGCCGGCGCGATTTGGCTAAAGCCGCCCGACACCTCGGCGGCAGGCTCGATCTCGGGCTGTTGGCGGCCAAGCTCTCCTACGAGGCCGACAAGACGGGCCAACCCATGCTCGAGGTCGCCTACGACGACCTCGAGGCCGACGATCAGGCCGAGGCCGTCACGCCCGCCACGCCGGTGAAGGCCGCCCCGACGGCTCCGCAGGGCCGCTCGCGGGACCCCTTCACCGAACTCGACCGCTGATCCTTGCCCTCCTCCCCACCGGGACGCCATGCGCCCCGGTGGATTTTGCCATTGGGAGACCATCGTGACCGAGCCTGTTCCAAGCCCATTCGCCGATCTCGCCGCCGGCGCCTTTGGTCGCCGTAACCAAGCAAAGCCGTCCCGCCAAACCGCCCCCACAACCAGTGGCGGCGGGACAACTCCACGAGCTCCAACCGTGCGCTCTACCTTCCAGCCACCCTTGCTGTCTTTCACGGCACCAAAGCTCGTCTGGGATGAAGAGGAGCGTGACCACTCATACCGCGAGCTTTCGGTTGATGAGCGTCTGGATCGTGCCGACAAGATCTTCGTCTTCGATGATCAGGCCTACAACGCCGTCATGACCCTAGACAGCTTTCGCAAGGACTGCCGGACGAGCGGCAATCTGGTGGTGATGGCGGGCCCGAGCGGGACCGGAAAGAAGAAGCTGACTGAGCGCTATGCCGCTCGGTTCGAGGTCAAGCGAACACCTCGCTATGACACGCTGACGGTCGCCCGCGCGGATCTCTTCGGCCAAACCGATGGACGGAACCTTCTGTTCGCCATTCTCAAAAGTCTCGAGCACCCGGCGTTCGTGAAGTCGTCCAATCCGTACGAGGCATTGCGCCTGATCGGCGAATGGGTGAAGGCCCGTCAGACCGAAATGATCGTGGTTCTTGCCGCCGAACAGCTGTGCCCGAACGGCCGCATGCCCGATGAAGTGGTCAATCTCATCGGCAGGATCCTCCAGCGCCGTCTAATCGGGACCTTGGTTCTGGTTGGAGACCCCGTCTTGCTCACGGCAGTCGACGCCACCCGGAAGCTCGATACTCACATCCGAGCCCGCTTGCCTCTGACGGATCTCGCCTTTGAGGACGAAGCTGAGGCCAAGGTTCTTCGGGAGCGCGGGCTCCCGCTCCAACGCGACGCAGCCGTGGAGTTTCTGACTGCCGTGGCCTGGGACTTGCCGTTCGATCCTAACGGTCTCAACTCCGAGATGATGGCGGAGCGATTCCATGTCGCCGACGGCGGCAACCGCGGGATCAGGATGAATCTGATCTACGGTGCGGCTCAAGTGGCCCTGAAAGCTAATCCGAAGACGATGGTCTTTGGCTCGGAGCACTTGGCCGTCGCCTTCGCCCGACTCTGGCCGGACCGGGTCAACCCCTTCTTGACCGTGTTGCCGCCCCGCAAGGGCGTGCCGGTCGAGATCCTCGAGGGCTTGTTGAAGAAGGCCCAAGATCTGGCGGCACTGAACCGATGACTACGCCCCGTACATCGTGGCACGACTTGCCGGTCTCGCCGTGGCGGGCGCCCTTGCAGCCTGGCGAGACGCTGCCCAGCGTGGCCGTTCGGTTCGGGTCCATCTTCGGCGATGGTCGGGCCTTCGTTCCCCAACTGCTCGACATGCCCGGAGACCATCTGGCCGCCATCGCGGTGCGGGAGGAGGCCGCCCGTGCCTTCGCCCGTGTGAACGGGATCCCCGACGGGGCGTTGCAGACCGTCTTGATGCGCCCTGTCCCCGGCGAGCCCCTGGGGCGGGTGCATTATCATGGCCTGATTCTCGACCGGGATCAGGTTGAGACGGCCGCCATGCGGATTGCACCCAACCGGCTGGCGCAGGATCTCGCCGCGGGCCATGAGCCCTGGCAGCGGTATCTGTGGTCGATCCGATGCCTCCCCGCTGATTCGGAGACGGGTGAGGTCCTGCACGACCGCTGCCCGGAGTGCGGATGTCCCTTCTGGTGGCGCGACATCCATGAGATCACGCGCTGCCCCAATCTGTCCTGCGGCCTGCGGCTGGCGAGCATTCCCGCTCGCCGGCTCAGAGGGGCCAACCTGCTGAGCTTGCAGTCCCTGGCTAATCTGTTCCGGCCTCAGCGGGATGCCGGGGTCTGGAAGCGACTGCCAGAAGCCGTTTCGGAGTGGCCGGTCGCTGACGTCCTTGATCTGATCGACTGGTTAGCCCGTCTGGAAGGCCGTGTGCGAGGCTGGTCCGACGCTGGCCTTGGCCTGCGGGAGCGCTCAAAAGGCCTTGCCCTGCTGGAAGAGTGGCCGGTCTCAATCGAGCATCATCTTGAGCGATACTGGCGCGTTCGCGGCTCGAAGGGCCGCTTGGGCCGTGTTCTCGTGGCGGGCGAACTGGAGACGATCCTGCAAAACCTTCGCTCGGAGCGAGCCCGTGAATTCGTCGGGCCCGTTCTGCGTCGGGTGCGCCGGTGAACCCAGCGCCCCCCTTCCCCATTGCCCGGGGCCACATCCGCCCTGGGGACAGCTTGAACCTTGCTGAGAAAGATCGACCGGCAGCAAGGGTGGCACAGGCCCAACCACCTTTGCGCAGTCTAGCGGCCAACCTTCAGCGGCCTCACGATTTCGTACACGACCGGAAACCCTTGGTAGCGGTCGGGTCGCCGCCCGGCCGGCAGGAGGACGGGTGTGGTCATCCGAACGACCAGGATATCGCTCTCTGGCGTCCGCCGCCGGGCGACCGTCGCGGTCCCCGGCGGCAAGCCGAGATCGTTGAGCAACGCCTTGCGGGTTTGAAGGCTCGCCTTTCGGGCAGAGGGGACGGGATGCTGCGAAGGAGACATGAAATGAATGTGGCGCCACCATGCCCGTCGTACAGGGGATGCCGGGTCGCTTCTGGCCAAGGGTGAGGATAGTCTGAGCTATGGGCGCTGGCACCCACAGGCGGGTCTCGCTGATTGAAGAGGCTGTCGTTCGCCAGATCGGTGCAGCCAAAGCCTGTGAGGCTGTTTGGCCATCGCTCGTGAGTGACTCCGCGGAGAAGCGGACCTTCGAAGGTGCTGCCTGGCGGCCCGAACCCTCCACGGCCTCCGGAGAACGGCCTTTGATATCCCGTTGGCGGTGACGGGTCAGATCCTGCTGCGTGTCACCACCATGCGGGGTTCAGTTGCCTGCCAGAAGGCAACCGACGTGAAGATTCTATAAATATCGTTAGCAAATTGCCCTATTAGACTCAAAATCCAATTGTGACTTATAAGTCAAATACGCGATCGCTAGCCCGAACTGGTAGAAATATTAAGTTATTCGCATTGGTCAATAAGAAATAAACCTTGCTTAGAACTCGGAACTTGCAATGCGAAAAGACGTTTTACCTTCGGTAGCGGGTTGTTGCAAGCGAGAGTGCCAGCAGAGACGTTTTGCGCATCATCTTGGGTCTCACGGTGGCGAACACAGCCGCTCCACTCCCAGTGATCCTATCGAGAGGGCTTACGGGCGCCTCTCGGGATACACGGGCGATGACCTGCAGCCGCCCCACCTGGATGTGGTCAGACGGTCTTGTTTTTGAAGGAGGATTGTTATGCCTGCTAATCACGACAACACGGAGCGGATTGATCAAACCGCGAATGCCTTTCGGAACACGGAAGACAAGGTCGCTCGTATGCGCCGCAGAGCCAATCCTGCGCGAGATACATTTCAGTCCGACGCGACCGGAAGGAAGGGTCAAAGCGCCACTGATCGGCTAGCCCAGGGGTTTGTCCTGCGCGGCCTCATGGCGGAAGAATTGGCTTACCGGACGACCCAGACTACGGCGGCCGTTTCGCAAGCCGCCATGGTATTAGCAAAGGGAGCACATGAGGTCTCGCAGCAGTGGTTCAGCCTGGCCCAGAAACGGCTGACGAACAACCTTGAGGCCTTAACTCGCTTGGTCGGCTGCCGCTCTTGGCAGGATTTCACTGAGGTTCAGAATGATATTGCCTGGGAGCGTCTCAGTTTGGCCGTTGAGAGCAGTCGCCTCATAGCGCAGGGCTCGGTTCGAGTAGCCGATGACGCTGCGGCGATCATTCAAAACCAAATCGAATCAAACGATAGAGAGTCGGAGCGGAAGGCGCAGCCTGTTCGTCAGGCGGCATAGTATGCCATTGCTTTCTTGACGCCGCACACCCCCCGAGCCCGTTGAACGGACTGGATGGGGGCTATGCCGCTATGCTCGGGCAGGAATGACCGATCCGGCAAGAATCCTGATCCTTTCGGCCCACTTTCCAGTCTGTTTCAAGTTTTCGTTCTGACGAAGGAACACGCACACATGACTATTTTAAATCAGCGCAGGGACGCTTTTGAGGGAAAGTTCGCACACGATGAAGAGATGCTCTTCAAGGCCATCGCTCGCCGAAACAAGCTGCTAGGGCTCTGGGCTGCTCGGAGGCTCGGCAAAGCAGGGGCAGAAGCGGATGCCTACGCTGACACGGTCGTGTTTGCAGATCTCGAGGAGGCGGGAGATGGCGATGTGCTCCGCAAAATTGCCGGCGACTTCAATGCTGCGGGCATCCCGGTTGACGATGCGCAGATACGTCGTCAACTCGAAGAGTTGATGCCGCGTGCCATCAACGAGATCAAAACGGGTGGCTAAGCGACGTCGAACGGATCCGATAGGGTGGACGCTCCCCAACGGCCTCAGTGTGCCACAGTGCAGGTGTTGGGCACCACGTGAGCGCGGCGTCCATGGGAGGAATTAGCACCGTTGACCGACCGCTCCGATCTCGAACAGACGACCTATGAGTGCTACCGTAGAATCGACCTCAGCGTCGAGAAGGTGGTCCCCGGCACCTATGCCGAGAGAGCTTGACAGTGGCTATCTGATGCGATGCCCAACCGGAGAGATGCTGTGCTGCCCATGACACCCCCTGATCGGGGCGGGAGGGATCGGGTTGGGCATTTAACCCTCTCGCTCGGGGATCGCAGGATTCCCTGTTTCTCATTGCTACGCTTGATCGAGCGGACCAGCAATCCACCTATGGGAGGGCAAAAGCCCAGGCGACAGGCCCAAACCACCACAGCGAGGAGAGGAGATCGCGATGAAAGCTGGCGACGTGATGACGACGGGAGCGGCAACGGTCAAGCCGAGCGCCTCGCTCGCCGAGGCGGCCCGCCTCATGATCGAGCACCGCATCAGCGGCCTTCCCGTCGTGGATGAGGACGGAAAGCTGGTTGGCATCGTGTCGGAAGGCGATTTCCTACGGCGCAAGGGAGGCGACCGCATGCGCTGGATCGAGGCCTTCCTCGACAGCGGATCCGGTGCTGGTGATCTGAGCAGCCGCCGCGTCGAGGACATCATGTCGAAGGATCCCGTCTCGGCCGGCGTCGAAACACCTCTGACCGAGATCGTCGATGCGATGGAGCGGCACAACGTGAAGCGGATTCCGATCGTCGACAACGGCCGTGTCGTGGGGATCGTCAGCCGCGCGAACCTGCTGCTGGCCCTCCTGCGCAGGGCGGACCATCCGCAAGGGACTGCCACGTAGGGCGCGGAGACCTTCTCGGCAGGTGGGCATCGCCATCGCGACCTCCAGCAAGAACGGAGCGGCTCTCAGGCGCCCGCACTCGTTTGACCGCGTCTGATCTCTTCGTAGAGGCGCTCCACATCGGCCCGCCGGCACAGTTCCGTGCCCGCCGTCAAAACCGCGGCGGTTCCGGCTGCCATGCCCAAGGTGAAGGCCTCTTCCACCGGCCTGCCTTGGGCAAGACCGAGCGTCATCGCGCCGAGGAAGCTGTCGCCGGCGCCGACGGCGCTCTTCGGCGTGACCTTCACCCCCTCAATCCGCAGGAGCGTGTCGCCGGTTGCCAGCACGGCCCCATCGCGCCCCAGGGTCAGAGCGATGATCTCCGCAGTGCCGGCGGCGATGAGATCCCGCACGGCGGAGTCCTGGTCCTGTGGCGTGGGGAGCGTGCGGCCGACCAGATCCTCCAGTTCGCCGAGGCTCGGCTTGATTAGGAAGAGCCCCTTGCCGGCCGCCTGCCGGAGCGCGTCGCCCGACGTGTCGAGCACGAACCTCATGCCCCGGCGGGCTGCAAGAGCCGCGACCTGCCCGTAGAAATCGTTGGGAACACCGCGCGGAAGGCTTCCGCTCGCCAGCAGATAGTCGCCGTCAATGTCTTCGAGCGCCGCTAGGCAGGCCTGCCACTCCTCCCGTGTCACACTCGGCCCTCCGGGAACGAAGCGGAATTCCAACCCTGACGAGGTCTCGTGGACGGTGTGGCTGATGCGGGTGTGGCCGGCGATGGGAATCCGCCGGCTCTCGATCCCGGCGGCCTGAACCAACGCATCGAGGATCGGGCCTGTCGTCCCGCCCGAAAGGTAGATCGCGAGCGCCGATCCTCCCAATTCCTCGATCACTCGTGCCGCATTGATGCCGCCGCCGCCGGGATCGTAGCGTTCGGCCCAGGTCCTGATCTTGCGAATGGGCCGAACCTGCTCGGCCTCCTCCGCTCCGTCGATGGCAGGATTGAGGGTCAAGGTCACAATCCGTTTCATCGTTCCTCCTTGGCACTTGACGAGACCTCCGCAGGCAAAGGGATGACCACCTCAAGTCCGGAGGAGTTGTTCAGGGGCTCATATCTATCCCCGCCTGAACCCAGAAGGGTCCCATGCCCACGATCGGGGTCGGCTTATCGCATCGGCAGCCTGGCCAAGGACTCGATCATTCGCAAGCTCACCTTGGAACACCCTGAGTTCGCCGAGACCCGGATTAAGGACCGGCCGCTCAGCCCCCCTGGATCATGCTCCTGATCCGCGCCGCCAGCGCGTCGACCGCGAACGGTTTGGTGACGAGGTCCATCCCCGGTTTCAGGAAGCCGTTCGCCAACGCCGCGTTCTCGGCATATCCGGTGATGAACAGGACCTTCACGTCGGGCCGGGCTTGCTGTGCCCCCTCGGCAAGATCGCGCCCGTTGATCCCGGGCAGTCCCAGGTCCGTGACCAGCAGGTCGATGCGCCCCTGGTGAGATCGCAGGATTTTGAGGGCAGCCCGTCCGTCCACGGCGGCGAGGGTTCGGTAGCCGAGGTCCTGAAGCACCTCGGTGATCAGATCCCGGATCAGCGGCTCGTCCTCGACGATCAGCACGGTTTCCCCCGCCCCGGTCCTCACGGCCTGCTGGGCGGCGATCGTGGCCGATACTTCCTCAACGGCGGCGCCATGGTGCCGCGGCAGGTAGAGCCTGATCGTTGTGCCCTTGCTGACCTCGGACTCGATCCTGAGATGCCCTTCGCTCTGCTTGGCAAAGCCGTACACCATCGCAAGTCCCAGCCCCGTCCCCTGCCCTTCAGGCTTGGTGGTGAAGAACGGCTCGAAGACATGGGCGATTACCTCCGGCGGCATGCCGGTGCCGGTGTCGGCGACGGAGACTGCCACGTACTGCCCTGGGGTGATCCCGAGGGAGGCCGCAGAGGCGCCGTCGATCTCCGCGTTCGCGGTCTCGATGGTCAGCTGGCCGCCATCCGGCATGGCGTCCCGGGCGTTGATGGCGAGGTTGAGGAGAGCGGTTTCGAGCTGGTTGGGATCGCACCGGGTCGTCCACAGCCCATCCGCCCGGACGATCTCCAGGGCATGGAGCGGACCGAGTGTCCGGCGCAGCAGTTCCTCCATCGACGCAACGCGATCGTTGGCGTCAACCGGCTTCGGAGCGAGCGGCTGGCGGCGCGAGAAGGCGAGCAGGCGGTGGGTCAGCGCGGCGGCGCGCTGGGCGGAGTCCATCGCCGCATTCGCATAACGCCCGACCGTCTCCATCCGACCCTGGCTGATGCGGGTCTGCATCAGGTCGAGCGCGCCGATGATGCCGGTGAGCAGGTTGTTGAAGTCATGGGCGATGCCGCCGGTGAGCTGGCCCACCGCCTCCATCTTCTGCGCCTGGCGCAGGGCGTCCTCGGTCTGACGCAAGGCCTGGGCCTGGGCAGCCTCGGCCCGCTTGCGGTCGCTGATGTCCCGGTAGAAGGCGGCGACGCCGCCCGGGATCGGATAGAATCGCAGCGCTAGCCAGAGGTCCAGTCCCTTTGCCTGGTTCACATAGCGATGCTCGAGCTCGACCGGCACGCGCTCGCTCATTGCACGCCGGTAGGCAGCCTCGATCGGGGTACCGACTGTGGCAGGGAAGACCTCCCAGTAGGTGCGCCCGAGGATCTCTCGAGCAGGACGGCCATCGAGCCGCAACCCTTCGGCATTGATCTCGGTGATACGGAAGTCCTGGTCGAGGATGACGAAGCCCTCGCTCATGGCCGCCAGCATGCTCGTGTAGCGGGCGTTGCTTGCCGCGAGGGCAGCCTGGGCCTGATGAGTCTCGGTAACGTCATGGCCCTCGACGAAGATGCCGGTTACCCGGCCGGCCTCGTCGGTCACCGGTTCGTAGATGAAGTTAAGGAACCGGATCTCCGGCATCGCACCGGCCGATCGGTGCAGACGGACGGGAACATCGTGGGCCACGACCCGCTCGCCGCTGGCATAGACCTGGTCGAGCCATTCGAGAAAGGCCTGGCCAGTGGCCTCTGGAAACACTTCCAGGGCAGTTTTGCCGACGAGCTTGCGATTGCCGGACAGGCGCATATAAGCCTGGTTGGCGAACTCGAACACGTGCTCGGGTCCGCTCAGGATGGCGATGAAGCCGGGGGCCTGCTCGAACAGGCGCCGCTGCCGCTCGGTCTCGGCCGCCAGCCGCCGCTCGGCTATGACCTGGCTGGTGATCTCGGTGCAGAGGCAGAAGAACCCGGCGACGGCTCCGGTTTCCTCGCGCACGGGCGTGTAGGAGAACGAAAAGTGCGCTTCCTCCGGATAGCCCCGCCGCTCCAGGGTGAGGGCGAGGTCCTCGATGTGAACCGGCTCGCCCGCATAGGCCCGCTCGATGAGCGGCAGGAGGTGGTCTCGGATCTCAGACCATGCCTCCAGGACTGGCCTCCCCAGGGCAGCGGGGTGCTTGCGTGCGAGAATTTCAGCAAAACCATCGTTATAGAGCAGGGTGTGCCCAGGCCCCCAGACGATGTACATGGGTTGCCTGGAGCCCAGCATGACCCCGACGAGCGCCTTGAGTTCCTTCGGCCAGCCGGCGGGGCTTCCGAGGGGCGTTGCCGGCCAGTCGTGCGCCCGCATGAGGGCGCCCATCGATCCGCCTTCCGAGAGGAGGCCCTGTACTTCGCCTGAATCCCGGCAGTGATGCATTTTTGCCCTTTCGTTGTTTGTTGTCTGGAACCTCGGCCCGCCTTCCGGCTCTGCCACAGAACATCTGACGACAGCTTCATTCGGCTGCCTTCGCCCGCCCCGTCTGGGTCCGGTCGGCTTCGCAATATTGGCCGACGCCAATCTGGTCGACTTCCAGGGGCTCGCTTTATGTCATCAAGATGATGCTCGATCCCTTGTCACATAAACGTTACCTGCCCCACGCCGGGAGCCTCCAAGCGAGCTCGTAACCTGGCCCAAACTCGCTGAGTCATTCTGGCGGTGTCCAGCGTCTGCCGGGCAAGGATCCGAATCTTTGTCGGTGTTGAGCACCAGCCCACCATCCCGCGGATGGCCTGATGACCGTGACGCGTCGATCCGTCAAACTGCCCCACCGCGGACGGCAAAGAAGACGCATGGGAGCAGGTCATGGCAAACATTGGCACGACGCACGAGGCCGATCCCACGGCCCTTGCGGATGACCTGCAGCTGCAACACGTGGCCGACATCGTCGAGACCTTAAATGGAACGCCGCTGCCGGTCGCATGCCGCATCCTGGCTCGCCTGCCTCTCGAGCAGGCGGCGGAGATCCTCGATGAGCCACAGCTGCGTGCCTCGGATGAGCTCGTCAAATCGCTGCCAGCTCCGAAGGCTGTGGCGCTGCTCCAGGCCCTATCGGCTGACCGCGCCGCCGCGATCCTGCGTGTCCTGGAGGCGCCGGCACGCCTGCATTGGCTGGGGCAGCTCGACCCGGCAGCCAAGGCTTTGCTCGAGCAACTCCTCGCCTATCCTCCGGATACAGCGGGAAGTCTGATGACCAGCGCGTTCGTGAGCGTCCCCGCAACCTTCACGGTTGAAGAAACGCTCCAGCACATCCGCGCGGTGGAGCCGACCCGCGAGACGGTCTACGCCACCTATATTCTGGATCCTGACACCGAGAAGCTCCTGCGGGTCGCGAGCCTGCGCGAACTGATCGCCGGCGAGCCGCAGGCCTCGATCCTCTCCGTCGCCCCCGCTCGCAGCCCGATCGTGGCCGACCCGATGATGGACCGCGAGGATGTGGCCCGCCTTATTGCCAAGTACAACCTGATCGCGATCCCTGTCGTGGATGAGGCCGGCCACGTGCTCGGCATCGTGACCGTCGACGACGTCATCGACGCCATGATCGCAGAGGGCACTGAGGACGTGCAGAAGCTCGGTGGCATGCAGGCCATGCCCCAGCCGTACCTGGATATCGGGTTTGCCGAGATGATCCGGAAACGCGGGGGCTGGCTCGTCGCCCTCTTTCTCGGTGAGATGCTGACCGCCAGCGCCATGCAGTACTATGAGGCCGACCTCGCCAGGGCTGTCGTCCTGACGTTGTTCATTCCTCTGATCATGAGCTCCGGAGGCAATTCCGGGTCACAGGCCACCTCGCTGATCATTCGCGCCCTGGCGGTCCAGGCGTTGCGGCTGCCCGACTGGTGGCGCGTCGCCCTGCGCGAGTTGCCGACGGGCCTCATTCTCGGGGCACTGCTCGGCCTCATTGGCATGGGCCGGATCGCCTTGTGGCAGGTTGCGGGCTTCTACGACTACGGCGAGCATTGGCCGCTCGTGGCGCTCACCGTTGGCGCAGCCCTGATCGGAATCGTGACGTTCGGCTCCCTTGTCGGCTCGCTGCTCCCCTTCCTGATGCAGGCCATCAGGCTCGATCCCGCGACCTCCTCCGCTCCGTTTGTCGCGACCCTCGTCGACGTGATGGGCATCGTGATTTACTTCAGCATCGCGATTTTTATCCTGCGTGGCACGCTCCTCTAACGTAACTCCAACAAGATACCTCGTCTGATACAGATGTGGCCTCAGCCCTACTCGAGTTAGGCAGCAAGCAGACCGCCGTCATCCGATCTGGTCGATGACAATCTTCCGAATTTCCGCAGGGGTCAGCGGGTTTGGTTGGGGTGCCCACGCCGGCACCGCGACCATCTTCGACTTCGTCGGCTCGAACGCCTTTGATCTCTTCGTTGAGAGGATTTTTCTTTCAGCCTTCATTTTAGTCTCCATTCCAGCTTTCAGCGTGCTTCGGCGTCTGTTGCAGATTTCAGGCGCTGAGGCCGGCCATGCGCTCGGGCTGGAAGTGCACCCGCCGCACGGTCAGCCCACGCCATCCGCCCATTGGACCCTGCCACTTGATCGACTGCCCCTCCCGCAGGCCGATGAGCGCCGCACCGATGTAGGTCAGGATCGAAATCCGGTCCGCATCCAGATCCTCCTCATCCGGATACACCAGAGTCATGCGGCGGATCTGACCGGTCACGTCGTCCTGGTATTCGACTTCCGAATGCATGGTGACGACGTCCGGACGGATCGCCTCGGGAGGCACGATTTCGGCGCGCCTGAGTTCGTCCGTCAGCATCCCGGCGGCCTTGTGGCGTTGGCTTTGACCACCCGCGTTCGCGATCCACGACAGCCGGTCATAATCGATCGCAGAGATGGCGATGAGAGGTCGGTTCACCTGCTCCATTGTCTCCTCCAAGATATCACTGCGTCCAGCCGCGCGAAGGCGGCGATCATGTTGGTTCTTCGTGTCAGGACCGTCGGCAGATGATGACCGAGACTGGGTCGCTGGCCGGGAACGTCTCCATCAGGGCATCGTCAAGCCGGCGCTCCAGGTCGTCCCGCGAGTTGTCGTGCTCGTTGCCTGATTGATCCGACGTCGTTCGGGTAGGCTCCTCCTCATCCGGCAGAAGCCTGAACTGAACATCCTCCACTACGACCTCGTGCACGGGCCCGTTCGGGCCCGTCCGGAACGGCATGCGGTCGCCCACGCGCAGACCGAGGAGGGCGGTCCCCAAGGGCGTCGTCACGGACAGTTCCGCACCCGGCCAGAGCAGGTCCTCTGGATAGACTAGAACGTGTGCCATCGGCGTTCCCCGGCCGTTGATACGGTACGTGACCTTCGCGTTGGTCGAGACCACGTCGTCAGGCAAAGCGTCGGGATGGCAGAGCGAAGCCCGCCGCAACTCCGACATCAGGAAGTCGTGGTGCGGTCCGCGGTGGCGGCGCTTCAGGGCGGTCGCCGAGATGAGGCGGTTGTAGTCGTCCGTCGCGATGGTGATCTGCGGCAATGGCATGTGGGTGTGCATAAGTTCCTCCTATGCAATGCCGATCAGGGCCTGAGAGCGGACCGAATGGGCGCAAACGGCGGCGCTCGCCCGTGATCAGGCGTGTTGAATGTGAAGATCTGTAACGTCTGTCATGACCCGAACGACGGCGGCGCAAGGCGCTCGGCCGAGTTCGGGATTAGCGGCCTGCGAAGAGGCAGCCTCCGTAGAGGAGAAAAATATGACGCGACGTAATCATGACAGTTTCAATATAAATATTAAAATTTATTAGTCAATAATTTTTAGGCAACATTATCAATATTGTTAGAGATTTATGCCATGTCTCGGGCGCTGAACATAAAAATTCCCCTGAGTTCATGCTATCCAATTAACTTGCGACTATTCATCAACTGTATTTTTGATCGATGTTCACTTGGTGGATCCACTCTTCGATCTCGGTGGATGCGCCTGACCTTTCTAGCGCGCCCTCGATTTCTTGACGATCATTCAACCCGCTTTCGACGAACAGACCCTATGGTCAGGTCGTCTGCCAGGGCGCGACTGTGGCGGTTCCGTTTGGCGATACCGGATCGGCCATGTCTTGCTCTCCCCTTCTCGTCCCTGCCCCGCTCATCACCTGGTGGGCGGGACGGTGAGGATATCGACGTCGAGCGATCGCAACACTTCTTCGGCCACGCTCCCCAAGAGCATTTTGGCGATACCGGATCGGCCATGGGTCCCCATCACAAGGAGGTCGGGGCTCAACCGCTTCACGGTGCTGGAAATCACCTCGAACGGAGCGCCTTCCTCGATGTGCTTGGACTGCCCAACATCGCTGAGGCCATTCGCGTCCAGGAACGTGATCAGCTCCTGGGTCGCTCGGAGCCGTTCGCCCGCAACGTACTCATCGATGTTATCCTTGCTGACCCCGGCATAGGACAGTTTCCCCTTTGCCAGCGGGAAAAACGCATGGACCAGCGTGAGCCTGAGGGTCCGGAGTAATCCCAGGGTCATGCTGGTTTTGATGGCGTTTGCGGACGGCTCCGACAGGTCGACAGCCGCTAAGGCTGTCCGGTAGGGCCTCTCCACCTCGTCGTTGACCATCAGAACCGGGTGAGGTCCGGTTCGGATCACGCGCTCGATCGTCGTACCAATGAAGACATCCCGCAAAAGCTGCTTGCGGTGCGCCCCCATGACGATCAGGTCTGCCTGAACCGTCGTCGCCGTTCGCAGGATCCCGTCGAATGGATCGCCGGCAACCGCCATCGGACGGCATCGGAGACTCTGAAGCTCGGCCATTGCACCGATCTGCTCGGCGAGGATGCGTTCGGCCTCGCGTGTCTCGATCGCGACCAGATTCGGCGGCTGATCATCGTCGACGACATGGACGAGGGAGAGCTCGGCGCCGCAAGCCTTTGCCAGCAAGCCGGCTCGCCGCAATGCCCGGTATGATCGGGTCGAGAAATCGGTCGCTGCGAGAATTTGCATCCGCTCATCTCCTGGTCTGGATGGGGCCTGTGGCCGGAAGAGCCGACCTCTCAAGGGAAATAGAGCCTACGGCGCCAGAGGCCAAAACAATGGAATCAGGATGCAGGCCGCAATCCACATGATCGCGCTCAGGGGAACGCCGACCCGGAGGAAGTCCGTGAACTTGTAGCCGCCCGCACCATAGACAAACGTGTTGGTCTGATACCCGATCGGCGTCGCGAAGCTGGCGCTCGCTGCAAAGACCACTGCGATGACGAACGGCCGTGGGTCGACCCCAAGTTGCTCCGCCAGGGCGATGGCGATGGGCGTGACCAGGAGAGCCGTCGCGTTGTTGCTCATGAACTCGGTCAGAATCGAGGTGAACAGGTAAAGAAGAGCGAGAATGGCGACGGGGCTCAATCCGGAGGCCACGGTCGCGACTTCCCGAACCAGCACGTCCGCGGCTCCCGTCTTCTCGAATGCGATGCCGAGCCCGAGCATGCCGAAGATGAGGAAGAGGATGCGCCACTGGATGGCCTCGTACGCCTCATCGGGCCTCAGGCAGCCAAGCGCCACCACCGCGGTCGCACCGATAAGCGCCAGCATCTCGATCGGCAAGACGTCGAACGCGCCGAGAACCGCGACGGCAGCCACTGCACTGATGGCGATCGGAGCCTTGTCCGGGCGCAGCGGACGGTCGCTCGGCTCCGTCAGGTTGACCAGCTCTCCGCGGTCGAAGAGACGCCGCAGGCCGTCTGTCGTTCCCTCCAACAGCAGGATGTCTCCGGAGGCGAGCGTCAACTCGTCGAAGTTGCCGTGGAGCTCAGCGCCCCGACGGTGGACAGCGAGAATGTAGACGCCATACAGCCGGAGGTTCAGGTCAGCAATCGGATGGCTGATCATCCGGGAGTGGGGACCGACAACCCCCTCCATCAGCACCCCAGGTTCCTCGCGGACCGGCTCGACGAGGTGCCGATCACGGGCGCCGAAATCGAGTCGCCCGGTTTCGTGCAATCCCAACAGCCCACCGGCGTGGGTTTCAAGGACGATCCGGGAGCCGGGCTCGAGGACGATGTCGTCGATGGCGTATCGGAAAGATTGTTCACCCTTGATGACCTCAAGAACCCGGACAGCCTCGCCGCTCCGTAGGCCGGCTTGCGCCAGGGTGCGGCCAACGAGCGGAGAGTCTGACGGGATGAGGACCTCCGACAGGAACAAGCGCTCCGGCTGCTCCACAACCGGCGACCGCCGATCCGGCAGCAGCCAGCGCCCGAACACAGCCAGGTAGGTGATGCCAAGCACGGCCATGACGACACCCGGCGCTGTGATCTCGAACATCGAAATCGGTGGGAGCCCATGGCTGACGGCCACGCCGCTCACCAGAAGGTTCGTCGAGCTGCCGAGCAGGGTCGTCGTGCCGCCAAAGATACTGGCGTACGAGAGGGGGATCAGAAGCCTGGACGGGGCAACCTGAAGCGTTCGGGCCATGAGAATGGCCACGGGCGTCAGGATCACCACGACCGGCGTATTGTTGATGAACGCGGAGACCGTCAGGACGACGACGCCCATCCCGATGAGCGCGAGGCGCGGCGACCGACCGGCCGCCTTGATGGCAATTCCGCCCAGCCTGTCGACGACACCAGTCCTTTCCAAGGCGGCGCTGAGGATGAACATACAGGCCACCGTGATCGGGCCGCTGTTGCTGAACACGCTCAATGCCTCATCGCTGGTCAGGATGCCGGTCGCGATCAGGGCGCTGAACGCCAGCATCGCGATGACATCCGGGGCGAGGCGCTCGCGAACAAAGCCGACAAGAACCAGCGCCATCAGCATCAGGACGATGGGGATCTGAAATGACTCCCAGGGCATCTCCGCTCATCGGTCAAGGTCGCGGCGACTCGGGCGTCAAAGCATTGCTTTGATCCAGAGCCTGAGCGGCTGGAATCTCATTAGCCTCCCGTGCTCCCGGTGTAGGAGGCCGGATCGCTTGCCGGGAAGGACTGGATCGAGCCCTCGTCCACCGTCCCGTCAGGGTCGCCTATCGGAAGTGGATGGGGCTTCGGGGCGGGCGCAGCAACGTGTTCCGAGCGCTCTCCAAGGAGCTGGCGCAGAACGTATTGCAGGATGCCCCCGTGGCGAACGTAGAGCACCTCTTGCGGCGTTTCGATGCGGGCGCTCACCTCGAATTCGGTCGCACTGCCATCCTCCCGCCGTGCCCGCACGGTAAGCCGGCGCGACTGTGCAAAACCGCTCGCCACCCCGGCGGTGATCCCAGTGATGTCGCACACCTCGCGTCCGGTCAGGCCAAGGCTTTGAACCGAGGCGCCGTCCACGAATTGCAGCGGTAAGATACCCATGCCGACGAGGTTCGACCGGTGAATCCGCTCGAAGCTTTCGGCGATCACCGCGCGCACGCCCTGCAGGTATGGGCCCTTGGCGGCCCAGTCCCTGCTGGAGCCGGATCCATAATCCTTTCCAGCGAGGACAAGCAGCGGCACACCGTCCTGCATATAACGCTGGCTTGCCTCATAGATGGTGGTGACGTCGCCAGTCGGCAGATGGCTGGTGTATCCGCCTTCGGTACCGGACGCGAGCTGGTTGCGGATGCGCACATTAGCGAAGGTGCCCCGCACCATCACCTCGTGATTGCCGCGCCGCGCCCCATACGAGTTGAAGTCCCTGGGCGCGACGCCCTGCGCCACGAGATACACTCCAGCGGGGGATTTTTCCTGGATCGTTCCGGCCGGCGAGATGTGGTCGGTGGTGATGCTGTCGCCAAACACCGCAATGACGCGCGCTCCCTCGATCTCCGGGACTGCCGCCGGGGTCTCGCGCGTCATTGTCGAGAAGAAGGGCGGACTGCGCACGTAGGTGGAGTGTGGGTCCCACTGATAGATGTGCCCGGAGGGCGCCTCGAGCGCCCGCCATTCCTCGTCACCGGTGAAGATCTCGCGGTAGTTCTCGAGGTAGAGCTCCGAACCCGTCGCCTCGCGAATGGTCCGCTGGATCTCGTCCTGGCTCGGCCAGAGATCGCGCAGAAAGACGGGGGTTCCGTGCGGATCGTGCGCGAGCGGCTCGCTTTCAAGATCGATCGTGATGCGTCCGGCGAGCGCGAAGGCCACGACGAGCGGCGGGGACATCAGGTAATTCGCGCGGACCTCCGAGTGAATGCGTCCCTCGAAGTTGCGGTTTCCCGACAGCGCCGCCGCGACCACGAGTCCCCTGCGGTGGATCTCCTGGGAGATCTCCGCCGGAAGCGGCCCGGAATTGCCAATGCAGGTGGTGCAGCCGTAGCCGACGAGGTTGAAGCCCAGCCGTTCGAGATAGGGCGTGAGGCCGGCCCGCTCGTAATAGGCCGTGACCACGCGCGATCCGGGTGCGAGGGTGGTCTTCACCCAGGGCCGACGATCAAGCCCGCGTTCCACCGCGCGCTTGGCGAGCAGCCCGGCCGCCAGCATAACGGAGGGGTTCGACGTGTTGGTACAGCTGGTGATCGCCGCGATCACGACGGAGCCGTGGCCCAAGGCTTCGGCCCCGCCTGTGGGCGGCCCGGAAGAGGGATCGTCGCTGGCCGATTCACCCCAGACGTTGAGGCGCTCGTCTGACGAGGTGCGGGCATCCGCCCCCTTCTGCGACCGGCGTGGCTCGGGCGGGAGAAGCAATGGCAGAGAGGCCGCGAAGGCCTCCTTGACCCGGGGCAGCGGAATGCGATCCTGCGGCCGGCCAGGACCGGCGATGCTCGGTTCGACCTCGCCCAGGTCAAGCTCGAGCGTGTCGCTGAACACCGGCTCCGACGCGCGACTGTGGTGGAACAGGCCCTGCTCCTTCATGTAGGCCTCGACAAGGGCGATCCGCGCCTCCGGGCGGCCGGTCAGGCGCAGATAGTCGAGGGTGAGGTGATCGACCGGGAAGATCGCACAGGTCGATCCGTATTCAGGTGACATGTTGCCGATCGTGGCGCGGTCCACGACGGGCACGTTCTCGATGCCCGGGCCGTAGAACTCCACGAACTTGCCGACAACGCCCTTCTTGCGCAGCATCTGCGTCACGGTGAGGACAAGATCGGTGGCGGTCACGCCCTCGCGCAAATGACCGGTGAGCTTGAACCCCACCACCTCCGGGATGAGCATGGAGACCGGCTGGCCGAGCATCGCGGCCTCGGCCTCGATGCCGCCGACCCCCCAGCCGAGCACACCGAGCCCGTTCACCATCGGCGTATGCGAGTCCGTTCCCACCAGCGTGTCCGGATAGGCCAGCGGGAGCGTACGGCTGTTTCCACGGTCGTTTGAGCCCTCTTCCGCCCCGAAGACCACACGGGCGAGGTATTCGATGTTGACCTGGTGGCAGATGCCACTGTTGGGCGGCGCGACGCGGAACTTCTCGAAGGCTTGCTGGCCCCATTTGAGGAAGGCATAGCGCTCGCCGTTGCGGCGGTAGTCGAGCCGCTGGTTGATCCGCATGGCCTCCGGAACCCCGAAGGCGTCGGCCTGGATCGAATGGTCGATCACCAGTTCCACCGGCTGCAGCGGATTGATTTTGGACGGATCGCCACCGAGCCGGACCATGGCGTCGCGCATCGCCGCGAGATCGACGATTGCAGGAACCCCAGTGAAATCCTGCAGCAAAACGCGGGCGGGCTGAAACGCGATCTCGGTGCGGTCGGTCGAACCCGGTTTCCACCCCGCAAGCGCCTCGATGTCGTCCCGGGTCACCGAGGAGCCGTTCTCGTTCCTGAGCAGGTTCTCGAGCAGGATCCGAAGGGAGTAAGGCAGGCGCTGGATATCGATCCCATGCTGTTGTAACGCATCGAGGCGGTGGATCGCATAGGTGAGATCTCCCACCTTCAGTTCTGACGTGGCTCCGAAGCTGTCCATGTGGCCCTCCGATCCATCCGGCCGCCTGCCATCTTCGCCGCAGCCGATCGCAAGCGTTTTGAGATTTGGATCAGTTTTTCGTCACTCTCCAGATCGTATTCGACATGTCGTCAGCGACGATCAGGGCGCCGCGGGGATCCACCGTCACCCCGACCGGCCGTCCCCGCGTGTTGCCGTCGTTGACCAGGAACCCGGACACGAAGTCGATCGGTTCTCCGGCGGGTTTCCCGTCGCGGAACGGCACGAAGATGACCCGGTAGCCGACCGGCACGCTGCGGTTCCAGCTGCCGTGCTCGCCCACAAACACCCCGTCGGCGAAGTCCGCGCCCATGGCCGGGTTCGAGAAGGACACGCCGAGCGCCGCCACGTGCGACCCCAGACTGTAGTCCGGGCGGATCGCGGCGGCGACCATCTCCGGATCCTGCGGCTGGGCCCGCGGGTCGACGTTCTGACCCCAATAGCTGTAGGGCCACCCGTAGAAGGCGCCCTCCCGCACGGAGGTGAGATAGTCCGGCACGAGATTGGGGCCGATCTCGTCCCGTTCGTTCACCACCGCCCAGAGCTGGCCCGTTCCCGGCTGGATGGCGAGGGCCGTGGGGTTGCGAAGTCCGGTGGCGTAGGGTCTGTGCATTCCCGTCTGGACGTCGATCTGCCAGACCATCGCCCGGTCCTCCTCGGCATCCATCCCGCGCTCGGTGATGTTGCTGTTGGAGCCGATGCCGACATAGAGGAAGCGCCCGTCGGCGCTGGCGGCCATCGACTTCGTCCAGTGGTGGTTGATCACCGCAGGCAGGTCCGTGACCTTCGTCGGCGGCCCGCTCGCCTGGGTCTGGCCGTCACGGTAGTCGAAGCGCACCAGCGCATCCTGGTTGGCGACGTAGATGGCGCCGTTGACCAACGCGAGGCCATAGGGTGCGTTGAGCTTGTCGGCGAAGACGCCCTGCATCTCGTAGGTGCCGTCGCCGTCGCCGTCACGCAGCAGCGTCAGCCGGTCGCCGCCCTTGACCGAACTCTTGCCGAGGCTCTTGATGTAGCCCGCGATCAGGTCCTTGGGACGTAAGGTCGGCGCGTAGCCGCCCGATCCCTCCGCGACCAGAATGTCGCCGTTCGGGAGGACCAGGGTCTGGCGCGGGATCCTGAGGTCGGTGGCGATGGGTTGGATCCTGTAGCCCTGCGGCACCTTCGGGAGGTCGGTTCCCCAATTGGCCGGCCTCGGGATCTTCATGGAGGGCAACAAGCCACGCTGCGGTTCGGGCAGGTCCGGGTTGGAGCCGTATTGCACCGGCCTGGGTTCGTCGTTGCAGGCGGATAGGGCAATGCCAAGGGCACCGATCAGGAGGAAGGGGCGGATCATGTCACTTCTCCGGTGCGGAATCCGGAATAGCCGATCCAGGCGGCCACGAGGGCCAGCAGCGTCGCGATCACCGAAAGATAGAGGCTCTCTGGCATGGTCGCCCAGGCGTCTTTCGCGTGGACGAGGGCGTTGACGAAGCCGAGGACCCACATGGCTAGCAGCACAAGGAAATAAACCGCCAATCGCCCCTTGCTGGCCGTTCCGCGGCGAAAGAGATTGACCAGGGCCCAGAGCGCGGCGAAGCCACCGCCAACGAGTCCGCCGGCGATGAGCCAGGACGAGAAATTCGCCCACTGCACATGGAAGGTCGACCGGTAAGCGAGATCGCTGAGCAGTGCGCCCAGGAACAAGGGAAGCGGAAAGGCGAGCAGGATGGCGTGAAGGGGGTGAAGCGGCCTCAGAGCCCCCGGGCTGGATAGGGCAACCACAGTGTCTCCTCTCGTTTCTGAACCCGATCGCGTGACCGGCATTCGGCGAAGGGGTCGATGGATCAATGCATCGGCAGTCGGTAAGTTTCGGAAGCAATCCACGGCCTCGTGGCTGTGCCCATACAGCTAGTCTCTTCTCTAGTGCCGGGTATCAACGACCCTCGGCAGGGTCTCGAACTGGTGGTACGGAGGCGGAGAGGACAGGGTCCATTCCAGGGTCGTCGCACCCTCACCCCACGGATTGTCGGCGGCCTTCTCCTTGCGGACGAAGGCGTAGACCACGCCGAAGATGAAGACGAACAGACCGGCGAAGAAGATGTAGGAACCGATCGAGGAGACCAGGTTCCAGCCCGCGAAGGCGTCCGGATAATCCGCGTAGCGGCGCGGCATGCCGGACAGGCCGAGGAAGTGCTGCGGGAAGAACAGCAGGTTGGCGCCGATGAAGGCGATCCAGAAATGCAGCCTGCCGACCCAGTCGGGCATCACGTAGCCGGTGATCTTCGGGAACCAGTAGTAGATGCCCGCGAAGATGATGAAGACGGCGCCGAGCGACAGCACGTAGTGAAAGTGGGCCACCACGTAGTAGGTGTCGTGCATGTAGCGGTCGACAGGAGCGTTCGCCAGCACGACGCCGGTGACCCCGCCGACGGTGAAGACGAAAATGAAGCCGATGGACCAGCACATCGCCGCCGTGAAGCGGATGGAGCCACCCCACATCGTGGCGATCCATGAGAAGATCTTCACGCCGGTGGGCACCGCGATCACCATGCTTGAGAACACGAAGTAGGCCTGCGTCTGGAGCGACAGGCCGACCGTGAACATGTGGTGCGCCCACACGACGAAGCCGACCACGCCGATCGCCACCATGGCGTAGGCCATGCCGAGATAGCCGAAGATCGGCTTCTTGGAGAAGGTGGAGATGATGTGGGACACGATGCCGAAGGCCGGCAGGATCATGATGTACACTTCGGGATGGCCGAAGAACCAGAACAGGTGCTGGTACAGAATCGGGTCGCCGCCGCCCGACGGGTCGAAGAAGGTCGTGCCGAAGTTGCGGTCGGTCAGCAGCATCGTGATCGCCCCCGCGAGAACCGGGAGCGATATGAGCAGCAGGAACGCGGTGACGAGCATGGCCCAGGCAAATAGCGGCATCTTGTGCAGCGTCATGCCCGGAGCGCGCATGTTGAGGATCGTGGTGATGAAGTTAATCGCACCCAGGATCGAAGATGCGCCCGAAAGATGAATAGCGAAGATCGCAAAATCAAAGGCTGGGCCGGGGTGGCCGACCACGGAGAGCGGTGGGTACGCCGTCCAGCCGCCGCCGAAGCCGGTCGAGCCCGGCGCGCCCTCGGTAAACAGCGAGCAGAGCATCAAGGCAAACGCCGCCACGAGCAGCCAGAACGAGATGTTGTTCATCCGCGGGAACGCCATGTCCGGCGCGCCGATCATCAGCGGCACGAACCAGTTGCCGAAGCCGCCGATGAGGGTGGGCATGACAACAAAGAAGATCATGATGAGGCCGTGGCCAGTCACGAAGACATTGTAGGCCTGCGGATTGGAGAAGTACTGGAGGCCGGGCTCCTGGAGTTCCAGGCGCATGCCGATCGAGAGCAGACCGCCGATGATGCCGGCCGTGAAGCCGAACATCAGGTAGAGACTGCCGATGTCCTTATGGTTCGTGGAGTAGAACCACCGGCGCCAAAACGAGGGAATCCCATGGGTCTCGGCGTGAACTGCGAGCGGCTGAACTCTATCGGGCATGAAGAGGCACTCTCGAACCATGACCACGTTTGAGCATCACTATCAGTCTGGCAAATAAATTCTTTTGCTGAATAAATGCAAAAATATTGTTAGCTGCCGGATCAGCTCGGGATTGCTGTCCCGGCTGCAAGCAGATCTGTGAAGATGCAGAAATTCCGCGCGGAACATTCAAAAGAATTCGTTTGCCACATAGCCTCGTTGGGACGAGCTTTGCTGATGTTGTCGAAGGGACCAAGTCGCATCTTAGGCCCACCGGCTGGTCCACCCTCGCGCTTGAGGGGGGTCGCGACAACGGGAGGTTGGCCATGCGAACCTACAACTTGTTCCGCCGCGCGGATCGGGATGAACTCATCTGCGCTGTTCCGGAAGATCGACCGGTGCCATCGTTCATCACCGGCCCGCCATGGGAGTTCGTCGGACGGGTCAACGAGAGTGCCATCGGCCCCTTGAGCTTCAACCACGAAGCGGCGGAAGCAAGTGTTCAGTGGAACGGCTTCTATCTCTTCCAACTCATCAACGTGGCAGACCTTCACCTGAAGGCCCGCCGAGGCAGTGCGACAGCGTCTGTCGAAGGCGTGCCCGCCAGCGACAAGGATCCTCGCCGGAAGGCGCCGGCGCACCCGTCCGAGATCCGACTTATTCCCGTTCAGGTGAAACTGGAGCTTGAGGTCGGAACGCCTCATGGCCGGGCATCGTCCCTGTCCGTCCCGATCGACGACGCCGGCTTCCGTTTCGTGAGGAAATGACCATGACCGCCACACTATACCCGCAGCCGTCTCCTGAGGCAGCCCGCAAACGCCGGGACCTCGCGCCCGACACGCAGGCTGCATTCCAGGCCTTCGGACGCCAGGTGTTCGCGGATGGTGCTCTGGACGCCAAGACAAAGCAGTTGATTGCCGTCGCCGTCGCACACGTCACTCAATGTCCCTACTGCATCGTGGGGCACACCAAAGCGGCCCAGCGTGCGGGCGCGACCGCGCAGGAGCTCATGGAGGCGGTCTGGGTCGCGGCGGAGATGCGGGCCGGAGCGGCCTACGCCCATGCCGCCATCATGATCGCCTCTCTGTCCGAGGATCGGTAGGGAATGCGCGATGAGACGGCCATGGTGCGCCCTGCCGCTGATCTCTGGCCTGGAGCATTCCAATGAGCGTAAGGGTTCCGGAAAACAACGTGCAACTGAAGCGGGCTTATGAGCCGCCGTCGCCCGACGACGGTGCCCGCATTCTCGTCGACCGGCTCTGGCCGCGTGCGATCTCCAAAGAGGCCCTTGCTCTCGACGATTGGATGAAAGACATCGCGCCCAGCACCGAGTTGCGCCGCTGGTTTGGCCATGACCCCGACCGATGGCACGAGTTCTGCCGCCGCTATGCTGCCGAGATACATGACCATCAAGATCTGGTGGAGGAGTTGCGGGCCCGCGCCCGCAAGGGCCGGATCACCCTGGTGTTCTCCGCCCATGACGAGGTGCACAACGATGCCGTTGTCCTCAGGAACGTCATTCTGCACGACGGGACAAACCGAAAAGCAGCCAAGGAGCAAAAAAAGTGATTTGAAGCGGCAAAGCTATTCGTTTGCCACATACCCTGACCAAGCGTACCTTTTGCCTGTGGACCGATGGCGCCGATGACCGGCATACCTTCACAAGCCTCTCGTCAGCGCAGACCAAGAGGAGGCAGGCATGCTCACCGCCGCAGATGTGATGACGAGAGCGGTCGTTACGGTCAGGCCCGAGACGTCAATCCATGAGATCGCCAAGTTGCTCTGCGACCATCACATCAGCGGGGTTCCGGTGGTCGACGACGAGGAGCAACTGCTCGGCATTGTCAGCGAAGGCGACCTGATCGGGCATGCCCAATTGGTCGGTGAACAGCGCCGCTCCTGGTGGCAGACTTTTCTGAACGGTCCCACCGTGCTGGCTCAGCACTACGCCAAATCACATGGTCGGAGGGCCAGCGACATCATGACGATAGACGTGGTCACGGTCCTGGAGACCACGTCGGTCGCCGACACAGCCCGCGCTCTGGAGCAACACCGGATCAAGCGCGTTCCGGTGCTGCGGGACGGGAGGCTCGTCGGCATCGTGACCAGAAGCAACCTGCTTCAGGTCCTGGCGACCACCGACCTGTCGAAGCCGATGAACGTTGCCGACCGCATCATCCGGGAGCGGCTGAACGAGGAACTCGAAGGACAGCCCTGGGCCTATCTCCTGTCGAAGAACATCGTGGTTGAGGATGGCGTCGTTCACCTGTTCGGCATTGTCCAGTCGGACGAGGAACGGCACGCCATTCGCCTCGCTGCGGAGAACCAGGCCGGCGTGAGGGCTGTGGAGGATCACCTCTCGATAGTACCGCCCGCCTCCTACGTCTTCTGAGTGCGCGAAGGCTTGTCCTCCCTGCTGCTCGACACAGTCGGGTTCGTCCCAAGGACTTCAGTGCGGCGGGAACCTTTTGATCGGCCCACCATCCAATGCTTTGCGTAACCCGCGTTTTCAGCTGTCCCCATGGAGGATCTCATGCTTGCCCGCGTTGCCGCCATCGCTCTCACTGCTGCACTCGCCATGCCGGCCTTGGCCGCCGACCAAGTCGAGAAGGTGCCGCCTTCGGGCGCTTACAAGAAGGTGAGCGACCTCGTGAAGCTGCCGGACTTCCTGCCGGGACTCGGCCAGCTCTATGTCGACCCCAAGACTCTGCCAGCCGGGCCTTTCCTGGCCTATGACCGTGACGGACGGCTCGTCAGCACCGTCTACATGCTGCCCATCGAGGACCTGTCGAACAAGGACAAACGCTTCGATGATCTCGCCGCGCCTGGCGGCAAGGTCGATCATGTCGATGTCTATTTCAACGCCGGCCATCCGGGCGTGGAGAAGCCCCACGTCCACGTCGTGCTCTGGCATGTTCCCAAGGCCGACGAGCAGCGGGTGGCCGGAAAGTGATCATCTCGCGCAGAAGCGTCCTGCAGATCGGCGGGGGACTCCTCGCCGGTCTGGCATGGCCCCGGCTTTCGCGGGCTGGCGAACCAGTCGAGATCCGGATGCAGGGCAACACCGATGGCTCGCAGGTGTGGTTCGATCCAATCGGCTTGCGCATCGCGCCCGGACAAACGGTCCGCTGGATCAACCTGGATCCCGGCAACTCCCACACGGCCACGGCCTATCATCCGACGAACTTCGAACATCCGCGGCGCATCCCTGAAGGGGCGGAGCCCTGGAATTCGGACTACCTGCTGCCGAACGAGAGTTTCTCGGTCACGCTGACTGTCGAAGGCGTGTATGACTTCTTCTGCATCCCACACGAGCATGCTGGCATGGTGGGGCGGATCATCGTCGGTCAACCCGGCCCGCCTCCGGCAGCCAGCGTGTCGGCGCAGGCGGCGGGTGGGGAACCCATCCCTGACATCGCGCTCCAAGCCTTTCCGGCCGTCGATGACATCATGCGCCGCGGCATCGTCAGGCGCACGTAAGGACTGAACCGACATCGGCGGGAACCTTCCTGGTTTCTTCCGATCCAATGGTTAGCCATTAAAGTCCTACCAGGCACTGAGGAGGGCGCCATGATCCGCTCGGTTGCCTACTCGAAGGCGGTTCTCGCCGGCATGGCAGGTGCTGTTGCCTGGGAAGCCATCGCCCGGGTGCTGATCTGGGCAGGTGTACCGTTCTTTGACCTTGTCATGACGCTCGGGACCTTGGTCCTCCCCCACGCGCCGGCATGGGAGGCTTGGCTGGCCGGCATGGCGGTTCACCTGCTCGTCGGCGCGATCTGGGCCGTGTTCTACGCCTACTTCTTCTGGTCCGTCCTGCCGCTCCGCCCTGCCCTGCAAGGTCTTGTGTTCGCCTTCGTGCCGATGCCGCTGGCGATCTTCATCATGCACCCGCAGTTCGACCTCATGCACCCGCTCGTCCAAAGCGGCCAGTTCTCTTCCTCCGGCCTGTTCGGGCTGAGCGGCGGCGTGCACGAACCGCTCTCCATCGCGGCTGGCCACCTGATCTGGGGCACGGTGCTGGGCCTGCTCTACACCCGGCCAGTTGGCTTTCCGTCGAACCGGCCGCCACTCCTGGTTCGCCAGCTCGGCAACTCGCGTCCGTCCTCCGATGCGGCTCCCAAGATAGCCGAACATCGGTTCATGTTCGCGACCGGCATCGAGTGCAGCTATCCCACCCTTGAGGGTGGGCGCTGGCGCATGGACCAGATGGCGGCCTGCGGCCATTATCGCCACTGGCGCACCGACCTTCGGCTCGTGCGGGATCTCGGCCTGCGCTATCTGCGCTACGGCCCTCCCCTGCATCTGATCCATCGGGGTCGAGGCCAATATGATTGGGCATTCCTGGACGAGGTGGGCACCGAGATGCAACGGCTCGGGATCGTGCCGATCATGGACCTGTGCCACTTCGGCCTGCCCGACTGGCTGCAAAACTTTCAGAACCCGGAGGTGCCGCAAGCGCTCGCCGACTATGCCCGGGCCTTCGCCCGGCGCTATCCGTGGGTGCGGTTCTACACGCCCGTGAACGAGATGTATGTGTGCGCCAAACTCAGCGCGTTGGATGGCCTCTGGAACGAGCAGTGCCGGGACGAGCGTGCCTTCGTCACGGCGGTGCGCCATCTGGCAAGAGCCAGCGTGCTGATGATGCAGGCGATTGCAGCCGAGCGCCCCGATGCCGTGTTCATCAACAGCGAGAGCGGCGAGTTCTACCAGCCCTGCTGTCCCGATCCAGAGATCCGCCGCATCGCCGCCTTCGAGAACGAACGGCGGTTCCTGCCGTTGGATCTCCTCTACGCCCGTCCGGTGCACGAGGACACGCGCGCCTACCTCCTCCAGCACGGCATGCCATCTGAGGAGTATGCGTGGTTCATGCAGCAGGACGTGCGCCAGAGGTCGATCCTCGGTGTTGACTACTACGAGTGGAACGAGAAGCTCATCGACAGCAATGGCCGGGCGCAGGCGCTGGGTGAGCTGTTCGGGTGGTATGCCATCGCCGGCCAATACTATCAGCGCTATCGCCGGCCGATGATGCACACCGAGACCAACCGCATGGATGCCCGCGACGGGCCGCGTTGGCTCTGGCGCCAGTGGCACAACGTGCAGCTCATCCGTCAAACCGGCGTGCCGGTGGTTGGCTTCACCTGGTACTCGCTCACGGATCAGGTCGACTGGGACATCGCCCTGCGGGAGCAGCTCGGCAACGTCAATCCGGTCGGCCTGTTCGACCTCAACCGCGATCCGCGAACCGTCGGCCTTGCTTACCAGCACCTCGTACGCCTCTTCGGCGCCGACCTCGCCAGGGCCCCAACCATCGGGACCGTGCTGGAAGAGGCCGCGGAAGCCGCAACTTGGGAGACAAGAAGAATCCATGCTTAGGATGCTGCAAGCCCATGGCCTCGATGCCGGCCCGACGCAGCGACCACTCTTGACCGGCGCTATCGCAGGCGTGACCGCCACTGTTCCAGCGTTAGCGATCCTCGCCGGGTTCCAGGCACTCGACGCGCCTGCCCGGGCAGCCGGCACATCGGTGTTCGCGGCCGCTCTCGCCTACGTTGCCCTGATGCTTCTCGGCGGGATCCTATACGGCTGGTTGTTCCAGCGCGCGGCCAATGACCCGCGCGGTGGCTGGCTGTTCGGGATGGCGTTCGGTTTTGTCCTCTGGATGCTTGGGCCGGTTCCGCTGCTGCAATGGCTTCCGGACCACCCCATCCTGCACGGCTACCCCGCCGCTGGGCTGCTGTTGGCTCAATTGCTCTGGGGGCTGGGGATGGGGGTGGTGTTCCCCCTCATCCACCGCCATCTCCGTGCGAGCTTGGTGAGCCAATCAGGCTCCGCATCAAAACGCACGGGACCGGAGGCGGTGGCTCAATCTCAGCTGCTTCGTCCGCTGCCGTCATCGAAGGGCTCATCACCGTGATCGGACGCTCCAGCCGAACAAGCCGTTCCAAGTACCTCTACCACGTGGCCCGCAGCGTACTCAACGACGATGCCGAGGCGGAGGACGTGGTCCAAAAGGCCTATGTTCGCGCCTTCTCAACCTGCGACGCCGTCCGATCAAAGGGACCACTTTGAAACTTCCCGCTGAACGAGGAGAACGCCATGCGAGCCGAGAACCCTGTACGAGACCGCAATCCCCAGAGCACAGCGCAGATCGCCGGACATCCGCTGCACCCGATGCTGATCCCCTTCCCGATCGCCTTTCTCGTGGCCACCCTCGTGTGCGACCTGCTCTTCTGGAACACGGGCAACAGCGCCTGGAGCACGGCCTCGCTGTATCTCCTGGGCGCTGCGCTCATCATGGCGGCCCTTGCGGCCCTTGCCGGCCTGACCGACTTCATGGGGGACCGGCGTATCCGCGGCCTGTCGGCGGCCTGGCACCACATGATCGGCAACGTCGTTGTGGTCCTTCTCTCCTTGTGGAACTGGTATCGCCGCTACGAGGCCGGCGATGCCGCCGTGCTGCCGACCGGGCTTCTCATCTCGCTCGTCGTGGTTCTCCTCCTGCTCTACACAGGTTGGCGCGGGTGGGAGATGGTCTACCGTCACCGGGTCGCCGTCTCGGATCAAGGAAGCTGATCCGAACGCTCGGCGCCGTGCCACCAACTGACGGCCGCCGAGGTCGCCGGTCATGCAGCGTACCCTGCAGTCCACGAGTAATGACGCGCGGCGGCCTCGAACTGCTGGCGACCTATGCAAATGAGGTGCAATCCCTCGTCCTCTATAGATGAACAAGGGCAGCACCGCTCTGGCTGGCAACGTTGGATTGCGGTCCGCTTAGACCTCTTCCGCGATAGTCACCAATGATACTGCTTCAAAGCGGCAAACAAATTCGTTTGTCACTTGAAGTGAACAGGCCGATGGTGATCATCGGGTTCAATGCGCTGCTGTCGAAGACCACATTGGGTTGATTGACACCCGGGCCGGACTTCGCCGAGGGCAGGAAGAGCTTGCCTGACGAAAGTTAATCTGATGAGCGGCGCCAATCCTCTTACAGGCGCCTGCACGCTGATAACCGAGCGCATGCTCGCGTTTTGGGTGTACGCCCGAGAGTTCGGGAGATCGATCATGGGAACTTATAGCGTGATTGACCAGGTGAAGGCCAAGCCCGCAAGCTCCAGTAATCCGGATCTTGCCCAAGGTGTTGCATTCGACGATCTGGAAGACGGTGGCATGCTCGCAGGTCACGCCGGGGGCAAGGCTGTTCTGCTGGCGCGGCGTGGCGATGAGGTGTTCGCGATAGGCGCTGCCTGCACACACTACGGCGCTCCCCTCAAGGACGGCTTGCTCGTTGGCAACACGGTCCGCTGTCCCTGGCATCATGCTGCGTTCTGCTTGCGTACCGGCGAGGCCTTACGCGCCCCTGCCTTGAACCCTGTCTCCTGTTGGCGGGTCGAACGGCAACACGGCGTCATTTATGTTAGGGAGAAGCTCGAACGGACTACGGAAACACCACCCCCCGTTAGGTCCGACACGCCGAAATCTGTCGTGAGTGTGGGCGGTGGTGCGGCGGGCAATGCGGCCGCGGAAATGCTCCGCCGCGAGGGTTATTCTGGTCGTCTCACAATGTTGAGTGCCGATGAGTCGGTTCCTTGTGACCGGCCCAACCTGTCGAAGGGATTTCTCGCCGGCACCGCGTCGGATGCATCCAATCCCTTACGATCATTGGAGTTCTACGAGCAGAACGATATCGATCTGAAGCTGAACGCGCGCGTTGCCACAATTGATCGGGGTGCGAGCGTTGTGCATCTCGTGGACGGCAGCAGCTATCCGTATGACGCACTGCTCCTCGCCACCGGTGCCGAGCCGGTGCGCCTTGATGTTCCAGGCACCGACCTGCCCCATGTGCGTTATCTGCGGACATTGGCCGACAGCCGCGCCCTGGTCGCTAGGGCTCACAGCTCACGGCAGGTCGTGGTGATCGGCGCGAGCTTTATCGGCTTGGAGGTCGCAGCGTCGCTCCGCGCACGCGATGTCGAGGTCCATGTGGTCGCGCCGGACAGCATCCCTATGGAACGTGTGCTCGGAGCGGAGGTCGGCACCTTCGTACGCAGGTTGCACGAAGGCCACGGAGTGGTCTTCCACCTCGAGACGACGGTGAGGTCCATCGACGAGCAATGCGTCACGCTGGCCAGCGGAGCAAGGCTCAATGCCGATCTCGTCGTGGTGGGAATCGGTGTCAGACCGGTCCTCGCCCTGGCGGAGCAGGCAGGCCTCGCTATCGATCGGGGCGTCGCGGTGGATGCGTACCTGCAAACGAGCGCAGCGAACATTTTCGCGGCCGGCGATATCGCGCGCTGGCCGGATCGGCTCACGGGGGAGGACATCCGCGTCGAGCATTGGGTTGTGGCCGAACGCCAGGGCCAGACCGCGGCGCGCAACATTCTCGGACAGCGTGAACGCTTCGACTGCGTTCCGTTCTTTTGGACCGAACAGTATGACTTCAGTCTCGGCTACGTCGGTCATGCCGAACGATGGGACACGGTGGAGGTCGAGGGTCAGCTTGCCGCGAGGGACTGCACGATCACGTATCGACGTGGCGCCGAGAAGTTGGCGATGGCGGTCGTTCACCGGGACCTCGAAGGGGTACAGGCGGAGGTCGAGTTTGAGCGAGTGATGGCTGAGCGAAGATAACAAAAGGCTAATTTTACATCTGCCAGTTTCGGAAACGGCTATATTCAGGAGCCACAATGCGCAATCCAGATCAGACCGCTCTTGATTCCGTAAGGCAGCTGGAGCAAGTCCGTCTTCAAGCCATCCGCACTAATGACGCCGATGCCATGGCGCTGATATTGGATGACAAGTTCATTTATATCAGCAACAGGGGAAAGATCTTTGATAAACAATCCTATCTTACTGCTGTTCGCTCCCATGAGCTAACTTACTCAACCGATCTTGACCTCACAGAAACGGATTGCCGAGTCGACGGCGACTTGGTGATCCTCGTTGGGATGATGCGTGGACACGCTCGCATCGGTCTGGAGCAGGACGTGTTTCTTCACAGGAATATGCGGGTGTGGCGAGAGCGTGGTCATAAATGGAGGTTACTAGCCTGGCAGTCATCAGATCTGCTGCACGGGTAGATCGAAATGCGAACTCGGCCACAGACGTAGTGCAAAAGTTTAGCTGCAAAGGAAAAGCTGTGTTTGGTTGATAATGCCGCTCGCCGTCGCTTGAGAACAGCGGAAACCCCGCGGGCACTCGGACGACATGGAACCCCTGTTCCGCAAGAGCCGTCAGGACTGCTGCTGCAATGCTCATACTCTCGTCGGAACCAAGCGCCCCTCTGATTGCAGCGCCGCTGCGGGGACTTGGACCTTGGACGGCAAACTGCATGGCGTTGGCGATCACAGATCGCACGACCTCCTGATCATCCATCACAGCCTTCAGGCCCGCTGTTTCGTCAGCAACCCACCTCGTATTCTATTGCTTGCCCCGGCGCTGGGGACAATGCCAGTGGCCTATCAAGATGCGAGGATGTACCAGAGAATGAAAATGAAGGCACTGCCGCTAAGGGCCAAGTGCATCCAGACTTCGTGGTCAGGCGTGCCCGTTAACATGACCGCACGGGCTCTCCGGATTGTTCGCATGATGCTTCTCCTTATCCCGCGCCTGAATTATACACTGGTCCGAGTATGGCCAGGGTCAGGCTTACAAGCGTCAAGTCCGAGGAAGTGTGCGCCCATCATGCTCGAGCGCCAAATGAATTCATTTGGCCTTTGAGAGCAATTTTATTGATCTGAACGGTTCAGCTACGTTGCTGCCAGCAAAGCCATGAGACCGAAGCTGACAAGCGGAATTCTTGCAGTGATTTCGCAAAATTATTCATTTTTCTGTCTTGGGCTGACGACTTACTCTGGCTTCAGGAGTTCCTGCGGCACCGCTCTCGTGATTGGCAGGGTTGCCACCGTTGCTGCAGGGCAGCTTGGAGGCCATCATGAAATACCAACCCATCAGTGAAGTGCGCAGCGCGTCGGAGGTTCGGTCAACCCCGCCGCTGGCGATGACGCGTGATGAACGGATTAAACGTTGGGCCATGCTGCTGGAGGCAGACCCCGACCGGCAGATCCAGACCTTATCGGAGATTGAAACGAAACACGGGCGCCAGCACGACATTCTGCGGGCGGACAACTCGGCGCTGACCGTCGCATTCGAAGATCCGGTCCTGCGGTCCGAAGGCCTGAAAAGCGACACCCTCGCCGACGCGATAACATTCTTCGGCCTCTGGGAGTGCGACGCTCATTACGTGCTGTGTTCATGTCTCAATGGGCAAACGATGGCCGCAGGCGCTGTCGCGTCGAAAGTGCGTGGGCTGGCGGGCCAGAGGGCATCGCTCGTCGCAGCCTGCATGATCGTTGGTGCATTGATGGCATTTCCCGTCGCGGTTGCCTTGCTCTGAGGTTGCGTGCCTATCGCGGATGGCAGCCAGCCCAGAGCACCTGGGGCAACTCTCTTCCGGAATGAGACTGGTACGCAGGCCATGGGCTGCCTTGTCGGTTTCGGAGCGTTTTAATGGTATGATGAAGCTTCGGGGCCCCGCTTCCCCACCTTCTTTCCCCGTCAGGCGATCCGCGCTGTCTGGCCTGGCCTGGGCTCGCGTTGCGAACCGCAGGTTTGCTGGCGCCGCGCAGCCACAGCACCGAACTCGCAACCGCCGCACAGAGCAACCAGTCACCAAGGCTCAGGCTCGCCGTCGAGAACACCTCCTGCAGGAAAAGTATGGAGACAACGGCCCCGTGCAGCATGAGCGAGAGCCCGACGCCTGCCCAGAGCCACCCTTTCGCCTGGGCGCGGCGGCTTCATGATCCCGGATCGGCGTTCCAGGCGAGACTGCCGGCGCGGCCCGATCACGGTTTCTCTGCTGCGACGCAGCACTCACGATATGCTCCATGAACCGGCACAAGCCCATTGCCATCAGGGAGACGCAATACGCTCAAGGTTTGAATGGTAACTCTACACGATGCCCAATCATAGGCCAAACGAATGTGATTGACATTTGAGTGCAATTTTATTGTTATATATTCTATGGACATCGAACTCGCCCGAACGTTCCTTGAGATCGTTTCGACTGGAAGTTTCATTCGTGCGTCCGAGAGGCTGAACGTCAGCCAGACCACGGTCAGCGCGCGGGTTCGCAATCTGGAACAGCAGCTTGGGCGGCAGCTTTTCGTTCGCCACAAGGGCGGAGCCTCGCTGACCCCAGCAGGCGAGCAATTCCTGCGCCATGCACCTATGTTCGTCCAGTTGTGGCAACGCACGCTTCATCAGGTTGCGGTGCCGCCCGGCCGCCGCGCGGTGTTGACCATTGGCAGCGAGGTCAGCCTCTGGCAGCCGCTTCTGCTGGACTGGGTTCAGTGGATCCGCCATTCAATGCCCGACATCAGCCTCCGCGTGCACGTCGATGTGCCACAGGATTTGATCAATCAGGTTGCGTCTGGGCTTGTCGACGTTGCCATCATGTATGCGCCCCAGCAGCGGCCCGGACTGAGAATCGATCTTCTGCGGGAGGAGAAGCTGGTGCTCCTCACAACCAACCCCGATGGACGCCTCCAGGACGGAACCGACTATGTGTACATGGATTGGGGACCGGACTTCGTGCTTCACCACGGCATGAACTTTCCCGATGTCGTGCCGGATATCTTTATCGATCTCGGTCCGCTCGCCCTCAACTATGTTCTTGAGGTTGGCGGATCCGGTTATTTTAGGATGAGCGCGGTTGAGGCTTATATCGCATCCGGGCGGCTGCACCTGGTCCGTGACGCGCCCCAATTTTCCTATCCCGTCTATGCGGTGCATTCCGCCACTGCGGATATGTCGGTGGTGAGCCCTGCCTTGGGGGGCCTGCACACGATTTCAGGGATGAAAGCTGGGTGAAGCAGCGGGGGTTCGCGCAAAGGCTTGGTTCTCTGGTCGCTGATCAGGAATGGGGTATCATCAGGGCAGATTTGGGTGCGAGTTGCACGAGCTCTACCGTGCCGAAGCGCGGCTCGTCAGGTGCTAGGCCTTCAGAGGCGCTCCCCTGTGGACGATCAAATGAGCCTGGAATGGTCTGGGAGAGGAAACACCGTTCCGGCTGCGGATCTGCTCCGAAGCGGAGGTGGCATTCTGCCCAGCCCGCCCCACATGACCTCGGCAGCAAAGGAGGCCTGAATGGACATCTCCCGGCTTGCTGCCGATGCCATTCTTTCTGCGGCCACTGATGCTGTGGTGGCGACCGACCGCGACGGCATCATTCAGGTGTGGAACCCCGGGGCCAAGCGGATCTTCGGCTACCGTGCCGACGAGGCGCGCGGGCAGTCGCTGGACCTGATCATCCCGGAGCGCCTGCGCCCGCGCCACTGGGTGGGCTTCCGCCGTATCATGGCAACCGGCGAGAGCCATTACGGCGAAGGCGATCTGCTGTCGGTGCCGGGTCTCCGCAAGGACGGCCAACGCATCTCGCTGGAATTCACCATCGTGCCGCTCAAGGATGCGCAGGGCCAAATGCATGGCCTCGCCGCGGTCATGCGTGACGTGACCAGCCGCTTCGAGGAAATCAGGGGCCTAAAGAACAAGTTGGCGGAGGCAACCGCACGACCAAGCCCGCATTGACCCGGTAATGGCAAACCCGTTTTACACCATCGGGCATTCCACCCGCACTATTCCGGAATTCGCGGATCTCCTCCGCGAGGCGAAAGTCGGGCTTGTGGTGGATGTCCGGACCGTTCCGCGCTCTCGGACGAACCCGCAGTTCAACCGCGATACCCTGCCCGAGAGCCTTGCGGAGTACCAGATTGGGTACGAGCACATCGCCGAGCTCGGCGGGTTGCGCGGCAGGCAGCGCCAGACTGAGCCGTCCCCTAACAGCTTCTGGGAGAACACGAGCTTCCGGAACTACGCCGACTATGCCCTGACCGACCGGTTCCGGGAGGGGCTTGGCCGCCTGACTACCCTGGGCAGCGAGAACATCACGGCGATCATGTGCGCCGAGGCGGTGTGGTGGCGCTGCCACCGCCGGATCGTCGCCGATTACCTGCTCGCCTCCGGCCACTCAGTGTTCCACATCCTCGGACCTGGCAAGATCGGGCCCGCATCGATGACACCCGCCGCCCGGTTGACCACTGATGGGATTGTCTACGCGGACCTGCCGGAGCCGGACCCATCAAGCGAAGCCGAGGCGGCGTCGCGCCACATCTCGTAGAGATCCCCGTTCTCGCGACGAACGGGCACATAGGCGATCTCGAGCGACTGCTCGTCCAGCGGCTTTGACAATTCGGCATAAATAGCCGCCGTCGACAAGCCGTACGGCTCGCCATCCTCGTTGTAATAGGCGTAGCTCACTTCGCGGATGCCCGTGAGATGCATGGCCGAAAGGCACATCGGACACGGATGACTGCTGGCATAGATGACACAGCCATCGAGGCGGGGGCTACCGAGCGCCCGGATCGCGGCTCGGATCGCCTGGAGTTCGGCATGGGTGGTCGGGTCATGCGTGATGTGAATCTCGATGACGCCCGTGGCGATCACGACGTCGTCCTTGACGAGGACGGCCCCGAAGGGGCGACCGCCGTTGCGGACGTTCTCACGGGCCAGATCGATCGCCTCACACAAAAAGCGCTCGGCAGTGGACATGTCGTTCCTCCTCCCTTCTCACGGACAGCTGGGCACCGAGAGCGGCGACCGTGACCGCCGCTGTTGGATTCGTGTGCCCTATCCTACCTCTTGGGGTGCTTGGACCATAGTTGGAGGTGTTCATGACCCCGACTGGATCCCACTGGACTTATGAAGCCGTGCAAACGCTGATTGCGTTGGTCAAGGAGAGCGCACCCGCCTCGGTGATCAGCCTCAAACTGAAGCGCCTGATCAGCGAAGTCCGAGCCAAGATCGACGACCTGGGGCTTGCTAACCCCCGCGAAGGCTTGAGCCGGCCGGAGCGACGCGGACCATCCGGCGTCGCCCTTTCGGCGGGCGTGGGTTGCCGGAACCGCACCTTAGGGCAGATCCCCAACCGTGCTCCGTCCACATTGATGCGCACGATGCGAAGCACGTCCGCCGCAAGTTGACAGCTGACGCAGGCTGGAAAGCTTGTATTCGTGGGCGCCATAGTTATCTTAACAAGCATGACCATGCTCGTGAAACATCGTCGCCCCTTGGCGCACGCGGGTTGCCTCAAATCAGGCAACTAACCCCGGACGCTGGCTTGACCGCCTGTGGTCGCTGGCACTCCGGGGACATGAAGTCTTTCTCCACCCATCGTTGAGCCGTTGCATGCGCCACCTCGCGCATGCCGGCTCGTCATGTCTGTTCGCCCTGCGGAACCGCGCGCCAGCGCCGCTGCAGGATGACCGTTCCTAAGGAGGTATTCGTGAACGCGCCGCACCATCTTCCACCCATCACTTTCGCGAGCTACGACTCCAACCAAGAAAGCCTTCCGCCGGTGACCATCTCGGCGGACGATTACGACCGCCTTGCGTTCCTCGCATCGTTCGGCTTGAACTTTGAGCAGGACCGCTCGGCGGCGGCGATGCTGGCCGACGAGCTGATCCGGGCGACGGTCGTGACGCCCGGTGACATTCCGCCGTCCGTGGCCACGATGCACGCGCGGGTGGAGTTCCGCGATGATGTCACCGGGGATGTCCGGAGTGCCACGCTGGTCTACCCCGACGAGGACGATGGCGAGCTGGACCGGGTCTCGGTGCTGTCGCCGGAAGGCGCGGCGCTGATCGGCCTTGGCGAGGGCCAGTCGATCACCTGGCGGACGCCCAAGGGCTGGCGCAGCCTGACGCTGCTGCGCGTCCTTTATCAGCCGCATGGACACTTCGTCGAGCCATGGAGGGAAGTGTCATGATGGACCAGGAGCTTATTTCCATTGTGCTCATCGTGGCCTGCTACCTGATCTATCGGGTGGTCATTCACTCGGGAATCCGGCGTCCCTCTGACGATCGCAAGGTTCGGAAGTGAGTGTCCGACTGTCAGCTCGGAACCACGTCATCATCGGCGGCAGGACGGCCCCGGTCTTACCCGGGGCCGTCACGTCTCGGAGCGATACCTGCCCGCGGAACAATCGGATGACGGCGGCTTGCATCCTCGCAGAGGCGTGCGGCACGAGGATGAGGTGAACCGACCGGGTTCGGGCCCTTTGCCCAACAGGAGCATGACCGGAGGTCAGGGGGAGCCTGTACCCTGCTACGGCCACCCCACCGAGCCGGTGATGGAACGCCTGATGCGCCGGGTGGCCTGGGGACTCCGGCTGCTCGGAACGGCAGCCGGCCTGTGGGAACACTGATATTGCTGAGCGGACGGGCAGCGCCCGCCGGGGCTCATCACCGGCCCCTGCCCGCCTCAGGCCTTAGGCACAGAATGGTATCGATGCCCAGCCGGAAGGATTGCGGTCGCCGCGATCTCCACGATAGCGGTCGGCTCGACCAGCCCCGTGACCTCCACCAGCACCATTGCGGGATAGTGGCTGCCCATGACCTCGCGGTAGACCACTCCGAGTTCCGGGAGCAGCATCCGGTAGTGATCGATGTCGAGTACGTACCAGGTCATCTGTGCGATGTGCTCGGGCGTGCCGCCCGCCTCAGCGAGAACCGTGCGCACGTTCCGCAACGCCTGACGCGCCTGCGGAACAAGCCCGACGGACGTGACCCTGCCCGCATCGTCGGTGGCGATCTGCCCGCCAACAAACACGAAGGTGCCGGTGCCGGCCATGGCGTGCGAGTAGCCTCGCGGGCTCGGCCATTGGGGTGGATTGATCTCGCGCAGCGGGGGCGCCAGAGGCGGTGGAACGATGGTCATAATATCCTCCTGTCGGGCTCCGTCCTCCCGGCGGAGCCATGATGATCCGAAAATGAAGCCGGTGATGTTTCCGGGGCAGCGCCTGACCGGCTGCCGCCCCGGGGCTCAGGTTCCGGTTTTCAGGAAGCCATGGAGGACAACGGATCCTCGCGCAGCGAGGTCGGCTCGAACGAGGGGGCTAGCGTGAAGGCCGCCCGGTGCACCTCCGGCGTGTAGTAGCGCGTCCGGCCTTTCAGCGAAACGAAACGCTCTCGCAGGACCTTGCATGGGGGCCGCAAGGCATCGCGGGACTCACCGGCCGCGACGAGCGCCAGCATGCCGCCGGCATAGGTCGGGACCGGTGCCAGATAGGGCCGTACCCCAGCAAAGGATCCGGCAAGGCGCCCGCACACCGTCTCCAATTCCTTTGGCTGATAGAACGGAGCACCACTCTGGACCGCTATCATCCCACCAGGCCGAAGGCGGGCTCGGCAGGCTCTGTAGAAGCCCGCCGTAAATAACGCCTCCCCCGGTCCGATCGGGTCCGTCGAGTCGATGATGATGACGTCGAACTTCTCCCGCGTTTCCGCGATGTAGCGTGTTCCGTCCATCACCTGCACGGTTGCCCGCGGATCGTCGAAGGATCCGCCCGACACTTTAGGAAGGTAACGACGCGACAGGTCGATTACCTCGTCGTCGAGTTCGACCAGCGTGGCACTCTTGACCGGGTGCTTCAGGACCTCCCGGAGCGTGCCGCCATCCCCACCACCGATGATGAGCACGTCCCGCGCCGAGCCATTCGCCATCAGCGGCACATGAGCGATCATCTCGTGATAGATGTGGTTGTCGCGCTCCGTCAGCTGCACGACGCCATCGAGCACCAGCACCTTTCCGAAGATCGCATTCTCAAAGATCAGGACTTCCTGAAAGCCGGTCCTGCCTTGGTAAAGGACAGATTCGATGGAAAGCACCTGCGCGTGATCCTCGTAGAGTTTTTCCTGAAACAACGTCATAGGATCACCCCCCGCTTGTGCTCGGCGAGCGTCACCATCCCAGGCAGGAACACGCCCTTGAGGACCTCGATGGCCTTGTGCGGCTGCGCGTTGCCGCACATGAACACGTCGACGGCCGCGTACGAGATCTCGGGCCAAGTGTGGATCGAGATGTGGCTCTCGGCCAGGACCGCCACGCCGGAGATGCCTCCGTTCGGCGAGAAGTGGTGGAGGTCGACATTCAACAACGTCGCGCCGGCGCGGTCTGCCGCATCCCGCAACCCCTGCTCGACGACAGGAAGGTCGTCCAGGTTCGAGGCGTGCCAGAGATCGACGATCAGGTGCGTTCCGGCAAAAACAAGTCCGTCGCATTGGATGAAATGGTCGAGACGGCCGTCGTCAGCCGGCGCATTGGCGGCGGTGGGTACGATCGCGAGGGGTGTCGTCCGATCAGCATGACGCGGGCGGCCCTCAAAACCGAGTGCCGGGGGGCGCAGATCAGGGGTGGCAATCACGCTGAGGCGGTTGGTTTTCTTCATTCACTTCTCCGTTGGCAGGACTTCTGCCGGTTGCAAGGCGAGGGTGGGCCGCGCGGCCGGCAAAGACCGCATGGCGTTTTGTTCGTCTGGACGGCACGAGACATGCGCGCTTACGCCGGCACGAGCTCCGTGGTAGCTGGCTCGAGCTCCGCTGCGGCTGGTTCGCGGACCTGCAGCACCGTCAACCGCTTGGTCTCGCCGGTGCGCGTGGTCCAATCGATCGACTTGCCGACCGGAAGGCCGATCAGGGCGGTGCCGATCGGCGTCAGCACCGAGATGCGGCCCATCGAGATGTCGGCCTCATTCGGGTAGACGAGGACCACCGTCTGCACCCGCCCCGTGATGTCGTCGCGGAAATCGACCTCGCAGCCCATGCACACGGTGTCGAGGGGATGGCGTCCCGTGCTAAGGACCTGCGCGCGGTCGAGCTCGTCTGCGAGCTCGGCGGCGACATCCGGCATGGTGTGCGCGGCGGCATTGGCGATCACCGAGAGCTTCTCGTGGTCATTCGCCGTCAGGGTGATGCGGGGCTTGGCGCCACCGCGGGTTCTCTTCGTCATTTTCAATCTCCTGTCTTGGTGTCGTTACTGCCGCGGTTCACGTCGCGCCGGGGCCGGGATCGTCGTCGTCCGGACTTGGGGCTCGGGTCTTCGCTCCGGCTTTGGACGTGGCCGCGGCGTGAACCGGATAATCTTGCCGTCCGGCTGCTCCGCATCCTGGGAAGCGGGTCTTGGCTCGGGCGTCCGCGTCAGGATTCTCGCCGGAAGGGTCTCAGGCTCCGGACGCGCCTCTCCCGTCGGCAGCCTGAGCCGCTGGTCGGCCGGGCGAACGGCTTTGTGCTCCGTCGTGCGGAACACGAGTTTGAAGAAGTGTCGAAGCATACCGCCGCACCGGATACGTTCGCACCCGGCCTCACAAGATGTCTAAAGCTGTCAGGATCTTGCGCTCCCCCGAACTCGGGGCGCGGACGCACGTCGAGCTCGGGGCTACTGGCCCGCGATAAGGTTGCCTGAACGAAGCAGGCCGCGACGGAGGTGTGCAATGCTCAACATGATGCTCTTAAGCTGGTGTCTACTGCACCGTTTGTCAAATCGCCGGTTGGCTGTGTGGCGGAATGTCCAGTTTCGGGTTCGTCATCGAGCTCACGCCAAGTGTCTCTGGTCAAAGTGACGTGGATGGCCCCCGCATCCGTCGCCGCTCGCTTGAATCGCGGCCCTTTCGATCTATGTTGAGAAGGTCATGCCGAGGCCCATTGCTACAATCTGCATTGCCGCTTCCGCGGCCCACCGCGCCTCAGGCCGCTGAGCCCGGGCGCGGGACACCTGTCCCCGCCCCGGGTCCTCTGACAACCAGCAACCATGCGTCAGTCGCTGACCAGCTCCCTGGAGCCGGATCATGGCTGACCACCAGCGCGTCCAGGCCCCTGCCCGCCTGGACGACGGCATCCGTTTCAGGAGTTTGAATTGTCCGCGTTCCCCGTCACCCCGATTGTTTCGTCGATCGATCATGCCGAGCTGCAGCGGATCGCCTCGGCCGGCATGCGGATCCGCAGGGCGCCACCGTCGGCGCACTTCCTCGCGGAGGAACTCGAGAGGGCTCGGGTGGTTGGGCCTGCCAGCCTTCCGCCGAACGTGATCTCGATGCATTCGGTCTTCGAGTTCCGTGACGGGATCACCGACCAAGTCCGGCGCGGGATGCTGGTTTATCCGGGCGAGGAGGATGAAGGCTCTGAACGGATCTCGGTGCTGTCACCGCTTGGCTCGGCGCTGATCGGCCTGGCCGAGGGGCAGTCGTTCCGATGGCGCAGCGCCACAGGCGTAAGGCGGACGCTGCAGGTCCTTCGTGTCGTGCATCAACCCGAACGCGTCGACACGAACGAGGACCACATTGCGAGTGCAGCGAGAGCATCGGCGCAGAGCGACCAGATGCGGATGGCGCGTTAGTAGCAAACCGGGCCGGAGGTCGTCTCCGGCCCGGCGGCGGGATTAGGCGAGCGCTGGAGCCGACGCTTCGCGTCTCGTAGTGTCCACCACCCGGCGGCTCCTCCGGTGCAGCTGCCGGCCGATCTTGGCGAGCGCCTGATCAAACGCCTGATGGCAATCGCCGGCGGACGCTTCCGCGACGATCATCTTCAGATTGCCGACCTGGACGTTGATCGTGCAGCAGTACCAGTGCCCGTCGCGCGTGAACCCGACAGTCGCGTGGTTCAACCGCCCGAAATGGGTTTCGACGATATGCAGGAGTTCTTCCTGGACCTTGTGAGGCAGGGCCTCGCCAAGGTCGATGTTCGTTCCGTTGATCTTGATCGGCGTGCCGGTGCCATTCAGTTTCATGCGAATGTCTCCTTCATAGGTTCGTGATGTGGAAATGCTCCCGATGAGGCGTTCACCTCATCGGCCACCGCCGCAGCATGTTGCCTGGCCGTCATGGAGTGTTGGTTTCCGGCCGGTTCGTCGCTCCCGTAGGAACACCAAGGGCACCGGGCCGCAGCCCTTGGCAAACTGCGCTTGCAGATACTGCAGACGGCACGATGGACGCGCCTGAGCATCATTGACCTCCTGTCGCGAGCCTTGGCTCGGCAAAGTCGTTGTTGTGGTTGCGTGCAGGAGTCGCGGCGGCAAAGCATGCGTTGTCCTGCCGTCGTTCATGCACGTCGGGTTCGTCGAAAGCCGATTTCGGGAAATCCCGCCTACGGGCTCTTGTCCAAGCGGAAGGCGTGCGTCGTGGCGACATAGGCCGCGAGGATCAGCGAGACGGCCGCTCTGGCATTTCGATTATGTTCGCAAGAAAACCCGCACGCGCCGGATCATCCACTTCGTGGATGACATGAGCCTAGGACTGTCGGGTTTTTGCCGTGTACCGATCATCCCCGGACTGAAAGCGTCCGGGGCTCAGGATCCCGTCTTGAGACGGCCTGCGCGTAAAGCGGAAATGGTACGGATTGTGGGCATGACCCCATCAATGTTGGTTGCGCCGACTCAAGAGTCAAGGTTGAGGGCCGCGACAGAAGGCAACGTTTGACAAAGCCCCCGGCCGACCTACGTTGATGACATCATGTTGATGTTCCCGAGACTTATCCGTGGCCTCTGCCACGCCGGAACCTTGACCGCAGGCCTCTAACCCCGAGGTCCGGCGCGTAGACGCGTGGGCCCGGGGTTATGACATCAATAAAACACTCAATCAGGCAGGGATCCGGGCGCGCAGGCATGCCGTAATGCGTCGTTCAGCGTGCGTGCCCGTTGGCTCAGGCATGGGCTGACCCGCGGTGCGGTAGCGCCCGATGCCCGAAAAAGCGAGGAAAAGGAGAGCGACATGTCCAGTCATGCACAACGTTCGGCGAGCCGACGCACCATGGTGTCCGCGTCGGTGGACGTCGAGGCGCTGGCCCGGCATCTGTTCGAGCGAGCCCGCCGCGACGACACCTTCGACGACCTCAAGCGGCGCGCTGCCTTCGACCGGCAGGACGCCGGCCGGCTCAGGCACTGGCTCAGGGCTGCGCAGGCCATGGCAGCGGGGGGACGTCTCCCTCCGCGCTGACGGCTGGCGTCCCGCAAATCGCCGCACGACGGCTCGGCTGTGAAAAGTATTCTGTGGGAATTTTACGCAGAAAAGTTTATCTTAACTTCACTTGATCTATCCCTCGCCCCGCTCAAACTCCGCTGACTTGGCCAGTTACTTCACCTTAATGTTAGATATTCTTTGGCATACTTGAACATTTAGAAGCTGTGCCTATATAAAGAACATCATGAATACACTGCGTCACATCTCCATTCTTCGCGCGGGGCGCCTCCAAGCAGGCCGCTGATCCCCGAACGCCGGCCTGCCCGTCGCGGCGGCCCGCTGTTCGGGGCCCATGACGATTCCTGAAATCCCTTTGACCAAGATGCCCCTGTTGAGGGGCCGGCGCGGCATGCGCCCTGTCAGGATCGTCCTTCTGCATGCTGCGCCGCGCGGAGGAAAAGACATGACCGCAAGTTATCGCCGCTCGACTGAGCCACTGTCGCCGCACCTGCTGCTCTCAATGGCCCATAGCCCGTTGTCCGCTCCGAACGACGGCCGCTTTCCGCTGTTGCCGTGGCACCTGAGGCGCGAGTCCATCGGCAGCCCGAACCAGCGAACCGTTCACTTCAACAGGAGACACGAGCCTCGACATCCGACCGCAGCACCCGACAAGGCGGCGCGAACGAAGGATGAATCGGTGCAGCCTATGACTGTGGCCGATGTGATGACGCGTAACGTGGTCTCCGTCTCAGGTGCAACCCCGGTGAGCGAGATCGCCAATGTCCTGGCCGGCAAGCGGATCAGCGCCGTGCCGGTGGTGTGCGCGAAGGGTAGGCTCGTTGGCATCGTCAGCGAGGGCGACCTGATCCGCCGGGCCGAGATCGGGACCGAGCGCCAGCGCTCCTGGTGGCACAGGATCCTAGCCGACGTCGAGACGGAGGCCGCCGAGTACGTCCGAACCCACGGCCGCAAGGCGCGGCACGTGATGACGTCCCGGGTGGTCACGGCCACCGAGGACATGACGCTCGCGGATGTCGCCGACATTCTGGAGAAGCAACGTCTCAAGCGGCTTCCGGTCGTGCGCGGTAACCGTCTCGTCGGCATCGTCAGCCGCAGCGACCTCGTCAAGGCGGTAGCGCGCCACCGTGCTCCGCTGTTCGCCGATCCGCCCACGGACGACGTAATCCTGCGGGACCTGATGGAGCGGGTGAAGGCGGCAACGCCCTCTCACCAGCTCATCAACATCTCGGTGCATCAGGGCAACGCCGACATTGCCGGGCTCGTGGACTCCGCAGCCGAACGCGAGGCGTTTCTCGTTGCCGTCGAGAACACGCCGGGGATCCGGTCGATCCAGGACCGGATGATCCTGCGGCCCCGCTCCGTTGTCTGAGCCGGGAGGACCAACCGATGACGCACCTTCGCGCTATCCTTATGGCCGCCATCCTGTTCGGGGGCGTGTGCCTGGTGCTCGGGGCCCTTGGGGCAATGGTAATCGAGTCCGAGAGGGTTCTCGGCATCTACGGCATTGCGGTTTTCGGCTTCGCGACCTGGGTGTCCCTGGACACGTACCAAGGCTGCCGGGACGGGCAAGTCGGTCCGAGGTCCTGGAGACCTTTGCCCTGAGCGTCGCAGCCCCCCTGTGACCGCCTACAATGCTTGCCCGTCATGGGCACAACCGATGGAGAAGGTGATGAATCGAAACGAAACTTGGACAACCCACAGCAACCCCACCTCGAACACGTGGCCGGTCGAGAGACGGCCAATGCATGACGATGTCAGGGATACGCCCACCAACAATTCGGCGGACCTTGACCGGAGGCTCGACTTGGCGCTGGAGGAGACCTTTCCTGCAAGCGACCCCGTATCGGTCATGTGCTGCTGACGGCGCGTCCCTCACCCTGCACGCCACTGACCTTTCGGAGCCCTGAGCCTCTCACCGCCTACCCCTGACTAAGGACCCTTTGACCCTATGGAGGAGCCGATGAAACTCGACCGGACAAACACCCCTATCACCGTCCAGAGCTCGACCGTGGAGCTGGGCGAAGCGCTTCCTGCCTATGCCCGAAACGGCGTACAACGGGCGGCGGGCAAATATTTCGGTCAGCTCAGTGGCGCGGCCGTGTACTTCAGCCGCGAGGGGGGCTCCTACCGGTGCACGGTGAACATGCAGATGGGAGCCCTTAGGATCGTGACCGGTGAGGCGATTGCCCCAGACTGTCACAAGGCCTTCGACGCAGCCCTGGAGAAGGCCGCCAAGCAGCTCCGGCGCCGGAAGCGGGCTTTGCGGGACAACAAGCCTATCGGACCGGTCAAGGACGCCCTCCTGCGCGAGGGGCTGCACATGGGCACTGAGCGGAAGTAAACCGAATGTCCGGACCTGCTGGGTGAGCGGACCTTCAAAGGACATTCCTTTGAGTTCGGTTGCGCCTCAATGCTGACACCAAGTTCAAGGTCTGCAAAAGAGGCCGACGATCAGTTCTGCGCTCCGCCAGCCTCCGCGAAATTCTGTCGAAGGACATTCGCCGCAGGCGCGTCTCCCAAGGCAAGAATCTCCTGATACATCGCAACTACTAGGTCGCAGTAGGTCCCGTATTGGGCAGGCTGGATGCTTTGTGCCGTCAGGAGAGCGATCGTCTCGCTGTTGAAGCGTGACGCGAGGCGAACGCCTACCCTGCTCCAGTACTGGTCCAATGTGGCGGGGCTCGCCGAAACTCCTGTTTTGGGGGAACGGATAAGCCTCTCGGAAATTTCGAGTTCCTTCGAGACGAGCGCCGGCGGAAGATATTGGGTATAATTGGCGTTCGCCCCAACCCCAGACGCGTACTGGTAACACAGTGCTTTGTCTTTGGTTGAGAGGGCCTGGAGTTGCTCGATCAGAAGGCGTCCCAGGTCAAGGACGGTCCTATCATCGGCTGTGCCCCGCCGGGATTGAATGACAGGGAAGATCTTGGCCCGAGCCTTCTGGAAAAGGATCTGCTCCGTCTCACCGGCGAAGTAAGACTGGCTGAAATCGTCAACGATGTTGGAAAACACCCGAGGCTCGACATCTCTAATAGCCGCGAACAGTCCGACCTTGGTGAGCTTATCAGATATCGCCTCGCGAGTGAGGTTGGCTCCGAAGCCAGAAGCTGCGTAGCGTGAACTATCAACGACACCGCTGATGGCCCTGCCGGCTATCAGTTCATCTGGGTTCGGCGTCCACATGGACTCGTTTGGCGTAGAGAGAGCTCTTCTGACGAAATCAGGCGTAATGCCTGATGCGATATAGAGGTCACGACCTTCCTGATCAGCATCACGAATTTCCTGGGCGGTCATCCCCGGGAAGCTTGATGCATGGTAGCCAAGTTTTGCATTTCGGAGGATCCATCTCTCACGTCCCGCCGCGAAGGCGATCGTGCAGGCGGACTGGCATCGATCCGACGTATAGGTGGTGAGCCCCAGCTTTTGGATCGTCCGGTAGAGTTTCTTGGCCTCTCCGATACGTCCACCGTCGCTGTTGAGGTGAACCACCCTCAGGTTCGGAAGAGCTTTGATCACCCGGTTGAAGTCATCGTCCAAGCCGAACTTGAAGCCCCCCGCCACCTCGACCTCTGTCCCATTTCGCATGACGCGTATGGAATAATCCGGGATTGTAGGATCGTCGTAGAAGACAATCTGATAGGTTTCACGGAGCTGCGGGTAACCGCTCTGTGTAAAGTCGATAATGACTCTTAGAACCCCGAGGATAACGGCGATCTTTGCCAGCGTGGGCCAGAGGGTTTTGTGTTTCTGATCAATGTAGCGGTTCGCCGATCGCCAGATACCCATCATCTGCCACACAGCAACCAGTCCGACAGCTGCCCAGATCGCAATCAGCATGATCAGGATCTTGGTGGGGTCGTATCCACCTGCCGGCGTCAATGTGGCACTGACCACTCCAGAAAAGATCAGGAGTGCCACGTTCGCGAAGAACCCAAAGATCCAGTAGGAGATCCAGAGAGGGAACTCGCCGCGCCAATGACGGGCGATGAAACTGCGACGACCGGGCTTGGATGTTGGGGGTGAGGCTGCTGGAGGCGCAGGAATCACAGCGGTTTTGATGTCTTCGTCGACTTGCCGGGCGATCTCTGTTGGAACAGGTGCGGGATTCTCAAACTTGGGCTCGATCCGGCCCTGAGAATCCCGCCCGCCGGGACTAGTCTGAGAAGCCCCCATATTTTCCGACGATGTACCAGACTTCTTATTGACCCGGTACAAACCCACCAAAAGGTAGACGATCTGGGGCAACACATAGCTTGCGAAGCTCTTCTGGAAATCAGGAGCGCCACCGTCGGCATGCCCGAACCCAGCCAGAACAGTGGCAAGGAACAGAGATAAACCGTTGGCGGTGATCAGACGTGGGTATTCGGCTTTCCATGAGCGAAGAAGCCAAAGGAACAGTTGGGTCAGCAGCACCGTCCCCAATAGAGCGCCGACAAACCATGCAAGCAGTCCAGCCATTACGTGATCCCCCGAGTCGAGATTTCAGACTGGCAGGATCACTGTCAAGCTAGCGATAGGAATACCTGCTTCGTAGCCACCTGATTGTTCTAATGTTCCACTCGCGCGAGAAATTCGAGCCTTGGCACTCTGTGATTGGTGAGGCACCCACCTGCTCACGACTCCATCTGGGGCGCTATCTCGTAGCTGCTCAATTGCACCAACCAATCCAACCTGAGAGAATTGTCCCACATTCCAGCAGGTGATGACCGACTTCATGAGCCACGATGACGAGCACGAACAGCCGGACGAGATCCCGTTTGAGCCGGCCGAGCCTCCGCCGGGAGAACTGTGGGTTTCCTTGACGCTGCCCGACGTTCGGGGCCTGTCGGATGAGCAACTGGAAGCATGGTTTCCCGGCTACGATGGAAAGTGGAACACCCAGACGAAGGCGCTCGTGCAGCAGTTCGAGGCGACCGGGCTCGATCTGAACTGGAATTGGGCGGATGTGCCTCCGACGTGGCAGTGCGTCTGTTGCCGTCGCCTCAAGTCCGAGATCGTGCGCAAGGCTGAGAACGGGGTCCTGATCTGCCATCTCGATTGGCACCATGACCACATCGTCGATCTGTTCGGACACCGGATGAACGAGCGGTTCGGCATTCCCTGGGTACAGGGCGTCCCCGAGGCCTGCCGCCTGGCGGATCAACCGATCAAGGTCCTGCTACGCCGGTTCCGGGATGCTCTGATCTGCGATGCCTGCAACCGCGCCGATGGCCGAGCCAAGGAGGCGCTGAAAGGCGAAATCCATCCCGATTTCAGCTTCACGCCAAGCCAGATTGCCCAATTCATCCGTCCCCAGCCGAACCAACACCATGACATCGACGTCGCGATCGCCAGATCCATCTGGCAGGCGGCGAAGGAGGATTTCGAAGACCGCATCGCGTTCATGGAGTTGATGATCGATCGGCTGGAGGCAGGCCGGCATGCACTCGAGCGCCATGGCGCCGCCGAGTCGGGCGTTTCGCAGGGGTCGCCAATCGCATTCTCGACACTGTGCGGAACCTCGATCCTGACGCCAAAGCCTTCCAGCGCTGGCACTACAGGGTTGCGTTCGACTTGGGTGATCGCTCGGTTTCTCGGGATGGCGTCGGGCGTTCGGGCCGCGTGCGCCCATCAAAACTTGTCCGGTCTCCCACCGATGAGGAGTTCACAGCCTTCGATCAGGCCGCCCACCTTGGGTGGAAACGAACCCCTGCCGACTGGTCCTGTCCTTGTTGCGGTCGCAACAAGCGCGGCATCATGCGGCTCTCCAACCAAGGCAAGTGGTTCGGGCAGATTCGCGATCACCAGGTGTTCTATCTCGAGCGGGATCCCGTCAGCATTCGCTTTCGCCTGCTCTTGTACCCGTGGCACCCGTCGGAACCGATCATTGGCAAAACTCAGACCATCAAGATCTGCTCCGACTGCGGCGACGTCTCGTCCGAACTGCAACGGAGACGACCAGACCTGGGCGAATTTCATCTGTCCGTGCAAGACCTCAAGGCCTGCATTGGCGAGATCCTGCCCAACCAGAAGCTGGAGATCGACTTCAGCGAGGCCGCGACCTGGGCACAGGCCAACGCTCCCTGGATTGCCGCTCGTGAGGCCTTTCTCGAGCACGCGGCGTTGACGACCAAGTTGAATGCAAAGCGTGCCGCGATCGAACAACGCCGTCCCTTGGGGCAGGAAGACTGGGACTGGATTGTCAGCTTGGCGGAAGAGCGGGACGTGCGCCTCGAAGGTCGCCCTGAAGCCTTGGAGTGGTTGATCCGCGAGGGGCAAAGGCTATCCCGAGGGTAAAGGGACTAAATCTGTTCCGACCGTTTCAGTTTGGCCAGCGTGCGAACTGGCTAGCAGATGACACCAGCTAAGCCCCCGCTCGGCGGACCTCCTGAGTTCATTCTTGGCAGTACTCGCGAACCCGGTTGATCCAGGCGTCGTACCACCACCAATCACCGTCTTTGAGAAAGACACCATAACCTTTCTTCGGATCCCGCGCCTCAAGCCGCTTCCACAACTGAGAATGGTGGTGAGAGTTGAACCACGTAAACCCTTCCCGGTGCATCTTCTCAATGATCTGGCCGGGCTTGTATTTCGGCCGTTCGGCTTCCTTCATGAGGATGCGGCTGACCTTCTCGCTCTCGTCCGTGCCCGCTCGGACGAACTGAACCGCTTCGTCCGCGCCGCCCTTGCGGTTGGCGGCGACTTCGATGAACGCCACTCGATAGGCATAGCGGGGATCCCGCATCATCTCGGCTGCGAGGTCGGATTCGTAGTCGTTCTGCATCGCAAGGATATGGGCTGGCAAATCCGATGCCTTGAGGAGGGTATTGCGCTGGTCCCGGTCGATCGCAGAGAACTGCAGGGCGAAGGAGAGCTCTTGTTCGAGGCCGAACCGGTCCCCAGCGATCAGCTTCAGCGCCGAATTGAAGTTAAGGGCGCAGGCCTGCAACTTCGCCGAGATCGCCAGATCGATCTGCTGGGTCATCTGATGCTCGATCTCGTGGCGGATCGCGATCAGGAATTTCAGATTCGCCTTGGTGGGTGCGTCGAGCGGGCAGCTTGAGCAATCCAGGCACCCCTCGAGCTCCCAATGCTTGTCGGCGCCATGGCGTGTCTTCTGCACCACCCCGTCCTTCTTGTAACGGTAGTCGATGCCGATCCGCTTGTAGTGATAGTGAAGCAAATAGGTCCATGCGATCACGGCCGTGACGATGAAGACCTCCGCTTTGAAGAACGTTCGCGGATTGTTGTAGCCCTGCACCGCGTGGAGCATGGCCTCACGGGCCTTGATCAAGAGTTCGTCCCCAAGCAGGTGGGCCCCCGTGGACCAGTCGATCTGAGGCCAATCCTTCAGGAAGCGAGCCAACTCTTCGGGCGCAGCGGCTGGAACCGTCTTGTGGCGACGGCCCTCGCGAATTTCCAGGATCCGGGCGTGATTGATTGTCCGGGTCGGTCGCGTGAAGTAAGCCTGGATTTCCTGGTCGGCGTATTGGCCATCGGCCGTCATTGCCTTGATCAGGCTGATTTCCCAGCGTTCGAGCCGATTGGCAGGGTTCCGTTTTGGCTTTGGCATGCTGATTCAGAAGGACATGGAATAGGGCCCCTATTCTCGTACTTCTGCCTTGCCTGTAACTTGCTCACGACTGGAAGGCGCCACCTCCTGTGAGAAGGATCTGGATTGATATCCGGACCCTAACGGTTGCATTCCCTGAGCGCGCATGAGCAAGGGCGACCTCAATCACTACCTCGCCTCGCACGCTCTCTGTTGGGGATCACTGACCTGCGGGCAGACGATCGTGCAGCTGCCGAAAACACGTCGGCAAAAAATCTAATCTCTACAGACACTTAGACCTAATCCGTCGAGCGATGAACAAGGCGGATCACTTTGAGACGAAGCCGCGACAAACCTAAATCGGTTTGAACGAAAACGGATCAGAAACCAATCGAAATGGCCCCCTTATTTTCCGCCGTTTCAGCCACCGCTTCAGATCTTTCTCAATCGAAATTCGCACCCCTCCCGCTCATGCAGCCCGCGATGAAACTGGCTGACGGTTACTCGCAGATTCGATAACGGTCGCTGGAGCCGTGCTTTTGAATGTCCACGTGCAGGTGATCCGCGTGCGACGGATCGGAGCCTGGACCGAGGATCGTCGTGAACCAGCCACAGGCAGCCCTCCGCAAGGCTGCCACGACACTCGTGTGGCTGGCGTTGTCACCGGGCTTGATACCAAGCCTCGTCCCGTCTGCCAGATCGAAGCCGGCAATATCGATGGCGAGGCCCGTGGCATGGGCCGACAGCTTGCCGGATGCGGCACGGTTCCGGTTACGGCATTCGAACCCCGGCCCTGTCCGAACTGCCGCGAGGTCCGCGCCCAGGCCTCCAGTCACTGTCGGAGCCGCCAGGTCACCGAGCCAACGGCCGAAGCTTTCGGCAAACTCGCAGGCCAGGATGGGCTTTTCCTTGAGTGTGACGCTCCGTTCGGATCGAAGCGCCACGGGAACCGACAGCAGGCGGACCGGAGCCGCGATCCGGCACAATTCGTTCTCCGTTTGCGGCGTTTCCACCTCTTCCAGAACGAAACCTGCCCTCCGCAAACGCTCAGGACAGGCTTGTGTAGCTGCTGAGGGTTCGGAATGAGGCTCGGAAACTTGAGGCAGTTGAGGAGCCAGCGGCGCTGCCGGGGCTGGTATTGCTTCGGCTGGCCGTGGAGGCGGCAAGGGAATCTGGTCGGACGCAATCGCAGCGGCGGGCAAGTTTATCGAAAGGAGGAGGGGAGAAGATACCTTCGCCCTCGCCTGCCCTGAACGGCATGATATCTCATCTGCACGTTTATAGGTCGCGCATGCAGGATCTCGACCCGTCTCGGCGAACGGAAAAGGAAGTTGCGTGTGAAGAACGTTGATCAACTCTTTGACAAGCTGAAGAAATCGCCTTTTCGGCGTCGATTTCACCTTGGCCCGAAGGAGCAAACCTATCTCGCTGAGAAAGGGCTCGATCGCATCCTCGACCATGCCCGTGACTTCATCGGCAAGCGTCTTGCGCCGGCCAAACCTGAGCGCGACGGGAAGCAGACGCCGTTTCGTGGTCATCCGGTCTTTATCGCTCAGCATGCGACCACCACCTGCTGCCGCTCCTGCCTGGAGAAGTGGCACGGAATCCGGCGCGGGCATTCTCTTCCGGTTCAGGAGCAGGACTACATCGTCGCGGTCCTAGAGCGCTGGCTTCGCGGCGAAATGACGGAACGAAACTGACCTCAACAGCATAGCTGCCCGTCGTTCGACGACGGTTGATCCCCATGGCGAAACGAGACCATAAGCAACACCATGATCCTTCGCGACTTCACCTTGATGCTTCTGGTCTGCCTGACTTGGGCGACGCATACCATCGTCAGCAAGATCGTGGTGTCGGGAATGGAGATCCCGCCCCTGTTCTATGCAGCGATACGGTATGGAATCGTCGCTCTCGTCACGGTGCCGTGGCTGTTGCCCGTCCCACGACCCCGCTGGCGCATGGCTCTCGTGGGTTTTCTCATGGGCGGAGGCGGCTTTGCCCTGTTCTTTCTCGGCATCAAGACAGCGACACCGTCGAGTGCCGCCGTCGTTAGCCAACTCGCCCTGCCGATAACCGCGCTGCTGTCAGTTGCGGTTCTAGGAGAGCGCATTCAATGGAAGCGGGGCATTGGTATCGCTCTGACCTTTGTCGGTGGACTGATCGTGATGTGGCATCCGGGCGAGCGCTTTCCGATCTCCGGTGGCTTGCTCCTGGTCCTCGGTTCCGCCTCCGTGGGATCGCTGGCGGCCGTGATGATGAAGCAGATCACAGGCGTGAAGCCCCTGCAGTTCCAGGCCTGGGTGGGCGTAGCCTCGGCCCTGCCTCTGGCAATCCTCTCGGCCAGCTTCGAAACGGGACAGATCACCCAGGCAGTCCATGCGGGCTGGCCGTTCGTGATGGCGGTGCTGTTCTCGGCTCTGGTGGTCTCACTCCTCGGCCACACGATCTATTACGACCTCATCCGGAAATACCCGGCAAATCTCGTTGCCCCGCTGCTCATCATGAACCCGTTGATGACCGTGATCCTTGGCATTCTCGTCACTGGGGATCGTTTCGACCTGCGGATGGCAATCGGCACTGCCCTCGCCCTGTGTGGGATCCTCATCATTACGCTCGGCGGCGGACAGATCAGGCTTCTGACCAAGCGGCTGGCCATGCGAGCGCGCCGGTGACCAGCCACGAGCGCGGGCCTAGCCGGTGCCGAGATCTGCCGCTATGGCTTGCCATCCTTTCAGAAGCAAAAGTGATCGATGGATCAGCCCATGAAGCCTTCCCGGGACATTTCCGGTCTTCTCGCCATCATGGCGGCCCTGCGGACACCGGGGAGCGGGTGCCCCTGGGACCTGGAGCAGACCTTCGCGTCGATCACGCCCTATACGCTCGAGGAAGCCTATGAAGTCGTCGACGCAATCGAGCGCGGGGATCTCGGCGACCTGAAGGAGGAATTGGGCGACCTGCTGCTTCAGGTGGTCTTCCATGCCCGCATGGCCGAGGAGCAGGGCGCGTTTGCGTTCCCGGATGTGGTCGAAGCTATCACGCACAAGCTGATACGGCGCCACCCTCATGTGTTCGGCAATGCCCGAGACCTGAGCCCGGACGAGGTCAAAGCTCTTTGGGACGACATCAAGCACGAAGAAAAGGCCGAGAGGAGGGCGGAACGTGAGCGCCTGGGCGTGCCTTCCGATGAAGGCGGCAAGGGATATCTCGGCGGCATTCCGGCTCCCCTGCCCGCCCTTACGCGGGCTCAGAAACTGACAGCCAAAGCCGCGAAGGTAGGGTTCGACTGGCCGGATGCCGCCCAGGTGATCGACAAGATCCATGAGGAGTTGGATGAGGTGAAGGAGGCCGCAGAGACCGGCCAGCCTGATCGCATCGAAGACGAGATCGGCGACCTGATCTTCGCCGTCGCAAACCTCGCCCGGCATTACGGGGTCGATCCTGAAACGGCACTGCGGCACACCAATGCAAAGTTCGAGCGCCGCTTCAGCGCCATCGAGACGTCCCTTCAGGAGCAAGGAAGGTCCCTGGACGACGCGAGTCTGGACGAGATGGAAGCTCTGTGGGTGGCGGCCAAGAACCGGGAGCGCGCTCCCGGTGGGTCATAAGACTTTGGCTTGAGGGAAGCGGTTCAGGAAACGAGGTTCCTTTCCGGCCACGAGCCTGACCTGAAGGATCGAATGGCCGGTCTCCGTGGTCCGCCGGTCGAGAATCTCCGTGTTCTCGTGAAGCCAGGCGAGCCCCTGCCCGTCCTCCGGCGGCACATCCACCTCGTAGCTCGACCGTCCGGCTGCGAGATGCTCCTCGATGGCCGTGAGCAGCTCTGAAATACCCTCCCCCGTGAGGGCCGAGATCAGGATCGGCCTCCCCTCCTCCCGGGTCCGCAGGGAGGTTGTCCCGAGCCGCTGACGATCCTCGGCAGAGAGTAAGTCCGCCTTGTTCCAGACCTCGATTATGCGCCGCGTATCGTCGGGGTCGATTCCCAGTTCTCTGAGCACGAGGGAGACGTCTTCCGCCTGGGCTTCGGTTTCCCCATGCGAGACATCGCGGACATGGAGCAGGATGTCCGCCTCGATCACATCCTCAAGCGTCGCCCGGAACGCCGCGACCAGCATGGTCGGCAGGTCCGAGATGAAGCCGACCGTATCGGAGAGAATCGCCTTTTCACCGTGGGGCAGGTCGATGGCTCGCGAGGTCGGGTCGAGGGTCGCGAACAGCATGTTCTCGGCCAGGACCTCGGCCTCCGTGAGCCGGTTGAACAGGGTCGACTTTCCGGCATTGGTGTAGCCGACGAGGGCCACGATGGGATAAGGCACCCGCCGCCGGCTGGCTCGATGGAGAGAACGGGTCTTTACGACCGTCTCCAGCTCCCGCTCGATCCGGCTCATGCGCTCCTGGATCATGCGGCGGTCAGCTTCGATCTGGGTTTCGCCAGGGCCGCCCAGGAAGCCGAAGCCGCCGCGCTGGCGCTCCAGGTGGGTCCAGGACCGGACGAGCCGGCCCTTCTGGTAGGAGAGATGAGCCAACTCGACCTGGAGCGTACCTTCCTTCGTGCGGGCGCGACGCCCGAAGATCTCGAGAATGAGGCCCGTCCGGTCGATCACCTTGGCGCCCCAGGCCTTTTCCAGATTGCGCTGCTGGACGGGGCTGAGCGCGCAATCCATCACCACGAGGCCGATGCCCTCGGCCTTGATCAGCCCTGCAAATTCCTCGACCTTGCCGCTCCCGATATAGGTTGCAGGCCTGGGGGCGGAGAGTGGCGCGATGAGGGAATCGACGATCTGGAGATCGATGGCGCCCGCGAGGCCGGTGGCTTCGTCGAGCCGCGCCTCCACGGGACGGGGATTGCTTTCCGACGTGGCGGATTCGGCGCCAACCGAAAACCGCCGCCGGGTCAGATAAGGGCCGACGACAAGGGTGCGTGTGCCCGCCGCAACCTCTTTCTCAGGTTCGGCGAGCTGCGCCAGACGCTGTTCACCCGGAGTGAGGGGTTCCGTCACCTCATGCCTTTTCGCTGGCCTCGTCGATCTGATCGAAGAGTTGAACAGGCTGTCCCGGCATAATTGTGGAGATGGCGTGTTTGTACACCAGCTGAGAATGCCCATCCCTGCGCAGAAGAACGCAGAAATTGTCGAACCAGGTCACTACGCCCTGGAGCTTCACGCCATTCACGAGGAAGATCGTGAGAGGAATTTTGTTCTTCCGGACGTAGTTGAGGAAGGTGTCCTGAAGGTTCTGCGTGCGATCGCCCGCCATTGAAGTTGCCTCGCCAGCCCGTCGCCGCCGATCTTGGCTATAGGGCCGCCACTATATGATTGTCCGCCCGGGGGCGGTGGTCGACCGGCCCGCTTATTACAGGGCGAACCATAAGGTTAAGCAAGAGGCCTTCCTCTTCTTATCTCGCATCCCGGTATAATTTCCCGTGGACCGTGGCCTATCCGCCAATCCCGAGCGACTTCAGCTTGCGGTGGAGAGCGGAGCGCTCCATGCCGATGAATTCGGCCGTGCGGGAGATGTTGCCGCTGAATCGCGCAATCTGAGCAAGAAGATATTCCCTCTCGAAGATCTCGCGAGCCTCCCTCAAGGGCAGGCTCATCAGCTTCTCGCCCCCTGCCCCACCCGGCGTCGACGGAACCAGGGTCCCGATCTCCGAGGGCAACATGTCCGCCGTGACTGCCGCCTCCGGGTCGCCGGACGTGAGAATCATCAAGCGCTCGACATTGTTACGCAGCTGGCGAACGTTTCCGGGCCAGTCATGCGACTGGAGGACCGCCATGGCGTCGTCGGCGATTCGGCGCTTGGGCAGGCCGGTCGCGGCCGAGATCTGGTCCATGAAGAACTCGATCAACTCCGGCACGTCCTCGCGCCGCTCGGCAAGGGACGGCACCCGGATCGGGACCACGCCGAGGCGGTGGAACAGGTCTTCCCTGAACCGCCCGGCGGCGATCTCCGCCGGAAGGTCCCGGCTCGACGAGGAGATGATGCGCACATCCACATGGACCCGCGTGGTGCCCCCGACGCGCTGGAAGTTCTGGTCCACGAGCACGCGCAGGATACGGCTTTGCGTCTCGCGGGGCATGTCGGCGATCTCGTCGATATAGAGCGTCCCGCCATGGGCCTCTTCGAGAGCGCCAACTCGCCGTCCGCGGCCATCATCGCCTTCCGTGCCGAAGAGTTCCGCCTCCATGGTCTCGGGCGTGATGGTCGCGGCCGAGAGGACGACGAACGGGCCGTTAGCCCGGGTGGAGAGGCCGTGAATCGTCCGCGCCGTAAGCTCCTTGCCGGATCCGGGCGCGCCGGTGACGAGAATGCGCGCATTGGTCGGGGCCGCACGCTCCACGGATTGGCGCAGCTGGTTGATGGCCACCGAGCGCCCGGCGATGCGGCTTGCCTGGACCGAGCGCGCACGAAGGTCGCGCACCTCGCGCTTGAGGCGCGAGGCCTCCAGCGCCCGTTCGGCCACGAGGACGAGCCTGTCGGCCTTGAACGGCTTCTCGATGAAATCATAGGCGCCGCTCTTGATGGCCGAGACGGCGGTCTCGATGTTTCCGTGGCCTGAAATCATCACGACAGGCAGATCGGGATGATGCTGCTTGACGATTTCCAGCACCTGGAGGCCGTCGAGGCGGCTGCCCTGAAGCCAGATGTCCAGGAATACGAGGTGCGGACGCCGCGCCTCGATGGAGGCCAGCGCTTCGTCCGAGGACCCGGCCGTGCGGGTCCGATGCCCCTCGTCCTCGAGGATGCCGGCTACGAGATCGCGAATATCGGCTTCGTCATCAACAACAAGAATATCAGCACTCATAGGCTAGCCCCCCGGAAGTCGCTTTTCGCGGAACCAACCGAAGTCTCTTCCGATGCAACATGTTTCGTCTTTGGTATCCACATTCTGACCTGCCCGCCGCGTCCATGCGGGTTGTCGACGAGGTCCATGCCCCCGCCGTGTTCCTCCAGAATCTTCGCCACGATGGGAAGACCCAACCCCGTCCCACCCTCACGGGTGGTCATGTAGGGCTCCAGGAGCCGTTGCCTTCCCTCGGCCGGAAACCCCTTGCCGTTGTCCGTCACCGCGAGGATCAGGTAGGTGGGGTGGGTATCGTCCAGCACTACTGAAATGCGGCCCTGACCGCGCTCTTCCTCGGGAACGGCGGCGATTGCCTCCGTGGCATTCTTGACGATGTTCGTGGCCGCCTGCGACAGGAGCCGCCGGTCGAACGGCGCCACGACGGGTCCCTTCGGAAAATCGTCCGAGAATTGGATTTCCGGATGCGCGATGCGCATCATGAAGACCACCTGGCGGATGGTCTCGGCAAGATCCTCCTCGCCGATGCTGGGCTTCGGCATCCGCGCGAAGGACGAGAACTCGTCCACCATCCGCTTGATGTCGTCCACCTGCCGCACGATGGTGGCCGTGCACTGGTCGAACACTTCCCGGTCGGTGGTGATGACCTTCCCATATTTCCGGCGAATTCGTTCCGCCGAAAGCTGAATCGGCGTGAGAGGGTTCTTGATCTCGTGGGCGATCCGGCGCGCCACGTCTGCCCAGGCGGAGGTGCGCTGCGCCGAAACCAGATCCGTGATGTCGTCGAGGGTCACGACAAGCTCGCGCTCCTCGCTGCGCACGTTCTCACCCGTGACGCGCACGTCGATGGTGCGCTCCTTGCCTTTGCGCGTAACCTGGATCTGCCGCTGCATGAGGCGGTGGCGCCCATGCTGCATTTCCTCCACGAGGTCGGCCACTTCCGGAAGCACCTCCGTGAGGGGACGTCCGAGCAGCTCCTCGGCGGAAGCCGAGAGGAGGGCCTCGGTGGATGGATTGACGATGGTGATGCGCCCCTGTGCGTCGATGCTGATGACGCCGGCCGACACGCCGCCCAGCACAGCCTCGGTGAAGCGTCGGCGGCGGTCGATCAGCTCGCTGGCCGCCGTCAGCCCGTCATGCTGATGGCGCAACTCCGAAGTCATCTTGTTGAAGGTCTCGCCGAGATGGGCGAGATCCCCCTCCCCGCGCCGGATCGGAACCTGAACGTAGAAGTTGCCGCTCGCCACCTGATCGGTCGCATGGATGAGGCGGCGGATTGGCGCGACGAGCTTATTGGCGAAGTTCAGCCCAAACCAGATCGCCGACAAGAGCACGATGAGCGCGATCAGTGCGAACATCGACGCGAAAGCCACCTGGATGCCCACCTTCTTCTGTTCGAGGGCCTCATAGAAAGCGACCCCGGCCTCGGCGACCGGTGGAAACTCGACGGCCCGGGGATCCACTTCCCGAGCCACGTAGAGAATGCGCCCCCCATGGGCCGGTAGCTTCAGGATGGAGCGGAAGACGTTGCCGCTGCGTGGCCCCAGACACAGGGCCTCCTCGCTCGCGTCGCGAAGATCCTCCGGAGTCGGGGGCTGCGCTCCCTCGATGGGTCTCGCCTGGAGCTTCTCGACCACGGTTCCGTCGGGCTCAAGCAGTTCGACCAGCGGGAAACCGAGGAAGACCGCGCGGGAATTCATGAAATCTCGGAATACCTTACGGTCGGCATCGTAGAGAACCTTGGCCCGGTTCAGGTCGGCAGCCATCAGCTGTGTCTCGCGGGCGAGCGTCCGGCATTGCAGCTCGCGATAGGACCGCGCAATCTCGACGGTATTGATCATCAGGTTCTTAATCGAACCCGTGAACCAGGGATCGAGGCCCCTCTCCAGAGTCACGGTCGCGACGGCCGCGACCAGGATCGCGGGTAGCACTGCCACAAGACTGAAAAGCCCGACGACCCTCACGTGGAGGCCGGCGGCGGCCGCCCCGGCCCGGCGCTCGCGCATCAGGCGCTTGGTCTGCCAGGCCACGATCCCCAGAAGCAGGAGAATCAGGACGCCGTTCAGGATGAAGACCCAGATGACCACGTAATGGGTCGGCGCAATCGGAGTCAGGCCGGCCAGAACCAGGAACGTTGTAAGCGCGGAGGTCAGGGCGAGCAGGACGGCCGTTGGGCCCAGCCAGCCGAGGCTGCGCTGGACCGCGTCGGTCGTCTGTCGCTGTGCCTGATTGTCCTGGCGTATCAAGACCGGTGCCCCGCTAATGAGGCGCATCGAACCGCACGCCATCCTGTTGGGTGATGCACCAACACAACACTGTGGTCAAATTATTACATCCGAAAGGGGGAGGTCGACGGCCTCACCGCCCGGCGGATCGGATCACCTGGAGATCGAGGTCCCGGACCTTCTTCCGCAGCGTATTGCGATTCACTCCAAGGAGCTCGGCCGCCCGGATCTGGTTGCCCCGGGTCGCCGCCAGCGCGGCCCCGATCAGCGGCCCTTCGATCTCCCGCAGGACCCGGTGGTAAAGCCCGGGTGGCGGCAGCGTGTCCTTAAAGTTCGCGAAATACTCGACAAGGTGCCGCTCCACCGCGTCGGAAAGTCCCTCTGCGGATTCGGCGTGGGCCGCCGCCTTCCCGGCCGGTTGCGGCATGGGAAGCGGCTGGGCATCCAGTTCCGCCTCGATGATCGCCCCGGTGATCGTATCCTGGGGGTAAAGGGCCGCAAGCCGGCGAATCAGGTTCTCGAGCTCGCGCACATTGCCCGGCCAGCGATAGCGCTTGAGCCGGTCCATGGCGTCTGGATCGAGCTGCTTGCGCGACAGGCCTTCCCGCTCGACGAGAGCGAAGAAGTGGCGGGTCAGGTCGGGAATGTCCTCGACCCGCTCGCGCAGGGGCGGCAGCCGCAGAGGCACCACGTTGAGGCGGAAGAACAGATCCTCCCGGAAAAGCCCCTGCTGGATCAGGACCCGGAGGTCCTTGTTGGTGGCCGCGACGATCCGGACGTTGGTCTTGATCGGAATCCGCCCGCCTACCGTCGTGTACTCGCCCTGCTGGAGGACCCGCAGAAGGCGGGTCTGCGCCTCCATGGGCATGTCGCCGATCTCGTCGAGAAACAGGGTGCCGCCTTCCGCCTGCTCGAACCGTCCGGTGCTGCGGGAGGTCGCCCCCGTAAAGGCCCCCTTCTCGTGGCCGAACAGGTCGGACTCGATCAACTCCCGCGGGATCGCCGCCATGTTCACGGCCACAAAGGGCCCCTGGCGCCGCTTGCCGTAATCGTGGAGGGCACGGGCCACGAGTTCCTTGCCGGTGCCGGATTCGCCCGTGATCATCACCGTGAGGTCCGTGGGCATCAGCCGGGCCAGGGCGCGGTAGATGTCCTGCATGGCCTGGGAGCGGCCGACCAGGGGAATCTCGCCCTCCTCCGCCACGGGCTGTGCCGACAGGGCGGTCCGTGGCCGTGCCAGGGCCCGACCGACCACAGCCACGAGTTCCTTCAAATCGAAGGGCTTTGGCAGGTATTCGTAGGCGCCGCGCTCCGAGGCCTTGATGGCGGTCATGAAGGTGTTCTGCGCGCTCATGACGATGATCGGCAGGTCCGGCCGCAGCTTCTTGATGCGCGGCAGGAGATCGAAGGCGTTCTCGTCGGGCATGACCACGTCGGTGATCACCAGGTCGCCTTCCCCTTGCGCCACCCATCGCCACAGCGTCGCGGCGTTGCTGGTCGAGCGGACCTCGTAGCCGGCGCGCGAGAGCGCCTGATTCAGGACGGTCCGGATGGCTGCGTCGTCGTCGGCGAGAAGGATCTGTCCGCTGGGCATGAGGGGCCTCACATATCGGCCTCGCGACCGTCATCGGCGCGATGCATGGGCAGGAGAATTCGGAAAGTGGTGCGCCGTGGCGCCGGATCGCATTCGACGATGCCGCCATGATCGCCCACGATCTTGGCGACCAGCGCAAGGCCGAGGCCGCTGCCCTGAGCCTTCGTGGTCACGAAGGGGTCGAAGAGATCGGCTGCGAGGTCCGCCGGGATACCCGGGCCGTTGTCGCTGATCGACAGCTCGATCGGCAGGCTGACCTTTTCGCGTGCCCCGGGGACCTGGAGCCTGACACCCGTACGGAACGCAGTCGTCAGGACGATCTCCCCGTCGCTCGAATCGATGCCGATGGCCTCGGCGGCATTCTTCACCAAGTTAAGGACGACCTGGATCAGTTGGTCCCGATTGCCGAGGACGGGCGGCAGGGACGGGTCATAGTTCTCGACGAAACGGATGTGCCGCGCGAAGCCGGACTGGGCCAGACGCTTCACATGATCAAGGACGCCGTGGACATTGATCGGCCCCCGCTCCACCGGACGCTCCTCGCCGAACAGCTCCATCCGCTCGACCAGCTTCACGATCCGGTCTGTCTCGTCGCAAATCAGCCGGGTGAGCAGCCGGTCTTCTTCGGCCGCGGATTGCTCCAGGAGCTGTGCGGCGCCGCGGATGCCCGAGAGCGGGTTCTTGATTTCATGCGCCAGCATGGCGCCGAGGGCGGTCAGCGAGCGCGCGGCACCGCGATGAGTAAGCTGGCGGTCCATCTTGTCCGCGATGGTGCGCTCCTGCAGCATGACCACCACGTCCTCGCTATCGTCGCCCAGGGGCGTCGCAAAGACGTCGACGATCCGCTCGGCCCCGATCTTTGGACTGCCGATGTCGACCCGATGCTCGCTGACGCTCGCGCCTCGTTGCCGGACATCCTCGACCAGACCTGTCACCGGAGAGCCGAAGGGAACGATGTCCGCGAGCCTTTGGCGCTGCATGACCCGCAGGCCGATCTCGAAGAAGGCCTCCGCTGCCGCGTTCGCGTGGCGTATCCGCCCGTCCGGGGCAACGGTCAGGACCGGCAGCGGCAGGGCGTTCATAATGAGATCGTTGAGGCCCGAGTTCACCGTCATGCAGCCTCCCGCACCTGTTCGGCGTAGAGCGCGCCGAGGATGTCGGCCACCTGCTTCGGCTCGTCCGAGGTGACGAGGGCGAGGCGCAGATCCGGCGAGACGTGAAATCCTGACGCGATGGCAACGTCCGCATAGGCCGCGAGGTGCTTTCTCGCATGGCGTATGCCGACAGCAGGGCCATAGAGGGAAAGCAGTCCCTCATAGTGTTCAAGGGCGACGGCTGTTCGTATGGCCGGTTCCGGATCAGGGATGGTCCGCCCTTGGAGGGCCGCGCCGACCTGCCCGACCAGCCAGGGCTGCCCCATCGCGGCGCGGCCGATCATCACGGCATTGGCTCGGGAGGCCGCAAGGCAGCGGCGGGCATCGTCGAGGGAGCCGATATCGCCGTTGGCGATCACGGGGATCGTCACCGCCGCCGAGACGACCGCAATCGCGTCCCAGTCGGCCTCGCCCTTGTAGAATTGCTGCCGGGTGCGTCCATGGACCGTCACGGCCACCGCCCCAAGCTCTTGGGCACGACGGGCAAGTTCCGGAGCATTGAGAGTCGCGTGGTCCCAGCCGAGCCGCATCTTGACCGTGACTGGGACGGTGGCGGCCGTGACTGTTGCGTCGATCAGCCGGCAGGCATGGTCGAGGTCGCGCATCAGGGCCGAACCCGCGTAGCCGCCGATCACGCGCTTCGCCGGACAGCCCATGTTGATGTCGATCACGTCCGCGCCGGCATCCTGGGCGACGTGGGCGGCCTCGGCCATCCAGCGGGGCTCGCAGCCGGCAAGCTGGACCACATGAGGCGCAATACCCGTCCCTTCGGCCCGCAGGCGGGCCTCGGCGGAGCCTTGAACGAGCTCGTCGGAAGCAACCATTTCGGAGACAACAAGGCCAGCTCCCATCCGGCGGGCAATTCGCCGGAAGACGGCATCGGTCACGCCCGATAAAGGCGCGAGCACGGCCGGGGCGTCGACCGTGACCGCTCCGAACCTGAGGGATTCGCCTAAATTTTGTTCACTGCTCATTGTGCTCAATGAATAATCAGAAACGGGGTCGATGCAAGTGCTCGTTGACGAAAAGCCAGTTGCGCGCTCGGCATGGCGGCGTGCGATCCGCCTTGGGCTCCGAGCGAATTTGCCGTAAGACCGCGACGCTCCTTCGACGGCCGCTTTCACGGAGAATTCATGCCCGTTGCCGCCCTTATCGTTGCCGCCGGACGCGGATCCCGGGCAGGCGAAGGCCTTCCCAAACAGTATCGGCGCCTGGGCGGGCGCTCGGTTCTGGCCCGAACCTTGCAAGTCTTCCGCTCCCATCCTGGCATCCGACGGATCGTCGTGGTCATTCATCCGGACGACAGGGCTCTCTACGAGGCCTCGATCCAGGAGAGCGGGCCGGCGGGCGAGCTCCCGCTGTTGACCGTGTCAGGAGGGGAGACACGCCAGATTTCTGTCCGGCGCGGGCTTGAGGCGCTCGAAGCCTCACCACCGGAAATCGTTCTCGTCCATGACGCGGCCCGCCCCTTCGTCGACGAAGCCGTGATCGACCGTGCCCTTGCGGCAGCTCGAGAAGGCGCGGCGGCCGTCCCAGGCATTACGGTCACGGACACGATCAAGATGGTCGGGCCGTGCCGGACGGTCACGTCGACACCTGATCGGGCAAGCCTGAGGGCGGTTCAGACGCCACAGGTCTTTTCCTTTCGAGCCCTCTTCGAGGCCCACCGCAAGGCCGCCGCGGCAGGCCTCCATGCCTTCACGGACGATGGAGCCCTGGTCGAGTGGGCAGGACATGCCGTCCGGGTCTTCGATGGCGACCCACGCAACGTCAAGCTGACCCACGATGCCGATTTCCACGATGCCGAAAGGCGCATGAGCGAGGGATTCATGACCTATTTGACCCGTCTCGGAACCGGTTTCGACGTCCACGCCTTCCAAGAGGGCGACCATGTCTGGCTTGGGGGCGTCCGCGTTCCGCACGACCGGGGCGTGCTGGCCCATTCGGACGGCGACGTGATCCTCCACGCCCTCACGGACGCCATTCTCGGCGCGCTGGCGGACGGAGACATCGGCACCCATTTCCCGCCCAGCGATCCGCAATGGCGCGGTGCCTCCTCGGACCGCTTCCTTGCCTACGCAGCGGGGCTGGTGCGGCAGCGCGGCGGCATCCTCGACCACCTCGACGCCACCCTGCTCTGCGAGCGCCCGCGCCTGGGACCGCATCGGGAGGCCATGCGCCAGCGTATTGCCGAGATCGTCGGCATCAGGATCGATCAGGTCTCACTGAAGGCCACGACCACCGAGAAACTCGGTTTTACGGGCCGTGGCGAAGGTCTCGCAGCGCAGGCCGCCGCCACGATCCGCCTGCCGGAGACGGCTCCATGACCGATGCGAACGACAACCTGGTGCCCCGAGCCGCCACGCTCATTGCAGCCTACGCCCAGCGCGGTTGGATGATCGCGACTGCCGAATCCTGCACGGGCGGCCTTGTCGCCGGGCTGCTCACGGAGATCGCCGGCTCCTCGGCCGTGGTCGAGCGCGGGTTCGTAACCTATTCCAACGCCGCGAAGGCGGAGGCCATCGGGGTGCCTATGGAGCTGATCGAGACCCATGGCGCCGTCAGCGAGCCTGTCGCCCGCGCCATGGCCGAAGGGGCGCTGGCCCGATCCCATGCCCAGGTGGCGGTGGCGATCACGGGCATTGCCGGCCCGGGCGGCGGCAGCGCCACGAAGCCCGTGGGCCTCGTCCATTTCGGCCTGGCGCGGATCAACCGGGAAACGGTTCATTTGGAGCGCCGCTATGGCGACCGTGGACGGGGAGAGGTTCGCCGGTGTGCCGTTACCGACGCGCTCGGTCTTCTCGAACGGGCCCTTGAGGATCAGGCGCCGGCCAAAGAGGACGGTCGGTAGATATCGTTCGCCCGCTCCTCGAAGGCCTCGGCGAATTTCCGGAAGGCTTTGTCGAAGACCGCACCCATCAGGAGCCCGAGCGAGAAGCTCTTGAACTCGTAATTGATGTAGAATTCCACGTCCGAACCGGTCGGTGTTTCGCGGAAAGTCCAGCGATTCTCCAGAAACTTGAACGGCCCGTCCACATACTCGACTTCGATCCGCAGGCGCGGATGGTCGAGTTCGACCCGACTCGTGAAGCTCTCCCGGATCGCCTTGTAGCCGACGGTCATCATGGCCACGAGGGTCTCGATCCCCTCCCCGCTCTGCGCCCGCCGCATGACGCGCAGATCCTCGCACAGGGGCAGGAACTCCGGATAGCTTTCGACGTCGGCGACCAGAGCAAACATCTGTGTCGGCGTGTGCTTCACCGGGCGGGTCGAGCGGAACGAAGGCATGTCAGGCGGCCTCTGCGATCGTGGACGGCAGACCGTCGGCGAAGGTTTTCACCTCGCGGGAAGAGCGCAGGACGATACGGTCCTGGTCCGGCCTGAGGCCATCGAGGCGGGCGAGGATCCCCGGTCGGAGCCGGGACGGATAGGAGAGGATGTCCCCGATGAAGGTCACGTAGTCCCGGTTGAAATATTCCGGGCAGCCCTCCGCCAGGTCCGGCCGCTCCTTTCGGTAGTTGAGGGCAAGCCGCCCCAGAGCACGCGGCAGGCAGAGCCAGGCGGGCAGGTCGAGCCAGACCACAGCCGTCGCACGGGCGAGCAGCCGGTCGGCGCTGTCGAAGTATTCTCCGTCCATGACCCAGGCGGGCCGCTCCGCCAAGTCGGCGGCCTGCCTGTCCCAGTCTTCATCAGCGGGCTTCACCCAGCCAGGACGCCAGTATTCCCGGTCGAGATGGACGAGCGGCAGGCCAAGCGCCGCAGCGATGCGCCGCGCCAGCGTGGTCTTGCCCGCCCCCGGCGAGCCGATGACGAGGATCCGGCGCATCGCGCGAGCCCTACCCCTTCGGCGTTCCCAATCGGGCCGCCTTGAGACGGGCGAAGTCCTCGCCCGCATGGTGGGAGGAGCGCGTCAGCGGCGTTGCCGACACGAGAAGGAACCCCTTGGCATAGGCTGTGGTTTCGTAGGCCTTGAACTCGTCCGGCGTGACGAAGCGGATGACCGGGTGATGCTTCTTCGTGGGCTGGAGGTATTGGCCGATGGTCATGAAATCCACCTCGGCCGAGCGCAGGTCATCCATGAGCTGGAGCACTTCGTTCCGCTCCTCGCCGAGGCCGACCATGATGCCGGACTTGGTGAAGATGGTCGGGTCGAGCTCCTTCACCTGCTGAAGCAGGCGGATGGAGTGGAAGTAGCGCGCACCGGGCCGCACCTTCAGGTACTTGGACGGCACCGTCTCCAAATTGTGGTTGAAGACGTCGGGCTTTGCCGCGACCACGACCTCGAGGGCGCCTGGCTTCCGCAGGAAATCGGGGGTGAGGATCTCGATTGTGGTCTTCGGAGAGCGGACCCGGATGGCCCGGATCACATCGGCGAAATGCTGCGCACCGCCATCGGGCAGGTCGTCCCGGTCCACGGAGGTGATGACTACGTGCTCAAGGCCGAGCTTCTCGACGGCCTTCGCGACATTCTCGGGCTCCTCGCGATCGAGCGCCTCCGGCAGGCCGGTCTTCACGTTGCAGAAGGCGCAGGCCCGCGTGCAGGTGTCGCCCATGACCATGAAGGTGGCGTGCTTCTTCTCCCAGCATTCGCCGATATTCGGGCAGCCGGCCTCCTCGCAGACGGTGACGAGCTTGTTCTCGCGCACAATCCGGTTGGTTTCGGCCCATTTGGGCGAGCCAGGCGCCTTCACGCGGATCCAGTCCGGCTTGCGCTGCTGGACCGGCTGGTCCGGCCGGTGCGCCTTTTCCGGGTGGCGGGGACGGTTGTCCTTGGTCAGAAGGTCGAGAACGACGGCCATGTAGCGGAACCTTGAGCGGAGGCGAAAGGCATATCCCGGATGACTTAAGGGTTTCGTTGTCCTTTCGCAAATCCCGCGCATGCATGGCCGGGCCGCGTCCGGGCACGGCCAGCCCGGCCGAGGGGCATCCGCGATCAGGTCAGACGGTCAGGCCGCCACGATCTGGGTGCTGTCGATGAGATGGACGCCGGCCTTCTTCAGGTCGTGCAGGGCGCGCTCCAGCGAGCCATGGGTGTCGATGGCGCGGCAGGCATCCTCGATCACATAGGTATCGAACCCGGCGGCCCGTGCGTCCAGCGCCGTCCAGGCGACGCAGAAATCGGTCGCGAGGCCCGTGCAGAAGACCCTCTCGAATCCCCTCTCCTTCAGGTAGCCGGCAAGCCCCGTGGCGGTCTTCCGGTCTGCTTCCAGAAAGCCCGAATAGCTGTCGATGGCCGGATCGTAACCCTTGCGGATGACGAGCTGGGCGTGGGGGATTCGCAAATCCGCCGAGAATTCCGCGCCCCTCGTTCCCTGGACGCAATGGTCCGGCCAAAGAACCTGGGTGCCATAGGAAAGCTCCACGGTCTCGAACGGCTTACGCCCCGGATGAGTTGACGCGAAGGAGGCGTGTCCCGGCGGGTGCCAATCCTGCGTCAGGAGCACGTGGCGAAAGGCCCCAGCGAGCCGGTTGATCGGCTCGATGATCGCATCACCGCCAGCAACCGCAAGGGCCCCGCCGGGAAGGAAGTCGTACTGCACGTCCGTGACGATGAGGATGTCGCGGTCCGTGGGAACGATGGTTGCCTGTTCTGCCATGGCCTTCTCCCCGAAGTTCGGAAATCTCTCAAAATAAAAGGGCAGCCGGTCGCCCGGCTGCCCCAGCTCATGCAAAATGCCTTATTGAGGCAGCTTGTCGTCGATGCCCTTCACGTAGAAGTTCATGCTGAGGATCTGCTCGTCCGACAGGGCGCTGCCGCCCTTGCACTCGACCTCCGAGCCGTCCTGCTTCACGACGGGGCATTTGAAGGGGTTGAGCTTGCCGGACTTGATGGCCGCCTCGGTCTCCTCGGCCATCTTCTTCACGTCGTCGGGCATGTTCTTGTAGGGAGACATCACGACCATGTGGGCCGCAAGACCGCCCCAGGTGTCCTCCGACTTCCAGGTGCCGTCGAGAACCGCTTTGGTCCGGGCGACGTAGTAGTCGGACCAGTTGTCGACGATGGCGGTGAGCTGCGCCTTGGGGGCGAACTGCTCCATGTCGGAGGCTTGGCCGAAGCCGAACTTGCCCCGAGCCTCGGCGGCCTGGAGCGGCGCCGGGCTGTCCGTGTGCTGGGCGATCACGTCGACGCCCTGGTCCAGGAGCGCCTTGGCGGCATCGGCCTCCTTCGCCGGGTCATACCAGGAATTGGCCCAGACGATCTTAATCTTGATGTTCGGGTTCACCGACTGGGCGCCGAGGAAGTAGGAGTTGATGCCCGAGACCACTTCCGGAATCGGGAAGGCGCCCACATAGCCGATGGTACCGGACTTGGACATCTTGGCGGCGATCTGGCCGATGATGTAGCGACCCTCGTGGAACTTGGCCGCGTAGGTGGAGACGTTCGGCGCCCGCTTGAAGCCTGTGGCGTGCTCGAACTTCACGTTCGGGTACTTCTTGGCGACCTTCAGGGTCGGCTCCATGAAGCCGAAGGAGGTCGTGAAGATCAGCTTGTGGCCGGTCCGGGCGAGCTGCTCGATGGGACGCTCCGCATCGGATTCCGGGACGCTCTCCACAAAAGTGGTCTCGACCTTGTCGCCGAAGGCCTTCTCGATGGCCTTGCGGCCCACGTCATGCTGGTGGCTCCAGCCGTAATCTCCGACCGGGCCCACATAGATGAAGCCGATCTTGAGCTTCTCCTGCGCGGCGGCGCTGCCCGCAAGAGCGAGGGCGGTTACGCCCGCGACTGCGCCGAGAATGGTACGAAAGGACATGTTGGCTCCCCTGGGTTTTCGACTTTCAGGCTTTCGTCGCAGGTCTGAATATTTCCCGCAAGTGTCTCCGTGCCCACAATAACATCGGTTTGTTCACCGGTCAGGCACGAAAGGTGTTCCAAGCGATCCCGGAGCCCCGATGGCGCGGCCGTGGCGCAGGGACAGAAGGAGCAGCGCCAGGATGGTCGCCAGGTACGGAACTGCCGAGAGCAGCTGCGACGGTACGCCGAATTGGGCGGCCTGGGCATGGAGCTGGAGGACGGTCGCAGCGCCGAAAATATAGGCACCCACCAAAATCCAGCCCGGCCGCCAGGCGGCGAAGACCACGAGGGCGAGCGCGATCCATCCGCGCCCCGCCGTCATGCCGGGCGACCAGAAGCGGGTATAGACGAGGGCCAGATAGGCCCCTGCGAGCCCGGCGCAGGCGCCTCCGAACAGGATCGCCAGGAACCGCGTGCGGAGCACCGGGAGCCCGAGCCCGTGGGCCGACGTATGGTTCTCGCCGATGGAGCGAACGACGAGCCCGGCCCGGGTCCGGCCGAGATAGAACGCGACCGCGATGGTGAGCAGGATCGACGAATAGACGAAGAGATCCTGCTCGAAAAAGAGCCGGCCGATCACTGGCAGGTCGCTCAATCCCGGAATGGAGATTGCTTCCACGGGGTTGCGGCGGGCGCCCACGAAGGGCGCGCCTATGAGGCCCGAGAGGCCGAGACCGAGGATGGTCAGCGCGAGGCCGGAGCCGACCTGGTTCGCCGCGAAGCCGAGGACCACCAGGGCGAAGATCGTCGCCATGGCAGTTCCTGCCAGGATGCCTGCGCCCACACCGAGCAGGGTCGAGTCGAAGGTCACGGCGGCCGCAAAGCTGCATGCAGCTCCCATGGCCATCATGCCCTCGACACCGAGATTTAGGACGCCCGAGCGCTCCGTCACGAGCTCTCCGAGCGCCGCGATGAGGAGCGGCGTCGATGCCGTGACGATGGTGAGAAGGATGGCCTCGAACGTGGTCATTTTCCCCCTCCCCGGCCGACGATGCGGATGCGGTAGCTCACCAGGGCGTCGGCCGAGAGCACGCATAGGAGCAGAATGCCCTGGAAGGCCTGCGTCAGGTCGAGCGGCAGCTTGAGCAGGATCTGCGCGCTCTCGCCGCCGATGAACGTCAAGGCGACGACGAGCGCCGCCACCAGGATTCCGAAGGGGTTGAGCCGGCCTAGGAACGCGACCGTGATGGCCGTGAATCCGTAGCCGGGTGAGATGGAGGGCTGGAGCTGACCGATCTGCCCGGCCACTTCGCTGATCCCTGCCAGACCCGCGAGGCCTCCCGAAATGGCGAAGACCGCAAGCGTCGTGCTCTTGGCGCTGAACCCGGCGAAGCGCGCCGCCCGGGGTGCGTCGCCTGTCAGCTTCAGGCGGTAGCCGAACAGGGTGCGGCCCACCACAAGTGCCGTCACGATGACTGCCACGAGCGCGAAGACCGCTCCGTAATGGACCCGGCTGGTCTCGGCGATGGTCGGCAGGGTGGCGGAGGGATCGAAAGTGACCGATTGCGGGAAGTTGAAGCCCTTCGGATCCCGCCAGGGGCCGCGCACCAGATAATCGAGCAGCAGCTGGGCCACATAGACCAGCATGAGGCTGGTGAGGATCTCGTTGACCCCAAACCGGGTCTTCAGGAAGGCCGGGATGAGACCCCAGGCCATGCCGCCCAGGATCCCGAGGACGATCATCGCCGGAAGCACCCAGGCGCCTGCGTCCGTCCCATGTGTCCGCAAGGCCAGCCAGCTGGCGAGGACGGCGCCGACAACATATTGCCCCTCGGCGCCGATGTTCCAGAGATTGGCCCGAAAGCAATAGGACAAGCCGATGGCGATGAGGGCGAGCGGAGTCGCCTTCACCAGAAGCTCCTGGATCGACCATGGGTCGCTCAGGGGCTGGATCACATAGACATCGAACGCCGCAATAGGGGAGCGGCCGAGGAGCCAGATCACGATCCCGGCGATCAGGAAGGATGTCACGAAAGCCAGGATGGGGGCGAGAGCGCGCATGCCCGGGGCGATGGAGGCGCGCGGCGTCAACTCAAATCGCATGAGACGCCCCATGCACCTGCGCTTCTCCCAGCATTTCCAGGCCAACCGCCTCCTTGGTCCATTCGCCGATATTTCTCAAGGGGCTCAGGTGGCCCTGGTGGATGACAGCCATCCTGTCGGCAATCTCGAACAATTCGTCCAGGTCCTGGCTGATGACCACGACGGCGCTGCCCTCGCTGGCCAGGTCCACGAGAGCCTGGCGGATCAGCCGTGCCGCTCCCGCGTCCACGCCCCAGGTGGGCTGGTCGACCACCAACAGCTTCGGCCGCCGGATGATCTCCCGGCCGATCACGAATTTCTGCAGGTTGCCGCCGGAGAGCTTGCGTGCCTGGGGGTCGCTCTCGGGGGTACGGACGTCGAAGCCTCGGACGATGGACTGCGCCAGGCGTCGGGCCGCGTCGAGCAGGATGAAACCGGACCGGCTCACCTCCGCGGTCGCGTGCGAGATGAGCGTGTTCTCGCTGAGCCGGTGGGTTGGAGCGGCCGCATGGCCGAGCCTTTCCTCGGGAACGAAAGCCGCCCCCAGACGGCGACGGGCGTCGATCCCGTCAGTGCCGCAATTCTTACCCGCGATGCGGATCGAATCGGGCCGGCTCGCAGTTCTCTCGCCCGAGAGAGCCGCGAAGAACTCGCTCTGCCCGTTGCCGGCGACGCCCGCAATCCCGATCACCTCGCCGGCGCGGGCGCTGAGGTCAATTGAATGAAGCGGCTGACCGTGCAGGCCCCCGGCCGGCATGGAGAGGTCGCGCACTTCGAGCATTTCGCCCCTGGGCTGGTGCGGCAGGCCGGAGCGGACCTCGCCCACCTCCGTGCCGACCATGAGGGCAGCGATCTCCCGGGCACTCTTGGCGCGCGGATCGAGCGTTCCGACCACGCGTCCACCGCGCAGGATCGTCGCCTGGCGGCATAGGCGACGGACCTCCTCGAGCTTGTGCGAGATGTAGAGGATCGAGCAGCCATCGGCCGCCAGCTTGTCGAGGGTGACAAAGAGATGCTCGGCCTCCTGCGGAGTGAGCACGGAGGTCGGCTCGTCGAGGATGAGAAGCCGCGGGTTCTGCAAAAGGCAGCGCACGATCTCGATGCGCTGCCGCTCGCCTGCCGAGAGGGTCCACACGGCCCGGTCCGGCTCCAGGGCGAGCCCGTAGGCCCGGCTGATGTCGCCCAGGCGTGCCCGGACCCGGGTGAGGCTCCAGTCGCTCGACAGGGCGACCGCGATGTTCTCCGCGACGGTCAGCTCGTCGAACAGGGAGAAGTGCTGGAACACCATGCCGATGCCCAGCGCCCGCGCCTCGACCGGAGACGAGATCGTGACCGGCTTCCCTTCCCAGAGGATTTCGCCGGCGCTCGGCTCGATGACCCCGTAGAGGATCTTGACCAGCGTGGATTTGCCGGCGCCGTTCTCTCCCAGGAGCGCATGGATCTCGCTGCGGTCGATGACGAGGTCGATTTGGTCATTGGCCAGGAGGTCGCCGTAGCGCTTGCTGATGCCCTTGAGCTCAACGAGAGGCCGCGAAGATGAAACGTCTGCCGTCACGCACTACGACTCTGGCTTAGAGGGTTTGAGAGGCCACCGATACGAAACCGACATGTCAGCTTGCGCGGCCTGCCGCAAGCCCGTTTCGGCATCGACTTCCTCCGGGTAAGGGATCATAGGGAAGAGCCGTGCCGGTCGGCAATGGCGAAGGCTTCGTTTATTGTGGGTCCCGGCCCTGTCCATTTACGGTTCCGAGAGGAGGAGGCACGTGTCCGATCGAACCCATGACATCATCGTCGTCGGCGCCGGAGCTGCGGGGCTCTGTGCAGCCCTCGCTTTCGCCCGTGACGGGTACCGGACCGCTCTGGTCGGGTCGCTGGACGCAAGGCGGGATGGGCGCACGGTCGCGCTCCTGAACGGGTCCATCCTCCTCCTCGAGGCCCTGGGCGTGTGGCCGGACGTGATGCCGGAGGCGGCTCCCCTCGAAACCATGCGGATCATCGACGATACGGGCAGCCTCTTCCGCCCTCCGCCGGTCGCTTTCCGGGCCGTCGAGATCGGCCTCGATGCCTTCGGCTGGAATATCGAGAACGTGACGCTCGTGGAAAAGCTCGCCGCGGCTGCCGGGCGTCACGAAAATTTGACCCTGATCCCCCATCAGGCCGTCGGGTTTACGGCCGCGCCGGATGGCGCGACCGTGACTCTTTCGGGGGGCGGTCCGCTGACGGGCAGCCTCGTGGTGGCGGCAGATGGCCGGAACTCTAAGCTGCGCCAGGCTGTCGGTATCGAGACCAAAACCTGGTCCTATCCGCAATCGGCCGTCACGGCGCTCCTGGCCCACGAGCGGGACCACCGGGACGCCTCGACCGAATTCCATACCCGCTACGGGCCCTTCACGCTGGTCCCCCTGCCCGGCCGGCGCTCGAGCTTGGTCTGGGTCACGGAAACCGAGGAGGCGAAGCGGCTGGCGGCACTGGATGACGAGAGCCTTGCCCTCGCCATCGAGCGCCAGGCTCAGTCGATGCTGGGAGCCATGCGGATCGACGGTCCTCGCGGCCTCGTGCCCATGTCGGGCCTGTCCGTCACACGCTATGGGACGACCCGGCTCGCTCTCGTCGGCGAGGCCGCCCACGTCTTTCCGCCCATCGGCGCGCAGGGGCTCAATCTGGGCCTGCGGGACGTTGCGGCGCTTCGGGACGCGGTGGTGGATGCCGGCGACGACGGCCACGAGCCCGGCTCCGACGATGCGCTCGGCCGCTACCAGCGCGGCCGGGACTTCGACGTCCGCCTGCGGACGACCGCCGTGGACAGCCTGAACCGGACCCTTCTGGCCGGCCTCCTGCCGACGGATTTCCTCCGTGGCGCGGGGCTTCTCACCTTGAGCAGCATCGGTCCCCTCCGCCGCGCCGTGATGCGCGAGGGAGTGCTGCCCCGATTCGGCGCACCCCGCCTCATGCAGGACGCATCGGCGGCTTAAGGAAAGAGATCATAGGGCAGCGCCCCGATCCGGATCAGGTAGAGCAAGGCCGTCAGGGAGATCGTGGACGCCACGGTTCCCACGAGCACGCAGGCGGAGGCGCGCTCCACGCCGATATTGTACTGCGTGGAGATCACGAAGATGTTCAGGGCGGGCGGAAGGGCCGCCATGGTCACGGCCGCATAGGTCCAGACGGGCCCGAAATCCCCCAGGGCCGAGAGCAGGAACCAGACCAGGAACGGATGCAGCACCAGCTTGACGACGACGAGGGCTGGCACCTCCCCGGGGATGCGCCAGAGCGGCCGGAGCGCGACCGTCACGCCGAGGATGAACAGAGCGCAGGGCGCCGCCGCGCCGGAGAGCCATGTCACCATCTGGTCAAGCGCCGAGGGAAGCTTCAGGTGCAGAGTGCTCGCCGCGACGCCCAGCGCCGTCGCCACGTTGAAGGGATGCGTGAGGATCCGCCATACGATCCGCCGGAGGGTGGCGCCGAGGGTGAGCTTCTCGAGCCCGGCCATGGACATGAGCAGCGGCACGAGCGTGAACAGGAGCAGGTTGTCGAACACGAAGATCAGGACGACCGGCGCACTGGCGGCCGCCCCGATGGCCGCCAGGACAAGCGGAGGGCCCATATAGCCCACGTTCGAATAGGATCCCGCTACCCCCTGCATGACCGATTGGGCCAGATCCCGCGTGTGCCGCCAGCCGGCTGCGAAAGAGAGGAGGAAGGCGCAGAAGGTCGCAGTCGTGGTGGCCAGCACGAAAGGCCAATTGGTCAACTGGTCCAGGGATTTGTCGGCGATGAGGCGATAGAAAAGGCAGGGCAGCGCCACATAGATGAGGAAGAACTGCATCCAGGCGAGCCCGGCTTCAGGCTGCTTCACGACCCTGCCGCAGAAGAAACCGAGGCCGATCAACCCGAAAAAGGGCGCAAGAAGGTTGATCAGCCCGAGCAGGTCGGACATCGCGGGCTCCCGTGGCAGAATCGCTCAAGGCGTCTTCTGGCGGGATTCATGGGATGCAGCAATGCCGCAGGAGAAGGTCGCGCCAGACGGGATCGCAACCCTCGCGCCAAAAACCGGTCTCGGGATCGTGACGCCTTGCGGTTTGGAGAATTGAGCCGGGGTCTCTATATCCCCGTCATGGAGTTCAAGTCATGAAAGCGGGTTTCGCCAAATTCGCGATCGGCCAAGTGGTGAAGCACCGGCTCTTCGAGTTCCGGGGTCTGATCTTCGACGTGGATCCGGAATTCGACAACACCGAGGAATGGTGGCTGTCGATTCCCGAAGAAATCAGGCCGGACAAGGAGCAGCCCTTCTATCACCTCTTCGCCGAAAACGCCGAGACCGAGTACATCGCCTATGTGTCGGAGCAGAACCTCGTGCCGGATTCTTCGGCCGAGCCGCTGCGCAACCCGATGATCGGCGAGTTGTTCGACCGGGACGAGAGGGGTCGCTACCGGGCCAAACCCATCCTGGCGCACTAGCGCCAGCCCTTACAGCCAAAAAGCAAAACGCCGGGCTTTCGCCCGGCGTTTTTGTGTTGTTCGCCCGTGCCTTACGGCTTCGGAGCGGGCGCCGCAGGGGCTCCCGGAGCGGCGGGTGCCGCCGAGGCGTCGCCACCGAGCTTCTTGCGAAGCTCTTCGCTCTTCTTCTCGAGTTCTTCCTGCAGCTTCTTCTGCTGCTCTTCGAGCACCTTCGGGTCGATCGGCGGGCCGTCGAAGGCCTTGCCGAAGCCCGCTGCCGGCACCGCGAAGGTGACGAGGCGGCCCGCCTGGTTCTGGACGCTCACGTTGAGGTTCTGCCCCTTCTTCATGGCGGCTACGAAATCGTCCTTCACCTCGGCTTCCGCGAAGCAGCCGTTGGGGAAGCAGATGGCGTATTTGCCGTCGGTCGGCCCACCCTGGTCCACCGCGAAGCGGATGCCGGGCTGCAGGAGCAGGCCGAGCGGCATGAGGAAGCGGACGATCTTCTTGTTCTGGGGGCCCTTCACGTCATAGAGCGCTACCGCCAGGACCGGCTGGCCCTGGTCAGACACGAAGTCGCGGGTCGTGTAGCAGATTTCGGTGTTGCTCCCCTGGTCCTTGCCGCAGACCTTCGTCCAGTCCGGCTGGGAAGGCTCAGCCTTCACCTGCACGACCATCGGTCCGGTATTCTGGGACTGCTGCTGCTGAGCCGGCTGGCTCTGCGTGGCGGCCGGGGGCTTGGCGGGAGCGGCGGGCTTCGTCTGCGCCAGAGCCGGCACTGCACTCAGGGCGAGCGCCATGGCGGCGGTCAGGCCACGGGTACCCCCCAGGCTCGCGAGGCGGGTCGCGAATGACATGTCGTAGATCCTCTATTTCAGTCGAAAGGTCGGCTTCTGGATTGGCCGTATACTCGGCGCGGGATGTAACCTTCAAGGGGACGGTGAATCTTTGCCGATTAAGGCGAAGACATGACGGGTCGCGCTCCTTTAACCTTTCGTGGATTAGGTTTCCAGTCGCTCCGGGCAACTTTCTTTATAATATTCCACCCCTCTGCCGCCCCGGAACCGAAGGGCCATGAAGCTCCTGCGTCTCGCAATCCTGGGAATTTTCGCCGCATCGAGCATGGCTCTAGCGGGGTTGGCGCCTGCCGTTTCGGCCGAGCCGGCGCGGCATGGAATCGCCATGCACGGCGAGCCCGCCCTGCCGGAAGGCTTCCCTCACCTGCCCTATGCGGACCCCCATGCCCCCCGCGGCGGGCGAATCACCCTTGCGCTCCAGGGCAGTTTCGACAGCCTCAATCCGCTGATCGTGTTGGGCGTCGCGCCCGATGTGGTGCCGCGCTACGTCCTCCAGAGCATGATGATGCGCTCCATGGACGAGCCATTCACGGTCTACGGGCTGGTCGCCCGCTCGGCCGAGATCCCGGAGGACCGGAGCACCGTCACGTTCAATCTCGACCCCCGAGCCCGCTTTTCGGACGGGCAGCCGCTCACGGCCAAGGATGTGCGTTTCACCTTCGAGCTGCTGCGCAAGTACGGAAAACCCTTCTACCGTTCGAGCCTCGGGCAGGTCCGGGCCGTCGCCATCGAGAATCCTCATCGGATCAGGTTCGACCTCACCGGCTCCAATGATCGGGAACTGCCCCTCAACATCGCCATGATGCCGATCTTCGCGGCTCACGCGACAGATCCGGGGGCCTTCGACAAGACGACCCTGACCCCGCCCGTGGGCTCAGGGCCGTATGAGATCACCGAAGTGCGGCCAGGAGAGCGGGTCGTGCTGAAGCGCCGGCAGGATTACTGGGGCAAGGATCTGCCAATCATGCGCGGGCTCTTTAACTTCGAGGAGATCCGTTACGATTTCTATCGTGATGCCAATACGATGTTCGAAGCCTTTAAGGTGGGACTTTATGATTACCGGCTGGAAGGAGACCCGGACCGGTGGTCGACCGGATACGATTTTCCCGCCGTCCGGGACGGCCGGGTCGTCATGGAAACCTTGCCGATCCGCACCCCAAAGGGAATGAACGGCTTCGTCTTCAATACGCGTCGCAACCTTTTCTCGGACGTGCGCGTGCGGGAGGCTCTCGGCCACCTGTTCGATTTCGAGTGGGTAAACCGGAACCTGTATTACGGCCTCCTCACCCGGTCGGGCAGCTACTTCGCCGGGTCGGACCTGTCTTCCACAGGGCGTCCGGCAGGCGAGCAGGAACTCTCGCTCCTGGCGCCTTTCCCAGGCGCGGTCAGAGAGGACATTCTCGAGGGGCGCTGGGCGCCGCCCTCCTCAGACGGCTCCGGCCGCGACAGGGATCAGGCCCGTGAGGCGCTGCGGATCCTCGACAAGGCCGGCTGGGCGCTGGAGAGCGGCATCCTCCGGCGAAAAGGCAGCCGCGAGCCCTTCACGTTCGAAATGCTCGTCAATTCCCGCCAGCAGGAGAGGATGGCCCTCAACTTCTCTCAGTCCCTCGCCCGGATCGGCATCACGGCCCGTGTTCGGCTCGTGGACGACGTGCAGTATTGGCGGCGCCTGTCCACCTTCGATTTCGATATGGTGCAATGGGTCTGGCCCGCCTCGGCCTCACCCGGTAACGAGCAGCGGAACAGATGGAGCATGGCGGCCGCCCAGCGCGGAGGCTCCCTCAATTATTCGGGGGCAGCCTCCCCAGCCGTCGACCGGATGATCGACGCCCTTCTGGAAGCAAGAACCCGGGAGGATTTCGTCGCCGCCGTTCGTGCCCTGGACCGTGCCCTTCTTTCAGGTTTCTACGTGGTGCCGCTGTTTTACCTGAACGATCAATGGCTTGCCCACCGGGCAGGTCTGAAACGTCCCGAGAGGCTCCCCCTCCTGGGTACCAATATCGACACTTGGTGGTGGCAAACCCGATAGGTAAAGACCGTCGGGATTAGCTTGGCTGTTCCATTGCGGTTCATCTCCCGTATGAAACAAATGGTCCCGTCGCACGTTGACGGCGTACCCTCCCATGCCGCCAAGCTTCGCTGCAGGAAACCGAAATGACCGGATTGCAGAAGGTTCTCGTCGTCGATAACGGTGAGCGCGAACCAGACGGCGCCCTGTCGGCAGAACTCGCCGGCATGGGCTATGCCAGCGTCACGGCCCCCTACGAGGCGGCTGACGACGTCCTGGCGACCATGCCGAGCCCGGCTGCCGTGGTGCTCCAGATGCCGCGCCATGCCAATTGGGCTGAGCGCCGCCGTTTCCTCGAACTCGCCCACCGGCTACGCAGCACTCTATCCCGAGCGGTGTGCCGGTCCTTATCACGGGGGGCGTGAGCGGCGCCCTGACGATGATCCAGAATGAGCTCGGAGCCCAGGCGGTCGCCGGTCCCGACCGCTGAGAATCATCCATGTAGAAGGCCGAGCGCCTGCCCTTCCGTGATCCCCTGGTCCTCGGCAGTTCTGAACACCGCCGCCGTCCGGCCTGAAGCCGAAAGGGCACGATAGACTGCAATCGTGCTTCCCGGCCCTCCGCCCGTGTGGCCCGCCACGGACCCGGCCGTCATCTCGCCGCACATGATTCCGAGCCCGTAGCCAGGCTGGATCCAGGGGCGCCCGGGAATCGGTCCAGGGAGGCAAAAGGGCGTCGCAATCTCGTCCCTTAGCGCATCCGGCAGCAATGGCCCCTCGAAGAGGCGATGAAGGAGTAGAGCTGCCTCCGCAACGGTCCCCACCAACAGGCCGTGATAGACCCAGCCCGGATGATATCCCGCTGCGCCCATCGTAACGCCGTTAAGGTCCTCGGGTGTCGCGGCAACTCGCGCTCCCTCGATGCCGAGGGGCCTGAGAACACACTGGCGCAGCGCCGAGTCGAGGGGAAGCTGCAGGTGCTCCTCTATCAGGCGAGCCACGAACGCATAGCCGATGTTGGAGTAGTGCCAGCGGTGTCCCGGCTCATAGAGTAGCCGGTCCGCATCCAGCTGGCCGCATAATTCCTCGAAGGACCACGGCTCATCGCCACTCGCGACGGCTGCGTGATAAGCGGCGAGCTCGCCGTAATTCGTCAGGCCGGACCGGTGCTGGAGCAATTGCCTCAAGGTATAGGGCCGCCCCGGCAAGGCTGCGTCGAGGGGCAGGGCGCCGTCCCGGACGAGGGTGAGCGCGGCCGCCGCCAGGACTGTCTTGGTAAAACTCCACCACGGCACGAGAAGGTCCGCATCGTGGGAAGCCACGACCCTGCCGCCGTCCACGATGGCCCAGCACGTGCCTGGGAAAACTCCCCGGCCCTCCCCCATGCGTCAGGCTGCCTTCTTCTCGGCGATCCGCACGAGGCTCCGGAGGATGGATGTGGTGGCCTTGATGCGATCGTCGGCGCCCTCGACCTCCCGGATGAACACGATCTTCATGTCCGGGCGGACCTTCGCGAAGGAACCCTGCTCCGCCACGTAGGATACAAGCCCGGCCGGGTTCGCAAAGGAGTTGTCCCTGAAGGAGACGATGATCCCCTTCGGTCCGCCATCGACCTTCTCGACATTGGCACGGCGGCACAGGACCTTGATCGACATGATCTTGAGAAGCTGGCCGACCTCGGCCGGCAAGGGTCCGAAGCGGTCGATGAGCTCCGCGCCAAAGGCGTCGATCTCGTCGTCCGTCTCCAGGGTCGAAAGCCTGCGATAGAGACCCAGGCGCAGTTGGAGGTCCTGCACGTAGGTCTCTGGGATCATCACGGGGGCCCCGACTGCGATGGACGGCGACCACTGGTCCTCGGCGGGCTCTTCGATGCCGGCCTTGAGCTGGGCCACCGCCTCCTCCAGCATCTGCTGATAGAGCTCGTAGCCGACCTCCTTGATGTGGCCGGACTGCTCCTCGCCGAGAAGGTTGCCGGCGCCGCGGATGTCGAGGTCGTGCGAGGCGAGCTGGAAGCCAGCGCCGAGCGTGTCGAGGCTCTGCAGGACCTTAAGCCGCCGCTCGGCCTGGACCGTCATGGGCTTGTTGGCCGGCACGGAAAACAGCGCATAGGCCCGGGTCTTCGAGCGGCCCACGCGCCCGCGCAGCTGGTAGAGCTGGGACAGGCCGAACATGTCCGCCCGGTGGACAATGAGCGTGTTGGCGGTCGGAATATCGAGGCCCGATTCCACGATGGTAGTGGAGAGCAGCACGTCGTACTTGCCCTCGTAGAAGGCCGTCATGACGTCTTCCAATTGGCCCGCCGCCATCTGGCCGTGGGCCACTGCCACTTTCGCCTCCGGCACCTCCTTGTCCAGGAAGGCCTTGACCTCGCCGAGATCGTCGAGGCGCGGCACTACGTAGAAGGCTTGCCCGCCCCGATACCGCTCGCGCAAGAGCGCCTCGCGGATCAGAAGCGGATCGAATGGCGTCACGAAGGTGCGCACCGCCAGGCGGTCGACGGGCGGCGTGGTGATGAGGGACAATTCCCGCACGCCCGTGAGCGCGAGCTGGAGAGTGCGCGGGATCGGCGTCGCCGACAGGGTCAGCACATGGACCTCGGCGCGCAGCTCCTTCAGGCGCTCCTTGTGGGCGACACCGAAATGCTGCTCCTCGTCCACAACGATCAGACCGAGATCCTTGAACTTGATCGCTTTGCCGAGAAGCGCGTGGGTCCCGACCACGATGTCGACTGACCCGTCAGTCAGTCCCTCTTTGACCTTCTTCATCTCGGCCGTGGGCACGAAGCGGGAGGCCTGCGCGATGTTGAGCGGCAGGCCGCGGAAGCGCTCCGTGAAGGTCTTGAAATGCTGGCGGGCCAGGAGCGTCGTCGGAACGACCACGGCGACTTGCTTGCCGTTCATGGCAGACACGAAGGCGGCCCGGAGCGCAACTTCCGTCTTGCCGAAGCCCACGTCGCCGCAGACCAGACGGTCCATCGGGCGGCCGGAGCCGAGATCGTCCAGCACCGCGTCGATGGCATTGAGCTGATCCTCGGTCTCCTCGTAGGGGAAGCGGGCCGCGAACTCGTCGTAGAGACCGTCCGGAGGCGCAAGGCGTGGCGCATCCTTGAGGATGCGGGAAGCGGCGATCTTCATGAGCGCACCCGCCATCTCACGGATGCGCTGCTTCATGCGGGCCTTACGCGCCTGCCAGGCGCCGCCGCCGAGCTTGTCGAGCTGGACCTCCATCTCCTCGGACCCGTAGCGGGTCAGAAGCTCGATGTTCTCGACAGGCAGGAAGAGCCGGTCACCTCCGGCGTAGTGGAGCTCCAGGCAGTCGTGGGGGGCGCCTGCCGCCTCGATGGTCCTCAAACCCTCGAACCGGCCGATGCCGTGGTCCACATGGACCACCAGGTCCCCTGGCGTCAGGGCCGCCACCTCGGTGAGGAAGTCCTGCGGGCGCCGGGATTTGCGCTTCTGCCGCACCAGCCGGTCGCCGAGGATGTCCTGCTCGCTGATGACCACGAGGTCGCCGGCTTCGAAACCCGCTTCCAGGCTCCAGATCCCGACCGGGATCTCCATGCGTGGCAGGGCCAGCGCGTCGGACAGGCGCGCAACGTGGCTCGTCTGGCGCAGGTCATGGTCCTGGAGGACATGGGTCAGCCGCTCGCGGGAGCCTTCCGACCAGGCGCCGAGGATAACGCGCTTGCCGGCGGCCTGAAGGTCGCGGATGTGGCGGACAACCGCCTCGAACACGTTGGCGTTCTCGTCCGCCCGCTCGGCGATGAAATTGCGCCCGCGCCGGGCCTCGCAGTCGAGAACGAGGCGCTCGGTCGTTTCCGGCATTGCGAAGGGCGTCAGCCGGGCGAGCGGCAGGGCAGCGGCCCGCGCGGCCCATTCGTCCGGCTTAAGGTAAAGGGCGTCCGGCGGAAGCGGCCGATAGGGCGCGACGCCGGGCTGGTTCTGGCTGAGCCCCTCCCGCCTCGCGTTGTAATAATCCTGAACCTGGGACAGGCGCTCCGCTGCCGCATCGTCCGCCAGGGTATCGAACACGAAGGGCACGCCCGCCACGTAGTCGAAGAGCGTATCGAGATGGTCGTGGAACAGGGGCAGCCAGTGTTCGAGGCCCGGATAGCGCCGGCCCTCGCTGATCGCCTCGTAGAGCCGGTCGTCCCGCATCGGTGCCCCGAAGGCCGCCACATAGGTCTGCCGAAAGCGCTTGATGCTTTCGGTCGTGAGCTGGACCTCGCTCATGGGCACGAGATCGAGGGAGCGCAGGGTTCCCACGGTCCGCTGCGTCTCAGGATCGAAGGAGCGAATCGACTCGAGCGCGTCGCCGAAGAAGTCGAGCCGGACGGGGTTCGGCAGTCCGGCCGGATAGAGATCGATGATACCGCCACGCACCGCGTATTCGCCGGTGTCACGGACCGTCCCGGTGCGCAAGAAGCCGTTGGTTTCGAGCCACTCGACGAGAAGCTTCGTGTCGACCACGTTCCCGGGCGCCGCCGAGAAGGTCTCGGCCGCAATCCGCGCCCGCGGAGGGACGCGCTGCACCAGGGCGTTGACCGTGGTTGAGAGGATACGCGGGCGCTCTTCCGAGGTCTTCGAGCGCGTCAGCCGCGCCAGGGTCGTCATGCGTTGGGCGGTCACGCCGGCATTGGGCGAGACCCGGTCGTAGGGCTGGCAGTCCCAGGCCGGGAACGGCAGGATTTCGATCTCGGGTGCGATGAAGCCGAGACCGTTGACGAAATTCTGCTGCCGCAACCCGTCCCGCGACACGTGGACGAGCACGGCCGGTCCCTCGGCTTTGCCCGACAGGCTCCGGGCGAGGTCGGCGACGGCAAGCGCGTCGAAGCCGTCCGGAACGCTCGCCAGAGTCAGGTTCAGGCCCTTTTCGAGGGCGGCGACGGCACGGGTCAGAACGGGTTTCATGCAGGTTCGGCCAAAGAATGAGGAAACGCGAGCCAAGGGGCCCGGTTCGGACGTCCTAAAAGGTTCGAGGCGATGTCAGGCGTGGATCGGGCTGGTATGGGAATGAAAGCCCTTCAGCCGGCGGAACACGGCGCTATCGTAGTTCTCGGGCGTGTCGGCCTCTCCAGTGATCCAGGCGAGCAGGTCCCGGTCCGGCACTTCGATGAGCCGCTCGAACTCGTCCAGGTCCGCGTCCGACATGGTGCCGATCTCCGCATCGGCGAAGCGGCCCATGATGAGGTCCATCTCCCGCATGCCGCGATGCCAGGCCCTGTACAAGGTTCTCTTCCGGCGGACGTCGAGATCGGCGCTCGTGCGTGTCGTTCCGCTCATGCAGATTCTCCATTTGTTCAGGAATGGCGTCGCGTTGGGGCGGCTTGGCGGCTATATAACCCTCCGGATCAGTCTTGCACACCCGTTCCCATGTCATTGCGTCCTTCGATTCTCGACCCTTTCTTCGCACCGGCTTCCACTCTTCCGGGCGTCGGCCCCAAGATTGCGCCCCTGCTGGACCGGCTGCTGGGCGAGCCCGGCCGCCCGACCCGCGTGATGGATCTGCTCTTTCATCTTCCCAGCGGCGGCATCGCCCGGGAAATGAAGGGCTCCATCGCGGATGCTCCCATCGGGGAACCGGTGACGCTTTCGGTGACGGTCGCGGCCCACCGCCCGCCCCCGCCGGGGCGTCGTGCACCTTACCGGGTGCTGGTGGAGGACGAGACGGGAGACGTCGTGCTTGTCTTCTTCAATGGCCAGAAGGCGCGGCTGGAGAAGCTCCTGCCGCTCGGCCAGCGCCGCTATGTCTCCGGCAAGATCGAGCTCTGGGATGGCATGCGCCAGATGGTCCATCCGGACCGCGTCCTCGACGAGCGCGGCATCGAGAACCTTCCGGCCGTGGAGGCGGTCTACGGCCTGACGGAGGGCCTCTCGTCCCGCATGGTCGGACGCTACATGGGCGCGGCCCTCGAGCGGCTGCCAACCCTGCCCGAATGGCAGGATCCGGCCTGGCTCGCCCGCAATGCGCTGCCGCCCATGGCCCAGGCTCTGGCGCTCCTCCACCGCCCTGACGACCCTCGGGCCCTGACGGACGAAGCCCTCGCCAAGTCGCCCCCGCGCCGGCGCTTGGCCTATGACGAGCTTCTCGCGTCCCAGCTCGCCCTGGCCCTGGTGCGCAGCCGCATGCGCCGCCTGCCCGGCCGCGTGAATGCCGGGGACGGGCATCTGGTGGAAAAGCTCAAGCGCGCCCTGCCCTTCGGCCTGACGGGCTCCCAGGAGAAGGCCGTGGAGGATATTCGCCGGGATCTCGTCGCCGACAAGAAGATGCTGCGCCTGCTCCAGGGCGACGTGGGCTCCGGCAAGACCGTGGTCGGGCTCTTGGCCATGGCGAGCGCCCTCGAGGCGGGCCGGCAGGCCGCCCTCATGGCGCCGACCGAAATCCTGGCGCGGCAGCATTTCGAGCGGATCGCCCCCATGGCCCGCGAGGCGGGCCTGACCATCGCGCTGCTGACCGGCAGGGACAAGGGCGCGGAGCGACGGGCCGTCCTGGCGGGCCTTGCGGATGGCAGCGTCCAGATCGCCGTCGGCACCCACGCGCTCTTTCAGGAGGGTGTCGCGTTCCACGACCTCGGCATTGCGGTGGTGGACGAACAGCACCGGTTCGGCGTCCATCAGCGCCTTGCGCTGGGCGCCAAGGGCGAGGCGGTCGACATCCTGGTCATGACCGCGACGCCGATTCCGCGCACCCTCGCGCTCACCTATTTCGGCGACATGGACGTGTCGGTGCTGGACGAGAAGCCGGCGGGCCGCAAGCCCATCGCCACAAAGCTCATCTCCATCGAGCGGCTGGACGAGGTCATCGGCGGAATCGGCCGGGCTGTCGCCAACGGCGATCAGGTCTATTGGGTCTGTCCGCTGGTGGGCGAATCCGAGACCCTGGACCTCGCGGCCGCCGAGGAGCGGTTCGAGCAGCTGCAGAGCATTTTCGGGGACCAGGTGGGCCTCGTTCACGGCAAGCTCCCGGGCCGCGAGAAGGACGCCGCCATGGAGCGCTTCTCGAAGGGAGAGACCAAGATTCTCATCTCCACCACCGTCATCGAGGTGGGGGTCGACGTTCCACAGGCCACCATCATGGTGATCGAGCACGCGGAGCGCTTCGGGCTGGCGCAGCTCCACCAGCTGCGCGGCCGCATCGGCCGCGGGTCGCGCTCGTCGACCTGCCTGCTCGTCTACAAGGGCCCCCTCGGGCAAACCGCGCAGGCAAGGCTCGAAATGATGCGCCAGACCGAGGACGGCTTCCGGATCGCCGAGGAGGACCTTCGCCTGCGTGGCGAAGGCGAGGTGCTGGGCACGCGCCAATCCGGCCTTCCGGGCTTCAGGCTCGCACGTCTTGAGAGCGACGGCGACCTTTTGGCCGCAGCGCGGGACGATGCGCGCCTGATCGTGGACCGCGACCCGGAGCTCACCAGCGAACGTGGCCAAGCCCTGCGGGTGCTGCTCTACCTTTTCGAGCGAGATTCGGCGATCCGGCTTTTAAGGGCGGGATAGCATCGCATCCTATTTTCGTGGGCGAAAGCACGCGGGAGGTACGGTCAGACAAAGAAGAAGTCCTTTTCGGTCAGCTTGAGGCCCTTCTTGAGGGTCGCAATCTCGACCGCAGCCTTCGACCCGGACCCATCCGCATCATAGGACAGCACGCCCGTCTTCTTGTCGTAGATGAAGAAGTCGTTGGCATCCTTGGCCTTGTCGCCCACCGTGAAGAACTTGCTCGCCATCTTCGCCGGCTTGGCCTCGCTGCCCTTCTTGATCGCCGCATAGAGGCTCTTGTTGGCCTTGAACAGGCTGTTCTCCAGCCAGAGCGTGTCGTCCTTCACATTGAAGTCGGCGATCTTGTCGAGGTTGGTCTTCTTGTTGAACTTGGCATCGAACACGAAGATGTCCTGGCCCGCGCCGCCATACAGCACGTCCTTGCCGGCCCCGCCGTAGAGCCTGTCATGGCCGGACAGCCCCTTGAGCACATCGTGGCCGTCCGCGCCGGTGAGCCGGTCAACCCGCGCCGTGCCGCGCAGGCTCAGCGCCACCGGGCCGGACGGGTTGCCGGCCCCACCGGACGAGCCGCCCCCTCCGCCGGCGGGCGTGTCGGCCACGTCGGTCACCGTGACGGTCACTGTCTCGGAGCGGGCAAGACCGTAAGCATCGGTCGCCGTGAGGGTGAGCTCATAGGCGTGCGGGCCGGTCTCGTAATCGGGCGCCTTGAGCAGCACGAGCTTCGTGCCGTCGAGCTTGAACGTGCCGGTCGGATCGGTGAGCGCATAGGTGATGGCATCGCCGTCCGCATCCGTGGCCGAGACGGTGGCGACCGTCGTGCCGGCGGGCGTGTTCTCGGCCACCGCGGAGGCCGACAGGGTGAGGCTGGCGGGCGCGGTGTTGGAGAGCACGACCGTCTTGTCGGCGAACTGGGCAAAGCGGATGTTGCTGAGCGTATCGGTGCCGTCGCGGCCGGACACTTTGTCCTGCACCTTGAAAAAGAGTCCTCCCCCCTCCAGGCTTTGAATAGAGTAATCGGCGGCTTTGCCGGAGAAGACCGCCGTGTTGACGCCGCCGCGGCCGTCGAGGGTATCGTCGCCTTTGCCGCCGGTCAGGACATTGTTGCCCGCATCACCTTTCAGCAGGTCGCCGGCTTCTCCGCCGATGACGTTCTCGATGTTCTGCAGCGTATCGGTATGGTTCGGCCCGACCGCCTGCGGCCCCGCCAGGCTGAGATCGATGATCACGCCATATGTTCGGTCTTCATACGAGACCGTATCGATGCCGGCGCCGCCATCCACGACGTTGTTGCCCGCTCCGGGCAGGAGGACGTCGTTGCCGCCATTGCCGGTCAGGGTATCGTCACCGTGTCGCCCCTCGAGGCGGTTGGCGCCGTCGTCGCCGATGAAGGTGTCCTTTCCGGCGGATCCTGTGAGGTTCTCGATATGGATCAGAGTATCCATCCCCTCGCCGGTGTTCTGCGCGGTGGTGAGGCGCAGGTCGACCGTCGCAGCATGGTCGAAGGCGACAGTGTCGAGGCCGCCGCCGCCATCGATTAGGTCATCGCCGAGGCCGCCATAGAAGACCTCGGTGCCGGCGCCGCCATAGGCGGAATCCTGCCCGTCGCCGAGACTAATATATCCAAAGAGAACGCTGCCCAGCTCCCCGTGATAGGTATCATTGCCTTTCGTGAGATCGACGATGCCCTTGATCGTTCCGCTGTTGGTGATCACGTCATCCCCGAGCGAGGCATAAATGGCATAATCTTGATTTCCTGGAAAATCGACGGCTAGCCGACTTTCGATGATTCCTGTGTTGGTGAGCACGAGACTGTCGGTTGGGCGTTGCCCAGAGAAGTTGATCGCTTGAGACTGCAGCGAGCTGATGTGGCCCGCATTCTCGATGATCGACGGGCCAATGAGACTGATGGTCGAAGCTCTAGTAACGCTACCTGAATTCGGGTCTGCGTGGACGTACCCTTCTGCCCCAATGGCGATGTACGAAGGGCCGCTAACCGCAATTGCGCCACGCAGCTTTCCGTAGACCTCACCGTTGATCGTGAGGCGCGTCGGAACAGCGGCGGTCGCGGCGCTCTGGACATAGACGCCGAAGGACGCCGCCCCCGTCGCCCTGAATAGGCACCCTCGTCGACAAAGAGGATATCGTCCTTTTCCATCGTAAGGGCCGGCGTATTGTCCGCCGTCGCCTCGAGGGAGGTCTCGGGCGTCACGATATAGGTAGTGGCCATGCGGCGTCTCCGAGGCGGAGGGGACAAGCCCCCATTAACGATATGATGTATCGTTAATGGATCACGCCAGATCCCGCAAGGTTACGCCCGGCGGCGCGATGGCGCAGGCCCGCCTAGCCCAGCCGCCCCAGGATCGGAAAGGTCTCCAGGAGCCAGAAGGACGCGTTGGCGATCCAGCCCGTGAGGAACGCGATGCCGGTCAGGACCATGAGGACGCCCATCACCTTCTCGACCACTGCGAAATGCGAGCGCATGCGCTTCATGAAGGCCACGAAGGGCTTCATCGCGAAGGCGGCGAGCAGGAACGGGACACCGAGGCCCGCCGAATAGGCCGCGAGCAGCAGGGCGCCGCGGGACACGCTCGTCTCCGATCCTGCCACCGCCAGGATGGCAGCGAGAACCGGGCCGATGCAGGGCGTCCAGCCGAACGCGAAGGCGAGGCCCATCACGTAGGCGCCCCACAGGCCCACGGGCCGGTTTACCGAGAACCGCGCCTCCCGGTAGAACAGTGCGATCCTGAAAAGCCCCAGGAAATGCAGGCCCATCACGATGATGGCGATGCCCGCGAGCGTGCTCAGAACGTCGAGATATTGCCGCACCGCCTGCCCCAGGGCCGAGGCGGTGGCGCCCAGGAGCACGAAGACGGTCGAGAAACCCGCCACGAAGAGGAGCGCCGCCGTCATAGCCCGGCGACGTACCGCATCGTCCCCCGCGCTCAGGCGGTCGAAGGTGGTTCCGGCCAGGAAGGACAGGTATGGCGGCACCAGCGGCAGGACGCAGGGGCTCAGGAAGCTAATGAGGCCGCCGAGGGCCGCGGCCGGAAAGGAGACGCTAAGCATGATGGGGGCTTTCTAGCCTCTCGTCCGTTCACAGGAAAGGCGACACGAGGCGCAATCGCCGCCTTGTGAACGTGGCTGTTTTGCGCTTGCCTTCCCGGATGATGACCCTACGCAATCTGATCACCGACGTGCCCGGCCTGCGGGTCGGCAACGCCCAGGACGAAACCATCGCGTCCGGCGTGACCGTGGCTCTCTTCGATGCGCCGACCGTCGCTTCCTGCGCCGTGCTCGGCGGCGCGCCCGGTACCCGGGAGACGGATCTTCTCGAGCCGGACAAGATGGTGCCCGGCATCCACGGCATCGTGCTCTCGGGCGGCTCCGCCCTCGGGCTCGATGCGGCGGGCGGCGTCCAGGCCTTCCTGCGCGAGCGGGAGATCGGCTTTCAGATCGGCAATATGCGCGTGCCCCTGGTCTCCCAGGCGGCGGTCTTCGACCTGCTCAACGGCGGCAACAAGGATTGGGGCCGCTACTCGCCCTATAGGGAGCTGGCCTACGAGGCGGCCGGCAAAGCTGGGGCTGAATTCGCCTTGGGGACAGCCGGCGGCGGCTACGGCGCCACGACCGTGAATCTGAAGGGCGGCCTCGGCTCCGCAAGCATCGTCACGGCTACCGGCCACACGGTCGGGGCCCTGGCGATCGTGAACAGCATCGCGTCGGCGGTGATCGGGGACGGCCCGCATTTCTGGGCCGGCGCCCTGGAGGTCGGCGAGGAGTTCGGCGGCGTCGGCCTGCCCGAAAGGGTTGCGCCGGAACGGCTGGAGCCGTTCTGGAAGGGCGGTCCGCAGCCCGCCACCACCATCGCGCTCGTGGCGACCGATGCCATCCTCACCAAGGCCCAGGCAAAGAGACTTGCGCTTTCGACCCATGCGGGCCTCGCCCGGTCCCTGCGCTTTTCGAACGGCCTCTTCGACGGCGATACGGTCTTCACGGCCGCCACCGGCCACAAGCCGCTTGCCGACGAGGCGACGGATTTCACCTACATCACGGTCGCGGCCGCCGATTGCCTCGCCCGCGCCGTCGCCCGCGGCGTCTACGAGGCCACCGCCCTGCCCTTCGAAGGCGCCCTGCCGGCGTGGAAGGATCTATTTGGCCAGAAGTGAAGGTGATGCACCAGGAGCGTAGACAATTTCCATGATATTACGAAATCACGTTACGTTTTGTTGGACACAATAGCGTCTTACGAGTAAAAGCGCCCTCTCTTTAAGGAAGGCAGGAGGGTCCGAGATGGCGCAGGGCTATGACGATCTCGTCGCGTATGTGAAGGTCAACAAATCGAACCCTCTCGCGACCGCGAAGGTCATGGTTTCCTGGATCTGGGCCTCGGTCGAGGCCCTGAACGGCCCGACCAAGACCTCGGAGGTCGTGAGCATGCTCAAGGGCGCCTGCGGCTGGCGAGACAATCTGCTCGAGTCCCTATTCGATACGATTGGTATCGAGCACCGGCGCGCCAACTTTTTCGACGTGCCGATCCAGTCGAACCATTCGGCGACGGAACTCCGCATCAATGGCAAGTGGATGTTCTTCGATGCAATGATGGGAATCTACTTCACATTCAAGGGAAGTTCGACGCCGATCTCTATGGAGGAGGTTCGCAACAACTGGCCGAACGTGATCGTTCACAAGTCGTCCCTAGAGGGATGGCAGGGTAAGTTCATAGACCCCAAGACGATCAGTCCCGCCAATTTCGAAGTCTATGACGACCTCTTCGTCCATGCTCCCAAGGATTTCTACAAGACCGACAACGCGATTCCGGCCGAGCTCTTCACGATCTATTTCGGGCCCAAGGCGGGCTATCTGCAGGACGGTAAGGCGACCAACATGGTCAACCAGTCCCGGTCATGGAAGACAGCCGTCGACCAGGCACATACAAAGGCGTGGGCCGAACAGACCAGCATCTACGATGCCAGCGGTCGCATCGAGGCCAATTACACGCGCTTCGACAACAAGTCCCATCGCTTCGTCCACCACGACCGGAGCAACAAATACGATTGGCTGACGCAGACGACCTTCCTCACCGCCAGTAGCCGCGTCGATCATAAAGTCACCGTCAACGACGATGGAAGCCGTACCTATCAAGCCTACAACATGGCAGGCACAGGCGACTGGAAGGAACAGACCACCTTCTATACGGCCGCCAAGGCCGTCGACCACGAAACCATCCTCAACAAGGACGGCTCGTCGATCGTCCGCGAGTATGACACTTTCAGTCTCGCCGACTGGCAATCGTACGAGGATGTCGTCTCGCCGGACGGCATCACACTCAGGACGACCCTCACGCAGGATGACGGCAGCACGACCACCTATGACTGGGCAACGGCCTGAAGGTTGCGGGCACGCCGGGCGACGAGTTCCTCACCGGCACGAGTGAGGCGGACGCGCTTTTCGGCTTCGGCGGGAGCGACACGCTCGACGGTGGCGCCGGCGTCGACCGGCTCGAGGGCGGACCTGGCAACGATGTCTATTACGCGGATTCGGTGGGCGAGATGGTGGTCGAAATGCCGGACGGCGGCCGGGACACCGTCTTCGCCGCGACCAACTATATCCTGAACCGGGAGGTCGAGAACCTCGTCCTCGGCGAGAATGCAGTCTATGGAACCGGAAATGCGCTCGGCAACACGATCATCGGCAGCGGGCTAGACAACATCCTTACCGGCGACGGCGGCAACGACCGCCTCGTAGGCGGGGCCGGAGCCGACATCCTCACGGGAGGCTCTGGCAAGGATATGCTGGAAGGCGGCGACGGTCCGGATACGCTCACGGGTGGGGCTGGGAACGATACCTTCCTTTGGCGCAATCTCGCTGAGACCGCTGCATCTCGGGCCGGTTCCGATCTGGTCAGAGATTTCGCCTCCTGGCAGGGCGACGTGCTAAATCTCCGATACATTGATGCCGACGCAACCCGGGCCGGAAACCAGAACTTTCAGTTCGTTGGCGAGGGAGCCTTCACGGCCCCCGGCCAGGTCCGATACGGCCATGTCGGGAAAGAGACCTGGATCTATCTGAACACAGATGGAGACGCCTCTCCCGAGGCCGTCCTGCGCCTCGCGGGTTCCCACGAGCCACAGGCCAACGGGTTCGTTCTCTAGTTTTTCACTACCCTCAAAACCGCTCCGGCCGGTAAGGCTTGGGATCGATCACCGGCGCCTCTCCGGTGATCATCTCGGCCAGGAGGCGGCCCGTGATGGGGCCGAGGGTCATGCCGTGATGGGCGTGGCCGAAGCCGAACCACAGGCCCTGGTGACGGGGCGCGCGTCCGATGATCGGCATCATGTCGGGCGTGCAGGGGCGCATGCCCATCCAGGGCTCCGGATCGACCCGCTCACCCAGGGGAAAGAGAGATTTCGCGATCGGCTCAGCCCGGGCGAGCTGCACCGGGGTCTTGGGCGCGTCGCGGTCGGCGAATTCCGCCCCCGTCGTGAGGCGGATGCCCCGAGCCATGGGCGCCAGGAAGTAGCCGCGCTCGAAATCCAGGGTCGGGCGGTTGAGGACTGCGTTGCCCTCCGGCCGGTAATGCATGTGGTAGCCGCGCTTCACGGCCAGCGGGAAGCGATAGCCGAACCGGCGCGTCACCACGTCGGCCCAGGGACCCAGCGCCACAACGACGGCGCCAGCCTCGACCGGACCCTTCTCGGTCTTGAGGCGCCATCCGCCGCCGGCCTGCTCCAGGGTGCGGGCGTCGCCCTCGGCAGCCTCGCCGCCCAGGCGTTCGAACAGCTCCACATAGGACATGACGAGGGCGTGCGGATCGTAGATCGCCGCCGGGTCGGTCCAGTGAATGCCGCCCTTCAGCGGGATCTTGAGATGCGGCTCGCGCTCCGCCACGGTCCGGCCGTCGAGGGCGTCGAAATTGACGCCGAAATCGCGCTTCACCTGCTCAGCGTCGCGGACCTGTACCTCCATGGCACGGTCGGAGCGGAAGACCTTCATCCAGCCGGTCGGGCGGATCAGGTCGACAGAGCCGGCCTCCTCGGCGAGGGCCATGTGCTCCGTCACGCTGTGTTCGATCAGCGGAGCGTAAAGCCGCGCGATGGCCTTGTGCTGGGCCGGGCGGGAATGCATCCAGTACTGGAACAGGAAGGGCGCAATCTTCGGCAGCGCCGCCATGTGGTAATGGGCATCAATGGTGTTGTTGAGGGCATAGCGCAGCAGCGCGCCGAAATCGTGCGGGAAGCCATAAGGATAGACGCCCTCGCGCTGGATCAGGCCCGCATTGCCGAAGGATGTCTCCAGGCCCGGCTGCCGCCTGTCCACCAGGAGCACGGATCGGCCCCGCTTCTGCAGGTGCAAGGCGATCGACACGCCGACAATGCCGGCCCCCAGAACCACAACATCCTTACGCATGAAGACCCTGCCCCGTTCCAGAACTCTCAGGCGCGGAAGGCCAAGCCTTCCCGCGACCGCTTCTTTACTCCCGTTCCTTTAGGGCCGTCCACGCCTTTCCTGTGGCAAATGGACCTCTCCCCAGCTCTCTCCGGACAAGCGGCGCGCTGCTTGTCCCGCAAGGCCGTTGCCGCGGGGAAAGGCTCGTGCTACCGGCGCGGCATGACACGCCCTCTCCTGATCGCCCCTTCCATCCTGGCCTCCGACTTTTCCAAGCTCGGCGAAGAGGTCCGCGCCATCGACGCGGCCGGCGCCGACTGGATCCACATCGACGTGATGGACGGCCATTTCGTCCCGAACATCACCCTCGGCCCGGATATCGTGAAGGCGCTTCGCCGCCACACGACCAAGCCTTTCGACGTTCACCTGATGATCGCCCCCGTGGACCCCTATCTCGAGGCCTTCGCCAAGGCCGGGTCGGACGTCATCAGCATCCATGCCGAGGCCGGCCCGCACCTGCACCGCAGCCTCCAGACCATCCGGTCGCTGGGCAAGAAGGCCGGGATCGTCCTCAATCCCGGCACCCCCGAGCACTCCATCGAGCCCGTGCTCGACATGGTGGACCTCGTCCTGCTCATGACCGTCAACCCGGGCTTCGGCGGCCAAGCCTTCATCGGCTCGGTCTGCGACAAGGTGCGGAGGGTCAAGGCCATGATCGGGGAGCGTCCCATCGACATCGAGATCGACGGCGGGGTCACGGCCGAAACCGCCCCCCTGGTGGTGGAGGCCGGCGCCAACGTGCTCGTGGCCGGCTCCGCAGTCTTCAAGGGCGGCCCGGAGGCCTACGCCCCCAACATCACGGCGATCCGCGAGGCGGCCGCAAAGGTGCGTTGAGATCGGGCGTCCGGCATGCTACCGCGCGGGGGAAACCTCCCCCGTCGGAAAGTGTGAGCCCATGATCCCCCGCTACAGCCGCCCCGAGATGGTGGCCATCTGGTCGCCCGAAACCAAGTTTCGCATCTGGTTCGAGATCGAGGCGCATGCCACGACCGCCCTCGCCGACCTCGGCGTCGTGCCCAAGGAGGCGGCGGCGCTCGTCTGGGACAAGGGCGCGAAGGCGACCTTCGACGTCGAGCGGATCGACGAGATCGAGCGTGAGGTGAAGCACGACGTCATCGCGTTCCTGACCCATCTGGCCGAAATCGTCGGGCCGGAGGCGCGCTTCGTCCACCAGGGCATGACCTCCTCGGACGTGCTCGACACCACCTTCAACGTGCAGCTGGTGCGCGCGTCCGATCTGCTCCTGAAGGACATCGACGGACTCCTGGCAGCCCTCAAGCGCCGGGCCTTCGAGCACAAGATGACGCCGACCATAGGCCGCTCGCACGGCATCCACGCGGAGCCGACCACCTTCGGCCTCAAGCTCGCCCAGGCCTATGCGGAGTTCGAGCGCTGCAAGCTGCGGCTCATCGAGGCCCAGCGCGAGATCGCGACCTGCGCCATTTCGGGCGCGGTCGGCACCTTCGCCAATATCGACCCGCGGGTCGAGGAATACGTGGCCGAGAAGATGGGGCTGTCCGTCGAGCCGGTCTCGACCCAGGTCATCCCCCGCGACCGGCACGCCATGTATTTCGCGACGCTCGCGGTCATTGCCTCCTCGATCGAGCGCCTTGCAATCGAAGTCCGCCATCTCCAGCGCAGCGAGGTGCTGGAGGCGGAGGAGTATTTCTCGGCCGGCCAGAAGGGCTCCTCGGCCATGCCGCACAAGCGGAACCCGGTGCTGACCGAGAACCTCACGGGCCTCGCCCGCATGGTCCGCGCCTATGCCATGCCGGCCATGGAGAACGTGGCGCTTTGGCACGAGCGGGACATCTCCCACTCGTCCGTAGAGCGCATGATCGGGCCGGACGCCACCGTGACCCTGGATTTCGCCCTCGCGCGCCTCACGAGCGTCGTCGACAAGCTCGTGGTCTATCCGGAGAACATGCAGAAGAACCTGGACCGCCTCGGCGGCCTCGTCCATTCGCAGCGCGTGCTCCTGGCCCTTACGCAGAAAGGGGCCTCCCGCGAGGACGCCTATCGGCTCGTCCAGCGCAACGCCATGCCGGTCTGGCGCGGGGAAGGCGACTTCCTGACCCTACTAAAGAACGATGCCGAGGTAACGAAATACCTGGCGCCCTCGGAAATCGAGGCCTGCTTTGACCTTGGCTACCACTTCAAGCATGTGCATACGATCTTCACGCGGGTCTTCGGCGCAGCACAAGCATAGCTGGAGGGGTGGAAATCTTTCCCCAATGCGCGACAATCCCCGTCGAGAGACAAACCACGACGGGGATTGTCCATGCTGTCGGAGACACTTCTCAAGACAGGTCTGACCCGGGCCGTAAAGCACGGCACCCTTAAGTTGACCACCGCCCGCGGCGAGTGCTTCAGCTTCGGCGACGGTACCGACCCTAAGGTGGCGATCCGCTTCACGGACGAGGCCGCCCAGCTCGCTCTCTGCCTCCATCCCGAGCTGAAGCTCGGAGAGCTGTTCGTGGACGGGCGGCTCGTCATCGAGAGCGGCACGATCTTCGACCTGCTCCAGCTCGTCCTTCAGGACACGCATGGAGAGCTCGACGATCTGCCGTTCCATCGCCTGCGCAAGATCCGGACCTGGATGCAAATGCGCAGCGAGAACGACGCCGCCCGCTCCAAACGCAACGTCGCCCACCATTACGACCTGGACGGGCGGCTCTACAGCCTCTTCCTGGACAGCGACAAGCAATATTCCTGCGCCTATTTCGACCATCCGGACGCTACCCTCGAGGAGGCCCAGCTCGCCAAGAAGCGCCATATCACCGCAAAGCTCCTCCTCGATCCGGGCCAGAGCGTGCTGGATATCGGCTCCGGCTGGGGCGGGCTCGGCCTCTACATGGCCCAGGTGGCCGGTGCGGGCTCCGTGAAGGGCGTGACCCTTTCGGAGGAGCAGCTCGAAGTGTCGCGTAAGCGCGCCGCCACGGCAGGCCTGCCGGACCGGGTCCGCTTCGAGCTCGAGGATTACCGCTCTACTCAAGGAACCTTCGACCGCATCGTGTCGGTGGGCATGTTCGAGCATGTGGGCGCCCCATCCTACGACACCTATTTCCAGACCTGCCGCCGTCTCCTGAAGGAAGACGGCGTCATGCTGCTCCACACCATCGGCCGCACGGGCCAGCCCTATCCGACCAATCCGTGGATCGCGCGCTACATCTTCCCGGGCGGGCACCTGCCGACTCTCTCGGAAGTCATGCCGGCCATCGAGCGGGCGGGGCTGGTCGTGACCGACCTGGAGGTTCTGCGCCTGCATTACGCCTTCACGCTCCAGAAATGGCGCGAGCGCTTCATGGCACAGCGGGAAGAGGTTCTTCGCCTCTACGACGAGCGCTTCTGCCGGATGTGGGAATGCTACCTCGCCATGTCGGAATCGGCCTTCCGGTTCCAGGATGCGGTGGTGTTCCAGATCCAGCTCGCCCGGCGCAACGACACGGTGCCGCTCACGCGGGACTACATCGCCGAGCGCGAGGCCACTCTCAAAGCCGCCGAGACGGCGGAGCTGAAGCAGAGCGCCTGAGCGCCCGTCTTGAACCGCGGCCTTCGGACCTCTACCTCCGGATCATGAAAACCTCCGATTGCGACATTCTCATCGTTCCCGGCTATCAGGATTCCGAGGCCGACCACTGGCAAAGCCGCTGGGAGCGGCAGCTCTCGACAGCCCGGAAGGTCAAGCAGGAAAGCTGGGATTCCCCCAACCGCGACGCCTGGGTCGCGAAGATCGTCGAGGACGTGGCGGCGGCGGAACTGCCGGTCGTCCTCGTGGGTCACAGCCTCGGCGTCCTCGCCATTGCGCATGCGGCGCCTCAACTTGCGCCCGACAAGGTCTCGGGCGCCTTCCTGGTCGGACTGCCCGACGTGGAGCGCCCGGATTTCATGCCGGCAATCGACCGTGCCTTCGCGCCGATTCCCCGCGATCCCCTGCCCTTCCCGTCCGTCCTCGTGGCAAGCCGCACGGATCCCCATTGCGACTACGACAAGGCGGAGGACATCGCCTATGCGTGGGGCTCTGCCATCGTGGATGCGGGCGATGCCGGGCACATCAACTCCGACAGCGGCCACGGCCCTTGGCCCGAGGGCCTAATGCGTTTCGCGGGCTTCCTGAAGAAGCTCTGAACGCCACATGACGAAAAGTTCATGCGGCCTTCATGCGTCGGACAGCACGGTGGTCCGATCCTGATGTCCTCATCATCGAGGAGGAGATTTGCATGAAGACCCTTGCCATCCTGTCCGCAGCTTCCGCGCTGGCCCTCGCCGGAACGGTGGCCTATGCGCAGCCCGCTCCTCCGCCGGCCGGCCCGGGTGGTCCCGGTGCGCGCCCGCCCATGAGCCGCGAGGATTTCGAATCCCTGACCGATGCCCGCATCGCGTCCATCCAGGCGGGCCTCAAGCTCACGGCCGATCAGCAGAAGCTCTGGGGCCCGGTCGAGCAGGCCCTGCGGGCCCAGTCCGCTGCGCGGATCCAGCGGGTCGAGGAGCGGCGTCAGAACGGCCCCCGCAAGGAGCGCCCAGACATGATGCAGCGCCTCGAGCGCAGGGCCGAGATGGCCTCACGGCAGTCCGAGTCGCTTAACAACCTCTCGACCGCCATGAAGCCCTTCTGGGCCTCTCTGGACGACCGGCAGAAGCGCCTCCTGCCGATCCTCATGCGTGACGGGCGCCAGGGCCGTCGCATGGCCTGGCACGGTCACGGTCACCGCGGCGATCATGGCCGCATGGGCATGATGCATCGTGGCCAAGGCATGCAGGGCCAGGGCGCGCAGGCTCCGGCGGGCAACCAGCCCCCAGCCCCGCCGAAGCAGCCGTAACGGGAAAAGGCCGCCTCCGGGCGGCCTTTTTCATAGGCCCGCCTTATGGAACCGGGAGAGGCAGCCCACGGCCGGAAACAGCCCCAAAGTCTCGGGCGAGACATCGAATTCACGTCCGAGGCTTTAAGTTTCTGTTTTTGAGCATCTTTTCCCCCAAAACAGCTTCCTACTTTTGCGCCCGATGCTCTAGTCACCCGGGCGTTCCGCCATTATGGTGCCGGCCAAATCGACAGGTTCAGAGCAGGCGCGATGGCTGAGAGCAAAGGCACCCCTCATTTTCACAACGAGCCGGGCGTTCCGGTGATTTACGTGGGCTCGAAGGAATTCATGTGCATCGGCGCGAAGCCGCCCATGGACCATCCTCACATCTTCTGCGACATGGGCCGGGATTCGGAGCTCGTCTGCTCCTATTGCTCGACCCTCTATAAGTACGATCCTTCCCTGAAGACCTTCGAGTCCCGCCCGGCGGAATGCGCCTGGGTCGAGCCCGAAATCGCCGCCGACATTCCGCATCCGGGCCGGTGAGCGGCCGCTCCTTCGCGGTCGTCGGTGCCGGCATCGGCGGCCTGACGGCAGCGCTCGTCCTGGCCCGCCAGGGCCATGCGGTCACCCTCGTGGAACGGCGGACCGGCTTTGCGGAGGTCGGCGCCGGGCTGCAGCTCTCGCCCAATGCGAGCCGCATCCTCCTGGGTCTCGGCCTCGGCGCGGCCCTGCGCCGGGTGGCGAGCGAGCCGGACCGGGTTGTGATCCGCAGCCTCCGCTCGGGCCGCGAGATCGGCCGGATCGCCTTAGGCTCCTTCATGCGCGAGCGCTTCGACGCACCCTACTGGGTGGTGCACCGGGCCGATCTGCAGACCGTGCTTCTCGATGCGGTGCGCTCCCTCCCGACCATCCGCATCGTCATGGGCCGCACGGTGGAAACAGTCACCGACGGGCCGGACCGGGCGAGCCTCGTCATGGAATCCGCCAATGGGGCCCGCGAGAGCCTCGAGGCCGATGCGATCATCGGCGCGGACGGCGTCTGGTCCAAGATCCGCCAGGCCCTCGGCGACAAGGCCGCACCCACCTTCCGCAACGCCATTGCGTGGCGCACCACCATCGACCGCCTCGCGGCACCGGCCCAACTGTCCGGCAACGAGACCGGCCTCTGGCTCGGCCCACGGGGCCACGTGGTCCATTATCCCATCGCGGGCGGCGCGAGGATCAACATCGTCGCCATAGAGAAGAGCACGAGCCCGGTGGACGGCTGGGCCGCCCCCGGGGACCGGAACGTCATCCTGGCCCATTACGGCTCCGCTGCTCCGGCCTTGCGCGCCCTCCTCGGCGCCGCAACCGAGTGGCTGCGCTGGTCCCTGTTCGATCACCCGGCCGGACGATTTGCGCAGGGACGTATCGCGCTCCTCGGGGATGCGGCCCACCCTGTCCTGCCCTTCCTGGCCCAGGGCGCAGCCCTGGCGATCGAGGATGCGGCCGCCCTCGGGAGCCTGCTCCAGGACCCGCAGGCGGATATCCCGCAAAGCTTCCGAGCTTACGAGGCCCAGCGCCGCGACCGCGCCCGACAGGTCCAGGATCATGCCCGGCGCAACGGGCGGATCTACCATGCGGGCGCCCTCGTGGCCTTCGGCCGCGACCGGGTCATCCGTCATCTCGGCCCCGAAGGCATGGTCGAGCGCTACGGCTGGCTCTACGGCTACGGGGGATGACTGCGCGCTCACGCCCGGACGGGCTTGCGCTCCCGCCCGCGGCCCGATAACCGTCAACCGATGCGGACGTGGCGAAACCGGTAGACGCAAGGGACTTAAAATCCCTCGGGCTATGCCCGTGCGGGTTCGACCCCCGCCGTCCGCACCATCCTAATTTGGGACGTCCTTCCGCACACGAAGACGTGATAAATGCTGTCCTTGTAGGGGCTTCGGCCGCCTCCCAATTCATGGAGTGCGGACCTCATCTATGCCCCCCGCACACCCCTTGTGCCAGGTCCGTAAACTGCAGAGACCTAGGTCCTTTTTTCAAAGCCCGCCACTTCAGAGCGGGCTTTCTTTTGTGCCCTGCACCTCGACAGGCCGACCGCCCCTGTTACTCTATCCACGTGACCACCTGAGGGGCCTTGCATGCACGCCGACATCGCACCGGGCGAGCCGCTTTTTGTCGAGACGGACACACCGCCGCCCGGCGCTTACGAGGCGCTGCTCGGCGAGCTGCGCCGTTTCACGACGGGCGCCGTCGGAGCGCCGGACAACCACGATTTCGCAGTCCTGATTCTCGATCCCGGCACCGAGGTTCCGCTCGGCGGGCTGTGGGCGCAGTCACGCTGGGGCGGGTTTCACATCGACATGATCGTCGTGCCCGAGGCCCTGCGCGGTCGCGGCGCGGGCACGCGACTGATGCAGGCCGCCGAGGCGGAGGCGCGGCGCCGGGAATGCCGGCATATGTGGCTCGAAACCTACAGCTTCCAGGCTCGGCCCTTCTACGAGAAGCTCGGCTTTCGCGTCTTCGGCCAGCTCGACGGACCGGGGCCGATCTATCCCCGTTTCTTCATGACAAAGATCCTGTCCTGAGACGGCTCTCTTCTCACGTGACGGAACCACAGCCGAGCCCATGACGTTCGCTCGGCACGGTACATGTTGATTTTCGGAGATCACGCGATGAAGAAGCTGGCTTTCATCCTGCTGGCGGGTGCCTTCAGCACGGCTGCCTTCGCCCAGGACACTACGACGACGATCAAGAAAGAGGACGGTATCCTCGGCAGCAAGACGACCATCGAGCGCAAGACCGAGCCGAGCGACACCACCACGTCCACGTCCGTGACGACCACCGGCAGCGTCGGCTGCACCACCGAGACGAAGCATAAGACGAACGAGTTCGGAGACACGAAGACGACGAAGAAGACGGAGTGCTGATCCCGTCAGTATCCGAGTCCTGCCGAAAAGCCCCGGTCTTCCGGGGCTTTTCCATATATGTCTTCCGGGATCAATCGTCGAAGAAATCCGCCGGGCCGCTGCGGCAGCGATAGCCGACAGGGCATTGCGGCGTATCACGCGCGGGCACCCAGGCGGGCTCGATATATTCGTTGATCTCGCAGAAGCTCCGGTCTCGGACGAAACGGTCATACGTATAGGTGCCGGTGCCCAGCACGGCGGCGCCGTTGGCGGCGACGATCTGCTGGGCTTGACGGCACGGCATGCTCGGCGTGAAGGGGCGCTGCTGCGCGAATGCGGTCGTCGCGAAGGCCGTGAAGGCGAGAGTCAGGGCTAACTTCTTCATCGTTCGTGTCCGATCCGGGACCTCTGCGGGAGAAACTAGAGGAAGGCCCGTCAGAGCCCAGCCGACAACACCGATTTGTGACCGAAGGATCCGATTGTCTGCTCAGCTTACAGCATCGGCTGCAGGCGCCGGGCCATCTCGACGGCGCCTGCATAATCCGTCTTGCCCGAGCCGAGGACCGGGATCGACGCAACCAGGATCGCCTTCGGCACCCAGAACTCCGGGAAGCCCTCTTTCTGGGCGTGACGGAGAAGCGCGTCGCGGTCCGCGTCCGGCTTCTCGGTAACGAGGACGATCTGCTCGCCCTTGCGTGGATCAGGCAGCGCCACGACCACGTGCGAGAAGGTGGGCCACAGGCGCTGGACCAACGCCTCCACGGCCGCGAGCGAGACCATCTCGCCGCCGATCTTTGCGAAGCGCTTGGCCCGGCCCAGGATGCTGACCAGCCCGTCCTCGCCCACGGCCACGATATCGCCCGTGTCGTGCCATCCGCCGGACGGCGGCAGGATCCCGCCCGGGCTATCCGGATCGAGATAGCCCTTCATGACATTGGGCCCGCGCACGAAGAGACGCCCGCCCTCGTGGACGCCCTCCACCGGGTCGAGCCGCCACTCGATGCCGGGCAAGAACGGACCGACCGCCCCTTCTCGGCTGCGGCCCGGCACGCTCACGGCGATCACCGGGGAGCATTCCGTCGCGCCGTAGCCTTCGAGGATCACGGTGCCGTGGCGATCCCAGAGCCTGCGGGTTTCGTCCTTCACGCGCTCGGCGCCCGCGATGGCGTAGCGCACGCTCGCAAGATCATCCTCTCCGGCCGCGCGGGCATAGCCCTGGAGGAAGGTGTCGGTGGCGAGCATGATCGTCGCGTGCGTTCCGGCCACGAGCTTCGGGATCTGCCGGTAATGCAGCGGGCTCGGATAGAGCACCGATTTCATGCCGTTGAGGACAGCCGTCAGGAGCCCGGCCGTCAGGCCGAAGGAATGGAAGATCGGCAGTGGGTTGAAGAAGACGTCGTCATCCCCCAGCACATCGCCCGCCTGAGCCTTCACCTGATAGGCATTGGCCACGAGATTGGCGTTGGACAGGGCGACGCCCTTCGGCCGTCCCTCGGAACCCGAGGTGAACAGCACTACGGCCGCATCGTCGGGCTTCACGCCCGCCCGGGCATGGACCTTACGGGCAAGCCAGCTCTCGACCAGGGCACGGATCTTATCGAGGCTCGTGATCGTGCCGCGCAGGTCCTCCAGGTAGAGGATCCGGCGCCCGGCGCCGAGGCTCGCGATCACGTCGTCGAGCTTGCCCTGCTCGATGAAACGGCGGGACGTGACAATGGTCCCAATTTTCCCGATCTCGCAGGCTGCCTCCAGGTTCCGGGTCCCGGCCGTGAAGTTGAGGAAGGCCGGAACGCGCCCGAAGGCGTTGAGGCCGAAAAGCGTGACCGCGATGGCCTGCACGTTCGGCAGCAGGATCCCGATCGTCCCGCCCGGCTCGACCGCCGCGGAGAGCTTGCGCCCGAGGAGCAGGGCCGCGAGAACGAGGCGCCCGAAGGTGACGGGCTGGCGCTCCATGTCCTCCAACGCGACCTTGTTGCGGCCGAAACGGTCCCGCGCGTCGAGAAGGGCGACGAACAGGCTCTTCCGCGTCGCGGCGATGTCGAATGCGGCCAAGGCGCCCTCCCCGGTCCGCCGGCTCAGCCGGCCGAGCCTTCGCGGATCGGCGCCTGGTAGGCGAGACCCATATCCCACGGGAAATAGATCCAAGTGTCCTGGCTCACTTCGGTCACGAAGGTATCGACCATCGGGCGGCCGGCGGGCTTGGCATAGACGGTGGCGAAATGGGCGTTCGGCAGCATGTCGCGCACGATCTTGGCGGTCTTGCCCGTATCGGTCAGGTCGTCCACCACGAGGACGCCCTTGCCGGTGCCGCCGCCAATCGCCTTGATGGGGGGAGCGATATCCTTGAGCACCCGCAGCTCGCCCTGGCTCTTGTAGTCATGGTAGCTGGCGACGCAGACGCTCTCGATCAGCCGGACGTCGAGTTCGCGAGCCACGATGGCGGCCGGGACGAGACCACCGCGCGTGATGCACACGATGGCCTCGAAGGGACCGGCCGCGGCCAGTCGCCAGGCCAGGGCCCGGGCATCGCGGTGAAACTGATCCCAGGAGACCGGGAAGGCTTTGGGGGAGGACGGGGACATCGGGTTCGCTCTCAGGCTTGACGGTTGGGGCAGATTCTAAAGGGGGTTGCGGTCGCCCTTGAGACGGGCGAGCAATTGGATGACCGCCTCGGCGGCGGCCTCGACCGCAGCAGCGTCCTTGCCGCGCACCACGATCTGGTTGCGGAAGCCGTTCGCCGAGAAGGACGGGTAGGAGCCGATGGAGACGCGCTCGTCGGCGGCCGCGATGGCCGCGAGGCCCTCGGCATAATGGCCTTCCGGGATCCCTTCCGCCTCGATGAGCCGGGAAATCATCTTCGCACCGGTCTCGAGGGTGGGCGCGATGGAATCGAGCATCACCTGCATGATGGCCGGCACGCCCGCCATGACGAAGACATTGCCGATCCGGAAGCCGGGCGCCTTGGAGATGGGGTTCTCGATGAGGTCGGCCCCATCGGGGATACGGGCCATGCGCATGCGGGCCTCGTTCAGCTCGCCGGGCTGGTAGCGCTCCTGCAGCATGGCGACCGCGCGGGGATCGTGGCCGATCCCGACCCCGAAGGCCTTCGCCATGCTGTCGGCCGTGATGTCGTCGTGGGTCGGGCCGATGCCGCCCGTGGTGAACAGGTAGGTGTAGCGCTGCCGCAGGGCGTTCACGGCCGCGACGATCTCGGCCTCCACGTCCGGAACGATCCTGACTTCGCGAAGATCGATGCCGATCCCGGTCAGGTACTTGGCCACGTAGCCGATATTCTTGTCCTTGGTGCGCCCTGTGAGGATCTCATCGCCGATGATGAGGAGCGCGGCTGTGACGGAAACGGCCATGGGCAAGGGTCCTTTTGAGGGCGTTTAGCGCCGGATGCGGCATTTCTCAAGCAAGCCTGCGGTTGATGCAGGGGCTTCTCCCCTGCTAGGGAGGCTGCCCGCCCTCCGATCCCGGTTTGTTCCCATGATTTTTTCCGAACCCCTGCTCGAGGGCCGCCTGATCGAACGCTACAAGCGCTTCCTCGCCGACGTGACGCTCGACACCGGCGAGCAGGTCACGGCCCACTGCGCCAATCCGGGCGCCATGATGGGGCTAAAGGAGCCCGGCTCCCGGGTGCTTCTGTCCCGCGCCTCCAATCCGAAGCGCAAGCTTGCCTATAATTGGGAATTCGTAGAGGTGGCAGCCGGCGGCGGGCCGCCCCAGCTCGTGGGCATCAACACCTCCCGGCCCAACCTCCTGGTCGCCGAGGCCCTGCGCGAGAACAGGCTCGCGCCCTTTACGGGGTACGACCGGGTGCGGCCGGAGGTGAAATACGGCCGCAACAGCCGGATCGACTTCCTGCTCGAGAAGGACGGCGCGCCGCCCTGCTACCTGGAGGTCAAGAACTGCCACCTGATGCGGGAGGCGGATTTCGCCGAATTCCCCGACTGCGTCGCGGCCCGCAGCGCCAAGCACCTCTACGAGCTCGCCGACATGGTTGCGGCGGGAGCCCGCGCGGCCCTGGTCTATGTGATCCAGATGCGGGCCTCCCGGTTCGCCGTCGCCCGCGACATCGACCCCGTCTACGACAAGGCCTTCCGCCATGCCCTTGCGGCCGGCGTCGAATCCTATGCCTATATCTGCCGGATCTCCCCGGACGGGATTGCGATCGACCATCCGGTCCCTATCGTGACCCCACGATAGACATGGCCGTCGGAGCAGAAAGCAAGGGCTGCTCTTCACTCGTGAGGGAGTGCCAGGCGGGCTGATCCGGTCTAGGAACCTGAGAACGATGCGACACGATCTCAAGGCGGCGCGGGCCGCCACCAGCAGCCTGTTCTTCGGCAACGGTTTCCTGATCGGCACCTGGGCCGCGCAGCTTCCGCGGTTCAAGGCTGCCCACGGGCTGTCGGATGGCGAGCTGAGCATGGCCCTGCTCGCCTTCGGGCTCGGAGCGGTGCTCCTCATGCCGCTCATCGGCTGGATGACGGCGGCGCTCGGCAGCGGGCGGGTGGCGGCCGCCTCGGCCTTCGCGTTCGCCGGGACCCTCGTCCTGCCCGGCTTCGCGCCGACCCTTGCGACCCTGGTGGCAGCCTCGTTCCTGGCCGGAGCCTGCAACGGCACCATGGACGTCTCCATGAACACCAACGCGACCCTGGTGGAGCGAGCCTGGGGCCGGGCTATCATGTCCTCGTTTCATGCCTTCTTCAGCCTCGGCGGGCTTCTCGGAGCGGCGGCCTCCGGTGCGCTGATCGCCGCAGGCTACGACATCGCCCCTACCCTTCTGGTCTCCTGCGGCGGAGCGGGCCTGCTGTTCCTGGCTGCGTCGTTCGCGCTCATGAATGAGACGGAGCGGTCCGGTCAAGGACACGGCCTCGCCCTGCCCCGCCGGGGCGTGCTGGCCCTCGCGGGGCTGACGCTCCTGTGCTTCCTAGTGGAAGGCGCCATGGTGGATTGGTCGGCGATCTATCTCCAGACCGTTGCGGGCGCGAGCCTGGAGGCGGCTGTCAGCGGGTTTGCGGCCTTCTCGCTCGCCATGACGGCCTGCCGGTTCATGGGTGACTTCGCGGTCCGGGCCCTCGGGCGGGTGCGCACCCTCATGGCCGGCGGTCTCCTGGCGGCCTTAGGCCTCGCCCTCGCACTCATCGTACCGCAGCCGACCGTCGTCTCGGCGGGCTTCGCCCTGGTCGGGTTCGGTCTCGCCAACGTGGTTCCGGTGCTGTTCAGCACGGCGGGCGAGACACCCGGCATTCCCCCGAGCATGGGCGTCGCCATGGTGGCGACGCTGGGTTATGCGGGTCTCCTGCTCGGCCCGCCGCTCATCGGCTTTGGGGCGGATCTCCTGGGCCTGCGTGCCATGTTCGGCCTTCTGGTCCTGTGCGCCCTCTCGGTCGTGCTGGTGGCGCGGCCGGTCCTGGCCCCCTCCCGGACTTTCCTTGCACCCGGAACGACCCGATAAGCTTGTCGCGCGTTGTTCATAAGACCTTCACGGGATCAGGGTCATAAACCAAGGGCAGGTCTGGAGTTCGGCCATGTTGTGGGACAACATCGCCCGGCGCAGCGCCGGGTCGGGAGGCGGTGGCGGCATTGCGGACATGCACGCCCCAACGGAACGGGATCCCCGCTCCCGGATCAGGATCGGCCTGGCGCTGGGCGGCGGCGCGGCGCGCGGCTGGTCTCACATCGGCGTCCTGCGGGCCCTGAGCGACGCCGGGATCGTGCCGGACGTAATCGCCGGCTGCTCCATCGGGGCCGTGGTCGGCGGGTGCTACGCGGCCGGCAAGCTCGATCAGCTCGAGACCTTCGCAATGTCCCTGACCAAGCGCCGGGTCATGGGCCTGCTCGATTTCCACATCAGCGGATCCGGCCTGATCGCCGGTACCAGGCTCCAGCGTCTCCTCGACCAGGATCTGACGGACCTGAAGGTGGAGGAATTGCCCATCCGCTTCTGCACCATCGCGACGGAACTGGCGAGCGGCCATGAGATTTGGCTGACCCGCGGTCCTCTCGTCCAGGCCATGCGGGCTTCTTACGCCCTGCCGGGCGTCTTCGACCCGATCCTCATCGGTGGGCGCTGGCTCATGGACGGCGCTCTGGTGAATCCGATCCCGATCACGGCCGCCCGGGCCCTGGGGGCCGACCTGGTAATCTGCGTCAATCTGAACGGCGAGATCCGGATCCGCGGCACGGTGATTCAATCCTACGAGACCGAGAACGAAAGCGACGAGCGCGAGATCGAGGAAGCGATCGTGGAGCCCCGGCGCTGGGGCATCTTTCCGGCCTCCCGCGCCGGCAAGCCGCGCAAGCCCAATGCGCCGGGCATTGCGACCGTGATGGTGGATGCTTTCAACATCACCCAGGACCGGATCGCCCGCTCCCGTCTTGCCGGCGACCCGCCGGACATCATGATCGCCCCCAAGCTCGCCAAAATGGGCCTCTTCGAGTTCCACCGGGCGGAGGAATGCATCGCACTCGGCCGTCTGGCGACCGAGCGCGCATTGCCGGACATTCTCGAGCTGATCCAGGATTCGTCCCAGACCGTCTGACCCGGCCGGTCAGGCGGTGGCGATGTAGTCCTTTATGGCCTGGGCCTCGGCCTCGATCTCGGCCAGGCGGTCCTTCACCACGTCCCCGATGGACACGATTCCGACCAGGGCGCCGTCCTCCACGACCGGGATGTGGCGGAACTTGCCTTCGGTCATGGTCTCCATCAGGTCGTTCACGGCGGTCCGGGTCGTGCAGGTGACGACCTTCGCGGTCATGAAACGGGAGATCGGCTCGTCGAGCGCCCGCGGCCCATGGGCGGCAACAGCCCAGACGATGTCCCGCTCGGAGATGATGCCCGAGACAGGCCGGACTCCGTCGACCGCCAGGAGGGCACCGATCTTACGCTCGGCCAAGAGACGGGCCGCCTCGCCCAGAGTCCTGTGGGGCTCGATGGTGACGACGTTGCGGCCTTTGGCCGAGAGGATTCGATGGACGGACATGCTCGCCTCCGTTGCGCGGCTGCGAGGCCTGTCCCGTCGCGGCCGCAAGACCGACGGCGAGGCTCCCGCCCATCGGGCAGGCTGACCTACCGTCAGGCGGCAATGATCCGGCGAAACGTCGCCCTTTTCAAGCGGTGAAGCGCGACTGGCGGGGCGGGAAAGGGTCGAGGACCGGAAAAAGCACCAGGCCGACCAGGAAGCCGCCGATATGAGCCTCCCAGGCGATGCTGGCATCGGTCACGCCGAGGGGCTGAACGAAGCCGAAGACGTAGTTCGCCGCGAACCAGACCCCCAGGAAGATCAGGACCTGCCGGTTGCGGACAATGTCGATGAGGCTTTCGCGGGGCCGTTCGTGCGGCTGGGTCGGCCTCCCCTCCGGATGCCAATCGACCGGGGCGAACATGAACCACGAGGCGGCCGCCATCATGCCCGACACGGCCGCCGATGCGCCGATCATCGGCAGGACCTGGAGGGGGTTCATGAAGACGAAGAGCACCGCCCCGCCGATCGCTGACAGCGCCGCGAGGGCGAGGAAGCGGCCCGTGCCGCAGCGTCGCGCGATGGGCGTGCCGAAGGCCGCGAGCCAGATGCCGTTGATGAGGACATGGCTCCAGGAGCCGTGCAGCAGCGCATAGGTCAGCGCCGTCCAGGGGCGCCCCTCCCCGTCCTGGAGGACATATTGCCCGAGAGCGACGAGGGAGGAGGATTGCCCGTCCAACGCGGCCCGTCGCAGAGCATCGATGACCTCCCGAACCTCGACACCCCCATAGGCCACTGACCAGCGGGCCGGGATCACGGCGTAATCCAGGAGGAGCTGGAAATCCGTCTCTTCGGACAGGAACGTCCGCAGGAGGTGGATGCCCACGAGGACACCGATGCTCCAGGCAACGACGGAGGGCAGGTTGAGGATCGGCTCGCGGGGCCGACGGGACGGATTCGAAACCATGGAGCAAGCTTTGCACGGAGAGGGCGCCGGAGCCAACGGCGGCCGCAATATCGGGTTCAGGCCCCTTTTTCGATGGAGGCGACAAAGGAGCCGGTTCCCTTAGCGGCATCTGCATGTAAGATCCGGATCCGGCAAGGCGAGCGGCCCAGCTTCCCCATCGAAAAAAACTGGAAACTTTTCGTTAACCATAACGGAACCGATCAGCCCGCGACGCGTTAACTCACCTTTTACTTTTTGCTTGAGCCGTGAATCCCACCGTGTCAGTTTGGTTAAAAGAACATTAACCGGCTGGTGGGGCATGCGGCAGGATTATTTCAAGAATTTATTCGGTCAGGCGACGAAGTCGTTCTTTTCCTCCAAAACCGTTCGTACAGCGTTTCTCGGCCTTTCGTTTCTCGCTCCGGCCTGCTTCGCCGAGGCGCAGACCCTGGCTTCGCTGCCGCCGGTTGGTCATTCCCTTGCCGATATGGGCGGCGCCAAGCCGATCATGGGCTGGGTAAGGTTCTGCGAGACCTATGCGTCGGAATGCGCCGTCAATACGGCCGAACCGCAGACCATCGAGCTCACTCCTCAGGTCTGGAAGATGATCACCTCCGTGAACCAGCGCGTGAACGCCTCCGTGAAGGCTGTCACAGATGCGGATCATTGGGGCGTGGTCGACGTCTGGGGCTTCCCTGACGACGGCAAGGGCGATTGCGAGGACTTCCAGCTCCTCAAGCGCCGCATCCTGGCGGAAAACGGCCTGCCCCGCCGCGCCATGCGCATGACGGTGGTGATCGACGAACTCGGCGAAGGTCACGCGGTCCTTCTGGTCCGCACGAATCAGGGCGATTACGTCCTCGACAACAAGACCTCGACGGTTCTTCCCTGGGATCGGACCGGCTACGTCTACATCAAGCGGGAAAGCCAGGCCGGAAAGGGCTGGGTCTCCCTCGGCGGCATCACGTCGCCGACGATCAGCTCCCCCACCACGACGGCGAACCGCTGAAGCCTGCCTAGGCGGATCAATCGATCCGCTTCAGGCCTGCGGCAAAACGCTTCCAATTCGCCACATAGCCCCGCGCGGAAGCACGCAGGCGCTCGATCGATTCCTCGTCGAGCGCTCTGACTGCCCGCGCAGGCGCGCCCACGATCAGGGCATTGTCCGGGAATTCCTTGCCTTCGGTCACGAGCGCATTGGCGCCCACGATGCAGTTGGCACCGATCCGCGCCCGGTTGAGAATCGTCGCCCCCATGCCGATCAGCGTGTTCTCGCCGATGGTGCATCCATGAAGGATGGCGTGGTGCCCGATGGTGCACCCGGCCCCGACGCTCAGGGGCGCTCCGGGGTCGGTATGCAGCATGGCCCCCTCCTGGATGTTGGTGGCCCCGCCGATGTCGATAAGCTCGTTGTCGCCCCGCAAAACCGCACCGAACCAGATGCCCACATCGGGACCGAGGCGGACCCGGCCGATCACGTGGGCATCGGGGGCAATCCAGAAGTGGCCAGGCTCAGGCAGGTCCGGAATCCGGTCGTCGAGACTGTAGATCGGCATGGGTCTTCCGGAGGATGCAAGGGGGCCGGCAGGCGGGATCAGTCCTCGAGATCCGTGTCGAGGATCGCCATGGTGAAGTTGAAGGAACGGTCTCCGTCCTCGTCATCGACGAAGAGAACGCCGACGAACTCCTCGCCGATATAAACTTCCGCCGAGTCGGTCTTCTTGGGGCGACCGACCACGCGGATCGAGTGGTTCGCGAAAGTCTGCCGCAGATACTGCTCGACCTTCGCCATCTCCGTTTTGTCCACCGCTAGTCCTTTCTTGATTTGCATGGGTGCAGCACTTGCCATGCCGGCCCAACGCGGGCAAGCCGCGATAGGTTCGCCCTGAAGGAAATGCGCGTCAGATGCCGTCCGCCTCGCTCAGGAGATGATCCATGGAGCGGGCAGGCTCCGCACAGCCGGCGCTGCCGACCACCTTGGCCGGGACGCCCGCCACCGTAGCATTATGGGGAACGGGCTTGAGCACCACGGAGCCGGCCGCCACCCGGGCGCAGTGGCCCACCTCGATATTGCCCAGGATCTTGGCGCCGGCGCCGATCAGGACGCCATGCCGGATCTTGGGATGGCGGTCGCCCCTCTCCTTGCCGGTTCCGCCCAGGGTCACGTTCTGGAGCATGGAGACGTTGTCCTCGACGACCGCCGTGGAGCCGACCACGAGCCCCGTCGCATGGTCGAGGAAGATGCCCCGGCCGATGCGGGCAGCCGGGTGGATATCGGTCTGGAAGACCTCGGACGAGCGGCTTTGAAGATAAAGCGCGAAATCCTGCCGGCCGCGGTGCCAGAGCCAATGGGCCAGGCGGTAGGCCTGGATGGCGTGGAACCCTTTGAAGTAGAGAACCGGCTCGATCACCCGGGTCGTGGCCGGGTCGCGGTCGAGCACGGCGCGGATATCGGCCCGGATCGCCTCTCCTATGCGGGGCTCCTGCGCGATGGCCTCCAGGAAGGTCTGCTCCACGATGTCGGCCCCGAGCGCCGCATGGCCGAGCCTGGTCGCCACCCGGTGGATGACGGCGGCCTCGAGGCTCGGCTGCTGCAGCACCGTCGCCAGCGCCACGCCGCCCATGGCCGGCTCGTCGCGGACGATGGCCTCGGCCTCGGCGCGCAGGCGATCCCACAGGGGGTCGACGGTTCCGGCGACGCGGTTCTGGAGGGCCGGTTTCATCCGTGGCTGTGTCATCTTGGGCTCCCTGCCGGAGACGGTTCGCAAGGTTCGGTCGAGTAGCATAGATAGGCGCAGCGCCTCCATTCCCCTAGATGCGAATCGGTCATGCCCGTTCAATTTTCCTCGCCCTCTCCGAACTTCGTCCTTTCCCTCGAGGGCGCCGTCGCAACCATCGCGATCCATAATCCGGCGAAGCGCAATGCCATCGGCCTGGAGATGTGGAAGGCCCTGCCGCGGATCGCTGCTACCTTGGAGGAGGATGAGCGGGTCCGCGTAATCGTGCTGCGGGGCGCAGGCACCGGCGCCTTCACGTCCGGAGCGGACATCTCGGAGTTCGAGACGGTCCGCGCCGATGCGGCGGGTGGGCGGCGCTACGAGGCCGCCAATGAGGCGGCGTTCCAGGCCGTCGCTCATTGCGCGAAGCCGGTCATCGCCATGATCCGGGGTTTCTGCCTGGGCGGCGGCTTCGGCCTCGCGCTCGCCTGCGACTTGCGCGTCGCCTCCGAGAACGCAACCTTCGGCATCCCGGCCGCGAAGCTCGGCGTGGGCTATCCTCCCGGCGCCATGCGCCTTGTGACGGCCGCCGTAGGCGGGCCCGCTGCCCGCGACCTTTTCTATACGGCGCGCCGAATCGGTGCCGCGGAGGCGGAGCGTCTCGGTGTCGTGCAGCGGGTCGTTCCGGACAGGGAGCTGGAAGGCGCCGCCATGGCCCTGGCACAGGAGATTGCCGGAAACGCACCGCTCACAATCCGGGCCGCAAAGGCGGCCATCGATGAAGCCCTCGGAATCGCACATCCCGGATCGGACCCGGTCGCCCTGGCGGATGCCTGTTTCGACAGCGCGGATGCGGTCGAGGGACGCCGGGCTTTCCTGGAGAAGCGCGCGCCGGTCTTCACCGGGCACTAGAGCATCGGACGCAAAAGTGGGAACCGGTTTTGCGTCCGATGCTCAAAAACAGAAATCTAGAGGCTCAAGCGTGAAGCCGGTTCCTCGTCCGAGACCCTGGGAGAACCCGCCTCATCCGTGCGGCGATAGACGTAGTATCGCCCCTCGGGAATGCCCGTCTCGGCCGTAATGTCGGCACAGTGGGGCAGCGCAAAGGCACGGTCCGCCAGGAGCAGCCCGCCGGGCTGGAGGAGCCCGTCGAGGAGCGGCGACAGCCGCAGGGCCACCTCCCGGTTCAGGGCCTCGTCGCCTGTGCCGATATCCGCATGGACCAGGGAACAGCGGTGCGCCCCCTTGGCGGAGATGAAGGACGGCAGGGTTTCGAACATATCGCCGACCAGCAGGTATCCGTCCGGCGGCATGCAGCTGGGATGCGCGGCGGGCCGGCGCTCGAAAACGTAGATCTCCCGGCCCGGCAGGCGGTTTCTCAGGTGGTCGTAGGTCCGGCCGTTGCCGAGGCCGAGCTCCAGCACGAAGCCGGTCGGGGCGACAAGACGGCTCGCCCAGTCGAGGAGATCGCGCTGGGCCGTGAGCCGCCGAATGGCACTGTCGAGTCGGGTCATCCAGGCTCCTCATGACTGTAGAGGAAATGTCCCGGCGGCCTAAGAAGTCAAAGGCCGGGCTGCGGACCGGTCACGGCCTTTGCGCCAGGAAGTCCAGGACACCCTGCTTATGGACCCGGTCGCCGACCGCCAGGTTGTGGTCCCGCCCGGGAATGTCGAGGGGCACGGCGTTCGGGATCAGTGCCGCAAGCTCCGGCCCAGAGCCCGCCACGTCGTCCCTGGTCCCCACGGCCACGAGGGTGGGCAGCGTGATCGACGCAACCTCCTCCCGGGTGAGGACCTGGCGCGAGCCGCGGATGCAGGCCGCGAGCGCCTTCAGATCGCTCTTCGTCTGCTCCGCGAAGGCCCGGAACATGCGCTGCATGGGGTCCGTGAGATCATCCAGGGACGGCGCCTCCATGGCGTCCGCGATGCCGAGCGGCAGGCCGACGCCCTCGACGAGGTGGATCCCTAAGCCCCCGAGGAGCACGGAGCGCATCCGCTCCGGCGCCGAAAGGGCCAGATGGGCCGTGATCCGCGCCCCCATGGAATAGCCCATCACGTCGGCCCGCTCGATGTCGAGATGGTCGAGAAGCCGGCGCGCATCAGCCGCCATGGCGTAGGAATCGTAATCCGCCGGCTGGTAGAGCTTTTCGCTCTGTCCATGCCCCCTGTTGTCGAGGGCAATCACCCGATAGCCGGCGCGGCTGAGCGTCTTCACCCAGAGCGTGTTCACCCAGTTGACGGCGTGGTTGGACGCGAAGCCGTGGATGAGAAGGATCGGCTCGCCCTCCCCGCCTTCGGGTGCAATGTCGACATAGGCGATGTTGACGCCATCGGAATTGAAGAAGCGCATGGGTCCGGGAAACGGTTTTGGCAATGATGCTGGAGTTGCCGGCGCACCCTAAGGCAGGCCCCGGCCCGGATGCAATCCTTGCCTGCCGCTGGCGTGGGCTACGAAGCAGCAGCACCCCCTCCGTCATTCCGGGCCCGGCCAAAGGCCGTCCCGGAATGACGGAGGGGTGCCGCAAAATGGAAAAAGGCCGCCCGAAGGCGGCCTTTCCCGAATGCAACCTCTCGCGGCGATTAGCGCGAGTAGAACTCGATCACGAGGTTCGGTTCCATCTGGACCGGGTACGGCACCTCGGACAGGGTCGGGATGCGGGTCATGCGGGCCGTCATCTTGGAATGATCGACCTCGATGTAATCCGGGACGTCGCGCTCAGCGAGCTGGCTCGCCACGACAACGATCTCGAGCTGCTTGGACTTTTCCTTCACCTCGATCACGTCGCCCGGCTTCACGAGATAGCTCGGGATGTTCACCCGGCGGCCGTTCACCTTCACGTGGCCGTGATTGACGAACTGGCGCGCGGCGAACGGGGTCGCGACGAACTTCGAGCGGTAGACCACCGCGTCGAGACGGCGCTCGAGCAGGCCAACCAGGTTCTCGCCCGAGTCGCCCCGCTGACGGATCGCCTCAGCGTAGTACCGACGGAACTGCTTCTCGGTGATGTTGGCGTAGTAGCCCTTCAGCTTCTGCTTGGCGCGCAGCTGCGTGCCGAAGTCGGAGAGCTTGCCCTTACGGCGCTGGCCGTGCTGGCCGGGGCCGTATTCGCGGCGGTTGACGGGGCTCTTCGGGCGACCCCAGATATTCTGACCCATACGGCGGTCAAGCTTGTGCTTGGCCTGAATGCGCTTCGACATCGCGATTCCTCTTGGATGATCGAAAGTTTCGAGGAACGCGCCCTCCTCTTCCAGTCTTCCGGTCAGACCCTAATGGGCCGTTGCGGGGACGGGACGACAGGCCGGCCGAAACCGGGCCACGGGAGCGTAAAAAGTTTGCGCGGCCGTTGCCGGACCGCGCGAACCGGGATGCCCTAGTGGAAAACGGCTGCCGAGTCAAGAAAGGTGCGTCTAATGCACCGCCTGGTCATGCAATTCCTGACCACCGCGCTTCATCCGCAGCACGAAGCGAGCTTGCGATTTAGCTATTGATGGCTCGTCGGCACTTCATCAGAGTAAGAAGTGCAGTTTACATCCTACTACTCAGCGGTCGGCACCGGGATCAGCTCGGGGGCGATTACGCGGACAGCACGCTTCTTGCCGTCGCTCGTGACCGCCTCGCGTTTCGCACCTTCACCTTGGGTGACGACGCGGTTGTTCTCGATGGATTTCGGCCCGATGCCGGAGGATTCCTTGCTGGCGGTCGGTGCAGCGGCGGCCGTTTCGGCGGCGGCTTTGGCCTCCTCGTCGGCCTTCTTGTCGGCGGCCTTGCGGGCCTGCACGACCTTGGGACGGGACATCTCCTCGGCCTTCTCGGCCGTCACGATAATATCGCCCTTGCGCTGCTCCAGCATGCTCTCGGCCCGGCGCAGGACCACGGCCCAGCTTTCGGTGTCCCGCTTGCAGGCCACCGCGGAATCGAAGCTCTTGCGGAACTTGAAGGCATTGGGAAGGGACGTGTAGGGCTTACTTCCGACGACCGACACGGCTTGGTTGAGCCCGTTATCGCCGCCCGGATACGCGAATGCGAGGGTCTCGGTCTCCGGGCAGAGGGCCTGACACATCTCGTTGGCGCCCTCGCGTCCGCCGGGCGAGACGCTCAAGGGGAAGAAGGAGCCGTCCCCGGTCCGCACGCAGATGAGCTTTCGGCCGCCATAGGCCTGCTGCTCCTCGGTGATGATCGGCTGGCCCTCGGGCATGATTTCGGCCGGCTGGGGCTGGCCGCGGGGCGGGCCGAACAGGGATTCGAAGAAGCCGCGCGGCTGGTCGGCGGCGCAGCTCTGCTGGACGGCCGCCATGAGCTGGCGACGCCGGAACTCGAAATCCCCCGAATCGTAGCCCTGGGCCGACAGCCTGGCGAAGTTCGCCTCCATCTGCCGGATGCGCCCCGCAATGGCGCCGCACTCGGCCGGCGGCGGACCGGCCAGGAAGCCGAGGGGGCCGCGCTCGCAGCCGATGGATCGGTAGTAATTGACGAGGCGGCCGATCTCGACGCGCATGCTTTCCGCCTCACCCGAGGTGGAGCGGCCGCCGCTGCGCTCCAGGGCGGCCAGCTGAGCCCGGAAGCGCTGGCACTCGGCGGATTGGGCGAACGCGGCTCCGCCGGCGGCCAAAAAGGCCGCGACGGCGACAAGGGAACGGAGGAAAGATGTCTTGGCCATTATGAGCGTCGCGAAACCGTGTCGTTCAAGTGGTTCTCCCGGAAGGGAGGACAAAAGACGTCGTGAAAAGGGCCCCAATATGGTCGGAGCCTTGCCGGATGAAGGGAAATGACCATCATGGCCCCCGGCCAGCAGAATCCCCGTCACACCGAGATCTGGGGGACAGCATGTACTCTCATACGACGATTGGGGCAAATGACCTCGACCGCGCAAGGGACTTCTATGACGCGGCCCTCGCGCCTCTGGACTTGCGGATCCGCTTCTCGTCGCCGGAAATGATCGCTTACGGTGCCGGCGGACGCCCTCTATTCCTTGTTGTGCGCCCCTTCGACGGCCGTGACCCCTCTCCCGGGAACGGCACCATGGTGGCTTTCATGGCCGAGCGGCGCGAGCAGGTCGATGCCTGCCATGCGGCCGCCCTCGCCATGGGCGGGCAGGACGAGGGGCAGCCGGGCCTGCGCCCCCAGTATCATGCCCATTATTACGGGGCCTATTTCCGCGACCCGGATGGCAACAAGATCTGCGTGTGCAGCCACCATCCGGAGTGACATCGCTGGGCGAATCCTCGGGCGCCTCCCCTCGCGAAAGCCATCTTCCGTTCCTACATGGCAGCTTGACCTTGGCGGCCCGATTCCGGGAGCGCGAGGATCCCGGCAGGCGGAGACCCCGCCGGATCATCTCTTAAGGAGACCGAAGCCATGCTCGCCCGCCTTGCCCTGGCCGCCGCCCTGACCCTGGGAGCCGTCTGCGGTGCCGCAGCGCAGGAGCCCGACGTCATTTTCAAGAAATCCACCGTCTGGCGCGCCCTGACCCCCAACGACAAGCTCGCCGTCTACGGGATCGACGACCCGGACATCGAGGGCGTGGCCTGCCATTACACCACCCCCGAGCGGGGCGGCATCTCAGGCACTTTCGGGGTCGCCGAGGAAGTCTCGGACATTTCCCTGTCCTGCCGCCAGATCGGCCCGGTGCGCTTCAAAAAGAAGTTCTCGCAAGGAGACGCGGTGTTCAGCGAGAGGCGGTCGCTCATCTTCAAGCGTATGCATATCGTTCGGGGCTGCGACGCCAAGCGCAACACCCTCGTCTACATGGTCTATTCTGATCGACCCATCGAGGGTTCGCCCAAGAACTCTACCTCCAGCGTGCCGCTTATGCCCTGGGGCACCGAGCAGCCTCCGAAATGCGGCGAGTGGCTGAACGGCTAGGATTGGTGTGGGCGTGCACGCTTGGCCAGATGGCTGGACGGTCAGAATTCGCCGGCTCAGCCGAAATTGATAAATGCCCCAAAGTTGCGGCGTTGCTGCTACTCCACCGTCACGGACTTCGCGAGATTGCGCGGCTGGTCCACGTCTTTCCCCATAAAGACGGCCGTGTGATAGGCGAGGAGCTGGATGGGCACCGAGTGGACGATGGGTGCCACGATCGGATGAACCGACGGCATCACGATGGTCGCGAGCGTATCGAGGCCCGTTTCCAGCGCGCCTCTCTCGTCCGTGATGAGGACGATGCGTCCGCCGCGCGCGGCGACTTCCTGCATGTTGGACACGGTCTTCTCGAACACCGCGTCGTGGGGTGCGATCACGATGACCGGCATGGCCTCGTCGATGAGCGCGATGGGACCGTGCTTCAACTCGCCAGCCGCATAACCTTCCGCGTGGATGTAGGAGATTTCCTTCAGCTTCAGGGCGCCCTCGAGGGCGAGCGGATAGGACGTCCCACGCCCGAGATAGAGCACATCCTTGGCCTTGGAGATCTCGCGCGCCAGGATCTCGATCTGGTGCTCCCGCTTGATGGCCTCGCTCATCTGGCCCGGCACGCCGATCAGCGCATCGACGATGGTCTTTTCATCCTCAGGGCTGAGGGTGCCCCGGGCACGGCCGGCCGCGATTGCGAGGCACAGCAGAACGGTGAGCTGACAGGTGAACGCCTTCGTCGAAGCGACGCCGACCTCGACACCCGCGAGCGTGGAGGCGATCACGGCGCTCTCCCGCGCCATGGTCGATGTGGGCACGTTTACGACCGAGAGGGTGTGTTGGCCCTCGGCGCCCGCATAGCGCAGGGACGCGAGGGTATCGGCCGTCTCGCCCGACTGGGACACGAAGATCGCAAGGCCGCCGGGTTCCATAGGCGCTTCCCGATACCGGAATTCCGACGCCACATCGATCTCAACCGGGATCCGGGCGAGGCGCTCGAACCAGTATTTTGACACCAGGCCGGCCAGATAAGCCGTGCCGCATGCGGAAATGGAGATCCGCTTCAGGTCCTTGAAATCGAACGGCAGCTCGACGGGCAGCTCGACCCGCCCGGCCGAGAAATTGACGTAATGCGCCAGGGTACGGCCGACGACTTCCGGCTGCTCGTGAATTTCCTTCGCCATGAAGTGGCGGTAATTGCCCTTGTCGGCAATGAACGAGCCCGAGAGAATCTTGTGACGGGGGCGATGGACCGATTGGCCCTTCTCGTCCCTGATGTCGACGTTCCTATGGCGCAGGATGGCCCAGTCGCCGTCCTCGAGATAGGCGATTTCGTCGGTGAAGGGCGCCAGTGCCAGGGCGTCGGAACCGAGATAGGTCTCGCCGTCGCCATAGCCGATGGCGAGCGGCGCGCCGTGACGGGCGCCGATCATCAGGTCGTCCTCGCCCGCGAACAGGAATCCGAGCGCGAAAGCCCCGCGCAGGCGCGGCAGGGTGACGGCAACCGCCTCGATGGGCGGGCGGCCCTGGCGCATCTCATAGGTGACGAGCTGTGCCACAACCTCCGTATCGGTCTCGGTCTCAAAGCGGATCCCCTTCGATTCCAGCGCCGCCTTCAGCTCGCGGAAATTCTCGATGATCCCGTTATGGACCACCGCCAGCTTGTCGGTCGCGTGGGGGTGGGCATTCGTCTCGTTGGGCTTGCCGTGAGTGGCCCAGCGGGTGTGGCCGATGCCGATGAAGCCCGAGAGAGGGGCCTGGGAGAGCTTGGCCTCCAGGTTGCGAAGTTTGCCCTCCGCCCGGCGTCGGTCCAGGCGTCCATCCTCCAGGGTTGCGACGCCGGCGGAATCGTAACCGCGGTATTCGAGCCGCCTGAGAGCCTCGACGATCTGTCCGGCGACAGGTTCCTTCCCGACGATTCCAACGATTCCGCACATGTCCGGCAATGTCCCCTGGGGCCCGAGGCCCGTTAAGCTTACGGCCCTGCTACAGAGGCACGTGCCTCATCTCAAATAAACTTGCGTGACCGATTGTGACATATGGCATCACTTCGACTTTGCGGCCTGTGATTTCACCCTGAAGTTCCGCGCCCACTCCTCCTTGACGACCTGACGCCCACGTCCGAGCGCAAGGGCATCGGCCGGCACATCCTCCGTCACGACGGACCCGGAACCTACGAAGGCTCCCGCGCCGATCTTGAGCGGCGCCACGAGGGAAGAATTCGAACCGATGAACGCCCCCTCTCCGATCTCCGTACGGTATTTGCCGAAGCCGTCGTAATTGCACGTGATGGCACCTGCGCCGATATTCACGTCGGCCCCGATATTCGCGTCACCGAGATAGGTCAGGTGGCTGACCTTGGCTCCGGCGCCGAGCTGCGTGTTCTTGATCTCGACGAAGTTGCCGATCTTGGCCTTCGGGCCGATCTCGGCGCCCGGACGCAGGCGCGCAAAGGGGCCGATTCCGGCCTGCGGGGCCACGTGCGTGCCTTCGAGATGGCTGAAACTGTGGACCACAGCGCCGTCCTCGACGACGACGCCGGGGCCAAACACCACATGCGGCTCTACGATGACGTCCCGGCCGAGTCTGGTGTCGTGGCTGAAGAAGACGGTCTCGGGCGCCACAAGGGTCACACCGTCCGCCATGGCGGCTTGCCGCAGGCGCTCCTGGATCATGCGCTCCGCCTGAGCGAGCTGTGCCCGGTCGTTGACCCCGTGCACCTCCTCCTCCGGCACCGTGGCGGCAACGGCCCGGTGCCCGAGCGAACGGGCGATGGCGACCGCGTCGGTCAGGTAATATTCCTGCTTGGCGTTCCGGTTCTCGATCTTCTCGAGGATGGCGAGGGCCACATCGCCCCGCAGGGCCATGAGGCCGCCATTGCAAAGGCGGATCGCCCGCTCGGCCTCGCTCGCATCCTTGTGCTCGCGGATGTCGAGCAACTCGTCGCCCGACATGATCAGGCGTCCGTACCCCGTCGGGTCCCGCGCCTCAAAGCCGAGAGAGACGACGGCCGCCCCCTGCGCCAGGGGCGCCCTCAGACGGGCCAGCGTCTCAAGGCTCACAAGGGGCGTGTCCGCATAGACCACGATGACATCGTCCGGCCGGCGCGCCAGGGCGTCGCGGGCGCTGAGTACCGCGTGGCCGGTTCCGAGCCTCTCCCGCTGCACGAAAATCTCCGCATCCGGGACCTGCCGGTGCGCATCCCTGGCAACGTCGTCCCGATCAGGGCCGATGACGACGGCTACCCGGTCCGCGCCGGCCTCCGTCACGGTGGCAAGGACGTGCCCGAGCATCGATCGGTTGGCGATCTCGTGGAGAACCTTCGGCTTCGAGGACTTCATCCGCGTCCCCTCGCCGGCCGCGAGGACGACGGCGAGACAGCTCCGGGATGGCGTATTCGACGGGAGAGATGATGTCATAGGGTTTCGATCCAGAGTCGATTCTTCACGGCTGCTAGCCCATTCAGGGGTATTCCGGCAATCATCGATGACAAAATGGCGAAGCTCGGCACCAATTCGTTTCCTTCTGCCCCATCTTTGCTGATATGTACGGGCACGCAAATCTCCGTCGTCTCTGCCTTGTTCACTCAATGAGTATCGCTGTGCCGGTCCCGATGGCTTCGCGCCTCTCTCATCCCCGCCGGCGCGATATGCTGGCCTATCTCGGCGTGTCCTTCGCCGGCCTCGCATATGCGCCGTCCCTTCGCGCCCAGACCTTTCAGGCAGTCGTTCAGGCCCGGATGGGCAACGGCCAGCCGTTTGACCCTGCTGTCGTGGTCGATATTGCGCGCCAACTCGCGAAAAAGCCTTATGTGGCGCCTCCGAACGACCTGCCGGACGTCTTCTCCGGACTGAACTACGAACAATATATCGGCATCAAGTCCCTGCAACAGCCTCTCTGGATCAACGAAGGCCGGGGAATTGCCGTCGAGCCGCTTCATCGCGGCTTCGTCTTCACCAATACGGTCGAGATCTTCCTGGTGGAGGACGGCGCGGTCCGGCGGATCGGCTACGACCCGTCGCGATTCGACTTCGGACGCATCAATGTCCCGGCCGGGATCGGCGATATCGGATTCTCGGGCTTCCGGCTGATTGCCACATCGAGCGATAGCCCTCCCTTCGACTTCGCCATTGTGCAGGGTGCAACCTTCTTCCGCGCCATCGCAAAAGGCCAGAATTTCGGGGCCATTGCCCGGGCCCTGACCCTGAAGCCCGCGGATCCGAAGGGTGAGGAATTCCCGGCCTTCCGGGCATTTTGGCTCGAACGGCCCGCCATCGGCAGCAACAGTCTTACGGCCCACGGGATCATCGATTCCGAGTCGGCCTCGGCGGCCCTGCGCATGACCTTCCGGCCCGGCGACATGACCATCGTCGATGTGGAGACGACCATCTTCCCACGCGTCAATCTGGACCATGTGGGCCTTGGAGGCATCGGCTCGACCTATTTCTACGGTCCGAATGACCGCCGCAATGCGGACGATTTCCGTCCGGCCGTCTACGAATCGACCGGCCTCCAGATGTTCAACGGCAAGGGCGAATGGCTCTGGCGCCCTCTCCAGAACCCGGAGACGCTCCAGATCTCGGCCTTCGTGGACGAGTCACCCCGCGGCTTCGGCCTGATCCAGCGCGACCGCGCCTTCGAGACCTTCCAGGACGATGAGGCCCGCTTCGAACGGCGGCCGAGCCTGTGGATCGAGCCTCTGGCCGACTGGTCGCAGGGCAGCGTCCAGCTCCTTGAGATCCCGACGGATGCGGAGATCAACGACAACATCCTGACCTACTGGCGCCCGAAGGCGCCGATGGCGGCCGGGTCGGAAGTGCCCTTCGCCTATCGCCAGTACTGGTGCTGGACCCCTCCGGAGCGCCCGCCCCTCGCGACCGTGGTCACGACCCGGGTGGGGCGGGGGTCGAGCGGCCGCAAGCGGCGCTTCGCCGTGGAATTTTCCGGCGACGTCCTGGGTGACAATCGCCCTGCTGACCTTAAATCCGTCCTCACGGTCAGCCCGGGTTCATTTCAGAACCTTAAGGTGTGGTCCTATCCGGAGAGAAAGGCGGTTCGCGTCGTCTTCGAACTTGACCCGGGCAATGAAAACGCGTGTGAGATGCGTCTCATTCTCGAAGCTGGCGGGAAGCAGATTAGCGAAACATGGCTCTATCGTTGGACACCATAGGTCCCGATTCGAAGAACGCCACGACCGGGCGCTCCGAACCCGGCATGCCGCCTGAAAACCGGCTGGAGATGCCGACCCAATCGCTCCGGCGCTGGTCCGCATCCCAGGAGCGTAAGCCTATCGTCGAGCGATCGGCCTGGCGCACGGCCCTGGCGCGCCTGTTCGTCTTCGGCGGCGCCCTGCTCCTGACAGGATACGGCACCTACGAGATGTACCAGGTGGTGTCGGTCAGCCGCACCACCGTGCTCCAATGGCTGCTGGTTGCGCTCTTCACGGTCAATTTCTCGTGGATCGCCGTCGCCTTTACGAGTGCTTTGCTCGGGTTCTTCACACTCCTGAGCCAACCTCGGACGCGCCCCGCCTTGCCGACAGCCCTCGCGGCCCGTACGGCCATCGTCATGCCCGTCTACAACGAGCAGACGGCGCGGACCTTCGCGGCCCTCGAGGCAATCTACGAATCCGTGGAAGCGACCGGACTCGGCTCCCATTTCGACTATTTCATCCTCTCCGACACCACGGACCCGGATGCCTGGGTTGCGGAGGAGCGGGCTTTTCTCGATCTGCGCCGTCGGCTCGGCCCGCAGGCCCGGTTCTATTACCGGCACCGGGAGAAGAACTATCACCGCAAGGCCGGCAATATCGCGGATTTCGTCACCCGCTGGGGTGGCCATTACGAGCAAATGCTGGTCCTCGACGCGGACAGCCTGATGACCGGCGACTGCATCGTGCGCCTCGCGGCCGCCATGGAGGCGGATCCGGATGCCGGCATCATCCAGTCCCTGCCGCTCATCATCAACCGCAACACCCTCTTCGCGCGCCTCCAGCAATTCGCCGCGCGGGTGACGGGCCCGGTCATCGCCACGGGCCTCGCAGTCTGGATGGGCCGGGACGGGAACTACTGGGGGCACAACGCGATCATCCGCACGAAGGCCTTCGCGGACCAGGCCGGCCTGCCGGACCTGAAGGGCAAGCCGCCCCTGGGCGGGCACATTCTCAGCCACGATTTCGTCGAGGCGGCGCTCATGCGCCGCGCCGGCTGGGACGTGTACATGCTGCCCGACCTCGAAGGCTCCTACGAGGAAAGCCCGCCTTCCCTCATCGACCTCTCGGCGAGGGACCGGCGCTGGTGCCAGGGCAACCTCCAGCACATGCGGGTGATCGGCGCCAAGGGGCTCAAGCTCCCGACGCGCCAGCATTTCGCCACCGGCATCATGTCCTATCTGGCCTCGCCGTTCTGGCTGTTCCAGCTCATCGTCGGTATCGCGCTGGTTCTGCAGACGACCTATATCCGGCCGGAGTATTTTGCCCGCGATTTCCGTCTCTACCCCATCTGGCCGCGCTTCGACCCCGAGCGCGCTCTCGCGCTCTTCGCGCTGACCATGGGGATCCTGCTCGCTCCCAAGATTTTCGGGACGCTTCTCATGCTCCTGCGGGGCCCTGAGCGTCGCGCCTCGGGCGGCGGAATTCGGGTGGTCCTGTCCTCCCTGATGGAGATCATCCTCTCGGCTCTGCTGGCGCCGATCCTGATGCTGATTCAATCAGGCTCCGTGTTCCAGATCCTGCTCGGACGGGATACCGGGTGGCAGCCGCAGCGCCGCGACGACGGGTCGATCCCCATGCAGGACATCATCCGCCGCCATCGGTGGCACACGGTCCTGGGCGCCCTGACGGGCATCTCGGCCTTCATGATCGCCACGTCCCTGTTCCTCTGGATGTCTCCGACGATTCTCGGCCTCCTCCTGGCCATTCCGCTCTCGTGGCTGAGCGGCCAACTCGGGGCAGGTCTCGCCCTCAAGCGCCTGGGGCTCCTGCGGACGCCGGAAGAGCATGAGCCTCCGGCCATTGCGGTGCGTGCCAACGAACTTCAGCAGCGCAACACGTCCTTCGGCTTCGACGATCAGGATGGCCTTTTCGCCCTCTGCTGCGACCGCGAGCTTCGCGAACGTCACGCCGAGATGCTGTCTCCTGCCTCCCGTCGGAAGCGGGGCGAGATCGAGACCGACCGGGCCTTGGCAGAGGCAAAGCTGACGGATGCCGAGACGGTCGAGGAAGCGCTCGGCTGGCTCAAGCCCAAGGAGCGTATGGCCATCCTCAAGGATCCGGCGCTTCTCACCCGGCTGGTTGAACTGAGCGGCAGAGGTGTCGAGGCCAAGGCGGCCGAGTAACCCTGCGGTCAGGCCGAGGCCTGCTCGGGGGCGGCTCGCTCCGCGTCGCTTGCCACCTCGCTCATCAGCCAGTCGCGGAAGGCCTGGATCTTCGGGGCGCGACGCCGCGCCTTCGGATAAACCACCCAGTAGCTCCGCTCCGCCGTGACCACGAGGTCAAACGGCTGGACCAGCCGTCCGGCCGCCAGATCCGCCCGGAAGAAGAAGGGGTTGATCAACGCCACCCCCTGCCCGGCCATCGCCGCCATGCCCTCGAATTGCTGCGCCCCGAGCGAGAAATCCGGCCGGCTCGACAGATCGACGCAGGACACGCCCGCGGCTGTGAACCAGTCCTGCCACCAGGGATCGCTGGGAGCAATCAGGGGCAATTGGAGAAGGTCTTCGGGCTCGCGCAGGCAGGCCCGCCGGGCGAGGTCCGGGCTGCAGACCGGCGTGAACTGGTTGGGGAACAGGAGGTGCGCCTCCAGTCCCGGCCAGTTGCCGGTGCCGCTGCGGATGCCGAGGTCGAAATCGTGCTTCGAAAAATCGACGATCTGCTGGTTGATGTCGATCTGAACAGCGATGCCGGGGTGCAGCTGTTGGAATCGGCCGAGCCGGGGCACCAGCCAGTTGGCCGCGACCGTCGTCAGCGTCGTGATGCTTAGCGTGGCCTGAACCGCCTCGTCGAGACCCTCGAAAGCGGCCCGCAGTAGGCCGAAGGCCTCCGTCACGGCGGGGACAAGCTGTTTCCCCTTGGCCGTCAGGCCAACATGACGGGCATGACGCGTGAAGAGCGGTGCTCCGATCCGGTCTTCCAGCATCCGGATCTGGTAGCTGACCGCCGCCTGGGTCATGCCGAGTTCCTCGGCGGCCCGGGTGAAGCTCTGGTGGCGCGCGGCCGCTTCGAAGACGCGGACGGCGCTCATGGGTGGGAGTTTCGACATCGAGGCTCATCCATAAGGCTGCCTTATGCCAGGCATCTGCCTTTCGCTTTGTCAAGAATCGAGCCGAAGCGCATCGTGATCCAGTCGCCGGATGACGTTGCTCCGGCCTTCAGCAATCGGATGATCGCCATGAGATACCAGGACGTGCGCCGCTTGAGCGGCGTCGAGGGCGCTTGGCTGCGCCTGAAACTGTGGTTGAGGCCCGTTCTCAGCCCCCAGGCAGCTCCGCTCATCGATAACCTCAGCCACCTGTCGGATCATGACAGACGGGATATCGGGATCCCGGACCCTGTGCGCTACCTGGACTGGCGCAGCCTCAGAGATCGGGGGTCGATCTATTGATCACGAACTCAGCCGGCTCGGCTTCAAGTCTCCGCTCTGCTCGAGCAGGGAATAGGCCGTTGCAGCGATGTGGGCCTCGATGCGCTTCAGATCGCGGACGACGTCGAGTTGGAGCGCCGAGGTATCGCCGACCGACTTGCCGGAGCGTAGCTGCTCGAAGTGGCGTTGCGTGATGTCCCGTTCGAGATCGCGGAACCGCTCTTTCTCAGCCACGAGGCGCCGGGCCGAGCCGATATCCTGGAACATCAGGACCGAGGCCGCCAGCTGGAGGTGCTCCAGGAGCTTGGCGTGCATGTCGTTGATGTCCTTGAGGCCGTCCTTGGGAAGGCGCAGATGGTTCTTGATGCGCTTCGCCGCGAGCTCCATCAGGTTCTTGTCGACGATGTCGCCCACATGCTCCAGGTTGATCGCGAATGCGAGGATGTCCGAGAGGCGCCTCGCTTCCTCGTCGTTCAGGGCTTCGTGGTTGATGGAGCTGAGATAGCGCCGCACGGCGCTGTAGAGCCGGTCGACCACATCGTCCGTCCGGCTGATCTCGTTCACGCGAGCGATATCCCCCTCATGGAAGAGATCCTGCGAGCCCCGCAGCATGGTTTCGACGATATCGGCCATACGCAGGACCTCGCGGGCCGCGTTCGAGAGTGCCACCGAGGGTGTGTCGAGCGCATCCACGTCGAGATATTGCGGAACGCCGGGATCGGCGGAGCGGATCTTGGCCGGAAAGAGCTTGAGCAGAAGGCCCGCGATCCAGGGCAGCGGCAGGATGAAGACAGCGGCTAGGACCACATTGAACAGGGTGTGGAAATTCGCCGCCATTCGCGCCGGATTGGGGTCGATCAGGTTCATAGCCGACAGGATCGGGTCGATGAGCGGCAGCGCCACGACGCATCCGACAGCCCGGATCGCCAGATTGCCGAACGGCACCCTCAGCTTCACAGGATCCCCGCCTGTGCCCTCGAGGAGCGGATTGAGGGAGCTGCCGAGATTGGCCCCGAGCACCATGGCCATAGCCGAATGGGAATCGATGACCCCCGCCGAGGCCAGCGACATGATGAACAGCAGGGCTGCGACGCTGGAATGAGCCGCCCAGGCCAGCGCCGCCGCAAGCATGACCAGGATCAGCGGATCGGGCGCGATGGAGGCCAGGAGATCCTTGAGCACTACCGAGGATTCGATGGGCCGAATCGTCTCGGTGAGGAGGTGAAGCGACAGGAGCATCAGCCCGAGGCCGATGACGACGCGGCCGAGGTCCTTGGCGCGGCTGGACGATCCCCTCCGGTAGCCCATGTAGCCGCCGAAGATCAGGACCGGGAAAATCAGCGTGATGTCGAAGGACAGGACCTGGACAATGAGGGTCGTGCCCACATTCGCGCCGAGCATGACCGCAAGAGCCGGTACCAGATCGACCGAGCCGCCCGCCGAGAAGGACGATACCATCAGGGCCGTGGCCGTGCTGCTCTGGAGAACCGTGGTGACGCCAAGACCCGCCAGGAACGCCCTGAGGCGGGTTTTCAGGCCCACACCGAGGATCCACCGCAGATCGCTACCGAAAGCGCGCTGGACCCCGCTGTTGACCATGTTGATGCCCCACAGGAGCAGGGCAATCTCTCCCAGCAGATGGATCAGAACGGCAGTAGCGGACATTCATTCCTCAAGAGGTCAGGCAGATTTCGAATATTCTGCTTAGTCCCCTTGGTCTCGGACGGCAATCAGGTTGCCGGCTAATAATTTACCGGCAGCGGCATTTTTTGACGGAACCGCCGTCTCTCCCCTGCCCGCTCGAGCCTAGATCGGGGGAAGATTCAGCCATTGGGCCAGGGCCGAAACGATGAGATTCACCGAGAGCGCCGCCAGGATCACGCCCATGACGCGGCGCAGTACGTTGGTGCCCCCGCGCCCGATGATGCGGCCGATCCTGTCACCGAGCAGGAAGATGACGAGGAGAAGCCCCAGCACGACGGCGAGCACCGCGAAGGTCGTCATTTGCTGCGAGAGGGTGAAGCGATTGTTGTCGGTCAGAATGATGATCGACAGCATAGCCCCCGGGCCTGCAATGATCGGGGTTCCGAGGGGATAGACGGCAACGTTGAGCGCATTGTTCGGGGCCGAGGCTTGAACCGCAGCCGGCGACGACGGCTCTGACAACACCATCGACGTCGAGAATAGCAGCAGGATGATGCCGCCGGCGATCTGGAACGAAATCAGGGAAATCCCCATGGCGTGGAGCAGGTACTGGCCTGCAATGCCGAAGAACACCAGGATCAGAAATGCGAAGCCCACGCCCATCAGGGCCGAGCGCTGGCGCTCTTGCCGGTCGAGATCGGCCGTTGCGCCAAGAAAGAGCGGCAGATGGCTGATCGGATCGAGCATTGCCCAGAGCGTGATGAACTGAGTGAGCAGAAGGTTCTGGTCTTCGAGCATCGGGAAACCGTCAGGACGTGTGCCATGCCCATTCCGGACAAGAGTCCGGGACCGGCGGAGAAATCCCTCGGTGCCAGGAAAAAAGGCAGATCGCAAGCGTTCCCAGGACCGAATTGCCCGGGACGTGCTTTAGGCGCGGCGTTCGGGGGCCGCCAGAGGCAGGCCGAGCAGCGCGCGGCGTTTCAGCCAGGGCGAAGGACGGTAGCGCGGATCGCCGTAGAAGGCATGGCAGGCCTCCAGGATCGCCAGGATCCGCTTTGGACCAAGCTCGTCCCCGAACCGGAGGGATCCGCGCGGATAATTGAGCCCGAGCTCAGTCGCGATATCGATATCCTCCGGTGCTGCGATGCGCTGCTGCGCAATCTCGCAACCCACATTGACGATGCAGGCCACGATGCGCTGGGCGATGAAGCCGGGGCTGTCGTGGATCACCGTGATGGCGCTCCCGTCGGCGGCGAGCCATGAATGAGCGGCGCGCAGGCTTTCCGGCGCAGTCGCGGGCGAGTGCATCAGGGTGCGGCGGCGGTCGAGACCGAACAGGCAATCGACCGCGACGGCGCGGGTTGGATCGAGATGTTCCGCGAGCGCAGCGGTTGTCGTGTCCTCTCCGAACGGCGTCAGGAGGATGACGGCCTCGGGAGATGGTTTGGGGCCGCCCTCCACGCTGGCTCCCGCTTTCGTCAAACAGGCCCGCAGCGCGTCTGCGGCCTCCGGGTACCGGTCAGACACCCAGAGTGGCCTCGTCCGGTCCGGAGACGGCGGCGGGGCCTCCGGCGGCTTCTCGGCCATACCGTCCCGGTAGGTGTAAAACCCCTCTCCGGACTTGCGTCCGAACAGGCCCGCGGCCGCGCGGCGCGCCGTCATGACCACGGGCCGGTGGCGCGGCTCTTCGTAATACTGGTGGTAGATCGATTCCATCACCGTGTGGGAAACGTCGAGCCCCGTCAGGTCGAAGAACGCGAAGGGACCCATGCGGAAGCCCGCAGCCTCGGTCATCACCCGGTCGACGTCCGCTACGTCGGCGATACCCTCCGAGACGATCCGCAGGGCCTCCGTGCCGAAAGCGCGGCTTGCGTGGTTCACAAGGAAGCCCGGCGTATCCGTGGCCCGGACGGGCTTATGACCGATCCGGCGAGCAAGCCCCGTGAGGGCCGCAAGCACGCCCTCGTCCGTCCGCGCGCCGCCGATTACCTCGACGAGGCGCATGAGCGGCACCGGGTTGAAGAAATGGAAGCCGGCAACTCGCCCGGGAAGGCGCGCATTCGCGGCGATTGCCGTGACCGAGAGGGATGACGTGTTCGTCGCGAGGACGCAATCATCGGCGACAACACGTTCGAGCGCCGCCATGACCTCATGCTTGACGTCGAGTCGCTCTGCCACGGCCTCGATCACCAGGCGGCAGTCGGCAAAATCCGCGTAGGGCTCCTCGGCGCCGGGGCTCGCCCCGCCGATCCTCGCAATAGCAGCCTCAGCAGCCTCGGGGTCAGGGCCCCTTTTGCAGCCTTGCGGCGGATCATGTCGGCGCAGAAATTCCGCGCCTCGGTGATCGCCTCAGGGCGCATGTCCGCAATGAGCACCCGAATACCGGCTTCGGCCGCCACCTGCGCGATGCCCCTCCCCATGATTCCGGCACCGACGATGCCGATGGTCAGGTCAGGGCGAGAAGGATCGAAGGTCATGATCAGCGCCCCGAGAAAGCCGGAGGACGTTTTTCCAGGAACGCCCTCATGCCCTCCTTCTGGTCCGCCGTGCCGAACATGAGCCTGAACGCATTGCGCTCGAGGAGCAGAGCCGAATCCAGCGAAAGGTCGCCGCCCTGGAGCACCAGCTCCTTGATGGTCCGTGCCGCGATGGGCGGAAGCGCCGCGATCTGGCCCGCAAGGGCAAGCGCCCGGTCGAGCACCTCCCCGTCCGGCACGACCTCGCTCACGAGCCCCATCGCCTCCGCGTCCCGGGCGGAGACGAAGTCCCCGGTCAGGAGGATCTTCATGGCCTTGAACTTGCCGACCGCCCGCACGAGGCGCTGGGTGCCGCCGGCGCCCGGGATGATCCCGACCTTGATCTCCGGCTGGCCGAAACGGGCACCCTCCCCGGCCACGATGATGTCCGCATGCATGGCGAGTTCGCACCCGCCACCGAGGGCGTAACCGTTCACGGCGGCGATCAACGGCTTGGGGAACTCCTTGAGCACCTTCCAGGCCCGGTCCCCGGGCCGGTTCATCATATCGATGGGCTCGGCCTCCGCCATGGCCTTGATGTCGGCCCCGGCTGCGAAGACCTTGTCGGTCCCGGCCAGGACGGCACAGCGCACTGAATCGTCCGCCGCGATTTCTGCGAAAATTTCTGCCAGACGCTCACGGATCGCACCGTTCAGGGCGTTCCGCGCCTCCGGTCGGTCGATGCGAACGAGCGCGACGTTCCCCGGGCGGCACTCCAGAGTGACTTCCATCCGGATTTCTCCTTGGCGGTACACAGAATCAGGCGCTCTTGGGAACGACTGCCGTCGCCTCGATTTCGACCCGGGCCTCCCTCTCGACCAAGCGCACCACCTGCACAAGGGCCATGGCGGGATAATGGGCGCCGAAAACTTCCCGGTAGGCTCGCCCCAGATCGCGCAGATGGGTGAGGTAGTCGTCGATGTCGACGACATACCAGGTAAGCCGCATCAGATGCTGCGGCCCGGCCCCGCCCTCCTCAAGGATGGCCCGGATGTTGAGAAGCGTCTGGCGCACCTGGGCGACGAGCCCTTCCGGGAAGACGCCGTTCTCGTCCCAGCCGACGACGCCGCCCGTGACGAGGAGCCGGCCCTCGGCCATCATGCCGTTGGAATATCCCTTCGGAACGGGCCAGTTCTTCGGGTGCAGGATTTCGGGGACGTCGGAACGGTCGGACGGAGCCGTCGCGCTCATAGCGTGTTTCACTGGCAGCTCTCCCAATAGCGCTCCAGCGCCGCGCGCAGATCGTCGGGCAGCGGAATCGAGCGGTGGATGTCGAGGGACGTGGTGACCATGACGAAACGTGCGGTGAGGACTGCCTCTCCGTCGCGGCTCGCATGGATGTGGAAGGTGAGCGAGGAGCGGCCGATCCGCTCCACGGTGACGGCGCAGGATAGGCGGTCTCCCATGAAGCCGGGCGTCGCGAACTCGGCCCCGGCGCTCACGAAACCGAGCCCGGTGCGCCTGCGGCCGATCATGTCGTGATAGTCGATCCCGAGCGCCTCGGCGAACCAGTCCTCGACCACCCCGTTGAGCATGTCGAAATACCGGGCGAAGTAGACGATGCCGGCCGGGTCGCAATGGGAGAAGCGGACCAGAACCTCCGTGCGCCAGGCGCGCGCAGACGGCTCCGACGCGACGGGCGCGGCGGAGCCCTGCTCCTTCGGCATGGTCATAACAGGGTCATTCATGCCGGGGCCCTATGAGCAGGCGCGGCTGCGGCCAGGAGCTTCAGCATCTCGCGGGCGATGACGACCTTCTGGACCTCCGTCGCCCCCTCGTAGATGCGAAGCGCGCGGATGTCGCGATAGAGCTCCTCCACCTTCTCGCCCTTGCGCACGCCGGCACCGCCGAAGATCTGCACGGCCTTGTCGATGACGCTCTGCGCAGCCTCGGTGGCGTGCATCTTGGCGATCGCGGCCTCCCGGGTGACGCGCAGTGCTCCATGGTCCTTGGTCCAGGCCGCGCGATAGACGGCAAGCGCGGAGGTGTCCACCAGGGTCGCCATGTCGGCGAGGGCCGCCTGGGTCATCTGAAGGTCCGCCAGGGGAGCCCCGAAGAGCTTGCGCGATGCGGCGTGGCGGAGCGATTCATCCATGGCACGGCGCGCAAAGCCAAGCGCCGCCGCCCCGACCGTGGAGCGGAACACGTCCAGGGTCGCCATCGCAACCTTGAACCCCTCGCCAGGTCCGCCGATGCGGTGGCTGACCGGGATCCGGCACCCCTCGAAGCGGAGGGTCGCGAGCGGGTGCGGAGCGATCACCTCGATGCGTTCCTGGATCGTAAGGCCGGGCGTATCCGCATCGACCATGAAGGCCGACAGGCCCTTGGCGCCCGGCGCCTCGCCCGTGCGGGCGAAAACCACGTAATGGTCCGCGATGCCGCCATTAGAGATCCAGGTCTTCACACCGTCGATCCGCACATGGCCTGGGCCGTCCACCCGGGCGGTCGTAGCCATGGCAGCCACATCCGAACCCGCCTCGGGCTCCGAGAGCGCAAAGGCGGCGATCGCCTCCCCGCGGGCAACACGCGGAAGATAGAGGCCCTTCAGGCCCTCCGACCCGAACAGGGTCACGGCGCCGGTTCCGAGCCCCTGCATCGCGAAGGCGAAATCCGCAAGGCCATCCCTGTAGGCCAGGGTCTCGCGGGCAAGGCACAGGAGGCGCACGTCGAACGTGGTGCCGATCCCACCATATTCCTGCGGAACGACGGCCTTGAGCCAGCCATCCTCGCCGAGCCTGCGCACGAGGGCGCGGCAGGAGCCGTCCACGTCCTCATGGTCGATGGATTCCTCGATGGCCGTGTCGGCCCATTCGCCGAGCGCGTGCGCGAAGCGCCTGTGGCGCTCCTCGAAGAATGGCCAGGAGAGGAAGCTCTGATCGATCACGTCAATCTCCCTGGAACACTGGCTTCTCCTTCGCGGCGAAGGCGCGGTAGGCGCGGGCGAAGTCTTCCGTCGTCATGCACAGGGCCTGGGCAACGGCCTCGGCCTCGATGGCCTCCTCGACGGACATCGCCCACTCCATGGCGAGCATCCGCTTCGTCATGGTGTTTGCATAGGTCGGCCCGGTGCCGATGACACGGGCGAGTTCCGCGGCCTGTGCGAGAAGATCCTCGGCCGGAACGATGCGGCTGAAGAAACCCCAGCGCTCCCCTTCCTCAGCGCTCATGAAGCGGCCCGTATAGAGCAGCTCGGAGGCACGGCCCTGGCCGATGATCCTCGGCAGGATCGCACAGGCGCCCATATCGCAGCCGGCGAGCCCCACCTTGTTGAACAGGAACGCGACCTTCGCTTTCGGAGCAGCGAGTCGCAGGTCTGAGGCCATCGCCACGATGGCCCCTGCGCCGGCGCAGATCCCGTCCACGGCGGCGACGATCGGCTGGGGCGCGGCCCGCATGGCCTTGACCAGCTCCCCGGTCATGCGCGTGAAGGCCGTCAAGCCCTTGGTGTCCATCTCGACCAGCGGACCGATGATCTCGAACACGTCGCCACCGGACGAGAAATTCCCGCCCGCCCCCGTCATTACCACGGCCTTGACCGCATCGTCCTTCGCGCAGGCATGGAAGAAATCCGTCAGTTCCCGATAGCTCTCGAAGGTGAGCGGGTTCTTCTTCTCCGGGCGGTTGAGGGTCACGGTCGCAACCGGCCCTTCGACGGAGAGGACGAAATGCTGCGGGCGATACTCGGCCAGCGGAAGCGTGACCGGGTTGGCGTAATGCGTCACGGCGTGCCTCCGGACATGGCGCGGCGGGCGGAAATCTTGGTCTTGGCGAGAAGGCGCATGAGGTCGTGCTGCTCCTTTTGCGTGAGATCGCCGAAAATCTCGGCGATCCAGGCTTCGTGCGCGGCCGCCATGAGGCGGAACTCGTCCTGCCCGGCTGGCGTGAGGCGGATGATCTGCGCCCGTCGGTCGAGCTCGGAGACCCGGCGGTCCAGATGGCCGGAGGCGACGAGCCTGTCGACGAGGCCCGTGAGGTTGCCGTTCGAGACCATCATGCGCCGGGAGAGGTCGGACAGGGTCATCCCGTCCGGAGCCTTGTCGAGCTGCGCCATCAGGTCGAACCGCGGGAGAGTGACGTCGAAGCGCTCCCGCAGGCGGCGGCGCACCTCGGCCTCGATCAGGGTGGAGCAAGTCAGGAGGCGCAGCCAGAGCCTGAGTTCGTCCCGGTGGTCCTCGGGCATCTCGACCGCCTTCGTCTCGGCGTCGAGGGGAATGGCCTGATCGCTCATGTCAGATCTCTCCTCCGGCGACCACGATGGCCTGTCCGGTCACCGAGCGTGCATTGCCGCCACAGAGCCAGAGCACCGCGTCGGCGACCTCTCGCGGGTCGATCAGACGTCCCTGAGGGTTGTGCTTCACGAACTCGCTCAAGGCCTCCTCGCGGCTGCGGCCGGTCTTCTGGACGATCCGGTCGAGGCTCTCGGCGACGAGGTCCGTATCCGTGAAGCCTGGGCAGACGGCGTTCACCGTGACGCCGGTGCGCACGGTCTCGGCCGCGAGGGACCGCACCAGCCCGACGACGGCGTGCTTGGCGGCGCAATAGGCCGTGACATAGGGGTAGCCTTTCAGGCCGGCCGTGGACGCGACCGCCACGATGCGCCCGAAGCCGTGCTCGATCATCGGACCGAGCACCGCCTGGGCCGCGTAGGCGACGCCGAGGAGGTTCACGTCGAGCATCCGGCGGAAAACGTCCGGGCCCGATTTCAGGAACGGCGCGGAGGCGGCCGTGCCCGCATTGGCAATCAGGAGCTGAATCGGCCCGCGTTGCGCGGCCGCCTGGTCGACGGCGGCCTGGACAGCCGCAGGATCGGTCACATCGGCAACCGCGAAACCATGGGCGGCGCCTTCGCCCACCGCAGCTTCCAGCGCGGCGCGATCACGCCCGGTCACGGTCACGGTCGCGCCGGCCTGCATCAGGGCCTCGGCGATGGCCCGCCCGATACCGCGGCCCCCGCCTGTTACGAGGGCATGGCGCCCCTGGAGATCCATCCCGCTCATCTCATTCTGCGGCGAGAGACGCTTCCCCCGCCTCCATCTTCAGCTCGGCCCGCGTCCTCGGCCGGGCACGGATCTTGAGATCCTCGAAATCCTGGCGATCGCGAACGGTGTTACGGAAAATCTGGTCCTTACCCGGAAGGTATTGCGGCGGGCAATGGATATCGCGCGCGCCGTACCAAGCGGCGGCCTTCATGGTGAAGAACGGATCCACGAGATGCGGACGTCCGAGGGCGACCAGATCGGAGCGGCCCGCCGCCAGGATCGTGTTGACCTGGTCGGCCGTGGTGATGTTGCCGACGCACATGGTCGCGACCCGCGCCTCGTTGCGCACCTGGTCGGCGAAGGGAGTCTGGAACATGCGCCCGTAGATCGGCCGCGCCTCCTGCACCGTCTGGCCCGTCGAGACGTCCACGAGATCGACTCCGTGTTCCGCAAAGGCACGAGCGACCTCCACGGCGTCGTCGCCGGTCACGCCGCCCTCTGCCCAGTCGGTCGCCGAGATGCGCACCGACATCGGCTTGTGGGCAGGCCAGACCTCGCGCATGGCGTCGAAAATCTCGAGCGGGAAACGCAGGCGGTTCTCCAGGGAGCCGCCGTATTCATCCGTGCGCCGGTTGGTCAGGGGGGAGATGAAGCTCGCCAGGAGGTAGCCATGAGCGCAATGCAGCTCGAGCATGTCGAAGCCGGCCCGGTCGCCGCGTTCGGCAGCCGAGACGAAGTGGCTCTTGATCTCGTCCATATCGGCGCGGCTGAGTTCGCGCGGCACCTGGCTGTCCGGGAAATATGGGATGGGCGAGGCGGAGCAGATGTCCCAGGCACCCTCCTCCAGCGGCCGGTCGATTCCCTCCCACATGAGCTTGGTCGCGCCCTTGCGTCCCGCGTGGCCGAGCTGGAGGCAGATCTTCGCGGCGGAGTTTCCGTGGACGAAATCGACGACGCGCTTCCAGGCCGTCTCCTGCGCGTCGTTCCACATGCCTGTGCAGCCGAGCGTGATGCGCGCCTCCGGCGACACGCAGGTCATCTCGGTAAAGATCAGGCCGGCCCCGCCCGTTGCCCGCGATCCGTAATGAACCAGATGCCAGTCGCCCGGAACGCCGTCCTTTGCCGAGTACATGTCCATAGGCGACATCACGACCCGGTTTGCGAGGGTCATGTCGCGCAGGCGGAAGGGCTGGAACATGGGCGCGGCGGGCTCTTCGACAGACACGTCGAATCCTGCCTTACGGACCTGACGGGCGAACATCCGGTCCACATCGGCGACGAAGTCCGGCGCGCGCAGGCGCAGGTTGTCGTAGGTGATCGCCTTCGAGCGCGTCATGACGCCGAAGGAGAACTGCACCGGGTCAAAATCTAGGAATCGAGCCACGTGCTCGAACCAGACGAGGGACACGTCGGCGGCGTGCTGGGTCTTCTCGACCTCCTCCCGCCGTCCCGTCTCGTAGAGGCCCAGCGCCCCCGTGACCGTCGGGTCGCGGCGAAACGCTTCATAGAGTGCGATTGCGTCCTCCATGGCGAGCTTGGTGCCCGAGCCGATGGAGAAATGCGCCGATGCCTTGGCGTCGCCGAGCAGAACCATGTTGCCTCGGACCCAGTGCTTGTTCCGGATCATCGGGAAATTGCGCCAGATCGAGCGGTTGGTGAGGATCTTGTGCCCGCCCAGGAACCAGCCGAACACCTGTTCCATCAGGGCGGCGGACTCGGCCTCGCTCTTCTGCCCAAGGCCGGCGCGCTCGAAGGTATCGGGATCGGTCTCGAAGACCCAGGTCGAGCGGTTCGCCTCGTACTGGTAGGCGTGGGCGATAAACGGACCCCACTCGGTTTCCTGGAAGATGAACGTGAAGGCATCCAGCGGCTTCGTTGAGCCCATCCAGGTGAACTTGTTGGGCCGCAGGTCCGTCTCGGGTTGGAAATGGTCCGCGTAGCGCTCCCGGAAGCGGCTGTTGATGCCATCCGCGACCACCACGAGGTCCGCGTCCGCGAAGAGGCTCTCGTCATCCACGTCGGCCTGATAGCGCAGGTTCACGCCGAGCTCCGCGGCACGGTCCTGCAGGATCAGCAGGAGAGTGCGTCGCGAACAGCCGCAAAAGCCATTGCCGCCAATACGATGCTCTGTTCCCTTGAAGTGAATTGCGATGTCGTCCCAATAGGCGAATTCGCGGGTGATGCGCTCGTAGCTCGGCCGGTCGTACTTCTCGAAATTGTCCAGAGTCGCGTCCGAGAACACGACCCCGAAGCCGAAGGTGTCATCGGCGCGGTTGCGCTCGTAGACCGTCACCTCCGCCTGCGGCTGGTGCTTCTTCATCAGGATCGCGAAATAAAGACCGGCCGGGCCGCCGCCGACGATTGCCGTTTTCATGAGAGCCACATCCGAGAGTGAACTGAATTTATTTTAAGCTTAAAGTAATTTCCGATCAAGCGGCCGAAGCCTGGCTGCCGGACGCGCCCGTCGAGCTCTCCGCTCCCTGGGCGGTTTCGGCAAAATGGCGCAGGGCGAAGCGCTGCAGCTTGCCGGTCTGGGTCCGGGGCAGCTTTTCCATATACTCGATGGCTCTGGGATACTTGTATGGGGCGATCTCGGCCTTCACGTGATCCTGGAGCTGCTTCGTCAGTTCGGGGCTCGGCGTATAGCCTTCCCGCAGCACCACATAGGCCTTCACGATCATTCCCCGGCCGTCGTCCGGCGCGCCGACGACACCGCATTCGGCCACGGCCGGATGGGTCAGGAGGGCAGCCTCCACCTCCGGGCCGGCGATATTGTAGCCCGACGAGACGATCATGTCGTCGGAGCGGGCCTGGTACCAGAAGTAGCCGTCCTCATCCATGAGGTAGGTGTCGCCGCTGATATTCCAGCCATTCTGGACGTACTTTCGCTGCCGCTCGTCCGCAAGATAGCGGCAGCCGGTCGGGCCGCGCATGGCGAGGCGGCCGATGGAGCCGGGCGGAAGATCGCGACCCTCTTCGTCCACGATCTTCGCCTCGTATCCAGGCACGGGCTTGCCGGTGGAGCCTGGACGAATCTCTTCCTCGCGCGCCGCGATGAAGATGTGGAGCATCTCGGTCGCGCCAATGCCGTCCATGAGGTTGATTCCGGTCGCGGCCTTCCAGGCGTTGAAGGTGTCTTTCGGAAGGGGTTCGCCCGCGGAAACGCATTTGCGCAGGCTGGAAATGTCGTGGTCCTTCAGCTTCGGGAGCATGGCGCGATAAGCCGTCGGCGCCGTGAAGCAGATCGTTGCCCGGTATTGCGCGATGGCCGGCAACAGGTCGTCGGGACCCGCCTTCTCCAGGAGCACCGTGGAAGCGCCGATCCGCATGGGAAACAGCACGATGCCGCCGAGCCCGAACGTGAAGGCGAGCGGCGGCGAGCCGATGAAACGGTCGGTCTGCTCGGCGCGCAGGACATTTCCCGCATACGCGTCGCACACTGCCAGCATGTCCCGGTGGAAATGCATGGTCCCTTTCGGCTCGCCCGTCGTTCCGGACGTGAACCCGATGAGGCAGACATCGTCGGCCGCCGTATCGACGGCCTTAAAGTCAGGTGAGGCTTCCGCCAGGAGCGCCTCCAGCCCGTCGGCCGCACCGGAGCCCCAATAGACGACGTGCCGAAGGTCAGGCGCCAATGCCCTCGCCTTCTCCATCTCGTCGGCCAGCCGATGGTCGCAGAACGCGATGGCTATCTTCGCCTTGTTGAGCGGATAGGCGATCTCCTTGGCGCGCAGGAGCGGCATGGTCGCAACCACGACTCCGCCCGCCTTGAGCACCGCCAGATAGAGCGCCACCATCATGGGATTGTTGGCGGAGCGGAGAAGCACCCGGTTGCCGGGCACGAAGCCCAGCTTGTCGACGAGCAGATTGCAGATCCGGTTCACCCGCCCCTGCAGCTCCTGATAGGTGAGCGTCTCGGATGGACTGACGAGGCAGGGCTCGTGGCCCCTGCCCTCGTCCACCCAGCGATCCAGGAAGGCGGCCGCACAGTTCAGACGCTCCGGATAGCGAAGCTCGGGCCGGTCGTGACGGAAGACCGGCCATTGCTCCTGAGGTGGAAGGTTGTCTCTCGCGAAAGTGTCGACATGGGCCGTGTGCGCCATCGTCCGTTCCTCTGTCCGTTCGGTCGGGCGGCGTCGTTGGATGCGCCTGCCTCGGCGGAACAATCCGCTTGAAGAATTCCTAAAATTATTTAAAGCTTCAAATAATGCTTGGCAATCCCGAACGGAAGCTCCGGCCTATCGGCACCGTCGAAAAGGAGTGTTCGGCCGGCTCGATTTGGGGCAGATTACAGCCGAGCAGGGATGGGATCGCCTTTCGCCCCACCCGGAAAAAACACGCAGCGCGGCACACCGTGCGCAGGGAACAGTCACTCGGGAGTCAATGATGAATCTGACAATCAAAAGCCTTGGTCTTGCGGCCGCCTTCGGCCTCGCGGCATCGCCGACCATGGCGCAGGAGAAGCTGAAGATCGGCCTGCTTCTGACCCTTTCGGGTCCCTCGGCCGTACTGGGCCAGCAGGCCCGCGACGGCTTCCAGCTCGCCATGAAGGACCTCGGCGGCAAGCTCGGCGGCCGCGAGGCGGAAGTGATCATTGTCGACGACGAGCTGAAGCCCGACGTCGCCGTGACCAAGGTCAAGGGCCTGCTCGAGCGCGACAAGGTCGATTTCGTGGTCGGCCCCATCTTCTCGAACGTGGCCGTGGCGGTCCACAAGCCGATCGTCGATTCCAAGACCTTCTACATCAGCACCAATGCCGGCCCGTCCAACCTCGCGGGCAAGAGCTGCAACCCGTATTTCTTTGCGACCTCCTATCAGAACGACCAGAACCACGAGGTTCTCGGCAAGGTTGCCCAGGACCGCGGCTACAAGAAGGTCTATCTGCTGGCGCCCAACTATCAGGCTGGCAAGGACGCGCTGGCGGGCTTCAAGCGGCACTACAAGGGCGAGATCGTCGAGGAATCCTACGTTCCTCTCAACACCCTCGACTTCCAGTCGGAGCTCGCGAAGATCGCTTCCATGAAGCCCGACGCGATCTTCACCTTCATGCCGGGCGGCATGGGCGTGAACCTGGTCAAGCAGTACCGCGCTGCAGGCCTTGCCGACCGCATCCCGTTCCTGTCCGCCTTCACGGTGGACGAATCGGCCCTCCCCGCCCAGCAGGATGCGGCGGTCGGCATGTATGGCGGATCCAACTGGGCGCCGAACCTGGACACGCCTGAAAACAAGAAGTTCGTGAAGGACTACGAGGCCGCCTATAACAGCGTGCCGGGCTCCTATTCCATGCACGCCTATGATGCGGCCCTTCTGATCGACAGCGCCCTGAAGGCGACCGGCGGCAAGACCGACGACAAGGACGCCCTGCGCGCCGCCATCAAGAAGGCGGACTTCAAGTCTCTGCGCGGCGACTTCAAGTTCGGCTCGAACGGCTTCCCGATCCAGGACTTCTATCTGGTGAAGGTCGCCAAGCGTCCGGACGGCAAGTTCCAGACCGAGATCGAAGAGAAGGTGTTCGACGACTACACGGACGCCTATGCGAAGGAATGCGCGGCGACGAACTGATCAGCCGTCCTGTTCCCCACCCCGTCCCGGGTCAAGCCGGGACGGGACCGTCACATCGCGACGGGAGCGACCGGTCCGGATGGGCCGTGCAGCGCCTGAACGGTCTCGCCCGCCGTCGCCCATGAAGCGCCGATGACAGCGACACTCTTTCTTATCCAGACCTTGAACGGCCTTCAGTTCGGGCTCATCCTGTTCCTCATCGCCGCGGGCCTCACGCTCGTCTTCGGCGTCATGGATTTCATCAACCTGGCCCACGGGGTCCAGTACATGGTCGGCGCCTATCTGGTCGCGGCCTTCAGCGCCTGGACGGGCAATTTCGGCTTGGCGCTGCTCCTGGCGCTGCCGACCGCCCTCGCGTTCGGCCTGCTGCTGGAAGTCCTCGTTTTCCGCCACCTCTACGACCGGGACCATCTGGACCAGGTGCTCGCCACCTTCGGGGTCATCGTCTTTCTGAACCAGGCCGTGAAGTTCGTGTGGGGCGCTGCGCCTCTCAACGTTCCGGTTCCGGAGATTCTGTCCGGCTCCATCGAGATCGCCGACGGGCTGCTCTACCCAGTCTATCGGATCGCCATCATCCTGGCAGGCCTCGCGGTAGCCGGACTGCTCTATATCCTCGTCAGTCACACCCGAGTCGGCATGCTGGTGCGCGCCGGCGCCACCAACCCGCAGATGGTCTCGGCCCTTGGGGTCAACATCCGGCGCCTGTTCATGGTGGTGTTCGGTTTCGGCGCCATGCTGGCCGGCTTCGCGGGCGCCATGGTGGCGCCGATCCTCTCGGTCGAGCCCGGAATGGGCGACAACATCCTCATCCTGGCCTTCGTGGTGATTGTGATCGGCGGAATCGGCTCGATCCGCGGCGCCTTCCTGGCCGCGATCCTCATCGGTCTCGTGGACACGGTGGGACGTTCCTTCGCGCCGAACCTGTTGAGGTTCTTCCTGGATCCGGCGACCGCCAGCCAGACCGGGCGGGCCATCGCGCCCATGCTGATCTATATCTTCATGGCCGCCATCCTGTTCTTCCGCCCTTCCGGGCTGTTTCCCGCCAAGCGCTAGGGTGTAAGCCATGACGGACCTCGCCCAGACGCGCCCTGCCCCCTTCGCCACCCGCTCGCCGCGGATCGAGCCGATTCCCCTCATCCTCTTCGCCGTCTTCGCCGCGACACCCTTTTTGGCGCCTATGTCAGGGGCGGAGGGCTATGTCCTGTCCCTCCTCACGCGGGTGATGATCCTCGGCCTTGCGGCCATGTCCCTCGACTTGATCCTCGGTTACGGGGCCCTTGTCAGCTTCGGCCACGCGGCCTTCCTGGGCATCGGCGGCTACACGGTGGGAATCCTGGCGAGCAACGGGGCGGAAGACGCCCTCGTGCAGATCCCGGTCGCGCTGGCGGCCTCCGCTGTCTTTGCAGCGGTCACGGGAGCGATCTCGCTGCGGACGAAGGGCGTCTATTTCATCATGATCACCCTGGCCTTCGGCCAGATGCTGTTCTTCCTCGCGACTTCGCTGGCCTCCTATGGAGGCGACGACGGCATGACGCTTTCGTCCCGCAGCCTGGTCGCTGGCACTTCCTTCCTCAAAGACGACCGTGCCTTCTACGGTTTCACCCTGGCGTGCCTCTTCGGCACTTACGTCCTGTCCCGCGCCATCGTCGCGTCCCGCTTCGGGCGCGTCCTGCGCGGCTCGCGGGAGAACCCGGTCCGCATGGAGGCGATCGGCTTCCAACCGTTCCGCTACCAGCTGTTGGCCTACGTGATCAGCGGCATGATGGCGGGTCTTGCGGGTTTCCTCCTGGCCAATCAGGCGGAGTTCATTAGCCCGTCCTTCATGACCTGGCAGCGCTCGGGCGAGTTGATCTTCATGGTAGTCCTCGGTGGGCTCGGAAGCCTGCACGGCGCCATCATCGGGGCCGCCGCCTTCCTGCTCCTCGAAGAATTCCTGCCGGAGATCCTCCACGCTGCCGGAACGATGCTGAGTTCCGACCTCCAGTACCGACTGGTCGAGAACTGGAAGATGGTCTTCGGCCCGCTCCTGATCCTCATCGTGCTCTTTGCCCGCGGCGGGATCATGGGCCTTCTCGGGCGAGGTCGCCCGGACCGACAGGAGGGCTGAGACATGACCGAGCCGCTCCTCGAACTGCGCAACCTACGCAAGTCCTACGGCGCCCTCGTCGTCACTGACGACGTGAGCCTGTCCGTCCCGGCCGGAGAGGTCCATGCGATCATCGGCCCGAACGGGGCCGGCAAGACGACCCTGATTCACCAGATCTCGGGCCTGGCCTCGTCCGTCTCCGGCCAGATCCTGTTCGCCGGTCAGGACATCACCCGTCTGCCCATGCATGAGCGGGTAAAGCGCGGTCTGGCGCGCTCCTTCCAGATCACCTCCATTCTACCGGGCTTCAGCGCGCTGGAGAACGTGGCTCTCGCGGTTCAGGCCCGCTCCGGGTCGAGCTACCGCATGGTCGGGAATGCCGCGCGGGAGCGGCAGCTCAACGAGCCAGCCATGGAATGCCTGACCCTCGTCGGCCTTGGGCCGCGCGCCCTCGTTCCGGCGGGCCTCCTTTCCCATGGCGAGAAACGGCAGCTCGAACTCGCGATCGCGCTTGCGACAGAACCGAAGCTCTTGCTCCTTGACGAGCCGCTTGCCGGCACAGGCCACGATGAATCCCGGCGCGTCGTAGAGGTTCTGCAGCGTCTGCGCAGCCGTACGACGATCCTGCTCATCGAGCACGACATGGACGCGGTATTCTCCCTCGCGGATCGGATCAGCGTTCTCGTCTATGGACGCCTCATCGCCACGGACGTCCCGGAGAAGATCCGGACGAACCCCGAGGTTCGCTCGGCCTATCTCGGCGAGGAGGAGACGGTCTGATGCTGTTCGTCCGCAATCTCCAGGCGTCCTATGGCGCCGCACAGGTCCTGTTCGATGTCTCGCTCACCGTGCAGACGGGAGAGGTTGTGACCTTGCTCGGGCGCAACGGCATGGGCAAGACCACCACGATCCGCTCCATCATGGGACTTCTGCGTCCTCGCGGCGGTGAGGTGCATTTCGATGGCGCCGCCGTCACGGGCCTTGCGCCCTACCGGGTCGCAAAGACCGGCATCGGCCTCGTTCCCGAGGGGCGGCAGGTCTTCCCGACCCTCACGGTGGAAGAGAATCTTGTGGCCACCGCTTCGGCCCGGACGGGCTCCCGGCGCTGGACCTTGGATGCGGTCTACGAACTCTTCCCCCGCCTGAAGGAGCGGCGCCTTAATCTTGGCACCCAGCTTTCCGGCGGGGAGCAGCAGATGCTCGCCATCGGCCGCGCCCTGATGACGAACCCCAAGCTCCTGATCCTCGACGAGGCGACCGAGGGACTTGCGCCACTCATTCGCGCCGAGATCTGGGACTGCCTGAAACGCCTGCGCGGGGAGCGCCAGTCCATCCTGGTGATCGACAAGAACGTGAACGCCCTCGCGGCCTTCGCGGACCGTCATGTCATCCTGGAAAAGGGCCGGACCGTCTGGATGGGCACCAGCGCCGAGCTGATGGCCGACACATCCCTGAAGGACCGGTATTTGCACGTGTGAGGTAAGCGTCGTGGCTCTGGCGGATATCGACCTCGAGGTCGAGTACAACAACCGGGCACGGGTGCCTGACCATCCCATGCACATGGCCGGTTGGGAGCGGGATGCTGCCGCCTACCGCGCGATTGCCCACTGTGAGCTGGACGTGGCCTATGGGCCGGGCGAGCGGCACCGGCTCGACCTGTTCCACCCGCCGGGCGGGGATGCGGGCGGCCCGCTGATCGTGTTCATCCACGGTGGCTATTGGCAATCCTTCGACAAGTCTTCGTCGAGCCATCTGGCCCGCGGCGCCAACGAGCGGGGCTTCTCGGTGGCGGTGCCGAGCTACGACCTCGCGCCGCACATCACCCTGAGTGGCATCGTGGCCGAGATGGAGACGGCGGCCGATTTCCTCATGCACAGGACCGGACGACCTCTCGTGGTGACCGGGCACTCGGCCGGCGGACACCTGACAGCCTGTCTCATGGCGCGTAGCCCCAAGGCACTCAAGCGGCCCATCGTGGCCGGGATGCCGATCTCCGGCCTCTTCGACCTCGTGCCCCTCGTCTCGACCTCCGTCAACCGTGCGCTCGGCCTGAGCGTCGAAGAGGCCCGGCGCCTGAGCCCGATCTACGCGACGCCGCCCCTGGACAGCAGGGTGGTTGCCGTCGTCGGGGGAGCGGAAAGCGACGAGTACCGGCGACAGACGCGCGCCTTCGCAGAGCAATGGGGCGCCATGGATGCGTCGACGCGCGTCATCGAGGTGCCGGATGCGCACCATTTCGACGTCATTGCCGGTTTGGCCGATCCGGGCGATGTGCTGGTCGAGACGCTGGTGGAGCTCGCAGCCGGCACATGATTACCAAGGCCGAACACTCCGACATCAGTTGTCCATTGCACCGGCCGATCTCACCCACACGCTACCAGCGGAAAAGCGTTGATGCTGACCGTTGTCACGGCTTCCACATTATACAACCCTAGCGCGATTTCGTGCCTCGGTGTAGATTGTACGATACGTCCCGGCCTTTCGGCATAAGGGATTCGACCGAACCGAGCGGCGGTGCCTCGCTCGGCATTTCCAGGGGGACCTGCTTTGCCGAGCGACCATCTCCATGAGACCGATCCCCCGCGCCTGTTACGACGCCCGTCCTCCATCCAGCTCCTGAAAGGCTTCATCGTCCTCGTCTGCCTGGCCATCCTCGGCCTCGAAGGATGGCGGGACTGGAGCGAGCACGAGGGTGCGCTGGAGGAGACGGAGACCCAGATGGTCAACCTCGCGCGCTCGCTGAGGCAGCACGCGGAAGACACGTTCGAGATGACGGATTACGCGCTCGCCGCGGTGGTCGATCTCCTGCAGGTGGACGGCACCTCCCCTGAAGCGCTGGCCCATCTTCATTCCATCCTGGTCAACCGGGTTTCGCTCCTACCGCGTCTGAAGGAGATCGGCGTCTACGGCCCCAACGGGGAATGGCTCACCAGCTCGTCCCAGGAGCTGGTGCCGGACAGGGCAAACCTGAACGGGCGTGACTTCTTCATTCATCACCGGAATACGCTGAGCAGACGCGCCTTTTTTGCTCCCCCGGAGCGCGGCCGGCCGCTCGGCGAACGGGTCACGACGATTTCGCGCCGTTTCAACAATCCGGACGGTACGTTCGGCGGGGTTGTCGTCGCCAGCGTCGATCCCAGCTATTTCGCACGCTTCTATTCGCAGTTCGACATCGGGCGGAACGGCTCGATTTCGCTCGTCTCGACGGACGGGACGCTTCTGTCCCGCTTTCCTTTCAATGGCTTCGTTCGTGACGGCAATGCGCCAAGGACAATCGCTGCCGAGCGAGCGTCACGCTCCCCTTCGGGCGCCTTTCGCTTCGTCTCTCCCATCGATGGGATCGACCGGGTGAGCGGCTATGACAGCGGCACCTATTTCCCCTTTGTCGTCGTCGCGGCCAAGAGTCGGGATGAAGCCCTGGCCAGCTGGTGGTCGGATGTGGCGCACCGTGGCGTGGGCGTCGGGATTCTGGTCGGCTCCATCGGCCTTCTGGGCTGGCGGCTCGTCATCCAGTCCAGGCGGCGCGAGAATGCCGAGGCCAAGCTGGCCGTGCTCGCCAGGACGGACGGGTTGACCGGGCTCGCCAACCGCCGCTGCTTCGACGAGCAATTAGCGCGGGAATGGCACCGCTCCATCCGTGATCGGACGCCCTTGTCCCTGGTCATTGTGGACATCGACCGCTTCAAGCGATTCAACGACGTCTACGGCCATCAAGCGGGAGATAACTGCCTGAAAACGGTGGCGCAGGCTGTCAGCACGGTCGCCCGACGACCTGCAGACCTACCGGCCCGCTATGGGGGCGAGGAGATGGTCCTGCTTCTCCCGGGGACCGATGCCGAGGGAGCCGCCAAGGTGGCGGAACGGCTCCGTTCGGCCATCGAGGCCCTGGCCCTTCCCCACTCAGGCAACGCTCCGAAACGGGTGGTGACGGTGAGCATCGGAACTGCGACCCTTCATCCTGGGCCCGAGGCTCCGGACCGGCGCTATGACAGCCTGGTGTCACTGGCGGACCACGCCCTCTACAACGCAAAGCGCCAAGGCCGGAACAAGGTGGTGACGGCGGGCCCAGAGAATATCGCGGCCTGAGCCAGGATGGCCCGGATTGGTCGTGCGTTCATTCTCGAAAGAGAGGCCGCGACTACCCGATCTGATCGATGACAATTCTGCGGACCTCCTCCCGGCTCAGCGGGAAGGGCTGCGGAGTCCATGCCCGAACCGCAACCGGTTTCGCTTCGACCGGCCGACGATTGCCGGTTTTCCGGGCATCCCTGATCTTGTTTTCAGTTTTCATTCTTCTTCTCCTTGATTTCTTGAATTCGCGCTTTCGCTGCGAAACTCCCCAATGGCTTCAGACCTCGAGGCCGGCCATTCGCTCGGGCTGGAAGCGGACCCTTCGCACTGTCAGCTCACGCCGCCCGCCGGTCGGGCCCTCCCACTCGATGGACTGTCCTTCCGACAGGCCGATGAGAGCGGCGCCAATATGGGTCAGAATCGAGATCCGCCCCGCATCCAGGTCCTCCTCACCCGGATAGACCAAGGTCACGCGGCGAACTTCGCCCGTTACCCCATCCCGGTACTCGACCTCCGAATGCATCGTCACGATGTCCGGGCGAATCGAACCGGGTGCCGCAACCATCGCGCGGTCGAGCTCGTCAGCCAGCATTTCGGCGACGGTGTACCGTTGGCTGTTCACGCCGGCGGTCGCGATCCACGACAGCCTGTCGTAATCGACCGCCGTGATGGTGATGGGAGGCAGATTCACCTGGCTCATTGTTGTCTCCTGCATGTCTTGTTCCCTTTCCAAAGCGGTGACTCTGTATGGAAGATCGGCAACGTCAGGCACGTCGGCAGACGATGACCGAGACCGGGTCACTGGCCGGGAAGGTCTCCATCAGGGCCTCATCCAGCCGCCGTTCAAGGTCCTCACGCGAGTTGCCGCTCCCGCTGTGACCTGACGGATCGGGCCCATCTTGCTCGCTCCCCACTTCACGCGGCAGAAGCCTGAACCGAACGTCCTCCACCACCACCTCGTGCACCGGCCCGTTAGGACCGGTTCGGAACGGCATGCGGTCGCCCACGCGAAGGCCGAGAAGGGCGATCCCCAGCGGGGTCATGACGGACAATTCCGCCCCCGGCCAGAACAGGTCCTCGGGATAGACCAGGACGTGCGACATACGCGGTCCGGTGCCGTTGATCCGGTAGGTGACCTTCGCGTTGGTCGAGACCACGTCCTCCGGCAACTCGTCCGGATGGCAGAGTTCCGCCCGCCGCAACTCGGACATCAGGAAATCGCGACGCGGCGTGCGCCGGTGGCGGTTCATGGCCGCGGCAGACATGAGACGGTTGTAGTCGTGCGTTGCGAGCGTGATCGGCGGCAACTCAACGGTTCTGTGCATCGTGTCCTCCTATACGCAGCGCCGTCCGAGCAGGAGAACGAGCCGCGCCGGCTCGGACGGCAGCGTTCACCCGAGCGGTTCAGGCGTACTGAATTCGGTTGTTGTGAAATTGGTCATGACCCCGAACGGAGGCGGTGCAAGGCGCTCGGCCCAGGTTCGGGGTTCAGCGGCCTGCGAAGAGGCAGCCTCCGCGGAAATAGAAAATGTGACGCGATGTAATCATGACAATATACATTTAAGTACTAAACGGCGGAATTCAAGACTCACACCCTGATGAAGAAGTCATACCCTCTTCGACTTCCCATGAAGGAATGTATGAACAAGAATAAATTCGATATCTAAATTATCGAGAGAAGGTATTCTATTTAATCCAAGTCCGCTTGATATTTGGAGCGTGCTTATCTTGCCGCCCTCCCGGCCGAAAGCCAGTTGCAGCCACGGAATTCACTTCTCAAAGGCCCAAGCGACGATAGAGGCTCAAATTTTTAGGGACGCTCTTGCGTCCGCACCAGCGGCCTATGGGCATAGCCGAGAGTGGCGACCCCACCAGGAATCGAACCTGGAACCTACAGCTTAGAAGGCTGTCGCTCTATCCGGTTGAGCTATGGGGCCTCACGGCCGGCCATCCGGCCCCTCAATGGGTCCAGGGGCCGACCCGGTTGAACTTGAAGTTGTCCGAATAGGACATGGTGCGCCGCTTCACCTCCTGGGGCTCCTCGACGCGATAGGCGATTCCCTCCCGCTCGGCGTAGGCGATCGCCTCTTCCTTGGTATCGAACCAAAGGCGGAGCTGCTGGCGGGTGTCGCCGGAGCTGGTCCAGCCCATCAGGGGCTCGATCTCGCGCGGCTTGTCCTGCTCGAAGACCAGAAGCCATTGCTTGGTGCGGGCAAGGCCGGATTGAGTGGCGGCTTTGGCGGGCTTGTAGATCCGTGCGGACATCGGTTTCGACAATCTCTCAAAGGTTTCTCGGCGGATGGTCGGGGCGGCAGGATTTGAACCTGCGACCCTCTGCTCCCAAAGCAGATGCGCTACCAGACTGCGCTACGCCCCGTCCTCGCCAAGGAGGCTGTTGGCTATCACGAGGGCCCGGGTTCAGCAAGCGCCGTTCTGGTCAGCGCTTGAAAAGGGAATGCTCCACCCGGTCGCCGGCTTTGATTCCCAGTTTGGCCGCCGTGCCGGCATTGAGCTCGAGAACGGCCAGGACGGGCTCACCGGAGGGAATCGTGCGGGTAGACAGGGGTTCCGTGTTGGCGGCGATCCGCGCGATGGTCCCATCGGGCCGGATGAACAGCATGTCGAGGGGCAGGTAGGTATTCTGCATCCACATGGAGACCGGCTGGACGCGCCCGAAATCGAACAGCATTCCGTGGTTGGCTGGCATGGACCGACGATACATGAGCCCCTGTGCCCGGTCCGCGTCGTTGCGGGCGACCTCCACCTGGAAAGCCTGGCGCTGACCGCCCTGGGTCACGACGGCAAGGTCTTCCAACGCCTGTTGCGCCACGACCGAGACGGAGGCTGCGGCCCCGAGCGTCAGGGCCAGCGCAAAGGTCCGCGCGCCGCGCAGCATCGGCGTCAATGGGAGTGCGGGAGGGCCATGTCGGCGAGGCGCACCTCGGCCGCCATGAGGCCCTTCGAGCCGTCGCCGAAGCGGACAAAGACCCGCTCGCCGGGCTTCAGCTCGGCAATGCCGTAGCGCCGCAGGGTTTCCATGTGCACGAAGATGTCGGGCCGCCCCTCCCCCTGCGTCAGGAAGCCGAAACCGCGGAGACGGTTGAACCACTTCACCACGGCCGGTTCGAGGCCGCTCGTCGGGACCACCTGAACATGGGTCCGCGGGAGGGGAAGCTCGGACGGATGCAGAGCCGTGGAATCGTCCAGGGACAGAATGCGCAGAGCCTGCAGACCCCGGGGCCGGTGCACGGCCTCGACGACGATGCGAGCCCCTTCATTCGCGGCCTGATACCCATCGCGGCGCAGGCAGGTCACATGCAGGAGAACGTCCGGCATTCCATTGTCGGGGACGATGAAGCCGAAGCCCTTCGCGACGTCGAACCATTTGATCCGGCCACTGACCTGGACGAGATCGAGGGATTTCTCCTCCGAGACACTCTCGGCAACGTCGCGACGCCCCTGTTCGACCGAGGATCCGTGTCCCCGCGCTTGAAATGGGTTGGAGCTATAATCGTTAGTCATGAAGAAACCCGCACTCGAATCAAAACTTCGACTCTTAACGAGAGGATAACATTGTCCTGAATCTGGGGAAGCCGGAAACGGCCACGAAAGTGCGATGTTTTTCTTAGCCGACGAACTAAATCAGCTTGTTTCCCCTACCGCGGCCGAGAGAACCGGGCCGATTTCCTCATGGATCACAAGGTCCGCCGCGTCATCGAGCGGGGTCGGGTCACGGTTTACGATGACGAGGCGCGCGCCGCTTTCCTTAGCCATCAGGGGCAGCGAAGCGGCGGGATAGACCACGAGAGAGGAGCCGACGACCAGGAAAAGGTCGCAAGAGACTGTGAGCTTCAGCGCCTTCCGCATCGGAAGCTCGGGCATCGCCTGACCGAACGAGATGGTGGCGGACTTCACGATGCCACCACAAGCGTCGCAGTCGGGCGCCTCGCCGGTCGCCTCGAAGCGGGACCGGACCTGCGCCAGGTCATGGCGCCTGCCGCAGGACAGGCAGACCGCGTAGGTACCGTTGCCGTGCAGCTCGATGATCTTCTCATCGGCGATTCCGGACGCCTGGTGGAGCCCGTCGATATTCTGCGTGATGACCGCCGGCATTTGTCCGGATGCTACCAGGGACGCCAGAGCGCGATGCCCCCGGCTCGGCCGCGCTCCACGATAAAGGTCGTCCATCGTGAATTTCCGCCGCCACGCTTCCCGTCGAGCCTCAGGGCTTCGGAGGAAGGCCTCAAACGGAATAGGCTTGTTCTGGAGCCAGGGGCTGCCGGGCGAGCGGAAATCAGGAACGCCGCTCTCGGTCGAGATGCCTGCGCCGGTGAAACCCGCAATCGCATCGGCACCGTCAACCATCTCCTTCAGCCGGGCCATTGACGTCGTCAGAGGTTCGGTCATGAACATTATATAGGGTGCGAAGCCCGCATTGCTCTTTTCCGCATGGATCGCCCGTGACCGCAATTCCCCTACAGGCCAAGGCCGTCGCCGCGCAGCGCTGGGACGCCATCGACGTCGCACGGGGAATCGCGATCGTCGCGATGGTCGTCTATCACTTCAGCTGGGACCTGAGCTTCCTCAAGCTCATCGCGACCGACATCGTTGCCGTTCCGGCATGGCGCTGGTTCGCCCGTTGCATCGCCGGATCGTTTCTGTTCCTCGCCGGGGTCGGCCTTTTTCTAGCACACGCCCAGGGCCTGCGGCGCAAGCCATTCCTGCGGCGCCTCGCCAAAATCGGCGGAGCGGCACTCCTTATTACGGCCGCGACCTATCTGGCCTTTCCGGAAAGCTTCATCTTCTTCGGCATTCTCCACTGCATCGCGGTCTCGAGCATTCTCGCTCTCCCATTTCTCAGGTTGCGCGCCTCTGTCGTCCTGATCTCGGCGATTTTGTGCCTCGTGGCGCCTTGGATCCTCACGGATCCGGCCTTCGACCGGCCCTGGCTCGACTGGCTCGGCCTCGGCGCCACCGACCCGGTGACCAACGATTACGTGCCGATCTTTCCATGGTTCGGCCTGGTCCTGGGAGGGATAGCTCTCGCGAAGATCGCCCTCCCCCATGCGGAGACGCTGCGCCTCGCCCGCTGGCGCGCGAAGGACCGGTTCTCCCGGTTCCTCGTCTGGGCAGGGCGCAAGAGCCTGCCGATCTACCTCATCCATCAGATTGTGCTGCTCGGAGCTCTCTACGGCGTGCTGCAGCTGACCGGCCCGAATCCCATGGCCGAGGCGAGGCCTTTCCTGGCCCAATGCGAGGCGAGCTGCCTGGAGCAGAACGGCCAGGCCGGCACCTGCAGGGCGCTCTGCTCCTGCGTGGCCGACGAGCTGCGCCGGACTGATCTGTGGCGCAAGGTCCTGGCCGATGCCGTCCCGCCGGAGGACCAGACGCGCATTTCCCGCATGGCGCAGCAATGCCTGCGCGGGAAGGAACCGTGACGGACGCCCCTATTGCGGCTCGTCCGGAATGGGATAGCCCTCGAAAGCCTTGAGGGTCTTGAGTACGAAGGTGGTGTGGATCCGGGCGATGCCGAGTCCCGCATCCGCAAGAAACTCCTCCGTGAGCGCCTCGTAGGCTGCGATGGTCGGCGCGACGATGCGGGCAATATAATCGTATTCGCCGTTGACCAGCTGGAGCTCGACGACGGCCGGATGGGCACATAGCGCGCGTTCGAGCCTCTGGCGTGCGGTCGTGGAGGGATCCCGGATCCCGATGCCCGTCAGGGCCACGATGTCGTGGCCGAGCAGGGCCGGGTCGACGAGGGCGCAGTAACCGCGGATGATCCCCTTCTGCTCCAGCCGCCGGACCCGCTCCAGGCACGGTCGAGGCGAGAGCCCGACCAACTCCGAAAGGGCTTGGTAGGTTACCCGCCCGTTCTCGCTCATCGCCTTCAGGATCGACAGGTCGATCCGGTCGAGGGCGCTCTTGCGGGTTCGGGGAGGCGGTTTGGCTAAGGTCTTCATGGCTGTCTCGCGACGGGTGACGCTCGCCGCGGCACCGCGCCCGGGCGAATTCGGCCTGTCTCTAGCCCAGCCGGCAGGGCGGGCAAAGCCCTGCAGGCGGGAAGTTCCGCAGGCCGGTTGAAAGCGGACCATCTCTCCGCCACCTATGGATCAGGTACGTGCGGATTCGGATGGCTCCGGCCGGCCTGGCCTTAAGTCGTGAAGCGCTAACATGCGAAAGGGGGCTGTCGTGTTCCGGGATTACCTCACCGAACTTCCGTTGATCGCGATCCTGCGGGGCCTGAAGCCGGACGAGGCGGAGACGGTTGGGCTTGTCCTCGCGGAGGCGGGCTTTCGCATCATCGAAGTTCCGTTGAACTCCCCGGATCCGTTTCGCAGCATCGAGATCCTGGCTAAGAAACTTCCGGCGGAGGTGCTGGTCGGGGCCGGGACCGTACTTGAGCCAGCCATGGTGGACGGGGTTCATGATGTCGGCGGCAAGCTGATCGTGATGCCCCACGCGGATCCCGAGGTCATCCGGCGCGCCAAGGAACAGCGCCTCTACTGTACCCCAGGCGTCGCCACGCCCACGGAGGCCTTCGCGGCCCTTAAGGCGGGCGCGGACGCCATCAAGATTTTCCCCGCCGAGGCCATTCCGCCGGCCGTCGTGAAGGCCTGGCGCGCCGTCCTGCCCCGGGAGACCCTCGTGCTGCCCGTCGGAGGCATCAAGCCCGACACCATGAAGGGCTACGTGGATGCGGGGGCGAACGGCTTCGGCCTTGGCTCGGCCCTCTTCTCCCCTGGCCTGTCCGTCGAGGAGATCGGACGCAACGCCCGCGCGTTCGCGTCGGCCTGGCGGGATCTGCGACGGGGATGAGCTGGCTCATCCAGCCGCGCCTTATCAACGGCCCCTTCGACGATCCGGGCCTTTATCTCGATTTCCGCTTCGGCCGCAGGGCCATTCTGTTCGATCTCGGCGATCTGGGCGCCCTTTCGGCCCGGGAACTCCTGCGCGTCAGCCATGCTTTCGTGTCCCACGCCCATGTGGACCATTTCATCGGGTTCGACCGCCTGATGCGCCTGTGTCTGCATCGGCCCGGCCCGCTCCATCTCGTCGGCCCGCCCGGCTTCATCGATCATCTCGAGCACAAGCTGCGCGGCTATACGTGGAACCTCATCGACGAAGGCTCCGTGGATTTTCAGCTTCATGTGGGTGAGTTCAACGGCCTTCGGCTCGACCGTTTCGCAGTCTTTTCCGCCCGGCATGTCTTCGAGCGTTGGGAGGGGGAGCCGCCCGCACTGCCGCAGGGCGTCGTCTATGCGGACGCCGATCTGCGGATCGAGGCGGCCGCCCTGGACCACGGGATCCCGTCCCTCGCCTTCGGGCTGCGGGAGACCCGGCGGGTCAATGTCCGGCGCGGCGTTCTCGACCGTCTCGGCCTCCCCAAGGGGCCCTGGCTGACGGAGGCGAAGAAACTGCTGCGCAGCGGCGCGGAAGGGGCTGAAATCGAGATACCGGGCGTCGGGCGCACCTCTCTGCGGGAGCTGAAGGACCAGGTTTTCCTCGTCGGGCCCGGGCAATCCCTCGCCTATGTGACGGATGCGGCGCCGACGCTTGGCAATGCCGAAAAGATCCTGTCCCTGGCGGCCCGGGTGGACCAGCTCTTCATCGAGGCCGTCTTTCCGGAGCAGGACCGCACCCTGGCGGAGGCGGCACTCCACCTGACCGCACGGGAGGCCGGCCGCCTGGCGCGCAAGGCCGGCGCCAAGCGGCTCGTCGTGTTTCATCATTCGGCCCGCTACATCGAGACGCCTGACGCCCTGCGTCGAGAGGCCATCCTTGCCTTCGAGGGACGGGACGAGCCCTGAAAGGCGCGTCGAAGCCCTACAGCATCGGACCCAAAAGTGGACGCACTTTTGGGATCCATCCGATGCTTATTCTTTGGGCTGGAGCATCGTTCGGGCAGAAAACCGGGTCCACTTTTCGCTGACGCGGCCCTCTGGGTCCGCACGATGCTCTAGCCCTTGCGCCGTATCTCGGCCCTCAGGACGAGCGTGAACGGAAGCGACGCCCGATGAAGGCGGTCCTCGTCCTCGATCTCGACCGCCCAGGTCGTCCAGTTGCGAAAACGCCCCTCCTCGGCGATCAGGTTGAGCACCGCGACCACGCCGTATTCGATAGCCTCTCCGAGGCTGGCGCATTCTTCCCCGTGCTTGTCGACAAGGTGAAGATGGGCGCGTCGGAGGTTGAAATAGTACCGCGGCAAAGGCGGGCTCTAGATGTCGATGGGCCCAGCTGGACCGTGATAAAGTATCCGAAAGCCGTCCTGACGCAAGCGGTATAACAGGGCGTTCGACTTCTGGTGGTCGTACACAACCGCGTCCCCTTGCGGCATGCCGCCTTGGAACAGAAGGTAGGGAGCCGCTCTTCGGGCCCGCTCGGATACCGGACGAATGCTCCAGAGTGCACCCTGTATCCGGCTCACTTCGAAATCCGTGCTCCGGCTCTGAACAGGCGGGATGGCTTCCCAGCGCGGAGCGAGTGTCACTGCCGACGTCATTCCTTCCTCCGGTTCTAGGGGCAAGAGGCGGTGCGATTCGGGCTTATCTTTTAAAACTCCATCGAAGCACCTCCGCATTTCATCTCCCAGTTGGGATAAAAGCGCGGCCTGCTGCGTTGTCTGGGCAGAGCCCTATCGGCTCGCCGGTTGGCGCGATGCAACATTTGCGAACCAATCCGCCTGCATTCTCCCCAGCGCGCTGCTTCCTGCGCGTTTTCGATGCCCTGGGGTTCGGCGTCGTGTTGATCGGAGACGCCCGAAAAGTTCTTCACCTCAACGGTCAGGCGGAGCGGCATCTCGGCCCAGACGTCACTCTCCGGTCGGAGCGTCTCTACGCGACCAACGGGGCGGCCGATCGGATGCTACAGGCTCTGCTCACCGCCCATCTCGACGGAGAGGACGGCGCGCGTGAAATCGTCGGCCTGCAGCGCCGGGAGTGGCGGCCGCTGATCCTGCGTGTTGTATCGCTTCCGGAGAACGTCCGCGCGGCCTTCGAAGGCGCACGCCTTGCCCTGTTCTTCGTGGACCCTGAGTTCTGTCCGGAGCCGCCACCGGAATTGCTCTTGCAGGCCTTTGGCCTGACCCGGAGGGAGGCCAAGGTCGCAACTCAGCTCATGTGCGGCTGCACGCTTCAGGAGATCGCGGACGAGACCGGCGTCGGGATCGGAACCGTCCGCGCACAGACGAAGGCGATCCTTGCCAAGACAGGAACGAATCGCCAGGCGGAGCTGGTCGGCTTCCTGACCCGCCTCGCCATCGTCTCAGGCAAATCTGCCTGAGGCATTCACCGACGCCCTCTCGCGCCGCGGAAGAACGGAACCGTCAGCAGGCGCTGCCCGCTTTCGTCCGCAATCTCCAGCTCGATATTGGCCGCGTCGGTCAACTGATCGCGCAATTCCTCGACGATGGCGAGGGCCTCGGCGCGGGCTGCCTCAAGGTCCGGAAGCTCAATGCCTTCTTCATCCTCATCGAGCTCGTAGCCGTCCCGGATGTTGAAAAAGTAAAGCGGCATGGGGGTCCCTCTCGCTCTCAGGCGTCCGAGCCCGGAGATCGGGCCAAGACATTCTATGGAATAACGGACTAAGGAAGAACGAATGCCGGGCTAAAGATCCGGCATGGTGATGATCATAGGAGCAGGAAGATGGAGATCAGGCGAAGCGGCGCCCAGCCGTCCGGCAAGGGACCGGCCGAGTGGTTCACCGGAGCGGTGAGAATCGATCCGCTGTTTAGCCCGCCCGACCCGGCCCGCGTCGCGGGTGCCCTGGTCACGTTCGAACCCGGCGCGCGCACGGCCTGGCATATGCATCCGCTCGGCCAGACGCTGATCGTCACGGCCGGTTGCGGCTGGGTTCAGCGCGAGGGCGGGCCGGTCGAGGAAATCCGGCCGGGCGATGTGGTCTGGTTCGATCCCGGCGAGAAGCATTGGCATGGCGCCACCGCGACGACGGCCATGAGCCACATCGCCATCCAGGAACGGCTCGACGGCAAGGCTGTCGACTGGATGGAGCATGTGACCGACGCGCAATATCGGAGATGACATCAGCCACGTGACATCAGGCGGGGCCGGATTTCGGCCTTGCCGAGCTGGGGCATCGAAATGGAAGGTGTTGTGTTGGAATGGCGCGGCCTAGGGGAATCGAACCCCTCTTCCCAGCGTGAAAGGCTGGTGTCCTAACCGATAGACGAAGGCCGCTTGAACGGGGCGCTGCCCCTGAGGTGGGCGGACATATAGATGGGTTCTTTCCTGACGGCAAGCGCCAGAATGATCATTCGGGCTTCGCCGCGTCCATAATCCTCACCTCGACCTTTTCGCCGCCGCCCCAGCGGTCGATCGAGAGGGTTCCGGCCACGTGGACGGCATTGCCGATGTTCTCCGTGAGGGCGATTCCCAGGGGCTGACCGGCCGCCCGGAAGGCGATTCCCCCGATAACGGCCCCATCCCCACCCCGCAGCCTGACCCGCACGTGCCCGCCCGTTCCGACCTCCCGCGCCTCGACGATTCGATGGTGAGGAAAGACGAAGACCGGCTCCGGTTGGCCGGAACCGAAGGGCCCTGCCCGCTCCAAGGCCGAAACGAGCTTCGTCTGCGCCCCTCCGGCCGTCAGGGTGGCGTCGACGGCGAAATGGTCACTCAGAAGCGAAGCGCCAACCGGCTCCAGGAGCCGTTCCGTCGCGAAGGCCCGGAAGGCCTCCAGGTCTGTGGCCTGAATGGTCACGCCCGCCGCCATCACGTGACCACCGCCCTTGAGGGCGAGTCCCGCCTCTACGGCAGCTCTGACGACGGCACCGAGATCGACGCCCGGAACGGACCGTCCGGAGCCTGTGGCGGTTCCATCCGGATTGAGCGTGAAAGCGAAAGCCGGGCGGCGGAACCGCTCTTTGGTGCGGGCTGCGATGAGGCCGACCACGCCAGGATGCCACTCGGCGGATGCCGTAAGGATCACCGGCAGGTCGGGCAACCGCTCCAGAAGGACGAGAGCCTGCGCCTCAGCCTCCTCAACGGCCATCGCCTCGATGGTCTGGCGCTCGCGGTTCAGACGGTCGAGCTCGGTCGCCAATTGCCCGGCATGGACCGGGTCCTCGGACAGGAGCAGCCGGGAGCCGAGGGCTGCGTCCCCGATGCGGCCACCCGCATTGATACGGGGGCCGACGAGATAGCCAAGGTGCCAGCTTTCAGGGGCGCCCGAGAGCCCGGCCGTGTCCAGGAGGGCCGCAAGGCCATGACGGCGGCGACTGCGCATGACGGCCAGCCCCTGGCGGACGAAGGCCCGGTTAAGGCCGACCAGGGGCACCACGTCGGCCACCGTGGCGAGGGCCACGAGATCGAGGCTCGCCATAAGGTCCGGCTCGGCGCGCTGACCGAAGAAATTACGGCGACGCAGCGCCCGGTTGAGGGCAACCACCGCCAGGAACACCACGCCGGCCGCGCAGAGATAGCCTAAGCCCGACAGGTCGTCCTGCCGGTTCGGGTTGACCAGAGCCAGCGCCTCGGGCAGCCGTTCGGGAGCCTGGTGGTGATCGAGCACGACCGCGTCGAGGCCGAGGCGCCGGGCCTCGGCCAGGGGCTCGTGGCTCGCCGTTCCGCAATCCACCGTCACCAGAAGGCCGGCGCCCTGCTCTTTCAAGGAGCGGATCGCATCCACGTTGGGGCCATAGCCCTCGGTGATCCGGTCCGGAATGTGAATGAGATACGGAACGTCGCAGGCGCGCAGGTACTCTGCCAGGACGGAGGCGCTGCAGGCGCCGTCCACGTCGTAATCGCCGAAGATCGCCACCTTCTCCCGACGCACGACCGCGTCGGCAAGGCGCTCGGCAGCCTTGTCCATATCGGTGAGCACGTTCGGATCGGGCATCAAGTCCCGCAGTCGCGGATTCAGGAAGCCCTCCGTCTCATGCACGCCAATGCCCCGCCCCGCCAGGACGCGGGCCAGCACGTCGGGCAGGCCATGGGTCTGGGCGATGGCGAGCGCAATGGTGCCTTGAGCGGCATCGCACCGCTCGACCCAGGTGCGCCCGAGGGCGGAATGGCTGACGCCGAGGAAGGGCCGGGCGGAGGACAGGAAAGCTGATTCGGTCACGGGCGGAGTTTAAGCTCCGAACGCGATCAAAACACCTTCCTGTACTGAATAAATCCGCTCCGGCTCGCGACCTTGTCATAGAGGACCTTGGCGGTCTCGTTGGTCTCATGGGTCAGCCAGTAGACCCGGCTTGCCCCGTCGGCCTTTGCCTTTTCGTAGACGGCCTCGATCAGGGCGCGCCCGACACCCCGGTTGCGGGCCTTCTCGGAGGTGAACAGGTCCTGCAGGTAGCAGTAATTGCCCGGCGTCCAGGTCGAGCGGTGATAGATGTAGTGCACGATCCCGACGATCTCCCCGTCGAGAACAGCCGCGATCCCATGCATAGGCTCTGCCGGATCGAGCAGCCTCGCCCAGGTGGTGTCCGTGGCCTCCGGCGGGAGGCTCGCCTTGTAGAAGGTCAGATAGCCCTGCCACAACGGGTCCCAGCCCTGCCGGTCGCCCGACGTGAAAGGCCGAATGACGAGGTCGCCCTGCTGCTGCTCCGCCACGAATGTCCCCCTGCGCATTGTCGTGAATTGTTATTGGCGTCCGGAAATGCGCCCTGCTCCATAGACCCGAAGACAGGGCGCACCCCTCTTAATCGAGATGGAACTTCGACAATTCGCGGTGCTCACCGTAGATCCGGCGCACGGTTCCGGTCGCAGAGCGGTACACCACCGTCTCGGTCGTGATCACGTCTCGGCTGAAATTGACGCCCTTCAGGAGCGCGCCGTCGGTGACGCCCGTCGCGGCCACGATCACGTCGCCACGAGCCAGGTCGGTCATGTCGTATTTGCGGTTGGGGTCCGTGACACCCATCTGGAGCGCCCGCGAGCGCTTCTCCTCCGTGTCGAGGATCAGGCGCGCCTGCATCTGGCCGCCGATGCAACGCAGGGCTCCGGCCGCCAGCACGCCTTCGGGGGCCGCGCCGATGCCGAGATAGATGTCGATGCCCGTCTCGTCGGGCTTGGTGGTGAAGATGATGCCCGCGACATCACCATCCGTGATGAGGCGGATGCCGGCACCGGTCTTCCGGATGGCCGCGATCAGGTCCGCATGGCGCGGACGGTCGAGGACCAGCACGTTGATCTCGCTCGGCTTCACGCCCTTCGCCTTGGCGAGGTTGTGAATGTTCTCCTCGGGTGAGGCGTCGAGGTCGACCACGCCGGTGGGGTAGCCGGGGCCGACAGCGATCTTGTGCATGTAGACGTCAGGCGCGGCGAGCAGCGTCCCAGCCTCGGCCATGGCCATGACCGCGATGGAGCCTGGCATGTCCTTGGCGCACAGGGTCGTGCCCTCCAGGGGGTCGACCGCGATATCCACCTTCGGGCCCTGCTTGTTGCCGACCTTCTCGCCGATGAAGAGCATCGGCGCCTCGTCGCGCTCGCCCTCGCCGATCACGACGGTGCCGTCAATGGGAAGACGGTTCAGCTCACGGCGCATAGCGTCCACGGCAGCCTGGTCGGCGGCCTTCTCGTTGCCGCGCCCGCGCAGCCGCGCGGAGGCCACGGCGGCACGCTCGGTCACGCGCACGAGCTCCAGGGTCAGGATGCGTTCGATGATTTGGCCCGGTTGGACGGTAATGCCCTGCGACATGGACGTGTCGTCTCCTTTGAATGGGGAAGGCGAATGATACCATTCGCCTGGAAGCTACTCGCGTTCGATGCGGATCACCTGGGGCGGCTCGGCAATAAGACCATCCCCGGAGATTTTTTCAACGGCGGAGCGAATGGCCGCCTCGGTCGCCGCATAGGTGATGAGAACCAGGGAGACCGGAGCGCCGGAGCGACCGTGCGGGTCCTTGGTGGCGGCGGTCTCGGAGCGCTTCTGGAGAATGCTCTCCAGGGAAATGTCCGCCTCCGCCATGCGCGTCGCGACGCCGGCCGCGACGCCGGGCCGGTCGTGGACCGTCAGGCGGATATAGTAGCCGCCCTCGTGTCGCTGCATGGGCGCCCGCGCGGCCTTCTCGAGGCCGTTTACGGGCTGGCCGAAAGGCGGCTCGGCCCGGCCCAGGGCCACGTCGGCGATATCCGCCACGACTGCCGAGGCCGTCGCATCTCCGCCAGCGCCGGGCCCGATGAGCGTCAATTCCTTTACGGCATCCGCGTCGATGGTCACGGCGTTCGTCACGCCCATGACCTGGGCGATCGACGAGGACCGGGGCACCATTGTCGGGTGAACGCGCTGTTCGATGCCCGTCTGGGTCCGCTCGGCGACCCCGAGGAGCTTGATGCGGAAGCCAAGCTCGTTCGCCATGGCGAGATCGAGCGGAGTGATCGACGAGATGCCCTCCACATAGATCGCATCCGCATCGATCTCGGTCCCGAAGGCGAGGCTCGTGAGGATGGCGAGCTTATGGGCGGTGTCGAAGCCCTCCACGTCGAAGGTGGGGTCGGCCTCCGCATAGCCGAGGCGCTGGGCGTCCTTCAGGCATTCGGCGAAGGTGAGCCCCTCCAGCTCCATGCGGGACAGGATATAGTTGCAGGTGCCGTTGAGGATGCCGTAGAGCCGCGAAACCCGGTTGCCCGGAAGGGCCTCGCGGAGGGTCTTGATGACCGGGATCCCGCCCGCCACGGAGGCCTCGAATGCCAGGGCGACGCCCTTCTCCTCGGCGAGGCGGGCAAGCGCCAGGCCATGCTTCGCCAGCAGCGCCTTGTTCGCCGTGACCACGTGCCTACCCTGCGAAAGAGCGGTCTCGACCGTCTTCAGCGCCGCACCGCCGGAGCCGCCTACAAGCTCGACGACGCAATCCACGTCGGCCGAGCGGGCCAGTTCCACCGGGTCGTCGAACCAGGCGAAGGTCGAAAGGTCGATGCCGCGGTCCTTCGTCCGGTCACGGGCCGAGACCGCCGTCACGGCCACCGGCCGCCCGAGGCGGCGGGCAAGGACCTCGCTCTGGCGGGATAGGATCCGGACGACCGACGCACCGACCGTACCGAGACCGGCGATTCCGACCCGAAAAGGACGTGTCACGAGCAGCATCTCCTCCATAAAAGTCGCGCTGCTCTTTACGACTGCTACGGTTGCATGTCCATGCACGGACGATGACGTTCCGCCCCGCGGGCCCCTACCCCGCCCTGGTCATCGGCACCACGTTGTGGAGCGTATCGTCCGCTGTGTCGAAGAAACGGCGGATGTTGCGGGCTGCCTGACGGATGCGCTGCTCGTTCTCCACGAGGGCGATGCGGACATAGTCGTCCCCATGCTCGCCGAAGCCGATTCCCGGCGCCACCGCCACGTCGGCTTTCTCAACCAGGAGCTTCGAGAATTCCAGGCTGCCCAGGGACCGGAATTTTTCCGGGATCTGCACCCAGGCGAACATGGAGGCCGTGGGCTCCGGCACCTGCCAGCCCGCTTTGGCGAAGGATTCGACCATCACGTCGCGGCGGCGCTTGTAGGTGGCGCGCATCTCGCGGATGCAGTCGTCCGGGCCGTTGAGCGCCGCGGTCGCGGCCACCTGGACAGGCGTGAAGGCACCATAATCGAGATAGGATTTCACCCGTGCCAGGGCCGCCAGCAGCCGTTCGTTGCCGACCGCGAAGCCGATGCGCCAGCCGGCCATCGAGAAGGTCTTGGACATGGACGTGAACTCGACCGCCACATCGATGGCCCCCGGCACCTGGAGAATCGAGGGCGGCGGGTTGCTCTCGTCGAAATAGACTTCCGAATAGGCGAGATCGGACAGCAGGATGAGGTCGTGCTTCTTCGCGAAGGCGACGAGGTCCCGGTAGAAATCAAGGGAGGCCACATAGGCGGTCGGGTTCGACGGATAGCAGACCACGAGCGCCACCGGCTTCGGAATGGAATGCATGACGGCCCGCTCAGCGGCCGGGAAAAAGGCGGGTGTGGGCTCGGCCGGAACGGAGCGGATGACACCGCCCGCCATCAGGAAGCCAAAGGCATGAATCGGATAGCTCGGGTTCGGCACCAGCACCACATCACCCGGCTCGGTGATGGCCTGGGCCATGTTGGCGAAGCCCTCCTTGGAGCCCAGGGTGGCGACCACTTGGGTGTCCGGGTTGAGCTTCACGCCGAAGCGGCGCTCGTAATAGGCCGCCTGGGCCCGGCGCAGGCCCGTGATGCCCTTCGAGGCCGAATAGCGGTCCGTGCGGGGCTTGCCGACGGTCTCGACGAGCTTGTCGATGACATGCTGGGGCGCCGGCAGGTCAGGGTTGCCCATGCCCAGATCGATGATGTCGGCGCCGTTGGCCCGGGCGGCGGCTTTGATGCGGTTGACCTGCTCGAAGACGTAAGGGGGAAGGCGCTTGATGCGGTAAAAATCGGGCATGGTTCGGTTCTCGAGCAGGTCTTGTTTGGAAAATCGGCCGTCAGGGCGTCGTCTTCTTTTTACCCTTCTGCGGCTTGGCGGAGGCTGTCGTCGGCATGGCCACCGGCTCTGGGGCGGGCGTCCCGCCGAGTTGTGCGGCGGCCTCGCCCCGGGTCTGGTTCTGCGCCCGCAGGGCATCGAGCTCCGCCTCGGCGGCCTTGACCTCGTCGGTGGTTTTCGCGGCAGTCGGCCGCCCCTGCTGCGGCGTGCCGATGGGGATGTAATCGAGAGATTGCGGCCGCGACGCGGCCACGAAATCCGGCCGCGGCGCCGTTTTCGGGGCCAGCCCGCTGGATTCCAGGAAATCCCCCGTCGGGTTGCCGCTGCATCCTGCCGTTACGGCAGACGCCAGGATGGCACAACCGACCAGGATGGCGCGAACCGAAGGGGCAGATGGAAAGTTCATTCTAAATTCCGAGAACAACGCGATGGCTCTGAATGGTATGATGGCTCAATCGCTAAAATGTCGGAAATGCGGCATATGAGCAATGGTAGCGAAATCGGCCGGGAGAATGCCTTATGGACAAACCGCCTGGGGATGACAACGCGTCGACTGTTGCGCCGGATTTCGATGAACTGTCCCGCAACCTGACATTGCTCCTGGAGGGAGCCGGCAAAGCGACCGCCGCCTATCTCAAGCCCCTGACGGAAGGCCAGAGCCGGTCCGGCTTCGCCGAGGAGGCCGCGGAAGCGGTCCGATCCTTCGGGCATATCGCGGAAGCCTGGATGACCGATCCGCACAAGGCGCTCGAGGCCCAATCCCGACTGGGAGCGCAGTTTCTCGATCTTTGGTCCACCACCCTCAGGCGCGCCCAAGGGGAGCAGGCCGAACCGGTGGTGCAGCCCGATCCGAAGGACAGCCGCTTTCAGGATCCGGAATGGTCCGAGAACCCCGTCTTCGATTTCCTGAAGCAGGCCTATCTCATCACGTCACGCTGGGCCGAGGGCTTGGTCGAGCACGCCGAGGGCGTGGACGACCACACGCGACACAAGGCGCAGTTCTATCTCAGGCAGCTCGCAAGCGCCCTCTCGCCTTCCAATTTCCTTCTGACCAATCCCGAATTACTGCGCGAGACCTTGCGCAATAACGGCGCCAACCTGGTGCGCGGGATGGAGATGCTGGCCGAAGACATTGAGGCCGGAGGCGGCGAGCTTAGGATCCGCCACTCGGACCCAACGCGTTTCAAGGTCGGCGTCAACATGGCGACGACGCCCGGCAAGGTGATCTTCCGCAACGACCTGATGGAGTTGATCCAGTACGCGCCCACGACCGAGACGGTGCTCAAGCGCCCTCTTCTGATCGTGCCGCCCTGGATCAACAAGTTCTACATCCTCGATCTCAATCCGGAAAAGAGCTTCATCCGCTGGGCGGTGTCGCAGGGACTTACGGTGTTCTGCATTTCCTGGGTCAATCCGGGGCCGGAACATGCCGACAAGGGCTTTGAGCACTACATGCGCGAGGGCATCTTCGCGGCGCTCGACGCCATCGAGGCCGCCATCGGCGAGAAGAAGGTGACGGCGATCGGCTATTGCGTCGGCGGCACCCTCTTGGCCACCACCCTCGCCTATATGGCTGCCAAGAAGGATGCACGGATCGCCAGCGCCACCTTCTTCACCGCGCAGGTTGACTTCGCCCATGCGGGCGACCTGAAGATCTTCGCCGATAAGGATCGGGTGAGCGCCCTTGAGGCCAGCATGAAGCGCCGGGGCTACCTGGAAGGCTCCCACATGGCGAACGCGTTCAACATGCTGCGCCCCAACGACCTGATCTGGCCCTATGTGGTGAACGTGTATCTGAAGGGCCATGCGCCCTTCCCGTTCGACCTGCTCTACTGGAATTCCGATTCCACCCGCATGCCCGCGGCGAACCACGCCTTCTATCTCCGCAACTGCTACCTGGAGAACCGGTTGTCACGGGGCGAGATGGAGATCGGCGGCGTCAGGCTCGACCTGAAGAAGGTGAAGATCCCGATCTTCAACCTCGCCACCAAGGAAGACCACATCGCACCGGCGCGCTCCGTCTTCGTAGGCTCAAAAGCGTTTGGCGGGCCGGTGGAGTATGTGCTGGCGGGCTCGGGCCACATCGCAGGCGTCGTCAATCCGGTGGCGAAGCCTAAATACCAGTACTGGACGAACGGCCCCACCGAAGGCGATCTGAACGATTGGGTGGCGGGCGCGACCGAAAATCCCGGGACTTGGTGGCCTTACTGGTTTTCGTGGATCGAGAAGCAGGCCCCCCGCAAGGTGCGCGCCCGGGAACCGGGAGGCGGCAAGCTCCCTGCGCTCTGCGACGCGCCGGGAACCTATGTACTCGTCAAATCCTGACGCTCACGGTGTCCCTCAATGAAAAAGGCCGGCTTCACGCCGGCCTTTTCGTTGGAGATCCCGGGTCTCAGTACTTGCGGACGATCGGGGCCGGAATGGCCTTTGCCGGATTGTCCCAGCGATACTTGACGGACGCCGAGATGATGTCGACCTGCGAGTCCACATCCGCCGCGAATACGATCCCGCGGGTCGGGAAGATCGGGTTGCCCGGAGCGATATTGATGTCCGTGTTCCCGACCGAGAAGATGTGCGTATAGGCCAGGTCGAACGAGAGCTGATCGCTCCAGTTGTAGGTGGTGCCGACGGAGAGCCACACGCGGTCGGAATCGGGCAGGCGGGGATTGCGGTTTTCGAGATCGATCGGAGCGATTTCGTAGCCGAGGCCGGCGCGCAGGGTCCAGGCCGGGTTCACGCGGTACTCGCCGCCCACGGAGAAGAACCAGCCGTCCTTGTAGTCGAGCGGCAGATACGGCGACGAGGCAAGGAAGCCGCCCGTCAGAGCGTTCGTGACCCGCGGGAAGCCGAGGCGGCTCCAGTTGGTCCACTCGGCCGAAGCATTGAGCGTGAAGGCGTCGGTGATCCGCTGGCTGAGGCCCACGGACACGGATTCCGGCAGCATCAGGTTGGCCTTGATCGGAATGCCGAAATGCTGGAACGAGCCATCGAGCTTCTGCTCGACCGCCGAGCGGAAGCCGATACCGATCGAGGTGCCGGCGAAAGGCGTCAGCGTGGCGCCGAGGGAGTAGCCGAAGCCCCAGTTGTCACCCTCGAGACCGGCCGAGGGCGCAAAAGGCGTCGCAGCGGTGGCCGAGAAGTAGCGCACCTTGAAGTACTGTGCACGCACGCCTGCACCGATCGACAGCCAGTCGTTCACCTTGTAGGCGACCGTCGGCATGGCCTCGAACGAGAACACCGAGGTCGTACGCGCATAGAGCTGGCCGGCCCAGGTGGGATTCGGCTTGGTCACAAGGCCGAAAGGCGCGCCGCTATAGAAGCCGACCCAGAGCTGGTCGTTGATCTGATAGCTGGTGTAGCTGGACGCGATGACCGCATCGAGCCCGATATCGCCCGACGGGCCCAAAGCCGCGAGGCCAGCGGGGATCGTGTATAGCGGCGTGACCTTGGATTCGGGAATGATGGCGGTTCCGTGGAACTCGCTTTGCCAGCCCGGCGCCATGGTGATCGTGGCCGGGTTCCAGTACATGGACGACACGCCGGCTGAACCGGCCGCCACGCCCGCGAAGGATGCGCCCTGCCCGGTCGCGCTCTGCTCGCGCAGCGCGAATCCGCCGGCCTGGGCCCCACCCTGAGCCGACACGAGAGCCGCAAGAGAGACCGCGGCCAGGATCAACGATCGATTGAAGCGCATAAGAAATTCCTGCCCTAGCATGGATTATTGTGTCTGATGCGGAAGAATCCTCCCGCCTTGGGCCTTACTCTGCCAATGCTTTAATTCTGCCGCAATCGGTTAACGAGTTCCTGACAGGCGCCGCAACGTCCCCCGATATTTTTCATCATTACTGCAAACAACAGCGGGCTTACTTAGCGTTCACTTCCAAACCCCAAGTCGTCAATATCGTTCACATGTAAACAAGTGAGTAGAGACTCTGATCTCGGACATGCACATGAAACTCTGAAACATTCGATCGCCGTGCACTTCCTCGACGCGCGTGACAAAACGGCAACAATTCCGTGTCGCTCGCGAAGGCCGCGCCCGGGCCGTTACTCAGGGCGTTGCACCCCGCCGGCAAATGGGACCATATGGGCCCGCGCCATAAACAAGGGGATATTCCGATGAAGCTGGTGAGATATGGACAAGCCGGGCAGGAGAAGCCGGGCCTGATCGATGCGCAGGGGACGCTTCGGGATCTTTCGTCGGTCATTCCGGACGTTGCGGGCGACGCTCTGAGCACGAAGAGCCTGGAAAAGCTGCGCGGGCTCGATCCCGCAGGTCTTCCCGTCGTTCCGGCCGGGCAGCGGCTCGGCGCCTGTGTGGGCCGGGTAGGCAATTTCATCGCCATCGGCCTGAATTATGCCGACCACGCGGCCGAGACCGGTGCTCCCATTCCGGCGGAGCCCATTGTCTTCAACAAGGCTCCGTCGTGCATCGTCGGCCCGAACGACGACGTGATCATTCCGCGCGGATCGCAGAAGACCGACTGGGAGGTCGAGCTCGCCATCGTGATCGGCGAGCGCGCATCCTATGTGGGCGCCAACGAGGCCCTGGACTTCGTGGCCGGCTACTGCGTCTGCAACGACGTGTCGGAACGCGAGTATCAGCTCGAACGCGGCGGCACCTGGACCAAAGGGAAAGGCTGCCCGACCTTCGGCCCGCTCGGCCCCTGGCTGGTAACCCGGGACGAAATCCCGGACCCGCAGAACCTGGGCATGTGGCTCGACGTGAATGGCGAGCGGATGCAGACGGGCTCGACCAAGACGATGATCTTCGACGTGGCCCAGATTGTGTCCTACGTGTCCCACTTCATGATTCTGGAACCCGGCGACGTCATTACGACGGGCACGCCCCCGGGTGTCGGCATGGGCATGAAGCCGCCGCGCTACTTGAAGTCCGGCGACACGGTGAGCCTCGGTATCGATGGCCTCGGCGAGCAGCGCCAGAGGGTGCTGGCTTACGAGGAGCACGCCTCCGACACCAGCCTCCCCGTGCGGGAGCGCTCGGCCTCAGCTTAGGCCGAGCATCAGCTTGATGTTCTGAACGGCCGCGCCCGACGCCCCCTTACCGAGGTTGTCGAGGCGCGCCACCAGGACCGCGTGGCCATAGGCCTCGTGCCGGAACACCCGTAGCTCCATGCGGTTGGTGTCGTTCAGCGCCTCCGGCTCGATCCGCTCTATGCGCTTGTCCGCCGAATGGGTCGGCACCACGGTCACGAAGGCGCTGCCCTCATACCAGCGGACAAGGGCCGCCTCGAGGTCCTCTGCCTTCGGCTTTCCAGGCAGCATCTCCAAGTGGAGCGGCACGCTCACCAACATTCCCTGACGGAAATTGCCCACCGACGGAATGAAGATCGGCCGCCGCGTCAGGCCCGTATATTTCTGCAGCTCAGGCACGTGCTTGTGCTCGAAGCCCAGGCCGTAAAGCTCGAAGGCTGGGGCCGTACCAGCCTCATAAGCCTCGATCATCCCCCGCCCGCCGCCGCTATAGCCGCTCACCGCATTGACGCTGATCGGATAGTCCGCCGGGATCAGCCCGGCATCGACCAGCGGGCGAATGAGCGCGATGGCGCCTGTGGGATAGCACCCCGGATTGGCGACCCGGTCAGCAGCGATAATCGCATCCTTCTGCGAGGGCGCGAGTTCCGCGAATCCGTAAACCCAGCCGGGGCTGACCCGGTGGGCGGTGCTGGCATCCACGATCTTGGGCTTGTGGCCCTCCAGAGCGTCGACCAGAGCGACGGTTTCGCGGGCCGCGTCGTCGTGCAGGCAGAGCACCACGAGATCGACCTCGCCGAGAATCGCCCGCTTGGCCTCCGGGTCCTTGCGCCGCTCGGGAGCGATGCTCCTGATCGCGATGCCCGGCTCACCCTTGAGGCGATCCCGGATGCCGAGGCCCGTAGTACCCGCCTCCCCGTCGATGAAAACGGTCTTGGTCCGTGTGTCGAGCGCTGCTGTAGATGTCGTCATGGTCGCTACCGTGGATCCGTTTTAGCCCGTCAGGCCGCTGATATAGGGGATGTCATGGAGGAGAAAACAAAAAGCCGCGCACTTGGCGCGGCTCGCAATCGGACCTGGACGGCCGTCATCGCGCTCGCGCGGCGGGAGCGTTCGAGAAACGTCGGCGGGTCTGAATCCGGTCGATCATACCCAACACATGCGTTGGAACGCTTGTCCTGTCAATAAGCGTGACGGTCAGAGCCACTTCATTCCGGGATGGTCCGCAGGACCAGGCCCGGAACCCATAACCACTGACGGTGTAGGATAAAGCACAGCGGCTGCCGCAGCTCTTCGTTCTGAAACACTGGTGGTTGGGATCCGGGCTCCGCTGCGCGGCCCCGGAATGACGAGGAAGCAGACCCTCGGCCCGCCCAACGAAAAAAGGGCGGCCGAAGCCGCCCTTTCGAAATTTCCGGTGTGGCGAAGCTTAGCGCTTCGAGAACTGGAAGCTGCGGCGGGCCTTGGCCTTGCCGTACTTCTTACGCTCGACCACACGGGCGTCGCGGGTCAGGAAGCCTTCCTTCTTGAGCGGGCCGCGAAGCTCAGGCTCATAGTAGGTCAGCGCCTTGGCAAGGCCGTGGCGGACAGCGCCAGCCTGGCCGGACAGGCCGCCGCCGTTGACGTTGACGACGATGTCGTACTGGCCGTCACGGTTGGCGATCTGGAGCGGCTGCGCGAGGATCATGCGCAGCACCGGGCGGGCGAAGTAAACCTCGACGGCGCGGTCGTTCACGACGATCTTGCCGGAGCCCGGCTTGATCCACACGCGAGCGACGGCGTCCTTACGCTTGCCGGTCGCATAGGCGCGGCCCTGGGCGTCGAGCTTCTGGACATGCTTCGGAGCTTCCGGAGCGGCGGTCTGGGCGCTCTGGCCCAGATCGGCGAGAGACTGGAGGGTCGCCATGATTAGACTCTCACGTTCTTGCTGTTGAGGGCAGCGACGTCCAGCACTTCCGGCTGCTGAGCAGTATGCGGATGCTCAGCGCCACCATAGACGCGCAGGTTGCCCATGATCTGGCGGAAAAGCGGGCCGCGGGGGAGCATGCGCTCCACAGCCTTCTCGACCACGCGCTCAGGGAAGCGGCCGTCGAGAATGAACTTCGCGGTCCGCTCCTTGATGCCGCCCGGATAACCGGTGTGATGGTAGTACACCTTCTGCTCGCGCTTGCGGCCGGTGAACGCCACCTTCTCGGCGTTGATGACGATGACGTTATCGCCGCAGTCGACGTGGGGCGTGTAGCTCGCCTTGTGCTTGCCACGCAGGCGCATGGCAACGATCGAGGCAAGGCGGCCCACAACAAGGCCCTCTGCGTCGATCACAACCCACTTCTTCTCGACCTCGGCGGGCTTCAGCGAAGTCGTAGTCTTCATTGCGCTGTTTCCCGTTGCGGAGCCATGACGGCTCAGGTTCTTCAAAAACGACAGCCGCTGCGGAATGCGGCGGCAGGTGAGCGCTCAATAAGCGTGCCTCGGCGACCTGTCAACATAAAACGGAGACATTCATCGACCAAAATCCCTTGTTTTATAAGGGTTTTTCGATGGCGGTATTTAAATACCGCTGCAGCGGTATCAAAACACCACATCGTCCGGAATCCCGTCATGACAGGCTCGCCGGCAGCCTTATAATCGCCAGGCGCAATATAAAAGGGGCCGCCATGAGCGACGAGATCGTCTTCTATACCAACCCCATGTCCAGAGGCCGGATCGCCCGCTGGATGCTCGAGGAACTCGGCCGCCCTTACCGCACGGAGGTTCTGGACTTCGGCACAGGCATGAAGGCGCCCGAGTACCTGGCGATCAACCCGATGGGCAAAGTACCGGCCATTCGCCACGGCGAGACTGTCGTGACCGAGGCGGCCGCCATCTGCGCCTATCTGGCCGATGCGTTTCCGGAGGCTGGTCTTGCTCCACCCCACGGCGACCCGCGCCGGGCCCCCTATTACCGCTGGATGTTCTTCGCGGCCGGCCCACTTGAGGCTGCGCTGAGCAATAAGGCGCTCGGCCTTCAGGTGCCGCAGGAGCGCAGCCGCATGATCGGATACGGCACCGAGGCGGACGCCGTGAACGCCCTGGAGAGCGCCGTATCCACTTCGGACTATATCGCCGGCGACAGCTTCACGGCGGCGGATGTCTATGTGGGTTCGCAGATCGGCTGGGGCATGATGTTCGGCACCCTGGAGAAGCGCCCGGCCTTCGAGCGCTACTGGGCCCGTCTCGCCGGCCGCCCGGCTGCGATCCGCGCCCGCGAGATTGACGACGTGCTGACGCCGAAACAGCCCGCCGAGTGACGGCCTTGTCATCCTGCCACGGGAATCGAATAGGTTCCCGTCGCATGGCACACCATGTCTGTGCTGCCTTCCGAGAACATGGCCACCTCCCCGACCGCCAGGCGCTTGCCGAGCTTGAGCAGGCGCGATTCGGCCAGCAGGGCACGGGGTTCAGGCTTCCGAAGGAAATTGAAGTTCAGGCTCGTAGTGACGGCGAGCGCCACTGGACCGATCTGGGCAAGGATTGCGGCATAAAGCGCGAGGTCCGCGAGGCCCATCATTGAAGGGCCCGAGAGCGTTCCGCCCGGGCGCAGATGCCGCTCATGGTAATCCATGCGCAGGCGCGCATAGAGCGGGCCGACCTCCTCGACATGATAAGTCCGGCCGCCATGGTGGATCTGCGGAAACTCGCTGTCGAGAAAGGCGCTGAGCGCCTCGCGGGTCATGACCGGCTTGTGGGATGTCGTCGACATGTGATCCCCATTGAACTGCCCCGTCGTCTCCCATACGGTCCCGCCATGGATCACGACAATTATCCGAACGATTATATCCGCGGCATCCTCCAGGGTGTGAAGAGCATCGCGCTCGTCGGTGCCTCCGCGAACCCGGCCCGCCCGAGCTGGATCGTGATGAAATATCTCCTTGAGCGGAGCTACGACGTCGTTCCGGTCAATCCGGGCCTCGCCGGCCAGGAACTGCTCGGCAAGAGGGCCTATGCGTCCCTCCGCGATATTCCGCATCCGGTCGACATGGTCGAGATCTTCCGCAATTCAGACGCGGCCGGGCCGATCACTGACGAGGCCCTGAGCCTCGATCCCCTGCCGAAGGTGATCTGGATGCAGCTCTCCGTCCGCAACGACGAGGCGGCCGCACGCGCCGAAGCCCAAGGCGTGAAGGTGGTCATGGACCGCTGCCCCAAGATCGAATTCGGCCGTCTCTCAGGGGAGATTTCCTGGCAGGGCGTCAATTCACGCATGCTAAGCTCAAAAAAGCCGGTCCTTGCCGGAAAAGGCTTCCAGAAGCTCAGCCTCAACCGGCCACGCTAGACGTTCTTCCTTCAACGGGCCCGGCGGTAAATTCCCGTGAATGTAACATTGTGCCCGCCGCACATGTTATTGTCCTTCACAAGCAGGTAAGGACCCAGGCGGCGCATCTGGACCCGGCAATCGGACTCATCGGCTTCCGTATAGGGGAGCGTCCCGTTCTCGCCCATTCCGAAGGAAAGGGCGGATCCGCGTAAAGGCGCTTCTCCCTCCAGTTCGCCGACATTGACGGCGCCGCGGGCAACCCGTCCCGGATCGGATGCACCCCAAGTCGCATCGCCTTTGATCTTCAGGCTGTTTTGCGCAGCGCCTCCTTCGAGGACGATGGTTTGCTCAGGGCCGCTCCGCCATTGCCCGATCCAGCCCTCCCGTCGTTCGACCGGCGCCTCCTGCACGGGAGAGATGGCATCCCGCGGCAGCCAACCTTCCGTTAGAGCACCCGTTCGGCCGGCATAACTGGCGCAGACGAATTCGCCTCGGCTGCCGGAGATGACGACTTCATCCCCGGGAACGAGATAAGCCTTGTCCTTGCAAGCTGCGCTGGTGCTCGGACAGCCCTTTTGGATGACCTCGCGCTTCACGAAGTTCACGCGTGGCGAGCGATCATTGATCCTGGCGAGTGATACCGCGCTCGCCGCCTCAAGATTTTCGATCTCATAGCCGAAGTGAAAGCACCCGGCACTTTCGGCAAAGGACGGACCAGTCCAAACCAGGCCCAGGAGCAGAATTCCGGCTGCCTTCATCTTAGATCCCCCGCCCATGGCGCCCCTCTGAATAGTGTTCTACTTCACCGCCTCTTCATAGAGGTCCGGCTTGAAGCCGACCAGAAGGCTTTCCTTGAGTTCCAGCACGGGGCGTTTGATCATCGACGGTTGATCGAGCATGAGCGCAACGGCCCTCTGCTCATCGAGATCGCTCCTGTCTTCCTCCGAGAGCTTCCGGAAGGTCGTCCCGGCCCGGTTCAGAAGAATCTCCCACCCTACCCTTCGCACCCAGCCGTCAAGACGGGCCCGCTCTATCCCTTGGACCTTGTAGTCGTGAAACGCATAGGCGACACCTTTGGCATCGAGCCAAGCGCGGGCCTTCTTCACCGTGTCGCAGTTCTTGATGCCATAGAGTGTCACGGCCGGCTCAGGCGTCATGTCTTATCCTCACTCACCTATCTATATGCTGCGAACCCTATAGCAGAGATCGGAAGGACCCTCGCGACCGCCCTGCCGAAACGTGGGAGGCTCTGATATCGACGGCGCTGACCAAGCCCCTGCCCTAGGGGCTTGAGGCTCGGTACACTTGCACATTATTCGGATGTCCGGCGCCCTTGGCGCTGCGTCTCCTCGTTGCGGCGAACCATCTCGGCGATCCAGATCGGCGCATAAGGCGGAGTGCAGCCCGGTGAGGCGGGATAGTCGATCAGGACCGCGAGCCGCTCACCGATCCGGATGGCGCGTTGGCGATGTTGGGCGTGTCGGATACCGATCTCGGCCAGGCAGTGGTTCATGGCCCACTGCTTGTAAATCGGCGCCTGCTTCATCTCCTTCTCGATCTGGTCGAGCAGCGCTTCGAGGTCGAGGTCCCGCGCTTTCTTGACAACCCTTTCGGTCGTCAGGCTCCAGCCTGCGCGCCCGAGGAGATCATCGCCGTCCTTCCAGCGCAGGCGAAGCGCCTCCGCATGGGAGCTGGCCCTGACTACGTTCACGACGAACCAGTCGAGGAGCTTGGGCGAACGAATGTCTCGGACCATCGCGTCGAGATCAGCTGGCGAAAGGGCTTTTGGCCTGCATATCAACGTTGCGAGAAGCCGACCGGCCGTGTCGCCAGCAGCCCACAATTGGAGCGCAAGTTGGTGCTGGGCTTTGAGGCGGCCGGCTAAACCGCGCAGGCGGGTGAGGTTCACGCCATAGTCGTCGCCACGGCGTTCGTTGGCCTCCCGAATTTTCGGGTCTTCAAGCGCAGCAAGCTCGCGCAGGACATCCGCGATCGTAGGCTCCGACGACATCAGGCTCTTTTCCCGGCTCGTCCGGTCATAGGAGCACTGCGCCGCTCCCGTTTCCCACGTGCGATTTCCGTGGCCAGCGCATCCAATTTCGGCTCCCAGAAACTCCTGAACTGACCGACCCACGCATCGACCGACTGAAGGCCTGAAGCATCCAACGAATAGAGACGCCTTTGCGCCTCCGCGCGGACTCGCGCAAAACCACTCTCCCGCAACACCTTGAGGTGCTGCGACACGGCAGCCTGCGTGATGCCGAACTCGGCCCTAATCGCCTCTACGACTTCTCCAGACGCCATCTCCCCCGAACCGAGGAATTCGAGGATACGGCGGCGCACCGGGTCTGCCAAGACTTCGAAAGCGTGCATCAGCTTCCTGTGCCCGGATGCGCTAGGTTCGGTGGGAGCTCGCCGCGATAGAAAGCGATGGTCCGGTCCGACCGCTCCTTTGCCGAAGCCGGGTCAACGCCGCTCGCAACATGGGCTTCCCGCCACGCCTCGCCGCTCTGCCTCATGAAGTCCTTGCCGTTGGGCGAACCCATCCATGACCCGGCGGTCGTCGGATCAATAGACGATCCAGTTTCCAGATAACGCGCGAGACCCATGGCGGCGAGGTCCCAGCCGATCCCCACCGCGCCGGGGCCGAACTGGTTCCAGTGGTCTTCGATGATTGCCGTGTGCTCCAGCGTTATCCGTGCCTGGCCCTTGTCAGCCGCCAACGTGACGTCGATCCAGCTTGTCCCGCCGCCGAACTCCCATGTCGCCGAAAAATGGCGCGGCGGCGTGCAGGCCGTGATGGTTCCGCCCGCGTTGCCCTTGAGCTGATACCTTCCGCCTAATTGAAGATCACCCTCAACCGGCAAAAACCATCGCGGGATACGTTCCTTGCTGGTCAGGGCGTCCCACAGGTCGTCGATATCCGTATCGTAAAGACGTGTCAGCGTGACGGTGCAGGCTGGCTTCCCATCCTTCACGAAATTACGCACGGAACGCGTGACCAGTCCAAGCACGCTTGCGACGTCGAGATGCATTGTTTTCTTCCCGGTCTTCCCAGGGGATATTAAAAGCCATCGCTTATATAAGTAAAGCCTTTTTATACATCCCTGAAGCATCAAACAGAACAGCGCATCTCGCCAGTCGATTCGTATTAGGCAGCCGTTGGTCCAATAAGATCCGCCGTAATGCGTGGCAGGTAGGTGAGAAGGACCTCGCCATAGCGGGCGATGGTATCCGGGTCGAAGCGCGCTGCGGGACCGGCGATGCTAACTGCGGCCACCGCCTCTCCGGACGCTCCGAAAATCGGTGCGGCGATGCAGGCGCTCCCGAGCTCGTTCTCTTCCATCTCCACGGTCCAGCCGTCGCGGCGGCAGCGCTCAAGGACCTCCTCGAGCCTTTCAGGATCGGTGATGGTGTGCCGTGTGGACGGTGACAGGGTGCTGTTGCCATAAATGAACTGGCGGAAGGGTTTGGGCTGCCAGGCCAGAAGTGCGCGGCCGCAGGCGGTGGAGTGATAGGGAGTTCGGGTTCCCGAATAGGACGACACGCGCAAAGTGTGGCTCCCTTCGAGGCTGTCGACGATCACCGCATCGGCCGGGCCGGGCAGAGCAAGGTTCACGGTCTCGCGCGTGAGCGTACATACGGCGATAAGGTGCGGGCGGGCTACGGCGCTGACGTCGAGCCGACGTTCGACGGCGCGCCCATAGACCAGGTGCTGCAAGCTAAGGCGATAGGCGCCGGCTTGCGTGTTTCGTTCGGCGAGCCCGGTATCGACCAGCGCCTTAACGAGGTTGAAGGCCGTTGTCTTCGCAAGCCCAGTGCGCGCTGCGAGATCGCGCAGCGACACCCACCCCCCATCAGCCATGACGTCGAGCAGAGCTTTTGCTCGCGCGATAGATTGAATGCGCGCTTCTCCAACGGCTCTTGAATCATCTGCGGAAGCACCTTCGTCACGCTGAACCACTTGCATGCAGCCCTCCTTCACTTTCGAGGTCATACCATATTGTGGGAGCATCATCGACTAGCCAAACGGAGGGGCCGTGAAGTCTCTACACCTTCCATACGAATGTATTGACGCATCTGGCAGTTTGAACCTAATCTTCCTCGAACAGAAAACAAGAATAATCGTTCCACCATATGGGACGTTCTGAACAGAGGGTTTCGCGCATATGTTGCTTCGGCCGATGCGCGAGAAATGGTCACGACGGATAGAAATCCGTCACAGGCATTCGGCCTCGGGCGCGAGACGCGTTGTTTCGCATTCCGCTGGCCGCGCTGTCGCCAATCAAGAAGGGGAACTCGTGTGACGAAGGATACGGATTTTACGGCCCTGCCGGACGCGGCGTTCGCTCTCGATCGCCGCCATCTCCTCCGCCTCTTGCTGGTCGGAGGTGCCATGGCCGCCTGCCCTTCCGCCTTTGCGGCGGCTCCTGAAGGTACTGCGCCGAAACGTGGCGGCACATTACGGATTGGCGCCGACGCAGATCCGATCGGCCTCGACCCAACGACCGTTACGGCGTTTTCCTCAAACGATTTCACGGCGCTTCTCTATTCCGGGCTTCTTCGCTGGAATGCGAAGATGCAGGTGGAGCCGGATCTTGCCGTTGGGTACGAGATGCCCGACGAGCGGACCTATCTCTTCAAACTTCGCCAGGGCGTGAAATTCCACAACGGCCAGGACTTCACGGCTGAGGACGTTAAATATACCTTCGACCGCATCCTCGATCCGGCTACCGCGAGCCGCCTGCGCGCCCAATATGCCAGCATCGAGAACGTCACGGTCGTCGATCCCTTCACTGTGCGCTTCACGCTGAAGACGCGCGATGCCGCATTCCTGAGCTATCTGGCGAGCAACCCGGACGGTGCCATCGTGCCGAAGGGGGTCGAGGATCTGGCCACCAAGCCGGTCGGGACCGGCCCATTCATCTTCGAGTCCTATCAACCCAACCAGCAATTCACGCTGGCGCGCAATCCGAACTACTTCGAGGAAGGGCAACCCTATCTCGATAAGGTCGTGTTCAAGTTCTACAAGGACCAGGCAACGCTCTCCTCCGCGCTGCGGTCCAAGACCATCGACATGACGTGGCTGAAGGATCCCAAAGTGGCGGCGCTGATGGCGCGCGCCTCCAAGGACTTCGTCTCGGCACCGGGCCAGACCTCCCGCACCTTCCCGGTCTGGCTCAACATGAAGGCGCCGCCACTCAATGATGTCAGAGTCCGCCGGGCACTGAGCCTTGCGACGGACAGGCAGGCCTGCCTTCAGACCGTTCTCGGGGGCTCCGGCAAGGTCGGCGCCATGATCCCGGAAAGCCAAGTTGGCGGCTATGACGGCGTCGGTGAAATGCCGTACTACAAACACGATCCGGCAGCCGCCAAGGCGCTGCTGGCGGAAGCAGGCTTTCCGGATGGCATTGATCTCGGCGAATACATCGTCGTTGCGGCCAATCCCCTCGACGTCGCCTGCGCACAGATCCTTCAGCAGCAATGGCAGGCGGCCGGTATCAAGGTGCGGATTGTGCCTATGGAGACGGCGCCGCTCCTCAACCATTGGAGTGCAGGCACCTGGCCGACTCTGTTGTCCGTCGCCCTTTCGTGGACGCCGGATTCCGACGCCATCCTCCAGTACGTCAATTCCCAGAGCAAATTCGGCAAGGCAATGGGCATCACCGACGAATCTCTTGATCGGATGATGGCCGAGGCACGGGCCGAGACGGACAATACCAAGCGTGCGGAGAAGAACCTCGCGATTCAGAAGCACATCGCCGATCAGGCTTATATTCTACAGATCTATCAGTACCCCCTGCGCTGGGAGATCTGGTGGAATTACGTCGAGGGCTATGTTCCACTGGCGGCGAACATCCGCTCCTACGTTCGGACCACTTGGCTGAAGGACTGACGCCTTGGCCATGACTATCCTGCACGCCGGAGCGGCGTCATGAGGCGCGTCATATTCGTGCGGTCGATGTGGATGGGGGCGATCCTTCTTGGGGTCTCCTTCGTCGCCTTCATGCTCATGAGGGCCCTGCCGGGCGATTTCGTCCTGGCAGCGGCCGGCGCTCAGATGCTCCAACCGGACGTGCTGGACGCGATGCGCCGAGACCTCGGCCTCAACCGCCCACTGATCGAGCAATACATCTCCTGGTTGGGCGCTGCGCTGCAAGGCGACTTCGGCACATCCTTTGTGACGCGGCAGCCGGTTCTCCAGGAGTTGTGGCCTCGCCTCCTGGTGACCCTCGAGCTCACCTTCATCGCGGCCATCATCGCTCTTATCATGGGCGTCGGCACGGGCATCGCATCAGCGCGCCTTCGAGGAGCGGCGGACTGGATCGTACGCCTCTACAATGGGTTCATCCTCGCCGTACCGAACTTCGTCGTGGGCACGTTAATCGTCCTTCTGGTCGGCCTCTATTTTCCCGAACTTGCTGTCCTCGGCTACGTGCCCTTCCGCGAAAACCCCATTGGAAACGTCACCGGCCTGATCCTCCCCGCCCTTGCGCTGGCCCTCGCGATCTCGGTCACTATATCCGAAAATACGCGGGCGGCCGTGCTTGAGGTGTCGAACCAGGACTTCGTGATGGTCGCGCGCGCCAAGGGTCTGCGGCCCCGGACGATCCTCTGGAACTACCTGATGCGGAACGCCTTGACGCCCATCATCACCGTTACGGGACTACAGGTCGCAACCCTCCTTGGGGGCAGTATTCTCGTGGAGACGATTTTCGCCATACCTGGAATGGGTCAGTACCTATTCGATTCCATCACGAGCCGCGACTACCCTGTCATTCAGGCCATCGTTCTCGTCGCAGCCGCCTGTGTCGTCCTCGTCAACACATTGGCGGACATTGCCTACGCTCATGCGGATGCGAGGGTGGAGGCATGAGCGACGCTGCGACCACGAACGAACGCCCCCTGGCCGATGCCACGCCTTCAGCAGCGCGCCGGATATGGCCCAGCGCTGGGCAATGGCTGTTAGGCCTTGGGCTTGTGATGCTGGCAGCCCTGGTGCTGTTGACCCTTCTCGCTCCCTTGATTGCACCTTACGACCCCTCTGCCACTTCGCCCAATTCCCTGGAAGGCTCGAGCGCACAGCACTGGCTCGGAACCGACGCGATCGGCCGTGATGTGCTGAGCCGCATCCTCGTCGGTGGACGCACGACCCTCTTTGTTACCTTCACGGCTGTCGCATTCGCTCTCCTCGCCGGGCTCGTCCTCGGGCTCGTCAGCGGCTATGTCGGCGGCTGGGTGGACGAGGCGATCATGCGCGTGCTGGACGTGGTCTTCGCCTTCCCGGTCTTCCTTCTTGCCATCGCGGTCGTTGCCGCCCTCGGGCCGACAGTGCCGAACCTCATTCTGACAATTGCCATCGTCTACACGCCGGCCATGTCCCGCGTTGTGCGAGCGCCAGTGCTCAGCGTCAAAAAATGGGATCACGTCGAGGCAGCCCGAAGTATCGGCATGAGTGAGTTTCGGATCGTCATTCGGCATGTTCTGCCGATGGTCGTGTCGCCCATTGTTGTCGCGACGAGCCTTACCCTGGCACAGACGATCTTCACTGTCACGGCCCTGTCCTTCCTTGGGCTCGGACCGCCTCCGCCAGATCCTAACTGGGGTGGCATGCTGGCCGATGCGCGCCAGTTCATGGAACTTGCTCCGTTGACCGTCGTCGGCCCGGCTGTTGCCATCGTCTTTGCAACGCTCACCTTCATTATTCTTGCGAATGGGTTGAGGGAAGTTCTCGATGTGGGGAGCAGCCGGTGACCGCGGACGGACCCATTTTGAGTGTGCGCGACCTGACGGCACGCATCGTCACGCGCAAACAGACGGTCGAGGCCGTCAAGGGCATCACCTTCGATATCAAGCGCGGTGAGGCGGTCGGCTTCATCGGGGAATCCGGTTGCGGCAAGAGCGTAACGGCCCGCGCCATCATGCGTCTCGCGCCTGAAGGCATGCGGGTCGATTTAGGCGGATCGGTAAATTTTTGCGGCCAGGACCTTCTCGCCGTAAGCGAAACTGACATGCGAAACATCCGGGGGCGGCGCATCGCCATGGTGTTTCAGGATCCGATGACTTCTCTCAACCCGGTCATCACCGTAGGCGCCCAGATCGAGGACATGCTGCGCCGCCATACCGGCCTGTCGGGACCAGCCGCCCGGGAGCGGGCAATCGAGCTGCTCGATCAGGTCGGCATCCCCTTCCCTGCTCGAAGGATCGACGATTATCCGCATCAGTTCTCCGGCGGCATGCGCCAGCGGGCGCTTATTGCCATCGCGATTTCCTGCGATCCGGACCTTCTGATCGCGGATGAGCCGACCACGGCTCTCGACGTCACCGTTCAGGCACAGATCCTGCGCCTGCTGCTGCGTCTGAGGGAAGAAAGGGGCATGTCGCTGATGCTGATTACGCACGATTTCGGCGTCGTTGCCGGGATGGTGGAAAGGGTAAACGTCATGTATGGCGGCAGAATCGTCGAAACGGCCGGCATCGACGAAATTTTCCGGGCGCCTTCTCATGAGTACACCCGGGCTCTGCTCGATGCCGTTCCGCGCCTGCATCGCGAGGGAGCCGAGCCATGACCGTCGTGTCCCCCTTGGTTTCCGTACAGGATTTGTCGGTCTCGTTTCCTTCTCGGGGCCGCCATCCGGCCTTCATGGCCGTCAACGGCGTATCGTTCGACATCGCGCCGGGCGAGACTCTCGGCCTCGTCGGTCAATCGGGTTCCGGAAAGACAACAACGGGGCGAGCAGTCCTCCAGCTCCAGAAGATCTCATCTGGATCGGTCAAGCTGCGCGGACGCGAACTCACCACCATGCCGCAAGGGGAATTGCGGCGCATGCGTCGCCACATGCAGTTCGTCCTGCAGAACCCCTATTCGAGCCTGCATCCGCGCATGACGATTGCCCAGACGCTCATGGAGCCCCTGATCGTCCACGAAGCGGTGCCCAAAACACGCTATCGGGAGCGCGTGGCGGAACTGTTGGAACTCGTCAGCATGGATCCGTCCGTGATGGACCGCTATCCACACGCATTCTCCGGCGGTCAGCGCCAGCGCATCGTCATCGCCAGGGCTTTGGCGGTCAATCCCGACTTCGTGGTCTGCGACGAGCCCGTCTCGGCTCTCGACGTTCGCACGCAGGCGCAGATCGTCGCCCTACTGCACTCCCTTCAAGAGAAGCTCAAGTTGTCCTATCTCTTCATCGCACACGACCTCGCCATCGTGCGCGAGGTCTGCCACAAGGTGGCCGTGATGTACCGGGGAGAAATCGTAGAAAAGGGTGAGGTTTCCCAAGTCTACGACAACCCTTCGCATCCGTATACGCAGATATTGTTCGATTCCGCGCCGGTGCTCGATCCCGCCCTGCAGCGTCGGCGCCTTCAGATGACGCCGCCCGATCCATCGGTCCTGGTGGCAGGCCGTCCCGACGAGACATGCGCCCTCGGCGAAATTCATGCCGGAACCGGCACAGCCCCGTGGCACGAGATCGCGCCAGGCCACGGCGTCTCGTGCCGTTATCGGCCGGCCTGAGCGCTACTTATACTCGATGCGTGGATCGATATAAGCGTAGAACACGTCAACCGAGAGGTTGATGAGGATGTAGATCAACATGATCACGATGATGCAGCCCTGGATCAAGGGATAATCCCGTGTGCTGATAGCCTGGATGAGCAGCCGCCCGAGCCCCGGATATGTGAACACGGCCTCGGTGACGACGGCGCCACCGATGAAGTTCGCCATCATCAAGCCAACGATGGTGACGAACGGCAGAAGCGCGTTGCGGAGGATGTGGACGCTGACCACCTGCCATTCCGGCAACCCCTTCGACCGCGCCGTGCGAATATAATCCGAGCGCATCTCGGTGACCAGCGATGCACGCAGGAACCGGGCCAGCACCCCTGACACATAAACGCCGAGGGTTACGGCCGGCAGGATGAGGTTGCGCAAAGCCGCGACAGGATCTTCCCACAGTGGAACATAGGCGGAAGCGGACGGGAGCCAGCGCATCTCCACCGAGAACCACAGGATGAGCAGGATGCCGAGCCAGAAGGTCGGTACCCCTAGTGTCATCGCGTTCCAGAGGGACAGGATGCGGTCGACCCAGGATCCGGGCTTAAGGGCACTGATGATCGCGACCGGAATGCCAAGTACGAGTGAAACGAGAGTCGCCATAAAGGCGAGCTGGAACGTCGCCGGCAGGCGCTCTGCGACCAGTCCGAGCACTGGTGCGCTGGCGTGGATGGACGTGCCGAGATCGCCGCGAAGAGCGCGCCAGAGCCAATCCGCGTATTGCACCAGGATGGGCCGGTCGAGCCCGTATTGCGCAGTCGCGGCTGCGATCTGCTCGGGGGTCGCGTTCTCGCCGACAAGCACCGAAACTGGATCGCCAGGTACCGCATAGATGATCGCCCACACGGCGGCCGAGCCAAGAAGGAGGACGGGAACGAGATGGAACAGCCGTCTGAGGACATATCCGATCATGGGATCACGCTGCTCCTTCTGAACCGGTTTTACGCAGTTCGTAACGCTCGCCGAGCAGGTCCGCCATCGCGCGTCCGATGGCATCGAACGACAGGATGGTGAGGGTCAAAATCAGGCCCGGCAGAACCGCATAGTATGGGGCCTCGTGCAGATAGGACTTGCCGGATCGCAGCATCTCGCCCCAGCTCGGAGTTGGCGGCGCGACGCCGACCCCAAGGAAGGCCAAGGCCGCCTCAAGGAGGATCGCGACCGAACACAGTACCACGACCTGCACCAGGATCGGGCTCCAGGAATTTGGCAGGATGGTCCGGAACATGTTGTACCGGGCGCTGCCGCCGAAGGCCTCCACGGCCACCACGAAGTCTCGGCTTCGCAATGTCAGCGTCTGTGCCCGCGTAATGCGGGCAAAGCTCGGGATGCCGGTGATCCCGACCGCGATGATCGCCGCGACTTGGCTGCGACCGAGGATCGCGATCAGCGCCATTGCAAAGAGAATGGCCGGCAGCGTCATCATCACGTCGACGAGACGCATGAGTGTCGCATCGCGCCACCCACCGAAGAACCCGCTGACCAGCCCCATGGGCACACCAACGGCGGCCGCAATGACGACAGCGCCTGCGGCCGTGGTCAGGGAGGTTCGTGCGCCATAGACCACACGGGCGAAAATGTCCCGGCCGAGCTCATCGGTTCCGAACCAATTGGTGCTGGATGGACCTTTCAAGGCATCGACCAAGCGCTGCCGGAACGGATCGAAGGGCAGCAGATCCGCAAAAACTGCCATGAGCGAGACGAAAAGCAAGAAGGCAAGTGCCGCCGCCGCCCCCTTATGTCGCCACAGCGCGCGAATGAAAGTGCCGATACGGCTCGACGCAGCACTCATTCTCCAAACTCCATCGAAGCCCTGCGGATTGTGGGACCCGCTTGAGCAACATCGGGATAGTGGCAGGCGACGAGGGTCGAGGCTCCCGGCAGATGCAGCGCACCCGGGACTTCCCGGCGGCAGCGGTCGTTTGCCCGGAAGCACCGGGGATGGAAGGTGCAGCCCGGTGGCGGAGCTGCAGGATTGGGAATCTCGCCTTCGAGAACGATGCGCCGTCGCGTACGGCCGTAGGATGGATCAGCCACCGGTGCCGCCGACAGCAAGCTCTGAGTATAGGGATGGCTCGGCGCGTCGTAGAGCTCATCCCGCGTTGCCTGCTCGATGATGCGGCCGAGATACATGACGGCGACACGATCCGAAATGTGCTGCACGACCGACAGGTTGTGGGAGATGAAGAGATAGGCGAGCCGCAGCTCCTTCTGCAGGTCCTGAAGCAGGTTGAGAACCTGCGCCTGAATGGAGACATCAAGCGCCGATACGGGCTCGTCGAGGATGAGCAGGCGCGGGTTGAGGGCAAGCGCCCGGGCGATCCCGATACGCTGGCGCTGCCCGCCCGAGAACTCGCTCGGATAGCGACCGAACATGGTTCGCGACAGGCCGACCATTTCGAACAGCTCGGCGATACGCCTTGCCCCGCCCGCTTCCTCGTAAAGGCCGTGCAGGCGCAGGGGCTCAGCCACAATCTCCTCTACCGGCAGAACCGGATTGAGGGCCGCATAGGGATCCTGGAAGACATATTGCATCCACCTGCGTGCCTCGCGCATTCGTCCGGCGGACAGGTTGAGAATCGAGCGCCCCTCGAAGCGTACGTCTCCCCCGGAGGCCGGAATGAGACCCATGATGGAGCGGGCGGTGGTCGTCTTCCCGCAGCCGGACTCACCGACAAGGCTCACCGTCTCGCCCGCCCGCACCGTGAGACTGACCCCGTCCACGGCGCGTACCCATCCGACGACGCGCTTGAGAATGCCCGCCCGCACCGGAAAGTGAACCTTCAGGGCATCAATTTCGAGGAGAGGCTGCCCGATTGAGCTGCTCGTGGGAGCGACAAACTCTTCTCGGCGCAAGCTAACGGGGGCCCGCGTCTCATCGACGAAATGGCATGCCGCCTTGTGCCCGCTTCCGACGGATCGCAGTGGAGGCTCCTCCGTCCGGCACGGGGCACGGTCGCTGCCGAGGGCACAACGCGGATGGAAGGGGCAACCACCTGGGAGTGTCTCCGCCGTGGCCGGCTGGCCCGGGATAGCGTCTAATCTTGTACCGACCCCCTCGCCCCGCGGAATGCTGCGGAGCAGAGCCCGGGTATAAGGATGGCGGGGCGAGGAGAAAATCTCGTCGACGGTGCCGGTTTCGACGATGCGTCCGGCATACATGACCGCAACGCGGTGAGCGACCTCGGCGACCACACCGAGATCATGGGTGATCAGGATGACGGCGGCGGAAGTATCCGCCTGCCGGCGCTGGAGAAGCGACAGGACCTGCGCCTGGACGGTCACATCAAGGGCCGTAGTCGGCTCGTCCGCAATGATGAGCCTCGGCCGGCCCGCCATAGCCATGGCAATCACCGCCCGCTGGCGCATCCCGCCCGAAAACTGGTGCGGATATTGCTGAACCCGGTTGACCGGATCGGCAATGTCCACCTCTCGCAGCAGCTCGGCAGCGCGCTCATTCGCGTCGGAGGGTTTGAGGCGGCCGTGAGTAACCTCGCCCTCCACAATCTGGCGCCCGACGCGCAGGACAGGGTTCAACGTTGTGGCCGGGTCCTGGAAGATGAATCCAAGGTCTCGGCCCCTCACCTGTCGTAGGGTTTCGGGGGCCGCGCCCACGATCTCAGTCCCCCCGAGGCGGATCGAACCCGAGACCCTTGCGCCACCCGGCAGCAGTCCGGCGACAGCAAGAGACGTAACACTCTTGCCGGAACCGGATTCGCCAACAATGCAGAACACCTCGTTCGCGAACACGTCGAAACTGATGCCGCGTACGACGGACACCGATTTCTCGGTGCCGCCGAACGCGACAGTCAGATCACGCACGGACAGAATTGGCGTCGTCAACGGCGCGCCCTGTACTTGCGCGAGAACGTCACTGGCGACCACCTCATTTCTTCAATCCGATCGTGCGGGCCACGAACAGGTTGTCAATGTCCGGGGTAAACCCGTCGAGCTTGGGCGAGGACACGATGAGTCCCACATCGTAGGAGTTGGTTGGAATGGCGAACGCGCTCTTCACCAGCACACGGTTGAGGTTGTCGTACGCTGCCTTGACCTCCTCCTGAGAGCCATAGGTGGTATTGACCCGCTCGATCGCCGCCACGTAATCCGGGAATGGATGCGGCTCCTTCAGGACCGGATTGTCCTTGGTGCGATAAATGCTGTTGGTGGCGACGCGGGACGGAAACTTCTGCACGTTGCCCACGCCACCAAAAGTGGCCTGGTAGTCACCGGCGAGCTGCGCCTTCACGTATTCGGAACCTTCCAGCACATCGAGCTTTACGTCGATCCCAACCTCGGCCAGCGTGCTCTGCACGATTTGGCTGATCACCACCGTCGGCTGGTCGGTCCCGTAGACGAGAAGTTTCCAGTTGCTCATCTGCTCCTTCGAGAGCCCCGATTCCGCGAGGAGCGCCTTGGCCTTCCCGGGGTTGTAGGCAAACTCCTTGAGATAGGCCGCATCGAAGGCCGGGCTCGCGGGCGCCCAAGGAAGCGCGACCGGCTCGCCGAGACCGGCGTAACCGACCCGCAGAATACCTTCGCGATCCATCAGGTAGTTGAAGGCCTGGCGGAATTTCTCGTTGTTGAACGGCGGGCGGGTTGTGTTGATGCGGAACACCTGCACCAAGGGTCCCGGCCCACGCGTGACGGTGAATCCGGAATCGCGCAGACGTACGGCGCTCCGGGCGCCACCACCATAGATGATATCGGCCGCGCCGGATTCCAGCGCCGCGCTCGCGGCTGCATCGTCGCTGAAGACCGTGAAACGGATCTCCTGGCTGACGGGCTCGCCCTCGCGCCAATACTTCGGATTGGCCTTGAGCGTCACGCTCTGGCCGACGGCGCGTCCGGCCAGCATGTAGGCACCGGTGCCGGCGGGCTTGGTCTCAACTGTATCGATGCCGGCCGCCTCGATGGGCATCGTGAACTGGAGGAGATCGAGGATCTGGCGCTCCGGTACCGAGTTCTTGAAATTGATGACGATGGTCTGCTCGTCCGGCGTCGTCCAATCCTGGACGATGCCCATGGTCGCATAGACGTTTTTGCCCTTCGCCGGATCAGACGCTTTTTTGAGCGTTGCGGCCACATCCGCCGAGGTCAGCGGCGCCCCGCTATGGAACAGAACCCCTTTCCGCAATGTGACGCGCACCGACTTGTTGTTCTCGCCGATGGACCATTCCGTCGCGAGGCTCGGCACGGCTTTTCCGTCGGCCGTGTATTCGATGAGACTGTCGTAGAGGTTCTTGATGAGATGGAAATTGACGAGCGAGAACTGCATCGGGTCGAAGTTGGTCATGTCGGCGACAACCGCGACCCGAAGCGTCGTGCCCTTGAGCTTCTGCGCATGAGCATGGTCCGGAGCAGCAACGGCCGCCATCGCGGCAAAAGCGAACGCTCCTAGAACTTTGGTGAATGGGATACGCCTGTTTCTCATGGCAACGCTCCTGGTCCTCTGGTTTATGAACTTTTTCACGTCTTGGGCCTGCCGAGGCGTAACCTCGGCAAAGTCGAAATCCGGCTGCCCGGCGGCAGCCTTGCCCGACGTTTTGCTCCGCCTCCCCACGTTACGCCGGGTTTTCCTGGTCGTGACGTCACGGAGTTGCATCGTTTAGAATGCACGACGGGCCGTGCGACTAGGCTAGAAGCCGGTTGGCGCTAAGGTCAACGCCACCCGGTTTCGCCTTGAGAAACAACCTCAGGCAAGCCCAACCGTGTCGAAGCGCCTGTTTCCGTAGATCTTCTCAACGATCCGATTGGCGGACGCCCTCAAGGCAGCGGCGGCTTCAAGGCGGCGCGTTGGCGCCAGGCGCGGCTCCGGGGCAGACAGGCTGATGGCAGCGACCGGCCGCCCGCAATCATCGAGGATGGGCACGCCGATGCACATGTGGCCGTCTTCATTCTCGCCCATGTCCAGCGCATATCCCTGCTGACGAATGTGATCGACCTGCCTGCGCAGGAAGCGGCCGTCCGTCACGGTGTGGATCGTCCGTGCCGGGAGAAGCGGCATACAAAGTGCTTCAAATTCGTCGTCAGGGAGATGCGCCGCAATGGCCTTTCCCAGCGAGGTGGAGTGGATCGGATGGCGCTGCCCCACCCGTGCCTCCGTCCGCGGCGCGCGGCCCCGGTCGACGATATCGATGTAGACAATGGCCTTCTGCGCCAGAATGGCGAGATTGATCGTTTCACCGAACCGTTCGGAGAGATCGTGCATTTCCGGCTGCACGGCATTACGGAGCCGTTGCAGGCTGCGGTCGACATCAGCAAGGTGACGAAAGCGCGGCCCCGCGCGATAGCGGTCACGATGCAGATCGTATTCCAGGAAGGAGGCGGCGGAAAGCGTCTGGAGATATCGGAAGACGGTGGTCTTAGGCAGCTTGAGTCCTTTGACTGTCTCCGTCAGGGTCACGTCCCGCCCCTGCTTCGTCACGTAGTCGAGCACCTCCAGCGCCTTCATCACCGGCTGAACGATGTAGTCTTGGCCGTCCTTACGCATCGGTCTCCTCCACATCGGGCCGGAAGCGGCTCCGGCCCTCGCCATCTCCCCCGTCGGGGCTTCAGAAGAACGTCTTCACCGCCTTGAGAACATTGTAGTCCTCGTCGACGGCCAGCAGCAGTGACCAACGGTCGAAGGTCGTGCATGGGTGGCCGATGCCGAACCCTACGAGGTCACCGACCTGGAGATCGCTGCCCTCCGGCAATTCCAGATGACAATGCTGATCATTGAGGGCGGCGGTCTTGTACCCGGGCGGCATCGGCCGAGGCCCCTCCATCGCGCTGCCTGGACGGTACCAGTATTGAGGAATCGGCAGGCCCGCATCGAAGCCGACATCGCGCTTGCCCATGGACAGGAGAGCCCGCCTCGCCTCAGGCACGGATTGAACCTGTGCCCAGACCTCAAGGGCCGGAACGAGACCGCCCGGTGGCAGGGTAAGCCGGGTCTGCTGACAGATCCGCTCGAAGGCAGCCGCGTAACCCATGCAGTCATGCGTCAGATAGCAGCCGGACCGCAGCACCCGCAGGACCGGCGCCGGGAAGTCGTGGGCGTTGAAGCGCTCACCGACCCGATCGAAGAAGGCAGATCCGCCGGCGCTGATGATGACCGATCCGCTGCTTGGCAGCAGGCCCTCTGTGATGGCCTGCCGCGCAAGGTCGGCGACCACGTCCAGAAGCTCGTCTGCTGCCTCTGGGGTCGGCAACAGGCCCTCGAAGCATTCGAATCCAGCGAGTGCGAGCCCCTCCGTCGCGGCGATCTTTCGGGCAAGCGCCAGCGCCGTCTCCGGGGTGCGGGCACCGGTGCGTCCGCCCGGGAACCCGACCTCCACGAGCACGCGCAGCGGATTGTCTGCGGGCGGCTGAGCACGGCCCGCCCCTTCGGCAAGCTGTCTCAGCCCCTCTTCCCCGTCCACGAGACAATAGAGCTCGAATTCTCTGTCCGCGAGGGCGGCGAAACAGGCATCCACGGCCTGCCGGCCGATTGGCTGATTAGCCATCAGGACGCGGCGTACGCCGAAATGCCGGCACACCTGCATCTGCTGAACCGTGGCGACCGTGATCGCCCAGGCACCGTCGGCAATCTGCAGGTCGAACAGGTAAGGCGCCATGGTGGTTTTGCCATGGGGAGCGATCACCAGCCCGTTCGCCTCTGTGAATGCAGCCATCCAGGCGCTGTTGGCCTCCACACGGGCCTGGCGGATCACCGCCGCCGGCATCGGCACGTCGCCTCTCAGAACATTCCAACCCTGGGCGCCGATATCTCCAAGCCGCAATGCGGGCGCGTCGAAGGGAAGACCCTTGGTGAGTGGGTCAACCGTTTGCGCATCGAGCGCCGCGATATCGAGACGGGGAATCAAAGCCATGGGTGGGGATCCAGAGGAGCTAGCGGGCGACGCGCCTTACGATACTCGACCTTTGTCGCATCGTAGGGATAGGGGCCGCCGGTATTGAGATAATGGACTTTCGCGGCAATCGGCGCGAAGGCCGCGTAGAAGTGGTTGGATGACTTGACCACGACGATCTTCTTCCGCGCAAGATCGATGCCTAGCTTTGTAAAGGCAGGCGGACTGAAAGTCTGGGCTCTTCCGCTTACGAGCACGACGTCGAGCTCCCCGATAGAGATGGCCGCAGCCGGACCGAGCGAGACGACGCTCTCCTCGAAGGGGATCATAAGCTCGTCGCTCACTCCCTTCACGACGACTTCCGCGTCAATGGGCGAGCCCGATTGTGGGGTCGCCTTGCCGCAGAAGCGCAAGGGGATGCGGGCTCCAACCCCGGCAGCACGACAGAGGGATACGGCCACCGGGTCCCACAGCGCGCCGATAGCGGCCGGAATATCCGGATGTTTCAGGAGCGTCTCGATCATCACGGTCGAGTCCCCGGCAACCCCGCCGCCCGGATTATCCCACCGGTCGGCGAAGACGATCGGCTGTCCCGGCTCCGCGAGCGCCTGCTCGACCGCCTCCTCGGGCGTATAATGATACGGTCCGGGCGCCTTGCGTTGCCACCCGAGGATCTCCCGACCGAGGGACTCAGCCAGCGCGTCTGCCTTTGAGCGGTTCTCCTCACCATCGGCGATAACAAGCACCTTGGTGCCAACGTCGTAGACATCAGCGGCCTGAAAGCCGTGAGCGACGGAAATGCTGAGAATACCGTCCCTGCCCTCCATGGCCATGATACGGTCCACAAAACTGCGGCCGGGCTCGCTGCTCGTCATGAATCCCGACATGGAGCGGCAATCGAAGACGGCGGGAACAGGCTTCACCTCGCGGCGGGCGGCCCGCAGGCAGAGGTCGACGAGATCCTCCGCCCTATCGAGGAAGTCAATGTGCGGGAATTCCTTGAAGGCCAGAAGTACGTCGGCGGCCGCGACACGCTTCTGTGTGAGGTGGCAATGCATGTCGAGTTCAGCGCCGATCACGCAATCGGGCCCGACCATTTCGCGAACCCTTGCCAGAAGGTCTCCCTCGCAATCGTCATAATCGCGCGCGACCATGGCGCCGTGCAGACCGAACAGAGCAACATCGACAGGCATGGCCGCCTTGAGCTGACCGAGGATCTCGTCCCGCAGGGATTCGTACGCCTCCCGTGAGACCAGTCCCGCTGGTTCTGCCCATGTGGCCGTGCCTTCGATCAGCGTGAAACCATCCGTTTCAGCCCGCCGTCGCGCAGCGACCATCGGCGCGGAGCAGAGCGTCGGAGTCGGCGGGTGCTCTCCGGGCGGGCAATAGAAAGCCTCCTCAAAGGCGCGGCGATCGACGAACAGCGGCGAGAAGGTGTTCGTCTCGGTGGCGAGCGAAGCAACGAAGACACGCAAATCTGACCCTCCGAAGCGATGTTCCATATTGTAGTATGCTGCTCTCGAACATCGCCACAAGATTAACCGCTAGGATTTTCGCCATGTCAACTACTCTCATGTTGTAGCGACTGTTTCGATTGAAATGATGACTTGCGTGACGCCGAACGTTCGTGTTCACTTCTCCGGCCACGTAACTCGTTGTGGTTCTATAATGTAGGATGGCCTGAACAGACATCGCCTGCGATGTCCCGTGAAGGCCTCCCGGACGGAGATGCGTCCGTCAGAGGACAAGGTCAGCTGCGGCTGATGGGGAACGTCGATTTCAGCCTGGATACATCAAATGGCCAAGCGCAGGATTCTGTTTGCGGGTCTCTTCCATGAGACCCACACATTCGTCGATGAGATCACGGGACTCGACGATTTCACTGTCTATCGCGGCGAGGAGATTCTCCGCCGACGCGGCGACGGCTCGACCACGGACGGATTTCTCGAGGTCGCCGAAGCTCGTGGCTGGGAAGTAGTGCCGATCTGCGAATATGCGGCCCTGCCATCCGGCACCGTGGATCATGCGGTGTTCGAGACATACTGCGCCGAGGTCGAGAGCGGGTTGCGCCAAGCCCTCGCGGGCACCGGACTTGATGGAATCTGGCTCGGGCTGCACGGGGCCATGGTGACGACTGAGTGCGAGGATCCCGAAGGGGAGCTGCTTGCCCGCCTGCGCTCAGTTCCAGGCGCAGAGAACCTTCCGGTCTTCGGCGTATTCGACCTGCACGCCACCTTCACGGCCAAAATGGCGCAGCACGCCAACGGCCTTGTCGCCTATAGGGAAAATCCGCACTCAGACGCTCGCGAATCCGCGGTCCGCTCGGCCCATCTCCTCGCGCGGGCGCTCGATGAGGGGAGCTCGCCACGGATGTACGCTCGCATCGCTCCGATCATGTGGCCCCCGCCGGGGACCGGGACGGCGGACAGTCCGATGCGCGACCTTGCGGCTCTCGCACGGCAGATCGAGGCGGAAAACCCGGACATCTGGGTCGCGAACATTGTCGCTGGTTACGCCTTCTCGGACGTTCCCGATGCGGGCGTCGCCTTCTCGGTCGCGACGACTGGCGAGGAGGCTGGCGCGACAGACGCCCTCGACCGGCTTGAGGCGCTCGCGATCTCCATGCGTGAGCTCGGCCTTCCCCAGGAATGGGATCTCGACCAGGCATTAGCTGAGATCAGCACTCGCGACGGTGGCCCCTGGATCGTTGTCGAACCGGCCGACAATATCGGTGGTGGCGCGCCCGGAGACGACACGGCGGTCCTGCGCGGCTTCCTGCGCCATGGTCTACGCAACTGCGCCGTGGCAATCGCCGATGCCGCAGCCGTGCAAAGCCTCGCAGATGCCAAGCAGGGCGAAAAGCGACGCCTGTCGATCGGCGGCAAGGGCAGCCGTCTCGGGGCCGCTCCCCTCGAGGTAGACGCGGAGTTCATCAGTCGCAGTGACGGCCGCTTCACGTTGGAAGACCGCAATAGCCACCTTGCAGCCTCCCGCGGCATCCATTTCTCGATGGGTCCCTCGGCCGTTATTCGCGTCGACGGCGTCACTGTGCTGTTGACCAGCCGCAAGACGCCGCCTTTCGATCTGGCCCAATTCCGCTCCCAGGGGATCATCCCCGAGGACCTCTTCGCCATCGGGGTGAAAGCGGCCGTTGCTCATCGGAAGGCTTATGATCCCATCATGGCTGGAAGCTACACCGTCAGCACGCCCGGGCCCTGCACCAGCGCCATTGCGACGCTCGACTATCGCCGCCTGCGCAAACCTGTTTTCCCCATCAGCGATCGGAGCACCCAATGAGCATCGAATATCCCGGCAAATCGGACACGCCGCGCTCGCACCTCCCCTTCAGCCCTGCGACCCAGGTCGGCGATCTTCTCTTCGTCTCCGGACAGGCTTCGGTCGACGTCACAGGAAAAATCGTCTCGGATACATTCGAGGGCGAGATGCGACGTTCCATCGAGAACTTGCGAAAGGTTCTGGAGGATGCCGATAGCGACCTTGCTCATGTGGTGCAGACCCGCAACTACGTCCGCGATCCAGAGGACGTAGCGGAGTTCAACCGGATTTACCGTGAGTACTTCTCTGCCCCCTTCCCGGCTCGCACGACCATCACGAATTGCCTCGGGCCCAACCTTCGCTACGAGATCGATTGCGTGGCGGTCGTGAAGACGAAGCGTAGCTGAATATCCCGTTCCGCGCGGGTTTCCGCCCCGCGGAACGGGCAAGCATTTACTTTGCGGGTCGGCTCGGGCCTGTTGTTGCAAAATCCCCTGAGGAGCATTCAAGCCACATGTCTTCCCTTGCTGAATCGACACGCGCACGCGGTAACAATCCCCTCTCGTTCGACAAGTCTGCGGAGCTGATCGAACGTAACGCCCAATGGATGGCGGGCGGCGTCAACAGCAACTTTCGCCTGAACATCTCGCCGACTCCTCTCGTCTTCGAGCGCGGCGAGGGCCCGTGGCTCTACGATGCCGATGGCAACAAGCTGATCGACTATTACCTGGGCATGGGACCGATGATCCTCGGCCACAAGCCGCAGGCACTGGTCGACGCCGTGAAGCAGGAGGTCGAGAAAGGCTTCCTCTTCGCAGGCCAGACCGCGGTAGAGGCCGAGGCGGCGCGGCTCGTGTGCGAACTCGTTCCCTCGGCCGAGCGCATGCGGTTCGGCTGCTCGGGCTCCGAGGTCGATCAAGCGGCTATCCGTCTTGCCCGTGCCGCGACGGGCCGTAAGAAGATCATCAAGTTCGAAGGCCATTATCACGGCTGGTTCGACAACGTGCTGTGGTCGACAGCCCCGGCCCTCAATGCGGCGGGCCCGGAGAATGCGCCGGTCCCGGTTGCCGGTAGCAAGGGCCAGCTTACGGAAACCGCAGACGCCCTTGTGGTTCTGCCGTGGAACAACCTGGACCTGCTGGTGGAGCGGCTTGCACAGGGGGACATCGCCGGCGTCATCATGGAAGCGGCGATGTGCAACGCGGGCGCCGTACACCCCGCGCCAGGCTATCTCGAAGGCGTGCGCGAGGCCTGCACGCGATACGGTACCATCCTCATTTTCGACGAGGTGATCACGGGCTTTCGCCTTGCACCCGGGGGCGCGCAGGGGCGTTTCGGCGTGACACCCGACCTCTCCACTTTCGGCAAGGCCATCGCCAACGGCTTCCCTGTCGCGGCCATCGCCGGGCGGGCCGACCTCATGGACATGTTCGCCACCGGTGGCGTTGTGCATGGCGGCACCTACAATGCGCAGCCCATCGCCATGGCGGCCACGGTTGCGACCCTCAAGTCGCTGAAGCCTTCGCTCTATGCGACCTTGGAGGAACGCGGCGGACGGCTCATGTCGGGCATGCGCGAGATCTTTGACCGCGCCGGGGTACGTGCGCAGGTCGCCGGCTTTCCGCAGGTCTTCCACGTGGCCCTCGGCCTCGATGCGCCGGCGCGGAACTACCGCGATCTCGCCCGAATGGACCGGCCGGCCTATGTCGCGCTCACGACGGCTTTGCTGCACCGCGGCGTGCGTGCCCTGGAGCGCGGCGCCTGGTTCCTCTCCATCGAGCACGGCGACGCGGTGATCGACGAAACCCTCCTGGCCGTCGAGGATTCCGTGCGCGAGCTCAAAGCCAAGGGAGTTCTCCCGACCGGAGACTCCCGCAAGTAACCTGCCATCGCGCGCCGGGACAGACAGCATGCGCCTTTTCGTCGCCACACTCGGGACCGAGACGAACACCTTCTCGTTTTTTCCGACCGGAATCGAGGACTTCAAGGATACGCTCTGGTGCGAGGGGGACATCGAGTCGATCCCCTCCTCGCCCTGGTCGGCACCGGCACAGATCTGGGTTGAGCGTGCGCGCGAGCAAGGCTGGGAGGTGACCCAGAGCCTCTTCGCCTTCGCGTCACCGGCCGGACCGACGACGCGGGCGGCCTATGAATCGATGCGCGACCGCATCCTTGACGACTTGAAGGCCGCTGGCCCTGTCGACGCGATCCTCCTTTTCCTACACGGGGCGATGGTGGCTGACGGCTACGACGATTGCGAGGGCGACCTTGTCTCGCGCATGCGCGCGCTCGTCGGCACCGCTACGAAGATTGGGATCGAGCTCGATCTCCATGCCCATATCGACCACACTCTTCTCGATGCGGCCGACATCATCGTAATCTACAAGACCTATCCGCATATCGACCATTCGGAGCGGGCCGAGGATCTTTTCGATCTTACGCGGCGGACCCTCGCGGGGGAAATCGAACCGAGGATGGCCCTGTTCGATTGCCGGACCATGGGACTGTTTCCGACGACTATGGAAGGGCCAATGATCGCCTTCACGCAGGCGATGTTCGATGCGGAGGGCAAAGACGGCATCCTGTCTCTATCCCTGAACCACGGTTTTCCCTGGGCGGACGTTCCCCTAGCGGGCGCGAAGATGCTGGCGGTCGCCGACGGCGATTTGGCGCTGGCCGAGCGTGCCGCGCGCGACTTTGGCGAGCGGTTCTATCGCATCCGCAAGGCCGCCATGCTGCCGTTTACTCCCTTCGAGGAGGCCATCGCGGAGGCCAAGATCGAGGGCGACAAGCCGCTCCTGATTGCCGATACGTCCGATCAGATCGGCAGCGGCGCCCCGGGAGACACAACTTATGTCCTGCGGGCCTTCGTCGAAGCCGGCATTCGCAATGCGGCGATTGCGCCCCTCTGGGACCCGCTCGCCGTCCGAATCTGCTTCCAGGTGGGGGTCGGCGCGCAGATCAAGCTACGCATCGGCGGAAAGTTCGATCCGAATTCCGGCCCGTCCTTCGATGCGGACGCCGAGGTCCGCTTCCTGAAGAAGGATGCCTATCAGGACCATATCAACGACGAGCGCATCGACATCGGTGATGTCGCGGTCGTACGGGTGGAAGGCATCGACATCCTGTTGACGACGCAGCGTACCAATCTCTATTCGCTCAGCCTTCTTACGCTGCACGGCATCACCTTCGATGACAAGCAGGTGGTCTCGATCAAGAACCTCTACAAGCACAAGGATCTCTTCGTCGACAACACGCGCAAGCAGCTTTTCGTGGCAACGCCTGGGACAAGTAATCCGGATTGGTCTGCCCTGCCCTTCCAGCGCCTGCCCCGGCCCATCTGGCCGCTGGATCCTGATCCGCTAGGGCTCGACTGACGTTATCCCCTGCCGCGCCGTCGAGTCCCCTCGCCTCAGGTGCGAGTATTGCGCAAGAACTCCGCGAGGCGTGCGCTCCGCGGATTGCCGAAAATCTCGGCTGGCGGTGCATCTTCGACGACCTGTCCCTGATCCATGAAAACGACCCGGTCCGAGACGTCCCGGGCGAACCTCATCTCGTGGGTCACGATCAGGAGAGTCGCCCCATCATCCGCGATAGCCTTGACGGTATTCAGCACCTCCTGGACGAGCTCGGGATCGAGGGCGGAGGTTACCTCATCGAGAAGGACGAGCTTGGGATCCATCGCGAGCGCACGGGCAATGGCGACCCGCTGCTGCTGCCCGCCTGAAAGCTGGCTCGGATAGTGGTCGGCACGGGCGGCAAGACCTACGCGACCGAGCCAACGCTCCGCAAGTGCTCGCGCCTCTGCCTTTCCCATACGACGAACCTTACGCAGGCCCAGCATCACGTTGCCGGCGGCTGTGAGGTGGGGGAAGAGATTGAAACTCTGGAACACCATTCCGGTCATCGACCGCTGGCGGGACAGCTCCCGATCGCTCAAACGGTGGCGGCGGCCGTTCTTTGTGCTGTAGCCGATGGTTTCTCCATCGAGCACGATGTCGCCGCTCTGGAACTCCTCGAGGAGGTTGACGCATCGCAGCAGCGTGGTCTTGCCCGATCCGCTCGATCCGATGATCGACACGACCTCTCCCTTATGAAGGGCCAGGTCGACGCCTTTGAGAACCTCTACGGCACCGAAGCGCTTGTGCAATCCGCGGATCTCGAGCAGCGGGCGTGTGGTTTCCATGGTCAGCGCCCCTGTACGCGTCGCTCGACGGCTTTGCCGAGCTGATCTAGAAAGATATTGGCGAGGAGATAGAGTGCTCCTGCGAAGACGTAGAACTCGATGGTCATGAAGGTGCGTCCGATGACTTCCTGGGTTCTAAGGAGAAGTTCGCCCACGCCGATGATCGAAAGGAGGCTGGAGCCCTTGATGAGTTCGACCCCCGTGTTGATCCATGGTGGCAGAGCGCTCCGCAGAGCCTGCGGCAGGAGGACATATGCAAGGGTCTGAGGAAATGTGAGGCCGATGCTGCGGGCCGCCTCGGCCTGGCCTGGCGGAATCGCCTGCAGGGCACCACGCATCAATTCGCCGATATGGGCTCCCGCGAAAAGCGACAGCGCAAGAACGCCGGCCTGAGTCGCGCTCAGGCTGACCCCGGCGACGGACGGGATGTAGAAGGCCGCGAGGATCAGGACCAGGACGGGCGTGCCCCGCATCACGTCCACATAAACCCGGAAGGGAAAGCGGACGATGGCCGGACCATAGACAAGCTGAATCCCGCAGATGCATCCGAGGACGGTACCGAAAAGGATGGCGGCGGACGCGACCTCGATCGTGAGCAGGAAACCTTCCCACAACGGCCAACGGGCGATCCAGATCTGGTTCAGGAACGGCTGCATGGGCTCAGAATTTCGGAAACAGACGTTCGAGGCGGCGCAGGAGCGCCGCGATGGCGAAACAGGTCGCGATATAGAGCCCGCTGGCGACGATCCACGTCTCCACGACGCGGAAAGTATCGACGTTGATCTTGCGTGCCTGGAATGTCAGCTCCGGAACCGCGATGGCGGCCGCAATCGAGCTGTCCTTGAACATGCCGATAAAGGTGTTGCCCATAGACGGAAGGGCATTACGCATCATGATCGGCGCGACAACCCACACGTTGGTCTGCACCCGTGTGAGCCCGATGGCCCGGGATGCCTCCACCACGCCTTTCGGCACGGCGACGAGGCCGGCGCGGAAGACTTCAGTGAGGTAAGCTCCTGCGTAGAGTGCGAGCGCTCCGATGAAGCTCTCATACTTGTCGAACCGGATCCCGAGCTGCGGAAGTGCGAAATATACGAGCAGGACCAGCACGAGGAGCGGCAGGTTCCGGATCAGCATCACGTAACCTCCCACCAGCACGCGTGCGATACGGGACGAACTGACGCTCGCAAAGGCCGCGACAAGCCCGATCAAGGTGCCGCATGCCACCGCCGCGACCGCCAAACCGAGACCGAGGGCGAGCCCCGACAACAGGTTGCCGAAGCTCGCCCAGACTGCTCCGAACTGAAGCGAGTATCCCATGAGCCGGGTGTCGAGGCCTACCGGAACTCGGACGGGAAGCCGATCTTCGGCTCCGGCGGCGTCTCGCCGAACCAGCGCTCGAAGGCGGCCTTATACAGCGGGAACGTGGTGCCCGTCATGGATTCACGGATGGCGACATTGACGAAGTTCAGCCAATCCTGATCGCCCTGCTTGACGATGCAGGAATAGGTCTGCGGGTTCCAGCTGAAGCCCGAATCCACGTACCGGCCGGCGTTCTGCTTCATGTAGTAGCGCAGGGACGAGGAATCCGTCGCGGCAGCGTCGGCCCGCCCTGAATTAAGGGCCTGGTACATGAGGTCGACGCTCTCGAACTGGTCGACCTTCGCCTCGGGAAGCGCATCATGAACCATCTTTTCCGCGAAGACGTTCTGGAGCACCGAGACCGTCACCTTGTTCCCGGCAGCCTTGAGAGCAGCGTAGTCGGCATAGCGGCCTCCCGAGACGAGCATGAGGCTGACGCCCTCGCGATAATACGGGATCGTGAAGGCCACCTGCTGCGCCCGCGCCGCCGTCACTGTCACGAACTGGCACGCGATGTCGACCTTGCCCGTTACGATGTTCGGAATACGGGCGTCGGAAGCTTGATTGACGAACTCGATCTTAGAGGGGTCATCGAACAGGCCTTGAGCGATGATCTTGGCGATCTCGATATCGAAACCGACCAAGTCGCCCTTCTCGTCACGGAAATGCCACGGGGGATTGGTGCTCCCGGTGCCGACGATGAGCTTTCCGCGGCTGAGAACTTCCTTCAGCTTTCCCTGGGCGGATGCGGTCTGGGCCGGCAGCATCGCCAGCGCGCACAAACCGATCCCGGCAGCAACCTTGATCGTCCACTTCAACACGGCATTCCCCTCTGGCTCGTTGTCCGCCCCGCGCCGCACCGCTTGCTCGCGCGCCCCCAAGACATTGTTGCGCGGTCGCGGTGCCTGCATGAGCCAGCGAAGCATTTGGCAGTTTCGGCCCCACTACAAGCGCGGGCTGTTCCACGGGACGAAACATATGAGAAGGGTCGTGAGCGAGTGCTCACGTGCGAGGTATCCCGAACGGCGCATGGTGTTGCCGCCTCGCTAACTTCTGAGCAAGGTCGCCCAACATGCCGAATGTGGTAATGCCCTCGATCGACACCTTTGCGATCAAGCGGCGTGATTCCTAAAACGGGGAGCTTGTCGCTTACGCGATTTCGGCGCGACTTCCTGCCCTGCCGCCTCCTAGTTAAGACGCAAAGGGCGGTGCTACCCTTCCAGGGCGCCGATCATCTCCACCCGCGTCGCATGTCGGCCGCCCTCGAATTCAGCGTTCAGGAACGCATCCACGATATCGAGCGCCAGCCCTTCGCCCACGATGCGCGCACCCATCGAGAGCATGTTGGCATCGTTGTGCTGGCGGATCATCCGGGCCGAGAATGTGTCGGCGCAGACGCCGCACCGGATGCCCTTCACCTTGTTCGCCGCCATCATGATGCCCTGGCCGGTGCCGCACAGGATGATGCCGAACCGGCAATCGCCGGACGCGACGAGCCGTGCCGCCGCTTCGCCGTGCGTTGGATAGGGCGTGCTCTCCGGCGTCGTCGGCCCGATATCGACCACCTCCCAGCCATGCGCCGCGATATGAGCCGCGATGGACTGCCGGAGCTGAATGGCGGCGTGGTCGCTGGAGAGGACGATGCGTTTGCTGGCTGTCATGAAGAACTCGTTTCGTGTCCTGAAGCAATTTGACGGCTTGGTCGAGTTGAACCGTCTCGGCCCGTCACTCCCACTCAGTTATAAACGAGAAGAAAAACAACTTTATAATCAATTTGGGCCGCTCATTAGGCCACCAATCAGATTTTCCTCACGAACTCCGACTTCAAGCTCATTGCTCCGAATCCATCGATCTTGCAGTCAATATCATGATCCCCATCGACCAGGCGGATATTCTTGACCTTGGTCCCCATCTTCACGACACCGCCCGATCCCTTGAGTTTCAGGTCTTTGATGACGGTGACGTTATCTCCATCTTGCAGCACGTTTCCGGCGGCGTCACGGTGAACACTTTCGTCCGACTCGGCCACGGCCTCGGCTTGAATCAACCATTCGTAGCCGCATTCGGCGCAGACGTAGAGCCCGCCACCATCTTCATAGGTGAGGCTGGACTGGCATTGGGGACAGGGGGGTAGATTACTCATAACAAACAATCCTAGAAACCCGCTCCGGCATACCCGAGAGCCTTCCCGATACCATGCCGGCATCATTGACCCGGTCATGGTATCAGCGCTTTTTCAACGGTATGCCTTCCGGATACCATGAGAAATGCCCTTGATGGTGTGGGAGATATAGCTATTGAGGCAAAATTTTTGAAATTGAATCAAAAATTTATACATCAATCTCACTCCCACTCGATGGTGCCGGGCGGTTTCGAGGTGATGTCGTAGGTGACGCGGTTGATGCCTTTGACCTCGTTGATGATGCGGGTCGCCACATTGCCCAGGAAGGCCATGTCGAAGGGGAAGAAATCCGCCGTCATGCCGTCGACGGAGGTGACGGCGCGCAGCGCGCAGACGTGGTCATAGGTGCGTCCGTCGCCCATGACGCCCACGGTCTTGACCGGCAGCAGCACCGCGAAGGCCTGCCAGATCGTGTCGTAGAGGCCCGCCTTGCGGATCTCGTCGAGATAGATCGCATCGGCCTTGCGCAGGATCTCGAGCTTCTCGCGGGTGATCGTGCCCGGCACGCGGATGGCGAGGCCCGGCCCCGGGAAGGGATGACGGGCTACGAAGGCCTCCGGCAGGCCGAGCTCGCGGCCGAGCACCCGCACCTCGTCCTTGAAGAGCTCGCGCAGGGGTTCCACGAGCTTCATCTTCATGCGCTCGGGCAGGCCGCCCACATTGTGGTGGCTCTTGATGGTGACGGAGGGGCCACCCGTGAAGGACACGCTCTCGATCACGTCCGGATAGAGGGTCCCCTGCGCGAGGAAATCGGCGCCGCCGATCTTCTTTGCCTCCTCGTCGAACACGTCGATGAAGAGCTTGCCGATGGTCTTGCGCTTCACCTCGGGGTCGGACACGCCTTCCAGCGCGCCGATGAAAAGGTCCTGGGCCTGAACGTGCACGAGGGGGATGTTGTAGGAATCCCGGAACAGGCCCACCACCTGATCGGCCTCGCCCATGCGAAGGAGGCCGTGATCCACGAACACGCAGGTGAGCTGGTCGCCGATGGCCTCGTGGATGAGCACGGCCGCCACGGCTGAATCGACGCCACCCGACAGACCGCAGATCACTCGCCCCTTTCCGACCTGGGCGCGGATGCGCTCGATGGCCTCCTCTCGGAAGGCCTTCATGGTCCAGTCGCCCCGGCATCCGGCAATGTCGCGCACGAAGTTGCGGATCAGCAGCTCGCCCTGCGGGGTATGCACCACCTCCGGGTGGAACTGCACCGCATAGAACTTGCGGCCCTCATCCGCGGTGATCGCGAAGGGGGCGTTGGGCGAGGAAGCCAGAGGCTCGAAGCCCTCAGGCAGCCGGGTCACGCGGTCGCCGTGGCTCATCCAGACCGGATATTTCTTGCCGACCTGCCAGACGCCCTGGAAGAGCGGGCTCTCGGTGAGGATCTCGATCTCGGCCCGGCCGAACTCGGAATGGTGCCCGCTTTCCACCTCGCCGCCGAGCTGCGCCGCCATGGTCTGCTGGCCGTAGCAGATGCCGAAGACCGGGGTACCGGAATCGAACAGCTCCTGGGGCGCCCGCGGCGAGGTCTCCATCGTGACCGATTCCGGTCCGCCGGACAGGATCACGCCCTTCGGCTTCATCTCCCGGAAGGCCTCGGCCGCCTTCTGGAACGGCACCACCTCCGAATAGACCCCCTCCTCGCGCACCCTGCGCGCGATGAGCTGGGTCACCTGGGAGCCGAAATCGACGATGAGGATCTTGTCGTGGGTCTGGGTCATGGGACGGTCTGGGGCCTCGGGGTCGGAAGCGATGCGAGTATGCGGCTCACTTATGGATTTCTGGTGAGGACGGCAACGTAGAAGCCATCCGTGCCAGTGCGTAGAGGAGTCATTTGCCAGCCGAGCTTTGTCGGGCGCAGGACTTTTTCCAAATCCGGCATCCCGGCCCGTGCGAGGATCTCCCGCCCCGGAACGGGATGGAATTGCTCCTGGCGTTCAAGAAAGGCCGAGAGCGCCTCGTCATTCTCCTCCGGCAGGATGGAGCATGTGATGTAGACGATGCGTCCACCAGGACGGACGAGGGCAGCGGCCCGGTCCAGCACCGCCTGCTGCTCCTTGCGGCGGACCTCCAGGCTGCCGGGTCGGAGCCGCCATTTGGCGTCCGGGTTGCGGCGCCAGGTGCCGACGCCCGTGCAGGGCGCGTCCACCAGGACGCAGTCGATCCGCCCGTCGAGATCCGTGACCGCATCGGCGCGGCCGCGCGGTGTGCGGACCTGGACGTTGCGGACGCCCGCACGGGCAAGACGCTCGTGAATGGGCGCGAGGCGGCGGGCATCGTTGTCGGTGGCGTAGATCTGGCCGTGATTGTCCATCATCGCCGCGAGCGCGAGGGTCTTGCCGCCCCCGCCGGCGCAGAGGTCGACTACTTGATCGCCGGGCTGCACGGCGGACAGGAGGCTTGCGAGCTGCGAGCCCTCGTCCTGGATCTCGATCCAGCCCTTGAGGAATTCCGGCTCGGCCTGGATCGCCGGGCCACGGCCATCCTCGCCGGGGGCGATCCGGAGGCCTAATGGCGAAAGGGGCGTCTCGACGGCACCGAGATGCGGCAGGGCATCGTGCGCCTGCTCCCGCGAGGCCGCCTTGAGAGTATTCACCCGCAAGTCCAGCGGCGCACGGGCTGTCAGCGCCTGCATCTCGGGCACGAGATCGTCGCCGAAGAGGCGCTCCAGGGACGGTGCGATCCAGTCCGGAAAGTCTCCGGCAGCGGGTGCGGGTGCCCCGTCGAGAGTGGCGTTCGTCAGCCTTTCCCGCTCGGCCTCGGTGAGTGGTTCGGGCGCGAAGCGCTCGCCCGAGAACAGGCCCGCAATGGCCTCGACGTCGAGGCCGCGCTGGAGCCGGAGCGTTCCGAGCATGACGGCGCGGGGTGTCCCCTCGCCCATGATCCAGGCGGCGGACGCCTTCCGGCGCAGGGCGTCATAGACGAGGCTCGCGATGGCGGCCCGGTCCTTGGACCCGGCGAAGCGGTGGGACAGGCCCCAATCCTTCAGGGCATCCGCGGCCGGGCGGCGGCGGGCGTCAATGTCGGACAGAACCTCGATGGCGGCGGCGATGCGGGCTGCAGGTGTCATAGGAATACAACACTCGACCTTGGCCGTGGAAATGACACAATATTACCAATCTTCGATCCCGTTCCGAACCGATGCCGGAAGGGCGCGTGCACGATGCACGCGGCTTTCAACCAGGGCTTCTTGGAGCTTCTCACGATGTCGATCAAGCTGACTCGCATCCTTGCCGTCGGTCTCACTCTTGCTATCGCAGCCTGCGCCACCACTCCGCCCCCGGCGGTGGACATGAACCCGCCTCCACGCAAGGCGATGGACGCGAAGACGCAGCTCGAAAGCGGCCGCAAATTCTAAAACGCGATGGCGGGACGGGTCCGGGATCCGTCCCGCCATCGAAAGGCTTTTAGGCCCTGCCCGGCCAGATCACACGCCCAGTTCAGCGGCAAAGATCCGCAGGGCGAAGATGATCCACATGATGAGCAGGATCAGCACGCCGGCCACGAAGGCCATGAAGCGCCGCGGCACCCGGTTCGACGTGACGTGGATCCCCGCATGGACGAGCCGCGTCACGACGAAGAGCCAGGAGAGGATCACGAAGACCAGGTCCGCCTTCTTGGTGATCAGTGCGAGTGCCACCAGAACGTAGAACAGAACCGGGACTTCGAGCTGGTTATGGTAGGCGTTGGACACCTTGGTAACCTGATCCGGCCAGTTGCGCTCGCCGAGCGCGATGTCCCGGATCTTCACGTTGCCGGCCCGGAGAACCCCCATGCGGGAGCGCCCGGTCCAGAACAGAAGGACGAAGGTGAGCCCGACCAGGACGAAGACCGGGAGAAGGACGGCGGTGATGCTCATGCGGAACCCTTGTCAGCCCGGTTTTCGGGCCAAGCTTAGCTGCGGCCCGGATAATTAGGGCTTTCCCGCGTGATCGTCACGTCGTGCACGTGGCTTTCGCGCAGGCCCGCATTGGTGATGCGGATGAACTGTGCCTTTTCGCGGAACTCCACAAGGGTCCGGGCGCCCACATAGCCCATGGAGGCGCGCAGGCCGCCGGCGAGCTGGTGCAGGACTCCGGCGGTCGGGCCCTTATAGGCCACCTGCCCCTCGACACCTTCGGGAACGAGCTTCAGGGTGTCGCGCACCTCCGCCTGGAAGTAGCGGTCCGCCGAGCCCCGCGCCATGGCGCCGACCGAGCCCATGCCGCGATAGGCCTTGTAGGAGCGCCCCTGGTAGAGGAAAACCTCGCCCGGGGTCTCGTCGGTGCCCGCAAGCAGGGAGCCGACCATGGCCGTGGAGGCGCCGGCCGCAAGGGCCTTGGCGAGATCGCCCGATACCTTGATGCCGCCATCCGCGATGACCGGGATGCCCGCTTCGGACGCCGCCTCGACGGCCTCCATGATGGCCGTGAGCTGGGGCACGCCGACGCCCGCCACGATGCGGGTGGTGCAGATGGAGCCGGGCCCGATGCCGACCTTCACGGCATCGGCCCCGGCATCGATGAGGGCCTTGGCGCCCTCGCGGGTCGCCACATTGCCGGCGATGACCTGGACGGCGTTCGAGAGCTTCTTCACCCGGCTCACGCTTTCCAGCACCCGGACCGAATGGCCGTGGGCGGTGTCGACCACGATCACGTCGACGCCCGCGTCGATCAGGCGCTCGGAGCGCTCGAAGCCCTGGTCGCCCGTGGTGGTGGCGGCGGCGACCCGCAGGCGGCCCTGCTCATCCTTGGCGGCGTTCGGATAGGCGACCTGCTTTTCGATGTCCTTTACGGTGATGAGGCCGATGCAGCGGTAGTGGTCATCCACCACCAGAAGCTTCTCGATGCGGAACTGGTGCAGAAGGCGGCGGGCCTCGTCCTGGCTCACGCCTTCACGGACCGTAATCAGCCGGTCTTTGGTCATAAGCTCGGAAACCGGCTGGGCAGGATTGTTGGCGAAGCGTACGTCCCGATTGGTAATGATGCCGACAAGCTTTCCCTTCGAGCCGCCGGGCCCGCGTTCCACCACCGGGATGCCCGAGATGCCGTTGTGCTTCATCACGGCCAGGGCTTCGGCCAGGGTCTCGTCCGGATGGATCGTGATGGGGTTCATCACCATACCGGACTCGTAGCGCTTGACGAGGCGGACCTGATCGGCCTGGGCCTCCGGATCGAGATTGCGGTGGATAACCCCGATGCCGCCGGCCTGGGCCATGGCGATGGCCATGCGGCCCTCCGTGACCGTGTCCATGGCCGAGGCGATGATCGGGAGGTTGAGGCGGATGGACTGGGTGAGCTGGGTGGCCAGCTCCACCTCGCTGGGCATGACCTCGGAGCGTCCGGGCCGCAGCAGCACATCGTCGAAGGTCAATCCCTCGATGAAACGATCGGCGATTGAGGCCATGGCCAACTCCTGGTTTTCGAGAATGGGGCGCCGGGGCAGCGGCGACGAGTTGGCGAGGGTCCGTAGCATGGGCGGCCCTATTCGCAAAGCGGTAAAACCCTGTTGGAAAAGAAGATCTGCCGTGCGACGGACCCGCTAGGCAAGCGGCCCACTTGCGGGTAATTGCCAAAGGTCATGCGCCAATCCCGCCTCCTGCCTCTCATCATCGCGACAGCGCTTTTCATGGAGAACACGGACTCGACCGTGATCGCCACCTCGCTGCCCATGATTGCGCAGGATATCGGCGAGGATCCCATCGCGCTCAAGCTGGCGCTCACCTCCTATCTGGTAGGGCTTGCGATCTTCATCCCGATCTCGGGCTGGATGGCCGACCGGTTCGGCTCCAAGACGATCTTCCGGGCCGCCATCGCGGTCTTCATGGCCGGCTCCCTGGCCTGCGCCGCGGCCGGATCGCTCGGCGGCTTCGTCCTCGCCCGCTTCATTCAGGGCATGGGCGGCGCCATGATGGTGCCGGTCGGGCGCCTCGTCCTCTTGCGCAGCGTACCGCGCAACGAGGTGGTCCAGGCCCTCGCGACCTTGACCATTCCGGCCCTGATTGGGCCCATCGCCGGACCTCCCTTAGGCGGCTTCATCACCACCTACTTCGACTGGCGCTGGATCTTTTTCATCAACATCCCCATCGGCATCCTCGGCATCGTGCTGGCAACGATCTTCGTCCCCGAGATCAAGGAAGAGGAGACGCCGCCCTTCGATTTCGTCGGCTTTCTCCTGGCCGGAGCGGGATTCGCCCTTCTGATGCTCGGCTTCGCGTCGGGCGGGCGCCACCTGATCCCGCCCTCCGTCTCGCTGGCCTGCGCGCTGATCGGGGCCTTGGGCATCCTCCTCTTCATCCGCCATGCCCGGCGCACGCCCCATCCGGTCCTCCGGCTCGACCTCTTCAAGATCAAGACCTTCCGGGCAAGCGTGACGGGCGGCTCCCTGTTCCGGGTCGGCGTCGGGGCCATTCCGTTTCTCCTGCCTTTGATGCTCCAGGTCGGATTCGGCCTCTCGCCGCTTGCGTCCGGCTCGCTCACCTTCATCGCGGCCGTGGGCGCCCTGTTCATGAAGACCATGGCGAAGCGCATCCTCGAACAGGTCGGGTTTAAGCGCCTCCTGACCATCAATGCGGTCATTGGTGGAGCCTTCATCGCGACCAACGGGTTCTTCACCCCCTCGACACCCCATTGGCTGATCATGATCATCCTGTTCATCGGCGGATGCTTCCGGTCGCTCCAGTTCACGAGCATCAATGCCCTCGCGTTCGCGGACATTTCGAACCGGGACATGAGCTACGCCACCAGCCTGTCGAGCGTCTCGCAGCAGCTCGCCCTCAGCATGGGCGTGGCGCTGGGCGCCTTCGCGCTCGAGGCTGCCTCGGAATTCCACGGGTCGTCCACCATCGTGGCGCATGATTTCGGACCGGCCTTCTGGATCGTGGCCGGGGTGGCCACGCTTTCGACCTTCGCGTTCATGCGCCTGCCGCACGATGCGGGGGCCGAGATGTCCGGTCACAAATCTTTGAAGCTCCAGCCGGCGACCGGCCTGGGCGACGGCACCCGGGCGCCTTAATATTCCCATTCGTTCGGGAACCGGAGGGCCGCCATGGACCAGCGCATCATCGATCTCTACGACCACTTCACCCATGGCGGCATGAACCGCCGCGCCTTCCTCGACAAGCTGACGAGCCTTGCCGGAAGCGCCGCGGCAGCCGCTGCCCTCCTGCCCATCCTGCAGAACGACTACGCCAGGGCAGACACGGTAGACGAGAAGGACCCGCGCATCGCCGCCACGACTGTCGACATTCCCGGCGTTCAGGGGCTCAAAGGCTACCTCGTCCGTCCGAAATCCGCCGGCGGCAAACTCCCGACCGTCCTCGTGATCCACGAGAACCGGGGCCTCAACCCGCATATCAAGGATGTCACGCGCCGGGTGGCGACCGAAGGCTTCATTGCGCTCGGCCTCGATTACCTGTCGCCCATGGGCGGCACGCCGGCTGATGAAGACAAGGGCCGGGAGATGATCGGCCAGCTCAAGCAGCCGGACGTGATCGCCGCCGGCAAGGCGGCCGTGGCCTATCTGAAGGCCCTGCCCGACGGCAACGGCAAGGTCGGCGCGGTCGGCTTCTGCTGGGGCGGTGGCGCAGTCAACAACCTCGCGGTGGCGGATCCGGACCTTTCCGCCGGTGTCGCCTATTACGGCGCCCAGCCGAAGGCCGAGGACGTGCCGAAGATCAAGGCTGCTCTCCTGCTCCATTACGCGGGGCTCGACGAGCGCATCAACGCGGGCATCCCGGCCTATGAAGCGGCCCTCAAGCACGCCGGCAAGACCTACGAGCTCTATGTCTACGAAGGCGCGAACCACGCCTTCAACAACGACACCAACGAAGCCCGCTACGACAAGGCAGCAGCCGACCTCGCCTGGAACCGCACGGTGGCCTTCCTGAAGAAGCACCTCGGCTGAGAGTTGCCCGCGTCGCTTCGAGGGAGAGGCGACGGTGAATGTCTTCAGCATAGCTGGGGCGCTGCGTGACCTGGTTCCCTCTCCACAAGTGGGAGGAGAGTAGGTCGGCGCTTTCTGACGAACACCCAAGGTCAGTGGGGAGGATTGTCCTCGAAAGCCTCAACCTGGATGCGGCGGCCGAGCATGAAGGCGTCGGCGACGAGGCGGAAGGGAGCGTCGTCCACCTCCGACCGTCCCTCGGCCAGCAGGGTCTCGAAGCGGCGGTATATGGCCGGGTATTCTTCGGATTCTTCCTCCACCACGAGGGAGCCGTCGATCTCCAGGCGGCTGCCGCCATGGGAGAGCTTGAGCAGAGGCCCGCCGACGCAATCGACCTCGATATCCCAGGTCTGCGGCCCGGTCTGCCGCCAGTCGAACACGGCCTGCAGATCCGTGTCCTCCGGGCCGGTCGACAGGCGCAGGTCTGCCGCGATGGGCGCATCCCGGTTGGCCGGGAACGCGAGGTCCGCCTGCCGGATGAAGACGGGCGTCGGCATGATCTTGGTCACGATAGACAGGGCGTTGATGCCCGGATCGAACACGCCGAATCCGCCCGCCTCCCAGATCCATTGCTGGCCGGGATGCCAGTGCCGCACGTCCTCTTTCCAGGTGACGAGGAGGCGCCGGACCGTGCGCCCTGCCAAGGCGTCGCGGGCTACGTCCACGCCCCGGTTATACTGGGCGTGCCATGTGGTGAAGACGACCTTGCGCATTTCGTTCGCAAGTCGGCGAAGATCCTCGAGTTCGCTCAACGTGGCAGCAGGGGGCTTTTCGAGGAGGACATGTTTTCCGGCTTCCAACGCATCCCGCGCGATGAGGTGGCGCACCTGTGGAGGTGTGCAGATCGCGACCGCGTCGAGGTCCGTCACCTCACGAAGCATCTCCCGGTAATCCGTGAAGGTGTGCCGTGCCTCGTCCGGCTTGAGGCCGCGCTGGCTGGCCACGGCGGTGAGCTCGAGGTTCGGATTGGCGCGGATGGCCGGCAGGTGCTGATCCTGCGCGATCTTGCCGAAGCCGATGATGCCGATCCTGTGAACCATGCCCTGCCCTCCTGCCCTTCGTGGCCGGCCCGAAAATGGTGCTTCAGGACAAAGGCGACCTGTCAGCACCGCCCCGGAAACCGGTGGCCATCACATAGAGTTCCGACGAGTCGGCGCGGCTCGCCGCCGGCTTCACGTGCCGAACCGTGGCGAAATCGCGCTTGAGATCGGCGAGAAGCTGGCTCTCGGTGCCGCCCTGGAAGACCTTGGCGATGAACACGCCGCCCGGTGCCATGATCTCCCGCGCAAACGCGATAGCGGCCTCCGCAAGCCCCATGATGCGCAGGTGATCCGTCTTTTTGTGGCCAGTCGTGTTGGCGGCCATGTCAGACATGACGATGTCGGCCGGCCCGCCGAGCATCTCAATGAGCTTGTCGGGTGCGGACTCGTCCAGGAAGTCGAGCTGCACGAACTCTACCCCCGGCATCGGGTCGATGGGCAGGAGGTCGATTCCCACGACCCGGCCCTTCTCGCCCACCTTGCGGGCCGCGATCTGCGACCAGCCGCCGGGCGCGGCGCCGAGATCGACCACCCGCTGACCGGATTTCAGGATGTGGTACTTCTCGTCGATCTCCAGGAGCTTGTAAGCCGCCCGCGAGCGGTAACCCTCGCGCTTCGCCCGCGCCACATATGGGTCGTTCAGCTGCCGCTCGAGCCACTTCTGGGACGAGAGCGAGCGCTTGTTGGCAGTCTTCACGCGCTGCTTGAGGGTGCGCGACCCTGCTCCGGACTTTGGAGTACTCACCGACGGTTCTCCCGCCATACGCTGTCTTCACGCATCATGTTCATCAAAATTCCTTCGCGCAGCCCTCGGTCGGCGATGCGCAGGCGGTCCGAGGGAAAAGCCCGCCGGATCGCCTCCAGGATGGCGCAGCCCGCAAGGACGAGATCCGCCCTGTCGCGGCCGACGCAAGGATTGGCGGCGCGCTCCTGGAAATCGGATCCGAGCAGGCCCTCAATGACCGCCGTGATGTCCCGGTTCCGCATCCACATACCATCCACCCGCCGCCGGTCATAGCGGGGAAGGCCGAGATGGATGCCGCCGACGGTTGTGACCGTGCCGGACGTGCCGAGCAGGTGAAAATTCGGCGCCCTCCCGGCCTCCGCCGCCACCAGCGCAAAGTCGAGCAGGAGTTCGGTAACCTCCTCGACCATGGCCTCGAAGCTCTCGGGCGTCACGTCGATGCCCCCGTGACGTTCAGCCAGGGTCACGACGCCCACAGGCAACGAATCCCAGGCGCGGATGCGCTTGCAGGGATCGGCGAACATATGCGGTGCCTGCCCGTCGAGCCAGGCGATCTCGGTCGAGCCGCCACCGATATCGAAGACAATGACGGATTCGGCCCTCGGATCGACCAGGGAGGCACAGCCCGTGACGGCAAGATACGCCTCGGTCTTCCGGTCAACGATTTCGAGTTCCAAATCCAGGTCGGCGCGCACCCGCTCCACGAAAGCGAGACCGTTGGTCGCAAGACGGCACGCCTCCGTGGCTACGAGACGGGCACGCCTCACGCCTTTTGCGGCCATCTTGTCACGGCAGATGCGCAGGGCGTCGAGCGTCCGCTCGATCGCGTCCTCGCTCAGGTGATTGCCGAATCCCAGACCCTCGCCGAGACGCACGATCCGCGAGAACGCGTCCACGACCCGAAACCCGGAATGAGCGGGCTCGGCGATGAGCAGCCGGCAATTGTTGGTGCCGAGATCCAGGGCCGCATAGCTGCGCGCGGAACGACGGCGTCCATTCCGCCGCCCCGCGACCCCAAGCGGACGATCCCCGCGCCACGGCACATCCTTCACGCGGTCCGCGAGCGGATTCGGTCTGTCCCCCTCTGCCTCGGCGATCGCATCGTATTTAACGGTCAAAACTACATCCCCGGCATCGAACGGATGCCTGTTTGGCCCGAAGAGTAACAACCCCTTTGACACTCTGCCAAGGGTCGGGGATGCGTTTTGGACGGCGCAGAGGGAGAGTCTCAGACGGACAATCCGCGGAAGCGGTCGGTCAGATCGGTGAGAATATCAGCGCCCACATTGGCGAAGGCGACGCGCAGGTGCCCCTCCTGCCCCGGTCCGAAATAGCTTCCCGGCAGGCACAGGACGCCGCGCTCCGTGGCGAGCTTTTCGGCGACGGCTTGGGAGGATACGCCCGCAAAGGGGTGTCGAAGATAGGCGAAATAGGCGCCGACCGATTCGATCTTCCACTCGGGCAGCGGCTCCAGGGCGCGATGGAACGTGGCCGCACGCACGTTGATCTCGGCCCGGTTGGCCTCGCGCCAGTCCCGCAGAGCGTCGATGGCCCAGGGCAAAGCCGCCTGCGCGGTGCGCGGTGCGCAGATCTGGATGCAGTCGAGGATCTTCCCCAATTGCTCGATCAGCCCCGCATCCGCCACGACGGCGCCCATGCGGTGGCCGGGAATCGCATAGGATTTGGAGAACGAGTAGAGCTGGATCACGGTCGGGCGCCAGTTGGGTGTCGCGAACAGACCGTGGGCGCGGTTGATGCCGGCTGGCAGGAAATCCCGATAAGTCTCGTCGATAACGAGATAAATCCCGCGCCGACGGCACAGGTCCGCGAAGGCTTCGATCACGTGAGCCGGATAGACGGCGCCAGTCGGGTTGTTGGGCGTGACGAGGACGAGGGCCTTCACCTTGTCGTCGATCAGGGCCTCGGCATCCTCGACCCGCGGCACGAATCCCGCCTCCGGCCGACATGGGAGGGGCTTGGCCTCGATTCCCAGCATGTCGAGGCTCATCTGGTGGTTGAAGTACCAGGGAGTGGGCAGCAGCACTGCGTCACCCTGGCGGGCGAGGAGCATCATGACGGCGAAGAAGGCCATGTTGCAACCGGCCGTGATGGCCGTGTCGGCAGGCGCAATCGGCCCTTCGTAGATCCGCGACAGCTCGGCCGCATAGGCCTCCCGCGGGCCGGAATCGCCGTCGATGGGCCCATATTGCGCACCGGCCGGGGAGCCTGCCGAGGCGGCAAGGCGCTCCAGCATCCCCGGATGCGGCGCATTCCCGGGCACGGCCTGGGACAGGTTGATGAGCGGGCCGCGGGACCCGTCATAGCGCTTTGTCCAGGCCTGCGCCTCCGGGATCGGAGGGCTCCCGACATCCGCGATCAGGGGATTGATGGGGTTCAGGGCGGCGCTGGCCATGGGAACGATTCACCTTGGAATAAAAAAGGATGGGCTTCCGGCGAAAATTCACCGAAAAAGCCCATCCTTCAAGAAAGGATTCCCGGCGAAACGCCAGGAGGACGCAAAGCCGGCTTAGTCCTTCGCGCGCTCTACGTAGGAGCCGTCCTCGGTCATGATGACCACGCGGGTGCCAGCCTGGATATGGGGCGGCACCATGGTGCGCACGCCGTTCGACAGCATGGCGGGCTTGTAGGACGAGGAGGCAGTCTGGCCCTTCACGACCGGCTCGGTCTCGGTGATCTCGAGGGTAACGCGGGCCGGCAGCTCGATGGCGATCGGAACGCCGTTATGGGTCGAGAGCATCACGGCCATGCCTTCCTGGAGGTAGGGCTTCTGGTCGCCGATGATGTCCTCCGGAACGGCCACTTGGTCGTAGGTCTCCGGGTTCATGAAGTGGAAGCCCTCGCCGTCCTCGTACAGGAAGGTGTGCTCGCGATCCTCCACGAAGGCCCGCTCGACCTGCTCAGTGGTGCGGTAGCGCTCGGAGACCTTCACGCCGTCGGAAATCCGGCGCATGTCGAGCTGGGTCACCGGGGTGCCCTTGCCGGGATGGATGTTCTGGGCGGTAAGGACCACATAGAGCCGGCCGTCGATGTCGACGACGTTGCCTTTGCGGAGCGTTGAGGCAATGACCTTCACGGGAAGCTTTCCTTGTGACAGATAGGCGCGTCCCGAGGCCGGCAATCCAGCCCCCGAGGGACGCTCGAAAATGTTATTCGGTGCCGCAACTAGCCTATCTTCGCGAAAATCGCCAGCCTGACCGCACAACCCCCTGAGACAAACCCTTGGAACGGACCAACGCCCAGCCCGCTGCCTCCCCCTGGTGGACGCCCCATGTCCATGCGGACCGGCGCCCGTTTCTCCTGGCCCGCAACCGGATCCAGGCTGCCTTCCGGCGCTTTTTCGAGGAGCGCGATTTCATCGAGGTCGATACGGCCACGCTCCAGGTCTCGCCCGGCAATGAGGCCCATCTCCATGCCTTCGCGACCGAGGCCGTCGGCATGGGCGGCGCCGCAACCCCGCTCTATCTGCACACCTCGCCGGAATTCGCCTGCAAGAAGCTCCTGGCCGCCGGCGAGACGCGGATCGCCTGCTTCGCCCATGTCTATCGCAACCGGGAGCGCGGCCCCCTGCACCATCCGGAATTCACCATGCTCGAATGGTACCGGTCGGGCGAGACCTACGAGGCCCTGATGCGGGACTGTGCCGAACTCCTCGGTCTCGCGGCCGAGAAGGCCGGCACCCGCACGCTCACGTACCGAGGTCGGACGGTGGATCCCTTCGAGGAACCGGAGCGCCTGAGCGTCGCGGAGGCCTTCCGGCGCTACGCTTCCATCGATCTCCTGGCCTCCATCGACCGGAGCGGTGCGACCGACCGGGAGCGCCTCGCCGCCTCCCTCGAGGAAGCGGGCCTGCGGGTCGCGGCGGACGATACCTGGGCCGACCTCTTCAGCCGGGTCATCGTCGAGAAGGTCGAGCCGCATCTCGGCCTGGAGCGGGCCACGATCCTGGACGAGTATCCGGTTGCGGAAGCGGCCCTCGCCCGTCCGGCCTCCGGCGACCAGCGGGTGGCGGAGCGGTTCGAACTCTATGCCTGCGGGGTCGAGCTCGCCAACGCCTTCGGGGAGCTGACCGATCCGGCCGAGCAGCGCCGCCGTTTCCAGGCCGAAATGGCCGAGAAGATGCGCGTCTATGGGGAAAGCTACCCGCTGGACGAGGATTTCCTGGCCGCCCTCACCCTGATGCCCCAGGCGAGCGGCATCGCGCTCGGCTTCGACCGGCTCGTGATGCTGGCGACCGGCGCCTCCCGCATCGACCAGGTGATCTGGGCGCCCGTGGCGGAGACGGCGCCATGACGGCGAATGCGAGGACCCTGCGCAGCCCGGCCGAGCTGGTGAAAGCAGGCCTCCTTCCGGTGGAGCGGGCGGAGGATGCGGCACGCGTCGGCGCCCGCTATGCGGTGGCGATTACTCCTGCGATGGCAGCCCTGATCGACCGCGATGATCCTGCCGATCCCATCGCACGCCAGTTCGTGCCGGACGCCGCGGAACTCGTGACGACTCCGGAAGAACGGCAGGACCCTATCGGAGACCTGCCCCATAGCCCCGTGGAGGGGATCGTCCACCGCTATCCCGACCGGGTCCTGCTCAAGGCCGTGCATGTCTGCCCGGTCTATTGCCGGTTCTGCTTCCGACGCGAGATGGTGGGACCGCAGGGGCTCGGCACCCTCTCGCCGGAGGCCATGGACGCGGCTTTCGCCTATATCGCGGCGCATCCGGAGATCTGGGAGGTCATCCTCACGGGGGGTGACCCACTTGTCCTTTCCCCGCGCCGGCTTGCTGAGATCACCGAAAGGCTCGCCGGAATCGCGCACGTGAAGGTCGTGCGTTTTCATACGCGTGTTCCCGTGGTCGAGCCCGAGCGGGTCGACGGGGCACTGATCGAGGCTCTTAAGGCCAGCCGCAAGACGACCTACGTGGCCCTCCACGCCAACCATCCGCGGGAGCTGACGGAGGAGGCCCGTGCGGCCTGCGCCCGCCTGATCGATTCCGGCATCGCAATGCTGAGCCAGTCCGTCCTCCTTCGCGGGGTCAACGACGACCCGGCCGTGCTCGCCGCCCTCATGCGCGCCTTCGTGGAGACGAGCGTCAAGCCCTACTACCTCCACCACCCGGACCTCGCGCCCGGCACGAGTCATTTCCGCCTGTCGATCGAGGAGGGCCGCGCCCTGGTGGCCGCCCTGCGCGGCCGGATCTCCGGCCTGTGCCAACCGACCTACATCCTCGACATTCCCGGCGGGCACGGGAAAGCCGTCATCGGCCCCGACGCACTTCAGGACGAAGGCGGCCACTACACGGTCACAGATTTCAAAGGCCAGGGGCATGCCTATCCACCGAAGGGAACGGATGGTTAGCGATATTGCCCGGCTGGGATTGCCGGTGCAGCGGCAAGGAATAACGGTCTTTCCAGCACGCGCATTACGTAACGTCCGAAGATGTTATTCCTGATTTAAATACTAATGAAATCTTTAGGCATCGGTCGCCAAAGGGCACGCGCTCGCGTCCGAATATGGAGGCGTAAAGGATTTTCCGGTCCAGGCCGCAGGCTGCGCTTGCCTTCTCGATGTCGAGCACCGAGGCAGCAAGAAAGCACAACCTCTCATTCAGAAATATAAAAACCTCAACTTGGCGAGGAAACAATCTGTGAATTTAATCATCCTACTCAGGTTTTTGAATGTCAGTGTAAAACTCTATTGAATTAATATATCGTTGGCTATATGTGGGCTATTTATAGATATAACATTTAATAAACCCACTTTCCCTTAAGCGAGATCCAAATGGCTAACGCGACGTATAGTTTCTCTCCCGTAACGTCTGTGCTGCGCATCAACAGTAAAGCAGCCGGAAATCAGTCTCACTCGGATGTCACGCGCCTCGGGGGACCTGAAGGGGGCTTTCATGTCGCCTTCAACACCAGCATCGGCACCTCCGTGGACGGCCGGTCATTCAGCGAAAGCGGTCGAGCCATCTCCCATGAATTCAAAGTGAATACGACAACATCCGGTACGCAGTTGGACCCGGCGACGATTTCGCTGTCCAACAGGAAAATCGTTACCCTTTACGATGACCATTCCAATGTGGATTCCAACAACTGGAAGGTTCGTGGGAATATACTCGATGCAACGGGCCAGGATAACGAAGAGTTTTTTCTGGATCGCGGCTATAAGCAAGGTTCGTCTTACCAAGGCTCCATGCATCCGGATGTAACGCTTGTGAAAGGCGGCTACGTCGCTTCATGGATGAGGGGCTGGTCCGAAACCGCTCATTTCTATGCGCAACGCTTCAATGCTGCTGGCACAAAGGTCGGCGAGCTGATCCGAATTCAGGACACGATGGGCGGCATCGACCTACCGACCTCCCAGTCCGTCGCGAGCCTCTCCAAGGGCGGCTTTGTGTCCGTCGCCTCGTCAGACGAGTTGGCCCTGGGTCTGATCTATTATTTCCAGAGGTTCGACGCCAATGGCCGCGCCCTCGACAAGAAGGCCGTGCCGATCACCACGCATGATCTGGCAGCCCATTATACCGCTTCTAGCTACGACGCGAACCCCGTGACCGTTAAACAAAGTATCAAGGCGGTCGGGCTGCGTGACGGCGGGTTCGCCGTCACCTATGTGACGCCTCTCGATCTCGGCCCAACCCAAAAGGATTGGGACATCGTGACACGCATCTACAACGCGGATGGCACTCCCAGAACCGAGGCCCTTCACGTCGGCACGGCGGCCAATAGCAGCACCGGCATCCAGGCTGGAATTCAGGGCGATCCGAATATCACGACCCTTTCCAACGATGCCATCGTGGTCAGTTGGACCAACCACACCGGTTCGGACACGAACATTCAGGGGCGCGTCCTCGATTCCCAAGGGAAGGCGCTGACCGATGTGGTCGACCTCGCCGCTTCCTCGCGCGGCGAGTCGGAGGCATCCCTGGCTGGCCTCTCCGCAGGAAAATTCGTCGCCACCTGGACGGTCGAGCGGGAATCCGGAGGCAACACGACTGGCATCCAGGGCCGTGAATTCCGTTTGAGCCGGACCACGGTGGGCGATGACAAGGGCGAGGTCCTTACGGGAGACAGCCTGGTGGATGTCATCCACGGCAACGGCGGTGATGACATCATCAACGGCAAGAGCGGTAACGACATTCTTTCCGGCGGGGAAGGCAAAGATGTTTTCGTCTTCGACCTGAAGCCCAATCGCCAGACCAATTTCGATAAGATCGCCGACTTTTCCCCCGTCGATGACAGCATCTACCTAAGCCACAAGATCTTTACCGGGCTCGGCAAGAAGGGCTCTATGAGCGATCCGGTCGCTCTCTCCAAAGCAGCCTTCTGGGTTGGGACCGCGGCACACGATGCCAATGACCGGATCATCTACAACAAGACGAACGGCGCCCTGTATTACGATCCCGACGGAAAAGGCGGGGCGGATCCCGTGAAGATCGCGGCTCTGACGAAAGGGTTGGCGCTGACCGAAAAGGACTTCTTCATCATCTGATGAAGGCTGCCTCGGGGCGCCTTCGGGTGCCCTGCGCTTCCTGTCGGAAGACTGGGAAGTCAGGCGCATCTTGCCGGGCTTCAATACTTTTAAAACCGCTCGTCACTCAAATCCCGGCTTGGATCCCCGCCCCTTCTTGATCTCCGAGCGCCGGGACTTCGTCTCCAGCCGGCGCTGTTTCGACGCGAGTGTCGGCTTGGTCTTGCGGCGGGGCTTCGGCACCTCGGTGGCCTGGCGGATCAGGTCGACGAGCCGTTGGAGGGCGTCCTCCCGGTTGCGCTCCTGGGTGCGGAAGCGCTGGGCCGTGATCACGATGACGCCGTCGGTGGTGAGGCGGCTCCCGGCGAGCTTCATCAGGCGGATGGCGACCTGGTCCGGCAGGGAGCGGGAGCGCCGCGCGTCGAAGCGCAGCTGCACGGCGGTCGCGACCTTGTTGACGTTCTGCCCGCCCGGCCCGGAGCCGCGGATGAACGTCTCGTCGATCTCGGATTCGTCGAGCGCGATGGTGTCGGTGACCGGGATCATGATCGCCTCGGGTAAACGGGTCGGGACACTGGCCCAGTCCGGCCCGCCTGTCCATGGTGAGCTTCGCATTTTCCAGCAAGCTGCGGAGGAAGCTTCACCGGCCGCTTGCCGCAGGCGTCGATCCGGTCTAAGCGCCTCGTGCCCTTCCCCTATCCGGCTTCCCATGTCCGCCGTTCTCGCCAGCCTGGTCCCGACCTTTCTCATCATCGCCACCGGCTGGCTCTGCCGCGCCACCGGCTTCGTCGACGACAAGCAATGGATGGGGCTGGAGCGGGTCACCTATGTGGTGTTCTTCCCAGCTTTGTTCATCGACACGCTGGCGCGCGCCGACCTGCACTCCGTCCCGATCGCAGGCGTCGGCGGGTCTCTCGTCGCAGCCATCCTGATCGTGAGTGCCCTCGCTCTCGCCCTCAGACCGCTCCTAGAGCGGAAGTTCGGCGTCGATGGGCCGAGCTTCACGTCCGTGTTCCAGGGCGCCACCCGCTGGAACACCTTCGTAGCGCTCGCCATCGCGGGCAGCCTCTACGGCGAGCGCGGCGTGGCGCTGATCGCGGTTGCGGTCGCGGCCATGGTGCCGCTTCTCAACCTGCTCGCGATTTCGGTGTTCATCCGCTATGCGGGCCGCCCCCGGCACAGTCCCCGGGAAATCCTGCGCATGGTGGCGTCCAATCCCCTGATCTGGTCCTGCGTGGTGGGCCTCGCCCTCAATTTTCTTGTCCCGCCTCTGCCCAAGCCTCTCGTCGGCTATGTGGACCTCCTCGGCCGGTCGGCCCTGGCTGCGGGGCTTCTAGTGGTCGGCGCGGGTTTCGAAATCCGCCGCCTCGCCCGCCCAGGTGTAGCTCATGCGGTCTCCACCGTGCTCAAGCTCCTTGTCCTGCCGCTGGTCGCCGTCGGCCTCGCCAGACTCAGCGGTGTCACGGGTGACGATATCGCCGTCACGGTCATTGCCGCATCAGTGCCTTCGGCGAGCTCCGCCTATGTCCTGGCACGCCAGATGGGCGGGAATGCGCCGCTGATGGCCGAGATCCTGATCCTCCAGCTTCTGGTCGCGGCTGTCTCGCTGCCCGTGCTGATTGCCTTTCTCTGACCTTTTACAACTTATGCGCTAATACGCGATCTTGTAATATTACGGGTTGTGCTGCTATCTAAGCGCAACCCTCTCCAAACAGGTCAGCGAACGCGCTCCATGTCCAAGCCTCCGCTCCGCGCCAGCCCAGCCCCCTCGCCAGCCGATACGGAGACGTCCGGCGCCCCGGGCATCCATGCGCCCACGGCCGAGACGGCTCAGTACATCGCGGAATTCACGGCGGAATTGTCTTTCCTCGCCCGGCGCTCGAACCTGGACCTCCTGGCCTATCTGCTCGATATGGCCCGCCTGGAGGCGACCCGAGCCGTCCAGGGCAGTGCCCGCCGAGGCTGAGCCTCAGCGGCTTGCGATCAGCGAGACCGCATTGCCGCCATGGCGCTCGAGGCGCCCGGCAATCTCCAGCTCCAGCAAGGTCGTCTGAACCTGCCCGATCGGCAGGCCCGACAGGCGGACGAGGTCGTCCACCGGAACTGGGGAGGGCCCGAGCAGGTCGATCAGCTCCACCCGTGCCGGGCCGTCCTGGCGCTCGTCCCTCACCTCGCCCCCCCGATCATCGAAGACAGCTCCAAGGGGCGGTCGCGGAACGTCCGGCAGGTCGAGTTCGTCCCAGAGTTCCTCGGAGACGACACGAGAACGCGGCTCCTCGGCGCCGGAATCGGGACGCCAGCCCGTCGCCACGAGGGGCTCCAGCACGGCCGTGATGTGCTCGATCCCCGCGCAGAGGGTTGCGCCCTCGCGGATCAGGTCGTTCGTTCCTTCGGCCCTGGGGTCCAGAGGCGAGCCCGGCACGGCGAAGACCTCGCGTCCCTGCTCGAGGGCGAAGCGCGCCGTGATCAGCGAGCCGGAGCGGCGCGCCGCCTCGACCACCACCACGCCGTAGCACAGGCCCGAGACGATCCTGTTCCGGCGCGGGAAGTCCCGGCCGCGGGGCTCCCAGCCGAACGGCATCTCGGAGACCACAGCCCCGCCCCGGTCCAGAATGGCATCGACAAGCGGCGCATTTTCGGACGGATAGATCCGGTCATGCCCGCCTGCGAGGACTGCGACCGTACCCGGATCGAGGGCCGCCCGGTGGGCGCGGGTATCGACGCCGCGGGCGAGGCCCGAGACGACTACGTAGCCGGCCTCGCCGAGCTGACGCGCGAGGCGCTCCGCGAAGGCGAGCCCGGCCGCGGAGGCGTTGCGCGAGCCGACGATGGCGACGGCAGGACGGGCGAAGATCTCGCCCGAGCCACGCACGGCGATGAGCGGCGGCGCCGTGTCGACGGCCTGGAGCGCCTTCGGATAATCGGGCTCGCCCATGGCGACGAAGCGGGCGCCGAGGCGGGCGGCGGCGGCCATCTCCTTCTCGGCCTCTGCCC